>CAWDZL010000002.1:0-2928518 GCA_963807045.1 uncultured Actinomycetota bacterium | reverse complement strand
ATCGCCGCGAGATAGCCTCCGGCGGTCAACGCACGGGCGGCGGCCTGTACCCACTCCGTGGTGAACGCCCGGTAGGCGGCCGGGTCGACGTCGATGTAGCCGGGCACGATGGTGCTGGCGTCGCGGGCGTACAGGCGCGCGCCGGTGTCGTGTCGGGGTCCGCGCCCGACACCGAGACCGTAGGGCGGGTCGACGCAGATCAAGGCGGGTGGGGTTTCAAGTTGCTGTAGGAGGTCAGCGGCTCGTGCGAGGCGAAGCTCGACCTGGCCGTGGGCTCCGTCGAGCGAGATGAGCACGGCGGCGCGTGGCGCGGACGGTTCACCGTCGATCACCCACACGGACGGCCCGAGGCCCAGCCGGCCGTCCCGCTCGAGGTCCTGGAGCGCTCCCCTGACCCGCCTCTTCCACCTGGTGTCGGTCGCGCCGTGCACGACGTCGTTGCCTCGGTCGCGGTCGGCGACGCCGGCGGCTTCCACCACGGCGTACGCTGCGCGAGGGAGAAGGTTCCGACCTGGTCTTCGAGGACGGCTCGCTCGTTGATGGTGGCGGCTTGGTCGTTCACGTGACCTCTGATGTGCGGCACTTGGTGGGATGTCCGCACATCAGGACGTCATCGAGCGCGAAGCTACATCACGGGTACCGGCTCGCGACAGGCGTCGACCCGTTCCGGTTCATCGCGACTGCACGTTCCGCACTGGACCCGGTCCGGGACCGTGCCGACGCCCGCATCCTCGCGGAACGGGTCTGCTCTGTGATCGACAAGGCCGCAGTCCACGGACCCGTCGAGCACGCCGGAGACGATCTCGCGGCCCTGATGAGGCTGCCGTTGATGTCGGCCTTCGTCGCCTACGAGGACGAACAGGCGGGGCTCAAGGAGAACGACCGCCGCCGCGACCCGAACCGCGTGGAGCTGTGCATCGGGCTGGACCCCAAGACGGGGCGCCATGGCGTGCTGCTGTTCGCCGAGGAGCACACGCTGGTCGAGGCGTTCGAGGCGCAACCTGAGGTCGAGGCGTACGGGTACTGGAACAACACCGATCGCCCTGGCGACGTCACCGCGACCGAGTGGGACGAGCGATGCGACTTCTGGGAGCGGATCCTGCCCGGGTACACCCCGCCGGTCGTCGCCATGCTCCGCTGGTCGCTGCGCGGGACGTACGACGGCACGATGTCCAAGCTTCGTCGCCACCCGCTCGCCCCTCCTACTGGAGGCCCTGCCGACGATCGACCGGCGCTCCCGCCGTGCCGCACAGCGAGCAGTCGCCGACGCCGCCGTGCGCGCGATGCCCGGCAAGCCCGCCATCAACGAGCTCAGCAGTCTGGTGTTCCGCACCCTGCGCACCGACCAGTACCCGGAGGTCGTCGACGCCGCCAAGGCGCTCCTGCCGACCGATATCGACATGGACCTACTTGTGGGTGACCGGCCCCTGGTCATCGACGACCCCGAGACGAAGCGTGCCGCGTTCCACGAGCTGGCAGAGGCCGCCGGCCGCTGTCTGCACAACGCCGAGCTCGAGGACTGAAGTGGACCTCAGGCCGAGCCGATGAGGACGTCGTGCCGGCTGATTCAACCCCGCCGGAAGTCCTGACGGTGTCCGCGCGAGACCTTTCGGGGCTGGCCGATCCCGGCGGGTGGGACCTCCGCCCGGACCGCCCGCTGGTCCGCGTCGTGCCGATCTTGAGGGTGATCGCGGACCTGGTGCGGGCCGCCCGGACCGACGCCGCGTTCGTCCTGCGCCTGCCGGACCTGGACGAAGGCGAGTACCAGGTGCTCGGCCAGTGGCTCGACGGCAGCCGTGCGGTTGCCTCGGACCTCTGGCGCAGGGATCCGAGCAGTGGCCGGCACAGGCTCTACAGGGTCTGGCAGTCCTACCCGGGCGCCGTGCTCCCCGTCCGCTCGGAGTTGCTCATGACGTGCGGTGGCTGGGCCACCACACCCGATGCGGCCGTCGCGACGAGCCTGGCCCCTACCCTGCGTCACGAGGGCGGCGTTCTGCCTGCGGACTGGTTCACGCGCGCACCGATGATGACGGAGCGGATCGCCCGGTCGCTCGAGTCGACCGCATCCGTGGACTGACGCGCGCACGGAGCACCCTCTGCCGCACATCTGCTGTGCATGAAGACGAGCACCGTCGGCTGCACGCACTGCGGCGCGCGCAAGGGCCAGGACTGCACCACGCGCTCCGGGCGACGACGCCGCAGCGCACACCGGGCACGCTGGGACGCGGTGAACCAGGCGTTCCGCCGGCCGCGACGGTACGTGCTCAACGAGGATGAGCCACGGTTCGGTCTCACCGCCGGCGACGTGCTGGTGTGCGAGCCGTACTGGCTCGACCCCGGCGTCAAGGGCACCGTCCTGTACCGGGAGTCCGACCTGTTCGATCCCGGCTGCAACGTCTACTGGCACCAGGTCGTCCCGGTCGACGGCGACCCCGGGGCTATCGACGAGATGGAGCACGCCGTCAACCTGACGCGGGTGCACACATGAGGGCCGCCGTCATCCCGCTGGACGAGATCCACGAGCACCCGTCGAACGTGCGGGAAGACCTCGGCGACATCGTCGAGCTGCGCGAACTCGATCAGGGCCGTCGGGCTCCTTGAGCCGCTGCTGGTCAAGGAGCGCCGCGGTGGGGGCGTCACGGTGCAGGACGGGCATCGGCGCATGGCGGCGTTGCGGCTGGCGAAGGTCGACCGTGCCCTGTGCCTGGTCCGTGAGGAGTCGGACCTTCGCCGCGACATCGTCATCATGGTCGCGTCCGCGATGCACAAGCAGCTACACCCGATGGGGCTCGCGCGCGCGTTCGACGCCCTGCGCAACCAGCAGATGGGCCCGCCGGCGATCGCCCGAGCCACCGGCTACTCCGAGAGAACGGTGCGCGCCCGGCTCATCCTGCTGGACCTGCCCGACGAGGTCCAAGACCTTGTGGCCCACGATCGGCTCACCCTGGCCGACGCGGAGCAGCTCGCGCGTGACCTGCACAAGGCACCGACCGCCAGCACCCGCCCCCACACCGCACGGAAGTCATCCTGGCTCACCGCGAGTCACCCGCTTGCCGCCGCGGCCAAGGCGATCTGCGATCACGCCGGCACCAGGGCGTTGGTCGGCAGCGTCGCCTGCGGGCAGTGCTGGGAGACCGTCATCCGCGACGACGCAGTCTGCGACGCCACAGCAGCGGCGGCCGCATGAACCCGAAGCAGCCGTCCCATGCTGGACGACCCGTGACCATCGACCTGCCGCCGCGTGAGGACCTCCTGATGGAGGTGCTCGCAGCCCGAGTCCGCTGCGGTGAGTCCTGCTGGACGTTCGATCCTGCCCACCGGCCGACGTTGCGGGCCCTGGAGCTGAAGGGCCTGTTGCACTTCGACCCGGACCCGGGCCTCACGGGCTTGCGCACCTTCTTGACCGACGCCGGGCGGAGGCGTACCTCCTGGACGGGTTCACCGAGCCGGTCGAGCACCTGCGCGACGCACTCGACGAGACGCATGCTCGCCTCGAAGCCGCCAACGAGGCACGCCGGTCCTTCATGACGAAGACCAACCGCCTCGAACAGGAGAACACTCGCCTGCGCCGCCAGCTCCCGGATCGCCATCGACCGCCTCGGAGGGGTCAGCACGTCCGAAGCCCTGGACTCCCTTCTGTGGGGCCATGAGGTTCAGGTGCTGCACGCCGACGGGTCCACCAGTGCCGGCACCCTCCGCATCGAGGACGACCCCGCCGGGTACGTCCTTCATACCGCTGACGGGCCCAGGTCGATCCAGCCAGTCGGGGACTACGCAGGCACGTGGGCCAGCCCCGGGGTCGACATCGTCCGTCCCGTCATCAAGATCGGCTGACCGATGCTGCGCATGGTGCAGTCCAGGAGGTGCCCATCATGAGCGCACGCACCAAGGGTGGTCTGACGATCTCCCCCGACCTCGTGCTACCCGTGGAAGCCGTCACCGAGACGTTCGCGATCGTCGGGAAGCGCAGCTCCGGGAAGACGACCGCGGCCCGGGTGCTGACCGAGGAGGTTCTCGACGCCGGGCTGCCGGTCGCGGTGATCGACCCGACCGGTGTCTGGTGGGGTCTGCGGTCGTCCGCGGACGGGCAGTCAGCGGGCCATCAGGTCGTCATCTTCGGTGGCGACCACGCCGACGTCCCGCTGGAGGAGACGGCCGGGCACGTGATCGCCGACGTGATCATCGACAAGCGCGTGCCGGCGGTCCTGGACCTGTCGCACCTGTCGAAGTCCGCCGGGCGTCGCCTGGTCACCGACTTCCTCGAGCGCCTCTACCACCGAAACCGTGACCCGCTGCACGTCGTCGTCGACGAGGCGGACCTGTTCGCCCCGCAGCGCACTCCGCAGGGCGGTGAACGATGCCTTGGTGCGATGAACGATCTTGCCCGCCGTGGGCGGGTCCGTGGCCTTGGGGTGACGCTGATCACCCAGCGGCCCGCGGTGCTGAACAAGGACGTGCTCTCGCAGGCTGAGGTGCTGATCGCCTTGCGTCTGATCGGTGCACGTGACCGTGCCGCGATCGACGACTGGATCGAAGCGCGGGCCGACCAGGCCGACGTGAAGGACGTCATCGCGTCCTTGCCGTCCCTGCCGGTCGGGACCGCGTGGGTGTGGTCGCCCGGCTGGCTGGAGATCCTGGTGAAGGTCGCGATCCGCCGGCCGCGGACGTTCGACTCCTCAGCCACACCGAAGGCCGGGCAGCGGGTCAGCACCCCCAAGCAGATGGCCACTGTCGACCTGGACGCGTTGCGGGACCACATCGCCTCCACGGTGGAGAAGGCCAAGGCGGACGACCCTCGTGAACTTCGCCGGAAAGCTGGCTGCGGTGCAGGCGCGCCACGGCCGCGAACCAGCGCACGCCGGCGACCGTCCCGGCCCCGCAGGTCGAGGTTCAGGTCGTGCAGGTCCCGGTCCTGCCGGAGCCGGTCCTGGTGGAGCTGCGTGCGATGGCCGCCGAAGCGCAGGAGTGGGCTCAGCAGGCCACCGCGGCCGCGCAGGCGATCGCCGACCGGCTCGCGGAGGCGACTGCTGCCGTCGCCGCCGCCGGCTCACCGACCACCGGCCCGGCCCGGCGTGTTCCGCCGCCGCCGACCCCGCTTCGTCAGGCGCCGGCGAAGCCAACGCCTCCAGCGTCTTCGGCACCCCAGGCCTCCGGGGCCGGCGGCGCACTGTCCAAGGCCGAGCGTTCGATCCTGTCGGTCCTCGCCCAGCACGGAACCCGGTCGACGACGCAGGTGGCGCTCCTGACGGCGTACTCGCACAAGTCCGGCGGGTACCGCAACGCCCTGTCGAAGCTGCGGACCGCCGGGTACATCGACGGTCGGGGTGACGTGACGGCGACGGCCGCCGGACTGGAAGCGCTCGGGGTCTACGACCCGCTACCGACGGGCGCCGAGCTGCGGGCCTGGTGGGGAACCAACCACCTGGGCAAGGCTGAGAAGGCGATCCTCGAGGTGCTTGCCGACGCCTACCCCCGGCCGGTGGATGTCCCGACGATCGCAGACGTGACCGGCTACTCACCGTCGTCCGGCGGGTTCCGCAACGCCCTGTCGCGGCTGCGGTCGCTGGAGTTGGCATCCGGGCGCGGCGAACTCGTGATGGCCGACGCCCTCGCTGCCGCTCCCGGGGTACGCGCGTGACCCGGATGACGGCCGCTGACGTCGTGACGGCGGTACGGCGCCGGTACGGCGCCGAGACCGACAGCGTCGCACCGGAGTGGGCTGCCCTCGACGAGCTCACCGGGACCGGCTGGGCGATGAACCGACGGGCGGACCTGTTCCTGGTGCGGGCCTGGTCCGGCCGCCCGAGGGCCCACGAACGGATCGTCGTAGAGGTGAAGGTCACCCGCGCGGACCTGCGCACCGAGCTCGTCGACCCGACGAAGCTGGAGACGTTCGCCCGGTTCGCTCACCGCACCTACTTCGCCACGCCTGCCGGGCTGGTGAAGGACACCGACTTCCTCGGGGTCGGCGTCGGGCTGATCGAGGTGCTGCCGAACGGGACGACCATGGAGGTCCGTCAAGCGGTCCGCCGGCCGGACCCTGGGCCGTTGCCCGAATCGCTGGTGGTGGAGGTCTTCCGCCGCGCCGCTCGCGCCGAGGCCAGGGTCCGCGCGGCGGACGCCGGCGACCCGGCAGCGCTCGTGGTGGATCTGCAGGCACGCTTGGCGGCCGCGCACCGGGCTGAAGAGACCGCCCGCCTGGCTGCTGCGAGAGACGCACGAAGGTTGCGGTCGTGGCTGTACTACGCATCCACGCACGGCGGGGTGCCGTGCACGTGCGGGGCGCGGCTGGCTCGTGTGAAGGACCCTGCCCCTCTCCACCCCAAGCACGCTGACGGTTCGGACTGCCCGAACCCGCGAGGCCCGTTGGTGGACCACGCCAGGGTCGGTGACCTGCTCCTGCAGGCCCTCGGTGTGGACGACGAGCCGGTCGAGGACTCGGAGCTGGAGGCGGCGTGAACATCCTGCGCGCTCTGGACCGGGACGAGATCGTCCTGCACTACCAACCGCAGGTGGAGATCCTGACGGGTCGAGTCGTCGGCCTCGAAGCGTTGGCTCGCTGGGAGCATCCGGTGCTGGGGTTGCTCCTGCCTGGGGAGTTCATCCCGGAGGCCGAGGAGGCGGGGCTGATCGGTCGGTTGACGCTGCGGGTCCTTGACCTGGCGGTCGCCCAGGCGGCGGCGTGGGCGGCAGACGGGTGGCCGACGCGGGTCGCGGTGAACCTGTCGGCCACCGACCTGTCGGACATGGCCTTCATCGGTGCGGTGACGTCGGCGATCGCTCGGCACGGGCTGGCGACGTCGGCGCTCGAGGTGGAGGTCACCGAGTCGGCGGCCTTCGCCGACCCTGTCCTGGCGGTCCGCATCCTCGACGAGCTCGACCAGTCAGGTATAGACGTCGCCGTCGACGACTACGGGTCGGGTTTCTCGTCCTTGGCGTACCTGAAGCGTCTGCCGGCCCGTCGGATCAAGCTGGACCGCACGTTGGTGTCCGACCTCACCGACGAGCACGTCGACCAGGTGATCGTCCGATCCACCCTGCAGCTGGCTCGCGATCTGGGCCTGAGCGTGATCGCCGAGGGTGTGGAGGACGACGACACCCTGCTGATCCTTCGAGAACTGGGCTGTGACGCCGCCCAGGGGTTCGGCCTGTGCCGCCCGCAGCCGGCGGACACGGTCCGGCCTGCTGTCGCCCGCACGGAAGCGCGCCTCTCGCAGGTTCTCGCCCACCACGACCACCGGAAGACTCACGAGCATGACGATGACAGACACCACCGGCGTGTCCTTGTTCCGCGTGTCCCTCCTCCGGCACGGCACGTCGTTCTTCGTGCTCGCACCGGCGCCTGACGATGTGCTGGCTGCCCGCATCGTGCTGCCGGACGGCTCCTTCGACGAGTGGCCACCGGACGCTGTGGTCACGGAGGAGGACCTGGGGCTGTGGCGGGTCCGGTCCGAGGAGTCGATCGCGACGGTCACGCGCGTCAACGCTCAGGTGGTCACGGGCTCGCGCATGCCGCCGCCGCGGACGCCTCCTATGGTCGCGCAGCTGACGGTCGGGACCGACGGTGCGTGCTCAGGGAACCCCGGCCCGGCCGGGTGGGCGTGGGTGGACGAGCATGGCAAGTGGCGGTCAGGCGGGCTGGCCCGGTCCACGAACCAGGTTGGTGAGCTACTCGGACTCCTGAACGCGGTGCGTGACCACCAGCATGTGCAGGACCTGACGATCGAGATCGACTCGACGTACGCGATGAGCACGTACCTGCAGTGGATGGACGCTCACGTCCGCCGCGGCTGGAGGACCACCGCGGGCAAGCCGACGTCCAACCGCGATGTCATCGAGCAGCTCATCTCTGCGCGCGACGCTCGCGCCGCGGCTGGGCTGCCGCCGGTCCGCCTGGTGAAGGTGAAGGGGCACGCCGGAGGTCGGTTCCCCCTGAACGACGCCGCGGACCACCAGGCAACCGCGGCCGCGCGGCGCGCCCGGAACCGTCAGCAGGGCCCGTGGGCCGGCGACGGGATGACGATCGACTCCCGTCGGTGATGCCCCCCGCCTTCCCGGACATCATCATGGGGACCGCCTTGCCTGGCCGCTGAGGACCACCGCGATGAGCAGGCTCGACCCGGCCAAGCACGCCCGCGCTGGCGCCTGTACGGTCCTGCCGTGACTGGACACCGGGTCGCACAGACGCCCTCGCCGCACATCGGACCATCATGACCACCTCGCCGCTGCCGCCGCCGACCACCATTCCGCCTGCCCGCCCGATGGTTCCCGTCGGCTGGCGCGACCTCGTGCCCGTCGCATGGCGCGTCGCCCGAGAGTTCGCCCGACCGCGTCGCTCCTCGTGGTCGCTGTGGCCGCTCGCCATCCTGATGATGCCGTTGATGCTGGTGATGACCGGGGCCGGGCACGTCTACCACTGGCAGCGGCGCGCGGTGCTCGGACTGCGACCTGCCGGCCATGGGCACGTGGGACGGACCGTCTGCGTAGCGGCGGCGGTCTTCGGGATCATCGGCGCCGTCGGCGAGGCGTTCTTGCCTCGACTCGGCTTCGGCAGGTCGGATCCCTGGGCGTGGATGGCCTGCGGGACTCTGGCGGCTGCGATGCTCGCGTTCGGCTTGGCCCGGGCTGCGACGGTGCTCGCGGGCAGCCGGGTCGAGCCTCTGCCCGTGGTGCCCGGCAAGACCGACGCCCAGTGGGTCGGTGACCTGGCGGCCGCAGCCCCCGGCACCAAGGCCATCGAGACTGTCTTCAAGCCGCACCTGCACTCCGTGGTCCCCGCCGGCGACGTCGTCATGATCCTCGCGGCAACCAGGCGCCTCGCGCACGCGTACGCGGAGAAGGGCGAGTTCGAGCGACGGGCAGCGAAAGGATCCGACCGCCGCCTATACGTCACGGCCCGACCGCCTGACACCAGTGACCTACCCGTGCCGCGCGCCGGGCGGCTCCCGGAGGTGGATTACGGTTCAAGTCCTGAGCCCGTGGTCTGATTCCGGTTCGAGTCCGAGCGGACCGTCTCTGGATTACCGGATCAGGTCGGGCGCCATGATGAAGCGCCCTGACCTGGGCGAACGCGCCGACTCGAACCGTAATGCAGGACACCCTCTGCCCGCGTCGGCCCCCGCCCTCAGCACCGAGCCCCGTCGGGGGCGCGTACCACCCCGTCGGGGCCTCCAGGCCGGCACTCGCGGCGTGGGGGGCGGTGACCGAGGGGCGCCTGAGGCCGCCGGCAGCCCGAACGTCGAGGACTTGAGTGCTGCACGGTTACCGCACGCTTTGACCTCACAGCAGCCCCTAGAAGCCACCTCGAACCACCTCGCGGCCGGGGCGTTGCAGCAGGTCAACCGCGATACCTCACCATGGCTACCAGCACTCGCTCAAGGGGGTACGTAATCGGACGGTTGTTGGTTCGAGTCCAACCGCGGGAGCAACAACTCCTCGAGGCTGACGCGGAGGAACCGCGCCAGACCCTCAACCTCGCTGAGCGTCCAGGGCGTACGACCGCGGAAGCGGTCCGAGACGGCGGCCCGACTCATCGCGAGGGCACGAGCGATGTCGCGTTGCTCGACGCGCCGGCGCGCCGCCTCGGCGCGCACGTTCGCGGCGACGGCACTCGCCAGAGAAGCCCTGTCCGGCATGGGAACGACTGTGCTCATGCGCACCATCGTATCGCGTGACGCGATTTCGGGACGGATAAATCGGCGCCGATCAACGGCGTGTCGCGCGACGTCGGTTCACGTCATGTGATCCGATGCCGCACGTGGCCGACTTGACGACAGCGATCGCGGCATCCGTTCATGAGGTGCTGCGCGCTCGTGGCATCCAGCAACGACAGATCGCGCCGGTGCTCGGCCTCTCGCAGCCAGCGGTCTCCGACCGCCTGCGCGGGCGGACTCCGTTCACGCTCGCGGACCTCGACCGCATCGCCGAGCACCTCGGTGTACCGGTGGCTCGGCTCCTGGAGCCTCCCGCGCTCCTCGTTGACGACGGCAGCGAGGTGACGCCGTGAGCACCTACGTGAGCCTGGGCGACCCGGAGGCGGAGCGGGCACCTGACGGCACGATCCTGGACATCGCGGTGAGCCCCGGCACGGGCGCGGTCCGCATCGGGGTGTACCCGCCGAGCCAGCCCCCAGACGCGTGCGTTCACCTGTCCGTCTACGGGGCGAAGAAGATCGCTCAGCGGATACTCCTCGCCGCCGAGTGGGCGGAGGCCGGGACGGTGCGCCCGCCCGGGGAGAGTGTCGACACCCAGCGCCTCTACGCGCCCCCAGTCAACCTGAGCGCTCCCCGGCCGCCTGCACCCACCTGCGTGCCGTGTGCGCTCTGCGGCAACCCGCACATCCAGGTCACCGCCTACTGCTCCCGATGCTCGGCGGTCGCCCCGTGAGCGGCCGCCGCGTCGTCTCGACGGAGCGCGTGGCGCGCAAGCGGCACACGTGCGACGGGTGCGGCGCGCCGATCCTGCCGGGCGACACCTACCTGGAGCACCGCGTGCCGGCGTTCTTCGAAGACCTGGGGAACAACACCCCCCTGACCAAGCACGAGTGCTTCCCGTGCGCCGGCCGGGAGGGCCGGCGCACCGATCAGGCGCTCGAGCACCACGCCACACCGCTGTTCGACCTGGACGGAGTCGCCTGATGCCCACCCCCGCACCCAAGCCCATGTTCCCCGCGCCGAGCGTCGTCGTCGCCAGCCTCCTGGAGGTCCTGATGGGCGAGCTGGTGGCCGACGGAGACGCCGGCCTGACTGCCGCCGGCGCGGGCCTGCGCTCGCGAACCTGGCTGTGCGCGGGTGCGGACGGGCTCCCGCAGCTGGTGTTGGTGTGAGCGGGGACCCGGCCGACTGGCTGCCGACGTTGTCCGCCGCGCCTGAGCGCCCCGCCCACCCGCTGGTGGAGTGGGTGGCCGACCTCGCGAGCGTGTCCGTCACGGTGTCGATCGCTGGCTTGGTCGTCGTTGTCGGCGCGGTCGCGCCGGTGGCGGTCGGGCTCATTGCGTACCGGCTCGTCTCGCGCACCGTCGCGCGCTGGGTCGGGTGACGCCGGCACCCGTCGCCGCATTCTCTAGCCTCCCTGACCCGCTCTCGGGCGGGCCTTCGGCGTGCCCGAGAGCGGGTGAGCGGTGGCGGGTCCGGCCGACGCGCCGGCGCGAGCGCACGCCGGTGGCGATCTTCCGCGCGGTGCCGCACGGCAGTGTGCGCGCGGCCTCCCAGCGGGCGTTCCTGGACGCCGTGCAGGCCGCGCCGGCCCTGGCGGCGTTGCGGGCCGACTCGCGGGCGACGGTGCTCGCTGTGGCCCGGGAGATGGCCTGGTGTGCGTCGTGGGAGACGATGACGACGCGGCCGACGTGGGAGCGCCTCGCGGCGCGCACGGGCCGCTCCCGGGCGACGGTGGGGCGAGTCCTGATCCGGCTGCGCGACGCCGGGCTGGTCGGCATCGTCGCGACCGGGCGGAGCGCTGGCTTCGCGCCCAACCCGGCCGACCGCGACAAGGCGGAGGCGGCCGTGTACGTGCTCTGCGTGCCCTCGCCGCTGCACGCTGTGGATGAACATGAGACCCCCACGCCCGTAGGGCTCTTCGTAGAAGATCCCCTGCGCGCGCGCGAGCCGAGCGAAAGCGGATCGGGGCCGCTACGCGGCGCTCATCGACGGGCGCCTGCCGGCGCCGGCGGCCCGGACGGCCTGGCCGTGGTCTCCCCCCGGCCGGCGGAAGCCGTGACGCGGCGACTGCGCCTAGAACGGCGCAGGGCTCAGGCTCGCGAGCTGCAAGCCCGGGTGCCGGTGCTGCGCCAGATCACCGACCGCGCCGCGGCCGCGGTGCTGCGCGACTTCGCGCTGGCCGGCTGGTCGACCCCCGACCTGGCCCGAGCGATCGACTGGCGTCCCGACGGCACCCGCTGGCCCCACGACGGCGCGACGGGCGTGGCTCAGCCGGCCAAGTGGCTGACCCACCGCCTGGCGGCCTGGCGCGACGACGACGGCGCGCCGGTCACCGCACCGGCCGCGGCGTCGCTGGAGGCGGCACGAGCTCGGGCGGCCTCCCAGCGGGCCCAGGCCGCGGCCGAGGACGCCGAGCGGGCGGCGATCGCCGCGGCCGGCGACGGGCCCGGCTACGCCGCCTACCGGGCCGCGCTGGCCGCCCTGCCGCGGCCGCTGCCGCTGCGGGGGCGGGCAGGGTGAAGCCGAATACAGCCACCTGAATAGGGCCTGTCGGCTTGAACGGCGCCGACGGCGAGGGGTAGCCGTAGTGCTGCACACGCCGGTGGGGCCGCGCGTGTCGACGAGGAGTCGCCCGGCCCCACCGATGCCGGCTCCTCGTCGACGCACGCGGCTCCCATCGGGACTGGTCGCTCCCGACCCGAGGAGAGAACCACCGATGAACCTCAAGAGCATCTTGACGACCGCGGCCGTGGCCCTGGTCGTCGTCGTTGCGTACGAGCGAGCCAAGGGCAAGGTCCCCGGCCTCCCCCGCATGGCGCCGTGATGAAGCGGCCCCGCGCCCCCAAGCAGCTCGCGTTCTGGCTCGCCGTCGGCGGGGTCTCGATCCTCGCCCAGACGGTCTTCAACCTCGCCGCCGACCGGCTCCCCATCGAGGGGCTCCGGGACTGGAACGGCTACAACACCCGGAGGAACGGCTGATGGCTACGACGACCCGCGAGACCACTGCCCCGCAGCGCTACATGCAGGGCGTGTCCGTCCCCGCCGAGAGCGTGAACCCCGCCCGGTTCTTCGCGCTCACCCGGCGCCACATCGCCACTGAGAAGGTGGTGAGCTACGCCGGCCAGACGCAGGAGATCGTGGAGCTGCGCAAGTCCGACATCCTGTCGGGCATCACGGTCAGGTTCTCCGGCACGCTCACCACGGCCAAGGGCACCGGCACCGTCGGCACCACCCGGCAGTGGCCCTACAACCTGGTCAAGCAGGCCCGGTTCACCGCCAACGGCGCGTCGAATCTGATCAACGCTTCCGGCCTGGCGCTGAAGGTCCGGGACATGATGAAGCGCGCGGACCTGACGGACCGCGGCATCGCCCAGACGATCGGCGCGGCAACCGTGTCCCACGGCACCCTGGCGCTCGCCTCGGAGTCCTGGGGCGTCGGCTCCGGTGCGTCGAACATCGCCGACGGGGCCTACCCGGTGGAGCTGGAGTGGTTCATCCCGGTGGCCGAGGACGAACAGGACCTCGCCGGCGCGATCTTCCTCGCCACCTCCTCGAGCGACCTCACGCTGGCGTTCGACCTCGCGGCCAACGCCGAGCTGTTCGCCCTCACGGCCAACGCGACAGCGACCCTCACCGGGTCCATCCACGTGTCCACCACGAAGTTCAGCATCCCGATCGACAACGGTCAGATCGTCGTGCCGGACCTGTCGCTGTTCCACTCGCTCATCCAGACGCGTCAGACCGACGTCGCGGTGGGCGAGAACGAGCACCGGCTCGTGGGCCAGGGCGCCGGCAAGTCGCTCCTGCGCACGTTCTTCCAGGTGTGGAACGGCACCGGCGCGGCAGCCGCCCCGCTGCAGATGAGCGCGGCCAACTTCGGCAAGCTCGCCTACCGGTACGCGACCAACGAGACGCCGGACGAGTTCCTGAACGGCCAGCACATGCGCGTGGACGAGGAGCGCCGCTACAACTGCGACGTCGGCGGCGTGTGGGGCTTCGGCTGCCACGACTTCGCCCATGAGAACGCCTTCCGCGACGTGCTCGACATGGGCACGGCCGGTGAGCTGCGGCTGGTGACCCAGATCGGCTCCGGCGTCACGCTCACCTCCCCCGCGCTGGTGTACGTCACCGAGACGATGCACCTGTCCGGCCAGGCGGCCTGAGCGATGACCGCCAGCACGTGGGCCCCCCAGGGGCCGGCCCGCTTCGGGCTGGCCCCCGGGGGTCCGGTGACCAAGACGCCCACCGAGCTGCACGCGATCGCCAGCCCCGCCGAGGGCGCCGCGGCCGACGTGCAGCCGTGGAACCCCACCAACCCGCTGTTCTGGTTCGGCGCCGTGGCCGCGTTCACCGTCGGTCTCATGGCGTTCTCCACGACTGTCCGGGTGGGCAAGACGCAAGCGTCGCTCGCGCTCGGCTCGACCAAGTAGGAGACCCCTCGTGGCGTTCGTCGCACCGATGGCAGGCGAGGTGGCGGCAGGTGCCGCCGCCTCGTCTGCCGGTGCTGCCGCTGGCGAGGCGGCCGCCGCCGGTCGCGCCGGTCAGGCAGCCACGGCAGCCAAGTCCGCGCCGAAGGCCGCCCCCAAGGCTGCCGGCGCCGGCAAGGCGGCCGCGGCCACCAAGACCGGCGCACCGGCGCGCGCCAGCGAGCTGATCGCCCAGGGCAAGACCCGCGACGACGCCGCCCGCATCCTGCGCGATGAGTACGGCAGCACGCTGGCCGAAGCCCGCGGTCTGCTCGACGACGCGGGCCCGGCCGACGACGCCGGCACCGGCGACGACGGCGACACCGCGGCGCGGCGCACGGGCTCGGCGACCCCGAGCCTGCCCCGGCCGCCCCGGATCGTCACGCGGGCCGCCGACTCCGGCGGCGGCGTCGTCCTCGGGCTCCTGGGGTACGTGCTCGTCACCACCTACCTGCGCGGCGGTCCGACCGCCGTCAAGGCGTGGCTGCGGGCCAAGTTCCTCAACCGCGTGGACGGTGCCGCGTGAAGCCGGCCGGGTTCGTCCTGATGATCGCCGGCGTGTGGGTATGCACGCAGGTCCTCGCCGGCCACGCCCTCGAACGCCTCGGCGTCATCGGGAGCGCGTGATGGGCGCCGTGACCACCGCGGTGTCCACCGTGCTCGGTCTGACGCTCCTGCAGACCCTCACCGTGGGCGAGTCCGCGTCCCGGGTCGGCTCGCTCCTGCGCGACGTCGACCACCTCCTGGAGCGGGCCCTAGACCCCACGGTGCCGGCGATCCCTGACCGGTCCGTGCACGGCCCGGCCAAGACCGGCGGCACGGTCCCCAAGGCCAACACCAAGACCAAGACCACAACCCCGACCAAGGCCCCGACGAAGTCGACCGTGGCCACCACGACCATCCCGCGCCTGCCGATCCCCGGCCAGCAGCGCGCCGTATGAGAGGAACCGTCCGATGATCCGTCAGACGCTGAAGTACGGCACCGGTCTGATCGCGCTGTACATCGTGGTGGCCAACGCCTCCAAGATGGGCACCGTCATCAAGGCCGGCTCGAGCGGTGCCATCGGTCTCACCAAGACCCTGCAGGGTCGCTGAGGTGCGCACCGACATGACGGCCGCGATCAACGCCCGCACCGCAACCACGCTCGACTTCGACCCGGACCCGCGGGGCCGGTCGATGTTCGTGCGCCTGTCGCGCATCGGCGGGCTGACGATCGCCGGCCGCGACGCGCGCCGCACCGTCGACCCCACGACCCGGTTCACCGGCACGATGCGGGGCCGGCTGCCCATGACCGGCGTCGCCCGGCTCGGCTCCGGGCGCCCCGTCGTCGACGCCAACGCCGAGCTGCCCGACGAGCGCACCGGGTCCGTGATCAACGATCCCGCGCTGCGCATCTTCGCCGAGCGTCTGGCCCGGAGGCAGGGGTGAACAAGCTGCGCGCGTCCTTCACCCGCAACCGCACCACGCTGGCGATCGCCGGCGCGGCCGCCGTCGCGCTCCTGGCGTGGCGCAACCGCTCGACCAAGGCCCCCACCGACCCGGCCCAGGCGTCTACGTCCGCCTACGGTGCCGGCGGGCAGCTCGCCGGCGCCACGGGCGGCTACGACTCCACCAGCGCCGACATCATCGGCGCCGTGCAGCCCCAGATCGAGGCGCTGCGCGACACCGTCACCGACCTCACCAACCTGATGAACGGTACCGGCGGCAGCACCCCCATCCCGGTGCCCTCCACCGACGGCATCGTGACCATTGGGGCGCGCCGGAAGACCACCCAGCCGCTCCCCGACTACCTCACCCGCACGCCGGCCGCCCTCGGTTCCTACGGACTGACGAGCATCGGCGGCTGAGGTGAGCTTCTCCGACCAGCTGGGCAACGTGAAGCCGCGCGTAGGCGCCGCGGCGAACACGATCGCGGCCCAGTTCGGCCTCAAGACCGGGTACGGGTGGCGCTCGGGCAGCGAGGGCGACCACCCGCGCGGCATGGCCGTGGACTTCCCCGCGTCCAAGGACACCGGGGACAAGGTTGCCGCGTTCGTGACCGCGAACGCCTCCCGGCTCGGCGTGAAGTACGTCATCTGGCAGCAGGCCATCTGGAAGCCGTCAGCGCCCACCTGGACGCCGATGGCCTACAAGAGCGGCGACCGCCCCGGCTACGACCCGAACCACCGCCGGCACGTGCACGTGTCGTTCACCGACGCCGGCCCCACCGACTCCAGCCCCCTGCAGACCGTGCGTGACGCCGTCGGGAACGTCACCGGCACGGTCGGGTCTGCCGTGACCGGGGCCGTCGCCAACGTCGGCAGCGTGATCGACGCACTGAACCCCTTCGACGACTGGGCGCAGCAGGCCATGGTGATCGCCCTGAAGATCGCCGCCACCGGCGCCGGCCTGGCGCTGCTCGTCGTCGGCGCAACCCGGCTCGTGGCACCGGCCGCGACCAAGACCATCGGCAAGGCAGCGGAGGCGCTCGGATGAACAGGACCCCGGACCAGGCGATGACCGAAGTCGCGCTGACCCTGGACAAGATCCGCTCTACCCTCGCCGCGAGCCTGGAGCAGACCCACAACGCCGTGCGGCTGCGCGGAGCGCGGTGCATCGGCGTGGGCAACAAGGATGGCCGCGCGATGGCCTGGGGCGCCGCCGGCCGGCTCGTTGGCTGGTCGATCCGTGCCGTGGACAAGCCGGCCACGGTCGCGCTGCGCGACAGCCGGCGCGCCGGTCAGGGCGAGGTCGTCGCGTTCATCGATCTGCCCTCCGCCTCCAGCACCCAGACCATCTGGCTCGGGCCGGGTGGCGTGAGCTTCACCGACGGGCTCTACCTGGAGGTCCTGACCGCTGACGCCACCGTGCAGGGCTCCGTGTACGTCGGCGCGGTGGACTGATGCTCGCCCAGCTTCTCCCAGGCCGGCGGCGTCGTCGGCCTCATCATCGCGCTGGTGTTCGCCGGCCGGTCGGTGCGCGCCGACGCCCGCCTGACCCGCCGGTTCCAGGCCTACTCCGAGCAGCTCGAGCAGCGCATCGGCGGGCTGGAGCACGAGCTGGGTCGCGAGCGGGGCCGGCGCGTGCAGCTCGAAGACGTGATGCGCGCCGCCGGGCTGACGCTGCCTCCCTGGCGACCCGACAACGCCGGCGACGTCGAGTCGCCGGGCCTGGTGATCCCGCTACCCCGGAGGGCCCGATGAACCGCTTCCCCGCCGACCTGGCCGCCTTCGTCCTCGCCGCGCTGTGCGTGGTCGCGATCACCGTCCTGGTCGCGCTCGGCCAGGCCGTCCCCGACGTCCTGGTCACGATCGCGCTCGTGTCCGCCGGCGCAGGCTCGGGCGCGGCCATCCCGCGCGCCCGCACCGCCCCGGCCGCCGAGGCACCGCCCACCGTCGGGCTGGTGACCCGGTGAAGCCCCGCGTCCCTGACCGCAACACCGCGATGATCGCTGGCCTCGCGCTCGTCGTCGCCGGCTCCTGGCTGATCTACGACGCCTACGAGGCGCGCGGGCGCACCCGGCCGTGGCTCGTGCGGCTCCTGCCCGGGGTCTGACCCGTGGGCGTGACCCTGCCCTACCAGCTGCCCGTCGCCGGCGGCTGGTCGCTGGTGGACTTCCGCGAGCTGCAGGCCACCTCCGACCACGCGGCCGACGGCGTCGCGATCGCCACCCTGCCCGCCGTTCCCCCCGACGAACTGTGGATCGTGGACCACGCCGTCGTGGCGTGCAGCTCAACGACCGACACCGAGGCCCGTTGGTACAACGACGCCCCCGACCCCCGCAACCTCCTGGACGGCACCAGCCGCGGGAACTTCGACGTCGCGGACTGGCCCGCGGGCCTGCGCCTGCAGCCCTCGCGCACCCTGGTGTGCGTGTGGGCCGGCGCGAGCGTCGGCGCCGTCGGCACCCTCACCGTGCAGCTGCGCGTGATGCGGCACACCTGATGGGCTTTCGCAACCCCCTGGCCCGGCTCTCGGCCGCGCATCTGACCAGCGGCGCCCTGCCGCCCGGCGTCGTGATCACTGCCGGCACGCCCGACGGCGCCCGGGTGGAGATCACCGCCGCCGGCCTGCGGGCCTACGCAGACGACGGGACCACGGTCCTGGCCGACCTCACGGGCGGGGAGGCGGTCTTCTGCGGGCAGGTCCTCGGCGCCATCATCACCGGCGGGACCCTGCGCACCGCGGCCGCCGGTCCCCGGGTGGAGGTCGACCACGCCGGCGGCCAGGGTGAGGTGCGCCTGTACAACGACTTTGACGGCCCGGCGCGGCTGCGCGCCTGGCGTGCGGACGGCGTGAACGCCTTCCCGTACCTGGAGCTGCGCGGCGGCGTCGGATCCGCTGGCGAGGCCGCCCTAGTGCTCTACCAGGACTACGCCGCGGTCAGCGGGGTGGAGCGGATCGCCCGGCTCGACGCCGACCGGCTTGACGTCCCCGGCTCCCTCGCCGTCGGCGGGAAGATCACCGGCAACCCGTGGGCGTTCTACGTGCCGATCCTCTCCGGCATCACCCTGGGCAACGGGACGCTGACGGCGCGGTGGAACCGCACCGGCCGCACGATCCGCGCCTCCGGGCAGATCACCCTTGGCACGAGCTCGATCGTCACCGGGAACGTCGTGGTCAGCCTCCCGGTCGCCGTCGCCGGAACCTACAACTCGATCTTCGCCAGCCTCGGCACAGGCCTCGCGAATGACACCGGGATGAGCACGGAGATCGTCTTTCCCACGATCGCGTCCGCCACCACGTTCTACCTGCGCCGTGCCAGCGGGGCCGCGCTCGGCCCGGGCGTCCCGTTCGTCTGGAACAACGGCGACGTCATGACGTGGAACGTCGCCTACGAAGCCGCATCGTGAGAGGGGATCGAATGCTGACCTACAACGGATGGCCGCTCGCGCTGACCTCCGAGGTGACCACGATCGACGCCGGCGGGTGCGTCGCACGGGTGCGCGGCGGCGCGGTCGCTGTCGTGCTCGCCGCGTTCGCTCGCGACTTCCACCGCGAGGTGGAGTCGATCGCGACCCTGTACGGACACCGCTCGGTGGCCGCCAACGCCGCGGCCGGTGGTGACCCGCGCTCGGACCACCTCAGCGGCACGGCCCTGGACATCAACGGCGGCCACCACCCCTGGGAGAAGCGCACCGGGACCCGGCGCTACCCCGCCCGCGGCGGCTTCACGCTCGCCCAGCTCGCCGCGCTGCGCCGCCTGCAGGCCCGCTACCCGGTCGCTTGGGGCGGGGACTACCGCACCGGGTACCGCGACGCCATGCACCACTACGTGCACGGCACGCCCGCCCAGATCGAGGCGGCCGCGGCCCGGATCACCGCGCCGCCCGCACCCACGCCCGCGCCCGCACCCGCGGCCGCGCCCACCCGCCGAAGGGAGCAGCTCGTGTACGTCGTCGTAGCCCGTCAGCTGAACGCACAGGGCACCCATGACTACTACCTGGTTGGTCCGGCCGGGGTGACCCATGTCCCCGACACCAACCAGCTCTTCCCCATGCAGACCATCTACGGGCCGGCCGTGCCGCTCGACCGTGCCCAGATCACCAACCTGGACGAAGGGCTCCGCGCCCACGCCAAGGGGACCGGCCTCCTGGGCTGACCGCACGACGAAGGGGCCCCGGCGATCGCCGGGGCCCCTTCGTCATGCGGCCTAGACCAGCGCGCGGCCGCCGTAGATGCGGTGGGCGGTCTGCCGGCTGACGCCGAGGCACCAGCCGATCACCGACCATGAGACGCCGGCTAGGCGGGCGTCGTTGACGAGTTGTTCGACCCGGGCCGTGGCGAGGCGCTGGGCCGCGACAGCGGCCGCGAGGTCGTCCACGACCGGCTTGGCCGGGCTGTCTCGGTACCAGCCGAAGTCCGGTCGACCGCCGACGAACTCCACCCGTGCACGCTGCGCCATCGCTGGCCCCTTCCACCTCGAGCGACTGTCACGCGAACCGTACAGTTGCGCCGGCGCATCTGTCACGCATCGGAGACAGTTGCTCGAGGTGGCGGCGGTCAGTAGCCGATGGTCGCGACGGCCTCGAACTCCGCGCCGGAGCCAGGCTCGCCGAAGGTCACCACCTGGCACGAGGCACTAAGGGTGGCCCGTGCCGAGCGCCCGGAGTCTGGCGCCGGAAGGGCGTTGACCACGGACGTCAGGGCGGCCACGACCGCCGCGCGGGGGTCCTCCCCGCCCTTCACCTTGAACCGCTCCACCTGGGTCATGCTGGACATTTGAGCCACGTCAAGGTCCTCTCACTCGTCCATCGGGGGCAGCGGCGGGCACCGGTACAGCGCGTGTTCCTTGGTCACCCACAGCAGGAACCAGTGATCCCCGCGGCGCCAGGTCTCGGCGCACTCGGCGTGGAACCGCTTGGGTTCGTAGCCGATCTCCTTGGCGATCCGCTCGCGGTCGTCGGGGTTCGGCAGGGTGAAGATCGCCACGACGTCGCTCTGGGCGAGCACGAGCGGGTTCACGTTGGCCGGCCGGGGCCCGTCGAAAAGGACGGAGGCGCTGTAGTGCCGGTTCTGCATGAGCAGCCGGCGCATGTGGGGCCGGGTGCGCTGCGCGGACGGCATGAACTCCCCGACCTCCCCGCACCACACCAGCGTGCGGTGCGCCTGCGGGAACAGCGCCATACCTACGGCGCGGTCCAGGTCGTCGTCGTAGGTGGGCGACCCCGGGTCGGCGCGCCAGTGCAGGTTCCGCGGGCCGGGGGCCGGCCCGCCGGGCATCGGCGCCGGCGGAGCGGGGAAGCGCCGGCCGACCTGCTCCAGCGTGATGCGCTCGGCGTCGGGACCCGGCTCGGCGTTGCCGTTGACGTCGATGCAGAGCTTGTCGTAGGGCCAGGACCGGAACAAACGCCGGTTGAAGTAGCTTCTTGCCCGACCCCTTGCGACCCCACGCCGAAGCGATCATCGGCTTGGTGGCGTCGAAGGCCGGCAGCACGTCGCCGGCCTCCTCGGCCCGATCGTCGACCGGGGCCCGCAGCGTGGTGCGTTCGCTCACCGGTGCCTCCGGTACCACCCGAGCGCGGCCCGACGCGCCGCACGGGCGTCAGCGCGCGCAACCCTGGCCCGGGCGGCGTCGAGCCCATGCCGGGTGACGGCCCCGCAGAAGGGCGGTGGGAAGGGCCCGCCCGGGCCGTAGATGAGCATCACCCCGCGCCGGCAGCGGCGGCTGTGGCGGCCCATCACACCGCCAGACCGGACCAGGACGCCGGCGTGGTCTCGCCGGCGTCTGCGGGCTCGCCGGGCACGTCCTGGGCGCCCTGAGCGGCCGGCACGGCGGCCTGGTGGCGACGCAGCCGGCGGGCCTGGCGCCACCGGTCGAGCTGGCGGAAGGCGTAGACGCCGAGGCCGACCAACGCGGCGATCGCGTCGCCGGCGTCGGTGTCGCCCACGACGTCGCCGACCGGGTTGTGCCGGTTGATGATCCGGGCGAGAGGGTCCCCGATGTTCTCCGCGTCGATCTGGTCCGTGAGCCACATCTTGGCCTCCTGGGCCGCGGCGTCGCGGGCCAGGGTCTCGTGCAACAGCCCCCGCCGGCGATGACGCCCCCGCGCGTCAGCGCGGTGACTACCTCGGCGCCGGCTACCTCAGCCGAGGATGCCCGTGAGGAAGTCCGGGCGGCCGACGTCGGGGCGCTCTCGTCGAGCGTGTCGCTCGGGTCGACCTCCGAAAGCCAGGGGTCCGTCGACTCGGGTCCCGTCTCCCTGTCCGCCGGGAGGTCGCTCGGGCTCGTGCTCAGGCTCTCCGACTGGCTCGGCGGCAGGAACGTCAGCGGGTCGCCGCCGGACCTCAGGTCCTCGACGCTGGGCATGCTTGCTCGGGCCATAGCTCTTCACCTCTCGCACGCGGTAGGGGTCGTCCTCGCCCGGGTCTGCGGGCGCAGCGGTGGCCGCCGGTGGGGCCGGCGGCACGTCGGCGGGGATGCGGCGCGCCTTCACGCGTAGGGCGCATCCGGGGTGGGAGCAGTCGCCCTCCCAGGTCAGCCGGCCCGGGGTCGACGTCGCTTCGGTCACGTGGCCGGCGCGACACGTGCCGCGCACGCGCACGGACCTCTTCGGGGTGCTCACCCGGATACAGTCGGCCCGGGGCCGGGTGTTCACGTAAGAGAACAGCGCAGCGTGTTCACCTATCGGAGCGGCAGGTTCACCCGTGTGGACCACGCCGCTCACCGGGGTGAGCACCGACCCGAAGGGGCTGGTCAGCGTGCCGCAACCGGTGCTCACCGACATGAAACCCCGGCTGGAGGCGGCCGCCGCGGCCGCTGAAGACGCCGAAGACGCCTACCACGCCGCCGTCGAGCTGCGGAACCAGCTGGTCGTCGCAGCCGTCGACGCCGGCATGAGTCAGCGCGCCGTCGCCGCCGCGGCCCGCGTCACGGTCTCCCGGGTCTCGGGAATCCTCCTGGAGGCCGTGGGCAGCGACAACGACTAGGCGGCGGCCTCGACCACCGCCCGCAACGCTGCGACGGAGACGAACGTGTATCGCTGGGTGGTCTCCGGCCGGGCGTGGCCCATGACCTGCTGAAGCGCCAGAAGGTCGGGGTGTTCGGTGTTCGAGCGGGTGGCGAACCTGTGCCGGAGCGTGTGGCCGGTCCATCGGCCGGGAAGCGCTCGACTGAGGATCTTCGTGACGGTGCCCGGGGCTAGGTGGCCGTCGACATGCCCGGGAAAGAGGAAGCCACCGGCGGCCGCAATCGCGCGGGCCAACTCGACGTCAACGACGGGCACCGGTCGCGTGGCGCCGCCCTTGCCGGTCACGAAGAGCACGCCTGCCACGAGGTCGTCGGAGTGCACGCGGGCGACCTCAGAGACTCGAAGGCCCATCTTCGCCGCGAGTAGCAGCATCAGGCGCGTCCTCGGATCGGCGTCAGCCAACGCGGCGTCAAAGGCGACGTCGGGTGCCGGCCGTGGCACGCCACGCGGGACCTTGACGACCGGCAGCCGTAGTGCAGGGTCGTCGTCGATGTAGCCGGCCAGGTGTGCCCATCGGTAGAACGCCGCGATCGTTGATCGGCAGCTCTTGCGTGTCTCCGGCTTCCAGTCCGGATCGGCGCCGAGCGCCTCCGTCAGCTGCGCCAGCGTGGCTTCCCACGGCTCGGGCACGAACCGCGCCACGTGGCGCAGGTAGTGCAGGTGCAGCCGGACGGTTCCGGGCGATCGCCCGGCGGCATGTAGAGCGGTTCGGTAGGCGGCCGTGGCCGTGGGCCAAGACATCGGGGGGACCTTCCTCGCGTCGTTCTGGAACGATGGAGAGATCGGCACGCCCGACGCTGGTCGGCATGGGACCCGGGCGTTCTACCTGCGCAAACGTGTAACCCTCAACCGGTGTAGGTCGGCGCTGCGGGCGCCGGAGCGGCGGGAACCGACGGCGCGACCGGCTCGACGGGCTCGATCTGGCGCCCGATGGTCTCCTCAGGCAGCTGCACGCCGCTGTAGCACGAGGTGGTGACACCGAACTCAGGCTGGCAGACCGGCCACGTCGCCGGGTCTGCAGGGTCGACGGCGCCGGCGAGGGCCAGCAGCAGCACGAGGGCCCGGATCATCGGGGCACCTCGGGCGTCGGGTCGGACGCGGTGCCCGTCCATGCCGCGTCGTTGCGCAGGAAGGCCAGCACGTAGTCGCTGAACGGGGTCATGGCTGCACCGCCTTCGCCCGCTCGACGATCCCGCCGAGCACCACGAGGGTCGCGGGCTCCCACGTAGCGAGCCAGTCCACGATCCGCTGGTCGTAGGCGCCGAGCTCGATCCCGTCCAGCGCAGTGACGAAGATCGCTCGCGCGGCGTCCATCACCGTTGCCGACTCGTCCCGACGAAGGCGGCGGGCACGGTCGTTGACCTCATCGGCCAGTCGCCGCGCCTCGCCGCGCGCCTCGCTCTCCGTGGCGTAGGGGCCGTTCATGCCGCGGCCGCCGCCCGCTCAACGCGGCCAGAACGGCGCGCGATACGCTCGGCGTGCAGGTCGATGACCTGGGCCGTCGTGGAACCGGACGGTTATTGGTTCGAGTCCAATCGCGGGAGCCACACCCCAGCACACCAGGTCAGGCCCCGCTTCGGCGGGGCCTTCGCCATGTCCGGGTCGGCGCAGAGGCGCGACGACCTCCGGAGAGCGTGAAGCCCCCGCCCGCGGGGTCCGCGGGCAGGGGCTCTCGCGTCGAACGTCAGCGGGCGAGCTCTGCGACCCGCCAGCCCTCTCCGGCAGGCACCACGCCCGCGGGGAGGTCGACGGACTCGACGACGACGTTGTGACCAGTGCCGGAGACCGGCTGCCAACTGCTGCCGAAGCTCACGTCGAGCGTGAGGTCGGGTGGTTCATGAGCGGGTGTCGCGTCCTCGAGGAGCTCGGTCGAGCCGCGAGGGTCGCTGGTGGTCCAGAACACGCCGGTGGTGTGGCAGTTGTAGCTGACCCACTCCCACTTCCACTGGCGCTGGACCTTTTCCCAGTGGCACACAGTCTCCGTTGTCTCGGACATGTACGGGTCCACCTCCTGGGTCGACCGTGCGCGCCATCGCGCACGTCCATGCACCGATACTGGCAGGCCGGACGCGCGTGTTGGCGCGGGACCAAGGACCTTTCCTCAGAGAACCTGGGCACAACCTCGGGTGAGAACGCCGGTGCGCGCATCCGGCCGCCCTGCGCGCAACTGTTGTTCGCAGGGCGGGCGGACGCTCGAACCGAGGCCGCGCTACCTCGCCCGACGTCGAGCAGCGCGCGGCACGCCGGCGTCGGAGGGCAGGGCGAGCGTCGCGAGGAGACCCAATGCGAGCACCCCGGCGGCCACCCCGGTCGTGACCCGGCTGGCGTCCACGAGGGCTGCCGCCGCGCCGTCGGCCGCTGACGCCGTCGCCGGGTTCGCAGCCAGCGCCGGGATCGCAGCACCCACGCTGTCGTGCACGACCTCGACGATGGGCGCGCGCCCGTCCGCGTTCACGCCGGCCGCCGCGAGCCGGTCGGTCGTCATGGTCGTGAGCTGACCGATGAGCAGGCCGCCGAGCAGCGCGACCCCGAGCGCGGACCCGAGCTGGCGGACCGTCGTCTGGAAGCCGGACGCCTGGCCGGACTCGGCCACCGGGACGCGCGAGAGGATCACGGCCGTGAGCTGCGCCGTCGCCATCCCCACGCCGACGCCGTAGACGAACAGGTCCACGCCGAGCACCCAGCCCTGGACGTCGCGCGACAGGACGAGCGCGAGCACCCCGACGGCAACGGTCTCGAGCAGCAGGCCGATGCGCACGACGGCGCGCTGACCGATCGCGGCGGTGAGGTGCGGCGTCGCGCCGGAGATCACGAACGTGCCGAGAGCCAGCCACACGAGCAGGGCGCCGGCGCCCAACGCCGAGTAGCCGAGCGCACCCTCGAGCAGGAGCGGCAGGGTGAAGAGCAGGCCGAACTCCCCCAGCGCCACGACGAGCGCCGCCACGACGCCGTACCTGAACGAGGGGATGCGCAGCAGGCCCAGGTCCACCAGTGCGACGCGCCCGCGCCGCACCCGGCTCTGCTCGTACGGCACGAAGGCCGCAAGGAGCGCCGCACCGAGCGCGAGCGCCACCGGGACCGGCGACAACGCGCCGGAGTCCTGCGCCCACCAGCCGTAGTACTGGCCCTCGATCAGGCCGAACACGATGCCGCCGATGCCCAGGGCGGACAGCGCGACGCCGCCGAGGTCGAGGCCACGGGCCAGGCTGGGGTCGCGCGTCTCGACGAGTGTGCGACGGATGCCGACGAGCGTCAGCAGCCCGAACGGGATGTTGAGCCAGAACGCCCAGCGCCACGACACGTCGGTGGCGAGCCAGCCGCCGACGAGCGGGCCCAGCGCCGCCATGCCTCCGATGGTGGAGCCCCAGATCGCGAAGGCGATCCCCCGCTCGCGCCCGGAGAACATGGCGTTGAGCGTCGACAACGTGCTCGGCAGCACCATGGCCGCGCCGAGGCCCTGGACGACGCGCGCGCCCACCAGGACGGCCGGGGTGGCGGCCAGGCCCGCGACGCCGCTGGCGACCATGAAGACGACCAGCCCGACGGCGTAGAGCCGGCGGCGACCGAACGTGTCGCCGATCCGGCCTACCGTGAGCATGAGCGAGGCGAAGACGAGCGAGTAGACGGCGTTCATCCACTGCGCACCCGACGCGCTGAGGCCGATGTCCTCGATCACCACGGGAAGCGCGACGTTGACGATCGTCGCATCCATGATCACCAGGGACACGCCCAGCGCCAGCGTGGCCATCGCGGGCCAGCGCAGGGCCGCGCCGCCCCCTGGACTGTGCTCGGCACCGTCGGCCGGGTCCATCGGCTCGGGCACCTCGTGGGTCACCTGCTCGGTCATCACGTCGCCTCTCTCGGTGAGCTGCCGCCAACTATACCGACACCAGTGTCGGTAACACGCGCACACCGCTCGCGGGAGACAATGGCGCCATGCCGCGGATCGACGCCCCCACCGTCGCCGAGCACCGCCTGCGCCGGCACGCCGCCGTCGTTGCCGCTGCCCGAGATCTCCTGACCCACGGCGGGCCGTCCGCGGTCACGCCCGCCGCCGTCGCGGCGCAGATCGGCCTGGGCCGCTCCAGCGTCTACGAGTACTTCGCCTCCAGCGCCGAGCTGTTGGCGGCCGCCGTCGAGGACGCGGCCCGCGAGGCCACCGAGCGCCTCGACGCCGCCGTCGACGACTCCGCGAGCCCGCGGGACCGCATCCGGTCCTATGCGCGTGAGGCCGTGGCGGTCGCCGCGGCGGGGCACGGTCCCGTCGACCTGCCCTCCGCCACCGACCTGCCCGAGGCGTGCCGGGCGCGCCTGGCCGAGATTCACGCCCGGCTCAACGAGCCGTTGCGCCGGGCGGTCGAGGACCTCGGGGCGCCCTCCCCGGAGGCTCGCCGCCGCGATCATCGGCGCAGCGATCTCGGCAGCAGTGCGCGAGCTGGAGCGGCGGCCGGCCGACGAGGTGACCGCCACCCTGCTGGACCTGCTGGACGGCGGGCTCACGGCACTGCGCCGGGACTGACGGCCGGTCGGCACCGGCGCGCACCGCTCACAGGACGAAACGGGACGGACCCCGCGATCATGGACGGGTAGTCTCCGCCCTACCCCGCCCCCCAACGTCCCACCGACTCCCCCGCGCTCGTCGCGGGCCGCCGGAGGAAGGGCCCGCCGTGCTGCGCAGCGTCGAGATCCTCGCCGAGGTCGCCGGCACCGCCCAAGGCAACGTGCTCCACAACCTGCACTGGCAGGAGCGCGTCGAAGCTCGACCTCGACTGCTTCCTGTGCGAGCGGACCGCGCGCACCACCGTCTTCTCCTGGGGGGAGACGGCCGCCGTCTGCACCGGGCTGCACACCGCCGACGGCCCCGCGGACGAGGCGTCGACGACTGCGCACCGGACCGCGGCGCGCCTCGAGCGCCTCCACTGCGACGCCCGCGCCGAGCGACGCCTGCTGCGCGCCGTCGTCGACTGCTGGTGGTCGCCGTTCCGCGACGAGGCCGCCACCGCCGACGCCGCACCGTTGTCCGAGGAGACGCCGCTGCGCCTCGCGCTCGGGTACTTCTGCCGACGCAACCACCGCTCCGGCGTCAGCGTGGTGCACGGCGGCGTCACCACCCCGTGGACCGTGACGTGCCAGCACTGCGAGGCGCCGATGGCGACACTCGCCACCGCACCGACGGTCACGCTGCTGAGCTGACCTCAGTCGCGCTCACGCAGCGCGCGGCGCCGACCCTCCAAGCCCACGAGCTCCGCGAACGCCGCCTGGTACGCCTCCGCGTCACCCTCCGGGTCCATCCGCTGCAGCCGACCGCGCAGGTCCGCGATCTGCCTGGTCACGGCGAGGTCCACCAGGCCGCCGACGACGCCGCGCACGTAGTCCCCGACCGCGTCGGGCCGGTCCTCGGGCAGCGGCGTGACGGCGAGCTCCGTGACGATCCCCGCGACAGGTCCCGCCGCCTCCTCCCGCACGAGGTCGAGCCACGCGCCGTCGCCGCCCGCGGCCGCCACGCCCGCGACGCCGCCGGCCGCCCGGATCGCCTCGTGCACGGCGCGCAGCGCGGGCACCGAGAACACTTCCGGCGGCAGCGCGTCGAAGACCGCCGCGTCCACCGCGGACGGCTGCTGAAGCACCGCCTCGAGGACCGTGCGCTGCAGGCGCGCCACCGGGTCCGCACGGTCGGGCGCCGCCGGACGCGCCCTCGACGGACGGCCCCGCCCGTCGTCGTCGGGCCGCGGTCCCGGCACCATCGGCTCGTCCCGGCCCCCGTCGCGCCGCCGCCCCTCGCCGTCGGGCCCACCTGTCGGCGCCGCGGCGAGGGCGCGTCCCGCCGCCGCCACCGCGGACCGCACCGCGTCGAGCTCCATGCCGAGCCAGCCCGCCAGCATGCGGGCGTACTCGGGCCGCAGCGCGGTGTCCCGGATGCGGGCGACGATCGGCGCGGAGGCACGGAGCGCGCCCACGCGACCCTCGGCGGTGTTCATGTCGTGAGCCGCGATCGTGGACCGGATGACGAACTCGAACAGCGGCTGGCGCCCGGACACGAGTGCGCGGACGGCGTCCGGCCCCTTGGCCTGTCGCAGCTCGCACGGGTCCATGCCGGAGGGCTCCACCGCGACGAACGTCTGGGCGTAGAAGCGCTGGTCCTCGCCGAACGCGCGCAACGCCGCCTTCTGACCCGCCGCGTCGCCGTCGAACGTGAACACGATCTCGCCGCCCGACGACCCGCCGGACGAGAGCTGCACACCGGCGCCCACCGACGTGTCGCCGAGGAGCCGGCGCAGGATGCGCGCGTGGTCCGAGCCGAACGCCGTCCCGCACGTCGCGACAGCCGTCGGCACACCCGAGAGGTGGGCGGCCATCACGTCGGTGTAGCCCTCGACGACGACCACCTGGCGGCGCTTGGCGATCTCCCGCTTGGCCAGGTCGATTCCGTAGAGCACCTGCGTCTTCTTGTAGAGCGGCGTCTCCGGGCTGTTCAGGTACTTGGGGCCGTTGTCGTCCTCGAGGAGCCGCCGGGCCCCGAACCCCAGCACGTCCCCCGTGACATCGCGGATCGGCCAGACGAGCCGGCCCCGGAAGCGGTCGTACAGGCCGCGGTTGCCCTGGCTCATGAGGCCCGACGCCGTGCAGCTCGGCCTCCGTGAATCCCTTGCCGCGCAGGTGGCGCAGCAGCGCGTCCCAGCCCTGCGGGGCGAAGCCGACGCCGAACTGCTCGGCCGTACCGCGGTCGAACCCGCGCTCGGCGAGGAACTGCCGGCCGACGGCCGCGGCGGGCGTCAGGAGCTGCTCGGAGTAGAACGCGGCCGCGTGCCGGTGCGCCTCAAGCAGCCGCTGCCGCCGCCCAGGCTCCTCCCCCGGCCGCGACGGCCCGCCCTCCTCGTACCGGAGCTGCACGCCCACCCGGCCCGCCAGATGCTCGACGGCCTCCGTGAAGCCGAGCCCGTCGAGCTTCTGGATGAACGAGATGACGTCGCCGCCCTCGCTGCAACCGAAGCAGTGCCAGAGCCCGACAGGCGGCCGGACGTGGAACGACGGCGTCTTCTCGTCGTGGAACGGGCACAGGCCCTTCATCGAGCCGACGCCCGCGGGCTTCAGGGTGACGTGCTCGCCGACGATGTCCTCGATCCGGGCGCGCTCCCGGACGGTTTGGACGTCCTCGCGCAGGATCCGGGCCACGCGGCGAGTCTAGGCGGCGCCGCCGACCCCCCGGGCCGACGTCCGGACGAGCCGGGCGTGCCACTCGGCCGCGCTCACGTCCGTCAGCGAGGCGACCTGGTCGACGACGACGCGGAGCCGGCCGGCGTCGTCGGCCGCCGCTCGCCAGTCCGCCGCGAACGGCGCCTCGAGCGCGTCCGGGGACCGGTCCGTGAGGACCGCGACGAGGTCGGCGACCATCTCCCGCTGACGGCGGTGCAGGGGCTCCGCCTCGCGGGGGGCCATCACGTAGGCGACGGCCAGACCCTTGAGGACGAGGATCTCCGCCGTCGTGGCGGGCGGCACCACGAGGTGCGCCGCGTACCGCGTCAGGGGGCCAGGCCCGTAGGCGTCGCGCGTCGCACCGAACGCGGCCGCGCAGAAGCGCCCGATCAGGTCGCTCGTCAGATCTTTGAGTGCCGCCAACGCCGGGCGCGAGCCGTCGAACCCGCGCACCCACGACGCTGTCGCGGCCAGCCGCGCCATCGCGGCATCCAGCTCGGCGTCCGGCACGACCGCGCCGTACCACTCGACCACCCGGCCGGCGACGTGCGCGCGCACCCCGGCGTCGTCGAGCGCGGCGAGGTCCAGCCGACCGCCGACCACCGCGTCCTCGACGTCGTGGACCGAGTACGCGACGTCGTCGGCGAGGTCCATCACCTCCGCCTCGATGCACCGGACCCCGGCCGGCGCACCCTCGCGCACCCAGGTGAAGGCCGCCAGGTCGTCGGCGTACACGCCGAACTTGCCCGACGGCGTGCCGTCCGCCCGCGCGGGGGCCGCCTCCGCGGTCCACGGGTACTTGGTGGCCGCGTCCAGACTGGCGCGCGTCAGGTTGAGGCCGGCGGCGTGCCCGGTCACCGGGTCGACGACCTTCGGCTCGAGCCGCGTGAGCAGGCGCAACGTCTGCGCATTGCCCTCGAACCCGCCGATGCCGGCGGCCAGCGCCGCGAGCGCCCGTTCGCCGTTGTGCCCGTACGGGGGATGGCCGAGGTCGTGCGCCAGGCACGCCGTGTCGACGACGTCCGGGTCGCAGCCGAGGGCCTTTGCCAGCTCGCGGCCCACCTGCGCCACCTCGAGGCTGTGCGTCAGGCGTGTGCGCACGAAGTCATCGCTGGCCGGCCCGAGGACCTGCGTCTTGGCCCCCAGACGGCGCAGGGCCGAGGAGTGCACGAGGCGGGCGCGGTCACGCTCGAAGGGCGTCCGCGCCGCGCTCTTCGGGGGCTCGGGCACGTGCCGGGCGACGTCCGCCTCGGTGTAGGCGCCGGGGCACCCCGTCAGGTCGTGCACCCCCCAACCCTAGTCAGCCGCCGCACGCCGACGTCAGCCCGGCCGCCGGGCGCAGCTCGCCGCCGTCGCGGTGGGGCTCGAACCTCCTTCGCGGCCGCTGCCCGCGCATTGCTGGGGTTGCAGCCTCTTGCGGTAACTTTCAGGTATCACCGTCGTGAGTCCCGTCGAGCGGCGTGCCAACGAGGAGGTTCCGGTGTCCTCTACGCTGCCGCACGTGCGTACCCGTCTGAAGGACCTCGCCGACCAGGCAGGGGTCAGCACGGCAACCGTGTCACGCGTTCTCAACGGGAAGCCGGGGGTCGCGTCCGAGACACGCAAGGCCGTGCTTGCAGCACTGGACGTGCTCGGCTACGACCGCCCCGAGAAGCTGCGCACCCGCTCCGAGGGCCTCGTCGGCCTGATCGTGCCCGAGCTCGACAACCCCGTGTTCCCGGCGCTTGCGCAAGCGATCGAGACGACGCTTGCAGACCGCGGGTACACGCCGCTCCTGTGCACGCAGTCCCCCGGCGGCACCACGGAGGACGAGTACATCGAGATGCTCATGGAGCACGGAGTCGACGGCATCATCTTCGTCTCCGGCAGGCACGCCGACACGACGTCCTCCACCGAGCGCTACCACCGGCTCCGCGGCGGCGGCCTGCCCGTCGTCTTCGTGAACGGCCACGCCGCCGGGGTCGACGCCCCCTCGGTCTCCACGGACGACGTCGTCGCGACACAGCTCGCCGTCCGGCACCTCGTCTCCCTCGGGCACCGGCGCATCGGCCTGGCCGTCGGCCCGGACCGGTACATCCCCGCCCGACGCAAGATCGCCGCCTTCGCCACCCTGCTCGACCAGCGCAACCCCGGCGAGGACGTCGCCGGCCACGTCGTCTCGACGCTGTTCACCGTCGAGGGCGGCCAGGTCGCCGGCGGCGAGCTCATCGACAGCGGCCACACCGCCGTCGTGTGCGGCTCCGACCTCATGGCGCTCGGCGTCATCCGCGCGGCCCGCAGCCGCGGCCTCGAGGTGCCCGAGGACGTGTCGGTGGTCGGCTTCGACGACTCCCCCCTCGTCGCCTTCACCGACCCGCCGCTGACGACGGTGCGACAGCCCGTCGTGAGCATGGGCAAGGCAGCCGTCAGCGCCCTGATGTCCGAGGTCTCCGGCCAGCGCGTCTCGCGCACGGAGCTGCTGTTCCACCCCGAGCTCATCGTCCGCGGGTCCACCGGACCCGTCCCGGACGCCTCCAGGGAGCGCCCGCCGACCCCCGGCGCGACGCCTCCCCCCAGCGCTTCCTAGGCTGGTCCGACGACACACCCCGACGGGAGAACCGTGACCGCCATCCTCTCCGCCCTTGACGCGCCCGCGACCACCACGACCCTGGTGCACCGCGCGACGTCCGGCCGTGCGCCGTGGTGGCGCCATGCCGTGATCTACCAGGTCTACCCGCGGTCGTTCGCGGACGGCGACGGCGACGGCATCGGGGACCTGCCCGGCGCGCGCGCCCGCCTCGGCCACCTCAAGCGGCTCGGCGTCGACGCCGTCTGGTTCTCGCCGTTCTACCGGTCGCCCCAGCACGACGCCGGCTACGACGTCGCCGACTACCGCGACATCGACCCTGTGTTCGGGACGCTGGCGGACGCCGACGCGATGCTGACGGAAGCCCACCGGCTCGGGCTCAAGGTGCTGGTCGACCTCGTGCCCAACCACACGTCGTCCGCGCACCCGTGGTTCGTGGCCGCGCTCGCCGCCGGGCCGGGCAGCCCCGAGCGGTCCCGCTACGTCTTCCGCGACGGCGCCGGCCCGGGCGGCGACGAGCCGCCGAACAACTGGACCTCCACGTTCGGAGGCTGCGCCTGGACCCGGGTGACCGAGCCCGACGGGACAGCAGGCCAGTGGTACCTGCACCTGTTCGACCACACACAGCCCGACCTGGACTGGACCAACCCCGAGGTGCACGACGAGTTCCGCTCGATCCTGCGGTTCTGGCTGGACCGCGGCGTCGACGGCTTCCGCGTGGACGTCGCGCACGGCCTCGTCAAGGCGGACGGTCTGCCGGACGCCCCTGCCCCCACGGCTGCGGACCAGCCCCCGCACGACGGGACGCTCGGCTCGGAGGACGGCTCCACCGGCGCCGGCGCGCTCGGTCCGATGTGGGACCAGGACGGCGTGCACGAGATCTACCGCGAGTGGCACGCCGTGCTCGAGGAGTACGACGGCGACCGCGCGCTCGTCGCCGAGGCCTGGGTCGAGCCGCTCTCGCGCCTCGCCCGGTACGTGCGCGAGGACGAGATGCAGCAGGCGTTCAACTTCTCGTTCCTCACCGCGCTGTGGCGGGCGGACACCTTGCGGACCGTTGTCACCCAGTCTCTGGAGGCGAACGACGCCGTCGGCGCCACCACAACGTGGGTGCTCTCCAACCACGACGTCGTCCGGCACCCCTCGCGGCTGGGGCTCGAGGTGCCCGGCTCGAAGCCGAACGGCATCGGCATCGGCGACCCGCAGCCGGACCGCGAGCTCGGCCTGCGCCGCGGCCGGGCCGCGAGCCTCCTCATGCTCGCCCTCCCGGGCTCCGCCTACCTGTTCCAGGGCGAGGAGCTGGGGCTCCCCGAGCACACCGAGCTGGACGACGACGAGCGCCAGGACCCCACCTGGACCCGGTCCGAGCACACCGAGCGCGGCCGGGACGGCTGCCGCGTGCCGATCCCGTGGTCCGCGACGGAGCCCGCGTTCGGGTTCTCGCCGACCGGTGCGACCTGGCTGTCACAGCCCGCGTGGTTCGCCGAGTGCGCGCTCGACCGCCAGTCCTGCGTGCCCGGCTCGACCTTCGAGATGTACCGGGCGGGCCTGCGCCTGCGCCGCGAGTTCCACCTCGGCTCGGGCTCCCTGGCGTGGGTCGACGGGCTCGGTGGCACCCCGGACCAGGTCGTCGCGTTCGTGAACCGGGACGTCCTGGTCGTGACGAACCTCGGTGACGCCACGGTGCACCTGGCCGGCGACCTGGAGGTGCTGCTCTCGTCCGCGGACCTGCCCTACGGGCACGCGGGCGAGAAGGGCGTCGCGGTCCCGACCGACATCACCGTGTGGGTGCGCCAACGGCCCGGCCGGGACGCCTCCTAGCCGATCGCCGTGACCCCGAGGTGGCCGACGAGCAGCAGCCGGCCGCCGAGGGCCCGCGGCTCGACATCGATGGCCACGGGCTCGCGCCACACCTCGTCGCCGTCCTGCAGCCGGCGCGCGGAGAGGTAGCGGCCGTCCTCGTCGACGCCGAGCACCAGGACGAGGTCGCCGTCCGTCAGGGCCTCCGTCCAGCCGGACGCCGGAGCCCGCCACAGCTCGGTGCCGTCGCTGATGCGGACGGCGACCACGGCACCCGGGTCGCGCACCACCGCGACGCCGTGGAGTCGCGCGAGCTGCTGACGCACGAGCACCTGACCGCCCCAGCGGACGTCGCCAGAGTCGGGATCGAGGCCCTGCAGCCGACCGTCGGCGTCGAGCCCGAGCAGCACGCCCGGGGCGGAGCCGTCGTCGATCTCCGACTGCCACGCCGGACCGACGAGCGCGAACCGCGCCGCGCCGTCGGCGTCGGTCACCGCCCCGCTCCGGAAGATGCCACCCAGGTTCGCGAGACCCGCCCGCCACCGCGCCTGCGCGCCGTCGGCCAGCCCGACCTCCTCCGACCAGCCGAGCTCGCCGTCGCCGTCGGTCACCAGCCGCGTCTGCCGACCCGTGTCGAGGTCGACCGTGAACCACAGCCGCGCGCCGAGGGCCAGCTCGTCCGATCCCCAGCGCAAGAGTCCGACGCCGCTGCCGTTCCTGCCGACGACGCGCTCCGGGCTCCGGTAACGCCAGCGTTCCTCCCCGGAGAGGGCACCCCAGCGGACCGCCACCACGCTGCCGTCAGGCTGGGCCAGCGCGGACAGCACGTCGTCGTCCCGCTCGTCCTGGTCGATGAGGACACCCGGCAGCCGGAGCGTGCGCAGCGCAGCACCTGTGGCGGCGTCGACGACCATGGACTCGGTGACCGCGGCGCCCGGCGCCGTCGTCGAGCACAGGACGGCGTCCGGCGAGCGCGTCAGCTGCAGGCCGAGGCACGACCGCTGGGCGCCGACCGGAGCAGGCGGGAGGGTCCAGACCACGGCGCCGGTCTGCGCATCGAGCGCCTGTAGCCCGGGCGCACCCACGAGCACGACGTCTCCCGCCGCAGCGACCGGCCGGACGTCGTCCGCCGTCCAGAGGTGGTCCGGCACGAGGCCCAGTGGCTCGAGCAGGCCGGGGGCGTCCGCGAGCGCGGCGCGCAGCTCGGCCTCGCGGTTGGCCTCCGTCAGGTTCACGGCGACGCCCACCCCGGCCACCACGACCGCCACACCGAGACCGATCGCCCGCGCGACGTGCCGGGTGCGGACAGGGAGGTCGGGCGGCAGCGCGCTCGCGTCGACCACGTCGCCCGGCAGCGGGGTGCCGGTCAGCTCCAGGCGGGCCCGAAGACCCGGGCGGGACGCGCGGACGTCCTCGGCGTCGACCTCCACCAGCTCGACGTCGACCAGGCCGTCGTCATCGGCGCGCCGTCGCACGCCTTGACGATAGGTCCGCGCAAGGGCCGCGGCACGCCCATTGGTGGATGAAGATCAGCCGAGCACGGAGAGCGTGCCGTCGGCGGTGAGGAGGCCCACGCGGCGGGCGCCGAGGGACCCCGCGACCCTCAGCTCGGTCGACCAGATGGGGATGCTCCACCGAGTGCCGCCGGTCGCCAGAGCCACGGCCGTGCAGCTCTGCCCCGTCCGGCGCCTCGGTGCGGACGAGGAGCGTCCGGCCGTCGGTCACCGACAGGGCGTGCCAGCTCGAGGTGCTGCTGTCCCAGAGCATCCGGCCGGTCGCTACGTCCAGCGCCACGACGCGGCCGGAGGCGTTCAGCACCACGGTGTCGGCGACCCGCACCGCCACCCCCGGCGTACCGGGGAAGTGGGTGCGCCACCGCTCGGCGCCGGTAGCGGCGTCCAGGCCCGCCACATCACCCGAGGCGTCGGTCGGGCCGCCCGCCAGCTGGAAGACCAGGACGTCGTGCGGCGCGCCGTCGGAGGCGCTCGGCTCGAGGGGGACGCCGTCGACAGCGAAGATCTCGACGCCGTCCGGCGCGAAGACGTGTGCCCTCTCACCGCGCCCCTCCATGACCCTGTCGACGCGGCCCCCGCCCGAGAGCGTCGTCGTGCTCCACGCGGGTGCGGAGGCCGGCACACCGGCCGCCGCGAGCGCGCCCGTGCCCAGGTCCCGCTCGGGGCTCCCGGCGGCGCCGAACCACAGCTTCTCCCCCGCGACGCTGACGACGAGCCCACCGGCCTGGATCCGGGCGAGCGCATCCGCCTCGGCGTCCGCCACCCACCGCGGGCCCGGTCCTGGTCCCCACCGCTCCGCGTGCACTGCGCCGACCGTGTCGACCCAGACCAGGAGCACGTCGCCGCCCGGCAGCGCCTCGACGTCAAGGACCGGCGCGGGCAGTTCCGTGCGCGCGACCTCGGCGCCGGTCCGCGCGTCCAGCACGACGACGTCCGCGGGCGCCTCGGCGATCGGGCCCACCGCCCGCTCGACCGCGGAGGCGACGGTGCAGATCACCGTTGACTCGTCGTCGGAGGCCGTGCACGACTCGTCGCGTGCGCCCTCCCGCTGCCAGAGCAGGTCGCCCGACGCCGCGTCGTAGACCCGGATCGCCGGGTGCCCGCTCCGCGCGCCCACCGCGACGACCTGGTCGTCGGCAGCGATCACTTGGTCGACGTCGTCCGCGCGCCACAGCTCGTGGAGGGGCTCGTCCAGGGACGACGTCGTAGCCGAGAGGTCCGTCGGGAGCGGCGGACGCGGCGCATCGTCGCCGCCCGGTCGCGTCACCGCCACGGTCACGGCCACGCCCACCGCGATCACGCCGGCGACCGCCGCGAGCCTGCGCACGCGGGCCGGCCGGCGCGCGGCCTCGCCGGTACCGCCCGTACCGCCGGTCCGACCACGCCCCGCCTCCGGGCCGCCGTCGTCGTCGTCGCCGATCCGGACGTCCACGAACTCCCTCGCTGCACCACCTCGCCGCCCCCGCCGCACGTGCGGACGCTACACCGCCCGTCGCAGCCCCGAAGCGGGCTCACCCGTAGGCGACGACCTCGTCCCGCGTGTGCAGGAGGAGCGTGTGCCGGCCCGCGGCCTCGACGTACATGACGTCCTCCGGGGTCTCGACCCACCACTGGCTCGCTCCCGTGCGCAGGTCGCGCGCGGACAGTCCCAGCGTCCCGTGCCGCCAGCCGAGAAGGATCACGACCCGCCCGTCCGTCACCGGCCAGGTCCGCGGCCGCCCGACCGGCGCCCCCGTCTCCCACAGGCGCGCTCCCGTCGCGAGGTCCAGCGCGACGACGCGCAGGGGCCCGGCCGCGACGACGACGCCGCCCACCTGGAGGTAGGGGTGCAGCCCCTGCATGGCCGGCGCGTTCCACACCCGCTCCCCCGTCCGCACGTCGAGGCCGAGGACGTCGAGGCTGACCGCGCGCTGCACCACGATCACGTCCGGCTGGGAGCCGTCCGACACGTCCGCCAGCCACGGCTCACCGTCGAAGGCGAAGCGCAGCGTGCCGTCGGGATCGGTCACCTGCATGCCCGTCGGCGCACCGGCGACGGCATCACCCCAGGTGAGCGAGCCGCCGTCGGGCAGCGGCAGAGCCTGGCCCACGTGACCGATGGCGGGTGGGTCGTCCGCCGACACCTCGCGGCCGGAGCCGGCGTCGAGCGCAAGCATGGTGGTGCGCCCGAACCAGAGCGTCGAGCGCTCGGGGATCGCGAGCCACCAGCCCTCCTCGAGGACGGCGTCCGCGCGGCCCGGCTCGCTCCGATAGCTCCACACGACGCGGTCGGCACCCGGGTCCCAGCGCAGCACCTGGACGGTGGCCCGCTCGCCCACGCGGGACACGACGACGTCGTCGTCCACCACGTCCAGGGTCACCGGGGCGGTGGCCAGGTCGAGCGTCGCCGCCTCGCCGCCCGACGTGACATCGACCGCCACGAGGTGGGCGGGGTCGGCTGCGGCCGGGTCGTCGGCGTCACGCACCGGCCCGCACACGACCACGACAGGCCCCGACGCCACGCCGCCCGCGCCCGCGCCCCCGACCGGCAGGCACGTCTCGCGCGGGCCGGGCGAGCGGAGCCAGAGCGTCGCACCGGTCACCGGGTCCAGGCCACGCAGGCCGCCGTCGGCATCGCGCAGCACGAGCGCGGCCGGGCTGTCGGCCAGCAGCTCACGTCCCGGCGAGCGCCACAGCTCGCGCGGCGCGCCGTCGAGCGGCGCCAGGATCCCCGGGACGTCGGCGAGCGCGTTCAGGCGCGACGCCTGGTGGCGCGCCTCGGTCACGTTCGTCACGACGACGGTGCAGACCAGCAGTCCGAAGACGGCGACGCCCGACCACACGGCCGCGTGACGGTGCCGGGTGCGCCCACCGGCACGGTCCGGACGGCGCCGATCGGCGGGATCGCGGACCTCCACGATCTCGACCTCGACGACCCCGTCGCCGGGCGCCGACCTCTCCATGCTCGACGGTAACCACGGCGTCAAGAGATGCCGACGACGGAACCAGCAGCCGGGGCGGTCAGGTGCTGCGGAGGGCGACGACCTCGTCGGACATGGTGGTCACCAGCACGAGGCCGTCCTGCGCCGCGGGCGTGAGCGTCACGGTCCCGTCAGGCGCCGGCACGCGCCACCGCTCCTCGCCGACGGCGAGCGAGACGGCCACCAACGCGAGCCCGCCGTCGTCCTCCGGCACCGGAAGGACGATGAGGTCGCCGTCGCTGACGGCCCCGGGCACGCTGACCATGTCGGAGACCTCGAGACGCCAGATCTCCCGGCCGGTGGCGAGATCCCGCATGCGGGCGTCCGCACCGTAGGAGAGCGCGCGGCCGTCCGACTGCAGCAGCGGCGTCCAGCTGTCGGTGCCGGTGCTCTCACCAGCCCGCCAGATCTCCTCACCCGTGCCGGAGTCGACGGCCACCATCGCTCCGGGGCCTCCGAGCGAGCTGCAGGGGCTGCAGGCAGAGGACGTCGAAGTTGCCGTCGTTGGCCTGCGGGATCAGCGGGAGCCCCGCCACGGTCTCGACCTCGCGCCCGCCTGCGTCCACGAGGCGCGTCCACGCACCGCCCTCCGCCGAGGGGTCCAGGACCACCTCGGCCGCACGGCCACGGGAGAGGTCCCACCGCAGCGCCACCGGGTCGGCCGCGAACGGATCATCGACCTCCTCACCGGTGTCCATGGCGAGCCCGATCGTGCGGTCCGCCAGCGAGAGGACGACCACCGACATGAGCGGCTGGACCGAGGCATCGGCGCCGTCCTCGGGCATCGCGGAGGCGGGCTCCTCGTGCCGCCAGACGGTCGAACCGGACCGCAGGTCACGCCGCTCGACGATGACGACCTCGTCCGTCCACCGGATCAGAAGGGCCTCCGACGCGGCCGGCAGGTTGAGGAGCCTCCCCCTGGCCACCGAGAGGGCGTCGAGCACGACGCCGGTCACCGGGTCGACGGAACGCAGCTCGAACGAGCCGAACAGGCTGTCGTCCAGCGCGCCGGAACTCTCGCACAGGATGAGCGGGTCACCCGGTGGCACGACGGACAGGTACCAGGACCGCTCGGTGCTCATGAAGCAGTACTCACCCTGGGCCGTGGGGAGGGACCAGAGCGGCCCGCCCGTCGCGGGGTCCACCGCCTCCAGCGCGTCCTCCGACTGCAGCAGGACGGACCCCGGCAGGCTGCCGACGACCGAGCTCGCCTCGGCACGCCACGCCTCCTCGAGCGGACGGGCGAGCGAGGGCAGCGCCCAGGCGCCGATGGCCCGCCGCCGCTCCGCCGCGGCCCGCGCGTCGACGACGTTCACCACGACCGCCGCGGTCGCGAGAACGGCCAGGACCGCCGCGCCGACCCACCACAGCGGCCGCCCGGGACGGCGTCCCGCGCCCTGACCCGGCCCCTCGCCTGAGGCGTCACCGGTGCGTTCGGGGTCATACGGCGCGGTGCCCGTGAACCCGTGGGCGTCCACCTCGACGAGCTCCACGTCGACGACGTCGTCGGACTCGCGTGGCATGCGCCGACCGTAGCCTGACAGCGGTGCCGCGGTGGTCACGACGGGCGATAGGCAACGACGGCGTCGTCGGTCACCGCGAGCACGAGGCCCGGGGCAGCCGTCGAGCCGAGGACGTGCAGGCCCTCCGGCGCAGGCATGCGCCAGCGCTCCGCGCCCGTGTCGAGCGCGACGGCGACGAGCTCGAGGCCATCCGCTCGGACGGGGAGTACCACGACGTCGCCGTCCGTGACCGGCGCGGCCGCGTCCGTCGACGTGTCGACCGGGTGCCGCCAGAGTGTCCGTCCGGAGCGCAGGTCGAGCAGGACCGCCTCGTTGGATAGGCGCAGCAGCCGGCCGTCGAGCTGCAGCAACGACTGCGCGGCGCCGCTGTCGGCCGAGCTCCACAGCCGCTCCCCGCTGCGCACGTCGAGCGCGACGAGGGCCCCCGGGCCGTCGCCGCCGGACCACATCCGCGCACCGAGCGCCGTCCCTGCGCCGTCCTGCCACGCGGGCAGTACCGGCGCGCCCTCGAACGAGAACCGGACGCCGCCGCCCGGCTCCTCCACGCGTACGGAGCCACCCGGACGGGTGGGCTCGCCCGCCCAGACGACCGCCGCACCGTCGGCCAGCGGCCACCGCGTCTCCTGCGGCCGCTCGTCCGAGAGCGCGGTCTCGGCGCCCGTGGTCAGGTCGAGCACGAAAGGCGCGGGCCCCCCGATCGAGACCGTCGTTCCCGTGACGATCGCGCCCACGCCGCTGCCGAAGGCCTCCGGCGTCTGCACGGCCTCCTCGTGGCGCCAGACGGTCGAACCGGCGCGCAGGTCCCGACGCGCCACGGCGACGGTGCCGTCGAGATCGAGCGACAGCAGGACGATGTCCGACGGGGACGGCCTGGTCAGGACGCTGCCCAGCGAGGCCTCGAAGGTGTCGAGCACCCGACCCGACCGCCCGTCGATCGAGCGGAGCACGAGCGTCGGCACGCCCTCGTCGTCGAAGGCCGTGGCCTCGCAGAGGAGCAACCCCTCGGCGTCCGACGGCGGCTCGAACGGGTCCTCGCCCGTCCAGCCGCACGACTCGTCCGCGTCGACGCCCGCGCTCCAGACGGACTCACCCGTCACCGCGTCGAGCCCCTCGACGGTGGCGCCCGTGCGCACCACGACGACATCGGAGGTCACGGCGACGAGCGCGTCGGCGTCGGCGCGCCACGCCTCGGTGAGGGGCCCGTCGAGCCGGGGCAGCACCCAGGGCAGCTCAGCGAGGTCGCGCCGGCGCTCGGCATCCGCGCGGCGGTCCACGACGGTGGTCACGACGGCGGGGACCGCGAGGAGCACGAGTGCCACCGCACCCCAGCGGCGCGTCCTGCGACCCCACCACCGACGCGGCGCATCCTCCGAGCCGCCGCCGTCAGCCGCCTCGGGGCCGGTGAAGGCAGGGCCCTCGTCCTCGACGAGCTCGACGACCAGACAGCCGTCGTCCGGTGCGCGAACCATGGCCCGACGGTAGCCGCGCGAGGCGCTCAACCGCCCGAGACGCTCAGCTCCGCCTCGCGCAACGCCGCCCGGAACCTGTCGTCGAGCTCACGGGAGTCGAGCCAGCCCTCGGGCAGCGACGGCCGCTTGGGCGAGCCCGCCCGCCCGCGCTGCCCCTCGGCGGCAAGGCCCGGGTACGGCTGCGCGAGGTCCAGGCGGCCCAGCAGGTCATCGAGCTGCGCGAGCGTCTCGACGAGCCCGAGGGCGCGCCGCAGCTCCCCACCGACGACGTACCCCTTGAGGTACCAGGCCATGTGCTTGCGCATCTCCCGCAGCGCCTTGAGCTCGTCGGAGAACTCGTCGACCATCAGCACCGCGTGCCGGCGCACGACCGCGGCAACGTCCCCAAGACCGGGCCGCACCCGCGCGTCGGACCCGTGGAACGCCGCCGCCAGGTCCGCGAAGAGCCAGGGTCGGCCCTGGCAGCCGCGGCCGACGACGACGCCGTCGCACCCGGTCGCCGCCACCATCGCGAGCGCGTCCTCCGCGGACCAGACGTCGCCGTTCCCGAGCACCGGGATGCTCGTGACCGTCTCCTTGAGCCGGGCGATCGCAGACCAGTCCGCCGTCCCGGAGTAGTAGTCGGCCGCAGTGCGGGCGTGCAGTGCGACGGCGGCCACCCCGGCGTCCTCGGCGATCCGACCCGCCTCGAGGTAGGTCAGGTGGTCGTCGTCGATGCCCTTGCGCATCTTCACGGTCACGGGCACGCCGAAGGGGGCCGCGGCGTCGACGGCGGCGCGCACGATGCCGGTGAACAGGTCGCGCTTCCAGGGCAGGACGGCGCCGCCGCCACGACGGGTGACCTTGGGCACCGGGCACCCGAAGTTGAGGTCGACGTGGTCCGCACGGTCCTCGCTCGCGAGCATCCGCACCGCGGCACCCACCGTGGCGGGGTCGACGCCGTAGACCTGCACCGAGCGCGGACGCTCGTCGTCGCCGTGCCGGATGATCCGCAGCGACTCCGGCGTCCGCTCCACCAGGGCGCGCGACGTCACCATCTCGGCCACGTACAGGCCGGCGCCGTGCTCGCGGCACAGCCGACGGAACGCACCGTTGGTGACGCCCGCCATGGGCGCGAGGACCACGGGCGTGTCGACCGTGAGCGGGCCGATGCGCAGGGGCGGGAGGACGGGTGTCACCCGTCGATTCTCCCAGGCCACGGGAGCGGGCTCAGGACGGTGTGCCCGCCGCGGCCTGCGCGCGGTCCCGGATGCCGCGCAGCATCCGCTCCGTCATGACGAAGCTGATCCACGACACGGGCTCGACGAGGCCCTGGGCCCAGCCGAGGCGGTAGCCGTACCGCTCCCGCACGATCAGCCGCGTGCGGTGCCCGGGCAGGGGTCGCAGCACGAAGGCCCAGACGAAGTCGAACGGCGCGGGGTCGTCGTCGTCCACCGGCCCGGCACCGTGCAGCACGAACGCCTCACCCGGCTCGACGACCGCCACCGGGAGCGCGAAGTCCGGGTGCAGGTGGATCTCGTCTCCCACGGCGACGTCCTGCCACTCGTCGACCACCCGGTCGGCGCTGTGGATCGCGCACCCTGCGAGGTTCTCCAGGTCGTCGTAGCTGTAGAAGCCGCCGCGGCCCTGGCCGATCTGGGCCACCCACGGCCACACCGCCGTCGGCGGTGCGTCGATGGTGATGGCGCGCGTCGCGACGAGGTCGGCGTCGGGGATCAGGTCGTCACCCGGAAGGACGGCGTGCTCCTCCTCGGGGGCGGTGCCGTACCGGAGCTGGAGCTTGCGACCGGCGCGATAGCCGACCGCGGCCGCCGCGGACGCCGCGAGGGTCAGGACGGTACGGCGGGCGACGCTGCTCATGCGCCCAGTGAACCGGTACAGGAACCCGCCGCGCCGGGACCGTCGGCCCAAGGGCCCATGCGACGCGTTCCGCCCCGTACCTACGCTGGGGTAGGTTACGGGACCGTAGCCACGAGAGGGGCAGCCACGTGACCGCGACTTCGACCTCATCCGTCCACCGCCCAGATGCTCGGCGACTCCCACCGATCATCCAGGGCGGCATGGGTGTCGGCGTGTCGTCCTGGCGCCTCGCATCGGCCGTGGCGCGCGCCGGCCAGCTGGGCGTCGTGTCCGGCACGGCGCTGGACCTCACGCTCGCGCGCCGGCTACAGGACGGCGACCGGGACGGTTCCGCCCGGCGGGCGCTGAATGCTTTCCCCGTGCCGGGCTTCGCCGACGCCGTGATGGAGAAGTACTTCCTGCCGAACGGTCGCAGGCCAGGTGAGGCCTACGCGGCCATCGCGCGGCTCGCCGTCGAGCAGAGCAGACTCAGCCAGCAGCTCGCGGTCCTCGGCAACTTCGTCGAGGTCTGGCTCGCCAAGGCAGGGCACCCCGGCGTCATCGGGGTGAACTACCTGGAGAAGGCACAGATGGCGACGCCGGCCGCCCTCTACGGGGCGATCCTGGCTGGCGTCGACGTGGTCCTCATGGGCGCCGGCATCCCACGGGAGCTGCCGCACCTGATCGACGAGCTCGCCCAGCACCACCCCGTGCGCCTGCCCGTGGACGTCGATGGCGCGGCGGCCGGGACGTACGGCGTGGACCTCGACCCCGTGGCGCTCCTCGGCCGCCGGCTCCCGACGCTCGATCGGCCCGCGTTCCTGGCGATCGTGTCGGCCGACGTCCTGGCGGGCTACCTGGCCCGGGACGAGGCCATCCGGCCGGACGGGTTCATCGTCGAGGGCCACCTGGCCGGTGGCCACAACGCACCGCCGCGGGGACGGGCCACTTTCGACGCCGAGGGCGAGCCCGTGTTCGGTCCGCGGGACGACGCCGACATCGCCAAGGTCGCGGCCCTCGGGCTGCCGTTCTGGCTGGCCGGCGCGCAGGGCACCCCTGAGGCGCTGGCAGCCGCGCTGGCCGCGGGCGCCACGGGCGTCCAGGTCGGCACGCTGTTCGCCGTCGCGCGGGAGTCCGGCCTGATGCCCCACCTGCGCGAGGCCCTCCTCGAACGCCTGCGGGCGGGAACGCTCCACGTGCGCACCGATCCCCTGGTCTCCCCCACGGGATTCCCGTTCAAGGTGGCGGACGTGCCGGGGACGCTGTCGGACCCGGTCGTGTTCCGTGACCGGCCACGCCTGTGCGACGTCGGGTTCCTGCGCAAGCCCTTCGTGCGACCCAACGGTGCACTCGGGTATCGCTGCCCGGCCGAGCCCGTGACGCCGTACGAGCGCAAGGGCGGCGCGCCCGACGACGCCGTGGGGCGCGGCTGCCTGTGCAACTCGCTCACCGCGGCGATCGGCCTCGGCCAGACGCGCCCGGACGGCGCCATCGAGGAGCCCCTGGTCACGTTGGGCTCGGACCTCGCGGGCACCCGCCGCCTCGCCGAGCTGTACCCGGACGGGTGGTCCGCGGCCGAGGCGCTGGAGTGGCTCGCGGGCGGGCTGGTCCACCCCGCCGACTGAGGGACGCAACCTCCCGACCGGTCGCTGCGTCCTCCAGGGTGTGACGATGACCCAGATGGCGCCGGAGCCGTCGCCGACCCCGCAGGTTCCTGCTGCGGCGACGGACGACCCCGTCGTCCTGCTCGGACCCGGCGGGCGCGGTGAACGCGGCGACCGCGACGCGGAGTTCACGCGCTTCGTGGCCGCTCACCAGCGCGACCTCCTGCGGACCGCCTGGCTGCTGTGCGGCGACGCCCACCGCGCGGAGGAGCTGGCCCAGGCGGCGCTCGTGCGCACCTACACGGCCTGGGGCCGGGTCCGCACCGGCGACCCGCTTGCGTACGCGCGGCGCGTGCTGGTCAACCTGCGCATCGACACGTGGCGACGCCGTCGGCACGAGGTGCTCGTGGGCGCCGTGGCCGACGACGCCGCGCCCCTCGCGGGACCGGGTTCCTCCGACAACGCTGCTCGCCACGCCGACCGCGACCAGCTCGTCCGCGCGCTGGCGACGCTCACCCCGCGACAGCGCCGCGTCGTCGTCCTGCGCCACCTGGTGGGGCTGCCCGAGGCGGAGGTCGCCGAGGACCTCGGGGTCAGCGTCGGCACCGTGAAGTCCACGGCGTCGCGCGCCCTCGCCCAGCTGCGCGCCGTGCTCGCGACCACCACCGACGCCGAGGGAGACCCCCGATGACCATGACCGACGACGCCGTCATCCGCGAGCTCGCGGCGCGTGCGGAGGCCGCCGCGCCCGCCATGTCCCTCGACCCTTCGACCGTGCTGACGGCCGGTCGCCGGCACCGGCGCCGCCGCTCGCAGCTGCGGGTCGCGACCGCGGCCGGCTTCCTCGGGGTAACCCTGGCCGCGGTACACCTCACGGCGGGGTCGTCCGACGACCCACACCTCGCGACGAGCGCCGTCGAGGTCTCCGGTGTGACCGTGACGGTGGTGACCGAGGGCGTCCCCGTGGAGACGGACGACGGCCCGGCGATCGATGTCGGGAGCGCCGGCGACGCGGAGGGCAACCGCCTCGCACTGGCGGCGGACGCCTCGGGGACGCCTCTGTACACGTACGACCCCGCGAACGGCGCGGTCGACGCGTTGATGCAGGTCCCGGGCGAGGCACAGCCCGGCCAGAAGTACACGAGCGTCGGCCTGGACGGCACGGTCACGGTGGTGGGCTTCGCCGCGCCCGACGACACCGTGACGCTGCGACTGGCCCCGGCCGGGGGCTCGCCCACGCTCGTGGACGTCCCCTGCCTCAGGCTGCCCGGGGCGACGACGAGGGTCTACGTGATCCGGCTGTCGGGCACACCGTCGCGCACCGCCCTGCCCCGCGCGTCGCTCGAGTACACCGGGCCGGGAGGCACCGGCGCACGCTCGATCGACCTGCGCTCGCTGGTGCCGGAGGAGACGGCCGACGGAGACGGGATCACTGTGAGCGTCGCCCACGACGTGCACGACGTGACGATTGGCGCTTCCACCGGCGTGGACACCGGGATCGCGGTGCCGCCGGAGGCGCCGGGCGGGACCGCCGCGGCGGCCGACGCGCCCACCTTCGGCGTGCGGGTGACGCACGAGGGTGACGCCGCAGCCCTGCGGCTGGACGGCGCGTCCGACAGCCTCTGGATTGTCGACCTCGCCACATGGCTCGCCACAGAAGCGCCCGTCCCGCACGCGGAGACGTGGGACCGCGGCGCGGTCGCGCTCGGGCTGGTGCCGCGCGGTGCGCACGCCGTGACACTCGTCGTCGAGCGCTCGGCGGGCGCCGAACGCATCCCCCTGCCCACCTTCCGGATCCCCGGCGTCGACGCCGACGTGTTCCTCGCCGTGCTAACGGACACCGCCGCGCAACCGGTCTCCTGGCCGGCCGTGCACCTTGAGGTCGTCGGCGACGACGGAGCGATGTCCAGCTGGGGCCTGGACGGCGTCCTCGTCAGCTGACGGCCGCCACGACGAGCGGAGGGGCCGGGCGCACGATGCGCCCGGCCCCTCCGCTCGCCAGATGCCGCTCAGCAGCCGATCAGGCGCTCCGCGAGGTAGCTGCGCACCTGCGTGATGCCGACGCGCTCCTGCTTCATGGCGTCGCGATCGCGGATCGTGACCGCCTGGTCCTCCAGCGAGTCGAAGTCGACCGTGATGCAGAACGGCGTGCCGACCTCGTCCTGGCGGCGGTAGCGACGGCCGATCGCGCCGGCGTCGTCGAAGTCGACGTTCCAGACCTTGCGCAGGTCCGCCGCGAGGTCGCGCGCGACCGGCGAGAGGTTCTCGTGGCGGGACAGCGGGAGCACCGCGGCCTTGACCGGCGCGAGGCGCGGGTCGAGGCGCAGCACCGTCCGCATATCGACGCCGCCCTTCGTGTTGGGGGCCTCGTCCTCGGCGTAGGCCTCGGCCAGGAAGGCCATCAGCGAGCGCGTCAGGCCCGCTGCGGGCTCGATGACGTACGGCATGTAGCGCTCGTTCTTGGCCTGGTCGAAGAACGACAGGTCCTGACCCGAGTGCTCCGAGTGCGTGCTGAGGTCGAAGTCGGTGCGGTTGGCGATGCCCTCGAGCTCGCCCCACTCGCTGCCCTGGAAGCCGAACCGGTACTCGATGTCGACGGTGCGCTTCGAGTAGTGCGACAGCTTCTCCTGCGGGTGCTCGTAGTGGCGCAGGTTCTCGCGGCTGAGGCCGAGGTCGACGTACCAGTCGGTACGCGTGTCGATCCAGCGCTGGTGCCACTCCTCGTCGGTGCCGGGCTGGACGAAGAACTCCATCTCCATCTGCTCGAACTCGCGGGTGCGGAAGATGAAGTTGCCGGGTGTGATCTCGTTGCGGAAGGACTTGCCGATCTGGCCGATGCCGAACGGCGGCCGCATGCGCGCGGCCGTGTAGACGTTCTTGAAGTTCACGAAGATGCCCTGGGCGGTCTCGGGCCGCAGGTAGTGCAGGCCGGACTCGTCCTCGACGGGGCCGAGGTACGTCTTCAGCATCATGTTGAAGTCGCGCGGCTCCGTCCACCTGCCCCGCGTGCCGCAGTTCGGGCACGCGATCTCGGCGAGGCCGCCCTCGGGCTCGCGGCCCTTGCGCTCGGTGAACTCCTCGATCATCTGGTCCTCGCGGAACCGCTTGTGGCACGAGAGGCACTCGGTCAGCGGGTCGGTGAAGACGCCGACGTGGCCCGAGGCGACCCAGACCTGCCGCGGCAGGATGACGGAGGAGTCCAGGCCGACGATGTCGTCGCGGCTCGTCACCATCGCGCGCCACCACTGGCGCTTGATGTTCTCCTTCAGCTCGACGCCGAGGGGCCCGTAGTCCCAGGCCGACCTGGTGCCGCCGTAGATCTCGCCGGCGGGGAACACGAAGCCCCGGCGCTTGGCGAGGCTGATGACTTTGTCGAGGCGGGACTCTGCCACGGATCACTCCAGGGTCGGCCCGCACGTGGCTCGCGCGGGGCGGCGGGTTCGAGGGCTGACGCGCGCGTGCGCGCCGAGCGCCAAGGCTACCGGTGCCGGAGCCTGGCCGGCCGACGTGGCCGGCCGCGAACCGCGGCGCCCGCGGGCCCGGGCTGGGCCCGTCGGCCGCTCCCGATTTGACAACGATTCTCATTCCTCTTGAGAATCATCCTCATGAAGAGGATCCATGGAACCGTGCTCGTGACCGCCGGCGCACTCGCCCTCGCCGGGTGCGCCGCAGACTCCTCAGGCGGCGCGGACGGTTCCGGTGGGTCCGGCGCCACCGGCGTGAGCGTGCTCGCCTCGTTCTATCCCCTGCAGTACGTCGCGCAGCTCGTCGGTGGCGACGCGGTCACCGTCGAGTCGCTCACCCCGCCCGGCGCCGAGCCGCACGACCTCGAGCTGTCCCCCCGGCAGGTCCGGGCGATCGGCGACGCGGACGTGGTCGTCGTGCTCGGCGGTCTGCAGCCCTCCGTCGACGAGGCCGTCGCAGCCCGCGAGCCCAAGGTCCTCATCGACGCGGCGACGGTCCCCGCGATCGAGACGCACCTCACCGCCCACGCAGGCCTGCTCGAGGACGAGGAGGAGGAAGGCGACGACCACGGGGCCAACTCCGTCGATCCGCACTTCTGGCTGGACCCGACCCTGCTCGCCGACCTGGCCCAGCCGGTCGCCGACGCACTCGCGGAAGCCGACCCGGCCCACGCCGACGACTTCCAGACGCGTGCGCAGGCTCTCACCACGTCGCTCGGCGAGCTGGACTCGGACTTCTCCGCCGGACTGGCCAGCTGCGAGCAGCAGGTCTTCGTGACCTCGCACACCGCGTTCGGCTACCTCGCCGACCGCTACCAGATCACACAGATCGGCCTGTCCGGCCTTGACCCGGAGTCCGAGCCGTCGCCGGCCCGCCTTCGCGAGATCGCCGACGAGGTCAAAGCCAAGGGCGTGACGACCATCTTCACCGAGGCCCTCGTCAGCCCGAAGGTCGCGCAGACCCTCGCGGACGACCTCGGGGTCACGACGGCCGTCCTCGACCCCGTCGAGAGCCAGGTCGACCCCGCAGTTGACTACCGTGGCGCCATGGAGAAGAACCTCGAGGCGCTGCGCACGGCGCTCACCTGCTCGTGAGCGCGCCCGACACCGCCGACGCGCACGACACACCGATCCACGCCCGGGGCATCCACGTCCGGCTGGGCGGCTCGCTCATCCTGCGTGGCGTCGACCTCACCGTCTCCGGCGGTGAGGTCGTCGCCCTGCTCGGCGCAAACGGCTCCGGCAAGTCGACGCTCGTCAAGGCGCTCGTCGGCGTGCTGCCGCGCGAGGCCGGCACGGTGGAGCTCTTCGGGGCGCCGCTCGAACGCCGCTCGGCCCTCCAGCGAGTCGGCTACGTGCCACAGCGTGCGACCGCTGCGTCGGGTGTCCCGGTGACCGCCGCAGAGGTCGTGATCTCGGGCACCCTGCACCGCGGCCGACTCGTGCCACCGCGGCACGCGCGACGCCTCGCCCTCGAGGCCCTGGACGTCGTCGGGCTCGCCCCCACCGCGGACCGTCCCGTCCACCAGCCTCTCCGGCGGTCAGCAGCAGCGCGTACTCATCGCCCGCGCCCTCGTCCGCAGGCCTGACCTCCTGGTGCTCGACGAGCCGGTCGCGGGCGTCGACCTGCCCAGCCAGCAGGTGTTCGCCGACGCGTTGCGCGGGCTCGTCGACGCCGGCACCACGGTGCTCGTCGTCCTGCACGAGCTCGGCGCGCTCGGAGCACTCGTCACCCGCGCCGTCGTCCTGCGGCACGGTGCCGTGGTGCACGACGGTGCGCCACCGGTCCCGACGCCCGCGCACGGCGCGCCCGACCACGTCCACATCCACGCGCACGACGGCTCGGCCGTCGAGGCACTCCCGACCGCCCCGAGGTGGCAGTGATGATCGCGGATCTGGGCGCCATGCTCACCGACCCCCTCATGCAGCGGGCGTTGGTCGCGGCAGTGCTCGTCGGCCTTGCGGCGCCGGTCATCGGCGTCTACCTCGTCCAGCGCCGGCTGTCGCTCCTTGGCGACGGCATCGGGCACGTCGCGCTCACGGGCGTCGCGTCCGGCTGGCTCGTGGGCAGCGCGACGGGCATCCAGCCGCACGACGCGCTCGCCGTGCCCGGCGCGGTCGTCGCCGCACTCGTCGGCGCCGTGATCATCGAGCTGGTCCGCGAGCGCGGCAATGCCTCCGGGGACGTCGCCCTCGCGCTGCTCTTCTACGGCGGCATCGCCGGCGGCGTCCTGCTCATCTCCCAGGCGGGCGGCACGAGTGCGAGCCTCATGGGCTACCTCTTCGGTTCCATCTCCACGGTGAGCGGGACCGATATCGCGCTGACGGCCTCACTCGCGGCGGTCGTTCTCGTCGTCGGCGTGGGTCTGCGCTCGGCCCTCTTCGCGGTGAGCCACGACACCGAGTTCGCCCGGGCCTCCGGTCTGCCCGTGCGCGCGCTCAACCTGGCGATCGCGGTGATCGCGGCACTCGCTGTGACCGTCGCGATGCGGGTCGTGGGTCTGCTGCTCGTCAGCGCACTCATGATCGTTCCCGTCGCCATCGCTCAGCTCGCGGTCGGCTCGTTCCGCCGCACGATGGCCACCGCGATGACCATCGGCGTCGTCGTGTGCGTGACAGGGCTCACGATCACGTGGTTCGACGACCTCACGCCCGGCGCCACGATCGTCGCCCTTGCCATCGGGTTGTACGCGGTGACAGCCGTTGTCCGTACGCTGGTGGAGGCGCGCGCCGCACGGCGTCGCGGCCGCCCGGACCCGCACCCCGACGCGGGCGACGACGTGGACGTCACGGAGAGGGCGACGGATAAGGAGGACGCGTGCAGCGCATGACGCGCCAGCGCTCCGCGGTGACGGACGCGCTCGAAGGACTGGACGAGTTCCGCTCGGCGCAACAGCTCCACGAGCTCTTGCGAGCCCAGGGCGAACAGGTGGGCCTCGCGACGGTCTACCGCACCCTGGCAGGTCTCGCCGACGACGGCGAGGTCGATGTGCTCCGCAGCACGGACGGTGAGGCCGTCTACCGTCGGTGCGCGCGACGGACGCACCACCACCACCTCGTGTGCCGGGTGTGCGGCCGGGCCGTCGAGCTGGACGGTCCCGACGTCGAGGCATGGGCGGCGCGGGTCGGCGCAGCACACGGGTTCAGCGACGTGGAGCACATGATGGAGCTCACCGGCACGTGCGCCGAGTGTGCGGCCGCCTCGGGGTCGTGACCCACCAGCGCGTCGGCACGATCACCCGGTCCTGCCGAGGACTCCCCCACCACGGCGCGCCTCGCCGGGTCGGCTGCTGATGGACGACCTGGTCGAAGGCTGGCCCGTCGCAGCGACGTTCGCGTTCTTCCTGGCCGGCGCTCTGGCGCGCTCGCAAGCGCTCTACTGGCTGGGCCGCGGAGCAGCAGCGGGCACGCTACGGACCCGCTGGAGCCCGCGCCTGGATGCACCGCGCATCCACGCAGCGACCCGCGCCGTCGAGCGCCGCGGCATGCCCGCCGTCCCGCTCGCCTTCCTCACGGTCGGCTTCCAGTCGGCGGTGTTCATCGCCGTCGGACTGCTGCGCGTCGGGTGGCTGCGCTTCACGATCTGGTCGGTCCCGGGCGCGCTGGTCTGGGCCGCCGCATGGGGTGGCACCGGCCTGGCGGTCGCCGCCACGTTGTGGGCGCTGGCGCGAAGCTCACCGTGGGCATGCGCCGCGGGCGCTGCGGCGCTCGGTGTCGGCGGGACCGCCCTCGCACTGCGCGCCCGACGCCGTCGCAGCGAGCGCTCCGTGGTCGACCGCCTCGGCGGCTCGGCGGGCTGACCGACCGGGCCGCGTGCGCTCAGCCCGCCGCGACGTCGAAGAGGTTGCCCTCGGGGTCAGCGAGAGTCACCCACGAGAAGTCGGCGAACTCGAAGCGACCCACCTCGCGCGCACCGTCCGCCAGCAGGCGCTGAACCTCGGTCTCCACGGCCTCGGCGGAGCAGTCCAGGTGCAGGCGGTTCTTCCCCGGGGTCGGCTCCGGGACGAGCTGGAAGCCGAGCCGCGAGCCGTCGGGCAGGACGGCCATCACGAAGCCCTCCTCCTCGCCGATCTCGACGCTGCCGCCGGTCTGCCGCGCCCACCAGTCGGCGAGAGCGTGCGGGTCGCGGGCGTCGAAGGTCACCATGTGGATCGAGATCGTCATGAGACCGACGCTAGCGGTCGCCACCGACACTCCCCCGCGCCGGTCAGCCCGGGGTGGGGATGGCCCCATCCGCGGCCGCCTCGGCGGCCCGAGCCGCCGCCTCGGCCCGGTCGATCGCGCCGCCGTAGCGCCGGTCGCGACGCGCGTAGGTCTCGACCGCCCGCCACAGGTGCCGCCGGTCGACGTCGGGCCAGTACTCGTCCAGGAAGACGAGCTCGGCGTACGCGGCCTGCCAGATCATGAAGTTGCTGGTCCGCTGCTCGCCCGAGGTGCGCAGGAACAGGTCGACGTCCGGCAGGTCGGGCTCGTCGAGGTACCGCGCGACCATGCGCTCGTCGACGCGCTCCGGGTCGATCCGGCCGGCGGCAACCTCGCGCGCGATGGCTCGAGCCGCGTCCGCGAGCTCAGCCCGACCGCCGTAGTTGACGCACATGGTCAGGGTGCAGACGGTGTTGCGCCGCGTGAGCTCCTCGGCGATCTCCAGCTCGGTGATCACCGACCGCCACAGCCGCGGCCGCCGTCCTGCCCACCGCACCCGCACGCCCCAGGCGTTCATCGTGTCGCGCTGGCGCCGCAGGACCTCGCGGTTGAACCCCATGAGGAACCGGACCTCGTCCGGCGACCGCTTCCAGTTCTCCGTCGAGAACGCGTACACGGAGACGTGCGTGACGCCGATGTCGATCGCCCCAGCGACGACGTCGATCAGCGCGGCCTCCCCGGCCGCGTGGCCGGCCGTTCGCGGCAGGCCACGCTCGTTGGCCCAGCGACCGTTGCCGTCCATGACGATCGCCACGTGCCGCGGTACCAGCTCCCGAGGCACCGCGGGCGGCAGCGCCCCGGACGGATGCGGCGGGGGCGGCACGACGACGTGCCCGGCCCGGGCCGTCACGCGCGCTCCACGAGGCGCAGCGAGCGCAGGCCGCGCTCCAGGTGGAACTGCAGGAACGCCGCGACCAACCCGCTCGCCTCCCGCCGGTGGCGCTCACCGCTGGCGTCCGCCGTCGGCCAGTCACCGCTGAGGAGTGCGGCCAGCAGGACGAACGTCTCCGGGGCCGGAGCCGCCGCCCCGGGCGGGCGACACGCCGAGCACACGGCCCCGCCGGAGGCCACGGCGAACGCACGCTGGGGACCCGCGGCACCACACCGCGCGCAGTCGACGAACGAGGGGGCCCAGCCTGCGACAGCGAGCGCCCGCAGCAGGTAGGCGTCGAGCACGAGGCCGGGCTCGTGGGCGCGTTCTGCGAGGGCGCGGACCGCACCGGACAGGAGCAGGAACTGCTGGACGGCGGGCTCGTTCTCCGCCTCGACCAGCCGCTCCGCCGTCTCGAGCATCGCCGTGCCCGCGGTGTACAGGGTGTAGTCGGCGCACACCTCGCGCCCGAAGGCGTCGAGCGTCTCGACCTGCGTCACGATGTCCAGGCTGCGCCCGACGTAGAGCTGCGCGTCGATGAGCATGAAGGGCTCGAGGCGGGAGCCGAACCGCGACGACGTCTTGCGAACACCCTTCGCGACCGCACGGACCTTGCCGTGCTCGCGGGTGAGCAGCGTGATGATGCGATCGGCCTCGCCGAGCTTCTGCGTGCGCAGCACGACCGCCTCGTCCCGGTACAGGCTCACCGGAGCATTCTCTCCCACAGCGCGGACGTCCGGGGCCGCCGCGCGTGCCGCACACAAAAAGACCATGACCCTCGCACGAGGCCGCCCTACCCTGGTCGTGCCGCACGGTTCACCCGGGCGGACCAGACGTGAGGGAGGTGACGGCAATGCCGGTTCAGCGCTGCACCGCGCCGTCATCCACCTACGTCCGGCCTCGCTGACGCGAGCGCCGGTCCCGATCGAGGGACCCACGTTGACCACATCACGCACCACCCCGCACACCGCACCACTCACCCCTGCCGACGCCGACCTCACCCTTCTCGGCTGGGACGACGCCTGGGCGGCCGCCTCCGCCGCGAGCGCCCCCGACGGCGAACTGCGCCCCGCCCGCGTCTCGCGCGCCGGACGCGACACGTACGAGGTGCTGCTCGCGGCCGACGGCGAGCTCGTCACCTTCCCCGCGTCGCTGGGCACGGACCTGGCGCGCGCCCGCCGGTCCGACCCGACTCTCGCGCCCGTCACGGGTGACTGGGTGCTCGTGTCCACGACGCCCGACCGCACCGCGGTCGAGCACGTGCTGCCGCGGCGCAGCGCCGTCGTCCGGGCGCAGGTCGATCGGACCTCGCACGGCCAGGTGCTCGCGGCGAACGCCGACGTCGTGGCTGTCGTCGAGGGCCTGAGCCCGGACCCGGACCCGGCTCGCATCGAGCGCCTCCTCGCGCTTGCGTGGGCTTCCGGCGCGCGGCCGGCCGTCGTCCTCACCAAGGCGGACCTCGCCGAGGACCCCGACGCGGCACGTGCCGACGCCGAGCTGCTCGCGCCTGGCGCCGAGGTGCTCCTGACCTCCTCCGCGACGGGCCGGGGCCTTGACGGCGTCCGGGCCTGGCTGGCGGGCGGCGCCACCGTCGCGCTGCTCGGAGCATCGGGCGTCGGGAAGTCGAGCCTGCTCAACGCGCTGCTGGGCGACGTGACGATGCGCACCCGGGAGCCTCCGGGCCGACGGGAAGGGCCGCCACACGACCGTCACCCGGGAGCTGCACCTTGTCCCCGGCGGCGGGGCCGTGCTCGACACCCCCGGGATGCGGACGATCGGCCTGGCGGACGCCGCGTCGGTCGACGACGTCTTCGTCGACGTCGAGGCGCTCGCCGCGCGCTGCCGGTTCGCCGACTGCGAGCACCGCACGGAGCCGGGCTGCGCCGTGCTCGCCGCCGTGGAGGACGGCTCGCTGCCGGCTCGTCGGCTCGCGTCGTACCGCAAGCTCCTGCGGGAGGCGCAGCACCAGGCAGCCCGCACGGACGCACGGCTACGCGCCGAGATGACGCAGGTGTGGAAGACCCGCACGCGGGACTACCGACGACGCCCCGACAAGCGCCGGTGAGGGCGGGCCTCAGTCGGGCAGCGCGTCCCAATCCACGGCGACCTGGTTGTTGCGGTCTGCGAGGTTCACGGCGACGGGCACCCGCAGACCGGGTGCGACCTGGGCCACGCGGGACCGAGGCACGCGGTGGCCGAAGACTGCCGGGTACTGCTGCTGGCCCGGTACGTCCACCGTCACGGTGAGCATCCACAGCGGGTCATCCGCGACGTCCGGCGCCGCGTCGGGGAAGACATCGCGGGTCTTCTTGCCGATCGGCATGGCACTGGTGATCTCGGCCGTCCCACGCGTCCCGGTACGCAGCAGCTCGGCAGCGCTCCCCCGGTGGGTCGGCATGGACCCGTCGCGCACGGCGGCCAGGACGCCGCCCAGGCCATCGACGGGGCGGTTCTCGGCGAAGGTCACGGTCAGCCCGCTGCCACCGGCAGCCACCCCGGCTCCGACGCCCCCGGCCACCAGACGGTCGAACGCGATGTGCACGCGCTCGGGACGCTGGGGGTCGACGTCGACCGGAACGGTCGTCCCCGGCCGGACGAAGGGCACGTGGATGCGCGGGACGGCCTGCCGGATCTCCGCGACGTAGGGGGTGCCGCCACCCGGGAGCACCTGCAGCTGGATCCGGTAGACCGGCGCTTCCGGCCCGACCCCGGGTGCGCTGATCGTCGTGCCCGTCTCGGCGATCCCCTGGACCACGGCGGAGCCCGGGACCCCGTTCTTGATCCCGTGCGTCACGCCGCGAATGCCCCGGAGCGTGAAGGCCACGATCGTGAGCGAGACGAGGACGATGGCCACTGGGATGGCGATCTCGAGGACGTTCTCGGGCACGGCGGGTCCCTTCGGGGCACGGAGTGAACGAAGCGACAATACCGCCCGGAACGGACACTCCGGGCATGCCTCGCGACCGGATCACATGCGCGCGAGGCATGCCCGTCCCGAAGGACGGGTCGCCCCGACGCGACGCCGTCAGACGCGACGCCGTCAGCGCAGCGCGCGGTTGACGGCCGAGATGATGGCCTTGAAGGACGCCGTCGTGATCGACGGGTCGAGCCCGACACCCCACAGGACGTCGTCCCCGACCATGCACTCGACGTAGGCGGCGGCCACCGCGTCCTCACCCGTCGAGAGCGCGTGCTCGGCATAGTCGAGCACCTCGATGCGCGGCGAGCGTCCGGCCAGTGCGGCGACGAAAGCCGCGATGGGGCCGTTGCCCTCACCGATGACGGTCACCTGCTCACCGCCGTCGAGCATCTCCGCGGTGAGCCGCACGGGCCCCTCCTCACCCGACACCAGCTGGCTGCTGCGCAGCGCGAACCGGCCCCACGGCTGAAGGCCGGACTCCGGCGTCGCCGGCAGGTACTCGTCCGTGAAGAAGCGCCAGAGATCATCGGCGGTCACCTCGGCGCCCGTCGCGTCCGTCTGCTGCTGGACCACGCGCGAGAACTCGATCTGCAGCCGTCGAGGCAGGTCCAGGTGACGCTCGGCCTTCATCAGGTAGGCCATGCCACCCTTGCCGGACTGCGAGTTCACGCGGATCACGGCCTCGTAGGTGCGGCCCACGTCGCGCGGATCGATGGGCAGGTACGGCACGGCCCAGACGAGGTCGTCCACGGACACGCCCGACGCCACGGCCGTGGCCTCCATGGCCTCGAAGCCCTTCTTGATGGCGTCCTGGTGCGAGCCCGAGAACGCCGTGAAGACGAGGTCGCCTCCATACGGGTGCCGCTCGTGGACGGGCAGCTGCGTGCAGTACTCGACCGTCCGACGCACCCGGTCGATGTCCGTGAAGTCGATCTGCGGGTCGATCCCCTGGCTCGCCAGGTTCATGCCGAGCGTCACCAGGCAGACGTTTCCCGTGCGCTCACCGTTGCCGAAGAGGCATCCCTCGATGCGGTCGGCGCCGGCCAGGAAGCCGAGCTCGGCCGCCGCGACGGCGGTCCCGCGGTCGTTGTGCGGGTGCAGCGACAGGACGACGTCCTCGCGGTTGTCCAGGTTGCGCGACATCCACTCGATGGCGTCGGCGTAGACGTTCGGGGTGGCCATCTCGACGGTGCCGGGCAGGTTGATGATCACCTTCCGGTCCGGCGTCGGCTCGAGGACGCCGAGCACCGCGTTGCAGACCTCGGCAGCGAACTCGAGCTCGGTGCCGGTGAACGACTCGGGCGAGTACTCGTAGCGCACCTCGGTGCCGGGCACCAGCTCCTCGTACTTGCGGCACAGGTAGGCGCCGCTCAGTGCGATGTCGACGATCCGCGGCTTGTCGGCCTTGAAGACCACCTCGCGCTGCAGGATCGACGTCGAGTTGTACAGGTGCACGATGGCCTGCTTCGCCCCGGCGATGGCCTCGTACGTGCGCTCGATCAGGTGCTCGCGTGACTGGGTCAGCACCTGGATGACGACGTCGTCCGGGATGCGGCCGGACTCGATGAGCAGCCGGACGAAGTCGTAGTCGGTCTGCGAGGCCGACGGGAAGCCGACCTCGATCTCCTTGTAGCCCATGTCGACGAGCAGCTCGAACATCCGCAGCTTGCGCTCGGCGTTCATCGGCTCGATGAGGGCCTGGTTCCCGTCCCTCAGGTCGACGGCGCACCACCGCGGCGCCGCGCTCATCCGGCGGTCGGGCCAGGTGCGGTCAGACAGCTCGACGGCGAGCTGCTCGTGGTATGGGCGGTACTTGCGCACCGGCATAGGGGAGGCGAGCTGCGCCGTGCGCAGGTCGTACGGGGTGCGAGCGGCCCGTGGGGCCGCGGTCGTGCTGGTCTCTGCGTCCATCAGGAGGTTCCCTTCGTCGTCTCGTCGGCCGACCGGCGCACCGACCACCGCGACGAGGGACCGGTCGTCAGACCTCGCCGCGGCGACGAAGGAGGAGTCCGCGTGGAGACATGTCGGTCACTGTACCCCGGCAGACCGCCGGGGGCCCATGCCGTTCACGGCATGGGCCCCCGGTGCGCGTTCAGAGCTTGGACTGCGCGAACGTCTCGTACTCCGACTCCGTGGGCGAGTGCATGAAGAGCGACTGGCACGCCTCCGCGTCACCGGCCGTGCAGGCGTCCTGCAGCGCGTCCAGGCCCGGGCTGTCGCCGTAGGCGAGCCGCGGCGGGTAGATGCCGTCACCGAGGTCGGTGATGCAGGTGTGACCGCTCGCGATCCGACCGCCGCACGTGTCGCCGAACGTCTCGTACTCCGAGTCGATCGGCGACTCGTCCCACAGCTCCTCGCAGGCGTCCCAGTCCTCCGCGCCGCACGCCGCCTTCAGGGCGTCGTAGTACAGCGTGTCGGCCGCGGACACGTCGGCAGCGTCGGTGTCGGTGTCAGTGTCGGTGTCCGTGTCGCTGCTCGGGTCCATCGCCTCGACGCAGTACGTCCTCGTCCCGGACGTCCACGCGCCGCCGCACGTGTCGGCGAACTCGAAGTAGTCGGTGCCCGGGGTGGCCTCGTCGTACAGGTCGTCGCAGGCCTGCCAGTCCTCCGCCGCGCACGCGACCCAGAGGGCGTCGAGCCTCCGGGTCGTCACCAGGCGGCGTCAGGGCGCCGGTCCCTTCCGTCGCCTCGTCCGTCGGCCAGCTGGTGATCTGATCCGTGACGTCCCCGACGACCTCGTTGCCCTTGTCGACGAGCGCCTTGACGAGGAAGAAGCCCCCGACGCCGAGGAGCACGAGCACGCCGAGGATCACCAGGACGATGACGAGCCCGGTGTTCGACTTCTTCGGCGGCTGGCCGTACTGCAGGCCTCCTGCAGGCGCCATGCCCTGCGGCGGCATGCCCGGGTGGGGCGTCCCCTGCGGGGGCATGCCCTGCGGCGGCATCCCCTGCGGGGGAAGACCACCCGGCGGCACGGGAGCGGGTGCCCCGTAGGGTGCCTGCGGCGGGACCTGCGTGGCCCCCTGTGCCCAGGCGGGCGCAGGCGGCACCTGCACGCCGGGCGGCGCGGCCGGCGGGAGAACCGGCATCTGCTGCGTCGGCTGGACGGTCGACCGCGCGGCGATCGCGGCGTCGACGGCCGGCTCACCGAGGCCCTTGAGCCAGTCGATGAGGCCGGGGTACGTGCTGGGGTTGCTCGCCACCGCGACCCGGAGGTCCGGGCGTAGCGCGGCGATGTCGGCGAGCACCTGGCCAGGTGTCGCGGGGTCCGACGCCTGAGCGGCGGTGAAGTTCTCCGGCTGAGTCATGGGGTGTCCCTCCTAAACCCCGCCCAGACGCGGCGGGGTGGTGTGCTGGGCGGCGTGGGCTGCCGAGCAGCCGGACGCACAGGCGAACGGTATCGCCGTCGGGACCACCGGCGTGAGCCTGGGTATGCCCCCCACGCGCCCCGTTTCGCCAGCCGGTCGCCGGCCGGTCACCAGCCGGTCAGCCGAGCGTCGGGAAGACTGCGAAGTACGCGAGCACGAGGATCAGCGCTGCGGCGCCGCCCCCCGCGGTCACCAGCGTCCAGGCGCCGGCCGCCGAGCGCGCGGCGGCCTGCACCCTGCGGCGTCGGCCGTCGAGGATCCGGTACATCAGCACGACCCCCGCGACGACCGCAGAGATCGCCACGGCCCGCACGGCGAACCAGCCGCCCTGCACGATCGCGGTGCTCGTGCGGTAGTTCTGCGCCAGGTTCGCCACGACGAGCAGGTACGCGGCCAGGCCGATGAGGGACACAGCGGAGCCGGCGACCATCGTCACGAGCGGAGCGCGCACACCCGAGGCCAGCACCCGCTCCCGCCGACCCCGCAGGCGACGGACCCCGGCGATGATCGGGCCCACGAGCAGGGCCGCGAAGCCCGCGCCGAGGCCCGCGAAGAGCAGGCTGCCCTCCGCGAACCACCGCGGCCGCTCCACGGGGCCCGCCCGGAACCGCTGGTAGGGCTGGTCGCCGGCGATCCGCGGTTCGGCATGGGCCGTCTCCGGCAGACCGAGCACCCAGGCGGACAGGTCACGTGCGAAGCCCGGTGCCAGCACCTCGCCGATCTTCAGACCGTGGTTCGCACCCGCGTAGTACCGCAGCGTCCAGTCGTCGTTGCCGGCGATCGCCAGGTCGTCGATCAGGCGCTGCGCGCCCTGCACCGTGGGCATCGCGGCGTCACCGGTGCCGTAGGCGATGAACATCGGCTGCCGCATGCGCCGCTGGAAGGCCTGTGCGTCGAAGTCGATGTACGCGAAGCCGCCGCCCGGGAACTCCATCCCGACGATCCGCGGGATGGCGCGCAGCACCTCGACGGGCACGCCCGTTGCGCGCAGGTAGGAGTCGCACGCGAAGGCCGCCTGCTGCCGGGGTGGCACGACCGGTGCCGCCACCAGGATCGTGAAGGCGACCGCCGGGTTGTCGGCGGCCATGACGGGCACGATCCAGGCGCCCTCGCTCTCCCCGTAGACCCCCACACGGTCCGGGTCGACGCCGGGCAGCCCACGCAGAAGGTCGACGCTGCGCAGGTAGTCGTTGGCCATCGCGACGTAGTCGCGCGACCGCGTCGTGTAGGTGTCGAGGCGCTTGTTCGGCACCATCGTCACGATCCCGGCGCTCGCCATCGCTCGCGCCTGCTCGACGAAGGCGATGTCGTACTTGCCGGTCCCCGCCCCGTGCACGAAGACCACCCCGGGGCGCGGGCCCTCCGCCCCGATCGGTTCGAGGATCCGCGCCTCGACGGTCGCGCCGGTCAGCTCGACGGTCACCACCGACGACGCGACGTCGTACGTGCCGATCGGGTCGGTGCCGCTGGAGCGCCCGACCGCCGTGTCGTCCGCCTGCACGGTGATGGACTCCGCCATCGGGACCGGGTTCCAGCCCGGGCCGGAGACGACGCCGATCACACCGAGCCCCAGCACCGCCACGGCACTGGTGACGGCGATGCGGTAGCGCACGCGGGGAGTCTATCGACCGGCGCTGAACCGCCCCGCAGGTCAGCGGCGCGGCTGGCTGGGCAGCTCAGAAGCCGAGGCGGCGCAGCTGCTGAGGGTCGCGCTGCCAGTCCTTGGCGACCTTGACGTGGAGGTCGAGGTGCACCGGCGAGCCCAGGAGCGCCTCGATGCCCCGCCTCGCCTGGGTGCCGACGTCGCGCAGCCGCGAACCGCCGCGTCCGATGACGATCGCCTTCTGCGAGTCCCGCTCGACGAAGAGGTTCACGCGCACGTCGAGCAGGGGGTGCTCGGCGTCCCGGCCCTCCCGCGGCACGATCTCGTCGACCACGACGGCGAGCGAGTGCGGCAGCTCGTCCCGCACGCCCTCGAGCGCGGCCTCGCGCACGAGCTCGGCGACCATGACGGCCTCGGGCTCGTCGGTGAGCTCGCCGTCCGGGTACAGCGCCGGTCCCTCCGGGAGATGCCCCAGGACGACCTCGACGAGGGTGTCCACCTGGTAGCCGTCGACGGCGCTGACCGGCACGATGTCGGCCCACTCGCCGAGGCCGTCCAGGGCCATCAGGTGCTCGGCGAGACGGCCCTTGCCGACCAGGTCGGCCTTGGTCGCGACCACGACGACCGGGGTCGCACCGGCCGGCGTCCGCAGCTGGGCGAGCTGCTCGGCGATGAACCGGTCACCCGGACCGACCCGCTGGTCGGCGGGCACGCAGAAGAGGACCACGTCCACCTCGGCGAGCGTCCCGCGGACGAGGTCGTTGAGCCGCTCGCCCAACAGCGTCCGGGGCCGGTGCAGGCCGGGCGTGTCCACGAGCACGAGCTGGGCGTCGGGGCGGTGCACGATCCCGCGGATGACGTGCCGCGTGGTCTGCGGCCGACCCGAGGTGATGGCGACCTTCTGCCCCACCAGGGCGTTCGTCAGCGTGGACTTGCCTGCGTTCGGCCGGCCCACGACGCACGCGAACCCGGAGCGGAAGCCCGGCGGTCTCTCGGTCACGATCTACTCCTCGTCCTGCGCCGCGCGTTCCACGAGCACCGTGGCCAGCTGCCGTCGTCGGCCCTCGACCCGGTCCGCCGTCAGCCGCAGCCCGTGCGCCTCGGCGCTCGAGCCGGCCAGCGGGACCTTGCCCAGGGCCTTCGCGAGCAGCCCGCCCGCCGTGTCCACGTCGTCGTCGTCGATCTCGATGCCGAACAGCTCGCCGAGCTCATCCAGCGGCAGCCGTGAGGGTACCCGGTACACGCCGCCTGCGACGTCCTCGATCTCGGGCGCGGCACGGTCGTGCTCGTCGGTGAGCTCGCCGACGATCTCCTCGAGCGCGTCCTCGATGGTGACGAGCCCGGCGACGCCGCCGAACTCGTCGACGACCATCGCCATGTGCGACGCCCCCGCCTGCATCTGGCGCAGCAGGTCGTCGACAGGCTTGCTCTCGGGGACGAACACGGGCGGCCGGGTGAGCGCGTCGACGGTCGCGTCGCTCTCCCCCACCGTGTGCACGTGCCGCACGACGTCCTTGAGGTACAGCACGCCGAGGACGTCGTCCACCGAGTCGCCGACGACCGGAACGCGCGAGTAGCCCGACTTCAGGAAGAGGCCGAGGGCCTTCCGCAGCGGCGTCCCGGTCGTGAGGGTGATCATCTCGGTGCGCGGCACCATGACGGCGCGCGTGATCGTGTCGCCGAGCTCGAGGACCGAGCGGAACATCTCGCGCTCGTCGTCCTCGATGAGCTCGGACTCGCTGGCGCGATCCATCACGGCCCGCAGCTCGGCGTCGCTGAGCGGTCTGCGGGCCGCACCGACGAGCCGGCCCAGGGGCCTGGCCCCGGCCCGCGCGACTCCGAGCAGCCCCGCGGTCAGCGCGAGCGTCCCGACCGGGTACCGGCCGCCGGCGGTCCGCGGGACGGCCCGCACGACGACGAGCGCCGCGGCCCCGGCGACGACCAGCGCCACGACCAGCACCTGCCACCACGACAGGCCCGTGCCCGCGAGCGCCACCGTGACGGACACGGCGGCGACGGCCTGGAGGACGACGGCGAGCGCGGCAGCGGCGGCCGCGGTGCCGGCAGCGTCCTCGAGGAGGCGACGGTGCCGCTCCGGTGCGCCGTCGGGCAGGAGCGCGGCCCGGGCGACCGCAGCCTCGCCCGCGTTGAGGAGCGCGGCCAGCAGCACCGCGACGACGGCGGCCGCGACCAGCCAGCCGGCCGGCGCCCCGGTCATCGCTCGGCGAGGAAGGTGAGGAGGAGCCGTCGCTGGAGGGCGAACATCTCCTTCTCCTCGTCCGGCTCGGCGTGGTCGAAGCCGAGCAGGTGCAAGATCCCGTGCGTCGTGAGCAGCAGAAGCTCCTCGGCCGTGGAGTGGCCCGCGCGCCGCGCCTGCTCGGCGGCGACCTCGGGGCACAGCACGACGTCGCCGAGCAGACCCGCCGGCGTCGGCTCGGTCTCCGACCCAGGGCGCAGCTCGTCCATCGGGAACGACAACACATCCGTCGGGCCCGGCTCGTCCATCCACTGCACGTGCAGCTCGCTCATGACATCGCTGGTCACCAGCAGGATCGACAGCTCGGTCTGCGGGTGCACGTGCATCGCGTCGAGCACGTGCCGGGCGAGGGCGGCGAACTCCGCCTCGTCGACCGCGTAGCCGGACTCGTTGTTGACCTCGACGCTCACCGCGCGCCGCCTTCCCGGCCACCCACGCGGACGTCCCACGCGGCGTAGGCCTCGATGATGTCCCCGACCAGCCGGTGCCGGACGACGTCCTGGGACGTCAGCCGGCAGAACGCGACGTCGTCGACGCCGTTCAGGATCTCCTCCACGACCCGCAGCCCCGACGTCGTGCCGCCCGGCAGGTCCACCTGCGTCACGTCGCCGGTCACGACCATCTTCGAGCCGAACCCGAGGCGCGTCAGGAACATCTTCATCTGCTCGGTGGACGTGTTCTGCGCCTCGTCCAGGACGATGAACGCGTCGTTGAGCGTGCGTCCGCGCATGTAGGCCAGCGGCGCGACCTCGACCGTGCCGGCCTCGATGAGCCGCGGGATCGAGTCCGGGTCCACCATGTCGTGCAGCGCGTCGTACAGCGGCCGCAGGTACGGGTCGATCTTCTCGCTGAGCGTGCCGGGCAGGAACCCGAGCCGCTCCCCCGCCTCGACCGCCGGGCCGCGTCAGGACGATGCGGTTCACCTGCTTGCCCTGCAGCGCCTGCACCGCCTTGGCCATCGCGAGGTAGGTCTTGCCCGTGCCCGCGGGACCGATGCCGAACGTCGATCGGTGTTGCGGTCGATCGCATCGACGTAGGTCTTCTGGCCGACCGTCTTGGGCCGGATCGTGCGCCCGCGCGAGGACAGGATGTTGTGGGTGAGCACCTCCGACGGACGGCTCGTCGGGGCCCCGGTGAGCATCCGGACCGCCCGCCCGACGACGTCGGCCGTCAGCGGGGTGTCCGTGGCCGCGACCTCGAGCAGCTCGTCGAGGAGCCGCGTCGCCAGCCCGACCTCGGACGGCGGACCCTGCAGCGTGATCTGGTCGCCACGTGCGTGGACCCGCACGCGCGGGAAGCCGTCCTCGACGGCGCGGAGCACCTCGTCGTTCGGCCCGAGGACGACGACGGCGGGCAGGTGCGCAGGGACGATGATGCGGTGCTCGACGTCGCCGGTGCCGCCGCCGTGTGCTGGTGTCGTTGCCATGGGATCGGCCGCTACGACCGGGCCTCCTCGTCGCTGGTGGATGCCGCCATGCTAACCGGGCGAGTCACGCGGGCGACCAGCCCAGGCGCTGTCCGCCGATCACGTGCCCGTGCACGTGGAAGACCGACTGCCCCGCGTCGGCGCCGGTGTTGAAGACGAGCCGGAACTGCCCCCCGGCTTCCTGGGCCGCGACCTCGTCGGCCAGCCGCACCACCTCCGCGAGGAGCGCCGGGTCCGCTGCGGCGAGCTGCGCGACGTCGGCGTGGTGGTCGCGCGGCACCACGAGGACGTGGACCGCGGCCTTCGGGTCGAGATCGCGGAAGGCGACCGCTCCGTCGCTCTCGGCGACGACGGTCGATGGGATCTCCCCGGCGACGATGCGGCAGAAGAGGCAGTCCGGGGCGGTCACGGGCGACATGCCGCCAGGGTAGTGCGCGAGCGGTGCACCGGGCCTGCGGTGCTGCCCGCGCTCACGCCCACCGGCCGAGCCGCTCCGCGAGCAGGGCGAGCGCCACCGGACCCGCCGTGGAGGTGCGCAGGACGTGCGGGCCGAGGCGCACGACGGCTGCGCCCGCGGCCGTCAGTGCGGCGAGCTCCTCGTCGGCGATGCCGCCCTCCGGCCCGACGACGACGAGGACGCGCGGGGTCGGGTCCGACGTGGCGGAGGCTGCGGGCAGGGCCACGGCCGCGATCGAGTCGGCAGCGGACTCGTGCAAGACCAGGGCGACCCCGCCTTCGGCGACCACCGCGCCCACCAGGCGACCGAGGCCGGCGGTGTCGACGGCGTCGGCCACGACCGGGAGGTGTGCACGACGCGCCTGCTTCGTCGCGGAGCGCACGGTCGCCACCCAGCGCGCGCGGCTCTTCGCGGCACGATCGCCCCGCCAGACGACGACGGACCGCGCCGACTGCCAGGGCACCACCTCGTCGACGCCGACCTCGGTTGCGGCCTCGACCGCGAGCTCGTCACGGTCACCCTTGGCGAGCGCCTGCGCGAGCACGAGCCGCACCGCAGGCGCGGGCTCGTCCGTGCGGCTCTCCACCTGAAGCGTGAGCCGGCCGGGCTCCACGGTCGCGATGCGGCATGCCAGCCGGGCGCCGCAGCCGTCCACGACGTCGACCCGCTCGCCGGGACGGCGCCGCTGCACCACCCCGGCGTGCCGGGCCTCAGCGCCCTCGAGGACGAGGACGCCGCCCGCAGCGTGCCGCTCGACATCGCCCGGCTCCGCCAGGAAGACAGGTGCGGTCACGCGGTCACCGACCGGCGAGCTTGTCCCGCAGGCGGGCGAACACGCCCGACTGGGCGGAGGCCAGCCGCGCCTCCGGCCGTTCCTCGCCGCGCAGCGTCGCGAGCTCGCGCAGCAGCCGCTCCTGCTCCGGGTCGAGCTCCGTCGGCACCTGGACCTCCACGTGGACGTGCAGGTCGCCGCGTCCCACCCCCTGCAGGTGCCCGACGCCGAGGCCCTTCTCGACCAGCACCGCCCCCGGCTGGGTGCCGGGTCGGATGTCGACCTCCTTGGGGCCGTCGAGCGTGTCGAGCACGACGACGGTGCCGAGTGCCGCGGCTGTCATCGGGATCTCAAGGCTGCCGTGCAGGTCGTCCCCGTGCCGTACGAGCGTCGGGTGCGGCCGCTGCCGCACCTCGAGGTACACGTCACCGGGCGGGCCGCCGGCCGGGCCGACCTCGCCCTGCCCGGGCAGCTTGATGCGCGTGCCCGTCTCGACGCCGGCCGGGACGTCCACCGTGAGCGTGCGGCGGCTACGCACACGGCCCTCACCGGAGCACTCCGGGCAGGGCTCGGGGATGACCGTGCCGAAGCCGTGGCACGCGGCGCACGGGCTCGAGGTCATGACCTGCCCGAGGAACGAGCGAGCCACCCGCTGCACGACGCCGCTGCCCGCGCAGACGTCGCACGTGCGCGGCGAGGTCCCCGGACGGCAGCAGCTCCCCTGGCACGTCGGGCAGACGACCGCCGTGTCGACGGGGACCTCGCGGTGGGCACCGAACGCCGTCTCGGAGAGCTCCATGTCGAGCCGCACGAGCGCGTCCTGACCCCGCCGGGCGCGGGGCATGGGGCCGCGACGCGCACTGGGACCCGCGCCGAAGAACGTCTCGAAGATGTCCTGGAAGCCGAACCCGCTGCCTGCGCCGAAGCCGCCCCCGCCGGGCGCCGCGGGGTCGACGCCGCTGTCGTACATGCGGCGCTTCTCCGGGTTGGAGAGCACCTCGTACGCACGCGAGATCTCCTTGAACTGCTCCTCCGCGCCGTCGCCCTGAGCGACGTCCGGGTGGTGCTTGCGCGCCAGCTTGCGGTACGCGCGCTTGATCTCCTCCGGGCTCGCGCCGTGGTCGACGCCGAGGATCTCGTAGTAGTCAGTGCTCACCAGGGCTCTCAATCCGCCGGCTCAGCCGGCGAGGATCCGGGACAGGTAGCGGGCGACCGCGCGGACGGACGCGATGGTCCCCGCGTAGTCCATGCGGGTGGGGCCGAGCGAGCCGATCCGCGCCAGCGGCCGACCCTCCGCGCCGTAGCTCGTGGCGACGATCGACGTCTCCGTCAGGCCGACGTGGTCGTTCTCGTGACCGATCCGGACCGCGACCCCCGCGGCGTCCTCGGCCATCTCGGTGAGCAGCCGCAGCAGCACCACCTGCTCCTCGAGCGCCTCCAGCACGGGCCGGATGGTGTTGGCGAAGTCCGTGCCGCTGCGCGCGAGGTTGGCCGCGCCGGCCATCACGATGCGCTCCTCGACGGTCTCGGCGAGGGTCTCCTCGACCATCCGGACGACCTGCCGGACGAACGGCTGCTCCCCCACCGGGAACCCGCCGGCCACCTGGTCGAGCGGCTCGGTGAGCTCGGCGAGCCGCCGTCCCGCGACCGTCGCGTTGAGGCGGGCACGCAGGGCGGTCAGCGCGTGCTCCGGTACCCCGTCGGGCACCTCGAGGACGCGCTGCTCCACGCGGCCGGCCTCGGTGATGATGACGACGAGCAGCCGCGTCGGCCCGAGGGGCACGAGCTCCAGGTGGCGCAGCGCCGAGCGGCGCAGGGACGGGTACTGCACGACGGCGACCTGGTGCGTGAGCTGCGCGAGCAGCCGCACGGACCGGTCGACCACGTCGTCCAGGTCGACGGCGTCGTCGAGGAACGCCTGGATCGCCCGACGCTCCGCCGGGGACAACGGCTTCACGTCGGAGAGCCGGTCCACGAACATGCGGTAGCCCTTGTCGGTGGGCACGCGGCCGGCCGAGGTGTGGGGCTGGGTGATCAGGCCGGCGTCCTCGAGGGCCGCCATGTCGTTGCGGATCGTCGCGGGCGAGACCATGAGGTTGTGCCGTTCGACGAGCACGCGCGATCCGACGGGCTCCCGCGTCTGGACGTAGTCCTCGACGATCGCCCGCAGCACCTCGAGCCTGCGGTCCCCGCTCATGACACCCCTCCCCTCGGTCCTCGCACGGTCCGGCCCGCCCAGCCGGGTGGCACTCCGGCGGCCCGAGTGCTAATCCTACGACGGTCCGGCCCGGCGTTGCCTGGGGCGCGCACCGACCGACCTAGAGTGCCCTGGTGCACGACCGCTACGGACCCGACGCCGTCTCGGCTCCCCGCCGCAGACCCGCCTCCCCCCGCGTGCCCGCCGACGCCGGCCTCGTCGTCGAGGAGGTCACCACGGGGTGGGTGGGCGCCGTCGTCCGCGTCGAGCGGTCCGGCGGGATGCACGTCGTCGTGCTCGAGGACCGCCGCGGTACCACCCGGACCTTCCCCCTCGGCCCCGGCTTCTGGATCGACGGCCAGCCGGTGGAGCTGGTCGCCCCGCCCACGACGACGCCACCCGCCCGCCCCACGCGGACGGCGTCCGGATCGGTCGCGGTGCCGGACGCCCGCGCCCGGGTGGCCCGGTCCAGCCGGATCTGGGTCGAGGGTCGGCACGACGCGGAGCTCGTCGAACGCGTCTGGGGCGACGACCTGCGGATCGAGGGCGTGGTCGTGGAGATGCTCGACGGCGTCGACCGGCTCGCGGACGCGGTACGGGACTTCGGCCCGACGCCGGACCGCCGGCTGGGCGTGCTGGTCGACCACCTCGTGGACCGGAGCAAGGAGAGCCGTATCTCCGCCGACGTGAGCCGCTCCGTACCGCGCGGCTCGATGCTCGTCCTCGGCCACCCGTACGTCGACGTCTGGCAGGCGGTGCGACCCGAGCGGGTCGGCCTGACCGCGTGGCCGGAGGTCGACCGGTCCGTCGAGTGGAAGCGCGGCGTGCTGACGGCCCTCGGCTGGCCTGCGGTCGAGCAGGCCGACGTGGCCCGTGGCTGGCAGCGCATCCTGGGCACGGTGCGCGACTTCCGCGACCTGGAGCCCGCGTTCCTCGGTCGCGTCGAGGAGCTCATCGACTTCGTCACGCACGGCACGGCCGGCTAGGTCCCGCAACTACGCGGCGCGGAACTCCCCGTCGCGGTGTCCGTTTCGCTATCTTCGATACGCCGACGACCAGCCCTTCGGCGCGCTTCACCGGGTGTGCCCTTCCGGTGCACACCTAACTCAGCGAAAGGCAGCAGCAATGTCGACTCCCTCCGACCCGATGCCCGAGCCGGGCGCCACCCCCTCGGGTGCGGTTCCGCCGCCGCCCGCGGGTGCCGTTCCGCCGCCCCCGGCTGGTGCCGTCCCGCCGCCCGCGTACACCGCGCCCGCTGGTGGCTACCAGACGCCGCCGCCCGGATACGCGGCCCCGCCGCCCGCCTACGGCGCCCCGATGGGTGCGCCGATGAGCGACTCCGACCAGCGCATGTGGGCGATGCTCTCCCACCTCGGCGGCATCATCTTCGGCTTCATCCCGTCGCTGGTGATCTACCTGATGTACCGGGAGAAGAGCCGCTTCGTCGAGGAGCAGGCGAAGGAGGCCCTGAACTTCCAGATCGCCTTCAACATCGCCCTGATCGTCTCCGCCATCCTCATGGCGGTCCTGATCGGGTTCATCCTCTTCCCGCTCGTCTACATCGCCGGGCTGATCTTCATGGTCATGGCCGGCATCGCGGCCAACAAGGGCCAGGCGTACCGCTACCCGGCCAACCTCCGGCTCATCAAGTGAGCTGAGGGCCCAGGGCTCGGCGAAGGGCTGGCACCCGCTACGGGTGCCGGCCCTTCGCGCACCCGGCCGCCGATGCGTCAGTCGGTGAGCGCCCGGACCACCGTGTCGGCGAGCAGCCGGCCGCGCAGGGTCAACACCGCCCGCCCCCGGATCGCCGCCACGCCGTCGAGCAGGCCATCGGCAACGAGGCCCGCGACCGCGACGCGACGTGCCGTCGGCACGGCCGCCAGGTCCAGCCCCTCGCGCAGCCGGACGCCGAGCAGGACCCGCTCCAGCGCGACGTCGTCGGGTTCGAGAAGCTTCCCGGGCGGCGGCGGGCGACCGCGCCTCGCCGAGCCGGTCCGCGTACGGCCGGGGATGCTTGACGTTCCACCAGCGGACGGCGCGCGCTCCCGCGCCCACGTGCGAGTGCGCGCTCGGCCCGAGGCCCCACCAGTCCGCCCCGCGCCAGTAGCCGAGGTTGTGTCGGCACTCCGCTCCCGGCCGCGCCCAGTTGCTCACCTCGTACCACTCGAGGCCCGCATCGCGCAGCGCCGCGTCCGCGACCTCGTACTTCGTGGCCTCGTCGTCGGCGTCGACGGCGGGGAGGACGCCGCGGCGCACCTGCGCGGCCATGCGCGTCCCGTCCTCGATCACGAGGGCGTACGCGGAGACGTGGTCCACGCCGCACTCCAGGGCGGCGTCCAGGGACCGGCGCCAGTCGTCCACGGACTCCCCCGGCGTGCCGTAGATCAGGTCCAGCGAGACGTCGAGGCCGACCTCCCGGGCCCACCCGACGACGTCGGGCACGCGCGCAGGGTCGTGGGTGCGCTCGAGGGTCGCCAAGACGTGCGGCACGGCCGACTGCATGCCGAAGGACACCCGCGTGAACCCCGCAGCCGCGAGCGCGGCGAGCGACGCCGGGGACACGGAGTCGGGGTTCGCCTCGGTCGTCACCTCAGCGCCCGGGGCGAGGCCCCAGGCGTCCCGGACGGCGTCGAGCATCCGCGCGAGGTCGCCCGCGGGCAGGAGCGTCGGCGTCCCGCCACCCACGAACACCGTGTCCACGACGCGTCCGCCGCGCCCGACGTCGTCCAGCACCCGGCGCGCGAGGCCGATCTCGCGCAGCACGGTCGTGGCGTACGACGCCTGGTCGGCGCCCCCGCCGAGCTCGGTGGCCGTGTAGGTGGTGAAGTCGCAGTAGCCGCAGCGCACGCGGCAGAACGGCACGTGCAGGTAGACGCCGAACCCATGGGACCCGTCCTCGCCCGCCACCCAGGCCGGCAGAGCGCCGTCGTCGGGCACCGCCTCGCCGTCCGGGAGGGCGGGCGTCACTGCTGCGGGACAGCGCGACGGGACAGGGACATGCCACCCATCGTCGCATCCGGCAAGAGATCTCCCGGAAAGCGTTGACTTCGAGTGCGCTCGAACTTCTACGGTCGCAGACATGACCACGACGACCGAGGGCTGCACCATCGAGGAGGCCGCCGAGCGCACGGGCGTCTCGGCGCACACGCTCCGCTACTACGAGCGCATCGGGCTGCTCGCGCCCGTTCCGCGCGGGTCCGGCGGCCACCGCCGCTACACCGACGCCGACCTGGGCGCCGTCGTCTTCCTCACGCTGCTACGGCAGACCGGCATGCCCATCCGCGACATGCAGCGGTTCGTCGAGCTGACCCGGGCCGGCGACCACACGGTCCCGGAGCGGGTCGGCGTGCTCACGGACCACCGCACCGAGCTCGTGGCGCACATCGCGCTGCTCAACCGGCACCTCGCCGCGCTCGACCACAAGATCGGCATCTACACCGAGGCTCCTCCGCGCCACCTCCGTCGGCGCGGACAACTGAGAACAGAGAAGAGAACACAGACATGCAGACCATCGAGCTGGGCACGACCGGGCAGCACGTCAGCAGGGTCGCGCTCGGGGCGATGCCCATGGGGACCATCGCTGACGAGGCGTCGTCCGTCGCCCTGCTGGACCAGTTCGTCGCCGACGGCGGCACCTTCGTCGACACGGCGGACTGCTACTCCTGGTGGTGGGCAAAGGGAACCGGCGGCGGCCAGTCCGAGGAACTGCTCGGCCGCTGGATGGCCGAGCGCGGCAACCGCGACGACGTCTTCCTCGCCACGAAGGGCACCGCCCGCGTCAACCACCTGGACCGCGTCTGGCCCGCCGACGCCGCGGAGCCGGACTGGGCCGTCGCCCGGAAGAACTTCGTCGGCGCGAGCGGCCCAGTGCTGCGCGAGTCGCTCGAGGCCAGCCTCCAGCGGCTCCGGACCGATCACATCGACCTGTACTACGTCCACGTCGACGACCGCACGACGCCGTTGGAGGAGACGCTCGAGACGCTGGCCGCCTTCGTCTCCGAGGGCAAGGTGCGTTACCTCGGCTGGTCGAACGTCCGGACGTGGCGCCTCGAGCGCATCCGGCAGCTCTGCCAGGCGCACGGTTGGCCCGCCCCCGTGGCGGTGCAGCAGGAGCACTCCTACCTGGACGCGCGGGCGGGTCTCGACAGCTCGTCCGTCGTGGACGGCGAGCTCCTCGACTACCTCGCCGAGCACCCCGACCTCACGCTCGTCGCGTACTCGCCGGTGCTCAAGGGCATCTACGACCAGTCCGACGAGGAGCGCGAGGCGAACTACCTCTGGCAGGGCAACTACGCCGGCGAGCACCAGCGCGCACAGCTGGCGGCGGTCCGCTCCGTGGCCGCCGGGACGGGCGCGACGCCGAGCCAGGTCGTCCTCGCGTGGATGCTCGCCCGGACGTCGCCGAGTGTGGTCCCGCTCCTGGGCACCTCACGGGTGAGCAGGTACGTCGAGCAGGCACGGGCCCTGGCTCTGGAGCTGACGCCGGAGCACCGTGCGGTGCTCGACGGGGCGCGTGGCTGACGCGAGCTGACGTGCACTCCCGCGAGCATGTGTGCGCGGTGCGAGCGACCGTTGCTCGCACCGCGCACACATGCTCGCGGGAGCAACCGACCGTCGACCCGGGCTACTTCTTGGCCTTGTCCTTGTCCGCCGCCTCGGCGGACAACGCTGCGATGAAGGCCTCCTGCGGGACCTCGACCCGACCGATGGTCTTCATCCGCTTCTTGCCCTCCTTCTGCTTCTCGAGCAGCTTGCGCTTGCGCGTGATGTCGCCGCCGTAGCACTTGGCGAGCACGTCCTTGCGCAGTGCGCGGACGTTCTCCCGTGCGATGACGCGGGCGCCGATGGCCGCCTGGATGGGCACCTCGAACTGCTGACGCGGGATGAGCTCCTCCAGCTTGCCCGCCATCGCGACGCCGTAGGCGTACGCCTTGTCGCGGTGCACGATCGCGCTGAACGCGTCGACCTGTTCGCCCTGCAGCAGGATGTCCACCTTGACGAGATCGGCCGCCTGCTCACCCGCCTGCTCGTAGTCGAGGGACGCGTAGCCGCGGGTCCGCGACTTCAGCTGATCGAAGAAGTCGAAGACGATCTCGGCGAGCGGCAGCGTGTAACGCATCTCCACACGCTCCGGCGAGAGGTAGTCCATGCCCAGCAGCTCGCCGCGCCGCTGCTGGCACAGCTCCATGATCGAGCCGATGAACTCGCTCGGGGCGAGCACGGTGGCCCGCACCACGGGCTCCCGGACCTCGCTGACCTTGCCGCCGGGGAACTCGCTCGGGTTGGTCACGGTGAGGACCGAGCGGTCCTCCATCGTGACCTCGTACACGACGTTCGGCGCCGTGGAGATGAGGTCGAGGTCGAACTCGCGCTCGAGGCGCTCCCGGACGATCTCGAGGTGCAGCAGCCCGAGGAACCCGACGCGGAACCCGAAACCGAGGGCGACCGACGTCTCGGGCTCGTAGACGAGCGCGGCGTCGTTCAGCTTGAGCTTGTCGAGGGCGTCCCGCAGCACCGGGTAGTCCGAGCCGTCGATCGGGTAGAGGCCCGAGTAGACCATCGGCTTGGGGTCGCGGTACTCCGCGAGCGTCTGGCCGGCGGGCTTGGCGGCGTTGGTCACCGTGTCGCCCACCTTGGAGTGGCGCACGTCCTTCACGCCCGTGATGAGGTAGCCGACCTCGCCCGCCCCCAGCCCGTCCGTCGGGATCGGCTCGGGCGAGATGACGCCGATCTCGAGCAGCTCGTGCGTCGCGCGCGTCGACATCATGAGGATGCGCTCGCGCCGCGAGAGGTGCCCGTCGACCACGCGGACGTAGGTGACGACGCCGCGGTACGTGTCGTACACGGAGTCGAAGATCATCGCGCGGGCCGGCGCCGCAGGATCGCCCGACGGCGGCGGCACCAGCTCCACGATCCGGTCGAGCAGGCGGTCCACCCCCTCGCCCGTCTTGCCCGAGACGCGGAGCACGTCCTCCGGGTCGCCACCGACGAGACCCGCGATCTCCTCGGCGTACTTCTCCGGCTGGGCGGCCGGGAGGTCGATCTTGTTGAGCACCGGGATGATCGCCAGGTCGTTCTCCATGGCGAGGTAGAGGTTGGCGAGCGTCTGCGCCTCGATGCCTTGCGCGGCGTCGACCAGCAGCACGGCGCCCTCGCAGGCCGCCAGGGAGCGGGACACCTCATAGGTGAAGTCCACGTGACCCGGCGTGTCGATCATGTTCAGCGCGTACGGCACCAGAGGGCCGTCGGGACGCCCGCCCTCGCCGACCGCCCACGTCATGCGCACGGCCTGCGACTTGATCGTGATGCCGCGCTCGCGCTCGATGTCCATGCGGTCGAGGTACTGCTCACGCATCGCGCGCTCGTCGACGACGCCGGTCAGCTGCAGCATGCGGTCGGCCAGCGTGGACTTGCCGTGGTCGATGTGGGCGATGATGCAGAAGTTGCGCAGCAGGCGCGCGGGGGTAGCGGCAGGGGTGACCTGCGCGCTCAGTCCAGCGGGCGGGATGGGGCTCAACGGGTGGCGCTCCGGTCGGGGCAGACGGGTCTGACCCATGGTCCCACGACGGCGGATCGCCCGGGACGTGACGTGTTGCGGGCCCCCGTGGGTCGACGGAGGCTGGACGCACAGTACCGGCCCGCACCCGCGGACCGCTCCCGTGCGCCGAGGAGGACCGATGTCGTCCGTCGCCAAGATCACCGAGCTGAGCGTCCGATCGGAGACCAGCTTCGAGGACGCGATCGAGTCGGGCATCGCCCGCGCCAGCCAGACCCTGCGCAACGTCCAGGGTGCGTGGGTGAAGGACCAGAAGGTCGAGGTCGCGGACGGCGCCATCGTGGCCTATCAGGTGATGCTCGAGGTCACCTTCGTCCTCGACGACTGAGGGGTCGGCGCGGCCCCGGTAGCGTGGCGCCGTGCCGACCCTCGCCGCCCTGGGGCGCTTCCTCGCACGAGCCGCGCGACTGGCCCCCCGCCGCCGGGGCGCGACGGGGCACTCCGCCCCGCCCACCCGCCCGGCGTACCCCGGCGACTTCCGCGGCGTCGTGCACCCGGTCTACGCGCCCGACCTGGACGGTCGCCCAGACCCCGGCGAGATCGTGTGGACCTGGGTGCCCTTCGAAGAGGACCACTCCCGCGGCAAGGACCGGCCCGTGCTGGTCGTCGGCCGCGACGGCCCGTGGCTGCTCGCCCTCATGCTGAGCTCCCGCGACCACGACACCGCCCCGAGCCCCCGGCACGAGCACTGGCTGGACCTCGGCTCCGGGGAGTGGGACAGGGAGCGGCGCGCAAGCGAGGTCAGGCTCGACCGCGTTGTCCGGGTCGACCCGGCACAGGTGCGGCGCGAGGGTGCCATGCTGGACCGTCGCCGCTTCGACGTCGTCGCGCGCTCGCTGGCGGCCGCGCTCGACTGATAACATCAGTGCCCGCGTGTCCGCCCAGGTCGGCGGGCACAGGTCATGTCCTGCTCGCGGGTGTCCCCACCACCCCTGTCCCGGGATGCGGCGACGCCCTCATCGACCTGTCAGCTCGCTTCCGCGAACACACCAGAGAGTCAACACGTGGCGAACATCAAGTCCCAGATCAAGCGGATCCGCACGAACGAGGCGGCCCGCCTGCGCAACAAGGCAGTCAAGTCCGAGCTCAAGACGCACGTCCGTCGCGTCCGCGAGGCTGTCGCGGCCGGCGACAAGGACGGCGCCGCCGTCGCGCTCCGCACGGCGACGACCAAGCTCGACAAGGCCGTGACCAAGGGCGTCATCCACGCCAACCAGGCGGCCAACCGCAAGTCGTCGCTCGCCAAGCAGGTCGCGGCCCTCTGAGCCGCGCGGTGACGACGCCCCGTGCGCTAGAGGTCCGGGGCGTCTTTCACCCGGTCGAAGGCGCCACCTCACGTCATGAGGTGGCGCCTTCGACCTCTCAGGTCCCGTGGTGATAGCCCAGGTGGTCGACGAGACGCTCGACCACCCAGCGGCATACACACACCCCCAGGCCCAGGTGGGTTCCCGCCTGTTCGTCGGCCGGCAGGGCATCTTCACCCGTTGCGGCGACGTGCACGGCTACGAGTTCCTCTACCGGGCGGGCCGGGAGCACTCCCTGCGCGTGGATCAGTGGCCGTGCGAGGCCCAGGACAGGGCCACCCTGCGGGTCCTGCAGGCGACGTTCAGCGCGACCGGCGTGCGTTCCGTGGCCGCCGACGCGCTGGTCTTCGTGAACTTCACGCGCAGCTTCCTCGTCGGTGACCTGCCCATCCCCGCCGACCCCGACCGCCTTGTCATCGAGGTCGTCGAGTCGGTCCGCGTCGATGACGCTGTGCTCGCCGGGCTCGCGCGCCTGCGCAGCCAGGGCTTCCGCATCGCCGTGGACGACTTCGTGGGACTCACGAACCAGGTGGCGCTACTCCCCTGGGCCGACTACGTGAAGATCGATCGTCGGGACCTGTACGAGCGCGGCCCCGATCTGGTCCGGGCAGCCGCCGCCTACGGCGCGCACCTCGTCGCCGAGCGCATCGAGACGCCGAGCGAGCTCGCCCGCTGCCTGGAACTCGGCTTCGACCTCTTCCAGGGCTTCTACCTCGAGGAACCTCGCGTACTGAACCGGACGCCCGTGCACAGCCAACGCGCCGACCGCCCCGCACTGCGGGTCACGCAGCCGGTGCGACAGCGCGCAGCATCGGGCCAGTAGCCCCCTGCAGCCCCCGACGCGAACCGGGCGGGCACCCGCGGGATCGACCGCGAGCACCCGCCCGGACGCTGGTTGACGCCGTCGACGCGCCGGCTCCCCCTGCGAACCGGCGCGCTGGCGTCAGGTGTGGTCGGCCCCCGCCTCGAAGCGGGACGCCTCGACGAGCGAGCTGACCATCGGGAGCACGGTCGGCCGGATGCCTGCCTCCCGCAGCGCAGCCTCGTAGGCCTGCGCAGCGCCCACGGCGTCACCGTGCTGAAGCATCCTGTCGCCGAGCGAGCGCCACACAGTGGCGGACTCACGGCCCGCGGCCATCATGCCGAACATGTCGGCGGCCCACCGGTAGGAACCCTGCGCCTCGTCCATGCGCCCCTGCGCCGCGAGGGAGTCCCCCATCAACATGCGGCCGTTGCACACGTCGAGCGGCGCGCCGGAGTCCAGGCGCTCAAGGCCCGCGGCGGCGAGGCCCTCGGCCCGCGCCGCATCCCCCAGAAGGAGGTGCGCGCGGCCCATCTCGAACTCGCACCGGGCGAGGTCCGACTCGGAACCGATGAGCCGCAGGTCGACCATGGCCCGGTCGAGGTGCTCGAGAGCGGTGATGGGGTCCGGTGGGTCGGACCGCAGCAGGAGCCATGCGTAGTGGGAACGCAGCCGGGGCACGTCGCGGCTGGCGGCGCCCTCGCTGAGGTACGCGAGCGCCCGCTCGGCGAGGCGCCGCGCCTCGCCCAGGTCACCCCGGCCCTCGGCCACCAGCGAGGCGTTCCAGTAGATGCTGCCGCGGCCCCGCATCGTGCCCTTGTCGTCGGCGAGGGAGATGAGCTCACCGGCCCGGTGCGTCGCGAAGAGCAGGTCACCGCGCTCGTAGTACGACCAGAGGATCGTGGATGCCAGGCGCAGGTGCTCGTCGGTCCCGGCGATGCCCTGCCGCTCGACCTCCTCCAGCACCCGCTCGCCCAGCTCGACGCTCCGGCTCAGGTCGCCGGCGTCGTGGTACGAGGCCACGAGGTCCGTGGCGATTCGCGCCGCCTCGAGCGTGCGGCGGTTCGCGATCGCGTCCTCGAGCAGCGGCTCGAGGACCGCGACCGAGGCATCCAGGTCCCCGAGCATCTCGTACGCCAGGGCGAGGGCGTGCTTCGCCTCGGACTGGTACCGCGGCGAGATCACCGACAGGTCGAGGGCCGCGAGGCGCGTCTTCGCCTCCTGGGCCTCGCCGTTGGCCAGCGCGAGGCGCGCATAGCCGATCTCGAGCCGCGCGCGCTCCTCGCTCGGCGCCTTGTCGCCGTAGCGCAGGAAGTCCGCGGTGGTGCCGAGGCGCCCCGCCAGGACACCGAGGGCGGCCTCCGTGGGCGTGCGTCGTCCCGACTCGATCAGCGAGATGTAGCTCGGTGAGAAGTCGTCCCCGGCGAGGGCCGTCTGCGACAGCCCAGCCCGCACACGCTCGTCACGCAGGCGTTCAGCGAGTTCAGTCACAGAAGTCACTCTACTGGTTGACAGCCGGATTCAGCAGCCCCACAGGAATGCACGGACCGGGTGAATTCGGACGGATTTCGCGGCAGAACCGGCGGCCTGACGGTCCGATCCGTCGAGCGCCGGCCGATCGCCCGTCGAGTGCCCGCCGATCACCGCGCGAGAGAACGCGGCAGGGCGAGGGGCGGCGCCGGGCACGCCGGCGACCTCCTCGCGACGGGCCGTGGGACACGACGAGGCCGCCCGCACAGGCGGGCGGCCTCACTTCCTGGGCCGGGCGCTGGCCGCCCGTCGGCGGCCCCGGCCCGGGAGGGCTACTGCCGGCAGCAGCCGATGCTGCCCACGCTGACCGAAGCGCCCGAGCTAGGGGAAGACCCAGGACGGCGAGGCCGAGGGTCAGTAGGGCGGCGGTGGTGGCCTTGAGGGTGCGGTTCATGATTTTCTCCTCTGGGGGGTACCGCAATCGCTGTCACGATCACTATGACAGGCTACGACCCAGTAGCGGTAGGCGGAACGAGTGAAATTCCTCCGCTGGTCAGCAGCGGTTTTTTACTCATACGTCACATTACCGTCAGCGCTCGAAGCGATCCGTTGCCCCCTCGCCCGGTCGAAGTCACGCCGTTCTTGACTCCCCGGCGTGACATTCGGCGGGTCGGCCTCAGACGCGTCCGGCCGCCTCTGCGACACGGAGCACCGCCCGCTCGACGGCGAACACGGCGTCCCGACCGGCACCCTTCACCTCGGCGTCAGCCTGTGCGACGGCCGTGATCGCGGTGGCCAGCGACTCCGGCGTCCACCCCCGCAGCTCCCGGCGGGCGCGGTCCACCTGCCACGAGGCGAGGCCAAGGTCACGCACAGGGTCGAGACCCTGGCCGCGGGCGGCACCCACCTTCGCGAGAACGCGCAGCTTCGCCGCCAGCGCGGCGACGACGGGCACCGGATCGGATCCTGTGGCGAGGGCGTGGCGCAGCAAGGCGACCGCCTCCCCCGCGTTCCCGGTGGCGGCCGCATCGGCCACCCGGAAGCCCGTCGCCTCGACACGTCCCCCGTGGTAGCGGGCCACCACGGCGGCCGTGATCACCCCGGTCGTGTCCGCGACGACCTGCTGGCACGCCGACGCGAGCTCCCGCAGATCGGAGCCGCAGGCCTCCACGAGCGCACGCACCGCCGCGGCGTCGGCCCGCCGGTGCGCCCGACGGAGCTCGTCCGTGACGAAGGCCGTCTTGTCGCCGTCGCGCTTGATCGCGTCGCACGAGACCACGAGTGCGCCGGCGGCGCGGACCGCGTCGGCGGCCTTGCGCGCTCGGACGACCCCGGAGTGCCGCACGACCAGCACGACGTCGGGCGCCGGATCGGGCAGGTAGGCGAGCAGGTCCGCCACGGCGTCGTCCGTCCCCGCGTGGAGAGCCTCCAGTACCACCACCCGCGCCTCGCCGAAGAGGGAGGGACTCGCGACGACGCGCAACCGACCCGCCTGGTAGGCAGAGGCGTCGATCCGGGTGACCTCGACCTCGGGGTCCGCCGCTCGCGCCAGCTCGACCACCCGGTCGATGGCACGCTCCCCCAACAGATCCTCCGGTCCCTGCACGAGGACCAGAGGGGCCGGGCGGGCGGCCTCCCAGGTGAGGGCAGGGGCGGTGCGGGGGGCGGCCATGGGGCCAAGACTGCCACGCGGTGCCGTCACGCCGACGAGGCCGTCGCGGAGATGGCTCCGCCCGCCACCGGCCCCGCACTCGTCCATCGGTGGCTCACCCGTCGAAGCACCGGCCGGTGACCACCAGCCCGCCGTCGGCGGCGCGCCCGACGGTCAGGGGTCCGCAGCCGCTCGTCGTCCGCACGAGCGCACCCGTCGCCCGGAGGGCCTCGAGCGTCGCGGGCGCCGGGTGCCCATAGTCGTTGTCGACGCCGACGCTGACGACCGCGACGGCGGGCCGCAGGAACGCGAGGAGCGCCGGCGACTGGTGAGCCGAGCCGTGGTGGGCCACCTTCAGCACGTCGAGACCGCCCGCCAGGAGGTCCGGCTGCCGGACGAGGCGCAGGGCCAACGCCTCCTGGGCACCGGGCTCGGCGTCGCCGAGCGCCAGGACCGTCAGGTCCGGGGCGCGCAGGAGCAGTACCAGGCTCGCGTCGTTCACGGCGGCGTCGGCGCTGCCGACGGCACCGGCACGAGGAGAGAGGACGGTCCAAGCGACGTCGCCCGCGGTGCCCGTCGCACCGGCCATCCCGACGGCGAGCGTGCGGACCGGCGCGCCGGTCGCTGCGAGCAGGCCGACGGCCGGTCCCGCACCCGCGGGACCCACCACCGCCGCAACGACCTCTCGGCCCCTCAGGACGCCCGCGAGCCCGCCGACGTGGTCATCGTGGGGATGGGTGAGGACGAGGAGGTCGATGCGCCGGACACCGAGCCGGTCCAGGCACTCCCCCGCGGCGTCGCCCGGCGGCCCGGCGTCGATGACGACGGCGGCACCGGGACCGGAGCGGATGACCGTTGCGTCGCCCTGCCTCACGTCGCACGCCGCGTACCGCCAGCCGGACGGAGCCCATGACCCCGTGGGGGCGAGAAGCGGACGGGCCAGGAGGAGCACGACACCGACGACGGCAGCCACAGCAGCCACCGGCCGGGCTCCCCACCGACGTGCGGCCGGGACGAAGGCCAGGCCCGCCACGGTGACGGCTGCGAGGGCGACCGCGCCGGCGGGTCCGTCGGGCCAGGGGTGGCGAGCCCCCGGCAGGCTCGACCCGACCCGGGCCACCGTCGCGATCCACCACGTGGCCAGGCCCGCCCCGCGGACCACGAGGGTGGCCAGTGGCGCGCAGACCGGCGCCAGGAGTGCCCCACCGACGCCGAGGACCGTCGCCGGCAGCAACGCGGGGAGGGCCACGAGGTTGGCGGGCACGGCATACGTGCCCACTGCCGGGTCGACCAGCACCAGCACCGGCCCGCACACTGCCTGGGCCGCGGCCGGCACCGCCAGCGCGAGGGCGAGACGGCGGGGCAGCGCCTCGAGCCAGCCCGCGATCACTGGCGCCAGCAGCGCGATGCCGCCCGTCGCGAGAACGGACAGCACGAACCCGACGCTCCGGGCGAGCCAGGGGTCCACCAGGACGAGGCCCAGGACGGCGACGGCGAGGCCGGGCAGCGTGCGGGAGGGCCGCCCGAGCAGCATGCCGAGCACGGCGAGCCCGCCCATGACGGCGGCGCGCAGCACGCTCGGCTGCGGATGGACCAGGAGGACGAAGCCGATCGTCGCCGCCGCTGTCACCGCCGCGCGGGCCGGCCGCGGCAACCGGAGCAGCCCGGAGAGCGCCACCACGGTGACCGTGAGCACGGCGAAGTGCCCGCCTGAGACCGCTGTGGCGTGCGTGAGACCGACGTCGCGCATCGCAACGGCGAGGTCCGGGGGCATGCGCGAGGTATCCCCGACGGCGACGCCCGGGACCAGGCCCCGCGCGTCCGGCGGCAGGTCGTCGCTGACGGCGAGCAGCGCGGTCCGGATCTCCCCGACCCTGCGGTCGACGGACCCGGGCGGGCGGTCGACCCGTACCGGCCCGGTGGCGCCCAGCACAGCGACTGCGTCCTCCCCGGGATCGGCGGGCGTCAGGCGACCGGTCACGGTGACCGTCGACCCGTACGGCGCCCCGGCGTCGGCGATCACCACGACGAGCGCTGCGGCGCCCGTCACCCGCCCGCGACCTGACACGCCCGTCGCACCGAGCACGAACCAGGTCTCCGCCTCGCCGCGGGTGGCGGGCAGCGCCGCCGCCTCCGACCGCACGACGCCGGTCAGCGTCACCGTCGCGCGCGCGGCCGCCAGATCGGTCAGCGCGCCGCCGTCCCGTCGGGCGAGCTGGGCCGCGCACGAGCCGAGCGCGAGGCCCGCTGCCACGAGGGCGAGCCAGGCCGCAGCGAGGCGCGGTCGGGCCAGTGCCCACCGCGCCCCTACTGCGGCCACCACGAGGAGGCCGGCGGCGCACCGACCCGCCGTCGCAGCCGACCAGGCGACCGCCAGCGCGCACGCGAGCCACGCGGCCGTCGCCGCGGGGACCAGCCGCAGGTCCGTCATCCGACCCGGACCAGCTCCCGCACGCCCTCCAGCAGGGACGGCCCGATGCCGGAGACCTCCGCCAGCTCGTCGACGACGGTGAACCGCCCGTGCTCGGTACGCCAGTCGACGATGCGCTGCGCGAGGACCGGCCCGATCCCTGGGAGCGCGTCGAGGGCAGCCGCGTCGGCGGCGTTGAGGTCCACGAGGCCGTCGGCGGCGGCGTCGACGCTCGCGCCTGCCGTCCCGGGCACGCCGCCGGGCCCCGGCACGACCAGCTGCTCGCCGTCGACCAGGAGGCGCGCGAGGTTGACCGCGGCGAGGTCCGCCGCGGGGGTCGCCCCACCCGCGGCGCTGACCGCCTCGGCAACCCGTGACCCCTCGGGCAGCCGGACGAGGCCCGGCTGCCCGACCTCACCCACGACGTGCACGACCACCTCCGGCTGCACGGCCGGGCCCGTCGACGCCGTGCTGCTCGCCGGCACGACGACGGACGGGGTCTCCTGCGCAGCACGGGCCGCCACGACGCCCCCGAGGGCCAGGAGAGCGCCGGCGGCCACGACTGCTGCGCGACCGCCCAGACCCCACCGGCGGCGCGGCGGTTCGAGCCTCTGCGCGTCGAGCGTCTGCGCGTCGAGCGGGTGCCCGTGAGCCGCGGTGTACGCCGCCATCGCCGAGCCCAGAGCCCGTGCACGCAGCTCGGCGCCTGGCCCCGCGGGCGGTCCCGGGACCCACCCGGCGGCCCGGCCGGGTGCCACCGGGTCGGAGGGCGGCGCATCGCGAGACCCGGCGTCCAGGACGCCTGGGTCGGGAGGCTCAGCGACCGGCCGCGCGACGAGCGCGGCCAGCCGCTCCCTGACGTCCGCCTCGGTGCCCCTCACCCCGCGACGGTAGGTGGGACGCCGGAAGGACCCGAGGCAGGACCCGCACGGCTGTGGACGACCACTCCTGCACAGGCCCGGGTCGACGGGTCAGGCGTCCGCGATCACGACCCCCACGACGCCCGGGCCCACGTGCGCGCCGACCACCGCACTCAGCTCCGCGACGTGCACCCCACGCAGCGCGGGGCCGCAGGCGGCCGTGAGCCGCTCGACCAGGACAGCTGCGGCCGAGGGATCCGACAGGTGGTGGACCGCGAGCTCGAATCGCTCGCGCCGCGCCGCATCGGCCAAGGTGAGCTCGATGACGCGGTCACGAGCCCGGGCGCTCGTGCGCACCTTCTCCACCACGTCGATCCGGCCGTCGCGCACGGCCAGCACCGGCCGCAGGCCGAGCACCGTCCCGAGCGTGGCCGCCACGGCACCGAGCCGACCCCCGGCGCGCAGCTGGTCGAGGGAGTCCACGGCGAACCGCACCGCGCTCGTCGCTGCGCGTCGCTCGGCCGCCCGCGCAACGGCGGCCCCGTCTCCCGACGCCGCGTCCCCGGCCGCAGCGGCCCGGGCGGCGGCGAGCGTCGCCAGGCCGAGGCCCATCGCGACCGTGCGCGAGTCGACCACGTGCACGGGGACGGCCGCTGTCTGGGCACCGAGCTGGGCGGACGTCACGGTGCCCGAGAGCTCGCCCGACAGGTGCACGGAGACGATCTCACGCGCGCCCCGAGCGGCGACCCGCGCGTAGGCCCGCGCGAACGCGTCCGGCCCCGGGTGCGCCGTCCGGACGACGGCGCCGGCCCGCAGCGCCTCGACGATCTGCGCCGGGCTGATGTCCACGCCTTCACGGTGCGCCACGCCGTCCACCATGACGTCCAGCGGCACGACGACCACACCGGACGCCTCGACCAGCCCTGGTGGCAGAGATGCCGTGGAGTCGGTGACGACCGCGACGCGGGACATGTCAGGCCGGCACGACGTTGACCAGGCGCGGCGCCCGGACGACCACCGTCCGCACCGCCCGGCCCGCGAGCGCCTTGAGCACGCGCTCCGAGCCGAGCGCCAGCTCGCGGAGCGCGTCTTCGCTGACGTCCGGCGAGACCTCGATCTTGTCCCGGACCTTGCCCTGCACCTGCACCACGCAGGTGACCGAGTCCACGACGAGGTGCGCAGGGTCCGCGACGGGGTACGGCTCCCGGATCAGGCTCGCCGGGTGACCCAGGCGCGACCACAGCTCCTCGGCCAGGTGCGGTGCGAAGGGGGCGACCATCAGGACGAGCGGCTCGACGACGGCGCGCGGGGCGGCGGGCAGGCCGGTCAGGTGGTTGTTGAGCACGATGAGTCGCGCGATGGCGGTGTTGAACCGCATCGCGTCCATCTCCGTGCGCACCTCGGCGATCGTGCGATGCAGGAGCCGCGTCGTCTCGATCGCGGGCTCGGCGTCGGTCACCGTCACAGTCCCGGTCTGCTCGTCCACGACGTTGCGCCACAGCCGCTGCAGGAACCGCTGCGACCCGACGACGGCCCGGGTCTCCCACGGGCGGGAGAGGTCCAGGGGGCCCATCGACATCTCGTACACGCGGAATGTGTCCGCCCCGTACGCGTCGTACATCTCGTCCGGCGTGACGACGTTCTTCAGCGACTTGCCGATCTTCCCGTACTCCTGGGTGACCGGCTCGCCCTCCCACGTGAACCCGGTGGGCGACGCCGCATCCTCCACGACCTCCGACGCCTGGACGGGCTGCCCGCGGCCGTCCCGGTAGGCGAACGCCTGGATGTAGCCCTGGTTGAACAGCGTGTGGAACGGCTCGACGCTGCTCACGTGGCCCAGGTCGTACAGCACCTTGTGCCAGAACCGGGCGTAGAGCAGGTGCAGCACGGCGTGCTCGACGCCGCCGACGTACAGGTCCACGCCGCCGGACGCGCCGACGGACTCGTTGTGGCCCGGGCCCATCCAGTAGCGCTCCAGCTCGGGGTCGACGACGACGTCGCGCCGCCCGGGCTCCAGGTAGTTCAGGTAGTACCAGCACGAGCCCGCCCAGTTGGGCATGGTGTTCGTGTCCCGCCGGTACGTCCGTGGGCCGTCCCCGAGGTCCAGGGTGACGTTCACCCAGTCGTCGTTGCGGCCCAGCGGGGGCTCGGGCATCGAGTGCACGTCGTCGGCGTCGAACGTGCGCGGCGCGTAGTCCGGCACCTCCGGCAGCTCGACGGGCAGCAGGTCCACGGGAAGCGCGAGGGGCATGTCGTGCTCGTCGTAGACGATCGGGAACGGCTCGCCCCAGTACCGCTGCCGGCTGAACAGCCAGTCGCGCAGCCGGTAGGTGACCGTGCCGGTCCCGACACCCTTGCTCTCCAGCCACGCGGACATCGCCGCCTTCGCCGAGGGGACGTCCATGCCGTTGAGGTCGAGGTCGTCGTTCGAGGAGCCGACGACGAGGCCGTCGCCCGTCCAGGCGCCGCCCGCGTGGTCGGCGGGCGGGGCGACGGTGTGGATCACCGGCAGCTCGAAGGCCTGGGCGAAGTCGAAGTCGCGCTCGTCGCCGCCCGGGACGGCCATGATCGCGCCGGTGCCGTAGCCCCACAGGACGTAGTCGGCGGTGAAGACGGGGATGAGCTCGTGGTTCACGGGGTTGATCGCGACGTGACCGGTGAAGACACCGGTCTTCTTGCCTGCGTCGACCTGGCGCTCGACGGCGGTCTTCGCGGCCGCCTCCCGCCGGTAGGCGGCGACCGCGGCGACCGGCGTCTTGTAGCCGCCCGTCCACACGCCGTGCGTGCCGTCGGGCCACTCGGCCGGCACCTCGTCCAGCAGCGGGTGCTCGGGGGCGACGACCATGAAGGTGGCGCCGAACAGCGTGTCGGGTCGCGTGGTGAACACCTCGAGCCTCGGCGCCGCCGATGACCTCGAACGTCACCATGGCGCCCTCCGACCGCCCGATCCAGTTGCGCTGCATCGTGCGCACCTTCTCGGGCCAGTCGATGACGTCGAGGTCGTCCGCCAGGCGGTCCGCGTACGCGGTGATCCGCATGTTCCACTGACGCAGGTTGCGCTTGAAGACGGGGAAGTTGCCGCGCTCGGAGCGGCCGTCGACCGTGACCTCCTCGTTCGCCAGCACGGTGCCGAGCCCCGGGCACCAGTTCACCGGGGTCTCCGACACGTACGCCAGACGCTGCTCGTCCACGACCTGTCGTCGCTCGACGGCGGTCAGCTCCGCCCAGGTGCGGCCGGCCCACGCAACGGGCAGCACGCGCGTCCCCGCCTCGTACTCGGCGATCAGCTCCGCGACCGGGCGCGCACGGCCCGTGCCGCCGTCGGGCCGGGGGGCGTCGGCGTCGTACCAGGCGTCGAACACCTGCAGGAAGATCCACTGCGTCCAGCGGACGTAGTCCTCGTCGGTCGTCGCGAAGGTGCGACGCGGGTCGTGCGCCAGGCCGAGCCGGCGCAGCTGCCGCCGCATCGTGGCGATGTTCTCCTCGGTCGTCTTCCGAGGGTGCTGGCCCGTCTGGACGGCGTACTGCTCGGCCGGCAGGCCGAAGGCGTCGTAGCCGAGCGCGTGCAGCACGTTCTCGCCGCGCATCCGCCGGTACCGGCCGACGACGTCGGTCGCGATGTAGCCGAGCGGGTGACCGACGTGCAGGCCCGCGCCCGAGGGGTACGGGAACATGTCCATGACGAAGAACGACGGCGAGGTCGGGTCGGCGAGGCGACCCTCGCCGTCGGTGAGGCGGCCCGACGGGTTGGGCGTGTGGAACGTGCCCCGCTCCTCCCACCGGTCCTGCCACGCAAGCTCGATGCTGCGCGCGAGCGCCGCGGTGTACCGGTGCGTCGGCTCGGGCGGCGCGGGCGCGTCGCCGGTGGTGGTGGGGGTGGTGGCCTCGTCCTCGATGTGCACCCGCCCAGGTTACCGACCTCCGACCACCGGGTTCGCCGACGGTCCGCAACGCCCCTGGCTACGCTCCAGACATGACCGACGATGACGTCTCCCTCGCCCGCGCGCGCGCCGAGGCGGCCCAGGCCAGGGCTGCCGCCGCGCAGGCTGCCGCCGAGGCGGCGGAGGCGAGGGCCGCGGCGCTGGAGGCCGAGCTCGCCGCCCGTCCGGACGGTGGTCCGGCGGCGCCGCCCGCGCCGCCCACCGCGGACGCACCCGCGCCCGAGCTGTCGGAACGTGCCGCCGCCGTCCGCGACGGCTATGCGTTCGCCGGCACCGCGCTCCCGCTCGGGGTCCTGGTCGAGGACGGGCTCCCTACGCCCGCCGCCCGGGTTCAGCTCCCCCTCGCGATGATGAACCGGCACGGCCTCGTCGCGGGCGCCACCGGCACCGGCAAGACCCGCACGCTCCAGCTGCTCGCCGAGGGCCTCTCGGCCGCGGGCGTGCCCGTGTTCGTCGCCGACGTCAAGGGCGACCTGTCGGGTCTGATGGAGGCCGGCGTCGGGAGCGAGAAGCTCGCGGCCCGGACGACGGCGCTCGGGCAGCAGTGGTCGGGGGCCGCATTCCCGGTGGAGCTCTACACGCTCGGCGGCCTCGGCACCGGGACGCCCATCCGGACGACCGTCACCGACTTCGGCCCGATCCTGCTGGCCAAGGTGCTGGGCCTCAACGCCACGCAGGAGTCGAGCCTCGGCCTGATCTTCCACTGGGCCGACACCCAGGGCCTCGCGCTGCTCGACCTGAAGGACCTCCAGGCGACGATCGCCCACCTCGTCTCCGACGAGGGCAAGGCCGAGCTGCGCGGCATCGGCGGCCTCTCCCCCGCCACCGCCGGGGTGATCCTGCGCGAGATCGTGACGCTCCAGGCGCAGGGCGCGGACGTGTTCTTCGGAGAGCCGGCCTTCGCGACCGCAGAGCTGCTGCGCACCGCGCCGGACGGCCGCGGCGTCGTCTCCGCGCTCGAGCTGCCGGCCGTTCAGGACCGGCCCGCCCTCTTCTCCACCTTCCTCATGTGGCTGCTCGCGGACCTGTTCAGCGAGCTGCCCGAGGTCGGCGACACCGAGAAGCCCCGACTCGTGTTCTTCTTCGACGAGGCGCACCTTCTGTTCGCCGACGCGTCGAAGGACTTCCTCACCGAGGTCGTGCAGACCGTGCGCCTGATCCGCTCCAAGGGCATCGGGGTCTTCTTCGTCACGCAGACGCCGAAGGACGTGCCGTCCGACGTGCTCGCCCAGCTCGGCAGCCGCATCCAGCATGCGCTGCGGGCGCACACCCCGGAGGATGCCACGGCGCTGCGAGCGACCGCCCGGACGTTCCCGACGTCGGAGTACGACGTCGAGCAGGTCCTCACCACGATGGGCACGGGCGAGGCCTTCGTCACCGTCCTCGCCGAGAGCGGGGCACCGACGCCACCGGCGTGGACGCGCCTCTACGCGCCACGCGCCTCGATGGCCGCGCTCAGCCCCGAGCGCCTCGCCGCCGTCGCGGGCACCTCACCGCAGCTCGCGCGGTACGCGACCGCCGTGGACCGGGAGTCGGCGTACGAGCTCCTCGCCGCGCGCGCGGCGGCGTCCGCCACGGCAGCGGAGGCAGCCGAACGGGCCGCCGCCGAGGAAGCCGCCGCCGAGCGCGACCGTGAGCGCACCGTACGCCGGGGCAGCAGCGTCCTGGACTCCGTGCTGCGCTCGGCGGGCACCGCGCTCGGACGGGAGATCACCCGGACGATCTTCGGCACCCGGCGCCGCTAGACCGCCACGCCGCCCCGGTTCCTGCGTACGGTCCGCGCCGCCCGCACCCGCGCGACGACGTACGCGACCGCGAACGCCAGGCCCTGGCACACCACCACGAGCCCGGCGCTGGCGACGTCGAGCACGTAGCTGGCCCACACGCCGACGACGGCGCACCCCGCCGCGATGATCGGCGCCACCCAGAGCATCCGCCAGATCCGGTCGGTGAGCAGGTACGCCGTGGCGCCCGGCGTGATCAGCATGGCGACGGCGAGCACGACGCCGACCGCCTGGAGGGCCACGACGACCGTCACCGCGAGCAGGCCGAGGAGCAGCATCCCGATGCGTCGCACCGGCAGCCCGACGACGTGCGCGTGCACGCGGTCGAAGGCGTAGACCGTGAGGTCGCGCCGCCGCAGCACGAGGACCGCGCCGGCGAGCGCGGCGAGCGCCAGCACCTGGACGACGTCGGCGTCCGACACCCCCAGCACGTTCCCGAAGAGGATGTGGGACAGGTCGATCTGACTGGGCGTCACGGACACCAGCACGATGCCGACGGCGAAGACGGTGGTGAACACGACGCCGATCGCCGCGTCCTCCTTGATCCGGGTCGTCGCGCGCACGCCCCCGATGAGCGCCACCGCGCCGACCCCGAAGACGAACGCGCCGAGCGCGAACGGCAGACCCCACAGGTAGGCAAGCACGACACCGGGCAGCACGGCGTGCGAGACGGCGTCGCCCATCAGGGACCAGCCGAGGAGAACGAGCCAGCAGCTCAGCAGCGCGCAGACGACGCCCGCCGCCACGCTCACCAGCAGGGCCCGCTGCATGAACTCGTACTGCCAGGGCTCGGCCAGCAGCTCCCACAGCGCCGACGGGGCCGTCATCGCGCGCCCAGCCCGAACGTCCGCGCGAGGTTCTCCGGCGTGAGGACCTCCGCCGTCGGGCCGGACGCCAGGACGCGCCGCTGCAGCAGGACCGAGCGCGCGCACAGGTCCGGCAGCATCGCGAGGTCGTGCGTCGAGACGACGAGCGAGCGGCCGTCCGCGACGAGCTGGCGCAGCACGCCCGTGACCGCAGCCTCGGACGCCGCGTCGACACCCGTGAACGGCTCGTCCAGGAGGAGGAGCCGGGCGTCCTGGGCCAGTGCCCGGGCCAGGAGCACACGCTGGCGCTGCCCGCCGGAGAGCCGGCCGATCTGGCGGTCCGCGAGGTCGGCGAGCCCGACCCTCGCCAGCGCGTCCGCGACCGCGTGCCGGTCCTCCGGGCGAGGCCGACGCCGCAACCCGAGCAGGTGGTACCGGCCCATGAGGACGACGTCGGCGACGCTGACCGGGAACCGGGGGTCGACGTCGTCGGCCTGCGGCACGTACGCGACCAGGCCCGCGCGCCGTGCGGCCTCCGCGGTCCCGCCGAACACGGCCACGTGGCCGGCCGCGGGCCGGACGAGCCCCGCCACCGCCGTGAAGAACGTGGACTTGCCCGATCCGTTGGCGCCCACGAGCCCGCACGCCTCGCCCGCCGCGACCTCGACGTCGACGTCCTCCAGCGCCGCGACGTCGCCGTAACGGACGGTCAGCCCGGTGACGCGCAGGGCCGACGTCACGGGCCGCCCCCGTCGGCCGCGCCCGTCAGACCCGCGAGGATGAGGTCGACGTCGTGGTCCAGGAGGTCGAGGTAGGTGGGCACGGGGCCGTCGGGCCCGGTGAGCGAGTCGACGTAGAGCTTCTCCCCGAACCGTGCCCCCGCCTCGCGCGCGACCTCACGCTGCGCCGTCGGCGACACCGTCCACTCGCAGAACACGGCCGGCACGTCACGGGCCCGGACGGTGTCGATCACCCGCGCCACCTGACGAGGGGTCCCCTGCCGCTCCGCGTTGACGGGCCACAGGTACACCTCGTCAAGGCCGGCGTCGCGCGCGAGGTAGCTGAAGGCGCCCTCGCACGTGACGAGAGTGCGTCGCCCGGGGGGCACGCCGTCGAGCCCTTCCTCGAGGCGGTCCGCGATCCGATCGAGCCGGTCGCCGTACGCCGCCGCCCGCACCGCGTACTCCGCTGCATGCACCGGGTCGGCCCCGCCGAGCGCGTCGGCCACCGCAGCGACGTACGCGCGCCCGGCCCGGGGCGACATCCACGCGTGCGGGTTGTGCACGAGCCCACCGAGCTCGGCCGCCGTGCCGCGCACGGGCAGCGGCTCGACCCGGTCGGCGACCGTGACCACGGGGACGCCGAGCGGGTCCACCAGGTCGTGCAGCCACACCTCGAGGCCCAGGCCGTTCGCCACGACGAGGTCCGCCTCCGCGGCGCGGCGCAGGTCGTCGGGCGTTGGCTCGTACCCGTGCACGTTCATCCCGGGACCGGTGATCGCGGACACCGCGACGCGCGGGCCGCCGACCTGCGCGACGACGTCCGCCAGCACCGTGAAGGTCGCCACGACCACGATGGGCCGATCGGGTCGGGGCGGCTCGGCGCCGACCACCGGTCCGGCCGCGCACGCCCCCGCCAGGAGCGCCACGGCGCACGCGCCACCCGCGCCGCGGGCGAGGGCGGAGCGCCGGGCGCGCGAAGGCATGGCGCGACCCTACGTCGACGATCGACGGACTGCGCGGGGTCAGCCCGCCGTCGGCGCCTGACGGCCGAGCAGGAGGTGCACCTCGACGGACCCGGTCGGCTCCACGACAACCCAGCCGAGGTCAGGGGCGATGAGGTCGAAGTCCGCCAGCGTGACCGGGAGCTGGCCGGCAAGCTCGACCCCGCCGATGGCGCGCTGCACCTGGAGCGTCGCCGTCACCGGGCGCGCGACGCCGCGCATGGTGAGCGTGCCGACCGCCGTCACCGACCCGGGCGCGTCCGTCTGGCCGAGCGCCGACACGTCGACGGGCTGGGTGAGCTCGAAAGTCGCGGTCGGGTACGTGCTCGCGTCGAGCGCACGCTGGAAGTACAGGTCCCGGGCCCCCTCCTCCGTGGAGATGGACGCGACGTCGACGGCGATCGATGCGGCCGTCAGCGCGCCGCCGGTCACGGTGACGGTGCCGGTCACGTCGTCCGTGCGGCCCACCACCTCCACCGGCTGGCCGGACATGGTCTCGTTGAGCCGGTAACCGGCCTCGGAGCCCGTCTGTGCGTACCAGGTGCCCTCGATGTCGACCGGGCCCGTGGCGATCTCCGGGGTCGCCTGCACGGTCGGGGTGAGCGCGAGCGGCGCGGGGGCCTCGCGTGCGACGAACCGCGCGTAGACCCACGGCCCGCCGACGACGACCCCGACGGCCACCAGCACGACGACAAGCATCTGGATCAGCCAGCGACGACGGTGCGCCTCAGTCACGGGCCACCCCCCGGCGTCGGACGGTGGCCGCTGCAGCCGCGGCGACGACGACGGCCACGGCGATCAGCCAGGGCCACGCCGACCGCCACGGGGCACCATCGCCGGAGTCGGCCGCGTCGGACGGTGCAGGGCTCGCGGACTCGCTCGGCACGGGGCGCGGGTCCGCGGAAGGCGAGGCGGACGGCGAGGCGGACGGCGTCGGGGACGCGACCGTCGCGGGCGTCGGCGTCGCGGGCGTCGGCGTCGCGGTCGGCGACGTCGCGGTGACCGAGAAGGCGAAGGTCCCCGTGACCGGGTGCCCGTCCCCCGAGACGGCACGCCAGGTGACGGCGTAGTCGCCCGCCGGGAGATCCGGTGCAAGGGCCTGCGTGACGGTCACGCCGTCCACCGTCGCGGCGCCCTGGGCCGGCAACGCGCCGCCCGGGCCCTGGACGAGCACCTCGGCCCCGACGGCCGAGGGCGGTTCGGAGAACGTCAGGACGACCTGGGTCGGCGGCGTCGGGAGCACCGCTCCGTCCGGCGGCTCGGAGCCGAGGAGCGAGTCGTGCGCCTCGGCCGGCGCAGCGAGGAGCAGCGTGGCCGCGGCGAGGGCGACGGCGAGCGCACCGGCCGGTGCGCGGCGACGCCGCGGGGTGGCGGCGGGCGGGAGGGCGCCCTGCACGGCTCTCCTTCTCTGGTCGGAGGGAACGCCGGAGGGCCGGCGACCCGACAACGGTACGCCAGCGCGGCGCCCCGCCATGCGCACCGGGGTGTCACCGGTACGGGGTCTCCGGGCTCCACGCAGGCGGCTCGCCCGGCCATCGCAGGGCGGATCCCACGGTCGCGGTCGCGTCGGGCAGGACGCGGACCAGCCGGTAGTCGATGACGTCCCCCGTCTCGGGGTCCATGCGCAGCACGGTCATCTCGGCAACGTGGCTGAGCGGCCCGATCGTCGGCTGGTCCAGGGCGGCGCCCGCCGTGCTGGACGAGACGTACCGCGTGCCGTGCCCCACCCAGAGCGGCCCGATCCGCCGGTGCACGTGGCCGGACACCTGGGCGGGGACGCAGCCGCGGTCCAGGGCGGCGTCGCCCGCGGCGGGATCGTGCACGAGGAGGAGGTCGACGTCGTCGTCGCGGCAGGCCGCGTCGGCGAGGCTCCCCCCGACGTCGGCGAGCGTGCGCGTTCCCGTGAGGCTGGTGCCGGACCCGATCCGCGTCGCTCGCGGGTCGGCGTCGCCTAGGATCCGGATGCCGTCGACGTCCACGATGTCGCCCTCGAGGAGTCGCACTCCGGCGGCGCGGGCCTGGTCAGCCGTGTCGGGTCCGTCGTGGTTGCCCGTGACGGCCACCATGGTCACGCCGGTCGGCAGCACGTCCGTGAACGCCGTGACGCAGTAGCCCTCGACCGCGCTGCCGTTGATGGTTGTGTCACCCGCGTTGAGCACGACGTCGGCGCCCGCCAGCTCTGCGACCGCCCGGACCGGGCCGGCCATGCCGACGTTGCAGTGCAGGTCGCTCACCACCAGGAGCACGACGGGCTCGGGTGCATCCTTCTCGGCGTCGGCGGCATCGCCCGCGTCGCCGTCGTCGCTGCTGCCGCCCCCGTCGGCGTTCCCACCCGCGTCGCCGGGCGCGTCGACCGGCGACGACCACGGGCGGGTAGCCGCGGCGATCCGCTGGTCGAGGTCCGCCCGCTCCAGCCACGCTTCCTCGACGGCTCCGGTCGCCGCAGCGTAGAAGCGCTCGTTGTCGCGGTAGGCGTCGACCACGTATCCGCCGTAGGTGTCGATGACCCCGGCGAGCCGCCCGGTGATGCGAGCGCCCTCGAGCGGGGTGCCGTCGAACACGGCCGATGTGCGACCCGGCGGCGGCGCACCCGAGGGCTGCGGGCCGCTGCCGGTGACCGTGCCGACGACGAGGACGACGGCCGTCCCCGCGGCCGCGAGACCCGCGCGGTGCGGCCGCCACTGCGCGACGAGCTCGGCGCGCCGGGCCGACCCGAGCGCCGCCCGACCGAGGGCGAAGGATCCTCCGACGACGAGCGCCGCGGCGAGCGTGCGTCGGATGACGTCGTCCACGAGCGCGCGGACGGCCGCGTCGACGGACTGGCCGGGGCCGTTGAAGAACTGGACGTAGTCCTTGAGATCGCCGGCCAGCGAGTCCAGCGTCGAGGCGGCGTTGACCGACCGCAGGTCGCGCGGGATCTCTTGCACGACGACGCGCGCACCCAGCACCGGGACGGGCGAGTCCATGACGATGGTGCCCAGCGGACCGAGATCGACCGTGACGGCGGCGTCGAGCGTCACCTCGTAGCGCGCGGTGTGCGGACCGAGTGTTCCGCGCGCGGACGCCGTGCCCACCCCCCACGCCCCGCACACGACGAGGAGCAGCACGAGGGCGCCCGCCCACCGGAGGATGCGACCGACGGGGAGGGGCTCGTGCCAGGGCCGCCGAGGCACCACCACGGACCCCGAGGGCGCAGCCGACCGCGGGACCGACCCGGTCGAGCCGGCCCGGGCGGGGGGGATCCGTCTGGCCATCCCTCCTACCCTCACCCCTGGACGGGGTTACGACCACCGTCGGCGGGCGGAAGCCACCCGTTCGCTCTGAGCGAACACGCCCTCCGGGCCGCCGGCGGCGACTCAGGCGGTCGTCGCCAGCGCCGCATCGAGAAACGCACGCACGCGGTCGCGCCACTCGTCCGGGTGCTCCCCGAGCGCCGTGGTGTGCCCGGCGTCCGCGGCCCAGACGGTCACGACGGCGGGGGCCACGGCAGCGAGTCGCTCCGCCTCCGCCTCCTCGCCGCGGCCTGCGACCAGAAGCACAGGCCGTGGCGCCACGGCCCCCATCGCCTCGGCCAGCGGGACGGGCGGCGCCGCGGCCGTGAGCAGGTCCGTCAGCACCTGCTGCAGGCGGTTGACGAGGTCGCCGAGCGGGCCGGCGGGCGGTGCGTCGGCCGCCACGCGCACCCCGACCCCCTCCGCGACGACGGCCCGGATGCGCTCGTCCGCCGCGGCCGCCGTGATCGCCTCCTCGGCGCCCATCGAGAGGCCGACGACGGCCACGGCAGCGGCCTCGACGTCCGGACGGGCCGTCAGCCAGTCGACGGCGGGTTCGACATCGGCGTTCCCGGCCCAGCCGAGGTCCATCGCCGTCCCGCCGCTCGCCCCATGGCCCCTCGCGTCGACCATGAGCACCCCGTAGCCCATCGCCGCGAGCGCCTCGGCATGGCCGAGCGTCGCGGTACGGGTCGATCCCGCCCCGTGCAGCAGCAGCACGGCGCCACCGTTGCGCGACGCGACGTACCAGCCCGCGAGGGTCACGCCGTCGTCGGTCCGGAGCGTGACGTCCTCGTAGGCCAGGCCGCGGTCGGTCGGCGTCGTCGCCCCGAGCACCGCGTGCGCGCGGTTCGTGGCCAGCACCGCGGCCGCCGTCGGCCACATGAGGAGCTGAAGGAGGAGGAACGCGACCGGGATCGCCAGGAGCCGCCACCAGCCCGGGGTCGCTCGCAGGAGCGCCCGCGTCCCTGCGACGAGGAGGACGCCCGCCGCCACGGCGCAGAGCGTCGCCGCACCGCCCCGCACCACGGCGCCCGCGGCCAGATGGTCTGCGGCGACCACGCCGGCCGCAGGGAGCGCCACCGACCCCACGAGCACCGCCGCCCAGCCGCCCGTCCTCGGGCCCGCCCGCAGCCCGGCGACGACAGCCGCGACGACCGCCAGCGCGATGCCGACACGTAGCACCGCCCAGGCCGGCGAGCCCGACATCGCGAGGACGACGGCGCCCGCGCCGCCAACCACCGCCGCCGCGGCCTCGGCCGTGCTCACGTGCCGCGCGCGTTCCCCGCCGGCCATGGCGCCTCCCCCGGACTCGGCCGCCCCGCCCGCAGAATCGACCTCATGCCTGACCATCGCAAGGTCCGGAGGTCCGTCATCTGGCAGAACTTCACCCGGTCACCACTGACGCGGCCCCGCGCGGTGTCGATCAGAACAGGGATGTGTGCGAACGAGGAGGATGCGTGCGGAGCGTAGGTCCGACTGGCCACCTCGCGCGGCCCTCCGATGCTGTGGCACGTATCCGCAGGGCCCTCTTCGTGTTCGCCGTCGCCAACTTCGCTCTCCTGCTCGTGCCGACCGCGATCCTCGCCCCGCCGGGGCCGGCGGTCGCGTCGCTCGTCGCAACCGCCGTCCTGGCCGCCTCGTGGACGTACGCCTACCTGAGGGACCGGACCGCGTTCTGGTCCGAGCTCGTCGACGCCGCAGCCCTCACCCTGTACGTGGCGGGCAGCACCGCGCCTGAGCAGGTGCTGCCGATCGCCTTCGCGAGCGTGTGGTTCCGCTGCTTCGACGGGACGAACACCCGCGCCTTCGCCCGCTGGCTCCTCACGAGCACCGGGCTGGTCCTCGGTCTGGGGCTGTGGACCGCGATCCCCAAGGACGCGACGCTGGACCCCTCGGGGGTGCTGTTCAGCCTGCCGCTCCTCGGCGCGACCGTCATCCTCGTGCGCCTGCTCGACGCCGGCGTGCGCGGGATGGCTCAGGCCGCTCGACGCGATGCGGCCCTCGCCGTCGGCGGCGGACGCCTCGTTGGCGCGGCGACGATCGCCGAGGCCTACGAGCGCGCCTGGACCGCTGCGGACGAGCTCTGCGGCGCAACCCCCGGCCTGCGCATCCTCGTCGCCGACTCCTCGAGCGGCGACATCCGGGTCCGGGGCGTCTCGGGTGCGTTCCGCGAGACACCCGAGCTGGACGTGACGTTGCTCGTCGACGACCCGGTGCCGGGCACGATCCGCGACGTGTCGGCCCTCGACGCCGCCGCGGGCGAGGCCTGCACGTGGCGCTGGCTGCCGCTGCCAGACCCGGAGCTGCCCGGGTGGCTGATCGTGGGCGGACCGCCGGACGCCGTCCGCGACGCCCTCGACTCGGCGCGCCTCCTCGTCACCCAGGTGACCCTCGCCATCCGCGGCATCCGGACGCGTGAGGCGCTCGCCCGCCGCGCCGGCACCGATCCGTTGACGGGCCTGGCGAACCGGTCAGCTCTCGAGGCCGCCGTGGTCGGTTCCCTGACCGACGGCGGCTCCACAGCCGTCTCCCTGCTCTACCTCGATCTCGACGACTTCAAGCGGGTCAACGACGCCTTCGGGCACGGAACGGGCGACGACGTGCTCCGCGAGTTCGCGGCGCGGCTGCGGCAGGCGACGCGCGGGCGGGACCTGTGCGCCAGGCTCGGCAGCGACGAGTTCGTCGTGCTGCTACGCGCCGAGGGCGCCGACGACGACGCCGCGCTCGCCGCCGCGCTCCTGCCGAGGCTCACGGCCCCGGTCGGGGTCGGCGACCAGGAGGTCGCCGTCGCGGTGAGCGCCGGGCTCAGCCGCGCCGGTGGCTCTGACGCGGCCTTCGAAGACCTCCTGCACGAGGCCGACATCGCGATGTACGCCGCCAAGGCGCGCGGCAAGAACCAGCTACGGATCTTCGAGCCGTCCCTCCTCGAGAGCCCGGACGACGGCGTGCTCGCCCGCCAGCTCTCGGCCGCGCCGGCGCGCGGCGAGCTCGCCGTGCACTACCAGCCCGTCGTCGACCTCGGCACCGGGCGCTGCTGCGCGGTGGAGGCTCTGGTCCGCTGGCACCACCCCCAGCGGGGCCTCCTGCTGCCCGGCGCGTTCATCGCCGAGGCGGAGCGGTGCGGCGCGATCCTGGAGATCGGCGCCTGGGTGCTCCGGCAGGCGTGCGCGGACGTTGCGGCATGGCGTGAAGCGGGTCACGCCCTCGTCCTGCACGTCAACGTCTCGGTCGCCCAGCTGCTCGACGACCGGCTCCTCGAGATCATCGACTCGGTCCTGCGTCGCACAGGCCTGCCGCCCGACGACCTCGTCGTGGAGATCACGGAGTCGATGGTCCTGAACCGGCCGACGGTCCTCGACCGGCTGCACCGACTCGCCGACCTCGGCGTCCGCGTCGCGGTCGACGACTTCGGCACCGGCTACGCGGCCCTGACCTCGCTGCGCGAGCTACCCGTGGCCGTGGTGAAGATCGACAGGTCGTTCGTCGCGGGCGCGGACACCAACCCGGTCGACCTCGCCGCACTGGAGGCGATCATCCAGATGACGAGCCGTCTCGGCCTCGTCGCGATCGCGGAGGGTGTGGAGGAGATCGCCCAGCACCGCCGGATCGCCGACGCCGGCGCGCGGTTCGGCCAGGGCTTCCTGTACGCGAGGCCCGCCCCGGCCGAGGAGCTGCTGCGCTGGCTCGAGCGCAGTGCAGGGGCGGGCGCGCGCTGGCTCACGAGCAAGCAGGGCGCCGAACGCGCCCAGGAGCACCCCTCGACCGGGGCGGCCGCAGACTGATCGGGGCTCAGCGCCCGCGACGCCCGCTGCCACGCATCGAGAGCTCGACCGCACCGGAGCGACGAGGCGCGCCGGACGACGCCGCACCGCCACCCTCCGGACGGGCCGCGGCACCCGCACCCTGGGGCCGTGCGGCCCTGGTGCGGGTCTCGCCGGCGCGACCGCCGGAACGCGGCTCGCTCGTACGACCGCTGGCCCGACCGCCGGCCCGGCCCGCCGACCGCCCGGCGGAGCGGCCACCCGACCGCGCGGCGGACGACCCTCCGCCGGACCGACGCGACGCGACCGCCACGGTTGGCGCGACGGGGGCGACCTTCGGCGCGACCTCGCCGACGAGCTCGGTGAGCGCGAGGGTGCGCTCGGTGACGGCCTGCGGCGTCGCGGCGATGTGCGCCTGACGGGCGAGGGCGCGGAAGTCCGCGACCTGCTCCGGCAGCACGACCGTGACGACGTCGCCGCCCGAGCCGGCCCGCGCCGTGCGCCCCGACCGGTGCAGGTAGGCCTTGTGCTCGGCCGGCGGGTCGACGTGCACGACGAGCTCGACGTCGTCGACGTGGATCCCGCGCGCTGCGATGTCGGTCGCCACGAGCACCCGGACCGCGCCGGTCGAGAACGCCTCGAGATTGCGCTCGCGCGCCGGCTGGCTGAGGTTGCCGTGCAGGTCGACCGCCGGGATGCCCGCGGCCGTCAGCTGCTTGGCGAGCTTCTTGGCCTGGTGCTTGGTGCGCGTGAAGAGCAGCCGACGCCCGACGCCGGATGCCAGGTGCTCGACGACGGCACGCTTCGTGGCCGCGCCGTCCACCGTGAACACGTGGTGCGTCATCGCAGCGACCGGGGACGACTCCGGGTCGACGGACGCCTGCAGCGGGTCGTGCAGGAACTGGCGCACGATCTGGTCGATGCCCCGGTCGAGCGTCGCGGAGAAGAGCAGGCGCTGGCCGCGTGCCGGCGTCGCGGTCAGGATGCGCCGAACGCCCGGGAGGAAACCGAGGTCGGCCATGTGGTCGGCCTCGTCGAGCACTGTGACCTCGATCGAGTCGAGGAAGAGGATCTTCTGCTGCAGCAGGTCCTCGAGCCGCCCGGGGCATGCCACGACCACGTCGACGCCTGCGCGCAGCGCGGTCTCCTGGCGGCTCTGCGCGACGCCGCCGAAGATCGTGGTGATCCGCAGCCCCGCGGCGGCGGCGAGAGGCTCGAGGGTCGCGGCGATCTGGGTGGCGAGCTCGCGGGTCGGCGCGAGGATCAGGCCACGCGGATGCCCGACGGCGCTGCGCCGCCCGGTCAGCCGCGCCACGACGGGGAGGGCGAAGGCGAGCGTCTTGCCGGAACCGGTCCGGCCCCGGCCGAGCACGTCACGGCCGGCGAGCGTCGAGGGGAGCGTTGCGGACTGGATCGGGAACGGAGCGGTGATGCCACTGCTGTCGAGGGTACGGACGAGGGCCTCGGGCACGCCGAGGGAGGCAAAGCTGGGCACGGGGGAAGGTCCACCTGTCTGGGTAGCGGTCGGGGCTCGCGGCGGCGATCGCGGGCGATGCCCGCCGGTGCTCCACGACGGAGGGGGCGCAGACCGCGCTGCCCTCGCCTACCAGTATGCCTGATCGTCGCGGATGCCCTCCTGGGTATCCACCGCAGCACGGTGCCGCTGACGATCGTCCCCTGATGCCCGCCCCTCAGCCTCACGGCTGAGCCGCCCCCATCCCCGGGTCGTACCGACGGGTGGCACGCCGACCCCAGGGCCGGACGCGATGGCCCGGCGGCCGCTCCTAGCGTCGAGCCATGGCAACCATAACGAGGTCTGCGACTCGACCTGCTCCGGCACGTAAGCGCCGCCTGGTGTACCCGCTCGCCCTGGCGGCTATCGCCGTGGCGGTCGTGTGGGCGTGGACCACGCTCGTCGGGGCCCCGGGCAGCGAGGCGGACGAGCACGACGGGAGCACGACGCAGAACGGCTGGGACGCCATCAGCGACAGCAGCGACCCACGCCTCGTCCCGTTCCTCTGGGTGACCGGCCGGGTGCGCGACGGCGACGTCGCCACGGTGCTCTCGCACTTCGCGGAACGCTTCGACGCGGGGATCGAGCCGATCGACGTCAGCAGCTCCTGGGGCTGGGACTACCGCCCGGTCCGCGGGCACGACGAGGGCCTGTCGAACCACGCGTCGGGCACCGCCATCGACCTGAACGCGCCGGCGCACCCACTCGGGTCGAGCGGCACGTTCACCGACGAGCAGGTCACCCGGCTGCGCGAGCTGCTCGACGAGGTGGCCCCGGTCCTCGCCTGGGGCGGCGACTTCGAGCGGCCGGACGAGATGCACGTCGAGGTCGTCGGGACGCCCGAGCAGGTGGCCGAGGTCGCCGCCCGGATCGCCGGGACGTAGGGAGTCGCTTCGACACCACCTGCCCTTGCCGGAGCACCGGCACCGCCACTCACGGCCGTAGCGCCGGATGCAGCGAGAGGGCCGCGCATGGCGCGGCCCTCTCGGTTGTCCGGTCGCCGTGCATGCACGGCGGGCGGCTCAGATCGTGCGGATGTTCGCCGCCTGCGGGCCCTTGGGGCCGGTGGTGACGTCGTACTCGACGCGCTGGTTCTCCTCCAGCGTGCGGAAACCGCCCGACGAGGTGATGGCGCTGTAGTGGGCGAACACGTCAGCGGTGCCGTCGGACGGGGCGATGAAGCCGAAGCCCTTGTCCGCGTTGAACCACTTCACGGTGCCGGTTGCCATAATGTCTTCTCTCATCTTCGCTTGTGCGGGGCCGCGGGTGCGACCACCGCTCGCCGCGCCGTCTGGGGCGCGGACAGTCGTGTCAGCGGGCCACGCCTCGAGGGGCGGGCATCTGCGCTGCTGTGCTGGGGATGGTGTCCACTCTCGCTCCCGAGCCATGTGCCGGGAGGGCTAGGCCCACGCACGGTGGGCGGTGTCGGCGGGATCCGGGAAGGTTCCTCGTCCGCGGTGTTCGGTTACGTCGCGGAAGACCCGCTACGTGGAGCTGAGGGGATTCGAACCCCTGACCCCCTGCATGCCATGCAGGTGCGCTACCAGCTGCGCCACAGCCCCGCTGCCCCGGAGGGCCCCTGAAGTGTACGTGACGGGCGGCCCGCGAAGCCAATTCGGCTCGGTGGCCACTCGTCCACCCGTCCCTGACGCCTACGTCCGCAGTGCGTCCGCGGCGGACGACGGAAGGCCCTCGGACGGAACGCCCGCATCCCAGTCAGCGGCGCGCACGGACGGCCCCTTGTTGTGCGACTCGAGCCGCCACGCAGGCAGCGCATGGCCTCGGCTGGCCCTCAGCACGGACCAGTGCGCGTTGTGCAGACCCACCAGCCCACGCCAGGCGGTCGCGTCCAGACCGAGCATCGCGCTGAGGCCGAGCGAGATCGCCGCACCGTGGGACACGACGACGAGCGTCTCTGACCGCGCCATCGACCCGGCGAGCTCGGCGACGCCGCCCGCGAACCGCTCGGCGACCTCGGCGCGCGTCTCCGCACCGGTGCGCTGCGGGTCGTGCCCGGAGCGCCACACGGCGAACTCCTCGGGCCAACGCCCGGCGATCTCACCCTCGCTCAGTCCCTCCCACTCCCCGAACGAACGCTCGCGCAGGCGGGGGTCGGTCTCGACCGGGAGCCCCACCCGGTCCGCGAGGGCGTGAGCGGTCGCGATGGCCCTCCCGAGCGTCGAGGCGACGATCCGGGTAGGCGTGTGCCTGCGCCACATCTCGAGCGCCGCCTGCTCGGCCTGCCAGGCGCCGACGTCGTCCAGGGGGATGTCGATCTGGCCCTGCAGGCGCGCGGTGGCGTTGTACTCGGTCCGGCCGTGACGCCACAGGACGACGGTCCCCGCGGTCACTCGCCCACCAACCGATGGCGACCGACGCCCGACTGGGGTGCCGCGTCGGGGTCGGAGCCGTCGCCGCCCCGCGCATCCGGTGGCAGCTCGACGACCGGGCAGTCCGACCACAGCCGCTCGAGCGCGTAGTAGACCCGGTCCTCCGTGTGCTGCACGTGCACGACGACGTCCTGGAAGTCCAGGAGGACCCAGCGAGCCTGGCGCAGTCCCTCGCGACGGACCGCCTTGACCCCGCGGGCCAGCAGCGCCTCCTCCACGGCGTCGACGATCGCGCCGACCTGGCGCTCGTTGTTCGCCGAGGCGATGAGGAAGACGTCTGTCAGCACCAGACGTTCGCTGACGTCGAGGGCGATGATCTCGTGCGCCTTCTTGTCCGACGCCGCGCGCGCGGCAGTCAGCGCCAGGTCAAGGGCGCGTTCGCTCGCGGGCACTAGGCGCCCCACCCGTCGACGACCGGGTCCGCCGCGCTCACGACGGCGGGGGCAGCGGCGCCAGCCGCCGCGGCGTCGCCGTCGTCCTGCATCACGACCATGAAGACGAGCATGCCAAGGATGAACGCCACGGCGACGAGCGCGATCATGTGCAGCCACGTGTAGGGGTGGCGCACCGCGTCATCGTCGTCGTCATCTTCGTCCGGGTCCGCCGCATGGTCCGACTGGGCGTCCGACGGCGCGGTCGCCCAGCGGCCGACGCTCCCCCACCGCGTTCCGGGCTGGTCATCGTCCCGCACGGCCGGGCCGACACCTGACGCCGGCACGACGGTCGGCGTCGCGGCCAGCGAGGGACTGAACGACGGCGGCACCGTCCCGACGCCTGGGAACGGCTGGATCGCCGTGGCGTCGGCGTCACGGCTCGGCAGGCTGACCGTGCCGAACGTCTGCCCGATCGCTGGGGCGCGCCCGGCCGGCACGAAGGCCGTCGGCCGCTCCTGCGAGGCGAACTGCGTCGGAGCCTCCTGCGGGGCGAGAGCGCCCTGAGCCTCCACCTGCTGGCCGAAGGACGGCAACGCAGCGGGGCCCGGCGCGAAGGCGCCCGCGGAGGCGGGGGCCACCGGGGTCACCGGGACCGGAGAGGGCTGCGCGGTGCGGTCGGCCCAGGTCGCCGGGACACCCGTGGGCGGCGTGTCCGGGTGGAGCCGAGGCATCGCCGGGATCTCCGGGGCCGGCTGCCTGACCTCCGGGGCCGGCTGCGCCGTCGGCGGCAGAACGACGCGGCGTACGGCAGGGCCGAGGTCGGTGAGCGGTGGCTGCACCCGCGGGATCGGGGTCGGCGAGGACGCCGGTTGCGCCAGTGGCCGCGGCGCGGGCTGTGCCAGGGGTCGCTGTGCAGGCTGGGCGGTGGGCCGCTGGAACGCCTGTGGCTGCGGGGCCTGCTGCTGGGCTGCCGGCTGCTGCGCCGGTCGGGCGTAAGCGGGCCGCTCGGGAACGGGTGCTGGTGCCGGCGCGGGCGCCGCCGGCGGCGTCTGGCGGCCGGGCCACACGGCCGCGGGCGGCACCGTGCTGCGCTGCTGACCGGCCCGTTGGCTGTGCGCGCGCTCCACCTGGAGGCGTGCTGCCTCCTCGCGCTCGGCCTGGGCCCGCGCCGCCTGGGCACGGATCGCAGCCGCCCTCGCCTGGGGAGAGAGCGGGGAGTGCCCGGCGGGCGCCGCGGGCGGTGGCTCGGGCGTCGCGGTCGGTGCGGGACCCGTCGTGCCGGGGCGCGCGGCGGCCGGCGCCGACGCGGCGGGCTCGCCGCCACGTCCGTCGGGGCGCGCCCCGTCGTTCTGGTGGCGCAGTGCCGCGGCCCGCTCGCGCAGGTCGCGTCGGGACGGTCGCTCGGCGGCAGGCGCCGGTGCGGGTGCGGGTGCGGGCTCGACGACCGGGCGGGCCGCCTGCACGGCGGCGGCGCGCTGTACCGGGGAGGGCGCCGGCTGCCCCGCACCGGGACGTCCAGCAGCCGACTGCCATGCGGAGGCCGACGACACGCCGGGCGCGCGGGGCGGGGCGGCGGGGGGCGCCTGCACCGCCGTCGGGGCGGGCGGCAGCGGGCTCCCCTGCGTCGCCGCGGCGGCGCGCTCGCGAAGCTCGCGACGCGAGAGCGTCGTCGACTCCGGAGCGACCGCGTCGCCCGGACCTGTCAGCCGGCGGCGCTCCTCCTCGCGGCGGCGACGTCGCTCGCCCATCTCCCCGTTCAGATCAGACATCCCTACCCCGATACAGCCGATGCTTGGCGATGTACTGCACGACACCGTCCGGGACCAGGTACCACACGGGCGCCCCGGCGCGGGCGCGCTGCCGACAGTTCGTCGACGAGATCGCGAGCGCAGGGACCTCCAGCACGCTGACGGACCCGGACGGGAAGCCGTCGACGGACAGGGTGTGGCCCGGCCGTGTCACCGCGACGAAGTGCGCCATGTCCCAGAGGGAGTCCACATCCTTCCAGGTGAAGATCTGTTCGACGGCGTCCGCCCCGGTGATGAAGAAGAGATCGGCATCCGGGCGCTGCGACTTCAGGTCCCGGAGCGTGTCGACCGTGTAGGTCAGACCCGGCCGGTCGATGTCGGCCCGCGAGACGGTGAAGCGCGGGTTGGCGGCCGTGGCGATGACGGTCATCAGGTAGCGGTGCTCCGCGGGCGTGACCTCGGGGTCCTGCTTGAACGCCGGCCGCCCCGTGGGGACGAACACCACCTCGTCGAGGTCCAGCTCGGCGGCGGCCTCGCTGGCGGCGACGAGGTGACCGTGGTGGATGGGGTCGAACGTGCCGCCCATCACACCGATCCGCGGTCTCGTCTGCGTCATCCGCTGCGCCTGTCCTCCGTCGTCCGCTCCGCCGGCCATGCCGGTCGGCTCAGTCCCGGTTCCCCACGTTCCGGAACGCGTACGCCACGCCCAGGAGGACGACGAGCACGCCGAAACCGAGGAGGCCGACACCGACAGGGGGAAGGCCCGCTCCGGCCTCTGCGGCGAATGACACGTCGACCTCCTGCACGTCTTGGTACGTCCGCGCACGTCGGGGACACGGTAGGCGACCCAGTGTCGCATGCCGGCCGGATCCCCGGCACCGGGCAAGCGGGGCGAACAGGGGCACCCCGGACGATCCGGACAGGGCAATTACGTCAGGGGCGAACCTGACCCTCGCCGTTCACGATCCACTGGGTGGTGGTGAGCCTCCGGCAGCCCCATGGGGCCACGCGCGTGCATCTTCTGCGTGGAGATTCCGATCTCCGCGCCGAGGCCGAACTGCCCGCCGTCGGTGAACCGCGTCGAGGCGTTGACCATGATGACGGCCGAGTCGAGGGCCGCGACGAAGCGCTCGGAAGCCGCCAGGTCCGCCGTGACGATCGCCTCCGTGTGCCCGGAGGTCCACGTGCGGATGTGCTCGACGGCCGCCTCGAGATCGTCCACGACGCGCACGGCGAGGTCCATCGACAGGTACTCGGTCGCCCAGTCGTCGTCGGTCGCGGGCACCACGCGCACCCCGTCGGGCGCCAGCGCGGCCGTGCCCACGTCGCCGTGCAGGGTCACGCCCGCCGCGGCGAGCGCGGCCAGGATGCCGGGGAGCACCCGAGGTGCCGCGTCGGCGTGGACGAGCAGGGTCTCCGCTGCGTTGCAGACACCGACCCGCTGGGTCTTGGAGTTCATCACGATCGCAACGGACATCGCCGCGTCGGCGCTCGCGTCCAGGTACACGTGGCAGTTCCCGACGCCGGTCTCCACGACGGGCACGGTCGCCTCGCGGACGACCGTCTGGATGAGGTCCGCTCCCCCGCGCGGCACCAGCAGGTCCACCAGGCCACGGGCGTGCATCAGGGCCACCGCGCCGGTGCGCCCGTAGGCGTCGATGGACTGCACGGCGTCGGCCGGGAGGCCGACGGTCGTGAGCGCGCCGGCCAGGACGCCGACGATGACCTCGTTCGAGCTCGCCGCCGCGGAGCCGCCGCGCAGGATGGCTGCGTTGCCGCTCTTGAGCGCAAGGCCGGCGGCGTCGACGGTGACGTTCGGCCGCGCCTCGTAGATCATCCCGACGACGCCCATCGGCACACGCACCTGGCGCAGCCGCAGACCGTTGGGCAGGGTCGACCCGCGGACCACCTCACCCACCGGGTCGGGCAGGGCAGCCACCTCGCGGAGCGCGTCGGCGATGGCCGCGATGCGGTCCGGGTTGAGGGTCAGACGGTCCAGGAGCCCGGGCGCCATACCCGCGATCCGCCCCCGGTCGACGTCGACGGCGTTCGCCGCGACGATCTCCGGCGCGGCGGCCACGAGCGCGTCCGCCATCGCGTGCAGCGCCGCGTCCTTCGTCGCCCGGGTGGCCCCGGCGAGCTCGCGCGCAGCGAGGCGGGCACGCCGCGCGACGGCGAGGACCGCCTCACGGACATCCTCGCCGGAGGCGGGGGTCGCATCCGCCGCGACTGCGGTTGGGCCGGACGGCGCAGAGGTCTCGGTGCTCGTCATGCCCGCAGGATAGGACTAGCGCCGGGGCACGACGACCACCAGGTCGTCACGGTGGACGACCTCGCGGTCATAGCCCTCCCCCAGCTTCTCCCGCAGCTCGCGCGTGGAGCGGCCCATGAGCTCGGGCACCTCCGACGAGCCGTACCCGGCGAATCCGCGTGCGACGACGACGCCGTCCGGACCGACCAGCTCGATCGGGTCGCCCGCGTCGAAGGTGCCCTCGACTCCGACGATCCCGGCGGGCAGGAGCGACGTGCGGCGCTCGACGACCGCCTTCACGGCGCCTGCGTCGAGCTGGACCCGTCCGCGGGTGCTCGCGGCGTGCTGCAGCCACAAGAGCCGCGCGGGCCGACGCCGGCCCGTCGCCAGGAACCAGGTGCCGACGGGCTCCCCGGCGAGGGCATCGGCCACCTGACCGGCGCTGGTCAGGACCACGGGGACCCCAGAGCGCGTGGCGATCGCCACCGAGGACAGCTTCGTCACCATGCCGCCCGTCCCCACGGCGCTTCCCTGGCCGCCGATCTCCACGCCGGCCAGGTCGGCCGGCCCGCGCACGACGCCGATGCGGCGCGCACCCGGCCGGGTCGGCGGCGCATCGTAGAGCGCGTCGACGTCCGTGAGCAGGATGAGCGCGTCGGCGCGCACCAGGTGCGATACGAGGGCGGCGAGGCGGTCGTTGTCCCCGAAGCGCAGCTCGTCGGTCGCCACGACGTCGTTCTCGTTGATGACGGGCACGACGCCGAGGGCCAGCAGCCGCTCCAGGGCGCGGCTCGCGTTCCGGTAGCGGGCCCGGCGGACCGTGTCCTCGGAGGTGAGGAGCACCTGGCCGACGCGCAGCCCGTGGAAGCCGAACGCCTCGGTGTACCGCGCGACGAGGAGGCCTTGACCGACCGATGCCGCGGCCTGGGCCGTCGCGACGTCACGCGGCCGGCGGGTGAGCCCGAGGGGCGCGAGCCCGGCGGCGACGGCACCGGAGGTGACCAGGACGACCTGACCGCCGTCGAGCCGGCGTCGCGCCAGCACGGCGACCAGGGCCCGCAGCGCCTCGACGTCGAGTCGACCGTCCGGTCCGGTGAGCGACGACGAACCGATCTTCACGACGACGCGATGGGCGCTCCCGACGGCTCGCCGGTCGGCCAGGCTGGGTGTCACGCGGCCCATTCTCCCGTGCCGGCCGCGCCTGCCGGCGGACCGGCTCGCCCTGTGGTCCCGCCCCCCGAGGCCTTTTGGCAACCTTTGTTGACGAATCACGGGCGTCAACCTAGGCTGACGCCCGTGGCCCACACCGCACCGCAGCTGCTGGACCAGGGCGGCGACCCGGACCCCGCTGTCGGCCTCCGCGCCGTCGCCGCCCTGCGCCGCCTCGCCGAGCAGCTCGAGGACCTCCAGGTCGCCAACGCCCGCGCCCAGGGCTGGTCCTGGGCGCAGATCGCCGCGCTGCTCGGCGTGTCCAAGCAGGCCGTCCACAAGAAGCACGCGCGGCGAACGCCGCCCGCCGGAAGGAACCCGTGATGTTCGAACGCTTCACCGCGGCGGCCCGCCAGGCGGTCGTCGACGCCCAGCAGGAGGCTGCCCGCCTCCGGCACACCGAGATCGGCGCCGAGCACCTCCTCCTCGCTGTGCTCTCCCGGGACACGCCAGGCGCGCGCGTCCTGACCAGCCTCGGCATCGACCACGCGACCGCGGCCGCCGCCGTCCCCCCACGCGACGTCGCGGACGCTGCGGCGTTGCGGTCACTCGGCATCGACCTCGACGCCGTGCGCAGCCGGGTCGAGGCCGCCTTCGGCCCCGGTGCGCTGACCGAGCCACGCCGCGTGGGGTGGTGGCGGCGCTGGCCGCGCCACGTGCCGCTCACGCGGGCGGCGAAGAAGGCGCTCGAGGCCTCGCTGCGGGAGGCGGTGGCGCTCAACAACCGGCACATCGGGACCGAGCACCTTGCGCTCGGTCTGCTGTCCGACGACGCAGGGCCGGTCCGCGCGATCCTCGCGCGCGCCGGCATCGCCCCGGACCAGGCCACCGTGCGAGCGGCGGTGCTCCGCGAGCTCGACCAGTCCTGACCGGCCGCCCCGGGCCTTCCCGGTGGAGACCGCCGGGCCTACTCCGAGTGCGCCGGGTCGGTCCAGTGGCCCGACTCGCGCTCCGTCCACAGCTCGGCGCGCGCCTCGGCCTTGGCGTCCATGCGGTCGTGGTGCCCACGACGACGTTCCGCCCGGCTCGGGCGCTCCGAGTCGGCCAGGCGTGGGTCGCTGCCACGCGAGCCCAGCAACTCGACGCCGGTCATCAGCGTGGGCTCCCAGTCGAAGACCACCGCGTCGTCGTCGGAGCCGATCACGACCTCCGCACCCGGGGTCGCACCGGCGGCGAAGAGCTGCTCCTCGACGCCGAGGCGGGCGAGGCGGTCCGCGAGGTACCCGACCGCCTCGTCGTTCGTGAAGTCGGTCTGGCGCACCCATCGCTCGGGCTTGCCGCCGCGCACCTGGAACCAGACCCGGTCGCCCGACTCGCGGCGCGTGACGGTGAACGCGACCTCGTCGACAGCGCGCGGCCGCAGCACCAGACGCTCGGGGGCGGGGGTCGGCGCGGCCGCACGGGCCTGCGCGACGAGAGCCCCCAGCGCGAAGCCGAGCGCCCGCAGACCCTCGTGGCTCGCCGCGGAGATCTCGAGGACCTGCAGTCCGCGCGCCTCCAGCTCAGGGCGCACCAGCTCGGCCAGGTCCCGTGCCTCGGGGACGTCCACCTTGTTCAGGACGACGAGCCGCGGCCGTTCGCCGAGCGGCACCTCGCCACCCGCGATGTCGAGGTCCGCCGCATACGCGGCGAGCTCGGCCTCGATCACGTCCAGGTCGCTGATCGGGTCGCGATCGGGCTCCAGCGTCGCGCAGTCCAGCACGTGCACCAGCACCGCGCATCGCTCGACGTGCCGCAGGAACTCCAGGCCGAGGCCCTTACCCTCGCTCGCACCCGGGATCAGACCGGGCACATCGGCGATCGTGTACCGCTGGTCTCCGGACTGCACGACACCGAGGTTCGGCACCAGCGTGGTGAACGGGTAGTCGGCGATCTTCGGTCGGGCAGCCGACATCGCCGCCACCAGGCTGGACTTGCCGGCGCTCGGGAATCCGACCAGCGCGACGTCGGCGATCGTCTTGAGCTCGAGCACGACGTCGGCCTGATCGCCCGGCTCGCCGAGGAGCGCGAAGCCCGGAGCCTTCCGTCGCGGCGACGCCAGCGCCGCGTTGCCGAGGCCGCCGCGGCCGCCCGCCGCGAGGACGAACCTGGTCCCCGCGCCCACCAGGTCGGCCAGGACCTCGCCGCGGATCGTCTTCACCACAGTGCCGTCGGGCACGCGAAGCACCACGTCGGCGCCCCTTCGCGCCGCTGCGGTCGTCGCCCATGCCGGGCGTCCCGCTCGTGGCCCGGCGGTGCGGCGAGTGGTGGTACTCGAGGAGAGTGGTGACCTGCGGATCGACCTCGAGCAGGACGTCGCCGCCGTCGCCGCCGTTCCCGCCGTCAGGTCCAGCCAGCGGCTTGAACTTCTCGCGTCGGATCGAGGCGCAGCCGTTGCCCCCGTCACCGCCTGCGGCGTGCAGGACCACCCGGTCGACGAACGTCGTCACGTCTCACCTCCATCATCCACGGTCGTGCCTGTGGGCAGTCGCCCCGTACCAGCGTGCCGCACCGCACCGGTGCAACGCGAAGGGGCGCACCCCACGGGTGCGCCCCTCAGCGACGTGAGTCGAGGTCAGGCCTCGGCCGCGGCCTCGATGTCCACGACCTTGCGACCGCGCCGGATGCCGAACCGCACCGCGCCGGCCGCCAGGGCGAACAGCGTGTCGTCGCCGCCGCGACCGACGTTGATGCCGGGGTGGAAGTGCGTCCCGCGCTGGCGGACGATGATCTCGCCGGCGTTGACCACCTGGCCGCCGTACCGCTTCACACCGAGTCGCTGAGCATTCGAGTCGCGCCCGTTGCGCGAGGAACTCGCGCCCTTCTTGTGTGCCATGACGTGTCCTTCGTCGTCGGGAGCTGCGGCCTGGACCGCGCTCGGGCTCAGGCGATGCCGGTGACCTTGAGGCGGGTCAGGTCCTGACGGTGACCCTGGCGCTTCTTGTAGCCGGTCTTGTTCTTGAACTTCTGGATGACGATCTTCGGACCGCGCTCGTTGCGCACGATCTCCGCCGTCACGGTGACCTTGGCCAGCGCCGCGGCGTCGGAGGTCACCTTCTCGCCATCGACGAGCAGGAGGGCGGGCAGCTGCACCGTCTCACCGGTGCCGCCCGACAGGCGGTCAACCACGACGACGTCCCCGACCGAGACCTTCTCCTGCCGGCCGCCGGCCTTCACGATCGCGTACACCACGTTGCTGCTCATCTCTGCTCGTCACTGCGGTCTGCTCGTAACTGCGGTCTGCTGGTCACTGGGCGCTCTCCGTGCCGGGCGCCCTGCGCACACACCTGTCACCAAGGGGACAAGGGGAGCCGGGCAGCGCCGATCCGGCGCGATGCGCACCGACGTTCCAGGGTACGGACTGCGCGCGTGACGGTCAAACCTCGCCGGGGCTCGTCCCACCGCCCCGCCGCGCCCGACCACCGGCGCCCCGCGTCAGTCGTCGTCGGACTCCCCAATGCCTTCCACGACGGCGAGCTGGGCGATGTCCTCGTCGAGCTCGGCAGCCACGGCGTCGGGCGCCTCGGGTGCGGACGACGGCTCGAGGGAGTCGAGCTCGGGGCTCTCCCCCGCCGGGCCGTCCTCCTCGGACGGCTCTCCGTCGGTGTCGTGGTCGTGCTCGTGGGCGTGCGCTGCCGCCGCGGCGATCGTCGCGAGGGTCGCCTTGACGGCCTCGCGGGCCTCGGGGAGCACGGGCACCGGCGCGGTGGGCGCGACCGCGGGTGCCGGGCTCGCCTTCTTGCGACGACCGCGCTTGGGCTCCGCCTCGGCGACCGGCGCAGCGTCAACCGGCGCCGAGCTGATCGGCTCGTTGTGCACGATGAACCCGCGGCCGTTGCACGCCTGGCAGGTCTCGCTGAACGCCTCGAAGAGGCCCTGGCCGACGCGCTTGCGCGTCATCTGGACGAGGCCGAGGGACGTCACCTCGGCGACCTGGTGCTTCGTGCGGTCCCGGCCGAGGCACTCGACCAGCCTGCGCAGCACGAGGTCGCGGTTGGACTCGAGCACCATGTCGATGAAGTCGATGACGATGATGCCGCCGATGTCGCGCAGCCGGAGCTGGCGCACGATCTCCTCCGCGGCCTCGATGTTGTTCCGCGTCACCGTCTCCTCGAGGGTGCCGCCCGAGCCCGTGAACTTGCCGGTGTTGACGTCGATCACGGTCATCGCCTCGGTCCGGTCGATGACCAGCGAGCCGCCCGAGGGGAGCCAGACCTTGCGGTCGAGTCCCTTGGCGAGCTGCTCGTCGATCCGGTACGCGGCGAAGAGGTCACGCTCCTCGGACCACCGGGACACCCTGCTCGCGAGGTCCGGCGCCATCGCGTCGACGTAGTCCGACACCGTCCGCCACACGTCCTCGCCCTGCACGACGAGGGCGCTGAAGTCGTCGTTGAAGACGTCTCGGACCACCCGGATGGCCAGGTCGGGCTCGCCCTGCAGCAGCGCCGGGGCGCTGGCGGTCTTCGACTTCTTCTCGATGACGGCCCACTGCTCCTGCAGGCGCTGGACGTCGCGGCGCAGCTCGTCGTCGGAGGCACCCTCGGCGGCGGTGCGCACGATGACGCCCGCGTCGTCGGGGACGATCTCCTTGAGGATCTTCTTCAGCCGGGCGCGCTCGGTGTCGGGCAGCTTGCGAGAGATGCCCGTCATCCCGCCGCCGGGCACGTAGACCAGGTACCGGCCTGCGAGGGTGATCTGCGACGTCAGCCGCGCACCCTTGTGGCCGACCGGCTCCTTGGTGACCTGGACGAGCACCGGGTCGCCCGAGCGCAGGGCCTGCTCGATGCGGCGGGGCTGGCCCTCCATCCCGGCGGCGTCCCAGTTGACCTCACCGGCGTAGAGCACGGCGTTGCGGCCCTTGCCGATGTCGACGAACGCAGCCTCCATCGACGGGAGGACGTTCTGCACCCGGCCGAGGTAGACGTTGCCCGCCATCGGCGCGCCGGAGTTCGCGGCGGACCGCGAGACGTAGTGCTCGACGAGGACGCCGTCCTCGACCACGCCGATCTGCACGCGGCCGTCGGTCTCGCGCAGGACCATCGTGCGCTCGACGGACTCCCGACGAGCCAGGAACTCGGCCTCGGTGATGACGGTGCGCCGACGGCCGGCGTCGCGCCCCTCCCGCCGGCGCTGGCGCTTCGCCTCGAGTCGGGTGGAGCCCTTGAGCGCCGTCACCTCGTCGGTGCGGGCGCGGCTGCGCGCAGGCCGGGCCTCCGCCGCCGGCTCGTCGCCGCCGCTGCCGCTGCCACCCGAACGACGCCGGCGGCGCCGGCGACGGCTCGAGGAGCTGCCACCCTCACCCTCGACGGCGCCCTCGTCGTCGTCCGTGCCGGGCTCCTCGACGCCCTCGCCCGGTTCGACCGCCTCGGCACCCGCGCCGTCGTCGTCGCTGGTCCCAGCGGTGTCGTCGTGCTCGGCCTCGTCGCGGTGGCCACCGGAGCGACCGCGGCGACCGCGGCCCCCGCGCCGGCGCCGCCGGCGGCTGGCGGCGTCGCCACCCTCGCCTGCGTCCTCGGTCGACTCCTCGTCGTCCTCGATCTCCTCGGCGGCGTCCAGGAGGGCGACCTCAGGCTCAAGGAGCCTCCTCGGTCGGCTCCACACCCTCGGCCTCGGGGGCGACGGCGGCCTCCTCGGCCACCTCGTCCGGGTGCCGCGGCGGGCCAGCCGGCGCCTCGGCGCGGCGACGACGCGGCCGTGCGGCGGGCTGCGGGGCCTGGAACAGGAGTGCGGTGGTGGCGAGGCGCGGCGCACCACCGACGCGCACGCTGGTGCTCGCGTCGGCCGCCTCGGGCGCCTCCGTGGGCGTGACCGGCTCGGTCGTCTCGACAGGGCCGGCGGTCTCGTCGGCCTCGGCCGCCACCGCCGCAGCGGCCTTGGTCCCGCGACCGCCGCGCGAGGTCGCACGCTTGCGCGTCCGGGGCGCGGCCTCCGTGGCGACCGCGGCGGCCTCGGCCTGCGCGGGCTCGGCCGGCGCGGGCTCGTCGGTGATCGGCGCCTCGGCGGGCACGGCGGCCTTGCGGGTACGGGTGCGCTTGGGCTTGGCGGGGGCGGGCTCACCGACCGGGTCGGCGGCCGTCGCGGGTGCCGCATCGGGGAGCGCCACCTCGACCGGTGCTGCGGCCGACGCGGCCTTCGCGCGGCGGGTGCGGCTCCGGGCCGGGGCGGGTGCCGTCTCGGCGAGCGCGCTCAGTGCCTCGGCGATCTGAGCGGCGGGAGTGGACTCGTTGGCCTCGGCGGCGGCGTTCTCGTCGGGCGTGTGCTGGTCGGTCACAGGTGCTCCAGGCCTGAGGCCCGTCCACACGCCGGCCCTCGGGCGGTTCGGTCGTCGCGCACCTGGTGGGGCGCTGCGACGGAAGTCGTCGGTGTCGCCGGCCGGATGGGCGAGCCCCGCGCCAGCCGGAGAATCAACGGCGGCGCCAGGTGCGGTCGCGGACCACGGCTGGCTGGAACGTCTGTGGCAGAGGTGCCGGTGTGGCGGCCCCCTCAACCTCGGCCAGTATCGCACAGGCGCGCAGTTCGGACGCCACCCTGCCCGGCCGTGTCGCAGGAGCGGCCTGCGCCGGTGGGAGTCGCGGATGCCTGCGCGGGAGACTGCGAACGAGGTGACAGGCCGTCATCTAACGGGACTTTCGTCCCACGATTTCCCGGGCCTTTCGACCTACGGTGCCATCAGCCGCGCGTGCGCGTCCGGCTCATCGCCCGCGAGCACCGACCGCCGTCTCAAGGAGCCTCATGGATGCCCTCGACCTCGCCCGGTGGCAGTTCGGCATCACGACGGTCTACCACTTCATCTTCGTCCCGCTGACGATCGGCCTCGCCCCGCTCGTCGCACTGATGCAGACCTTCTGGGTACCGCACGGGCGACGAGCGCTGGCTTCGCCTGACGAAGTTCTTCGGCAAGCTCCTGCTGATCAACTTCGCGATCGGCGTGGCGACCGGCATCGTGCAGGAGTTCCAGTTCGGGATGAACTGGAGCGAGTACTCGCGCTTCGTGGGCGACGTCTTCGGCGCCCCGCTCGCCATGGAGGCGCTGGCCGCCTTCTTCGTCGAGTCCACGTTCCTGGGGCTGTGGATCTTCGGCTGGGACAAGCTGCCCAAGAAGGTCCACCTCGCGACCATCTGGCTCGTCGCCGTCGCGACGAACCTCTCTGCCTACTTCATCCTCGCCGCCAACTCGTGGATGCAGCACCCCGTCGGCGCGACGTACGACCCCGAGACGGGTCGCGCGCGAGATGACCGACATCGGGGCAGTGCTCAGCAACGTCACCCTGCTCGCGGCGTTCCCGCACACGATCTCCGCCGCCTTCCTCACAGCCGGCACCTTCGTCGCAGGCATCGCGGCGTGGTGGATGGTGCGACTCGTCCGCAAGGGCGACGAGGACGGCGCCCGCGTCTACCGCCCCGCCGTGGTCCTCGGCGTCGTCGTCATGCTGATCTCCGGCATCGCGATCGGCGGCACCGGCGACTGGCAGGCCAAGCTGATGTTCGAGCAGCAGCCGATGAAGATGGCCGCCGCCGAGGCGCTCTGCGAAGGCGAGACCGGCGCCGCCTTCTCGGTGCTGACGATCGGCGACCTGACGCAACAGCTGCGACGGCACCACGACGATCATCGAGGTCCCCGGCCTCACCTCGTTCCTGGCGAGCGGCGAGCTTCGACTCCTACCTCCCCGGCGTGAACGAGCTGCAGGACGCGTGCCGAGCGCTACTACGGCGAGGGCGTCGACTACCGCCCGAACCTCGCCGTCACCTACTGGTCGCTTCCGCCTGATGATCGGGCTCGGCGTCGGGAGCGCCGCACTCGCGCTCGCCGCCCTGTGGTTCACACGCAAGGGCCGCGTCGTCGGGCACCGCTGGTTCGGCCTGCTCGGCCTCCTCGCGATCCCGACGCCGTTCCTCGCTTCGTCCTTCGGCTGGATCTTCACCGAGATGGGCCGCCAACCGTGGGTGGTCGCACCCAACCCGAACCCGGGCGGCGTCGACGGGGTCTGGATGCTCACCGCCCGCGGCGTCTCCACCGCCGTCTCCCCCGGCATGGTGCTCACGTCGATGATCGCGTTCACCGCGCTCTACGGCGTTCTCGCCGTCCTGTGGTTCCGCCTCATGCAGCGCTACGCCGCGCACGGCGTCGCGGCGGCGGAGCGTCGACCCGAGCCCGGAGGCGCGCGCCGCCGAGGGCGCCACCGGCGACGAGCCCCTGTCCTTCGCGTACTGAGAGGGCCGACCATGGAGCTCGTCGACCGTCTGGTTCATCCTCATCGCCGTCCTGTGGACGGGGTACCTCGTCCTCGAGGGCTTCGACTTCGGCGTCGGGATGCTGCTGCCCGTCCTCGGCCGGGACGACAAGGAGCGCCGCGTCCTGATCAACACGATCGGGCCGGTGTGGGACGGCAACGAGGTGTGGCTGCTCACCGCGGGCGGCGCGACCTTCGCCGCGTTCCCGGAGTGGTACGCGACCCTGTTCTCAGGGTTCTACCTGCCGCTCCTGCTGATCCTGCTCGCGCTCATCGTGCGCGTCGTCGCCTTCGAGTAGCGCGGCAAGATCGACGACGACCGGTGGCGCCGCACCGCCGACGCCGCACTCATCATCGGCTCGTGGATCCCCGCCGTCCTCTGGGGCGTGGCCTTCGCCAACATCGTGCGCGGCGTCGACGCTCGACGCCGGGTTCCAGTACGTGGGCACCTTCTTCGACGCTGCTCAACCCGTTCGCTCTGCTCGGCGGCGCGACGACGGTCGCTGCTCTTCCTCACCCACGGCGCCGTCTTCCTGGCGCTGAAGACGGACGGCGACGTCCGGCGTCGGGCGCGGCGCCCTCGCCGCGCGCCTCTCCGTCGTCACGCTCGTCGTCGCCGGCGCGTTCGCGCTCTGGGCCCAGATCGCCTACTCGGTGGCCTGGACGTGGGCCGCGGTCGTCGTCGCCGCCGCTCGCCCTGGTGGCCGTGGTCGTGGGCCACCCGCGGTCGTCGCGAGGGCATCGCGTTCGCGGCATCCGCGATCACGATCGTCGCCGCGGTGGTGCTGATCTTCGGCTCGCTCTACCCCGACGTCATGCCCGCGACACGACGCCGCGAACTCCCTCACCGTGGACAACGCGTCGTCCAGCGACTACACGCTGACGATCATGACGTGGGTGGCCGCGATCCTGACCCCGGTCGTGCTCGCCTACCAGGCGTGGACCTACTGGGTGTTCCGCAAGCGGACTCACGATCGAGCACATCCCGGCACACACGGGCAGCTCGACCGTTCTGAAGCCGCTCGACCCGCGGCTCCCTGCGGCGCGTCGCCCGCGCCGCCCGCCGCTACGTGCTCACCACGGCCGTCCTTGGCGTGGTGACGGCGGGGCTCGTCGTCGCGCAGGCGCTGCTCGCTCGCCGACGCCCTCGCGCCGGTCGTGAGCGGGACGTCGGCCTGGGCCGACGTCGCCGGCACCGTCGGGCTGCTCGCGGCCGTCGTCGCGGCGCGGGTGCTGGTCGTCGCCGCGCAGGAGCGCTTCGCCCATCGGGCCGCCACACGGGCCGTCGCGGAGCTGCGGGAGACAGGTCCTCGAGCACGCCGCGCGCCTCGGGCCCCGCTGGCTCGCGGCGAACCGCCGGCGTCGGCACGCTCGTCACGCGAGGGCTCGACGCGCTGGAGCCCGTACTTCGTCCGCTACCTCCCCCAGCTGCTGCTCGCCGCCACGGTGACGCCGGGCGCACTCGCCGTCGTGCTGGGGCCTGGACTGGGTGGCCGCCGTCACCATCGCGGTGACCCTCCCCCTCGTGCCGCTGTTCATGGTCCTCATCGGGCGCGTGACGGCGACGTTCGCGGAGCGCCGCCTGTCGACGATGCAGCGCCTCGGCCACCAGGTGCTGGACCTCCTCGCCGGGACTCCCGACGCTTCAGGCGCTCGGCCGGCACCGGGGCCCGGCGACGCGCGTGCGCGACCTCGGGGACGCCCACCGGCGCGCGACGATGGGCACGCTGCGCGTGGCCTTCCTCTCCGGCATGGTGCTCGAGCTGCTCACGACACTGTCGGTGGCCCTCGTCGCCGTAGGGATCGGGCTGCGGCTCGTCGACGGTGCGCTCGATCTGCGCACCGGCCTTGCCGTGCTGGTGCTCGCGCCCGAGGTGTACCTGCCACTGCGGCAGGTGGGCGCTCAGTTCCACGCCTCCGCGGACGGCGTCGCGGCCGCCGAGCGCGCGTTCGAGGTGCTCGAGGTGCCGATCCCCGAACCCGGCACGGCACCCGCTCCGGACCTGCGGCACACGACCGTCCGGCTCGCCGGCGTCGACGTGGCCGCGCCCGACCGGGCCACGCTCGCACCTGCCGGCCTGGACCTGGTCGTGCCACCCGGCCGCGTGGTCGCCCTGGCCGGGGCCAACGGCGCGGGCAAGTCCACCGCCGTCGCGGTGCTGCTGGGGCTTCTGCAGCCCGACCGCGGCACGGTGGAGCTGCTGCCCGACGGCGGCGCTCCGATCGCGCTGGCGGACGTCGCACCCGAGGACTGGTGGCGCCAGATCTCGTGGGTGCCGCAGCGTCCCGTCGTGGAGCCTGGACCACTGCGCTCCGCCGTCGACCCGGCCGGGACGGCGGACGACGCGGACCTCGCGCGGGCGGCGCGGCTCAGCGGTCTCGCCGGCGTGGTGGCCGGCCTCCCCCATGGCTGGGACACGCTGGTCGGCCAGGGCGGATCGGGGCTGAGCGTCGGCCAGCGCCAACGGCTGGCGCTCACCCGGGCGCTCCTCGACGAGCGCCCCCTCGTGGTCCTGGACGAGCCCACGGCGCATCTCGACGCGGCGGCCGAGGCCGAGGTGCTGGACGTGGTCGAGGGCCTGCGCGCCGCCGGTCGGACCGTGCTGCTGGTGGCGCACCGCCCGGCGCTGCTCGCCGTGGCCGACGACGTCGTGACGGTCGTCAGCTCGTCGCTCGACATCGACGACCGGGCGGAGGCGCGGCGATGAGCGACCTGTGGCGGGCGGTGCGGCTCCTCGAGGTGCCGCGCGGGCGCGTCGTCGTCGCCGTGCTGGCGGGCTCGCTCGGCCTGGGCAGCGCCGTCGCGCTCTCAGCCGTGTCCGCCTGGCTGATCGCGCGGGCGTCGCAGATGCCGCCGGTGATGTACCTGACGGTGGCGACCGTCGCCGTCCGGGCGCTCGGCATCTCGCGCGGCGTCCTGCGCTACCTCGAGCGCCTGGCCTCGCACGATGTCGCGTTGCGTGGGATGGCGACGCTCCGGGAGCGCCTCTACGCGCGGCTCGCCGACGCCGACCCGGCCGCGGTGCTCGCGCTGCGCAGGGGCGACCTGCTCGCGCGCGTAGGGGCCGATGTCGACGCGGTCGGCGACGTCGTCGTGCGCGGCCTGCTGCCGATGGGCGTGGCCGCGGTCGTCAGTGTCGGGTCGGCGGTGCTCGTGGGCGTGTTCCTGCCGTCCGCGGGCGTGGCCCTCGCTGTGTGCCTCACCCTCGCGGGCGTTGGCGGCCCGTGGTGGGCGGCCCGCTCTGCACGTGCGGCCGAGGAACGGTCCGCCGACGCCCGGGCCGACCTGTCCGCGGCCGCCCTCACCGTCCTGGACGCCGCGCCGGAGCTCGTCGTCACGGGTCGCCTCGCGCCGGCGCTGGCCGCCGTGCGCGAAGCCGACGGCCGGCTGGCCGCGGCGACCGACGACGCGGCCCGGCCCGCCGCCGGCGCCGCAGCCGTGCAGCCGCTCGCCACCGGGCTCGCGGTGCTGGCCGCGCTCGTCCTCGGCATCCCCGCGGCGACGTCCGGGGCACTGGCGCCCGTGGAGCTCGCCGTCGTCGTCCTTACGCCCCTCGCGGCGTTCGAGGCGGTCTCGCTCCTGCCGATGGCCGCGGTGACCTTGCTGCGCTCACGGCATGCCGCACGACGTGTCCTCGCCCTGATGGCTGCGCCCCCGCTCCCGGGCGCGGACGCCGCACCGGCACCCGACGCGGCGGGCCCGGTCGCGGGAACGCTCGTCGCGGCCGACGTGACGTGCGGCTGGCCCGGCCGCGAGCCCGTCCTGACGGGACTCGACCTGGCCGTGGGACGCGGCAGGAGCGTCGCCGTCGTCGGCCCGAGCGGCGTCGGGAAGACAACACTCCTCCTCACGCTCGCCGGGCTCCTCGAGCCCGTGGCCGGCGCGGTCACGGCGGGCGGCTGCGCGCCGCACGCCCTCGCGCGCGCCGACGCCGCGCGCCGCGTCGCGCTGACGGCCGAGGACGCCCACGTCTTCGACACGACGGTCCTGGAGAACCTGCGTGTCGCGCGCGGCGACGTCACGCCCGCCGAAGCCGCGGAGGCCCTCGACCGTGTAGGCCTCGGAGCCTGGGTCGGTGCGCTCCCGCGCGGCCTCGACACCCCCGTGGGCGCGAACGCGACACGGCTGTCCGGCGGTGAGCGGCGGCGCCTGCTGCTCGCGCGGGCGCTGCTCGGCCCGGGGGACGTGCTCCTGCTGGACGAGCCGACCGAGCACATCGACGCCGGCGCGGCTGACCTGCTCCGCGGCCTCCTGGACGGATCCCTGACGTCGGGCCGCGGCGTCGTCGTCGTCACGCACCGGCTCGACGGCCTCGCCGCCGCCGACGAGGTCGTGGTGCTGGACGGCACCGGTACCGTTCGAGCGAGAGGGCGCCACGAGGCACTGCTCGCTTCAGGGGCCTACCCCGCCAACGACGAGGAGGGCGCATGAGGACCGCGACGTCCGGCGCTGCCGACGGCGGCCAGGGCTCCGGCGGCGAGCGTCACGAGGGGCACCACGACGGCTCGTTCGCGGCCGCCGAGCTCCTCCAGGCGGCCCTCGGGCTGGCCTCGGACCTCGACCTACCCACGGTCCTCCAGCGGTTCGTCACGGCGAGTGCCAACCTCACGGGGGCGGCCTTCGCGGCCATCAACGTCCTCGACGCGCGCGGCCGGTCGACGACGTTCGTCCACACGGGCGTCGACGAGCGCCTCGCACGGCTCATCGGCCGCTCGCCGCACGCGATCGGCGTCCTCGGCACCATCCCGTCGCACGGGACGCTGCGGCTTGCGGACCTCACGCAGCACGAGGCGTTCAAGGGCTTCCCGCCGAACCACCCGCCGATGGGCCCGTTCCTGGGCACGGCGGTGCGCGTGCGGGACCGCGTCTTCGGGTACCTCTACCTGTCGGAGAAGCCGGGTGGCTTCACCGACGACGACGACGACATCGTCCTCACCCTCGCAGCGGCCGCCGCCGTGGCGATCCAGAACGCGCAGCTCTACGCGGCATCCGAGCGGCGCGAGCGCTGGCTCCGCGCCGGCCAGCAGATCACCACGATGTTGCTCTCGGGCGCCGAGCAGGAGGACGTGCTCGCGGAGATCGCCGCCTCCTCGCGCGAGGTCGCGAACGCCGACGCGGCGGCACTGGTGCTGCCCGGCATGGGCGACTCGCTCGTCATGGAGATCGTGGACGGCGTCGGCGCCGACGAGCTGATCGGCACGGTGATGCCCCCGGACGGCCGCGCCCAGACGGTGCTGCGTGACGGCAACGGCCTCGTCGTGGACTCCCTGCACCGGGCGCGCGCGATGCGGGTGGATGCGATGCGGCGCTTCGGCCCCGCCCTCTACGCGCCGATGCAGGCCGACGGCCGCGGCGTCGGCGTGCTCGTCCTGATGCGGCTCGTGGGCTCGGCGCCCTTCGGCCGGTCGGACCTGGACACCGCCGAGTCCTACGCCGCGCAGGCGGCGTTGGCCCTGGTGCTCGCGGAAGCCCGGCACGCGCAGGACGTCGCGGCGCTCCTCGACGAGCGCGAGCGCATCGCACGCGACCTGCACGACCTCGCGATCCAGCAGCTCTTCGCCACCGGCATGCAGCTGGAGACGGTGCGCCGCCGCGCGGCCCGCGGCGTCGACCCGTCCGAGCTGACGGGCATCGTCGAGGACGCGCTCGACAACGTGGACTCCACGGTCCGGCAGATCCGATCCATCGTGCACGCCCTGCGCGACCCCGACGCGGCCGCACCGCTCGCCGAGCGGCTGCGCCGCGAGTCCTCGCTCGCCCGCACGGGTCTGGGCTTCGCGCCGTCCCTGGTCATCACGGTGGACGGCCGTGTCCTCGACTCCGAGGACGCCCTCGAGGGCGACGCGGGCGCGCTCGACGACCGCGTGGGCGAGGACATGTCCGACGACGTCGTGGCGGTCGTGCGCGAAGGCCTCGCCAACGCGGCGCGCCACGCGCAGGCGACCGGTGTCGCCGTGCGGGTCGAGGTTGCCGGCGAGAGCACGGACGGACGCGTGGTCATCGAGGTCGAGGACGACGGCGCGGGACTGCCTCCCGAGCGCGACCGCAAGTCGGGCACCGACAACCTCGCCGCCCGGGCCCGCCGGCATGGCGGCACGTTCACGCTCGGTGCGACCAGCGAGGGGCGCGGAACGCTCCTGGTCTGGTCCGCGCCGCTCAAGGGCATCCGTCGCGCCTGACCGCGGCCGACGGCGCCTGGCGGCGGCCCGGTGTGGCGGCCGGTGTCAGGCAGCCCAGTGTGGCGGCCCGGTGTCAGGCAGCCCAGTCGCCGAGCGCGCCCTGGAGGGCGCCCAGGGCCGCGTCGACGAGCGACCATCGCTCGACCTCCGGACAGCCACGCGCAGCCCAGCGCGCGCAGGCGGCGTCGAGGAAGCCGAACCACGCCGTGAGGGCGTAGTCGTGCCGCTCCGCAGTCCGGGGCAGCAGGATGGCGCGCAGCGTCGCCACCTCGGCCGCGCGGAGCGTCCGGCGCACCTCTTCGGCCGTGTCCGGCTCCCCCGCCGGACGCCGGACGGCCGACGCCCACCCAGCGGGGCTCGCCGCCACCTCGTCCAGCGTGGCGAGCGTCAGGGCCTGGACCCGGTCACGCAGCGGGACGCCGTCGGGCAGGGCCGCGACGGCCGCGTCCTGCCGGGCGCGGTACGCGTCCGCCGCCTGCGTCAGCACCGCCGCGTAGAGCTCTGCCTTGCCGGCGAAGTACCGGTAGACCAGCGCCTCGGACGCCCCCGCTCCCGCCGCGACGGCGGCCATGCCGACCTCGTCGTACGGACCGCGCGCGAACACGTCCGCCGCGGCGGCGAGGATGGCCGCACGGCGCTCCTCCGGCTCGAGGCGGCGCCGCGGGTTCCGGTCGGTGCGAGCCATGTTGCCCATCGTACCGTTAGTGACCTACGCTCACTAGCGTTACTGAAGCCCGCTCACTAGGAGGACGCCGTGCCGGTCTGGGCCGAGAGCTGCATCTGGTGGCACGTCTACCCGCTCGGGTTCTGCGGCGCACCCATCCGACCCGACGCCGAGGTCCCGGACGGTCAGGACTGGCGCCCCGCCGGCGAGCCACGGCTGCGCCGCCTCCTCCCCTGGCTCGACCACGCGGTCGAGCTCGGCGCCAACGGACTTCTGCTCGGCCCGGTGTTCGACTCCTGGACGCACGGCTACGACACCCTCGACCACTACCGCATCGACCCGCGCCTGGGCACGGACGCCGACTTCGACGCCCTCGTCTCAGCGTGCCACGAGCGCGGCCTGCGGGTGGCCCTCGACGGCGTCTTCAACCACGTCGGCGACCGGCACCCGCGCTTCCGGCAGGCCGCCGACGACGGGTTCCGCGGCCCGGCGGCCGACTGGTTCGCCATCGACCGCAGCGACCCCGCGCACCCCCGCCCGCGGGACTTCGAGGGCCACGGCTCGCTCGTCGCCCTCAACCACGCCGACCCCGGGGTCGCCGACCTCGTCACCGACGTCATGAGCCACTGGCTGGACCGCGGTGCGGACGCCTGGCGGCTCGATGCCGCCTACGCCGTCGAGCCCACCTTCTGGGCCGCGACGCTCCCCCGCGTGCGCGAGCAGCACCCGGACGCCTGGTTCCTCGGCGAGGTCATCCACGGCGACTACGCCGACTACGCGGCGCGCTCCGGCCTCGACTCCGTCACCCAGTACGAGCTCTGGAAGGCGATCTGGTCGAGCATCCGGGACCGCAACTTCTTCGAGCTGGACTGGGCTCTCGTGCGGCACGCCGAGTTCCTCGAGCAGTTCCTCCCGACGACGTTCGTCGGTAACCATGACGTCACCCGGATCGCCAGCACGGTCGGGCCGGACGGCGCGGTCGTCGCGCTCGCGATCCTCATGACCGTCGGTGGGATCCCGGGAATCTACGCCGGCGACGAGCAGGGCTTCACCGGGGTGAAGGAGGAGCGCCTGGGCGGCGACGACGCCGTCCGGCCCGCCTTCCCCTCCTCACCGACCGACCTGGCCCCCTGGGGGGCCGCCACGTTCCGCGCGCACCAGGACCTGATCGGGCTGCGGCGCCGGCACCCGTGGCTCACGACCGCCACCACGGCCGCCGTCACGCTCACCAACACCCGGTACGTCTACCGGTGCACGGCGGCCGACGGCGGGGCCTCGCTCCTCGTCGACCTGGACCTGACCGATGTGCCTCGCGTCACGATCACCGACGACGTCGGCGCACCGCTCTGGGGCTGGGCGGCCTGAGCTGGGAACCGCGGGGCACATCGCCGACCCGACCGTCCCCGCGCACATACACCCGCGCTGCGCGCATCATGTGCTCGCATGGTGCGCGGATGCGCGCAGGCTGCGGTGCGTTCCCTCGGGCGGCCGCTTCGCGACCCTAGCCGCCCTCAGTCCGTGGGCACCGGGCTCATGGCTCGCCCGCGTTCCCTCGGGCGGCCGCTTCGCGACCCTAGCCGCCCTCAGTCCGTGGGCTCGCTGCGCCAGGCGGAGTGCTTGCGCCCCGCCACCCATGCCGCCACCTGGGTGCGCCGCTGGAGGCCCATCTTGCTCAGCAGCGACGTGATGTGGTTCTTCACGGTCTTCTCGGCGACGCCCAGACGCTCGGCGATCTCGCGGTTCGACATACCCTCGCCGATCAGATCGAGCACCTTGCGCTCGCTCGGCGTCAGGTCAGCCGTCGGGTCGTCATGATCGGCCCGACGCCGCGTCACCGTGCGCTCGTCGAGGAGCGTGCGACCGGCCGCGACCGAGCGGATGACGTCCGCGATCTCGGCGCCGCGCACGCTCTTGAGCAGGTAGGCGGACGCACCCGCGTCGAGGGCGGCGGCCAACGCGTCGTCGTCGTCGAACGAGGTCAGCACGACGGACTTCGCCTCGGGCAGCTGGTCGCGCAGCGCGAGCATCACGTCGATGCCGGTCCCGTCCGGGAGCTGCAGGTCCACGAGCACGACCTGGGGTCGCACGAGCGTGGCGCGCCGCACCCCCTCGGCCACGGACCCGGCCTCGGCCACGACCGTCATTCCCTCGGACCGATCGACCACCTCGGCGATCCCCCGACGGACCACCTCATGGTCGTCAACGATCATGACGGCGATATCACGCTCGGACCCGGTCTGCGGGACGTTGGCTGCCACGTCCCGCATCCTAGGCAACGACCGGCCGTCAGGACGACAGGCGCCCCGGGCGAGGTACCGGTTGACACTGCGGGCACCGGTGCGAGGACCGGTTCATGAACGCCTCCCGCACGATCGGTGTCCCGCACCGCGGGCACGGGCGCCCCGTCTGGCCGTACACGGCCAGTGAGCGGTCGAAGTACCCGCTCGCGCCGTTGACGTTCACGTACAGGGCGTCGAAGCTCGTGCCGCCGACGTCGAGGGCCGCCCGCATCACCTCCGCCGCCGCATCGAGCACCTGCGGCACCCGCCGCATCCCCAGCGTGAGAGTCGCGTAGTGCACCTTGGCGCGCCACAGCGCCTCGTCGGCGTAGATGTTCCCGACGCCGGAGACGAGACCCTGGTCCAGCAGGGCGCGCTTGATTCCCGTCCGCCGACGCCGGATCGCAGCCACCAGTGCCGTCCGGTCCAGGTGGGGGTCGAGCAGGTCCCGGGCGATGTGGCCGACCGGGTCCGGGACGGCGGCGAGCGAGCTGCCCAGACCACCGGGCGCGCCGTCGGGCGTCGGCTGCATCCCACAGACGGCCAGGTGGCCGAACGTCCGCTGGTCGACGAAATCGAGCACGCACGGGCCGCCCGAGCCGTCGAGGCCCAGCCGGACCCGGAGGTGGCGGTGCGGCGGGGCGTCGGGCGGCAGCACCAGCATCTGCCCGCTCATGCCGAGATGCATCATGAGCGCCTCGTCGGCGCCCGCGCCCGGCTCGTCCAGGAGCAGCCAGCAGAACTTCCCGCGGCGCACGGCTGCGGCCAGCGTGCGGTCGCCCAGCAGGGCCGCGAACTCCGCGGCGCCGCCCTCCTGCCGGCGCACCGCCGACGGGCGCAGCACGTCCACGCTGGTCACGCGCAGGCCGAGCACGTGCTCCGCCAGACCCGCCCGGACCGTCTCGACCTCGGGCAGCTCGGGCATCTACACCTCGACGCGCGGGCCGGCGTCCTGCGGCAGACCGCTCAGCGCGGCATAGGCGGCTGCGGCGGCCTCCTGCTCGGCCACCTTCTTCGCCGACCCCGTACCCGTCCCCCACACCTCACCGTCGAGGCAGATCCGGGCACTGAAGACCCGGGCATGGTCCGGGCCCTCGCTGTCGCACGCGTACTCCGGAGCGCCCTTGCCCAGCCGGGCGGCGAGCTCCTGCACCGACGTCTTCCAGTCGAGGCCCGCGCCGAGGTCGGCAGCCACCTCGAGCGTGGGGTCGACGAGCCGCTCGACGAGGATCCGCGCCGACTCGAGGCCGTGGGTGAGGTACACGACGCCGAAGAGCGCCTCGAGCGTGTCCGCGAGGATCGAGTCCTTGTCCCGGCCGCCCGTGGCCAGCTCACCCTTTCCCAGGAGCAGGTAGCCACCCAGCTCGAGGGTGCGCGCGATCGCAGCGAGCGAGCGCTGGGAGACGGTGGCGGCGCGCATCTTCGCGAGCTCGCCCTCGGGCAGGTCGGGGTGGCGTCGGTAGAGCGCCTCGGTGACCACGAGCCCCAGGACCGTGTCGCCGAGGAACTCCAGGCGCTCGTTCGTCGGGATCCCGCCCGCCTCATGGGCGAACGATCGGTGCGTGAGGGCAAGCACGAGCAGCTCGGGATCCACCTGGACCCCGAGCTGTTCGACGAGCTGCTCGGCGGAGGCCTGCGTCAACGGACCGGCAAAGCCGCGTTCAGCGGACTTCGTGCTCCGACCGGAGCGCCTCGCTGTACTGACGCCCGTTGTAGGCGCCGCAGGCCGGGCACGCGGCGTGCGGAAGCTTCGGTGCCTTGCAGCGCGGGCACGAGTCGAGGGTCGCCGCGGTGGCCTTCCACTGCGACCGACGGGCCCGGGTGTTGCTGCGCGACATCTTGCGCTTGGGAACAGCCACGGTCAGCTCTCTTTTCTGTCGTCGAACGCCCGGCCGAGTTCAGCCCACCGGGGATCGAGGGTCTCATGCGTGTGGTCGGGACCGGCCTCCGCCAGGCGTGCCCCACACTCGGGGCACAGACCAGGGCAGTCGTCGGAACAGACCGGTCGGAACGGCAGCGCTGGCACCACCGTGTCCCGGATCGCGGGTTCGAGGTCGAGCAGATCGCCCTCAAGCTCGCGCTCGTCCTCGTCGTCGGCCCCCTCCTCCACCGCGGCGCGGGCCCGCTCGGGATAGGCGTACAGGTCCTGGATCGGGACGTCGATCTCCTCGACGACCTCTTCCAGGCAGCGCACGCACTCCCCGACGGCCCGACCCCGGACGGAGCCGGAGACCAGGATCCCCTCCATGACCGCCTCGAGCCGGAGATCCAGCTTGAGGTCGCTCCCGGCGGGGATGCCGATCACGACGGTACCGAGAGCCTCCGGCGCCGGGACGGTCCGGAACTCCGTGCGCATGGTCCCCGGGCGGCGGCCGAGCTCGCGAGTATCGAGCACGTACGGCGAACGGGGGTCCAGGGCGATCGGGCGCTCCACAGCAATAGTCCGGTGACGAGGGGTCTCGGTCCGCGCCATGAGCGGCACGACCAGCGCCCCATCGTACGGCAGGCGAGCCGACCGCCCAAACGCGTGCGTGGGTCAGTCCGTGGAGTCCCCGAGCCGCCCGGCAAGCTTCGCCCGGCCGGCCTGCACCTGCGCGACCAGTCGGCCCAGATCGATCTCGAAGTCCGCCAGGCGCCGGTCGCACCAGTCGTCCGCGTCGCGGCGCACCTGCTCGGCCGCCGCCTCGGCCTCGGCGAGCAGCTGCGCGGCGTGCGCCTGGGCCGCCACCACCGTCTCGTCCTCGGCCACGAGCTCCGCCGCTCGCCGTCGGGCCACGTCCAGGATGTGTGCGGCCTCCGCTCGGGCGGCGCCGAGCACCTCGTCCGCTCCCGCCAGCACCTCGTCCGCGTCCGCGAGCTGCGTCGGCAGCGTCGCACGGAGCCGGTGCACCAGCTCCAGCACCTCGGCGCGGTTCACGAGGACCGACGCCGACATGGGCATCGCCCTCGCCTGCTCCAGCGCCTGTTCCAGGGCGTCGACCACAGCCGCGACGGCGTCGGTCACGACGCGCCCCCGAGAGCCGCACGCACGGCCTCGCCGACGCCGTCGGGCACGAGGCCGTCGATCGGGCCGCCGTGCCGCGCCACGTCCTTGACCAGCGACGACGCGATGTGGGCGACCTCCGGGGTCGCGGGGAGGAACAACGTCTCCACGCCGAGGTGAGCGTTCATCCACGCCATCGGCAGCTCGGCGTCGTAGTCCCCACCCGAGCGCAGGCCCTTGACCACAGCGGTCGCGCCCACCGATCGGCAGAAGTCCACGAGCAGGCCCGGCACGCCCGCAACCCGCACGCCCGGCATGCCACGGACCGCGTCCTCCAGGAGCCGCACGCGCTCGTCGGCCGCCAGGAGCGGCGACTTGCCGGCGTTGACGGCGACGCCGACGACGACCTCGTCGAAGAGCGCGGCCGCGCGGCGGATCACGTCCACGTGGCCCAGAGTGACCGGGTCGAACGATCCCGGCACGACGGCGATGCTCACGCGGCCACTCTAGGCCGGGTCACGAGGGGCGTCCCCGACAGCGCCCGCGGGCGGCTCCGCGAACCACAGGACCGTCTCCCCGTACCGCCGCTCGGCGACCGCCGCGAGGCCCGCGGGCCACGTCGGCTCCGGGCTGCGCACGGAGCGCTCGACCACCACGACACCGCCCGGCGCGACATGCGCGGCCAGGGCGCCGAGCGCCTCGGCCAGCTCGCCCTCACCCAGGTCGTAGGGCGGGTCCAGGAAGACGAGGTCCACCGGCCCGGCCGCCTGCTGGAGGAAGGCCGCCACGCGCTGGGCCATGACGCGCACGCCCGCCAGGCCGAGGGTCGCGACGTTCCGGCGGCACACCAGCGCCGCCTGCTTCGCCGCCTCGACCAGCACGACCTCGCGGGCGCCACGGCTCGCCGCCTCGAGCCCGAGCGCCCCGGAACCCGCGTACAGGTCCCAGACGACGGCGTCGGCCAGGAGGTCCGCGTGCTCGAGGCGCGAGAACAACGCCTCACGGACGCGGTCGCTCGTCGGCCGGGTGCCGGCCCCCGGCACGGCGAGGCTCCGCCCGCCCGCCCGGCCTGCGACGATCCTCGTCACCGCGCCCCGCCCGGTGGTGTCGACGCGTCGGCCATGCGCTCCATGAACGACCGCGTGTCCGTGCTCGACGCCACGAGGAAGCAGATCGCCCCGAAGGCGAGCTGGAAGGCCACCACGGGCATGGTGACGTGGCTGAGGACGATCGCGACGACGGTCGGGACCAGGCCGAGGACGACGACGTCCGGACCGCGGGAGAGCACGGTCGCCACTCCGCCCGGCAGGGCCCCGGCCGGCGTGGAGACGAGGGGGCCCGCCCAGTTCGGCGCGGGGCGGTACGCGGCCCGGACGGCTGCCGCGGACCACACGGGCGTCGTCGCGACGCCGAGCAGCAGCCAGGACCCGAGGTCGCCGGCCCAGCTGCCGATCGCGGCGAAGGCGGCCAAGCACCAGAGGAGCATCGCTCCGGCGGGCACGACCTGCCGCAGGCGCCGTGCCACCTTCGCGTCGAGCGGGAGCAGACGGTCGAGGGCGGGCGTCATCTCCGCGCGCCGCGAGCCCTCCGCCGTCGCGCTCGCCGCGACGTAGCCGCACACGAGCAGCGCCACGATGAAGCCCAGCGGCCCCGCAAGCTGCGGGATGCCGGCGACGAGCACGACCGGCAGCACTGCGACCACCAGCTGGACGAGGTGCCGCGGCGATCGCAGCAGGACCATCAGGTCGCCCATGAGCAGGGCGGACACCGGGCCGCGCGCGATGCGCAGGCGGTGCCACCGGCGGCGGCGCATCGGCACGGCGCTGTCCGTCAGCACCCGGCCGAGCTCCCGCGAGTCGAGCGACACGAGCGCGCCGGCCGCCTGGCTCGTCACCGACCCGCTCTCCCGCAGGCTCCGCGCAGGGACCGCCGCGAGCCGCGTGTCGAGAACCACGGCGAGCCCCACCACGACCACCGCACCGATCCCCGCCACCGCCGCGCTCACCTGAAGGAAGGGCGGCGCACCCCAGTCCAGGAGCGCTGCGACGAGCGCGAGCACGGGCGCGGCCGTGATGACGACATCACCAGCGAGCGCCACGGCCCGGCGCGGCGCCTGGAGCGTCTGCGCGACCCCGGCGGCAAGCACGATGCCGGCGCAGGCCAGGCCCGCGCCGAGGCCGGCCCGGGCCACGTGACCCGCATCGCGGTCGGCGAGCAGGCCGGCGTCGAGCACCCCGACCACGACCGCCGCCGCGAGGGCGGCGAGTGCGGGCAACCGGCGGGCCAGGGGGCGCAAGAGGCCGCGGCGCCCGACGGGCATGCCGAGCAGCCAGGTGGCCTCCGCTCCCCCGACGCCGACCGGACCCAGCCGCCCGGCCAGGGAGAGCACCGCGCCGAGCCCGGCCAGCAGCGCCCATGACACCACGGACACGAGGTTCGGCCCGCTGCCGTTCCCGGCCGACGCGTCAGGCAGGCCGTTGCGGAGGTTCCCGGCCACGCCGAGGGCCATGCCGAAGCCGATGGCCGACGTGATGAGGGCGTAGTACAGGTCCCCGAACAGGTCGCCCAGACTCGCGCCGCCGTGGGCGTTGGCGGCGGCCGTGGTCCAGCGACGGACCGCGCGCGCGGTGGGGACGGCGCCCGCCTCGGGGCCGACGAGCACGTCGCTCACTGCTGCGTCCGCCCGATGACGCGCGCCGCGGCCGCGGCCGAGACGACCGTGCATGCGTCCTCGCCGACGACGACGGCGCGGTCCGCGACCGCCAGGACCAGGTCCGGGTCGTGCGAGGCGAGGAGCACGGTGCCGCCCGACTCCTTCTCGGCGACGAGGCGCTCGGCGAGGGCCTCGCGCATGGCCGTGTCCAGACGCTGCTCCGGCTCATCGAGCACGAGCATCGCGCGCGGCCGGGCGAATGCGGATGCGAGCAGGAGCCGGCGGCGCTGCCCCGAGGAGAGCGCGACGGGCATCGCCGTCGCGTGCTCGTCGAGGCCGAACTCCTCGAGCAGCTCGTCGACCAGGGAGTCCGCGTCGGTGACGCCGTGGCCCCGCGCGGTGAGGTCGAGGTGCTCGGCGACGGTCAGCGCCGGGAACCACGCGTCGTCGTCCAGCACGCTCGCCACGTTGCGCCGGAACTCCGCAGCACGCTCGTCCACGGGTTCGCCGAAGACGCGGAGCTCACCCTCCACGGGGTCGAGGAGCCCGAGCACCGTGCGGAGCACGGTGGACTTGCCGGAGCCGTTGGCCCCGACGAGCGCCAGGGCCTTGCCACGCGGGAGGGTGAACGACACGGGTGCACAGACCGGCCCCGCACCGTAGCCGACGAGGAGGTCCTTCGCGCGGATCGCCGCGGGAGCTGCTGCCACGGCGCCAGCGTACGGCGATCGCCTGGGAGCGCTCCGGGACCGCCGGGGTCAGGCCCGCTCGAGGAACTCCTCGCGTCCTCGGTCGACCCACGCCTCGATCGCGGCGCGCAGCGCCGGGTGCCCGGCGAGCCCCGGGTCGGCCTGCACCACCGCCATCGAGTCGTCGCGCGCCGCGACGATGACGTCGACGTCGCGCACCACCCGCAGCATCCGCAGCGAGCTGCCCGCCCCCGACTGCGAGGCGCCGAGGACGTCGCCCTCACGTCGGAGCTCGAGGTCCACCTGGGCGATCTCCAGCCCGTCGATCGTGCGCGCGAGCGTCTCGACGCGCGTGGCGGCGTCGGTCCCGGCGGGAGCACCGGACACGAGCAGGCAGAGCCCGGGCGCCGCGCCGCGACCCACCCGGCCGCGCAGCTGGTGCAGCTGGGACAGCCCGAAGCGGTCCGCATCGAGCACCACCATCACAGTCGCCTCGGACACGTCGACGCCGACCTCGACGACCGTCGTCGAGACGAGCACCTGGAGATCGCCCGCGGCGAACCGGGCCATCGCGTCGTCCTTGTCCGCGCCGGCCATGCGACCATGCAGGACGCCGACGCGCACGCCCGCCAGCGCCGGCGTGCGCGCGAGCTCGTCGGCCACTTCGAGGACCGCCCGCAGCGGCCGTCGGCGCTCGGCCTCGGCCAGGTCAGGGTCGTCCGCCTCGACGAGGTCGACGTCGTCGCCGGCTGCCGCCTCGGCGTCCCCGGGGTCGATCCGGGGGCACACCACGTACGCGCGGTGCCCCGCGTCGACCTCCTCCCGGACGCGGCGCCAGGTGCGCTCAAGCCAGCGCTCGTTGCCCGCCGGCACGACGTGCGTCGTGACGCCCGCACGACCGGCCGGCACCTCCGTCAGCATCGAGACCTCGAGGTCGCCGAACACCGTCATCGCGACCGTCCGCGGGATCGGGGTCGCCGTCATGACCAGGAGGTGCGGTGGCGTGCCGCCCCGCGTGCGCAGCTCGTCGCGCTGCTCGACGCCGAACCGGTGCTGCTCGTCCACGACCACCAGGCCCAGGTCGGCGAACTGCACCTGGTCGCCCAGCAGCGCATGCGTCCCGACGACGATCCCGGCCCGCCCGGACGCGGCGTCCAGCAGTGCTGCCTTGCGGGCCGACGCCGTCTGCGAGCCCGTCACGAGCACCACCCGCGTGGCGACGTCGGCGCCCCCGAGCATGCCCTCCTCCGCGAGGGGCCCGAGCAGCGCGCGCAGGGTCCGCACGTGCTGCGCCGCGAGCACCTCGGTCGGCGCGAGCAGCGCGGCCTGGCCGCCGGAGTCGACCACCTGGAGCATCGCCCGCAGGGCGACGACCGTCTTGCCCGAGCCGACCTCACCCTGCAGCAGCCGCTGCATCGGTCGGGGCCGCGCCAGGTCCGCGGCGATCTCCGCGCCGACGCCGAGCTGCCCCTCGGTGAGCTGGAACGGGAGTCGCTCGTCGAAGGCGCCCAACAGTCCGTCCGAACGCCCCCGGCGCGCGACGGCGTCCTGCTCGGCGAGCTCGAGGCGCCGGCGCGCCAGCGCTGCCTGCAGGACGAACGCCTCCTCGTACCGGAGCCGCTCCTGCGCCCGGCGCCAGTCCGCCGTCGTCTGCGGCCGGTGCACGAGCCGGAGCGCCGTGTACAGGTCCAGCGAGCTCGCGCCGCTCGCGCACGTCCGCCGGCAGCGGGTCCGGCACCTCCTCGGGCCGCAACGGGTCGAGGACCGTCCGGACCGCCGTGCCGATGCGCCAGCTGGGGATCGCCGAGCTGGCCGGGTAGATGGGCGTCGGGCGGCCGGCGTCGGCAGCGGCGGCGTCCTCGTCGTCGGCGTCGATCCCGACGAGCGTGTAGTCCGGGTGCACCAGCTGCGCCTGCCCGTGGTAGAGCCCGACCGTGCCGGTGAAGAACCCCACGCGGCCCGGGCGCAGCCGCTCCTCGTGGCGGCGCAGGCTCCCCTGGTGCTTGGCGAAGAAGGTGAGGGACAGGGTCCGGACGCCGTCGGTCACGAGGGCCTCGAGCACCGCGCCGCCCCGGCTGCGCATGGTGCGGACCGTGCACTGCTTGACGCGCGCGGACACGGTCACATGCTCGCCGCGGCGGAGCGCGCCGATGTCGGTCATGGTGCCCGGATCCGAGTACCGGCGGGGGTAGTACCGCAGGAGGTCGCCCATCGTGCGCACGCCGAGCGCCTCGAGCGCGGTGGCCGTCTTGGCCCCGACGAGCCGACCGACGGGCCGCTCGAACAGCTCGGCCGACGAGCCGACGTCCACGCCCGTCACTCGGCCCCCAGGACCACCTGGGCGCCGGCCGCACCCGTCGGGAGCACGATCGCCTCCACGCCCCGCTCCGCCGCCACCGCGAGCAGTGCGTCGACGACGGGCCCCGGCGTCGCGGCGGCGGTCAGCACCGTGAGCAGCCCGCACGGTTGGGCGAGCAGCTCCCGGGCGAGCGCCGACGCCGCGTCCGGGGCCGCGCCGTCGGGCACCTCTGCGGTGCGGACGGCCGCGACGGCCGCCAGGACGTCCTCGGCGAGCCGGACGTCGCCCAGGGTCGGGTCGAGGCTCGCCAGGGTCGCCGCACCGGCGACCACCTGCGCCTCGCTGAGACCGTCCACCGCGCGCACGTCCCTGGCCACCGGGGCATGGAGCAGGCCGTCGACGGCGAGCAGGAGGACCCGCCCGGCCCCCGTGTCGTCGACCGCACGCTCCACCTCGGGCCCGGCGATCTCGCCGGCCGCGACCAGCACCACGACGGCGCCGGCGCGCGCGAGATCGGCGGTGAGCGCCGGGGACCCGGTCACCGCCACGAGGCCCAGCGCAGGCCGGTGCACCCCGTGGACGCCCGACTGGCTGGCGAGGTGGCGCACCCGGACCTGCGTGGCGCGACCGCCCACCGCGTCCGCGGCCGCCACGGCCGCCAGCGGGACGCCGGTGTGCACGTGCGCCTGCCAGAGCCCGTCGCCACCGACGACGGCCACGGACTCCCCGACGTCGGACAGCGCCTCGCGCAGCGCCACGCCGACGTCGCCGGAGTCGCCGGCAGTCCTTTCGACGACGACGTACATCACCTCGAACTCCCCGCCCGCGAGACCGTCGGCCACGCAGGAGTGCCGCTCGGGCATCGCCGGCACGGGGCGCTCCGCCCGCGCGCGGTCGTCGCCGTGGAGCACCTCCGCCAGCGCGTCGAGGACGAGCAGCAGCCCCCAGGCCCCGGCGTCGAGCACGCCCGCCTCCCGGAGGGCGTCCAACTGCGTCGCCGTCCGGCTGAGCGCCTGGTAACCGGCGTCGACCGCCGCCTCCAGGACACCCGCCGGGGCGAGCCCGCGCTCGGCCGCCGCAGCGGCGCCCTCACCGACGGAGCGGGCCACGCTGAGCACGGTGCCCTCGACAGGGTGCGCGACGGCGAGGTAGGCCGCGTCCGTCGCGGTGCAGAGGGCCTGGGCCAGCTCGGGCCCGTGCACGGCGCCGCCCGGCAGCCCGCGCAACAGCGCACCCAGGTACTGGCTGACGATGACGCCGGAGTTCCCCCGGGCACCCACCAACGCACCGCGCGCGAAGTCGCGGGCCGCCTCGTCCTCACGCGCACCGTCCCGGGCGAGCGCGTCCAGGCCCTCGCGGAGGGTGAGGTAGAGGTTGGTGCCCGTGTCGGAGTCGGCCACCGGGAACACGTTCAGCTCGTCCAGCTCGGCGCGGTGCGCGTCCAGGGACCGCACGGCCCGGTCGGCCCACGCGCGCAGCACGGTCGCGTCGAGCGCCTCCACCGCCGCCTGGACCACACCGCCTCCGTTCGTCGTCGCCACCATGGTGGGCCCTGTCGGCCCGTGGCGGCTGGTTCAGCCGCGCACCCGGGCGCGGCCACGGGCCGCGTTTGAGCGCACCACCCGCGATCGGCTACCCTATCGAGGTTGTCCGGTCCTGCCGGAGCACCGCGGGAGCCCGGCCCCAGCGCCGGACCGTCCCCCGCACCCATGAACCTTTCGCCCGCGAGTCGGCGGGGCGTGCACGACTGAGGAGAGACACGTGGCTGCCAACTGCGAGATCTGCGGCAAGGGTCCCGGCTTCGGGAACAACATCTCGCACTCCCACCGGCGTACCAAGCGCCGCTGGAACCCGAACATCCAGCGGGTGCGCGCCGTCGTCGCCGGGTCGCCGAAGCGGGTCTACGCCTGCACGTCGTGCCTCAAGGCCGGCAAGGTGCAGCGCGCCGCCTGACACTCTTTCCCGAAGCGCCCGTGGGTCTCGACCCGCGGGCGCTTCGTGCTTCCCGGAGGGTTGGCCGCGGCGCCGGGCGGATGGCAGGGTGTCCGTCATGGTGGAGGACACGCTCGAGGTTCTGATCCGCAGCGCCACGGTCGACGACGCCGCACGGATCGCCCGCGTGCACGTCGACTCCTGGCGCGAGGCGTATGCCGGCGTCGTCCCTGCCGAGTACCTGGCCGCCCTCGACGCCGACCGCCGCGCCGAGTGGTGGCGCGCGGAGCTCGCCGAGATCCCCCGTGGCGCGTCCGTGTGGGTCGCCGAGGAGGGTCGTGAGCTCCTGGGCTTCGCCTACCTGGGCCCGAGCCGCGACGAGGACGCCGAACGCACCACCATGGAGATCTACTCGATCTACCTCGAGCCGTCCGCCTGGGGCCGGGGCGTCGCCCGCGAACTGATGCGGACCGTGCTCGGCACCGTGCCCGATCGTGTGCCCGTCACGCTCTGGACCCTCGGCGGCAACGAGCGTGCCGGCCGCTTCTACCGCCGGCACGGCTTCCAGCCCGACGGCGTCGAGCGGCTGGAGGAGCTGGGCGGCGAGCACCTGACCGAGCTGCGCTACCGCCGCGGCTGACGCCTCCCGGCTCAGGCCCGGAAGTGGTCCCATCCGGGTGAGCCACGCCACGGCTCCCCCGCCACGAGCACGGCCCCGGCCGGCACGTCCGACGGCCCGGCGACACACCCGATCCGCCGGAACGCGGCGGGCAGCGCCGCGCCCGGCGGGAACGTCGCGAGTAGGCCGTGGTCCTCGCCCCCCGTGAGCAGCCAGGTCGCCACGTCGCCCCCCAGCGCGGCCGCGACCGGGGCCAGCGCCGCCGCATCCTCGGGAAATGTGGTCAGCGGGTCGTCGAGGTGCACGACGACGCCGCTCGCCCGCGCGAGCCGGCCGGCGTCCCGCAGCAGGCCGTCGGAGACGTCGAGCATCGCCGTCGCGCCCGCCTCGGCGGCGGCCGGGCCGGCATCCAGCGGGCTGACCGGGCGCAGGTGCGCCGCGACGGCGGCCGTGACGGCGTCCGCCGAGCCCTCCGGCGCCGTGGGCGAGGACGGGCGGCCACCCGCCGCCAGCACGGCGTAGCCCGCTGCCGACCGGCCCTGGACGCCCGCGTGCGCGACGACGTCACCCGGGCGCGCACCCGACCGCAGCACCGGCCGACGACCCTCGAGGTCCCCGAGTGCCGTGATGGAGACCACGATCGAGTCGCCGCCGGACAAGTCCCCGCCGACGACGCCGCAGCCGGCCGGGCAGGTGTCGGCGAAACCGCGGGAGAGGTCGGTCACCCAGGTGACCGGCGTCGTCGGCGGGACGACCAGCGCCACGACGAGGCCGGTCGGCCGGGCGCCCATCGCCGCGACGTCGGCGAGGTTCGCGGTCGCCGCGCGTCGACCGACGTCGTACCCGCCCGCCCACTCGACGCGAAAGTGCCGGCCCTCGACGAGGACGTCTGTGGTGACGACCACGCGACCGTCCGGCGCGGCGAGCACCGCGGCGTCGTCCCCGGGGCCCAGGAGGGTGGCCTCGCCCGTCGGCAGCAGCGGGAAGAGGCGCGCGAGCAGCGCGTCCTCGCCCAGGTCGGCGATCGTCTCCACGACGGTCACCGTACCGGCCGGGTTACCGTGGTCCGCGTGGCCCGGCCCGCGCGTCCCTCCCGTCGCCCGCGTCGCCGCGGCGCCCGACGCACCGCGGTCACCGTCCTCCTCGGCACCGTCCTCCTCGGCACCGTCCTCGCCGGCGCGGTGTCCGGCTGCACGTCGCCGCTCGCCGTGCCCGTGGCGCCGCACGCGGGCGACCCCGCGTGCGCGTCGATCGTCCTGGCCCTCCCCCGCCAGCTGGACGGCATGGCCCGCCTCGCCACCGGAAGCCAGGCCACCGTCGCGTGGGGCGAGCGCGACGCCCCGATCGTGCTGCGCTGCGGCGTCGACCCGCTGCCACCCACGACGGACCCGTGCGTGAACGTCGACGACGGCACCGTGGCCGTCGACTGGGTGGCAGTGGCCGGCGCCGCGGAGGCCGACGGTGCGGCGCCGTGGACGTTCACCACCTACGGCCGCGAGCCGGCCGTCGAGGTGACGGTGCCGGCCGCGGTCACGCGCGAGCGGTCGACGTCGTTCCTCATCGACCTGGGCCCGGCGGTCGCGACGGTGCCACAGACGCACGCCTGCCTCTGACCAGGTGAGGCGCCCGGCGGATGGTGCCGCGGGGCCTCTAGGATCGTGCGAGGAGGAGGTCACCGTGAACGATCTTGAGCGCGTCGCTGTCATCGCCGGAGGCTTGTCGAACGAGCGCGAGGTGTCGGTGCGCTCGGGTCGCCGGGCGCTGTACGCCCTCGCGGAGGCGGGGGTCGATGCGGCGCTGTACGACGCCGACGAGTCCCTGCTCGACCGCCTGCGGGGCGACAAGATCGACGCCGCGTACATCGCGGTGCACGGCGCGAGCGGCGAGGACGGCTCCCTGCAGACGGCACTGGAGCTGCTCGGGATCCCCTACGTCGGCCCCCGGCCGGGTGCGTGCCACCTCGCGTGGGACAAGGTGGTGGCCAAGAAGCTCGTGAGCCTCGAGGGCGTCGCGACCCCGGAGTGGGTGGCTGTCTCAGCCCGCTCGTTCCGCGAGCTCGCGCCCACGCACATCGTCGGCGCCATCGTCGAGCGTCTGGGGCTGCCGCTGGTCGTCAAGCCCGCGACCAGCGGATCCACCCTAGGCATGAGCCTCGTGGAACGCGCCGAGGACCTGCCCGCCGCTCTCGTGCGGTGCTTCACCTACGGCAGCCTCGCGCTCATCGAGCGCTTCGTGGACGGCCTGACGGTGGAGACCGTCGTCATCGAGGACGACGGCGTCCCGACAGCGCTCCCTCCGGCAGCGTTCACCAACCCCGGCACGTCACCGTTCAGCTTCGAGGCCCGCTACAGCGCCGACCTCATCACGATCGCCATCCCTGCGCCCCTGCCGACGCCTGCGCTCGACGCCGCCGCGCAGATGGCGCTGACGACGCACCGGGTGCTCGGCCTGCGTGACATGTCCCGCACGGACGCGGTGGTCGACTCCGACGGCACGCCCTGGTTCCTGGAGGCGGCCATCTCGCCCGGGCTCACGGAGACCTCCGTGCTGCCGATGGCGGCCGCCGAGGCGGGCCGCCCGCTGGGCACCCTGCTCGCCGACCTGCTGCGCGCCGCGGTGCGGCGCGGGGCCTGACGTCCCGCCGGGGTCCGGCGGGACCCCGGCACCCCTGCGGGGTCAGCCCCGCGGGCCCTCGAGCCCGGTCAGCTTGGCCGCGATACCGCCCGCCGCGCGCAACGCCGCGCCCGAGCCGTGCCCGGCCGGGGTCGCCGGGACACCGATGCGGCGCGCCTCGACGAGTGCGTCGGTGAGCACCTCGGCGGCGGACCGGCGGGGCGCCCAGAGGTAGAGCGACAGGGCACCCGGCACCGAGTTCACCTCGTTCACGAAGACCTCGTGCGTCGCCGTGTCGTAGAGGAAGTCGACGCGCGCGATGCCGGTCAGGAGCGTGACCGCGGCGACGCGGCGCGCAAGCTCCTGGATGCGTGCGGTCACGTCGTCCGGGACCTGAGCCGGCAGCTCTCGCGGGGCGCTCTGCATACCCGCGTCCTCGCCGGGCCGGCTGCCCAGGTACTTGTCCGCGTAGGACAGCACGCCGCCGTCACCCCCGCGGAGGGGGCGCTCGACGTCGGACACCTCCAGCTGCGGCGACGTGCGGAACGAGACGTTGAGGTCGACGAGGTCGCGGCGGTACGGCTCCACGACGGCGCCGGTGCGCAGGTGCACGCTGGCCCGGGCCACGGCGCGCGCGGCGGCGACATCGTCCACGATCTCGATGCCGATCGAGGAGCCGCCGAACCGCGGCTTGACGATGTACGGGCCGGCGAACGACGGGTCGGCGTCCGGCTCGAGCGCGACACGCGGCAGGCTCGGGATGCCCGCGGAGAGCATCAGCCCGCCGAACGCGAGCTTGTCCATGCCGACGGCCGAGGCGTACAGCGTGGAGCCGGTGGTCGGGATGCCCAGCAGACCGAAGAGACCGACGAAGCCGCCGCCCTCGCCGAGGCCACCGTGCAGGCAGCTGAGCGCCGCGTCGACCTCCAGGCGCTCGGCGCGCAGCCGACCCTTGACGAAGAGGCCGGGGTCCGCGCCGACGCGGATCTCGACCGGCTTCGCCGACGAGGGCGCACCCGCCAGGTAGTCCTTGGCCTCGGTGCCGGCCGGGACGAGGAACCAGCCACCCGTCGGCGCCCAGTACAGCGACGTGACCTGCTGCCCGGCACGGGTCAGGACCCGCTCGGCCTGCAGCCCGGTCAGGATGGAGATCTCGTGCTCCGGGGAGGGCCCCCCGAACACCACGGCCCAGCGGTCGGACATCATCACCTCGTCGGTCGGGAGGACGTACCGGCGGGGGCGCCGGCCGCTGTGAACGTCGTCAACGGATCACGGGTAGTGGTCCGGAAGATCGTTCTCGTAGAGTACGACGCCGCGCTCACCGGCGACGGACGTGGCCAGCGTGACGGCGGGCTCGCGGCGCTCCGCGATGTCGGCGGTCCCGCCGGCCCGCGCGGCGCCTTCGAGCAGGGCGGCCCGGTTGGTCCGGCCCACGACGACGAGCCGGGCGCCGGCAGTCACGACCGCCTCGGCGAACGCCGCGTTGCGCTCGCGCTGCACGGGGCCGAGCTCGACGATGCCGGGCGTCACGACGACGAGCGGTCCGCCGCGCTCCGCGGCGAGGGCCGCGGCCTCCTGCAGCGCCGCGAGGGCGCCCACCGGGTTCGCGTTGTAGGTGTCGTCGACGACGGCGACGCCGGAGCCTGCGTGCACCTCGGCGCGGTGCGCAGCGCGCGGCAGCCCGTGCAGGCGCAGGGTCGCGGGCGCCACGTCGAGCGCCAGTGCGACGCCGATCGCCACCGCGACGTTCACCGCGTGCGGCACCTCGTCGACGGCGAGCTGCTCGGTCCCCTCGGGCGTGCGGACGCTCGCGATCCCGGCGGCCAGGTCGACGACGACGTCCGCGCCCTCGGCCGCAGGGGTTCCCGGCTCGACCGAGCACGTCACCACGCGTGTGCCGGCGGCCCGCAGCCGCTCGGCGAGCGCCGCCAGGAGCGGGTCGTCGACGGGGAGCACCGCGGCCTTCGCCCGTTCCGTGATCTCCGACTTCGCAGCGAGGACGTTCTCGCGCGTCCGCATGCGCTCCAGGTGCGCCTCGCCGATCGTCGTGATGACCGCGACGTCGGGCGGGAAGAGCTCGCACAGCTCGCGGATCTCGCCCGGCCCGAACGTGCCCATCTCGGCGACGAACACCTCGGTGCCGTCGACCAGGTGGTCGTTGACGGCGCGGGACAGGCCCAGCCGGTTGTTGAACGAGGCCGGCGAGGCGACGACCGACCGACTGCCCGACAGCGCATGGGCGATGTAGCCCTTGGTCGACGTCTTGCCGTACGAGCCCGTGACGGCGACCACCTGGGGGCGCACACGGGCGAGGCGACGCTGCGCCTTCACGACGAACGGCTTCGACAGCCGACGCTCGACGAGATCCATGACGCGCAGCGCGACGTCGAGAGTCAGCGGCAACGGGTACAGCGACACGAGCAGCGCGGTCGACCCCGGGCCCGCCGCCCACCAGAGCCCGGCGCCGGTCGCCACGAGCAGTACGCCCCAGCCGACCGCGAGCCGCTTGAGCCGGCCAGTCCAGGCGAGCCGCGACGTCCGTCCCCGCAGAGGCAGACCGAGGGGCACGACGGCGGCGAGCGCCGCGGCCGGCAGGGCCAGCAGCGCGAGGGCCGGGACGTCCGGCGCGGCGAGCGAAGCCACGGTGGCGGCGAAGCCGAAGAGTCCCGCGAGGATGGCGAGCACGACGTCGACGCGCGAGCGGGTCAGCCACAGGGCGGCGATCACGGCAACGCGCCCGGGCACGTAGTGCTCGCGCTGCGCGACGCGCAGCCAGCGGAGGCCACCGATCGCCGCACCCGCGACGACGCTCGCGATCACCACGGCGTCGATCATCGGGTCCTCTCCACGGTCTCAAGGACACGCGCCCGCACGGCGTCGGCCAACGATCCCTCGAGGAGGTGTCCCGCGCCCGGGACCACCGCCACGTCGACCCCCAGGATCTCGGCGGCGAGGCGGGCACCGGCGAGCGGTGCGGCGTCGTCGAGCTCGCCCCAGACCATGTGCACGCCGATGCCCGACGCCGCGACACGGGCGAGGTCCTCGCGGTAGTCCTCGCCGACGAGGCGGACCAGCACGTCGCGCAGGACCCCCTGCGCGGCCCGGTAGTCGGCCGAGCCGGCGTTCTTGCGCATCCGGTCGACGACGGACTGCGGCACGAGGTGCGCGGCCCGCAGCCGCTTGGCCACCCGAAGGCGCAGCACCGGCCTCGGCGCCGCCGTCGCGCGGACGAGGGGCACGCCGGTGAGCACGAGCGCCGACACGAGCTCAGGGTGCGCGGCGGCGAGGCGCACCGCGACCCGACCGCCGAAGGAGTGCGCGACGACCACGTACGGTCCGGCGTCGGCCACGGCCGGCACCAGGTGGGCCGCGTACTCGCCGCTCCCCCAGGCCGCGGGCGGCGGCGCCGTCGGGCCGAAGCCGGGCAGGTGCACCGCGAGCGCGTCGCAGCCGGCGAGGATGTCGGCGAAGTCCCCGCCCGAGCGCGCCCAGCCGTGCAGCGCGAGCACGCGGACGGGCCCGTCGCCGATGCGGTCGGCGAGGACGTCACCCGCCAGGACCGTCAGCACGCGGACGAGGTTAGCACCGGGCTTCGGGGCGAACCCGGCCGGGGCTCCGCGTCGGACGCCGTGGTTACGCTTCCGGCGTGACCTCCGACACGCACCCGGCCGAGCTGTCCCCCGCCACCCGCGCCGTGACCGCAGGCCGGCCCCCGCGCGTCCCCGGCGCCCCGGTCAACCCTGGCATCGACCTGAGCTCCACCTACGTCTCCGCGGGGGTCCCCGAACCCGGCGTGGCGATGTACACCCGCTACGACGCCCCGACCTGGCACCCGTTCGAGGAGGCGCTGGGGTCGCTCGAGGAGGCGGCGCTCCCCGCCCTGGTCTTCGGCTCCGGGATGGCCGCCGTCGACGCGGCGTTCTCGCTGGTGCCGGCCGGAGCTCGCGTCGTCCTGCCGCGCCACGCGTACCAGGTGACCCTCGGGCTCGCGGCGGAGCTCAGCCGCCGGATCGGGCTCGAGGTCGAGCTGGTCGACATCGCCGACACCGATGCGGTGGTCGCGGCGCTGCCGGGCGCCGCCCTCCTCTGGGTCGAGTCGCCCACCAACCCGATGCTCGAGGTCGCCGACCTTCCTGCCCTCTGCGCCGCGGCCCATGCCGAAGGCGCGCTCGTCGCGGTGGACAACACGTTCGCGACGCCGCTGGGGCAGCAGCCGCTCCGGCTCGGGGCCGACGTCGTCGTGCACTCGGTGACGAAGTACCTGGCCGGGCACTCCGACGTCGTCCTGGGCGCCGCCGTGACCAGCGACCCGGACCTGCGCGCCCGCCTCGCCGGCCACCGCACGTTGCGCGGCGCGATCGCCGGGCCCCTGGAGGTGTGGCTCGCGCTCCGCGGCCTGCGCACCCTGGCCCTGCGGGTCGAGCGGGCGCAGGCCAACGCTGCCGTCCTCGCGGGGCGGCTCGCCGACCACCCCGCGGTGACCGAGGTGCGCTACCCGGGGCTGCCCGGCGACCCCGGCCACGAGCGCGCGGCCGCCCAGCTCGCAGGCTTCGGCTCGATCCTCGGCGTCCGGGTCGGGAGCGCCGCGACAGCGGACGCGGTGGTCGACGCCGTCCGCCTCTGGGTTCCTGCGACCAGCTTGGGCGGCGTCGAGAGCATGCTCGAGCGCCGACGGCGCTTCGCCACCGAGTCCCCGACCGTGCCGGCGGACCTGCTGCGGCTCTCCGTGGGCATCGAGGACGTCGAGGACCTCTGGGCGGACCTCGCACAGGCGCTGGACGCCGCCTCGCGCTGACCCGGGCGGCGGCGCCGTCGGACGTTCGACCGCGTCAGGCCCGCGCGGACGGACGCACCCGGCTCAGTGGTGCCGGCCGCCCGTGACGCCCTCAGCCTTGTGCGGGCGGGCCAGGAGCAGCTGCGCCATCTGGTCCACCGGCAGGCCGTGGTGCAGCACCGCGACGACGGCCGCGGTGATCGGCATCTCGACCCCGACCGTCGCGGCCAGCTCCAGGATCGACGCCGACGACTTGACGCCCTCCGCCGTGCCGCCCGTTGCGCGGATCGCGTCGTCGAGCGACATGCCCCGGCCCATGTGCTCGCCGAGCGTGTGGTTGCGGGACAGGGGTGACACGCACGTGGCCACCAGGTCGCCCATGCCCGCGAGGCCCGCGAACGTCTCGGCGTCCGCGCCGAGCGCCAGCCCGAGGCGCGTGATCTCGACGAGCCCGCGCGTGATGACCGTCGCCGTCGTATTCGTGCCGTAGCCGTTGCCCTGCGCGATGCCGACGGCGAGGGCGATGACGTTCTTCACCGCGCCGCACAGCTCGACGCCGACGACGTCGGTGTTCGTGTACGGCCGGAAGTACGACGTCGCGCAGGCCCGGGCCACGTGGACCGCGGTGGGCTCGTGCCGGGAGGCGACGACGGTCGCCGTCGGCTGGTGCGTCGCGATCTCGCGCGCCAGGTTGGGGCCCGAGATCACCGCCAGGCGCTCGTCCGGGAGCTGCAGCGTCTCGGCCACCACCTGGCTCATCCGGCGGTGCGAGCCGAGCTCAACGCCCTTCATGAGCGAGACGGCGACCGAGTCCGGGTCGAGCAGGCCGGCGAGCGGCACCAGGGCCGCCCCCGCGACCTGGGCCGGGATCGCGATCGCCACGACGTCCGCGCCCGCGAGGGCCTCCGCGGGGTCGGTCGTCGCGCGTACCCGGGCGGGCAGGACGACGTCCGGCAGGTACTGGCTGTTGCTGTGCGCGTCGTTGATCTCGTCGCACACCTCGTCGGAGATGCCCCACAGCGTCACGTCGCGCCCGGCGTCGGCCAGGACCATCGCGAACGTGGTGCCCCAGGCACCCGTGCCCAGCACGGCAGCCCTGGTCACTGGACGCTCCCGTCCTCGGCTCGGCGGGCGACGAACCGCTCCGCGGGGGGCTGCTCGCCGCGGATGTCCGCCAGGAGCGCGGTGATGGCATCCATGACGCGGTCGGTCGCCTCGCGGAGCACCGGCGCCTCGAGCGGGCGGCCGTACAGGTCCGACAGGTCGACGGGCGGGCCCGCCACGACCGTGACCTTCTTGCGCGGGATCGGCCGCAGCAGCTTGCCGTAGCGAGGCAGCACGCGGTGGGCACCCCACTGGGCGATGGGGACCACGGGCTTGCGGGTGGTCAGCGCGAGACGCGCCACGCCCGTCTTCGCAGCCATCGGCCACAGATCCGGGTCCCGGGTGAGCGTGCCCTCCGGGAAGATGGCCACCGCCTCCCCCTGCTCCAGCGCGGCGACCGCGCTGCGCAGCGAGTCACCGGCGCGCGTGGAGTGCCGGTGCACGGGCACCTGCCCCGTCGCCCGCATGACCGGGCCGATGACGGGCTTGGTGAAGAGGGACGCCTTGGCGAGGATGCGCGGGACGTGGCCGTTGTCGTAGAGGAAGTGCGCGAACGTCAGCGGGTCGAGGTTCGTCACGTGGTTGCCGGCCGCGATGAACCCCGTGCCGGACGGCAGGTTCTCGGCGCCGTGCCAGTCGATGCGCGTCATGGCGAACAGGGTGGGACGCACGATGCGCGCGACCACGCGGTACGCGCGGTTCGATCTCTGCGGGGCTGGCACGGGAGCCGATGCTACCCGGGCCGTCCGGCGCCGCCCGCCAGAGCCCGGGGGCCGGTGGTGGGCGCCAGGTGCGGTCCCGTGGTCAGTCCCGGTCGAACTCCGCGCCGAGCGCCGTGAGCTTCTCCTGGAAGTACTCGTACCCGCGGTCGATGAGGCCGATGCCCTTCACGGTCGAGGTCCCCTTCGCCGCCAGCGCCGCGATGAGGTGCGAGAAGCCGCCGCGCAGGTCGGGCACCTCGATGTCTGCCGCGGCGAGCGGCGTCGGACCGCTGATCACGGCCGAGTGGTAGAAGTTGCGCTGCCCGAAGCGGCACGGGTGGCCGCCCAGGCACTCGCGGTAGACCTGGATGGTCGCCCCCATGCCCCGCAGCGCGTCCGTGAAGCCGAAGCGGTTCTCGTACACGGTCTCGTGGACGATCGAGAGCCCCGATGCCTGTGTGAGGGCCACGACGAGGGGCTGCTGCCAGTCGGTCATGAACCCCGGGTGCACGTCGGTCTCGAGGACGATCGGGCGCAGGTCCTCGCCCGGGTGGAAGAACCGGATGCCGTCGTCGTGGATGTCGAAGCCGCCACCCACCTTGCGGTAGGTGTTGAGGAACGCCGTCATCTCGGGCTGCCGGGCCCCGAGGACGTTGATGTCACCGCCCGTGGCGAGGGCGGCGGACGCCCAGGAGGCTGCCTCGATCCGGTCCGGCAGCGCGGTGTGCCGGAACCCGACGAGCCGGTCCACGCCTTCGATGCGGATCACCCGGTCGGTGTCGACGGCGATGATCGAGCCCATCTTCTGCAGGACGTTGATGAGGTCCATGATCTCGGGCTCGATCGCCGCGCCTGCGAGCTCGGTGACGCCCTCGGCCCGCACCGCCGTCAGCAGGAGCTGCTCGGTCGCGCCGACGCTCGGGTACGGCAGCGCGATCTTGGTGCCCTGGAGGCGCCGCGGGGCGCGGATGTGGATGCCGTTCTCCCGCTTGTCCACCACCGCGCCGAACTGCCGCAGGATGTCGAGGTGGAAGTTGATGGGCCGGTCACCGATGCGGCAGCCACCGAGGTCGGGGATGAACGCCTCGCCCAACCGGTGCAGCAGCGGCCCGCAGAACAGGATCGGGATGCGGCTGGAGCCTGCGTGCGCGTCGATGTCGGCGACGTGCGCGCTCTCCACCTCGGTCGGGTCGAGCCCGATGACGCCGCCCGCCTCGTCCTGCTGGACGCGCACACCGTGGAGCTCGAGCAGCCCCCGGACGACGGCGACGTCGCGGATGCGGGGAACGTTGCGGAGCTCGCTCGGGGTGTCCCCGAGGAGGGACGCGACCATCGCCTTGGAGACGAAGTTCTTCGCGCCGCGGACGGTGATCTCACCGCGCAGCGGGGCACCACCGTGGATCTGCATGACGTCGGCCATGGGCCCCATCGTCGCTCACCCGAGGGGCGATCGTCACACCGGAGGTCCCCGCTGCGCTGTCCGCGAACTGTCCATGGGCGTCCGTCGGGTCGTGTCGGTGGTGCGACCTACCGTGACGTGATCCCCACCACACCCATGGGAGGCGCCATGAAGTTCGGGTTCGTCGGGTCCTACGGGACGCTGCCGCAGCTGCTCGAGATGGCTCAGGTCGCCGACGGCGCAGGGTGGGACGGCTTCTTCACCTGGGACGCGATCTCCCTCGGGAGTACCGAGGTGTGGGACCCGTGGGTGCTCCTCGGCGCGGCCGCCCAGCGCACCGAGCGAGTGCGCCTCGGCGCACTGGTGTTCGCGCTCGCCCGGCGGCGCCCGTGGAAGGTCGCGCGCGAGGCGTTGACGGTGGACCATCTCTCGGGCGGCCGGCTCGTGCTCCCCGTCGGGCTCGGGGTGCTGGACGACGCCGGGTTCTCGCGCGTCAGCGGCGAGGTCACGGCGGCGCGGGAGCGGGCGGACCGCGTGGACGACGCGCTGGCGATCCTCGACCTGGCCTGGTCCGGTGAGCGCTTCTCGTACCACGGCACGCATCACCGGATCGACGACGCGCAGTTCCTCCCCCGCCCGGTGCAGCGCCCGCGGATCCCGGTCTGGCCGGTGGGCGGCTGGCCCAGCCCCCGCTCGATGGCCCGGGCCGCCCGGTGGGACGGGGTCGTGCTGCAGCGCACGGGCTCGGAGGAGCCGCTTCGCCCGGCGGACGTCGCAGCCGCCGTGGCATGGATCGCCGAGCACCGTCCGGAGGGGATGGCGGACTACGACGTCGTCGCGCAGGACGCGCTGCCCGACGACGCCGGCGCGGCGCGCGACCGGACGGCGGCCCTCGCCGAGGCGGGCGCGACCTGGTTCGTCGACTCCCGCTGGGACCCCGCGACGGCCACGCCGGAGCGGCTCCTGGCGGTCGCCCGCCAGGGTCCGCCCGGCGACTGAGCGGGCGGTCAGGCCTGCGGCCGCTGCCCGAGGTCGACGGGCACGGCCACCGGGCGCGCCGCCACGATCGGCACGTTCGGCAGGTGCTTGGCCGGGAGGGTCTTCGGGCGCCAGGACGCCCGGTGCTCCTCAAACTCGGTGATCTCGTCCGCGTGCTGCATTGTCAGGCCGATGTCGTCCAGGCCCTCCATGAGGCGCCAGCGCGTGTAGTCGTCGACGTGCAGCGGCACGACGACGTCCTCGCACCGGACCTGGCGGTTCACGAGGTCGACGGTCACCTCGGCGCCCGGGTTGGCCTCGAGCAGCTTCCACAGCAGCTCGACGTCCTCCTGAGCGACCTGAGCGGCGAGCAGGCCCTGCTTGCCCGAGTTGCCGCGGAAGATGTCGGCGAACCGCGAGGACACCACGGCCTTGAAGCCGTAGTCCTTGAGCGCCCAGACAGCGTGCTCACGCGAGGAGCCGGTGCCGAAGTCGGGACCGGCGACGAGCACGGAGCCGGCCGCGTACGCCTGCTGGTTGAGCACGAACGCGGGGTCGCTGCGCCAGGCGGCGAAGAGGCCGTCCTCGAAGCCGGTGCGGGACACCCGCTTGAGGTAGACGGCCGGGATGATCTGGTCGGTGTCCACGTTGCTGCGCCGCAGCGGGACGCCGACGCCGGTGTGCTGGGTGAACTTCTCCATGGCTGACGTCTCCTCAGACCAGTGCGTCGACGGGGGCGAGCGGGCTGCCGTCCGGGGCGTCCTCGATGCCGAGGTCACCCACCGACGAAAGGGTGCCGCGCACCGCCGTCGCGGCGGCGACGAGCGGCGACACCAGATGGGTCCGGCCGCCCTTGCCCTGCCGGCCCTCGAAGTTGCGGTTGGAGGTCGACGCGGACCGCTCCCCCGGCGCCAGCTGGTCCGGGTTCATGCCCAGGCACATCGAGCAGCCGGCGTTGCGCCACTCGGCACCGAACGCCGTGAAGATGCGGTCGAGGCCCTCGGCCTCGGCCTGCAGGCGCACCCGCGCCGACGACGGGACCACGAGCACGCGGACGCTGTCGGCCTTGGTCCGGCCCTGGAAGACCTTCGCCACCTGGCGCAGGTCCTCGATGCGGCCGTTGGTGCAGGAGCCGATGAAGACCGTGTCGACGGCGATCTGGCGCAGCGGGGTGCCGGGGACGAGGCCCATGTACTCGATCGCGCGCTCGGCGGCGGCACGCTCGTTCTCGTCGGCGATCCGGGCGGGGTCCGGCACGTCGGCCGACAGCGGCAGGCCCTGGCCGGGGTTGGTGCCCCACGTGACGAACGGGTGGATGTCGGCCGCGTCGAGGACGACCTCGGCGTCGAACGTCGCGTCGTCGTCCGTGCGCAGCGTGCGCCAGTACTCGACCGCGGCGTCCCAGTCCGCCCCCTCGGGCGCGTGCGGGCGGCCCTTGAGGTAGGTGAATGTCGTCTCGTCCGGGGCGATCATGCCGGCGCGTGCGCCCGCCTCGATCGACATGTTGCAGATGGTCATCCGGGCCTCCATCGAGAGCCGCCGGATGGCCTCGCCGCGGTACTCCAGGACGTAGCCCTGGCCGCCGCCGGTCCCGATCGTGGCGATGATCGCCAGGATGATGTCCTTCGCGGTCGCCCCGGGCGGCAGCTCGCCGTCGACCGTGATCGCCATCGTCCGGAAGGGCGCGAGCGGCAGGGTCTGCGTCGCGAGCACGTGCTCGACCTCGCTGGTCCCGATGCCGAACGCCAGAGCGCCGAACGCGCCGTGCGTCGAGGTGTGCGAGTCGCCGCAGACGACCGTCAGGCCCGGCATCGTCAGGCCGAGCTGCGGACCGACCTGGTGGACGATGCCCTGGTCGGCGTCGCCGAGGGAGTGCAGCCGGACGCCGAACTCGGCGGCGTTGCGCCGCAGCGTCTCGATCTGGGTGCGACTCGTCGGATCCGCGATCGGCAGGTCGATGTCGAGCGTCGGGGTGTTGTGGTCCTCGGTGGCCATCGTGAGGTCGGGCCGACGCACCGGGCGCCCGGAGAGCCGGAGACCCTCGAACGCCTGCGGGCTGGTCACCTCGTGAAGGAGGTGGAGGTCGATGTAGAGCAGGTCGGGGGCACCGTCGCTACCGCGGCGCACGACGTGCGCGTCCCACACCTTCTCTGCCAACGTCCCTGCCATCATGTCCTCCTGGCGGCCGATCGGGCCCTTGGGGTACTTGCGTCTCAGCGCTTGAGACGCCAGTATCGTTACATGGACAACTCTAGCGGAGTCGGCGTCCTGGACAAGGCCGCGGCGGTCCTCAGTGCGCTCGAGGCCGGACCTGCCACCCTCGCCCAGCTCGTGGCCGCCACCCATCTCGCCCGACCGACCGCCCACCGACTCGCCGTCGCCCTGGAGCACCACCGCCTGGTGGCCCGCGACATGCAGGGCCGCTTCGTACTCGGACCACGCCTCGCGGAGCTCTCGACCGCCGCCGGCGAGGACCGTCTGCTTGCGGCCGCGAACCCCGTGCTCGCCGCGCTGCGCGACCACTGCGGAGAGAGCGCACAGCTCTACCGTCGCCAGGGTGACCAGCGCATCTGCGTCGCCGCGGCCGAGCGGCCCATGGGTCTGCGCGACTCGATCCCGGTGGGCGCGACGCTGACGATGCACGCCGGCTCGGCGGCGCAGGTCCTCCTCGCCTGGGAGGAGCCGGACCGCCTCCACCGCGGCCTGCAGGGCGCCAAGTTCACCGCGACCATCCTGTCCGGCGTCCGGCGCCGCGGCTGGGCACAGTCCGTGGCCGAACGCGAGGCGGGTGTGGCGAGCGTCTCAGCGCCGGTGCGGGGCCCGTCCGGTCGGGTCGTCGCTGCCGTCTCGATCTCCGGGCCCGTCGAGCGGCTCACCCGGCAGCCGGGCCGGCTCCACGCGGGTGCCGTCGTCGCGGCGGCCAACCGACTCACCGAGGTGCTGCGCCGAACCGCCGAGTAGCGGCAACGAGCAAGAGAAAGGGCCCGGTCCATATGGACCGGGCCCTTTCGACGTACCCCCAAGGGGATTTGAACCCCTGCTACCGCCGTGAGAGGGCGGCGTCCTAGGCCGCTAGACGATGGGGGCCTGGGAACGTCCTGCCGAAGCAGGACCTCAACCTTACAGCATCATCGGATGCCCGACGAAAACCGCTGGGGTACCAGGACTCGAACCTAGACTAAGTGAACCAGAATCACTCGTGCTGCCAATTACACCATACCCCATGGGGTACCTTGTCCGGTTTCTCGGGTGACTCCGCAGGAGCGGCGCCACCGGCGAAACCGGCCTTCGTACCGGCGGGGAACTCTACCCGAGCCGGGCCACGTCGGTCCAACCGCCCCCGGGGTCCGGACCCGCCCAGCGTCTCCCCCGCTCGCCGGACCGCGTGAGAAGTAGGGTCGGCGCATCGATTCGACCCCGGAGGCGACGCTGTTCACGACCCGGCCCGAGCTCGTGGGCACCCACGGCATGGTCGCCACCACGCACTGGCTCGCGTCGGCGAGCGGGATGGCTGTGCTGGAGGCGGGCGGCAACGCGTTCGACGCCGCCGTCGCGGCCGGGCTCGTGCTGCACGTCGTCGAGCCGCACCTCAACGGGTTGGGCGGTGACCTGCCGCTCCTCGCACGCACGCCCGACGGCCGCACGGTCGTCGTCTGCGGCCAGGGCACGACGCCGGCCGCAGCCACGATCGAGGCGTACACGGCTCTCGGGCTGGCCGCCGTCCCCGGCACGGGACCGCTCGCGGCGGTCGTCCCCGGCGCATTCGGCGCGTGGCTGCACCTGCTCGCGCGCTACGGCACCTGGCGGCTGGCCGACGTCGCGCGCTACGCCATCGGGTACGCCCGGGACGGCTTCCCGCTGGTGCCCCAGGCCGCGACGACGATCGCACGCGTCGCCGACCTCTTCCGCACGCACTGGCCGACGTCGGCCGCGACCTGGCTCCCGGGAGGCGCCGCACCCGAGCCCCTCGCGATCATGTGCAACCCCGACCTGGCCGACACGCTGGAACGTATCGTCGCCGAGGGCGAGGCGGCCGGGGCCGACCGCGAAGCGCAGATCGAGGCTGCACGACGCGCGTTCTACGAAGGCTTCGTCGCCGAGGCGGTGGACGAGTTCTGCCGCCGGCCGCAGATGGACTCCTCCGGCGCCCCCCACGCAGGCCTCCTCACGGGGGCCGACCTGGCCGCCTGGCGGCCCGGCGAGGAGGACCCCGTCGCCGGAGACATCGGCGGCCGGACGGTCCTCAAGACCGGCCCGTGGGGCCAGGGTCCCGTCCTCCTGCAGCAGCTGGCCGCGCTGGAGTCGCTCGGCATCGCCGACGCCGCGCCAGGCTCGGCCGAGCAAGTGCACGCCGTCGCGGAGGTCGCGGCCCTCGCCTTCGCCGACCGCGACGCCTGGTACGGCGACCCCGCCGCCGTCGACGTCCCGCTCGCCGCGCTCCTCTCCCCCGACTACGCGGCCGCCCGGGCCGCCCTGGTGACCGACCGCGCGTCGTCGGGCCCGCTCCACCCGGGCTCACCCGACGGCCGCACCCCACACCTCCCCCGCGGGCTCACCGCCGCTGGGGGCGTCGTCGGGACCGGCGAGCCGACCCTGGAGGTGCCGCGCGGCGACACCTGCCACCTCGACGTCGCGGACTCGGCCGGGAACGTCGTCTCCGCGACCCCGAGCGGCGGGTGGCTGCAGAGCTCCCCCACGCTCCCCGGACTCGGGTTCCAGCTGCCCACCCGCGCCCAGATGCTCTGGCTCGAGCCGGGCCTGCCCACGTCCATGGCCCCCCGCGTGCGGCCGCGCACCACGCTCAGCCCGACCCTCGTCGTCGGGCCGGACGGCGTGCTGGCGTGCGGCACGCCCGGCGGCGACCAGCAGGACCAGTGGCAGGTGCCCTTCCTGCTCAACCACCTGCTGCACGGCATCGGCCTGCAGGCAGCCATCGACGCCCCGAGCTGGCACACGACGCGCCTGGTGTCCTCCTTCGAGCCGCGGACGGTCGGCGCCGAGCTGCACGTGGAGAGCCGCCTCGGCGCGGCCGTGGTCGCCGGGCTCCGCGCGCGAGGCCACGACGTGCACGACGCCGGCCCGTGGGCGCTCGGGCGGCTCAGCGCCGTCTCGTGGCGCGACGACGGCACGCTCCGCGGCGCCGCCAACCCCCGCGGCATGCAGGGCTACGCGGTGGGCCGATGACGCCCCTCGAGCTCGCCGGGGTGCTGCTCGCCGGGACCGTGGCGGGCGCGGCGAACACGATCGTGGGCGCGGGCACGCTGCTCACGTTCCCGCTGCTGGTGGCGCTCGGAGTGCCGCCGCTGGTGGCCAACGTCTCGAACACCGTCGGTCTCGTCCCCGCGGCCGTGACCGGCGCGTGGGGGTACCGGCGTGAGCTGGCCGGGCAGTGGCGGGTGGTCGCGCGGATGGCCGTGCACTCCACGATCGGCTCGATCGCCGGCGCGGTCCTGCTGCTCGTGGCGCCTGCCGACACCTTCACGACCGTCGTCCCGTGGCTGCTCGTCCTCGCCGCCGGCCTCGCGGCCGCCCAACCGCGCGTCTCGGCCTCGCTGCGCCGTCGGGAGAGCCTGGCAGCGCTGGCGTCGGGCACGACCCTGGACGACGACGACGCGGCGCCCCCCGCGCTCGTCGACCGCGTGACCCGACCCGTGACGTTCGGCCTGAGCCTCGGGATCGCCGCGACCGGCGTCTACGGCGGCTACTTCGGGGCCGCCCAGGGCGTGATCCTGCTGACGATGCTCGGCATCTGGTGGTCGGCCGACCTGCACCGCGCGAACGGAGCGAAGGTCGTGCTGGCCGGGATGGCGAACCTCGTCGGCGGCCTGATCTTCGTCGTCAGCGGCGAGGTCGACTGGGCGATCGCCGCGCTCATCGCCGTCGGCTCGGCGGCGGGCGGTGTGCTGGGCGCGCGGCTCGGGCGGCGCATCCCCGCGCCGGCGCTCCGCATCGTCATCGTGGTCGCCGCGCTGGCGGCCGCCCTGGCGCTCTGGGTGCGCGGCTGAACGCTCAGAGGGGTCGGGCGAGGCCCAGGACACCCGGCAGCTCGGCCAACGAGGCGACGACCGCGACGCCGGCCTCGCGCGCCGCGGCGAGGTCCGCCGTCGGCACCTCGACCCGGCGGCCACCCGGCCGGTCGATCCACACGCCGAGCAGCCCCGCGCGCACGGCGGCGTGCGCATCGATGTCCAGCTCGTCACCGACGTACGCGGTGCGCTCCGGCGCCGTCCCGAGCCGCCGGCACGCCTCCGCGAAGACGCGCGGGTCGGGCTTGCCGACGCCGAACGTGTCCACCCCGACCAGCACCGGCACCTGCTCGAGCCCGGCCCGGGCCAGCTTGGTCGTCTGGTAAGCCACCGACGCGTTCGTCAGCGCGCCCACGGCAAGCCCCGCCGCGAGGCACCGCTCGATGACCTCGGCGGCGTCGGGGTGTGCGGACCAGGAGCGGGCGAAACCCTCTTCGAAGAGCCGGTTCCACTCCGCGTACGCCGCCTCGTCGAGCACGGCACCGCCGAACTCCTCGTGCAGGGCGTTGGCGCGCAGCATCCGCTGCTCGAGGTAGCCCACCTCGCCGCGCGTGTAGGCGCGGTAGTGACCGCCGACGTCGGTCCGCCAGGTCGCCAGCACGTCGCCGTGCCGATCGGGCGGCACGTGCGGCAGGTAACGCTCCGCCACGGCGGTGAGCGCGTGCGCGAACGCGGCCTGGGTGTCGACGAGCGTGTCGTCGACGTCGAACAGGACGCCGTCGACCAGGGCTCCCGACCCCGGGGCCGGGAGCGTCACAGCGTCGCGCGGAGGGCGTCGAGGCGGGCCAGCACGGCGTCCCGGCCGAGGATCTCCATCGACTCGAACAGCGGCGGCGACACGCGCCGACCCGTCACCGCCACGCGCAGCGGCGTGAACGCGACGCGCGGCTTGAGGCCGAGGCCCTCGACCAGTGCTGCCGAGAGGGCGGCCTGGATCCCGGCGGCCTCGAACCCGGCGAGGTCCGCGAGCGCGACCCGCGCCGCGTCGACCACCTGCGCGGCGTCGGCCGGCAGCGCCTTGCGGGCGTCGTCGGCGATCTCCACCGCCTCGGTGAAGAGGAAGCCGAGCATGCCGACGGCCTCGGCGAGCAGCCCGATGCGCTCCTGCACCAGCGGCGCGGCAGCGTCGAGCGAGGCACGCTCGGCGTCGGTCAGGCCCGCGTACCCGCCCGCCGACACCAGGCCGGCGTCGTGCAGGTACGGGACGACCCGCTCGCGGAAGACCTCGGGCGGCAGCATCCGGACGTGGGCGCCGTTGATCGCCTCGGCCTTCTTCAGGTCGAACCGCGCCGCGTTCGGGTTGACGTCCGCGACGTCGAACGCGGCGACCATCTCCTCGACGGAGAAGATGTCGTGGTCCGGCGCGATGCTCCAGCCGAGCAGCGCCAGGTAGTTGAGCAGGCCCTCCTTGACGAAGCCCCACTCGCGCAGGAGGAAGAGGTTGGACTCCGGGTCCCGCTTGGAGAGCTTCTTGTTGCCCTCGCCCATGACGTACGGGAGGTGACCGTAGACGGGCTCGTGCTCGGCCAGGCCGAGGTCGATGAGCGCACGCCACAGCACCACCTGGCGCGGGGTGGAGGACAGCAGGTCCTCGCCGCGCAGCACGTGCGTGATGCGCATCAACGCGTCGTCGACCGGGTTGGTCAGGGTGTAGAGCGGCTGACCGTTCGCGCGGACGATGACGTAGTCCGGCACGGAGCCGACGGGGAACGTCAGCTCGCCCCGGATCAGGTCGGTGAAGGCCACGTCCGCGTCGGGCATCCGGATGCGCAGGACGGGCTCGCGACCCTCGGCGCGATAGGCCGCCTTCTGCTCGGCCGTCAGGTCCCGGTCGAAGCCGTCGTAACCGAGTTTGGGGTCGCGCCCGGCGGCGCGGTGGCGCGCCTCGACCTCCTCGGGTGTGCTGAACGACTCGTAGGCGTAGCCGCCCTCGAGCAGCTGCCGCGCGACGTCGGCGTAGATGTCCATGCGCTCGGACTGGCGGTACGGCCCGTGCGGACCGCCGACCTCCACGCCCTCGTCCCAGTCCATCCCGAGCCAGCGCATCGCCTCGACGAGCAGCTCGTAGCTCTCCTGGCTGTCGCGCGCGGCGTCCGTGTCCTCGATGCGGAACACGAACGTGCCGCCGACGTGCCGGGCGTAGGCCCAGTTGAACAGGCACGTCCGGATGTTGCCCACATGGGGGTTGCCGGTCGGCGAGGGGCAGAAGCGGACGCGGATCGAGGTGCCGGTCGGGGTGCCGGTGGCGGATGTCGTCATGGTGCCGACCAGCCTAGTGGCCGACGGCGCCGCTTCCACGGCCGCCTGTCGGTGGTCGCCGCTAGCGTCCCCGAGCATGATCACAACGGTTGCCGTCGGCGAGGTCCGGGTCGAGGTCGAGCTGCACGGGGCAGGGACGCCGCTGCTGATGATCCACGGCTGGGGCGTGGACCGCCGGCTCATGACGGGTTGCCTCGAACCGCTGTTCGCCGATGGCGGGGCGCGCGACGGCTGGCTGCGCGTCTACCCGGACCTCCCGGGCCGCGGCGGCACCCCCGCCCACCCGAGCGTGGACAGCTCAGACGCCACGGTCGAGCTGCTCCTGGCCGTGATGGACGCGGTGGCCCCCGGCGAGCCGTTCGCCGTGGTCGGCGAGTCCTACGGCGGCTACGTCGCCCGGGGCGTCCTGGCAGCGCGGCCGGACCTGCTGGGGATGGCGCTCGTGTGCCCGTCCATCGGCCCAGGGGCACGCGACCTGCCCGATCCCGTGGTGCTGGAGCGGGACGACGCCCTGCTGGCGGAGCCTCTCCCCCGAGGTGCGGGAGGGCTTCGAGGCCAACAACGTGCGGCAGACGCGGGACGTGTGGCAGCGGTACGCCGCGGACGTGCTGCCCGGCGTCGCCGCGGCGGACCAGACGTACCTCGAAGAGATCCTCGGTCCGCGCACCGAGCTGACCGACGACGCGGCGTCCACCACCGCCCCGGTGCTGGTCGTCACCGGCCGGCAGGACACCTCGGTCGGCTACCGCCAGCAGTGGGCGATCGCCGAGCGCTTCCCACGCGCGACGTTCGCGGTGCTGGACGTCGCCGGCCACAACGCGCAGTTCGAGCAGCCCGAGTTGTTCGGCGCCCTGGTGCGCGAGTGGCTGCGCCGCGTGGACCGCGATCGCCCAGCAGGTGCGAGCGAGGGCGTCAGTCGCGCCGGATGACGGGGTTGCGCAGCGTGCCGATGCCCTCGACCTCGCACTCGACGACGTCGCCGTGCACGATCGGCCCCACGCCGGCCGGTGTCCCCGTGAGGATCACGTCGCCCGGGAGCAGGGTGAAGATCTCCGAGATCGCCGAGACGAGCGTGGCGACGTCGAGGATCAGGTCGGCCGTCGTACCGTCCTGACGCACCTCACCATTGACCCGCGAGATCACCCGCAGGTCCTCGACGTCGAGTGCCGGGACGATGTATGGCCCGAGGGGGCACGAGCCGTCGAACCCCTTGGCCCGGGTCCACTGCAGGTCCGAACGCTGCGCGTCACGCGCCGTCACGTCGTTGGCCACGGTGAAGCCGAAGACGCGCTGCAGGGCACCCTCCGGCGAGACGTCCTTCGTCACCTTCCCGATGACGACGGCGAGCTCGGCCTCGTGGTGCACCTCTGCCGTCCAGTGCGGCAGGACGATCGGGTCGTCCGGCCCGATCACCGCCGTGTTGGGCTTGAGGAAGAGCAGCGGGCTGGCTGGGACGTCGTTGCCCATCTCCCGCGCGTGCTCGGCGTAGTTGCGCCCGACACCGATGATCTTCGACCGCGGGATCACCGGCGCCAGGAGGCGCAGGTCCTCGCGGTCGCGCGCCACACGCTCCCCGGTCGGCTGGACGGACATGTACAGGGGGTCGCCGCTCAGGACGGCGAGCTCGTCGCCGTCGACGACGGCGAACCGGGGGTCGCCCCCCGTGGTGAACCTGGCGATGTGCACCACGACAGGCTAACCGGACGGAGGGGCCACCCCGCGCCCCCGACTGCCCCTAAGGTGCCGAGCGTGGACCGTCCCGCCCGCCCCCGGATCGTCGGCATCGACGTGGCCCGGGGCCTCGCCGTGCTCGGCATGTTCGCAGCACACCTCGGCAACAAGCAGGACCTGCTCCTGCCGAACGACGGGAGCGTCCTCGAGGCGTTCGACGGCCGCTCGGCCGCCGGGTTCGCGCTCCTGGCGGGCATCTCGGCCGCGCTCCTGAGCGGGGGCCGGCACCCGTCCACAGGGGCACGGCTGCGCCACGCGCGCGTCCGCGTGCTCGCCCGGGCGGTACTGCTCTGGCCTCTCGGGGCCGCGATGATCGCGCTGAACACGCCCGTGATGGTCATCCTGCCGACCTACGCCCTGCTGTTCGCCGTGACCGCCGGGCTCCTCTCGCTGCGCCCTCGGGCGCTCCTGGTCGCAGCCCTGGTCGTGGCCGCCGTCGCGCCGCCGCTGGTGCTCCTGGCCCGGGACGCGGTGTACGTGGACACCCAGCCGGTGCAGATCGTCGACATCACGATCGGGCACGCCTACCCCGCCGCGATCTGGATCGCCTACCTGATGACGGGGCTTGCCGTCGGCCGCCTGGACCTCGGTGACCGAACCATCCGCGTCCGCCTGCTCGCGCTGGGTACCGCCGCAGCGACGGCCGGGTTCGTCACGAATGCGGTGGCGATGCGCACCATCGACCTCTCGCACACCTTCTGGCGGGAGCTGCTGACCACGCGGCCGCACGCGTCGTCACCGGTCGAGGTCGTCTCGAACGTCGGCGTCGTGCTCGCAGTCCTGGCGCTGTCCCTGATGCTCGCCGACCGGTTCCCGCGCGCCGTCGCCCCGCTCGCTGCGACGGGCGCCCTCGCCCTGACCGCCTACTGCGGCCACCTCGTCGCCATCTGGCGGCTCGGGACCATGGTGGTCTGGGAGCCGAGCAACGTGCGCCTGCTGGTGTTCGTGGTCGTCACCGTCGCGGCGACGTGGGCCTGGCGCAGCACGCTGGGCCGGGGGCCGCTCGAGCTGCTGCTGCACCGGGCGTCGACCGGCATCGCGGACCTCGTCGTCCCCGCGGGCCGCCGCGTCACGGTGCCCGCCGAGCCTGCCGCGATGGACGAGCCTGCCGAGCCGCACGGCCCGACCGACCCGAACGAGCCCGTCCTCGTCGTCCCGGAGTAGATCGACCTAGGCCCGGGCGACGACCTCGCCGTGCAGGGTCGCGTACCAGCCGTCCGGCTCGCCGCCCCATGCCTCCCAGGCGTCCCGCAGCGTCTCGAGCGCGACGTCGTCGGCCAGGCCGTACTCGCGGGCCTGACGCGCGAAGTCCGAGGCCACGACCCGCTCCGCCCACAGCGAGGACCACCACAGCCGGTCCGCGGGCGACGCGAAGCACCACACCCCGGCGCCCGGGGTGACCTGATCGGGCGTGAAGCCCGCCTGGAGGGTCCACGAGAGCAGGCGGCGCCCGGCATCGGCCTGCGCCCCGTTCGAGGTCGTGACCTCGTGGTACAGGTGGCGCCACTCCTCCAGCCCTGGCGACGCCGGGTACCAGGTCATCGCGCCGTAGTCGCTCTCGCGGAGCGCGACGACGCCGCCGGGACGCGTGACGCGACGCATCTCCCGTACCGCGGCCACGGGGTCGGTGAGGTGCTGGAGCACCTGGTGCGCGTGGACGACGTCGAACGAGTCGTCCGGCAAGTCCAGGGCGTACGCGTCCCCGACCTGGAAGGTCACCGTCGCTCCGGCGTCGGCGGCGCGCGCCCGCGCGGTCTCGAGCACGGCCTCGGAGGTGTCCACGCCGATCACCTCGCCCGGCGCCACGAGGGCCGCCAGATCGGTCGTGATGGTGCCCGGCCCGCAGCCGACGTCGAGCAGCCGCAGCCCCGGCCGCAGGTGCGGCAGCAGGTGGGCGGCGGAGTTCTCGGCCGTGCGCCAGGAGTGGGACCGCAGGACGCTCTCGTGGTGGCCGTGGGTGTACACGTCGGGTGCCATGACGACCAGTCAGCCACCCGCCCGGGCCCGTATCAAGGTCCAAGACGGGATGTCTCACGTGACGGAAGCGCGCTCAGCGCCCCGGTACACCCCGGTTGGCGAGCTGGTCGGCGCGCTCGTTGCCGGGATCGCCCGCGTGCCCCTTGACCCAGCGCCAGGTGACCGTGTGCTGCTCGAGCTCGGCCTCCAGCTCACGCCAGAGGTCGGCATTCTTCACCGGCTGCCGCGTCGACGTGATCCAGCCGTTGCGCTTCCAGCCGCGCATCCACTCGGTGACGCCCTTCATGACGTACGTCGAGTCCACGTGCAGGACGACGTCGCACGGCCGATTGAGCGTGCGCAGCGCCTCGATCACGGCGGTGAGCTCCATGCGGTTGTTCGTCGTCGACGCCTCGCCACCGAAGAGGTCCCGCTCGTGGGCGCCGAACCTCAGGAAGGCGCCCCAGCCGCCCGGGCCGGGGTTGCCCTTGCAGGCCCCGTCGGTCCACATCTCCACACTGGTCGGCACCCGGCGACCCTACCGGCGCGGACCTGCGAGGATCGACCCGATGACCTCCGACGCCGCACGCACCCTCGCCGATCGCCTGCCGGCCGGCGACGACCCCGACGCCCTCGACGAGGCGTTCGTCAGCTGGGCCGCCGACCAGGGCTTCGATCTCTACCCAGCGCAGCAGGAGGCCGTGCTCGAGCTCGTCACCGGCTCGCACGTGATCCTGTCGACGCCCACGGGCTCCGGGAAGTCGCTCGTCGCCGTCGCGGCGCACATGCTCGCGATGGCGCAAGGCCGGCGCAGCTACTACACCGCCCCCATCAAGGCGCTGGTCAACGAGAAGTTCTTCGACCTGGTGCGCATCTTCGGCGCGGAGAACGTCGGCATGATGACCGGCGACACCGCGGTGAACCCGACGGCGCCGATCATCTGCTGCACAGCCGAGATCCTGGCCAACATCGCGCTGCGCACCGGCGGCGGCATCGCCCAGCGGCCGGGGCACCCGGACGACCCGGCGGTCCCGGGCGACGACGAGGTGGGCGTCGCCGTGCTCGACGAGTTCCACTTCTACGCGGACCCGCAGCGCGGGTGGGCCTGGCAGGTCCCGCTGCTCGAGCTGCCCGGCACGCAGTTCCTGCTCATGTCCGCGACCCTCGGCGACGTGTCGTTCTTCACGACCGATCTCCGGCGGCGCACCGGGCGCGGCGTCGCCGAGGTGACGCACACGGATCGCCCGGTCCCCCTGACCTTCAGCTACGCCGTCGACCCGCTGCACGAGGTGATCGAGCGACTCGTCGAGACGGGCAAGGCGCCGGTCTACCTCGTGCACTTCACGCAGCGCGACGCCGTCGAGCAGGCCCAGGCGCTGACATCGGCCCACGTGGCCACCAGACCGCAGCGCGAGGCGATCGCCGCCGAGCTGGCGACCTTCCGCTTCGGCACCGGGTTCGGGTCGACGTTGCGGCGGCTGCTCCAGCACGGCGTCGGCGTGCACCACGCGGGCATGCTCCCCCGCTACCGGCGACTTGTGGAGCGACTCACGCAGCGCGGGCTGCTGACAGTCGTGTGCGGGACGGACACGCTCGGTGTCGGCATCAACGTGCCCATCCGCACCGTCGTCCTGACCTCGCTCGTCAAGTACGACGGCACGCGCAGCCGGCACCTCACCGCACGCGAGTTCCACCAGATCGCCGGCCGCGCCGGGCGCGCCGGCTACGACACGGTGGGCGACGTCGTCGTCATGGCGCCCGAGCACGTCATCGAGAACCGGCGCGCGCTGGCCCGCGCCGGGGACGACCCGAAGAAGGTCCGCAAGATCGTCCGCAAGGCCGCGCCGCAGGGCCAGGTCAACTGGACCGAGAGCACCTTCGAGCGGCTGCGCGACGCGCCCCCCGAGGCCCTCACCTCGCAGTTCCTCGTCACGCACGCGATGGTGCTGAACGTGCTCGCCCGCCCGGGCGACCCCGTCGCCGCAATGACCCACCTGCTGACCGAGAACCACGAGCCGCCGGCCGCGCGGGGGCGCCACGTGCGTCAGGCCGTGCGCATCTACCGGTCGTTGCGCGAGAGCGGCGTCGTCGAGCGCGTCCGCACGTCGGACGGCCGCTGGACCGTGCGCCTCGCGGTCGAGCTGCCGGCCGACTTCGCACTGAACCAGCCCCTGTCCCCGTTCGCGTACGCGGCCCTGGAGGCGCTGGAGCCCGGGCCCGAGTACGCGCTCGACGTCGTCTCCGTCATCGAGGCGACGCTCGACGACCCCCGGCAGGTGCTGATCGCACAGGAGAAGCGGGCCCGCGGCGATGCCGTGGCCGCGATGAAGGCGGAGGGCTACGAGTACGACGAGCGGATGGCGCTGCTCGAGGACGTGACGTACCCCAAGCCGCTGGCGGAGTTCATCGAGGGTGCGTTCACGGTCTACCGGCGGACCAACCCGTGGGTCTCGGACCATGTCCCCTCGCCGAAGTCCGTCGTGCGCGACATGGTCGAGCGGGCCGCGACGTTCGCCGAGTACGTGTCGCAGTACGGCCTCGAACGCACTGAGGGAGTCGTCCTGCGCTACCTCGCCGACGCCTTCCGTGCTCTGCGGCAGACCGTGCCGCCGGAGCGCCGGGACGAGGCGCTCGAGGACCTCGTGGAGTGGCTCGGCGAGGTCGTGCGCGGCGTCGACTCCAGCCTCCTGGACGAGTGGGAGCGCCTCGGCGCCGGCCTCGTCGAAGGCGTCAGCGGCGGGCCCGACGACGGAGCCCGCCCCCCGCAGGGCACCGTCACCGCGAACGCCCGCGCCTTCCGCGTGCTCGTCCGCAACGCAGTGTTCCGACGCGTGCTGCTGGCCGCCCGGGAGGACTGGGCGGGCCTCGGCGCGCTCGGCGACGCCGACGCCGACGGCGCCGCATGGACTGCCGACCGCTGGCGCGACGCCCTCGACCCGTACTTCGACGAGCACGACGACATGGGTACCGGGGCGGACGCCCGGGGCCCGGCCCTGCTCGTCCTCACCGAGGGCACCCCGACGCGGCGCCACTGGACCGTTCGCCAGCTCCTCGACGACCCCGCCGGGGACCACGACTGGCACATCGACGTGGTGGTGGACCTCGACGCCTCCGACGAGGCCGGCGAGCCGGTTCTCCGGGTGACCGACGCCGGTCGGCTCTAGGCGGGACGGGCTCGTACCCTCGTCCCGTGGCCAAGAACGACAAGCACCAGCCGGCTGGCACGCCCGCACTCGTCGCCCTCACGCGGGCCGGCGTCGCGCACACCGTGCACACCTACACCCACGACGCCGGAACCGACGTGGGCTACGGGATGGAGGCGGCCGTCGCGCTCGGCCTGGCGCCTGACCAGGTCTTCAAGACGCTGCTCGCGGACGTCGACGGCACCCTGACGGTCGCCGTCGTGCCGGTCACCACGACCCTCGACCTCAAGGCGCTCGCCACCGCGGTGGGCGGAAAGCGGGCCGCGATGGCGCGGCCTGCCGACGCCGAGCGCGCGACCGGGTATGTCGTCGGGGGCATCTCGCCGCTCGGCCAGAAGACCGCCCACCCGACCGTCGTGGACGAGACAGCCGAGCTGTACGACGTCGTCTACGTCTCCGGCGGGCGCCGCGGCATGGACGTCGGCCTCGCACCTGCGGACCTCGTGGCTCTCACCGGCGCGACGGTGGCGGACATCGCCCGAGGCTGACCGACGCCGCGGCCGGCGCGTGGGGCGCGCGGACGACGTCGCGGTGACCCATCGCCCGACGGCGGTCCCGTTCGGTCAGTCGGTCGTGTCGGGCCCTTCGCCGACGATCCACGGCGCCGTGACGTCGGTGTGGTCGATGACCACGCTCGCCCGGTGCTCGGGGCCGCACTCGGTGAGGTAGAGCTTCTGGCCGTCGCGGTACCGCGTCAGCAACCGGTCGTCGGGTGGCACGCCATCCCGGGCCGCCATGCGCGTGAACGCCACGACCATCGGCGCCCGCAGGAAGACGGAGAGGTCCCAGACGTCGGCGAGCTCGTCGCGGTGCAGGAACACGCCGTCCACGAGGACGACGCCGGCCGGCCGCACCCACACCATCTCCCCCGCGACCGGGGCGTCGGTGCGCACGTCGAAGACGGCGGTCGTCACGACACCCGTACCGCCGGGCTGCAGCGGCTCCACCACGCAGCGGAGGAGCGCGTCGAGGTCGAAGGAGTCCCGGAAGTAGCCCTCCGCGGACGCCCTCCCCCGGCGGTACCGCTCCTCGCGGGGCCGATGGAAGCTGTCGATGCCGACCCTGAGCACCTCGACGGAACGGGTGCGCAGCTCCTCGGCCAGCTCGTCGGCGAACAGCGTCTTGCCGACGCCGTCGACGCCGTCGACTCCCACGAGTCGCGGGCGGTCATGCGGCAGCGCCTGGATGCGCGCGGCCATCTCGGCGAGCACGGCCGCCCTGGGCTGCATCCGGCGATCATGGCATACGCCGGCCGCCGGGTCACCGCTATCGGAGACCGTGCTCGTTACCGGTCCAGCGGGAGGCCCCGCGGCACCGTCGCGTCCCGCCCGAACGGTAGGGTCCGCGTCATGACCGACCCGGCGGATCCCCGCTCGTCCGGGGTCGGGGCGCGCATCGCCGAGGTCCGGCTCCGCACCGCCGACGCCGCCCGGGCCGCCGGGCGCGACCCCGCCGATGTGCGCCTGCTGCTCGCCACCAAGACCCTGCCCGCCGACGTCGTGCGCGCGGCCGTCCTCGCAGGCGCGGACCTCATCGGCGAGAACCGGGTGCAGGAGCTTCTCGAGCACGCACCCTCGGTCGCCGACCTGCGCCCGACCGTCCACCTGATCGGGCACCTGCAGTCCAACAAGGTGAACGCCGCGCTGCCGTGGGTGGCGTGCGTGGAGACGGTCGACAGCGCCGAGCTGGCCACGCGTCTGGCGCGCCGGTGCGCCACCGTCGGGGCCGACCTCGACGTCATGGTGCAGGTCAACGTCTCAGGCGAGCCCACCAAGTCCGGCGTCGCCCCCGACGACGCGGCACGGCTCGCCGAGCACGTCGCCGCTCTGCCGCGGCTGCGGCTCGTCGGCTTCATGACCGTCGGCGCCAACTCGCCCGACGCCGCCGCCGTCCGCCGCGGCTACGCGCGCCTGCGCCTACTGCGGGACGACGCCATCGCGCACGGCCTCAACGACGCCGTCGAGCTCTCGATGGGCATGAGCCGCGACCTCGAGCTCGCCGTTGCCGAGGGCGCGACGATCGTGCGCGTGGGGACCGCGGTGTTCGGTCCCCGCACCTGACCCGCGACGTCACGGCTGCGGGCCGCAGAGCACCTCGTCCGGGTCCTCCGCCGTGCGGGAGACGAAGTCCGGTTCGGGCGACGGTTGCGGCGCCGCCGGGGCCTGTGGGGCGGCCGGTGTCTGCGGGGCACTCGGCGACTGCGGGGCGGCCGGCGAGCCACCGGGCGTCGCGGCGGGCGTTCCGGCGGGTCCGGCCGGGGCGGCCGGCGCCTGGGCGTTCAGCGGCTGGTCGGAACGCAGGCGCTCCCACAGCAGGTCCGCGTCGTCCGTCCAGTCGACGTAACCCCCCGAGCCGAAGACCCAGGGCACGGTCACGAAGGTGATGTCGTCGGCGCGCAGGTGGCGCAGGCCCCAGGCCAGCCCGAGCTCCTCCGTCGCGGAGCCCAGCTCCGCCGAGACGGTGAGCGAGGATGTCGCGGCGTCGAGGAACTGGCCGAGCGCCAGCGGGTTCGTCAGTACGTCCGAGGAGAGCACCTTGCGCAGCAGCGCGCCGATGAAGCGCTGCTGCCGCTGGATGCGCGCCGTGTCCGTGCCGTCCGTGCCCTTGACGTGTCGGGCGCGGACGTACTGGAGCGCCTCGACGCCCTGCAGGTCGTGCCAGCCCGCATCAAGGTTCAGCCGGGTGTAGCGGGGGTCGCGGAGCGGCGTCGGCACGCAGACCCGCACACCGCCGACGGCGTCGACCATGGCCGCGAACCCGGCCATGTCGACGATGACGAAGGCGTCGATGGGCACCTGCGTCACCGTCTGGATCGTGGAGATCGTGCAGGCCGCACCCAGCGCCAGGTCGCCGCTCGGCTTCCAGCCGTAGCTGAAGGCCGCGTTGAACTTGTCCTCGTGGGCGCGCGACATCTTGCCGTCGGGCTGCCAGTCGAGGTGGCACGCGGGGATCTGGGCGCGCGAGTCGCGCGGGATGGAGACGACGTCGACCCGGGACCGGTCCGCGGGCAGGTGGACGATCAGGGTGGTGTCGCTGCCGCCACCGGCGTCCTCCCCTGCCAGTGCGGCGTTCTCGCCGGACCGGTCGTCCGAGCCGAGCACCAGCAGGTTCACGGCGCGGCCGGCCATCGCGTCGCCGGGCTCGGGAGCCTCGGTCGCGGTCGCCCCCGGCGTCGGCTGGGCCACCAGATCGGCAACCGAGGGCAGGGTCGTGAAGTTGCCCCGCAGGCGCAGCAGCGTGAACCCGGCAGCGGCTCCGGTGAAGGAGACGACGGCCACCAGGCAGAGGGCGATGGCGCGGGCGGTGCGGTGGGACCGCAGCGTCCGCAGGTGACGGGGTCGGTGGGCCGAAGCCGGCTTGGAGTGCTCGGCGGGCGCCCTTCGCGTGCTCACGATCGGAATCTAGGCACTCACGGCACCGTCCGCGGGTCGCACGTGTGTGTGGTCTGTGCACGTCATGCACAGGTTCCGCTGCAGGTCAGGAGGCCGTGCGAACCGAGCGAGGCGGGTGATGACAAGCGACCTTGACACGAGGTGCAGTGACAAGCATGCTTGACACATGCGGAACGAGGTACGGCGTCTTCGTGAGGAGCACGCCCTGTCCCAGGCCGCCCTCGGGGCCGCGCTGGGCGTCTCCCGCCAGACCGTCAACTCGCTCGAGACGGGCCGCTACGACCCGTCGCTCCCCCTGGCCTTCACCATCGCCCGCTACTTCGGGCTCAGCATCGAGGAGATCTTCCATGGCGACGACGAGTGAGCGCCCCGTGAGTCGGCGCGGGCTGCTGACCGGGCTCGCGGCAGGCGTCGTCGTCGGTGCACCCCTCACGCTCCTCCTGCGGGCGCACGGCCCGGGCGACATGTGGATCGGGTTCCTCGGGGGCGCCGTCCTCGCACTCGCCGGCCTGGCGGTCGCGGCCTGGCGGGCCGGACGCCCGCAGCGCTCGACGCCTGCAGACCGGGCCTTCCTGCACGTCGGGGACGAGCGTGATGCCGCGATCCTCACCCGGGCGGCCGCCGTCGTCGGGATCGCCGCCCTTCCCCTGACCGGCCTGGCCACCGTGGCCCTCGCCGTCGGCGCCGAGATGCTCGCCGTCATGGGGGCGCTGCTCGTCGCGGAGCTCGCGATCCTCGTGGGCAGCTTCGCCGTCGTCAGCCGCCGCTCCTGAGGCGCCGGCACCGCGCGCGTCACGGGACCCGCGCGGTCCACTCCGGGGTGCCGAACTTGGTGGCGACAAGCTCCTCCGCACGCGCCCGCTCCTCCGGCGTCACGACGCCGTCCACGGCGTCGTACCGGGCCCGGAAGTGGTCCTTGAACGCCTCGATGACGTCCGCCCGCGGCATGCCGGTCTGCGAGCGCAGCGGATCGACGCGCTTGTTGGCGCTCTTCGTGCCCTTGTCCGAGAGCTTCTCGCGACCGATCCGCAGGACCTGGAGCATCTTGTCCGCGTCGATGTCGTAGGCCATCGTCACGTGGTGCAGCACGGCGCCCGTGGCGAGCCGCTTCTGCGCCGCCCCGGCGATCTTCCCGGCGGGCGAGGCGATGTCGTTCAGCGGGACATAGCTGGCCTCGATGCCGAGCTCCCGCAACGCGCCGAGCACCCAGTCGTCGAGGAACGCGTACGAACGCTCGAAACTGAGACCTTCGACCAGCGAGGCCGGCACCGTCAGCGAGTAGGTGATCGTGTTCCCCGGCTCGATGAACATGGCGCCGCCACCCGAGATGCGCCGCACCACCGTGATGCCGTGCCGCTCCGCACCCTCGGCGTCCACCTCGTTGCGCAGCGACTGGAACGAGCCGATGACCACGGCCGGAGCGCCCCACTCCCAGATGCGCAGGGTGGGCCGTCGCCGACCCTCCCCCACGGACTCCGCGAGCGCCTGATCCAGGGCCATGTGCATCGCGGGGCTCTGCGGCCCCTCGTGCACGATCTCGAAGGTGTGGTCCTCCCACCGGGTGGCGTGGCCGAGCGCGCGCCGGACGGCGATCGCGACAGCCTCGGGCGAGAAGCCCACCATGGTCACGCCCTCGCCGAGCACCCCGCGCACGACGCCGGTCAGCTGTCCGACGGTCGCGGTCTCCGGCATGCCGGCGAGCGCCCCGTCGATGGCCTCGAGCGCGTCGTCCGGCTCGAGGAAGAAGTCGCCGCTGACGGCGGCTCGGGCGATGCGGCCGTCGGCCACCTCGACGTCGACGGCGACGAGCTTGCCGCCGGGAACCTTGTACTCACCGCGCATGATTCATCCTATGTCCACCCCCACCCCACCCCCACCCCACCCACCCCCCTCCCACCCCTCCCACCCCCTCGCGCGTCCGCAAAGTGGAGCGAAGTGCACCGACACGCCGGGCGTGTCGGTGCACTTCGCTCCACTTTGCGTTCGGTGGCGGGGAGGGGTGTCAGGGGCCGATGACGACGGCCGTCGGCGAGTCCCGCACCGGCCCGTCGGTCACGTCAACCACCACCCGGTCGCCGGCGGCCTCGATCCCACCGTCAGCCGGCAGCCGGCCGCGCAGCCTCCCCGTCACGGCCTCGTAGACCTCGACGACCGCCAGTGGCGCATCGGCGCGGAACACCTCCTCCAGCAGGAGCGAGGGCTCATGCCGCACGACGACGACGTCACCCTCCGCCACGACCCAGCGGCCGTCGGACGGTATGCGCGCGGTCCAGAGCTCCGTGCCGTCGTCAGGGTCGCGCACGGAGATGGCGCCCGCACTCAGGCGCACCTCGACGCCGGCGCCGAGCACCCGGTCCGCGACCGGCTCGTACCGTACGGCGCCCGTGCGCAGGTCGATCACGGTGACGCGGCCCGCGGCGCCGGGGGCCGACCACCAGGAGTCCCCGACCAGCCCGCCCACGTCGGCCCGTGGTCGCGCGAACCACAGGTCCTCGGCACCGGGCTCGGCCGGCTGGTCGGCAGCGATCGGGGCCCATGACCCGCACAGCACGTCGGCGCTCCAGACCCGCTCACCATCGCGGACGAGCTCGGCCCCGCAGGGGTTCGCCTGATGCACCGCGAGAACGGCGTCGCCTACGAGGAGCGGCGTCACGCGCGACCCGACCTCGTACACCACCGCACCCGTCGTCGCGGTGTGCACCTCGACATCACCCGACTCCGCCCGGACCGTGAACAGCGACGTGCCCGGCGGCGCGAAGGCACCATCCGCGCCCTGCGGGCCAACCGTCGTGATCGCCCAGCCGGGCGCGGGTGCCCCGGTGACCTCCCAGCGGGTGGAGCCGTCGGCGCGGTCCGCGCCGGCCCACGTGCACGTCGTGCCGTCCGCGCCGTCCGAGCACGCCCGCGTGACGACGATGTCGTCCGCCTCGGCGACGAAGCTCGTCGAGAGCGCCGGGGCCGGGTGCGTCCAGGCGCGCTGCCCGCGCGGGTCGAGGCGCGCCACGGACGTGACGCCCCGGACGAGGAACCCGCCGTCGGCGGACGGCGTCAACGACGCGCCGTCCGGGAGGTCGGCCCGCCACGCCGGCTCTCCCGAGTCGTCGACAGCGACGAGGGCCGCGGCCACGCCGTTCATGAAGACCGGGATACCGTCGGCCGTCGCGACGTAGGCCCAGTACTGCGCGTTCACCACGGTGGGCGTGCTGGCGCCGGGTTCGTACTCCAGCCGGACGCCCAGCCACGGGCCGCCGACCCCGAAGGCCACCACGGCCAGCGCGAAGGCGATCCGGTTCCGGCGCCGCAGGAGGACACTCGCGCCCCAGAGGACGAGGAGCAGCAAGCCGGCCGGGTAGAGCAGGTGGTGGGCGAGGCGCCAGCCCACGACCGTCGCGCCGAGGGCGAGGGCCGCGAAGGCTCGCTCGCGGCGCAGCACGGTGAGGACGGCGCGGAGGGCGCGCCGCCACCGGGGCGGACGCACGGCGGCGGGCGACGTCACGGCGGGTGCAGTCGTGGTCACGGAACTCCCTCGTCCCGGCCGGTCGCCCGGCCGGGACGAGGGTATCGGCATCACCCGCGCCCCCGCGGGCGATCCGCCGTCTCACCCACCGGCTCGCTCGAGGGGAGGCAGGTGGCGTTGGTCTCCGTCGGGTGGTGGGGCAGGGGTCAGGCGGTCCCGATGGTGAAGCGGGTGTCGAACACGACCTGCGTCGCGTCGGGCAGCGTCACGCGCGTGGTGATGGTGTGCGGGCCGGCCGCGAGCGCGCCGGGGATGAACGCCGTCGCCGCGGCCGCCGTCCCGCCGACGAAGTCCCACGGCTGGCCCGACTCGACGTGCCGCGGAGCCGCCGTCACGGGTTGGTCGAGCCAGAACTCGACCTTCGTGACCCGCACCGCGTTCTCGAAGAAGATGTAGACCGGCGTCGTCGGTGCCACCGCCGCGCCCTCGAGCGCAACGGCCCCCGCCCGCGAGGCTCGCCGTGCTCACCTTGAGCGTCCCCACGGCCGCGCAGGCACCGGTGTCCGCGTAGGTCGCCGTCAAGGACAGGCCCGGGGCGACCGTGATCGTGTGCTCGCGGGCGCCCCCGTCACTCCACGCCTGGAACGTCCACGTGCGCCCGGCGATGCACCGGGACGCCGGCACGGCCAGCACGTGCTGGAAGCCCACGAGCGTGTTGATGGTGTGGGGCAGGTTCTGCGTGACCCCGTCGACAGTCACTGTCGTCGCGGCGTTACTCGCAAGCTCCACGTTCGTCTTGTGCGGCTGCACGATGATCGAGGTCGTCGTCGTCAGGCCGTCGGGGTCCTTCGCCGTGAGGGACACCTGGTAGCGGGTGTTGCCCGTGAAGTCGTGCCCGCTGGTCGGGATGGTGAAGGTGATGCTCGAGCCGGTCCCGGTCGTCACCGGGTGGGCGTGGTCGTTGTGCAGGAACTGGATGTCCCAGGTCAGCGCGCTGGCCGGCAGGGGGCCGGTGTCCGGGTCGCTCCCGGTCCCGGCGATGGTGATGGTGGTGCCGGCCTCGACGACCGTGCCGTCGGGCGGGCTGGTGATCTGCGCCGTCGGCGGCCTGCCGACCACGATCGTGATGAGGTCGCTCGAGACGGTCTGAACGCCCGACGTGACCTGGAGCCGCGCCTGGTAGGTGCCGTTGGCGGCGTAGGTGTGGCTCGGGCTCGCGTCGGCGCTCGTGCCGCCGTCGCCGAAGGTCCACGCGTACGTCACCGCCGTGCCGTCGGGGTCGTTCGCCGCCCCGCTGAAGGCCACGGCCAGGGGCGCCGTCCCCGTCGTCGGGCTGGCGGACGCCGTCGTGATGACTGGCGGGCTGCCGGCACCGCCGGTGTAGCTGAGCTTGCGCAGCTGCCCGCCGCCGCCGAACCCGAGGCTCAGCCAGTAGATGTTCCCGTCGGGGCCCAGGCCCAGCCAGACCGGCGTCGAAGGTCCGGCCTGGAAGAGCAGGCCGCCGTCGACAGCCGTGCGACCGTCCGCGCCGAGCTTGACCCACCCGAACTGGTCGGTCGGGTAGTCGGAGTAGACGTAGTGGTTCTGCAGCGGGAAGACGCTGCCGTGGTAGACCTCACCGCCCACGATCGCCTTGTTCTGGCAGCAGCCGGCGCCTGCCGTATGCGGGTAGTAGTAGACCGGCCCGGTGACGCCCGCGGGGCAGAGCGGACCGTTCTTCGGCCCACTGACGGGGCCCTCGCACGTCGGCCAGCCGTAGTTGCGGCCCGCCTCGACGAGGTTGACCTCCTCGTAGGCCTGGGAGTCGACGTTGCCGCCGACGTCGCCGACCCAGAAGCGCCCCGTCGTCGTGTCGAAGCTCGCGCGGTAGGGGTTGCGGAAGCCGTACGCCCAGATCTCGTCCACGTTCGGGCCGGCGCCGTCGTAGAACGGGTTGTCCGCGGGCACGGTGCCGTCGACGTTGAGGCGCAGCACCTTGCCGAACACGTTGGTGAGGTCCTGCGACCGGCCCTCGTAGCGGTCACCGATGGTCAGGTAGAGCTTGCCGTCCGGGCCGATGTTGAGGGACCCACCCATGTGGACGGCGTGGTCGGCGTTGTAGCCGAGGCCGGGGTTGCTCCAGATCACCTGCTCCGCGGAGGAGCCGAGCGTGAAGTGGGAGATCCGCAGCCGGTCGCTGTTCGCGACCGTGTAGTAGATGTAGAAGCCCGTGCCGGCTTCGTCGGCCAGAATGTCGAGCGCCCCGCTCTCGTCGCCGCTGAAGACGTTCGCGGAGATGTCCAGCACGAGGGTCTGCGCGCCGGTGCTGGGCGTGACGCGATACACCTTGCCCGGCTCGGTCAGCACGAGCATCGTTCCGTCCGGCAGCCAGTCGGCCGCGAGCGACTTCACCCAGTTGCCGCCGGCGACGAACGTATCGGTCACCTTGGTCGGGTCGAAGGTGCCCGGGTTGCCGCCACCGGTCGTGACGACCCAGGAGAACGCTGCCGACGCCGAGGCCGCGGGGCTCCCGTTGTCGGTGACCGTGACCGTGACCGACGACGTGCCGGCGACGCTGGGCGTGCCGGAGATGACGCCGGTCGCGGGGTTGAGCGCGAGGCCCGCGGGCAGCCCGGCGGCCGCGTACGTGAGGGTCTGCCCGGCGTCGGGGTCGGACGCCGTGCAGCTGCAGCGGCGCGATGGCCGTGCCGACGACGCCGGTCTGGTCACCAGGCGCGGTGACGACCGGCGGCCGGTTGGCGGGCGGCGGTGTGCCACCTGAGCCGGACAGGACGAGGCCGGAGAGGTTGGCGGCGCCACCGCTGGTCGTGACGGCGAGCGTGCCGTCGCTGATCGTCACCGGGAAAGGGCCGAGCAGGCGCCACGTGCCTGCCGCGCCGGAGACGACACGCGCCACCGGCGAGCCGTTCATCAGCACGGTGAACGTCTGGGTGGCGTTGTCCTCCCACACGTACAGCCCGACGTCGTAGGTGCCGTTCGGGATGCCGGTCATCGCGACCCGGGCCCCCGGCGTGCCGCTCCCCCACACCGAGCAGCGCAGCATCTGCGCGGTGGCCCCATCGGTCACAGGCACGAGGGGCACCGTCTGGTTGCAGAACGCGCGCGGGCCGGCCGTGACGCCGATGGCGGAGCCGGCCTCGAACGCGATGCCGTCCGCCAGGATCGCCGGGCCGTTGAGGTTGATCGCGCGGTAGACGAGTGAGGTCGCCGGGCCGTTGAGGTTGATCGCGCGGTAGACGAGTGAGGTCGCCGCGCCCGCCGTCGGCAGCACCTCGGGCACAGCCGCCTGCGGCGCCGCGACGCCCAGCGTCGACATGCCCAGGGAGGTGACCGCGAGGACCGCCGTCGCGAGAAGACGTGAGGCCCGACGGCGCGTTCGGGAGCGGGGGGCGAAGTCCATGCCGATCGCCTCCGGGCGACGGGAGAGGTTTGCCCGGCAATGAGACCTCTCCTGGCAGTTGCAGCACAAGAGGCCGGTTAAATTCACCCGGGTCTGTCACCCGTTCGGCCGTATGCGCCGCGCATGGCGCGCTCGTACCCCGCGCTCGAGAGTGGCTCGGCGCAGCCCTTCGACGAGGAACCGTCAGCGGTAGAGGCGGTCCACGTCGCGCACGGCGCCCTTGTCGGCCGAGGTCGCGAGCGCCGCGTACGCGCGCAGCGCCGGCGACACCTGGCGGTCGCGCGCCTTGGGCCGGTAACCACCCGCTGCCTCGAGCGACACGCGCCGGGCCGCCAGCACGTCGTCGGCCACGCGCAGCTCGATGCGTCGCCCCGGGATGTCGATCTCGATGACGTCCCCGTCCTCGACCAGCGCGATCACACCGCCGGCGGCGGCCTCGGGCGACACGTGCCCGATCGACAGGCCCGACGTGCCGCCGGAGAACCGCCCGTCGGTGATCAGCGCGCAGACCGCGCCGAGCCTGCGGGCCTTGATGTAGGTGGTCGGGTAGAGCATCTCCTGCATGCCCGGGCCGCCGGCGGGGCCCTCGTACCGCACGACGACGACGTCGCCGGCCTGCACGCGCCCGGCGAGGATCGCCTCGACCGCCTCTTCCTGTGACTCCACGACCACCGCGGGCCCGGCGAAGGTCAGCGCCGACTCGGCGCACGCCCGCGGTCTTCACGACGCACCCGTCCGCGGCGAGGTTGCCGGTGAGGACCGCCAGACCGCCGTCGGCGGAGTACGCGTGCTCGACGTCGTGGATGCAGCCGTGCGCTGCGTCGTCGTCGAGGGATTCCCACCGCTCGCTCTGCGAGAACGCCGACGACGACCGCACCCCGCCCGGCGCGGCGTGGAACAGCTCCACGGCCTCGGCCGACGGCGATCCGCCGCGCACGTCCCACTCCTTCAGCCACGACTCCAGCGACGGCGCGTGCACGGCGTGCACGTCCTCGCGGAGCAGGCCGGCCCGGTACAGCTCGCCGAGGATCGCGGGGATGCCGCCGGCGCGGTGCACGTCCTCCATGAGGTAGCTGCCGTTGGGCGCGACCTTGCACAGGCACGGCACGCGGCGCGAGAGCGCGTCGATGTCCGCCATCGTGAAGTCGAGCTCGGCCTCGACGGCCGCCGCGAGGATGTGCAGCACGGTGTTCGTGGAGCCGCCCATCGCGATGTCGAGCGCCATGGCGTTCTCGAACGCCGCCCGGGAGGCGACCGCACGCGGGAGGACCGAGGCGTCGTCGTGCGGCGTAGTAGCGCTCGGCGCAGCTCGACGGCCATGGCGCCCGCCCGCTCGTAGAGGGCCCGGCGGGCGGTGTGCGTGGCGAGCACGGACCCGTTGCCCGGCAGCGCCAGGCCGAGCGCCTCCATCAGGCAGTTCATCGAGTTCGCGGTGAACATGCCGGAGCACGAGCCGCATGTGGGGCAGGCGCTGGCCTCGATGCGCGCGATGTCGGCGTCGGAGACCGCGTCGTCCGCGGCGTCAGCCATCGCGTCGATGAGGTGCATACGGGAGCGCACCGTGCCGTCGACGAGCACGGTGCGGCCGCCCTCCATGGGGCCGCCGGAGACGAAGACCACGGGGATGTTCAGGCGCAGCGCGGCCATGAGCATGCCGGGCGTGATCTTGTCGCAGTTCGAGATGCAGACGAGAGCGTCGGCGCAGTGCGCGTTGACCATGTACTCGACGGAGTCGGCGATGAGGTCGCGCGAGGGCAGCGAGTAGAGCATGCCGCCGTGGCCCATGGCGATGCCGTCGTCGACGGCGATCGTGTTGAACTCGCGCGCCACTCCCCCGGCCGCGTGGATCGCCTCAGAGACGATGCGACCCACGGGCGCCAGGTGCGTGTGGCCGGGCACGAACTCGGTGAACGAGTTCGCCACCGCGATGATCGGCTTGCCGATGTCGGCGTCCGCGACGCCGGCCGCCCGCAGGAGCGCACGCGCCCCCGCCATGTTGCGTCCGTGGGTGACCGTGCGGGACCGAAGCTCGGGCATGAGGTGACTCCTTGTGCGATGCGGGGCGCACGCCGTCGGCCGACGCCGCCGCCCAAGCGGGAGGTTAGTCGCTGAGGGTGGGGGCGCCGTCGGGCGTCTCGGAACGGTTGGGGACGCCGGCGCGCAGCAGCCCGTAGACGATCGCGTCCACGAGCGCCTCCCAGGATGCCTCGACGATGTTCGGCCCGACGCCGACCGTCATCCAGGTGATCTCCTTCGCGGTGTCCATGGTCTCCACGAGCACACGCGTGACGGCGTCGGTGCCGTGCTCGGTGTCGAGGATGCGCACCTTGAAGTCGATGAGCTCGAAGCGATCGATCTCCGGGTAGGTGGGCGCGACGGCCTTGCGCAGCGCGGCATCGAGCGCGTTGACCGGGCCATTGCCCTCGGCCATCGCGAGCGCGCGCTCTCCCCCGACGTGCATCTTCACGGTCGCCTCGGCGCCGGCCTCGGTGGCGTTGCCGGGCAGCGTCTCGACGATGACGCGCCACGACTCGGTGCGGAAGAACTGCGGCCGGGCGCCGTCGAGCTCCTCGCGCAGCAGCAGCTCGAAGGACGCGTCGGCGGCGTCGTACGTGTAGCCGTTGGCCTCGGCGTCCTTCACGCGGTTGGTCACGCGCGTGAGGACGTCGCCCTGGCCTGCGAGGTCGAACCCGAGCTCGCGGCCCTTGAGCTCGATGGACGCGCGGCCGGCCATGTCGCTGATGAGCATGCGCATGTCGTTGCCCACGGCGAGCGGGTCGGTGTGCTGGTACATGTCCGGGTCGACCTTGATGGCGGACGCGTGCAGGCCGGCCTTGTGCGCGAAGGCGCTCGCACCGACGTACGGCTGGCGCGCGAAGGGCGCGATGTTCGTGATCTCGGCGATGGCGTGGCTGATGCGCGTGAGGTCGCGCAGGCCGTTGCCCGCGAGCACCTGCCGGCCGAGCTTGATCTGCAGGTTCGCGACGACGGCGCCCAGGTCGGCGTTGCCGGTGCGCTCGCCGTAGCCGTTCACGCAGCCCTGCACGTGCGCGGCGCCCGCGGCGACGGCGGCAAGGCTGTTCGCGACGGCGCAGCCGGAGTCGTTGTGCGCGTGCATGCCGATGCGACCGTCGGTCTCGGCGCGGACCTTGCTGACGACGTCGTGCACCCAGTCCGGGAGCATCCCGCCGTTGGTGTCGCACAGGCACACGGTCTCGGCGCCCGCCTCGAACGCGGCGATGACGGCGCGCAACGCGTAGTCGCCGTCGTAGCGGAAGCCGTCGAAGAAGTGCTCGGCGTCGAGGATCACGCGACGGCCCTGGTCGCGCAGGTACGCGACGGTGTCGCGGATCATCGCGAGGTTCTCCTCCGGAGTCGTGCGCAGGGCGCGCTCGACGTGCCGGATGTCGGACTTGGCGACCAGGGTGACGACGGGCGCCTCGGAGTCGACGAGGGCGCGCACCTGGGCGTCCTCGTGCGTCTTGGCGCCGGCCTTGCGGGTGGCGCCGAACGCGGCGAGCTCGGCGTTGCGGAAGTCGAGCTCCTTGGCGGCGCGCTTGAAGAACTCGGTGTCCTTGGGGATCGCGCCCGGCCAGCCGCCCTCGATGAAGCCGACGCCGAGCTCGTCCAGCAGCGGGGCGATGGCGAGCTTGTCCAGCACGGACAGGTTCATGCCCTCCTGCTGCGCGCCGTCGCGCAGGGTCGTGTCGTAGACGTCGAAGGTGGTGTCCACTCGCGTTGCTCTTCTCCGTGGGTCGCGGTGGCAGGTTCCCTGGCGCTTGCGTGCCAGGTGCCCGACGCCGCAGCGGCGGCCGTGCTCTCGATGCTCTCCTGTCGACGTGGCCGGGCGGGTTGTGCCCGACCAACAAAAAGACCCCCCGGGATACGGAGGGTCTGCGCGCTCGGCGGTGTCTGCCGGGCGCGCTAGCCGATAATCAGGGTGAACGTGGTCACGGGCGGCATCATGCCATGGTTACGGGACCGTAGGGAAGCAAGCAGGCGCGCGCGTGGGTGCGCCCGGAGTGGTCGCCGGTGGCGACGCTACGAGCGGTCGGCGTGAGCGACGCCCGCGGCCACGCACGCGCTCACGAGGTGGTCCATCCGGCCGTCGCGTCCATCAGCACGACGCCCACTACCGTCGGCTCCGGCGCATCAGAAGGCTGGCCACGAGGACAGCGATCGCGCCAAGCGCCGCGAAGACCACCAACAGCCCGACGTCGCCCTTCGAGTCCCCACTGACGACTGCGATGACCGCTCCCACCACGCCGAAAGCCACCAGGATGGCGCCGCCGAGCATGAGGGTGCTGATCAGCTGCCGGAGCAGCCGCTCCCCCAGGAAGCCCCCCAACGTCTCTCCCACGCGAGGACCGTCATCCTTCACCACGCCGTGCTCCCTCACTCGATCGGCGCCAACGACGCCGCCCCCTCAGCACCCTCGCTGCACCTCTACTGCGCGCTATCGGGAGCAGTCACACCAACTCGCGTATGCGGTGTGCTGCCCGATAGGGACTGTCTGATCTTCGGTGTAAGTGCCACCCGGCGTCCTAGTTCATCGATGGGTTGATGCGCCCGTCGAAGGTGATGGCGAAGGCGTTGAGGGCGGCCTTCCAGCGGATGACCCAGCGTGCCCTGCCACGCCCTGTCGGGTCCAGTGATCGGGTGACGAGGTAGAGGCACTTCAGCGCGGCGGCCTCGTTGGGGAAGTGCCCCCGGGCCCGGACCGCGCACCGGTAGCGGGCGTTGAGGGACTCGATCGCGTTGGTCGTGCAGATGACCTTGCGGATCTCGACCTCGTAGTCCAGGAACGGGATGAACTCTTCCCAGGCCGAGCGCCAGAACTCGACCGCGGCCGGGTACTTCGCCCCCCACTGCTCGGCGAAGTCCTCCAGTCGCTCGGCCGCGACGGTGTCCTTCACGGCGGTGTAGATCGGGCGCAGGTCCTTGGCCATGGCGTCCCAGTCCTGGCGGGCGGCGTAGCGGAACGTGTTCCTGATCAGGTGGATCACGCAGGTCTGGACCTGAGTGTGCTCCCAGACCGTGGTGATCGCCTCCGGCAGGCCCTTGAGCCCGTCGCAGACCGCGATGCACACGTCGGCGACACCGCGGTTCTTGATCTCGGTGAGCACCGCGAGCCAGTACTTCGCGCCCTCCCCGCCGTCGCCGGCCCAGATCCCCAAGATGTCGCGCTCCCCGGCGCAGGTCACGCCGATGACCACGTAGAACGGGCGGTTGGTGACCTGCCCGTCGCGGACCTTGACCACGATCGCGTCGATGAAGATCACCGGGTGGACCCGGTCCAGGGGCCGGTGCTGCCAATTGTTCATCTCAGCGGTGACCTTCTCGGTGATCCGGCTGATCGTGTCCTTCGACACCGAGGCGCCATACACGTCGGCGAAGTGCGCGGCGACCTCCCCGGTGGTCAGACCCCGCGCGGTCAGGGACAACACGATCTGGTCCACCCCGTCCAGGCGGCGCTGGCGCTTGCGCACGATCTTCGGGTCGAACGTGCCGTCCCGGTCCCGGGGGACCTCGATCTCGACCGGTCCGACCTCGGTCAGCACCGTCTTGGCCCGGGTCCCGTTGCGGGAGTTCTCCCCGTTACGGCCCACCGGGTCGTGCTTGTCATACCCGAGGTGGTCAGCCATCTCCTCCTCGAGCGCGGTCTCCAGCACCCGCTTGGTCAGGCCCGTCAGCACCCCGCCCGGGCCGACCAGGTCGACACCCTCCACCCGGGCCTGATCGACCAGCCGCTGAGCCAGCTGCTGGGTCTGCTCCTCGTCCAACACCGCGTCCATGTCCACGGGCTCGATCGTCTCGGTCATGCTGCCTGCTTCCCCGCCAAGCCAACGCTCGGCGTGTCAGGCCGGCAGGCACCTACACCGTTAATCGGACAGACCCCCACGATTCGGGGCTGCGGGGCGTCGTTCCCTAGCCGCTGACCTGCGGAGATGCCCGCCGAGAGCCCGACGACAGTCCCGGCCGCGAGGCGCGAGGCCCCGACGCGAGTTTCGGCCGCGGGAGGCGTTGTCGCCGACGCGGGTCCGACGCCGAAGAGGCCGACCGCGACGGCAAGGACAGCGGCTAGGAAGACCAGGAACCAGCGCGGTCGCCAGGTCGCGCGGGTCGCTGTCGTCGTGGCCGCGATCATCACAGGGGCGACACCCGACACCGCGGTCGACAGCTCATGAGCCACCAGCCGTCCGCCACTCCGTCTCGAACTCGTCGACCGTCACCGGTTCGACTGTGAACTGCGGGTCCGCAGCGATCTCTTCCGTCGACGGCATCCTGGTCTCCGACAGCTGGGTATCGCCAGTAGCTCCGCCCGGGCCTGCCCGGTGAACACGGCCGTCGCGGAATCGCTCGACCTTGCGCGTCTCCCAGCCGTCCTTGAGTTCGCTGAGAAGGATGATCGGTTCATCGGGCAGATCGTGGTGCCACCGGACCTTCAGGTAGTCGGCCATCAGTTGGCTCCAAATCCGACGATCCGCCCAGACAGGTCGAGCGGCGCCTCCCCGGGAACCACGAACACGTTGGGTCGCCCCTGAAGCACCTCCAGCCCGTCCACGTTGACCTCGACGAAGTTGGTGAACCGCTGCCCCTGGAATGGCTGCCCCAGGAAGCAACGCGAGAGTTGGGCGCACGTCCTCGTTCCCGGCGCGATGTCGGAGAGGTACTGACCGTTGCCGTAGCGCGCGTCCGCGGGGTTCACGCTCCTCAGTGAGGGATTCAGCTTCCCGCTGTCGACGATGCCCTGCATCCCGACGTCGTCGGTGTAGTGGAAAAGTGTTGTTGGGCGACTACCTGTGTTTGCGGCAACACCGAAGCCGCGTGCCGAGCCAGACCTCTGCCACGACGTGACTCCAGGGTCCGCGGATAAGCCCCGCGCCCCGGCCGCCGCAGCGTTCAGTGACGACAACTGTGCGGGGGCGTCGTAGGCGTAGGCGACCGTGTCGTAGGTGGAGGAGGGAACTGTCGAGGCTGGATGCGGCGCGGTCTCGGGCTCCGCCGTCACGACGGCAGCTGCGGACGCAGAGACCGCCATCGCCCACGCGGATCCGGCTCCGAACAGGCCGGCGACACCAACGAGCACCGCGGTCAGGAACGGGATGGCCCAGTACGGCAGGGAGGAGCGTCGCCGCACTCGGGCCGAAGGCACACCCGCCTCGGGCAGAAGAGGGAGCAGCGTCCTTGCGGGCGCGGCACCGACTCGCGATGTCACGATCGGTCTAGCCACTCGACCTCCCAGCCGCTCTCCGCGAAGTAGAGATCGACGTCGACGATCGACTCCACCCACGAGTCGTAGGCGTTGCCCGATCGATCTACGTTGTCGAAGGTGAGGATCAGGAAGCCACCGGACGAGCTCGTGTCGTCCGTGACCTCCACGAACCGCCCGGCGTCGTCACCCGCAACGATGCGCCCGAGCACACCAACCCTGAGATCGCGCATCGTCACTCCCTGAAGGGGATGTGGTTGTTGACGGATGGCACTCTCGCCCCGGGCGCGTACGTCTCCAGGTGCACGTGCGGGACTCCAGGCGCGTGGTTGCCCATCAGCGAGTTCCCATCCATCCGGAACTGCTGCAGGCCATCAGCACTCCGGAAGACACCGCTTCCGGGCTTGCCGAGCTCGACGTAGCCCTCACCAACCCACCTCTGTCCCGCGGTCAAGGCCTCGTCGGCACTCAGCGTGTAGGAACTCGTGAGGTTCCTCTGGGTCGCCCCGGCAGTCTCGGCCAGCACGTCGTCGACGACGCTTGAACTGCGAGCCGCGGTGTTTGCGGCCCGTTCGCCGCGGGCTGCTGCGCTCGCGGCGTCTGAGGCGCCCCGGAAGCCGCCTGGCACCCCGGGGAGGGCACCGGCGGCCGCGATGAGGGCTCCACCGAAGTCGCCGCGCTCGAAGGCCCCGTACGCGTCGCCTGCCGAAACGACGGCCCCAATGGCGTCGTAGGCGAGAGAGAGACCACCAGAGGCGAAGGAGAGTCCGACCTGCACTGCGGTACCGACGTAGCCCCCCGCCATGTAGGCGCCCGAGCAGGTGTTGACGGCGTCGTTGACTCCGAGTTGCTCACGAACCCAGCGGGTTGCTCCGAAGGTGATCCTGTCGGCGAAGCCAGCAGCGGCGTCGCCCCCGATCTGCCACCCATCTACTAGTCCAAGAGGATCGACCCCCTGCAAGGGGTTGCCATTGGTGTAGCCGTAGGGGTTGCCGGTGGTATCGACGAGGGGGTCGACGGACAGGAACTGGGCCGTGGCCGGGTCGTAGTAGCGGGCCCGCAGGTAGATGTACCCGGTGGGGTCGGTGTACTCCCCCGCATACCCGAACCGCGTCACCGAGGGCGTCGCCGGACCGGACCCCACCGCCGTCGGTACGCCGTACAGGTCGTAGTCCGACCGCGACGTCACATCACCGGAACCGTCGGTGGTCGCGACGACCGAGCCGAGGGCGTCGGAGTGCAGGTAGTCCACCGCGCCGCCGCCGAGGGCAACCTGCTCCAGCGGCACCCCCGCGACCCCGTACACGTACGCGTGGTCGGCGTCGGTGAGGAGCAGCGGGTAGGCCGCCGAGACGTCCCACACGAACGACTCCGTCGCTCCACCCGCCGACGTCGACGCCCGCAGGCCGCTGCCGTCATAGGCATACGTGGAGGCGGAGCCGTCGATGCCGGCAACCGACGTCAGCCGGTTGGCCAGGTCGAACGTGTTCGTGACCGTCCCGGCCGCCGCGCCAGCATCGGTCGCGGCAGTCAGCCGGTTGCCACGGGCGTCGTAGGTGAACGCCGTCGTCACATCAGGCGACGCGCTCACACCCGGCGTCGCCATGGACGTGAGCTGACGGCCGTCGTCGTAGGTCAGCGCCCGCCCGTCCGGCAGCCGCGTCACCGAGCCGGCGGCATCGAAGGCCGCGTCTCCGGCGCCCTCGCCCGTCACCGCATCGACCCGGGACAGCGCATCCCACGCGTACGACGACGTCACGTGGCCTGCCGCGTCGTGCGCGTAGGCGACGTCCGGCGTCGCATCGGAGTAGTCGATGCCCGTCCGGCGCCCGAGAGCGAACCAAGGCATCCGCGCGACGCAACGGTCACTGTCGACCGAAGCGACGAGCACACAGGGCACTCCGCTGAGCTGCAACGGAGAGGACGGCAGCCCACTCGTGAAGAGTCCCCTGAGGAAGCCGACCCGCCGGAGGCAGCGCCGCCGTCACGGCACCCTCGGAAGCGGTGGGCTCATCACGACACCCGGCCCGACAGCTCGCCGGGAACGCCTCGCCGTCGGGCCGCCCTGGCGAGGACGCGCGCGATGAGCAGCGCAACAGCGCCCAGGACGGCGAACACCGCGAGCAGTCCGACGTCACCCTTCGAGTCCCTCATGACCACAGTGATGACGATCCCCACCACACCGAACAGAACGAGGACGACACCGCCGAGCGTCAACGTGCTGATCGCCTGCCGGAGCAGTCTCGCCCGGAGAAATGCGGCGAAGTCCTCTCCCGATCGGGAACCCTTCAGCTCGGACACCCGCCCCCCTTCCTGTCGCGAGACACCGGCAACATCGCCTCCGGCGGCCCTGAGCACCGCGGAGACACCGCGGGCATAGGCGGACCCTATCGACCCGAGTCCGTCCCGAACCGACGCTTCAGGTTGGCTGCCGGGCCTTGACCCTGAGGGTGGACACGCTGATTCCAGGTCTGGCCTGGAGGAGGCGAGAACATCTGATCATGGCGAGGAGGACGTACTCGGTGGAGTTCCGCCGCGATGCTGTGGAGCTGTATCGGTCGACGCCGGCGGCGACGGTCGCGGGGATCGCGGCTGATCTGGGGATCATGGACACGACCCTGACGGGGTGGATCAAGGCCGCTGGCGTGCCGGTGCGGGGAGGTCCAGACCAGCGTCGATGGCTCCGCCGCCAGGTGAGAGCCCCGCGCAGGAGTTGGTGCGGCAGCGGGCGCGGGTGCGTGAGCTCGAGGATGAGCAGCGCAAGTTGAGGGACTTCCGGGACCGCGCCCAATGTGCCGGGTTCAGCCGATTCGGCACCGCGAGGTCTGGCATCTTGCGGCAAGACGCACGTGCGGCCCGGTCGGCGTACCGACCGGGCCACACGGTCCAAGGGCTACTTAGCCGGGCACTTCATCCAGCTGAAGTGGTACAGCGTGGAGAAGCTGCCGTCCGTGGAGTCCATGGACACGAAGCTCGTGGTCTTCGTGGGGTCCGACGTACCCGCGAGAACCCGGAGCGAGGTGTTGATGTTCAGGTTCCGCTGCGCACCGCAGGGCAGGTAGACCGTTGACGCCACCGGCACCTGGTCGGTGACCAGCCAGTCGTCCTCGAGGCCGAGGGCACCGCCGTCGAACGGGTGGCTCGACGAGACGGTCTGGGACATGCCCTGGAAGTAGTAGTTGGCGCGGAGCAGCCCCGCCGAGCCCGGCTGCAGCGACGCGAAGCCTCGGTAGTCGGCCTGGGCGATCCCGAACGTGAAGCCGGACGGGACGTGGACCAGGACGCTCAGCTGGCAGTTCCTGCGGAAGTCCGTCGCTCCCGCACCGACGCCCACTTGAGCGAGGTAGTCGCTGTAGGTGACGGTGAACGCCTTCTTGTCCTCCGACACGGCGACCTCGGCCGTGCCCTCCGGGCAGCCGGACCCGTTCACACCGACGAGCTCGACGGTGATCTCACCGCCGGGCACCGGATTCTCCGGCCCGACGACCATGTCCAGGGGGTCGTCCCCCCCGAGGGTGTCCGTCGTCGACACGAAAGCAGGTGCGAAGAGCAACGAGGTTGCGATCCCCCCGATGAGCAGGTAGTTGCGCACAGCTCACTCCTTCTACTGGTTCGGATTCCGCCGGGTGCGCCGTCTCAGCCGCACGTCCGCCACGCGAAGTGGTAGATCGTCGAGACGCTGCCGTCTGTGGAGTCCATGGTCATGACACTCGTCGACGAGGGGCTGGCCGTGCCCGTGCTCACGCGCAACGAGGTGTTGATGTTGAGGTTCACGTCCGCGCCGCACGGCTTGAAGACGAGGGAGGCGACGTCCACCTCGTCAGTCGTCTGCCAGTCGGCGTCCATGTACCCGGAGAAGAGGTGCGACACAGTCGCCGTCGCCGACTGCCCCTGGAAGTAGTAGTTCGCGCGCTGGAGGCCGGTGGCACCGCGCTCGAGGTAGGCGTACCCGCGGTAGTCGGCCTCGGCGATGGCGTAGGTGAAGCCCGAGGGGACGTTGACGCGCAGCCCGAGCTGGCAGTTCTTGCGGAAGTCCGTGGCGCTGGTCCCGGGCCCCGCGGCCGCCGTGTAGTCGGTGTACGTGACAGTGAAGGCCGTGTTGTCGGGCGCGACGTTGACCTTCGCCGTGCCGGCCGGGCATCCCGAGCCCAGCACGGAGACGACGTCGACGGTGATCTTCCCCGAGGGCGCGGCCGCGACCGACGCGGCACCCAACGCCTCGGCCTCGTTCGGGACATCGGCCGCAGCAGCGGTCGCGGTCGCCGACGAGATGAGCAGCACTGCCGCGAGGCAGCGTGCGATAAGCCTGGGTTGAAGCATGAGTGACACCCTTCCGGTGGTCCGGTTCTCTTGGACGGCATCGCCGCGACGGGCGAGGCCACTTGGGCGCTGGAAAGCCTCCGGAATCCGCTCGTGGCGGATCGGTGATCCTGGCGCGCAGGGTCCGGCTAATGGCTTTCCCGAAACAGGAACCTAGGAGGGCGCAACACGCGCAGCAATGGGCCTGCAGGGCGCCTAACCGATTAAGACGTCCCCGTTCCGACGCGCGTTTCGCTCCCGTCGTAAAGGCGTAACTTTCCAGCAACACTCGGCACCCCCGGCGGGTGGCCACGCGACCACCCTCGACCGGACACCGCCCTCCCGTCGACGCCGAGCACGCCGGCCGGTCACGGCGCGAACCGGCCGGGGATCTCGTGGCATCGAGGATGCAGGCGTTGCTTTATGCGCTGACGTCGCCGACGACCCGCGTCATTTGCCGAAGTACCGAAGCACCGGTCGAAACCTTTCGCGGGACCGCCCAGGGCTCAGCTCAATGGTCCTCGTCCGGAGCCACCGGGTCGCCGTGGTCGGCACTGACGAGGCGCAGGAGCGGGCCCGGTCCGGCCAGGAGGACGAAGCCGTCCGGCAGGAACAGCTTCCAGCGCTCCATCGACAGGTCCAGCCCTGGCCAGGGAACGACCGTCACGGTCGTCGAGCCGTCGAAGGCGATGCGGAGCGCACGCCCGTCGACGCTGACGGCGACCGCCGTGATCCGCCGCCCGCGAAGGCCCTCCGCCGCAGCGACCATCACGGGCCGCTCGTCGTCGGACGTCGCAAGCACCCGATCGCCGTCGCGCACCATCCACGCGCCGCCGCACACCCACAGGTGGAACTCCCCGTGGACCTCGCCCGTCGACGAGATGGCCCGCCCGCCGAGGTCCATGGTCAGGAAGCTGCCCACCCCGATCTCCGACGACCACGCGGGCAGCCCGACGAGCGCCTGGAGTGCCCCACCGAGCGCCTCGGCGTCGACCAGGCGCGGTCTCGCCGGGGCCGCCGGGCGCCGGAGCACCATGTCGAGCTGACGGATCAGCTCGCCCACCCGTCCGCCGCCGGCCGGTGCCGCCGGGTACCGCCGGAGCACGGCCATCGCGGTCGACGACGCCAGCGCCCGCGCCCGGACCACGTGCGCGAAACCGATGCGCTCGTCGTCGGCGGCCATCTCGAAGGCACGCGCGGCGTGGGCCCCCGCCCCGAGGATGTGCTTGACCTGGGTCACCTTGGCGAGTGGGTGAAGGAATGCGGCGCCGGCCACCGCCATCGCGGCCCGCGCCGCCTCCGCGGCAGCGGCATGTCCCGCGTCACGGGCCTCCTGCGCCGACCACTGGGCCGCCCAGGCGGCGTCGCGCAGCGCCTTGGTCCGCTCGGCCCCGGTGGCGAACCGCAGCGCGACCTCGAGGGCCCCGCGTGGCCGGACGTCGTCGGGCAGGGCTGCCTCGAACACCTCGAGCGCGGGGCCCGCGCACGCCGCAGCGAACGCCGTCACCTCGCGGATCTCATCCATCGCCAGCTCGATCGCGTCGTCAGTCACCGCGCCATCCTGGCGCCCTGACGGCCGTCGGCATCAGACGCCGCGCCCACCCCCTCTTCCCGGGTGGACGATCAACGAGCGGAGAGGAGCGAGCGATGAACGGCCCAGGTAGCGCGCGCGGCGGAACGGCCCTCGTGGTGGCGGTGGTGGTCGCCGTCGTCGCGGTCGTCGCGGCCGCGTGGCTCGTGATCGGCCGCTCCTCGGACGACACCGCGGAGCCGACGGCCGCAACGACCACCCGGCCCGACGCCGCCTCCCCCACCCCGTCCCCTCAGCCGTCCCCCGAGCGGGCGGACCCGCCGTCGGCCTACGCCCTCACGCTCGCCGGCGACCTCGTCGAGGTGGAGCCGCAGAGCGGCGACGTGATCCGGACGATCGCCACCAGCCCCTACTGGGAGCAGTCCGACGCCCTCGCGGTCTCACCGGACGGCGCCTACGCCTACATCGAGGCATTCTCCGAGTCCGACCCCGCCGGCCCGGCGTGGCCGGGCGAGATCCAGCGCGTCCCGCTCGCGGAGGGCGCGACCGAGATCGCGACCGTCGTGACCTCGGCGACGTCGCCCGCCGTCAGCCCCGACGGCACCACGCTGGCCTACCTGTCGATCGCCCCGGGCAACCCCGAGGCGCTCGTCCGTAGCCTCACGCTGATGGACATCGGCTCCGGGACCGTGACCGCCGCGGTGCCCGACGACGAGTGCGTCGAGTGCGAGCGGGTCGTGACGCAACCCACCTGGACCCCCGACTCCGCACGGCTCGTCGTCGGGCTCGGGTGGACCGACGGGTTCCCGAACACGACCCTGTGGGAGGTCGACCCCGCCTCGACCGCGACGCTCGGCGCCGGCCGCGCCGTCGGTCCGGACAACTCCGGCGACGTCCAGGCGGCCTGGTCCGGCACCACCGCGTTCAGCTCGGACGGCACCCTGCTCGTACCGGCGGACGAGGGCACGACGGCGCAGTGGGCGGCCGCACGCGCGTACGCCTTCGGCGAGGGACCCAAGGAGAACCTGCCGACGTCGCACGTCGCCTTCGTCGACGCGGCCAACGGCAGCGTGCTGCGGCGCGTCTCCGTCGACGGGACAGCCCTGGCCGTGGCACCCGCGCCGTCGGGTGACGACGTGCTCGTCGTCGTCGGCCACCCCGGCACCGACGAGGTGCCCAACCTCTATCGCTGGGACGGGTCGACGCTCACGCACCTCCGCGACGGCTTCACCTCCGTCGACTGGTGATGCGCCCGCCTCACGAACGCTCCGACGCACTACAACGAAACGCCGGGCCTCGTCGTTGAGGAGGTGAACGCGGGCCGAGCCGGCCCGCCCAGCAGACAGGAGCGACGGTGTCCGACGCATCGCGTGACACGCTCATCGCCGACCTCGTCCGCCGACGCGGCGACGGTCTCGTCAGGTATGCCTTCCTCCTGACCGGCGACGTGGCGGCGGCCCAGGACCTCGTCCAGGATGCGCTCGTCAAGGTGTTCGTCCGGCTGCGGGCGCACCCGGAGACCGAGCTCGCGGAGGCGTACGTCCGCCGCGCCATCGTCAACATCTACATCGACGGCCACCGCCGCAGGCGCCGCTTCACCGACGTCCGGCACCTCGTGGCGACCCAGGACGAGTACCTCGGCCCGGACGCGTCGGCGAGCCTGGACCTGCACGCGGCACTCGCCACCCTGTCCACACAGGAGCGCGCCGCGGTCGTCCTCCGCTACTTCGGCGACCTCACGGTGGCCGAGGTCGCCGACGAGATGGGCCTCGCCCTCGGGACGGTCAAGCGCTACCTGCACACCGCTGTCGGGAAGCTCGAGCTGCGGCTCGGCCCCCTTCCGCCGTCGAACGACGGCGACCCACTCATCGTGAGCACGGCACCCCGAGGGAGGCGCTGAGATGGACCAGAACCTGCGCGACGCACTCCAGCGACTCAGCGACGCACCGCGCGTCGGACCCGACCCCGTGGCGACCGACCGTGTCCTGAGCCGCGTCCACCGCGGCCGGGCGATCCGCGTAGCTGCCGGGAGCGCCCTCGCCGTCGTCCTCGTGGCCGGCGCGGCAGCCGCGATCACCCTTCCCCGCGACGGCGGCCATCCCATTCAGGGCCCGACGCCGACCACCACACCATCGCCGGCCGTGACGCACTCCCCCACGCCGCAGCCGACGCCCTCACCGAGCCCCACGACTCCCCCCGCGCCGGCGGCACCACCATCCGCGGTGGCCCTCACGGGAGCTGGGAACCTGGTCGAGATCGACCCTGCGTCCGGCACGGTGCTGCGGACCGTCGCGAGCGACCCGAACTGGCACGGCCCGGTGGCGTTGACCCCCGACCGTCGGTTCGTGTACCTGACCGAACAAGACAACCACGACCTGTCATGGAAGCCGGATCTCGTTCGCGTGACGATGGCCGACGGCGCCGTCGAGACCGTCGCCACCCTGGCGAACCAGGCCGCCGTGAGCCCCGACGGGACGCGACTCGCGTACGTCGCCGACGACGACGGTGTGGGCAACCTGGCGGTGATGGACCTGGCCACGGGCTTCGTCACCACGGTCGGGCCGCCCAAGGGCACCTCCAGGGAGCGCATGCTGCTGAACCCGACGTGGACGCCGGACTCTGCGTCGATCATCGTCGAGCAGGGCTGGGCGGACGAGCTCCCCAGCGTCAGCCTCTGGGAGGCAGTGCCAGGCGTGACAGAGACGCTCGACGAGTGCCGCCGCGTCGACCAGGACGGCGCCGACGGCCTGCGCCACGACTGGAACGCCATGTCGTTCGCCGCGGACGGCCACCTGCTTGCCGCCGCCGACGAGGGCACGCAGGAGCAGTGGGACGCCATGGCCGCGTGGGTGTTCGGCGACGGCCCGGGCGAGAACCTGCCCACGTCGGTCGTCACCGACGTGGACACGGCCACCGGCGCGGTGACGACGCTCTTCCCCGTGCCCGGCGTGGCCTGGGCGGCGGCCGCCGGACCCGCCGGCCCAGCCGGGCACGAGGCTCTCGTCCTCTCCCGCGAGCGGGGCATGGCCACGGCCGGCGTCGCCGCGCTCTACCGCTGGGACGGCTCGACCCTGAGGCACATCGGCGACGGCTACCTCGCGGTCGACTGGTGAGCGACGGTCCCGTGATCGACACGCCGCGCCGGAGCCGACTCCTCGGCAGTGTCGGAGCCTCGGGTTAGCGTCGCCGACATGAGCACTCACGTCTGCGTCTGGTTCGAGGACACCTGGCCCGAGCACGGCTGCGACTGCGGCGCCCGCGCCGTCATGATCGTCGAGGACGGCGGGGACGGCGGGAACGCCACCCTCGTCGAGCTGGAGACCACCCGCGTCTGCGCCGACGAGGCGCTGCCGATCTCGGCCTGATCGGTCCGGCCCGCCCGGCGTACCGGGCCGGACCGACCGCGGGGACCACAGCGAAGGGGCCCGACACCACGGCGTCGGGCCCCTTCGCATGTCGCGTCGCGTGGCGGCAGCGGCGCGGCTGCTCAGACCAGCCGGTACATCCAGCCGTGCGTGTCCTCGGCCCGGCCGTACTGGATGTCGGTGAGCCGGGCCCGGACGGACGCCGTCACCGCGCCCGTCCCGCCGTCGGCCACGGGAAGGTCGAAGTCCTCCCCCGCGAGCCGTCCCACCGGTGTGACGACAGCCGCGGTCCCGCACGCGAACACCTCGACCACGGATCCCGAGGTCAGCCCGGCGCGCAGGTCCTCCAGCCGGATCGTGCCCTCGACGACCTCTCGGCCCTCCTCGCGGAGCAGAGCCATGATCGACGAGCGCGTGACCCCCTCCAGGATCGACCCGGTCAGCGCGGGCGTCGCGACGCGACCGTCGGCGTACACCACGAAGACGTTCATGCCACCGAGCTCCTCGAGCTGGGTGCCCGTCGCGGCGTCGAGGAAGCACACCTGCTCGCAGCCGCGCTGGTAGGCCTCCTGCTGAGGTAGCAACGACGCGGCGTAGTTGCCGCCGCACTTCGCCGCGCCCGTACCGCCCGGGCCGGTGCGGTTGTAATCCTGGGAGACCCAGATCGACACCGGCTTCACGCCGCCCGCGAAGTACGGGCCCACCGGCGAGGCGATGAGCAGGTAGTCGACTCCGCGCGCCGGCCGCACACCGAGGAACGCCTCGGACGCAAACATGTAGGGCCGCAGGTACAAGCTCGTCTCGTCCGCCCCCGGCACCCAGCCGAGATCCACGTTCACGAGCGCCTCGATGGACCCGATGAAGTCCTCGACCGGCAGCTCGGGCAGCGCCAGGCGCCGGGCCGACTGCGCGAACCGCGTCGCATTCGCCCACGGCCGGAAGGTCCATACAGACCCGTCGGCGTGCTTGTACGCCTTGAGGCCCTCGAAGATCTCCTGGCCGTAGTGGAGCACCGCCGCAGCCGGGTCGAGGAGGATCGGCCCGTACGGCTCGATGCGACGGTCCCGCCAACCCTCCGCCGCCGACCACGTGATGTGGGCCATGTGGTCGGTGAACACCGTGCCGAACACCGGCGAGTCGATCAGCGCCGTGCGCTCCGCCTCGGTACGGGGGTCGTGGGTGAGGCGGCGCTCGAAGGCGTCGGCCGTTGTCGTACCTGCCGTGGTCATGTCGTTCCTCTCACCAGGGGCCTCGGCGCCCCGCGCTCACGTTACCCGCGCCGTCCGCGGCCGCGTCAGGCCACGTCCGGCGGCTGGTCAGGGCCCTGCCCCGACCTCAGACGAGGCGGTGCATCCAGCCGTAGGGGTCGGCCTCGCGCCCGTCCTGCGAGCGCCCGTACTGGATGTCCGTCAGCCGACGCCGGACCGCGGCCGTGACGGGTCCCGTCTCGCCACCCCCGACCGGCAGGTCGAACGTCTCACCGACGAGCCGCCCGATGGGGCTCACCGCCGCGCCCGTGCCGCACGCGAAGATCTCGCTCACCGTGCCGTCCCGCAACCCCGTCAGGACCTCCGCGAGCGGCACCTCGCGCTCGCTGACCTCGTGGCTGGCGTCACGCAGCAGCGTGATGATCGAGTCGCGCGTCACGCCGGCCAGGATCGAGCCGTTGAGGGCCGGCGTCGCCACACGGCCGTCCGAGAAGACCACGACGACGTTCATGCCGCCGAGCTCCTCGAGGTTCGTCCCGGTCGCGGCATCGAGGAAGCAGACCTGCTCGCACCCGCGCTCGTAGGCCGTGACCTGCGATGCGAGGCTCGCGGCGTAGTTACCGCTGCACTTGGCGGCACCCGTTCCCCCGGGGCCGGCCCGCCGCAGGTCCTCGGCCACCCAGATCGACACCGGCCGCAGACCACCCGAGAAGTACGGCCCGACCGGCGAGGCGATGACCAGGTACGTCATGCCGCGGGCCGGGCGCACGCCGAGGAACGCCTCGGAGGCGAAGGCGAACGGCCGCAGGTACAGGCTGGACTCGGGCGCGTCGGGCACCCACGCGGCGTCGACGGCGACCAGCGCCTCGAGGGAAGCCAGGAAGTCCTCGACCGGGAGCGCCGGCATCGCCATCCGGTGGGCGGACGCCACGAACCGCTCGGCGTTCGCCCGCGGCCGGAACGTCCAGACCGACCCGTCGGCGTGCCGGAACGCCTTCAGTCCCTCGAAGATCTCCTGCCCGTAGTGCAGGACGGCGGCCGCCGGGTCGAGCGCGAGGGGCTCGCGCGGGACGACCCGATGCCCCGACCAGCCGCCGTCGGGCGTCCAGTCGATCCGCGCCATGTGGTCCGTGAAGACCTGCCCGAACGCGGGTGCGTCCATGAGCCGGACGCGCTCGTCGTCGGGCACGGGCGCCTCGGTGCGGCGCACAGCGAAGTCCGCCGACGTCGTCGGTCGGGCGTCAGCCCCTGTGCTGGGGGTGGTGCTGGTCGTGCTCATCGTCGTTCCCTTCACCGCGGGGGTGGCCGCTGGGCGGCCCGAGTCCGGGGTGACGGCCGACGGGGGGAAGGTCTAGCCCTGGAGGCGTGCGGCGATCTCCGAGCCCACGTCGGCCGTCGACCGTACTCGGTCCCCCCGGTCGACGAGGTCGGCGGCGACGGCCGCCTCGACGCGTGCGGCGTCGTCGGGCAGGCCGAGGTGCTCGAGCATCATCGCGACCGACAGGATCGTCGCGGTCGGGTCAGCCTTGCCCTGGCCGGCGATGTCCGGTGCCGAGCCGTGCACCGGCTCGAACATCGACGGCGCCGTACGGTCCGGGTTGATGTTCCCGGATGCGGCCAGCCCGATGCCGCCGACGACGGCGCCCGCCAGGTCCGTGATGATGTCGCCGAACAGGTTGTCGGTGACGATCACGTCGAACCGCGAAGGCTTGGTGACCATGAAGATGGTCGCCGCGTCGACGTGGAGGTAGTCGGTGGTGACGTCGGCGAAGTCGGCGTTCACGGCCTCGACGGTGCGGCGCCACAGGTCGCCGGCGTGCACGAGCACGTTGTGCTTGTGCACGAGCGTGAGGTGCTTGCGGGGGCGTACCTGCGCCCGGGCGAAGGCGTCCCGGACCACGCGCTCGATGCCGAACGCCGTGTTGACGGAGACCTCGTTCGCGACCTCGTGCGGGGTACCCGTGCGGATGGAGCCACCGTTGCCGACGTACGGCCCCTCGGTGCCCTCGCGGACGACGACGAAGTCGACGTCGCCCGGCTCGGCGAGCGGCGAGCGCACGCCCGGGTAGAGCTTGCCGGGACGCAGGTTGACGTAGTGGTCGAGCTCGAAGCGGAGGCGCAGCAGCAGCCCGCGCTCGAGGACGCCGGACGGGACGCCCGGGTCGCCGATCGCGCCGAGGAGGATCGCGTCGTGCTCGCGGATGACGTCGAGGTCCGCCCCCGTCAGGGTCTCGCCCGTGCGGTGCCACCGCGCGGCGCCGAGGCCCATCTCCGTGGTGGCGAAGGTGACATCGGCGCCCACGGCGTCGAGGACCTTCAGGCCCTCCTCGACGACCTCGGTACCGATCCCGTCTCCCCGGACGACGGCCAGGCGAACGCTGCGAGTCATGGTCGAGACCCTAGTCCTTGTCCACGTGTTGGAACCCGCCATCTTGCATGATGGTCGTTACACCCGGGTGTCAGCGGTCCTGATCCTTGGGGTACAGCAGCTCGAACCGCTCGCAGACCACCAGGAGGTCGGGGCCGACCGCGGCCTCCGTCACCGCGAGGACGCGACGGAAGTACCGCTCGTGACCTTCGCGCCAGAACGCCAGCGAGCCGTCGCCCTCCGCCTCGAGGGCGGCGAACTCCTCGGTGACCTCGTCGAACGGGACGACGTCGACGTCGGTCGTCCGGATGAGCGCGCGGGGGTGACCTGCGCCGTCGAGCAGGATCGACAGGTCGCCCGGCACCGGCCGCGGCTCGCCGGTCGTCTCGAGCTCCGCCATCGCGGTCGCCGTCGCGCGCTTGCGTCCGTCGAGCACGAGACCGAGCAGCTCGTCCGCCAGCGCGGGGTTGTCGCCGAACGACCACGCCGGGGGCTGGACGGTCGAGGACACGCTCGCGCCCAGGACGACGTCCATCCGGCCGAGCTTCGCCCGCCCGCGTGCCATCTCCCAGAACGCCTGGACCTCGGTGGCCAGCTCGCCGTCAGCCCCGCGCCCGTCGTTGGTCATCGTGGTCCCTCCCCGCCATTCGAGCGAATGCCCGCCTCACGAACATACGTTGTGCGCAGAGCGACCCGTTGTTCGCGCGGCTGGCGGCCAACTTGGGCGGCCAGACGCGAAGAGTGCGGCGGTCGGCGCGCCCCGAGGCACACCGCCCGCCGCACTCTGCGGTCCACGGTCGGGTCAGCGCGCAGCGTGGCCCTCGGTGTAGTCGGCGTCGGCCGGCTTGATCCAGGCGAACATCTTGCGCAGCTCACGGCCCACGCCCTCGATGGGGTGCGCCTCGCCCTTGGCCCGCAGGGCCTGGAACTCCGGCGCGCCGGCGTCCTGGTCGGCGATGAACCGTGCGGCGAACGCACCGGACTGGATGTCCGCCAGCACCGCCTGCATGTTCTCCTTGACGTGCGGGTCGATGACGCGCGGCCCGGAGACGTAGTCGCCGTACTCGGCGGTGTCGGACACGCTCCAGCGCTGCTTGGCGATGCCACCCTCGATCATCAGGTCGACGATCAGCTTCAACTCGTGCAGCACCTCGAAGTACGCGACCTCCGGCTGGTAGCCGGCCTCGGTCAGCACCTCGAAGCCGTACTGGACCAGCTGCGACGTGCCACCGCAGAGGACCGCCTGCTCACCGAACAGGTCGGTCTCGGTCTCCTCGGTGAAGGTCGTCTTGATGCCGCCGGCGCGCAGGCCGCCGATCGCCTTCGCGTACGAGAGGCCCAGGGCCCACGCCGAGCCGGAGGCGTCCTTCTCCACGGCAACGATGACGGGCACGCCACGGCCGTCCGTGTACTCGCGGCGCACGATGTGGCCCGGGCCCTTCGGGGCCACCATGAAGACGTCGACGCCCTCGGGCGGCGTGATGTAGCCGAAGCGGATGTTGAAGCCATGGGCGAAGGCCAGCGCGGCACCCGGCTTGAGGTTCGGCTCGATGTCCTGCGCGTACAGGTGCCGCTGCACCTGGTCCGGCGCCAGGATCATGACCACGTCGGCCTCGGCCGTGGCCTCGGCGGGGGTGACCACGCGCAGGCCCTGCTCCTCGGCCTTGGCCCGGGACGACGAGCCCTCGCGCAGGCCGACGCGGACGTCGACACCGGAGTCACGCAGGTTCAGCGCGTGGGCGTGGCCCTGGCTGCCGTACCCGATGATGGCGACCTTGCGGCCCTGGATGATCGAGAGGTCGGCGTCGTCGTCGTAGAAAAGCTCAGCCACTGCAGCATCTCCTCGGTTGATGTGAACCGCGCCGGCGAGCCGTCGCGGCTATGCAAGTCTGTCCGGTCTCAGGCGGGACGGGAGACCCGTTCCAGAGCGCGGTCGGTGATGGATCGGGCGCCGCGGCCGATCGCCACGGTCCCGGACTGCACGATCTCGCGCACCCCGTACGGCTCGAGCGCGGCGAGCAGGGCGTCGAGCTTGCCCGGACCGCCGGTCGCCTCGATGGTCACGGCCTCGGGCACGACGTCGACGACGTGGGCCCGGAACAGCTGGACCACCTCCAGGACGTGCGACCGGGTGCTCGCGTCCGCCCGCACCTTGACCAGCAGCAGCTCCCGCTGGACCGAGGCGTCGGGCTCGAGCTCGACGATCTTGATGACGTTGATGAGCTTGTTGAGCTGCTTGGTCACCTGCTCGAGCGGCAGCTCGTCGACGTCGACGACCACCGTGATCCGCGAGATGTCGTCGTGCTCGGTGGGGCCCACCGCAAGGGAGTGGATGTTGAACGCCCGCCGCGCGAACAGGCCGGCCACCCGCGTGAGCACACCGGGCTTGTTCTCGACCAGCACCGACAGCGTGTGCCTGCTCATGCTGCACCTTCTTCCAGGGGTTCTTCCGGCAGGGCGGGCGACGGCGCCTCGGCGGCCAGAGCCGCGTCGAGGATCGCGTCGACGTGGAGGGAAAGGCTGTCCAGCACCGGGACGGCCGACATCGGGGGTTCGACGATCATCCCGAGGCCTCGGTGCAGCCCAGGACGATCGCCTGGGCGCCGCGCTCGACGAGGCGCGCGATCGTGCCGCGCAGCCGCTCGGCCGACGACTCGAGCACCTGGCCCAGCACCAGCTCCTCGTAGATCAGCCGGTGCACCTGGGCGGCGTCCTCGGCGTCGGGCACGAGCACGTCGATGCCGCGCGGGACGAGTCGCCTCGGGTACAGGTCCGCGGACGCCATCGTGTAGCGCGTGCCCAGCAGCCCGACGGCGGTGAACCCGCCCGCCGCCGCGGCGTCGCCCACCGCGTCGACGACATGCACCACCTGCACGCCTGCGGTCGCGACGTCGTCGTGCACCAGGTGCATCGTGTTCGCGCAGATGCCGAGCACCTCGGCGCCCGCCCCGACGAGAGCCGAGGCCTCGCGGGCGTACCGCCGACCCAGGCCGATCCAGTCGTCGACCACCTGCATCGCCTCGATCTCGGCGAAGTCGACGGACCGGAGCAGCAGGTCGGCCGAGTGGGTACCCCCGAGCCGCTCCCGGACCCGCTCGTTGAGCAGGCGGTAGTAGTCGACGGTGGACTCCCACGACGTCCCGCCGAGGAGGCCGATCCGGCGCATCACTCCTCCCGGTCCCAGGCCGGGCTGATGCCGCGCGCGTACTGGATCTCGTCGTTGCTGACGCCGGCGGCGACCATCGGCCACACCATCGCGTCACGCGACACGGTGAAGTCGACGACGACGGGCTGATCGTCGATCTCCATCGCGCGCTTGATCGTCGCGTCGACATCGGCGGGGCTCTCGCACCGCAGCCCGACGCAGCCGTAGGCCTCGGCCAGCTTGACGAAGTCCGGGATGCGCACGGTCCCGTGCCCGGTGTGCAGGTCGGTGTTGGAGTAGCGCTCCGCGTAGAAGAGCGTCTGCCACTGGCGCACCATGCCGAGCGAGCTGTTGTTGATCACGCCGACCTTGATGGGGATCTCGTTGATCGCGCAGGTGGCCAGCTCCTGGTTGGTCATCTGGAAGCAGCCGTCGCCGTCGATCGCCCAGACGGTCCGCGACGGGTCGCCGACCTTCGCACCCATAGCCGCCGGGACGGCGAAACCCATGGTGCCGAGGCCGCCCGAGTTGACCCACTGGCCCGGCCGCTCGTGCTTGATGAACTGCGCGGCCCACATCTGGTGCTGCCCGACGCCGGCCACGTAGATGGCCTCCGGGCCGGCGATCTCGCCGAGCCGCTGGATGACGTGCTGGGGTGCCATGTGGCCGTCGTCGGTGTCGGTGTAGCCGAGTGGGAACGTCTCGCGCCAGCCGTCGATCTGCTTCCACCACGCCGCCAGATCCGGCTTGCCGTGCTGGGCGTGCTCGCGGGCGAGCTCTGGCAGCAGGTCGGTGATGACCTCGCGCAGGTCCCCGACGATCGGCACGTCAGCGCGCCGGTTCTTCCCGATCTCGGCCGGGTCGATGTCCGCGTGGACGATCGTCGCGTGCGGCGCGAACGAGGCGACCTTGCCGGTCACCCGGTCGTCGAAGCGGGCACCGAGGGCGATGATCAGGTCGGCCTTCTGCAGCGCGGCGACCGCCGGGACCGTGCCGTGCATCCCGGGCATGCCCAGGTGCTGCGGGTGGCTGTCCGGCAGCGCACCCCGCGCCATGAGGGTGGTGACGGCGGGCGCGCCCGACTCGTCGACCAGGCGACGCAGCTCCGCCCAGGCACCAGCCCGGATGACGCCGCCGCCGATGTAGAGGACCGGCCGGCGTGCCGTCGCGAGGAGTCGGGCGGCCTCGCGCACCTGCTTGGCGTGCGGCTTGGTGACGGGGTGGTAGCCCGGGAGCTCGGCGTTGTACGGCCACTGGTACGTCGCGCTCGACTGGAGGGCGGACTTCGCGATGTCGACGAGCACCGGCCCCGGCCGGCCCGTCCGCGCGATGTGGAACGCGCTGGCGATGGCCTGCGGGATGTCCGCCGGGTTGGTGATGAGGAACGAGTGCTTGGTGACCGGCAGCGTGATGCCGACGATGTCGGCCTCCTGGAACGCGTCCGTGCCGATGACGTTGGCCGCGACCTGACCCGTGATCGCCACGACGGGCACGGAGTCCATGTTGGCGTCGGCGAGCGGCGTGACGAGGTTCGTCGCGCCAGGTCCCGACGTCGCCATCATGACGCCGACCTTGCCGCTCGAGTACGCGTAGCCCTCGGCCGCGTGGCCGGCGCCCTGCTCGTGCCGGACAAGGATGTGCCGGAGGCTTCGTGGAGTCGAGCAGCGGGTCGTAGGCCGGCAGGATCGTGCCGCCGGGGATGCCGAAGACCGTCTCGGCACCGGCCACCTCGAGGGAGCGCACCACGGCCTGGGCGCCGGTCATCGTCTCGGCGTGGGTGCCTGCGCGCGCGACGTCGGCGGGGGTGATCCCCCGGCCGGCCGCCGAGGGCGCTGCGTGCGTGTCCTGGGCCATCGTTGACTCCTGTCGTGGCTGGCGGTGGTGCGGGTGCTGCTGGTGTGCGGGGCCGCTGGGCGATGCCCTGCCGGTGCTGGCGGTCGTTCCCCGGCACGAAAAAACCCCTCGGCCGGAGAGGCTTCGGGGGTGGGGCGCAGACGAGCCGGGCTGAGGCGTCCGCGCCTAGCCGAGTACTACGAGGATGGTCTGCACGTCCACACCATACGACGTCCGACGGCGGTCTGTCACGATGCGGCTTCCGCGTCTCACATGCCGGTTCACCGTCTCATCAAGCGGTGATGCGATCCGCTCGGCCCCCTACCCCAGCACCGCCCCCGTGGACGCCGAGTGCACGAGCTTCGCGTACTTCGCCAGGACACCACGGGTGTACCGCGGGGGCAGCGGCGCCCAGCCGACCGCGCGCTCGGTGAGCTCCGCCGGGTCGACGAGCAAATCGAGCCTCGCGTTGCGCACGTCGAGCCGGATGCGGTCGCCGTCGCGCACGAAGGCGATGGGGCCACCGTCGACGGCCTCGGGCGCCACGTGTCCCACGCACAAGCCGGTCGTGCCCCCGGAGAACCGGCCATCCGTCAGCAGGAGCACCTCCTTGCCGAGGCCCGCGCCCTTGATGGCGCCGGTGATCGCGAGCATCTCGCGCATCCCCGGACCGCCCTTGGGGCCCTCGTACCGGATGACGACGACGTCGCCCGCCTGGATGGTCCCGTCCTCCAGGGCGTCCATGGCGGCACGCTCCCGGTCGAACACGCGCGCGGTGCCCTCGAAGACGTCCGAGTCGAAGCCGGCCGACTTCACGACCGCGCCGTCCGGTGCGAGCGACCCGCGCAAGATCGTGATGCCGCCGGTGCGGTGGATCGGGTCGTCGAGCGCGCGCAGGATCGTGCCGTCCGGGTCCGGCGGGTTCACCACCGCGAGGTTCTCCGCCACGGTGCGCCCCGTCACGGTCAGGCAGTCGCCGTGCAGCAGGCCCGCGTCGAGAAGCGCCTTCATCACCACCGGGACGCCACCGATGCGGTCGACGTCGTTCATCACGTACCGGCCGAAGGGCTTGAGGTCGCCCAGGTGCGGCACCTTCTCGGCCACGCGCGCGAAGTCGTCGAGCGTCAGCTCGACCTCCGCCTCGTGCGCGATCGCGAGCAGGTGCAGGACGGCGTTGGTCGACCCGCCGAATGCCATCACCACGGCGATCGCGTTCTCGAACGCCTCCTTCGTCATGATCTGGCGCGCCGTGATCCCCTGCCGCAGGAGGCTTCGACGACGGCCTCACCCGAGCGCAGCGCGAACGAGTCGCGCCGGCGGTCCGCGGACGGCGGAGCGGCCGACCCGGGCAGGCTCATGCCCATCGCCTCCGCGACTGACGCCATCGTGTTGGCGGTGTACATGCCGCCGCACGCGCCCTCCCCCGGGCAGATCGCGCGCTCGATCCGGTCCACGTCGTCGGCGCTCATGAGACCCCGGGCGCACGCGCCCACCGCCTCGAAGGCGTCGATGATCGTGACCTCTCGCTCGGTCCCGTCGGAGAGCTTCACCCAGCCCGGGGCGATCGAGCCGGCGTAGAGGAAGACCGCGGCGACGTCGAGGCGGGCCGCGGCCATGAGCATGCCCGGCAGCGACTTGTCGCAGCCGGCGAGGAGCACCGCCCCGTCAAGGCGCTCCGCCTGCATCACGGTCTCGACGGAGTCGGCGATGATGTCCCGGCTCACCAGGGAGAAGTGCATGCCCTCGTGGCCCATGGAGATCCCGTCGGAAACCGAGATCGTGCCGAACTCCAGCGGGAACCCGCCGCCCGCGTGCACCCCGTTCTTCACGGCCTTCGCCAGCCGGTCCAGGGACAGGTTGCAGGGCGTGATCTCGTTCCACGAGCTCGCGACGCCGATCTGCGGCTTCGCGAAGTCGGCGTCGCCCATCCCGACGGCGCGGAGCATGCCGCGGGCCGCCGTCGCCTCCAGGCCGTCCGTGACCTGCCTCGAGCGGGGCTTGATGTCCGGAGCCTGCGTGCCGTCCGTCGTCGTCATGGCGACCACTGTCGCACCGCCGTCCGACACCGGCTCGGCGGACATGGGAACGGCAGGGCACGGTTGCCCGTGCCCTGCCGTCGCGCCCAGAAGGCTCGGGAGCGCCACCGCACCCCCCAGGCGCACTCACCGTCTGCGTGTCCTCAGCCCGAGACCGCGCGGTGAGGTCCTTATCCCTTGACTGCGCCCTGCAGACCGCTGACGATCCGCTTCTCCATGGCCAGGAAGAAGACCAAGGCCGGGATCATCGCAATCGTCGTGAACGCCAGGACGCCCGCCGTGTCCTGCGAGTGCTCGCTGGAGAACGTTGCGACGCCGAGCGGCAGGGTCTGCGCGTTCGGGTCGCTCAGGATCAGCAGCGGGAGCAGGTAGGCGTTCCAGGAGGCGACGAACGCCAGGACGCCGACCGTGACGACACCCGGCCCCGACAGGGGCAGGAGGATCCGCCAGAAGAAGCCGATCCGCGAGGCGCCGTCGATCTGCGCCGCCTCCTCAAGTTCCTTGGGCAACGCCTTCAGGAACGGGCGGAGGATGACGACGGTCGTCGGCAGCGCGAACGCCGCCTGCGGCAGCGCCACACCCCAGACCGAGTTCTGCAGGCCCAGGTCACGGACCATGAGGAACAGCGGGATGATCGCCACGGTGAGCGGGAAGAGCAGGCCCATCGTGAAGATCGCGAAGAAGCCCTCACGGCCCTTGAACTCGTACCGAGCCAGCGGGTAGGCCGCCATGACGCCGAACACGCCGACCACCACGGTGGTGATGAGCGCGATGAGCGTCGAGTTCAGCGCGAGCCGCCAGAACGTGCCGGACGTCAGCACGTTCGTGTAGTTGTCGGTGACCCACGGGTCCGGAAGGCCGACCGGGTCAGCGGCCAGCTGAGGCGTGCTCCGGAAACCACCGACGATCGCGTAGAGCACCGGTCCGAGCGTCGCTCCCACGACGATCAGCGCGAGCGCGTACACCAGGACGTTGCCGCCCTTGAACGAGTTGCCCCGACGCTGCCGACGAGGGGTGAGCATCCCGGCCCCGGTCGAGCTGGGGACGGCCATGACAGGGGCGCTCATCGCTGTGCCCTCCTCTTCTTCACAGGGGTCTCGGTCGGGTCCCGGTTGAGGATGAACTTCATGTAGACCCCGGCGAACACGAGCGAGATCAGGAACAGGAGGATGGCGACCGCCGAGGCGTAGCCGTAGAGGCTGCGGTTCGTGCCCTGGTGGATCATGTAGGTCGCCATCGTCATGGTCGCGTTGGCCGGCCCACCCTTGGTCAGGATCCAGATCATGTCGAAGACCTGGAGCGAACCGATCATGGACAGGAACGCCCACGTCCGGATGGTCGGGCCGAGCAGCGGGAACGTGATCCGTCGCTGGACCTGCCACCAGGAGGCGCCGTCGATCTGCGCCGCCTCGTACAGCTCCGGCGGGACGCCCTGGAGACCAGCCAGCAGGATGATCACCGCGAGGCCCAGGTACTTCCACGTCAGGACACCCATGACGGTGTACAGCGCCTTGTCCGGGTCTCCCAGCCACAGCTGGACGAAGTCCCCGAGGCCGACCGCCTTCATCAGCTCGTCCATCGGGCCGTTCGGCTGGAGCATCAGGAGCCACACCACACCGGCGACGACCTCGGCGAGGACGTACGGCACGAAGATGACGACCCGGAGGAAGGTCCGGCCCCACATCTCGCGGTTGAGCAGCAGCGCGATACCCAGACCCAGCGGCAGCTGAATGATGATCGACAGCGCCACGATGACGAAGTTGTGCACCACCGCGTCGGTGAAGACCGTGTCCTTGAGGGCGTTCTGGTAGTTCTTCAGACCGACGAAGTTGTCCATCGGTCCGAGACCGTTCCAGCTGAACACCGAGTATCGGCCGGCCTGGATCACCGGCACGATCACGAAGAGGGCGAACAGCACGAGAGCCGGCGCCAGGAAGAACGCGATCTCCAGGCGCTTACGCCAGTCCTTGGACACACCGGCGCGCTGCCGCCCGCCTGACGCGGGTACCGCCGACCGAGCCGAAGCCCGGCCGGCGGTACCCGAGTTGTCAGGAGGGATGGCAGCGCCGGCGCCCGTGCCCGCCCAGCGGGTCGTTACGTCGTCTGCCATGTCACTCACCCGTTGTCAGCGGCTTCCTGCATCTTCTGCGGGATGGCCTCCGCAGAGGACTGCCCGGCGAAGACCAGAGCGATCTCGTCGTTCATCGCACCACCGACGTTCTCACCGAGGGCGGTGTCGAGGTAGAGCTGCACGAACGGAGCGCTGTCACGGAAGGCGAGCAGGTCGCCGAGGACCGGGTCCTTGACGGAGCCGGACGCAGCCGGGTTCGTCGGAAGACCCATGTCGTTCTCCGCGAAGCCGTTCTGGACCTCGTCGCTCAGCAGGTACTTGATGAAGTCGACGCAGATGTCGGGAGCGTCCTTCGCGCACGCCCACGCGTCGCCGCCGCCCAGGGCCGCAGCCGGGTCACCCTCGCCGCCCTCGACGGCCGGGAACGGGAACCAACCGGTCTTGTCGCCAAGGCCCGACTTGTCCTCGGTGAGGCCCTGCATGACGCCGGGCTCCCAGTGACCTGCGAGCTCCATCGCGACCTTGCCCGTCACGAGCAGGCCGGAGGCGGACGTCGCGCCCTCCTGGGCCTTCGTGTTGAGGAAGCCGGAGTTGAACGGCTCGTGACCGATGAGGTCGACGAGGTCCTCGCCCGCACGCACGAAGCACTTGTTGCTGAAGTCGTTGCTCGCGATGGCCGAGGTCAGCGTGTCCTGCGAGCACTCGCGGACCGCGAAGTAGTACCAGTAGTGACCGGCCGGCCAGCGGTCGCCGGCGCCGACGGAGATCGGCTCGATGCCAGCAGCCTTCAGCTTGTCGACAGCGGCGTACAGGTCCTCCATCGTGGCCGGCGGCGCGGTGATGCCCGCCTGCGTGAAGAGGTCCTTGTTGTACCAGAAGCCGACGACGCCGACGGAGAACGGCAGGGCGTAGGTCTTGCCGTCCACCTGCCAACCGGCGACGGAACCGCCGATGGTCTCGATCGTGTCAGCTGCCGCGTCGGAGATGTCCTTGGTCAGATCCGCCGCGACGTGGGTGGCGAGCTCGCCGCCGCCACGCTCCATGTAGACGTCGGGCGCGTCGCCCGTCTGGAACGCCGCGTCAAGCTTGGTCAGCATGTCCTCGTGGGCGAGGGCGCTGATCTCGATCTTCACACCCGGGTTGGCAGCCTCGAAGTCAGCAGCGACCTTCTCGTAGTAGCCCTTGCCGGGGTCGTTGTTGGAGTTGTGCCACCAGTCGAGGGTGACGTTGTCGCCACCACCCGAGCCCTCGGTCGCCCCGCCGTTGCCCTCATCCTTGTTGTCGCCGCCGCAGGCAGCCAGCAGGAGAGCAACAGTGACGCCCAGAGCCACGGTGGAGGCCGCTCGCAGTCTCGCCATGATCCGTTCCTTAGTCATCGTCGACGCTCGGACCCGGGAAGTCTGGCACGCGAGATTTTCGGGTGTCAATCGATTTCGATATCGTTATCGAAACGGTAGAGTCACGATCGTGGACGGCCGGAGCAGGGTGACCATCAGCGACGTGGCGCGCACCGCAGGGGTGTCCGTGGCCACCGTGTCCAAGGTCATCAACGGGCGGTACGGGGTGGCGGTCGCCACCTCGGCCCGCGTACAGGAAGTCATCGACGAGCTCGGCTACGAGTCCAGCCTCGTCGCCAGGAGCCTGCGCAGCACGCGCACGAACGTCATCGGGATCCTCGTCGCGGAGTTCGAGCCCTTCAGCACCGAGCTGCTCAAGGGAACATCCACCGCGATCGCCGACACCGGGTACGAGCTCCTCGCCTACTCCGGCGGCGGCCGGCACGGCGGCGGCGTCGGCTGGGAGCGCCGCTACCTCTCCCGCCTCAGCGGCACCCTGATCGACGGTGCGATCCTCGTGACCCCCACGGTGGTCGACGCGCACCCCGGCATCCCCGTCGTCGCCGTCGACCCGCACCGTGGCCGCAGCGGGCTGACGACCGTCGACTCCGACAACATGCGCGGCGCATTCATGGCGACGCAGTACCTCGTGCGCCTCGGGCACCGACGCATCGCCTTCCTCGGCGGCCGACCGGACCTGGAGTCCGCGCGCCTGCGCGAGGAGGGCTACCGCGCCGCGCTCGAGGGCGCCGGCATCCCGGTCGACCCGGCCCTCATCCGCGTGGGCGGCTACCGGCCCGAGACGGCCGACCAGCCCGCCCACGAGCTCCTCGACGCTCCCCGAGCGGCCGACGGCGATCTTCGCCGCCAACGACATCTCGGCGATCCGCACCATGGAGGTCGCACGCTCCCTCGGCCTGAGCATCCCCGACGACCTGTCGGTCATCGGCTTCGACAACGTGCCCGAGTCCGCGCTGACCACTCCCCCGCTGACGACGATCGCCCAGCCGATCCGCCGGATGGGCTCGGAGGCGATCAGCATGCTCATCGCCATGATGGACGGCACGTCCGAGGGCGGCACGCACGTCACGCTGCCCACCGAACTCATCGAGCGCGCGTCCTGCGCACCCGTCGCGCGGTAGGGCCGAGCCCTCAGGCCGGACGGACGACGTTGACGGGCTCAGCCCCGGCGGCGAGCGCCTCCAGCTGACGCCGCAGCAGCCGGACGAGCCGCGGCGTCGTCGCAGTGCTCATGCCACCCACGTGCGGGGTGACGATCGTGCCGGGCGTCCGCCACAGGGGGTGCTCCGCCGGCAACGGCTCCGGGTCCGTGACGTCGAGCGCGGCCCGCAGCCGGCCGGCGGTGCAGCTCGGCGAGCAGCGCGGCGGTGTCGACCACCTTGCCGCGTCCGACGTTCACGACGAGCGCGCCGTCGGGCAGCGCGGCGAGGACGCCCGCGTCGACGAGGTGGTACGTCGAGTCGTCCAGCGGCAGCACCACGACGAGCACCTCGACGTCGGGCAGCAGCTCGGGCAGCTCGGCGACGCCGTGCACCCTGCCCTCCGGCACGTCACGCGCGGTACGCGCCACCCGGACGACGTCCGCCTCGAACGCCTCCAGACGCCGCCCCACGGCAGCGCCGATGGAGCCGTAGCCGAGCACCATCACGCGGCGGTCGGCCAGCGACGCGTGCAGCACCGGCCGCCACGTCCCGTCGGCCATGTCGCGCACCGCGTCGTCGATGCCGCGCTGCGCGGCCAGCGTGAGAGCGACGGCGAGCTCGGCGGTGCCCGAGTCGTGCACGCCCCGACCGTTGCACAGCACGACGCCCGCGGGCACGTGGTCCAGGGCGTGCTCGTAGCCGGCGCTCGGCAGCTGCACCACCCGCAGGTTGGGCAGCTCCCCGAGCCGGGCGAGCACCCGCGGGCTCGCCGCGTAGTTCGGCAGGACCACGACGTCGACGTCGGCGGGATCCACGACGTCCGCCGCCGGCCCCCGCATGTCCCACAGCACGACACGCGCGTCCGGCGGCAGGGGGCCCGACCGCAGCCCGTCGAGGAAGCTCGAGGTGGGCGACGGTCATCGTGGGCATCTGCGTCCTTCCGGTGGTCAGGCGTCCTGGGCGGCCCGGTAGTCGTCCTCGAGCACGGCCATGACGACCGCGTCGCACCAGAACTCCCCGTCGCGGTGGCACTCCCGCAGCCACCCCTCCTCGACGAACCCGAGGCTCCCGTAGAGCATCCGGGCACGCGGGTTGATGCTGAGCACGTCCAGCGACACGCGGTGCAGCCCCAGACCCGCGGGCGGCTCGGCGAACGCGTGCGCGAGCACCAGCGAGATCGCGTCGCCGCCGAAGCCCCGGCCGCGCTGGCCGGGTCGGAGCGCGAGGCGCAGGTTCGCGTTGGCGTTCACGGGATCGATGTCGTTCAGCACGATCTCGCCGAGGAACTCGTCACCGTCGTGCGTGATGGCCCAGTCGATCCGCCCGTCGCGCTCGCGGAGCGAGGCGCACCACGCCCCGATCCCGTCGCGCGTGAACGTGCCCGTCGTGCCGGTCATCCGGCGGCCCTCGGGGTCGTTGACCATCTCCCACATGGCCTCGGCGTCGTCGGCCCGGACCGGTCGGAGAACGACCAGCTCGCCGTGCAGCACCGGCTTGTCCATGCCGCTCCCTCGAGTGTCGGGGTCTCAGCCCTGCTGGACCCGCTCCAGCACGAGCTCACGCACGCGGCCGGCGTCGGCCTGGCCGCGCGTCGCCTTCATGACCGCGCCGATGATCGCGCCCACCGGCCCGAGGTTGCCGCCCCGGATCTTCGCGGCGACGTCCGGCTGGGCGGCGAGCGCCTCGTCGACGGCTGCGAGCAGCGCACCGTCGTCGGACACGACACCCAGACCACGCGCCTGAGTGACCTCCTCCGGCGTGCCCTCACCGGCGAGCACGCCCGCGAGCACCTGCCGGGCCAGCTTGTCGTTGAGCTTCCCCGAGTCGACGAGTCCCTGCAGAGCGGCGACCTGGGCCGGCGTGACGGGCAGCTCCTCCAGGGTGCTGCCGTCGGCGTTCGCCGTGCGGGCGAGCTCGCCCATCCACCACTTGCGCGCAGCGGCGGCGCTCGTGCCGGCGGCGACCGTCGCCTCGATGAGGTCGACGGCGCCCGCGTTCACGACGTCACGCATCTCCGCGTCGGCGTAGCCCCAGTCGGCCTGGAGGCGGCGGCGGCGTGCAGCCGGCAGCTCGGGCAGAGTGGCCCGCAGCTCCTCGACCCACGCCCGGGAAGGCTCGAGCGGCGACAGGTCCGGCTCCGGGAAGTAGCGGTAGTCCTCGGCGTCGGACTTCACGCGGCCCGACGTCGTCGTGCCCGTGTCCTCGTGCCAGTGCCGCGTCTCCTGGATGACGGTGCCGCCCGCGTCGAGCACCGCCGCCTGACGGCACACCTCGTACCGGACGGCGCGCTCGACCGAGCGGAAGCTGTTCACGTTCTTCGTCTCGGTGCGCGTGCCCAGCGGCGAGTCCGGCGTCGGGCGCAGCGACAGGTTCACGTCCGCCCGGACGTTCCCGCGCTCCATCCGGGCCTCCGAGACGCCCAGCGCCCGGAAGATGTCCCGCAGCGTCCGCACGTACGCGGCCGCCACCTCCGGGGCCCGCTCGCCGACGCCGGCGATGGGCCGCGTCACGATCTCGACCAGCGGGATGCCGGCACGGTTGTAGTCCACCAGGGAGTGGTCCGCGCCGTGGATACGGCCGGTCGCGCCACCGACGTGGGTGTTCTTGCCCGCGTCCTCCTCCATGTGCGCCCGCTCGATGTCGACGCGCACCACGGTGCCGTCCTCGAGCTCGACGTCGATCCAGCCGTCGTGCGCGATGGGCTCGTCGTACTGGCTGATCTGGTAGGCCTTCGGCAGGTCCGGGTAGAAGTAGTTCTTCCGTGCGAACCGGCAGAGCCTCGGCGATCTCGCAGTTCAGGGCGAGCCCGATGAGGATCGCCCACTCCACGGCCTTCTCGTTCACCACCGGCAGCGAGCCCGGCAGGCCGAGCGACACCGGCGTGACCTGCGTGTTCGGCGGTGCGCCGAACTCCGTCGGGGCGCCGTCGAACATCTTGCTGGCGGTCCCCAGCTCGACGTGCACCTCGATGCCGATCACCGGGTCGAAGCGCGCCACGGCGTCGTCGTAGTCCACGAGCACGTCGCTCATCGGGTCACCTCCAGCTCGGGGGCCTGCGCGAGCAGGGGCCCGCCCCACTGCGCCTCGAGGAGCGCCTCGAGGGCAGCGGCCACGCGGTACAGACGATCGTCGGCGCGCGCCGGGGCGAGCACCTGGAAGCCCACGGGCAGCCCGTCGTCGAGGCCGGCCGGGACGGAGAGGCCCGGGACGCCCGCCAGGTTCGCGGGGATCGTCGCGATGTCGTTGAGGTACATCGCCATCGGGTCGTCGAGCTTCTCGCCGAGCTTGAAGGCCGTGGTCGGCGCTGTCGGCGAGACGAGGACGTCCGCCTGCTCGAACGCCGCCGTGAAGTCGCGTTGGATCAGCGTGCGGATCTTCTGGGCACTGCCGTAGTACGCGTCGTAGTAGCCCGCGGACAACGCGTAGGTGCCGAGGATGATGCGGCGCTTCACCTCGTCGCCGAAGCCCGCCCCACGGGTCGCCCCCATGACGCGCTCCGTGGTCACCGGGCCCTCGAGAGGCTCGACCCGCAGGCCGTAGCGCATGCCGTCGAACCGCGCGAGGTTGCTCGACGCCTCGCTCGGCATGATCAGGTAGTACGCGGCGAGCGCGGCCGTGAAGCTCGGGCAGCCGACCTCGACCACCGTCGCGCCCGCACCACGCAAGAGCTCGAGCGCCTCGTCGAAGCGGGCGCGGACGCCGGGCTGGTAGCCCTCACCGTTCAGCTCGTGCACGACGCCGATGCGCACCCCGGCGAGGTCGCCGGACGCGCCGAGGCGGGCGGCACCCGCCAGGTCCGGGAGCGGCTCGCGCAACGAGGTGGAGTCGCGGGGGTCGTGCCCGCCGATCACCTCGTGCAGGAGCGCGGCGTCCAGGACGGTGCGGGTCACCGGGCCGGCCTGGTCGAGGCTCGACGCCATCGCGATGAGTCCGTAGCGCGAGACACCGCCGTAGGTCGGCTTGGTGCCGACCGTGCCGGTGACGGCCGCGGGCTGGCGGATCGAGCCGCCGGTGTCCGTGCCGATGGCCAGTGGCGCCTCGAACGCGGCGACCGCCGCGGCGCTGCCGCCGCCCGAACCGCCCGGGATCCGGTCGAGGTCCCACGGGTTGTGCGTGTTGCCGTAGGCCGAGTGCTCGGTGGAGGAGCCCATCGCGAACTCGTCCATGTTCGTCTTGCCGAGGATCGGCATCCCGGCGGCCTTGAGCCGCTCGACGAGCGTCGCGTCGTACGGCGGCACCCAGCCCTCGAGGATGCGCGACCCCGCGGTGCTCGGGATGCCCTTGGTCACCACGACGTCCTTGACGGCGACCGGCACGCCCGCCAGCGGGTGCAGGTGCTCGCCCGCGGCGCGCGCCGCGTCGACGGCACGGGCCGCGTCCAGCGCCTGGTCGGTCGCGACGTGCAGGAACGCGTGCACGAGGCCGTCGACGGCGGCGATCCGGTCCAGGTGGGCCTGCGTCACCTCGACGCTGCTCACCTCGCCGGCGCGCAGTGCCGCGGCGAGGTCGGCCGCGCTGCGGCGGGTCAGGTCTGCGGCGGCGTCCGCCATCAGTCCTCCTCGAGGATCTGCGGGACGCCGAACCGGCCGTCCTCCGGGTGCGGGGCGGCGGCGAGCGCGTCGGCCACGGGCAGGACGTCGGTCACGACGTCCTGCCGCATCACGTTGGTGAGCGGCAGCGGGTGGCTGGTCGCCGGGACGTCGTCGGTGGCGACCGCGCTCACCTCGGCCACAGCCTGGACGATGACGTCCAGCTCTCCGGCCAGGCGGGTCAGCTCCGAGTCCGTCAGGTCGATCCGCGCCAGAGCAGCGAGGCGCGCGACCTCCTCGCGGGAGATGGTGGACATGTCGGCGAGTCTAGTGGTGAGGCGTGTCCGGTCTGTTTCGCCGCCCGGGACCGGCATCGGGGGTAGGGCTGGCCCTACCCTTGATCAGCCGGGTGGCCGGATCGCGTACACCGGGCGCTCGTCGCGAGGATCGAGTCATGACCAGCCACGAACCGACGCCGCTCGCGCTCCCCGTCGTCACGGACCCGGAGCCGGCTCCCGCCGCCCCGTCCGAGGGTGCACCGTCCGAGGGTGCCCCGTCCCAGGCCGCGCAGGACCCCGCACCGGACCTCGCGCAGCCCGTGTGGTCGCCGGAGCACGCCGCGGCAGCCGAGGCGTGGGCCGCCGCGGCGACCGCCCGGCGGCCGAGCCCCCTGTTCGGCCCCGGCGCCGTCCGACAGCTGCTCGCCGACTCGGCGTACCTGCTGCTCGCCCTGCCGATCACCATCGCGTCGTTCACCGTCCTGGTCACCGGGTTGTCCCTGGCCGCCGGCCTGCTGATCACCGTCGTCGGCATCCCGGTCGGGGTGGTCACCCTGCTCGCCGCGGAGTGGTTCGGGCGGCTGGACCGTGTGCGGCTGCAGGCCCGGGGAACTCAGCTCCCGCCGCTGCAGTACGCACCGCTGCGCGGCAGCGGGCTACGCGGCATGCTCAACACGCTCGCCGACCCGCTCCGCTGGGCGGCAGTGGTGCACGGCCTCGTCGCGATGTGCGTCTCGCTCCTCACCTGGACGGTCCTCGTCACCTGGTGGATGGGCGCGCTCGGCGGCCTCTCCTACTGGTTCTGGGACCGGTGGCTGCCGCGCGACGACGAGGGCCTGGCCGACCTCCTCGATCTGCAGATGACGAACGCGCAGGTCTACTTCATCACCGGCGTCGTCTTCCTGCTCACGATCATCCCGGTGATGCGGTGGTGCACCGAGCTGCACGCCGGGCTCGCGCGGATGCTCCTCTCGGGCACGTCGAGCCGCTACCTCGAGGATCAGGTCGCCGACCTCGAGGCGCGGCGCACCGCGGCGGCGGCGGCCGAGACACAGTCCCTGCGCCGGCTCGAGCGCGACATCCACGACGGGCCCCAGCAGCGTCTGGTCCGGCTCGGCATGGATCTGTCAGTCGCCGAGCGGCACCTCGACGACGACCCCGCCACCGCGCGGGAACTCCTCGCCGCGGCCCGCGCCCAGACGGCGGAGACGCTCGCCGAGCTCCGCGCCCTGTCCCGCGGCATCGCCCCGCCCGTGCTGGCCGACCGCGGGCTCGCCGCGGCGCTCGCCTCCATCGCCGCCCGAGCCAGCGTCCCGACAAGCGTGGAGGTGACGCTCGCCGCCGACGACCGGCCCTCCGCTCCCGTGGAGAACGCTGCGTACTTCCTGGTCAGCGAGGCGCTGACCAACGTCGCCAAGCACTCCGACGCAGGCGCCGCCGCCGTCCGGGTCTGGGGCGACCGCGACGCCGGTGCGCTGCAGGTGGAGATCAGTGACGACGGCCACGGGGGCGCCGACATCGCGAAGGGCCACGGCCTCGCGGGCCTCGCCGACCGCGTCGACGGGCTGGGTGGGCTCCTCACCATCACCAGCCCGGAGGGCGGCCCGACGCTCGTGCGGGCGACGCTCCCCTGGGTGTGAGGCCGGCGGCGGGGCCCGGCCGCGATGCGGTCACGGCCCCGCACACCGCGCGGGCACGGCAGAGTGAGCTCATGCGCATCGTGCTCGCCGAGGACTCCGTGCTGCTCCGAGAGGGCCTGGTGCGGCTGCTGACCGAGGCGGGCCATGACGTCGTCGCCGCCGTGGACGACGCCGAGGCGATCGTCCCGGCAGTCGCCGACCACCGGCCCGACGTCGCGATCGTCGACGTGCGGATGCCACCCACGTTCACCGACGACGGTCTGCGAGCGGCCGTCGCCGCACGCGAGGCGGTGCCCGGCGTCGGGGTCCTCGTCCTGTCGCAGTACGTGGAGGAGTCCTACGCGCGCGACCTGCTCGCCGACGGGCGCGGCGGCGTCGGCTACCTGCTCAAGGACCGCGTCCAGGACCTGGAGTCGCTCGAGGACGCGCTCGCGCGCGTGGCGGGCGGGGGAACGGCCCTGGACCCCGACGTCGTCGCGCAGCTGCTGGTCCATCGCCGCACCACGGATCCGCTCGCCGCGCTCACCGCGCGCGAGCGGGAGGTGCTGGGGCTGATGGCGGAGGGTCGCTCGAACGCCGCCATCGCCGAGACGCTCGTCGTGAGCCCGGGCGCCGTCGAGAAGCATGTCGGCAACGTCTTCACCAAGCTCGACCTGCCGCCGTCCGACACCGACCACCGCCGGGTCCTCGCCGTCCTCACCTGGCTGCGGGCACGCTGATCCGACGGCCGCGGGGAAGAGCGCCGCGCAGCGCCGTCAGGCCGGGACCTCCGCCACGGCCAACCGGATGAGGTCCAGGAGCGCGTGCGCGTAGGCGTCGGCCGCGTCCTCCGCCTCGAACTCGCGCTCGCCGGCGGGGCTCCGCGTCGTCACCACGTAGGAGACCGGTCCGTCCGCACCGTCGGCGCCCACCCGGCGCAGCGCCACGAACGTGCCCCCGAGCCGATCCCGCAGCTGGTCCTCGCCCGGCAGCCACAACGCCTCGTCCATCGCGACCGAGTCCAGCGCCCACTCCGTGGTGCCGTTGAACCCGAGGATCGTCCCCGTCGGGTAGCGGCGGGCCTCGATCGTCATCTCGCTCAGCGTGAAGACCTGGCCGTCGAGCTCGGGCTGCGGGATGACGAACCGGTCGCCCGGCGCGGGGTCCCACCGCAGGCCGGCGTCGCGCAGGGAGACCGCGAGGTGCTCGGAGATCATGCCCTCAGTGTGCCTGCTGCCGGGGCCGCGCGCGGTCCCGCCCCGCCCGGCGCCGCGTCGTCGGGCCGGACGTTCGGCCCTTGGCGCCGCGGCCCCGCAGGGTCCACCGTGACCACATGACGACGGAGCTGCCGTACGGTCCGACCTTCACGGCGCTCCTGGAGCCGCTCCGCGCGGGCTTCCGGGTGCTCAACCGGTACGTGGCGGCGCCGCTGACGAAGGCGGGCGGAGGGCCGCTCCTCAACACGCCGGCCACCGGCTCGATCCTCGTGCTGCGCACCGTGGGCCGGAAGAGCGGGCTCGTCCGGGAGGCGCCGCTGGGCTACGCGGTCGTCGACGGGCGGGTCGCGATGATCGCCGGCTACGGACGGGACGCCCACTGGTTCCGCAACGCCCTCGCGAACCCCGCGGTCGAGGTGGTCCTGCCGGGCGCCGTCCTCGCCGGGGTGGCCGAGGAGGTCACCGACCTCGTCGAGCGGCGCGCCGCCTTCCGCGCCGTGACCGCCGCCCTGGGCGCGATCGGCCGCATGGCGTTGGGTGACGCCGTCGAGATGAGCGACGAGCAGGTCGACCGGCTCGCGGACGCGTTCCCCGTGCTCGCGGTCCGCCCGACGGCGATCCTGCCCGGACCGCACGACCCCGGCGGCGTCGTGCCCGCCGCGAACCTGGCGCTCTGGGTGGCACTGGCGGCCGGCGGGGCGGCAGCGCTGCTCCGGCGCCGACGGCGGTGCGCCCGCTGCTGCTGACGGCTGCGGGGCCTCAGAGCTCGCGGTACCAGTAGGAGTCGGCGCGCCGGAAGCCGAGCCGCTCGTAGAGTTCCCGCGCCACGGCGTTCTCGGCCTCGACCTGCAGGAACGCACGGCGGGCACCGGCGCTCGCCGCAGCGGCGAGGGTGGCCTCGGTGAGCGCCGTCGCGAGCCCGCGGCGACGCGCACGCGGCGTGACCATGAGCGAGGAGAGCCCGACCCAGTCCGCGGCGAACGCGCCCCGGACCACGCCGACGACCCCGTCGTCGTCGTGGGCGGTCAGGTAGAGGGCAGGCGAGGCGGCGACGACGGCGCGGGCCGTGGCGTCGTCGACCGGCCCGGCGGCCTTGACCCCGAGCCACCCGTCGAGCCACGCGGGGTCGGGGGCGCCGCTCACCGTGACCGTGGTGCCCTCGACCGGCCAGGGCACGGAGCCGACGGGCCCACGGGGTGCGGCGGGCGTGAGACCCCGCACCATGACGTCCGTCGCGGCGGCCCGGCGGTAGCCCCGGGCCTCGAGGCGCTCGTCGAGGTCCGCCGGCCGGGCCGCACCGCATACCCGGAACCGCGGTCGCAGGCCCCGCGCGCGGTAGAGCTGGGCGACGCGGTCAAGGGCCCCCTCCGCGTCCTCCGGCGCCGCCGAGGGCACGACGCTGTTGGCGCGTCGGGTGAAGCCGCCGCTGAAGCCCGCCCGCCAGCCGTCGACGTCGACCACCTCGATCGGCCGCCACGTCTGCACCTCGACGGCAGCGCCGGGCGCGTCGAGCACGGTCCCGGCCGTCACTGCGCCGTCCGCGGCGCCTCGGCGACGTAGGTGAGGAAGACCCGCCCGGCCTCCCCCGTCCAGTCCCGCTCGGGCGTCCGCCGCAGGCCCATCCGGTCGTAGAGGCGCTGGGCCGTCACCATCTCCGGCATCGTCGTCAGCACGACGGCGTGCGCACCCCAACCGATCCCGCGCTCGATGGCGGACCGCATGAGCAGCTCGCCGATGCCGCGCCCGCGGGCCGCCGGGTCGACCGCGAGCATCCGCAGCTCGAACTCGTCCGGCCCGGCGATCTCCGCGTAGGGCGAGCCCGCCGGGGCGAGCGTGATGCTCCCGACGACGCGCCCCTCGTCGACGGCCACGAGAACCGTCGCCTCGTGCGCCCGCCGCCCGGCGTCCCGCAGCTCGTCGACGTACCAGTGCCCCGGCTCCACGAACTCGTCCGCGAGGTAGGCGTCGGCCGTCAGCCGCCCGACCTCCTCGAGGTCCTCCGGCTCCGCCACACGTACGTGCACCGTCACTCGTCCTCCTCCTGGGCGGCGTCCGTCGCGCCGCCGGTCAGCGCTCCCGGGCCACCGGCGAGGAGCCGGACGAACGCGGCCTCGTCCAGGACGGGCCGACCCAGCTCCACCGCCTTGTCGGCCTTCGAGCCGGCGTTCTCCCCGACGACGACGTAGTCCGTGCTCTTCGAGACGCTCCCGGCGGCCTTGCCGCCCCGCACGATGATCGCCTCCTTGGCGCCGTCCCGCGAGAAGCCCTCCAGCGAACCCGTCACCACGACGGTCAGGCCCTCGAGCGTGCGCTCCACCGGGGCGTCGCCCTCGTCCCGCATCAGCACCCCGGCCGCCGCCCACCGGTCGAGGACGCCGCGGTGCCACTCCTCCGCGTACCAGTCCAGGAGCGACTCGGCGATCACCGGCCCGACGCCGTCCACCTCCGCGAGCGCGCCCACCGCGGCGGCCCGGTCCCCGTCGAGCACCTCCCGCAGCGCGGCCATCGAGCCGAACCGCGTGGCGAGCGCGCGTGCCGCCGTCGGACCGACGTTCCTGATGCTCAGCCCGACCAGGACCCGCCAGAACGGCTTCGTCTTCGCCGCGTCGAGCTCGTCGAGCAGCGTCAGCGCCGTCGCGGAGGCCTCCCACGACGGAAGCGTCCGGCCCTCGGCGGCCGCGGCCGCCTGCTCGGCCTTGGTGTACTTCAGCACCCGGCGGAAGGGTGCCCGACGACGCACCACACCGTCGTCGTCGGCCCTGGGCTCCCCGGTCTCGGGGTCGCGGACGACGACCTCCACCTCCATCAGCCGCGCGAGGCTCACGGCGCGCACGCGCCGGCGCTCGTCCTCCGGCGCCTCCGCCGGGTAGCCCACCAGGTCGAACAGGTCGGCCTCCGTCACCACCGGCGGGGTCTCAGGGACCTCGGGCTGCGTCAGCGCCGCCGCCGTGACCTCCCCGAGCGCCTCGATGTCCAGCGCCCCGCGCGAGCCGATGTGCTCGACCCGGCCGCGGACCTGCGCCGGGCAGCTGCGCACGTTCGGGCAGCGCAGGTCCACGTCGCCCTCCCGCATCGGCCGCAGCGGCGTACCGCACTCCGGGCACGCCGTGGGCATCTCGAACTCGCGCCGCTCCACCTCGTCGTCCGCGGCGCGGGGCGCCGGACCGACGATCTCCGGGATCACGTCGCCGGCCTTGCGCAGCACCACCATGTCGCCGATCCGCACGCCCTTCGCGCGTACGACGTCGCGGTTGTGCAGCGTCGCCTGCCGGACGGTCGAGCCCGCCACGCGGACCGGCGCCATGACCGCGTACGGGGTCGCGCGGCCCGTACGCCCGATGCCCACCTTGATCTCGAGAAGCCGGGTGTTGACCTCCTCGGGCGGGTACTTGAAGGCGATGGCCCAACGGGGCGCCCGCGAGGTCGCGCCGAGCCGCCGCTGCAGCGCCACCTCGTCGACCTTGATGACGACGCCGTCGATCTCGTGCTCGACGTCGTGCCGGTGCTCGCCGTAGTGGGCGATCATGGCCGCGACTCCGTCGAGGTCGTCCACCACCTGCACACGCTCCGAGACCGGCAGCCCCCACGAGGCGAGCAGCCCGTAGGTCTCCGACTGCCGCGCGGTCGCCGTCTCGTGGCCCGCCCACACGAGCCCGCCGACCCCGTGGCAGATCATCCGCAGCGGCCGCGACGCCGTGACGCGCGGGTCCTTCTGCCGCAGCGACCCGGCCGCGGAGTTGCGCGGGTTCGCGAACGGCGCCTCGCCCGCCGCAACGCGCGCAGCGTTGAGCGCCTCGAAGTCGGCCACCGGGAAGTAGACCTCGCCGCGGACCTCGATGCGCTCCGGCACGTCGTCGCCGACCAGGCGGTGCGGGATGCCGGCGATCGTCCGCACGTTCGCCGTGACGTCCTCGCCCGCGCGCCCGTCGCCACGGGTCGCGCCCCGGACGAGTCGCCCGTTCTCGTACAGCAGCGCGATGGCGAGCCCGTCGATCTTCAGCTCGCACAGGTAGTGCAGCGCATTCGCCGCGCCGTCGAGGTCCCGGTGCACGCGCTGGCCCCACGCCGCGACCTCGTCGAGGGAGAACGCGTTGTCGAGGCTCATCATCCGCTCGACGTGCTCGACCGTCGCGAAGTCCGTCGACGCGACGCCGCCCACCAGCTGCGTCGGTGAGTCGGGCGTGCGCAGGCCGTACTCCTCGTACGCGCCCTCGAGGGCCTCGAGCCGCCGCATGAGCGCGTCGTACTCCGCGTCGCTCACCGTGGGCGCATCCCGGACGTAGTAGGCGAACTGGTGCTCGCGCAGCTGCTCCGCCGCGTCGGCCCATCGCTGTCGCGCGGTCGGCTCGTCGAGCCCCACGTCGTCCGGGTGCAGGTCGGGCGGCGGCACGCGCTGATCACTCACCGGGCCATCATGCCGCCCGGCGCCGACACCGCACGCCGTCAGCGCGTCGCGGCCACGGTGGCCTGGCCGAGGACGCGGTCGCCGTCGTACAGCACGAGCGACTGCCCGCTCGCGACGCCGCGCACCGGCTCCTCGAGCCGGACCGCCACGTCCGCGCGCCCACCCTCACCGACCACCGCACGCACGACGCCGGGCACCGCCGCCCCGTGCGCGCGCACCTGCACGGCGCACGTCCGCTCGCGCTCGGGCCGGTCGAACCACACGGCGTCCGAACCCCGCAGGTCGAGCACGTCGAGCGCCTCGCCCGGCCCCACCACCACGGTGTTGGTCACCGGCTGCACGTCCAGCACGTACCGGGGGCGGCCGTCCGGCGCGGGCCGGCCCAGGTGCAGCCCCCGCCGCTGGCCCACCGTGTAGGCGTACGCACCGTCGTGCCGTCCGACGACGGCCCCCGCGGCATCCACCACGTCCCCCGGCCGCGACCCGAGGCGGTCGCGGAGGAAGCCCTGCGTGTCGCCGTCGGCGACGAAGCAGATGTCGAACGAGTCCGGCTTGGCCGAGACTCCCAGCCCGCGCGCAGCCGCCTCCGCCCGGACGGCCGCCTTCGACGGTGCCTCCCCCAGCGGGAACATCGCCCGCGCCAGGCGCTCCGGCCCCATCACCGCGAGCACGTACGACTGGTCCTTCGCGAGGTCACGCGCCCGGCACAGCGAGCGGACGCCGTCGTCGGCCGTCACCACCCGCGCGTAGTGGCCGGTGCAGACCGCGGCGAACCCGAGCGCCACCGCGCGGTCCAGCAGCGTCGCGAACTTGATGTGCTCGTTGCAGCGCACGCACGGGTTCGGCGTGCGGCCGGCGGCGTACTCGGCGAGGAAGTCGGCCACGACCGTCTCCTCGAAGCGCTCGGACAGGTCCCACACGTAGAACGGGATGCCCAGCACGTCGGCGGCGCGGCGGGCGTCCCCGGCGTCCTCGATCGAGCAGCACCCGCGCGAGCCCGTACGCAGCTGCGCGCGCGTGCGGGACAACGCCATGTGCACGCCCACGACGTCGTGCCCCGCGTCCTGTGCCCGCGCCGCCGCCACGGCGGAGTCCACCCCGCCCGACAGGGCCGCCAGCACGCGCATCGGTCCAGGGTACGTGCGGGCCTCAGCCGCGGGCCGCCCGGGCCCGGGCGACGACCTCCGGCAGCACGGCGACCAGCGCGGACACGTCCGACGGCGTCGTCGTGCGGCCCAGCGTGAGCCGCAGCGCCCCCCGCGCCTCCTCGACGGGCAGGCCCATCGCGAGCAGCACGTGCGAGACCTGCGCCACGCCCGCCTGGCACGCCGACCCCGCGGACGCGGCGAAGCCACGCTCGTCGAGGAGGAAGAGGAGCACCTCGCTGTCGCAGCCGGGGAAGGTCAGGAGCACGTTGCCGGGCAGGCGCTCGGTCTCGGCGGAACCGACCGGCCAGGGGCCGCGCACGACGGCGTCCGGCACGGCCGCGAGGGCGCCCGCCACCAGGTCGTCCCGCAGTGCGGCCACGCGCGGCGCCTCGACGGGACGGTCCCGCACGGCCTCGTCCACGGCGACCGCGCATGCGCGCACCAGCGCCGCGGGGAGCGTGCCGGAACGGAGGCCGCGCTCCTGGCCGCCGCCGTGTACCAGGGGCACCAGCTCGACCTCGCGCCGGAGCAGCAACGCGCCGACCCCGACCGGGCCGCCGGCCTTGTGCCCGGAGACGCTCATCGCGTCGGCGCCCCACACCGCAAGGTCCACCGGCAGCTGGCCCACCGCCTGCACCGCGTCGACATGCACCGGGACCCCGTGCCGATGCGCCAGCTCGACGACGGCGCCGACCGGCTGCACCGTGCCCACCTCGTTGTTCGCGGCCATGACGCTGACCAGTGCCGTCCGGTCGCCGTGCGCGGCCAGCTCCGCCTCGAGCACCGCGAGGTCCACCCGCCCGACGCCGTCCACCGGCAGGTGCACGACCTCGGCCCCCTCGCGCTCGCCCAGCCGGTCGGCCGGGTCGAGCACGGCGTGGTGCTCGACCGCGGACACCAGCACCCGGCGCCGGCGGTCGTCGGCCGCCGTCCGCGCCCGGTACATCCCCTGCACCGCCAGGTTGTCGGCCTCCGTCCCGCCGGACGTCCAGACCACCTCGGTCGGGCGGGCGCCGAGCGCCGCGGCGAGCAGCTCGCGGGCCTCCTCGACGACGCGCCGCGCCGCCCGTCCCGCGTCGTGCAAGGACGAGGGGTTGCCGAGGCGCGCCGCCTGCTCGACGAGGGCCGCGAGCGCGGCGGGGCGGATCGGGGTCGTCGCGGCGTGGTCGAGGTAGCGGGCCGTGCCGGGCGGGACCGTCATGCGGCGAGTCTACGAAGCGGCCACCGGGCGGGGCCCGTGTCCACCACACGCCCCTGGCACTGGACCGGTCCGGACGGCCCGTACGGGAGGGCCTCTGGGACCTGGCACAATCGTCGGGTGACAACGGCGCCGCTGGCCTTCAGTGGCTCGCGGCTGCATTGGTCGGACCTCCCCCGCCACGTCCGGGCCCGGATCTGCGGAGCTTCGCCGGCGCGGACGTGGTGAGCGAGACCAGCGCCACCTCGGGCTTCACCCCTGGCTATGCCGCGCTGCTCGGGCTCGGCAACGGGACCCAGGTCTTCGTCAAGGCCGTCTCCGCCGAGCAGAACCCGGAGTCCCCGGAGCTCGCCCGCCGCGAGATCGAGGTCGCCCGCATCCTGCCGCCGGAGGTCTGCGCGCCCCGCCTGTGGTGGTCCGACGACGACGGCACCTGGGTTCTCCTGGGCCTCCAGCCGGTCGACGGCCGGGCACCTGAGCTGCCCTGGCAGCCCGACGACCTCGCGCGCTCGCTGCGCGCGCTCACCGAGCTCGCCCAGTACGGCACGCCCGCACCGACCGAGCTGCCCGCCGTCGCGGACGTCATGACCGGACTGGCCGCGGGCTGGGGCCTCCTCGCGGCCGACGACGCCGCGCTCACCACGGCCGTCGACGCCGTCGGGCCGCACGGCGCCTGGCTTCGGGACAACCTCGCGAGCCTCGTCGAGCTGGCCGCCGTCGCCCCCGCGGCCAGCGTCGGCGCCACCCTGGTGCACGGCGACCTACGGGCCGACAACATCATGCTGGCGAGTCACCCGGACGAGCGGGTCTGGCTCATCGACTGGCCGCACGCGTGCCGCGACGGGGTGCGCTGGTGGGACCTGCTCGCCATGCTGCCGAGCGTCGCCATGCAGGACGGGGGCGACCCCGAGTCGATCTTCTGGTCGCACCCGAACGCCGCGGGCGCCAATCGTGACGCGGTGCGCGCGGTGCTGGCGGGCATCACCGGGTACCTCGTGCACGGCGCCGTGCAGCCGGCGCCGCCGAGCATCCCGAACCTGCGCGAGTTCCAGCTCGCCCAGGGCGTCGCCGCGTTGGAGTGGCTCCGCCGGATGTGAGCGCTCGCAGGCGGGCCGCCTGCGAGCCGCCTGCTCCTGGGCGCGCCCGTCAGCCCTTGCGGCGCCGGATCTCCGCCGCCGCCTGCGGGAGCACCTCGAAGAGGTCACCCACGACGCCGAAGTCGGCGATCTCGAAGATCGGCGCGTCCGGGTCGCTGTTCACGGCGACGATCGTCCCGGACGCCTGCATGCCACCGCGGTGGTGCACGGCGCCCGAGACGCCGGCGCCGACGTACAGCCGCGGCGAGATGCTGACGCCGGTCTGGCCGACCATCGCCTCGTGCTCGATCCAGCCCTCGTCGGTCGCGTCGCGCGTCGCGCCGACGGCCCCGCCGAGCGCGTCCGCCAGGTCCAGCACCGGCGCGAAGTCGCCCTCGGTCCCCCGCCCGCCGACGACCACCACCTGCGCCTCGCCGACGTCCGGCCGACCCGACGTCGGGCGCGGGGTGCGCTCCACCACGCGGACCCCGTCGTCGACCGCCGTCACCGGCGGGTGCGTGACGACCGTGGCCTCACCGGGCATCGCCACCGGGCTGGGCCGCACCGCGTTGGATGCGAGCGCCACGACCGCCCGGGGCCGGGTGACGGCGCCCCGCAGCGTCCACGTCGCGGCGAAGGCCTGCTGCGTCGTGACGACCGCACCGTCCACGAGCTCGACGCCCGCCGCGCCGACGACGAGCCCGGCGTCGAGCGCGAGGGCCAGGTGCGCGGCGCGCTCCCGGTTCTCGAAGGTCGCGGCCAGCAGCACGACGTCGGCGCCCACCTCCGCCACGAGCGTCGCCAGCGCCGCCGCCACGGCCGCCGGCAGCCCGGCCTCGGCCGACGCGAGCGGCAGCTCGTGCACGACCGTCGCCCCGTACGCCGCGAGGGCCGGTGCCGCCGCGGCGGCACCGTCGCCCAGCCAGACGGCCTGCACGTCGCCGCCCAGGGCGCGCGCGGCGGTGAGCAGCTCGAACGCCGACGCGCGCGGGGCACCGTCGGCAGGGTCGACCACGACGAGGGTCATGCGAGAAGCCCGTTCTGCTCGAGGAAGTCGGCCAGCCGGACGCCGGCGTCGCCCGTGTCCGTCAGGAGCACCCGGTCCTCGCGCGCCGGCCGGGGCACGGCCTCGAGCACCCGGGTGCGGGCACCCGCGTCGCCGACCGTCGCCGCATCGACGCCCAGGTCGGCGAGCGACCACACGTCCACGGACGCCTTCCGGGCCGCCATGATCCCCGCGAAGCTCGGGTACCGCGGGTCGTTGGCCTGGTCCGTCACGCCGACGAGCGCCGGCAGCGGCGCCTCGACGACCTCGGTGACGTGGTCCAGCTCGCGCCGCACGCGCACGACGCCGTCGGCCACCGAGAGATCGGCGGCGAGCGTCGCCTGCGGCAGGCCGAGGTGCGCGGCGAGCAGGCTCGGCACCACGGACATCAGGCCGTCGAGCGCCGCCATGCCGGTGAGCACGAGGTCGACGGGGGCCTCGGCGCCCAGTCGGCGCACCGCCGCGGCGAGCACCAGGGCGGTGCCGAAGACGTCCGAGCCGGCGATCGCCTCGTCGGTGACACGCACCGCGCGGTGCGCACCCATCTGCAGGGCGCGGCGCACGGCGTCGTCGGCGTCCTCCGGGCCGACGGCGAGCGCGACCACCTCCCCGCCGTCCGCCTCGACGAGCCGCAGGGCGGCCTCGACGGCGTTCTCGTCGAGCTCGTTGAGCGTGCCCTCGCTCCGGTCCACGCGACCGGCGACGAACCCGCGCTCGGACTGGACGTCCGGCACGTGCTTGACGCACACGACGATCCTCATGGGGCTCCTCTTCCGTGGGACGTAGGAAGGCTACCTCGGGCCGGACCCGTGACTCCCGGCATGTACCGTGGCAATGACCTTGGTCGCCGGCCTCCACCGGCACCGCCCCGTCGCTGCACTCACTTCACCCCGAGTTCGCCCATCTCCGTGCCGAGGTGGTCGTCCCCGTTTGCGAGAATTGGTCCCCATGAGCTGCTCCCCGCCGTCCCGCCTCGGCGTCCGCCTGTGCGATGACGGCGTCGACGTGGCGGTGCTCGCCTCGCACGCGGACGGCGTCGACCTCTGCCTCCTGGACCCCGACCCGGCCTCGCCCGACGGCTGGACCGAGCGCCGCATCCCGCTGGGTGGCCCCCGGCACGGCGTCTGGCACGCCCACGTCCCCGGGGTCGGCGTCGGGCAGCACTACGGCTTCCGCGCACAAGGACGCTGGGACCCCGACGGCGGGCTCCGCTACAACCCCGCCAAGCTGCTCGTGGACCCGTACGCCCGCGGGCTCGAGGGCGAGCTCGTGCTCGGTCAGGCCGTGCACGGCCACCAGTTCGGCCTCGAGGGCTGGCTGCGTCCCGACGAGACCGACTCGCGCGCCGCGGCGCCGCACGCCGTCGTCGTCGACGACCGGTTCGACGGCGGCCCCGTCCGCCGGCCGCGCGTGCCCTGGAACGAGACGGTGCTCTACGAGGCCCACGTGCGCGGCCTGACGCAGCAGCTCCCCGGCGTGCCGCCCGAGCTGCGCGGCACGTACGCCGGGCTCGCGCACCCCGCGACCATCGAGCACCTGCGGGCGCTCGGCGTGACCACCATCGAGCTGTTGCCGATCCAGGCGTCCCTGAGCGAACCCCACCTGCTCGAGCGCGAGCTGACCAACTACTGGGGGTACAACACCCTCGGCTTCTTCGCCCCCGAGCCGCGCTACGCCACGGCCGCCGCACGCGCCGCCGGCGCCCAGGCGGTGCTCACCGAGGTCAAGGGCATGGTCCGGCTGCTGCACGAGGCCGGCCTCGAGGTAGTCCTCGACGTGGTCTACAACCACACGTGCGAGGGCGGCACCGATGGGCCGCAGATCTCGTTCCGCGGCCTCGACCCGACCGTCTACTACCTGCACGACGGCGGCACGCCGGCCCGGTTCGCCGACCTCACCGGCTGCGGCAACACCCTCGACTTCCGTCGGCCCCGCGTCGTGCAGCTCGCCCTGGACTCGCTGCGCTACTGGGCGCACGACGTCGGCGTCGACGGCTTCCGGTTCGACCTCGCTGTCACCCTGGGCCGGGACGACGTGGGTTTCACGCCCCAGCACCCCTTCCTCGTCGCTCTCCAGACCGACCCGGTCCTCGGGGACGTCAAGCTCATCGCAGAGCCGTGGGACCTGGGGCCCGGCGGCTGGCGCACGGGCGCGTTCCCGCCGCCCATGGCCGAGTGGAACGACCGGTTCCGCGACGGCATCCGCGACTTCTGGCTGCACGACCCCGGCCAGGCCGCGCACGGCCGCCAGGGCAAGGGCGTGCGCGAGCTCGCGACGCGCTTGGCCGGCTCCGTCGACCTGTTCGGCTACGGCGACCCACCGCTCGCCCGTGGCGTGGGCGCGTCCGTGAACTACGTGACCGCCCACGACGGCTTCTCGCTGGCCGACCTGGTCTCCTACGAGCACAAGCACAACTTCGCCAACGGGGAGAGCAACCGCGACGGCTCGGACGGGAACCACTCCTGGAACCACGGCATCGAGGGACCGGTGACGGACCCGGTGCTCGGCCTGGAGATCATGCCGCTGCGCCAGCAGTCGATGCGCAACCTGCTCGGCACCCTCCTGCTCGCCGCGGGGACGCCCATGCTGACGGCCGGCGACGAGATCGCCCGGACGCAGCAGGGCAACAACAACGCCTACTGCCAGGACAACCCGATCTCGTGGCTCGCCTGGGACCTCGACGAGGACCGGCGCAACCTGCTCGAGACGGTGCGGCACCTGACCCGCCTGCGCCGTGAGCACCCTGCGCTGCGCCGCGAGGCCTTCTTCACCGGACGACCCGTGGCTGTGCGGGCCGCGCGCGGGGACCTGCGCCCCGACCTCGACTGGCGGCTTCCGGACGGCACGCCGATGAGCCACGGCAGCTGGCACGACCCGCACGTCCGGTCACTGCAGATGATCCGGACCGCCGACGACGGCGCCGCCCTGCTGCTGCTGATCAACGGCGCCCTCGACCCGGTCGGGTTCACCATGCCCGACGGCGCTCAGCAGCCGGCCTGGACGCTCGTGTGGGACTCGGTGGCCGACCACCCCGACACCGTCGGCCTCAACGGCGACGGGCACGCGGAGCCCGGCGACGCCGTCCTGCTCGAGCCGTTGTCCATGCGGGTCTACACAGCCTGAGGACACGCCGGAGACGGACGGAGGGGCCGGCGGGACGCCGTAGCGCCCCGCCGGCCCCCCACCCGTCGATCGACCGGGACCGGTCGATCAGCTGGCGTTCGTCACCAACCCCGTGTCCGCGACCGACGCGAGGTACGCGTGCGCCGGGACGACGCGGACCGTGTAGCCGAACGGACCCGTCACGTCGAGACGCACGTCACCGGCGAACGCGTGGCGGCCGCCCTCGTACGCCTCGCCCCACTCGAGGGTGGCGTAGCGCACGCTGCTGAGGTCGTCGGCCTCCGAGACGCGGCCGTACACGACCTGCACCGCGACGTCCTTCGGGTCGAGCGTGCCCAGGGAGACGTGGGCCCGCACGTGCAGGGTCTCGCCGATCTCCGCGACCTCGCCGACGCCGACCGACTCCACGTGGTCGACCCGGACGGACGGCCACGCGGCGCGGACCTTCGCCTTCCAGGCGGCCAGCTCGCGCGCCGCGAGGTAGCCCGGCCCGTCGAGCGCCCGGCCGTTCTCGGCCGCCGGCAGGTACAGCCGCTGCACGTACTCCGAGACCATGCGGGTCGCCTGGACCTTGGGGCCGAGCGTCGCCAGCGTGTGCCGGACCATCTCGAGCCAGGTCACCGGCAGGCCGCGGTCGTCGCGGTCGTAGAAGCGGGCCGCCACCTGGTTCTCCACCAGGTCGTAGAGCGCCGCCGCCTCGAGGTCGTCGCGCCGGTCGGGGTCCTCGACGCCGTCGGCGGTGGGGATCGCCCAGCCGTTCTCGCCGTCGTACCACTCGTCCCACCAGCCGTCGAGGATCGAGAGGTTGAGGGCGCCGTTGAGGGCCGCCTTCATGCCCGACGTGCCCGAGGCCTCGAGCGGGCGCAGCGGGTTGTTCAGCCAGATGTCGCAGCCCGGGTAGAGCTTCTGGGCCATCGCGATGTCGTAGTTCGGCAGGAAGACGATCCGGCGGCGGACCTCGGGGTCGTCGGTGAACCGCACGAGCTGCTGGATGAGGCGCTTGCCCTGGTCGTCGGCCGGGTGCGACTTGCCCGCGACGAGGATCTGCACCGGCCGCTCGGGGTCGAGCAGGAGGGCCTTGAGGCGCTCCGGGTCCCGCAGCATGAGCGTGAGGCGCTTGTACGTGGGCACGCGACGCGCGAACCCGATCGTCAGCACGTCGGGGCTGAGGACGTCGTCCACCCAGCCGAGCTCGGCCTGGCTCGCCCCGCGGCGCCGCCAGGAGTCCCGCAGCCGGTCGCGCGCGTCCTCGACGAGCTGGGCCCGCAGCGTGCGGAGCATGTCCCACAGCTCGGCGTCGCTCACGCCGTCGGTCCGCAGCCAGCCGGCGCCCGAGGCGAGCTCTGCCGCGTCGAGCCGCGAGGCGGCGAGGGCGGCGAGCTTCGGGTCCACCCACGTGGGCGCGTGCACGCCGTTGGTGATCGAGGTGATCGGCACCTCGGACTCGTCGAGGCCGGACCACAGACCGTGGAACATGCCCCGCGAGACGTGGCCGTGCAGCAGCGAGACGCCGTTGGCGCGACCGCCGAGCCGCAGGCCCATCACGGCCATGTTGAACAGGGTCGGGTCGCCGCCGTCGTAGTCCTCGGCCCCGAGCGCCAGCACCTTGTCGACCGAGACGTCCGGCAGGGCGTTGGGGCCGGTGAAGTACTGGGCGACCAGCGAGGCATCGAACCGGTCGATGCCGGCGGGCACGGGCGTGTGCGTGGTGAAGACGGTCGCGGCACGCACGGCCTCGAGGGCCTCGCCGAAGCCGAGGCCCTCGTTCTCCATCAGCTCACGGATGCGCTCGACACCGAGGAAGCCGGCGTGGCCCTCGTTCGTGTGGTAGACCTCCGGCGCCGGGGTCCCGGACAACCGCGCCCACACGCGCAGCGCACGCACGCCACCGACGCCGAGCAGCAGCTCCTGCTGCAGGCGGTGCTCGCCGCCGCCGCCGTAGAGGCGGTCGGTGACACGCCGCGCGAGCTCGTCGTTCTCGGGCACGTTGGAGTCGAGCAGGAGCAGCGGCACGCGGCCGACATCTGCCTTCCAGATCGAGGCGTGCAGCGTTCGACCGCCGGGCAGCGCGACGCTGACGCGGGCGGGGGCGCCGTCGGGCTCCCGCAGCATGGTCAGCGGCAGGCCGTCGGGGTCGATGAGCGGGTAGCTCTCGACCTGCCAGCCGTCGCGGGTCAGGCTCTGGTTGAAGTATCCGGCGCCGTAGAGGAGCCCGACGCCGATGATCGGGACGCCGAGGTCGGAGGCGCTCTTGAGGTGGTCGCCGGCGAGGATGCCGAGGCCACCGGAGTACTGCGGCAGCACGGACGTGATGCCGAACTCGGGCGAGAAGTAGGCGATGGCGGCGGGCAGGCCGCCACCGGCCGACTGGGCGGCGGCCGTCTGGTACCAGAGGGGTGCGGCCAGGTACTCGTGCAGGTCACGGACGGCGGCGTCGACGCGGGCCACGAACTCGCCGTCGGCCGCGAGGCGGCCGAGACGGTCGGGACCCAGGGCGCCGACGAGGGCGACGGGGTCGCCGTGGACCTGCCCCCAGAGGGCTGGGTCGATGCCGGCGAAGAGGTCACGCGTGGGGGCGTGCCAGGACCAGCGCAAGTTGTGCGCGAGCTCGTCGAGGTGGGCGAGCTCGGGGGGCAGCACCGTGCGGACGGTGAATCGGCGGATGGCTCTCACGGAGGGGAGACTACGCGGTCTGCAAGACGACTTTCCACAATTGCTGCAAGCGCTTACAGGACCGTTATCGAAGTGAGAGGGTCGGCCCGCGCCCCACCGGCGCTCCCAGATGCCTTCCGGTCCACCGGCTCGGTAGGTTCGGGGGGTGACGTCGTCCACGCCCCGTCCGCCGCGCACGCCTCCCCCCGCCGCACGCGCCCGCTCGCGAGCCAAGGCCAAGCCCGCGGCCGCCACCGCCGCCACGACGTCACGGGTCACCGCCGCCGCGCGACCGCCCGAAGGCCCGTTCGCACCGCCTGCCACGCCCGCGATGGGTCGCATCCCGGTGCTCGACGTCGGACCCGTCGTCGAGGGCGGCCGCTGGCCCGCCAAGGCCGTCGTCGGCGAGGCCGTCGAGATCACCGCGCGCGTGTTCCGGGAGGGGCACGACGCCGTCGCCGCCACCGCCGTGCTGGTCGCCCCCGACGGCACCGAGCGGACCGCGCCCATGGACGTCGTCAACCGCGGTCTGGACACCTACCGGGCCACGGTCGCGCCCGACGCCGTCGGCCGCTGGGCCTTCCGGGTCGAGGGCTGGTCCGACCCCTACAACACCTGGCGCCACGACGCCGCCATCAAGGTCGAGGCGGGCGTGGACGTCGAGCTGATGCTCGCCGAGGGCGCCATGCTCCTCGAGCGCGCCGCCGAGCGCGAAGGCCTGGCGGACGACGTCGTCCACGCGCTCCGCGACGGCGTCACCGGCCTCCGGGACGCCCGACGACGGCCGCCGCTCGCCCGGCTGGAGGCCGGCCTCGCCCCCGAGGTGGTCGCCGCGTTGGCGGCCGCCCCGCTGCGCGACCACGTGACGGCGTCCGCCACCTACCCGCTCGTCGTGCAGCGCGAGCGCGCCCTCGTCGGCTCCTGGTACGAGATGTTCCCCCGGTCCGAGGGCGCGACCTACGACGCCGAGACCAAGGAGTGGCGGTCCGGCACCCTGCGGACCGCGGCCGAGCGGCTCCCCGCCGTCGCCGCCATGGGCTTCGACGTCGTCTACCTGACGCCCGTGCACCCGATCGGCACGACGTACCGCAAGGGCCGGAACAACTCGCTGACCTGCGCACCCACCGACCCCGGGTCCCCCTACGCGATCGGTTCCCCCGACGGCGGCCACGACGCGATCCACCCGGACCTCGGCACGTTCGACGACTTCGACGCCTTCGTGGCACGCGCCCGCGAGCTCGGCATGGAGGTCGCCCTCGACCTCGCGCTCCAGTGCTCCCCCGACCACCCCTGGGTCACCGCGCACCCGGAGTGGTTCACGACGCGCGTCGACGGGTCGATCGCCTACGCCGAGAACCCCCCGAAGAAGTACCAGGACATCTACCCCCTCAACTTCGACAACGACCCCGAGGGCATCTACACCGAGATCCGGCGGGTGCTGCAGGTGTGGATCGACCACGGCGTCACCGCGTTCCGGGTCGACAACCCCCACACCAAGCCGCTGACGTTCTGGGAACGGCTGATCGCCGACGTCAACGCCGCACACCCCGACGTGCTGTTCCTCGCCGAGGCGTTCACGCGGCCGGCGATGATGCACGCGCTGGCGCTGATCGGGTTCCACCAGTCGTACACGTACTTCACGTGGCGGACGACGGCCGAGGAGCTCGGCGAGTACCTCGAGGAGGTCTCCGGCGAGGCCTCCTCGTACATGCGGCCCAGCTTCTGGCCGACGACGCACGACATCCTGACGCCGTACATGCAGCATGGCGGCGCGGCGGCGTTCGCGATCCGCGCCGTGCTCGCCGCGACCGGCTCCCCCACCTGGGGCATCTACTCCGGCTACGAGCTCGTCGAGAACGTCCCGCGCCCCGGCGTCGAGGAGCAGATCGACAACGAGAAGTACGAGTACAAGCCGCGCGACTGGGCGGCGGCCGACGGCGTCGGCATCTCGCGCCTGCTGAGCCAGCTCAACGCCGTCCGGCGGGAGCACCCCGCGCTGCAGCGCCTCCGTGGCCTCACGGTGCACGAGTCCGGCAACGACGGGCTGCTGTGCTTCTCCCGCCACGTCGACGCCGGCGACTCCCCCACGGGCGTCGCCGACACCGTCCTCGTCGTGGTCAACGTCGACCCGCACGCGGTCCGCGAGGGCACCGTGACCCTCGACCTCGAGGCGCTCGGACTGCCTCCCGGCGCGACCTTCGCCGCGCAGGACCTCCTGTCCGGGGACGTGTACGCGTGGGACGACTCCCCCTACATCCGCCTCGACCCGTTCCACCAGGTCGCCCACATCATCGCCGTGAGGACCGCATGACGCCGGACCGCTCCGCCGTCGTCGGCGGGCCGGACCCGGGGCGCGCTCTGCCGCCGCGCCCCGCGCCCACCCGCGTCCTGCCCGAGCAGGACCGACCCGGACTGCGCCCGGACCCCGACTGGCACCGCACGGCCGTGTTCTACGAGGTCATGCTCCGCTGCTTCTCCGACGCGGCCGGCCAGGGCTCCGGGGACCTGCGGGGCCTCACGGACCGACTCGAGTACCTGCAGTGGCTCGGCGTGGACTGCCTGTGGCTGCCGCCGTTCTACCCGTCGCCCATGCGCGACGGCGGCTACGACGTCGCCGACTACACCGCGATCGCGCCGCAGTACGGCACCCTCGCGGACTTCCACACCCTCGTCGAGGAGGCCCACGCGCGAGGTATGCGCGTGATCATCGACCTGGTCATGAACCACACGAGCGACCAGCACCCGTGGTTCCAGGCGTCCCGCTCCGACCCCGACGGCCCCTACGGGGACTTCTACGTGTGGGGCGACGACCCCACCCGCTACGAGGACGCCCGCATCATCTTCGTGGACACGGAGACGTCCAACTGGACCTTCGACCCGGTCCGCCGCCAGTACTTCTGGCACCGCTTCTTCAGCCACCAGCCGGACCTCAACTTCGAGAACCCGCAGGTCCGGGACGCGATGAAGGACGTCGCACGCTTCTGGCTGCGGCTCGGCGTCGACGGCTTCCGGCTCGACGCCGTGCCCTACCTCTTCGAGGAGGAGGGCACCAACTGCGAGAACCTCCCGCAGACGCACGCCTACCTGCGCGACCTGCGCCGGATGGTCGACGAGGAGTTCCCCGGCGCGATCATCCTGGCCGAGGCGAACCAGTGGCCGGCCGACGTCGCCCCCTACTACGGCACGGACGACGAGCCCGAGTGCCACATGTGCTTCCACTTCCCCGTGATGCCGCGCATCTTCTACGCGATCAAGGACCAGCGGGCGACGCAGATCGTCGACATCCTCGCCGACACGCCCGCCATCCCGGCGGGTGGCCAGTGGAGCACGTTCCTGCGCAACCACGACGAGCTGCACACTCGAGATGGTCTCGACCGAGGAGCGCGCGTCCATGTACGGGTGGTACGCGCCGGACCCGCGCATGCGCGCCAACGTCGGCATCCGCCGCCGGCTCGCGCCGCTGCTCGACAACTCGCGCGCCGAGATCGAGCTGGCCCACGCCCTCCTGCTCTCACTGCCGGGCAGCCCCTGCCTGTACTACGGCGACGAGATCGGCATGGGCGACAACATCTGGCTGCCCGACCGGGACGCGGTCCGCACGCCCATGCAGTGGACGCCGGACCGCAACGCGGGCTTCTCCATCGCGGACCCCGGCAAGCTCTACCTCCCGGTCGTCCAGTCCCTGGTGCACAACTACACCGCCGTCAACGTCGAGGCCCAGCTGGCGCAGCCGACGTCGCTGCTGCACTGGGTGCACGGCATGCTCGCGGTGCGGCGGCAGCACCCGGTCTTCGGCTCGGGCGACTTCGTCATCGTGCCGAGCGACAACGACGCGGTGCTCGCCTACCTGCGGCGCTCCACCGCCGAGACCGTGCTGTGCGTCGTGAACCTCGCGACGACACCCCGGTCGGCGACCGTGCACCTGCCCGACCACGCCGGCGACGCCGTGCACGACGTCTTCGGCGGGGCCGCGTTCCCGAACGTCGGCCCCCGCGGCGAGCTCACGGTCACGCTCGGGTCGCGCGACTTCTTCTGGCTCACGGTCTCGCCGTCGGTCGGCACGTGACGGGTCCCACGGCGACGGAGGGGGGTGCCATGGACGAACCTCAGGGAAGCGTCCTGCGTGCGGAGCCGGTGCCCGACGACGCCGTCCTGGACATCCTGCGCGCCTGGGTGCCCGCACAGCGCTGGTTCCCGGCCAAGGGCACCGACCCCGCGTTGCGCCGCCTCGCCGTCGCCGAGCTGCCCGACCCCGCCGGCGAGGCACTCGTCCAGCTCCACCTGCTCGCCCTGCCGTCGGGTGCGGTCCTGCAGGTGCCGACCGTGCTGCGCGACCCCGCGCCGACGACCGGCGTCATCGGCCGACCGTCGGGCCCCGCCGGTCCGGCCCTCGTCGACGGGCCAACGGATCCGGCCTTCCTGCGGGCGTGGCTCGCCGCGGCGACGTCGGACACCGAGGTGGGCGGGTCGACGGACGGCGCGCAGGTGCTGTCCGGCGAGCAGTCGAACACCTCCGTCGTGCTGCCGGGGCTGCTCCCCCCTGCCATCCTCAAGGTCTTCCGTGGCGTCACGTTGGGTGCGAACCCCGACGTGGAGGTGCCGCTCGCACTCAGCCACGCCGGGTGGGACGGCGTGCCGCGGCCCCTGGCCTGGCTGACGGGGACGTGGTCCGCGCGGGACGACGCCGGTGGTCCCGCCGCCCAGGTGCCCCGCACCCATCTCGGTGTCCTCACCGTCCTGGTCGGGGGTGCCCAGGACGGCTTCCGGCTCGCGTGCGCAATGGCAGCGGCCGACGCCGACTTCGGCGACCTCGCGGCGGACCTCGGCCGCACGACGGGCCAGCTCCACCGCGCCCTACGCACCTCGCTCCCCGTGCCGGAGCACCTCCCCCGCAGCGTCACGGAGCGGGCGGCCGAGGTGCACCACGTGACCAGGACGCTGCGCGAGCGCGCCGCGGCCGCAGCCGCCCGGGTGCCCGCGCTCGCCGATCGATCCGATGCCGTGCAGGAGGTGTACGCGGAGGTCGACCGGCTCGAGGCCGTCCCCCCGCTGCAGCGGGTGCACGGCGACTACCACCTGGGCCAGGTGCTCCGCTCGGCGGACGACCGCTGGTTCGTCCTCGACTTCGAGGGCGAACCGCAGGCGAGCGCGGCCGAGAAGACCCGCCCCGACCTGGCGCTGCGCGACGTCGCCGGGATGCTCCGCTCGCTCGACTACGCGGCGTACGTCGGCGGCGCCCCGCCGGAGTGGTCGCGCGCGGCCCGCGAGCGCCTCGTCGCCGGCTACCACGCGGAGAGCGGCTCCGACCCGCGCGACCCGACCGCGGCCCTCCTCCTGCGGGCCCTCGAGCTCGACAAGGCGCTCTACGAGGTGGTCTACGAGTCGGGCAACCGCCCCGACTGGGTGCGCATCCCGCTCGACGGCGTCGACCGGCTGCTCCGCCGCTGACGGACGGTCGAGGCTCGTCGCCCGGCGCCCGGTCGAGTTCCGTGCGATGCCGCCGGGTGCGTGGCAGGGTGGGCGCCATGACGACCCCGCTGGAGACCCCGCCCGCTCTCGCCGTCGCCACCGCCGAGCTCGACGCCATCGCCCGCGGGGTGCACCAGGATCCCCACCGGGTCCTCGGACCCCACCTGGACGCCGGGACACTGACCGTCCGCGTGCTGCGCCCCCTGGCCGACTCCGTCGAGGTGCTCGTGGCCGATGCCGCGGGCGGCACCGTGCCCCACGCCGCCCGGCACGAGCACGCCGGCGTGTGGGTGTGCACGATCGCGCGCGACGACGTCCCCGACTACCGCCTGCGGGTCACCTACGGGGACCACCGCGACGTGGCCGACGACCCGTACCGCTTCCTGCCCACGGTCGGACCGGTCGACCTGCACCTCATCGCCGAGGGCCGGCACGAGGAGCTCTGGACCGCACTGGGCGCGAACGTGCAGACGTACCCCAGCGTGCTCGGCGACGTGCGCGGCACGTCGTTCGCGGTGTGGGCCCCCAACGCCGAGGCCGTCCGCGTGGTGGGCGACTTCAACCACTGGCAGGGCAGCACCCACGCGATGCGCCAGCTCGGCACATCCGGCGTCTGGGAGCTCTTCATCCCCGGCGTCACCGCAGGTCAGCGGTACAAGTACGAGCTGTTGACCCGCGACGGCTCGTGGCGGCAGAAGGCCGACCCCATGGCGAAGGGGACGGAGACGCCCCCCGCGACGGCGTCCGTGGTCGTCGAGTCGGCCTACAGCTGGGCGGACGCGGAGTGGCTCGAGCGGCGCGCGGCCGGCAACCCGCATGTCGGGCCCATGAGCGTGTACGAGGTGCACCTCGGGTCCTGGCGCCCGGGCCTCACGTACCGGGAGCTGGCGGACCAGCTGTCGGTGTATGTGACCGACCTCGGTTTCACGCACGTCGAGCTGCTGCCCGTGGCGGAGCACCCGTTCGGCGGCTCCTGGGGGTACCAGGTCAGCTCGTACTACGCGCCGACGGCGCGCTTCGGGCAGGCCGACGACTTCCGCTACCTCGTGGACCGGCTGCACCAGGCCGGCGTCGGCGTCATCCTCGACTGGGTCCCGGCGCACTTCCCCAAGGACGAGTGGGCCCTCGGGCGTTTCGACGGCACCCCCCTGTACGAGCACCCGGACCCGCTGCTCGGCGAGCAGCCGGACTGGGGCACCTACGTCTTCAACTTCGGCCGCAACGAGGTGCGCAACTTCCTCGTCGCCAACGCCACGTACTGGCTCGAGGAGTTCCACGTCGACGGCCTGCGCGTCGACGCCGTGGCCTCGATGCTCTACCTGGACTACTCGCGCTCGGCGGGCCAGTGGCGTCCGAACGTCCACGGCGGCCGCGAGAACCTCGAGGCGATCCGGTTCATCCAGGAGGCCAACGCGACGGCCTACCGCCGCACCCCAGGCATCCTCATGATCGCCGAGGAGTCCACGGCGTGGCCGGGCGTCACCGCGCGCACCGACGGGGGCGGCCTCGGCTTCGGGCTCAAGTGGAACATGGGCTGGATGAACGACACGCTCCGCTACCTGGCGGAGGAGCCGATCAACCGGCGCTACCACCACAACGAGATCACGTTCTCGATGGTGTACGCCTACTCCGAGCAGTACCTGCTGCCGCTGAGCCACGACGAGGTCGTGCACGGCAAGCGGTCACTCGTGTACAAGATGCCCGGCGACGACGCGCAGCGCTTCGCGGGGCTGCGCTCATTGCTGGCGTACCAGTGGTCGCACCCGGGCAAGCAGCTGCTCTTCATGGGTGGCGAGTTCGGCCAGACGTCGGAGTGGTCGGAGGCCCGCTCGCTCGAGTGGCACCTCCTCGACCACGCCCCGCACCGCGGCGTGCAGCGGCTCGTCGCCGACCTCAACCACTTCTACCGCACCGAACCCGCCCTGTGGGCGCAGGACGAGCAGCCCGCCGGCTTCGAGTGGATCGACTCCCAGGACGCCGGGCACAACGTCCTGGCGTTCGTCCGCCGCGACGGCACGGGCCGCATGGTCGTCGTCGTGGTCAACTTCGCGGGCACGGCACACGAGGGCTACCTGCTCGGCCTGCCCCAGGCGGGTGGCTGGCGCGAGGCGCTCAACACCGACGCCGACGTGTACGGCGGCTCGAGCGTCGGCAACCTGGGCCGCGTCGAGGCGGGCGGCGAGCACCGCTACGCCCAGCCTGCCTCTGCGCGCGTGCAGCTGCCGCCGCTCGGCGTCCTGTTCCTCGTTCCCGAGGGTCAGGAGCCCGTCGCGCCGTGACCCGCCGGCCGGTGCGCTCGCCTCAGTAGAGCGCGCTGGCCAGCGCCCGGCGCGCCTGCAGCACCGCGGGGTCGGTGTCGCCGACCACCGTGAAGAGCTCGACGAGTCGAACGCGCGCCCGCTCGCGGTCCGGGCCCGCGGTACGACGCACGAGCGCGACGAGCCGCGCGAAGGCCTCCGTCACCTGGTCCGAGAGCAGCTCGAGGTCCGCCATCGCGAGCTGGGCGTCGACGTCGGATGGGTCCTCCGCCGCGGTGCGGGCCGCCGCCGGGTCGAGCGCCGCGGTGCGCCGCAGGAGGTCGACCTGGGCCAGCCCGGCGCGCGCCATGTCGTCGCGCGGGTTCTCCACGAGCGCGGCCTGGTAGGCGGCCGCGGCCGCATCGAGGTCGTCGCTGGCCAGGGCGTCGTAGGCCTCCTGGTGCCGCGGGGGCAGCGGCGGCTCCGGCTCCTCCTCGGGCGCGTCGCCCACACCGTCGACCTGACCGGTCACGCCGTTCGCGGACGCCATCGCCAGCACCTGGTCGAGCACGCCACGCACCTGCTCGCGCGTGGCCTGGTCGAGCGGCGGGAGCGGCACGGCCTGGCCCTTGACGACGGCGGCGACGGTCGAGCCGGTCTGCGAGCCGATCGCCTGCGCGACCTGGGGCGCCTGCTGGACGTCGACCCGGGCGAGGAGCAGGCGGCCGCCGAGCTCACCGGTGAGCTCGGCGAGCAGTCCGACGACGCCGGAGCTCACGGGATCGCTCGCGGCCCACAGGCACACGAGGACAGGCACCTCGGACGACCGCTGCACGACGTCCGCGAAGGTGGCCTCGGTGACGTCGACGACGGCACCCGACGCGGGGGCCGGCGGCGCCACGGGCGGCCGCCCGAGCGCGGAGAGGTCGATGGCGCCGTGCATCGGCAGGGACGGGCGGGGACCGCTGGGCTGGCTCATGCTCTCCTCACTGGCCGGTGACCTCGATGCGGGAGTGCTCCGCACCGAGGACCTGGATCTGCGCGTCGGACCCCACGGGCGGGACTGCGAACGCCACCACGCTGAACCACACGATCGACAGGTTCGACGCGACGGTATCGGTGCCCAGGAGCGCTGCCGTCTGGTCGCCGATCTTCAGCGTCGAGTCGGTCAGGGTGATCGTGGTCGTGGTCTTGAACGTACCGACGACGAGTGCTCTGCCGTCGGCCGTCGCGAGCGCCCGCACGCCCGCCTGCGCCGGCTGGTACGTCTCGGCCAGCGTGCCGTTGGCGCCGACGACACCGACGAACGCGTCCCGCGTCTGCCAGATGGCCTGCCGCAGCGGGTCGTCCGTGAACGCCGCCAGGTAGGGCGACTGGTCGCGGTTCGCCAGGATGTCGAGGTACTCGGCCACCACCTGGTTCGGCGAGGCGACGAACTCGGCAGAGTCGGGGTCGACCGGGGCGCTGCCCACCTCGGGCTGGGCCATCGGTGGCGTCTTGACACCCGGGAAGAGCCTCGCCCACGACCACAGGTAGTACGGCGCGCGCGGCGTCTCCTGGACCAGCGTCAGGAGCAGCGGGGCCTGCAGGTCCTCCGGCGACTCGGTCACCACCATCATCGTGCGCGGCCAGGCGTCGGTGGTCGGCAGGGCGAGCGTCTGGGCGCCGGTCGGGAGCGCGGTGATCGCGGTCGCGTCCCCCGCGGCCGCCATCCGGTACTCGGCGCGACGGACCGCCGCCGCCGGACCGTCGACGCGGGGCGCCAGGAGGCCGTCGGCAACCTGCGCGTCCGCAGCGGCGAGGCTCTCGTTGACCGCGGCGAGCACGCGCTCGGCCTGGTCGGTCGACAACGCCGGCGGTACCGCGGCGGGGACGGCGTCAGGGTGCGGCGCGGGCAGCGGCTGGCTGCAGCCGGCCAGCAGGGTCGCCGAGGTGAGCACGACGGCGAGCGCCGCGGCGAGGCGAGGACGGCGGATCATCGGGCACCCCCGTCGGTCGGGCGCCAGTCGTTCATCCGGTCCTCGCCGGAGTCGTCGGCCGGCGGGGTCGACGAGCCACCGAGCCCCCACGCGCGACGCCACGCGTCGGCGGAGGCCGACGGCGTGCCCGGGCGCGGTGCGGGCGGCAGCACGGGCGGGGGTGACGGCTCGGGCTCCGGGGCAGCCGGCGGCTCGGCACGTCGGCGGCCCGGGCGGCCACGCCGCGTCGCCGCGTCGTGCTCCGCCTGCTCGCGCAGCTGCCGCCGGGTCAGCGGGACGGCGGGCCCCGCCGTGGCGGCTCCGGCCGAGGCCCGCGCCCCGGCGTTCCGCGCCGAGGTCGGTGCCCCGACCGGGCGGGCCGGGACGGCGGTGGCCGCCGGCCGCGCGGGACGGCGGTGCGCGAGCAGGATCATCGCCCACCACGCCATCCCGGCCAGGAGCAGGAGCACCCCGCCCACGACGCCGGGCAGCAGCCACGGCGTCGTCACGACCTGGGGCCACGCCAGGGAGACCGTGGGCCGCACGCCTGCCTCCGTCGCGGCGATGAGCACGCTCCAGCGGCCGTCCGTCCGGGTCCACGGCATCGTCACGCGCCCCGTCCCCGACTTCTCCGACACCCACAGGTCCGAGCCCCGCGGGTCGACGGCGGGTGCCGCGGCACCCGCCGCGGCGTCGGCCGCATCGGCCGCGCCCGCCGTCGGGGTGGCGGTCGGCGCGGGGGCGACCGCCTCGGGGGCCGGGGTGGCCGCGCCGTCCGTGGGCGTGGGCGTGGGCGCCGGGGCCGGCGTCGCCTCGCCGGTGGCGAGCTCGTGCCAGCGGGCCAGGCCGGTGACGCGGGTGTGCGCGTCGGTCCCGACCCAGGCGTCGACGTCACCGGACCGGGCGAGCGCCACGACGACCTCGCCACGCGGCACGGTCGCCGTCACCGTGACCTGGTCGGCGGCGAGGTCGAGCACGCCTGGCTCGGTGACGATCATCGTCGTCCCCTCGGCGGCTGTGGCGTCGGCGACGAGGACGTCGTCGGCGCGCCAGACCGTCGCCGAGGCGATGCCGAGGGCGAGTGCGGCGGCCCCAAGCACGCACAACAGCGACGCGAGAACACGATGCAGCACGGACAGATCCTTCCGACTGTGACGCCCCACAATAGGCGAGACCGGGCGATCGGGGCGGACCGGGGCCACCCGGAGCCGATCTTCGTCCCGGCCCGAGGGCCGTCTCGGGCGCGGCTGGAGCGCGCCGCAGGCACCGGGACGGACCCACCCAAACCGCCCGGGCGCCGGCTGGGGGCGGGGGGCGTGGACCGTTACGCTGCGGGGTGGGCCGTCGTGGCTCCCCGGCGGCGACCCGGCCACGCCCACCTGAGCGCTCCTACGCCGTCTTCTCCCTGGAGGTTGTTGTGCCCGACGACCGGACGTCCTTCCCGGTGGTGATGCGCGGCTACGAGCGCGCGCTGGTCGACCAGGAGCTGGACGCGCTGCAGCGTCAGCTCGCCGAGGCGAGGGCGCAGGTCGAGCAGCTGGACTCCCGGACGATGCAGGTCTCCGGCGAGCTCTCGGAGGCGCACCGCCAGCTCCGGGAGGCCGAGCGGCCGACGTACTCGGGCCTGGGTTCGCGGATCGAGCACCTGCTGCGCTCCGCGGAGGAGCAGTCCTCCGACGTCGTGGCACAGGCGAACGCGCAGGCCGCGGACGCGATGGCCCGGGCGAAGCTCTCCGCCGGCCAGCTCCGCGCGCGCGCTGAGAACGAGGTGGCCGAGATGCTGGCCACGGCCCGCCGCGAGGCCGACGAGGTCCGCCTCAGCGCAGGCTCGGAGGCCGAGAGCACGCTCACGGCTGCACAGCGCCGGGCGGAGGAGCTGGTCGGGTCCGCCGAGCGCGAGGCGGCCCGCATCTCGAGCGCGATCGCGACGGAGGAGAGCGAGCGTCGCACCGGGCTCGAGCGGGAGCTGGGCACGCTCCGCGCCACGGCCGAGCGGGAGACGACGGAGCTACGCGTCACCACCGAGCGGTACGCGGCCGAGCTGCGCAACACCGCGGAGGTCGAGACCACGCGCCAGCGCGAGGAGGCCGACCGGTACGCGCAGGACCTCCGCGCCTCCGCCGACGCCGAGACGACCGAGCTGCGGCGCCGCACCGACGCCGACGTCGCGGCCCTGCGCGGCGAGGCCGAGCAGTACGCAGCCACGTTGCGCACGACCGCCGAGAACGAGTCCGCAGAGCTGCGCCGTCGGGTGGAGGACGAGGTCGCGGCGCTGCGCGCCGAGGCCAACCAGTACGCCGACACCGTGCGGGCCGCCGCCGACCGGGACGCGAAGGCGGCGCTGCAGCGCGCCGAGACCGAGTCCGCCGCGGTCCGCGCCGAGGCCGACCAGTACGCCGCGTTCGCTCGTGCCACGGCCGACCGGGAGGTCGCCGAGCTGCGCTCGGGCGTCGCGGACGAGGTCGCCGCGCTGCGCACGCAGACCACCCAGGAGGTCGCCGAGCAGCGCGCCGACGCCGAGCAGTACGCGGCCAACCTGCGCGCCGCTGCCGACCGCGAGACGACCGAGGCCCGCGAGTCCGCGGACCGCGACACGCTGCACCTGCGCCAGGCCGCGGACCGCGACACCGCCGAGCTGCGCGACCGCACCGGCCGCGAGGTCACGGAGCTGCGGACGACCACCGAGCGCGAGACGAACGAGCTGCGCGACCGGACCCGGCTGGACATCGAGCGCCTGCTGACCGAGGCACGGCGCCGCGCGTCGGAGATGACGACCGAGGCCAAGGCCGAGGCGGACCGCATGCTCGACCAGGCGCGGCGCACGCTGGCCGATGCCGAGGTCGAGGTGGCGCAGAACCGCGAGACCGCGGAGCGGGCGGACGCCGACCGGCACGAGCGCGCCCGGCAGGAGACCGAGCGGCTGGTTGCCGACGCCGAGGCCCACGCCGCAGAGGCCGAGCAGCGCGTCGCCAGCGCCCTGGAGCAGGCCGAGAAGGTCCGCACCGACGCCGAGACGCACGCCAAGGACCTGCTGGGCAACGCCCGCCGCAACGCGGACCGGGTGGTCGCCGAGGCCCGCGACCACGCCGAGAAGACGCTGTCCGAGGCGATGATCGAGGCCGAGCGCGAGCGCACCACGGCGCAGCGTCAGGTCGAGGACCTGAACCGCCAGCGCGAGGCGATCACCACGTACCTGGACGAGCTGCGCAGCCTCCTCAGCCACGACCCGATGCCGTCGCGGGCGACGCTGGCGCGGGCGCAGGACGCCGAGGCCCGCTACGCAGCGGCCGTCACCGAGGTGGCGAGCGCCGAGGCACCCGCGGACGACGATGCCGCCGGCCCCGCCCCCGCGGAGCCGGCGGAGGACCTCGAGGACGAAGAGGTCTGGGACGAGTCGGAGTACGACCAGGGCGTCGCGGACCTCGAAGCGGCGGAAGCTTGCCGCGTCAGCGGCCGCAGAGACCCCCGAGGAGACCCCCGAGGACGAGCTCCTCGACGAGGACGACGAGGACGCGGACCTGACCGAGGACGCCCTTCTGGCCGAGGACGCGGCGCCCCTCGAGGACGAGGCCTCCATCGAGGAGGTCGAGGACGCGACGCCCGCCGCCGAGGTGGAGCCGGTCCTCGCGGAGGAGCCCGCCGAGTTGGGCTCGGAGGCGGACGACGACGAGACGCAGCTGGTCCCGGTCGTCCCCGCCGAGGACGCGACCGCGATCATGGACGCCGTCCCGCCGCTCGACGACGAGACGCCTGATGACGAGATGTCCGACGACGAGCCGGCGGACGACGAGGTCGTGACCGCGGACAAGGGGCGTGGCAAGAAGCGTGGCTGACGACTGGCGCGACCAGCGGGCGGAGGCGGCCGAGCAGCACGCCCGCTCGCTGCGTCGTCGGCAGGAGGCGGAGGCCGCGCAGGCGCGGGAGCTGCTCGGGCAGTTCGTCGCCGAGGCCACCCGGCGCGGCATCGCTCCGGTCCCGCTGCGTGCCTCCTCCTACGACGGTCGCGCGCGCTACCGCACCGAGGCCCTCGGCTGGTACCTGCGCCGCAACGAGTCGGTGGCGGTCGGCACGGACGGCGAGTTCTACGTGCTGTCCGTGCCGCGAAGCCTCCGCGCGCGCTTCGTCGGCGCCCGCCCGGAGCCGAGCGACCCGCCGCTGATCCTCGGCAAGGGCGGACGCGACGGCGAGTCCATCGACCTCGTCGACGCGCTCCGGATCGCCCTCGGCGACGCCCCGCGCGGCCAGTAGCCCTCCGCAGGGCGGGCCGCTAGCGCTGCTGCTCGGCGGCCGCCGCACGACGCACGAGGCGCGAGAGCGCCGACGCCACCGGCTGCGGGCTCTCGATGCAGGTCATGTGCCCCGCGCGGGGCACGATCCACAGGTCGCTGTCGGGCAGGGCATAGGCCATCTTGCGGGCCACGGCGACCGGCGCGAGGTCGTCCTCCTCGCCGACGACGACCAGCGACGGACCGGCGAACTCGGGCAGCAGGTGGGACCGGTCGGGGCGCCCCGCCATGGCGCGCTGCGCCCACGCGACACCCGCTGGACCCTGGTCCAGGATCCAGCCCTCCATGCGCTCCACGAGGTCGGGGCGGGCCTCCCGGCTCGTCCGGCCCAGCACGGCGGTCCGCATGCCGACGACGGCGTCGAGTCGCTGCTCCGCCTCGACCGCGGCCGCGACCTCGTGCCGCCGGGCGCGTGCGGCGTCGTCGTCGGCGGCCGTCTTGGTGTCGATCAGGCCGAGGCCGGCCACCAGCTCGGGGTGTCGCTCGAGCAGCGACAGCGCCACGTAGCCCCCGAGCGACAGCCCCGCGACCACGGCCCGCTCGATGCCGGCGCGGCGCAGGGTCGCGGCGACCGCGTCGCCCATCACGTCGACGGAGGGCACGGCCGGGTCGCCCCCGACGGCGCGCGCGACGTCGGGGCCCACCGGGGACGTACCGAAGCCCGGCAGGTCCGGTGCGTGGACGGCGCGCTCCCCCGGCATCAGGTCGGTGACGTCGAGCCACATGCGGTGGTCCGTGGGGAACGCGTGGAGGAGGACCAACGGCAGCGTGCCGGGCGCGCCCTTGCGCAGCGTGTGGAGCGCGAGCATGCCGTCGTTGGTCATCGGGTCTCCTCCTCGGGGGCGCCGGGCGGCGCGTCGTCGTCGGGCGTGACCATGGTGCCGTGCCAGACGGTCGGTAGGGGCGCCGTTCCGGGAACGACGTGCGCGACGATCTCGTCCAGGACTCGACGGACGGCGGACTCCCCCACCCAGAGGTGCTTGGCACCGTCGACCCCGATCACCTCGGCCTGCCGTACCGCGGCGAACCGGCGCCGCGCCTCGTCCGGCCGCAGGTAGTCGTCGAGCTCGGGAACGAGCACCACCAGGGGCTTGCCGAAGGCGTCCCAGGCCGCCAGGTCGGCGTCGGTCGCCCGGTGCAGGGGCGGCGAGAGGAGGATCGCGCCCTCGATCGACGGGTCCCGCCCATGCATCAGCGCGAGCTCCGTGCCGAACGACCACCCGACCAGCCACCGGCGCGGGAGGTCGTGGAACTCCGCGTACTCGATCGCGGCGTGCACGTCGAACCGTTCGCCGACGCCGGCGTCGAAGGTCCCCTCGCTGCGCCCCCGCACGCTCGCCGTGCCCCGCGTGTTGAACCGCAGCACCGCGAGTCCCGCGAGGGCCGGCAGCCGCCAGGCCGCCTTGCGCAGCACGTGGCTGTCCATGAACCCGCCGTGCGTGGGGAGCGGGTGCAACGTGACGAGCGTCGCGGCGGGCGGCCGATCCGCAGGGACCGCCAGCTCGCCGACGAGGGCCAGCCCGTCCGCGGTGTGCAGGACGACGTCCTCGCGTCGGGCGGGCAGGACGCTCATGGCTCGGATCTGCGACATCGTGCCGAGCCTAGCCGCGGCGAGGAGCAGTCCTCAGCGCCGACGCTCGCGGTTGCGCCAGCAGGACTGGTGCCAGTGCCGGCGCTCCTCGACAGCTGCGGCGTCGCCCAGGACGTGGTCGCTGCGCCACGCCACGACGTGCGCCGAGCCGGGCGGGATCTCCTGGCGACAGCCGGGGCACCGGTAGGTCTTCTCCGACCCGCCGACGGCGCGCACCACCCAGTCGCCGTCGGGCGCGGACTCGGCCCTGGTCCCGCCGCGGGCTCGATCGAGATCGAGCTCGCGGCGGGTTCCCCACGGGCGCTTGGTGGACCTCCGGCCGGACGGCATGCGGCCATTCTCCGCCCGGCTCAGCCCTCGAGGTCGGCCGGCGGGAGGGCGTTCGTGGCGAGGAGGCGGCGGTACCAGTGCGCCGAGTCCTTCCACGTCCGCTCGAGGGTGTCGTAGTCGACGCGGAGGATGCCGAAGCGGCGGCTGAAGCCGTAGGCCCACTCGAAGTTGTCCAGGAGCGACCAGACGAAGTACCCGCGCACGTCGACACCGGCGTCCATCGCCGCGCCCACGGCCTCGATGTGGTCGTGCAGGTAGGCGACGCGGTCGGCGTCGTGCACCTGCCCGTCCGGGGAGACGACGTCGTCGAAGGCGGCGCCGTTCTCGGTGATCATCAGGGGCAGGTCCGGGTACCGCTCGTGCAGGCCGACGAGCACCTCGGTCATGCCGCTCGGGTCGATGTTCCAGCCCATGGCCGTGTACGGGCCGGGCAGCGGCAGGAACTCGACCGCGTCCGCGCCGATCCAGCACGAGTGCGCGGACTCGCGGTGCCCGTCGGCGGAGAGCTTGACGTGGTCGGGGACGTACCGGTGCACGCGGTGCGTGGAGTAGTAGTTCACGCCGAGCACGTCGAGACCCGTGTGGGCGATCTCCAGGTCGCCGTCGCGCACGAACGACCAGTCGGTCACGTGCGCGGTGTCGGCTAGCAGGTCGGCGGGGTAGCGACCGTCGAGCACGGGCTCGAGGAACGCCCGGTTGGCGACGGCGTCGATCTGGCGGACGGCGTCGAGGTCCTCCGGGTCGGTGGGGTCGTCGGGGCGCACGACGTGGAGGTTCAGCGTCAGCGACAACGTCGCCGCATCGCCGAGCTCGCGGCGGACGACGGCCGCACCGAGGCCGTGCGCGAGGTTGAGGTGGTGCATCGCGGCGAGGGCGTCCGCGCCGTCGGTGCGTCCGGGTGCGTGCACGCCGGCGCCGTAGCCGAGGTAGGCCGAGCACCAGGGCTCGTTCAGCGTCGTCCAGACCTGCACGCGGTCCCGGTACGCGTCTACGACGCGTTCGGCGTAGTCGCCGAACCGCAGCGCCGTCTCACGCACCGGCCAGCCGCCCGCGTCCTCGAGGGCCTGCGGGAGGTCCCAGTGGTACATCGTGACGACGGGGTCGATGCCTGCCGCGAGAAGGTCGTCGATCAGGCGGTCGTAGAAGGCGAGGCCCGCGCTGTTGAAGGCGCCCGAGCCCGTCGGCTGGATGCGCGGCCAGGCCAGCGAGAACCGGTACGCGTGCAGCCCGAGGCCGCGCATGTGCCCGACGTCCTCGAGGGTCCGGTGGTAGTGGTCGTCGGCGATGGCGCCCGTATCCCCGGCGTCCACCTTGCCCGGCGTGGCGGAGAAGGTGTCCCAGATCGACGGACCTCGGCCGTCCTCGGTGACGGCTCCCTCGATCTGGTACGAGGCAGTGGCGGCGCCCCAGCGGAAGTCGGCTGGGAAGGTGCGGGCGGCGGGTTGCGTCATGGGTCAATCCTCACTCGTGTCGAACCGATTCGTGTTACCGGTCCACCTGGCGGGAGCGAGCACGCCGTACGGTGGTCCGGACGCGGCGGGCGCGCGGCTGCGCGCCTCACTGCTCCGGGAGTCGTCGCAGGGGACGATGGGGCCTGGCGCGGCCGCCGCGCCCTCGGTCCACCGGAAGGACGGCGCATGCCCACCATCGACGACGTCGCCCGCGCCGCCGGGGTCTCGCTGTCGACCGTCTCGTACGTGCTCTCCGGCAAGCGCCCCATCAGCGAACCCACGCGCGAGCGGGTCAAGCGCGCGATCGTCGAGCCTCGGGTACCGGCCGCACGCCGGCGCCCGCGCGCTCGCGTCGAGCCACACCAACGTCATCGGCCTCCAAGCCCCCCTGCGCACCGGCGTCGACGTCAACGTGATCATGCAGTTCGTGGCCGGCGTGGTCACGCGCGCCCGGGAGAACGAGCTCGACGTGCTGCTGCTCACCCAGGACGACGTCGGCGGGATCGAGCGGGTGTCCGACGGCTCGATGGTCGACGCCGTGATCGCCATGGACGTGGAGGACGACGACGCGCGCATCCCCTCGCTCCTCGCGATGCGACAGCCCGCCGTCCTCATCGGTGTGCCGGGCCGGGCCGCGGGGCTCAGCTGCGTCGACCTGGACTTCGAGGAGGCGGGCCGGCTCGCGCTCGAGCACCTCACAGCGCTCGGCCACCGGCGCGTCGCCCTGATCGGGCCGCCGCGCTCGGTGCTGGCCCGGCACACGTCGTACGCCGACCGCATGCTGCGGGGGTACCGCGCCCAGGCCACTGCCGACGGCATCGAGGCCCTCGTCGAGACGTGCGAGGGCACCGCCGTGGGCGCCCGCGAGGCGACCGACGCCGTGCTCGCCCGGATGCCCGACGTCACGGCCGTCGTCGTGCACAACGAGTCGGCCCTGCCCGCGGTCATCGCGGCGCTGCGGGGGACCGGCCGGCGGATCCCGCAGGACGTCTCGCTGCTGGCCGTGTGCCCGACGGACGTCGCGCTCAGCCAGTCGATCGCCGTCACCTCCATCGACGTCCCCGGCCGCCAGATCGGCGCAGCCGCGGTGGACATGGTGCTCACTCGCCTGGGTGGGGGCGACGAGGCGATCATCCGCCTCGTCGCCCCCACCGTCACGGAGCGGGAGAGCACGGCGCCGCCGGGACGGCCGTGAGCTCCCGCTGCCCGGTGGCAGCTCGCGCGACCGGCCACACGCACCCCTCGCTCACCACCGCGACCGCCCACTCCCCCGGCGCGCCGTCGGCCACGACGTGGACGGCCCCGCCCCGCCGCTCGACGATGAACCGCGCCGGGGCGTCCTCGGCGTGGGCGCCGCCGCGTGGCACGACGACGTCCAGCCGCGCGCCGTCGGCGGGCTCCACGACGCGCAGCAAGACGCCGTCGGCATAGTCGTAGTCCGGGGCGTCGTCGCGCGCGCCGACGGCCACGACGGTGCCGGGCCGCACCATGAGGGGCAGCGAGTCGACCGCGTGGGCCTCGCGCACCCAGCCCGGCCCGGTCACCTGGGCACCGGTCTCCAGGTGGGTCCAGGTGCCCGCCGGGACGTAGTACTCGACGTCGCCGTCGGCGGTCGAACACCGGCGCGACCAGCAGCGCCTCGCCCGAGCATGTACTGGCGTGTCCAGCGTCGGCCGCGCCCGGGTCGTCCGGGAACTCCAGCACCATCGGGCGCATCATCGGCACGCCCGTCGTCGTGCGCCTCGTCCGCGCCGCGCCGCCAGGTACGGCATGAGCGCGCAGCTTGAGCCGGGTGAAGCGCCGCGGCACGTCGACCGCCTCGTCGTCGAACGCCCACGGCACGCGGTAGGAGTCCGAGCCGTGCAGCCGGCGAGTGCGAGGACAGCAGGCCGAACGCCGATCCACCGCTTGAACACCGCCGGGTCCGGCGTCCCCTCGAAGCCGCCGATGTCGTGGCTCCAGTAGCCGAAGCCGCGACATCGCCGAGCGACAGGCCGCCGCGCAGGGACTCGGCCATCGACTCGAAGGTCGACTCGCAGTCGCCGCCCCAGTGCACCGGGAACTGCTGCCCGCCGGCCGTCGCCGAGCGGGCGAACAGCACCGCCTCGCCCTCGCCGCGGCGCCGCTCGCAGCAGGTCGAAGACGGCCTTGTTGTACAGGTAGGTGTAGTAGTTGTGCATCCGCTCCGGGTCGGAGCCGTCGTGCCAGACGACGTCGGTGGGGATCCGCTCGCCGAAGTCGGTCTTGAAGGCAGTCGACGCCCTGGTCGAGCAGCGCGCTCGAGCTTGCCGGTGAACCAGCGCGCGCGCCGCCGGGTTGGTGAAGTCGACGATGCCCATGCCCGGCCTGCCACAGGTCCCACTGCCACACGACGCCGTCGGGCCGGCGCACCAGGTAGCCCTTCGCCGCGCCCTCGGCGAACAGCGGCGAGCGCTGCGCGATGTACGGGTTGATCCAGACGCAGACCTTCAGCCCACGCTCGTGCAGCCGCGCGAGCATCCCCTCCGGGTCGGGGAAGGTCGCGCGGGTCCCACTCGAAGTCGCACCAGTGGAACTCGCGCATCCAGAAGCAGTCGAAGTGGAACGACGCTGACAGCGGGAGGTCTCGCGCTCGGCCATGCCGTCGACGAAGCTCGGTGACGGTCTTCTCGTCGTAGTCGGTGGTGAACGACGTCGACAGCCACAGCCCGAACGACCAGGCGCGGCACGCGGCGCCGGCCGGCCGGTCAGCGCCGTGTACCGGCGCAGCACGTCCTTCGGGCGTCGGGCCGTGGATGACGAAGTACTCCAGCGCCTGGCCCGGCACGCTGAACTGCGCCTGCGTGACGCGACCTCGCGAGCCGACCTCGAACGAGACCCGCTCCGGGTGGTTCACGAACACGCCGTAGCCGCCGGTTGGTCAGGTAGAACGGCACGTTCTTGTACGCCTGCTCGCTCGACGTGCCGCCGTCGGCGTTCCAGATGTCGACGGACTGGCCGTTCTTGACGAACGGCCCGAACCGCTCCCCCAGCCCGTACACCGGCTCGCCCGACGCCGAGGCTCAGCTGCTCGTGGACGTACTGCGCGCCGTCGTCGGAGGTCACGACGCCGATGCTCTTGGACAGGCTCGACGTGAGCACCTTCCCGCCCGCGACGAAGTCGACGCGCCACGTCGGGCCCCGGTGCACGCGCACCGAGAGGCCGCCCGAGGTGAGCACCCCCTCGGCGTCGCGCAGGACGATGTCGACCGGCACCCGCTCCGCGCCGTGCAGCGCGAACGAGGGACCCGGGTCGACGGCGCCCTGGTGGTGCTCGATGCGCACCCGGATGACGTCCGGCATCGGTGAGGAGTACGTCACGGTGACGACGGGCCGGTTCAGGGTGTCGCCGCGTCGGGTGATGCGCGAGGTCGGCGCGTAGACCGTCATCGCGTCGTCGGACGACCAGATGTCGTAGGCCTCCGCGGGGTGCAGCGGGTGCATCCCCTCGCGGACCATCCAGTAGCCGTCGGTGAACTTCATGGTCGCTCGCTGATCTCTCGAAGGGTTCGGGTCACTTGACGGCCCCGGCGGTGATGCCGCGCGTGAGCGTCCGCTGGAAGACGAAGAAGAAGACGACGGCGGGCAGGAGGCTGATCAGCGACCCGGCGTTGATCGTCGGCGCGTCCATGAGGCGGTCGCCCTGCAGCGACGCGAGGGCCACCGGGATGGTCTGGGTCGAGTTGTCGATAAGCATCACCAGCGGGATGAAGAACTCGTTCCACGTCCAGATGAAGAAGAAGATCACCAGCACCGCAAGCGTCGGGCGCGAGACCGGGAAGACGACGCGCCACAGGATCTGCCAGCGGGATCGCGCCGTCCAGGGCCGCGGCCTCGAGCACCGCCGGCGGGAACGTCCCGAGCACGGAGGAGAGCAGGTACGTGCCGAACGCGCTCTGGATGACGGTGAAGATGATGATCACCGACAGCTGGGTGTTGTAGAGGCCCGTCTCCTTGGCCAGGTAGTACAGCGGGTAGATCAGCGCCTCCTGCGGCAGCATGTTCGCGAGCAGGAAGAGGGTCACGATCCACATGCGCCCCCGCACCCGGCCGATGCCGAGCGCGTAGGCGTTGAAGAGCGAGACCGCCGTGGCGAGGATCGCCACCGCGCCGCTGATGAGCACCGAGTTGCCGAGCTTGCCCGGGTAGTCGACGCGGTTCCAGAAGTTGACGAGGCCGTCGGTGTAAAGGCTCGACGGCAGGCTCAGCGGACCGTTCGCCGAGTACTCGGCGGGCGACTTGAAGGCGTTCAGCAGCATGATGGCGAAGGGCGCCATCATGAGCACCGCCACCGCGACGGCCAGTCGCGAGGACCAGCCAGCGCACGCGGGCCGCGGCGCAGCCGGTCCGACGTCGGGTTCGCCGCGCTCATCGCAGCCCCTCCTTGCGCTCGCCGGCCGCCTGGACACGCATGAAGACCACGGACACCGCGATGACGATCAGCGTGAGGACCGTGGCGATCGCGGCGCCGTAGCCGACCTGGGACTTCTGGAAGAAGTTCTGGTAGGCGAAGTACGACGGCACGTTCGTGGTGTTCTCCGGGCCGCCCTTGGTCAGCACGTAGATCGGCCCGAAGACCTTCAGCGCGGCGATCGTGCAGGTCAGCGTCACCACGAAGGTCTCGGGACGGATCTGCGGGAGCGTGATCGCACCGAACCGGCGGAACCAGCCCGCGCCGTCGAGCTCCGCGGCCTCGTACAGCTCCGGGTCCACGCGCTGCAGCGCGGCCATGAAGATCACCACGGGGTACCCGATCTGCACCCAGATCATCACCATCATCACCGTGGGCAGCGCGCTCGAGGTGTCGCCCAGCCAGTTCAGCGCGAGCGAGTCCAGGCCGACGCTGCGCAGGACGGCGTTCAGCGCGCCGGTCTGCGGGTTCAGGATCCAGCCCCACACGATGCCGGCGACCGCCACGGGAAGGATCTGCGGCAGGTAGTACGTCGCGCGCAGGATGCTGGCCACGCGGCCCGGGAACCGCCTGCCGAGGTAGTCGAAGAGCACGGCGGCCAGGAGCAGTCCGATCAGGGTCGGGACGACCACCATCGCCACGATCATCGCGACGGAGTTCCGGAAGGAGGTCCAGAACGTGTCGTCGCCGAGGAGGCGCGTGTAGTTGTCGAAGCCCGTCCAGCGGGGGTCCCCGATGCCGGGCCACTTGGTCATCGAGTAGTACAGGTTCATGAAGAACGGGACCGCGATGACGCCGGTGAACGCCACCGCCCCCGGGATCAGGTAGAGCCAGTAACCGGCGCCACCGGTGCGCTTCTTCGTCGTCATCGGACCTTCCTGTCCGGTCGGGAGGGCACAGCGGGAGGTCGCGCGCAGCGACTGCGCACGGGTGCGGCGGGCGGGACCGGCGCCGTGAACGCACGTCGGCCCCGCCCACGCGGTCACTCGATGGCAGCCACGCCGTCGTCGTAGGCGCTCCCGATCTCGGACAGCACCTCCTGCGGCGACTTGCTCTGGTTGATCAGCGACTGGAAGGCCGAGACGAGGACGTCGTAGTAGCCGGGCACGGGCCAGTCGGGGTAGAACGCCAGGCCGTCGGAGTCGAGCACCTCGTTGAAGGCGGTGATCAGCTCGGCGCTCTTCGGGTCGGTGATGTCCGCCGGGTCCGCGGCCAGCGGGAGGCCGCCGTTGTTGCCGAGCAGTGCCTGGATCTCCGGCCGCATCGTGATGTCGATGAAGTCGTAGGCGAGGTCCTTGTTCTTCGAGTTCTGCGGGACCACCCAGAGGTTGCCGCTCGAACCCGGCGTTCAGCGTGTTGCCCGGGAAGTTGAAGACACCCCAGTCGAAGCCGTCGATCTCCGTCACGAACCGGCCGTACCACCACGAGCCCGAGACGATCATCGGCGTCGTGCCGTTGATGAAGGCGACACCCATGTCCTCGGCCTTGAGGCTCGCGGCGTCGGGCGAGATGTAGCCGGCCTTCACCCAGGCGTCGAACGTCTCCGCGCCGTGCTTCAGCGGGTCGGCCTCGAAGTCCACGTCGTCGGTGTAGATCTGGTACGCCGTCACGAAGTCGCGGTCGGCCTTGCTGAGCGCGAGCTCGTAGAAGAGCTGACCGGCCGGGTACTCGGCGCCCGCCATGCCGAGCGGCGTCACCCCGGCCGCGACGAAGGTGTCCATCGCCGACTCCAGCTCCGCGAGCGTGGTCGGCACCTCGACGCCGTGCTGGGCGAAGAGATCCTTGTTGTAGTAGACCGTGACGAACTCGCCGTAGTTCGGGACGCCGTACCAGCTTGCCGGAGCCCATGACGCCCCGCTCGTCGTACCGGGCGGTCGTCTGGATGCTCTCCGGGAGCAGCTCGGTCCCAGCCCCGCTCCTTCGCGACGTCCGTCAGGTCGGTGAGCAGGCCCTGCGAGGAGAGCAGGCCCGCGGTCGCGTTGCCCTTGTTGTACTCCATGATGTCCGGGCCCTCGTCGGAGCTCAGCACCATTCCCGCCGTCTGCTGGATCTGCTCGAACGACTTCTGCTCGAACTCCACCGTGGCGCCGGTCTCCTGCTCGAAGACCCGGATCGCCTCGTCCCACGCGATGCCCATCGCGCCGTCGGCGGTCTCGTAGTGCCAGAGGGTGAGCGTGCCGCCACCGGTGGCGCCCCCGCCGCCGTCGGAGGCGTCGTCCCCGCCGCCGCTGCAGGCCGCCAGGGCCAGCGGGACCACCATGACGCCGGCGAGCAGCCGACCGTACCTGCGCGTACCCATGCGATCTCCTCGTTGAGTGTGAGTGGTGCTGTGCGGGTCGACGTGACGCACCGCCACGTCCGGTGGTGGTCTCAGGGCGCCCCGCGCGGGACGGCCGTGCGCGGCGGGGCGGTGCTCGCCCCGGGGGCGAGGGCGCACGTCACGAGCGCGGGCTCGGGTGTGACGGCGGGGTCCGCCAGCAGCGCCAGCAGGCTCCGGACGGCGAGGCGTCCGAGCCGCGCACCCGGCGCATGCAGGGTGGTCAGGGCTGGGTTGCTCAGGGCGCCGACGCCGGGCGAGGTCGCCACGGCGAGCACCGAGACGCCGTCCGGCACCGCGAGCCCGCGGGACGCCAGCTCGACGACGACCCCGAACGTGGCCAGCTCGTTCATCGTCACGACGGCGGTCAGGGCCGGGTCCACGTCGAGCAGGGCCGCCGCCGCACGCCGCCCGGCGCCGGGGTCCTCGTCGCACAGCACCGACCGGCCCGCGATCCCGTGCCCGTCCGTCGCCGCCCGGAACGCCGCCTCGGCGCGCAGGGTGGGTGCGTAGCCGGCTGCGTGGCTGGCCGCCGAGTGGTTGACGAACCCGACGCGACGGTGGCCGAGGGCGACGAGGTGGCCGACGGCGTCGGCGAAGGTGCGGTCGAAGTCGATGTCGACGTAGGCGAGCCTGGCGACGTCCGCGTCGGCCGTGCGCCCGATCATCGTGAACGGCACGCCTGCCGCGCGCAGCGCCGCGACGCGTGCGTCGGCGAGGCAGACCTCCATGAGCAGCACCCCGTCGGCCATCCCCTGCCGCACCAGGTCACCGATCGCCTGACCTTCATGGGCCCCGAACGGCCAGAGGACGAGGTGGTAGCCGTGCTGCCGCGCCGCGGTGGCGGCGCTCGAGACGAACTCGGCCACCGTGCCGCTGATGCCGGCCTCGGTCGCCGGGTAGACGACCGCCAGCGTGCGGCTCCGGCGGCTGGCCAGGCCGCGGGCGAGGGCGTTCGGCTGGAAGCCCAGCTCGGCCATGGCCGCCTCGACCCGCTCCTTGGTGCCTGCGGTGACGGGGCGCGTCCCGCTCAGGGCGTACGACACGGTGCTGACGGAGACGCCGGCGAGCCGGGCCACGTCACGCGTGGTCGCCATCTCGCCTCCCAGCCACGCCGCTGTGTCGTCGAAGCGCTTCGACGAGTATTGCGGTCATATCGGGCGGGGTCAAGACCTCGACGCGCGCCGCTCTCGGGCAGCTCGCGTCCCTGCGCTCAGAAGAGGCGGGACTCCACGTCGTCCACGCCGCGCATGGCCTCGTAGTCCAGCACGAGGCAGCGGATGCCGCGGTCCTGCGCCAGGACCCTGGCCTGGGGCTTGATCTCCTGCGCCGCGAAGACGCCGCGGACGGGCGTCAGGAGGGGGTCGCGATTCAGCAGCTCGAGGTAGCGCGTGAGCTGCTCGACGCCGTCGATGTCGCCGCGGCGCTTGATCTCGACGGCGACCGTGCCGCCCGCGGGGTCCTTCGCGAGGATGTCGACCGGACCGATCGCCGTCGGGTACTCGCGGCGCACCAGCACGTGGCCCGGCCCGAGCAGGGTCACCTGCTCGGCGAGCAACGCCTGCAGATGGGCCTCGACGCCATCCTTCACCAGGCCCGGGTCCACCCCCAGCTCGTGCGCCGAGTCGTGCAGCACCTCGTGCAGCTCGATCTCGAGCCGGTCGTCGGACTTCGCGTGCTGCACCCGCCACACCTCGACGACGCCGCGGCCCGCGGCCTCGTCGTCCGGCGTCGCGACGGTGAGCGTGCACGGCGGGCTCATCCAGTTCAGCGGCTTGTAGGAGCCGCCGTCGGAGTGGATGAGGACGCTCCCGTCGGACTTCACGACGAGCAGCCGCGTGGCCGGGGCCAGGGACGCCGAGAGCCGGCCGGTGTACCGCGCTCCGCAGTGGGCGACGACGAGGCGCATCAGCTCAGCCGGACCACACGCCGGGGGCCCGACTCGAGCCACGACACAAGACCCGTGTACGCCGGCTCCGAGACCATGATCTGGAACTCGTCCCCGCCGTGCCTGCAGTGCACCATCAGCAACGGTCGCCCCTCCTCGTCGTCCTGACCGATCGGCGTCCGCTCGACCAGCTCCAGCTCCGCCCGCGACCAGCTGCGGGCCGGCCGCGGCGAGAGCGAGACCGTGCGCCACCACAGCAGGCGCTCACGGGTGTACTGCGCGACGCCGGGCTGCCACACCCGCCGTACCGTCGGCCCCGCGTTCAGCATGCACACGAACGACGCGACACGGTGGGTCAGCGTGCGCTGCCGCGACACGTAGAGCGCGAGCAAGCCACCGACGACGAGCAGCACGGCACCCAGTCCGAGTGTCGCGGCGACCTCCACGGTGGGCTCAGGCGCGCTTCTCGCCGGCACCCACCTCGGTGGCGGCATGGACGACCACGGTCACCCGGTCGTGGTCGACGGACAGGAAACCCTCGTCGACGCGGACCGCGCGGACGTCGCCGCCCGCTGTCGTGATGCGGACGTCGCCCGGCCGCAGCGACGCCAGGACCGGGGTGTGCCCGGGCAGGATGCCCATGTCACCGTCCGCTGCCGGCACGCTGACCATGTGGGCGCTACCCCGCCACACGCGGCGGTCCGCCGCGACGACGTCAACTTCGAGCTCTGCCACTCGTCCTCCTCGGCGATCTGCTCAGGGGGCCGGTCAGGCCAGCTCCGCCTGGATGCGGGCGTGCGCGCGCTCCAGGTCCTCGAGACCACCGATGTTGAAGAACGCCTGCTCCGGGATGTGGTCGAACTCGCCGTCGCAGATCTTCGCGAAGGCGTCGATCGTCTCCGCCAGCGGCACGGTCGAGCCGGGCACGTTGGTGAACGCCGTCGCCATGTAGGTGTTCTGCGAGAGGAACTGCTGGATGCGGCGCGCCCGCGACACGACGATCTTGTCCTCCTCGGACAGCTCGTCGACACCCATGATCGCGATGATGTCCTGCAGCTCCTTGTTGCGCTGGAGGATCGACTTCACGCGCGTAGCTGTCTCGTAGTGCGCCTGCCCCACGTAGCGCGGGTCGAGGATCCGCGACGTCGAGGACAGCGGGTCGACAGCGGGGTACAGACCGCGGGCCGCGAGGTCACGCGTGAGCTCGGTCGTCGCGTCCAGGTGCGCGAACGTCGTCGCGGGGGCCGGGTCCGTGTAGTCGTCCGCAGGCACGTAGATGGCCTGCAGCGACGTGATGGAGTGACCGCGCGTCGAGGTGATGCGCTCCTGCAGCTGGCCCATCTCGTCGGCCAGGTTCGGCTGGTAGCCGACGGCGGACGGCATGCGGCCGAGCAGCGTCGAGACCTCCGAGCCCGCCTGGGTGAACCGGAAGATGTTGTCGATGAAGAGCAGCACGTCCTGCCGCTGGACGTCGCGGAAGTACTCCGCCATCGTCAGCGCGGACAGTGCAACCCGGAGCCGCGTCCCCGGCGGCTCGTCCATCTGGCCGAAGACGAGGGCCGTCTGCTTGATGACCCCCGACTCCGTCATCTCGTCGATGAGGTCGTTGCCCTCGCGGGTCCGCTCCCCCACACCGGCGAAGACCGAGACACCGTTGTGGTTGTTCGCGACGCGGTAGATCATCTCCTGGATCAGGACCGTCTTGCCGACGCCGGCACCGCCGAACAGGCCGATCTTGCCGCCCTGGACGTACGGCGTGAGCAGGTCGATGACCTTGATGCCGGTCTCGAACATCTGCGTCTTGGACTCGAGCTGGTCGAACGCCGGCGGCTTGCGGTGGATGGGCCACCGCTCCGTCACCTCGAGCGTCTCGCCGGGCTCGAGGTTGAGCACCTCGCCGGTCACGTTGAAGACGTGGCCCTTGGTGACGTCACCCACGGGCACGCTGATCGGCGCACCCGTGTCGACGACGGCGGCGCCGCGCACCAGGCCGTCGGTCGGCTTCAGCGCGATCGCACGCACCATCGAGTCACCCAGGTGCTGGGCGACCTCGAGGGTCATCGTGAACCGGTTCTCGCCCTCGCCCTGCGCGGACAGGTCGATCTCCACCTGCAGCGCGTTGTACATCTCGGGCAGCGCGTCGGCAGGGAACTCGATGTCGACGACGGGGCCGATCACCCGGGCGATCCGGCCGGTGGCGCCGCGGCTCTCGTTCCGGGCGGCGGCGTCGGTGGTCGTGGCAGTCATGTCTTCCTCCTCAGGACGACGCCAACGCGTCGGCACCCGAGACGATCTCGCTGATCTCCTGGGTGATCTCGGACTGGCGGGCCTGGTTGGCGCGCCGGGTGAAGTCGCGGATGAGATCCTCGGCGTTCTCCGTCGCAGTGTGCATGGCACGCTGCCTGGCGGCGAGCTCCGAGGCGGCCGCCTGCAGCAGGAAGCTGTGGATGCGGCTGCCAACGTACTGCGGGAGGAGCGCGTCGAGCACCGCGGTGGCCGACGGCTCGAAGTCGTACAGCGGGATGGGCTCGTCGTCGTGCGGCTCGCCCGTCTCCTCAACGACCTCCAGCGGCAGCATGCGGATGACTCGGGGCGTCTGCGTCACCATGTTCTGGAAGTGCGTGTAGACGACGTAGAGCTGCCCGACGCCGCCGTCCGCCGGCTCGGCGAGGAACGTCCCCAGCAGCGTCTCGGCGATCTCCCACGCCACCTCGGACGTCGGTGAGTCCGAGAAGCCGGTCCACGAACCCGCGAGCTCGCGCCGCCGGAACGTGAAGTAGGAGACCGCGCGTCGACCGGTGACGTACAGGTCGACGTCGGCGCCGTCGGCGTAGAGCTCGGCAAGCAGCCGCTCGCCCTCGCGCAGCACCGCCGCGGAGTACGCACCGGCCATGCCGCGGTCGGACGTGACCAGCAGCACGGCAGTACGCCGGCTCTCCGGCCGCTCACGCGTCAGCGGGTGGTCGATCTCGGCGTGGCCGACGACGGCGGACACCGCCCGCGTGATGGCGCGCGCGTACGGCCCGGAGGACTCCACGCTCGCCCGCGCCTTGCCGATGCGCGAGGCAGCCATCAACTCCATGGCGCGGAAGATCTTCTTCAGCGCCTGCGTGGACCTGATGCGATCTCGGTAGTACCGCTGCTTGCCGGCCACGGGTCAGCCTCGACCCCGCTTGACGATCTTCTCCTGCTCCTCCGCCGTGGGCGCCTCGGCGTCCTGCGGCAGCAGCGGCTCGTCGTCGGCGTCCTGGTCGGCCATGAAGCCGGTCGCGAACTCGTCGATCGCGGCGGCCAGCTCGGCCTCGAGGTCGCTCGGCAGGTCGCCGCCCTCGGTGATCCGGGTCAGGACGTCCGTGTTGCGCCGCAGGTGGTCGAGCATCTCCGTCTCGAAACGCCGGACGTCGGAGAGCGGGATCTTGTCGAGCTTGCCGTGCGTACCGGCCCAGATCGAGGCGACCTGCTCGGCAACGGGGTACGGCGAGTACTGGGGCTGCTTGAGCAGCTCCATGAGCCGGGCGCCACGGGTCAGCTGGGCACGCGAGGCGGCGTCGAGGTCGGACGCGAACATCGCGAACGCCTCGAGCGACCGGTACTGCGCCAGGTCGATCTTCAGCGTGCCGGAGACCTTCTTCATCGCCTTGACCTGCGCGGACCCACCCACGCGGGACACGGAGATGCCAACGTCGACGGCGGGCCGCTGGTCGGCGTTGAACAGGTCGCTCTGGAGGAAGATCTGGCCGTCGGTGATCGAGATGACGTTGGTCGGGATGTAGGCCGACACGTCGTTGGCCTTCGTCTCGATCATCGGCAGGCCGGTCATCGACCCCGCGCCGAGGCCGTCGCTCAGCTTCGCGCAGCGCTCCAGCAGACGGGAGTGCAGGTAGAAGACGTCACCGGGGTACGCCTCACGACCCGGCGGGCGACGCAGCAGCAGGGACACGGCCCGGTAGGCCTCGGCCTGCTTCGACAGGTCGTCGAAGACGATGAGGACGTGCTTGCCCTGGTACATCCAGTGCTGGCCGATGGCCGAGCCGGTGTAGGGCGCGAGGTACTTGAAGCCGGCCGGGTCGGACGCGGGCGACGCGACGATCGTCGTGTACTCCAGCGCGCCGGCCTCCTCGAGGGCGCCACGGACGGCCGCGATCGTCGAGCCCTTCTGGCCGATGGCGACGTAGATGCAGCGGACCTGCTTGGTCGGGTCGCCCGTCGCCCAGTTGTCCTTCTGGTTGATGATCGTGTCGATCGCGATGGCGGTCTTGCCCGTCTGGCGGTCGCCGATGATGAGCTGCCGCTGGCCGCGGCCGATCGGGATCATCGAGTCGATGGCCTTGATGCCCGTCTGCAGCGGCTCGTGGACGCTCTTGCGCGACATGACGCCGGGCGCCTGCAGCTCGAGGGCCCGCCGGCCCTCGGTCGCGACGTCGCCGAGGCCGTCGATCGGAGTGCCCAGGGGGTCCACGACGCGGCCCAGGTAGCCGTCGCCGACGGCGACCGACAGGACCTCACCGGTACGACGGACGGGCTGGCCCTCCTCGATGCCGGTGAACTCGCCCAGCACGACGACGCCGATCTCGCGGACGTCGAGGTTGAGCGCGAGGCCCAGCGTGCCGTCCTCGAACTCGAGGAGCTCGTTCGCCATCGCCCCGGGCAGACCCTCGACCTGCGCGATGCCGTCGGCGGCCAGGGTGACGCGACCGACCTCCTCGCGGGCCGCGCCCGTGGGCGTGTACGACTCCACGAAGCTGTCCAGCGCGGCCCGGATCTCGTCCGGCCTGATCGTCAGCTCAGCCATGTCTCTCCTGTCCGGACGGCGCTCTCACGCCGTCCGCCTCCTGTGGTCGGGCCCGTCCTACCGGTCGTCAGCCCGCAAGCCTTCGTCGTACGTCCTCCATGCGGCCGAGCACCGTCGCGTCGACGACCTCGTCACCGACCTGCACCCGCATCCCGCCGATCACCGTCGGGTCGACGGCCACGTTCACCTGCACCTGCCGCGCGTAGGCGCCCGAGAGCAGCTCCCGGAGCCGGTCCGTCTGCGCGGCCGTCGGTGCCACCGCCGCCGTGACCGTCGCCACGAGCAGCTCGCGCCGGTGGGCGGCGAGCCGACCGAGGTCGGTCAGCGTGCGGGTCATCGTCCGGCCCCGCGGCGTCCGCGCGCCGCGGCGCACCAGCTGCAGCGTGACGTGGTGCACCCGATCCGCGAGCAGCCGGTCCACGAGCTGTGCCCTGGCCTCCGGCGTCGCCAGCCGGTCGGTGAGGGCGTCCCGCACCCGCCGCTCGCGCACGAGCAGCCGGTCGAACCGGAAGAGCTCCTCCTCGACGCGCTGGAGGTCGTCGGTGGCCTGCGCCGACGCCAGCACCCACTCCGCGGCGAGCCGCTCGAGCGCTTCCGTGAGGTCCGCCTCGACCGACCAGCGCCGCCGCGCCAACTCGGCGACGGCCTGCACGACGCGGTCGTCCGCGCGGCCCCCGAGCAGCGCCGTCGCGAGCTGCGCCTTGTCGTCCGCGGACCGTGACGGGTCGCTGAAGCCGCGGCGCAGCGCGCCCGAGTGGTCGAGCAGGTCCACGACCGCGAACATCTGCTCGCCAAGCTCGGCCGCGTCCGCACCGGCCGCGACGAGGATCGGCTCGACGGCCGCCTCGACGGCCTCGTACGACGCCTGGCTCACCCCACGCATCAGCGGCTCCGCACCTCGCCCTTGCCGGCCTGCTCGCCCGCGAGCGAACCCTCGAGCTCGTCGAGGAATCGGTCGATGACGCGCGACTGGCGAGCATCGTCCGCGAGCGCCTCGCCGACGATGCGCGACGCGAGCTCCGTGGCGAGCGCCCCGACCTCGGCGCGCAGCGAGACGGCAGCCTGCTGCCGCTCCGCCTGGATCTGGCGCTGTGCGTTCTCCGCGATGCGCGCGGCCTCAGTCGAGGCCTTCGTGCGCAGCTCCGCGACGATCGCGGCACCCTCGGCCCGCGCGTCCTCCCGGATGCGCGCCGCCTCGGCCCGGGCCTCGGCGAGCTGCTGGTGGTACTCCGCCAGCGCGACCGCGGCCTCCTCCTGGGCTGCCTCGGCCTTCGCCATACCGCCCTCGATGCGCGCCGTGCGCTCGTCGAGGATGCGCGTGAAGACGGGCAGCACCTTGCGCAGGAACACCCACGCGATGAAGGCGAGGATGACGATCGAGCCGATGAGCTCACTCAGCGGCGGGATGAAGAGCCAGATCCCTTCGGGGACCTCGCTCTCACCCGCTGCGGCCGTCATGAGGGTGACCATCAGAGAATGAAGCCCGCAACCAGGCCGATCAGGCCGAGCGCCTCGACGAGCGCCATGCCGATGAACATGTTGATGCGCAGGGCGCCGGCGACCTCGGGCTGGCGGGCCGTGGCCTCCTGCGTCTTGCCGACGAGGATGCCGATACCGATGCCCGGGCCGATCGCGGCGAGCCCGTAGCCGATCGTTGCGATGTTGCCTGCGATGTCCACGTCCGGTCTTCCTTCCGTTGGTGGCCCGGACGGCGGTCCGGACCATGGGTCCCTAGCGGGTCGTGCGTGGGGCCGGCGCGGGCCGGGCCCGCTCTATCAGTGCGCCTCCACGGAGAGGCTGATGTACACGGCCGTCAGCAGCGTGAAGATGTACGCCTGGAGCGCCGCCACGAACATCTCGAAGAGCGTGAAGGCGAACGCCGCGCCGAAGGTGAGCACGCCGACTGCCTTGAGGCCGCCGCTCGCCTCGACGAAGAGGTAGCTGGTCATCGAGAAGAAGATCACCAGCAGAAGGTGGCCCGCCAGCATGTTGGCGAGAAGACGGACGGTCAGCGTGATCGGCCGCAGGATGAACGTCGAGATCAGCTCGATGGGCGCCAGCAGGATGTAGACCGGCCACGGCACGCCGCTCGGGAAGAGCTGGCCACGCACGAAGCCGAAGACGCCGTGCGCCTTGACGCCGGCCACGACGAAAGCGACCCAGGCGACGACGGCGAGCAGCAGCGGCACCGCCACGACGCTCGTCGACGCGATGTTCAGCAGCGGGACGACGCCCGTGATGTTCATCGAGAGCACGGCGAAGAAGATGACGGTCAGCAGGGGCACCCACGGGCGCGCCTTGCGCTCCCCCAGAACCTCCTCCGCGATGTTCACGCGGACGAAGTCGAGCGCCATCTCGGCGACGTTCTGCCCTCGGCCCGGGACGAGCGTGGCCCGCCGCGCGGCGGCCCAGAAGAGCCCGCACAGCACGAGGGCGGAGATGATCCGGACCAGCCCGATCCGGTTGATCTCGAAGATCGTGCCGTCGAACGCGACAGCCGGCGGGAAGAACTCGGAAATCGTGGGGATGTGCGGCCCGCTGTCGTCACCCGAGGCGGCGAGCAGCAGGATCGTCGCGGCGGTGGACAGGACGCACTCCATGGGCTCGTGGTGGGGACGACCCCCCGCACGACGTGCAGAACGGGCCGGCCAGACGCTTCTGGACCGCCGAAATCGTAACCCATGCCGCGCGCCCCACCGATGGCCAGAAGTCCTGATCAAGGACTTCTTCCGAAGAGCGGACCGGGACGAACGTCCTACGGCTGGTCAGGTGCCTCAGAAGGGGACGAATCGGTCATCGGGTGCTCATCGTCGGCCTCCGACGTCGCCTCCGGTGTGACGTACGGCACTCGTCCGCCCTGCACCGCGCGGCCGTCGACGAGCACGGAACCGAGGAGTCCGGCGGCCGCGACCCAGAACAGCACGCGCGCGTCGAACCAGTCGGAGCCGCGCAGCAGCGCCACCGCTGCGATGACCACCGCGCTCTTGGCCACCCACGCGGCCATCACGGCGAGCATCGCGGTCATCAGGGACGCGCCCGCCGTGCGCAGCATCGTCACGGGCGTCGCCGCGGCCGCGAGGAGGGCGAGCACGCCGCCCACGACGCCGCCCCACACCCCGGCAGCGCCCACGGCCACTCCCCCGATCACGGTGCCCAGCACCGTCACCACGGCGGTCAGCACCAGGACGTCGCGCAGCGCGCGCCGGAAGACCTCCCGCACCGGGTCCGACGTCGTCATGTGCCCACCGCCTCGTCCGTCCGCGTCCGCCGGGCACGCAACGGGCCCAGCGTCAGGGCGAGCACCGCGAGGGCGCCGATCCCCACCGTCCACAACACCTGCTCGGTGCTCCAGCGCAGCAGCGCCGCACCGCCGAAGGCGAACAGCGCCGTCCACAGGTACATGATCAGGACCGCTCGCCGGTGCGTGTGACCGAGCTGGAGCAGCCGGTGGTGCAGGTGCAGCCGGTCCGGGTGGAACGGCGAGTGACCGGAGCCGACCCGCCGGATGACCGCCATGCCCATGTCGACGAGCGGCAGGATGAGGACGAAGATCGGCAGCAGGATGGGCAGGAACGCCGGGAACTGCTGGCGCGTCGTCAGCGGGTTCGCCTGCGCCTGGCCGGTGACCACGATGGCCGCCGCGGCGATCGTCAGGCCGATGAGCATCGACCCCGAGTCGCCCATGAAGATGCGCGCCGGATGGAAGTTGTGCGGCAGGAAGCCGAGGCACGCCCCCACGAGCACGGCCACGACGAGGCTCGCCAGGCTCGAGTAGTCGGCTGCGTCGGCGTCGATGCTCAACAGGTACGTGTAGACGAAGAAGCCCGTCCCGCCGATGGCGATGAGCCCGGCGGCGAGGCCGTCCAGCCCGTCGACGAAGTTGACCGCGTTCATCGCGACGACGACGGTCACCACGGTCGCCGCCAGCGACATCGTCGCCGACGGGATCGTCTGGCCGGCGATCGGCAGCGCGTAGAGCTGCACCTGGCCCTGCCACGCCATCAGCCCGGCGGCCAGCACCTGCCCCATCAGCTTGGTGAACCAGTCCAGGTCCCAGATGTCGTCGGCGACGCCGAGCAGGCACACCACAGCGGCACCGGCGAGGATCCACCAGCCCTTCTGCGGCGCGACGAAGACACCCTCGAGGAAGGGCATCCGGGAGGCCAGCAGCATCGCCACGGCCATCCCGAGCAGCATCGCCACGCCGCCCATGCGCGGGATCGGCACCTCGTGGACGTCCCGGTCGCGCACGGCGGTGATCCCGCCCGTCCGCAGCGCCAGCCAGCGTGCCAGCGGCGTCGTCAGGTACGTCACCGCCGCGGCGATGAGCATGACGAGCAGGTACACCCTCACGCGGCGCCACCCGGCTCCGGCCCGAGGTCGTCCGGCCCGACGTCGTCCGGCCCGACGACGTCCGGCACGACGGCGCGCAGCGTGGTGAGGTCGAGGGCGCCCGCACGGACGACCCGCAGCGGCGTCGACGTGGCGTCGACGATCGTCGAGGCGACCCCGCCGGGGGCGGTGCCGCCGTCCAGGTACAGGGCGACGGCCTCGCCGAGCTGGGCCTCGGCGTCGGCGGCTGTCATGGCGGCCGGGCGCCCGGTGCGGTTGGCGGACGAGACAGCGAGCGGACCGGTCCGCCGCAGTAGGGCCAGCGCGGCCGGGTGGTCAGGCATCCGCACGGCCACCGTCCCGCCGGTGTCGCCGAGGTCCCAGGCCAGTGAGGGCTGCGCGCGGCAGATCATCGTCAGGGCGCCGGGCCACAGCTCGGCCATGAGCGCCCGGGCGTCGTCGGGCACCTCGTCGCACAGGCCGGACACCGTGGCGACCTCGGGCACGAGCACGGGTGGCGGCATCTGCCGCCCTCGGCCCTTCGCGGCGAGCAGGGCGGCGACCGCCGCCGGGCTGAAGGCGTCCGCGCCGATGCCGTAGACCGTGTCCGTCGGCAGCACCAGCAGGCCCCCACGCGCCACGACGTGCACGGCCTTGTCCAGGGCGGGGCCCCACGTCGTCGGGTCGGTGCAGTCCAGCATCACGGGTGCCGAGTCTGTCACGGCGCCGCCGTCCGGCGGGAACGCTCGACCCGGCGCGCCACGACCATGCGGTCCCGGCCGGCCAGGTCGGGCAGGGTCCGCGCGCCCTCGAACGCGCCCGTCGCCGTGACCATCGCGCGCGCGGCAGCGCCCTGGACATCGGCGTGCTCCATCACGAGCAGCCCGCCGTCGCGCAGCAGCCGGGCCGCGGCTGCTGCGACCGCGCGGGGCAGCTCGAGGCCGTCCGGGCCGCCGCCGTAGAGAGCGAGGGCCGGGTCGTGGTCACGGACCTCCGGATCCACGGGTACGGCGCCCGGCGGGATGTACGGCGGGTTGGCGACGACGACGTCCACCTCACCGGTCAGCTCGCGCAGCAGCTGCGGGTCCCGGACGTCGCCCAGCTGCACCCGCAGGCGCGCCCGGCACGCCGCGGCGTTGTCGGCGGTGAGCTGCACGGCGGCGGGGGCCGCATCGACGGCGACGACACGCGCAGACGTCTCCGTCGCCAGCGAGACGGCGATGCCGCCCGCGCCGCAGCACAGGTCGACGGCGACCGGCCGCTCGGGCGTCGCGAGGAGCTCGGCGATGGCGACCTCGACGACCTGCTCGGTCTCCGGACGCGGCACGAACACCCCTGGCCGCACGCTGAGACGCAGGTGCCGGAACCCGGTCCACCCGACGATGTGCTGCAACGGCACGCGCGAGGCCCGACGCCCGACGACGTCGGCGTAGGCGGCCGCGAAGCCGGGGCCGGGCTCGGGGGCGAGCACCAGGCTGTCGACGCCGAGCACGTGCTCGGCGAGCGCGCGGGCGTCGTGCTCGGGCGACGGGACACCGGCCTCGGCGAGGCGTCGGGCGGCGTCCCGAACCGCCGCACGCAGCTCGGTCGTCATCGGCCGGTGGCTGCCGCGAGGCGGGCAGCCTCGTCGGCCTCGATGGCGGAGCGGATCACCGCGTCCAGGTCGCCGTCCAGGACGGTGTCGAGGTTGTAGGCCTTGAACCCCGTCCGGTGGTCGGCGATGCGGTTCTCGGGGAAGTTGTAGGTGCGGATGCGCTCCGACCTGTCGACCGTACGCACCTGGGAGCGTCGTCGCTCCGACGCCGCGGCCGCCGCCTCGTCCTGGCGGGCGGCCAGCAGCCGCGCCCGCAGGATCCGCAGCGCCTGCTCCTTGTTCTGCAGCTGGGACTTCTCGTTCTGGCAGGAGACGACGGTGCCCGTGGGCAGGTGGGTGATGCGCACCGCCGAGTCCGTGGTGTTCACCGACTGCCCGCCCGGGCCCGACGACCGGTACACGTCGATGCGCAGGTCCGCCGGGTCGATGTCCACCTCGGCCTCGTCCTCGACCTCCGGCAGGGCGACGACGCCCGCAGCCGAGGTGTGGATGCGGCCCTGCGACTCGGTCACCGGCACACGCTGGACCCGGTGCACGCCGCCCTCGTACTTCAGGTGCGCCCAGACCCCGTCCTCCGGCGCGACGGCGCCGCGCGCGCGGACGGAGAGCGTCGCGTCCTTCACGCCGCCCAGGTCCGACGGCGTCGTCTCGAGCACGGTGGCGACCCACCCGCGCCGCTCGGCGAACCGGGTGTACATCCGCAGCAGGTCGCCGGCGAACAGGGCCGACTCCTCGCCGCCCTCCCCCGCCTTGATCTCGAGGATCACGTCCCGGGCGTCGTCGGGGTCCCGGGGCACGAGGAGACGGCGCAGGGTCTCGGCGGCCTCGTCCGCGGCCGCGCGCAGCTGCGGCAGCTCGGCCGCGAACGCCGGGTCCTCGGCGAGCTCGGCGGCCGCCGCCGCGTCGTCGTCGGCGCGTCGCCAGGCGCGGTACGCACCCACCACTCGCCCCAGCTCGGCGTACCGCCGCCCGAGGGTTCGCGCACGTCCCGCGTCGGCGTGGACCGAGGGGTCCGCGAGGGCGGCCTCGATGCTCGCGTGCTCGGCGAGCAACGGCTCGACCGCCTCGAACGCCATCAGAATCCCTCCGGGCACGGCGACGCCGGCGGAGCCGAGGGCTCCGCCGGCGTGACGACAGCTACTTGGTGGCGGCGGTGCGCTTGCCGTAGCGCGCCTCGAACCGGGCGACGCGGCCACCGGTGTCGAGGATCTTCTGCTTGCCCGTGTAGAACGGGTGGCAGCTGCTGCACACGTCCGCGTGGATCTGGCCGGAGGTCGAGGTGCTGCGCGTGGTGAACGTGCTCCCGCACGTGCACGTCACGACCGTCTCGGTGTACTTCGGGTGGATGTCCTTCTTCACGGGTGCTCCTATCGATGGCCGACGGGTCGCCCGCGGGTGCGGACGTGAACCGTCGAGCAGGGGGACAGTCTGCCAGAACACCGGGCCGGGGCGGAAAAGTCCCGGCCCGGTGCTCGGGCGGTGCGTCAGTCGTCCTTCTGACCCGGCGCGGCCGGCGTCGTCTTCTGGACCTGCAGCAGGAACTCGACGTTGCTCTGCGTGCCGCGCAGTTTGCCGAGCAGCAGCTCGATCGCGGCCTGGGCGTCGAGCGCGCTCATCACGCGGCGCAGCTTCCACTGGATCTTCAGCTCGTCGGCCGGGATGAGGATCTCTTCGCGGCGCGTGCCGGACGCATCGACGTCCACGGCCGGGAAGATGCGCTTGTCGGCGAGCTGTCGGGAGAGCTTGAGCTCCATGTTCCCGGTGCCCTTGAACTCCTCGAAGATGACCTCGTCGGCCTTCGAGCCCGTCTCCACGAGGGCGGTCGCCAGGATCGTCAGCGATCCACCGTGCTCGATGTTGCGCGCGGCACCGAAGAAGCGCTTCGGCGGGTACAGCGCGCTCGAGTCGACGCCACCGGACAGGATGCGCCCGGACGCCGGTGCCGCGATGTTGTACGCGCGGCCGAGGCGGGTGATCGAGTCGAGCAGCACGACGACGTCCTGCCCGAGCTCCACGAGGCGCTTGGCCCGCTCGATGGACAGCTCGGCGACGGTGGTGTGGTCGTCCGCGGGACGGTCGAAGGTCGAGGCGATGACCTCGCCCTTCACCGTGCGCTGCATGTCCGTGACCTCCTCGGGGCGCTCATCGACGAGCACGACCATGAGGTGGACCTCGGGGTTGTTCTGCGTGATCGCGTTGGCGATCGCCTGCAGGACGAGGGTCTTGCCGGCCTTGGGCGGCGAGACGATGAGGCCGCGCTGGCCCTTGCCGATCGGGGCCACCAGATCGATGATCCGGGTGGTCATGACGGTCGGCAGGGTCTCCAGGCGCAGGCGCTCCTGCGGGTACAGCGGCGTGAGCTTGCCGAACTCCGGCCGGCTCCGCGCCTCGTCGGGCGACATGCCGTTCACCGAGTCGAGCCGCACGAGCGCGTTGACCTTGGAGTTGCGCCCCTGGGGCAGCGGGTCGCCCTCACGCGGCTGGCGGACGGCGCCGACGATCGCGTCGCCCTTGCGCAGCCCGTGCCGCTTGACCTGGTTCATGGAGACGTAGACGTCGTTGTCGCCCGGCAGGTAGCCCGACGTCCGAACGAACGCGTAGTTGTCCTTGATGTCGAGGATGCCCCCGACCGGGAGCAGGACGTCGTCGTCGCTGACCTCGACGTCGTCGTAGCCGGCGAGCTCGGTCTGGCCCGTGCGCCCGCGCCGCTTGTTGCGGTCGCGGTCGCGGTAGCGGCCCCGCCGACGCCGACCGCCGGCCTGGTCGTCGTCGTCACGCAGGCGGCCGTCCCGGGCGCCGTCACGCTGGCCCTCGCGCTGAGCGCCCTCCCGCTGTGCCTCACGCTGGCCCTCACGAGACGCACCTTCGCGCTGCGTCTCGCGCTGGCCCTGGTTCTCCCGCGGCGCCTCGTGGGCGACGTCGTCGCGCACCCCGGGCGCGCCGGCGGCGCGCCCGGCGCGGCGCGTTCCCTGGGTCACGGAGCGGGCTGCGGCGGCGGCACGGGCCGCGCGCTCGTCGACCGGCTCGTCCGCGCGGTCCCGTGCGGGCGGGGCCGCGATGGCGCCCAGGTCCAGCTCGAGCCTGGGCTCGGCGGTCCGCTCGGCACCGGACGTCCGTTCGGTGCGCGCGGTGCGCGCCGTGCGCGCGGCACTGTCCGCGCGGGGGGCGCGCTCAGCGCGCTCAGCGCGCTCAGCGCGCTCAGCGCGCTCAGCGCGCTCAGTGCGCTCGGTGCGCGCGGGCGGCTCGGCGTCGGCCGGACGAGCGGCCGACTGCCGCGCGCCGCCACCGGCACGCCGGCTCTTGATGGCCTCGACCAGGTCGCTCTTGCGCATCGCAGAGGTGCCGGGCACCCCGAGCTCAGTGGCAAGGGCCTGCAGCTCGGGCAGGCGGAGTGCGCTCAACGCGCCGCTGCGCGCAGCCGAGCGCGTGGCGCCAGCGGGCGCATCGCCCGCGACGGCATCGATGGTGTCTGTCACGAAGGTCCTTCCCCCTCGTCGGCGGCCGATGAGATCGGGGGGCCGCGGTGGTGGTCGCCCGGACCTGGTCCGTCAGCGTTGTCCCGCCACAGGGTCGGTGTGTCGACATGGACGCGTCGACCTGGAGGTGGCTGGATCCCACCCGCATCTCGGGGCCCGATAGGTGCACCAGGGCCGCCGCGATGACCACTCAGGGTTTTCCGGGGGGATGTCCCGAGAGTAGCACTTCCGCCGTCGCCGACGTTCCGCCGGACGGGCGACCCCGGCTACAGCCGCTCGGCGATCGCACCGTCGACGGCGACCCCGGGCGTGAGCACCGTCCACGGCTCCGCGACGCCCGCGAGCACCTCACGGCGCACGGCCGCACCCGCGTCGCCGTCGCCCAGCCGCTCGAGCACGAGGATCGACGGGCCGGCACCCGACACGACAGCCGCCTGGCCGGCGTCGCGCAGCGCCCTGACGAGCTCCCAGGTGCGCGGCATCACCGCCGCCCGGTACTCCTGGTGCAGCCGCTCGGCCGTCGCCTCGAAGAGAAGCTCGGGGCGGTGGCACATCGCCTGGACGAGGAGGGCCGCGCGACCCGCGGTGAAGGCGGCGTCGGCGTGCGGCACGGTCGCGGGCAGGACGCCGCGCGCCGTGCGGGTGGCGCACCGTTCGTCCGGCACGAGCACGACCGGCGACAGCTCGGGGTGCAGGGGCATCTGCGTGGCGTGCGGACCGTCGGCGCCGGTCCACGAGACGGTCGCCCCGCCGAGGATGGCCGGGGCAGCGTTGTCCGGGTGGCCCTCGAACCGGGTGGCGATGAGGAACGCGCGCGTGTTGCCCAGCGCCTCCGGGTCCCCGATCAGCATGCGCACCGCGAGGATCCCGGCGACGACGGCCGCCGCCGACGAGCCCATCCCCCGGCCGTGCGGGATGCGGTTGTCGCAGCGCAGGTGCAGGCCGACCTGCGGCGCACCCACCTCGTCCAGGGCCGCACGGATCGCACGGACGACCAGGTGGTCCTCGCCGTCGGGCAGCTCGCCCGCGCCCTCCCCCGTCACCTCGACGACGACCTCGGGGCTCCCGAGGGCCTGCACCTCGATCGTGTCGTAGTGGCCGAGCGCCAGCCCGAGCGAGTCGAAGCCGGGGCCGAGGTTCGCGCTCGTCGCGGGGACCCGCACGAGGACGTGGTCGCTGCCCAGTCGCACGGCTCAGCCCAGCCCGAGGGCGGCGGCGATGGACATGACGTCCGGCGTCACGCGCGTCAGCTCCACGGGACCGCCGTCGGCGGTCCGCAGCGCCCACTGCGGGTCCTTCAGCCCGTGGCCGGTCACGGTCACCGTGATGCGGGCGCCCGCCGGCACCCGGCCGGCCTCGGCGAGCATCAGCAGGCCGGCGACCCCGGAGGCCGACGCCGGCTCGACGAACACGCCCACCTTGCTCGACAGGAACCGGTGCGCGGCGAGGATCTGCTCGTCCGTCACGGCCTCGATGAGCCCGCCGGACGTGTCCCGGGCCTCGACGGCCTGCTCCCACGACGCCGGGTTGCCGATCCGGATGGCCGTCGCGATCGTCTCCGGTTCGGTAACGGGATGCCCGAGGACGATGGGGGCGGCGCCCGCCGCCTGGAAGCCCCACATCGCGGGCCGCCGGGTCGCGGGACCGTCGGCGGCGTACTCGGTGAAGCCCTTCCAGTACGCGGTGATGTTGCCGGCGTTGCCGACCGGGAGGACGTGGATGTCCGGAGCGTCGCCGAGTGCATCGACGATCTCGAACGCCGCCGTCTTCTGCCCCTGGATGCGGTCGGGGTTGACCGAGTTCACGAGCTCCACCGGGAAGCTCTCGGCCAGCTTGCGGGCGGCGACGAGGCAGTCGTCGAAGTTGCCGTCCACCTGGAGCAGGCGCGCGCCGTGCGCGACGGCCTGGCTGAGCTTGCCCATCGCGATCTTGCCGTCGGGGACGAGGACCGCACAGGTCATGCCCGCGGCGGTGGCGTACGCGGCGGCCGACGCCGAGGTGTTGCCGGTGGAGGCGCAGATCACCGTGCGCACGTCCCGGCCGGCGGCCGACGAGATCGCCGTCGTCATGCCGCGGTCCTTGAACGAGCCGGTCGGGTTCATGCCCTCGACCTTGAGGTGCACGTCGGCGCCGGTGAGGGCGGAGAGCTGCGGGGCGGGGACGAGCGGGGTGCCGCCCTCGCCGAGCGTGACGACGCGGTCCTGGACGTGCCCGGGGAGGCGGTCACCGTACTCGGCGATCACCCCACGCCACTGCTTGGCCACCTACGCTCCTTCGACTCGAAGCACCGACAGGACGGCCTCGACCGGCTCGAGGCTCGCCAACGACGTGACGGTCGCCGCCAGTGCGGCCTCGCGGGCCGCATGCGTGACGACCAGGAGGTCCGCGTGCACGCCCCGCGCGTCCGACTGCCGCACCGTCTCGATCGAGACGCCGCGCCCGGCGAACACCTGCGCGACCTGGGCGAGCACGCCCGGACGGTCGGCGACGCGCAGCCGCACCTGGTAGCGCGTGACGGCGTCGGCGATGCCGAGCACGGGGAAGCTCGGCGTAGCGCGACTCGCGGGGCCCGCGGCCGCCGTGCACGAGGTGCCGGGCGATGGTGACGACGTCGCCGCACACCGCGCTCGCGGTCGGCACGCCACCGGCGCCCTGCCCGTAGAACATCAGCTGTCCCGCGGCCTCGGCCTCGACGAAGACCGCGTTGAACACGCCGCGCACGCCCGCGAGCGGGTGCTCGGCCGGCACGAGGGCCGGGTGTACGCGGGCCACGATGCCCTCGTTGCCGTCGGCGTCGACCGGGGTGCGCTCGGCGATCGCAAGCAACTTGATGACGTGCCCCGTCTCGGCCGCCCACGCGACGTCGTCGGCGGTGATGCCGGTGATGCCCTCGCAGTGCACGTCGGCGGTGCTCACACGCGTGTGGAAGGCGAGCGACGCGAGGATCGCCGCCTTCGCCGCGGCGTCGTGCCCCTGGACGTCGGCGGTCGGGTCGGCCTCGGCGTACCCGCGGACCTGCGCCTGCTTGACGGCGAGCGTCAGGTCGTCGCCGGTCGTGGCCATCTGGTCGAGCACGTAGTTGGTCGTGCCGTTGACGATCCCCAGGATGCGGGTCACCCGGTCCCCCGCGAGGGACTCACGGACGGGCCTGATCAGCGGGATCGCGCCGCCCACGGCCGCCTCGTAGTAGAGGTCGACCCCAGCGGCCTCGGCGGCCGCGTACAGCGTGGGGCCGTCCTGGCCCAGCAGCGCCTTGTTGGCGGTCACGACGCTCGCGCCGTGGGCCATGGCCTCGAGGATCATCGTGCGGGCCGGCTCGGCGCCGCCGATGAGCTCGATCACGATGTCGGCACGACGGACGAGGCCCTGCCAGTCCGTCGTGATGAGCTCATGCGGGATGGCCGGGTCGCGCTCGACGTCCACTGCGCGCTCGGCGATGCCGACGAGCTCCACGGGCGCTCCCACGCGGGCCGCCAGCTCCTCGGTGTGGGTCAGGAGCAGGCGGGCGGTCTCGGTCCCGACCGTGCCGCACCCGAGCAGAGCGACCCGCACGACGTCGACCACCGCACACCTCCTCCACCCGGGCGGGACTCGCTCGCGGGGCGAGCCAAGGATACGGGTGCGGCCCCGCGCGGTGGGGCGGTGTCCATGGCGGCCTGTGAGCCGCCGCCGGCTCTCAGCCGACGTCGAGGGCGAGCAGGTCCGCCTCGGTCTCGCGCCGTACCAGCACGCGTGCGACGCCGTCGCGCACCGCGATCACGGGGGGCCGGGGCACGAGGTTGTAGTTCGACGCCATCGAGCGGCCGTAGGCGCCCGTCGCGGGGACGGCGAGGAGATCACCGGGGGCGATGTCGGCGGGCAGCTCGACGTCGTGCACCACGATGTCGCCGCTCTCGCAGTGCTTGCCGACGACGCGCGCCAGCACCGTGGCAGCCGCACCCTCGCGAGAGGCGACGGCAGCCGTGTACCGCGCGCCGTACAGGGCCGGGCGAAGGTTGTCGCTCATGCCCCCGTCGACGGAGACGTACGTGCGCGTGAGCGTCTCGTCGACCGTCACGGGCTTCACGGTGCCGACCGTGTAGAGCGTGAGGGTGGTGGGGCCGGCGATGGCCCGGCCCGGCTCGATCGAGATGCGCGGCACCGGCGTGCCGAGCGCGGCGCAGACCCCGTCGACGACGCCCGCCACGTCCTTGGCCACACGGCCGGGCTCGAGCGGCACGTCGCCGGGCAGGTAGGCGATGCCGAAGCCGCCCCCCAGGTCGACCTCCGGCACCAGGTGCCCGGTGAGCCGCGCGAGCTCCGCGCGCAGCTCGAGCACCGTCCGCGCCGCGACCTCGAAACCGGTGGGGTCGAGGATCTGGGAGCCGATGTGGGAGTGGATCCCGAGCAGCTCCAGCTCGGGTCGCGCCAGGACGGCCCGCAGGCCCGCCATCGCCTGCCCACCGGTGACCGAGAGGCCGAACTTCTGGTCCTCGTGCGCGGTGGAGATGTACTCGTGGCCGCCGGCGTGCACGCCCGTGGTGACCCGCACCATGACTGGCGCCCGCATGCCCCGGGCGGCCGCGGCGTCCGCCACACGGTCCACCTCGCCGAGGGAGTCCACGACGATCCGCCCGACGCCGGACTCCAGCGCCCGCGCGATCTCGCCGTCGGACTTGTTGTTGCCGTGCAGGCCGATGTCGATGCCGGGAACGCCCGCCCAAAGCGCGACGGCGAGCTCGCCCGCGGTCGAGGTGTCGATGCGCAGGCCCTCCTCGTGGGCCCACCGCGCGACGGCCGTGCACAGGAACGCCTTGCCGGCGTAGTAGACGTCGACCTCGGCGCCGATCGCGCGGAAGGCGCGCGAGAACGCCTCGCGGAAGGCGCGCGCCCGGCCGCGGAAGTCCGCCTCGTCGAGCACGTACGCGGGCGTCCCGTGCTCCGCTGCCAGGGCGCGCAGGTCCACGCCGGCCACGCGCACGGCGCCGTCCGACCCGCGGACGGCTCCCGCCGGCCAGACGTGCGGCGCGAGGCTCACATCCGCTCCGGGGCGTTCACCCCGAGCAGCCCGAGCCCGTTCGCCAGCACGGTCCGCACGGCGTCGTTCAGCCAGAGCCGGGTGCGGTGCGCGTCGGTCACGGGCTCCTCGCCGAGCGGGACGACGCGGCGCTGCTGGTCGTACCACTTGTGGTACGCGCCGGCGAGCTCCTCGAGGTACCGCGCGACACGGTGCGGGTCACGCAGCTCACCGGCCTGGGCGACGACGCGCCCGTAGTCGCCGAGCTTGGCCAGCAGGGTCGACTCGCTCACGTGGTCCAGCAGCGCGGGGTCGAAGCCGTCCTCACGCCGGACGCCGGTCTCCGCGGCGTTGCGCGCGACGTTGCAGGTGCGGGCGTGCGCGTACTGGACGTAGAAGACGGGGTTGTCGTTGCTCCGCTTGACCAGCAGGTCCAGGTCCAGGTCGATCATCGTGTCCACCGAGGACCGCGCCAGGGAGTAGCGCGCCGCGTCGACGCCGACCGCCTCCACCAGGTCCTCGATCGTGACGACCGTGCCCGCCCGCTTGGACATCCGCACCGGCTCGCCACCGGAGACGAGGTTCACCATCTGGCCGATGAGGATCTCGAGGTTCTTCCAGGGGGTGTCGCCGAACGCGGCGCACATCGCCATCATCCGGCCGATGTACCCGTGGTGGTCGGCGCCCAGCATGATGATCACGCGGTCCGCGCCCCGCTCGCGCTTGTCCAGGTAGTACGCGAGGTCGCCCGCGATGTAGGCCGCCTCGCCGTCGGACTTGATGATCACGCGGTCCTTGTCGTCGCCGAAGTCCGTGGTGCGCAGCCACGTGGCGCCCTCGGCCTCGAAGATGTGCCCGAGCTCGCGCAGCCGTATGACCGCCCGCTCCACGGCGCCGGACTCGTGCAGCGACTCCTCGTGGAAGTACACGTCGAAGTCGACGCCGAAGTCGTGCAGCGTCGCCTTGATCTCGCCGAACATCAGCTCCACGCCGCGGGCCCGGAACACCTCCTGCGCCGCCGCGTCGTCCAGCGTGCGGGGGTCCGCCTCGCCGTCGGCGGCACAGCCGGCGATCACGGCGTCCGCGATGTCGGCGATGTACTGGCCGCCGTAGCCGTCCTCCGGCGCCTCCAGGCCGCGGGCCCGGGCGAGGAGCGACCGCGCGAACCGGTCGATCTGCGCGCCGTGGTCGTTGAAGTAGTACTCGCGGGTGACGTCCGCCCCGCAGGCGCCCAGGATCCGGGCGAGCGAGTCGCCGACGGCGGCCCACCGCGCGCCGCCGATGTGCAGCGGTCCGGTGGGGTTGGCCGAGACGAACTCGAGGTTCACACGCTCACCCGCCAGGCCCGACGACGTCCCGAAGGACGACCCCGCCTCGACGACGGAGCGGGCCAGCTCCCCGGCGGCGGCGGCGTCGAGCGTGATGTTCAGGAAGCCCGGCCCGGCGATGTCGACCTTCGCCACACCCGGCACGGCGGCGAGGCGCTCGGCCAGGACCGTCGCGAGGTCGCGCGGCGCCATGCCGGCCTTCTTGGCGAGCTGCATCGCGACGTTCGTCGCCCAGTCGCCGTGCTCGCGGGAACGCGGTCGCTCCACCGACACCGACTCCGGCAGCGCGTCGACCGGAAGGGGCAGGGCGCCGTCGGCCGCGGCGGCGGTCAGGACGGCGCGCAGGGCCTCGGAGAGCTCGGTGGGGGTCACCGGGAAAGCCTAGCGAGGCGCGCCGCCCCGCCCGGCACCCGGCTCGACCAGCGGTCGCCGAGCGTGACGGACCGGTCGTCGGCGCACCCGCGGCGTGGCGGGCGACACCGCTGGAGTCCTCCCACCTCTCACGACTTCCCCGCACGAGACGCCGGTGGAAAGCCTTCTCAGCGGAGCGCCGCGTGCGCACGACGGCCCGAGGGGTGTTGACTGCCCTCACAACCTGGGAGGTGGGATGACTCGGCGGACGAACCTGATCGATCAAGCCGTCGGGCGACTGCGGCAGCAGATCACGTCGGGGGCTTGGCCGGTGGGCGCGCGAATCCCACCGGAGCCCGAGCTGACCGAGCTTATCGGTGTCGGGCGGAACACCGTGCGCGAGGCCGTGCAGTCGCTCGTCCACGCGGGCATGCTCGAGCGCCGCCAAGGCTCGGGCACCTACGTGATCTCCGACTCGGAGCTCGCGACCGCCATGGGCCGCTCCATCGCCGGCGCGCACCAGCGCGACGTGCTGGAGGTGCGGCGCTGCCTGGAGGTCGAGTGCGCCCGGCTCGCCGCGAAGCGCCACGACGATGGCCATCTGGCGCGCCTGCGCGAGCTGTCCGACGTCCGCTCGGCGGCGTACGTGAGCGGTGACCTGGACGCGATGGTCGACGCCGACCTCACGCTCCACCGCGCCATCGCGGAGGCGACGCGCAACCCCGTGCTCATGGCCCTGTACGACAACCTGCTCGACGCGATCACCGCGAACATCCGGTTCAACTTCGAGCACCCCGTCGGGGACGACGGCGCGCACCACGCCCTCGTCGACGCCATCGCCGCGCGCGACCCCCAGCGGGCGATGGAGGAGATCGACGACTACCTGACGGAGTTCATCGGCGACCCGGACGTCTGACACCGGCGCCGTCCGGCCGTCTGCGGTAGGACGGCCGCGGGACGACGGCGGGACGGCCGCCGTCGTCCTGGTAATGTTGCTCACCGCCCGCCCGAGTAGCTCAGTGGATAGAGCGTCTGCCTCCGGAGCAGAAGGTCGCAGGTTCGAGTCCTGTCTCGGGCACCACGGCTGGTTCCAGAAAGTCACGTCGATGACTTCCGGAAAGTCAGCCAAGAGGACGACGAAGGAGCCCCGGACCACCAGGTCCGGGGCTCCTTCGCTTCGTTGGCGCCGGCGACGCCGGCTTCCGCGACGCTCGGTCGGGCGCGGCCGCCGCGTCCGGGTACGCCGAGTCGCCCCCGCCGGGGATCCATGCGACTGCGGGGCGATAGGCCGCGCCTCCGCCCGCACGCTCATGCCGATGACCGGTCGCTGTCAGGACCTTCGAACGACCAGTGATCCGCCGTACTCCGGGAGTCGGGTGGCGAGCACGTCAAGCAGCGACTGGGTGTTCGGGTCGGGGAGTCCGGTTTGGCATTGAACGAGAACGCGCCACGGCCGTCCCGAGGCCTCGGGATACTGTCGAGCAAGTCCCCCATCTAGTGCGAACGACACGTACGCCTGGACCTTGGCCTGGAGGGACGCCAACTGAGCCTCCGAGCCCGTCCAAGGACGGTCTTGCACGATGACGAGGTCGACGACTCGGTCAAGTCCCTGGACGTGGTGTAGTGCTTCGGCGTGATCCGTTGCTGCTCAGGCGGTCAGTGCCAGGGGCTGGTCGGGCTCCTTGGTGTCGGTGGTAGTGATCAGGTTGAGGCGTGCGCGGTGCAGGACGTCGAGGGCGAAGTAGCGGCGTCCTTCGGCCCATTCGTCGTGCTGCTCGGCCAGGACGGCTCCGACCAGGCGGGTCACGGAGTCGCGGTCGGGGAAGATCCCGACGACGTCGGTGCGGCGGCGGATCTCCTTGTTCAGCCGCTCATTGGGGTTGTTGGACCAGATCTGACGCCAGATCTCCTTCGGGAAGTGAGTGAACGCGAGCAGGTCGGCGCGGGCGGCGTCCAGGTGTTCCGCGACGGCGGGCAGCGGGCCGGCGACGGAGTCCAGGAGCTTGTCGAACTGGGCGTGGACCGAGGTCGCGTCGGGCTGGTCGTAGACGCTGTGCAGCATCGCCTTGACCGCGGGCCAGGAGCTCTTGGGGCAGGTGCTCATGAGGTTGGCGGCGTAGTGGGTGCGGCAGCGCTGCCAGGACGCCCCGGGCAGGTTCGCGGCGATCGCCTCGACCAGCCCGGCGTGGGCGTCGGAGGTCACCAGGCGCACTCCGGCCAAGCCGCGGGCGACCAGGTCGGCGAAGAACGCGTTCCACGCCTCCTTGGTCTCGGCGGTGGTGACCTTGCAGCCCAGGACCTCCCGGTGGCCGTCACCGTTGACGCCGGTGGCGACCAAGACGACGGCGTTGATGACCCTTCCGGCCTCGCGGACCTTCATCGTCAACGCGTCCGCGGCGACGAACGTGAACGGCCCGGCCTCGGACAGCGGGCGGGTGCGGAACGCCTCGACCTGGTCATCGAGGTCGACCGCCATCCGGGAGACCTGCGACTTGCTCAAGCTCGTGATCCCGAGCGACTGGACCAGCTTGTCCATCCGCCGGGTCGAGACCCCGAGCAGGTAGCACGTCGCGACCACGCTGATCAGCGCGGCCTCCGCCCGCTTGCGCCGCTCGAGCAGCCACTCGGGGAAGTAGGTGCCGGTGCGCAACTTGGGGATCGCGACGTCGATCGTGCCGACCCGGGTGTCCAGGTCCCGATGGCGGTAGCCGTTGCGCTGGCTGACCCGCTCAGGGCTGGGCTGGCCCCACTCGGCCCCGCAGACCGCATCGGCCTCCGCCGACAACAGCGAGTTGATCACCGTGCCGAGCAGGTGACGCATCAGGTCCGGCGAGGCGTCGGACAGGGCCTGGCCCAGGACGGCGGCAGGGTCGACAATGCGAGGTGCGGTCATCGTGATGACTCCGTTCGAGGGTGCTGTGAGAGGTTCACTCGAAGGATCACGCGGTGACCGCGTCGTCGTCTACGACAAGGTGGCCACCGGCGCTACACCACTATCCGGGACGCAACTGACGACTCCGTCTGCTGCCCTCGAGACGACGTCAACCTTGCCCCCGTCGAACAGCGAGTCCTGCTGCCGTCGGTCAAGTCCTCGGGAGTGGTGTGAACCGCCCCGGGGTGTCCGGAGACTCATCGGTTTGAGAGCCTCGGCGGGGTGCTGGGCTCGGTTGTGAGAGTAGTAGGCGGCTTCGAGAGCGGCGGGTGGGATGTCTCCGCAGTACTCGTAGAGGCGCCGGTGATTGAACCAGTCGACCCATTCAGCGGTGGCGAGCTCGACGTGGTCGACGGTGCGCCAGGGGCCGCGGGGCCGGATCAGCTCGGTCTTGAACAGGCCGTTGATGGTCTCGGCCAGGGCATTGTCATAGGAGGACCCGACGGCGCCGACCGAGGGTCGGATGCCGGCGGCGGCGAGGCGTTCGCCGAACCGGATCGAGGTGTACTGACCGGATTCAACCGGTCGATGCAACACCGGCTTGTTGGAGCAACAGTAGGTGCTCGTCGAGGGCCTCCGCCGGGGTGCGCCAGCCGAGGGTCTTGCGCGGTCTGGTGTTCAGGGCGTGGGCGACGGCCTCGAGGTCTTCGGCGGACCAGCGGGACAGGTCGGTGCCCTTGGGGAAGTACTGGCGCAGCAGCCCGTTGGTGTTCTCGTTGGTCCCGCGCTGCCAGGGGGACTGGGGGTCGGCGAAGAACACCGGGATGCCGGTGGCGACCTTGAACTGTGCGTGGGCGGACATCTCCTTGCCGCGGTCCCAGGTCAGCGATCTGGTCAGCTGTTCCGGCAGGGTTGTCATCGTCGCCGCGAGGGCCTTGCTCATGGTGATCGCTCCGTAGCCGGCCAGGGCGGGGCCGTTCTTCGGGGTCTCCTTGTGCCGGTAGCCCTCCTCGCGTGGCAGGTGCACCAGCATCGTGAACCTCGTGCTGCGCTCGACGACGGTGCCGATCGCCGAGCGCTCCAGGCCGATCAGCAGGTCGCCTTCCCAGTGCCCGGGGACGGCGCGGTCGGCGACCTCGGCGGGGCGTTCGCTGATCAGGGTCTCGGGTGTCACGTGCGCCCAGGTCTTGCGCCTGGACCGTTCCCGCGGGGCGCGCAGCGCACGGCCGGTGCGCAGGCACCAGACCAGCTCGCGCTTGAGCGCGCCGCGGCCCTGGATGTAGAGCGCCTGGTAGATCGCCTCGTGGCTGATCCGCATGGACTCATCCTCCGGGAAGTCCATCCGGATGCGGTGGGCGATCTGCTCAGGGCTCCACGCCTGCACCCAGGCCCGGTCCTTGCGGTGCGGCTTGTTGTTGCCGGTGAACCGCGGCGGCCGGGGCCCGCCCACCGTGGTGCAGTCGGGCCGGCGGATCTGACCCGACAGCCGGTCTTGGACATAGGCGTGCAGCCGCTGGTCGGCGATCAGCTTCGGCGTCTTCGGTCGACGCGCGGCCATGTCGGCCTTCCACTGCGCCACCGACGCCCGGTACTCGAGCTTGCCGCTGCGCGTCGCGGCGTTGCGGCGCAACTCCCGAGAGACCGTCCCCGGGTCGCGCCCGACCGCCCGGGCGATCTCGCGAACGCCCTTGGACTGGGCCCTGAGCAGGGCTATCTCCTCGCGTTCAGCGAAGGACAGGTAACGGCCCGTCGGCCGCGCCTCGAGGTCGAACGGGGGCATGCCGCCACCGTTGTGGAACCACCGCTGCCCCACCGGCTGCGACACACCGATCACGGCCGCCGCCTCCGCCGGCAGCAGCCCCTTGGCGATCTCGGCCCAGAACGCAGCCTCGACCTCGCGCTGGAACTTCGGATGCCCCGGCGACCTCAGCTTCGGACGCACCGCCCGATCCGCTGCCTGCTGCCGACGAACCATCGAACACCTCCACCAACTCGAGGTGTTGCGACGACCGATTGAATCCGCCCTGACTGCCGCGGTCGGTGTGGTGCACCAGCCCGTTGAGGCTGCCCGTGCCCTGGCGTCCGCGGGTCCAGATGGCCTGCTCGATCGCGTTCAGGACCAGGTCTGTGGACATCGTCGTGCCGACGGACCAGCCCAGGATCCGCCGGGCATAGGCGTCGGTGCAGAACGCGACGTAGACCCACCCGGACCAGGTCGAGACGTAGGTGATGTCCGCGACCCAGAGACGGTCCGGTGCCAACGGCCCGAACCGCCTCGAGACCAGGTCCGCCGGGCGCGCCGCGGCCGGGTCGGCGACCGTGGTGCGCTTGACCTTGCCGCGCACCGCCCCGGCCAGGCCCAGGTCACCCATCAGACGCTCGACCGTGCAGCGTGCGACGGGCACGCCTTGGCGGTTCAGCGCGAGCCAGACCTTCCTGGCCCCGTAGACCCCATAGTTCGCCGCGTGCTCGGCCGCGATCAGCTCCTTGAGCTGTTCGTCACGGATCGAGCGCGCCGACGGCCGGCGCGAGCGGGCCTCGTAGTAGGTGGAAGGGGCGATCGGCGTGCCCTGAGCGGTCAGGACCCGGCAGATCGGCTCGACACCCCAACGCAGCCCGTCGACGCTGACCTTCTCGGCGTGGTCGGCGACGAACCTCACGAGATCCGCTGTGGCCGGTCGAGCTCGGCCGCGAAGAAACCCGCGGCCGCCTTCAGGATCTCGTTCGCGCGGCGCAGCTCACGGACCTCCGCCCGCAGCCTGCGCAGCTCGGCGCTCTCCTCGCTGCGCACCCCGGCACGCGCACCAGCGTCGACCTCGGCCCGCCGGATCCACTTGCGGACCGTCTCGGTCGTGCCGACCCCGAGCTTCTGAGCGACCGACCGCATCGCGTCCCACTCCGAGGCGTGATCGGCCCGGCACTCCACGAACATTCGCACCGCCCGCTCACGCAGCTCCGGCGGGTACTGCCCACGACGACCAGACATGACTCCATCCTTCCCAACGGGTGGAGTCCCCGGACACCCCGGGGCGGTTCAGGGCTCCGCGGTTCGAGGACCTAGTGCAGCCCTTGGTCGGCCTTCTGCAGGGTCGCGCCCTCGCCGGCCACAACGTCTCCTTCGACGCGAACTTCCTGGAGTACGAGTTCGGGCGCGCCGGGTGGGGGTGGCCCTCGCCGCCGACCTTCTGCACCTTGCGGGAGTCGATGTACTTCCTGCCTCACCTCGACCGGCGCCGGCTCGCCGACTGCTGCTGGGCGTGCGACATCGTCATCGACGCCTCGCACACAGCTCTGGGCGACGCACGCGCCACCGCGCGCCTCCTCGCGACGTACCTCGACCCCAAGGTCGGCCTCGCCCCCCTCAGCAGCCACCACACGATCCTGAGCCAGGCCGCCGGCATCACCTGGCCCACCGGGCCTGGCGAGGTGCTGCCGACTGCACCAGAGCCACCCCGCCGGGTGCTGAGCGACCGGGCGCTTCACGTCATCGCTCATCAGCCCGCGCCCCAGAGCAGCCTGCTCGAGCGCTTCACGCTCAGCGATGCGCTCGACGAAGGAGCCGCGGCCGGCGCGCTGTCGTACCTGGAGACCCTTGCCGAGGTCCTAGAGGACGGGCACATCACCCGGACGGAGCGCACGACCCTGCGCGAGGTGGCGGAGCTGTACGACCTCAGTCCAGACGACATCAGCGTGGCGCACCGCGGCTTCGTCCGCGCTCTGGCGCGTGAGGCGCTGGACGACGGGCGCCTCAGCCGGGTCGAGAAGGCCGAGATCGGACACATGGCCACGCTGCTCGACGTCGCTGACGTCACGGTCAAGGGCCTGCTCAGTGGCGCCGAGCAGGCCCGCCTGGAGACCCTCTCGGCATCGCTGAAGACGCTGCCCGACGACTGGCCCCTGGGCGAGCCACTGCGCGTCGGTCAGCGAGTCGCCTTCAGCGGCTGCGACTTCGAGCAGCGCGACGCGCTCGAGTCGCGAGCGGCCGCCGCCGGGGTCTCCGTCACGAGCAGCGTCAGCCGCCGCACCGCGATGCTCGTCACGGACGGCTCCTACGACGGGCAGAAGGCACAGGCCGCCGCCGCGCTCGGCACCCGCGTCGTCCACCCCGACGACTTCGAGGTCCTCCTCGCGTACATCCAGCCGCTCCTCGCCCCGACGACCCCGGCGACCAAGGCCGACGTTGCCGCCGACCACGGAACGTGCGACGTCTTGGCGCCGGCGGCATTGCAGCACCCCGGCGGTGCCGACCACGTTGCCCGGCCGGCGCCTCCGTCGGTCGTCCGCGCCTGGGCACTCGAGATGGGCATCGACGTCGGCGTCCGAGGCCGGCTCTCCGCGGAGGTGTGGGACGCCTACGCAGCCGCCCACCGCGCCTGACCCGCGCGGGCCGCGGGCGGGGGCGAAGGGGAAGGGCGAAGGGGGAAGGGGGAAGGGGGAAGGGGGAAGGGGGAAGGGGGAAGGGGGAAGCATGGAACGTGAACTCACGCGCGAGCAGTCGTTCGCCCTGTTGTTCGAGGCCCACGCGGCTCGTCAACTTCTCGGCACCGGGTGCCACCTGCTGATCGCGGATCACGGCATCGACGGCAAGTTCGACGCCCTCGCGACCGTGTGGTCGATCGGGGTCGAGAAGCTGCTCAAGGTCGCGCTCGGCCTGGCCGCGCTCTCGACAGGCGAGGCATGGCCGGACGGCAAGGCGTTCGGGTCTGCTGCACGGATAGGTGACACCTGATCTGTGGTGCCGGGAGGCGCCGCTGGAAGGATGTGCACCGTGCCCAGGCCCTATCCGATGGAGTTCCGCCGGGACGTCGTGGCGGTTGCCCGACGTGGTGAGGCTCCGCTCAAGCAGGTCGCGGCCGACTTCGGGATCGCCGAGTCGTGCCTGCGCAACTGGCTGCGTGACGCCGACGTCGAGGACGGCAACCGTCCGGGCGTGACCCGGTCGGAGTCGACCGAGCTGCGCGAGGCGAACCGTCGCATCCGTCTCCTGGAGCAGGAGAACGAGGTGCTGCGCCGGGCGGCGGCGTACTTGTCCCAGGCGAACCTGCCGGGAAAAGGCTCTACCCGCTCGTGAGTGAGCTCGCCGCCGACGGGATCCCCGTCGCGGTGACGTGCCGGGTCCTTAAGCCGCCAGACAGCCCTACTACCGGTGGCTCGCCGCGCCGGTGACCTCTCGTGCAGCTCGAGCAGGCGCATCTGGCCAACGCCTTGTTCGACGCTCACCGCGACGACCCGGAGTTCGGTCACCGGCTCCTGGCCGACGAGGCTGCCCGGGCCGGGCTGGTCGCCTGCGACCGGACGGTCTGGCGGATCTGCTCGAGCAACGGGTGGTGGTCGGTGTTCGGCAAGAAGCGGACGCGAGGTGGGAAGAAGGCCGGCCCGCCGGCCCACGACGACCTCGTGCTGCGCCAGTTCCGAGCCGATGGGCCTAACCGGCTGTGGCTGTGGGACATCACCGAGCACCCCACGGCCGAGGGCAAGGTCTACCTCTGCGCGATCAAGGACGTCTTCTCCAACCGGATCGTGGGCTACTCGATCAGCGACCGCATGACCTCCCAGATCGCCGTGAACGCACTGGTCAGCGCCGTGCAACGACGAAGGGAGGTGTCCGGCTGCGTAGTTCACAGCGACCGAGGCAGCCAGTTTCGAAGTCGGAAGGTGGCCCGCGTCCTGGCTCACCACGACCTGGTCGGATCGATGGGCCAGGTCGCCTCCGCCGGCGACAACGCCGCCATGGAGAAGCTTCTTCTCGCTGCTGCAGAAGAACGTCCTGAACCGGCGCCGCTGGGCCACCCGCCAGGACCTGCGCATCGCGATCATCACCTGGATCGAAAGGACCTACCACCGCCGCCGACGCCAGCAGCGACTCGGCCGCCTGACACCCATCGAGTTCGAGACCATCATGAACACTCAGGTCGCACTCGCCGCCTGAGACCCGCTGTCACCTACTCGTGCAGCAGACCCTTCGGCCACAACGTCGTGCGCATGGACGCGCGCCTGCGCGTCCACCTGGACACGTGGGAGGCACGGTCGCCCCAATCCGCCTGGCTGACAGGACTGCTGCGCGCGGCAGAGGCCGACCCGATCTGGCCGGCCGTGCTCGCGGTGCTGGACGCATACGCACGAAGCGGTCGGTTCGCCTACCTCGACAGGCTCGCGCAGGTCACCGAACCTCCGCAGCCACCCCGCCCACTGTGGGACGAAGTCGAGGCGGCCGCCCTGTCGACTCGTCCCAATCTGCACGCGACCGTGTACGCCACGCCCCCGGTGCCGATACCCGAGTTCAACGCCGCGCTCGTCGAGATCAACACGGCCGTCGCGCAGTCGCTCGTGCATTGGTGGTTCACCGTGACCAGAGTGGGGGCCTTCCGCGCGTACGGTGAGCAAGGCCGTCGGTTCGCAGTCGAACTGGAGCCGCAAATGGCCTTGCCGACCTTGCCGCGGCACCTGCTCCCTACCTAGCAGCGGCCGCCGCGCAGCGGCAGCACCCGGACAGCGAAACCCCGGTTCGCCGCTTGCCGCTGCACCTCGCGGCACAGCGTGCGAGGTGAGCACACGCCCCTCGTTCACAGCCCTTCACAGTGTTCACAGTCGTGTCCCTGCTGCACTGTGGCTGCTGGCTGGAGCAGCCACCGAGAGCTGAGCACGGCGCAACAGGGCCGAGTGCGCCTACCGGTCGGGGTTGTCCAGGCAGGGCGAGTAGGCGGCGACGCGGATCCTGGTGGGGTCCTGCCCGTTGAGCTGGGTGTCGCCTGCGATCTCGATCATGTAGCCGTCGCGTTCGAGGGTCACCAAACGCTGCTCATCGGTCTCATCGGCGCTGACCTTCCAGCCGTCAGCGGTGAAGTCCTCGACGAGCGGGTCCAGCATCGGAGCGGTGAGCTCGCGGCTGTCCAGGTACCAGCTGCGCTTGGAGGCCCACTCGATCGCGTCACCGTCCGCGGCCGGGGAGTCTGAGCAGTCCCACGACTGCGCGGGACCACCAGGCTGGGGTTCGGCGACGAAGCCTGCTTCCGGGTAGGTGTGCTCCAGGGTGGACTTGGCCGCGTTGGCGGCGTCGACCACGGTGTTGCGTGCGTCGTCCGACGCGTCCTCGAAGCCGCCGTCCGAGCGCGGGTTCGTGCTGTCGCACCCGGTCAACACGAGGGCGGCGACAGTGAGGGCCGCGGCGGCGAGCATGCGTGGTCGGGTCATGGCACGTCCATCGTCGGCGGGTGGTAGTCCGGGTTCTCCATCGGGTACTGCCAGTCGTCGACGATCTGGCCGTTGACCTCGACCCGAACCCAGTCGGGTGGACGGTACAGGGAGACGTCGTCGCCGGTCAGCACGCCCAGGATGTTGTTGTAGGCGGTGCTGCCCGGGTTGAACACACCGGAGTGCGCACCGCTGCCCTGAAGGATGCCCTCGGACGGGTGGCGGGCGTCGGCGTAGCCGGTCTCCAGGCGTACGGCGTTGCCCAGTTCGTTGGGGTCCGCGCCGTGCCCGACGGGGCCGGCGTTGGTGCCCTGGGCGTACTCGATGGGGTCGCCGGGTGCGGTCATGGAGTACCGGTCGGTGTCGGGGTAGGCGTAGTCGTTGATCGAGTCGACGCCGGGTCCGGCGCCGGCGGACTCCACATGCAGGACGCGGTCGGCGTGCATGCCGGCCACCTCCGCGGCGCCGACGACGGAGCCGCCGTAGGAGTGCCCGACGACGGTCACGGGTGCGTCGGTGGGGTTCTGCAGGTGGTTGACGAAGTCCGCCAGGCCCGGCCCGAGGTTCTTGGCGTAGGAGTTGTCGAACGCGTCGAACGCAACCTCCTGCGGCATGGGGCCACCGAGGTAGGTGATGATCGTCAGGCTCCCCGGTGGATGCACTTGGGGGTCTGTGACGAACTGGTTCGCACGGGTGAAGTCCCCACCCATGCCGGTGAAGTTCGACCCCGTGCCACCGACCATGACCGCCACGTTCTGCGTGTTCAGCCCCAGGCTCCCGACGATCTCGGCGAAGCGACCGTTGTCCGGGTCGAAGATGAGGACCTGGTGGCCGGAGACGTCGACGACGTTGCCCGCCGCGTCGAACCCGGTGGTGTGTCCGGTCAGCAGGTCCGTGCAGAACCGCTCCATGTCGCGGGCCGCCGCCAACCGCGCCTCGGCGTCGTTGAGGGCCATCATCAGGCCGGGGTCGGGATACCCGCGAGAGCCGGCGCTTATCGCCTGACCGGCGGCGACGACCTGTGCCTGCAGGTCGGCGACGAGCTTCTCGAGGTCCGGGATTTCCCCACGAGTCTCGAGAAGCGTGTCCAGGACGTGGCGTCGGTTCGCTTCGATGCGCACGTCGTAGGGCACACCCTCGAGGTTGCCGATGACGTCTGGGTGCAGCCGCAGCAGGGCGGCCTGCTCCCCTGCCGTGAGCAAGGCCCACCACGCTGCGACGGCGTCCGGCGGGCCGGCCGGGATGGTGTCCGGGGCGGCGATGTCATCGACGAGTGCGGTCTGCTCGAGCACTCCCAGCTCGCCCGCATCCAAGGCGGCCCGCAGGGCCCGCGCAGCGTCAGCATCAGCGTCCTGGGCCATCTGCAGGGCGTGGCGGATCAGCGCGTTGACGCGCCGCGCCGTCTCGGGATCCTGGTCCTCCGTCGTGACCGACGGACCGTAGACGACCTGCCCGGGCTCGTGGACCTGCAAGCCGTGTGCTGTGGCGAGCTCTTCGGCCTGGGCCAGGAGCGTCTTCGCTTCGGTCAGCGCGTCCGCGAACGCGAGCGTCACGCGCCGCACCAGGCTGAGCGTTGCCCCGAGTGCTTCGGCGGCCTGCGCCTGGGCCCGGATCGATGCGGCCGCCGCCGTTGACGCGTCGCCTTCCCACCCGCGGTCGAGCATGCGCACGGCGCGGTCAAGGTCGACGCGGGCGTCACCGACCTGCTGATGGGTCCTGTGGATGTCCGCCGCAGCGCTGTCGAGGGCCGCGGGCGTCCAGGACCGCAGCTGTCGGATGGTCAGGCTCATTGCACCCGCCAGCTGGTGTGAGACAACCCGTTAGCGGCGCGGGTGTCGGCGGCTTCGTAGGCGGCGACGGCGTCGTGGATGTCGTCGGACCACTGCTCGACCGCGGACTGGAAGTGGCGCACCCGGGCCGCCAGGACGTCGGCGACGTCGGAGAACGCGGTGGCGCTCTCGCTACCCGGTACGGCGGCGATGGCTGTAGCGGCGCCCTGGTGCAACTGGCCTGCGGACACGCTGTCGCCAGCGTCGCTCGCGATGCGTGCTGCTGTCCGGACCTGCGTGTGGTTCACGTACACGTGCTTGATCACCCCCTGCGTGCCCGAATCGTCCCACATTCGACTCGAACCTCGGGCGGGTTGCATGCAGGTTCACCCAGACGGGCGTCGGACCAGCCACCACGCCGCCGCGGTCTGCCTGCGAAGCCACCACAGCACGGCACGGACCGCGCTACCGTGCCAGCCGGAGGTCCGATGAACGCCCGACCCGTCGTTGCGTGCGAGCTCTGCTTCGCCATGGCGGTCTACGACGACGCGCTCCTTGCCGACTGGCGGATCACCAGCCGTTCCCCCCGCACGACGTCCGACCGCTTGGGCTGCGTAGTGCCACTCTGGCTCGTTGCCGCTGCTGTCTGCCCGAAGTGCGCCCGGGATCTGGACAGCACCACGTCACTGGCCAGCGCGCTGGCTGTCTTCGTGGTCTCGCTGTTCGTCTACGACCCGATCACGGATGGCTTGTACGGGTCCGCCTGGCTGCTGCGCACCGCGATCTTCCTGGCCGTGGCCGCCGTCGTGGCGTTCGCAGTCCTCCCGCGGGCTCTGCGAGCCGTCACCTCGTTGATGCGCCCCTGGACGGCGGCGCGGCGCCTCCGCCGGCACATGAGCAGCTGCGGCTTGACGGCATGGCCCCCAGGCATGACGGCTGGGCAGATGCCCTAGGGGGAAGGGGCGCGCGGCACCAGCTGCAGCAAGAGCAGCCCCTGTCGGCGTGCCCCTGCCGAGCAGGTCCGCACCGTCACGCACCTCGCGCGCACCCGGGCGCCGTGCGCGCGACCCCCGCCGGGTGCGCCTCGGTCAGCGTCCGCTGGCGCGCGATGCCAAAGACCCTTGACCCCCGGCTTGCATCTGGGCTCCAGCCGGGGACAACATCCTCGGCAGTTCAGAATCGTCTGCCTGGACGCAGGCGAGCGACTCGGCTGCCGGTACCCCCGGTCGGCACGACGACACAAGGGCACCGAAGTGGAGTCCGCCAGAGTGGTGTACCGGTAGCCCGGTGATCGTGTCGCCGTAGACGAGGACGCGGTCACCGCGTGACCCTTCGAGTGATCTCTCACAACCGACTCGAAGAAGGACTCCACGATGACCGCACCAACGAGTATCGACCCTGCCCGGTTCCTGCACGAGCAGCCGGCCCAGGCGTCCCCGGACCTGATGCGTGACCTGCTGTCCACGTTCATCGGCGCCCTGCTGTCGGCGGAGGCCGACGCGGTCTGCGGCGCCGGGTGGGGGCAGGTCTCCGATGAGCGGGTCAACCGGCGCAACGGCTACCGCCACCGTGACCTGGACACCCGGGTCGGCACGCTGGACATCGCGGTCCCCAAGCTCCGCTCGGGCAGCTACTTCCCCGAGTGGTTGCTGACCCGGCGCCGACGCGCGGAGGCGGCCCTGACGTCGGTGGTCGCGACCTGCTACCTGCTGGGGGTGAGCACCCGCCGGATGGACAAGCTGGTGCAGTCCCTGGGGATCACGGGCCTGTCCCGGTCGCAGGTCAGCGAGATGTCCAAGGACCTGGACGCTCAGGTCGCGGCGTTCCGCACCCGCCCGCTGGACGCCGGCCCTTACACGTTCTGCGCCGCCGACGCGCTCACGATGAAGGTCCGTGAGGCCGGGCGGGTGGTCAACGCGGTGGTCCTGGTTGCCACGGGGGTCAACGCCGACGGGCACCGGGAGATCCTCGGGGTCCAGGTCACCACCTCAGAGACCGGCCCGGCCTGGCTGACGTTCTTCCAGGACCTCGTGGCCCGCGGCCTGACCGGGGTCAAGCTGGTGACCTCCGACGCCCACGCCGGGCTGGTCGCCGCGATCGGCGCGACCCTGCCCGGAGCGACCTGGCAACGGTGCCGCACCCACTATGCGGCGAACCTGATGAGCGCGTGTCCGAAGGCGTCGTGGCCAGCGGTCAAGGCGATGCTGCACTCCGTCTACGACCAGCCGACAGCCAAGGACGTCCAGGCCCAGTTCGACAAGCTCCTGGACGCCGTGACCGACAAGCTCCCCGACGTCGCCGCACACCTGGACGCGGCCCGCGCCGACGTGCTCGCGTTCACGGTCTTCCCCAAGGACCTGTGGCGACAGATCTGGTCGAACAACCCCAACTGTGAGTGTTGTCTCGGCTGGTCTGGGACCGGCTGGCAGGGTCGACGCAGGTCGCTTCACCCTGGTCGTGACTCCAACCCCAACTGGCCCCGCGAGGTGCCTTCCGCTCGACCTGTCCGGCCGGGGTGGGTGACCGGCGCCGACCCGGCCCACCACAGTGACTTGATCAGAGGGCTGTCCGAACTCGCCAGTTCGTGACCCGTCACAGTGCTGTCCTGTGGTGACTTCCTCCCAGATCGGCGCCGGCCGTCTTGCGACCGGGCCGCCCGTCCAACAAGGGAAGGAGCCGTGGTCGCAATGGCCATCGTCGCCCATGCATACCCGTTCGTCATCGGCGTGGACACGCACGCTCGCACGCACACTTTCGCAGTCCTGGTCGCGTCCACCGGTGAGCTGGTTGCCAGCGAGACGTTCCCGGCGTCTCGCGCTGGCTTGGCTCGGGCCGTGGCCTGGGCCACTCGCCGCGTCGGCGGCGATCTCGACTCTCTGTGGGTCATCGAGGGCATCGGCTCCTACGGTGCTCAGCTCGCGGCTTCCGCTGCCACCGCTGGCTTCCAGGTCGTCGAGGCACCACGCATGAATCCCGCTGCGCAGCGAGGTCTCGGCAAGGACGACTCCCTCGACGCATACCGGATCGCCGCAGCCGTCCTGCACCTCGACGTCACCGAACTGCGCACGCCGCGAGCCGACGACGGCCTCCGGGCCGCGCTGCGGGTCCTGGTCAGCGCACGCGCGCAGATGACCGGCGACCGCACCCGCACCATCAACGCGCTGAACGCGATCGTGCGTGTCGTGGACCTCGGCGTTGACGCCCGGCGCGCGCTGTCGGGAAAGCAGATCACCGAGATCTCCCGCTGGCGCGCACGGGCCGAGCCGATCGCCACCTCAACGGCCAGGAGCGAAGCCGTCCGCCTGGCCCGACGCGCCCTGGAGTTCGAGGCCGACCTGGCCGCCAACCAGACGACGATGCGCCAGTTGCTGACCCAGAGCCCCGCAGCCCGCCTGCTCGACCAGGTCGGCATCGGACCAGTCACCGCCGCGGTCGCCTTCGTGACCTGGTCCCATGTCGGGCGGGTGAGGTCCGAGGCAGCGTTCGCGTCCCTCGCCGGCGTGAACCCGATCCCCGCATCCTCCGGGAACACCTCCCGCCACCGGCTCAACAGGGGCGGCGACCGGAACCTCAACCGAGCCCTGCACATGGTGACCATCACCCGCATGAGGCAGGACCCGGTGACCATGGCCTACGTCAAGCGACGCACAGCCGAGGGACGCACCACCAGGGAGATCCGCCGCGCTCTCAAGCGCTACCTCGCCCGGCAGATCTACCGCACGCTCAACGACGCCGCGCCAGCGACTTGACAGACATAGAAGGGTCGAGCGCCTCAACCGCGAGATTCGCCGCCGCACCGACGTCGTGGGCATCTTCCCCGACCGAGCCTCCGTCATCCGCCTCGTCGGGGCCGTCCTGGCCGAGCAGCACGACGAGTGGGCCGAAGGACGCCGCTACCTCGGCCTCGAGCTCCTCGCCAAGGCCCGCATCACGATCGTCCCCGACGACCAGGAGGTGACCGACCAACCCCTGGCCCTGACCGCCTGACCAACAGGATCACGCCGAACCGCTACACCACTCCCGAGGACTTGACCCGCTGAGTCGGACCTACGCGCCTACCTGACCTGGTGCCAGGAACGCGATCTCGACCCGTTGGCCGCGCGACGGCCTCACGTTGAGCTGTGTGTGCGTGGATGCAGGAGACTCGCCGCCTACATGGCCTCAGGCACCTGAGTCCCGGGGTACTTCCCGCTCACGCCATAGCCGAGCGCATCCCAATCCGGTACCGTCTTGGTATGAGCACTCAAATCGCCGTCCGACTCTCAGATGACCTGGTCGCGTTCGTCGACGACCTCGTCAGGCACGGCGACGCAACCAGTCGCGCCGCCGTCGTATCCCGGGCCCTCGAACGCGAACGTCGTCGCAAGGTCGCCGAACGCGACGCGGCCATCCTCGCCCGCGCAGGCACGGACCCCGACCTCGACTCGCTCGCCCATTACGCGGCCGGAACCGCGATGGACGACCTCGACTGATGCGGCCGATCCACGCCGCACGCCTGGACAAGACGCGACCGGTGCTGATCCTCACCCGTGAGGTCGTGCGCCCCCACCTGAGCAGGGTCACCGTCGCACCCATCACCAGCACCGTGCGCGGCCTGTCCACCGAGGTGCCCGTGGGCCGAGCCAACGGCCTCGATCACGACAGCGTCGTCAGCTGCGACAACATCGTCACCATCCCCGTCACCGCACTCGGGAACCAGGTCGGCTTCCTCCTATCCGACCAGGAAGCCGCGCTCGGCGAGGCCATCCGAGCCGCATTCGACCTCGACTGAGCCCGCCAACGGCACCCACCTACCATCCGCTCATGCCGCCGATCGTGAACTCTGCCGCCGCGCCGCTCGTGCGATCCATTCCTGACCGGTGAACCGTCGCATGCGTGCGGCGTGTTGCTCCGGCTCACGACGACAGCGCACGGTGGTCGGCCGATACCCCCGCGTGGTGGCCCGCGTCCGTCAGACGCCAGGGCGGCGAACACGCCTCCAACCACCTCTGACCTGCGGCTGTGGAGCGACCGCCCCTCAGCCGGTGGAGCGACTCCGCGCACCCCGCCCATCGCCCAGGTCAACCACCCCTCCGGAACCAGCCACCACGCAGAAGGCCCCGGTCACCACGGTGACCGGGACCTTCTGCATTCACGCTCCGCGCGAGCGCGCGCGTTCAGCGCCCGCTCACCACGCGGCGTTCCGCGCCAGCTCCAGGGCCATGTCCTGGTACCACTGACCGGCAGCCGGGCCACCGTTGCAGGTGCCGTCGGACTCGCCCGGCAGCTTGACCCAGAGCAGCGCGTCGAGCGCGGTGCTGTCGTTCACCAGGCGGGGCCGCTCGCCGAGCGCACGCCCCCGCGGGTTGCACCACTCGCCGTTGGAGCCGTTGCCGTTGCGGGACGTGTCGATCACGTAGCCCTTGCCGCCGACGAGCTGGGAGATCCGCTCGCCGTAGGCCTGCGAGGCCGCCGTGGTCTGGTAGTTCGAGGTGTTGAGCGCGAAGCCCACGGCATCGGCGAAGCCGACCTGGTTGAGGCGGCGCGCGGCCTCATCGGGCGCGAGCCAGCCGGAGTGCCCGGCGTCGATGTAGACCCGCGCGCCGGCGGCGGTGAGCGAGTGGGCGGCGTACCGCAGGAAGCCGACCCGGTCACCCTGGCCGGAGCACGAGCCGAGCTGGGCGAGCGCGTCCGGCTCGAGGATCACGATCGGACTGCCGACGATGGCGTCCGCAACGGTGTCGACCCACCGGGCGTACTCGGAGGTCTCGACACCGCCGCCGGAGTAGGAGCCGCAGTCGCGACCAGGGATCGCATACATGACGAGCACGCCGGTGGCGCCCGCCTGCTGTGCGCGACGCGTGAAGTCACCGGCCGCCGTGGCAGCCGCGGATGCCGACGTCCAGTCCCCGATCCACGAGGCCTGCGGCGTCGTCGAGATCTTCTCCAGGAGTCGGCGGGTCTCCCCCGTCGCCGCCGCCGCGGCGCGCGCCGACTGGTTGGTGGTGTCGACGTAGAGGGCGCCCGACGGCGTCGGTCCGGTCGTCGGGTTCGCGGTCGGCTCGGTGGTCGGAACCGTCGTGGGTTCCGCGGTCGGGCTCGTGGTCGGGCCGGGGCCCACCGTGCCGGTGCACAGCACACCGTTGAGCGTGACGGCGGACGCGCCCGGGTTGCCGGTGGCTTGGAAGCCGATGGACGCCGTCGCTCCCGTGCCGATCCGGGCGTTGTACCCCACGTCGCGGACGACGACGTCGCCGGACTCCTGGCTCGCGAGCCGGGCGTTCCAGACGCTGGCCACACGGGCGTCGCCATCGAAGTCCCAGCCGACCTCCCAGCCGTCGATGGCATCGCCCAGGTTCGTCACCGTGACGGTCGCCGTGAAGCCTCCGGACCACTGCGACTGGGTCTCGACACGCGCCTGGCACCCCGCCGCGGCCTGCGCGGGCGCGAGCGCTGTCGCGATGATCCCGGCGCCCACGAGTGCGGCTGTGGTGGCGACGCCGATCGCAGCGCGCGTCCGTCGTCTCGTCGTCATGGCTCTCCCTCGGGTCGGCATCGCCACGGGGCAGGGCGCCCCGCAACGCACCTCGCGAGCGTGCCGCCCGACGCCGCTGCGGGCGAGGGTGTGAAGCGTTTAGCCTCGGCGGCCCGGCCGGGGACGCGACGAGGGGCCCCCGGTCTTCAGGGGCCCCTCGTGGTGTCTGCGCGTCGGCCTTGCCGACGCCGTGCCGCGCGTGCGGCTCAGATGGTGTCGTTGTCCCGCGGTGCCGGGATGCCCGTGAGCAGGCTCCGGACCTCGGCCTCGCTGTAGCGGCGGTGGCCGCCCAGCGTGCGGATGGCCGACAGCTTGCCGGCCTTTGCCCACCGGGTAACGGTCTTGGGGTCCACACGGAACATGCTCGCCACCTCGGATGGGGTGAGCAGTGCACCGGGGGTCTCCGTGCGGTTTGCCCTGGCTGGCGTCTGAGGCGACATGTGCGCTCCTTGTCGTTCGGTCTGCCCGGCCGACCTCGAGGGTCCCGTCGGCTTTGCGTCCCCACCTCGCGGTAGGTTTGCCCTTCTCGCTGACAGGGACAGGCTGACACAAATCCGGACATCTGGCAAAGGGCCTGGTCGCGGAGGGCCGAAAACCACCCGTTTGGCGCACACGGGACACCCGATCGGGTGTCATATCGAGGCATCTTGCCGGATCCGGGCGAGCCCGATCGACCTCCTCACAGCGCTCGCACAGCAGTGATCATCAGACTTCGACACGGTCCCTGCCGGGACAAACCTGATGCATCAAGGAGGCACCATGTTCGACACGCTGGGCGGCCTGCCGCTCCACACGATCGTCGTGCACGCCACGGTCGTCGCAGTGCCCGTCGCGGCACTCGTCGTCCTGCTCGCGGGTCTCTGGCCGCGGTTCCGGCGGTGGGCCGGCTTCCTGCCGCTCCTGCTCGCCGCACTGGCCGTGGTGCTCGTGCCGATCTCGACCCAGTCGGGCGAGTCCCTCGAGGGCCGCGTCGGGGAGAGCGACCTCGTCGAGACGCATGCCGAGCTCGGCGAGGGCCTGCTGGTGTGGGTCGTCGGCCTCGCCGTCGTCGCCGCCGTCCTCACCTGGGTCTGGTGGACGGAGCGCGCTGCAGCCCGCGCTGCGGCCGACCCGGCTGCAGGTGACGGACCCCGCCCCGCCACGGGTGCGGTCGGCGCGCGCATCCCTGGCGGCCGGGCCGCCGTCGCCGCCCTCGCGGTCGCCGCCATCGCCGTGAGCGTCGGAACCGGCGTCCAGGTCGTCCGCATCGGGCACAGCGGCGCCGAGGCCGTCTGGAAGAGCACCATCGACTCCACGCAGCCCAGCAGCGGCGACGACGACTGACCGCACGCCCCGTCGGCACCCACAGCCCCGCCACCGACCGTCCTCAGACGGCTCACAGGAACGGGCTCCACCGTGTGATCATGATCGCCGACACAGCCATCCGGCCGCTCCACGACGCCGCCCTGCGCCCGCCCGTCGTGCGCCGGTGGTGGACGGACCTCGCAGGCCTGGCGGCCTGGGGGTCCGTGCTCGTGGTCCTGGCCCTGTGGGTGCACGGCGGGGGTGTCATCGATCTCGCGGGCGGCGCGGCCCCCGCCGTCACCGCGCTGGGCCGCGTCACCGGCCTCGTCAGCGCGGACCTGCTGCTCTGGCAGGTGCTCACGATGGCCCGGATCCCGTGGCTCGAGCGCAGTCTGGGCCAGGACCGGCTGGCGCGATGGCACCGGGTGCTGGGCTTCACGTCCGTCACCCTGATGGTCGCGCACATCGCGCTCATCACCGTCGGCTACTCGCTCGGCGACGGCAGCAGCGTCCTCGGCGAGCTGTGGTCCCTCGTCACGACGGCGCCCGGCATGCTGCTCGCCCTGGCCGGGACCGCGCTGCTCCTCATGCTGGCCGTGACGTCGGTGCGGGTGGCGCGCCGCAAGCTCCGCTACGAGTCGTGGCACCTGCTGCACCTCTACGCCTACCTCGGCGTCGGGCTCGCACTCCCCCACCAGCTCTGGACCGGCGCGGACTTCCTCTCCTCCCCCGCCGCGACGACGTACTGGTGGGGCCTGTGGGCCGCGGCCGCGGCGAGCGTGCTCATCTTCCGGGTGCTCGTCCCGCTGCGCCTGAGCCTGCGCCACCGGCTGGTGGTGTCCAGGGTCGACATCGTCGGCCCGGACGTGATCAGCATCGAGATCACCGGCCGACGGCTGCACGACCTGCGCGCGGCCGCCGGTCAGTTCTTCGTCTGGCGGTTCGTGACGGGCCCCGGCTGGACCCGCGGCCACCCGCTGTCGCTCTCGTCGGCCCCGACGGCCCGCGGCCTGCGCGTCACCATGAACACGCGGGGCGACGACGGCGCGCGCCTGGCGGCCATGCGGCCGGGGACGCGCGTCCTGGTCGAGGGCCCGCACGGTCGGCTCACGCCGCAGGTCCGCACGCGGCCGGCCCTCGCGCTCCTCGGCAGCGGCCTCGGCCTGGCACCCCTCGTCGCGGTCCTGCAGGACGCCGTCCGGAACGGGTCGATGGACCGGCCCGCCGTGCTCGTCCGCCGGTCGCACGACACCGGGGCGAGCCCGTTCGAGGCCGACGTGCAGCCCCTCGTCGACGCCGGCTGGCTCCGCGTCGTCGACCTGCCCGGCCCGCGCAGCACCACCGGCACGTCGTGGCTCCCCGCCACGGCGGGCCACGTCCGCGGGCCGCTCGCCCTGCGGACACTCGTCCCCGACCTCGACGAGCGCGACGTCTACGTCTGCGGCGCCTCGGCGTGGGCGCGGGCCGTCGAGTCCGACGCGCGCGCCGCCGGCGTCACGTCGGACGCGCTCCACGTCGAACACTTCACCTGGTGACCGGAGGAACCCCCGTGCGTCGCATCGTCATCGCCATCGCCTCGACCATCTCTGCTCTCGTGCTGCTGTTCTCGTGGCCGACGAGCACGAACCGCCCGCTCACGACGACCGCTGCGCCCACCGCGACCGGCACCACGTCGTCGGGCACCGGGTCGTCGACCCCCGGCTCCAGCGACACCGCGTCGCCCCAGGCCACGTCGTCGGGGGCCGATGCCTCGGGCACCGCGCCGGCCGAGACACCCACGACGGCCGCCGCACCCGCCCCCACCACGGCGACCTTCGACGGCGACGCCGTGTCCACCCGGTACGGCGCGGTGCAGGTCCGGATCACCGTGACGGACGGCGTCGTGACGGCAGCCGAGACCGTCCAGCACCCCAGCGGCGGCCGCAACGAGCAGATCAACAGCTACGCCACGCCGATCCTCGAGCAGGAGACCGTGGCCGCGCAGAGCGCGCAGATCGACATGGTCAGCGGCGCCACCGTCACCAGCAACGGCTACGTCGCATCGCTGCAGAGCGCGCTCGACAAGGCGGGCCTGTGAACACCGCCGACGTCGTCCTGGGCGGCACGCCCGGGCCGCGGGCGGCCGACGACGACGGCACCCCGGCGGGCGAGCACCGCGCCTGGGTGGAGCACGTGATGGGCATGCCGGTGAGCGTGCACGCCCGCGGGGCCGGCGCACGGGGCCCCGCGGCCGACGAGGCGGTGGCCGCCGTGTTCGCCGAGCTGCACCGCCTCGAGGACGTCTTCAGCACCTACCGGCCGCACTCACAGGTCAGCCGCCTGCAGCGCGGCGAGCTCGGCCTCGACGCCTGCGACGAGGAGGTCCGCGAGGTGCACCGGCTCTGCGAGACCGCACTGGCCCTGACGGGCGGCGCGTTCGACGCATGGGCGGCCGTGCCCGACCACCCGGGCCTCTTCGACCCGACGGGACTGGTCAAGAGCTGGGCGGTCTCCCGCGCCGCCCGCGGGCTCGACGGTCTCGCCCCCGCCCCCGCCTTCGCCGTCGGGGCGGGCGGCGACGTCCTGGTACTCCCGGGCCAGGCGACCCACGAGTGGCGGATCGGCATCGAGGACCCCCGGGACCGGCGGCGCATCCTCGCCAGCGTCCCGGTCCGCGACGGCGCGGTGGCCACGTCCGGCATCGCGGCGCGTGGGCTGCACATCGTCGACCCGCGCTCCGGCCGCCGGGCGAACGAGGTCCTGTCGGCCACCGTCGTCGGGCCGTCGCTGCTCTGGGCGGACGTCTTCGCAACCGCGGCCGTCGCCCTCGGCACCGACGCCGTCGGCTGGACGCAGGGCCTCGCGGGCACGAGCGGGCTCCTCGTGCTGGCGGACGGCACGGTGCACCGGTGGGCCAACGCGGTCTGAGGCCTCGGCACGCGTCCTGGGGCCGCGCGCAGCCTCGGTACCGTGGCGGCCATGCACACGGACCCGCGCGACCTGCTCGACCCGCCGACCCTGCGGGCCCGGGGCGGCCTGAAGTGGACCGGGATGCCGGGCGACATCGCCGCCTGGGTCGCCGAGGCCGACTTCGGGACGGCCCCGGCGGTGACCGCCGCGGTGCAGGACGCCGTCGGGCGCGGCCTGCTGGGCTACCTGCCGCCCGCGGTGCGCCGCGAGCTCGGTGAGGCGTGCGCCGGCTGGCTCACCGACGCGTACGACTGGGCGGTGCCGGCGGAGCGCATCATGCCCGTCGGCCACGTCACCGAGGCACTGCAGGTCACGGTCGCCCGCTACAGCCGGCCCGGCTCGGCGGTCATCCTGCCGACGCCCGCGTACATGCCGTTCGTGACCGCGCCCGCCGTCTGGGGCCGCGACGTGATCCAGGTGCCGATGGCCACCGACGACGGCCGCCCCGTGCTGGACCTCGACGCGCTGGACGCGGCGTTCCGCGCGGGCGGCGGCCTGCTCATCCTGATCAACCCGCACAACCCGACCGGGCGCGTGTTGACGCGCGAGGAGTCCCTCGGGGTCGCCGCGGTCGTCGAGCGCCACGGCGGACGGGTCTTCGCCGACGAGATCCACGCCCCGCTGGTCCACCCCTGCCACCGGCACGTGCCGTACGCGAGCGTCTCCCCCGCCGCCGCGGCGCACACGGTCACGGCGATGTCGGCGTCGAAGGCATGGAACATCCCCGGCCTCAAGTGCGCCCAGGTCGTCCTGAGCGACGCCGACGCCGCGTTGTGGGCGCCGGACGACGACCTGCTCACGGAGGGCGCCTCGACGGTGGGTGCGGTCGCGAACGCCGCGGCCTACACGTCCGGCCGCGCCTGGCTGTCGGACGTGCTGGACTACCTCGACGGCAACCGGGCGGCCCTCGCGGACGCCGTGGGCGACGTCGTCGGGTACGCGCCGCCGGAGGGGACCTACCTCGCCTGGCTCGACCTGCGGGCCGGGCTGGACCGCCACGCAGGCACCGACGTGCCGCCCTGGCGGACGGCGCCCCCGGGCGCGGTCGGTCGCTGGCTCGCAGCGCGCACCGGCGTGATGACGACCGACGGGTCGCTCTGCGGCGAGGCCGGGCGGGGCTTCACCCGGGTGAACCTGGCGATGCCCCGCCCGCTCGTCACCGAGGCCGGTCGCCGGATCGCGGCCTGCCTGCGCTGACCGACCCGGCCGGGGTCAGGTCGTCGCGCGCTGCTCGCCGGCGGCACCCGCGGCGATCGCCGTCTGGCCGCCGGGGCGCTGGATCTCGATGCGCCGCGGCTTGGCTTCCTCGGCCACCGGGATCGTGAGGGTGAGGACGCCGTCGGCGTAGCTCGCCGTGATGCGATCCAGGGCGAGGCCGCGACCCACCGTGAGCTGCCGGACGTAGGTACCCGTGGACCGCTCGCGCGCGAGCCACTGCACGTCGGCCTCCTCGTGTGCCGTGCGCTGCGCCCGGATCGTGAGCGTCCGGTCCTCGACGTTGACGTCGACGCTGCCCGGGTCCGCCCCCGGCAGGTCGACGTGCATCACGTAGTGGTCGCCCGCCCGGTACAGGTCCATCGGCATCGTCGGGGCGTTCACGGCGGACGCGTCCCGCATCGCGCCGATCATCTGATCCATCCACCGAGCGGTCTCGGCGAAGGGGTCGTAACGAGTAGCCACGCTCACCACCTCCTCAGTGCGCGCCCCGGCCCGTCCGGGGCGACCGCGACGCCCTGGCGGCTCGGATCCGGCCCGTCGCCGGGCCCGGGACACCAGGTGGCTACACCCTCCGTTCTAGCACTCTCGACCCCAGAGTGCCAGGGGTTGAGACGGCGGCGCGAGGGCCGAATTCGTCCTAGGACTCACGTCCCGGGCCGGTTAATCACGGCTCCCCTCGGGACCTTCGGCGCAGAAAACGACCACGCCGCCCACCTACCGTGGGGTGTGGGTCAAGGGCGATCCACCCCCATCCAGACCGACCGCCCGGGAGGACCCCCGTGAGCACTCGAGCAGGACGCGGCAAGGCCGGCGAAGCGCCGTCCGCGACGCCCACCACCACCGCCACCTCCAGCATCGACGGCCTCGTCGCCGGCGCCACCAAGGCCCTCGCGGCCTACGCCGCCTTCACCCAGGCCGACGTGGACCACATCGTCAAGAAGGCCTCCGTCGCCGCACTGAACAAGCACGGCGAGCTCGCCAAGCTGGCCGTCGCGGAGACCGGCCGCGGCGTGTTCGAGGACAAGGCCGTCAAGAACATCTTCGCCTGCGAGCACGTCACGCACTCCATGGCGGACCTGAAGACGGTCGGCATCGTCGCCCGTGACGACCTCCACGGCATCGTCGAGATCGCCGAGCCGGTGGGCGTCGTCTGCGCGCTCACCCCGGTGACCAACCCCACCTCGACGGCGATCTTCAAGTCGCTCATCGCGCTGAAGACCCGCAACCCGATCATCTTCGCCTTCCACCCGTCGGCCCAGGCCAGCTCCGTCGCCGCCGCGAAGATCGTGCGCGACGCCGCCGTCGCGGCCGGTGCGCCCGAGCACTGCATCCAGTGGGTCGAGCAGCCGTCGCTGGCGGCCACGGCCGAGCTCATGAACCACCCGGGCGTCGCGCTCATCCTCGCCACCGGCGGCAACGCGATGGTCAAGGCGGCGTACTCCTGCGGCAAGCCGGCCCTCGGCGTCGGCGCGGGCAACGTCCCCACCTACATCGAGAAGACGGCGAAGCTCAAGCGGGCCGTCAACGACGTCGTCATGAGCAAGTCGTTCGACAACGGCATGGTCTGCGCGTCCGAGCAGGCCGCGATCATCGACACCGAGATCTACGACGAGGCGCTCGCCGAGTTCACGCACCTGCACGCCCACCGCGCCACCCCGGAGGAGAAGGCCAAGCTCGAGCGCCTCATCTTCGGCGTCGACGCCCAGGGCACCAACTGCGCCGACGCGAAGCTCAACGCGGCCGTCGTCGGCCAGAGCCCGCAGCGCATCGCCGAGATGGCCGGCTTCACGGTCTCGGACGACGCCTCGATCATCCTCGCCGAGGTCTCCGGCGTCGGGCCGCACGAGCCCCTGACGCGCGAGAAGCTCTGCCCGGTCCTCGCCGTCATGCGCGCCGAGAACCGCGAGCACGGCATGCAGCTCGCCGAGGCGATGGTGGAGTTCGACGGCCTCGGCCACAGCGCCGCGATCCACTCGACCGACGCCGAGCTGGTCGAGGAGTTCGGCAGCCGCGTCAAGGCGATCCGCGTCATCTGGAACTCGCCGTCCTCGCAGGGCGGCATCGGCGACATCTACAACGCCTTCATCCCGTCGCTGACGCTCGGCTGCGGCAGCTACGGCGCCAACTCGGTCTCGAACAACGTCTCGGCGGTGAACCTCCTGAACATCAAGCGCATCGGCCGGCGGAACAACAACCTCCAGTGGTTCAAGGTCCCGGCCAAGACGTACTTCGAGCCCAACGCCATCCGCTACCTCGAGGACATGGCCGACATCACGCGCGTCACGATCGTGACCGACGCGACGATGACCAAGCTTCGGCTTCGTCGACAAGGTGCTCGACGTGCTCAGCCGGCGCCCGAACAAGGTCGCGCTGCAGATCATCGACAGCGTCGAGCCCGAGCCGAGCATCTCCACCGTCGACCGTGGCGCGGAGCTCATGCGCGAGTTCAAGCCCGACACGATCATCGCGCTCGGCGGCGGCTCGCCCATGGACGCGGCCAAGGTCATGTGGCTGCGGTACGAGCACCCCGAGGTCGTCTTCGCGGACATGCGCGAGAAGTTCTTCGACGTCCGCAAGCGCGCCTTCAAGTTCCCGACCCTGGGCAACCTGGCCAAGCTCGTCTGCATCCCGACGACGTCGGGCACCGGTGCCGAGGTCACGCCGTTCGCGGTCATCACCGACCCGAAGACCGGCCTGAAGTACCCGCTCGCGGACTACGCCCTCACGCCGACGGTCGCGATCATCGACCCGGCGCTGACCGGCAAGATGCCCGCATCGCTCGCGGCGGACTCGGGCTTCGACGCCCTCACGCACGCCACCGAGGCTTTCGTCTCCGTGTACGCGAACGACTTCACCGACGGCATGGCCCTGCACGCCATCCGCCTGATCTTCGCGAACCTCGAGGAGTCGGTGAAGGGCGGCGAGGCCGCGGCCGAGGCACGCGAGAAGATGCACAACGCCGGCACGATCGCGGGCATGGCGTTCGGCAACGCCTTCCTCGGCATCGTGCACGCGATGGCGCACACGATCGGCTCGCACTTCCACCTGGTGCACGGCCGGACGAACGCGACGCTCCTGCCGCACGTCATCCGCTACAACGGCACCGTCCCGACCAAGCTCACGAGCTGGCCGAAGTACGAGTCGTACGTCGCACCGGAGCGGTTCCAGCAGATCGCCGAGACCCTCGGCCTGCCGGCGAGCACCCCGGCCGAGGGCGTCGAGTCCTATGCGCGGGCCGTCGAGGAGCTGCGCGACGCCGTCGGGATCCCGCGCTCGTTCGCCGCGCAGGGCGTGGCCGAGGAGTCGTTCATCGGCAAGCTGGACGACCTGGCGATGCGGTCCTACGAGGACCAGTGCGCGCCGGCGAACCCGCGCATGCCGATGCTCGACGACATGAAGGACATCATGACGGCGGCCTACTACGGGACGTCGCTGCAGGACGTGCGCGCTCGTCGCGCCGCGTCGGGCGAGACGGACCGGCCCACCCAGGAGGACGGCTCCGCCGCCTGACGGGGTGGCCCTGCCCGGTCGCGCGGGCAGGCCCACCCGCCGTACGTCGCCCCCGGTGGTTCGCCACCGGGGGCGATGTGCGTCCGGGCCACGCCCGGGCCAGACTGGGCGGGCGATCGATCCCCCAGGAGGTCCCGATGACGCTCGCCGCCGCCCCGCTCCCCCGCCGCCTCGCCCTCGCCGTCGCGGTGGTCGCCACAGCGGTCGCCCTGTCCGCGTGCAGCGGGCAGGACACGCCCGACCTGTCCCAGCTCGCCGACCAGGTCAGCGAAGGGGTCGCCTCCGCCCGCAGCCCGTGGACGAGGTGCGCCAGAACGTCGAGGACGCTGGGCTCGACGCCGAGACCGCCGTCGCGGTCGAGGACGCCGTGTCGACGGCGTCCGACGCGATCGACCGCGCTCGTACCGCAGCCGACGACGCCGCCGGCCAGGCGGGCCCGCAGGCGGAGCAGGCCATCGCCGACGCGCAGGCGGGACTCGACGACGCCCGGACGCGCCTCTCCGACGCGGCCGACCGGACCGACGGCGTCGTGCGCTCGGCCCTGGAGTCCCTGCGCGAGCAGGTGGACGCGCTGGCCCAGCGCCTGCAGGACGCCTGACCCGCCACACGGGCCCCGATCCGGCGGCGCGCACGGCGTTGGTGGTCGGGGGGCGCGACGCGGGGCACTAACCTGCGCAGCGTGATTGCACAGCCTCCGGCGAACGCCGCCGCTCCCCTTTCCGGGCACCAGCTCACCATCCGCTCCGGTGACCACGAGGCCACCGTCACCGACGTCGGCGCGAAGGTGCGCCGTTACGCCGTTGGCGGCCGCGACGTCTTCACCCCGTTCGGCGAGGACGAGGTCGCCCCGGCCGGCCACGGCGCGGTGCTGGCCCCGTGGCCCAACCGGCTGCGCGACGGCCGCTACACGTTCGACGGCGTCGAGCACCAGGTGGACGTCAGCGAGCCGCCCACCGCCACCGCCCTGCACGGGCTCGTCATGTGGCAGCGCTGGTCCGTGGTGCCCGTGGCCGACGCCGACCACGAGTCCGGCGCGGCGGTCACCCTGGGGCTCCGGCTCCCGGCGAGCGGCGGGTACCCGTTCGACCTCGAGCTCAGCGCGACCTACCGGCTCGACGCCGACGGCCTGCACGTCACGACGTCCGCGCTGAACCGCGGCACGACGCCGGCGCCCTACGGCGTCGGGTTCCACCCGTGGCTCTCCCCGGGCGCCGGCTCGCTCGACGAGTGCACCTTCCAGCTCGACGCCGCCACGCGCGTCCTCGTCGACGAGCGCCTGTTGCCGACCGGCACGGAGCCGGCCGCCGGGCGGTTCGACCTCCGGGCCCCGCAGAGCGTCCGTGGCCTCGACCTCGACGACGCCTACCTGGACATCATCCGGGACACCGACGGCCTCTCCTGGGCCCGTCTGACGGGCTCTGACGGGCGCACGGCGGCCGTCTGGATGGACGGCTCGATGGACTGCTGGCAGGTCTGCACGGGCGACCGGATCGTGCCGGCGTACCGGCGCACCGGTCTGGCCGCCGAGCCCATGAGCTGCATCGCCGACGCCTTCCGCACCGGCGACCGCCTCGTGGTTCTCCAGCCGGGCGAGCGGCACGAGGTCACCTGGGGCGCCACCCTGCTGTAGGCAGGCGGCACCACGACGAACGAGAAGCCCCGCACGGCCTGGCCGTGCGGGGCTTCTCGTCGATGTCGGTGGTCCGCGTCAGTCGACGGAGTAGTCCGTGCCCATCTCGACGGTGCCGGTGAAGTACTCCCAGTGCCAGGGCTCGTGCGGACCCGAGCCGCCGGAGAGCGCCCACTTGGGGTTCACCCAGCCGAACGTCGGGCCGTTGGTGCGCAGCCAGTCCATCGCGGCCGAGCTGTTGGTCACCGAGCCGCACAGGTCCACCGCGAGGCCCCAGCCGTGGTTGGACTTGCCCGGCGTCGCCGCCAGGCCGCCCTTCGTGTACGCGAGGCGCCGCTGCTCGGCGAGCGTGCGGTAGGAGTCCGTGATGCAGAGGTCCGTGCCGATGGCGGCCCGGAAGTTCGCGTTGAGCTCGGCGAGCGTCACGGCCGCGTCCGCGCGGAGCATGTTGACGCCGTCCCAGAGCATGCAGAGGTCGTTCGCCGGGATCGCGCCGTTCGAGGCGCCACGCACCGGCTCGCCGTCGCAGTCGGGAAGGGCTGACCGCTCGGCCGAGCGGCTGGCCGCCGTGGCGCGGACGGCGCCGCCCGGCACCGCCGCGAGCAGCGAGGTGGGGGTCTGTGCGGCATCGCCGCCGGCGAGGACCTCGAGGGCCGTCGGGTAGGCGCCCAGCTGGATGGCCTCGGCCGCCTGGGCGGCTGCGGCCTCCGGCGACTCGGCTTCCAGCACAGGCACGACGATCGTGGCGACGCCCAGGGCACCGAGGATCGCGAGCCGCGGGGTCCAGGCCGCGAGGGGGGAGCGCCGACGCCGACCCCGAGCGGAGCCGTGCACCTCTCGACGAGAGGTCGCCGAGGACGTCGCCGTCCGCGTGCGGCCAGACTCCACAAGACCTCCGTGCGTGCGTTCCTGCCGGTACCCCCGAGGGGGTGTCATCACGTCCGCCGGCGGGACGCGCGCAGGCGTCGGACGACCGGAGTTCGGTGGTGGTAACGGAACAGTAACGGGTGCCGGGGGGCCGAACCAAGTGGCTGGGCGCGTCGATTGGGAGAGCCTTCTCACAGCTGGGTTGTTCAGCCCTTCGCCACTGGTTGTTCACCCCCGGCCGGAACCGTGCCTACCCTGCCTCCGGGGCTCCGGGACGCCGCTGCATGGCGTCCCGCACCTCGCCGACCAGCTCCTCGAGGATGTCCTCCAGGAACACGACGCCCCGGACCGCGCCGTCGGCGGCCACGACGCGCGCCAGGTGCGCGCCGCTGCGCTGCATGACGGCGAGCGTCTCCTCCACCTCCGCGTCAGGGGCGACCTCCGCGAGCGCACGCACCCGCCAGCCCGGGACAGGTTCGTCGCGTTCCTCGGGACCCGCGTAGAGGACATCCTTGAGGTGCAGGTACCCGACCGGCACGCCGTCGTCGCCGGTCACGAGGAAGCGGGAGAAGCCCGTCCGCGTCACACCCCGCTCGACGTCGGCCGCGGTGCAGCCGTGCGGCAGGGACACGAGCGCGTCGACGGGCACCATCACCTCCGCCGCCGTCCGGTCCGAGAACTCGATGGCTCCCGTCAGGAGGCCCTGGGCGTCGTGCAGGAGCCCCTCGGCCTGCGAGCGCTCCACGATCGACTGCACCTCAGCGGCCGTGAAGGCCGAGGCCACCTCGTCCCGCGGTTCCAGGCCCGTCAGACGCACGATGTGGTTCGCGATCCAGTTGAGGCCCGCGATCACCGGTCGCAGCACCCGCGCGACCCACACCAGGGGCGGTGCGAACCAGAGCACCGCTCGGTCCGGTCCCGCGACGGCCAGGTTCTTGGGGACCATCTCGCCGAGCACCACGTGCAGGTACACGACCACGAGCAGCGCGAGCGCCACGGCGACGGGGTGCACCGCGGAGGCGGGCACCCGCGCCGCCTCGATCGGCCCCTCGATGAGGTGGGCGATCGCAGGCTCCGCGACGACGCCGAGCGAGACGGACGCGACGGTGATGCCGAGCTGGGCGCACGCGAGCATGAGCGAGACGTGCTCCATCGCCCACAGGGCCGTCCGGGCGCGCGCCGAGCCCGCTGCCGCGAGCGGCTCCACCGCACTCCGCCGCGCGGACACCACCGCGAACTCGGCACCGACGAAGAACGCGTTCAGCACCAGCAGGAGCACCGCGGCGACGACGGCCGGCCCGGTGCTCACGAGGCCCTGCTCACGCGCACACGGCTGACCCGCCGACCGTCCATCGCCTCGACGCGCAGCTCGACGTTGTCGACCTCGACCAGGTCGCCGACCTCCGGGACGCGGCCGAGCCGGGCCATGACGAGGCCACCGAGGGTCTCGTACGCGCCTTCCTCGGGCACCTGCACGCCCGTCTGCTCCTGCAGCTCGTCCGGCCGCAGCAGGCCGGGGACGCTCCACACGCCCGCGCCGACCCGCCGCACCCCGGCGCGCCGCGGGTCGTGCTCGTCCGCCACGTCACCGACCAGCTCCTCGACCACGTCCTCCAGGGTCACCGCACCGGACGTGCCGCCGTACTCGTCGACGACGACCGCCATCTGCAGGCCGTAGTCGCGCAGCTCGACGAGCAGCGGTCCGAGCGTCACCGTCTCGGGGACACGGGGCGCAGGATCCATGAGCGCCGCCGCGGGCACCTCGGCCCGGCGCTCGTACGGCACCGCGACGGCGCGACGCAGGTGCACCAGCCCCACGACGTCGTCGTGGCTCTCCCCGATCACCGGAAAGCGCGAGTGACCCGTGGTGCGTGCGAGCGCGACGACGTCGGCGGCGGTGTCCTCGCGGCGCACGACGACGAGCCGCGTGCGGTCCGTCATGACGTCCACCGCGGTCAGCGTGTCCAGCTCGATCGAGTTCGCGAGGAGCGTCGCGGTCCCGGCGTCGAGCGTGCCCACCTCGGCCGACCGGCGCACCAACGCCACGAGCTCCTGGGGCGACCGGCCGCCCGAGAGCTCCTCGCGCGGCTCGACGCCGAGCCTGCGCAGCAGCCCGTTGGCGCTGTCGTTGAGCAGGGCGATCAAGGGCCGCAGACCCGCCGTGAACCCGCGCTGCAGCGGCGCGACGAGCCGCGCCGTCGCCCACGGATCGGCGAGCGCGGCGTTCTTCGGCACGAGCTCGCCGAAGACCATCGAGAAGGCGTTCACCAGGATCATCGCCATGGTCGTCGCGACCCCGGCGGCGGCCGCCCCACCCCAGAGCCCGCCGAGCGCGTGGGTGAGCAGGTCCGCGAGCGCCGGCTGCGCGGTGTAGCCCAGCAGGATCGTGGTCAGGGTGATGCCCACCTGGGCGCCCGACAGCTGCGTGGAGAGCTGGTGGAGGGCCTTGCGGACGGAGACGCCGCGCCGGTCCTTGGAGCTCGTCTCCCGGTCGACGAGGCCGGGGTCGAGAGTCACGAGCGCGAACTCCGCCGCGACGAACACCGCCGTCCCGGCGGTGAGCAGCACGCCGAGCCCGACGAGGAGCCACTCGTTCAGCACGTCACCCCGGACCACCCAGGACGAGGCCCGCACCGGCACCGAGGTGAGCTGGCCATGATGCGGCGAGCATAACCCAGGGCTGTGCGACGCTTGGGGCCATGATGACCAAGAGCTCCCCGGGCGGAGCCGGGCCGGAGGGCGTCCGCGTCCTCGTCGTCGAGGACGAGCCGGCCATCGCGACGGCGATCGCCCACCGGATGGCGGCCGAGGGCTGGAAGGTCGACGTCGCGCACGACGGTCCGACGGGCGTGCGCTCGGCAGCCGAGAACCATCCCGACCTGGTCGTGCTCGACGTGATGCTCCCGGGCATGGACGGGCTCGAGGTGTGCCGCCGCATCCAGGCGGACCGCCCGGTGCCGGTGCTCATGCTCACGGCGCGCGACGACGAGACGGACATGCTCGTCGGGCTCGGCGTCGGCGCCGACGACTACATGACCAAGCCGTTCTCCATGCGCGAGCTCCTCGCGCGCTCCAAGGCCCTGCTGCGACGGGTCGAGCGCGCGGCCCAGCTGTCCGACCAGTCGACGGCGATCGCCGCGGGCGACGTGGTGATCGACCGCGCGCAGCGGCGCGTCTCGCGCGACGGCGTGCCGGTGCACCTCACGCCGACGGAGTTCGATCTCCTGGTCACCCTCGCGTCCAGCCCGCGCACCGTCCTCACGCGCGAGCGGCTGCTCGCGGAGGTCTGGGACTGGATCGACGCGAGCGGCACCCGCACGGTGGACTCCCACGTCAAGGCGCTGCGGCGCAAGCTCGGCCCCGACCTCATCCGCACCGTGCACGGCGTCGGGTACGCCTTCGAGCCGGCCGAGGAATGAGCGCACCGCGGCACGGCCGTGGCCGGCTGCCCGACGTGCGGCCGCTCGACCGCTTCTCCTCGATCAAGATCAAGCTGGGCGTCCTCGTCACGGCGACCGTGTCGCTCGCCGCGTTCATCACGTGGCTCGGCCTGCGCAACCACCTCGGGCCGACGCGCACGCTGCCGCTCGCGATCGTCGTCTCGGTGCTGGCCGTGCAGGTGATCGCGCACGGGATGACGGCGCCGCTGCGGGAGATGCGCACCGCGGCCGTCGCCATGGCCTCGGGCGACTACTCACGCCGGGTGCGCGCGACGAGCCGGGACGAGGTGGGTCAGCTCGCCGAGGCGTTCAACACGATGGCGCAGGACCTGGCGGAGGTGGAGACGCTGCGCCGCGAGATGGTGGCCAACGTCTCCCACGAGCTGCGCACTCCGGTCGCCGCGCTGCAGGCGCAGCTGGAGAACATGGTCGACGGCGTGGTCGCGCCCGACGCCGAGGCGCTCCAGGCGGCGCTCGACCAGATCGAGCGCCTGGGCCGCCTCGTCGCCTACCTGCTGGACCTGTCCCGCATCGAGGCGGGCGCCGTCGGGCTCGACATCGCGGACGTGCCGGTGCGCCACTTCCTGGAGGAGGCGGCCGCGGCGGCGCGGCCGCTCGCCGACGCCAAGGGCCTGTCCCTCGTGGTCGACGCCGACGACGCGCTCGTGGTGCCGGCCGACGCCGAGCGGCTGCACCAGGTGGTGGCGAACCTGCTCGCGAACGCGGTGCGGCACTCCCCCGTCGGCGCCGAGGTGCACCTCCAGGGCCGGCGGCACGGCGCCGCCGTCGTGCTCGACGTGGTGGACCAGGGCCCGGGCATCGCGCCCGCCGACCGCGAGCGGGTCTTCCAGCGCTTCACCCGCGGCAACGCCCCAGGGCAGCCCGGCCGGCAGAGCACGGGTGGCACGGGCCTCGGCCTGGCGATCGTCCGCTGGGCGGCGGAGCTGCACGGTGGCACGGTGGAGGTCGCGGACACGCCCGCCGGGTGCACGATGCGCGTACGGCTCCCGGCGGTGCGTGACGCCGCCTGAGGGCCAGCATGACTTGTTATAGTTGTTGTGGAACAACTAGGGTGGAAGCATGAGTCGAGAGACAGGACACGAGGGGCGCATCCGCGTCGAGCACCTCTCCAAGCGCTTCGGTGCCGTGCAGGCCGTCGACGACCTGAGCTTCGAGGTCGGCCCCGGCCGGGTGACCGGATTCCTCGGCCCCAACGGCGCCGGCAAGACGACCACCCTGCGAGCTTCTCCTCGGCCTCGTCGAGCCGACCTCCGGCAGCGCGACGGTCGACGGCCGGCGCTACGCCGAGCTGCCCCAGCCAGGACGCGTCGTCGGCGCCGCGCTGGAGGCCTCGAGCTTCCACCCCGGCCGCACCGCGCGCGACCACCTGCGCGTCTACGCACCGCAGGTCGGCGTCCCCGCCGCCCGCTGCGACGAGGTGCTCGAGCTGGTCGGGCTCGCCGACGCCGCCAACCGGCGCGCGGGCGGCTTCTCGCTCGGCATGCGCCAGCGACTCGGCCTGGCCACCACGCTCCTCGGCGACCCCCAGGTGCTCCTGCTCGACGAGCCGGCGAACGGCCTTGACCCCGAGGGCATCGCGTGGCTGCGCCAGCTGCTGCGCTACCTCGCCGCCGAGGGACGCACCGTGCTCGTCTCCAGCCACGTGCTGTCCGAGGTCGAGCAGACCGTCGACGACGTCGTGATCATCGCCAAGGGGCGCCTGGTGCACTCCTCGCCGCTGGCCGAGCTGGCCGGGCTCGTCACGCGCGAGGTGCGCGTCGCCTCCCCCGACGCCGACCGCCTGCGCACCGTGCTCGACACCGTCGCACCCGGCAAGGTGGCACCGCTCGACGAACGGCCCGGCACCTACCTCGTGCGGGACGTCGACGCCGCCGCGATCGGCGCACGGGCGTTCGCCGAGGGCGTCGAGCTGCACGAGCTGACCAGCCTGGACGTCGGCCTGGAGGAGATCTTCCTGCGGCTCACCGGGAGTCCCCGCGCCGGGCACGAGGAGGTGGCGGCATGAGGGCCGCGCTCGTCTCCGAGTACCGCAAGTTCTTCACGACCCGGATGTGGTGGGTGCTGCTGGTCACGATGGCGGTGCTCATGGTCGGCATGGCGGCCGCGGTGGCATACGCCGCGACCGTCCCGGTGAGCGAAGGGGGCATGGAACCTCCGGCGATCCTCGGGATGGACGACGCTGACATCGCCCTGTCCGTGTACTCGATCGCCGCAGGTTTCGGATACGTCTTCCCCGTGATCGTCGGCGCGATGGCCGTGACGGGGGAGTTCCGCCACCAGACGATCACGCCGACGTTCCTCGCGGAGCCGCGACGCGGCGTCGTGCTGGGCGCCAAGTTGCTCGGTGCCGTCCCGCTCGGCGCGTTCTTCGGGGTCATCGGTACGCTCGCCACTGTCGCCGGCGCGGCCGGCATGTTCGCCATCCGCGGCTCGGAGACTTTCCTCTCCGACCAGGACGTCCTGATGGGCCTCGGCAGCTCCGTGGTCGCACTGGTGCTCTGGACGCTCCTCGGCGTCGGGTTCGGGACGGTACTGAAGAACCAGGTCGCCTCGATCGTCGTGATCCTCGCGTACAACCAGCTCGCCGAGCCGCTGCTGCGCATGTTGTTCAACTCGGTCGACGCCCTGAGAGGGGCGGCGAAGTTCTTCCCCGGCGCGGCCGCCGACGCCCTCGTGGGCTCCTCGCTGTACGCGAACTACGGCGAGGTCTTTCTTCTCGACCGCTGGCAGGGCTTTCTCGTCCTACTCGCCTACGGCGTCGGCCTGACGGCGATCGGTCGATTCACGACGTTCCGGCGCGACATCACCTGGGCACCCTGACCGGGGATTGACCCGGTCGGGCGCGTTTCTTGACGAGCCCATGGGGCGCCCCGCACCATCGGGTCGCCGAGCGTCCGAAAGGGCGCCCACCTGCAGGGATGCAAGGCGCCCCAGGGCCTCGCGTGGCCTAGTGTGGAAACACACAAGCGCGACCGTGACAACGGTCGAAGGTCCGTGGAAGGCAGAGGCGCCCTTGTCCCACAAGGCAGACCGCGACGCACTGCGCTCGTCCTTCGGCGCCAACCAGTGGTTGGTGGACGAGCTCTACGAGCAGTACCTCGCGGACAAGGACTCGGTCGATCCCGCCTGGTGGGACTTCTTCGCGGACTACCGCCCCCGGTCCGAGGCGCTCGCCGCCGGCCCGGGACGCACCGCGACGCTCAGCCGCCCCCCCGACGACGGCGCCCGGCCGACCAACGGGACCGGCGCGCGGGTCGACGCCGCGCCCGTCGAGAACGCACCCGTCGAGGCAGCATCCGTCGGGGCCGCGCCCGTCGAGAGCACGCTCGTGGAGAACGCCCCCGTCGACAACCGCGACGAGGGCACCGGCACACCGGGCACCGCACCCAGCTCGCCCGCTGAGCGTCCCGCGCCGCACCCCCAGGCGCTGCGCTCCCCCGCCCAGGCAACACCCACGACGCCGCGCGAGCCCGGCCTCGCCGGAGCACCCGAGGCCGCGGCCCAGCCCACCACCGCGCCCTACGCCGAGACGCTGCCGTCCCGCGTCCAGTGGCCCCAGGCGGCCACCGGCCCGGTCGTGGAGCGCCTGCGCGGACCGGCCGCCCGCGTCGTCGCGAACATGACCGCCAGCCTCGAGGTGCCCACGGCGACCTCCGTGCGCGCGGTCCCCGCGAAGCTGATGGTGGACAACCGCATCGTCATCAACAACCACCTCGCCCGGGGCCGCGGCGGCAAGGTCTCCTTCACGCACCTCATCGGGTACGCGCTCGTCGAGGCCCTCGCCGAGATGCCGGTGATGAACGCCTCGTACACCGAGGAGGACGGCAAGCCCGCCGTCGTCCAGCACCGCGCCGTCAACCTCGGCCTGGCGATCGACCTCGCGCGCCCCGACGGCTCGCGGCAGCTGCTCGTGCCGAGCATCAAGAACGCCGACGCCATGGACTTCGGCCAGTTCGTCGCCGCGTACGAGGACGTCGTCCGGCGCGCCCGCGCCAACCGCCTCACGCCCGACGACTTCGCCGGCACGACGATCAGCCTGACCAACCCCGGCACGATCGGCACGGTGCACTCCGTGCCCAGGCTGATGGCCGGCCAGGGCACGATAGTCGGCGTCGGCGCCATGGACTACCCCGCGGAGTTCCAGGGGGCGTCGGAGGAGCAGCTCGCACGGATGGGCGTGTCCAAGGTGCTCACCCTGACCTCGACCTACGACCACCGGATCATCCAGGGCGCGCAGTCCGGGGACTTCCTGCGGATCATCGGCGCCAAGCTGCTCGGCGAAGGCGGCTTCTACGACCGCGTCTTCACGGCGATCCGGGTGCCCTACGAGCCCGTCCGCTGGGTGCGGGACAACACGGTCGACGCCGACACCGAGTTGGCCAAGCCCGCGCGCATCGCCGAGCTCATCCACGCCTACCGGTCCCGCGGCCATCTCATGGCCGAGACCGACCCGCTGGCCTACCGTCAGCGCAAGCACCCCGACCTCGACATCGGCAGCCACGGCCTCACACTGTGGGACCTGGACCGGCCCTTCCCCACCGCAGGCTTCACCGGGAAGCCGCGCGCCACGCTGCGCGAGATCCTCGGCCTGCTGCGCGACTCGTACTGTCGGACGGTCGGCGCCGAGTACATGCACCTGCAGGACCCACGGCAGCGCCGCTGGCTCCAGGAGCGGCTCGAGTCGGGCTACGCGCGCACGCCGCGCGAGGACCAGCTCCGCATCCTGCGCCGGCTCAACGCCGCGGAGGCGTTCGAGACCTTCCTGCAGACGAAGTTCGTCGGGCAGAAGCGGTTCTCGCTCGAGGGCGGTGAGTCCCTGATCCCGCTGCTCGACGCTGTGCTGTCGCGCGCCGCCGAGGGCGGCCTCGACGAGGTCTGCATCGGCATGTCGCACCGCGGGCGCCTCAACGTGCTGACGAACCTCGCCGGCAAGAGCTACGCGCAGGTCTTCGCCGAGTTCGAGGGCAACCAGGACCCGCGCAGCGTCCAGGGCTCGGGCGACGTCAAGTACCACCTCGGCACCGAAGGCGTCTTCACGGCGGAGTCCGGGGCGCAGACCAGGGTCTACCTCGCCGCGAACCCCTCCCACCTCGAGGCTGTGGACCCGGTGCTCGAGGGCATCGTGCGCGCCAAGCAGGACCGCATCGACCTCGGCGGCGACGGCTTCTCCGTGCTGCCCATCCTCATCCACGGCGACGCGGCGTTCGCGGGCCAAGGCGTTGTCACCGAGACGCTCAACCTCGCCCAGCTGCGCGGGTACCGCACCGGCGGCACCATCCACGTGATCGTCAACAACCAGGTCGGCTTCACCACGGGCCCGTCGTCGTCGCGGTCGACGTACTACTGCACGGACGTCGCGAAGGGGCTCCAGGCGCCGATCTTCCACGTCAACGGCGACGACCCCGAGGCGTGTGTCCGCGTCGCCGAGCTGGCGCTGGAGTTCCGGGAGCAGTTCGACCGCGACGTGATCGTGGACATGGTCTGCTACCGCCGGCGCGGGCACAACGAGGGTGACGACCCGTCGATGACGCAGCCGCTGATGTACAACCTCATCGAGGCCAAGCGGAGCGTCCGCAAGCTCTACACCGAGTCCCTCGTCAGCCGCGGCGACATCTCCGTCGAGGAGGCGTCCCAGGCGCTGCAGGACTACCAGACCCAGCTCGAGCGCGTGTTCCGGGAGACGAAGGAGGCGCGCACCGCGCCACCCGTCCCGGCCAGCGAGCCCGTGGCCGGACTGGAGAAGCCCGAGTCGCAGCTGGAGGACGCCGGGACCATCATCGGGTGGCGCACCGCGGTGCACCCGGAGGTCCTCCACCGCATCGGGCGCGCTCACGTCCGCCCACCGGCCGGTTTCACCGTGCACCCCAAGCTCGAGGCCCTGCTGGCCAAGCGCGAGGAGATGTCTCGGTCCGGCGGGATCGACTGGGGCTACGGCGAGATCCTGGCGTTCGGCTCGTTGCTCCTCGAAGGCACCCCCGTGCGTCTCGCCGGGCAGGACTCGCGGCGCGGCACCTTCGTGCAGCGCCACGCCGTCCTGCACGACCGCGACACGGGCGCCGAGTGGACCCCGCTCGCCTACCTGTCCAGCGACCAGGCGAAGTTCTGGGTCTACGACTCCTCGCTCTCCGAGTTCGCCGCGATGGGCTTCGAGTACGGGTACTCCGTCGAGCGCCCGGACGCGCTCGTGCTGTGGGAGGCGCAGTTCGGGGACTTCGCCAACGGCGCGCAGACGATCGTCGACGAGTTCGTCTCGTCCGCGCAGCAGAAGTGGGGCCAGCGCTCGTCCGTCGTCCTCCTGCTCCCCCACGGCTTCGAGGGCCAGGGGCCCGACCACTCCTCCGCCCGCATCGAGCGCTACCTCCAGATGTGCGCGGAGGACAACATGACGGTCGCGGTGCCGACGACCCCGGCGTCGTACTTCCACCTGCTGCGGCGGCAGGCGTACCAGCGCCCCCGCCGCCCGCTCGTGGTCGCCACGCCCAAGTCGATGCTGCGCCTCAAGGCCGCCGCGTCGCCGGCGGAGGACTTCACCACCAACGAGTTCCGGCCGGTCATCGCGGAGGCGCACCTGCCCGCGGACGCACCCGTCGACCGCGTCCTGCTGTGCGCGGGCAAGGTCTACTACGACCTGCTGGCGCACCGCGCGAAGACCGGCGACGCCGCGACGGCGATCGTCCGCGTCGAGCAGCTCTACCCCCTCGAGACCGCGGCGCTGCGCCAGGCAGTCGCCCCCTACGACGGCGCGGAGCTCGTCTGGGTCCAGGAGGAGCCGGAGAACCAGGGCGCGTGGACGTTCCTCACGACGCGGCTCGGCGCCTCGCTCGGCCGGCCGCTCCGGGTCGTCTCCCGGACGATCGCCGCGTCACCGGCGACCGGGTCGGCGAAGACTCACCTGGCCGAGCAGGAGGCCCTCGTCGAGCGGGCGTTCGCCCGCTGACGCGCGTCGCTCCCCGAGCGACGCCACGACGTCGGCGACACTTGCCCGGACGAACGGAGGGTACGTGGAGCAGGCGCGGCGCATCTGCGTGATCGGTGACGAGCTGGTGGCCGGGGTCGGCGACCCCAAGGCCCTCGGGTGGGTCGGCCGGGTGGTCGCCCGCACGGCCCTCGAACCCGCCCCTCTGGTCATGACGCTGGCCGTGCCCGGCGAGACGACCGGTGGCCTCGCCACGCGGTGGGTCGAGGAGGTCGACCGCCGCCTCGACGGCGCCCCGGACGGCGGCACGCACCTCGTCGTCGGGCTCGGCCGGGCGGACCTGGCCGCAGGGACGTCGCTGGCGCGGAGCCGGCTCAACCTGGCCAACGTCCTCGACGAGGCCGAACGCCGGCACCTGTCGGCGTTCGTGGTCGGGCCGCCGCCCACCCTGCACGACGACCCTGAGCGTCAGGCGGAGCTCTCGGCCGCCTTCGCGGACGTCACCCAGCGGCGCCGCGTGCCCTACGTCGAGACGTACACCCCCCTCGCCCGGCACGAGCAGTGGCAGGCGGACCTCACCGCAGGCGACGGCGTCGCGCCCGGTCAGGCCGGCTACGGCCTCATCGCGTGGCTGGTGCTGCACAGCGGCTGGCAGCGCTGGCTCGGCCTGCCCGACGACGCCGCCTGACTCAGCCCAGCAGCGCCCCGCGACCACGGCGCAGCAGCGCCCCGGCGGCGTCGGGGTCGAGCGGCCGCGCGAAGTGGAACCCCTGGCCGAGGTGGCACCCCGCGTCGCGCATGACGGCCCACTGCTCCGCGGTCTCGATGCCCTCGGCCACGGTCGCAAGGTGCAGGGTGCGCCCGAGCTCGACGATCGCCCGCGCAAGGCGGGCGGCCTCAGGCTCCACCGCGATGTCGTCGAGGAATGGCTTGGCGATCTTGAGGATGTCCACCGGGAACGAGCGCAGGTAGGTGAGCGAGGAGTAGCCCGTCCCGAAGTCGTCGACGGCGAGCCCGACGCCGAGCGCCTTCAGCTCGGTGAGGCGCGCGACGGCGGCGACCCGGTCCTGCATGAGGACGGACTCGGTGATCTCGAGGATGAGGCAGTCGGCCGGCAGCCCCGTGTCGGCGAGCGCGCTCGCGACCTGGTCGGCCAGGCCCGGCTCCTGGATCTGCCGCCCCGAGAGGTTGACCGTGACCACGGGCCGCTCGTCGAGCTCGTCGTGCCACGCCTTCGCCTGCCGGCACGCCTCGCGCAGCACCCACTCCCCCAGCGGCAGGATCACGCCCGTCTCCTCCGCCACCGGGATGAACGCCAGCGGCGGCACCAGCTCGGCGCCCCGCCGCGACCAGCGCAGCAACGCCTCGAGCCCGACGACGTCACCCGTGGTCAGGTCCACCATCGGCTGGTACTGGAGGAAGAACTCCCCGAGGGCGAGCGCGTGGCGCAGGTCACCCTCGAGCGAGACCCGGTGCTCGACCCGGTCCCGCATGGCCTGGTCGAAGACGACGCACCGGCCGGCGCCGGTCTGCTTGGCCTCGTACATGGCGACGTCCGCATCGCGCACGAGCGCCTCGCCGTCGATCGAGCCGGGGACGGCCGTCACGATCCCGACGCTGGCATCGACGAACACCTGCCGGCCCTCGACGAACGCGGGCAGGCGCAGGTCCGCCCCGATCCGCTCGGCCATGGCGACGACCATCTCGAGGCTCTCGACGGACTCGACGAGCACGCCGAACTCGTCGCCGCCGAGGCGTGCCGCGAAGTCGCCGCTCCGCAGACAGGCGCGGATCCGGCTGCCGACCTCGAACAGGAGCTGGTCGCCCGCGGCGTGACCGAGCGTGTCGTTGACCATCTTGAAGCGGTCCAGGTCGATGAAGAGCACCGCGAGCATCGACTCGTCCGAGCCCGCGAGCGCCTCGTCCAGGCGCTGCATGAACAGGCGTCGGGTGGCGAGCCCGGTCACCGGGTCGTGGTTCGCCCGGTGCATCTCGGCGAGCGTCAGGGCGTCGGTGAGGGCGAGGCTGACCTGCTCCGCGAACGCCTCGAGGACCGCACGCTCCTCCGTGCCGTACTCGCGCTGCCCGTCCGAGGACGCCACGACGAGCGTGCCGGCGGCCCGCCCACCCTCGTGCACGGGCGCCGCGAGGGCTGCGCGCGGTCGACGACGCTCCGGCCACGCCTCCGGGTCGGGCCCGCGCAGGACGGGCCCACGGGCGAGGACGACGCGGTCGGTGGTGATGGCGGCCCACGCGGGGTCCGTCGCCGTCGGGCGGGACCGCCGCAGCGCGGCCTCGGCGTCGGCCGGCATGCCGCGCGAGGTCACGTGCACGAATCGCGTCGGCTCGGCACGGTCGACCAGGCAGATCGCCGCGACGTCGTCACCCAGCAGGCTGCGCGCGCCGTCGACGATGTTCCCGAGGACCTCCTCCAGCGGCGCGCGGCGCGTGATGGCGCGCTGCACGCGGACGAGGTGCTCGAGCAGCTGGTGCCGCACCCGCAGGGACTCCAGGAGACGGGCGTTCTCGGTGACCTGCTCCTCCGACTGGGCACGCATGGCGCGCTCGCGGTCCAGGGTGCGCAGCGAGAGGAGGCTGGCGTGGAAGGCCCGCGCCATGCCGCGCAGCAGGTGCACCTCGGCTGGTGTGAACGCACCGCCGGAGCGCGCGACGACGAGGTTGCCGTCGCCCGGTTCGCGCAGCGGGGCCGCCATGGCGGGGCAGACTCCGACGCCGGGGACGTCCACGTCCCGCGACGCACCCCGAGCGACCGCGAGCAGCTCGGCCGCCGCCAGCCGGTCCTCCGGGAAGCCGACCGCCGCGACCACGTTGCCCATCACGACCGCGCCGACCTCGGCCTCGAACACCGCCGCGGTGCGCTCCGCCGCCACCTGGATGGCCGCAGCCTCGTCCGCACAGCTCGACACCGCGGTAAGGAACTGCACGAGGAGCTGGGTGGACAGGGTGTCCGCCGACACCGTCATGGCAGCCTCACCCCAGCGCCAGGACGACGAGCGTCTGGTTGTGGAAGCCGTCGATGCCCCGGGTGCGCGCGATCTCGCCGCACGTGTGGAAGCCCGCGAAGGGTGCCCCGCCTGCGGCCTCGGCGATGCGGGCACTCTCCTGGCGGATGCCCTGGGGACCGAGCACCTTGCGCAGCGCGGAGCAGCTGAAGGGCAGGAGTGCGAGCGGGCGAGCGCCGCCGAGCCCGGCGACGGCACGTTCGCACGTGTCCGTCACAGCCGCGAGGATCGACTCCTCGTCGCCGGCCATCACCCAGGCGAGGCCGCCCTGAGGGATCGAGCCGCCGCCCCCGATCGTGCGGCCCGCGATGTCGGTCTCGGTGGCGAGGTTGCGCACCTCGGCCCCGCTACGCCGCTCGATGCCGATCGGGCGTGTCAGGGCAAAAGCCCGGAACCGGGCAGGATCGGTGTACGTCTCCGGCGGCGCCCCCACGCGGCGAAGGTACACGTCGAGAGCCGGCTCGTCGTCGAGGGTGTAGACGCGACCTCCCTCGCACCGGGTCACGACCATCGGCGCGCCGACCGGGAGCCAGCCGTGCCCGGAGGCGATGGAGAGGGGACCGTCCGAGGTGAGCAGGACGCCGGCGACCGCGCCCCACAGCACCCGACCGTCGTGGAGCTGGAAGGTGCGGTCCATCGCCCACCGGTCGGCGGCCGCCCCGCCGAAGACGGGCACCCCGGCGCCGAGCACCTCGTAGACGCCGCGGAGGATCTCCTCCTGGTCCCGCAGGAGGCTGTCGGTGAAGAGCATGAGGACGTGGTGGCCGGGCGCCCGGGCGGCGTCGCGCACCCTGCGGGCGAGGGTCGCCCCGGACTCGCGTTGGCGCCCGGCGACGTCCTCCACGGACGCCACCTGCGCGGTGAACCCCGGGCCGCCGAGGACGGCGACCAGAACGGTCCCGTCGGACGGCCCGCCGGCCCAGATCTCCCCGTGCGTCGAACACCCGACGAGGGGGGTGGTGCCGGTCACCGAGCGCACGCCCGCGAGGAGAGCCGGCAGGTCGTAGGTGATCGCCGCGAGCACGACGACGAGGCGCGGGTCCGTCCCGCGCAGCGCGGCGCGGGCGGCCGCCGCGCCCGCAGCGGCCGCGTCGGGCTGGGCACTGTGGCCTACCCCGACCCACCGCCGGACGTCGCCGTCTGCCATGGTTTCTCTCCCGGGCGGCGCGGATGGTCGCACCGTTCCCCTCCTGATCGGACGGGTACCCCCACGGTGTTAGCGATCTGCCGGGTGACATACGCTCCCACCCCGGCGTCAGCGGCCGCCCAGGGTCGCGCGGATCGCCGTCCGGGCGGAGTCCAGGACGGTCCGTACCGTGTCGACGGTGAGCTGGGAGACCTCCCCGACGGCGTCGGCACGCCGGATCTCGGCCCGCAGCTCGTCCCGGAACTGCTGCAGCATGCCCTCCACCTCGGCCCGCCGCATGCGCGAGGCGGCTCGCCGGTCCTGACCGGCGGGCGCCGGCCCCGCGGCCGCCCGCGCCTCCTGGGCGGCGGCGGCCAGGTCCGCCCGCAGGCCGGCCATGGCACCGCGCACCTCGGCCCGTACCTGCGCCGCGAGCTCCCGGACCGTCTCGGCGAGGTCGGACTCGAGAGCCGCCAGGTCGTCGCGGCGCGCGGCGAGCTCGGCGCGCCCGGCGTCGGTCAGCGCGTACAGACCCTTGCGACCCTCGTCGGACCGGGTGACCAGTCCCTCCTCCTCGAGCCGCGCAAGGCGCGGGTACACCGTGCCGGGGCTGGGCCGGTACGTGCCGCCGAACTTGTCGGAGAGCGCGGTGATGAGCTCGTACCCGTGCTTGGGCCCCGTCTCCAGGAGGGCCAGCAGGTACAGGCGGAGCTGCCCGTGTGCGAAGACGGGCATCAGTGGCTCCCCGCCGACGACCGGAGGACGGTGAGGTGCCCGGAGACGGAACTCACCTTGAGGCGGCACGTGCCGTCCCCCTTCACGACGTCCACTGCCCCGGTGACGGCGCCGCCGCCGCTGCGCGCCTGGCCGTCGACGACGACCTTGCCGGACACGCTCCGTGCGGCGACGGCGAGGCCCACGTCCTCCGGGAGGCGGACCGTGGTGTCGCCGGAGACGGTCTGGACGTGGATGCCGGCCGCGGTCGTGACGTCGAGCGCCACGGCGCCGGACACCGTCGTGACGGACACCTGCGGGAACGCGCCCGACGCCGTGACCGATCCCGAGACGCCGTTGGCCTTGAGGTCGCCGGTGTGGTCCCGCACGACCACGTCACCCGACACCGTGTTGACCCGCATCGAACCCCGCGTCCCGTCGGCGACGAGGCTGCCGGAGACGGTGGCGACCTGGGCGTCGCCGACGACGTCGGCGAGCAGGCCCTCCGCCTCCACCGTGCCGAGACGGGCGGCGACGTCGCGGTGGACGGCGATGTGCACGTCGGCGCGGTCACGCGCCGAGATGGTGCGGACCTTCTCGAGGAAGCTTCTCCCAGCCGCTGAGCGTGTACGTGTAGCCGACGCGGAGCTCGCCGTCGACGAGGGACACCTCCAGCGGCCGCCCGTCCACGCGGTGCACCTCGATGCGGGCACCGGGCTCGTCCCGCCCGACGACGTCGGCGCGGCCGCCCACCAGCGCCACCCGGACGGCGCGCACGTCGTCCACCTCGATGATCTGCGGGCCGACCACGACCCAGCTGTCACCATCCACGGCTGCCTCCAGTTCGAGATATATCGCGTCTGCAGACACGTTATATCTCGTTCCTGGACATGGCAAGCCCCGCGTCCCGGCGGGGACGCGGGGCTGTCGAGGGGGTCCTCAGTGCACGATGCCGGCGCCGCGCAGCTCCACGGTGAGGTCCTGCGGGCGGGACGCCACCGAGCAGGCGTCCTCGTACGTCACGACGCCGTCGCGCACCAGCTCGAAGAGGTGCTGGTCGAAAGTCTGCATCTTGTAGTACTCGCCCTCGCGGATCAGATCCTCCAGCGGCGGGTTCGTGAACGGGTCGACGATCGTCTCGGCCGTGCGACCGGTGTTGACCAGCACCTCGACCACGGCGACACGGCCGAGGCCGTCCGCCCGACGCACGAGCCGCTGGGACACGATGCCGCGCAGCGACTGCGCCAGCGCGCCCCGGATCTGCTTCTGCTCGTGCGGCGGGAAGAAGTCGACGATGCGGTTGATCGTCTCCTGCGCGTCGATCGTGTGCAGGGTCGAGAGCACGAGGTGACCGGTCTCGGCCGCCGAGAGCGCCGCCCGGACCGTCTCGACGTCACGCATCTCGCCGACCAGGATGACGTCGGGGTCCTGCCGCATCGCCGCGCGCAGCGCCACCGTGAAGTCAGCCGTGTCGTAGCCCACCTCACGCTGGGAGACGATCGCCTTCTTGTCCTTGTGCAGGATCTCGATCGGGTCCTCGATCGTGACGACGTTGACCTCCTTGTACGTGTTGATGAGGTCCACCATCGACGCGAGCGTCGTCGTCTTGCCCGAGCCCGTCGGGCCCGTCACCAGCACCAGGCCGCGCGGCTCGAGCGACAGCTCGCCGAGGATCTCCGGCAGCCGCAGCTCCTCGAGCGTCTGGGCGCCCATGGACACGCGCCGGAAGACGAGGCCCAACGTGCCCCGCGCGCGGAACGCGTTGACGCGGAAGCGCCCGACGCCGGAGAGCGAGTACGCGAAGTCCGCCTCATTCGTCTCGGCGAAGCGCTGCGCGAGGCCTCGGGAGGGAGCACCTCCTCGACCATGAACTGGGTGTCCTCGGGGTGCAGGTCCGGCACCTGGAGACGGCGCAGGCGGCCGTCGACACGCAGGCGCGGCGCAGAGCCCACCTTGCAGTGCAGGTCAGAGCCCTTGCTGCTCGCCAGGGCGTGCAGCAAGGGAATGACGGACTGCGGTTGGGACTGCGGTGGGGGCTGCGGTGGGGACTGCGGCTCAGGCTGCTCGGTCACCATGACGTGATCGGCCGCCGGAGGGCCCGACTTGAGCGGGGTTGTCGCCCCCGCGCGACGTCAGTCGCGGTTCTGGACCTGCGAACGCAGCACCGTGAGCTGCTCGCGGATCCGCACGTGCAGGTCGGTCGGCGCGACATCGCTGCACGAGCGCCGGACCAGCTTCTTCAGGTGGTCGGAGACGTCGTACTCCGCCAGGCACGGCTCGCAGTCCGCAAGGTGCCGGCGGATCCTGTCGCCCGAGGCGTCGTCGATCTCGGCGTCGATGAACTCGAACAGCCGCGCGAGCGCCTCGGAGCAGTCGACGGCGTCGTCCTCCGCGTGCGTCACGGTTTCCCTCCCTCGGGGGCGGCCGGCACGAGACCACGCTCCCTCGCGTAGTCCGTGAGCAGCTCCCGCAGCTGGTGCCTGCCGCGGTGGAGCCGCGACATCACCGTGCCGATCGGCGTCCCCATGATCTCGGCGATCTCCTTGTACGCGAACCCCTCGACGTCGGCCAGGTAGACGGCGATCCGGAAGTCCTCCCCGATCGCCTGCAGGGCCGCCTTCACGTCCGAGTCCGGCAGGTTGTCCAGCGCCTCCGCCTCGGCCGAGCGCAGGCCCGCCGACGTGTGCGTCGCAGCGCGCGCCAGCTGCCAGTCCTCGATCTCCTCCGAGCCCGACTGGATGGGCTCCCGCTGCTTCTTGCGGTAGGAGTTGATGAACGTGTTCGTCAGGATCCGGTACAGCCAGGCCTTGAGGTTCGTGCCCGGGCGGTACTGATGGAAGGCGGCGAACGCCTTGACGATCGTCTCCTGGACGAGGTCCTCGGCGTCGGCGGGGTTGCGGGTCATGCGCAGGGCGGCCGAGTAGAGCTGGTCGACGTACACCAGCGCCTCGCGCTCGAATCGCTCGGCCCGCTCGGCGGCGTCCTCGGCGGGTGCGCGGTTGGTGTCCTCACTCATCGCGAACGAGCCTAGCGGGCGCGGCCCACCCGCGATCGGCGAGGTCGGTCGGCTGACCGGCGCGTCGAGAAGGAGCAGACCCATGCTGGTGTTAACGCGCGACGGCACGCCTGCCATTCCCGGCGGACGTCGCACAGATGCGCCGTCCCCTGTGCCCGGCGGGCGGCCAGCGGATAGCGTCGTGCCAGGACCCCCGGGAGGATCACGATGCTCACCCGCCTCATCGCACGACCCCTGCTCGCCGCCTGGTTCGTCACCGAGGGGGTCGACGCCGTCCGCCGTCCAGCGGAGCACGCCGAGCGCATGCGCGAGGCCTGGCATCGGCTCGACGCCCGCGTAGAGGGCCTGCCGGAGGTGCCGCCTCCCGACGTCCTGCGCACGGTCGTGAGGGCACACGGCGCGGCCACCGCCGCCGCGGGGCTCATGCTCGCGCTGGGCAAGACGCCGCGGCTCTCGGCCCTCGCGCTCGCGGTCCTCACCGTCCCCGTGGCCGCGAGCGATACGCCCAGCCGGGCCCACCTCACGTCGGCGACGGCGCGACCGCTCGTCCGGGACCTCGGGATGATCGGCGGCGCCCTGCTCGCGGCGGCGGACCTCGGCGGCCGGCCGAGCGTCGCGTGGCGCGTGCAGCACTCCCGCGAGCAGGCCGCGACCGGCTGAGCACGACGCACGCCGACATGCACCACGCCGGTAGCCTCGGCGCATGACCGCCTCACCGGCCTGGGCCGCGCCCGTCGCCGCCGGCCCCCTCCACGCCCGGGTCGAGGTCCCGGGGTCGAAGTCGCTGACGAACCGGTTCCTCGTGCTGGCCGCCCTGGCGGACGGCGTCGGTACCGTCCGCGGCGCACTCGCGTCCCGTGACACCCTGCTCATGGCGCAGGCCCTGACCAGCCTCGGCGCCCGCATCGACCGCGACGGCGCCGACTGGACCGTGACCCCGCTGGACGTCCCGTCACCGGACACCGCTCCCGTCCGGATCGACTGCGGGCTCGCGGGCACGGTCATGCGCTTCCTGCCGCCGCTCGCGGCGCTGCTCGGACGTCCCGTCCTGCTGGACGGCGACCCCGAGGCCCGGGTGCGTCCGATGGGCCCGGTGCTCCGCGCGCTCGCGGACCTGGGCGTCCGCATCGACGACGGCGGGCGCGGGACGCTCCCCGTCACCGTCACCGGGCCGCGCCGCATGATCGGCGGACCCGTCGACGTGGACGCGAGCGTCTCCTCGCAGTTCGTCTCCGGCCTCCTCCTCGCGGGGGCCCGTTACGAGGCGGGGCTGCAGCTACGTCACATCGGCCCGAGCCTGCCGAGCCTGCCGCACATCCAGATGACCACGCAGGTGCTGCGGGACGCCGGTGTCGTCGTCGACGACTCGCGTCCGTACATCTGGGAGGTGCCACCCGGCGTGGTGGCGGCCCGGGACGTGCGTGTCGAGCCGGACCTGTCCAACGCGGCGCCGTTCCTGTGCGCCGCGCTCGTCGCCGGCGGCACCGTGCGCGTCCCCGGCTGGCCCGAGAGCACAACGCAGCCGGGCGCGCTGCTGCCCGACCTGCTCACCGCGATGGGCGGCTCCGCCCGGCGAGAGGGCGACGCGCTCGCGGTGACGGGCACCGGCGCCGTGCACGGGATCGACGTCGACCTGCACGAGGCGGGCGAGCTGGCCCCGACCATCGCGGCGCTCGCCGCACTCGCCGACTCCCCCACGCGGCTGCGCGGCATCGGCCACATCCGCGGCCACGAGACCGACCGGCTCGCGGCGCTCGCGACGGAGATCACACGACTCGGGGGGCAGGCCGAACAGACGCACGACGGGCTGGTCATCACGCCGCGCGAGCTGCGTGGCGCCGTCTGGCAGACCTATCACGACCACCGGATGGCGACCGCGGGCGCGCTCATCGGCCTGCGCGTGCCGGACGTGTCGGTCGTCGACGTCGGGACGACGGCCAAGACCCTCCCGGACTTCGTGGGCATGTGGACGGGAATGCTGGCGCGCGCATGACGCGGCGCGTCGACCCCGACGGCGTCCGGAGCCGCCCCAACCCCCGCGGCTCGCGGCCGCGCACCAAACGTCGCCCCGAGCACGCCGACGCCGTGCGTGGGCTCGTGACCGGCGTCGACCGCGGGCGCTACGCCGTCCTGATGGCTCCCGACCGCCCGGAGGAGCGCGCCGTGATCGCGGTCCGGGCCCGCCAGCTGCGCGACCGCGTGGTCTGCGGAGACCTGGTGGACGTCGTGGGCGACACCACAGGCAGCACGGGCAGCCTCGCCCGGATCGTGCGGATCGCCGAGCGGACGACCGTGCTCCGGCGCACCGCCGACGACACGGATCCCGTCGAGCGCGTCATCGTCGCGAACGCGGACCAGCTCGTCGTGGTCACCGCGCTGGCGGACCCCGAGCCGCGCGCCCGGATGATCGACCGGTGCGTGGTCGCCGCGTACGACGCCGGGATGGACGTCGTGCTGTGCCTCACCAAGGCGGACCTCGCCGACCCGGCGCCGCTCCGCGCCGCGTACGAGCCGCTCGGCGTGACCGTGCTCGTGACCGCACGGCAGGGCGGTGGGACCGACGCCGTGGCCGCGGGCATCGATGGGCTGGACCAGGTGCGGCGGGCGCTGAGCGGCCGGGTCAGCGTGCTCGTCGGCCACTCCGGCGTGGGCAAGTCCACGCTCGTCAACGCGTTGGTTCCCGACGCGTTGCGTGCCACGGGCGGGGTGAACGCGGTCACCGGCCGCGGTCGCCACACCTCGTCGTCGGCGGTCGCCCTGCGCCTGCCAGCCCGCGACGGATGGGTGATCGACACGCCCGGCGTGCGGTCGTTCGGGCTCGCGCACGTCGAGCCCGGGCGGGTCCTGGCGGCGTTCGAGGAGCTCGCGGACGTCGCGGAGGAGCGGTGCCCGCGCGGGTGCACGCACGCCGCCGACGCCCGGGACTGCGCACTGGACGTGTGGCTGGCCGAGGCGGTGGGCGCCGAGGCCGAGCGCCGCGCCGTCCGGCTCGACTCGATGCGGCGCCTCCTGGCGGCGCGCGCCGGCGACGCACGCGCCGGGGACCCACGGGCGGGCGAGGTCCGCGCCGACTGAGCGCCGGGCGCTACGGTGCAGACATGGGCTACGACGACGACCTCCGGCTCGCGCACGTGATCGCGGACCAGGTGGACGCGGTGACCATGGCCCGGTTCCGGGCCCAGGACCTCCAGGTGGAGACCAAGCCGGACCACACCCCCGTGACCGACGCCGACCGCCAGGCCGAGGAGATCGTCCGGGCGCAGCTGGGCCGCACGCGGCCCCGCGACGCGGTGATCGGCGAGGAGCTGCCGGCCACGGGCCACGGGCCACGGCAGTGGGTCGTCGACCCGATCGACGGCACCAAGAACTTCGTCCGCGGCGTGCCCGTCTGGGCCACGCTCATCGGACTGGTCGACGGCGATGACGTGGTGCTCGGCGTCGTGAGCGCCCCCGCCCTGGGCCGCCGCTGGTGGGCCGCGGTGGGCTCGGGCGCGTGGACGGGGCGGTCGCTCGCCCAAGCGACGCGCCTGCACGTGTCGCAGGTGGCGGAGCTGGAGGACGCCTCGCTGTCCTACTCGAGCCTGACCGGCTGGGAGGACGACGGGCGCCTGGACGGCTTCCTCGACCTGACGCGGGCGGCGTGGCGCACGCGCGCGTACGGCGACTTCTGGTCCTACGTGCTTGTCGCGGAAGGGGCCGTCGACATCGCGTGCGAGCCGGAGCTGGCCCTGCACGACATGGCCGCGCTGGTGCCGATCGTCACCGAGGCGGGCGGCCGGTTCACCTCCGTCAAGGGCGTGCCCGGGCCGTTCGGCGGGTCGGCGGTCGCCACGAACGGCCTCCTGCACGACCAGGTGCGCGCGTTCCTCGACCCGTTCGACGACTGACGCGCGAGCGCCAGGCCCGTCAGTGGGCCGTGAGGTGCCCGAGCTCGCTCGCGTCATACCAGAGCAGGTCCCGCTCCGCGAGGCGCTCCATGGCGTCGTCGTCCCCGTCCAGCGCCGCGACCACGTCGGGCTCGGCTGCCGCCTCGTCCACGTGCGCACACGCGACGTCGTCCCAGCCCACCGTGGTGGTGAGGCGGACGACGGAAGGTGCGTGCGCGTCGTCGACGGCCTCGACGACGGCCTCGGGGACGTCGACGGTGATGACAACGCGACGACGTGCGGCCGCCGAGTCGGCCAGCCGCTCGAGGCTGTCGTCGGCGGCGAGGAGCTGCGCCGCGTACTCGAGGCCCTCCTCGTCCTCGTCGGGCAGCGCCGCCCGGAGACCGGGGGTGACGGCGTGCACCAGGCGCGGCGCGAGGCCGTGCCGCTGGTCAAGCTCGGCGAACGTGGCCGGCACGTAGATCCGCATGGCGCTCAGTGTGCCCCCGCCGGGACCGCGAGGGACAGCAGGTCCGCGGCGAGCCCCGCGACGGCGCGGCGCACCGGGGACGAGGGCGCGTGCTCGGCCAGGGTGCGGGCGCGCAGCAGCGCGCCGTCGCAGGACGGCTGGTCCTCCACGACGATGCGGGGCTCCACGCCCGCGTACCGGCGCAGCGCCTCCCGGACCGCGTCCCGCGGATGAGGTCCGCTCGCCGACGCCCTGACCCGGTTGACGACGACGGCGCGCAGCCCGTCGATGCCCACCTCGGACAGCTCGGCAAGGCCCCGCACCAGGCGCTGCATGCCCACCGGATCCCCCGCGCCCACGACCACGACGACGTCGGCCTCCGCGAGCGCCGAGAGCGTCGCCGCGTTGCGGCGTGGTGCGCGGGTGTCGTAGCTGAGCGCCTCGTCCTCCTCCAGGCAGAAGCCGCAGTCCACGACGGTCCACGCCGCTGCCTGGCGCGCGACCGACCAGACGGCCGCGAGGCTTGCCGCAGGAACTTCGGGCCAGCGGCCCGGCCGGCTCATCCCGGTCAGCACGCGCAGGCCGCTCTCCAGCCCGGGGGCGAGCGCCCCGAGCGCGGCGACGTCAAGGCGGCCCGCGCCGGCCGCGCGGGCCGCGGCCGCGATCCCGGGGGCCTCGTCCAGGAGCCCGAGGGCCTGCGCCACCGTCCCACCGTAGGTGTCGGCATCCACGAGCAGCGTCGTCCACTGCCGCCGCCCGACGAGCGCGAGCTTCGTCGCGAGGTTGATCGCGACGGTGGTCCGCCCCGGCGCCCCCGTCGGACCCCAGACGGCCACGATGCGGCCGGGCTCACCGCCGTCGTCGACGGGGACGACCGGCTCACGGGGCTCCACCGGCGGCGCCGGTGCCGTCCCGCCGGGCCGCTCGCCGCGCGCCGCCCGGTCGAGCAGCGCCCGCACCCCGGCGGGTACCGTCCCGGCCGGGTCGCCGTCGGTGGCGCAGCCGTCCGCGCCGAGCGCGAAGGGCCGTCCCGGGGGGCACTCGTCGGAGGGCACCGCGAGCACCCACACCCCGCACGCATGGAGGTGGTAGACGGCGTCACGGTCCAGGCCCGGGAGGTCGGTCGAGACGACGGCCACCGAGCCGAGCCCCGCAGCGGCGGCGCCCAGCAGCTCCGGCAGGTCGGCACACCTCCGGGTGACCGTGAGACCGCGCTCGGCGTCGAGCCCTCGTGCTGCGGCCGCCTCGGCATCGCCCCGCAGCGCGCACAGGACGCCCGTCGCCGTGCTCACCGCGTCGGCCCCGGGACGGGCACGACGGCGACGGAGCCGTCCGCCGCCAACGCGCCCAGGACGTCGGCCAGCGTGTCCACGGGCACGAGCACGTGCACCGTGACATCACCGCCGACGGCGAAGCTTCCGGTCGGGCTTCCCGACTTCCGCCACCGTGAGGCCGGCCGCCAGCTGCCGCGGCGGCGCGGCTGAGTCGTCCGCGTCCGCCCCGCCCGCTGCTGCCGGCACGAACCAGAGATCGACGGCCGCGCCCGCCACGACCTCGTCGGACAGCTCGCCCTCGGGCGTGATCGCAACGGGCCGGAGCCCCAGGTCCTCGCCCGGCGCGACCGCGGCGACCGGCACGAGCTCACCGCCGTCGACCACCCGGACGGCCACGAGTCCGTCCGGGAGGGGCCGGTCCGCGCGCAGGTAGACGCCCTGGCTCTCCGCGAGGCGGACGTCGCGGACAACCAGCGCGTCCCCCGTCACGACGTCGCCCGGCACCAGCGCCTCCGAGGCCGCGTAGACGGGCACGGTCCGGGCCGCGGCCGACACCGCCGTCGCGCCGAGCGCGACCGACACGGCGACGAGCCCGAGACCCAGGAGGAACCGGGTGTCGCGCCAGCCCGGCCGGCGGAGCCGGGACGCGGGCGGCCCGGCGGGCAGCAGCGACGGGTGTGCGGACATGGGACCCCCTCGGCGCAAGGACGCCGGCGTGGCGTCAGCGCGTCCATCATGCCCGTTCTGTCCGTTTCGCGCTGGGTTGTGCACATCGCGGACGAGGTCTTCCGCCATGCCACACTGCAGCCATGGCGCCGCGCTTCCTCACCCTCGCCGACGTGACGGAGATCCTGAACATCTCCAGCCAGCAGGCCTATGCGCTCGTCCGCAGCGGCGAGCTGCCCGCCATCCAGATCGGCGGCGTCGGCAAGGCCGGTCAGTGGCGCGTGGAGGTGGACCAGCTCGAGGCGTACATCGAGCGCATGTACGCCCAGACGCGGGCGCGCATCGACGCCGGCGTGTCAGACGGCGGTCACCAGCACCAGAGCTGAGAGCGCCACCGTCCGCGCCTCCCCCGTCGGGCGCCCGGAGTCCGGGTGCACGAGCGCGACGTCGACGTGGTCCGCGCCGACGGCGTCGATCCGGCCCGTCGTCGCACCGGCGGTCGTGACGACCCGGACGACCGCCCGGTCCCGGGCGACCGCGCGGAGCGCGTGCCCGAGCCCCAGGCGCCGCAGGACGCCGGTCTCGGGCGGGGCGGCGACGCCGAGACCCGCGACGGTCGCGACGGCCGAGAAGGGCACCAGGTGCTCCCGGCCGTGCTCGGCGATCAGGAGCCACGCGGGGCCGACGTCGGCCACCGCTCCCCCGACCGTCCTGCCGTCCCGCAGAACGAGGCGCACGTCGCGCCCCTCGCAGGCCCGGAGCCGGTCCGCAAGAAGGACTGACGCACGCTCGGCGCGCGTCAGGTCGGCCACCGCCTGATCGCGGTCCTGCCGCTCGAAGGCGTCGAGCTGCAGCTCCATGTCGGCAAAGAGGGCACCCCAGCGCATGCCGCCACGGTACGGCTACCGCGCGTTCGGGATGTCCGGTTTGTCCACAACCCGGACGCTTCATGGACACCTCGTGCGACATCCGACATCATCAAAACGCATCAATCGACAACGAGGGAGCACGATGCGTCGTCATCAGGGCAGCCGCGAGCGAGCCGCGCACGGTTCTTCGGCTGCGCCACTCGATGGCCGCCGTGCGGCGGGCATGGCCCTGCGCGCCCTGACCGCCACGGCCGTCACCGTCGGCGGCGCCGCCCTCCTGGCCCGCACGGCGGCCCAGCTCGCCGCCGCGGCTCCCGCCGTCGGGCCAGGCGTGCTGCAGGGCTGGGTGGCGTGCGGCGCCGTGGCAGTCGGAGCGGCCGCGCTGCTCGTCATCGCGATGGGCTGCCTGCTCACCACGGTGGGCGCGGCAGGCCGAGTCGTCGGCTGCACCCTCAACATCGTGGAACGCGCGGGCGCACGCCTCACCCCTGGGGTCGTGCGCCGAGCCCTGGTGCTGGGCCTCGGGGCAGCCCTCGCCGCCGGGGTCGCGGCACCCGCCTCGGCGCACGAGTCGGCGGCCCGCTCGATCGCCGTACAGGCGCAGCGGGCGCTGGCTCAGGGGGACGACGTGACCGGTGAGGTCTCCGCCGACGGCGACACGGCCGCGGCACCTGCCGACGGTGCGACGTCCGGGGCCGCGTCCGACGGCGACACCGCGGTCCCTGCACCCGCGTCCCGGCCGCCCCTGGAACTCGGTTGGGCGGCGGCCGTGCCCGCGACAGCGAAGGCGGAACCCGCCAAGACGCTGCCGGGCACGTCGGCCTCGCCGACGCCGACGGCGTCCGGCGCGGGAGAGCCCGTCGCGCCGGCGTCCTCGCCCGTGGTCCCCACGGCACCGGCCCCCACGGCACCGGCCCCCGCAGCACCGGCCCCCGCGACCGCGGCACCCTCCCCCGTACCGTCCGCGGCGCCCGCCCCAGCACCGGCAGCCCCGGTCACCGTCGTCGTCCGCGCGGGCGACAGCCTCTGGTCCATCACCGCCGGTCTGATGCCGACCGCCGACGACGCCGCTCTCGCGGCCGCGTGGCCTCGGCTGTACGCGGCCAACCTCGGCGTCGTCGGCGCCGACCCCGATCTGATCCGTCCGGGTCAGGTACTCACCGTCCCCGTCGAGGAGCTGTCATGAGCGTCGTCGCCGTCGCACCCGAACCGGCCCGCGCGGCCGGCGCCGCCCGCGCCCCCCTCAACGGGTCACGCCGCCTCCGGGCGACCACATCCCCCGTCGGCCCGGCCCGCCCCCGCCTGCTGCTGCCGCCGGCCACGGAGCCCGTGGCCGCCCCGCCCCACGGTCAGGTCGCGATGCGGCCCGAGGTGCGCTCGCTCCTCGCCCCCGTGACCGCGGCGGCGTGGGCCATCCCAGGGCGCTTCGGAACGGCGGAACCCGCGGCTGCCCCGCTGCCGGACCCGGATCGACTCTGCGGCGCCGTCGTGGTCGCTGCTATCGAAGCGCTCCGCAGCAGCCGACCCCTGGCGCAGCTCGCGCGGTGGGTGAGCCCCGCCGTGTACGAGGCCCTCTCGCGCGCGGCCCGGCCGGCTCCCGTGGGCCGCCCTCGCGCGGTGGTCGTCCGCGGCGTCCGCCTCTGCCGGATCAGCCCGACGGTCGCCGAGGGCTCCGCCGTCGTGCACGACGGCGAGCGCGTGCGCGCGGCGGCGGTCCGCCTGGAGGTGCACCGCGGGTCGTGGCGGGCGACCGTGCTCCAGATCGGCTGACGGACGCCGCCCGGAGGACGGCGTCCGTCCGGAGGAACGAGAACGCGGGGTTGGTCGACGACCACCCCGCGTTCTCGGCACCCGACGGCCGACGACCGATCAGTCGTCGTTCTTGCCGTGGCAGACCTTGTACTTCTTGCCCGAGCCGCACGGGCAGGGCGCGTTGCGGGCCGTTCCGGGGAACGTCTGACCGTCCTTCTCGGCCGCGACCGCGCCACCGGAGCCCGACGCCGTCGAGGCCTTGGCGTCGCCGTCCACCGACGGCGCCGAGTACGACAGCGGGACCCTGCGCTCCGGGCCGTCGAGGCCCTTAGCGATCAGTGCCGGGACCGCGGGCCGCGTCGCGGCCGCCGGACGGGCCGCCGCTCCATCGGCCTGGGCCGGGGGCTCCGCCTTCGCCGATCGGCGCCGGGCCGGTGCGGGGGCGGGCGCCTCACCGGCACCGTCGGCGGACGCCTCGGGTGCGTGGGCGTCGGCCACCGGCCCGGCACCCTCGGCTTCGGCACCCTCGGTCTCGGTGCCATCGGCCAGCTTGACCTCAAGGTTGTACAGGTAGGTGACCGAGTCCTCCTTGATGCCGTCCATCATCGCGTTGAACAGCTGGAAGCCCTCACGCTGGTACTCGATCAGCGGGTCGCGCTGGGCCATGGCCCGCAGCCCGATGCCGTCCTTGAGGTAGTCCATCTCGTACAGGTGCTCGCGCCACTTCCGGTCGAGCACCGAGAGCACGACGCGCCGCTCCAGCTGGCGCATGTTCTCCTCACCCAGCTGCTCCTCGCGCGCGGCGTACGCCTGGCGGGCGTCGGACCGCAGCTCCTCGGTCAGCATCTCGGCCGTGAGCCGCGTCGAGCCGCCGGCCTCCTCGATGACCTCGTCGGCCGTGATCGAGACGGGGAAGACGAGCTTCAGAGCCGTCCAGAGCTGCTCGAGGTCCCAGTCCTCCGGGCGCCCCTCGGCCGTCGCCTGCTCGACGTAGGCCGAGACGACGTCCGACACGAAGTGCTGGATCTGCTCCTGCATGTCCTCGCCCTCGAGGACGCGGCGACGCTCGGTATAGATGACCTCGCGCTGGCGGGACATCACGTCGTCGTACTTGAGGACGTTCTTGCGGATCTCGAAGTTACGAGCCTCGACCTGCGACTGCGCGCTCTGGATGCTGCGGCTGACGATCTTCGACTCGAGCGGGAGGTCGTCCGGGAACGCCGCGCGGTTCATCAGGGACTCCGCCATGCCGGAGTTGAAGAGACGCATGAGGTCGTCCTGCATCGACAGGTAGAAGCGGGACTCGCCCGGGTCACCCTGACGGCCGGACCGGCCGCGGAGCTGGTTGTCGATGCGGCGGGACTCGTGCCGCTCGGTGCCGAGGACGTAGAGGCCCCCGAGCTCGACGACCTCGTCGTGCTCCGCCGCCGACGCCGCCCGCGCCGCTTCGAGCGCCTCGGGCCATGCGGCCTCGTACTCCTCGGCGTTCTCGGCCGGGTCGAGGCCGCGCTCGGCGAGCGCCTGCACCGCGATGAACTCGGCGTTGCCGCCCAGCATGATGTCAGTTCCACGGCCGGCCATGTTGGTCGCGACCGTCACGGCGCCCTTGCGGCCCGCCTGCGCGACGATCGCCGCCTCACGCGCGTGCTGCTTCGCGTTCAGCACCTCGTGCGGGACACCCATGCGCCGCAGCATCTGCGACAACTTCTCGGAGGTCTCCACGCTGACGGTGCCGACGAGCACCGGCTGCCCCGCCGCGTGCCGCTCGACGATGTCCTCGACCACGGCCTTGAACTTCGCGTCCTCGTTCTTGTAGACGAGGTCGGCCTGGTCCTTGCGGACCATCGGCTTGTTCGTCGGGATCGGGACGACGCCGAGCTTGTAGGTGCTCATGAACTCCGCGGCCTCGGTCTCGGCCGTACCGGTCATGCCGGAGAGCTTCGCGTAGAGCCGGAAGTAGTTCTGCAGCGTGATCGTGGCGAGCGTCTGGTTCTCCGCCTTGATCTGCACGCCCTCCTTGGCCTCGATGGCCTGGTGCATCCCCTCGTTGTACCGACGCCCGGGCAGCATGCGGCCCGTGTGCTCGTCGACGATCAGCACCTCACCCGACAGGACCACGTAGTCCTTGTCGCGGTGGAAGAGCTCCTTGGCGCGGATCGCGTTGTTGAGGAAGCCGATGAGGGGCGTGTTCAGCGACTCGTACAGGTTCTCGATGCCGAGGTAGTCCTCGACCTTCTCGATGCCCGGCTCCAGGACGCCGATCGTGCGCTTCTTCTCGTCGACCTCGTAGTCGACCTCCGCGGTCAGCCGCTGCACCACCTTGGCGAACTCCGCGTACCACTTGTTCGCGTCACCGGAGGCGGGGCCGGAGATGATGAGCGGGGTGCGGGCCTCGTCGATGAGGATCGAGTCCACCTCGTCGACGATGGCGAAGTTGTGACCCCGCTGGACGAGCTCCTCCGGGCGCCAAGCCATGTTGTCGCGCAGGTAGTCGAAGCCGAACTCGTTGTTCGTGCCGTAGGTGATGTCGGCCGCGTACTGCTTGCGGCGCTCCTCGGGCCGCTGCCCGACGATGATGCAACCCGTCGTCAGGCCGAGGAACCGGAACACGCGGCCCATGAGGTCGCTCTGGTAGCTCGCGAGGTAGTCGTTGACCGTGACGACGTGCACGCCCTTGCCGGACAGCGCGTTGAGGTACGCCGGTGCCGTCGCCACCAGGGTCTTGCCCTCACCGGTCTTCATCTCGGCGATGTTGCCGAGGTGGAGCGCCGCGCCGCCCATGAGCTGGACGTCGAAGTGCCGCTGGCCGAGGGTGCGCCGGGCGGCCTCCCGCACGGCGGCGAACGCCTCGGGCAGCAGGTCGTCGAGGCTCTCGCCGTCGGCCAGACGGGCCTTGAACCGGTCGGTCTCCTCGCGGAGCTCGGCGTCGGTGAGGACCTGGAAGCTGTCCTCCAGGGCATTCACCTGCTGCGCGACGCCGGAGAGCTTCTTCAAGAGACGACCCTCACCGATGCGAAGGACTCTGTCGAGGACACTAGGCACGCGTTCGCTCCCGCTCATCGGCGGCCCGCGCCGGGTGGCGTCGGGCTGAGCCCGCTCCCGCGCGGCCGAGCGCACGGCACCGAGCAGACCACGGACCATCGTAGGCGAGGCGCCGCGACGTCCAGACACCCGCTCACGGCCGGATGTCGCACGTTCGCCCAGAGCCGAGCGCCATGCTGGTGGAACGTCCGCGGTCGCCGGGGCGTGGAAGGTGTGTGACGACGGTGGTGGAGCACCTTGACGGGGCATTCGGCGTGGCGCGCCCGCGCGTCACCGCACCGCGGGCCATCGCCTCACCGACCTCCGAGGTCGCCGACCACGAGGCGGAGTTCACCGCGTTCATGCATGATGCCGCCCCCGCCCTGGGCCGGCTCGCGCTCTTCCTGACGGGCGACGTCCACCGCGCCGACGAGCTCGTGCAGCAGACCCTCGTCCGCACCTATGAGGCGTGGCCTCGCGCCCGCGACGGTGACCCACTCGTCTACGCACGGCGGATCCTCGCCAACCAGCGCATCGACACATGGCGCCGACGACGCCGGGAGGTTCTTCTCGACCCGACCCAGGTGCCGGCGGGCGCCGTCACCGACGGGGCCCGCGAGCGTGCCGAACGCGACCAGCTGGTGCGGGCGCTGGCCACCCTGAGCCCCCGACGGCGCCGCGTCGTCGTGCTCCGGTACCTCCTCGGGCTCTCCGAACGCGAGGTGGCCGCCGAGCTCGGCATCGCGGTCGGGACGGTGAAGTCGAGCGCGTCGCGCGGTCTCGCGCAGCTGCGGCAGGAGCTCGGTGAGAACGGTGACGGCACGGACGGAAGGCCACGGTGAGCGGGTTCGAGCGGTCGCTGGCCCTCAGGGCGGCGCAGGTGCCCGACGCCGTGACGGTGCGTCCGGCGGCCGTCTGGCGGGAGGTCCGACGTCGGAGGGGGGCGCGACGCCGCGCGCGGGCCGCGGTCGGAGCGTGCGTCCTGGCGACCGGGCTGGCGGCGGCCGCGGTCGGCAGCGGGGTGGGTGCGAGCGTCACGCCGCCGGCCCCGGCCGCCCTGTCGGAGGACGGTGTCGCGAACGACGTCAGTGCGGTCGTGGACGCGACCACAACGGGCGTCAGCTCCTACGCGGCCCCGTCGAGCACCCCCGCCGCACCGTCGAGCGGTCCAGCTCGCCTCCACGCCGGAACCGAGGACGCCACGACGGCCGGCCAGGGACTCGCCGACGACGCCGAGGCCCTGGCCCGGGCGCTGACCGAGGCACGGATCGACACCGTCGCGGTCGGGCCGACGGTCGACGGCACCGGGCTCACCGTGTGGCCCGTCGGCGTCCTGGACGTGACGACCCGCGCTGCGGTCGAACACGTGGCGGACCACGTCGTCCCCGACGTCCCGCTCGCCTTCGAACCGGGCACGCCATGGACCGCGCACGACCCCGGGTGGGTCGGGCCGTGAGGTCGCCTCACGCCTCCGCCGCGACCGCGCCCGCGCGCGTCGCTGCCCCGAGCTCGGCGACCAGGTCTCCGTGCGCCTCCCCCGAGACCGCGACCTCGTCGAGCCCGAGCCAGTCCGCCATGAGCGCCAGCTCGTCGGCGAGCTCCAGGACCGTGTCTGCGGGCGCACCGGGCTCGAGGTGCGCGGCCTGGACCAGCAGCCGCCCCGCCGCGCGGTCCGCCTTGAGGTCGACGCGCGCGGCCATGTGCTCCCCCAGCAGGAACGGCAGCACGTAGTAGCCGTGCACCCGCTGGTGGGCCGGCGTGTAGATCTCGATGCGATAGCGGAGGCCGTACAGCTCCTCCAGGCGCCGCCGCTCGAACACGAGGGGGTCGAACGGGCTCAGCAGCGCCCGCCCGTCGGCCCGGCGCGGCAGCGTCGCATCCCGGTGCAGGTAGACCGGCCGCCGCTCCCAACCCCGCACCCGCACCGGCGCAAGCACACCGGCCTCCACCAGCTCGGCGACCGCCGGCCGCACACGCGGGCAGCTTCACCCGGAAGTAGTCCCCGAAGCACTCGGCGGTCCCGATCCCGTGCGCTCGCGCGCCGATCTCGACCAACGCCCGCACGGCGTCGCCGTCGGCCGGCTCCGGGCACGCCAGCACTTCGGGGGGCAGCACACGCTCCGTCAGGTCGTAGCAGCGTTCGAAGGCGGGGTTGCGGCGCGCGGCCGTGATCTCGCCGGTGAAGAACAGGTACTCCAGCACGCGCTTGGCGACCGTCCAGTTCCACCCCCACCCGGCACGCTGGCGCGGGTGCTCGGCCTCGTACTCCACCTGCACCTCGCGGGCGGTCACCGGGCCGCGCTCGCGCACCAGCTCGCGCACCTCGGCCACGATCGGGGCGTGCCGCATCGGCACCTCCGCGATCAGCCCCCACGCCTGGTCCCGGTACGCGCGTCGACGCCACCCCAGCAGCGGGTAGGTCGCCGGCGGGACGTAGGACGCCTCGTGCGCCCACGTCTCCACGAGCCGTCGCGGCGACCGCCCCGACGCGCGGTCCAGCAGCCCGACGTCGTAGGGCCCGACGCGCGAGAACGTCGGCATGAGATGGGCGCGGGCCAGCACGTTCACCGAGTCGATCTGCACGACGCCGAGGCGGTCGACGACCTGCTGCAGCGCGCGCATCCCGCCACCACCGGTGCGGCGGCGCCGGTCCAGTCCCTGGGCGCGGAGCGCGACTCGACGGGCCTGCGACAGGCTCAGCTCTTCCGGCACCCCGACATCCTGGCGCCCCCCACCGACACGCCCGCCCGCGCCCGACGACACGGACGACGAAGGGGCGGCCCGGACGGGCCGCCCCTTCGTCGTCGATGCGGGACCCGCCCCTACACGGCGCGCGCGGAGGGTGCGTTCACGGGGGTGTCGAGCCGGATGACCCCGTAGCTCCAGCCACGCCGGCGGTACGCCACCGACGGCAGCGCCGTCTCGGCGTCGATGAAGAGGAAGAAGTCGTGCCCGACCATCTCCATCTCGTACAGGGCGTCGTCGAGCGTCATCGGCTGCGCACTGTGCAGCTTCTCGCGGATGACGATCGGCGAGTCGCCGAGCGTCGTCTCCACGGCGCCGTCCGCCGTCGTGACCGGGGTCTCCGTCACGCGATCCTCGTCCGCCGGGACGCTGACGCCCTCGTCGGCGTAGACCTCGACGGGTGCCAGCACTGTTGGCTTGTGATGGTCCTTGCGACGGTCACGTGCGCGGCGTAGCCGCTCCATGAGCTTGGTCGTCGCCATGTCGAGCGCCGCGTACGGGTCGTCCGCGCGAGCCTCGGCGCGCACCACGGGGCCCTTGCCGAGCACGGTCAGCTCGACGCGCTCGCAGATCTCGGACAGCCGCGGGTTCTTCTCGTGGGTGACCTCGACGTCGATCCGCTGCGCGCGCGGCGCGAGCTGAGCGACCTTGGCGAGCTTGTCCTCGACGTGCCGACGGAACCGCTCGGGAACCTCGGTGTGGCGTCCGACGACGACGATCTCCATGGCTGACCTCCAGAGGAAGGGACGGGTAGCCCGTCCGGGCAGGAACCTGGTCGACTCACAGGGGCGATGCCAGGCACCACCTCCTCCCGCCGGAGCCCGCGCCCCGGGGGTCCGCCGGGTACTCGACCCGGCTGCACCCGAGGTACAGCTCCATGCCCCGACGGTAACCCCGTTCCGTTGCGCCCGGAAGGTCCGCGGCCGGGCGTTTCACACGCCGGTAACACCCGCCAACCGGGGCAGCCGGGACTATCCGACCAGCGTGACGGAGAAATCACCCGCGTCCGCGGTGAGCGCGAAGTCGCACGTCGCGCCGCGTGCGGTCACGCGGTAGTCACCGAGCCAGCCGTGCACCGCGACGCGACCCGCGTCGTCGGTCCGCAGCGTCGTCGGCTCGAGCCACCACTGACCCTTGACCATGCCCTTCAGCGCGTGGAACGAGGGCTTGGGCGTGCCGTCGCGCCGCACGAGGCCGCCCGGCGCACCCAGCCACATCCCGTCGTCGGACAGACCCCAGTACGTGATGTTCTGCACGGCCGGGTGGGACAGCAGGGTCCGGTAGTGCCGCACGACCTCGTCGGCCTGGCGGTCTTCCCCGTCGGGCGTGCTGGGCCAGTCGGGGATCTGGTAGTCGTTCAGGTCGTGGATCTCGGGGGGCATGACGTGCCCCGAGAGGAGCGTCGACTCGGTGAAGTGGATCGGCAGCCCGTAGCGCGAGAACCGCTCCAGGGTCGCCAGCGTCCGGTCCTCACCCCAGTAGCCCTGGTGCATGTGGCTCTGCAGGCCGAGGACGTCGATCTCGACGCCGGCCTCGAGGACGCCCTCGATGAGGCACTCGTAGGCGGTGGACATGTCGAAGTCGTTGAGCAGCAGCGTCACGTTCGGGTTGGCCGCGCGTGCCTCCTCGAACGCCATCCGGATCATGTGGATGCGGCCTTTGGCCCGGGCGAGCGGCGTGATGCCGTTGTCCCCGTTGGCGAACACCGGCATGATCACGACCTCGTTGATCGCGTCCCAGGTCTCGACGAGACCGGCGAAGTCCGCGACATCGCGGCGGATGCGCGCGCGCTGCAGCCGCTCCACCTCGTCGACCCCGCGACCGAGCAGCCATGACGGCTGCACCGTGTGCCAGACCAGCGGGTGGCCCTTGACCGCGACCCCGCGGTCCGCGAACCAGCGCGCGGTGGTCAGGAACCGCTCGGTCTGCGGCCGGCCCTCGACGGGCTCGAAGCGGCCCCAGTAGAACGGCAGCGTCGCGGTGTTGAAGAGCTCCAGCCACTGCTCGGCCAGACGCTCGAGGCTCTCCAGCGACGCACCCCCGACGGTCTCCACGTCCTCCGGGGAGATCTCGGTGTCGCCGTTGGCGAGGGGGATGAAGTCGAAGCCGATGTTGCCGAACGCGAAGGCGTGGCGGGTCTGCTCGACGACGACGTCGGTGTTCCCGAGCGGCGTGCCGTCCGGGCCCAGCACGGTGACGTAGGCGTCGGCCGTCCGGTGCGCCATGGTCAGGTCGGGCGTGTACGACGTCGGCGGGAACGGGCGCATCGGAACCTCCAAGGTGGGTGGACCGGCCTAGCGTGGCACTCCCGGGGCGCCCGCGCCGCCCACGTGCGGCGTGTCGCCTCGAATCGGTTCGATCTCTCCGCTCCCTGCCCCCGGCGGCGGGGTGGCCGCGACGACGACGGCGCCCAGCACGGCTCCACCGGCCAGCTCCAGGGCCCGTGCGCAGGCGGCCAGCGTTGCGCCCGTCGTGAGGACGTCGTCCACGAGCAGGTGGAGGGCGCCACGAGCGGGGATCACGACCCGGACGCCCGCGACGTTGACGCCCCGCGCCCGCGCACCGAGGCCCACCTGGTCGCGCGCCGCCCGACGCCGCAACGCCGCGACGCGAGCGGCCGGCACCCCGGCGTCGCGCAGACCCGCCGCCACCTCGTCCGCGAGCCCGGCCACCAGGTCGGCACCCCGTCTGCGCCGCGCCGCCGCCGTGGTCGGTACCGCCACCACGCGCAGCGGCCCCAGCGTCCGCGGCCACGGAGCAAGGTCCGCCCCCGCAGCGCGGCCCGTCCGGCGGGCTGCACGGCCGAGAGCACCGCTCAGGTCCACCCGCCCGCGGTCCTTCCAGGCGACGACGACGCCGCGCAGCGCGCCGGCGTACCGCGCGGCGGACCACACGGGCAGCGGCGGGAAGCCGTCGGCCCGGTCGAGTCGGGGCGCATCGGCCTCGCAGCGGCGCACGCCGCCGTCGAGCGCCCGTGCGCAGTCGCCGCACAGCAGCTCGTCGGGGCGCCCGCACCCCGGGCACTCGACCGGGACCACGAGCCGGGCCAGGTCGCGCGCCACGTCGCCGGCGGCACCGACGAACCCGGCGAACGCCGCTCGGGTGCCCGCACGACCGACCGCCATACGCCCGAGCCTGCCGCACGCGAGCCGCCGGACCGCCGTCGTCCACAGGGCGCCGAGCGGCCGGTGCCGAGCGCCGGCGCCGAGCGGCCGGCCTCAGCCCGGGAACACGGGGTCGCGCACGTCCTCGGCGACCTCGGCCCAGGTGCTCAGCTGGAACCGCCGCAGCACGTCGTCCTCGTCCGCGACGTACAGACGGTCCGGCATGGCGGCGATGTTCACGACGCCGGGCTGCGCCGCCTTGCCCTCCGACGGCCCCCCGAGCGGCACCACGTAGGCGCCCTGCGCCGGGCCGGCGCCACCGGCCCCGAGCACGGCGAGGTTCGTCTCGTCGAGCCAGGAGACCTCGGTCACCTCGGAGAGGGACGCGCCCACGACCAGGCGGTCGTCGCTGAGCCGCTGAGGTCGCCCGTGCGCATCGCGCACCACGGCTGCGACCTCGACGACCGAGCGCCCGTCGGCGTTCTGGTACGCGATCGCGACGCGCGCCCCGTCGCGGGCGACGCGGACGGACCTGACCTGCCGGTCGGCCAGCCACGCCGCCGCGACGTCCACGCGCTCGCCCGTGGGTGAGACCGCCATCAGGGTGCCCGACGAGACCCGCTCGCCCGTCCACACCCAGTCGAACCGGTCGATCGACGGCGGCAGCAGCCCCGTGCCCTCGGCCAGGGTCTGCGGCTGCGCCGCCTCCGGGGGCACCAGCACCAGTCGGCGCCCCGCATCGAGCAGCACCCGGACGGTCCCGTCCTGGCTGATGGCAGGGTTGCTCGCCGCCAGGCCACCCAGCGGGGCGGCGTCGGCCACCGGCACCACCTTGCGGTCCGACACCTCGGCGAGCACGGCGATGCCCGCCTCGTCATGGGTGAGGACGAACGGGCCCGCGGACGGCGCCGGATCCACCACGAGCTGCGGCACCCCGCTCGGCTCCCACGGCGCGTCGTTGATCGTCACCTTGATCTCCGTGACGCCCGTGTTGGTGCTCGCCATCGTGGCCTCGAGCTGTGCCTGCAGGAGGTTGCGCTGCTCGACGTCGGGCGCCTTGCCGATGTCGGAGGCGAGGCCCACGGTCAGCACCGTGTCCTCCAGGGTGATACCCGAGTACAGCAGCCGGACACCCTCGGGCACGCCGGTCGTCACACCGTCGCGCAACCACGGCGACGGGCCGTCGACCAGCGCCTTCGCGGCCTCCGGGACGACGCGCGAGGCCAGGAACCACCGCTGCTCGGGGATGAGCTGGCGGCCGTCGGCGCTGGCGAAGTAGACCCGCACCGGCCGGTGCGCGCCCTGGAAGCTGTTCAGGCTCATCAGGACGCCGTCAGGCACACCCGAGATGCGCCACTCGCCGCCCACCTGGGTCAACGTGAGCGAGACCTGCAGGGACGCGCCGTCGACCTCCTCGGTGTACCGGCCGGCGTCGTCCACGGTCGCCACCGGCTCGACCGTGACCGACGCGGAACGGTCCTCCTCCGAGACGTCGACGTCCGGGTCCTGGGTCAGGTAGAGCGTCATCGACGCCTGCGGGCGCCACTCCTGGGCGGCGGACGCCGTCAGGAACGACTTGGCCGTCCCGAAGTCGTCGTACACGCCGGCCGCGGCAGCCGCGAGGAAACCGTTCACGATGCCCTCGGGCGTTGCACCCTCGGTCGGGCCGGACGGGATCGGGATCGCGTTCTCGGGCTCGGGGACCACGACGTCGCCACCCTGGACCGGCCCGGAGGTCGGCATCCCCATGCAGCCGGCGAGCGCGAGCACCGCCGTGCACCCGGCGGCCACGAGCAGCCCTGCACGCCCTCGGACGCGCATCACGCCTCCAGCCTGTCGAGGTCGGGGACCGCCGCGGGATCGGCCGCGTGACCGCGCACCGCGACGGCCGTGTCGGGGACCACCGGGTCGTCGGGGACCAGCGGCAGCGGGGAGTGCGCCAGGGTGATGCCCGCGCGACGGGGCAGTGTGAGACGGAAGCTCGCGCCGCGGCCGGGCCGCGCCCACACCTCGAGCCAGCCACCGTGCAGATGCGCGTCCTCCAGCGAGATGGCCAGGCCGAGGCCGGTGCCGCCCGTCGTCCGGGCCCGTGCGGGGTCGGCGCGCCAGAAGCGGTCGAACACGTGCTCCGCCTCCTCCGGCGTCATCCCGATGCCCCGGTCGCGGACGACGACTGCCACCGCCCGCTGGTCCGCGCCCACCCGCACCTGCACCGGACTGCCCTCGGCGTGCTCGATGGCGTTGACGAGGAGGTTCCGCAGGATCCGCTCCACGCGGCGCGGGTCGATGTCGGCGACCGCCGGGCGGTCGGACAGCTCGACGTCGAGCCACACGCCGCGACGTCCGCCGAGCGCGCTCGCCTGGTCGACCGCCCGCACGACGACGTCGCGCACGTCCCGCCGCTCGGCGTCGAGCATGGCGGCCCCGGCGTCGAAGCGGCTCATCTCCAGCAGGTCGGCCAGCAGCGCCTCGAACCGGTCGAGCTGGCCGCTGAGGACCTCCGCGGAGCGGGCCGCTGCCGGGTCGAGGGCGCCGCGCGCCTCGTGCAGCACCTCTGCGGCGATCCGGATCGTGGTCAGCGGCGTGCGGAGCTCGTGCGAGACGTCGGACACGAAGCGACGCTGCAGCCGCGACATCTCCTCCATGCGGCGGATCTGCAGCTGCAGGCTCTCGGCCATCTCGTTGAACGACCGCGCGAGCGTCGCCATCTCGTCCTTGCCGCGCACCGTCATGCGCTCGGCGAGGTGGCCGTCCGTGAGGCGCTCGGCGACACGGGCCGCGGCACGGACCGGCTGCACCGCCTGTCGCGTGACCAGCCACGTGATGGCGCCGAGCATCGCGACGAGCCCGACGGCGGCGATGCCCAGCACGCGCTGCACGAACGACAGCGTCGCCTGCTCCGGCGCCAGCGAGTACATGAAGTACAGCTCGTAGGGGCCGGCGACCGGCACGTACACCGTCGAGCCCACGACGAGGCCGGGGTCGACGCCACCGTCGGCCCGGGGCAGCCCCACCGGGACCGAGTACTGCTTGTCGTCGGCGCGCACGGCCTTGCGCAGGCTCGACGAGACCAACGCGCGCAGCTCGGGGGCTGTCGACCGGTCCAGGACCGGCCGGGTCGCGACGTCGCCCGGTGCTCGCAGCAGGAAGACGTCGCGGCTGCCGCCGCTGCTCGACTGCAGGCTCTTGACGACCTCGCTGAACAGCGCGTCGATCTCCGGGCCCTCGGTCGCGGTGGAGTTCTCGAACGTCGCCTGGGCCTGGGCTGCGCCGCGCGCGGACTCCTCGAGGAGCTGCTCGCGCCGCTGCTCGTAGAGCCCGTCCCGGATCCAGTCCGAGAGGTAGGCCCCCATGCCGAGGACCGCCACCATGCCGATGACCAGCGCGGACGTGACGACCCGGATCTGCAGGGAGCTGCGCCATCGGGCGACCAGCCGCACGACCGGTCCCGAGGCCAGCCGCCACGCGCGCCGGGCATGCTCGCGCACGCGGGCGAGGCGCACGGGCAGCCGACCGCCGGTCACGAGGCCCCTGGGCCCGCCTTGTAGCCGACGCCGCGGACCGTCAGGACGATCTCCGGGTGCTCCGGGTCGTGCTCGATCTTCGACCGCAGGCGCTGCACGTGGACGTTCACGAGGCGCGTGTCGGCGGCGTGCCGGTAGCCCCAGACGCGCTCGAGCAGCACCTCGCGCGTGAAGACCTGCCACGGCTTGCGGGCCAGCGCCACCAGCAGGTCGAACTCCAACGGCGTCAGCGGGATGTTCCGGCCGGCCCGTGTGACGCGGTGCCCGGTGACGTCGATCTGCAGGTCGCCGATCGAGAGGTGCTCGGGGGTGGGCTCGTCCGTCCGACGCAGGCGCGTGCGGATGCGTGCGATGAGCTCCTTGGGCTTGAAGGGCTTGGAGATGTAGTCGTCGGCGCCCGACTCGAGGCCGAGGACGACGTCGACCGTGTCGCTCTTCGCCGTGAGCATGACGATCGGGACGCCGGACTCGGCGCGGATCAGCCGACAGATCTCGGTCCCGTCCTTGCCGGGCAGCATCAGGTCGAGCAGCACGAGGTCGGGCTGGCCGCTCCGGAAGGCCTCGAGAGCCTCGTCGCCGTGGGCGCAGAACAGGGGCTCGAAGCCCTCCGAACGCAGGACGATGCCGATCATCTCGGCGAGGGCGACGTCGTCGTCGACCACCAGGATCCGACCCTTCATGCAGCCCATCGTGTCACCCCGGGGACACCGTGTGCACGGACCGTGCTCCGCACGCGACCCGGCGTGGCGTGGCACGATGGCCCCGCCGACGCCGAGCGCGCCGCCACATCCGAACGACCCGCGGGGAGCCGAGGTTGACCGAGCCGAACGAACCGACGACGCCGCAAGCCCCGGGCGCCCCGGTCGGCGCGCCCGGGTGGGGTCCCGCCTACGGCCAGCCCGTGGGCTACGGGGCCCCGGCGGCTCCGCAGGGCCCACAGCACGGGCAGCCCCAGTACGGCGCCCCGCAGTACGGGCAACCGCAGTACGGGCAACCGCAGCCGCAGCCGCAGTACGGCGCACCCCAGTACGGCGCACCCCAGTACGGCGCCCCGCCGTATGGGCAACCGCAGTACGGACAGCCGCAGCCCCAGTACGGCGCCCCGCAGTACGGGCAGCCGCAGTACGGGCAGCCGCAGTACGGGCAGCCGCAGTACGGGCAGCCGCAGTACGGCGCACCCCAGTACGGCCTCCCCCAGGGCTACGTCGCGCCGCCCGTGCAGCGTGGCGTGGTGCCGTTGCGGCCCCTCAGCCTCGGCGAGATCTACGACGGAGCGTTCCGCTCGATCCGCGCGAACCCGCGCGTCATGTTCGGCTTCAGCGCCCTCGTGGTCTCGGGCGCCTGCCTGATCGGCGGCCTGCTCTGGTGGCTGCTCGTCCCGACCATCAGCTCCTGGCTCAGCGACATCTCGGTGTCCGCCGGAACGTCCACCGAGAGCGCCGAGTCGCTGGACATCGTCTCGTCCAGCATGGGCGCCTACGCGCTCATGCCCTTCCTCGCCCTCGCGTCGGTCGTCCTCAACGGCGTGCTGACGGTCTCGGTGAGCCGGTCCGTGATCGGCCAGCGCGTCACGGTCGCCGAGCTGTGGCGGGGGTACCGCCGGCGGGTCCTGCTCCTCGCCGTCGTGACGATCCTCTTCGCGGTGCTCGCCGTCGTGGCCGTGGCCGCCCTGATCTTCGCCATCGTCGCGGTGGCCTCCGCGTCTGCCGGCGGCGCCGTCGCCGTCGGGCTCCTGGGCGCCGCCGCGCTCGGGACCGGAGCCGCCTGGTTCTGGGTCCGCACGCTGCTCGTGCCGCCCGTGCTCATGCTCGAGGACGCCCCGATGTGGGCCTCGGTCACACGTGCCTGGCGACTGACCCGCGGGAAGCTTCTGGCGGCTGTTCGGCATCAACCTGCTGGCGCAGGTCATCGCGAGCATCGCGGGCCAGGTGCTCAGCGTCCCCGTCGGACTCGTCGCCGGGCTCCTCCTGGCCAACTCCGCCTCGGGTGCCTACATCGCCGCCATGTCGATCGGGCAGGCCATCTCGTACGCCCTGCCGGCGGTCTTCCTCGCCGCTGTGGTCGCCCTGCAGTACATCGACGTGCGCATCCGCAAGGAGGGCCTGGACGTCCAGCTCGCCCGCGCCGCCGAGGCCGCTGCGGGCGAGGCAGGGACGTTCTGACGTGCCGAGCTCCTGGGCCGTCCTCGCGGCCGCCGCGACCGGCGCCCTGGCCGACGTCCCCGTCGACCCGGATGCCGCGACCGCACAGCGCTGGGCGCGCGAGGAGCTGGCGGACCCGGTCTACCACCACCGCGAGAGCCTGCTCTCGCGCGTGCTGACCTGGCTGCAGGAGCGGCTCGCGGAGGCCCAGGTCTCGCTGACATCCCTGGACGCGCGCATGGGCGCCCTCGTCCTGGTCACGGTGGTCGTCGTCGCGGTGCTCGTCGTGCTCTTCGTGGCCGGTCCGGTCCGGCGGGCCCGCCGCGCGCGTGAGTCCGCCGAGGTCTTCATCGACGACGTTCGGACCGCGGCGGAGCTGCGGGCGGCCGCCGACGCCGCCGCAGCCGCGGGGCGCTGGGCCGACGCCGTGCTCGACCGGTTCCGCGGCGCCCTGCGCGGCCTCGAGGAACGTGCGATCCTCGACGAACGCCCTGGCTGGACGGCCGACGAGGCCACAGCCGTTGCGGCGGACGCCCTGCCCTCGTGCGGGGCGGACCTGCGGCGTGCCAGTCGGCTGTTCGACGACATCTGCTACGGCGACCGACCGGCCTCGGCGGCCGACGACGCCTGGCTGCGCGAGCTCGACCACCGCCTCACGCAGACGAGGCCCGAGCGGCGCCCTGCCCCCGTCGTGGAGGTGGCGGAATGACCCTCGCACCGCCTGCGCGGCCGACGCCACCGACGCCGCGCGGGCCGACGACCGCCCGCGCCGGTGCACCCGACACCGTGGTCCTGGGCGACAGCACCACGCTCGCGATCCGCACCCGCACCCGCTGGCAGCGGCTGCGCTGGCCGGTCGTCGTGGCCGTGGTCTTCGTCGTCGTCGTCGGGCTCATGTCCCTGCTGCAGGCGCGCACCTCGACGACGCCGTTCGCGCCCGACAACGCGAACCCGAACGGTTCCCGTGCGCTGGCGCAGATCCTGCAGGACCAGGGCGTCGACATCCACTACGTCCGCTCGCTCGACGGCGCGACATCGGCCGCGACGGCCGGCACGACGCTGCTGATCGTCGGCACCGGCCCGCTCTGGGACGAGGACGTCGCCGCCCTCCGGCAGACGGCCGCCGACATGGTGCTCGTGGCACCCGAGGGCTACCACCTCTTCGAGCTCACCGACGGCCGTCTCGAGACGGCCGGGCAGTGGCTCAGCGGCGGCGTCGACCCGGGCTGCGACGACCCGGATGCGCAGGCCGCCGAGCACCTCTCGGTCGCCGCCGACGGGATCGTCGCCACCCACGGCTCGGCCGTCCTGTGCTTCCCGGGGAACGGCGTCGGCGCCTACGCCACCGTCCAGGACGGCGAACGGGCGATCACCGTGATCAGCGACGCCGCGCTGATGACCAACGACGGTCTGGCCGAGAACGGCAACGCGGCGCTCCTGCTGCGCGCTCTCGGGCACCACGAGCGCCTGACCTGGTACATCCCGTCGCTGACCACCAGCGGCGGCGGCGCGACGGGACCGGGACCGTTCGACTTCCTGCCCGACGGCGCGGGCATCGTGGCCGTGCAGCTCGGCATCCTGGTCCTCGCCCTGGCGCTGTGGCAGGGGCGGCGCCTCGGCCGTATCGTCACCGAGCCCCTCCCGGTCACCGTGCGCGCCGTCGAGGCCACGGCGGGTCGGGGGCGCCTCTACCGGCGCGCCCGCTCCTACGGTCACGCGGCGGCAGCGCTGCGCGCCGGGGCCGCCCAGCGCCTCGCGGGTCGCCTCGGGCTGCCCCGCACGGCCGCCGCACCCGACGTGATCGACGCCGTCGCGCGGGCGAGCGGCCGCTCGGCCGACCAGGTCGCCGGAGTGCTCTACGGACCCCCACCCACCGACGACGCCGGGCTCGTCCAGCTCGCCCGGCAGCTCGACCAGCTCGAGAGCGAGGTTCACCGGACGTGAGCGACCAGTACCCGATGGGGCAGCAGCCGACTCCCCCGCCCGCGCCACCGGCCCAGGCCATGCCGCCTGCACCCCCTGCCGCGCCGGCGTATCCGACGTCGGCGGCGCCCGCCTACCCGGCACCTGCCTACCCGGCGCCCGGGATGGGTGCGGCCGTCGCGCCCGCTGTCCCTGCCGCGCCCGCAGCTCCCCCGGTTGCCGCGCCCGCACCGTCGGAGGAGCTGCGCGGCGGCTTCGCGGCGCTGCGCCAGGAGGTCGGCAAGGCCGTCGTCGGGCAGGACGCCGCCGTGACCGGCCTGGTCATCGCCCTGCTGTGCCGCGGGCACGTGCTCCTCGAGGGCGTACCCGGCGTGGCGAAGACGCTCCTGGTCCGCACCCTGAGCAGCGCACTCGCGCTCGACACCAAGCGCGTGCAGTTCACACCGGACCTCATGCCGGGTGACGTCACGGGCTCGCTCGTCTACGACGCCCGCACCGCCCAGTTCTCGTTCCGCGAGGGCCCGGTGTTCACGAACCTGCTGCTCGCCGACGAGATCAACCGGACGCCTCCGAAGACCCAGGCGTCGCTGCTCGAAGCCATGGAGGAACGTCAGGTCTCCGTGGACGGCACGCCGCGCCCGCTGCCCGACCCGTTCCTCGTCATCGCGACGCAGAACCCCGTCGAGTACGAGGGCACGTACCCGCTGCCCGAGGCTCAGCTCGACCGGTTCCTGCTCAAGCTGACGATGCCGCTGCCCGAGCGCGACCACGAGATCGAGGTGCTGCGGCGGCACGCCGCAGGATTCGACCCGCGTGACCTCGTGGCGGCCGGCGTCCGCGCGGTCACCGACGCCGGTCAGCTCGCGCGCGCACGCGCCGAGGTCGCCACGGTCCAGGTGTCGCCCGAGGTGCTCGGCTACGTCGTCGACGTCTGCCGCGCCACGCGCCAGTCCCCGTCGCTCTCGCTGGGTGTCTCGCCCCGTGGCGCGACCGCCCTGCTGGCGACGGCGCGGGCGTGGGCCTGGCTGTCGGGCCGCGGGTACGTGACGCCCGACGACGTGAAGGCACTCGCCCACCCGACGCTGCGGCACCGCGTGCAGCTGCGTGCGGAGGCGGAGCTCGAGGGCGTCACCGCGGAGAGCGTGCTCGACACGGTCCTCGCCGCCGTCCCGGTGCCGCGCTGACCCATGGCGATCACCTGGCGGGCGGTGCTGCTCACCGCGCTCGGCGTGGTTCCGGTCGTCCTCGTGCCCACGGCGTTCACGGTGCTGGCCTGGGCGACGCTCGTCCTGCTGCTGTGCGCCGCGGACGTGGCGCTCGCCGCGTCGCCGAGGCTCGTCGAGGTCCGGCGCACGGTGCCCCGCTCGGTGCGCCTGACCGAGAGCACCCGGTCGACGCTCACGCTCACGAACCGCTCCGGACGGCGGTTGCGCGGGCTCGTGCGCGACGCCTGGCAGCCGTCGGCCGGTGCCGTCCGCAACCGCCACGTGGTCGACCTGCCGGACGGCGAGGCGCGGCGGGTGGTCACGCCCATGCGCCCGACGCGCCGCGGTGACCGTCTGGCCGACCGCGTGACGATCCGCTCCTTCGGCCCGATGCGGCTGGCGGCGCGCCAGGCGAGCCTGCCCCTGGCCGGTCGGCTGCGCGTGCTTCCCGAGTTCGCCTCGCGGCGCCATCTGCCGTCGCGTCTGGCGCGCCTGCGTGAGATGGACGGCCGCACCGCCGTCCAGGTGCGTGGCGCCGGGAACGAGTTCGACTCGCTGCGCGAGTACGTCATCGGTGACGACGTCCGGTCCATCGACTGGCGGGCCACGGCCCGGCGGTCCGAGGTCGTCGTGCGGACCTGGCGGCCGGAACGCGACCGGCGCGTGCTGATCGTCGTCGACACGGGCCGGCTCGCCGCCGCCCGGATCGGCGACCTGCCCCGCATCGACGCGTCCATGGAGGCGGCGCTGCTGCTCTCCGCGCTGGCGTCGAAGGCCGGGGACCGGGTGGACGTCCTCGCGTACGACCGCCGCGTCCGCACGCAGGTGGTCGGGGCGAACGGCCCGCGGCTCATGCCCTCGATCGCGGACGCCCTCGCCCCGCTGGAGCCGACGCTCGTCGAGACGGACTGGCCAGGCGTCGTCGCGACGGTCCGCCAGCGGCTCTCGCAGCACGCCCTCGTCGTCCTGCTCACGTCGCTGGAGCCGGCCGCGGTGGAGCACGGTCTGCTGCCGGTGATCGGCCCACTGGCGCACGACCACACGGTGGTGCTGGCCTCGGTGGCGGACCCTGAGGTCAGTGCCCTCCGCCGGGGCCGGGAGACTAGCGAGGAGGTGTTCGACGCCGCAGCGGCCGAGCGCACCGAGCTGGAGCGCGCGGCGGTCGCTGTGCGCCTGCGCCAGCGCGGTGTCGAGGTGGTCGACGCCCTGCCGGAGGATCTGGCGCCGCGCCTGGCCGACACGTACCTGGCGCTCAAGGCGGCCGGCCGGCTCTAGCCGTAGCTCGCTGTAGCCAGCCAGCGCTACGCCGCGATCGGCAGCTGGTCGGCGCCCTCGCCGCGCAGGAGGCCGCCGAACTCGCCCTCGCGTGCCGCCCGGCGGCCGAGGACGATCGTGTACGCCCAGAACGCCGCGAGAGCGAGCGTCCCGATCGCGATCTTGACGCCCCACGGCAGGCTCGACGGCGTCACGAAACCCTCGATGACGCCGGAGACGAGGAGCCCGAGGGTGAGGCTGAGGGCGACCGTGAACAGCGCCAGCCCTTCCTCCGCGATGGCGCGTCCCCGCGGCCGACCGCCCGGGGCGATCATCGTCCAGAAGAGCTTCAGACCCGCACCGCCTGCGACGAACACGCACATCAGCTCGAGCTGGCCGTGCGGCAGGATCATCTGGAAGAAGACGTCTCCCGCGCCCTGCTCGTACATCATCGCGCCCGCGGTACCGACGCTCACCACGTTCTGGATGAGCACCCACAGCACCCCGATGCCGGTGATCCCCAGCACGATGCAGAGGGCAGCGATCAGCGCGTTGTTCGTCCACACCTGCGCCGCGAAGCTCGCGTGGGGGTGCTCGGAGTAGTAGTTCGTGAAGGCGTCCTGGGCGTACTGGCGGCGCTGGGCCGGTGGGCCCAGCAGGTCGAGGACGCCGGGGTTCGCATAGGCGTAGAAGCCGGCGATCGTGGCGACGACGAGGCTGACCGCCGCCACGCCGACGCTCCACCAGCGGGTCCGGTACAGCGCGGCAGGCAGCACCACGACGAAGAAGCGCGCGGCGCTGCGCCACGAGAGCGCGGTGCTCCCGGAGATCGCGTTGCGCGCCCGGCCGAGGATGTCGGACAACCTGGAGACCACCGCCGGGTCCGGGGCGACGGACCGCACGGTGGACAGGTGGGTCGCCACCTCCTGATAGAGCCGGACGAGCTCGTCGCTCTCCGCGCCCGTGAGCCGACGACGCCGCGCCAGCTCGTCGAGCCTGGCCCAGGTCGCGCCGTGCACGGCGGAGAACGCGTCGAGGTCCACGGCCGCCAAGCCTGCCACACCGAGGCCAGGCCCGCGGCCGACGACGACCGGCACTGTGGCAGGATCGGCCCGTGCAGGACGAGATCCTCCTCGGCGAGGGCGTGGCGATCGACGCACGACCGGCGTCGTTCGCCGTCCGTATGCTCGGCGCGCTGCTCGACTACGTCGTCGTGTTCGTCGTCCTGATCGGTGCGTTCGGCGTCCTCGGCGCCGTCGGGCTGACGCTCGACCCCGCCGCGGGGCGGGCACTCTTCATCGCGATGCTCGTCCTGGTCCTCGTCGTCGCCCCGACGGCGGTCGAGACCCTCAGCCACGGCCGGTCGCTCGGCAAGCTCGCCGCAGGCATTCGGATCGTGCGCGACGACGGCGGTCCGGTCCGGTTCCGCCACGCTCTCGTGCGGTCGCTCATGGCGCTACTCGAGATCTGGATCTCGGTGGGTTCCATCGCGCTGATCGCCTCGATGGTGCACCCCAAGGGGAAGCGCCTCGGCGACATGCTCGCCGGCACCTACGCGGTCCGGGTGCGCGGCGGCCAGCGGGCGCTTCCCCCGGTCGTCATGCCCCCCGAGCTCGCCGGGTGGGTCCGCGGGACCGACATCCGGCGACTGCCGGACGGCCTCGCGCTGCGTTCGCGGCAGTTCCTGGGCCGCGCCGCCACCCTGCACCCCGGCTCGCGCGTCCGCCTCGGCATGGAACTCGCCGGGGAGATGGAGCGCTACGTCGCCCCAGGGCCTCCCGCGGGCACGCATCCCGAGCGATTCATCGCCGCGGTGCTCGCCGAGCGGCGGGACCGCGAGTACCGCCACGCGATCGAGGTGGCTCGGCGCGCTGCCGCGGAGAGCGCGCTGCTGCACCGCCTCCCGTACTCGGTGCCCGACCCCGTCGACTGACGCAGCCGCCGGATCAGTTCAGACTCGGGTCCTCCGGGTACGTCGAGACGATCGCCAGCTCGCCGCCCTGACGGCGCAGCACCCGTCGCCACAGCACGCCGGGCTCAGGCGTGGTCGCGTCGCCGGCATCCGCACCGACGACGTACCAGTCCCCCGCGCCGACCTCGCCCTCCAGCTGGCCCGCCGACCAGCCCGCGTAGCCGACGAACACGCGGACGCCGGTGACCCCCACGAGGCCATCAGGCGGCTCGACGTTGAGGTCGACGAGGCCGAACGGGCCCACGAGTCGGTCGACGAACGGCGCGTCGGCGTCGGGCGCCAGCGTCACGAGGCCGAGCGCGCCTTCCAGACCCACGGGACCGCCCTGGAAGAGCGTCGCCGGGGCGCTGACCGAGTCCTGCCAGGCGGGCACCGCGTCACGCGTCGCCATCGGCAGCGGGCGGTTGAGCACGACGCCGAGCGCGCCCTCGTCGTCGTGCCGCAGCACCAGGACGACCGTGCGGCGGAAGTTCGGGTCACCGAGCTGCGGCGCGGCGACGACGAGGTCGCCGGCGAGGGACTGGGCCTGAACCATGTATCCATCTTGGTCCGCCGCCGAGCGGCCGGCCGCCCGACGGAGGCCGGATCGGCTAACCGGCCCCAACCGGCCGGCGCCAACTGCCCGGCCCCAACAGTCGGGCCCCAACCGTCGGAGCTCAGCCGCCGCGCAGGGGCGCCCGTCCATGCGCCGGCCGGGTCGTGGGCGCCGAGGTCGTGACCGGCCGTTCCGGCGGCCGCCACCGCCGCTCGGGGTCGAGCCAGCGGGGCGCGCGCACCTCGGGCACGCCGGAGCGCATGCGGACCTCCCACCCCGACGCCTCGAGCGTGCGGTGGTGGAACCAGCACAGCAGGACACCGTTGTCAGTGTGCGTGCCGTCCGGGTCGGTCGCGTGAGGGACGACGTGGTGCACCTCACACCAGCCGGCCGGGACATGGCAGCCAGGGATCACGCACGTCCCGTCCCGCACCGCGATGGCGCGCCGCTGCTGGCCGGTGAAGCACCGCTCGCGGGATCCCAGCCCGACGAGCCGGCCGTTGCTGCCGGTGACGACCGTCTCGACCGCCCCCGCGCAGCCTGCATGGCGGGCCGCGGCCAGGCTCACCGGACGCCCCTCCGACCAGGCCACCCCGCGCCCGGCGACCAGCTCCGCCTGTGTGACCGTCACCACGAGGGTGGGGGCGTTGCCTGCGACGCTCGGTGCGTCGACCGCACGTGCCGCAACCGAGACCGCCGTCGCCAGCACGTCGTGGAACAGCTGAGCGCGCGACCGCCCTGCGGCGACGGGCACGACCGGATCGGGCTCGACCATGGGCACGTGCGCGTCGCGGGACGACGCGAGCGTCTCCTCGTCGGGCCGCGCCTCGTCGTCCCGTCGTACCCCCTCGTCGGCCCGTACGCCATCGCCGGGTACCTGCGCTGCCCCGTGCTGCGGCAGTCCCCCGTGCTGCGGCAGTCCCCCGGGCTGCGGCAGCGCAACGGACCGCGGGTTCGCCCACGCGTCGGCGTACCGCTCCATGCCGGCGGCAACCTCGGGCAGCAGCAACCCTCGGACCGGCACCAAGCCGTGCCTCGGGGCGCCGAACGAGAGGCACCTACGCTCGACGTCCACCTCACGGGGTGCTGCACCGTCGGGGTCCAGCACGGCCCGCCACACCAGCGCCTGCATCCGCACGGCGTCGGCATCCGCGCGCGGCGCGTCCTCGTGGAGGTCCCCCGCCGCCTCGGCCACGATCGCGTCCTCGGCCACCTGGACCGCTGCGAGGCCGGCCACGCGCACGGCGGGCGCCAGCACGTCGACGACGGCGCCACCGGCGTCGACGCCGAGCATGCCCTGCTCGACCGCACGCGCCAGGACAGGGAACCTCGGCGGGAGGGACTCGCCCGTCAACCCCTGACCGGGCCGGATGGCCGCGCCAAGCCTGACCCGCCGGTTCACCGTGCGCGCCGACACCCCGGTGACCCGCTGGATCAGCTCCACCACGCTGCGGCAACCGAGCCGCCGGCACAGGCGCCCACCGCCCAGCTCGCGCCGTGATCGTTCGGCAGCCTCGGCGGCCAGCGCCGCGCGCAGGGCGTCCACCCGCCGGCCGGCCGCCTCAGCCTCCGCCAAGGCGGCGATCAGCTGCTCGTCGTCCATCCGCGGCACGATCCACGGCTGCGGCACCACCACGACGTCCGCCTCCATCCGCGCCACCCACGAGGGCAGGCCCTCGGGCCCCTCGTCCCACCGAGGGGGGTGCGGTGCGGCGGTGACCGCCGTGGCCGATCGGGACATATCGGGATCTTCTCACCGACCACTGACACGGCAGCGGCCGCCACCACCGTAGAACGCCGCCTCGTTCCGCCGCCTACCGCCCGGTCGTCGAGAAGTGCTGGTAGTCGCGCGGCAGCGGCGGCAGCCACTCCCCGCCCCACTGCCAGCCCTCAGCCGCGAACGCCTGGACGACGGCGTCGTCGGCGAGCACCACCCCCGGCGCCGGGACGCGCACCACGAAGGCGGCACCGGCGTCGGGCGCAACGTGGTCACGTGCCACGTACGGGTTCTCCACGGGGTTGAGGTCGAGGGCCCTGCCGTACGCGTGCTCGGACCAGCGCGTCCCGCCCGTGACCGGCCGGCAGTTGAAGGCGGAGGTGTTGTCCGCGGCCATGGACTCGTCGTCCGAGCCGCCGAAGTCGTCCACGAGTCGCATCGAGCGGATCGGGTAGCGCAGCTCGAACAGGCGCGCGAACACGCGGGTCACGCCGTCCGCGACGTCGGCGTGCACCACGAGCTCCCCCGTCCGCACGACGCCACCGAAGTCCACGTAGGGCACGGTCAGGTATCGGAGATCGGCGAGCGGGACGGGGCAGCCCTCGTGCCATGAGGTCGCCATGCGGACGGCGAGCGCCGCATCGACGGGGGCCACCGTCGCCGCGAACATCGGCACCACCGGAGCCGCGGCGGCCGCCGGCAGCGGCGGCAGCTCTCGTACGTCGACCGCCCCAAGCGTGACCTCGGCGCGCGCTACAGGAACCCCCGCTCCACCACCACGCGCCGCGGCGGTCCGGAGCAGGATCAGGGTCAGGACCAGCGCTCCGAGCACGAGCAGCGCAGCCGCCACCAGGACGACGACGGGCAGCGCCGCGCCCCTCCCCGGGGCCACGTGCGGCGTCACCCTCCCGAGTATGACGACGCGGGCCCCGATACCGCGACGGGCGCGGCACCGGGGCCCGGCGAGGCAAGCATCGGGGCGCCGCCCCTACCCGCCGGTGGTGGAGAAGTGCTGGTAGTCCTGCGGATACGGCGGCAGCCACGCACCGCCCCACTGCCAGCCCTCGGCTGCGAATGCCTGCACGACGGCGTCGTCGGCCAGGATCACACCGGGCGCCGCGACACGGTTGACGAACGGGGCCCCGGCGTCTGGCGTGAAGTAGCTCCCCTTGACATAGGGGTTCTCCACGGGGTTGATGTCGATCGCCCGGCCGTAGGAGTGCTCGGACCACCGAGTCCCGCCTGTCATCGCCCGGCAGTTGAAGGCCGAGCTGTTGTCCGCCGCCATCGAGGCGTCGTCCGAGGCCCCGAAGTCGTCCACGAGCCGCATGGAGCGGATCGGGTACCGCAGCTCGAACAGCCGCGCGAACACGCGGGTCAGGCCCTCGGCGACCTCCGCGTGCACGACGAGCTCGCCGGTCTGTACCGCCCCGTCGAAGTCGACGTACGAGACCGTCACGTACCGGAGCTGCGCAAGCGGCACGGGGCATCCCTCATGCCACGACGCGCTCATGCGGGCGGCCAGGGCGTCGTCGATGGGGGACACCGTGGCCTCGAACATCGGGACCGCACCCGCCACCGTCACGCCCGGCGGACGCCCGACGTCGTCCGCGGCCGCGGCCACGGCCACGTCGGACCCGGGCGGCCCGATCACCGCCACCCCGACCGCGACCGCCACAGCGATCGCACCCCCGACTGCCCCCCTGCCGTACACCGCGAGTCGCGTCATGATCATCAGCATGACGAAGCGGTGCACGGCAGGGCAAGCATCGCTCAGTACCGGTAGTGCTCCGGCTTGTAGGGCCCGGCGACGTCGACACCGATGTACTCGGCCTGCTCCTTGCTGAGGGTCGTCAGGCGCACACCGAGCGCGTCGAGGTGCAGGCGCGCCACCTTCTCGTCCAGCACCTTGGGCAGGCGGTGCACGCCGAGCGGGTACTGCTCACCGTTGCGGAACAGCTCGACCTGCGCGATCACCTGGTTCGAGAACGAGTTGCTCATCACGAACGACGGGTGCCCCGTCGCGTTCCCGAGGTTGAGCAGGCGGCCCTCCGAGAGCACGACGATCGACCGCTCCGCCCGCTCGTCGTCCGCCGGGAAGCTCCACTCGTGCACCTGCGGCTTGATCTCGGTCTTCACCACGCCCGGCACGGCGGCGAGGCCGGCCATGTCGATCTCGTTGTCGAAGTGCCCGATGTTGCCCACGACCGCCTTGTCCTTCATCGCGACCATGTGCTCGACCCGGATGACGTCCCGGTTGCCCGTCGTCGTGATGAAGAAGTCGGCCTCCCCCAGCACATCCTCGAGGCGGGCGACCTCGTAGCCGTCCATCGCGGCCTGCAGCGCGCAGATCGGGTCGACCTCGGAGACGATGACGCGGGCACCCTGCCCGCGCAGCGACTCCGCGGCGCCCTTGCCGACGTCGCCGTACCCGGCCACGAAGGCCACCTTGCCGCCGATGAGCACGTCGGTGGCGCGGTTGATGCCGTCGGGCAGCGAGTGCCGGATGCCGTACTTGTTGTCGAACTTGCTCTTGGTCACCGAGTCGTTGACGTTGATCGCGGTGAAGAGCAGCCGGCCCGCCTCGGCGAGCTGGTACAGGCGGTGCACACCGGTCGTCGTCTCCTCGCTGACGCCGCAGATGCCGGCCGCGAGCGGCGTCCAGCGCTTCGGCTGGGCGGCCAGGGAGCGCCGCAGGACGCCGAGGATCACGTTGTACTCGTGCGAGTAACCGGGATCGCCGGGCGCAAGGTCCGCCGGGACCGCGCCCACGGCCTCGAACTCGACACCGAGGTGCACGAGGAGGGTGGCGTCGCCGCCGTCGTCGAGGATCATCGTCGGGCCCTCGCCGGGCCACTGCAGGATCTGCTCGGTGCAGTCCCAGTACTCCTCCAGGCTCTCGCCCTTCCAGGCGAACACCGGGACACCCCTTGGGTCCTCCGGCGTGCCGTCGGGCCCGACGGCCACGGCGGCCGCCGCCTCGTCCTGGGTGGAGAAGATGTTGCAGGACGCCCAGCGGACCTCGGCGCCCAGCGCCACGAGCGTCTCGATCAGCACCGCGGTCTGCACGGTCATGTGCAGCGAGCCCGCGATGCGGGCACCGGCGAGCGGCTGCGTCGCCGCGTGCTCGGCGCGCAGCGCCATGAGGCCGGGCATCTCGTGCTCGGCCAGGCGGATCTGGTGGCGTCCGGCCGCGGCCAGGCTCAGGTCCCGGACCTTGAACCGGCCGGGGACCTCGTCGAACGTGGACATGTTCACCTCGGAGGTAGTGGCGGGCCCGCGCCGCGGAGCGCGGCGGAGCATCACGCCCGGCGCGGCCCCTCCGGGCCGGCGGCATCACCTACGCCAAGCAGTTCCATGGTAGGGGACGTCCCCCCGGGAGTTGCCGCTGTCGGACCGAGGTCCCTGGCGGCGCCCGACGGCGCTCGGAAGGGTGGGCGTTGACGAGGAGGTTCCGTGCCCCGACCCACGACGAAGGCAGAGCTGCTCGACGCCTGCGCGGCGCGCCACGCCGCGCTCCTCCGCCTCCTGGACGGCGCGTCTCCGACGCTGCTGGCCGCGCCGTTCGCCTTCGACGACCGCGACCGGTGCGTGCGGGACGTCCTCGGCCACCTCCACGAGTGGCACCTCATGATGCTCGACTGGTACGAGGTCGGCATGGCCGGCGGCCGCCCGTCGATCCCGGCACCGGGGTACACATGGCGCACCCTGCCGGCCCTGAACGCCGAGGTCTGGGCCCGCTGCCAGGAGCGGGACCTGCACGCGACGCGCACGGCCCTTGAGGGCTCCTACGCGCAGGTGCTCGCCCTCGTGGCGGCCCACAGCGACGACGAGCTCTTCACCAAGCGCAGGTACGCCTGGACGGGAACGACGTCGCTCGGCGCCTACCTCGTCTCCTCGACCTGCAGCCACGACGACTGGGCCATCCGCAAGCTGCGTCGACACCTCGCCTGAGCGCGACCGCGGGCTGACGCCGCCAGGTCAGGCCGCGCCGTCAGCCCTCCGCCGTCAGCCCTCCACGGCGTGCCGGAGGTCGGGCTCGAGGTAGATGAGCCGGGCGATCGGGACGGCCGCGCGCACCCGGCGCTCGGCGTCGTCGATGGCACGTGCGACGTCGGCGGCCGACGCCGCGCCGGGCACTTCGATCTTGGCCGCCACCAGCAGGTCCTCGGGCCCGAGGTACTGCGTGCGCAGGTGGATCACCGAACTCACGCCCGTCCCGACGAGCGCCGCGCGGATCGCCTCGATCTGGGCGTGCGTCGCACCCTCCCCCAGGATCAGCGACCCGGTCTCCCGCGCCAGCACCACGGCGACGGTGATGAGCAGCAGCCCGATGGCGGCGGACCCGACGGCATCCCAGCGGCCGTCCTCGGTCGCGAGCGTCATACCGACGCCGAAGAGCGCGAAGACGAGACCCACGAGCGCCGCGGTGTCCTCGAGAAGCACGACGGGCAGCTCCGGCGACCGGCTCTGCCGGATGAAGCCCGGCCAGCTCAGGGCGCCCTTCGCGGGACGCGCCTCGTGCACCGCCGTGCGCAGGGAGAAGCCCTCCATGCCGATCGCCGCGATGAGCACCGCCACGGGGACCCACTGCCAGCTCTCGATCGGCTCCGGCGCCGCCCACTTGTGCCACGCCTCGTAGAGGGCGAACAGGCCGCCGACGGTGAACAGCACGACCGCCACGAGGAAGGCGAAGAAGTAGCGCGACCGTCCGTAGCCGAACGGGTGCGACTCGTCCGCCTCCCGCCGCGAGCGCTTGCCGCCGAGGATGAGCAGCAGCTGGTTACCGGAGTCGGCGACGGAGTGCACCGACTCCGCGAGCATCGACGACGAGCGCGTGAGCAGGAACGCCACGAACTTGGTCACGGCGATGCCGAGGTTCGCGGCGAGCGCCGCGATGATGGCCTTCCGGCCGCCCTCCGTCGACATCAGACGGTCCCGGGGGCGGGGTGGGCCTCGTCCACGAGGAGCACGGGGATGCCGTCGCGCACCGAGTAGGCCAGCGCGCACGCCTCACCGGTGCACACCAGCTCCGGGGCGCCGTCGGCCGCCGTGCCGTCCCGCAGGGGCGAGCCGCAGGCCGGGCACCGCAGGATCTCCCGCAGCCACTCCTGCGTCATCGGGCCTCCTCCTCGTCCTGACGGACCAGGCCCAGGACGTCGTCGCGCACCTTCTCCATGACGTCCTCGTCCTCCGCCTCGACGTTGAGCCGCAGGAGCGGCTCGGTGTTCGAGGCCCGCAGGTTGAACCACCAGCGCGGCGCGGCGTCCCAGTGGCTGACCGTGAGCCCGTCGAGCTCGTCGGTCGTGACCGGGCCGGCCTCCTCGCTGGTGACGTAGGCGTCCACCACGCGCTGCCGTGCGGCCGCGACGTCCGACACCCGGGAGTTGATCTCGCCGCTGGCGGCGTACGGCTGGTAGGCGTCCGCGAGGTCCGACAGGAGCACGGGTGTGCCGTCCGGGCGCCGCGCCTCGGCGAGCGCGGCCAGCACGTGCATGGCGGCGAGCATGCCGGTGTCGGCGAAGAAGAAGTCTCGGAAGTAGTAGTGCGCGCTGTGCTCGCCACCGAAGATCGCGTCGTTGGCGGCCATCTCGCCCTTGATGAACGAGTGACCGACGCGCGTCCGCACCGTGCGGGCCCCGGCGGCGGCCAGGAGGTCCGGCACCGCCCGCGACGTGATGAGGTTGTGGATCACCGTGGGGGTGCGGCCCGCCGCTCGCTCGCGCGCCACCTCCCGCAGGCCCACCAGGGCGGTGATGGCGGACGGGCTCACGGGGACGCCCCGCTCGTCGACGACGAAGCACCGGTCGGCGTCGCCGTCGAACGCGAGGCCGATGTCGGCGCCCTGCGCGACCACGGACGCCTGGAGGTCGAGCAGGTTCTTCGGCTCGAGCGGGTTGGCCTCGTGGTTCGGGAACGAACCGTCGAGGCTCGAAGTACATCGGCACGATGTCGAGCGGCAGGGCCGGCAGGCCGGCGGCGTCGCCGAGCACCGCGGGAACGGTGAGGCCCGCCATCCCGTTGCCGGCGTCCACCGCGACGCGCAGCGGCCGCACGCCGGACAGGTCGACGAGCGAGCGGAGGAACTGCGCGTACTCGCCGAGCATCTCCCGCTCCGTGACCTCGCCGGGCTCCGCGACGGGGGCCGGCAGGCCGGACTCGAGGTACTCGCCGGCGAGCCGCCGGATCTCGGCGAGCCCCGTCTCCTGGCCGACGGGGCGCGCCCCGGCGTGGCACATCTTGATGCCGTTGTAGACGGCCGGGTTGTGGCTGGCCGTGAACATCGCGCCGGGCACATCGAGCGCGCCGGAGGCGTGGTAGAGGCCGTCGGTCGAGCACAGGCCGATGAGGACGACGTCGACCCCGCGCGCCGTCAGGCCCTCGGCGAACGCGGCGACGAGCTCAGGACCGGACGACCGCATGTCGCGCCCGACGGCGGCACGCGGCCGGGCGCCGGCAGCGGCGGCAGGGCGGGCGACGACCTCCGCGAACGCGGCGCCGATGGCGCGCGCCACCTCAGGGGAGAACGGGTCGGGGACCACGCCCCGCACGTCGTAGGCCTTGATGAGGTCGTCGAGCACCCGGGCATCGGTCATGCGCGCAGCCTAGTGAACGTGGCGGCCTGCCCCGGTCCCGGCTCCGGCCAGGTGGCGGCTACTGCGGCTTGGCCGACCGCTGCAGCACGGTCTCGATGGGCAGGCTCTCCCACACACCGTCGGCGGTCTGGTGCAGCCATTCGCGCGACTCGCAGGAGTGGCAGTTGATGAACGTGACCTCGGTGCCGTCCCGCAACGTCATCTCGAGCCGCGTGAGCTCCTCGCTCCCGCACCGCCCGCACGACTGGGGCGTGCGGGGCACGTCGGCTGTCACGGCAGCTCACCGGGGAGCACCCGCAGGTGCCCGCGGCGGACGCCGTCGGTGGGCTCGGGCGGCTCGGGTGCAACGTGGCGCGGGCGGCCTGCCTCGCGCACGGCCTCGGCGAGCGCCACCAGGTCGTCCGGGCTGGGGCCCGTCGGGACGAACTCGGGCATGAGCCGGACGACCTCCCAGCCACGCGGCGCCGTCAGGCGCTCCGCGTGCTCGCTGCACAGGTCGTACGAGTGCGGCTCGGCGAGCTGGGCGAGCGGTCCGAGGACCGCCGTCGAGTCGGCGTACACGTACGTCAGCGTCGCTACTGCGGGACGCCCGCACGCGCTGCGGGAACACTGCCGACCGGACCTCACACCGGGAGGCTACCCGGCGCAGGTGTCGTCCCGTCCAGCCACACGCCGCGCGAACCTCCCGGGAGCACCCGCGACAGTGCCGCGGAGCACCCCCGGGGCGGCCCTCGGAGCGTCGTACAGTGGCCGCCATGAGGCACCACCCCGCCGCCGACCCGCTCCCGGCGCGCCGCCGGGACCGGCGCGGCCGGGGGCTGCGCGGACCGGTGATCCCGCCCACCCTGCCGGGCTACCGGACGCGCGCCGAGCGCTTCGACGACCTCGTGCTCGACGCGGTGGAGGACCTCGAACGCGCCTGGGCCCGCCAGCTCGACGGGACGGAGTTCGCGGTCGAGGAGGTCCCGCCGTCGTCCCCCGCACCGTGGGAGCACGGCGGCGTGCCGCTGGGGAGGTACTTCCCCGCCGACGCCGGGATGCCGGCCCGGATCGTCGTCTACCGGCGGCCCGTGGAGACACGCGCGATCGACGAGGCCGACCTCGGCGAGCTGGTGCGCGACGTCGTCGTGGAGCAGGTCGCCCACATGCTCGGCCGCCGGCCCGAGGAGGTCGACCCGCGCTACCGGGCGTGACGGTCGCCTGCGGCCGACGGCTAGGGTGTGCGGACATGACCCGTCCCCCGGCCGTCCGCGTCGTCTGCGTGACGTACCACCCGGGTGCGGAGCTCGCCGAGTTCGCCACGTCGCTGGCGGCCGCGACGACGGCGAACGTCGAGCTCGTCCTCGTCGACAACGGGACGGACCACTCCGTCGCGGCCGAGGTGGCCGGACGGCACGGCGCCACACTGCTGATCCCCGGTCGGAACATGGGCTACGGCGCCGCCGCCAACCTCGGGGCGCGCGGCGCGGAGCAGCCGTGGCTCGTCGTGGCGAACCCCGACATCGTCTGGCACGCCGGGGCGCTCGACCTCCTGCTCGCGGCGGGCGAGCGCTCGGGCGCCGGGGCCGTCGGTCCCCGCCTGCTCAGCACGGACGGCAGCGTCTACCCGTCGGCCCGGGAAGCTCCCTCCCTCGGGCACGGCGTCGGGCACGCACTGCTGGCGCGCGTATGGCCCGGGAACCCCTGGACGCGCGCGTACCGCCGCGAGGACGCCGGCGACGGCGAACGGCCGGCCGGCTGGTTGTCGGGCGCCTGCCTGGTGCTGCGCCGGACGGCGTTCGAGCAGGTCGGCGGCTTCGACGAGGGCTACTTCATGTTCTTCGAGGACACCGACCTCGGCGACCGCCTCGGCCGCGCCGGCTGGACCAACCTGTACGTGCCGGCGGCGACGGTCACCCACGTCGGCGGGACGTCGTGGCGCGCACGGCCGGCGCCGATGATCCGCGCGCACCACGCCAGCGCACTGCGCTACCTCAGCGGCCGCTACGGCAGGTGGTACCACCTGCCCGTCCGTCTCGTGCTTCGGGCGGGCCTGGCCGCACGGCGGACCCTCGAGCTCCGCAGGGCCGAGCGCGACGCCTGAGCCGCCCGAGGTCAGCGGACCTCGACGGCCACCTCGGGCTGCGCGGACCGCGGCGACACCGGGCCGAGGACGGAGATCATCGCGTCGCCCTCGAACACGACGCACCAGACCACGCGCGGGTCGCCGGTCCGGACCGTCAGGCCGCCGCCCGTCGCCGAGCCCAGCGGGAGGGACAGCGTCGCGCCCTCCTCGAGCATGCGCTCCGAGCGCGTGCCGTCGGCGCCCTCGACGACGACCGGCGACCGTCCGTGGTGCTCCTCGTCGGGCACGACGGCGAGCACCAGACGGCCGTCGACGCCACTGGGCAGCGCGACCGGGCCGGCGCCGCCCGCGGTCGCGGCGATCCAGGCACGGTCCTGGACCGCGTCGTCGCCGGCCGCGCCCCGGACCACCATGGCGCCGGCCACGACGGGCTGGTCGGCCGTCACGACGGCGGTGTAGTCGCCGGGCCCGAGGTCGTCGAGCGGGACGTCGAGCACCCCGCCGGGACCGAGCGTGAGCTCGCCGCCCGGCAGAGCAGCGGAGCCGTCGGGGCCGAGCAACGTCACGGCGACGTGCGCACCGGCGTCACCCGGCGCCAGCAGCCGCAGGACGGTGCCGGTGGCGCGGTTCACGACGTCGGTGCCGGCCGATCCGGCGGGGGCCGGGGGCGCGACCGAGATGCCGGTCACGACCTGCCGGGTCGAGGGTGCGGTGCCGGCGACGACATCGTCCACGCCCTGGGGCGTCAGCCCGGCGACCCGGCTGTCCTGCAGGTAGGCCGTGACGAGCCCGCCGGAGGCAGTGGTCTGCACCACGATCCGGCCCTGCTCGGCGGCCACGCCCTCGAGGAGCACGACGCGCTCGCTGCCGGGCGGCACCAGGTACTCGGGTGCCCCGGCCAGCTCGACGGGCCCGGTGGGGCCCCACATCCGCACGACCACCGACGCGGGCGTGAGACCGGGGTTCTGCAGGACCAGTCGCGCGCTCGAGCCGACGTGCGTGCCGCCGCCGACGAGCCACGACTGGGCCGACGGCGCCTGGCACGGTGCCGTCACGAGGCCGCGCAGGTCGCCGCCGTCGGTCCGCACCTGAAGGGTGCCGGCCACCCACGCAGGCGCGTCGGAGACGGCGTCGGCGCGGAGCACGAGCGCGCCCGTCGGCCCGGGCACCTGGGCGGCACCGGTGTCGCCGGCGGCTACCACCTGGGCAGCCGCGTCGGCAGACCCCAGCGGGGTCAGCGTCGCGTCGCCGGCGCCGGCGCTGCCCGACGCGATGGTCACGGCGTCCACCTCCACCCGCGACGCCTGAGGCGCCGTGTCGAACTGCGGGTCGTAGGCGGCGTCGTCACCGGGCTGCAGCTCGGTCGGCAGGCGCAGCGGACCCGGGCAGACGAGCGTCGTCGGCTGGGCCGGCACCGCGACGGTCGCGGCGGGCACGGGCGTGGGGTCGGGCACGGGCACCGCGACACCCGTGGCCACGACGGCTCCCGTGGCGGCGACGAGCGCGAGCGCGAGCACGATGCGGCCGACGGCGGCCAGGGCGGGTCTCATCGCTTCACCTCCGACGCCGCACGGGCAGCGCGAGCAGGACGGTCACGAGCAGGACGGCACCCTGCAGCACGAGCCAGGGCGTCCGGGTGGCGGGGTCGTGGGTGATCACGAGGTGACCGCCCTCCGGCCCGAGCCTCGAAGGCCTGCTGCCAGCCGGCGTCGACGGCGCGCAGGGAGCGCCCGTCGAGCGTGGCGTGCCAGTCGCCGTCCGCAGCCTCCGCCAGCACGAGCACGCGCGGGCCGGTGCCCGCCGGCAGGGTGCCGTCGAGCCGCCCACCGCGCCCGCCCGGCAGGGCCGCGAGCACCTGGCCGCCGGCCCCGGTGCCGTCGACGACCCGCGCCCACCCGGCGGTCCCGGCACCGATCCCCGAGGAGCGCCAGATGGTGCCCGCCGCCGTGGCGGTGACGCGTTCGAGGCCCGGCGTCGCGTCGAGGCGGCCGGCGAGCTGACCGAGCTGCGGGTCCGGCCCGGGCGGCACGAGGAGCGCACCGATGCCCAGCGCGTCGAGGTCGGCGCCGACGTCGGACGCCGTGCCGGCGTAGAGCCGTGCGGCGAGCTCGGCCACCGCAGCACCCGCCGGCGCCTGCCCGGTCCAGGGCGTGGTCGCCGTGACGAGCCGCGAGACCTCCGTGAGCTGGCGACCGTCCTCCCGCGCGACGGTGGCGACGACGCCCTCGTCGCCCGGCTCGAGGATGAGCACGCGCAGCCCGTCGGACCGCTGCAGCTGCCGCCCCACCGCGGGGACGACGTGGCCGTCGACGGCCGTGAGCGCGACGTCGGAGCGGTCCGCGACCGCCATGCCGAGCACGGTGGCCGGACCAGCGGTCGCCACGAGGACGAGCACGCCCACGAGCACCTGGCGCCACCCGAACGAGTACCGGGACAGCGCCGTGCGGACGTTCCCCGCGGCGGGCAGGACCGCGACCAGCAGGCCGGCGAGCGCGAGGCTGAGGCCGGGGGCGGCGGATGCGACGGTGGTGGTGCCGCCGACGGCCGCCACCGCGACCCGGGTGGCCGCCAGGGCGGCAACGAGGCCCACCACGACGACGAGCCAGCCCACGCGGGCGGCGCGGCCGGCGGGCCGGCGCAGCACCAGGGCGGGCACGGCGAGCGCGACGACGACGCCGGTCGCCACCAGCGGGAGCAGCTCGCCGACGTTCGTCGGCCAGGGCCCGGCGAGCGCGTCGGGCGTCGCGGGCCAGCCCAGCGCCTGCTGCCACGAGGGCGCCGGGTCGGTCGCCAGGGGCGCGCCGGGCTCGGCGAGGAGGGCACGCCAGCCGTCGGTCGTCGTCAGTGCGGCGACGAGGAGCGGGCCGTGCACGGCGAGCGCGGGGACCGGGAGCCACAGCAACCGCCCCCGACGGCGCGCGACCGGCAGGAGGACCAGCACGGCCAGGATCCCGGCCGGCAGGAGGACCGGAGCGGCAGCCGTGACCAGGACGAACGCGAGAGCGGCACCCGCCGCCGCGGCGAGGGACGGCTCGGCGGCGGCCGAGGTGCGCCGCAGCGCGCGGTCGGGCTCGGGGGCCAGCGGGTCCGCCGGGTCGGGGGTGGCGCTCTCGTCCGTGGCGCTGTCGTCCGCAGCCGTACCGTCCGCGTCGGCACCGTCCGCGTCCGGCCCGTCGCCGTCGGGCGGCCGCGGCGCGAGCCGGGCCGCGCCCACCAGGCCGGACTCGACCGCGTCGACCCGCGCGACGCCGATCCCCCGCGCCACGCCCAGCGCCACCCACGGCAGCGCGACGTGCGCCAGCACGGCACCGAACCGCACGTCGACCAGCGGGACCAGGAGCGCCGGCGCCGCGCCCCACACGAGGGCGGCCCAAGCACGCAGGACCCGGGACCGGGTGGCCGCGCCCGCGGCGAACCAGGCGCCGAGCGCGGCCAGCGGCACCGCGCCCAGGAGCAGGACGGCGGCGGTGCGGCCGAGCGACCCCGTCAGCGCCGTCCCCGGCAGCAGGGCCACCCAGAGCGGGTCGGGCGCCGCGGCCGCGCCGTGCCCGGCACCTGCCCACCAGGAGGTGGCCGCACGCCACAGCTCGCCGACGTCCGCATCACCGAGCAGGAGGGTCCCGCCCACCAGCCGGTCGCCGTGCAGGAGCCGTTGCAGCCACGGCCCGACGAGCAGCACGTCCGCCACCAGGGCCGCCACGACCACGGCGGCGAGCGCGGTGCGCCGCCCCCGGCGCACCGTGGCCATCTCGCGCTGCTCGAGCTCCGAGGGGGCCTGCCGGGTCCGTCGCGACGCAGCCGCGGACAGCCACCTGTCGCGCATCTGGTTGACGACGTCGCGCCACGTGGCCTGCAGGGGACGTAGGGTGCGCCGCGCGACGCGCCGGGTGGCGGCCGCCCGGCGCCGGGCCCGCGCGATGCGGCCCACCCTGGCGAGGACCGCCCACGGGGCGGCAAGCTCCGCGGCGACGAGCGCGGGTTCCTTGAGCACGAGTCGGCCGAGCGCGCGGACGAGACCGCTGAGGACGGCGAGGACGGCGACCGGCAGCAGCGCCCAGCCGGGAACCGCGACGAGCTGCGCGTGCACGAACGCCTCGCGCCGCGCCTGACCGGTGCGACGGGCGTCCCACTCGGGCCGGCCGCCCTCGGACGCGGCACGTGCGTGCCGGACGACGGCGGTGGGCACGACGACGACGCGGTGCCCCGCCAGGCGGGCACGTCGTGAGAGGTCGAGGCCGTCGCCGAACGGCCCGAGGGAAGGGTCGGTGCCGCCGAGCTCCTCCCACACGTCCCGCCGGACGAGCGCGCCGGCGGTCCCGACCCCCAGGACGTCCTCGCGCGCGTCATGCTGGCCCTGGTCGGGCTCCGGCGCATCGATTCCCGTCATCCGGCGCCCGAAGCGCGACGTCGTGACGCCTGCCTCGACGACGCGGGCCGGCGCGTCCCAGCTGTGCTGCTTGGCCCCGGCGATCGCCACCGACGGCGCCCGCTCGACCGCCGCGAGCAGCTCCGCCAGCGCGTCGGGCTCCGGAGCGCTGTCGTCGTGCAGGAGCCAGAGCCACCCGTCCAGCTCGGCCGCGCCCGGCTCCTGCGCGGCGAGGGCCGCGCGCACCGCACCGCCGAAGGTGCGGACGCCGGGCGTGGCGAGGAGCACGACGGGGACCGTCAGGCGGGCCGCGAACGAGCCGAGCTCAGCGGCATCCCGTGGGCCAGGCGCGGCATCGACGAGGAGGACGCGCTGCGGCGCCCTGCGCTGGCCCGCAAGGGCGTCCAGCGTCTCGGCGAGGTACGGGGTCGGCCCGCGGCTGACGACGACGGCGGTGACCGGTACGAGGGCACGCACCGCAGCCGGGCGAGGATCCGGGCGGTTGTGGCTCATCGACTCCATCATGACCGCCGCGCGCGAGTGCGGCGCACGCGCCGCGCCGCCACGCGCGTCAGACGACGCGCTTCTTCAGCTTGCGACGCTCGCGCTCGGAGAGCCCACCCCAGATGCCGAAACGCTCGTCGTGCGCGAGGGCGTACTCCAGGCACTCGCCGCGGACCTCGCAGCGCGTGCACACTTTCTTGGCCTCGCGGGTGGAGCCGCCCTTCTCCGGGAAGAAGGCCTCCGGGTCGGTCTGCGCGCACAGCGCGCGCTCCTGCCAGCCCAGCGCGGCGTCCTCGTCATCGGTGTCGAACAGCGGCAGGACCGGTGCCACCCCTGCCACGGGCGCAGGGAGGTCGGACGGGAACGCTGCGTCGTCGTCGAGCAAGTTCCACATGTCTCTTCCGTGCCCTTTCGGTACCCGTCAGGGTCGTGCCTGCTGGTCTGGGCGGGCCTGTCCGCCCAGGTCGCCCGGCAGAACCGCATCAGGAGAATTACACGCGTGTCATCCGCGATCGTCAAGCGGAGTTGTGCTAGGCCGGGCCTTCCGGGGCCCTCTGAGCGGGTGAAATTCACCCGGTCGGCCCTCGACCTCCGGTCCGACCCCGACTGTCCCTAGGCTGACCCCGTGACCAGCGCGATGCCCATTCCCGGCCTCCTCGCCCAGCTGACCGCCGAGGCGCGCCCCCGACTGACCTGGTACGCCGGCGTCGAGCGCGTGGAGCTGTCCGGAGAGGTCCTCGACAACTGGGTGACGAAGATCGCCAACTTCCTCGTCGAGGAGTACGACGCCGGCCCCGGCACCCGGGTGCAGCTCGACCTGCCGGTGCACTGGCGCGCGGTGGTCTGGGCGCTCGCCGCGTGGCGCGTCGGCGCGTGCCTCTCGCCCTCCCCCAAGGGTCGCGTGCACCTCGTCGTCACGGATCGCCCGGTAGCGCCCACCGGTCCGGCCGTCGTGGCGCTCGCCCTCCCCGCGCTGGCCCGCGAGTTCGACGGAGAGCTGCCCGCCGGCGTCGTCGACGCGACGAGCGCGATCATGAACTACGGCGACGTGCTGACGTGGATGCCGGAGCCGGACCCGCTCGGACCGGCGCTCGACCTGCCCGCCCGCTCGGTGATGCACCGCTCGCTCCTGGAATGGGGCCAGGACACGCTGGCCCGCGCGGGCGGCGCGACGCCCGGGGGTCGCACGCTGGTCGAGCCGACGGAGCCGCGCGCGGACCTCACGGACGTCCTCGGGGTCGCGCTCGCCGTGTACGCGGGCAACGGCTCCGTCGTCCTCCGTCCGGCCGACGGCGACGCCGCAGCCCGCGCGCACCTCGTCGAGATGGAACGTGTGACAGACACGGTGGTCGTGCGCGCCGACTGACGCGCGGGGCTCGGGGCTTGCTTTCGCGTGGCGGAGGCGGCCACCATCCCCTCGTGCCGATCGACGAGAACGCGCCCCAGGACCCACCCACCGCCGGCGTGGAGTACGCCGAGCGCCTGCGCACGCTCTCGACCGCCCGGTGGAAGCGATGGCTCGACGTCCAGGCCCCGTACCGCGCGCACCTGCGCCGCCTCCACCTGGGCCGCACGCTCGACGTCGGCTGCGGCACCGGACGCAACCTGCGGGCGCTGGACGCCGGGAGCGTCGGCGTCGACCACAACCCGTTCTCCGTCGCGATCGCGCGCCAGGCCGGGTTCACGGCCGTCACCAGCGACGAGTTCCTGGCCGACCCCGACCTCACGCGGCCCGAGGGCTTCGACGCCATGCTCGTCGCGCACGTCGTGGAACACCTGGAGCCGGCCGACGCGCGCGCCGTCCTCGCGTCCTACGTGCCCTACGTGCGTCGCGGCGGCCGCATCGTCCTGATCACGCCACAGGAGCGCGGATTCGCGAGCGACGCCACGCACGTGACCTTCACCGACACGGGAGGGCTGCGCGCACTGGCCGTCGACCTCGGGCTGACGCCGGAGCGCGCCTACTCGTTCCCGTTCCCCCGCCCCACGGGCCGCGTGTTCACCTACAACGAGTTCGTGGTTCTCGCGCGACGCTGAGCGGTGTCACGGCACGTCGGCCTGGACCACCGTGCCTGGTCCGGTGACCGTCAGCGGGCCCTCGGCGGCGGGCACGAAGACCGACTCGCCGCGGCGGAGCATCGTCTCGGCGCTCCCGGTACGCACGGTGGCCGTCCCGTCGAGGCACAGCACGACGCGCGGACCGCGCCCGGGCAAGGGGTAGGCGCCGGCGGCGTCGACCTCGGCCACCGACAGCTCGAAGTCGTCGACCGGCGCGTAGAACACCTTCGCCCGGCCGTGGAACACCTCGGGCGCGACGCGCATCGGCGGCGCAGCCACGTAGTCGACGTTCGCCAGGAGCTCCGCCACGTCGACGTGCTTGGTGGTCAGACCGGCCCGCAGGACGTTGTCCGAGTTCGCCATAATCTCCACGGCCACGCCCTGGAGGTAGGCGTGCACACCGCCCGCTGGGACGAACATCGCCTCGCCGGGCTCCAGGGTGACGGGGTTGAGCAGGAGCGACGTCACCGCGCCCGGGTCACCTGGGTACGCCTCCGCCAGCCGCACGACGGTGCCGTCGGCCCGGGGGGAGGGTGAGTCGTCCGAGAGCCGGCGACGGCAGGCGTCGGCCAGCTCCTCGACCTCGTCGGGGGTGGGGCGCAGCTCGGGCTCGAGAAGGCGCCGGAACGCCGTCCGGATCCCACGGAAGGTGGGCTCGGCGACGAGCGCCGCGTGCAGGGCGACGGCGAGCGGCGCGTCCAGGCCGTGGAACAGCTCGGCGGCGCGGCGCGGCGCACGGAATCCCGACAGCGCCTCGAACCGCGTGAGGGCGTAGACGAGCTCGGGCTTGTGGTTCGGGTCCTTGTAGTTGCGGCGCGGGTCGCGCAGGCCGATGCCGGCGGCCGACTCCGCCGCGAAGCCCTCGCGCGCCCGGTCGATGTCCGGGTGCACCTGCAGCGAGAGCGGCCGCTGGACCGCCACCAGCTTGAGCAGGTACGGCAGGCAGGGCCCGAACCGTGCGACGACGTCCGCACCCAGCATCGCCTCGGGCCGGTCCGCGATCAGCCGGTCAAGGGGCACGTCGCCGTCCTCGAGCACGGCGCACGACGGCGCCGCAGGGTGCGCGCCGAGCCAGAGCTCGGCGACGGGACCGCCCGTCGGGGGCTCCCCGAGCAGCTCCGGGATCGCGGTGGCCGACCCCCAGGCGTAGTCCTGCACGCGGTTGATCAGCCTGAGCATCAGCGCCTCACGGTCGACGGTGCGAACGCCGCCGATCGTACTGAACCGGATCACGTTGGCCGCGCGGCTCGCGTGCGACAGACTGGACCACCATGCGAGGGATCATCCTGGCCGGCGGTTCCGGCACCCGACTCCACCCGATCACGCTCGGCGTCAGCAAGCAGCTGGTACCGGTCTACGACAAGCCGATGATCTACTACCCGCTCTCCACGCTGCTCCTGGCGGGGATCCGGGACGTCCTGGTGATCACCACCCCGCACGACGCCGAGCAGTTCCACCGGCTGCTGGGTGACGGCTCGCAGTTCGGCATCTCGATCAGCTACACGGTCCAGGAGGTCCCGAACGGCCTCGCGCAGGCCTTCGTCCTCGGCGCGGACTTCGTGGGCAACGACTCCGCGGCGCTCGTGCTGGGCGACAACATCTTCTACGGCCCCGGGCTCGGCTCGCGGCTGTCCCGCTTCTCCGAGATCGAGGGCGGTGCGGTGTTCGCCTACCGCGTCGCCGACCCGACGTCGTACGGCGTCGTCGAGTTCGACGCCAGCGGGCGCGCCCTCTCCCTGGAGGAGAAGCCGAAGCAGCCCCGAAGCAACTATGCCGTCCCCGGCCTGTACTTCTACGACAACGACGTCGTGGCGATCGCCCGTGACCTGGCACCGTCCGCCCGCGGCGAGTACGAGATCACCGACGTGAACCGCCGCTACCTCGAGCAGGGACGCCTGCAGGTCGAGGTGCTGCCGCGCGGCACGGCCTGGCTGGACACCGGCACGTTCGACTCCCTCCTCGAGGCGTCCGACTACGTGCGCACGATCGAGCACCGGCAGGGCCTGAAGATCGGCGCACCGGAGGAGGTCGCCTGGCGGCACGGGTTCCTGACCGACGACGAGCTGCGCGTGCGCGCCGAGTCCCTGGTCAAGTCCGGCTACGGTACGTACCTGCTGGGCCTGCTCGAGCGCGACGCCGCGCCGATCGTGCCAGTCGCCGACTGACCCCTCCGCGGCCGGCGCACCCTGCCGATGGGAACGCCGTGCCGCCACTGCACCGCACGCGTCGCGCCGCCGTCGCGAGCGTCGTCGGCGTGTCCGTCGCCGCATCGGCGGCCGCCCTCGTCACCACGCGGGCCCTCCCCGGGCCCGCGCTCCTGGGCGCAGCCCTGGTGCTCGGGCTCGCCGTGCCGACCTCACGCCTGCTCGCGCGCCGGATCCTCTGGCACGGCGCGGTCCTGGCCGGCGTGGTGCCCGCGCTGTGGTGGGTGGACCTGCCCGTCGGCGCACTCGGACGGTTCGGCCTGCTGGTCGCGCTGACCTCCGGCGGCCTGGCCGCGTGGCTCGTGGCGGGCGGCCGCTCCGAGCTGCCCGGGCGCGCGCGACGCCTGGTCCCGGCCTGGCAGGTGGCCGACCTGGTGCCCGCGGGCGCCGTCGCCGCCGCGGCCTACTACCTGTTCGGCTGGCTCCGGGTCACGTCGCCGACCGCGGCGCTGGCCGCGCTCATGCCCGGGTGGGACCACTCCGCGCACTTCGCCATGGCGCACGCCCTGCGCCTGCACGGCGCGACGGCCGACATGGTTCCCGCGCCCGACGACGGCACGTGGGCGTTCGCCGCCTACCCCCAGGGGCACCATGCGGTCGTCGCCACGCTGATGGAGGCGCTCACGGGCACCGACGCCACCGACGTCGGCGCCGAGATGGTGGCGTACCTGCACGGGACGAGCCTCGTGCTCGTCGGGGCCGCGGCCATGGTCGCAGCGGGCCTGTGCGCGCTCCCCCGACTCCGGCGTCGGCCGGCCGTCGCCACGCCTGTCGCGGCGCTCGCGGTCGCCGCCGTCGTCATCGGGCCCGGCGGCGCGTCCTTCTCGCACGGCTTCGTCAACTTCGTCGTGGCGGCCGCGCTCACAGCCTGCGTCCCGCTCGTCGTCGCCACGATGCCGCGGGTCACGTCGCCGGCGCCGCTCGCCGCGCTCGGCGGCCTCGTCGTGGGGGTCGCGCACGGCTGGGCCCTGCTCCTGGTCATGGCCCTGCCGATGGCCGCCGTCGTCGCGCTGCCGGTGCGGCGGGCACGCTGGCGCGCCGACCGGCGCACGTGGTGGGCCTGCGGGGCGATCGCGGGCGCCACCGCGGCCGGCCTCGCCGCAGCGGCGCGCGTGGTGCTGAGCCAGGACGTCGGTGCCGTGCTGGTGGCCTCGGGCGGGGTCGTCGGCCCCGACATGGGCGTCCTGGCCCTTGTCGTCACCGGCGCCGTCGGCGCCGCGCTGTGGGGCGCCACGCGGGTCTCCACGCGGGTCACGTGGGCGGCGGCCGGGCCGCTGGTCGGACTCGCAGCGGCCGGCGTCCTCGCGGTCGTCCAGCTGCGCGCCACCGGGGACGTCTCGTACTACTTCTGGAAGCTCCTGATCGGCGTCGAGCTGGTGTGCGCCGTGCTGCTCGGCCTCGTCACCGCGCGCCGTGTCACCGCACCGCAGCCCGGCCGGACACACGCCGGCCGTCTGCGCGTGGCGGCCGCGTCCCTCGGGATCGCCGCCGGGGCGAGCCAGGTGTTCGGCGTCACCCTCCTCGGCAGCGAGCTGTACGACGTGCCGCCGACGGCGCTGGAACCCGCCGCCGCCATCCTCGGCGCGGTGGACGTCGCCCTCGCCACCGGGGGCACGACGGTCTCCCTCACGACGCACGACGGGGACGCCGTCGGCGCGCTGAACGCCCAGCAGTGGCACCTCGCGCTCACGGGAGCCTGGACGGTGCGCGCCAACGAGGCCGCGACGGCGCAGATGGCGACTGTGGCGGCCGGCGGCCAGGACCTCGTCGACGCCGCTCGCCTCTGGCTCGCCGACCCTCTGGTCCGCATCATCACCACCCCCGGCACAGCCGAGCGGCTGCGTGCGGAACTGCCGACCGACGAGGCCGGCCGGATCCTCAGCTGGTGACGCTCGCGGGCACTCAGCCCGCCAGGACCTCCGCGCCGGCCACGGCCCACCGCTGCGCCCAGTCGCCGATGGGCTCGACACCCACGGCACGGAGCCGGTCGTGGCCGAGCACCGAGTACCCGGGGCGCGGGGCCGGCCGTCGGTAGGCCGCCGCCGTCGTCGGCCGCACGATCTCGGGGTCCAGGCCGGCGGTCGCCACGACGGCCCGCGCGAACCCGAACCAGGAGACCTCGCCCGACGACGTGCCGTGGTAGATCCCGGCGGGTGCGCCCGCATCGACGAGCCGGACGATCAGGTCGGCCAGGTCGCCGGTCCAGGTCGGCTGGCCCACCTGGTCCTCGACGACCTCGAGGCCGCCCTTCTCGCGGGCGACGCGTGCGATGGTCTTGGGGAAGCACCCGCCGCGCGCGCCGTAGAGGTAGGCCGTGCGGACGATGAGGTGGTCCGGGGCCTCCGCCCGGACGGCCCACTCCCCCGCCGCCTTCGTGCGGCCGTACGCGCCGGCGGGCGCCATGGGGGCGTCCTCCGGGTACGGGGACGTGGCGACGCCCGCGAAGACGTAGTCCGTCGAGATGTGCACCAGCCGGGCGCCGTGCACCGTGGCCGCGCGGGCCAGCGAGGCCGCGCCCACGGCGTTCACCGCGAACGCCGCGCCCTCCTGCTCCTCCGCGGGGTCCACCGCCGTCCACGCCGCGCAGTTCACGACGACGTCGTGACCGGCGACCGCGGCGAGCGTCGCCACCGGGTCGGTGATGTCGACCTCGTCCCGGTCGACGGCCGTGACCTCGTCACCGCGCCCGACGAGCAGGGCCACCAGGTCCTGACCGAGCATTCCCTTGGAGCCAGCCACCAACCAGCGCACGCGCTTCCCCTCTCGACGTCACGACCGCAGACCAGCCTAACGGGGGCACTACGCTTGGCCCGGTCGGCCATCCCCCACACACCCGCAGACGACCCTGGAGGTCCAGTGGAGTTCCGCGAGCTCACCGTCCCCGGCGCATGGGAGATCACGCCACGCCAGTTCGGTGACCCGCGGGGGGTGTTCCTCGAGTGGTTCAAGCTGGGCCCGTTCGCCGAGGCCGCAGGCCACGCGCTCGAGCTGCAGCAGGCGAACCTCTCCGTCTCCGCGGCCGGCGTCGTACGCGGCATCCACTTCGCGGACGTGCCGCCGAGCCAGGCCAAGTACGTGACGTGCGCATCCGGCGCGGTGCTCGACGTCGTCGTCGACATCCGCGTGGGCTCCCCCACCTTCGGCACCTGGGACGCCGTCCTGCTCGACGACGTCGACCGCCGGGCCATCTACCTCTCGGAGGGCCTCGGTCACGCGTTCATGTCGCTGGCCGACGGCTCCACGGTGCTCTACCTGTGCTCCAGCGGGTACGCGCCGGGCCGCGAGCACGGCATCCACCCGTTCGACCCCGACATCGCGATCGACTGGCCCCGGAAGGACCGCGACGGCCGCCCGATCGAGCCGCAGCTGTCCGAGAAGGACGCCGCCGCGCCGAGCCTCGCCGAGGCGCAGGCCAGCGGCCTGCTGCCGCAGGCCGACGAGGTGCAGCGCTGGCTGGACGGGCTGCGCGGCCTCTGACCGGCGGGTCGTTCCGGCCTCAGCGCTACGAGCCGGCCACGGCCGCCTCGTAGGCGGCCAGGTGGACCCGGGCCGACGCATCCCACGTGAAGCCCGCGGCCCGCACCACGGCGTCGCGCGACAGGACGGCCCGGCGCCCGGCGTCGTCGAGGAGCTCGGTGAGGCCGGCGGCGATCGCCGCGTCGTCCGGCTCGCAGTAGGCGACCGCGTCACCCCCGACCTCCGGCAGGGAGAGCCGCCGCGTCGTGAGCACCGGGGCCCCGCAGGCCATCGCCTCCAGGACCGGCAGGCCGAAGCCCTCACCGAGGCTCGGGTAGGCCACGACGACGGCACCGGCCAGCAGGCCCGCGAGGTCGTCGAACGGCAGGTACCCGGGGCGGACGACCGTGAGGTGATCGGGCACCGCAGCGATCGCGGGGTCGACCTCGTCGTCCCAGCCGCGCCCACCCGCGAGCACGAGCGCCGGCGGCTCCGGTCGGTCGGCGACGGCCGCGACCCAGCCGCGGATCAGCGCCGGTACGTTCTTGCGAGGCTCGAGCGTGCCGAGGAACGCCACGTATGGCGCGTCCTCGAGGTCGAGGGACGCCGCCACGCGGGTCCGCTCGGTGTCCTCGACCGGGTGAAAGGTCGCGGCGTCGACACCGTGGTAGGCGACGTGGAACCGCTCCGGCTCGCCACCGGTGAACCGGCGCACCTCGCTCCCCGTGGCCTCCGACGGCACGACGAGCGCCGCCGCCTGGCGGACCGCCACGCGTGTCGCACCCCGGAAGAAGCGGGACTTCACCGGCGAGTGGAGCTCGGGGTCGCTGAAGAACGTCGCGTCGTGCAGCGTCACGACGACGGGCACGCCGGCGCGCCGCGGCATCGTGTAGTGCGGGCAGTGCAGGACGTCGCCGCGCACCGCGCGCACGAGGGCCGGCAGGCGGGTCTGCTCCCAGGTCAGGCGGACGGCGCGGCTGGCCAGCCGCGCCGGCGCGAGCACCACCTCGGCGGATGGGACGGCGTCCGCCAGCAGCTCGGCGTCCCGCACCTGCGCAACCACGACGAGGTCGAGGCCGGTCCGCGCGAGCGCGGGCAGCAGCTCGTCCACGTACCGGCCCACGCCGCCCCGGTCCGCCGGGATCGCCGTCGCGTCCAGCACCACGCGCATCCGCTGCCTGCCCTCCCCCGCTCCCGCGGAGATCTCTCGTCCGTGACCGTGACGAGCATGGCACGCAATACACTCCCCCTCGTGCCGGCCCCCGAACGCGTGCTCATCGTGATTCCCGCGTGGAACGAGGAGGAGGTTCTCCCCCTGGTCCTCGCCGAGGTCGCGGAGTGCCTCCCCGACGCCGACGTCCTCGTGGTCAACGACGGCTCGACCGACCGGACGTCGGCGGTCGCCCGCGCGACCGGAGTGCGGGTCGTGGACCTCCCGATCAACCTCGGCGTCGGCGGTGCGATGCGCGCCGGGTACAAGGCCGGCCTGCGCGGCGGGTACGACGCGGTCGTCCAGCTCGACGCCGACGGCCAGCACGACCCGCACGACGTCCCCCGCCTGCTCGAGCAGCTCGACGGCGCCGACATCGTGATCGCGGCGCGCTTCGCGGGCGTCGGGTCCTACGAGGTGCGCGGGCCACGCCGCCTCGCCATGCGGGTCCTGTCCGCCGTGCTGTCCCGCGTCACCGGCACCCGCCTCACCGACACCACCTCCGGCTTCAAGGCGGTCGGTCGCCGTGCGGTCGCGCTGTTCGCCGCCGACTACCCCGCCGAGTACCTCGGGGACACGATCGAGGCCCTCGTGATCGCCGCCCGCGGCGGCATGCGCGTGCGACAGGTCGGCGTGACCATGCGGCCCCGCGCGGGCGGCCGTCCGTCCCACAACCCCGTCAAGGCCGCGATCTTCCTGGTCCGGGCCGCGCTCGCCCTCGTGGTGGCGCTGTCCCGCCCGCGCGTCCGGCCGACGACGACTCCCACCCCCGTCCCGGAGGGCGCCCGGTGACCGGCTACCCGTTCGCACTCGGCCTCACGGCCGTCCTCGTCGTCTTCGTCCTGCTGCTGCTGCGCACCCGCCGCCTGCGCGAGAAGTACGCCGCCATCTGGCTGGTGCTCGCCGTCGTCGTCGTAGTGCTCGCAGCGTTCCCCGACCTGGCGTTGTGGCTCGCCGAGCGCGTGGGCGTCGAGACCCCCGTAAACCTCCTGTTCTCCGGGGCGATCGTCGTCCTGCTCGCCGTCTGCATCCAGCTCAGCAGCGAGGTGTCGGCGCTCGAGGAGGAGACCCGCACGGTCGCCGAGGAGCTCGCGCTGCTCGCCGAGCGCGTCGACCGCCTCGCGCCGACGACGCCGTCCCCGGCCGCCGAGCCGACCGACAGCGCCACGAACCCGGGCGGCGAGCCCGGCCCGGAGACTGTGGACGGCGGCCCGGCGTGACGGCGGAGCCGATAGCGGCCCGGCGGGACCTCGCACGAACGGCCTGGGTCGCCGCGGGTCTCCTCGCCTTCGGCGGCTCGAACTTCGCTTTCCTGGCGTTCGCCGGTCGCGACTTGGGCACCGCGGCGAGCGGGCCGGTGGGCCTCGCCTGGACGCTCCTCAACGCGATCGGCATCGGCCTGTTCCAGCCGCTCGAGCAGGAGGCCGGGCGGCGGCTCTCCGCACGCCGCGCACTGACCGGCGAGGCACAGGCGGACCTCCGCCACCTGGTGCGGCTGGCGCTCGCCGCGTGCGCCGCCTGCGCAGTCCTGGGCGCCGCTCTGGCCGGCCCGGTCGCAGACCTCGTGTTCAACGGCCGCCGCGACCTGGTCGTGGTGCTCGTGCTGGGCCTCGTGGGCCAGGCGATCGCCTACCTGGCGCGCGGTGTGCTCGCCGGCTCCGGTCGCTTCCCGCGCTACGGGATCCAGCTCATGGCGGACGGCGTCCTGCGGACCGCGACGGCCGGCGTCCTCTTCGTGATCGGCGCCACGCCCGCCGCGTACGGCGCTGTCCTCGTTGTCGCGCCCGTGGCCGCGACCCTCGTGGCCATCTCGCCGCGCGCTGTCGGCCACGCGGTCACCGGCGCCCCCGACGGGGCGCTGCGCGACCGGCTCGGGGGCCTGGTCGCCGCCTCGGCGACCGGCCAGCTCCTCGCGAACGTGGGGCCGATCGCGATGGCGGCCCTCGCGGACGCGAGCCAGCGCGAGCTGTCGGGTCGGTTCGTCTACGCCGTCACGATCGCGCGCATCCCGCTCTTCCTGTTCGCGGCCGTGCAGGCGGTCTTCCTGCCCGCGCTCGCGGCCCTGCTCGCCCGGCGCGACGGCGCGGGCTTCGCCTCGACCGTGCGCCGGGCCTTCGTCGCCACCGCGGCCCTCGGCGGAGCCGGCGTCCTGGGCGTCTGGGCGATCGGCGACTGGGTGATGGGCATGGTCTACGGCTCCGGCTTCCACCTCGACCCGGACGTCCTGGCCCTCGTGGCGGCGTCCGGAGGCCTGTTCATGCTCGCCCAGGTGAGCGCCCAAGGCCTGCTTGCGCACCACGCCGACGGCGTCGTGGCGCTGGGCTGGACCGGCGGCCTCGTCGCCACCGTCGCCGCGCTCGCACTGCCCGGTGACCTCGCGACCCGCGTCGCGGTCGCGCTCTGCGTCGGATCGGCGGTCGCCGCGGTCGCACACGCCCTCGCGCTCCGTGGCGTACACCGCGCGTGGGTCGGCGAGGGGGCCGCATGATCTCCGTCCTCATGCTCGCCTTCGGGGTCGAGGAGCACCTCGGCGAGGCCGTCGCGGCGGTCCTCGCGTCGGAGGATGTCGAGCTCGAGCTGGTCCTCGTGGACAACGGCGCCGCCGACGCCGTGGCACGCCTGCCGCACGACCCGCGGATGCGCGTCGACGTGCCCGGCCGCAACCTTGGCTTCACCGGCGGCGTGAACCGGGCCGCCACGCTCGCGACCGGCGACGTCCTCGTCCTGGTCAACTCCGACGCCGTCGTCGCCCCCGACGCGATCGCGCTCCTCGTGGCGCGGGTCGCCGATCCGGGGATCGGCCTCGCCGGCGGGCTCGTCGTGCTCGGCGACGAACCCGCGACCATCAACTCCGCCGGCAACCCGCTCCACGTCCTGGGGCTCTCCTGGGCAGGCGCGATGGGGCGCCCCGCCACGGACGCCGCCGGCCTGCGCGAGGTCGCGTCGGTCAGCGGAGCCGCGCTCGCCGTCCGACGCGAGGTGTGGACCGCGCTCGGCGGCTTCCCGACGCCGTACTTCGCCTACCTGGAGGACCTCGAGCTGGCGTGGCGATGCTGGCAGCGTGGCCTGCGGGTCGAGCTGGTACCCGAGGCGGTCGTGCGCCACCACTACGAGTTCTCGCGGTCGCCGATGAAGATGTACCTGCTCGAGCGCAACCGCCTGCTCGTCCTGCTCACGTGCCACCAGGCCCGGACCTTGGCGTTGCTCGCAGTCCCCTTGCTCGGGTTCGAGGCCGCGATCGCGGTGGTCGCCGTGCTCCAGGGCTGGGGCGAGCAGAAGGCCCGCGGATGGCGATGGGTGGTGCACCACCGACGGTGGGTGCGCGACCGGCGGCGCGAGGTGCAGGCCGCCCGCACGGTGCCGGACCGCGCGCTCGTCCGGCTGATCACCGACCGGTTCGACCCGGCGCAGACGCCGCTTCCGCGCGCCGCTGCCCCCCTGGAGTGGATCCTGCGGGTGTACTGGTCCGCGGCACGACGGTTCGTCTGAGGAGGGCACGTGAAGGTACGCAGCACCGGTGCGCCGGCGCAGGAGGGCGGGCCCACCGCCACGGCGCCGGGCCCGAGGGCGGTGACGCCGCGGCGCGCATTCTGGTCGTCGTTCGCCCTGTTCTTCGCGCTCTTCGCGCTCTGGTCGCTCGCGAGCCCCCTCACCTCGGCCCCCGACGAGCCCGCGCACGCCACCAAGGCGGCCGCTGTCGTCCGCGGCGAGTGGGTGGGCGAGCCCGTCGCGGGCGAGCCCGACGGCCACGGGTCCGTGCACGTGCCGAACGTGATCTGGCAGAGCCAGGGCTTCCCCCTGTGCTTCTACTTCCACGCCGATCGCGATGCCTCCTGCATGGACACGGCGACGAAGGACCCGGACCGGATCGTCTTCGCCGTCACCACCGCGTCGAACTACAACCCGCTGTACTACACGGTCACCGGGCTCCCCAGCCTGTTGCCCGTCGGGGCACCGATGCTCTACCTGATGCGCCTGGTCAGCGCCGCGCTGTGCGCCTTCGCGCTGGCATGGGCCGTGCGCAGCCTCGCCGAGCTGCGGCGCGTGACGTGGCCCGTGCTCGGGCTCGTCGCCGCGCTGACCCCGCAGACCGTCTTCCTCGCGAGCAGCATCTCCCCCGCCGCCCCGGAGATCTGCACGGCGATCGGGTTGTGGGCCGGGCTGCTCGTCGTCGTGCGCCGGCCGGACCCCGCGCGCCTGCCCGCGCGGATGGCCGGCATCGCGGTGCTCGCCAGCGTGCTCGTGAACCTGCGCGGGATGTCCCCGCTCTTCCTCGCGATCGCCGTCGCGACCGTCGTCGTCTCCGCGCCGTGGCGCAACACGTGGGTCGCGCTGCGCGACCGTAGGTCGTGGCCGTGGCTGGGCCTCGTGGCGGTCGCCTCCGTGCTCGCGCTGGCCTGGACGAGGACCCAGGGCTCGCTGCCCTCGGGCGCCGTCGCCTTCCCGGACTGGACGTTCCGGGAGGCCGCCAAGCGCTCGATCCTCGACACGCCCGACTACCTGACGAACATGGTGGGGCAGTTCGGCTGGATGGACACCGACCTGCCCGTCTGGTTCGTCATCGCGTGGCTCGCCGGCATCCTGGCGCTCGTGGTCGCGGCGTTGGTGCGCGGGTCGTGGCGCGAGCGCATCGTGCTCGTCGGGCTCGCCGCCGCCACCATGGCGCTCCCCGTCGCCATCCACGCCTCGCAGGCGAAGTACGTGGGCATCGTCTGGCAGGGCCGCTACTTCCTGCCTGCCGCCGTCGGCATCCCGCTGCTCGCGGGCTTCATCCTGCGCGGTCGCCCGGCGGTCGTGCCCGACGACGTCCCGGTCGCCGAGGGTGCGTCCGCCACTGTCGACGCCGACGCGGCGGCAGAGCGGCTCGAGGGCCTGCGGGGCGCCGGACGCTGGCTGCCCTGGGGGGTCGGCGCGCTGCTCGTCGGCCAGCTCCTGGCCTTCTCGATCAACCTGCACCGCTACGTCGTCGGCGTGGACGGCCCCTGGTTCGGGACCGAGGCGGACGCCTGGGCCCCGCCGCTCTCGGCCCCCGTCCTGATGTTGCTCACCGTCGCCGTGCTGTGGTGGCTGTTCCGGCTCGCGCGACGCGTCGGGCCGGACGGGGCATGACCGCGCGCACGGCCGCCGTCGTCGTCGTGAACTGGAACGGCGCCGACGTGCTCGGACCGTGCCTGGCCTCCCTGCGCCCCGCGGTCGAGGCGGGCGCGGAGGTCGTCGTCGTCGACAACGCCTCGACGGACGGTTCGCCGGACCTCGTCGCAGACGTGCTGCCCGAGGCGTTGCTCGTCCGGCGGCCGAGCAACGACGGGTTCGCCGCCGGCGTGACCGCAGGCGCCACGGCGACCACGGCCGACGTCGTGCTGCTCCTCAACAACGACGCCGTGGCCTCCCCCGGCTGGCTGACCGCGATGCTCGCGCCATTCGAGCGGCCGGGAGCCGAGCGCCTGGGCGCGGTGACGGGCCGCGTGCTCCTCGCCGACCACCTCGCGCCGGCGCCGCCCGGTCCGGTCCCGGCCGACGCGCTCCGCGACCACGCGGGCCACGCCTGGGTCCGGGTCGACGCGGACACACCCGGCGCCACCCGCCGCGTGAACTCCACGGGTAACGAGGTCACGACGTCCGGCAACGGGCGCGACCGCGGCTGGCTCGCCCCCGCGGACGGTCCCGCGGACGCGCGCGAGGTCTTCGGCTTCAACGGCGGCAGCGCGGCGCTGCGACGCGCGGCGCTGGACGACGTCGGGGGCATCGACGCCTCGCTGTTCATGTACTACGAGGACACCGACACCTCGTGGCGGCTGCGCCGGCGCGGCTGGCGGGTGGAGCACGCGCCCGACGCCGTGACCGAGCACCGGCATGCGGCGTCCTCGGGCACCGCCTCCCGGTTCTTCGCCGTGCACAACGTCCGCAACCGGCTCGTCGTCGCACTGCGGCACGCACCGTGGCCCGTGGTGGCCCGGGCCTACGCGCGCACGCTGGTGCGCGTCGTCCTCGGTCCGCACCGCGGCTGGTGGCTCGCGGCCCTGGGTGGCGCGCTGTGCCGAGCTTCCGACGGACCTGCGCACGCGCCGGGCCGTCGACCGGACCGCGTGCGTGCCCCGCCGTGACGTCGCACGCCTCCTCGTCGCCGACCGCTGAGCCCGCGGCCGGCGCGCGACCACCGCCCGGGCGCCCCCGGCGGCCCGCCTAGGATCGCCTCCATGACCCGTTCCGCGCGCACCGACGGCCTCCACGTCGACGCCGCCCTCGTCACCGTGCGCCCGGCCTGATGCGCGCTGTCCTGACGGTCGAGCAGCTCTGGCAGCCCGTCCCCGGCGGCTCCGGCACCTACATCCTCGAGCTCGCCGCCGCCCTGTCCGCGGCCGGGACCGACGTCGTCGGGCTCGCGGCCGCGCACCGCGCGGGGCCACCGGCCGACCTCGCGCCGGCCGTGCCCGTGCGGCACGTACCCCTGCCCCGGCGCGTCCTGTACGACGCATGGAACGCCGCCCACCTGCCCCGGGCCGAGCACACCGTCCGGGGGGCCGACGTCGTGCACGCCACCACCTGGGCCGTACCGCCCACCCGCCGCCCGCTCGTGGTGACGGTCCACGACGTGGCGTTCCGCCGCGATCCCGGGCACTTCACGCCGCGCGGCGTGCGGTTCTTCGAGCGGTCTCTCGCGCGGACGATCGACGAGGCCGACGTCGTCGTCGTGCCGTCCGAGGCGACCGCCGGCGACTGCGTGGCGGCCGGCATCGCGCGCGAGCGCATCGCGGTGGTCCCGCACGGCGTCCGGGTGCGCCCGACGTCCCCGGACGAGATCGCGGCGTTCCGCGCGGCCCACGGCCTGGACCGGCCCTACGTGCTGTGGACCGGGACCCGCGAGCCCCGCAAGAACCTCGCCGGGCTGCTCGCGGCGTTCGCCCTCGTCGCAGCGGACGAGACCGAGCTGGACCTCGTGCTCGTCGGGCCGGCGGGGTGGGGCGCCGACGTGGCCGTGCCCGACGCCGTGCAGCCCCGCGTGCACGCGCTCGGTCGTCTGAGCTGGACCGACCTGCACGCGGCCTACGCGGGTGCCCGCGCCTTCTGCTTCCCGTCGCTGTGGGAGGGATTCGGCATGCCGGTGCTGGAGGCGATGGCGCACGGCGTCCCCGTCGTCACCTCGGCCGGCACGTCGATGGCGGAGGCCGCCGACGGGGCCGCACTCCTCGCCCCGCCCACCGACGCCGCCTCGCTCGCGCAGGCCCTGACCCGCGCCGTCGGGCCGGACCACGACCGCCTGGCCGACGCCGGTCGGGCCGTGGCCGGGCGCGCCACCTGGGCGGCGGCCGCCGCGGCGACGGCCGCCGCGTACGACCGGGCCGTGCAGGCACGCCGTTAGGATCGACCGCGGCCCGGCGCCCGCCGGTCACCCCACCCGAGGAGCGCTGTCCATGACCGTCGGCCCGCCCATCGTCGAGGTCCGCGGCGTCTCCAAGCGGTTCACGATGCACCGCGAGACCTCCATGAAGGAGCGCCTCTTCGGCTCCGTGCGCGGGCAGAGCCGCGCCGAGGACTTCTGGGCGCTGCGCGACATCGACCTCGAGATCGCAGCCGGCACGACCGTCGGCCTCATCGGTGCGAACGGCTCGGGCAAGTCCACCTTGCTCAAGGTGATCGGCGCCATCATCCAGCCGACGACGGGCACGGTGCGCCGGCGGGGTCGCCTGGCCGCGCTGCTGGAGCTCGGCGCGGGCTTCCACCAGGACCTCACGGGCCGCGAGAACATCTACCTCAATGCGGCGATCCTCGGCATGTCGCAGGCCGAGACGACCCGGCAGCTCGATGCGATCGTCGAGTTCTCCGGCATCGAGCCGTTCATCGACACCCAGGTGAAGTTCTACTCGTCGGGCATGTACGTGCGGCTCGCATTCGCCGTCGCCGTGCACGTGGACCCGGACCTGCTGCTCGTCGACGAGGTCCTCGCCGTCGGCGACGAGCCGTTCCAGCTCAAGTGCATGGACAAGATCCGCAGCTTCCAGCACGAGGGCCGCACGATCGCACTGGTGAGCCACTCGGCCGACCAGGTGGGCGACCTCTGCGACCGGGCGGTGCTGCTGCGGGCGGGGTGCGTCGTCGTCGACGGCACACCGCAGGAGGGCATCCGGGCGCTGCGGGAGGCATTCGACGCGGACCGGCGCGAGCACGAGGAGGAGTCGGGGGACGCGCAGCCGCTCGGGCGTGTGGCCGCCGTCGCCGTCCTGGACGGGTCCGGCGAGCCTGCGACGCTCGTCCGGCCCGGCGAGAGCCTCGAGGTGGCCGTCGACGTCGAGCTGCGGCGCGCGGCCGAGGCGTGGACCCTCGCACTGTCGATCGAGACGCCCCGCGGCCAGTTCGTCTACGGCACCAACTCCACGCGACTGGCCGTCCCCCTGCCCAGTGCCGTCGGCCGGCACCGGGTGAACATCCGGCTCCCGGAGCTGCGGCTCGGGACCGGCCAGTACGTGGTGCGGATCCGGGCGTCGACGGCCGACGGCGAGACCATCGACCTGGTCACCCAGGCGGGCCTGTTCTCGGTCGAGGCATCCGCGCTGTGCACGGGCGTCGTCGAGATGCCCGCCGCCATGACCGTGGAGTGACGCGCGTCGCCCTCACGTGTCGTTGCCTCGGCGCCGATGTGGTCGGTGGGAGAGTTGAACCCCCACCGATCGGAGGATCCGTCGTGCCCCTACCCCGCCGCGTCGCCGCAGCCGCCCTGACGGCCGGCGTCCTTGTCCTCGCCGGGTGCACCGGCGGGAGCGACGGGCCCCGCCCGACGACGCCACCACCGACCTCCGCGTCGCCTGCTCCCGAACCGACCCAGGCACCACCGGAGAGCCCGACGGCGCAGCCCACGACCCCGGCCGCGACGCCCACGGCCACACCGACGGCGCCCACCGCCGGTGGTCTCGCGACGGTCACGCCGTTCATCACCTATGCGGGCCCTGGCGCCGACCCCGCCACGATCGAGGTCGCAGCCTTCGTACCCGAGGTCGTCGAGGACGGCGGCACGTGCACAGCGTCGATCGCCGCGACGGGCGTGAAGGTGTCCGCGCCGGGGTACGCAGACGCCAGCTCGACATCGTGCGGCCTCCTGGTGCTCCCCACGGCGCCGGCCGGCCAGACGATCGTCGTCAGCTACTCCTCCGCCACGAGCGCGGGGACGTCCGAGCCGGTGGTGGCCCAGTGACTCGCCGGAGCCGCAGGCTCGTCGCCGCCCTGGTCGGCGCCTCGATCGCGCTGAGCCTCGCGCCGGGTGCTGCGCAGGCATCTGGCTCGGTGCCCTCGGCCAGCGGGGTCCTGGCCGAGGCCCCGGCCAAGGCCGGTGGCCTCGTGCCGATGGCGATCGGTGCCGACTTCGAGGCCGGCAACATCATCAGCGACACCGTGTTCTTCGACCCCGGCGCGATGACGGCCGACCAGGTGCAGGCCTTCCTGTCCGCGAAGGGGGCGAACTGCGTCGCCGGCGAGCAGCCCTGCCTGAAGAACTACGTCACGACGACCGTCGCCAAGGCGGCGGACGAGATGTGCAGCGGGTACGTGGGCGGCCGCGCGGAAAGCGCCGCCCAGATCATCGTGGGAGCAGCGCAGTCGTGCGGCATCAACCCCCGTGTGCTGCTCGTGCTGCTCGAGAAGGAGCAGTCGCTCGTCACGAAGACGAAGCCGACCACGACGAACTACAACAAGGCCACCGGCTTCGCGTGCCCGGACACGGCGCCCTGCGACGCGCAGTACTTCGGCCTCTTCAACCAGGTCTACATGGCCGCCCGCCAGTACGTGAAGTACGCGGTGCACCCCGAGCAGTACCCCCGCTACCGGCCGGGTCGCGACAACGCGATCCTCTTCCACCCCAACGCGGCGTGCGGCTCCGCCGGCGTCTACATCCAGAACCAGGCCACCGCGGGCCTGTACACGTACACGCCCTACCAGCCCAACGCCGCGGCCCTCGCCAACCTGTACAGCACCGGCGACGGGTGCAGCTCCTACGGCAACCGCAACTTCTGGCGGCTCTTCACCGACTGGTTCGGATCGACGCAGGGCGGGACCCTGGTGCGGACGACCACCAACGCGACCGTCTACCTCGTCTCGGGCACCACGAAGTACCCCGTGCCGACCACGGAGGTCATGGCCGCGTACGCCCCGCTCGGGCCGGTCACCTATGTCTCGCAGGCGTTCCTCGACCGCCGGGCGACGGGCCCTACGGCTGGCCGCTTCGCCCGCAGCCCTGACGGCAGCATCTTCCTCGTCGACTTCGGCCGGAAGTTCTACGCGGGCACCTGCGCGCTCCTGACCGAGTGGGGCGGCGGCTGCGGCTCCTACGTCCAGCTCGACGACGCGCAGACCACCGCTCTCAGCGCCGGCGGCACCCTCTCCCAGGGCGTGGCCACGTGGTCGGGTCGCCGCTACTACGTCGACGACGCCGCGCGCCGCGAGGTGGCCGACGTCGACTCCCTCACCGCGGCCGGGCTGCCCACGGGAACGGCGTACCTGTCCGACGCGGCCGTCTCGTGGCTCCCCGTCGCAAGTCCCGTGGTCCGCCCCGGCCTCGTGGTCGCCAACCGGGCGACCGGCGACTGGGTGCTCGTCAGCTCGGCGGGCACCAACCCGGTGCCGATCGCGCTGCTCAACGCCTCGGCACTCGGCTGGCTGCCCCGGGCCGCGCTCGACGGGTCGAGCGTCGCGCGGCTCTCGCCGGGCGCCCCACTGAGTGCGTTCGTGAGGACGTCGACCAGCGCCTACCTCATCCGCGGGTCGGCGCTGACCGAGCTCGCCGACCCCTCCCTGGTGCCGGGCGGCACCGCGACGGTCGGCGCCGAGTCCCTCGGCATGTTCTCGCTCACCGGCGCCGTGCATGCGCCTCTCTTCGTGAACCCCACCGGGGACGCGCTGCGCTACCAGATCAAGGCCGGCGTCCGGCACCCGGTCCGCTCCGACGCGGAGCTGACCGCGCTGGGCGGCTCGGCGGCGGCTGTGCTCACGGTCCGGCCCGAGGTCGCGGCGCTGATCCCGGTCGGCCGCGACGCGGCCCTGACCCGGTTCGACGACGTGCGGGTGACCGACCCGTTCGCGGCGGACATCGAGTGGCTCGCCACGAGCGGCATCACGACCGGATATGCGGACGGTACGTTCCGCCCGGGCGGGTCGGTGAACCGCGACGCGATGGCGGCGTTCCTGTACCGGCTCTCCGGGGCACCGGCCTTCACGGCGCCCGCGACGCCGACGTTCGTCGACGTTCCCAGGAGCCACCCGTTCTTCGGCGAGATCGAGTGGCTGGCCTCGCGCGGCATCACCACCGGGACGCGGCACGCCGACGGGACGCTGTGGTACGAGCCCAGCAGCCCAGTCTCACGCGAGGCGATGGCGGCGTTCCTCTACCGGCAGGCGGGCTCGCCGGGGTTCGCAGTGCCGCCGACGTCCACGTTCCCCGACGTCGCGCTCGGCAACCCGTTCCGGGTGGCGATCGAGTGGATGGCGGCGGCGGGGATCACCACGGGCACGCGCCTTCCCAACGGTTCGATCGGGTACGCCCCGGCCGAGTCCGTGTCCCGTCAGGCGATGGCGGCCTTCCTGCACCGCTACGCGGCGCGCTGACCGGCTGACGTGGGTCGGCCGGTCAGCATGGGCTGACCGGCCGCGTCAGCGCCGTCAGCGCCGGCGCAGCCCGATGCGCCGGAGGCCACGTCCGACCAGCCGACGCGCCCGCGCGGGCGCGCTCAGCGCGAGCTCCCGCTCGAGCACCTGGACACGCTCGCGCATCGCGTTCAGCTTCTCGTCCGTGTGCTTCAGCTCGAGGACCGCGCGCGCCCACTGCAAGTCGAAGCGCTCGCCGCCGCGGACCTGGACGAGGTCGGTGTCGAAGGTGGCCCGAAGGTCGTCGACGGAACGACGGCGGCGGTCCGCCTCGAGCACGCTCGAGGTGTTGACGGCCGCCTGGAACTGCGACTCCGCGTCCAGGAAGCGACCCAACAGCTCGTCGTCGAGGGTCAGATCGACGTCCTCCGCCAGCTCGGACACCAGGTCGAGGATCGTCCGCGGCGGAGCGCCCGCCTCCGGACGGGTGGTCAGCGCGAGCCGCACCGCGGCCCACAGGAGGCCGCGGACCAGGACGCAGTCGCGCTGGTAGCCCCTGAACCACCACTCCTGATCGACCACCACCAGCGACCCGTCCGGCTCCACGATGACGTTGTGGGGCACCAGGTCGACGGGCGCCCACTCGCCGTCGGGCACCAGGGCCGCCCAGGCGTGCAGCAGCTCGCGGCGGCGGCCCGGCTCCGCTGCCAGCAACTCCACGAGCTCGTCGCCCTCGCGGACGGCCTCCTCCGCGGGCGGGGTGTGCCGCAGGTCAGGGAACTCCGCGCCGGTCGGGACGGGATGGGTGGCCATCGGCACCCGCCGCATGACGGGGCCGGACTCCCCGGCGACCACCTCGGAGCGCACCGCGTACCAGGGCTGACGCTCGGTGTTGAACATGACCGCAAGCCGGTCCTCGGGCCACAGCGGCGCGGCGGCGCCCTTGGTCGCCAGGACCACGAACGAGTTGACGAACGACGCCGCGACGTCGGCCTCGACAAGGGTGCGCCACAGGAGCCCCTCGTCGGCCAGCTGCAGCCGCGGCACCACCCAGTCGGGGCTGGGGAACCGTGGCAGCCGCACCGCGAGCTGCGGGGCGTCCGCGAAGAGCCGGTCGGAGATGACGGCGCGCGGCATCTTGTAGTCCGGGAACGCACCGAGGACGGTCGCCGGCGTGAGCCCGGCCTCGCGCACGAGACCGGCGAGGACCTCACGGCTGAACGTGCGGGCCGGCGACTTCAGCGCGTACGCCTCGAGCGAGTCGAACGGCCGGTTGGTGTGGTCCTCCCCCGCTCCGGCGAGGTACTTCACACCGAGGGCGTTCTCGATCGCCACCAGGAGCGTCCCGCCGTCGACCAGCAGGTCGCGGCAGCGCGCGAGGAAGTCCAGGTAGGGCACCCGGCTCGCGGCCCCGCTGCCCACGTACTCGAGCACGCCGACGACGACCACAAGGTCGTACACCGGCTCCAGCGGGACGTCGTCGAGCGTCCCGACACACACCTCGACGCCGGGGAGGTCACGCGTGCGCAGCCGGGCCACCCGCGCGCGGGCGGGCATCGGCTCGACGGAGTCCACCGCCGCGACGTTCTCACCCAGGTATCGGGTGAGCGGTCCGCACCCGCACCCGATCTCCAGCACCTTCATGTCCGGCCGCAGCTCGACGCAGCGCAGGACGTTCGCGCGCGTCGGCGAGAGCGAGTACGACGTCGCCCAGTCCGTCGCGCAGTCGGCGAGCTCCTGGGACGTGGCGGAGACGTCCGCGGCACCGCCGACGATGGCGGCAAGCCGGTCCTCGGCACCGTCGGCGTACCCGAGGTCAGGCGAGGAGAGGATCCGCAGGCCGGCTTCGTCCAGGACGCCGCACGTGCGCAGGGGGGTAGCGCTGGGCAAGTCGTCTCCTCTCGGGTCCGGACAAACGTACCGGCAACCCGGGACGTTGCCACGCAGGCGCTGCCACGCCGCCCCCGGGGATACGATCCGGTGCTGGCGCGTCGGCGCCCGCGACGAGCGGAGGTGGCATGGTCGAGTCCGTGGCCGAGCAGAGGATGCGCGACCTCGAGGCGCTGCCGCTGGAGCCGGTCGGACCGCGGCCGGGGTTCTTCCGCGGGACCGTCGCGTCGGTCCGCGACATCTGGGCCCACCGCGAGCTCACCGGCCTGCTCGTGAGCCGCGAGCTTCCGCGCCCGCTACAAGAACAGCTCCCTCGGCTTCCTCTGGAGCATGCTCAAGCCGCTCGCGCAGCTGCTCGTGTACTACTTCGTCATCGGCGGCCTCATGAAGTTCGGGCGGAACACGCCCGACTTCGGCATCTACATCTTCGCGGGGCTGACCGTCTGGACCGTCTTCAACGAGATGGTGTCCGGGGGCACCGGGTCGATCGTCGCGAACTCCGGGCTGGTCAAGAAGGTCTACCTGCCGCGCGAGGTCTTCCCGCTCTCCACCGTCGGCGCCTCGCTGGTCAACTTCGCCATCCAGCTCGGGATCCTCCTGGGCTTCACGATCGTCGCCGGCGCCTTCCCGACGTCGGCGCGCCTGCTCTACCTGCCCATGGGCCTCCTCCTCATCCTGCTCTTCGGCTCGGCCCTCGCGCTGGTGCTCAGCGCCGTCAACGTCTACATGCGCGACATGCAGCACCTCGTCGAGATCGCGATGATGCTGCTCTTCTGGGCGTCGCCGATCATCTACCCGTACAGCCTCGTCGCGGATCAGTTCCACGGGTCCTGGCTCGAGCAGCTGTACCTCGCCAACCCGGTGACCCTCGCGGTCCTGGCCTTCCAGCGCGGTGCCTGGGTACGCGGTGCCGACCAGCCCTTCCCCACGGACATGGGCCTGCGTCTGGTCATCGCGACGGCCACGTGCGTCGTCCTCCTCTGGCTGGCGCAGCGCATCTTCGCGCGCGCCGAGGGGAACTTCGCCCAGGAGCTCTGAGGCGGACAGCTACTCGGTGCCCGGGACCGGGCCGGCTGCCCCTCGCCGGACGCCGCGCCACTTCTGCACGTGGTAGGCGGGGTTGAGCACCGACCAGTAGGCCTTGCGACGCAGCGAGTACTCCCGGTCACGCAGGATCGCGACCTGGTCGCGCACGACGCCGCGCACCACCATGCGCGCGACGACCGACCACGAGGGGACTGCGACATCGATGCCGACCTCGCGGAGCCCGCGGGTCTCCTCCACCATCCGGTCGTCGTACCCGCGCAGCGTCAGGTCGTTGGAGTGCACGACGACGCCGCGCGGCGCGTAGGCCTTGAGATACCCGGCGGCGACGAGGTCCCGCCCGAGGAGCTGGTCCTCGGCGTAGGAGACGTCGCGGTACGGCACGGGCCCGGTGAGGACGTCGCGCAGCGCCGCGGAGTTCACGTCGGAGTGGAACGTGACGGCGTTGCGCACCGCCTCCGACGTCACGAACTCGTCCTCGTAGAACAGCGTCGTCCCGAAGTCGGGCCCGAACCCGCCGAACACCGCCCGGATCTCGTACTTGAGGAGCGGGAAGCACCAGGGCCGCGCCACCTGCTTGCCCATCACCGCGGCGACGCGGTCGTTGAGCTCGAAGGGCTTGAGCATCTCGTAGAGCCAACGGTCGTGGGCAGGCACGGCGTCGTGCGTCAGGTAGACGACGACGCGGCCGCGGGCGAGGTGCGCCGCGAGGTTGCGGGTGCGCCCGTGCCCGAACTCCGCGTTGGGGATCGAGTGCAGCCGGACCTCGGGGTGGGCGGCCACGATCTCGAGGGTCCGATCGGTCGACCCGGAGTCGACGACCAGCACCTCGAACGGATCGTCGAGCCGCTGCACGCTCAGGGCGTCCAGGATCGCCCCGAGGTACTGCTCGCCGTTGTAGGTGAGGATCGTGACGGTCGCGGCCAGGTCGGAGGGCCCGTCCTCCTGGGTGGGCCCGTCCGTCATCCCACCTCCCGGATCTCGTCCCAGGTCCGCCGGATGCCCTCGGTGAGCGGCGTCATCGTGCGCGGGCCGAACTCGCCTGCGAAGCGCGACGTGTCGAGCGTGACGTGGTCCACGAACGTCGGCGGCTTCGGCGCGTGGTGGACCTGGGGTTCGGTCCCGGTCGCCTCGGCGATGCATCGCACGAGCTCGCGCACGGAGGTGCCGACGCCGCTGCCGAGGTTGTACAGGTCGTGCTCGGTGCCGCGCGTCACGGCCTCCGCCACCATGTCCGCCATGTCGGCGACGTACATGTAGTCACGGATCATCGAGCCGTCGCCGTAGACCACGAGTGGGAGGCCGCGCTCGAGGCGCCGCAAGAAGATCGGGATGACGCCCTGCCGCTTCGCCGGGTTCTGCCGCGGCCCGTACGGGTTGGAGATGCGGAAGACCGTGGAGGCGAGCCCGCGCTTGCGCCGGAAGTACCGCAGGTAGCCCTCGATCGCCTGCTTACCGATCGCGTAGGGCGAGACGGGGAACGTCAGGTCGTCCTCGCGGAACACCGTGGCGTCCTGGTCGCCGTAGATCGCACCGCCGGTCGAGGCGAAGACGACCCGTCCGACGTCGGCGGTCGAGCAGGTCTCGAAGAGCTGGATGCTCGACATGATGTTGGTGCGCAGGTCGAGCGTCGGGTCGTCCTCCGCAGTGGCCGGGTCGGTCGTCGAGAGGAAGTGCAGGACGACGTCCCGTCCCGCCACCGCCGCACGCAGGTCCGCCGCGTTGAGGAAGTCCCCGCTGATCGCCTCGACGCCGGGCTCCACGAACTGGGGCTTCAGCACGCCGAACCGGTCGAACGCCGCCACCTGGTGACCACGCCGCGCCAGGGCGTCGACGACATGGGAACCGAGGAACCCGTTGCCGCCGATGACCAGCGTGTCAGCCACGGACGACGTCCTCGAGCGCGGCGACGAACCGGGCTCCGGCCGGGTCCCAGCCCTCGCTCCCGACGCTTGCCGCGCCCGCGACCGAGTGGTCGGCCAGGTCGGGCCGGGAGAGCACCTCGTCCATGCGGCGGGCGAGGGCGGCCGGCGAGGGCTCGGCGTACTCGATGAACGGGTTGTCCGTCACCAGGCGGTTGTTCTGGCCCTCGTTCAGCACCGGGATCACGCCCGCGGCCAGCAGCTCCAGCGGCAGGAGGGACAGGTTCGTCAGGGACAGGACCAGCCCGACGCCGCACCGGTTGTACAGGGCGTTGAGCTCGGTGATCTTCATCGCAGCGTGGTGGACGTACGGGAAGGGCAGGTCGTAGCCCGACACGTCCCAGCCTGCGAGGTGGATGGTGACGTCGGGGCGCAGCTCCACGAGCCGCTCGAGCGCCATGATGCCCAGCTCGAAGCCGCGGCGCGCGGTGACGGGGCGCGCGTAGAAGAAGACCTCGTCGCGCCTGGCGGTGTTGGTGACGTGGTACATCTCGGTGTCTGCGGCGAACCCGAACGACGCCGTCTGCATCCCGTAGTCGCGGGCGAGCGTCGTCGCGAGCCAGTCGCCCGCCGTGATCCCGTGGAAGCCGAAGCGGTAGGTGTTCTCGGCGAGCGTGTGCTCCGAGCCCACGGCGTAGAACCCGGGCTCGAAGTCCTGCACGAAGTAGGCCCGCCGCGCGTCGGACGGGTCGAGGAACGCCGGGTACGCCGTCTCCCACCCGGTGGCGAAGATGACATCGGTATCCGGGTCGACGCCCCGGTCCCACATCCGGAACGCGGCCTTGACGTGCGGGTACGACGGGCTGGTCGCCACCATCTCCTCGACCCGCTGCGGGTCGACCGAACGGTCGAAGGAGTCGTACAGGTACACCGTCGCCTGGTGCCCGGCGGCCTCCAGGTAGGTGATGAACCGGAAGATGTTCTGGTGCCCACCGCTGCTCTCGCCCGGCGGGTGCATGATCCACGCCGTCCGGATCGACTCGTTGATCACCGGCCGCGGTGCGAGCTGCCACTTCTGCGGCTCGGTCCAGTCGACGGCGGTCGCGTCCTCCCAGCGCACGAGGAGCTGGGGACGCTGCTTGTCGCCGGTGCGGCGGTGCTCGAGCCGTTCAGTGATCCGCCGAAGGACTGCCAGGAGAAGTCCGCTCGCGCCTCGTGTACGCAGGATGCGCACGACACGCCTCAGAGCAGTCAACATCCCGGTCCTCCCGTCGCAGCGCCCCCGTCGAGGCGAGTGACAGCCTACCCAGGGCGGACCCCGGTCCCGGTCGCCGAACGTCGCAGAGGCCTGGCGCGCTCGCGCGGAGCACCACCTCAGCGAGGGGATGGGGCACACTGGTGCACCATGTCCCGTCCTCTCCCGTCGTGCCGCCACCACGCGGCGGAACGCCCCTCCGCGTCGGCGATGTCGGCGCCCGGCCGGCGCTGCGGCTGCCGTACGGGTGTGACCGCATGAGCACGGCCTCCGCGCCGCCCGCAGACGCCGAGACGTCTCCCCTCGCCGACGCCGCGCCCGCCCGTCGCGGCGTGAGCGAGGCGACGCTCTGGCGCTGGCGAGGCCTCCAGCTCGATCCCCGGGACAACAGCCTCAACCTCGTCCGCCTGGTGCTGGCCAGCTCCGTGCTCTTCCACCACGCGTACCCGCTCGGCGGCTTCGAGGGCCACCCGGAGATCCTCGGAGCCCGGCTCGGCGCGTGGGCGGTCTTCGGCTTCTTCTGCATCAGCGGCTACCTCATCACCGCAAGCCGCCAGGGCAAGGCCCTCGGGCCGTACCTCGTGCACCGCGCGGCGCGCATCTACCCCGCCTTCTGGGTGTGCCTGATCGTCGTCGCGGGGGCCTTCGCGCCCATCGACTACCTGACGACGCACGGCACCCTGGACGGGTTCCTGACCGGCGGATCGGTGACGCCGCTCAACTACGTGGTCAGCAACGCGACCCTGCGGATCGGTTCCTACGCTGTCGGGGACACCCTGGCGGACGTGCCGTACCCGTACGCCTGGAACGGGTCGCTCTGGACGCTCTACTACGAGTTCCTCTGCTACATCATCATCGCGCTGGTGGCGGCTACGGCCTGGTGGCGCCGGTCCGCTCTCCCGTGCGCGCTGGCCTTCGCCGCGAGCGTCGCGATGTGCGCTCTCTGGCCGACGCTGTCGCCGTACGTGAACGGCAACCCCGACATCGGGAACCTGGTGTCGCTCCTGCCGTTCTTCCTCGGCGGGGCTCTCGCGCACGCCCTGCGGGACCGGCTCCCGCTGCATGTGCTCGGCGCCCTCGCGACCACCACCGTCGTCGCCCTGGCGGCGGTGCTGCAGCCGGACTGGGGGCTGCAGCTCGCGGCCCCCTTCTTCACGTACACGCTGCTGTGGATCGGGTCCGCGGTGCGCTCGCCGCGATGGTTCCAGCGCAACGACGTCTCCTACGGGATGTACATCTACGCGTTCCCCGTCCAGCAGCTGCTCGCGGCGCTGGGCGGCGCCACGTGGGGTCTCTGGGCCTACGTGGCGCTCAGCATCGCCGGCACCGTGCCGCTGGCGGTCGCCAGCTGGTTCCTCGTCGAACGCCCGGTGATGCGGCGGACGCGGCGGGCGGACAAGCCCGCCAGCGTGCCCCGCTAGTCGCTGGTCCGCCGGGGCGCTCAGCCCCGACGCAGGAAGCGCGTGGCGCGCCACGAGCGCGACCTGCGCAGGTTCGCGGCGGCGTGGGCGAGCTCCTCGTCACTCATCCGCAGGAACGTGCCGAGACGGACTCGTGAGGCCGGCCGCAGCAGGGCGGCGGGCAGCCGTAGCGGCGCGCTGAGCCGCCACGAGCCGGACTCGAGGATGTCCATGACGTCGCCGAGGAGCAGATCGCGGGTCGTCGACCCGCGGCCTCGTGTCCCGTGGAGGCTCCCGTGCCCCGACCGCAGAGCGTCGCGCTCGGCGACCGCAGCATCACGCTCCGCGAGGACGGCCCTGATGCGTGAGGCCGAGCCCTCCGGGAGCAGCAGCGGCTGGCTGTCGAGCTTGCGCACGATCCGCCCGTTGTTGCGGTCCCACTCCGCGACGCCGTGAACGGTGCGTGACGACTCGGCGCGCGTCCACCAGTGGTAGATGCACGTGACCTCCGGGCTGGAGACCACGCCCACGCGCAGCACGGCGCGCATGATGAAGTCCCAGTCCTCGGTGGTCGTCAGCTCGCTGTCGAACCGCAGCCCCAGGTCGTGGAACACGCCGCGCGGGAAGGCGATGGCGGTGTTCGGGGTGTGGTTCTGCCGCAGGTGGTCCACGATGTCGAACTCGGACGGGTAGATCTTCCGGATCGGTCCGGTCGCCCGGATCCCCGGGCGCCCGTCCACCTTGCTCTCGTCGATGTCCTGCAGCACCGACACCGTGCGCAGCAACCGCCCCGGGGCGCGCTGGCCGAGCTGGTGGAAGACCTCGACCCAGTGGGCGAAGGGCACGTCGTCGTCGTCGAGGATGGCGATGTAGTCGCCGGCCGCCTCGGCGAAACCGGCGTTCAGGGGAGCCACGCGGTTCCCGTGCTGCACCTTCACCAGGCGGATCCGCTGGCGGAGGCTCACCGGGGTGTCCTCGATGACCCGCTCGACGGCGATCTGCTGCTCGATCGTGAGGAGGTGGCCCATGACGAGCACCTCGAAGTCGTCGTCGGTCTGACCGGCGAGGCACGTCAGGGCCTCGCGGAGACAGTGCAGCCGACGGCCCTGGGTGCGCACCACGACGGAGAGGAACGGGCGTCGCGTCTCCCGGTCCTGGATGTAGGCGGGTGCGGCGGTGAGCGGCCCGGGCCCGAGGGCCCAGACGAACTGGTTGATGTTGTCGTCGGGCGCGCTCTGGGCGCGCATCGTCGTGAGCAGGTGGTTCAGCGTGGTGCCCGACGCCAGCGCGGGGTGGCTCGACGGGAAGTGCTGGTCGCTCAGCTCCTGCTCGACGTCGTAGCGCCCGATCGGGTACAGCCCTGCGGCGGCGAGCTCGCGCTCGAGGCTCCCCGACGTGAAGAAGCGCACGTGGGTGGTGTCGATGATGCCGGTCATCGTGTAGTCCCACGACCCGAACGCAAGCTTGAAGCCCACATCCCGGTGCGAGACGTTCGGGACGCTCAGCACCAGCGCCGCCTCGTGGTCGAGCGCGAGCCGCCGCAGCGCGCGCAGGGTCGCATCGCCCTGGGGAAGGTGCTCGAGCACGTCCAGCATCGAGATCGACGCGATCCGGCGGTCCCCCACGACGGCGCGGAGCGCCGCCAGCGTCTCCTCCTCGTCGCCGAGCTTGACGACGTGCGTCTCGTACCCGGCGGACCGAACCGCCTCGACGGACTCCGGGTCGGCGTCGACGCCGACGTACGTCACGCTCGACTCGGCGGTCAGGGGGCCCGCGATGGCCGCGTGCCCGCACCCGACGTCCAGGTGGATGGCGTCCGCCGGATCGGCCGGGAGCCGGTCCAGGAGCAGCCGGAGCGCGTGGCCGTACACGTTGTCCGGTGCGAAGGCGTTGTCGTAGTTGCTCATACCTGCAGCTCGAATCGCTGGTGGGCGTAGTAGCCCGCTTCGAAGACGCCGATGCGGTGCTCCGGGTCCACCGGCGCCGGGAGGGCCCCCGCGGCGGCCTTGGCGCGGTACGCGGCCGCGGCGCGTCGATGATCGTCGCCGCCGTCGTGCTCGAACGACTTGAGGATCTTCTGCACCAGGTCGGGCCGGGACCACTTGTGCGCGAGCACGAGGGCGGCTTCGGCCGAGTAGTACCGCTCGGCGGACGTCGTCTCCCAGGAGCCCGTGTCGCTGAGCCGCTTGTCGTGCATCACGGTCGCCGCCGCCTGGAACACCACGCGCAGACCCAGCTGGCGCACCCGCCACGAGTAGTCGACGTCGTCGCAGTAGAGGAAGAAGGACGTCGAGTCGAAGCCGTCGAGGCTCACGGAAGACGCTCACCGGTGTCATGGCGCACGCCGTCGCCGCCCACGACGTGTCACCCGTGGACCGGTCGTAGTCCTTGGGGTGCTCGATGGGCATCTGCTTGGCCTCGACCATGCCGACCGCCGACCGCCGGAACGGGCTGACCAGGTACTCCAGGACGCGCGGGCTCACCACCACGTCGGGGTTCATGACGAGGATCAGGTCGCCGTCGCACTCCGCCGCCAGCCGGTTGTGCGCCTCGGCGGAGCCGAGGTTCTCGCCGAACCAGATGTACCGGAAGTCGATGAGCCAGCCGTAGCGCTCGGTGATGCGCGCGATGTCGGAGTCCTCGAGGCACCGCACAGGGGAGCAGTCGCCCCACCGCACCGCGACGCGGGAGCAGACACCGTCCTCCATGACCGCGAGCTCTGCCGACCGGGCCAGCGCCTCGAACGATCGCTCGAGGGACGACAGCTCCGCGAGGTAGAGGACCGACTGGACCCACACCGCGGGCGGAGCCGACCCCACGAAGGGCGTCCTCGCGATCCACGAACCCGGCTGCGTGTCACTCGACGGCACGCTCTCCCCCTTCGGTCGATGGCTCCTGCCCCGGAGACGGCGGCCACGCACGACGAGGTGGGTGACGTGACCGGCGCCGCTACGGGCCGGAGAAGAGCCTAGCGCGGTGACGGCCAGTCCCCCGGGCGGAGGGTCAGCGTCGTAGGAGCGCGGTCCAGCGCCACGAGCGCGAGGCCTCGAGGCTCGGCGATGACGTCCACCAGCGCCGAGAGCGGCCAGTGGACGTAGTCCGAGGGCCGGACGGGACGTCGTCCGAGCAGCCGCCCGACGGCGCGGAGCGGCGCGGCAGCACGCCAGGACCGCGACTCCAGGATCGTCAGGACGCGCACGAGGGCGTCGGCCCGCGCGCCCGAAAGCGAGCCGAACCGGAGCTCGTCGACCTCCGTCAGCAGGCCACGGATGCGGCGCACGGAGCCGGGCGGGAACAGCAGCGGGGCCCCGTCCAGCTTCGCGACGATGGTCTCCATGTTCTGGTCCCACTCCTCGCGGTCGTGGTCCGTGCGCGACGAGGCGCCCTCCACCCACCAGCGGTACAGGCACGTGATGACCGGCCGGGACGCCACGCCGGCGACCGCGACCGTCCGCATGATGAAGTCCCAGTCCTCGGTGGTCGTCAGCTCCTCGTCGAACCGGATCCCGAGGTCGTGGAACGGCTCGCGCGGGAAGGCGATCGCCGTGTTGGGCGTGAAGTTCTGCCGCAGGTGGTCGACGAAGTCGAAGACCGCCGGGTACCGGTCCTCGACCGGCCCGACGGCCCGCACGGCGGGTCGGTCCAGCACGGTGCACCCGACGATGTCCTGCTGAACCGCAACGGTCCGCAGCACCTGTCCGGGTGCCTCCCTCGCCATCTCGGCGAACGTCTGGACCCAGTGCGCGAAGGGGATGTCGTCGTCGTCCAGGATCGCGATGTACTGCCCGCGCGCCGCCGCGAAGCCCTCGTTCAGCGGCGCCGCCCGCTTGCCGCGGTCCACCGCCACCAGCCGGATGCGGTCGCGCAGCCACGCCGGGTTCTCCTCGATGACGCGCTCGACGTCGGCGCGCTCGGTGGCCCCCAGCCGGTGCCCGACGACGAGGACCTCGAAGTCCGTGCACGTCTGCCCCGCCAGGCACGTCAGCGCCTCGGTCAGGCAGTGCAGGCGCCGGCCCTGCGTCCGCATGACGATCGACAGGAAGGGGCGGTCCGCCCCGGCGGCGTCGGTGGCGGTGGGTGTGTCCGTCATGTCAGTCCTCGACCAGTCGCTCAGAGCACGAATCGGTGGGTCGCGAAGTACCCGTCGACGAAGACGCCCACCCGGTGGTCGGCGTCGACCGTCGGAACGAGCTCGCCGGCCGCCTGACGCCGTCGGAACTCCACGGCGGCCCGCCGGTACTCCTCGACCTCAGCCGCCTCGAAGTTGCGCAGGGCCGTGGCCAGGAGGTCCGGCCGGGACCACTTGTGGAGGAGCAGGAGCTCGGCCTCGGCGCCGTAGTACCGCTCGGCGGCCGACGGCTGCCAGGCCGCGCCGGCGCCGAGGCGCTTGTCGTGGAAGACACCGGCGGCCGGTTGGTGCACGACGCGGAGCCCGTGGAGCCGCACCGACCACGACAGGTCGACGTCGTCGCAGTAGAGGAAGAACGACGCCGCGTCGAAGCCGCCGATGTCCTCGAAGAGCTCGGTGGGGATCACGGCGCACGCCGTCGAACCCCAGGCGGTCTCCCCCGTCCCCACCTCGTAGTCCTTGGGGTGCTCCACCGGCAGCTGCTTCGCCTCGGTCATCCCCGTCCCCGCGATCCCGAAGGGCTCCAGGAGCAGCGTGATCGTCCGGGGGGACATCACGACCTCCGGGTTGAGGGTCATGATGAAGGTTGCCGCGCACCCCTCCGCCAGGCGGTTGTGGCCCCCGGCCGAGCCGAGGTTCTCGCCGAACCAGACGTAGGTGAGGTCGAGCGCCGGTCCGAAGCGCTCGGCCAGGCGGGCGACCTCCTCGGGTGCCAGGCACGGCGCCTCCGACGAGTCGCCGTAGCGCACCCAGACGCGGACGCGACGCCCGTCGTCGAGCACGGCGAGCTCGACGGCCCGCGCGAGGCTCTCCAGCGAGCGCTCGAGGTCCGCGAGCTCGGCCCCGTACAGGACCGACTGCACCTGGACGGTCACCTCGTCCGTCGGGAGCAGCGGGCCACGCGTCACCCAGTCCTCGGCCGCTGTCACCACGCCGCTCCTCCTCGCCTGCTGGATGCCACCGACGGCTACGCCGTCGGGGCGCCCTCGGCGGGCGCGTTCGCGTCGACCCACCCGGCGAGTCTGGCGATGCCCTCCGGCAGTGGCCACTCGGGCGTCCAGCCGAGCACGTCGGCGGCACGGGTCACGTCGGCCCAGGCGTGCCGGACGTCGCCCTGGCGGTACTGGCCGGTGACGTGCGGCTCGGGCGCGCCGTAGTACGCGGCGATGAGCGACGCGGCAGTCGCGATGGTCTGCGCGTCCCCGCCGCCGATGTCGATGGGGGTCGGCCCGGGGTTCGCGACCGAGACGGCCGCCACGACCGCCCGTGCGATGTCGTCGATGAGGACGAAGTCGCGGCGCATCGCGCCGTCCTCGTAGAGCGGGATCGACGTCCCCGCCTTCGCCAGGCGGCAGAAGAGCGACATGATCCCGGTGTACGGGTTGGCGAGAGACTGCCCGGGGCCATAGACGTTCTGGAGGCGCAGCACCACCGACTCCACACCGACCGACCGCGCCCAGCTCGTGATCATGTGCTCCTGCGCCAGCTTGGTGGCGCCGTAGATGCTCGCCGGCGCGGGCGGCACCGTCGCGGCGGACATCGCGAGCGGCTCGGCGTCGGGGAAGTCCCAACGCGCCGCTTCCAGCACCTCGGCGGACCGCTGCCCGGGGTGGAACACGGCGCCGTCGGCGCGCACCCAGGCGCCTTCGCCGTACACGGCGCGCGACGAGGTGAGGAGGACGCGGCGCGGTAGGGCGTCGTGGCGCAGCAGAGCGTCGAGCAGAGCGGCCGTGCCGACCACGTTCACCGACGCGTGGCGGCTCGCCTCCGTGAGTGACTGCCCCGTCCCGGTCTCCGCGGCCAGGTGGATCACCACGTCCGGCCGGACGTCGGTGAGCAACGCGTCCCACATGGCCGCGTCGACGACGTCACCCACGACGAGCTCGACACCCTCCGGGAGCGCCGCCGGGCGTTCCCCGCTCGGGTGGATCTGCGGGTGGAGGTTGTCGACGGCCACGACGCGCCCGAACGTCTCGAGCAGGGCGGGAGCGATGGCGCAGCCGATGAAGCCCGCTCCGCCTGTCACGAGGACCGTCCGGTTGTCCGGCTCCTGTGCGGGCGATGTCGTCACGAGTCTTCTCCAAGCTGTCGGCCGGTGCTGGTGCCGACCGCGTGGCCGGCGCCCTGGGGGCGAGGCGACGGGAGCAGGCCCGCCCGCTCGGGCACGCTAGCAGAGTGCCCGAGCGGCACGAGGCGTGCCGAAACCGGTGGACGACGTCGCCGACCGACCACCGGGAGTCAGGTCAGTCCGTGCCCGTGCGGTGCGAGAGGACGCGGCGCATGCGCCCGGCGGCACGACGGACGACCTCCACCGGCCCGCCCGCCACGAGGTAGGCCCGCGCCAGCCGCACGTCGTCGCGCACCCGCGGCCGCGGTCGGCGGTAGGCGAGGGCGTGCTCCTCCGCCTCGCCAAGCGAGCTCACCAGGTCTGCCGCGCGCCGCGGGTCGCGGCAGAACTCCACGAGCGGGCGCAGGGTGGTGGACCACCGGTAGCGCACGGCGTGCTCGGCGACGCGAGCCCGCACGGCGGCCGCGGCGTCCTCGTCGTACAGCATCGCCTCGAGCGCGTCCGCGAGGGCGTCGACGTCGCGCTCCGGGACGACCCGCCCCAGGTCGTGCTCGCGGATGACCTCGGCGAAGGTGTCCCCCTCGGTCGCGACGATCGGCAGCGACGCCCAGAGGTAGTCGAGGATGCGCGTGCGGAAGGAGAACTGCGTCTCGACGTGGGCGAAGTGCGTGGAGACGCCGACGTCCGCGTCGAGCAGGTAGTCCGCACGCCGCGCGTAGGGCACCCACCCGTGGTTGAAGAACACGAACGTGTCCGTGAGGCCGAGGCGGTCCGCGAGCTCCTTGGCCTCCCACGCCATCCGCATGTGCGGCACGCCGGGGTTGGGGTGCTTGAGACCCAGGAAGTACAACCGGACGTCGGGGTGGGTGGCCCGCAGGCGGTCCACCGCGTGCAGCAACGTCAGCGGGTCGAACCAGTTGTAGATGCCGCCGCCCCAGAGGATCACCTTGTCGTCCGGCCCGATGCCGTCGACGACGCCCCTGATCCCGGGTCCCTGCCGGACCGGCGAGGCGTCCGGGATACCGAAGGGCACGACGGCGAGGCTGGTCCAGGCCCGCGCCCTCGTCGTACACGGCGGGGTTGACGCGGCCCTGGCCGGCGAGCTGCCCGAGCCAGAAGTCACGCTGCTTCTCCGATGCGCACAGCAGGAAGTCGGCGCGGTGCAGCTGCTCGTTGAGCACACGCGTCGTCTCGCGGACGGCCTGCGCTCGACCCCCGACCCCGAGGTCCTTCGCCTGCTCGAGCTGCTCGAGGTGCATCGGGTCGTAGACGTCCGCCACGAGCACCTTGCTGCTGCCCTTGAGCCAGGGGGCCGCCTCGAGGAGGAAGCCCTGGAAGATGATCACGTCGGCCCAGTCCGTGGCCTCGCGCAACGCGCGGCCGACGGCGTGGGCGATCTCGAACTCGTCGTTCGCCAGCTGGGCGCCCGTCGTGGAGACCAGGCGCACCTCCTGCTCGGGCGCGAGCGCGCGGGCGATCTCCCAGGCGCGGATCGCAGGGCCCGCCATCCGCTCCGAGAGCGGCTCGCCGGTCACGACGAGCACCCGCCGGCGGGACACGAAGTGACGGTCGATCCCGAACGCCGCGACCGCGGCGTCGTGCACGGCGAGGTAGGACGGGAAGCCGTAGGCGGGCTCGATGGCGTGCCGGAACAGCGGGAAGATCGACCGGTCCGAGCGTCGCCGCGCCGACTGCACGGCCTGGCGGGTCTCGTGCAGCCCCGCGAGGTGCTCGGCGAAGTAGTCGATGGCGTAGGCGCCCGTGAGGGAGGCCTTGGGCACGGTGACATCGGTCACCTCGTCATGACCAGGCGACCGCTGCAGGTCGAGCACCGACGTGTCGACCTCGGCGCGCGCGACGCCGCGGCGCACGGCGAGCGCCATCGCCGCGGGCAGTGCCTTGGCGAGCGACTCGTCGTCGAGGTTCTTGTACATCGCCATCAGGGCGTTGCGCTCCAGGAGGTACGTCTCCCGGTACTCGCCGAACTTCTTCATCGTCGCGTGGTGTCGGTGGAAGGCGATCGAGCGGGGCTCGTACCGGACGCGGTAGCCGAGCACGTTCAGCCGCCAGCCGAGGTCGACGTCCTCGTAGAACATGAAGAAGCGCTCGTCGAAGCCACCGACCGCACGGAACACGGCCGTCGGCATGATCATCGCGGCGCCCGTGGCGAAGAGCACGTCCTTGGGAACGTCGAACTCGGGGGCGTCGGCCCGTCCGACCTCACGCTTGTAGCCCATGCCGAACCACGTGAGCGAGGAGTCGACGTAGTCGACGGCCTTCCCGTCCCAGTCGAGGACCTTGCTGGCGACCGCGCCGATCATCGGGTCCCCGCGCAGCGTCTCGACCGCCGCGGCCACCCAGCGGGCGTCGGGCCGCGCGTCGTTGTTGAGGAAGGCGACGAACTCGCCCTTGGACCGGGCGACGCCGAGGTTGCAGCCGCCCGCGAAGCCGGTGTTGGAGCCTGCCTCGACCACGACCGCCTCGGGCACGGCCGCGCGGATGCGCTTGGCAGACCCGTCACCGGAGTCGTTGTCGACGACGACGAGCTCGAGCAGCTCCCGCGGCCAGTCGAGCTCCAGGAGGTGACGCAGGCACGTGATCGTGTCGTCCGCACCGCGGTAGTTGACGACGACGACGCTCACGGATCCGGGGACGGCTGTGGACGCGCTGCCACCTCGTTCGTCCTGCACAACCATGCCTTCCCGTCCCCCGTCTCCCCAGCCCGCGGCGGGCCGGCCGCCCGAGCCGCGCCGAGGCGCGAAGGCGTTCCACCAGGCATCGTAGTTCGCCGTCCCACGTGCCCGGCGACCGTGGTCATCAACCCGCTGCTCGCGTGTGCCGCGGAACGCAGCGTAGCGACCGGCCGGGGGAGGTCACGAGGCCGTGCGGACCGGTCCGCACGGGGCGCGCCTGTACAGTGGGCGGCTGCGTGGCACCCCATCGACGGGCGCCGGACGATCGAGGAGCGCGATGGCTTCCACCCACGACGAGCGGGTCATGCGCCTGGCCGAGGAGCCGATCCGGTACGCCGGAGGCACCCCCGGGGCTCTGGCCGGCACCCGCCGCTCCGTGCGGGACATCTGGCAGCACCGGGAGCTCCTCGGGATGCTGGTCCTCCGTGAGTTGAAGGCCCGGTACAAGGACAGTGTCCTGGGCTTCGTGTGGACCCTCATCCGGCCCCTGACCATGCTCCTGATCTACTACGTCGCCCTGGGCAAGTTCCTCAGCGCGGAGCGCAACATCCCGAACTTCGCGATCTTCATCTACACCGGCCTGACGGCCTGGGGCCTCTTCTCGGACGCGGTGAACGCCGGCACCGGCTCGATCGTCGCGAACACCGGCCTCATCAAGAAGGTCTACCTGCCGCGCGAGATCTTCCCGCTCGCGACCATCGGTTCCGCGCTCGTGAACTTCGCCATCCAGCTGTTCATCCTCTTCGTCGCGACCATCGTCGCCGGTGACGTTCCGACGGGCACCCGGTGGGGGTACCTCCCCCTCTCCCTCGCCGTCCTCCTGACGACGGTGGTGGGCTGGTCGCTGCTGCTCTCCGCGCTCAACGTCTACCTCCGCGACATCCAGTACCTCGTGGAGATCGGGCTGATGATCGCGTTCTGGGCCTCGCCGATCGTCTACTCGTGGGGCCTGTTCTCCGGGAAGGTCGAGAACGGCGCCGTTCGGGAGCTGTACCTGACCAATCCCGTGACGGTCGCGGTCATCGGGTTCCAGCAGACCTTCTGGGTCGCCGGCGACGGCGGCCCGATCCCCCGCGGCGCCACGGCGGAGCAGATCCAGCGGCTGACACCACAACCAATCCCCGACAACCTCGAGCTCCGCCTCTGGATCTGGATCGCCGTCGGGATCGTCTTCACGTTCGTCGCCCAGCGCGTCTTCGCTCGGCTGCAGGGCAACTTCGCGCAGGAGCTGTGATGGACACGACCGTCATCGAGGTCCGCGACGTCTCCAAGCGGTTCGTCATCCGCAAGGAGAAGTCGCTCAAGGAGCGGGTGGTCAACTTCGGCCGCTCCAACCTCCACAAGGAAGACTTCTGGGCGCTGCGGGACGTCTCGTTCGACATCACCGCCGGCACCACCGTCGGACTCGTCGGCCCCAACGGCTCGGGCAAGTCCACGCTGCTCAAGACGATCGGCGGGATCCTGCAGCCGACGACGGGCACCGTGGGCCTGCGCGGCCGCCTCGCCGCCCTGCTGGAGCTCGGCGCGGGCTTCCACCAGGACCTCACGGGCCGCGAGAACGTCTACCTGAACGCCGCGGTCCTGGGGCTGTCGCGGGAGCAGACGAACGGGTTCTTCGACGCGATCGTCGACTTCTCCGGGATCGAGCCCTTCATCGACACCCAGGTGAAGTTCTACTCGTCGGGCATGTACGTGCGGCTCGCGTTCGCCGTCGCCGTGCACGTGGACCCGGACGTCCTGCTCGTGGACGAGGTCCTCGCCGTCGGCGACGAGCCGTTCCAGCGCAAGTGCATGGACCGGATCCGTGGCTTCCAGCGCGACGGCCGCACGATCGTCCTGGTCACGCACTCCCTGGACCAGGTGGCGCAGCTCTGCGACCGGGCCATCGTGCTCGACAAGGGCCGCGTCGCCGCCGATGGTCCGCCCGGGGAGTCGCTGCGCGTGCTCCGCTCGGAGTTCGAGCAGACCCGCCTCGAGGACCGCGCGCGCAGCGACGAGCAGGCTGCGGCTGCTGCCGCCGCCGCGGCGGCCGAAGCGGCGGACGCGGACGAGGCGACCGGAGAGGTCATCACCGTCGCCGGTCCCCTTGCGGAGGTGACCGCGGTCGAGCTGCTGCACGACGGCGTCCCCGTCACCGAGCTGCCCGTCGGTTCCTCCCTCACCGTCCGGCTCCAGGTCAGCGCGCGGGTGGCGGTGCCGTCGCCCAGCGTCGGGTTCTCGCTCCAGTCGAGCACCGGGCAGGTGATCTACGGGACGAACACCGAGGTGCTCGGGCGCACGCTGCCGACGGCGTCGGGCGACGTGTCCTACGACTTCGCCATCCCGTCCGTGATGCTCGGCCAGGGCACCTACACCGTGACCGCGGCGATCTCCGACGCGGACGGCGTCGAGCTCCACCGCCTCATGGACAGCGTGGCGCTGGCGATCGTCGCGGACGACCGGGAGATCGGGCTCGTCCGGCTCGGCGCCGAGCTCGTGCTCGACCGCGCGGCCGCCGTGCCGTCCGAGGTCGACGGCTAGGCTCGGACCGTTCACGGGCCGGATGCCCACACCACATCGTCACGACCTCGAGGGAAGGACTCCCGTGCGACTGCTCGTCACCGGCGGCGCCGGCTTCATCGGTGCCAACTTCGTCCAGCAGACGGTGCGCGAGCACCCCGACGTCGAGGTCACGGTGCTCGACGCGCTGACGTACGCAGGCGACCGCGCGTCGCTCGCGCCCGTCGCGGACGCCGTCACGTTCGTCGAGGGCGACATCGCCGACGCGGCGGTCGTGGACCGGCTCGTGGGCGGCTCGGACGTGGTCGTCCACTTCGCGGCCGAGTCGCACAACGACAACTCGCTCGCGGAGCCGTGGCCGTTCGTGCAGACGAACGTCGTGGGCACGTACACGATCCTCGAGGCCGTCCGCCGCCACGGCACGCGGCTGCACCACATCTCGACCGACGAGGTCTACGGCGACCTGGAGCTGGACGACCCGGCGAAGTTCACGCCCGAGACGCCGTACAACCCGTCCAGCCCGTACTCCTCGACCAAGGCGGCCAGCGACCTGCTGGTCCGGGCCTGGGTCCGCTCGTTCGGCGTCCAGGCGACGATCTCGAACTGCTCCAACAACTACGGTCCGTTCCAGCACGTCGAGAAGTTCATCCCGCGCCAGATCACCAACGTGGTCGACGGGATCCGGCCGAAGCTCTACGGCCGCGGCGAGAACGTGCGCGACTGGATCCACGTCGACGACCACAACGCCGCCGTCTGGACGATCATCGAGAAGGGCCGGATCGGCGAGACGTACCTCATCGGCGCCGACGGCGAGGAGAACAACAAGGACGTCGTCGAGCTGATCCTCGAGCTCATGGGCCGTGGCCGCGACGAGTACGACCTCGTCAGCGACCGTCCCGGCCACGACATGCGTTACGCGATCGACTCCTCGAAGCTCCGCACGGAGCTGGGCTGGACGCCGCGGTACCCGAGCTTCCGGGACGGTCTCGCCGCGACCATCGAGTGGTACGTGGCGAACGAAGCGTGGTGGCGCCCGCGCAAGGCCGCGACCGAGGCCAAGTACGCCCAGCTCGGTCGCTGACGCGCACGCTCGTCGAGGCACACGACCGGTCGTCGGTAGCTCGGCTGCGGAGGGCGGGCGACCCGCTCAGCCCTCCGCGCCTGGCTCGCCGACCAGCACGGCCCACAGCAGGTCGGGCCGCACGGCGGTGCGGTGCAGGCGCTGGAGCCGACGCAGCAGCCACGAGTCCCGCAGCAGCGTGCCGCCCCGCAGGCCCGTGACGAGGTCCGCCGGCGACGGCTCGCGCGAGTGGAAGACGCGCTCGAGCCTCGCCGGCCAGCAGCCGCTCGTAGTCCGCCCGCCAGTGCCACCCGATCTCGGTGGCCAGCTCGGTGTTCGCGGCGTAGGACGAGCCGCCGTTGGCGATCTTGCGCTCGAACTGGGGCCACGAGCGCAGCGGGACGTGCAGCACGTCGATCGGCTCGTCGGGGACCCGCTCGCCGCGCAGGCCCGCCACGGCGTGGTTGCCCTGCGCGACGTCGACGTCCGCCACGGCGCGGTGGCAGATCTTGGGCGCCAACGGCGTACCGCGCTCGGACACGGTGGCCAGGTTGCGCCAGCGCAGGCGACGCGGCCACGGCCCCCACGTCCCGCGCACGCCCACCAGGTCGGTGCGCCGGGCAAGCAGCGTGTCGTAGCCGTCCGGCACCTCGGCGAGCACGTCCCGGAGGGTCCTCGCCCGGTCGACGGGCACCCAGAACTCGTCCGCGTCGAGGTTGACCACCCAGTCGGCGCCCAGCTCGGCCGCCCGTCGGGCCATGCGCGTGACCCACTCGGCCTGCCGGTAGGTGTGGTCCGGCTCGTCGATCACCTCGACGACGCCCGCGCCCGCATAGGCAGCAAGGATGTCCCGGGTCCCGTCGACGGACCCGTTGTCGGTGGCGATCACCAGATCGACACCCTGCGCCAGGTGGTGCTCGATGGTGGCGGCGACGACGTCCGCCTCGTCCCGCACCAGCAGCGTCGCGACGAGCCTCATGCCGCACCCCGCCCGACGCCCGCCGCGACCAACCCCCGCGCGATCGCGAGGGCCTCGGCGCCGTCGGCGGCCTGGTGCACGCCGGGCAGCCCGGCGGTCCACGCCTCGACGATGCCCGAGACCTTGCCGTAGGAGTTGTCGAGCACGACGTTCGGGATCCCCAGGAGCGTCGCGAGCACATGGCCGTGCAGCGTGTTCGTGACGACCACCTGCCCGGTGCACAGCAGGTCGACGCCCCGCCGCACCCAGCGCCAGGCGAGCGGCACGTACGTCCGCTCGGCGACCGCGTGCAGCGCGCCGGCGCCGCGCACGCCCGGCGTCCACCGCGCCTGGATCCGGCGGTTCACCGCGAGCAGGCCCCGGCCGACGGCGTCCCACTCGGCCTCCGCCTCCGGCACACCGACGAGCCAGTTCACGCGCCGGACGTCGTCGCCGTCGGGCTCCCCATGGTCGACGTACTCAGGGTCTCCCGGCAGCCGGGCCAGCCACAGGATGGGCACGTCGGCCTCGCGCGTCCGGGCCAGGCGGCCCAGCCCGAGCGCGTGGTCGGGCGACAGGACGGGCTCGACGCCGAGCCGGTCGCGTGCGATGGCCTCGGCGCGGTGGTCGCGCACCATCAGGGTGAAGGCCGGGTGAGCGGCGATGAGCGCGGCCATCGCTGCCTCGTTCGCCGGGTCGCGGAAGTGGATGCTCTGCGGCAGCTGGATCACCGGGTTGTCGCGCAGCGTGCGGAGGACCTCCACGCGGGTGCCCTGCTGGCCCGCGTAGAGGTCGCCGAGGTTGCCGCCGCCGTTGATCAGGACGGGCGCGTCGCCGACGGCGCTGCGCAGCGACCCGGCGTCGAAGTCCCACCAGGCGCACGCGTAGCCGATGCGGACGCCGAGGTCCGCCAGCAGGCGACGGGTGCCGAGCCAGATCGCCGGGTCCCCGGGGTTGCCGTGGTTGGGGAAGTTGACGAGGGCGACGGTGGTGGCCCCGCCGAGCGCGTCGGCGAGCGTCGCGCGCGCCGTGGCTCGCAGGTCGTCGATGCCCACCACGTGCCGCTCCCGCCCCGGTCCGCCGCAGACCGCCGCCGCGAGTCTACGGGCCGACCCTCCGCGCACCCGGGTCCGTCGCGCGCGCGTGGCGCGGCCCAGGTCGGCGCCACGCCGCGGGCGGACCTGGTGCCCGGGCCCCGCACGAGCGACGATGGCGGCGGCACGGGCGCCGTCCGGCTCCGCGCCGCTAGGGGGTTCCATGCGTTCGCGTCCGCTCGTCATCGCCGCCGTCACCGCGCTCGCGCTGCCGCTGGGGGTGACGGCCGCCCACGCGGCGACGCCGCCGCCGGACCCGATCACCCACGTGGACCTGCTCGCCGAGCAACCCGGCACGGGCTCGGACCTCGCCGCGCAGACCGGCCAGGTCCTGGAGCGCGAGCTCGCGACGGCCGACGCCGCCGTCGTCGGCCTGGCCTGGACGCCCCGCACCGACGCCGAGCCGACCGCCACGATCCGCTTCCACACCGCGGCGGGCTGGGGCGACTGGCAGGCGGTGGACATGGAGGCCGAGGGCGACGGGCCCGTGACCAGCGACGCCATGGTCGCCGTCGGCGCCGATCGGGTGCAGGTGCACATCGACGGCCTGGCCGCAGCGCCCCTCGCCGACGCGGAGATCATGTTGGTCGACCCGCCGGAGGCCCCGACCTCGGCCGCCGCGGCAACGCCGGGCGGTGACCTCGCTGCCAGCGTCCCGATGCCGCAGATCATCCCCCGGTCGCTCTGGGGCGCGAGCGAGGTGCTGCCCTACGCCGGCTGCGAGCCCGCGTACGCGACCCGGCTCGAGCGGTTCGTCGTCCACCACACGGCGGGGACGAACTCCTACCTCCCCGCCGACTCGCCGCGCATCCTGCGCGGCATCCAGCAGTACCACGTGAGCGGCCGGGGCTGGTGCGACGTCGGCTACAACTTCCTCGTCGACAAGTACGGCCAGATCTTCGAGGGCCGGCGCGGTGGCGTCGACCGCCTGGTCATCGGCGTGCACGCATCCGGACAGAACTCGGGCGGCGTCGGCGTCTCCGTGCTCGGCAACTACGCCGGCATCGACCCGCCCCAGCCCGCGATCGACGCGGTCGTGCGGGTCATCGGCTGGAAGTCCTACCTGCACGGCGTCGACCCGACGGCGACCTCTACGAAGGGCGGCTTCGCCGGACCACTCGTCATCGGGCACCGCGACGTCGCACAGACCGCCTGCCCGGGCTCCTTCTGGAACATGCTCCCGGCCATCCGCGCCACGGCCCGGTCGATCGCGCTGTCGGGCACGCCTGCGCTGGCAGGGACCTCCGGCGGCGCGGGTGCGCTGTTCCGGGAGGGCGCCGCCATCTCCACCGTCGTCCCGGTGCCCGCAGCGGTCAGCTTCACGATCAGCAACGGCGGTGGGGCGGTCGCTCAGCTCGCGCGCAGCACATGGCAGGCCGGAACGATCCGCCAGCTGTGGAACGGGTCGGTGCCCGGCACCGACGCGTACCTGCCGGCCGGCACGTACGCCGTCGCGCTCGCGGGCACCTCGACGCTCGGCAGGCCGATGTCGTCGACCACGTCGGTCACGCTCGGCTACCCGGCCGGCTTCGTCGCCGCGGACGTGCCTCGCGTCCTGGACCTCGGGCCGACCGCGGGCGGCGACACGACACCCCTCTCGGTCGCGGGCGGCCTCGGCCTGAGCGCGCCCGACGTCGCACAGCAGGTCCTCCGGGTCTGCAGCGCCGACGCCGACGTGACGGTCACGCCCGACGGCCGCACCCACGGAGCGCGCGTGGACACCTCGCTCGTGCCCGGGCGGTGCGGCCTCGTCGTCGTCCCGGCGAGCCCGACCGGGACGCTGCACGTGACGAGGGCCGCGGGGTCCGCCGCCACGACCGTCGACGGCGTCGGCTGGCTCAGCGCGACGACGCCGGCCATGGCCTTCTCCGACGTCCCGCTGTCGCTGACCTTCGCCTCGGACATCCAGTGGATCTTCGCGGCGGGCATCACCACCGGGCACCCCGACGGCACCTACCGGCCGGGGTCCCCGGTGACCCGCGAGGCCATGGCCGCGTTCATCTACCGGGCCGCGGGGGCGCCGACGTTCGCTCCCCCGGACCGGCCGACGTTCGTCGACGTCGAGGCGGGGCACCCGTTCTACGCAGCGATCGAGTGGATGGCGGCCAACCACCTGGTGACCGGGACACGGAACCCCGACGGGACGGTCGAGTTCCGGCCGAGCGAGGCCATCTCGCGCGAGGCGATGGCGGCGTTCCTCTTCCGGCTCGCGGGCGATGCGGTGCCACCGGCGCCAGCCGGGCAGCGTCCGTTCGCCGACGTCCCGGACGGGTACATCTTCGAAGACGCGATCCGGTGGATGTCCCAGACGGGCATCACGACCGGCTACCCGGACTGGACGTTCCGACCGGGTTGGCCCGTGACGCGCGACGCCATGGCCGCCTTCCTCCACCGGGCGTCCGGCCTGGTCTAGCCGATGTGCACGACATTTTCACGTGTTCACCCCCGGGCGACCCCGGGCGTCCAGACCCTTCCTCCTATGCTCGTGACCCGTGAACCCTCGGCACTCGGCCCCGCTCAAGCGCGCCATGCGGCACGCTCGCAAGCACCGCGGCCACTCGGTGCTCCGCGGCGTCGCGCTCACCGTGGTCGCCATCGTCTCCTTCGGGGTGACGGGCGTCGCGACCGGCTATGTGCGGCTGCAGAACAACATCCACACCGAGGACGTGCAGCACCTGCTCGGTGAGCGCCCCGACCAGCCCGAGCCGGCCGACCCCGAGGACCCGAACGCCGGCCGCGCGATGACGCTCCTGCTCATGGGCTCGGACGTGCGCAGCGGCGAGAACGGGGACATCGGCGGCGTCGTCGACGGCATGCGCTCCGACACCACGATCGTCGCCCACATCTCCGCCGACCGGAGCCGGGTCGAGCTCGTCTCGATCCCCCGAGACTCGCGCGTGAACATCCCGTCGTGCAACTACAACAACGGGGCGAAGCTCCAAGGCGCAGTCGGGGCGGTTCAACGCCGCGTTCTCCATCGGGGCCGCGCACGACGACGTCGGCGAGGCCGCCGCGTGCACCGTCCGCACGGTCGAGCAGCTCACCGGTGTGTACATCGACGGCTGGGCCGTCGTGGACTTCGCCGGGTTCGAGCGCATGGTGGACTCGCTGGGCGGCGTCCAGATGTGCATCCCGGAGGAGATGCACTCCGAGAAGGCGCAGCTCCACCTCCTCCCCGGTCAGCAGGTGCTGGGCGGCCAGCAGGCCCTCGCCCTCGCCCGGGCCCGCACCGGCGAGGGCCTCGGCAACGGCTCCGACCTGATGCGCCTCGGCCGGCAGCACCAGCTCCTCGGCGCGATCGCCCAGGGTGTGCTCTCCAAGAACCTCCTGACCGACTCGGCGTCGCTCTACCAGTTCCTCAACGCGGCCACGCAGTCGCTCACGACCAGCCCGGAACTCGGGAGCATCCCGACCCTCACCGGCCTGGCGTTCAGCCTGAAGGACGTCCCGAGCGGCAACATCGTGTTCATGACGATCCCGAACGTGGCCAACCCCGACGACCGCAACGAGGTCGTGTGGGCCAAGGACGCCTCGACCGTGTGGTCGGCGATCATCAACGACACGCCCATCGTGCCGCCGGCCGTGGCGACCACGCCGGCCGCCGGGACCACCCCGGGCGCGACGACTCCGGGCGCCACGACGCCGGGGGCCACCAGCCCGGGCGCCGGGACCACCCAGCCGTCCGCGCCGACGAGCACCCCCACGCCGGGCGTGGACCCGATCACGGCCGACGACGTCTCGACGGTCTGCGGCTGACCGTGGCTGGCGACCCGCGGAACCCGGCCGACCGCCGACCGCCTGAGCCGCCCAGCCGCGCCCGCACGGGCGGCTCGGCGCGGGCCGTCCCCCGGACCACGCGACCGGACACGCCGCCGCCGTCCTTCTCGCCCGGCGCGACGCGGCCCAGGCCAGCCCGCGAGGACGGCCCGCCGGTCGTCGTCGGGCGCGGTGCCCCCAACCCGGGTGGTCGCTCGGGCACCCAAGCACCTGCCCAGTCCCCCGGCCGCCGCCCGGCTCAGCCGGCCGCGCGCTCCGGTGCGGGCGCACGTCCCGCCGGCGCACAGCGCGTCGGGACGGCGGGCGCACGGCCGGGGCCACCCGGCCCGCCCGGTCCCCCGGGGACGAAGCCGCGTCCGAGCCTCACCCCACCACGGCCGAAGGCGACCCGCCGCGTCCGCGTGCGGCGCCTCACCCTGGTCCTGGTCCTGCTGCTCGCGTTCGCCATCGCCTGGCCCGTGGGTCTGCTCATCTGGGCGAACGGGCGCATCCAGCACATCGCGGCGCTCTCGGACGCGCCGGACACCCCCGGCATGACGTACCTGCTGGCGGGCTCCGACGTCCGCGGCGGGGCGGACGGCATCCCGGAGGACGGCACGACCGGAGCCCGCACGGACACGATCATGGTGCTGCAGGTCCCCGAGCACGGCCCGTCGGCCCTGATCAGCCTGCCGCGAGACACCTACGCCGAGATCCCCGGCCACGGCGGCAACAAGCTCAACGCCGCGTACGCCTGGGGCGGCCCGGCGCTCCTCGTGCAGACGGTCGAGCAGCTCACCGGCCTGCACGTCGACCACTACGCCGAGATCGGCCTCGGCGGCGTCGCAACGATCGTCGACGCCGTGGGTGGCGTCGAGCTCTGCATGGACCCCGCCGTGAACAAGGTCAACTTCCCGGTCAACGACCACGACTCGGGGATGATCTGGGATGCGCCCGGATGCAAGACGGTCGACGGCGTGAGCTCGTTGGCGTTCGCCCGCATGCGCAAGGCCGACTTGGAGTACGACATCGGTCGCGCCAAGCGCCAGCAGCAGCTCATCGCCTCCGTCGCGCGCACGGTCGCGACCCCCTCGCTCGTGTTCCGGCCGACCGACCAGGTCGACCTCATCAAGGCTGGGCTCGGGGCGATCCGGGTCAGCGACGGCACGGACGTCATCGACCTGGGCCATCTCGCCTGGGCCTTCCGCGACGCCACGGGCCCCGAGGGCATCCGCGGCACGCCGCCCATCTCCGACGTCGACTACCAGCCGGGGGGTGTCGGCTCCACAGTGCGGCTCGACCCGGACACGGCACCGACCTTCTGGACACAGATCCGCGACGGCAGCCTGCCGCCCGGCCCGGTCGGCGGCGTACCCGGCTCCTGAGCCTCGCCCGAGTCAGGGACGTCGCCCACCACGAGCAGCCGCAGCGGCCCGGGTCCCTCGGCAGCTGCTCAGGCCGTGAACCCCGTGCGCTGCTCCCCCGCCACCCGGGCGTGCAGGCGCTCACCCTTCGCCTTCGCCTGGTCCCGCAGGCGTTCCGCGAAGGTCACGAGCTCGCCCCGCAGGCGCACGCCGCGCTCGTCGTCGCCTGCCGCGAGGATCCGGACGGCGAGCAGACCCGCGTTCCGCGCACCCCCGATGGCCACGGTCGCGACCGGGATGCCCGCGGGCATCTGCGCGATCGACAGCAGCGAGTCCAGCCCGTCCAGCTGCGCGAGCGGCACGGGGACGCCGACGACCGGCAGCGGCGTGAGCGCGGCGAGCATGCCCGGCAGGGCCGCGGCGCCGCCGGCGCCCGCGATGACCACCCGGAGCCCGCGGTCCGCCGCCGACCGCCCGTACTCGATGGTCTCGTCGGGCATCCGGTGCGCGGAGATCACGCTGACCTCGTGCGCGACGCCGAACTCCGCGAGCGCCTCGGCCGCGGCCGACATCACCGCCCAGTCCGAGTCCGACCCCATCACGACGCCCACCAGCGGCTGCTCGACCATGCGGTTCTCCCTCTCTCGACCCGTCCGTCGACGGCATTCTGCCGTGACCCGCACCACGGCGCCGCCTGGGTCCCCCATCCGGCCATCGGGACCCAGGCGACGCACAGGGACGCCGTCTACGCTGATCCGCATGCGGGACCGGCTGGCCGAGCTCATGCGCTTCGGCTCGGTGGGCGGGGTGGCCTTCGTCGTCGACGTGGGCCTGTTCAACCTGCTCTGCTTCGGGCCCGGGATGCTGCTGGGCGGTCGGCCCATCGCGGCCCGCCTCGTGTCCGCCGCCGTCGCCACCACCGTCGCGTGGGTGGGCAACCGGTACTGGACGTTCGCGCAGCACCGCACCGACGACCGCGCACGGGAGTTCGTCACCTTCGCCGTCATGAACGTCGTCGGGACCGGCATCTCGCTGGGCACCCTGGCCTTCTCGCACTACGTGCTGGACCTGCGCACGGCGCTCGCCGACAACGCCGCCAACATCCTCGGCATCGGGCTCGGCACGATCTTCCGCTACATCGCCTACCGCGCCTGGGTGTTCACGGCCTCAGGGGCGGACGCGACCGCCGCGTCGGCGTGGGACGACACGCGCGCCCCGCGGGAGGACGACGTCCGGGTCGAGGGCACGCGGTACGCCGGCGAGGAAGACGGCGAAGACGGGTGGGCGGCGCTGGGCGAAGCTCGAGGCGTCCACCGTCGGCGGCGACGAGGTCGCGGGCGAGCGCCAGTCCCAGACCGGTACCGGCGCCTGAGGTCACCTCGCGCTCGAAGATCCGCGGCGCCAGATCGTCCGGCACGCCCGGTCCCTCGTCGGCCACCTCGATGACCACGGCACCACCCGGCCCCGACGGCCGGGACCGCACGGTCGTCGTCCCGCCGCCGTGCCGGAGCGAGTTCTCGATGAGCGTCGCCAGCACCTGGGCGAGCGCACCGGGGGTCGCGAGCACCGCGACGTCGTCGGGCGCCTGCACGACGAGCGCACGGCCGGCCCGGGCGAACGTCGGCCCCCACTCCTCCTCCTGCTGGTGCAGCACATGCGCGAGGTGCACGGCCTCCGTGGTGCCGCCCTGCGCCTGGCGGGACCGGCGGAGCAGGTCGTCGACGACGCCGACGAGCCGTTCCACCTGCTCGAGCGCGATCCGCGCCTCCTCCCGCACCTCCTCGCGCTCGGTCGCGACCGTGATCTCCTCGAGCCGCATCGACAACGCCGTGAGCGGCGTGCGGAGCTGGTGGGACGCATCCGCGGCGAACTGCCGCTCGGCGGCCAACCGACCCGCGAGCCGGTCCGAGCTGCGGGCCAGCTCGGCCGCGACCAGGTCGATCTCCTCGACGCCGGACGGCTCCAACCGCGGCCGCACCTGGCCCGAGCCCAGCTGCTCGGCGCTCGCCGCGAGGTAGACGAGGGGCGCCGCGAGCCGCTGCGCCTGCCACAAGGCCATCGCGATGCCCGCGGCGAACGCGACCACGGAGGCGGCGACGACGAGCGCGACGGCGCGTGACGTCTGCCAGAACACGTCCCAGTAGGACACCGAGAGCAGGACGACGGCGCCGGAGTCGGTGCGGACGACCTCGGAGTACGCCTGCCCCTCGACGGGATTGCCGGCGCTGACCCGGGTGCCGTCGGGCGCGACCACGGAGACCGAGGCGGCCACGCCGTCGTCGCCGCCGCCCACGTACGGGCCGAGCATCTCCTCGTCCAGCGGACGGTCCAGGGTCAGGCGTGCCTCGACCTGGCGACCGAGCGCCGCGGCGCGGTCCGCGAGCTGGCGCAGCTCGGTGTCCCGGACCAGCCGAGCGCCGTAGAAGGCCAGCGGGATGCCCAGCAGGACGACGGCGACCGTGACGGCCGCGACCGTCGCCTGGAGGACGCGGCGGCGCACGTCAGCGCGGGCCGGTCTCGAACCGGAAGCCCATGCCCCGCACGGTGGAGATGTAACGAGGGTCGTTCGCGTCGTCGCCGAGCTTGCGACGCAGCCACGACACGTGCATGTCGAGGGTCTTGGTGGAGCCCGTGGGGTCGGTGTCCCAGACCTCGCGCATGAGCGCGTCACGGGAGACGACCGCACCGGCCTCGCGCACGAGCACGCGCAGCAGGTCGAACTCCTTGGCCGTCAGGTGCAGCTCACGGTCGGCCTGGAAGGCGCGGTGCGCGGAGAGGTCCATGCGGACGTCCTTCGCGGCGAGCTCGTCCTCCTCGGCGCCGTCGGCCTGCGTGCGGCGCAGGAGGGCCCGGACGCGCGCGAGGAGCTCGGCGAGGCGGAACGGCTTGGTCACGTAGTCGTCGGCGCCGGCGTCGAGGCCGACGACGAGGTCCACCTCGTCGGCCCGCGCCGTGAGGACGAGGATCGGCGTCGCGAGCCCGCGGCCGCGCACCCAGCGCGCGACGTCGAGCCCGTCCATGTCCGGCAGGCCCAGGTCGAGGATCACGAGGTCCGCACCCGGCGCGGCACCGATCGCGCCTTGACCGGTCCCTTGCACGACGACGTCGTAGCCTTCTCGTCCGAGCGCCCGGGCCAACGGCTCGGCAATGGTGGGGTCATCCTCCGCCAAGAGCACGCTCGTCATGCGCTCATGCTGCCACAGGCGACCCCCGCGACCGGGGGCCCTGCGGCCCGCGTCGTCCCGTGGGCGGACCCCGGGTCGGCCCGTGGCTGGACCGGCCCGACCGGGTCCCGCCCCTACCCTGGTCGGGTGCGCTGGTGGGAACGAGTCGGGGCGTGGGACGTGACCCACCGTTTCGCCGTCGACGCCGCGTCCGCCATGGTCGTCGGCTTCGTCGTCGTGCCGACGGCGACCGAGCTCTTCTACGGCTCGCCCGCCGCACTCGTCCGCCTCGTGTCCATCGGCCTCGTGGTGCCGCTGGCCTGGCGGCGGGCCCGCCCCGTGCTCTCCGCGGCGGGGGTCTACGCCGTCGGGCTCGTCCACGTCGTCGTGCTCGGCATCGAGATCGTCCTGCCGGCCGACCTCCTTGTCCTCGTCGCCCTGTACTCGGTGACCGTCCACGGCCCGCGCTGGGCGTACCGGACCGCCGCCGGCGCCGCCCTCGCCGGCTCGGGCCTGGTGGGCATCGACCTGGTGCTCCGGCAGTCGGCGACGCCGGAGGCCTCTCTCGCCGTCGCGTTCGCCCTGGCCCTGCTCTCGCTGACGACGTTCGCGTTCGCCCTCGTCCGTCGGTCGCGGCGCGTCGCGATCGACGCCCTCGTCGACCGCACGCACCGGCTGGAGATCGAGCGCGACCAGCAGACCCGGATCGCCACGGCCGCCGAGCGTTCCCGCATCGCGCGCGAGATGCACGACATCGTCGCCCACTCGCTCTCGGTGATCATCGCCCAGGCCGATGGCGGACGGTACGCGGCGGCGTCGGACCCCCGCGCGGCCGAGCGCTCGCTCGGGACGATCGCCGAGACCGGCCGGGCGGCGCTGGCGGACATGCGCCGGCTGCTCGGCGTCCTCCGGCCGGACGGCTCCCGCGAGCCGGGCGCGGCCACCGGTCAGACCCCCACCGTGGCCGCCGTCACCGGCCAGACCCCGGTGGTCGGCTCGCTCGCCCCGCAGCCCGCCGTGGCCGACGTCGCGACCCTGGTCGCGCAGGTCCGCGACAGCGGCGTACAGGTGTCGCTCGTGCGGATGGGCACCCCGAGGACCCTTCCGCCCGGCACCGGCCTGACCGTGTACCGGATCTGCCAGGAGTCCCTGACCAACATCCTCAAGCACGCCGGCCCGGACCCGACGGCGACCGTGCTGCTGCAGTGGTCGGCCGCCTCGCTCGTCCTCGAGGTGAGCGACGACGGCCGGGGCGCCGCCGCGCAGTCCGACGGCGCCGGGCAGGGCGTGCTCGGCATGCGTGAGCGCGCCGCCATGCTCGGCGGCACCCTCACGGCCGGCCCACGGCCCGGTGGCGGGTTCCGCGTCCGTGCCGAGATCCCGATCCCACCCCTCCCACCCGCACCACCACCGCCACCACCACCACCACCACCACCACCGGAGAATGCATGAGCACCCAGGACGGTTCCATCCGCGTCGCGCTGGTCGACGACCAGCAGCTGGTCCGTGCCGGCTTCCGCATGGTGATCGACTCGCAGCCGGACCTCGAGGTCGTCCTCGAGGCCGGGAACGGCGCGGAGGCACTGCGCCGCCTCGCCGTGGTGCCGACCGACGTCGTGCTCATGGACGTGCGGATGCCGGAGATGGACGGCCTGGCGGCGACTGCACGGCTGACGTCCGACACGACCCCCGGGAGGCACCCCGCGCCCAAGGTAATCGTGCTGACGACGTTCGACCTCGACGAGTACGTGCTCTCCGCGATCAAGGCGGGGGCGAGCGGGTTCCTGCTCAAGGACGCTCCGCCGGAGGAGATGCTCGGGGCCATCCGCACCGTGCACGCCGGCGACGCCGTCATCGCGCCGTCGTCGACGCGTCGCCTGATGGAGCACCTGGTCACGGCGCTGCCCGACCTCGAGGCGCGCGCCCAGCACCCCGGGCTCGCCGACCTCACGGACCGCGAGCGCGAGGTCCTCGTGCTCATGGCCCGCGGGCGGTCCAACACCGAGATCGGACGCGACCTCTTCGTCGCCGAGGCCACCGTGAAGACGCACGTCGGCCGCATCCTCGCCAAGCTGGGCGCCCGGGACCGGGTGCAGGCCGTCGTCGTCGCCTACGAGAGCGGCCTGGTCCGGCCCGGCAGCTGAGCCGCCTGCGGCGCACTCCGACCCAGGGATGACCCGGACCGACACGGGACCATGCCGGGGCCAGATGCCGCAGCCCAGCTCCGGCCCGTAGCGTCGAGACGACCCGAGGAGGAGACGTGGAGACCACCCCCACCGCCGCCGTCCGCGCACGCGGACTCACCAAGGTGTACGGCAGCGGTCCATCCGCCGTGCGTGCGCTCGACGGTGTCGACGTCGACTTCGACGCCGGCGCGTTCACCGCGATCATGGGGCCGTCCGGTTCCGGCAAGTCCACGCTCATGCATCTGCTGGCCGGGCTCGACTCGGCGACCGCCGGCCAGGCGCTCATCGGCGACACCGTCACCACGGGCCTCGACGACCGCTCCCTGACCCGGCTGCGCCGCGAGCGCGTCGGCTTCGTGTTCCAGTCGTTCAACCTCCTGCCGATGTTCACGGCGGTGCAGAACATCACGCTGCCGCTGGAGATGGCGGAGCGGCCCGTCGACGCGGACTGGCTCGAGGTGCTCGTCACCACCCTCGGCCTGAGCGGCCGGCTGGACCACCGGCCCAGCGAGATGTCGGGCGGCGAGCAGCAGCGCGTCGCCATCGCACGAGCCCTGATCGCGAAGCCCGACGTGGTCTTCGCGGACGAGCCGACGGGCAACCTCGACTCCCGCGCCGGCGCCCAGGTGCTGAGCTTCCTGCGCACGTCGGTGCGCGAGCTCGGCCGAACCGTGATCATGGTCACCCACGACCCGTCGGCCGCGGCCTACGCGGACCGCGTCGTCCTCATCGCCGATGGCCGGATCGCGGGCGACATCACCGCCCCGACCCCCGAGTCGGTGCTCGCCGGCCTCGACGCGCTGCGGTCGCTGGACGAAGTGACCGCCTGATGTGGCGGCTCGCGCTGGCGCAGATGCGCCGCAGCCCCGGGCGGCTGGCGGCCGCCGGCGTCGCCATCGGGCTCGGCAGCGCCTTCGTCGCCGTGACGCTGCTCGCCGGGGACGTCATGACCCGCACCGCCTACAGCGCGGTGACGGCCCAGTTCGCGCACGCCGACCTCGTGCTCGGCGGTGACACTCTCACCGAGGCGGATGCGAAGGCCGTCGCGGCGGTGCCGGGCGTCCGTGCCGCCGAGGCGCAGACGACGACGTACGTCCAGGTCGGCGGACCCGGCGGGGCGCTCTACGTCGGCTTCGTGCCGCCGGCCGTCGAGCGGGGCCTCGAGCCGCAGACGCTGCTGGCGGGCCGCTCGCCGGGGGCGGGCGAGGTGGCGCTGCCCGACGGCGTCGCGCACAGCATCGGCGTCGGCGTCGGGGATGACGTGACGGTGACCGTCAGCGGGGGCCGCCCGGAGGGCACGAACGTCGACCTGACGGATGAGCTGCACGGTCGTCGGGCTCGTCGACGACCGCCTGGGCGGCCTCGTCGGCGCCAGCACGGGGCTCGCGCCCCGCGACCGGATCGACAGATGGGCGCGGTTCAGCTCGCCGGACGAGACGCCATCCGCCCGGGCCGTGCTCGTCACTGTCGACAAGGGCGTGTCGGCCGCCGACCTCAGGCCCGCCGTGCGCCGCGCACTCGACTCGAGCAACCCCGTGGCGGACGAGATCACCGTCCGCACGCTCGACGAGCAGGCGGAGTGGACCATCGCGAGCGTCACCGACGACGCGCAGACGCTCACGATCATCGGCCTGGCGTTCGCCGCGGTCGCCCTCGTGGTCGCGGCGCTCGTCATCGCGAACACGTTCCAGGTGCTGGTCGCGCAGCGCACGCGCCTGCTCGCGCTGCTGCGCTGCGTCGGGGCGGACCGCTCCCAGCTGCGCCAGTCGGTCATGATCGAGGCGCTGCTGCTGGGGGTGGTCGCCTCCGCGGCGGGCCTCGTCGGCGGCATCGGCCTCGTGCAGGGCGCCCTGGTGGTACTCCGCCGCACGTGGCCCGGCGTCCCGCTCCCGGCGACCGCGTCGCTGACGGTATGGACCGTCGCCATCCCGTTGCTGCTGGGCGTCGCCGTCACCGTCGTCGCCTCCCTCTCCCCGGCCCACGCCGCCACGCGTGTCTCGCCGCTGGCCGCCATGCGCCCTGCGGACGCCCCGCACCTGAGCGACCGCGGCGGGCGGACCCGCGCCTCGTGGGCTGCTGCGCTGGTCCTCGGCGGCGGCGCGCTCCTGGCGGCCGGTGTCGCCCTCGCGACGCGGCTGCCCCTCAAGGAGACGCTCGTCCTCGGACTGCTCGGCGGGGCCGTCTCGTTCGTCGGCGTCCTGCTGAGCGCCGTCTTCTGGGCGCCGCGCCTGGTGGCGGCGGTGGCCCGCCCGCTCGCCCGCCGACCCGCGATCCGCCTGGCGGGCGCGAACAGCGCCCGCAACGGACGCCGGACCGCCGCCACGAGCGCCGCCCTGCTCATCGGCGTGACGCTCGTCGTCATGATGGCGACGGGCGCGGCGACCGCTCGATCGGCTCTGAAGCACCGGCTCGATGCCGAGTACCCGTACGACGTGTCGGTGAGCTCGAGGCCCGACGCCGAGACCCCGAGCCCGCTCCCGGAGAGCCTCGTCCGCCAGCTCGAGGAGACGAACGGCGTCGCCGACTCCCTCCTGCTGACCTCGGCGTACGTGGACATCGCGGCCCCCGACGGACGCGGCTGGACGTACTCCGGCGCGCTCGGCATGACGCCGGCCGACGGCGAGCGCGTCCTGCGCTCACCCGACCAGGTGGCCGGCCTGACCGACGGGACGGTCGTCATCGGGCAGGACGTCGCGGACGCCTCCGGCCTCACGGAGGGCGACGACGTGCGGGTCCGCGCCTCGACGGTCATCGACGACGCGGGCGACGAGGTGCCCGGCCGCGGCACACCGGTGGACCTGCGGGTGCACGTGACGAGCCTGCCCGGGTACGACGTGCTCCTGACGCCGGCGACGCTCGCGAAGGTCAGCACCGACGCCGCGCCCGCCGTCCTGTGGCTGCGGCTCGGCGACGGGGCCGAGACCGGCGACACGGTCGCCCTGCTGGACACGGCGGCGTCCGGGTCGGGCACGCCCGTGTACCTCGAGGGCACCGCGACCCGGCGAGCGGCCTACCAGGGGGTCATCGACACGATGCTGTCGTTGGTCGTCGGGCTCCTGGCGGTGTCCGTGGTGATCGCACTGGTCGGGGTCGCGAACACGCTCTCCTTGTCGGTCATCGAGCGGCGCCGGGAGTCCGCGACGTTGCGTGCCGTGGGCCTGACCCGCGGCCAGCTGCGGGCGTCACTGGCCGCAGAGGGCATGCTCATCGCGGGTGTCGGTGCGGTGGTCGGCGCGGTGATCGGCACGGGCTACGGCTGGGTCGGGGCGCGCACCCTGCTGGCGTCCGTCGGCCCGACGCCGGTCACGGTGGCCTGGCGGGAGATCGGGCTCGTCGTGCTGATCGCCCTGGTGGCCGGGTTCGTCGCCTCCGTGGTCCCCGCGCGCAGCGCCGTGCGCACGTCCCCGGTGGAGGCGCTCGCCGTCGAATGAGTCAGACGAGGTAGTCCGTGGCGCGCGGGCTGACGGTCGCGGCGACGACGCCGAGGGCGACCCCGACGGCGGCGACCGCGCCCGCGGCCACGGCACCCGGCTGGTGCGGTGTCTGCAGCAGCGCGACGGCGGTGGCGCCCTGGAGGAGCTGCCAGGTCACGAGCGGTCCCCGCGCACGACGGCTCCCCCGCCACAGCGCACGGGCGGCAGCCACGAGGACGACGGCCAGACAGAGCACGAGCACGACGAGAGCGACGCCCGCGCCAGGGGCGTCCGAGCCGCCCGTGAGGAGCACGACGGTCCACACCACTCCACCGGCGACGAGCAGGACGGCCTCGACGAGGGCCCCGACGGCGGCCACGGCGACCGGCCACGGGGGCGCCGGGCGGGCCTCCGGCGCGCCTCGCGGGGCGGTCGGTCGGTCTGCGGTCGCGCGATGGTCCGAGGGCATGTCGGTGTCAACCCGCCGATCGGGTGGCTATTCCCCGCGCCTTCTCGAACCGATGTGATCAACACCTCACAGCCATACCACGGTTTTCACAGCAAGCCCTCTTGTGCCCGGACGAGGGACATGTGAGGCTTGGACCCAGTCATAGGACGTTCTGTCTGTGATCCCCCACTGAGGAGCCGCCCCGAGAGGGCTGCCCACACGTGTGCCCTGAGGAGTTGACCCTAGATGGACTGGCGCCACCGCGCTGCCTGCCTCGACGAGGACCCGGAGCTGTTCTTCCCGATCGGGAACACCGGCCCTGCGCTCCAGCAGATCGAGGACGCGAAGGCCGTGTGCCGTCGCTGCCCGGTCGTCGACACGTGCCTGACGTGGGCACTCGACACCGGTCAGGACGCGGGTGTCTGGGGTGGCCTTTCCGAGGACGAGCGTCGCGCACTCAAGCGTCGCACCGCCCGGGCTCGCCGCGCCGGCTGACCCCCACCGACTCGTCGGCCCTGGGACCCTCCGCCCCCTGAGGTCCCAGGGCCGACGACTGCCCGGGCCGGTGCGCCCCGCTCGTCAGAGCGGACGCCGGTCCCTCAGCTCCACCTCGAGCACCACCTGGGTGCCGCCGCCCTCGCGGTCCTCCCACCTGATGGTGCCGCGCAGCTCGTTGCGGATGAGCGTCTCCACGATCTGCGTCCCGAGCCCCGTGAAGGGGCCGTGCTCCGGGTCCAGCCCCACACCGTCGTCGGCGACGACCGCGTGCAGGTGCGCCCCCGACCGCTCCGCCGTGATCTCGACGGTTCCCGACTTCCCGGCGAGCCCGTGCTCGACCGCGTTGGTCACCAGCTCGGTGAGCACGAGGGCGAGCGCCGTGGCACCCTCGGCCGGCACCATCCCGAACGTCCCCCGCCGCACCGTGCGCACCGAGTGGTCCGCCGACGCGACATCGGCCGCCAGGTGCAGGTTCCGGTCGGCGAGCGTGTCGAAGTCGACCGCCTCGTCGAGGGCCTGCGAGAGCGTCTCGTGGACCAACGCGATCGTGGAGACCCGCCGCATCGCCTCCTCTAGGGCCGCCCGCGCCTCCGGCGAGCGCATCCGGCGCGCCTGCAGCCGCAGCAGGGCGGCCACCGTCTGCAGGTTGTTCTTCACGCGGTGGTGGATCTCGCGGATCGTGGCGTCCTTGGTGATGAGCTCACGCTCGCGCCGACGCAGCTCCGAGACGTCGCGACACATGAGGACGGCGCCGAGGCGCTGCCCGCTCTCCGTCAGGGGCACCGCGCGCAACGAGACGCAGACGCCGCGGGCCTCGATGTCGGTCCGCCACGGCGCGCGCCCGGTCACCACGAGGGGCAACGACTCGTCGACCGGCGAGCTCTCCTCCAGCAGCCCGGTGGTGACCTCCGCGAGCGACTCCCCCACGAGCGAGCCGAGGACGCCGAGCCGGTGGAAGCACGAGAGCGCGTTGGGGCTGGCGTACAACACCTCGCCCTCGGAGTTGAGGCGGATCAGGCCGTCGCCGACGCGCGGGGCGCCGCGCCGAGGACCCGTCGGGGAGTTCGGCGCGGGGAACTCCCCGCGGGACACCATCCCCACGAGGTCGTCGGCCGCCTCGACGTAGTTCAGCTCGAGCCGGCTCGGGGTGCGCACACCACCGAGGTTGGTCTGGCGCGCCATGACGGCGATCGCCCGGCCGTCCCGGACCACGGGCACCACCTCCTCGCGGACGGCGTACGTGCCGAACCAGCGCGGCTCGCGCGAGCGCTGGATCGTCACCTGCTCGAGCGCCCGCTCGAGCTGCGGCCGGAGGCCTTCGGGAGCGTGGCTGTCGACCACGTCGTCGTAGTGCACGGTCGCGCCCGTCGAGGGCCGGGCCTGCGCGACGGCGACGAAGCTTCCCGTCGGCGGTGGGCAGCCACAGGACGAGGTCGGCAAAGGCGAGATCGGAGATCAGCTGCCAGTCCCCGACGAGGAGGTGCAGCCACTCGACGTCGTGGGCGGGGAGCTCGGTGTGCCGGGACACCAGATCGCTGAGGGTGGACACGTCGGAAAGCCTAGGTCCCCGGGCCGTCAGGCTTGTTAGCCTCACCTCCTGCGAGGTCGCGGACGCGTCGCGAGACGCGTCGCCCAGGAGCGTCGCAGAGGACGTCGGGAAGAACCAGGAGACGGCAGTGCTGCTGCGTGCCACCGTGCACTACGACGCGGATCCCGCGCGTGTCTCCGCCATGCTCGCGGACGAGGGGTTCGTCGCCGCCCGGGTGCGCGCCGCGGGGGCCCTGGCGCACGATGTCGCTGTCGTGGGCGTCCCGGCGTCGGCGTTCACGGTGACGACCCGCCGCCAGGTCGCGACGTCCGGCATCCCCGCCCAGTTCCGCCCGCTCGTCGGCTCCAGCCTCGAGGTGCGCGAGGTGGAGGCGTGGGAGGCGCCCGACGGCGAGGGCCGCCAGGAGCGGTCCGGCACCCTGGTGGCGGAGATCGTCGGCGCCCCTGTTCGGCTCACGGGGACGCTGCGCCTGCTGGAGGACGCGGACGGCTCTGCGACGGTGCACGTGGAGGCCGACCTGCGGGCGACGGTGCCCATCTTCGGGGCGGCCATCGAGGAGTCCGCGGCGCGCTCGGCCGCGCTGATCGTGGCCGCGGAGGAGCGTGCCGGCGCAGCGTGGCTGGACCGGTGACGTCCGCCGGGTGACCCGGGGACGCGAGGACTACGATCGTGCCGCGCACGGGCCATCCATCCGCGCGCGGCGTGTTGACACCGCCCAGCAGGGGCAGGAAGATTCACGAGCCGTGGGATCGCTCTCACCAAGGGGTCGGGCCCACGTCCCCGCTGCGACGGCTGCCGGACCGGACGAGGACTGTTGATGACGACGAGCGCGTCCGCCCCCGGGGCACCGGCGGGGCTGCTCTGGGGGGCCGCCACGGCGGCCTTCCAGATCGAGGGCGCCGCCCACCTCGACGGCCGCGCCGACTCGATCTGGGACGCCTTCTGCCGCGTGCCCGGCGCGATCGTCGACGACCAGGACGGCGAGGTCGCCTGCGACCACTACTTCCGCTACGCCGACGACGTCGCCGTCATGCGGCAGCTCAACCTCCAGGCGTACCGGTTCTCCACGTCGTGGGCGCGCATCCGGCCCGACGGCGCGACCGTGAACCGCCGCGGCATCGACTTCTACTCGCGCCTGGTCGACGAGCTGCTGACGAGCGGCATCCAGCCCTGGGTGACGCTCTACCACTGGGACCTCCCCCAGGTCCTCGAAGATCGCGGCGGCTGGACGGACCGCGAGACGGCACACCGCTTCGTCGACTACGCGCTCGGCGTGCACGAGGCGCTCGGCGACCGCGTCGACGTCTGGACCACGCTCAACGAGCCGTTCTGCTCCGCCTACCTCGGGTACGGCACCGGCCACCACGCGCCGGGGCGGCGCGACCGTCGCGCGTCCCTCGCCGCGGTGCACCACCTGCTCCTGGCCCACGGCAGCGCGGCCGCCGCGCTGCGGTCCCGGGCACCGGACGCGACGATCTCCGTGGCGCTGAACCTCGACCTGACCGACCCGGCCGATCCCGGGGACCCCGACGACGTCGCCGCCGCCCGCCGCGTCGACGGGCAGTGGAACCGCATCTTCCTGGACCCGATCTTCCGCGGCAGCTACCCCGACGACGTGCTGGCGGACACCGCCCACCTCGGTCTGCTCGACCACGTGCGCGACGGCGACCTCGAGGTCATCGCGACGCCCATCGACGTGCTCGGCGTGAACTACTACCACGGCAGCGCCGTCAGCCGCCGGCGACCGGCGACCGACGTGGCCAGCGCCGGGTCGGCTGCGAACCCGCTGCCCGCGGCCGACGATGTCTTCCGCGTCCCGCGCGGGCTGCCCACCACGGCGATGGGCTGGGAGGTCCAGCCGGAGGGCCTCACGCGGCTGCTGCTGCGCCTGCAGGCCGAGTACACCGGCCCGGCGGGCTGCGGGCTCGCCGTGACCGAGAACGGCGCGGCGTACGCCGACACCGTCGGACAGCACGGCGACGTGGACGACGCCGACCGGGTGGCCTACCTCGCGGCGCACGTGGCGGCCGTGCAGGACGCCGTCGCGCGCGGCGCCGACGTCCGGGCCTACTTCGTGTGGACGCTGCTCGACAACTTCGAGTGGGCGTTCGGCTACACCCAACGCTTCGGACTGGTGCACGTGGACTTCGCGACCCAGCAGCGCATCATCAAGAGATCGGGGCTCTGGTACGCCGACGTCGCCGCCGGTGGACAGCCACAGAGCCCGGAGAGCAGGCAGTTGTGACGGACCAGAGGCGTCTTCTCCAGCGGCACGCGCCGACACTCGAGGAGGTGGCGCACGCGGCCGGGGTCTCCCGGTCCACGGCGTCGCGGGCCATCAACGGCGGCCTGAAGGTGAGCCCGGCCGCCCAGGCAGCGGTCGACGCGGCCATCGCCGAGCTCGGCTACATCCCGAACCGTGCGGCACGCAGCCTCGTCACGCGCCGCACGGACTCCGTGGCGCTCGTGGTACCCGAGCCGGACGAGCGCGTTCTCACCGACCCGTACTTCGCCGGCACCCTGCAGGGCATCACGGCCGCCCTCGAGCCGACGACGATCCAGCTCATCCTCCTCATCGCCCGGCGCGGCGAGAGCTCGCAGCGGACCGCGAGCTACCTGGCCAACCGGCACGTGGACGGCGCGGTCGTCGTGTCGCACCACCGCGACGACGGCCTCAACCAGGTGCTCATGGACTGCGGCCTACCGTGCGTGTTCGTCGGCCGCCCGTGGATCGGCGCCGACCAGCTGCCCTACGTGGACTCGGACAACGCGCACGGCGCCCGGCTCGCCACGGAGCACCTGATCGCGGCCGGTTGCACCCGGGTCGCAACGATCGCCGGACCGCTCGACATGGCCGTCGGCGTGGACCGCCTCGCCGGTTGGCGCGCCGCGCTGCACGCCGCCGGTCTCTCCGACGAGGCGATGGCGCGGGGCGACTTCACGTCGGCCGGCGGCGCGGCCGCGATGGAGCGGCTGCTCGCCGCGTACCCGGACATCGACGGCGTCTTCGCGGCGTCGGACCTCATGGCGGCCGGCGCGATGGGCGAGCTCAGCCGTCAGGGTCGGTCGGTGCCGGGCGACGTCCGCGTCGTCGGCTTCGACGACCTCGGGGTCGCGCAGTCGACGTCGCCGCAGCTGACGACCGTGCACAACCCCGTCGTCGAGATGAGCCGACGCGCGGCCGAGCTGCTGCTGGAGATCCTGGCCGGCGGCGAGGAGCCCGAGGAGCCCGTGATCTTCCACTCCGAGCTCGTGGTGCGTGCCTCGGCCTGAGGCACGCACGGCGGGCGTGCCGTGGCGGCGTCGTGCACGACGTCGTCAGTGCACGACGTCCAGGCGCCGGATCTCGTCGGCGTGCAGCTGGGCGGCGATCGCGGCGCCCCAGTCCTCGACGTCGCGCCACACCCGGAAGTCGCCCTGCTCGGCCTGCAGCAGCGCGACGGCGGCGCGCTCGGCGAGGCCGAGGCCGCCCGTGTCGAGCCGGCCCGGGAAGGTCCGGTGCCCACGGGCTCCGACGCGGGCCAGGATGGCCGGCACCTCCTCGGCACCGGCCTCGGGCGCCGGCGGCGAGCCGACCGGGCCGGACGAGAAGAGCCAGACGGGTCGGGCGGAGAGGCTCGAGGCGCACCGGTCGACCATGGCGCGCGCCGACGCGGCCCAGCGGCCCACGTACACCGACGAGCCGAGCACCACCGCCTGGTAGGGCTCGACCGTCTCGACGTCGTCCGGGTCAGCGAGGTCCACGACGAAACCGGCCTCACGCAGGACCTCGCCGATCACCTCGCCGATCTCCCGCGTCGCGCCGTGGCGCGAGGCCACCGTGACGAGCACCTTCATGCGGGACCACCGCCTCCCTCGGACGTTCTGCGACGTCATCTAGCGTCGCTCCCGGCTGGAGTGGGCGCCTGGGCCGCAGGTCCCGCAGACTGCAGGCATGACGAGCGCCATGCCCACCGTCGCCCTGCGCACGCCGGCCGGGGACGTGCCGATCCCGCTGCTCGGCCTCGGCACGTGGCAGGCCGACGGCGACGCGGGGTACCGGGCGGTGCACCACGCGCTCGACGTCGGGTACCGCCACGTCGACACCGCGACCGGGTACGGCAACGAGGACCAGGTGGGCCGGGCGGTCGCCGACTCGGGCCTGGACCGCGCCGACGTCTTCCTCACCACGAAGCTGCCGCCCGACGCCGCGGGACGGGAACGCGCGACGCTGGAACGCTCGCTGCGGCTGCTCGGCACGACACGACCGGCGAGGCGCCGGCGCTCAACCAGATCCCCTGGTCGCCCGCCGACCACGACCTCATGACGCTCGCCGGTCACGCCCGGCGGCAGGTCGCGGTGGAGGGCTACAGCCCGTTCAAGCGCACCGACGCCGACCATCCGGCGCTACGGCGGATCGCGGCTGCGCACGGTGCGACCGTGCAGCAGGTCGTCCTGCTCTGGCACGTGCGCCACCGCGTCGTCGTCATCCCGAAGTCGACCGACCCGGGTCGCATCGAGAGCAACCTGGCCGCGCTCGACCTCACCCTGAGCGATGAGGAGGTCGCCGCCATCGACGCCCTCGGCGACTCGACCGCCACCGGCTGACCCCGGGTGCTGTACAAGCTCGCGGCGACCCGCCCAGACTGGCGCGCGTGAGGCACCGGTTCGCGCTGCCCCGCGGGCGTCGACTGGTGCTCGCGAGCGTCGCCGTGACCATCGGGCTCCTCGGGGGCGTGCTGGTCGGCGCCCAGGTCCGCGCCGTCCAGGCCGAGCACCGGCACGAGGCCGCGGTCGCTGCGGCCGACCGCGCCGCGGCCGCCGCGCGCGCCGAGCGGGTGGCGAAGGAACGGGCGGAGCAGGCGGAACAGGCCGCCGAGCTCGCGAGCCGCTGGTCGGCGGCGGCCGACCAGGCCGAGGCCGCTCTCGCGGCGGCGGACGCGGCGCTCACCGCGTCCTCGGGCAAGGTGGCCGACGACGCCGTCCGCCAGGCCCTCGCGACGCTCGCCGACCAGGTGCGCAGCACCGTCGCGGCGCCGCCGTCGGCCCCGTCCGAGGACGACGTGGCGGCGATCACCACCGCCGCCGCCGCGCTGGTCGCCGCGACCACGGCGGTCACGGACGCGCAGGCCGCCTGGCAGGCGGAGCAGGACGCGGCGGCGGCCGCCGACGCAGCGAGCGACCCCCCGGCCACGCCGGGGTCCGAGCCCGCCTTCGTCCCCCGCGGCTGGCCCTACGACGGCGCCGGACCGGACTGCGGGAGCGCCGCGTCCTACGAGCCCGTCACGAGCGCGTCAGGGTTCCACACGTCGATCCCGGCGGACACCGGGGACGGATCGAACGGCAACCTGCCGCGGTCCGCGATGGCGGCCCTGACCTGGTGCACGGACTCCGCCGGCCGCCAGCAGTGGCTGCGGGCCGACGCCGCCGACGCGCTGACCGCGTTGAACGCCGCGTTCCGCACGCGCTTCGGCGAGAACATCGCGGTCGACCTGGCCTACCGCTCGTATGCCGACCAGGTCGCGATCCGCGACGCCCTCGGGTCGATCGCAGCGCGGCCGGGAACGTCGAACCACGGCTGGGGCACCGCGATCGACGTGTGGGAGTGGCAGGCCTACGCGTTCGGCTCCGAGCGGTACGACTGGCTCGTCGCCACCGCCCCGACGTACGGCTGGGTCGCCCCGGACTGGGCGCGCGCGGACGGCTCGAACCCGGAGTACTGGCACTTCGAGTTCGTCGGCTGACCGTGCGACGCCCAGCCCGTCAGCGGCTGGTGGCCTTGCGGTACTGGGCGTTCGCGAGCGGGACGAACACGATCAGGATCACGGCGGACCACAGGAACGTGTAGAGCACCGGGTTCTGGAGAGGCCACGCGGTCGGCTCGGGCGTGCCCGGCTGCACGTTGCCGAACAGCTCACGGGCCGCCTGCGTCACCGAGGACACAGGGTTCCAGTCGGCGAACCGCTGCAGCGGCGTCGGGAGCGTCTCGAGCGGCACGAACGTGTTCGCGATGAACGTCAGCGGGAAGATGATGATGAACGCCGCGTTGTTCACCACCTCGGGACTCGGGACGAGCATCCCGACCCACGCCATGATCCAGGAGATGGCGTACGCGAACGCGAGCAGCACCAGGTAGCCCAGCACGGCCTCCCCCACCGAGCCGCGGATGCGCCAGCCGACGACCAGCCCGGTGAGCGACATGACGAGCAGCACCAGGATGTTGTTGACCAGGTCGCTGAAGGTACGGCCGGTGAGGACCGCCGACGGGGCCATCGGCAACGAGCGGAACCGGTCGATGAGCCCCTTGCGCACGTCCTCCGCGAGCGCGTAACCCGTGATCGTCGCCCCGAAGACGACGGTCTGGGCGAAGATCCCCGCGATGAGGAACTCGCGGTAGGCCGCGCTGCTCTGCCCCGCGAGCGAGCCGCCGATGGCGCCGCCGAAGACGTAGGCGAACAGCAGCACGAACATGATCGGCTGCAGCGTCGTGAAGACCAGCAGGTCCGGGACCCGCTTGATCTTGGTGATGTTGCGGCGCGCGACGACGTCGGCGTCCGCGATGACCGTTGGCACCCTCATCGGTCGGCCTCCTTCCCGCCGGCGGCAGCGCCGTCCGCCGGGGCGTCGTCGGCCGCGTCCTCCGCGGGGCGGCCGGTGAGCGTCAGGAACACGTCGTCGAGCGTCGGGCGGCGCAGCCCGACGTCGTCGATGGCGACGCCCGCGGCGTCGAGCCGCCGCAGTGCGTCGGTCAGGACCGCGGCGCCGCCGCTGGTCGGGAGCAGCACCGAGCGCCGGTGCTCGTCGAGCACCGGCTCCCCCACGCCGACCGGTGCCAGCACGCGACCGGCCTCCGCCACCAGCGCGGGGTCCCGGACGGTCACCTCGAGCCGCTCGCCACCCACCTGGGCCTTGAGCTCGTCGGCCGTACCCTCGGCGATGACCCGGCCGTGGTCGATGACGACGATCCGGTCCGCGAGAAGGTCCGCCTCCTCCAGGTACTGGGTGGTCAGCAAGAGCGTCGTGCCGCCCGCCACGAGCGACTGGATGACCTCCCACATGTCCGTGCGGCCGCGCGGGTCGAGGCCCGTCGTCGGCTCGTCGAGGAACAGCACCGGCGGGTCGGCGACCAGCGCGCCCGCCAGGTCGAGCCGCCGCTGCATGCCCCCCGAGTACGTGCGGCTCGGGCGATCCGCGGCGTCCTCGAGCCGGAACTGGGCGAGCAGCTCGCGCGCCCGCTCCCGGGCCCGGTGCCGACCCAGGTGGTAGAGGCGGCCGATCATGACGAGGTTCTCGTAGCCGGTGAGGTACTCGTCCACCGCCGCGTACTGCCCGGAGAGGCCGATCCGACGGCGCACCTCCCGCGGGTGCCGGAGCACGTCGATCCCCGCCACCTCCGCCTCACCCGCGTCCGGGCGCAGCAGCGTGGTGAGGATCCGCACCATCGTCGTCTTGCCCGCACCGTTCGGTCCCAGGAGGCCCAGCACGGTGCCGCGCGGCACCGTGAGGTCCACCCCGCCAAGCGCGGTGACGTCGCCGTACCGCTTGACCAGCCCTCGGGCCCGGACGCCGGGCGGCGCCGCTGCACTCGTGTCGCTCATGGGAGCGAGCGTAGGTCGCACCTCCGACAAGCACCGTCCTTTTTCACACGACCCGGCTGCCTCCCCGCCCGGCCGCCGCCGGCGCGAGGGTGGCGCGAGGGTGGCGCGAGGGTGGCGCGAGGGTGGCGCGAGGGTGGCGCGGCGACATCGGGCGCGGGAGAGTGACCGTGAGCCGGGCGCCGGTGCCCGGCAAGGAGGCATCGATGACGCTCGCGCAGGAGACGGCCCGATCCGCACACGCAGGGCCGCTCGAGACGGCGCAGGCGCAGCCAGCTTCGCCGTCGAGCGCCTCGGCTACGACGCCGGACTGCACGCCATGCTTGCCACCCCGCGCCGCGAGATCCACGTCGCGATCCCGCTGCGCCGCGACGACGGCACGACCGAGGTGCTGCACGGCTTCCGCGTGCAGCACAACGTCTCCCGGGGCCCCGGCAAGGGCGGCCTGCGGTACCACCCGAGCGTCGACATCGACGAGGTCCGGGCCCTGGCGATGTGGATGACCTGGAAGTGCGCTGTCGTCGAGCTGCCCTACGGGGGTGCCAAGGGTGGCGTCGCCATCGAGCCCCGGCGCTACTCGGCGGGCGAGCTGGAGCGCGTCACCCGCCGCTACACCAGCGAGATCATGCCCATGATCGGCCCGGAGCGGGACATCATGGCGCCCGACGTCGGCACCGACGACCGCACGATGGCCTGGGTCATGGACACGTACTCCGTCAACCAGGGCTACACCATCCCGGCCGTCGTCACCGGCAAGCCGCTCGAGGTGGGCGGCTCGCTCGGGCGCGCCACGGCGACGTCCCGCGGTGTCGTCCACGCCACGCGGGCGGCCCTCGCCGAGGCGGGGCTCGAGCTGCCCGACGTGCGCGTCGCCGTACAGGGGTTCGGCAAGGTGGGATCGCACGCCGCGCGGTTCTTCGCCGAGGCCGGCGCGCAGGTCGAAGCCGTGAGCGACGAGTTCGGCGGCGTGCACCGGGCAGGCGGGCTCGACCTGCCCCGGCTGCTCGAGCACGTCGCCCGGACGGGTTCGGTCACCGGGTTCGCCGAGGCGGACCCGATCGACAACGCCGCCCTGCTGACGCTCGACGTCGACGTCCTGGTCCCGGCCGCCGTGGAGGGCGTGCTCACGGACGCGACCGCGCCCCAGGTGAAGGCGCGCTGGGTCGTGGAGGCCGCGAACGGCCCGACCACGGCCCGGGGCGACGCCATCCTGGCGGACCGCGGGATCGTCGTCGTCCCTGACATCCTCGCGAACGCCGGCGGCGTCGTCGTCTCCTACTTCGAGTGGGTCCAGGCGCAGCAGGCCTACTGGTGGACCGAGTCGGAGATCGAGGAACGGCTCGCCCAGCGGATGCAGCAGGCCTACGCAGCCGTCGCGGAGCTGGCCCGCCGCGAGGACGTCAACCTCCGCGACGCCGCGCTCCTGCTGTCGGTGCAACGCGTCGCGTCGGCGCACCGCACGCGCGGCCTCTACCCCTGATCGACGCGCGCGAGGCGGGAGCCGACCCGCGGGCCGGTCAGTCCTCGCCCGTCCCGTCGGCGGCCTGCAGGACGGCCTGGTTCCGGCCGCCTTCCTTGGCACGGTAGAGCGCCCGGTCGGCATCGCGGCACAGGTGCGAGGCGCTGGTGTGCCGGGCCTCACGGATCGCGACGCCGGAGCTCACCGTGCAGCGGAGCACCAGGTCACCCGCCGGGACGCGGGTGGACGAGAACGCGTCGACGACGGCCTGCGCGCGCTCGAGCACGGCGCCGACGCCCCGGCCCGCCAGCACGACGCCGAACTCCTCGCCGCCCGTGCGCGCGACGACGTCGCCGTCCCGGACATGGCCGCTCAGCACGCGGGCGAACTCGGCCAGCACGCCGTCGCCCACCGGGTGCCCGTACGTGTCGTTGACGATCTTGAAGTGGTCGAGGTCGAAGAAGGCCACCGCGACCGGGCCGCCGCCCGCCCACAGGTCGTCGAGCCGCTCGTCGAACGCCCGCCGGTTGAGCAGGCCGGTCAGCTGGTCGCGCACCGCCCGATCGCTGAGCCGGACGACGATCTCGTCGCTGTGCTCGGCGATGACGCGGACCGTGACAGCCGCCGACGTCGCCGCCGCCATCACCGCGACCCACGTGAACCACGAGACGCGCGGGTCCGGCGCCAGGAGGACCACTACCGCCATGCCGACGGCCATCATCGCCAGGTGCGCCCACACGGTGGCGCGCCGCGGGAAGAACGGGCTGGCCAGCGCCGACCAGACCAGCAGCGGTGCCAGTGCGCCGACCTGGTGCGAGCACGCCATGAGGGCCAGCAACGTCGCCGTCGGCAGCGTCACGGTGAGCAGGACGCCCCAGGTGTCGGACGCGCGGCGGGTGGCGAGCACCAGGACGCCCTCGGCGGCGAGGGCGGCGGCGAACCAGAGGTAGAGGATGACCTGGTCGGCGACCGGCGTGCTGACGGACGGCGCGAGGGCGACCACGACGGCGTCCAGCCCGCAGACGGCGCCCGCAACCGTGCGCAGCGCCCCCGTCCGGGTGCCGTCGTGGTGGGTCAACCAGTCGCGGACCCGACCCACGTCGACCCTCCCTCGTGCACATACGTGCTGCCCGGTGGCCGACCGGCCCCGGGCTCCCCCTCATAGTGGTGCAGATGCCGCACACGACGCCGCACCCACGCCGGGTGAACTTGCGGCTCAGCCCGCCGCGATGTCCGGGACGGCGACGAGCGTGGTCTCGGCGGCGGGGAACACGACCCGGTCCCCGAGGCGCTCGCGCAGCTTCGCGGTCGCGTCGAAGAGGTAGCGCTTGACCGCGCCCTCACTCAGTCCGAGCTCGTTCGCCACCTCCGCGATCGCCAGGTCGTCGAAGAACCGCGCCACCACGCATGCCCGCTCACGCGGCGAGAGGTACGCGAGCGCGGCTGCGACGTCGACCCCGGCCACGACGGACGCCTCGGGGCTGCGGACGTCGTCGACGAGGAAGAGGTGCGCCTTGCCCTGCGCCGTCCTCGCCCGGCGCGCCCGGTCGAGGAACGCCGTGCGCACCGCGGCCTTCACGTAGGCCTCGGCCGCGGCGGCGTCCGCGAACGAGCGCCGGCGGGCGAAGACGCGGACGAGCGCCTCCTGGACCAGGTCCTCCGCATCCACCCGGTTGATGGCGAACAGCGCGGCATAGCCGATGAGGGCGCCCCGCCGCGTCCGCACGATCTCGGCGAGCATCGTCTCCCACGCGCTCACCAGGTCCACCCGCCGTCCACGAGCTGCGCGGGCCGTGGGCTCGCCGGGCCGAACGACACCTCCGCGCCGCCCACCCGGGGCGCGATCGTCGCCACCTGGCCCGTGCGCGGGTCCACGCGGACGTAGTCCCCGCCGTCCGCGTCGACACACGCCCAGGTGGCACCGACGAGCCGATCACCCTGCACGCCGTCCGCCATGAAGCCGCCGACGCCGCCGATCGGTGTCTGCGTGCCGTCGGGCGAGACGAGCGCCAGGTCACGACCGCAGTCCCCGTCGTTCACCGCGCGCCCGACGACGACCTGGCTCCCGACCTGCCACACCGAGGTGACCTCGGACTCGTCCTGCCCCTCCGCGTCCGTGAGACGCCGGCTCGAGCCGTCGCCGAGGTTCAGCACGAAGAGCTGCGAGGACAGGAACCCCGCGGCATCGACGCCGCCGTCGGCGCACCGCACGACGAGCCGGCCCTGCTCCAGCCACGAGTAGGGCCCGCACGGGGCCTGGGCGGGTGCTGGAGCCGCGGGGATCGCGAGCTGCCGGAGCGCCGGCAGCTCGAATGCGCTCATCCCCTCCGAGGTGGCGACGAGCAGCTGCGTGCGGCTGGGGTCGACACCGACGCCACCGCTCCACGCCCAGCCCGACACGACCGGCGCGCCGTCGAACGGGCCGATCTCAGCCAGGTGGACGCCGTCGCGGTCGTGCACCTGCGCCAGCCGCAGACCGTCCTCGCGGTCGCGGACGACGAAGGTCCGGCCGCCGGGCAGCAGCAGGACGTGGTCCCTGAAGCGGTCGTAGGCGACGAGCTCCTCGCCGGTGGCCAGGTCCACGACCAGGCGCGCGGTCGGTGCGTCGTCGCTGACCTCCTTCATCGGGTCGTAGAGGGTGACGACGACCCGCGACTGGCCGGGGAGCCAGTCCCTGAGGGTCCACGTGGCTTCCCGGCCGTCGTAGCGGCGCATCGACTCCGGGACGGGCACCTCGTACGTCGTACCGTCGGGCGCGACCAGGTAGAGCACGGTCGGGGACTCGACCCGGCTGCCGTCGGCCTCGTCGCGCGCCGCCCGGTACCGGCCGAGGGTCCAGCCGTCGTCCGTCTGGGACCAGAGGTCCGCCTTCATCGGCTGCACCTTCGGCAGCAGCGGGTGCACGGTGAGACCCTCGGGGACGGTGGGCTCCGGCGGCGCGGTCGGGTCGGTAGTGGGGGGCGCCGGCTCCTCGGTGGGGCTCGGCGCCACGGTGGACTGCGTGGGCTGCGGCGCGGGGACGACCGGGTCGGGCCGCGTGACGCCCCAGACCGCGACACTGCCCACCAGGACGGCGGCGGCGCCGACGGCGACCGCAGCGCTCGTGCGCGCGAGACGGCGGCGGCGGACGCGCCCCGCGAGGGCGAGAACCTCACCCGCGACGTCGGGCGCGTGCGCGGCCGCGGCGCGCTCATGCTGCGCGGCGTACCCGCGTAGCAGGTCCGCGAAGTCCATGTCGCCGGTCATGGCACCTGCCTCTCCATCGTGCGCACGGCCGTCCCTCTCATCGGCACGAACTGTCCCCGGTCCAACGCGAACCCCACCGCAAAGGTTGGGTATGACGGGCCACGCACCCCGCGAACGCCGCGGGGTCTCGTCACCCGGACTCTCGAATCGACCCACTTTCCCAGATGGCGGGACCCCGGGCTTCCGCATGGCGAGATGTCGAGTGCTCGAAAGATGAGAGTCCCCAGGTCAAGCATCCGCAAAGCCGCGGGCAATCGGCAGTCTGGGCTCCTGGTCGCAGGATCGGAGGGTCAACTTGCGGGTGCGCCATGGTCAACCGTGGGTTACGGTCTGGTCACACGTCATAGTCACTGCGAGAGCAGTGACCGGCTCTGGTGGGCCGCTGGTGAACCGCCACACCTTGTGCGGGTGAGACGGCACCGCACCGCCCCCGCTCGCGAGACAGTGAGCGGGGGCGCACCGTGTCCAGCACCACTCCCGACCGCCCCAGCCCACGAGGCGCGCCGCGCCCGCACCCTCGACGCGCCGAGCACCGCAGGGGCCTACGCTCCGACCATGACCGACGAGCAGCCCGAGGACCGCCCGGCCGAGCGCGAGGGGCGCCGGACCACCTACGTCCTGGTCGACGGCGAGAACATCGACGCCACCCTGGGCAGCTCCATCCTCGGCGCCCGCCCGGCACCGGAGGAGCGCCCGCGCTGGGAGCGGGTCCTGACCTTCGCCCGCTCCGCCTGGGCCGGGGACGACGTCGTCGGCCTGTTCTTCCTCGACGCCTCCTCCGGCACCATGCCGATGGCCTTCGTCCAGGCACTCGTGGCGATCGGGTTCCGCCCGATCCCGCTGGCGGGCGCCCCGGAGGAGAAGGTCGTCGACATCGGCATCCAGCGCACGCTCGAGGCACTGGTGGACCGACCGGGCGACGTTCTGCTCGCCAGCCACGACGGGGACTTCGCACCGCAGCTGCGCGGCCTCCTCTCCCCCGACCGGAACGTCGGCGTCCTCGCGTTCCGCGAGTTCACCAGCGGCTCGATCCAGCACCTGACGGCGAACGGGTTGACGATCTTCGACCTGGAGAGCGACGTCGGCGCGTTCAACGTCGTGCTGCCGCGCCTGCGGATCATCCCGCTCGCCGAGTTCGACCCGCTGCGCTACCTCTGACCTGGCGCCCGAGCGGCGCGCGGCGCACGATGACGCCCATGGACCACAGCGAGGTCGCGACCGGCGACGACGGCCGGCGCGAGACGCCCATGGAGCGCCTCGACCGGAACTGGAGCGAGATCCTGCAGGAGCTGCGCGTGACGCAGACCGGCATCCAGATCCTCACCGGGTTCCTGCTCACGGTCCCGTTCCAGCAGAGGTTCGACACGCTCACCGACACGCAGCGCGTCATCTACCTGGTGCTCGTCGTCCTCGCGGCCGTGACGACCGGGCTCATGGTCGCGCCCGTGAGCATGCACCGGCTCCTCTTCCGGCACCGCGCCAAGCGTGCGCTCGTGGACGAGGCGGACCGTTTCATGCGCATCGGTCTGGTGTGCCTCGCGCTGGTGGTGAGCGGCGTCGTCCTGCTGGTGGTCGACATCGTGAGCACGCGGCTGCTGGCCGTGGCCCTCTCCGGCTCGCTGCTGGCCGGCTTGGTCGGTGCCTGGTTCGTGTTGCCGACGCTCCTGGCCCGCTCGGCGCGCAACGCGACCGACGAGCCACTGCCGGTCCCGCCGACCACCCCGTGAGGCGGAGTCTCAGCGCGCGATCGCGAGCTTGACGGCCCGGGTGCGCGAGGCGTCGGCGAACGTCTCGTAGGCGTCCAGCACGTGCCTGAGCGCGAACCGGTGGGTGACGAGCTCGCCCACCGGCAGCTTGTCCTCTGCCACAAGCTTGAGCAGCATCCCGAGCGAGTCGGTGTTGACCAGGCCCATCGTGATCGTGAGGTTCGCGGGCCAGAGCTTGTCGACCGGCAGCTCGACAGGCTCGCCGTGCACGCCGACGTTGGCGACGTGGCCGCCCGGCCGCACCATGTCCAGGCACATCCGGAAGGTCGTCGGCGTGCCTACGGCCTCGACCGCGACGTCGACGCCGTAACCGTCGGTGAGGGCGAGCACCTGCTCGCGCCAGTCGTCCCGGGCCGAGCTGACCAGGTGGGTCGCGCCGACCGTGCGCGCCTTCGCGAGGCGGTTGTCGTCCAGGTCCACGGCCACGATGCGCGCAGCACCCTGCAGGCCCGCGGTGGCCACCACCGCGAGCCCCACCGGGCCGGCGCCGACCACGGCCACCGTGTCGCCCGGCTTCACGCCGCCGTACCGGACGCCCATCTCGAAACCGGTCGGCAGGATGTCCGAGAGCAGGATCGCAGCGTCGTCCGGGACGCCATCGGGCAGCGCGTAGAGCGACCGGTCGGCGAACGGTGTGCGGACGTACTCCGCCTGCGTGCCGTCGATCAGGTGGCCGAGGACCCAGCCGATGCCGCTCGCGCCCTCGTCGGCCAGGCAGTGCGACGGCGTGCCGGCACGGCAGTAGGCGCACACGCCGCAGGAGCTGATGCAGGCGATGATGACGCGGTCCCCGACCTTGTGGTTGCGCACCGCCGAGCCCACGGCAACCACGGTGCCCACGCCCTCGTGGCCGAGCACGCGACCCTCCGCGACGGCCGGCACGTCCCCCTTGAGGATGTGCAGGTCCGTGCCGCAGATGGTCGTCGTGTCGATCTGCACGACGGCGTCCGTCGGCTGCAGGACCGTCGGGTCGGCGACGCTCTCCCACGCCTTGTGCCCGGGGCCGTGGTAGACGAGTGCCTTCATCGCTGCTCCCCCTCGACGACGAAGCCGGGGCCGCAGGGGCCCCGGCGTCGTCCGATGTGGCTGCTGGGTGTCAGGAAGCGGTGGCGAGGCGCACGACGCAGTGCGCGCCGTTCCCCCGCGGGACCAGCTTCTCGACCGTGAGCGGGCCCTCGTGGCGGGCGACGATCCCCCGCACGAGCCCGAGGTGGGCACCGCAGACGACGCCGCGGCGCTCGCTCGGCACGTCCGCGAACGGGCAGTGGCCGAGCATGATCTCCATGGACTCCCGCTCGAACTCCGGGTCGAAGCCCAGGTCCTCGAGGTGCCGCTGCAGCGCGGCGATCTGCTCCTCGGCGTCCACCCCGGCGTCGTGGGACGACGCGGTGCCCGGGCAGCCGAGCTGCGCGGCCCACGTCTCACCGGCGAGCTCGGCCTGGTCGACGGGGCTCTCCATCGGCTGGCCGTAGCCGTCGAGGAGGAGGCGCACGAGGTGCCCGCGGGCGCGGGAGTCGACGGTCGCAGCGGCAGCGCTGTCGACCGACCGGTAGAGCATGCGGGGCCGGCCACGCGTGGTGCGGTGCTCCGGCTGGCGAACGACGAAGCCGCTCGCCACGAGACGGTCGAGGTGCTCGCGGGTCGTGTTGACGTGCAGTCCGACTCCGGCGGCCACCTCCTCTACCGGCACCGGTCCCTGGTGTTCCTGCAGGAGGCGCATGATGCGCATGCGGCTGTTGCAGGCCAGGACCCGCAGCGCCCGGAGCTGGTGGTCACCCATGGAGCCAGTATTGACGGTCACCAACGGGTCAACCTGGGACCTTGGTGCCGATCGGACAATTCACCCGGTCGGCCCAACGCGTTCCGCGAGGCAAGACCTCACGCCGCACAGCCGCACCCGGCGCCCTCGACCGCGACGCCACCCCGCGCAGGCAGACCCACCGCGCGGCGCACCAGCGTGCGCAGCCCTGAGCGTACCCGCCCGGGACGCTCCCGCCGGGCGGCGGCACGCGCGGCGCGGGCGGCACGGGCGGCTCGGCGCTCCGCGGCAACCTGGTCGAGCAGCTCGACGTGCGCCTGGGTGTGCAGAAGGAGAAGGTGCTCGGGTGCGGTCATGGTGACCTCCGTCGTCGGGCGGCGCCGTCGCAGCTCCGCGGTGATATCGACGCTTGTCGATGTCCCATCGTGGCGAGAGGGATCGACAGTTGTCAATACGTCGGCGATACTGGTGACCATGAGCCCCCGCCCGCTCCCCCTCGCCCCGGTCGCACCCGCGGCCGTCGACGCCGACGGCTGCCCCATCGAGGCCGTCTCGTGCTGCGCACCCCTCGCTGCCGAGCCCCTCGACGCCACGGAGGCGGTCGGGCTCGCGAGCGTCCTCAAGGCGATCGCCGATCCGGCACGCCTGCGCGTGATCTCCCTGCTGGCGGTCACCGGCGAGTCCTGCGTGTGCGACCTCACCGAGCCGCTGGGGCTCTCCCAGCCCACCGTGTCGCACCACCTCAAGACGCTCGTCGACGCCGGGCTCGTGCGCCGGGAGAAGCGCGGGGTGTGGGCCTACTTCTCCCTCGTGCCGGGCGCGCTGGACGGCGTCGGGCGCCTGCTCAGCACGGCTGACGCCGGTCGCTAGCCGAGGCAGACCGCCCTCGGGCAGCCCCCTAAAGGGTTCGGGCCGTTGACCCGCGGCCGCACGCCCGCGGAGCGTGGCCGCGGGGCCCGCCCGCGCAGACCCCGCGCCCGCGCCGCCCGCGCCGCCCGCGCCGCCCGCCATGCGTCACCAGCATGCGAAGGGGTGCCCTGGTGATCAGATCGAGTCGCACGAAGAACCGCGCGGCGGCAGCGCTCGCCGTTGCCGCCCTCGTGACCATGGGGGCTCTGACGGACCTCCCGACGCCGAGCCTGGCGCACGCGGCGACCGTCGCCGCAGACGTCGAGGACGAGGGCACCGGCTGCCCCGTGCCGGTGCTGCCCGACCAGGGCGCGCTGCCGACGAACGCGAAGCTGCCGGACCCGTTCCGCAGGCTCGACGGCACCCGGATCACCTCGCGAGGCGACTGGCCGTGCCAACGCGAGCTCACCAAGAGGCTCGCCGAGCGGTTCGTCTACGGCGAGAAGCCCGCGCGGCCGACCGTGAGCGGCACCGTGACGCGGACCTCCATCACGGTGAACGCCTCCCAGCAGGGCCGCAGCGCGAGCTTCTCGGCCAGCGTCGACCTGCCGAGCGGCCCCGGGCCCTTCCCGGTGGTCATCGTCTTCGGTGGCTTCGGCGCGGACACCGCCACCATCAAGGCCACCGGCGCCGCCGTCGTGAGCTACGACCCGTACACCGTCGGCAAGGAGGGCACGTCCCGCTCCGCGAAGCAGGGCGCCTTCTACACGCTGTACGGCGCCTCGAGCAGCACCGGTCTGCTCATGGCCTGGGCCTGGGGGGTCAGCCGGCTCATCGACGTCATCGAGCAGTCGGACGGCAGCATCCTGCGAGCCGACGCGACCGGCGTCACGGGGTGCTCGCGCTTCGGGAAGGGCGCCTTCGTCAGCGGCGCCTTCGACCAGCGCATCGCTCTGACGATGCCGATCGAGTCGGGGACCGGCGGCGTGCCGATCTACCGCGGCGTGAACGGCGAGGGCGCACAGAGCCTCAGCAGCGCCTATGGCGAGCAGCCGTGGCTCGGCGACGCGTTCAGCTCGTTCACGTCCAACGCGAACCGGCTCCCGGTGGACACCCACCAGCTCGTCGGCATGGTCGCCCCGCGCGGGCTGCTCATCATGGAGAACCCGCACATCGCCCACCTCGGGGCGCGGTCCGGCAGCGTCGCGGCCCTGGCCGGCGCCGAGGTCTACTCGGCCCTGGGCGCCCGGTCGAACCTCACCTACTGGTCCGACGTGCAGGACGGCACGCACTGTGCGAGCCGGCCGGAGTGGCGCACCCCGCTGCAGCAGAACATCCGCAAGTTCCTGCTCGGCTCGAACGACCCGACCGGTGACATGCGGATCTCCAGTCGCGCCCAGGGCCGTCTCGCGGACTGGGTGGACTGGACGGCGCCGACCCTGAGCGGCACCCCCACGACACCGCCCACCACACCGCCCACCACGCCGCCCACGACACCGCCGACGACGCCACCCACCACGCCACCCACCACACCGCCCACCGAGCCGCCGGGTACCGGCGCATGCACCGCGACGGTCTCGACCAACCAGTGGCAGGGCGGGTTCGTCGCGACGGTGCGGGTGACCGCAGGCTCGTCATCCGTCGCCGGCTGGCAGGTCGGGATGACGTTGCCGTCGGGCACGACGATCACCAACACCTGGAACGCGAACCGCAGCGGCACGAGTGGAGCCGTGCAGTTCTCGGACGCCGGGTGGAACGGCTCGGTCGCGGCGGGCCGGTCCGTCGAGTTCGGCTTCCAGGGCACCGGCACACCCGGCACCATCACGCCCACCTGCAGCACCGGCTGACCCCCGCGTCCCCGACGTCCTGAGCAACCGCGGCTAGCGTGGCCGGATGAGCTGCCTCGACCCGGTCATCGCCCGTCTGGACGCCACGGCGGCCCGGATCGCCGCGCTGCCCGGGGCACGCCGCTACATCGGCCCGCAGGACGGACTGGTCCTCGCCCAGGGCGCGGCCCTCGCCGCCCTCGCCTGGCCGGGGCGGGCACGATGGCACCTGCCCGCGCCGGTCGCCGCGGCAGCGGGCGCGGCGACGGCTGCCGGAGCCGGGCTCTTCGCCGCCGCCGTCCGCGCGCACGGCGCCCGCCTCACGCCGAGCGTCGTCCCCGTGCCCGACGCCGAGCTGCTCACCACCGGCCCGTACGCGGTCAGTCGGCACCCCATCTACACAGGGCTGCTCGCGGCGTCGGCGGGCTGGGCGGTCCTGCGACGTCGGCCCGAGCCGCTCCTCGCGGCGACTGCGCTCGCCGTCGTGCTCGACGCCAAGACACGACGCGAGGAGGAGCTCCTGGCCGCACGGTTCTCCGGCTACGCGGCCTACCGCAGGACGACGCCGCGCCTGCTGGGCGTGCCGCGGCGTTGACGCGCGCCCGGGCCGCGGGCCGGGCTCGGTAGGCTTTCGGAGGCGCGCCGCTGCGCGCCTCCCCCACCTGGCCGGTCGGGGCTCACGCGAGATCGCGGAGGCAGCGCGTGGAGACAGCCCGAGGAGCAGGGACGGGAGCGTCCACGTCACCGACGAGCGCATCAACACCGTCTCGCACCTGTTCGCCAGCTGCTTCGCGCTGGTCGGGTCGGCGCTGCTCATCGCCCAGGCGAGCAGCCAGGGCGATGCGTGGAAGATCGTCGGCTTCAGCGTGTACGCCTTCTCCGTCCTGTCGCTCTTCGTCGCAAGCACGCTGCACCACGGCCTGGACCGCGGCCCGCGCATCAACGAGGCCCTCCGCACCCTCGACTACGACTCGGTGTTCCTGCTCATCGCCGGTTCCGTGACGCCGCTGGTGCTCGTGCTGTTCCGGAGCACGTACGGCTGGACGGTTCTCGGCGCCGTGTGGGCGATCGCCGCCGTCGGCATCGTGCTGCGGTCCATGCAGCGTCAGCTGCCGAAGTACGTCACGAACACCCTGTACATCTCGTTGGGCTGGATGCCGGTGCTGCTCGCGGGCGCGGGAGCGTCGCTGCCGTTCGGGGCATACGCCCTGATGGCGGCCGGCGGCCTGGTGTACAGCGGCGGGTTCGTGCTCTTCGTCATCGAGAAGCCGAACCCATGGCCGGGCGTGCTCGGCTTCCACGAGATCTGGCACCTGCTCGTGGTGATCGCGGCGCTGCTGCACTACCTACTGATGTACCGGTACGTGCTCCCCGCCTGACCCCTCCTCCCGGGCCGGGCTACTCGGGGGCGGCGGCCGTCCAGGTGGGCGGCTCGTCCTTGCCCTCCTCCTCGAGCCGGTCGGCCTCCGCCTTGGTGGCGTGCACGGCGTCCTCGGAGTGGTGCGGCGGGCCGTAGACCGTGTAGAGGATCAGCGGGTTCTCGCCGGTGTTGACGAAGTTGTGCTTCGTGCCCGCGGGCACGGCGACCAGGTCCCCGGCCACCACCTTGCGCTTGCGCCCCGAGACGACAGCCTCTCCGACGCCGCTGACGAACGTGAGCAGCTGGTCGGTGTCCTCGTGGACCTCCTCACCGATCTCGCCGCCGACCGGGATGGTCATGATGACGAGCTGGCTGTACCGGCCGGTCCACAGGACGCGCCGGAAGTCCGGGCTCTCCTCCGCCACGGTCGCGATCGTGAAGTGCTCCATCGACTTCCCCTTCCTCGTCGGACGTGATCATCGTGGCGGCAGCCACGCGGGGCCGCCACCGGTGGGCGACGACGTCGGAGGTCTCAGAGCTCGTCGCCGCGGCGCGCCCGGGACCGCCGGCCGCGCGAGAGCCGCAGGGCCCGGCCGGCCGCCTCATCGGTCGCCACCTGGGCGACGCGCCTGCGGCTCGCCGCGACATCGCGCGGCGGCAGCTGGATGGTGCCCTCGGCCTCGATGCCGGCCTGGAGCTCGCGCGCCCGCTCGAGCTCGGCGTCGAGCTCCGCACCGAAGAGCAGCGCGTTGTTGGTCAGCCACAACCAGAGCAGGAAGACGATCACACCGGCCAGCGCCCCGTAGGTCGCGCCGTAGCCGCCGACGCCGGCGACGTAGACGCCGAGACCGAGCGTGGCAACGGCCCAGACCGCGATCGCGACGAACGAGCCGACGCTGACCCACCGGAACCGCGGCTGCTGCACGTTCGGCGTCGCGTAGTAGAGGATCGCGACAATCACCGCCACGAGCACCACGATCACCGGCCACTTCGCGACGTTCCAGACCGCGACCGTCACGCCGCTCAGGCCGACCGCCGAGCCGACGGCCTCCGCGACCGGTCCCGACAGCACCATGGCGGCGCAGACCACGGCCATCAGCACCAGCGCCACGAACGTGACGAGCAGCATCACCGGGCGGAGCTTCCAGATCGGTCGGCCCTCGTCGACCTCGTAGATGCGGTTCATCGCCCGTGAGAACGCGTTGACGTATCCCGAGGCCGACCACAGTGCGACGACCAGACCCGTGACCAGGGCGAACCCCGCAGAGTCCTGGGTAGCGAGGTCGCGCACGAGGTCCTCGACGGTCCGCAGGTCCAGGCCCGGGGCCATCGCCGTGACGGTGTCCATGACGTTCGCGACGATCTGCTGGGGGTCGCCGATCAGCCCGAGCAGGGAGACGAGCGCGAGGACGGCCGGCGCGACGGCGAGCACGGCCCAGTACGTGAGCGCGGCCGCGAGGTCGGTGACGTCGTCGAGCTGGAACTCGTGGAGGGTCTTGCGCAGCACGTACCGCCAAGACGCTCCGGTGAGGTCGGGCGGGGATGCGGGCTTGCGCGGGTCGTCCGGGTGCGGCGCGTCGACCTTCTCGGCCGCGCTGCCCGCCGCGCTCTCCGGGCCTTGCCGGATCGGGTCTCCCATCCATCGAGCATCGCCCGGCGGGGCGCGGCTGTCGCGCGGAGCGCCCCCGCGCGTTCACCGGCGGCGCGACCGCCCCATCGTCACGGTTCGGTCACGGTCGTTGACACGTGACACCTGTGCGCGGGAGCGTGTGCGTCACCGCGATGAGACCGATCCCAGTCGAGCGGGACGCAGGCGTGGAGGCGCCGCCAGGGGCCGGTCTCGGACGGCTTGGCCGACGCCGGGCAACAGGCCCCGGCCACGGGCACACGGGCGGCCTCGGCCGCCTCGAGACGAAGGAGTCTGAAAGTGCGCACCACAAGGAAGCGGGCCCTCACACTGACAGCAGCCCTCGCCAGCGTCGCGCTCCTCGCGACCGGGTGCGGCGGCAACGACGCCGACGACGAAGCGGACGGGAGCGGCGACGGCGCCGACGAGAAGGTCACCCTCACCATCTCCACGTTCAACGAGTGGGGCTACGACGCCCTCCTCGACCAGTACATGGAGGAGAACCCGAACGTCACGATCGAGCACAATAAGTTCGCGACCTCGAACGAGGCCCGCGACCAGTTCAACACCTCCCTGGCCGCCGGCTCGGGTCTCGCGGACGTCGTGGGCGTCGAGGTCGACTGGATGCCGGAGATCATGCAGTACTCCGACCAGTTCGTGGACCTGACCTCCGACGCCGTCGACGGCCGCTGGCAGGACTGGAAGGCCGCGCAGGCCACCGACGCCGACGGCCGGCTCCTCGGCTACGGCACCGACATCGGCCCGGAGGCCATCGCCTACCGCGCCGACCTGTTCGCCGCCGCCGGTCTGCCGACCGACCGCGCCGAGGTGGCAGCCCTCTTCGGTGGCGAGAACGCCACCTGGGACGACTTCTTCGCTGTGGGCGACAAGTTCGCCACCGCGGCCACCGGCGTGCCGTTCTTCGACTCCAGCCAGGCCGTCTACCAGGGCATGGTCAACCAGCTCGAGGCCGCGTACGAGGACCCCGAGACCGACGAGATCGTCGCGACGGACAACCCCGAGGTCCGCGACCTCTACGACACCGTGATGGCGCACACCAACCTCTCGGCCGGCCTCCAGCAGTGGAACGAGGACTGGGTCAACGCGTTCCAGAACAACGGCTTCGCCGTGATGCTCGCGCCGTCGTGGATGCTCGGCGTCATCTCGGGCAACGCCGAGGGCATCGCCGGCTGGGACGTCGCGCCGGTCTTCCCGGGCGGCGGCGGCAACTGGGGCGGCTCGTTCCTCACGGTGCCCACGCAGTCCTCGCACCCGAAGGAGGCGCAGGCCCTCGCCGAGTGGCTGACCGCCCCTGAGCAGCAGCTCGTCGCGTTCCAGACCACGGGCAACTTCCCGAGCCAGGTCGAGGCGCAGGCCTCCCCCAGCTCGCCGGCATGACCAACGAGTTCTTCAACAACGCTCCCGTCGGCGAGATCTTCGCCGAGCGCGCATCGAAGGTGACCGTGTCCCCGTACAAGGGCACCCACTACTTCGAGATCAACGACGCCATGGGCCAGGCGATCAACCGCGTGGACGTGGACGGGACCGACGACGCTGCGTCGTCGTGGTCGAAGTGGGTCGAGGCCGTCGAGGCCATCGGCTGACACACCCGGCAGGGCCGCCGGTCTCCCCTTTCCGGCGGCCCTGCCGAGCCACGCCCGCCCCGCTCGCAGAAGGACCCTCGTATGTCCACCCAGACCGCACCGCCGCGATCAGGCTCACTCCCCGACCTCGCCACCCGACGCATCGGGTTCAGCCAGCGCCTGAGCCGCTGGGACGTCAAGCTCTCGCCGTACCTCTACATCTCCCCGTTCTTCGTCGTCTTCGCCGTCACCGGGCTCTTCCCGCTGCTCTACACGGGCTGGGTCTCGCTGCACGAGTGGAACCTGCTGGGCGGTGAGGGCGAGTTCGTCGGGCTGCAGAACTTCTCCGACGTGCTCGGCCAGGCCTTCTTCTGGAAGGCGCTGCGCAACACGTTCTCGATCTTCCTGCTGTCGTCGGTCCCGCAGGTGATCGTCGCCCTCGTCCTCGCGGCGCTGCTCAACGCGAACCTGCGCGCGCGGACCTTCTGGCGCATGGGCGTGCTGCTGCCGTACGTCGTCGCGCCGGTTGCCGTGACGCTCGTCTTCTCGAAGATGTTCGCGGACGACTCCGGCATGATCAACGCGCTGCTGGAGAACCTCGGCGTCGACCCGGTCGGCTGGCACTCCCAGGTGCTGCCGGCCCACCTCGCGATCGCGACGATGGTGAACTTCCGGTGGACCGGTTACAACACCCTGATCTTCCTCGCCGCGATGCAGGCCGTCCCGAAGGACGTGTACGAGGCGGCCGTGATCGACGGCGCCAGCCGGCTCCGGCAGTTCTTCTCCGTGACCATCCCCATGATCCGACCCACGGTGATCTTCGTCGTCATCACGTCGACGATCGGCGGCCTGCAGATCTACGACGAGCCACGGATGTACGACAACTTCGGCCAGGGCGGCAACGACCGCCAGTGGCTCACGGTCACCCTGTACCTCTACGAGCTCGGCTGGCGGAACAAGAACCTCGGGCGGGCGGCCGCGGTCGCCTGGCTGCTGTTCCTCGTGATCGTCGTGTTCGCCCTGATCAACCACACCCTCACCCGTCGCATCGCAGCCGACTCGTCGCCGACGAGCCGCCGCGCGCGCATGGCGAGCAGAAGGAGTACCCGATGAGCGCCCCCTCGCTCCCCGTCATCCGGCAGACCGCGGGGCCGCGCGCCGCCCGGTCCGCCGAGCGCCGTCGGGCCCGGAGCATGGGCGCAGGGTCCGACCGTCGGCCGCGGTGGCTCACCTACGTGATCCTCGGCGGGTTCATCCTCGCGTCGGCGTACCCGCTGTACTTCGCCGTGCTGCTCGCGTCATCAACGTCGGCGCAGATCGCCCAGAACCCGATCCCGTCGCTGATCCCCGGCAGCGAGCTGTTCACGAACCTCAAGCGAGTCCTCACTTCGGACATCGACCTGTGGCAGGCGATCATCAACTCGGTGCTCGTCTCCACGGCCACCGGCATCTCGGTCGTCATGTTCGCCACGCTCGCGGGCTACTCGTTCGCCAAGCTCCGGTTCCGGGGCCGCGGGCCCCTGCTGGTCTTCGTGATCGGCACGATGGCCGTGCCGACGCAGCTCGGCATCGTGCCCCTGTTCATCGTGATGCGGGAGCTGGGACTGGTCGGCAGCCTGTGGGCGGTCATCCTGCCCGGCATGGTGACGGCGTTCGGCGTCTTCTGGATGACGCAGTACCTCGACGCCGCACTCCCCTACGAGCTGGTCGAGGCCGCGCGCGTCGACGGCGCATCGATGTTCCGGACGTTCTGGAGCGTCGCGCTGCCCGCCGCCCGCCCCGCCGCCGCGATGCTCTTCCTCTTCACGTTCATCGCGTCCTGGACCAACTTCTTCTGGCCCTCGATCGTGCTGGGCACCAAGAACCCGACCCTGCCCGTGGCGCTGCAGCTCCTGCAGGCGGGCTTCTTCAAGGACACCGCGCTGATCATGGCCGGCGTCGTCATCTCCGTGATCCCGCTGATCGTGCTCTTCGCCGCCGCGGGCCGCCAGCTCGTCGCCGGCATCATGCAGGGCGCGGTGAAGGGATGAGCCCCGCGAACAGCCTTCCGCCCGGCTTCGTCTGGGGCGCCGCGACGGCGGCGTTCCAGATCGAGGGAGCCGCCGCGGAGGACGGCCGCACGCCCTCCATCTGGGACACCTTCTGCCGGGTGCCGGGCGCCGTCGTCGGCGGGGACACCGGCGATGTCGCGTGCGACCACTACCACCGGTGGCCCGACGACCTGGCGCTGATGAGCGAGCTCGGCCTCGACGCCTACCGGTTCTCGACGGCGTGGCCGCGCATCGTCCCCGAGGCGGGCCGCATCGAGCAGCGCGGCCTGGACTTCTACTCGCGGCTCGTCGACGGGCTGCTGGCCCGCGGCATCACGCCGTGGGTGACGCTCTACCACTGGGACCTGCCGCAGTGGCTCGAGGACGGCGGCGGCTGGGCGTCGCGCGACGTCGTCGGGCACTTCGGTGACCTGGTGGTCGCGGTCCGGGACGCCCTCGGCGACCGCGTGCGTCACTGGGGCACGCTCAACGAGCCGTGGTGCTCGGCGTTCCTCGGGTACGCGGGGGGCCAGCACGCGCCCGGACGGCAGGAACCGCAGGCGGCGGTGAGCGCGGCGCACCACCTCCTGCTGGCGCACGGGACGGCGGTGCAGGCCCTGCGGGACGCGCCCGACGCGACGATCGGCATCACGCTCAACACGATCGTTGCCGACCCGGCCCACGCGCACCACCCCGCCGACGCCGTCGCCGCACGCCTGCAGGAGGCGCTGGGGATGGGCGTGTTCCTCGGCCCGACGCTGCGCGGCGCGTACCCGGACGACGTCCTGGCGGCGCTGGCGTCGGTGGGCACCGCACCCCCGGTGCACGACGGCGACCTCGCCGTCATCGCCACGCCCATCGACTACCTGGGAGTGAACTACTACTCGGGCGGCGCCGTCTGCGCGGAGGACCCCGACCCGGCCACGATCCTGGCGCACGACGCGCCCGCGGACCGCGCGACGTCGGACCCGTTCGTGGGGCTCGGCGATGTGCAGGGGCTGTCCCGCGGGCTGCCCCGGACTGCGATGGGCTGGGAGGTACAGCCGGACGGGCTGCGCCGCCTGCTGGTGGGGCTGCAGGAGGAGTGGACGGGCCCGGCGGGCATCCCGCTGTACGTCACGGAGAACGGCGCCGCGTATGCGGACGTCGTCGCCGCCGACGGCCGGGTGCCCGACGCCGAACGCGCCGCCTACCTGCGCTCGCACACCGCGGCGGTGGCCGACGCCGTCGCCGAGGGTGCGGACGTGCGCGGCTACTTCGTGTGGTCGCTGCTCGACAACTTCGAGTGGGCGTGGGGCTACGACAAGCGGTTCGGGATCGTGCGCGTCGACTTCGACACGCTGCAGCGCACGGTGAAGGACTCGGGATGGGCGTACCGGGACCTCATCGCGGCCGATCGGCTCCAGGTGCGGGGCATCGCGGTCCCGGTCGACTGATCGGGCGTCGCGGCCCCGGTCGACGGAGGCGCCGTGGCGGTGCCGATCGGCCAGAGCTGGGAGGGTTACCGCGCGTGGAGGCGCCTAACCCTCCCAGCTCTACTCCGCGGCGCGCGGCGCGGGGGGCTGGGTGGGGGTTAGGTGGTGATGGTGGCGCCGAACAGGGCGCCGATCGCCCAGGTGGCGACCATCGCGAGCGCCCCGCCGACGACGAGGCGCGCCACTGCGCGCATCCGGTGCGCCTCGCCCAGGTACGCGCTCACGGTCCCCGTGATGACGAGGGCGCCGAGCGCGGCCACGAAGGTGACCCAGAGGCGCGCGGCGGCCGGCGCGAGCACCATCGCGATCAGCGGCAGCAGGGCGCCGACCGTGAAGGCGACGAACGACGCGAGAGCGGCGTGCCACGGGTTGGTCCGCTCGTCGGCGTCGAGACCGAGCTCGGCGTGCACGTGGGCCGAGAGTGCGTCCTTCTCGGTGAGCTCCTCGGCGACCCGACGCGCCAGCTCCGGGCTGAGGCCCCGGTGCTCGTAGATCTCGGCCAGCTCGGTCAGCTCGCCCTCCGGGTCCTCCGCGAGCTCTCGGCGCTCGCGCTCGATCATGGCCAGCTCGGTGTCCCGCTGGCTGCTCACGGAGACGTACTCCCCCAGCGCCATGGAGACCGCACCGGCGCTGAGCGCGGCGATGCCGGCGATGAAGATGGCGGTGCGGTCCGTGGTCGCGGCCGCGACACCGATCACGAGCCCGGCGACCGAGACGATGCCGTCGTTCGCACCGAGGACGCCGGCACGCAGCCAGTTGAGCTTGGCTTGGACGCCCGCGCCCTGCGGCTCCGAGCGGGTCTCACCGACCTGCGTCGGAACGGGCAGCGCGGCGTCAGACAGAGCAGTCATGCGCCAACGGTAGGCAGGCTCCAGCCGCTCCGACCAGGAAGGCCAGGCTGCCCTGGCCTGCACCGGAGCGCAGGTCAGACGACCCGGCGCCCCACCGGGACCCGCTGCGCAAGCACCCGGGGCACCCGCTCCTCGATGTTCGCCAGGAGCGGCAGGAAGGCATCGGCCGGCACGGGTCGGCCCAGGCCAAAGCCCTGGGCGGTGTCGCAGCCCATGTCCTTCAGGGCGAGCAGCGTGGCGTCGTCCTCGACACCCTCTGCGACGACGGTCATCCCGAGGTGCCGGGCGAGCTCGATGGTGGAGCGGACGATGGCGCCGCTGGCGCGGTCCTCGACGAGCCCCTGGACGAACTGCCGATCGATCTTCAGGCGCTTCACCGGCAACCGCTGCAGGTACGCGAGCGAGGAGTAACCGGTGCCGTAGTCGTCGACGGAGAGCAGGACGCCGAGCCCCGCCAGGCCGCGCAGCACACCGAGCGAGCGCTCCGGGTCGACCATCGCCATGGTCTCGGTGATCTCCAGCTCGAGGGCGTCCCAGCCCACGCCCGACCGCAGGACGGCGGCCTCGACGTCGGCCACGAACGTCGGGTCCAGGAGGTCGCGGACGGAGAGGTTCACGGAGACGCTGAGGAAGTGGCTCTGCCGGTGCCACTCGGCGATCTGCTCGAGCGAGCGCTCCAGCACGTAGAGGGTCAGGGGCCGGATGAGCCCGGTGCGCTCGGCGGCGGGGATGAACGCGCCGGGCGGGAGGAGGCCGTGCACCGGGTGCTGCCACCGCACCAAGGCCTCGGCGCCGGTGACGCGCCCCGTCGCCACAGTCACCTTCGGCTGGTAGTGGACGACGATGTCGTGGTTCTCGAGGGCCTGCGACAGCTCGCCCACGAGGTGCGGGGCGAACATGGCGTCGAACGACAAGCGGCCGGTGAAGCGCGCGACGCGCTCGGGTCGGTCGCGCGCGACCGAGACCGCGACGTCGGCGCGCTGCATGAGCTCGTCGAAGCTCTCGCCGTCATCCGGCCCGACGGCGATGCCCACCAGGGCGTCGATGGACACGGTGACGTCGGAGAGCGGGAACGGCTCGACGAGCCCGGCGCGCAGGTGGGCCGCGCACTCGGTGACCTCGTCGGCGCATGCCTGGCCCTCGTCGACCACGACGGCGAAGGTGTCGCCGCCGATGCGTGCGGCGAAGCCCCGGGTGCCGACGATCGACCGCACCCGGTCGCCGACCGCCGTGAGGAGCTCGTCGCCGACGCGGTGGCCGAGCGTCTCGTTGATCTCGGTGTATCGGTCGAGCACCACGAGGAGGACGGGGACGGTCGCGACCCGGTCGTCGAGGAGCCGCTCGGTGACCTCGTCGGCGAAGCGACGCAGGTTCGCGAGACCGGTGAGCTCGTCGACCTCGGCGAGCGTGGCGAGGCGCTCACGCTGCCGCGACATCTCCCGCGACATGCCCAGGAGGCGCAGGTGGATGAGCCAGACGACGATCAGCGCGGCCGCGGATGCATGCAGCAGGTGCGGCTCGACGCCGGTCAGCACCTCCACGCCGATGACCCCCGGGATGGCGGTGACGCTGAGGCTGACGAACGTGAGCTGCGTGCCCGTGAGCGATGTCGGTTGGTAGGTGAGCGCCTGGGGGACGCTGGCGCGGACCACCGACGGGTGAAGGGCCGCGGCTCCGAAGAACAGGTACCCGAGCAGCCAGAACTCGTCGATGAGCGCGACGCGGCTGTCCACCCACGGCAGGTAGGGCGCCGACTGGAAGAGCAGGTCGGCGACCAGCGTGAACACCAGGCCGGTCATCAGCAGCCGCAACGCGGGTGTCCGGCCACGTCCGGCCGTCCGCAGGTGCGTCATCTGCACCAGGAGCATCGCGTCGCCGATGGGGTACGCGGCGCCGACGACGCGTGCCCCCAGGGAGTCGGCCGCCTCCCACGCGGGCTCGACGAACAGCACGAGGAGGACGAGGCCGAGGGAGATGCCGATGACGATGGAGTCCAGCGCCGAACGGGCGTCGCCCTCCGGCCGGCGGATCCGGGCGAGACGGAAGAGGCCGACGCCGAGCACCACGTACCCGGCGAGGTAGATGGCGTCCGCCACGGACGGGAACGGGTCGAGGCCACGCCAGTCGAGGAAGGCCCAGATGAGGTCGCCGAGGATCCACATGCCGTTGCCCGCGGCGAGGAGGAGCCACGGCGCTCGGGGTGCCGCCGGGTAGGTGCGCAGGCCGACGCCGATGGCGACGAGCATGGTGGCGGCGACTGCGGACCCGAAGAGGTCGCGGCCGAGGCCGGGCGCCAGCGGTACGTGGATCAGCACCGCAAGGCTGCCGATGGCCAGGTACCAGGCCCAGGTGCGGCGCGTCACGTGGCCTCCTCTCCCCCCGCTCATCGGCGCTCGGGGCGCCCGGTGAAGCGACGGGCGGGGTGAAAGGAGGTGAACGGCCGGTAGATCAGGTGCGCGGCGGGAGGGACGTCGTCGGGCCGCTGCGGCTGGGACCGGCCGCCCCGCGGAAGGCGGGGACGGCCACGGCGACGGCGAGGACCACGGGAACGACCAGCGCGAGCGCCTGGTCCACGAAGGTGACGGTCAGGGCGTCGCTCGCGCTGACGACGGCGAGCTGCACCAACCCGACGAGCAGCAGCGTCGCGGCCACCACGACGACGACGGCCGTCGCCTGCGGCTGGTTCTGGGCGAGGGCACCGCGCGCGATCAGCACGCCCATCAGGTACAGGACCGTGAGGACGAGGACCGCGACGAGGGACCCACGCGCATCGGTCGCCTCGCTGGCATCGTCCGTCAGGCGCACGACGGCGAGTGCCACCTGCAGCACGCAGGTGACCGCGACAAGCGTGAGGAGCCCGACGGCGGCGCCGAACCAGCGGGCGCGCGGACCGTGGTCGACGCCGAGCCGCAGACCGGGTGCGAGGGCCGCGGCAGCGGCAGCGGGCCACAGCACCCAGCCGAACCCGGTCAGGTGCACGGACTCGACGTCGGACCGCAGGAGGACGCCCCGGTCCGCGAGCAGGAGCAGCACGATCGCGGCCGCGCCGAGCCCGACGAGCACGATGCGCCATGCGGGCGACCCCGCCACCGCGCCAACGACGGGCGCCGCGACGAGGGTCAGCGTGAGGAGTGTCGCGAGGACGGCGACGAGCAGGCCGGTCAGGGTGAGGTCGTCGCGCTCGCGGACCAGCGTGGCGACGAGACCACCGATCGCGCCCGCGGCGATGACCGCACCGATCGCGGCGACCACCCACCGCCACGCACCCCCGGGCCGGGCGCCGTCGGGCCGCACCGCGAGCTCGGCCTCGCGTGGTTGCGCGGCGAGCAGCGCGCCGGCGAGGCCGACGCCGACGGCCGCACCGATGCCGCCCTCGATGCCCAGCTCGCCGCCGCGGACGGCGTCCAGCACGAGGTAGACGACCACCATGACGAGGTACGGCGCGTTGAGCAGCAGGCGGGCGAGCCGGATGCGGGCGGTCGTCCAGCCGCCGCCGATCGCGCCGAGCCGGCCGAGGTAGGGCACAGCGAGGGAGAACACGGACAGCAGCGTGATGAGGACGACGTCGACCCTGGCCGTCGCGTCGCGCCACGCGTCCCACCGCAGCCCCAGCGACAGCAGCAGGAGGAACGCGGCGACGACGTCGCGCAGCACGTCTGCGGGCCGGGTGCCTGCGAGCGGGTTGACGGCCTGCGCCGTCGGTGGCGACGCGTAGGCCGGCGCCGGGCGCGGTGGGCGCGGCGCGTGGGGTTGGGGGGCCGGGTGCGGGACCTGGGCGGGTGCGGCCGCCGAGGGCGGTACCACGGGCATCGTGGCCGGCTCCGGCGGGAAGGCGGCCGACTGGGGCGCGGCGACGGGCGGCGCCGGCTCGTCCACCGGGACTACGGGCGGCAGCGGCGACGTCACAGCGGCGTCGGGATCGGGGACCGGCGTCGCTCGGGGCGCACGCGCCCCACGGGCGGGGCGCTTGGGGGCGCCTTCGGGTGCATCAACCATCTCGGTCCTCCGTCGGCACGCTGGGTCCAGCCGGTCCGGCTTCGACTCTGGCACGCGCCGCCGACGCGCGACACCCCTGCGCCGGGTGGGCCGACGCCGATGCCAGGCGCCGGCCCGTCCCGTCATCTCGGTCAGTCCCGGAGGTTGACCAAGCACCGGCCGTAACCGCAGGTGACGTCCTCGGCGCTCGTCACGTGGGAGACCTCGACCGGAAGGCCCCAGTCCAAGCCGACACGACTCCACGCGCTGACCGTCCCGTCCGCGTGGACGGCGTACTTCCCGTTCGTCACCGAGATATCCATGTCGACGACGTCCGTCATGCCGGTGCTGCGCGCGTGCGCGCCACCCTCGTCCAGATACAGCTCCACCAGCTCGCCACTCCTGAGCAGCACCCAAGCCGGATTGGCCGCGGTGGCGTTTCCCGTCGCTGCGACCCTCTCGACGCCGGTCAGGCCGCTGTCGACGGCCGCGGGCTCGGAGCAGTCGCCGGCCGCGCACCGGACGACGAAGAGCTGATCGCTGTCCGTGAGCACGAAAGCCTCGCTGGCGAGGAAGGGGCTGACGACGTCGCGCGCCGCCGAGGTGATCCCCACGAGGGTATGGGGAGTCAGCGGGGCCTGAATGCCAAGCGCGACGACCGTCCCCGCAGCGCTGCGCGCAAAGGCCGCCCCGCCGACGTTGGCCGCGATCCCCACGATGCCGTCCACGTCAGGCACGGCGCTTGCGGTCGCCCCATCGACAAACCTCAGGGTGCCGTGGCTGGTCACGGCGTACCCGCTGTGCACGGCCCCGGCCGGGCCGCTGGAGCCGTCCTCCGCACGTAGCGCCCAGACGGCCACGTCGACGACATCCGCCGCGCCCGCGACGGGGATGAAGGTCGATGCCAGATCGTCGATGTAGGTCAACGACCCGTCCTCGTCGACGAGGTACCCCACGAGGCCACAGTTGGCCAGGGCGAGATGATCTACGGGAGCCGGCACGGGCACGACAGAGCCGTACGTCGTGTTCATCCGCCACAGCCGCCCGGCCGCGTCGACGGCCCATCCGACCTCGGCACCGTGGCACGCCGCTTGGACCTCACGGACGTCCCCGAGGCCCGCGACGGGGGTCGCTTCCATCGGGTATCCCCCCGACATCGGCGCCTGGCCCCAGAAAGAGACAGCGCCGTCGTCGCTGAGCAGGTGTCCGCCGCCGCTGACGCCCGCAATGTCGATGACGTGCCCCGGGGCAGCGAACTCGACGCCGTCATCCTGCAGCCCCATGGCTCCCACCTGGGACGCGGTGAACCGGAAGCTGACCGGCGTCGCGAGGAGGCTCACGTACGACGGCCCGATATCACGCGGATCGGCGTAGGAGAGCACGACCACCGCCTCGGGGCAGTCGGGGAGGAGCAGGATCCGCTGCTCCGCGTGCCCACTCTGGTCGAACGCGACGCGGGGGGCTTCGGCGCAGACCGCAGCGTCGGAGCCCGGCCCCGCGAACTGCATGACCTGGATGGAGAGGTCCTCGACCTCCCACGGGCTTCCCGACGTGTCGAACGCGGCCGTGACGAACTGCCCGGCCGCGGCGGACGGATCGAGACCGAGGCGGAAGTACGTCGCCCCGCCGGCGCCGAGACGCACGGTGTCCTCGGTCGCGCGGCTGGTGTCGGTCGCGACGTCCGTCCTCGACGGGCGCTCTCCGTCGAGCGCATCCACCCAGTCGTCGGCGTCGGCATCGCGGTAGGACGCAGCGATCGTGTAGTTGGCCCGGTGGTAGTCGCGCACGACTTCTGAGATGTCGGCGGCGTGGCGGTCGGCCAGCACCCCCGCGATGCGGTCGATTGCGACGTAGTCGTAGTCCGAGTCGCGTCGACCTAGCTCCTCCCACGTCTCACGGATCACCGCGGTTCCGAACCGCTCTTCCAGGTACTCAGCGAAGAGGAACGAGCCGTACTGCGGCTGCTCGCCAGCGAACTCGTCCGAGCCCGCGGTGTCCAGGGGGCCGACGAACGTCGCCAACGCCCAGCCCGGATGCGCGAGGTGGTCCTTGAGCTGCGCCATGTAGCCGTGCCGCGCACGTTGGTAGACCGTCTGCTGGCCCGCAGCCCCGAACGCGCCGCTGTCGATTCGCTCCGCAACCTTGTGCGACGCCCACTCGGCTGAGGCCTCAAGCCACCACGCGAATGTCGTCTGCTGGTTGAACGCGTACTCGGCGCTGACGACGTCGTCGACGTCGTACTCGTACTCGAACTGGTGGAACGTCTCGTGCCACAGCAGATACGCACGCTCGGGCCGAGGTCCAGGGACGATCTGGCCCCCATGCTGGGGATCGCCCACCTGCTTGATGTTGTCGATGACCTCGAACCCGAAGTACGGCACCGAGTACGAGACGTTGACGTCCGTGAGCGCGACGTCGAGGTGGTTGAAGTCCTGGTAGCCGAGGTTCCGGTAGGTCCACACCCCGTCGTAGAAGGCGAGGGCGGCCGCATCGAGCTCGTCCGGGACGCCATTGGGGCCGCCCAGCGGCTCCGACGAGTCCTGGAGCCAGCGGTCCACCTTGTCCGTCGCGAAGTCCATGCCGGTCTGGTCCGGGTTGTAGTAGAAGTCGGCCACGGTCGTCTCGTAACGGCAGGTCAGCCGCTCGCGAGACCAGTACGGCCATGCCACGCCGCACTTCGTGGTCCACGGCGACGTGACGGCCTCGCCCGTTCTCGCCAGCCCTTCGTCGGTGTCCGGCCGCGCCATGAACGCGAGGGCCGCAGTGATCTCCGCCTCAGTCACCGGCTGGAGGGGCTGGTCCACCTTCTCCGCCGGCACGAAGTACGCCTTGAGCTCCCCGCTGGGCCGCGGGGCTCAACGTGTCGTAGTCGCGCAGGGCGGCCCACAGGGGGACCGTCAGGCTGCCGGGCTCGTAGCCGTCGGGAATGCGGTACTGCTCTGGAACCCGGTCCGGCGCGACCCACCGGTACACCGCGTAGCGCGCGTAGTCGTCAGCGCTCACGGTCCCGGTCGCCTTGTCGTTCTCGAGCAGGTCCAGCGGGTTCGGCCCTTGGCGGACCACCACACTCACCGCCTCGCTGCGGCCCTCCCGCCCTGCGGCATCGACAGCCACCACCGTGAGCGTGTGGGCCGTCTCGCTGGACTTCGTGGTGTCCCATGCGATGTCGAACGGTGCGACGGAGCTGCTCGCGACCAGCTTGTTGTCGACGAGGAGGTCGGTGCGAACGATGTCGTCCTGCCCGATCTGCGTGGACTCCACCGTGACGGCGGCGGAGACGATGAGGCCAGGCATCGGGCTCTGGATCTGAACCTGCGGCGCAAGCGGGTCCACCGGCGGGTCCACCGGCGGGTCCACCGGCGGGTCCACCGGCGTGAGCGCGGCGAACCGGTGCAGGAACGCCGCCATCGCCTGCCGCTCGATCGAGGCGCCCGGCCGGAAGGTGCCGTCCACCCAACCGGTGGTGACCTTCTGCTGAGCGAGCCAGGCGACCTCCCCGCAGAACCTCGCGCCCGCCGGGACGTCCGCGAAAGGCGCGCTGGTGCAGGCGGGCGCGGCGGCGCCGTCGTGTGCCAACCGGTAGAGGAAGGCAGCCATCGCCTCCCGGGAGACGGGCAGAGCGGGCCGGTACGTGTTGTCCGACCAGCCGGTCGTGATGTGCTGCCCCACGAGCCAGGTGATGTGTGGGCAGAACGGGTGCGTGGCCGTGACGTCGACGAACGGTCCCGTCGTGCACGACGCCGGGGCGTCAGGGCCCACCGAGTGCCGGTACAGGAATGCCGCCATCGCGTCCCGGTTCACGGACGCGCGCGGCCGGAAGGACCCGTCGGTGTAGCCCGTGGTGATGCCCTGCTGGGCCAGCCAGGAGATGTCGGCCGCGAACGGGTTCGTCCCGTCGACGTCGCTGAAGCTGACGGCCCGCACGCCCCCCGCCGCCGACGGGACCTCAGCGGAGGCCGACGCCGGGGCGATCGCCGGGGACGGCTGCGGCGCGGCCACCACGGGTGCAGCCGCCACGCCGAGGACCAGCGCGGCCGTCGCCCCGGCAGCAATCATGGTCGAACCGAACCTGCGCGCCATCGTGCCCCCTGTCGGATTTGTCCCCTCTGCGAGTATCCCGGCACAGGTCAGAGCGCCGCGGGTGGTCCGGGCACCTCGATCGGGTGAATCGGGACTACTCCGCCGGGCCCCTACTTCGCGACGAAGACGAGCGAGCAGAGCGCTTCCTCGCCGTCGGGCACGCAGCCCACGCCCATGCCCGTGTACTGCTCGTCGAGGATGTTCGACCGGTGGCCGGAGGAGCCGAGCCACGCCTCGACGACGTCGGACGCGGGTTTGGCGGAGCGGCTCAGGTTCTCCCCCGCCACCGACACCTGGCAGCCGAGCATGACGGCGGTCAGGTCGGCGTGCGTGAGCTCGTCCTTGCCGACGAGCGCCGCGGCGCGGTCGGTGGCGGCCGACGCCGCGCAGTCGGAGTGCTCGTAGGGCGGCAGACCCTGGTCGGTGCGGGCGGCGTTGGTGAGCGACTCGAGGTCGGCGGCGACCCGCGCCGGGTCCTGCGGCGTGGCCGACGACGTCGTGTCCCCGTCACAGCCCGCCAGCAGCCCGGTGGTCAGCAACCCGGTGGTCAGCAGCCCGGCGGTCAGCAGGAGAGCGGCCCTGGGCGCTGCGGTGCGGCAGGTGGCTGACGGTCGACGCAGGTGGTTCACGTCGCCATCCTGGCCCCCGGCGGGCACTCGATGCGCATGCGGGCCCGCTGCCGTCACGGGTGGCGGAACCGGCGCCGTCGGCGCGGGGACCGCGTGCTGCGAGGGGGGTGCGTCCTACCCTGGGCGCTAGGGGGGCACGTCGTCGAGGGGACATCATGAGTCGGAGGGCGCAGGATCGTCGGTCCTTCGCCGGCCGCTGGGCATGGGCAGCGATCGACGCGGCCGCGTGGGCCGCCTCCGTGTTCGCGGCCACCTGGTTCCGGTACGACTTCGACTCCGAGCAGACGTTCGCGGCCGGCACCATCCTCTTCGCAGCGGTGGCGGTGGCCACCCATCTGGTGGTCGGGTCGCTCATCGGACCGTACGTCGTCGGGCACCAGCGCGGCTCGTTCGAGGAGGTCTACGACGTCGCGACCACGCTCGCGGTCGTCACGCCGCCCCTGGCCATCTGGGCGCTGGTCGCCAACCCGATCGTCGTGCCGCGAAGCGTCCCGTTCGTCGCCGCCGCGCTCGCCCTCACCATGATGTTCGCGGCCCGCTTCGCCGTCCGGGCCGTGCGCATGCGACGCGCCGCCCTGCGGGAGGGTGCGCGGCGCGTCGTCGTCTTCGGGGCCGGCGACGCCGGTCGGCGACTCGTGCGCAGCATGCTCAACGACGCCAGCAGCGGGTACCTGCCGGTGGCCTTCCTCGACGACGACCGCGCGAAGCGGCTGCTCACGATCGACGGGGTGCCCGTTCGCGGGAGCCGGGAGGACGTCGCGGCGGTCGCGGAGACGACGGGCGCGCGGACCCTCGCCATCGCCCTCCCCCAGGCGTCGTCGGCGCTGCTGCGGGAGGTCTCGGCGCTCGCGGAGGAGGCCGGCCTCGACGTCCTCGTCCTGCCGCCGCTGTGGGACATCATGGGCGGCAACCCCACCACGCACGACCTGCGCGACCTCAACCTCAGCGACCTGCTCGGCCGGCGCCCGGTGTCACTCGACCTGGCGGCGATCACCGAGGACATCGCGGGTCGCCGCATCCTGGTCACGGGTGCGGGCGGGTCGATCGGCGCGGAGCCTTGCCGACAGATCGCGCGGTTCGGCCCGGCGAAGCTGTACCTGCTCGACCGGGACGAGTCCGGGCTCCAGGCCACCCAGATGAGCCTGACCGGCCACGGGCTGCTCGACGACGACACCGTCGTGCTCGCCGACATCCGCGACCTCGAAGCCCTGCGAACCGTCTTCGCCACGACGAGGCCCGAGCTGGTGTTCCACGCCGCAGCGCTCAAGCACCTGCCGCTCCTCGAGTCCTTCCCCCTCGAGGGGTGGAAGACGAACGTGCTCGGGTCCCTGAACGTGCTGAGCGCCGCCGCGGAGTCCGGGGTGCGCACGTTCGTCAACATCTCGACGGACAAGGCGGCGAACCCGAGCTCGATCCTGGGCCTCACGAAGCGCCTGACGGAGCGGCTCACGGCGTCCTTCTCGACCGCACACCCCGAGGGCCGCTACGTGTCGGTCCGGTTCGGCAACGTGCTCGGGTCGCGCGGCTCGGTGGTCCACCTGTTCACCGCGCAGATCGAGCGCGGCGGGCCGGTGACGGTCACGCATCCCGACGTCGAGCGCTTCTTCATGCTGATCCCGGAGGCCTGCCAGCTGGTGCTCGAGGCGGCTGCGATGGGGCACAGCGGCGAGGTGATGGTGCTCGAGATGGGCGACCAGGTGAAGATCGTCGAGGTCGCGCGCACCCTGATCAAGATGTCGGGTAAGTCGGGGGTCGAGATCGTCTACACGGGCCTGCGTGCGGGCGAGAAGCTCAGTGAGGAGCTGCTCGGGGACACCGACGAGCGGCGGCCGACCTCGAACCCCCTGGTGACCGCGATCGACGTCCCACCGATCGAGCCCACTGCCGTTCGGGACGCCCAGCCCTCCGCGCACCCGGACGCGTCCGCCTGGATGGTGAAGGCCACCGAGGACGAGGGCGTCGTTCGTGGGTGAGCTTGCCGCTGCGCTGCTCGTCACGCTGATCCTCACCTGGCCCGTACGCGCCTTCCTTCTTCGAAGGGGAATGCTGGACGTCCCCAACTCGCGCTCGTCCCACACGTCACCTGTGCCGCGAGGAGGGGGAGTCGCGTGCGCGGCAGGCTTCGTGGTCAGCCTGGCCCTTGCCAGCACGTCTCAGGCGACCCCGCCGTGGCTGTCGATCGGCGCCGTGCTCGTTCTCGCCGGGACAGGCCTCGAAGACGACCGCCGCGGCCTGCCGGCGAACCTGCGACTCGCGCTCCAGGCAGCGTCGGGAGCAGCCGCTGGCGTCGCCATCGGCGGGCCCGCCTGGGGCCTCGCCGGGGCTGTCGGCTTCCCCATCGCCGTCAACGTCGTCAACTTCATGGATGGGATCAACGGCATCACCGGGCTCACCCTCGCCGCGTGGGGGGCTGTGGCAGCAACGCTCGGACTTGTGCGCGACACGCCGGCTCTCGCGTCCCTGGGCTTCGCGACAGCTGGCGCAGCCCTCGGGTTCCTCCCGTGGAACATCCCGACCGCCCGGGTCTTCCTCGGAGACTCAGGTAGCTATCTCTTCGGTGCGATCGTCGCCGTCGGTGTGCTGATGGCGGCTTCACACGGACTGCCGGCCCACCTGCTCGTCGCGCCGCTCTCGCTGTACCTCGGCGACACGGCGTGGACGCTCACGACGAGGGCACTACGGCACGAGCCGCTCATGGTGGCGCACCGCCACCACGTCTACCAACGCCTCGTCGGAGACGGAGGTTTCAACCACGTGCTCGTCAGCGCTGCTGTCGCGGGCCTCGGCCTGGCGGTCACTGCCGTGTGGTGGCAGGCGGACGCACGCGTGGGTGTCCCGGTCACGGTTGCCGTCCTCGCCGGATACATTGCTTCTCCCCGCCTTGTCGGTCGGCGGCCGGAGGGAGGCGCGCATGTCGCCGCGTGACGCCGCCCCCGGATCGATCGCCGTGTTCGGGTCCTCGGGGTTCGTCGGTCGACGAATCACCGACGCGCTTCGCCTGCGCGGCGTGCCCGTGCGGCGACTACCTGCGCCAAGGGTGCACGTGCCACCGGACGTCACCGTCTCCGAGTGGGCCGCACGTGCCCTCGACATCACGACGCCCCTCGCGAAGCAGCTCGCAGGCGTGGTTGCAGTGGTGAACGCGGCAGGGTTGGCCGACTCCGGTTCGGGCGACGCCGAAGCCCTGCGAGACGCCAACGCCGGCACTGCCGCGATCATCGCCGCCGCATCGACCCTCGCGGGTGTGCCTCGTCTGGTGCACCTGAGCTTCTGCGGCCGTCCAGGGCCCGGGACCCCTCGACGAGACCCGCCGTCAGGCGCCCTTCTCGCCCTACTCATGGTCGAAGGCCGTCGGCGAGCGAGCGGTGAGCCGATTGGGGCCGGAGGAGACCGTCATCTACCGCGCTCCGGGTGTCCACTCGCCCGAGCGTCGGGCGACGCGACAGCTTCAGCGCCTGGCCGCGAGCCCTCTCTCCTCCACGATGCGACCCGGAGACAGGCCATCACCCCAGGCACTCGTCGAGAACGTGGGCGACGCCGTCGCCTTCCTCGCCACGTACCCGGGCCCCGTCGACCGGATCGTCCTGCACCCGCATGAGGGGATGACGACCGGCACGATCCTGACGGACCTGGGCGGCCGCACGCCGCACCTTCTCTCGCCTCTCCTGGTCAAGGCAGTGCTGCGCGCAACCCGGTCCGTCGCCAGGCTCCACCCCCGGATCAGCGCGTGCCACCGCCGTCTGGAGGTGCTCTGGATCGGCCAGGACCAGGTCCTGGGGTGGTTCGCCGGCCGCGGTTGGGAGCCTCCGGCTGGCCCGGCCCGCTGGCGTGAATGGCAACGCCGGGGGGCGCGGCAGCGCCGCTCCACGGCAAGCGCACGCACGCCGGGGCGCCGGACGATCTGCGTCGCCGCCGAGCACCGATGCTGGACGGACCCCGAGGGGCATCTGCGCGGACGGAAGTCGCTCACAGCCGTCTCCACGTTCGACGAGATCGGTGACGTGGTCGTTGCCGTCAGGACGGCGCAACCTGAGCCGAGCGGCGTCCCCCTGCTGTCCTTCCCGCACCGCAGCCTTCTCCTCCCCTGGCCGGCGGGTGTAGGCGGGGCGGGCCGCCTCCTCACCGCGGCAGCCCGCATCTGGCGACAGGTGGGCGACAGCGACGCCGTCACCGTCTACTGCCCCGGCGTGATCGGGACCGTCACCGGTACGGCTGCTCTCGTGCGGCGTCGGCCGCTCGTCGTCGTCGTCGTCGGCGACCCGTCCTCATCGCTCGGCGCGGACGTCGTCGGGCGGCTCACGAGCATCGCTGCTCGCCCGCTCGTCATCCGGGCGATGCGCTGGTTCTGCCGGCGCGCTGTCGTCGCCCGCTACGTCACGTCCCATGCCCTTCAGGAGTCGTACCCGCCTGGGCGCGCCACCACGGTCGTCGCCGGTTCGGACGTGGGGCCAGTGCCGGTCCACACCGTTCGAGCCATGCCCACGGGGCGCGTCGTGATCCTCACTGTCGGGACCCTGGATCGTGAGTACAAGGGCGTGCGGGAGCTCGTCTCCGCGGTCCGCACCGTCGTCGACCGCGGCTACGACGTGGAGCTGCGCGTCGCCGGGACCGGCCGGCTCGAGAAGGAGCTCCGAACCCTCGCCGACAGCCTGCTGGGGCCTCGCGCCACCTTCGTCGGTCACGTCACGGGCGAGGCCCTGGAGGCGCTCTACGACACGAGCGACCTCTTCGTCCTCGCGTCGTGGACAGAGGGCCTCCCCAGGGTCCTGATCGAGGCCATGGCCGCCGGGCTCCCCTGTGTAGCGACAGCGGTCGGGGGCGTCGCCGAGCTGGTCGAAGAGGAACACCTCGTCGCGCCTCGGGACGCGCCGGCGCTCGCGCGGGCGATCGAGGCGTTGCTCGCCGACGACGACGCGTGGGCCCGGTCCAGCGCTGCCAACGTCGAGCGCGCTCGTGCGGTTATCGAGCGGTCCGTCGCGGCGGACGCCGAGTTCGTCGACGCGGTGAAGGCTGCGATGCGGGACGACGCATGAAGGTCTTCCACATCTTCGGCGCCATGGACATCGGCGGGGCCGAGCTGCGCACCATTGAGCTGATGCGGCACCTGGGCCCGCAAGGCTTCGAGTTCCATTTCGTCACCCTGACGGGCCGCGAGGGCTCCCTCGCCGACGAGATCCGTTCGCTCGGCGGCGTCATCCATCCACTTCCGCTGGGACTCAGCTTTCCCGCTGCATTCGTCCGTCTTCTTCGGACGGAGCGAGCTGACGTCCTCGACAGCCATGTCGCCACCTTCTCGGGCGTGATGGTGGTCCTGGCGCGTCTCGCCGGCGTTCCGCGTCGCATCGCCCACTTCAGGTCGGACGGTGATGGGCACCCCGACACCTTCCGGCGACGCCTGCAGCGTCGGGTCATGGTGCGGCTCATCCGGTCGTTCGCCACCGACATCGTCGGAGTCAGCCCATCGGCCCTCACGTACGGGTTCCACGCGGGATGGCAGAAGGACGACCGCACCCGCGTCGTCCCCAACGGCTTCCCGTCCGTCACACCTCCGACAACTCGTGACCGCCTCACCGCCCTTCTTGGCTGCGGGCCGGGCGAGACCGTCATCATCCACGTCGGTCGGCCGTCGCCGGAGAAGAACCGCGTCCAGACCGTCCGCGTCGCGCACTGGCTCCACGAGAACGGGTGCCCCGCGCACCTCGCGCTCGTCGGTGGCACGGGCCCCGACACGGCGGAGATCGCGGACCTGGCAGCCACGCTCGGCATCGCGAAGCACGTCCACGACCTCGGCAGCCGTGGGGACGCAGTCGACCTGATGGGCCAGGCCGACACGCTGGTCCTCACGAGTACTCGGGAGGGGCTGCCCGGAGTCGTCATCGAGGCGCTCTCGGTGGGCACTCCGGTTGTGGCGTCGGACCTGCCCGGCGTTCGGTACGTGGCGTCTCAGATGGCTGGCATCACGGCGGTACCGGTCCTCGCACCACTCCAACGATGGGGGGAGGCAACGCTGGCTTCCATCCGCCTCGGTGCGACCGCTGAAGAACGCACAGGCATCGCTGCGTCCTTCTCCTCGAGCCCGTTCAGCATGAGTGCGTCCGTCTCGGCGCACCGCAGGCTCTACGAGGGGACCTTGTGACCACCATGGGCCCAGACCGAGCCGTCGGCAGGCAACGAATCTCTCTCCGTCGATCCGCAATCGCGGCGTATACCGCTGTCGCTGCCCTCATGGTGACGTTCGACGAGACCCTCGCAACGTCTCCGCGGTTGGCCTCCGCACTCGTGGTCATCATCGCCGGCGTCGCCGTCTTCACACTGACCAAAGCACGCCCGGGCCGGCCGATCTGCCTCGGTTCCATCTACACGCTGCTCCTCGCGCTGTTCCACGCCGGGCTGCTTGTACAGCTCGCGGTCGGCCCTGACCTCGAGCTCATCAACCCAGGTGATGAGCGATGGGTGCGCTCGGACGCCTTCGGCTGGTCGACCGTCTACGTCGGGCTGGCGCTCTGCGCGCTCGTCGTCGGCTACCTGGTCGCCGCGCGCCGGCCAGTTCCGGAAACGAGTCCGCAACCGGCCGACGTCGGTGGCCAGTCCATCGACCGGGCCGGGGTGATCGGCATCGGCCTGTTCCTTGTTGGGGCTCTGCTCTGGAGCTGACTACGCCCTGCGGAGCGGAGCAAGCATCATCGGCGGCTCCTACCTGGAGTTCCTCGCCGCAACGAGCGACAGCCCGATGCCGACCGCCTACCTGCTGATGGGTTTCGGTATCCCGGTGGCCTCGGCGAGCCGTCATCCGAGCAGTCGCCGGGCCGCATTGGTGCTCTTCGCCTTGTGGTCTCTCCCCGCCTTCACCCTCGGGCTGCGCGGCGAGGTCATCATCCCTGCCGCCGCATACGCCGTCGTCGCCGCCCGGCGGCGCGTGACGCCGTTGCGTCCGTGGATGGCCGCACTTGCCGTCGGCGTCGTGGCGGCGGGCTCGGCCGTCCGCGTGATCCGTCAGCACGGGCTTGCCGGGGCCGGCACGCTCACCTCCACCGATCCGCTCAGCGGTCTCACGGAGCTGGGCTACTCCATCCGCCCGCTCGTCGTCGCCGTGGGCTACCACGCGCGCGGCGAGGACTACGTCGGATACGGGACCTATCTCGCACCGGTCCGCCGGTTGGTCATGGGGCGCCTCTTGGGATACCAAGTTCCATCGGTGACGGAGGACCCGACGGTCTTCGGGTCGATGATCGCCCGACGGGTCGGGCCCATCGGCGGCTCAGTCGCGGCAGAGGCGTACCGCTCGGGCGGCGTCTTCGGCATGCTGCTCATCCTCTTCTTGCTGGGCGTCGTCCTGGCGCGGATCGACGCGACCGCAAGCACGCTCCTCAAGGACGCCGCGGCGGGCATGGTGGCCTTCTCGCTCTTCCTCTGGATCCGGAACGACTTCACCCCAGTGCCTGTGCAGATGACGGTGGCCGTCGCCGTCCTCCTCCTGATGTGGGTCTTCGGGGCCAGGCGAAGCACGCAGGCCAGCACGTCAGCCGCCCGACCGAAGCTCCTGCCGCGAGCCGTCGTGCCCACCGAGATCGGAGAGGCTCGCCGGCCGTGACGCGACACGACGTACGGTCCGTGGCGCGGGTCGTCGCGGCGGCAGGGTCCAGCGCCGCCCTGACCGCGGTCCTCGCCGTCATCACCGCCCGCGTGCTCGGCCCGGCCGGCCAGGGCACGCTGACGGTCCTGACGACGAGTGCCGTCCTGGTGGCCACCGGGGCGACCCTTGGCACGGGCGCGAGCCTGAGGGTCCGGGCCGTGCCGGCGCCAACCGCCCGCGACGCGCAGGGATTCTCCGGGCTGACGCTCGCGCTGGCGCCCGCCGGCGGCCTACTCACCGCCGCCATCTTCGCCCTCGCCCGCGGGGACGGCAATGACACGGGACTCCTGGCGCTCGCGTTCGTCCTGGGCTTCTGCGCCCTCGCGGGGTACCAGGCAAGCCAGCTGACGCAGGCCTACGGGAGTGCGGCAGCGTCCATCGAGGCCGTGTCGATCGGCACGGCCGTACAGATCATCGCCTTCGGAGTCCTCGCACTCCTGGGACACGCTTCGCTCAGCACCGCCGCACTGACCGCAGCCCTCGCAGCGGTCGTGCAGACGACCGCTGCGCTGAGAAGCACCGGACAAAGTTGGTCGGGCCTCCGACCGCGAGTCGACACGAGAGTCTGGCGGGGCCTGGTGAAGCACGGCTGGCCCACCGTGGGCTACGGCCTCGGGATCGTCGGGCTGCAACGCCTCGATCGCGTCATCCTCGTCGCCGTCGCGGGCCCAGCAGTCGGCGGCGTCTACGCCGTGGCTGCCTCCGTCGCCGAAGTGGCCCGGATTGGCTCGGTGGCGGTGGGCCAGTTGCTCTTCGTCCGGACGGCCGGCGCACGCGCCGTGACGCCCGAGGCACGCCGCATCTATGCCCTGGGGATCGGCGTGCACATCGCGTCGCTCGCTGTGGTGGCCGCGCTGGCGCCTACCGTCATCCCGCTCGTCTTCGGGCCCGAGTACTCCGATGCCGTGCCACTCGCGGAAGGGCTGCTCGGCGCGGAGCTTCTCCTCGGCGTCGGGCTGATGGAGTCCCGCGTCGCGCTCGGTCTCGGACGCTTTGCAGGGGTGTCAACGGCGACGGTGATCACCGTTGCGGCCGCGCTCCCGACATACTGGCTTCTCATCAGCAGGTCGGGCGCAGCCGGGGCCGTTGTCGCGTCTGCGGGCATCTACGCCTTCTACTGCGGGCTCCTCGTCTCTCTGAGGAGGTGGACACATGGGCGCCGAGGCGTCACAGGAGGCGACGCGATCGCCTCGTGATCGAAGGGTTGAGCGACAGGCCACGCTTCCACACCTCCTCTGGGTACTGCGCTCCGACGCACACCGTGTCGCCGGCAGGGCGAACGCGATAGACGTCCTGCGATTGCTCGCCGTCGGCGAGACCTACCCGTACATCTTCTGGTTCCGCGTCACGCGGTACTGCGCGACGGGACCGATGCCGGCCCGAGCGTTCCTCCTACCGGCCCGCGTCCTCTTGCGCCGCTATCGCTATCGCATGGGCGTGAACCTGCCGTGGCGAACGGACGTCGGCCCTGGATTGCTGATCGGGCATGCGGGCGGAGTGGTGATCAGCTCCGAGGCACGCATCGGCTCCGACTGCAACCTCAGCCAGAACGTCACCATCGGGGTGAACAAGGGCAGGCGGGCAGGCGCTCCCACCCTCGGCGACCGCGTCTACGTCGGCCCTGGTGCGGTGATCGCCGGGGCGATCACCGTCGGGGACGACGTTGCCGTCGGCGCCAACTCGGTGGTGCTGGACGACGTGCCACCGGGCGTCACGGTGGCGGGGGCCCCCGCACGGATCGTGTCCACGAACGGCTCGGCGGGTTGGATCAACCGCACCAACTACCCTCCGCCACCGACGGCTCGGCCACGCAACGACCGGGGGTCAACAACGAAGGCCTGAAGCCACGAGCCGGATCGCTCGATGGAGCGCCCTGATACGGTCGTCGCGTGCTCCGTCGAGCGGTGAGCCTGCTTCGCGACCGCCTGGCGATCGCGAAGGATCCGGTTGCGTTCGCTCGCCGCATCGGCGTCACGATCGGCACAGAGTGCCGCTTGCTGGGTGTCGACCGCGGCACCTTCGGCAGCGAGCCGTATCTGATCCAGATCGGCAATCACGTGACCGTCACGGCAGGGGTCCGGTTCGTCACCCACGACGGCGGCGTCTGGGTCATCCGTGAGTCCTATCCCGACCTCGATGTCATCGGCGCCATCACCGTGGGCGACAACGTCTTCATCGGGATGGGAAGCATCGTCCTGCCGGGCGTCACCATCGGGAACGACGTCGTCATCGGTGCGGGCTCCGTCGTCACGAAGGACGTTCTCTCCCGGACCGTTGTCGCCGGAGTCCCAGCACGACGCATCTGCAGCGTCGACGAGTACGCCGCCCGATCGATCGCGCGCGGCGTCCACTACCGAGGGCTACCCGCTCAGGCGAAGCGCAAGGCGTTTCTCGAGCATGTGTCCAAGACGAGACGGGGAGACACCTCCGCCTGCGGCAACGAAGAACCTCGCTGAGTCACGGCAGCAGGCCGCGGCTCGCAAGGAGGCCCCGGTACATTTCGTAGAGGCCGGCCCAGACCGCCTCCGGCCGGTACTCCTCGAGCACCCTCTGCCGACCGGCTCGGCCGTGGGCACGGCGCAGTTGCTCGTCGTCCAGGTAGCGGCGCAGCGCCGCTGCGAGGGCAGCCCCGTCGCGTGCGGGAATGAGAGTCCCAGTCACGCCGTCGGCGACGGAGTCTGTGCATCCCGGAATACGAGTCGCGACGACGGGGAGCTCCATGGCCGCCGCTTCGATGTTCGCGATGCCGAAGCCCTCGCGGTATGACGGCATGGCGAACACATCCATCGCCGCGAGGTACGGGGACACGTCCGCGATTTCGCCGACGAGGTGCACCCGCCCGTCTGCGAGCAGGACGTCCAGCTCAGGGGGACGCCGAGCCCCTTCCTCGACCGGACCGACGAGAAGGAGGTGCCCGTCCGGAAGCTGCACCCGGAGCGTGCTCCATGCCTCCGCGAGCTCCCGTATCCCCTTGTCGACTGTGATCCTTCCGACGAAGCCGACGACCCGGTCGCTGCCGGCTATCCCGAGCGCGTTTCGCACCTCCTCGCGGTGCGCAGCCCCCCTGCTCGGCGAAAACACCTCAGCGTCCACACCGTTGACGCTTCCACTCCCGATCACCGTGATCTTGTCCACGTCGCACAGACCAGACTCCACGAGGTGGTCGCGCATGGATGCGGAGTCGCACCACACCCTGTTCGCGAGGCGGCACTGCAGGCGAGTCACTCGGTTGAGCACTGTGGCACCGGGCCCGCTCCGAGACATCTGGACGAGACCGAAGATCGAGATCACCACGCACGGAACGCGCGCCAGACGTGCAGCCAAGGTCCCGATGAGTGCCGTCTTCGGGGAGTGCGAGTGGACGACATCGGGCCGAAGGCGACGAAGTAGTCGCCAGAGCCGCACCAGGACCAGGAGATCCGAGAGCGGGGCGATCTCCCGCTTCATCTGCAGCGGGTACACGGGAACGCCTTCGCTCTTGCTGAACTCGGCCAACGACTCGGCCGGGTCCGGTGACGACACGGCGCGGACCTCAATGCCCCGGCTCCTGAGGTAGCCCGCCTGCCCGCGGAAGAACCGCAGAGTCCACGGGACGGTCGCCACGTGAACGAGGAGGGGAACCCTCGACGGCACGGCGGTGCGGTGCGAGCAGGAGCCACCTGCCGCCTCCGAGCGATACTCCGCCACGACCTCAAGGACGCCCTCCGGGACGCTCACGACGTTGCGGTACCCGAGCTGCGTCTCGATCTTCACGCTGCTGTACAGGGCCCGGCTACTCAGCGCGTCCACACGCGAACGGGTCAACGGAAAGCCCGGCACCAGCGAGCCGAGTGAGGCGGCCGAGCGCGCCAGCCACAGCGGGAGGTGCACTCGGGGAGGCCGCCGACCCAGAGCAGTCGCGATCGTTCCGACGAACTCCTCCATGTCGAGCCGGTCGGACACGATGTACGTCTGACCCGAGGCGGTCGGCTCAACGCCACAGAGGACAAGGGCTTCCACGACGTTCCGCACATGCACGTAGTTGGCCGACGCACCAGCTGACCCGACGAACATGAAGAGGCCGCGGTCGACCGTCTCAACCCATTGGCGAAGCGACCAAGTGCTCATGCCGGCGCCGAAGACGTTCGACGGCTGCACGACGACGAAGTCCTCCGCACTCGCCCGCACCAGTGCATCGGCAGCAGCCTTGGTCTTCTCGTACGGACCGCCCGGACGCTCGTCGTCGGTCTCGGTGACCACGCCCGCGCGCCTCGGCCCATACACGCCGACGCTGCTCAACTGGACCCAGCGACCGACCCTGGCGCGCGAGGCGGCCAGCAGCCGCCGCGTCCCGTCGACGTGCACGGCCTGCATCGCGCTCTCGTCGTTCAGCTCCGCAGCGCAGTGATACAGAACGTCGACCCCGTCGACGAACGGGACGAGGTCCGCGGCGTCGTCGGCAAGGTCCGCCTGAACCACCTGGACCCGTTCCCGGGGAGGGTGACCCGAGCGCCGACTGAGGAGCCGAACACTCGCTCCCTCTGCCAGGAGGCGACTGACGAGTGCTCTGCCGATGAACCCGGTGCCTCCGGTGACGGCGACCACCAGCCCGTCCACGAGCGCCCTCCCTCCGCCTGTCGACCGCGTGCGGTCCGAAACCTGCCAGCGCCACCCTGCTAGAGCCGCTCGACGCCAGCTCCGTCCGGGACCATGCCTCGGGTGTCGAGCAGCGAGACGGCTCGTTCAGTGATCGCACCGAGGTCGAAGGCCCGGTGCGCCTGGAGCAGCACGACCAGATCGGCCGCACCCGCCGCCGCCTCGATGTCGGCGACCGCGGACAGCACGGCGGCGCCGTCCGGCGACTCCACGCTCCACTGCGCCACGAACGGGTCGGCGTACGAGAGGTCCGCGCCCCACGCCAGCAGACGGCGCGCCAGCGGGTCCGCCGGGCTCTCGCGCCGGTCGGAGATGTTCTCCTTGTAGGTCACGCCCAGCAGCAGGATCTTCGCGCCGTTGACGGCGGTCCCCCGGTCGTTGAGCGCCTGCCAGATGCGCGTGGCGACGTACTCGGGAGCGGCATGGTTGATCTCCTCCGCGAGCTCGACCATGCGGAACGCGTAGCCGAGGCGCGCCTTCACCCGGTGGCTGAGGTACGACGGGTCGATCGGGATGCAGTGACCGCCGACGCCGGGCCCGGGGCGGAACGGCATGTACCCGAAGGGCTTCGTCGCGGCGCAGTCGATGGCGTTCCACAGGTCGATGTCGAGCTCGTGGCAGAACCGCACCATCTCGTTGACCAGCGCGATGTTGACGTGCCGGAACGTGTTCTCGATGAGCTTCGCCATCTCCGCCTCGCGGGCGCTCCTGGCCTCCACCACCGTGTCGATGAAGCGCGCGTAGAAGTCGCGTGCCACCGCCGTGCAGGCGGGCGTCAGACCGCCCACGACCTTGGGCGTGTTCCGCACGCCGTACGTCCGGTTGCCCGGGTCGACGCGCTCGGGCGAGAACGCGATGTGGACGTCGACGCCGACCTCAAGGCCCGACGCCGTCACGAGCGGCGCGAAGACCTCCTCGGTCGTCCCCGGGTACGTCGTCGACTCCAGCACGACGAGCGTCCCGGGCCGCACGTGCGCGCCGACCGTTCGCGCCGCGCCCTCGACGGCGCCGAGGTCCGGTCCGCCGTCGGGAGCGAGCGGAGTGGGCACGCACACGATGACGGCGCGCGCGTCCGCGATGCACGCCGGGTAGGCCGAGGCGCGGTACCCCCCGGCGAGGCCGGCGCGCAGCTGCTCGTCCGAGACGTCGTCGATGTGCGACGCGCCGGCGTTGAGGCCTTCGACGACGACCGCATTGGTGTCGAGACCCACCACGGTGAGTCCCGCCTCGGCGGCCCGCAGCGCCATCGGCAACCCCACGTAGCCCTGCCCGACGACCACGAGATCGGTCATGACTCCCCCTTGAACCACGCGACTGTCGCCTCGAGCCCCTGGCGCAGCGGCACGGGCGCCAAGCTGGGGAAGAGCGAGCAGAGCACGGCGTTGTCCGCCTGCGAGTGGCGAACGTCGCCGGCCCGCTCCGGGCGGTGCTCCACCACCGGGACGACGCCCACCACATCAGCCAGCACGTCGATCAGCTGAAGCAGGGTCGTGTTAGTGCCGAACGCGAGGTTGACCGGCTCAGGGTGCGAGACCCGCCCCAGAACTGAGTCCAGGAGGACTCGGCACACGGTGCCCACATAGGTGAAGTCCCTTGAGGTGAGGCCGTCGCCGTTGACCTGCAGGGGCCGGCCCGCCAAGAGCGCGTCGATGAAGATCGGGATCACGGCGGCGTAGGCGTGGCCGGCTGCCTGCCGAGGGCCGAACACGTTGAAGAACCGGAAGGCCAACGTCTCGAAGCCGAACGAGTCCTGGTAGGCGAGCAGGTACTGCTCCGTTGCCACCTTGGTGACGGCGTACGGGCTCATCGGGCGGAGCCACTCGCGCTCGCTCTTCGGCAGCGCCGGATTCGCACCGTAGACGGAGCTCGACGACGCGCCCACCAGGTGCCGGACACCGGCCGCACGGGCCGCCTCGAGAAGCAGCAGCGTCCCGGTCGCGTTCGCCTCATGCGACCGCAGCGGATCATCGATGCTGCGCGGGACGCTGCCGATCGCGGCGAGATGCACCACCGAGTCGGCCTCGTCCAGCGCCGCCCGGAGCGCCTCCGAATCGAGCAGCGAACCCTCGACGAAGCGCACGGGAAGCCCCTCGACGTTCGCCCGGTAGCCCGTCGACAGGTCATCGAGCACCGTGACGTCCACGCCCTCCGCAAGCGCCAGCCGCGCGAGGTTCGACCCGATGAACCCGGCACCACCGGTGATCAGCACACGCATAGTCGCCCTCCCGTCCGCCTCACTGTCCCACCCCCGTGCCATGGGTGGCACGAGACCCGCCGGTCCCTGCAGGCCCGCACGCCGGGCCGCCGACCGTCGTCGTCAGCTGCGCCAACGGCGTCGTCCGCAGCAGGGGCGCGCCGCTCTGGCCCGGTCCCGTGACCAGGTCGTACTCGAGCACCACCGTGTCGCCCGGGGCGAAGACGAGGGTCTTCGCCGCGACCGCCAGGCCGTCGTGGAACTGCGCGTGGACGCCGGCATCGGCACCCTCGACGCGTACATCGTCGACGAGGCCGCCCTGCGGTGCGTACAGCAGGACGTTCTCCCGCATCTGCCCGGCCGGGAGCACCCGGCCGCCGCTGATGTAGCTGGGCAGGGACGCGGCCTCGGGCGGCGCCGTCGAGGTGAGCTCCACGCGCACCGTCAGGGCCTGCGAGCCGTCGGGGCGGCACCGGGTGGCGGTCACCGTCGCGTCCACCGCGAGGTAGTAGCCCATCTTCGACTGGCTGCCGTCGTTGACGAACAGACCCACGACCGGGGACTCCCCGCGGACGCCGGTGAGCTCCCCGCTCAGGACCGTCCCGGCGAGCAGCCGCTGCTCATCCTCGTGGGCGGACCAGACCATCAGCCGACCCTCGCGGGCATCCGCGGCGAGCACGTCGACCATGGCCGCCGGGTCCCAGGCCCCCGAGGCGAGCGCCGTGAAGGCGCGCGCGGTGGCCTCGCCGAACAGCGCATCCTGCTGACGGCTGTCCGCATAGTCCAGGTAGACGGTGTTCATCAGCCACTGCGCGGCGTTGTCCGCGGTCAGCCGGACGCCGTTCGTCAGGTCGACCGGGCCGGTCACCCCCAGGAGTGAGGCGATCGCACCCGGCTCGATCGAGAGGACGCCGTCGAGCGGCGACCCGGCGTCCTTCTCCCAGATGGCGCGCGCCAGCTCCGCCGACCGGGGGAAGTCCGGCGTGAACGTCACGTCGCCCATGAATGCGCCGACGAGAGCAGTGAAGAGGCTCTTCTCCTCGTCCGTCAGCGGCAGCGCCGACTCCGTGAAGTTGCCCACGCCCGCCGACCGTTGCTCGGTGACCGTCACCTCGCCGTCCTCGGCGTGCAGGAGCACCAGCGCCGGGACCCCTCCGGTCGCGCGCGGCTCCGCGGGGTTCTGGACCAGCACGAGGTAGTCGCGGGGCCCGTCCGCGCCGAGCATCGGCGGTAGCAGCTGGACGGCCCGCGACGCCGTCGCCGTCGTCATCGCCAGGTCCGCCACCTTCACCTGCAGGTCCGTGACGGGTCCCGCCACCGCGCGCAGCAGGCCGCTGACGTCGATGGCGTCGAGCCGCGCACGGCTGGCGACGACGCGCTCGGCTGCAGCCACGACCGTCGGCTCAGCCTGCTGCAGAGGTGCCAGGTCCACGCGGCCGTCGACGGGCGCCAGCGTCGAAGGCTCCACCGCCGACGCCACGTCCACCAGGTTCGGCAGCACGTCCCGTGCGAGGTCGTCGACCACCTCGCTGACCGTCTGCACCGCACGGACGTCGTCCCCCACCCAGGGCAGGTGCGCCGCCACCGTCCAGTGCGGGCCGTGCGCGGCCGACTCCGCGGCGGCCGCGTGCCGCTGCACCTCGGCCAGAGCACCCGTCACACTCGAGCCGTCGCCCGCCAGCACGTCGTCCTGCATGGCGACGAGCAGGTCGGCCGCCGCCAGCAGCCACGGCGGGCCTGCAGTGCGTCGTAGCCGACCCAGGCACCCCAGGCGGCGAGCAGCACGCCCAGCGCGAGAACGCCGATCCAGATGCGGCGTCGGCGCCGTGGCACCCTGGCGTGCCGCGCCTCGTCACCCGGGCGTCGGGCGCGGCGGCCCGCGGGCGGAGCTTCGCTCTCGCTCACCCGGACTCCCCTCCCGAGCGGACACCGGCCGGTCGAGCCTAGCGAAGACCCCTGTGACCGGCCGTGGCGCCTTCCCGCGGGCGGGGGCCTGCGTGAGAGCATGGCGATCGGCACTTCTGCCACCGGTGACCAGGGAGCGGTAGGCATGGAACTTCAGGACTATGTCGCCATCGTGCGCAAGCGCTGGCTCTCGATCCTCCTGGTCACCGCGCTCGTCGCGGGTGCCGCCGTCGCCCTCACCGCCCTCGCGACGCCCCAGTACACCGCGCGCTCCCAGGTGTTCGTGTCCGTCCGCACGGGCGACTCCGTCTCGGACCTCGTGCAGGGCTCGAGCTTCACCCAGCGGCAGGTGAAGAGCTACACCGACCTCGTCACGTCACCGCGCGTGCTGATCCCCGTCATCGAGCAGCTCGACCTGGCGACGACGCCGGACGAGCTCGCCACGGCGATCGGCGCCAACTCCCCCCTCGACACCGTGCTCATCAACATCAACGCGACGAACCGCGACCCGCAGATCGCGAGCGACATCGCCAACGCGACGGCCGACTCCCTGTCGACCCAGGTGGCCGAGCTCGAGGAGCCGGCGGACGGCGTCTCACCCGTGGAGATCTCGACCGTCCGGTCCGCGACCCCGCCCGTCGCCCCTTCGTCGCCGCAGCCGGTCCGCAACGTCGCGCTCGGAGTTCTCCTCGGGCTGGCGCTCGGGTTCGGCCTCGCGGTGCTCCGTGAGGTCCTCGACACGCGGGTGCGCACCGAGGACGACATCCGGCTCATCACCGACGCCTCGGTGATGGCAACCATGACCCACGAGGACGACGCGCCGCAGCACCCGCTCATCGTCCAGAGCTCGCCCCACTCGGTCCGGGCCGAGGCGTTCCGGCGCCTGCGGACCAACCTCCAGTTCCTCGACGTGGCGGACCGCCTCGAGTCGATCGTCGTGACGTCGTCGCTGGCCGGCGAGGGCAAGTCCACCACCGCCATCAACCTGGCGATCACGCTCGCCGACGCCGGGTCGAGGGTCGCCCTCGTCGACGCCGACCTGCGGCGCCCGTCGGTCGCCGACTACATGGGCCTCGAGGGACGCGCCGGACTCACGACGGTGCTCATCGGCAAGGCCAGCATCGAGGACGTCATCCAGCCCTGGGGCGACGGCAAGCTGCACGTCCTCCCCTCCGGGCAGGTACCGCCCAACCCCAGCGAGATGGTCGGCTCCCACGCCATGGCCTGGCTGCTCGGCGAGCTGGTCAAGCGCTACGACATCGTCGTCATCGACACCCCTCCGCTGCTCCCGGTCACCGACGCCGCGATCCTCGCCCGCCTGACCGGTGGCGCGCTTGTGGTCACCGCCGCCAACCGCATCCACCGCGCCGACCTGCGCGACGCCATCGGCTCGGTGGAGGCCGTGGGGGCACGCGTGCTCGGCGTCGTCGTCAACCACCTCGCCCGGAAGCAGTCGGACTACTACTCGTACTACGGCCCCGACAGTGAGCGCGCCGGCCAGCGGCGCAGCCGCCCGCGCCGACGTCGGCCGCGCGTGATCGGCCCGGCTGGTGCGACCGCGCACGCGCGAGCCGACCGCAGCGCCGGCCGGGTCACGTCCCAGTCGGCCGAGCCGACGACCCGCGCCGCGGGCCCGGACGAGCCGCGCGCGATCGACCTCAGCGACCTCGTCGCCGGCGACCCGCCCGCGACGGGCACCGCTGGCTGGCCGGGCGGGCTCCTGCGCGACTGAGGCTCACGATCCTGCGCGACTGAGGTTCACGCGCGGACCACGACACACGAACACGACGCACGAGCACCACGCACGAGCGCGACGCACGAGCACCACGCACGAGCACCACGCACGAGAGGGCTGGAACCCCGCAGGGTTCCAGCCCTCTCGTCGAGCGCGCTGGTTGATCAGACCTGGCTGTGGGCCAGCTGACGGCGTCGCGCGAGGACGACCGCGACGGTGCCCGCGACGACGAGCGCCGCAGCGCCGCCGATGAGGCCACCGGACTCGAAGCCGGTGTCGCTCAGGGCGCCGGTGGCACCCGCAGCACCAGAAGCGGTCACCGTCTCATCGCCCACGAGGTTGCCCGCCGCGTCCGTCACGGCGAGGCGGTACGTGCCGGAGGCGCTCAGCGTGACGCTCCACGTCAGCGTGCTCGCGGTGGCGGTCTTGGCGAGCGCCTTCGTGCCGGCGATCGCGATCGCGTCGTTGCTGATCGAAGCTGGGTCGGAGGTGACGGTCAGCGTGTAGCTCTTGCCCACCTCGGCGCCGGTCGTGGTCACGACGACCGCCTGCCCGGCCGTGATGGTCGGGTCGTTCACGGTCGTGCCGTAACCCGGCGCGTCGTAGGCCATCGCGGCGACGGGCACTGCAACGAGTGCTGCGGTGGCCAGGGCCGTCAGGATGGAGCGGCGGTTCATGGTTGTGTCCCCCAAGAGGCGTCGGTTCCAGGATTGCCTGCGCCGCCCCCCGCGGCACACCCTGGTTATCGGCCACGGTAGACCCAGGAGTGAGCGTTGTCCTGGCGTCGTGACCGATTTGTCACCGCACTCTTGACCGGTCCTCTGGATTTAGCCCGCTAGCAGCCGCAAATGAACGGGTCATGAACCGTTCCCCGGCCAGATGCGTCGCGCGACTGCGGTTCAGCCGCAGGCCGGCAGCGGCGGCAGCGGCGACCCTCCTCCCGACGCGGGCGTCGTCCGCAGCAGCACCCGACCCGTGAGCTCCGGCCCGACGGTCATCTGCGCGGTGACCTTCGCTGAGGCACCCGGCGCGAGCTGGACAGACTGCACCACCGTCCCGGCGTCGTCACCGCGCGCCTGCGGCGAACCCACCACTCCCGCGACCGCGGTCGACTCCACGCGTCCGTCCGTCGGCGCGACCAGCAGCACATCCGTGCGCACCTCCCCTGGCGGCACGAGCGCCGCCGTCCCGAGGACAGCCGCCGGAAGGCCCGCGACGGCGTCGGGCGCCAGCGTGTTCGTCATCGTCACCGTCACGTCGACCACCCGGGAGCCGTCCGCGCGGCACTGCCCCGCCGTCGCCGCGACCTCCGTCATCAGGTAGCCATCCAGCTTGGCCTGGGTCGCGTCGTCGAAGTAGACGCCGACGACCGGCGACGTGCCCGCGCTGCCCAGCAGATCGCCCGCCAGGACCGTGCCCGCCAGCAGCTTCTGCTCCTCGGGATGCGCCGACCACAGCGACAGTCGACCCTGACGCGCCGCCTCCGCGAGCGCCTCGACGGCCGGGCCACGGTCACCCTCCGCCAGGAGGGTGTTCACGACCGACGTCACGACGTCGCCGAGGAACGCGTCGCGCTGGACCGGGTCCGGGACCGCCGCGTCGACCGAGAGCAGCGCCGTCGCCGCGTCCTTGCCGACGAGCTGCCCGCCGAGCGCAGCCGCCACCGGCCCGGGCGTCAGCGGGACGGGCCCGACGTCGTCCAGCAGCAGGGCGATCGTCGCCGCATCCACCAGCACGACGCCATCGACGGGTGTGCCCACCGCCTGCTTCCAGATCGCGGCGGCCACCTGGGCGGCCCGCGGGACGTCCGGCGTCAACGTCGCGTTCCGCAGATCCGTGGCGAGCGCGGGGCCGTACATGCGGCTCTCCGCCTCGCTCAGCGGCAATGCCGGCGCCGCCAGCGCGCCCAGCGACGCCACCGAGCGCACACCCGTGAGCGTCACGACCCCACCGTCCGCGTGCAGCACCGCCGCGGTGCGGGGCACGCCACCCGTGGCGCGCAGCTCCGCACCGTCCTGCACCAGCACCAGGTAGTCGCGCGGACCGTCCGCCCCCAGCATCGGCGGGAGCAGCAGGGCGGTTCGCGCCGCCGTCGACGTCGTGCTCGCGACACTCGCCAGCTGGGCACGCAGCCGGTCGAACGGCTCGGCCACGGGCCCCCACAACCCCGCGCCGTCGACCTCGTCGAGGCGATCGAGGGCGGTCGCGGCAGCGTCGTGCGCCACGCTGACCGCCGGGCCGGCGTCGGCCAGGCCGGTCGTGTCGAGGGCTCCCGCCGAGGGCGCGACCAGGCTGGGGTCGACCGCACGGGTCGCCGCGAGCAGCTCGGGGAGCACCTGCGTGGCGAGGTCGTCCACGACGTCGGCGGCCGTCTGGACCGCCGCGACGTTCGGACCGATCCACGGCAGCGCCGCGGCGGCGCTCCAGTGCGGGCCACGCGTGTGGTCCCGGCCGGCCTGGGCGTGGGCCTGGATGCCGTGCAGCGTGGCAGCGGCCGCCGCCGCATCACCCTGGGCCGCATCGTCCTGCAGCTGCGTCAGCATGCTCGCGGCCTCGTTGAGCTCACGGCGGGCCGCGACGGCGTCGAGGAACAGCCACGCCGACCAGCCGCCCACCACCACCACGAGCGTCAGCACGAACCAGGGCCAGCGGCGCGGCGAGCGCTCAGGCTCAAGCGGGCCGGCCGCATGACGCGCGTCCGGTCCGCCACCGTGCTCACGAGCCATGCCCCGCTCCTCCATCTGCCGCGCCCGGCCTCCGTGCTGGACGTTGGTGGGGGCCACGCCCGTCATCGACGGCTGGCCCCCACTCCGCAGACTAGCCGTCCACTGCGCCCGCATATAACCCTCTTTGTCCGACTTCTGCTCGGGGCGTAGCGACAGGCCTCCGATGGACCCGCCGTCGGCCCGGCCGCCACACTGGGGACGTGGAACCCGCACCCGGAGCCCGGCGCGCCGTCGTGCTCACCGTGTGTACCGGGAACATCTGCCGGTCGCCCGCAGCGGAGCGACTCCTCGCCCAAGCCCTGCCCGAGGTGACGGTCGTGAGCGCCGGGGTGCGCGCCGTCGTCGGCGCCCCGATCTCCGGGCCGATGGCGACCCTGCTGGGCGCGGCAGGGGCGCCCACCGACGGCTTCGCCGCGCGGCAGCTCACCGAGTCGATGGTGGCCGACGCAGACCTCGTGCTGGCCCTCACGCGAGGGCACCGCTCGGCGATCGTCGAGCTCGTGCCGGCCGCGGTGCGGCGCACCTTCACCCTGCGGGAGCTGGCCCGGTTCGCGACCGCCGTCGGCGCCGACGCACTGCCCGCGGACGACGTCGGGGCGCGGCTGCGGGCCCTGGTGCCCCTCGCGGCGGCCCAGCGCGGGCGCGCGCCCGTGGATCCGCGGGACGACGACGTCGTGGACCCCTACGGCGGCAGCGACCGGCTCTACGCCGAGTCGTTCGCGCAGCTGAGGCCCGCGGTCGAGGCCATCGCCGCCGTCGTGCGGCCGGCCGGCCTCCGGGGCCCGGGCGACTGATGGTCACCCCGTCCATCGAGCTCGGCGTCGTCCTCGTGGCGCTCGTCGCCGTTGCCGTGGCAGGCGTGACGTGGGCCGGGCTGCCCCTGCGCGGCGCGATGGTGGGGGCGTCCGTGCGGGCCGCGGTGCAGCTCGCAGCGGTGTCGGCGATCGTCGCGGTCGTCCTCGCCTCCATGGCGTGGACGTTCGTCTTCGTGACAGGCATGGTCACGGTGGCCACGCTCACGAGCGCGCGGCGCATCGGGGTGCCGTTGCGCCGGCCCTGGACGGCTGTGGCGATCCTCGCCGGGGCGGCGCCCGTCGTCGGGCTGGTGCTCGTCTCCGGGACGGTGCCGTGGGAGCCCGCCAGCGTGCTGCCGATCGCGGGGATCATCGTCGGCAACGCGATGACCGCCACGACGCTCGCGGGCAAGCGGATGGTCGAGGAGCTGCGCGCCCGGGCCGGCGAGTACGAGGCCGCCCTGTCGCTCGGATTCGGCCCGACGACATCGGCACTCGAGGTGGCGCGGCCGAGCGCTGGGCTCGCGCTGCTGCCGGCGCTCGACCAGACGCGGACCGTCGGGCTGGTCACACTGCCCGGGGCGTACATCGGCGTGCTGCTCGGGGGCGGGACGCCCGTCGAGGCGGGGGCCGCCCAGGTGCTCGTGCTCATCGGGGTGCTCGCCGCGCAGGCGCTGGCCGTGGCGGTCGCCGTGCGGCTCGTGGCGTCGCGGCGGTTGATGACCGACGCGCTGCGGGCCCGACTCCAGGCGCGATAGGCGGGTCGGTCGGTCGGCGCGGCCGGGGCCGGTCGGTCGGCGGGCGGGGCCGGTCGGCGGGGCCGGTCGGGCATCGGCGGGGCGAAGCTGGGAGGGTTAGCTTCGTTCTGGCGCGATAACCCTCCCAACTTGCTGGGCGTGGCCCGAGTGGGCGGACTGGCGGAGTGGGCAGCCGACGGGGCGTGCCGTCAGGGCGACCGAGCTGAGCAAGCGGTCAAGGCGAGCGGTCAAGGCGAGCGGTCAGAGCGTGCGGTCAAGGCGAGCGGTCAGAGCGTGCGGTCAGAGCGTGCGGTCAAGGCGAGCGGTCAAGGCGAGCGGGCAGGGCGTGCGGTCAGTGCGTGCCGCGGAATGCCCTCGCGATGCGGACCGCATGGTCGTCCGGCGCGATCTGCCGCGGGACGTCGGTGACCGCATCGGTGGCGGTGGCGGTGGCGTCGGGCGGACCGGCGACGGGCGAACCGGCATCGGGCCCACCGGCATCGGGCCCACCGGCGACGGACCACCCGGAACGCGGCGCACCGGCGTCGGCCGCTTCCTTGGCCGCCAGCTCCCGTTCCTTGGCCGCCAGCTCCCGGGCCGCCGCGTCTCCCGACCCGAGGCACCGGACGGCCCTGGCCGGCACTCCGGCGTAGAGGGTGTTCGGCTCGCAGTCGTGCGTCACGACGGCGCCGGCCGCAACGACGGCCCCGTCACCGATCGTCACGCCGGGCAGCACCGTGGCGCGCGCCCCGATCCAGACGCCGTCACCCACGACGATCGACACCGCCTCGATCCGCCCCGCACGCTTGGCCGGCCCACCGAGGCGGTGGGTGCTCGTGACGAAGGTCACCTGCATCGCGATGGCGCAGTCGCGACCGATGACAATGGGCGCGAAGGTGTCGAACATCGAGCCGTAGCCGATGAACGTGCCGCGGCCCACCGTCATCCGGCGCGATCCGAACCACACGCGCGACGCGACGCCGCACCGGTCGACCCGCATCCCGACGGCGCGCAGAAGCATCCAGCGCAGGGCGGTCGGCACGATCGGCGACGCGATCGCGGTGTTGAGGACAAGGTCGCGGCCGACGCCGGCCCACACTTTTCTCACGGACGGCACCGTTCGAATCTAGCGGCCTATGGCGCCGCCGCCCGACGAGCGGCGAGCCTTCACGACATCACCCGATCGGCGTAACGCGGCGCTAACACCGCCGACCACCACACCCCCCGCCGCCTCACGCCCCCGGGGACCCGCCCCACACCCCCGGGGCCTCGCCGCCTCACGCCCCCGGGGACCCGCCCCGCACCCCCGGGGCCCCACACCCCCCGGGGCCCCACGCCCCCGGGGCCGAGGCCGGGAGGGTTATCGCGCCAGAACGAAGGCAACCCTCCCAGCCTCACCACGCCCACCCAACGCGCACCCGCCGCCCTGCTCACACGCCGCACAACGCCCGCCCGCCTCACCGCACCGGGCAGTCCGGCTTGCACGCCCTGGGCGCCCCGCGCCAGCCGCGCAGGCGGAGCGCGGCCGCCACCTGCGCAGCCGTGGCGCACGGAGTCAGCGCCACATGCCCCCAGCGGTAGCGGAGCGTGATGTCGCCACGCTCGATCAGCACGGCGTTGTCCCGCCAGGTGTCGGAGTCCGTCCGGCCGCCGGGGTGGGCCAGCTCACCATCCAGCTCGCACCGCACTCCGAACCCCTCGTAGACACAGTCGGCGCGGATCCACCCGAACCCGACCTCCTCGCGCCGCTGGAGCCGCGCGGCCGGGAGCCCATGGCGACGGCCAACGTCCCGGTGATATCGGAAGCTCGAGGGCCGACTCGACCCCGAGATCGGCCCAGCGCACCATCTCGAGCACGAGGGAACGGTTCGGCATCGTCGGTCGGTGGCCCGCGGCGTCCGCCACGAGCGACGGCCACGCCCCGGCCCGCGCGGCAGCGGTGATGGCGGCCACGACGGCGTCGGCGTCCGCGGCGCTCGCTGCCAGGTCGAGCGCCGTCTCCGCGCGTGTGACGACGAGGAGCCCGCCCCGACGCTCGATGTCGCGGCGAAGCGCACGGTGGAGAGCGATCCCCGGGCTCGGCTCCACGCGGCGCCGGTGTGGCAGCGTCACCTCGACCGCGCGGGGGCGCGCCACGCCGAACTCGTGCAGGTACGCCGCCGACGCGTGACTGAGGGCGGCGCCCGCACCTGCGTACGCGAGGGCGGCCCGCGCCGTCGTCCGCCACGACGGTGGGCCGTTGTGCGTGATGTACACGCCCCGATGAGCCCGCTGCCAGCGGCCGCTCACGACCCGGCCGCGGAGTACGGACTCGGTTATGCCGAGGGCGGCGGCATCGGCGACCGTCACCACGTCGTCATGACGCCGGGCAAGGGCGAGGAGGTCGTCGAGTGCTGGCACGCGCCGAACCTGCCGCACTCGGCGCTGATCCGTCGTCCGGGCCCGCCCCCTCTGTGGATGGCGGGTTGGACCCGGACCCTGTGGACGACGCCGAGGACCGCTTCGAGCGGCCGCGAAGCTGGGAGAGTTGTCGCGCTGGACGGAAGCCAACCCTCCCAGCCTCCGCGGACGGGGCGGCGGCCAGCCCCCACGGGCGGCGGCCGGCCTCCACGAGGCAGGCGGCGTCAGCCCGCGAGCGCCCCGGCAGCCGCGGCCGAGGTGAGCGGGTTGTCGACGGGCAGCGCCACGCCGTCGTGCAGCGCCGCCATCCACGCAGCCGTCGACGCCACCGCCGCGAACCCCGCCTGCAGCGCGACAAGGTGCGCCCGGTGCAGCTCCTCGGCGGTGACGACTCCCGCGGCGTTCGCGAGCACGGGCACCCCCGTGGCGTCCGCGAGCACCTCGACGCCGAACCCCGCATGGAACGCCTGCCGGGCCGTGGAGTCGACACAGTGCTGGGTCATGTAGCCGGCCAGCGTCACGGTCTCGATGCGGCGCTCACGCAGCCATACCTCCAGATCCGTCCCGGTGAAGGCGCCCGGCATCGTCTTGTGGACCACGACGTCGGCCGGCCGGCTCGCGACGACGTCGTGCAGCTCCCAGCCCCGGCTCCCGACGGCGAACGCGGGCGCCTGCGCCGGGGAGTCGTGCTGCACGACGACGACGAGCGCACCCGCCGCGCGCGCCGCATCCATCGCGCGCCCCACGTTGGGCAACGACTCGGCCAGCGGCGGGTGCGCAATCGGCAGGAGGCCGGTCTCGTACTCGTTCTGGACGTCGATCACGATCAGCGCGCGGCGGGTCATCGGTGGCTCCTGGGCGGTCGGGGTTGCGTCAGGACCACCGTCGTCCACAGGTGAGTGGTGCGGGAGTGGCCGGAACGCCATTCATCGATACGATCACGCCATGACGACGACCATGACGACGGGAGCGGCGAGTGCCACGCCCGCGGCGCACCTCGCCCCGGGCCGCGACCCCGACGCCGTGGCGGTCGTGATCGGCACCGACCCGCCGCTGTTCGAGATCTCCATCCCGCTGCGCGTGTTCGGCGTTGACCTGTCCGAGCGCGGGGTGCGGCCGTACCGCGTGCTGGCGGCGGGCGAGCGACCGGACGCGATGTCCTCGACGGCGGGCGTACGGCTTGAGCTGCCGCACGAGCTCGACGTCGTCGACGGCGCCGGGATCGTCGTCATCCCCGGGTGGCGCGCCCCGGGGACACTACCCACCGAACCGGCGCTGCTCGACGCCGTCCGCCGCGCCTACGCCGAAGGGGCACTGGTGGTGGGGCTGTGCCTGGGCACTTTCGTGCTGGCCGACGCCGGGGTGCTCGACGGCAGGCCCGCCACCACCCACTGGCGCTTCACCGCACGACTCGCCGCCGACCACCCGGCCGTCGCGGTGCGTCCGGATGTCCTCTACGTCGACGACGGCCAGGTGATCACGAGCGCCGGCAGCGCCGCGGGGCTCGACGCCTGCCTGCACCTGGTGCGCCGACAGCGGGGCGCCGAGGCGGCGGCGGCCGTGGCGCGAGCCCTGGTTGTGGCGCCGCACCGCTCGGGCGGGCAGGCACAGTTCGCCGAGCCGCCGCTCCCCCACACGGGCCGGGGCATCGACGCCGACGCCGAGGTCGGGTCGGTCGTCGAGCACGCCCTGGCGCACCTTGGCGACCCGCGGCTGGACGTCGACGCCCTCGCCGCCCGGGCGAACATGAGCCGGCGGACGTTCGACCGGCGGTTTCGCGGCGTGGTCGGGGACTCGCCTCTGCAGTGGCTCCTCCAGCAGCGGGTGCTGCGCGCACAACGGCTCCTCGAGAGCACGGACCTGCCGGTCGACGCCGTGGCGCGTTCCGTCGGGTTCGCCGACGCCGTCGCGCTGCGGCCGCACTTCCGGCGCACGGTCGGCGTCGCTCCCGCCGTCTACCGCGGCTCGTTCCAGGCCAGCTGACTGAGGTGGCGCGGCAGCCAGCCGAGGCTGGGAGGGTTGTGGTCCTCAGCGCGCGACAACCCTCCCAGCCTCGGCACAGCGGCCGACAGGGTGGCGAACTCGATACCCCCGGGGGTATGCTCCTTTCACCGAACCACCGACGACGCCGGACCACCCGGCCCTGGAGGAGACCGTCATGTGCAGCCCCGCCCGTTGCTCGACCTGCAGCAAGATCACGTGGACCGGTTGCGGCCAGCACGCCGACGCCGTCCTCGCGCCCTACCCCGCGGCGGAGCGCTGCACCTGCCGGTGAGTCACGACCGCGGCCGGGACTGACCACAGCCCCAGCCGCCGCGCGCCGCCCCCGCGGGCGTGCCGACTCAACCGGTCGCCGTCGTGCAATGCTGGTGGCCGATGACGGATGATCGTCCGGAATCGTCGACCTGACGGGCGCCCAGCGCCCCATTGGCAGCGGGGAGGACACATGTCGGCACGGGTCGTCGTCGTCGGCGGGGGTTACGGCGGGGCAAGTGTCGCCCGCCAGCTGGACCCGGACTTCGACGTCACCCTCATCGAGCCGAAGGACGCGTTCGTGCACTCCAGCGCGGCGCTCCGGGCGGTCGTCGACCCGGCATGGACCGAGCGGGTCTTCTACCCGTACGACCACCTGCTGACACGCGGCACGATCGTGCGGAACTGGGCGCGCCGCGTCTCCGCCCGCACCGTGCGAGTGTCGCTGTTCGAGTCGCTCGACGCCGACTTCGTCGTGCTGGCGACCGGCACGTCCTACCCGTTCCCCGCGAAGTTCCTCGAAGACGAGACAGCCGTTGCCGCCTCGCGGCTCGCCCGCCTGCGCGAGGACCTGGCCCGCACCGAGCGCGTGCTCGTCGTCGGCGGCGGCCCCGCCGGGCTGGAACTCACGGGCGAGCTCACCGCAGCCTTCCCGAACCTGCGCGTCACGGTCGTCGACAAAGCGAACGACGTGCTCACGGTCGGCGACTTCCTGCCCGAGCTGCGCGCCGCCATCAAGTCCCAGCTCGCCGAGCGCGGCGTCGAGTTCGTCACCGGCTCCCCGCTCGGCTACCTGCCGCCCGGCGACGTCGGCGTCTACCACCCCTTCACCGTCGACACCCGCGACCGCGTGCGCATCGACGCCCAGATGTGGTTCCGCTGCTACGGCTCGCGCCCGCTGACCGACTACCTCGACGAAGAGCTGGCCGCAGCCCGCCGCCCCGACGGCCACATCCGCGTCACCGACCACCTGACGGTCGTCGGCCAGGACCGCGTCTTCGCCATCGGCGACATCACCGACGTGCCCGAGAGCAAGCGCGCGAGCGCCGCCCTCCAACACGCCGACGTCGTCGTCGCGAACATCCGGTCCCTCGCCGCCGGCGAGCGCCCCCGCGCGCGCCACGTCCCCGAGCTCGAGCGGATCGTGATGCCCCTCGGGCCTGACGGCGGGGCCGCGCAGCTCGAGGAGCGCAAGGGTGTGCGCACCGTCGTCGGCCCGGAGGAGACCAGCCGCATCAAGGGTCACGACCTCAACGGCGCGTTCCTCACGGAGCTGTTCAACCGCTGACCGCGCTCCCCCACCGCAGCGCCCCGTCACACCAGACCGCCACGCCCTGAGCGAGGGGCGGGTAGCCGCGGGCGTGCGCACGGCAGGATGCTGATGCCGCCGTCGGCAGCCGCGCCGACGTCCGAGTCCCGTGGGAGCAGCCATGCCCGAGCACGACCACGACCACGACCACGACCACGAGGGTCACGACCACAGCCACGGCCCGACGATCGGCAGCGTCGCGTGGCTCGACCTGTCGGTCGCCGATGCTGCCCCCGTCCGCGACTTCTACGCCGCCGTCGTCGGCTGGCGCCCCGACCCGACGCCGATGGACGGCTACGAGGACTGGACGATGGCGGGCGCCGACGGCGAGGCCGCCGCGGGCATCTGCCACGCGCGCGGGGAGAACGCCGACCTGCCGCCGGTCTGGATCCCGTACTTCATGGTCGCGGACCTGGACGCGTCGCTCGACGCAGCCACCGCCGCGGGCGGCGTGGTCGTGACCGGCCCGCAGCGCGACGGCGCGTCCGGCTACGTCGTGCTGCGCGACCCCGCCGGCGCGACGTTCGCCGTCTTCCAGGCCGGCTGACAGGGCCACAGCCGCACTGTCGCAGCGGGCGCAGCACACCACAGCGGACGCACCGCGTCAGCAGGCGCAGCACGTCAGCAGGCGCAGCACGCCACAGCGGACGCACCGCGTCAGCAGGCGCAGCACGTCAGCAGGCGCAGCACGCCACAGCGGACGCACCGCGTCAGCAGGCGCAGCACGTCAGCGGGCGCGACGGCCGCGCAGGGCCCGCTGCACCATCTGGCCCGCGAAGGCGACGAGCAGAGCGGCGAACAGCATCGCCGACGCGCGGGGGCTGAGCCGGCCGGCGAGCAGGGCCCCGACCGCCGATGCCGCTGCCGCCGCCAGGCCCACCGCGAGGCCGCTGCGCACGTCGACCATGCCGCGACGCGCGTTCGCGACGGTCCCGGTGATCGCCGTCGGGATGATGACGAGCAACGACGTTCCCTTGGCGACGAGGTCGCTCGCCCCGAAGGCCGCGACCAGCACGGGCACGACGACGATCCCGCCGCCGATGCCGAAGAGGCCCGACAGGATTCCGGTCACCAGGCCGAGCGCGAGCATCGCGGGGGCGGAGGCCCAGGTCAGCGCCAGATCGCCGTCGCGGGTGGGCAGCGCGACGACCATCTGCACAGCCGCGGCGACCAGGAGCGCGGCGAGCAACCAGCGGAACACGTCGACGTGGAGGCGGCGCAGCAGCCGCGTCCCGAGCAGCGAGCCGCCCATCGCACCGGCCGCGACGACGGCGGCGACCCCGACCGCGACGTCGCCGTGCGCCGCGTAGGTGATGACCCCGGCCGCCGACGCCGGCACGATCGCCGCGAGTGACGTCGCCGCGGCCCGCCGGTCCTCGAGCCGCGCCACGAGCAGCAGCAGCGGGACCATGACGATCCCGCCGCCGACGCCGAACGTCCCTGACAGCAGGCCGCCGGCCAGGCCGACGAGCACGAGGCGCCCGATGTGTTGATCGCTCGGAGTCGAGCGGCCGTCAGGGTCTTGCGCGGGGCCGGTGCTCACGCGCCGACTCTACGGACCCGCTGAGCGCTGCCATCTCACGTGAGTACTGCCGTCCAGACGGCAGCACTCACGTGAGATGGCAGCGCTCAGCGAAAGGAGGGGTGGGGCGGGGGTGGGAGTGGGGGTGGGGCGGGGGCGGGGGCGGGGGCGGGGGTGGGGTGGGGCGGGGGTGGGGGTGGGGCGGGGGGGTGTCGGCGGCGCTTACCCTTCTCACCGTGGCCCACCTGCTCGGCGGCGAATCGCTGCACCTGGAGTACCCGACCACCGTCGTCTTCGACTCGGTGACCGTCGGCATCGCCGAGGGCGACCGGATCGGCATCGTCGGGCGCAACGGCGACGGCAAGTCGACGCTCCTGGCGCTCCTCGCCGGCCGCCTCGACGCCCGACGCCGGCCGCGTCACCGTCCGCAGCGGCGTCCGCATCGGCGTCGCTCGACCAGACCGACACCCTCGACCGCGACGCGACCGTCGCGCACGCGATCGTCGGCGACGCGCCCGAGCACGAGTGGGCGGCCGACGCCCGGATCCGCGACGTCCTCGCCGGCCTCATCGCGGACATCCCGTGGGACGGCGTCGTCGGCACGCTCTCCGGCGGCGAGCGTCGGCGCGTGGAGCTGGCCGCGCTGCTCATCGACGACTACGACGTGCTCATCCTCGACGAGCCCACCAACCACCTCGACGTCCAGGCGATCGCCTGGCTCGCCGGCCACCTGCAGGGCCGCTGGTCCGAGAACGCGGGCGGCCTCGTCGTCGTCACCCACGACCGCTGGTTCCTCGACGAGGTCTGCACGGCCACGTGGGAGGTGCACGACGGCGTCGTCGAGCCGTTCGAGGGCGGGTACTCGGCGTACGTGCTGCAGCGCGTCGAGCGCGACCGCAGGCGGCCGCGACCGAGGCGCGCCGGCAGAACCTCATGCGCAAGGAGCTCGCGTGGCTGCGCCGCGGTGCGCCCGCGCGCACGTCCAAGCCGAAGTTCCGCATCGACGCGGCGAACGCCCTGATCGCGGACGAGCCGCCGCTGCGCAACTCCATCGAGCTGGCCCGCATGGCCACGGCCCGCCTCGGCAAGCACGTCGCTCGACCTCGTCGACGTGCTCGGGCGCTTCGGCGACACCACGGTGATCGACGACGTCACGTGGCTGCTCGGCCCGGGCGACCGCTTCGGCATCCTCGGCGAGAACGGCGCCGGCAAGTCGACGCTGCTCGGGCTCATCACGGGCGACGTCGAGCCGACCGCGGGCCGCGTGAAGAGCGGCAAGACCGTCCAGGTCGCCGTGCTCACGCAGCACCTCGCCGAGCTGGCGGACGTCAGCCGCGACCGCGTGTCCGACGTCCTCGCGCGCTACCGGACCACCTACGCCAGTTCGGCGGACAAGGAGCTGACGCCCGGCCAGCTGCTCGAGCGCCTCGGCTTCACCAACGCCCAGCTCTCGACGCCGGTGGCCGACCTCTCCGGCGGCCAGCGCCGACGCCTGCAGCTGATGCTCATCCTCCTCGACGAGCCCAACGTGCTCATCCTCGACGAGCCGACAACGACCTGGACACCGACATGCTCGCGGCGCTCGAGGACCTCCTGGACTCCTGGCCCGGCACGCTCGTCGTCATCTCGCACGACCGGTACCTGATGGAGCGCGTCACCGACCAGCAGTACGCCCTCGTCGACGGGCACCTGCGGCACGTGCCCGGCGGCGTCGACGAGTACCTGCGCCTCCTCGCGCACGGCGTCGCGCCGAGCGGTCGCGCCGCCGCCCGGGCCGACGCCGCGTCCGCCGCCGGAGCCGCTGGGGCGGGCGGGGCAGGCACGACGAGCACCGGGACCGCCGGACCGGACGGCGCCGGCCTGTCCGCCGCGGACCTGCGCGCCGCGCGCAAGGAGCTCGCTGCCGTCGAGCGCCGCCTCGCGAAGGCGACCGCCCAGGTGGCCGACGCGGAGCGGGCGATGGCCGAGCACGACCCGACCGACCACGTCGGGCTCGTGGCCCTCGGCGAGCGGCATGCCGCGTTGCAGGCCGAGGTCGCCGAGATCGAGGAGCGCTGGATGGAGCTCGCGGAGGCCGCCGAGGGCGCCTGAGGACGCTCCGGCGGGCTAACGGCCGGCGGCAACCTCGAGGTCGGACCGTTCGAGCAGCAGCAGCCAGCCTCTCACGGGTCTGCGCCGCGTCCTCGAGCCGCTCGAGGTCGTCGACCAGGCCGAGCAGCAGCGCGGTGTGGTCACGGCCATCCGGTACGCGGAGCCCGAACACGCCGATCGCGGCGTCGAGCGGCACCGCCGGCAGGTCCTCGAGCGGCCCCGAGCGCACGTACCCCTCGAGCACGCCGTCGGTGAGCGTCAGCTCCACGCGCACCAGCCGGCTGATCACCACCGCTGCGGCCCCACCCGTACCGGGCACCTCCCGCAGCGCGAGCCGGCCGGAACGCGCTGCGGCTTCAGGTGCTCCTCGATGACCTGCCTCAGGCCGGTACGCACAGTCATGACGCCATCCCCTTCGGGTCGGTCACGCCCACGTTGGCAGAAGCGTCCCACCGCGTCGCCCCCCGCGGGAGGCCTGACGCGGGTCAATCTGATCAACGAGCGGGCCCGAGGTCACCCGTGCAGGCGCGGCTCCGCCGCGACGGCCGCCGCCAGCTCCTGCCACGCGACCCCGCCGTCAGCGGCACCATCCGCCGCACCATCCGCCGCGCCGTCAGCGGCGCCGTCGGCCCCGCACGCCACGGAGAAGCTCGGCGAGCCGGTCGAGCAGCGGCAGGTCGGCCTCCGGCACCTCGGCCTCCAGCGGCACCATGAGCGCGCGACCGTCCCACGGCAGGATCTCCTCGCCCGTGAGCGCAAGGACGTCCCGCACCAGGTCGCCGAGCACGAACGGCAGGCCCGCCATGTCCTGGATGCCGAAGTCCTGCGGGTCGGCCTCACCCGCGCGGCACAGCCGCCACGCCTCCCCCGCCACCACGAACCTGTCGCGCGGGGTGTCGAGCGGGTCGAAGTCCGGGTCCAGCACGTCACGCTGGAGAGCGTCGAGCTGCGGGTCGGTGAGCACCCAGCGCCTCGCGACGGCGTCCCACCACTCGCACACCCAGTGGTCCTCGTAGTGGCCCGGCACGAAGTACGTGGCGAACCCGCACCGCGCCCGCGCCGGGACGCCGTGAGCGCGGAGCAGTGCCGTCAGGAGCACCGTGTGGTCGCGGCAGTTGCCGACCACGCGCCGGTCGACCGGGCGGGCCACCCCGAGCGGCGCCGGGTCCAGCTCGAGCGCGCGGTCGAGGATCGCGCGCACGGTGCGCAGCTGCACCTCGGACTGCCGCTCGGGCGTCAGCTCGAGGCCGTACCGCCCCGCCCAGAACACGTGGACGAGCAGGCCCTGCACCGCCCCGACCAGCGCCGCGACGGCGTCGTGCGGCGGCAGGTCCGCACCACCCAGCGCACGGACCGCTGCGGCGTGCGGCCCGAGGTCGGTGACGGACCCCTGTCGCAGGAACCCCGCCGGTCCGCCCGCCGCGCTGCCCGACGTGACGTGCGCGGCGTCGGCTGAGGTGCTGCCTGAGGTGACCATGATCGCCAGGGTGCCACCCGGGTCCGACACGCACCCGACGGCGGCACACCGGCGACCCGGCGGCACCTCACCAGCGCTGGAGCAGGAGCCCGTTCTTGTCCCGGAACCCGCCGACGAGGATCACGATGAAGTCGACGAGGGTCCAGATGCCGAGGCCGCCCGCGGTCAGCAGCTGGAGGACGCCGGTGCCCACCTTGCCGACGTAGAAGCGGTGGACGCCGAACACGCCGAGGAAGAACGCGAGGAGCGCGGCGACGGTGCGGCTGCAGGGGCTCACCGGGCCGACGGCGGTTGCGTAGGCCTGCGGGGGGTACGGCGGCTGGGCGTAGCTCATGGGGGTCCTCCTTGGGGATTGACGGCCCCACGGTAGGGCACCCGGCGCGCTACCCGTCCACCGCACGGTGCGGACGGCGTCAGAGGCCGCCCCGCAGCAGGTCCTCGAAGCTCTCGGTGAGCGCAAAGGGGTCGGGTGCGACGCGCGGCTGACGGGCCGCGACGAGCTCGGCCAACTCGGCCCCCGCCCGGGCGACACGGTCCGCGAGCGGCGCCACGGCGTCGTCGGACCGGACCCCATCGGAGCTGCCGAAGTCGTCCGTCGCGGCGAACACCGCGGTCGGGACCGCGAAGGCGCCGAGGTAGGCGAACAGCGGCCGCAGCGCGTGCTCGATGGCGAGCGAGTGCCGCGCCGTGCCGGCGGTGGCACCGAGCAGCACCGGCATCCCGTCCAGCGTGCCCTCGTCGAGGAGGTCGAAGAACGTCTTGAACAGGCCGTTGTAGGAACCGCTGAAGATCGGCGACACCGCCACGACGCCGTCGGCACCGGTGACGGCGTCGGCCGCCGCGCGCAGGGCCGGGGACGTCACGCCGGTGAGCAGCGCCGTCGTCATGTCCGCGGCGACGGGCCGCAGATCGACCGTCACGACCTGCCCGACGACGCCGCGCCCCGCCAGTGCGCGGACCGTCGCCTCCCCGAGGCGGTCGGCCAGGAGGCGGGTGGACGACGGGTCGCGCAGGCCCGCGCTCACGACGGCGATGGTGCGCTCGCTGTTGGTGCGCTCGCTGTTGGTGCGCTCGCTGTTCATGCCCGCTGCGCCTCCGGGGAGCGACCGGTGACACCGTCGGCGTCGGCGTAGACCGTGGCATCCTGCGGGCCGCCGGCCGTCGCCACGAGCGAGGCATGGGTCGGGGCGTCGGGGACGTGCGCGGGCCGGCCGTCGGCGAGCTCGCGGCGCAGCACGGGAACCACCTCGGTACCGAGGATCTCGACCTGCTCCAGGACGGTCTCCAGCGGCAGGCCGGCATGGTCCATGAGGAAGAGCTGGCGCTGGTAGTCGCCGACGTGCTCGCGCATCCCGGCGTACCGGTCGATGACCTGCTGCGGGCTGCCGACGGTCAGCGGGGTGAGCTCGGTGAACTCCTCCAGCGACGGGCCGTTGCCGTACACGGGCGCGACGTCGAAGTAGGGCCGGAACTCGCGGACGGCGTCCTGGCTGTTCGGCCGCATGAAGACCTGGCCGCCGAGGCCGACGATCGCCTGGTCGGCGCTGCCGTGGCCGTGGTGCTCGTAGCGCTCCCGGTACAGGCGCACCATCTGCTCGGTGTGCTCGATGTTCCAGAAGATGTTGTTGTGGAAGAAGCCGTCGCCGTAGAAGGCGGCCTGCTCGGCGATCTGCGGCGAGCGGATCGAGCCGTGCCACACGAACGGCGGGACGCCGTCGAGCGGGCGCGGCGTGGAGGTGAACGACTGCAGCGGGGTGCGGAACTTGCCGGACCAGTCGACGACGTCCTCGCGCCACAGCCGGTGCAGCAGGGCGTAGTTTTCGACGGCGAGCGCGATGCCGTTGCGGATGTCCTGGCCGAACCACGGGTAGACCGGGCCGGTGTTGCCGCGGCCGAGCATGAGGTCGTTCCGGCCCTCGGCGAGGTGCTGCAGCATCGCGTAGTCCTCGGCGATCTTCACCGGGTCGTTCGTGGTGATGAGCGTCGTGGCCGTGGACAGGACGATGCGCTCGGTCTGCGCGGCGATGTAGGCGAGCGTCGTCGTGGGGGACGAGGAGAAGAACGGCGGGTTGTGGTGCTCGCCGAGGGCGAAGACGTCGAGCCCGACCTCCTCGGCCTTCTTCGCGATCGCGACGGCGGCACGGATGCGCTCGTGCTCGGTCGGGATGCGGCCGGTGGTGGGGTCGCGCGTGATGTCGCTGACCGAGAAGACGCCGAACTGCATCACTGGACTGCTCCTGTCTGGCTCATTGATGGTTGAAGGGTCAATCATCTTGTCCGCCAGAACGCCGTCGCGCCCGTTCCTATTCCGCCCACCCGGCCACGGTAGGCACGACGACGCGGCGCGGCGACAGGGCGGCACGACGCGGGGCGGCACGGCGCGACGGGACGTCCGCGCGTTACGGTGCCGGGGTGACCGCACCCACCGCGCGCCAGCTCGCCAACAACTGGGTCGAGACGCTCGCCGACCTCGACCCGTCCGTCGCCACGGGCCTCGGGATCCGGCCCGGGGACGACCGGATGCCCGACCTCTCCCCCGACGGCCTCGACACCCAGGCGGCCGCGGCGCGCGACGTCCTGACCCGCCTCGACGGCGCCGTCGTGGCCGACGACGACGACCGCCGCTGCGCCACCCTGCTGCGCGAGCGGCTCTCCACGATGCTCGCCAGCCACGACGCCGGTGAGGACCTGGCGACGCTGCGGCCCATCGGCTCCCCGCTGCAGGAGCTGCAGTCGATCTTCCTGATGATGCCGACGGCAACGCCCGAGGACTGGGCGGTCGTCGCACGGCGGATGACCCGGGTGCCCGACGCCGCCGCCTCCTACCGCCGCACGCTCGAGGCGGGCCTGGCGCGCGGGCCGCGCTGCGCGCCCCGGCAGGCGGCCGCGGTCGTCGAGCAGCTCGGCGCGTGGCTCCCGCGGGACGGGGCGCCCGGCTGGCACGCCGGGTTCGTCCGGGACGCGGGCATCGACCTGCCGACGTCGCTCGGCGCCGACCTCGCAGCCGCGGCCGACGGCGCCGCAGCTGCGGTCGCGGACCTGCGCGGCTGGGTCGCCGGGACCTACCTGCCGGCCGTCGCGGACGTGCCCGACGGCGTCGGGCGGGACCGCTACCTGCTGGGCGCCAAGCGGTTCACCGGCGCGGACGTCGACCCGCTCGAGGCGTACGAGTGGGGCTGGGGCGAGCTCGCGCGCATCGAGGCGGAGATGGTCGCCGAGGCCGGCCGGGTGCGACCGGGGGCGACGCCCGCCGAGGCACTCGCCTGGCTCGAGGAGCACGGGCCGGCGATCGAGGGCGTCGACGAGGTGCGCGCCTGGCTGCAGGCGATGATGGACCGCGCGATCGCCGAGCTCGACGGCACCGCCTTCACGATCGCCGAGCCCGTGAAGCGCGTCGAGGCGATGATCGCGCCGCCCGGATCCGCCGCCGCCGCGTACTACACGCGCCCCTCGCTGGACTTCGCACGACCCGGCCGCACCTGGCTGCCGACGCTCGGCCGCACCCGGTTCCCGCGCTGGGACCTCGTCAGCACCTGGTACCACGAGGGCGTCCCCGGCCATCACCTGCAGCTCGCGCAGTGGGCGTACCGGGCCAAGGAGCTCTCGCGGTTCCAGGTGAGCGTCGGGTCGGTCTCGGCGACGACGGAGGGCTGGGCCCTGTACGCCGAGCGCCTCGTCGACGAGCTCGGGTACCTGGCCGACCCCGGCGACCGCCTCGGCTACCTCGACAGCCAGCGGATGCGCGCCGTCCGCGTGGTCATCGACATCGGCATGCACCTGGGGCTCACCATCCCGGCGTCGTCGGCCTTCCACCCGGGCGAGCGGTGGGACGCCGCGCTCGGCCAGGAGTTCTTCGCCGCTCGCAGCGGCTCACCGGCCGCCTTCGTCGAGTCCGAGATCGTGCGCTACCTCGGGTGGCCGGGCCAGGCGATCAGCTACAAGCTCGGTGAGCGAGCGTGGCTGGCCGGCCGGGACGCCGCCCGACGGCGTCGCGAGGCCGCCGGGGAGGCGTTCGACCTGCGGGCGTGGCACACCGCCGCACTGTCGCTCGGCGCGCTGGGCCTGGACGACCTGGAGCGCGAGCTCGCGGCGCTCTAGCCAGCAGCTGACCGGCTCCAGCATCGCGGCAAGCTCCGCCGGCCGACTCACCATCGGCCAGTGCCACGTCGGAAGCTCGACGTAGGTCCAGTCGCCGTCGACCATGGGCGCGATCACGGGTGCGTGCGGCGCCATCTGTTGCAGCTGTTCGACGCTGAAGGTGCACAGCACGCCCGTCCGTGGCAGCCGCTCCCAGGCGCCGGTGAGCGCGACCGGCTGGGTGGCGGTGCGCCAGGGCTGCGGCTGCGAGCCTTCGACCAGCGCGGCGACGGCAGCGTCGTCGACCTCGGGCACCTCCGCGGCGAGCACAGCCCAGGGCGGCGGCGGGAGCTGCCAGCCCTGGCCCTGCGTCGCGACCAGTTCCTCGTTGGCCGCGCGCGCGTCGGGTCCCCCGAAGTCGGCCTGTGCCACGCCGTCCGGCAGGGGGCCCGAGTCGACGTAGACCAGGCGCGCGACGCGCTCAGGCACGCGGTCCGCCACGCCGGTCGTCACGAGGGCGCCGTAGCTGTGGCCGACGAGCACGACATCGTGCAGGTCCTGCTCCTCGAGCAGGCGGACGACGTCGTCGATGTGGGTGGTCAGGTCCGTCTCGGGCGAGGCGAGGTGGGCGCGCTCGCCCATGCCTGTCAGGTCGACGGCGTGCACGACGTGGCCGCGCTCACGCAGCGACTCGGCGACGGGGCGCCAGACCCGGGCGCCGAGCCAGAAGCCGGGGACGAGGACGTAGGTGGAGGTGTTCACGGCGACGACGCTAGGCTGGATTGCGGACAAACTCCGCCCGGTATGCGGAATCTCCTTCGCACTTCTTTCCGAGCCGCGCCGAGGAGGGCCGTTGACCCGCCCGACCGCCCGCGTGCTGGCCATGCTGGAGCTGCTCCAGGCGGGCGGACAACGCACCGTCGGTGATCTCGCTGCTCGGCTCGGGGTCGACGAGCGCACCGTCCGGCGCTACGCCGAGCACCTCGCCGACCTTGGCATCCCCGTCCAGGCGCGGCGAGGCAGGTACGGCGGCTACCGACTCTCGCCGGGCTACAAGCTGCCGCCGCTGATGCTGACCGACGACGAAGCCGTCGCCGTCGTCCTGGGCCTGCGGACCGCGGAGCACGCGGGGCTTGCCACCACCGACCGCGCAGCGACGGCGAGCGCACTGGCCAAGGTGTCGCGCGTCCTGCCACAGGCCCTGAGTCGGCGGCTCGACAGCCTCCTGTCGACCGCACAGTTCACTGCCCCGGTGCGCGCACCTGCGCCCGCCGGCGCCGACACGCTGCTCAGCCTCGCCGCGGCTGCACAAGCGCGGCGCACCACCGTGATCGCGTACACCGCCTGGGACGGCCGGGAGTCGCAGCGTGAGCCTCGATGTCTACGGCGTGGTCTTCCACTCCGGCCGGTGGTACGTCACCGGACACGACCACGACCGTGATGACGTGCGGACCCTCCGCCTGGACCGCATCGCCTCCGTCAGGCAGGGCGACGGCACCTACGTCGTGCCCGCCGACTTCGACGCCACGACGCAGGTCGTCTCGGGCATCGCGGCGGTCGGGTGGTCGCACGAGGTCTCCGTCGTGCTGCGGACCACCCTTGCGGACGCGGGCGAGCGACTGCCCCGGAGCGTGGGACGGCTGAGCGAACACGTCGACGGCGTGCTCCTCGAGACCCGCGCCGAGCACCTCGACGGCATGGCCCGCATGCTGGCCGGGCTCGGCTGGGACTTCGAGGTGATCACCCCGGCGGCCCTGCGCGACGAGGTCCTCGCACTGTCCGACAGCCTCCGAGTCAGCGCGGCGCGGGGCCTCACCGAACGCGGAAGCGCTCCACCATCCGGTCGCTGAGCGCGTCGAACCCGGCGTCGACGACGCGCCGCGCCGGGTCGGCGTCGTACCAGTCGACGATCTCTCGCGCACCCTGCTCGAAGCGCACGGTGGTTGCGAAGTCCGGCACCAGGGCGCGCAGCTTGCTCGTGTCGAACACCATCGAGTGCGCCTTGTCCCCGAGCAGCCCGGCGCCCAGCTCCGGGTCCTCGGCGGCCAGCACGTCGGACGGCACGTGCACGATCCGAGCCTCGACGCCGGCCGCCGCCGCGAGCGCCCGCGCGATCTGATCCCAGGTCAGCACGTCGTCGCCGGTGATGTGGAAAGCCTCGCCGACGGTCCGCGGGTTGCCCAGCAGCGGCACGAGCCCGCGCGCGAAGTCGGTGTGGTGGGTCAGCGTCCACAGCGACGTACCGTCGCCGTGGATCACGATCTCCTTGCCCTGCCGCATGCGCTCCACCGGCGTCCAGCCGCCGTCGAGCGGCACGAGCGTGCGGTCGTACGTGTGCGACGGCCGGATCACGGTCGCCGGGAAACCCTCCTCACGGTAGGCCCGCACCAGCAGGTCCTCGCACGCGATCTTGTTGCGCGAGTACTCCCAGAACGGGTTGCGCAGCGGCGTCGACTCCGTCACCGGCAGCCGCGACGGCGGCGTCTGATAGGCCGATGCCGAGCTGATGAACACGTACTGACCGGTGCGCCCGCGGAACAGCTCGACATCGGCCGCGACGTGCTCGGGCGTGAAAGCGACCCAGTCGACGACGGCGTCGAACTCCTCGTCGCCGAGCGCCGCCCGCACCGACTGCGGGTCACGCACGTCCGCGCGGAGCTGCCGGACGCCGTCGGGCACCGGGCGATGCGTCGTCGAGCCGCGCGTGAGCATCGTGAGCTCGACGCCCCGCTCGACAGCCAGGGGCGTGCACGCGGAGCTGATGACGCCGTTGCCGCCGATGAACAGGACCTTCGATGCGCTCATGGGTCGAGACGATAGGCGAGCCCGGGCACCGATGCCGAGGGCCCGCCCCGACGTGCGGAGCGGGCCCTCGGCGAAGCGGATCAGACGTAGGCCGCGTAGGACGGCAGGTCCAGGACGCCGTTGCCCGAGAGCCCGATGACGACGACCTCGCCGTCGGCCGCCTCGGTGCGCAGGTAGTTCATCGCCCCCGCCACGGCGTGCGTGGACTCCGGCGCCGGGATGATGCCCTCGGCACGCGCGAACTCGACACCTGCGGCGAACGCGTCGTCCTGCTCGATCGCGATCGCGTCGATCAGCCCCAGGTTCACCGCGTGCGACACCATCGGCGACATGCCGTGGTAGCGCAGGCCGCCGGCGTGGATCGGCGCAGGGACGAAGTCCTTGCCGAGCGTGTGCATCTTCATCAGCGGGGTCAGGCCCGCGACGTCGCCGTGGTCGTACCGGTACTCGCCCTGGGTCAGCGACGGGCAAGCAGCCGGCTCGCACGCGACCACACGCGTCGTCGTGCCCTCCCGCAGGTTCTGGCCGATCAGCGGGAAGGTCAGGCCGGCGAGGTTCGACCCGCCGCCCGCGCAGCCGAACGCGATATCCGCCTGCTTCTCCCCCACCGCGGCGAGCTGCGTGAGCACCTCCTGGCCGATGACGGTCTGGTGCAGCATCACGTGGTTGAGCACCGAGCCGAGCGCGTAGTGGGCCAGCGGGTCCTGCGCCGCGACCTCGACGGCCTCGGAGATCGCCATGCCGAGCGAGCCCGTGGTGTCCGGGTCGGTCGCGCGCATCGCACGCCCGGCCTCGGTCAGCTCCGACGGGGACGAGTGGCACACGCTGCCGTACGCCTCCATCTGGTAGCGGCGGTACGGCTTGGCGTCGTACGACGACCGGACCTGCCACACCTCACAGGTCAGGCCGAGGAGCGAACACGCCATCGACAGCGACGCGCCCCACTGTCCGGCGCCCGTCTCGGTCGTGAGCCGCGTGATGCCCTCGATGGCGTTGTAGTACGCCTGCGGGACGGCGGTGTTCGGCTTGTGCGAGCCGGCCGGGCTGACGCCCTCGTACTTGTAGTAGACGCGCGCCTTCGTGCCCAGCACCCGCTCCAGCCGGTGCGCCCGGATCAGGGGCGCCGGCCGCCACAGCGCGTAGATCTCCCGGACGGTCTGCGGGATCTCGACGTACCGCTCGGTCGCGACCTCCTGCATGATCAGGCCCATCGGGAACAGCGGCGCCAGGTCCTCCGGACCGAGCGGCTCCCTCGTCCCCGGGTGCAGGTGCGGCGGCACGGGCTCCGGCAGGTCGGCGCCGAGGTTGTACCAGTGGGTGGGAACCGTTGAGGGCACGGCCACGCCCAGAGGCTCCGTGGACCGGCCGACAACGGGGGTGGAGTCAGTGCTCACGACGCCGTCCTTGGGGTCGGGATGAGGAAGGTCGGCGCGAGCATAGCCCCGGCCTCAGCGGCAGAGGCGCGGCCATCCAACGGTCGATCGACGGCCCGGGCCGAGCCCGTCAGAGGGCCGCCGCCGTGACGAACGCCGCGTGCACGGCCTCCGCGACATCGCCCGGCTCGACGCAGTCGCCGATGACATGGACGCGCGGGTCCTCGAGCTCGCCGCGCCCGACGAGCGCCGTGTTGGGCCGGACGCCGAACGCCGTCACCACTGTGTCTGCCGGGATCCGGAGACGCCCCTCGGGCCCGTCCGCGAGGACGCCGTCGTCGTCAATCGCGCGGATCGTGCGCCCGGTCAGCACCGTCACACCCGCCTCCATGAGCGTGCGCAGCAGCGCCGTCCGCGTCATCTCGACGAGGTCACGCGCGATCTCGTCCCGCCGCTCGACCAGGGTCACCTCGTGGCCGGCCAACGCGAGCTCGAGCGCGACGTCAGCGCCGGAGGACCCGCCACCTGCCACGACCACACGCTGTCCCACCCGTGCGGCCACCAAGTCCTGCACCTCGACGACGGTCGGCCGGTCGAGACCGGAGACCCCCATGGGGTGCACGGGCAGCCCACCCGTGGCGATGACCACCTCGTCGGCGTCGGCCAGCACGGGCGAGCCCGAGTGCAGCTCGCGCTCCAGGTGGACCGTCACGCCGAGCGCACGCATCTGACCACCCCACCAGTCGACGATCGCCCGCAGGTCCTTCTTCACGGTCGCCGTGACCGACGACGCGAGCGTGCCGCCCAGCTGGCCGCCCTTCTCGTACAGGTCGACGGAGTGCCCGCGACGGGCTGCCACGCGCGCCGCCTCGAGACCCGCAGGGCCGCCGCCGACGACGACCACGCGCTTGGTCCGCTGCGCCCGCACGAGGGGCCGGTCGATCTCCTGGCCCGCCTGGGCGTTGACGGCGCAGCCGAGCGGCTCACCGGAGCTGACGAGGCCCATGCAGATGTTGCAGCGCGCGCAGGGACGGACCAGCCACGGCTGGTCGGCGGCGAGGCGGCGCGGCAGCTCCGGGTCGGCGATGAGCGCGCGGGCCATGCCGACGAGGTCGATGTCGCCGTCGGCCAGCGCCTTCTCGGCGGCGTCGGCAGTGATCGAGCCCGTGGCCATGACCGGGATGATGAGCGACCGGCGCACCGCGGCCGCGGCCGCCAGCGACGGGGCGTCGCCCAGGTACATCGGCGGCACGGCGCGGTGCATGGCCTCGGCGGCCCCGGCGTCGGCGATCAGCACGTCCACGCCCGCCGCCTGCAGGATGCGCGCGACGTCGATCGACTCCTCGAGCGTCCGACCGCCCGGGATGTGGTGCTCGAGGCTCAGACGCACGCTCACGGGCAGGTCGGGCGCGCCCGCCTTCGCCGCCTGGACCAGCTCGACCGCGAGCCTCGTGCGGTTCTCCAGGCTGCCGCCGTATGCGTCGAGCCGCCGGTTCCACACCGGCGAGAGGAACTGGTCGACGAGGTGCCCGATGCGCGCGTGCACGTCGATGGCGTCGAATCCGGCGGCTGCGGCGCGCTCGGCGGCGTCACGGAACCGCGACACGAGGAGGCCGATGTCCTCCGTGGTGAGCGTGCGGCACGTCACGACCGGGCTGGCGACCCACGAGTTGTCCGACGCCGAGACGGGCGCCTGCCGCCCGGGTTCGGGCGCACCCGCCCGGCCCGCGCCGAGGGTGAGCTGCGCGGCGATGCGGCCCCCGGCGTCGTGCACGCCGTCCGTCAGGTACTTCAGGTGCGGCACGAAGAAGTCGGTGTCGATGCGCGCCGTCCCGCCCTGCACGGGCTCGAACTCCGTCGCCACCAGCAGCGAACCGAGCATGACCAGCCCGACGCCGCCCCGCACCCGGGTCACGAAGAAGGCCCGCTCACGCGAGCCCGGTGTTCCGTCGGGATGGGTGAGGCGGGTGCGCAGGGGGGGCATCACGATCCGGTTGGGCAGCTCGAGAGTGCCGAACCGTCCGGGAGCCAGCAGGTGCGCGTACGCCATGGCGCCGTACCTTCCGTCGTCGAGCACGCGGGGGCACCGGCGGGGAGCGGCGGTGCTGCCCAGGACTCCCCATTCTCTGGAGCCTGCCCCCGCCGCCGCGGGGGTCGATGGTCCCGAATGTCCGAACGCCTCACGCGCGGCGCACCCCCCGCACCCCCGCCCCGCCCCGCCCCGCCCCGCGCCCCGCGCGCGCCCCGCCCGCGCCCCGCCCGCGCCCCGCGCCCGCTCCGCACCCGCTCCCACCCGCGCTCCGCCCCGCGCCCCGCGCCGCGCCCCGCGCCGCGCCCCGCGCCCGCTCCCACCCGCGCTCCGCCCCGCGCCCCGCCCGCGCCCGCGCCCGTCCGCGCCGCAAGCTGGGAGGGTTACGTGGCGGACGGCGCGGTAACCCTCCCAGCCTCCGGCCGCCGTCGCGTGGCGGCCCGGGAGTCCCAGGGCGGCATTCGCCCGGCGGCGTACGGTCAGGGCGTCGAGAAAAGGAGCGGTCCGATGATCGTGTGCGTGAACGTCGAGGGCGACCAGGTGGGCGGCGGCTACGGCCGCGCGCGGAGCATGGCGATCGCCACTGTCGTCGACGGGGCGGTGACCGGCTGGCGCGTCGAGGACGTGCGCTGGGACGTGCTCCACGACGAGGGGCCCGAGGGCTCCCACCACGGGCGCATCGTGCGATTCCTCCGCGAGAACGACGTCGAGGTCGTCGTCACCGGCCACATGGGGCCGCCGATGCAGAACACCCTCGCCAAGCTCGGTCTGCGCGTGGTGCTCGGCGCGACGGGCGAGGCACGTGCCGCCGCCGTCACAGCGGCCGGCCCGGACGCTGTGTTCGCACCGGCGCCCGGCGGTCATCCCACGTGCGGGTAGACTGGCCCGCGCAACCAGGAGTACGTCGCACTCCCCTGTGGCGCCGCAACGGCGCGTGTGGCACCGGCTGGACCGGTGCGGCTGTTCGGGACCGCGACTGACGGCGCCGCCGTCGCGCTCCCCCGAAGGATCCGGACAGCACACCTATGACTTCTGACACGACCGCGCGCGCCCTCGACACCGAGGACGTCGACCTCATCGACCTCGGCCTCCCGGAGCCCCTGCTCCGCGCCGTGCTCGACCTGGGCTTCGTGCGCCCCACCCCCATCCAGGCGGAGGCCATCCCGCCGCTGCTCGCCGGACGGGACATGACCGGCGTCGCACAGACGGGTACCGGCAAGACGGCAGCTTTCGGGCTCCCGCTGCTGGCGAGCGTCGACGCCGCGACTGGCGGCGTGCAGGCGATCGTCCTGACGCCGACGCGCGAGCTCGCGCTCCAGGTCGCGGAGGCGCTCCAGTCCTTCGCCGTGCATGTGCACGGCCTGCGCGTGGTCGCCGTGTACGGCGGTGCGCCCTTCCTTCCCCAGCAGCGGGCGCTGGCCGGCGGCGCGCAGGTGGTCGTGGGCACGCCGGGGCGCGTCATCGACCACCTCGACCGCGGCACGCTGCACCTCGACGGCGTCCGGTTCCTCGTCCTCGACGAGGCCGACGAGATGCTGCGGATGGGCTTCGCCGAGGACGTCGAGCGCATCGCCGCGGACACTCCGCCCGGCCGCCAGGTGGCGCTGTTCTCCGCCACGATGCCCGCGGCCATCCAGGCCGTCGCCGCGCGCCACCTCAAGGACCCGGCCCGCGTCTCGGTGACACGCCAGGCCTCGACGGTCGAGAACACGCGCCAGACGTACGCCGTCGTGCCGCAGCGCCAGAAGCTCGAGGCGCTCAGCCGCGTGCTCGCCGGCACCGACGCCGACGCCGCCATCGTCTTCACGCGCACCCGTGGTGCGGCCGAGGAGGTCGGCAGCGCGCTCGTCGCGCGCGGCGTCTCGGCCGCGACCATCTCCGGTGACGTCGCCCAGAAGGACCGGGAGCGGATCGTCGAGCGGCTGAAGTCGGGCCAGCTGGACGTGCTCGTGGCGACGGACGTCGCGGCGCGCGGCCTCGACGTCGACCGGATCGGCCTGGTCGTGAACTTCGACGTGCCGACCGAGCCCGAGGCCTACGTGCACCGCGTCGGTCGCACGGGCCGTGCCGGCCGCACAGGCGAGGCCATCACGTTCGTCACGCCGAACGAGCGTGGCCGGCTGCGCGCCATCGAGCACACGACCCGCCAGCGGCTCATCGAGGTGCCCATCCCCACCGCGGCCGACGTCGCGGCGCACCGTGTGCGGACCATGCTCGCCAAGACGCCCGAACGTCAGGCGGCCGCGCGGCTCGACACCTTCCGGACAGCCGTCGCCGAGCACGTCGCGGCGACGGGGATCGACCCCATGGAGCTCGCCGCGGTGCTCGCCGCGCTGGCCGTCGGCGACAACGGCGCGCCGGCCGAGGACATCATGGCGACGCCCCTGCAGGCGGCGCGTGGCGTGCGGTCCGACGAGGGCCGCGTCGGCTTCGCGGAGGAGCCGCGGCGGCGCGCGAGCCGGCGGGTCGCCGGGACGCGCTACCGGGTCGCCGTCGGGCACTCGCACGGGGCTCGTCCGGAGCACATCGTCGGCGCGATCACCAGGGAGGGCGGCCTGCGGGGCGCCGACCTCGGCAAGATCGACATCTTCCCGTCGTTCAGCCTCATCGAGATCGCCGGGGACCTGAGCCCGGAGGCGTTCCGGCGGATCTCGGGGGCGCGCGTGGCGGGGCGCCCGCTGCGCATCGCGCTGGACAAGGGCCCGAAGGGCCGACCCGCCGACCACTGAGCCACCAGCCGCCGCAGCGCCGGCCACTGAGCCACCGGTGCGCCGGTGCGCCGGATCTCACTCCAGCGACCCGCGGGAGGCTGGGAGGGTTAGCCGCCGTCGGGCGCGCTAACTCTCCCCGCCTCACCCCGCCCAGCCTCGCCCCGCCCAACCTCGCCCCGCCCAGCCCCGCGCCGGGACGGCGAAGCCGCCGAGCCAGGAGGCTGGGAGGGTTAGCCGCTGTCGGGCGCGCTAACTCTCCCAGCCTCGCCCCGCCCCGCCCAGCCCCGCCCCGCCCAGCCCCGCCTCGCGCCGGGACGGCGAAGCCGCCGAGCCAGGAGGCTGGGAGGGTTAGCCGCCGTCGGGCGCGCTAACTCTCCCCGCCTCACCCACGCCGGGGTGAGGCGGCCGCCGGGCGGCGTCAGCGGTCGGCGAGAGCGGCGAACGTCGCGCGCAGCGCGGGGTAGAGCCCCGAGTACGCGCCGTACAGGCGGTCGTACGTGGGGCGCGTCGCGGCGTCGGGCACGACGTCGACGCCCGGCGGGTCGAGCGGCACCCCACCGGCAGGCTCGCCCGCGAGGTACGCATGGGCGAGCCTCGCGGCACCGGCAGCACTCACCTCGCCCGCCGAGCACACGCGCACCGTGCGGCCGGTGACGTCGGCGACGACCTGCACCCAGAGCGGGCTGCGCGCGCCGCCGCCCACCGCCCGCAGGTGTTCCACGGGACGCCCGGTGGCCGCCTCAAGTCGCTCCAGGTGCAGCCGCAGCTCGAACGCGACGCCCTCCATGACCGACCGGTACAGGTGCGCCGGCGTGTGCCTGCCGTGCCAGCCGACGACGGCGCCGCGCGCAAGCGGGTCCCAGTACGGCGTCTGCGCGGCGTTCCAGTACGGCAGCGTCAGCAGGCCCTCCGCGCCGGGCCCGACGGCGGCCGCCGCAGCCTCCAGATCCTCCCGCGAGAGGGCGGGCTCCCCACCGAACCTGGTCCGCGCCCAGTCCGCCAGGTAGGCGGCCGCGTTCAGCACCGTCTCGAGCGTGTACTCCCCCGCCCGCGTGCCGGCGAGCGTGCGGAACGCGGGGTCCCAGACGTACCCGTCGGCGTGCACGCCCATGACCATCGACGTGCCGAGGTTGAGGTAGGCGACGCCGGGGACCGTCGCACCGAGCGCAAGGCCGGCCGCCTGACCGTCGCCCGTGCCCGAGACCAGCGGCACGGGGGCCGGCAGACCGAGCTGCGCTGCGGCGTCGTCGGTGAGCAGCCCGATCGCCGCGCCGACGGGGACGAGGTCGGGAAGCTGGTCGGCGCGCACGCCGGCGAGGGCCATCAGCTCCGTCGACCACGTGAGGCCGGGCAGGTCGAGGAGGCCGAGCGTGTCCGCCGACGCCGTGGAGGTCGCCCACCGGCCGGTGAGCCGCCACGCAAGGTAACCGTGCACGTCGACGACGTGGGCCGCCGCGGCGAGCACGTCGGGCTCGTGCCGGGCGAGCCACGCGAGCTTGTAGATCGCCGGAGTGGTGTCCGGCGGTTTGCCGGACAGGCCGTGCACGGCGGCGGTGCCGAGCTCGGCGATCTCGACGTGCGCGCGGCCGTCGAGCCAGAGGATCGCCGGCCGCAGCGGCCGCCCCTCGCCGTCGAGGCACACGAACGTCTCGCGCTGGTGCGTGAGGCAGACGGCGCGGACGTCGGCGGCGTCGACCTGGGCGACCGCGGCCGCGACGGCGGCGCGCGTGGCCGACCACCAGTCCTCGGCGTCCTGCTCATGCCAGGCCGCCTGCGGCTGCTGCGTGTCGAAAGCGCGCGAGGCCTCGGCGCAGACCGTCCCCGCGGCGTCGACCACGATGGCCTTGGCCGCGGTGGTCGAGCAGTCGACGGCGACGACGAGGCTCATGCGCCCGGCTCCACGATCACCTTGAGACCGCCCCGGGCGTGCGCCGCGGCGAACGCGGCGGCCGCGTCGCCCAGCGGGAATGCGTCGCTGACCAGGGCGCGGACGTCCACGGCGCCGCGTGCCACGAGGGCCGTGGTACGGGGGTACATCTCGCGCATACGCCGGACCATGACGAGCGTGAGGCCCTTGCGACGCGCCGTGGATGCCGGGAACGTCGTCGAGTCCCGCTCGGGGATTCCGCCCAGCAGAACGCGGGCCCCGGGCCGGGCGAGCTCGACCGAGAGGCCGACCGCGTCGTCCGTCCCTGCCATCTCGAAGACGACGTCGGCGCCCAGGCCCTCGGACGCCGTTGCGACGGCATCGGCGGCCTCCTCCGGCGCAACGGCGGCGTCGGCGCCCAGCGCGAGGGCAGCGGCCCGGCGGTGCGCGAGCGGCTCGACCGCGACGACCCGGCCGGCCCCCGCGACCCGGGCGAGCTGGGCGACGCACAGGCCGATCGGCCCACAACCGACGACGGCGACGGTGGCACCGACGCGCAGGTGGGCGAGGTCGAGGGCGTGCAGCGCCACGCCCAGCGGCTCGAGCATCGCGCCGTCGGCGTCGGACAGCGCATCCGGTAGCGGGTGGAGGAGCCGCGTGGGCCAGGCGATCAGCTCGCGCAGACCGCCGTCGTTGCGGCCGTGGCCGGCGAACCTGACCGACGGGCAGAGGTTGGTGTTGCCCTCGCGGCACTGCGGGCAGGCGCCGCAGGAGTCGGACGGATCGACCGCGACGCGCTGCCCGTCGAGCGGGCCGCCCGCGACGACGCCGGCGAACTCGTGGCCGAGGACGAGCGGCCGGCTGAGCGACGCGTCGCCGATCGCACCCTCGGCGAACCAGTGCAGGTCGGAGCCGCAGAGCCCGACGGCGGTGACGCGGACGAGGCTCTCGCCATCGGCCGGGACCGGATCGGGTGCCGCCTCCACGCGCACGTCGCCGACACCGTGCAACCGGGCCACTCGCATCGTTCACCTCGCCGCGGGCCGCGCGTCAGGGGCGGCGCGGCGTCTTCGGCGAGCCTAGACGAGGGCACCGACGGCGCCCCCGGACCGTGGGCCCGGGGGACCGTGGGCCCGGGGAACGTGGACCCGGGGGCCCGGCGCCCCCGCGCGCCGGGCACGGCCGCCCGTCAGAGCCACAGCGGAGCGAGCCACCCGACGAGCACCGCGCCAACCCAGAGCGAGCCCACGACCAGGGCGATCACGCGCCATCGTGCGATGACGAGCATCCCGGAGAAGGCGCCGACGCTCGTGCCGGCCCCCGTGATCAAGAAGGCGAGAGCCGGCCCAGCTCCCATCCCGCCGTGCATGAGCGAGGCGACCATGGGCAGCGACGCATCGCTGCTGATGTAGACGGGGATGCCGAGCGTTGCCGCGAGGGGCACGGACCAGAGCGAGCCACCGCCCAGGTACGTCGTGAGCACGTGGGTGGGGATCATCTCGATCAGGAGGTAGCCGAGCGCGGCAAACGCGAGGAAGTAGACGGCGAGCCTGCGCGCGTTGTCGAGCAGGGCGGCACGGAGCGCGGGCAGCCGGAGGTCGCGCGCGCGGCGCACCGCGTCCGTGGCGGGCGGTGCTGCGACCGCGACGCCGCCGGAGGAGAGTGCCGCGCCGCCGACGCCGACGCGGGTGTCGTCGGCGGCTCCGGTCCCGGGACCCACCAGGTCCAGGCCCTGCCGTCCGCCCCCGTCCATCGCGGGGTTGTCGCCGACGGCGAGCGGCTGGGCGTCGCAGGCGCAGCCACCGACGGCCGCTGCAAGCCTCGGTGCGTCGGCGTCGGCGTCGGCAGCGGCGTCGGCAGCGGCGTCGGGCGGGGTGGCCATGCGCGCCTGACCCACCAGCCACCCACGGCGCTCGAGCACGTGCGTGACCGCGCCGGCGGCCAGCCCGATGACGATGGCGGCGACGAAGAACGTCGTCGCAAAGCCCGACCCGAAGAGGCCCGTGGAGAGGACGTACTCCTCCGGGCTCGTCAACGGCGAGGACACCATGAACGCGACCACAGGGGCCCACGGCACCGCGGAGGCGAGCGCACCGAGCACGACGGCGGTGGTCCCGCACGAGCAGAACGGAGTCAGCGAGGCAACGACGACGGCAGCGAGCACGGCCACCACGGTGCGTCGCCGCAGCCACCGGGCGAGGTGGTCGGCACCGACGTACACCTGCACCAGGGACGCCACGACGACGGCGAGCATGAGGTAAGGCCAGTTGTGCGCGACGGACGTTCCGACGTCGCCCGCCACCGCTCCGAGGAGGTCGAGCAGTCCGGTCATGAGATCCTCCACATATCGATCAGTGTCGATGTATTGACGACGGTCGATAAGATAGACGCTGATCGATCGGAGGGCAAGATGCCTGAACCCATCGCCGTGCGAGACCTGTGCTGCTCACCCGTCCTCGCGGGCGAGCTCCCAGAGGCAGAGTCCCTGGAGCTGGCCGCCGCGCTGCGCGTCCTGGCCGACCCGGTCCGCCTGCGGATCGTCAGCCTGGTCCGCGCGTCGCCCGACGGCCGGGCAGTGACCCGCGATCTCGTCGACCGCCTCGTCGTGGCGCAACCGACAGTGACGCACCATCTCGGCGTCCTGCACGACGCCGGGTTCCTGGTGCGCGAGCGCCACGGCCGCGAGACGTGGTACGCCATCGAGCCCGACGCGTTTGCGGCAGTGAGCCAGCTCCTGGCGCCAGGCGACACCCGCTGAGGGAACGCGGAGCCCGTCTCGCCGGGCGCCGGGTGAAGCCGGCGAACGGCGCACGCCCTCGCGCCGCGCGAGGCCGGCAAAGGAGGTACGACCTCGCGCCGAGCAAGGCCGGTACGGGAGATACCACCTCGCGACCTGCAGGGCCGCCCGAGAGAGCGCGGGCCACGCGCTCCGCACGCTCCGGCCTGTGGACGACTCGACACCCACACCTCACGGACCGCCCGCCAGGCGTCCGCGCGCGCAGCGTGTCCGATGGCCCCATGGGTTGCTGCACTCTTCGTGTCACGTGTACTATTCAAACACACGTTCGAGTCCGATGGGAGGCCGCGGGATGGAGCCGATGCACGACGGCACCCTGCGCGAGGCGTCCATGCCCTCCGGCCCGGTCGACTCCGGCGCCCTCCTCCGAGCGGCCGAAGCCGTTCGCGCCGCCGTTCCGCACGCCACGCGCTGGCGACCGTCCGATCGCGCTGCGGTGATCGTCGATCTCGACCGCACCCTCGCCGCACTCATCAGCGCGCGGGCCCAGCTGCTGGTCGCCGATCGTGACTCCGGCCTCTGGCGGGCGTCCGGCGAGCGCTCCTACGAGGCTGTCCGCGCCAAGGCGACGCACGAGGGCCAGCGGGCAGCGATCCTCGAGCTTCGCCGCGGAGACGCCCTCGTGACCATGGGACCCCTCCGAGCGGCGGTGGATGCGGGCGAGGTCTCTCTCGAGCACGTCGACGTGCTGGCGCGACTCGCCGCGACGGCGCCTGCCAGCGTCCGCGCCGCTCTCGCGGAGCCGAACGGGACCGCGACCCTGGTGGAGATGGCCCGGCGCGTCGATGCCGGCCAGTTCGTGAAGGCCGTCGCGGCATGGGCAGCCGAGGTGGATCACGCCGCTGCCGAGGCGCAGCACCAGGACGATCGCGCCGCCCGCTTCCTCACGCTCACCAAGACTCGACATGGCGCACGGATCTCCGGGCGACTCGACCCGATCGCCGGCCATCGCCTTGCGCTGGCCCTGGAGGCCGTCGCCGGCAAGCCCGCTCCGGACGACCCCCGCACGCGCGAGCAGCGGGCCGCCGATGCCCTCGACGCCCTGGCGGGCGCCGCCCTCGCGGACTCGCCGCGCGCCGATGGCGCCTCGGGCCGGCGTCCCCACGTCTCGCTCGTCATGACGCTTCCCGCGTGGCGCGGGCTCCGGGAACGCACCACGTCAGAGTCCCGGTCGACCACGGCACCGCCGGTCGCCCTTGAGGACGGCACGCCTGTGCCCGACTCCGAGGCTGCCCGCGCCCTCTGCGACTGCGAACTGACCCGGATTGTGGTGAACGAGCGCTCGGAGCCGGTGGACGTCGGGCGCACCACCCGCTCCCACACGCCCAGCCAGCGCCGCGCGGTGGCGGCGCGCGACAAGGGCTGCCTCTGGCCCGGGTGCTCATCGCCGGCCCGATGGTGCGAGGTTCACCACCTCGTGTGGTGGGACCGCGACCACGGCGACACGACAGTGATCGACGGCGCGCTCGCGTGCTCGTTCCATCATCACGAGATCCATCGACGAGACCTCGTCATCGCCCGCTACAGCTGCCCACCCGACACGTGCCCACCTGGCACGCCACAGGTGCGGTACGTCGTCGCGCTCGGAGACGGCAGCGTCCTCGCCGACGGGCGACCGCCGGACGGCGACGGCCGCCTCGGGCGCGCGGAACGGACGTGGATACCCGGGGTGGGTGCCCGACCCGGTGCACCTCCGACCACCAATGGAGCAAACGGCGCACACCCCCCGCTCTGCGCATGACCATCGAAGGGTGGGCATGAGCGTCGAAAGGTGTGAGAACGGTCACCACGGCCCAGATCCCTCACGTCGACCCCCACCGCAGCCGATCAGACACGTGGGGGCCTACGACGCTGCACGGAGGCGTCATGTGGCGGGCAGCGGTCAGGCCAGGGACCGAGGGGAGGCGCGGTGCCGGACGAACGGACCTACGGCGTGCTCGTTCCGCTCGTCTCCGGGCCCTACTTCGGCGCAGTCCTGGCCGGCATCGCCGAAGCCGCGAACGCGCTCGGCGGACGTTCGCTCGTGGTCCAGACCCTCGACGCGGCACTCGGTGACGACTACGTCGGCGTGCCGGACGTCGTCGAGCAGGTCGGCTGGGAGCGGATGGACGGCCTCATCGTCGTCACGAACGCGGCCCCCGGTGACGCCCTCCAGGACTTCAGCGCGACAGGCCGGCCGGTCGTGCTCCTCAGCCACACCGTCCCGGGTCTGCGGGCGCCCCAGGTCGCACCCGACAACCGCGGCGGCATCTACGAGGCCGTCGCCCACCTCGTCGCCCACGGGCACCGGCATATCGCGTTCGCCGGCTCGGACGCCCAGTCGGACCTGCACGACCGCCACGACGCCTACCGCGCGGCGCTCGCCAGCCACGGGCTGATCGCGAGCGCGGACCTCTTCTACACGACCGGGAACAGCATGGTCTCGGGCGGGCGGGACGCGGCACGCGCCATGATCGCCGCCGGGCTACCGAGCACAGCCGTCATCGCGGGCAACGACCTGAACGCCATCGGGATCATGGCGACGCTCCAGGAAGCCGGCTACGTCCTCCCCCGGGACCAGGCGATCATCGGCTTCGACGACACGGCACCCGCGCAGTACCAGGACCCCAGCCTCACCACCGTGACGCAGCACGTGGAGCAGGTCGGCGGGCGAGCCGTCGCGCTGCTCGACGAGATGATCCGCGGCGGTCAGGTCGACGCGATCACGCACGTCGTGCCCAGCTCCCTCGTCGTTCGGGGCTCCTGCGGGTGCGCGCCCGGCGGCGCGCGGGCCGGGGGCGACCGCGCCGCGACGGTGCACCTCCCCCCGATGGGTCGCGACGCCGATGCCGTCGAGCCGGTCGCCGACGCGCTCCTCCGTGTCCTGAGCCGAGGCGACGGCGAGATCACGGACGCGGTCATCGAGGCGACACACACCCTCGCGGGTGCACTCGTCGCCGAAGCTGCGGACCCCGCACCCCGGGCCGGACGCGCACCGAAGGCGACGGCCGACGACGACCGCCCCGCTCCGCCGATGCGCGGGCCGGAGTCGCGCGAGTCCGTCGAGAGGTCTGCCCGGCTACTGACGGCCGTCAAGGTCATCTACGCGTCGCAGCCGCGCGGCGAGGTCGCCGCCGCCGTCGTCGCGATCCTGCAACGGGCCGCGCGCCGCCTGGCCGCGCGCCGACAGGGCGGGACACGCAACCGGCTCGACGCCGTCGTGCGGGAGGTCGCCCTCGACTTCGGGAGCGCGCGCGCCACCGACGAGATGCGGACCAGCGTCCACCTGCAGCGCGTGCTCCGCGCCGAGTACGACCTCAACATGGGGCTGCTCCGTGGCCGCGCCGGCCCACCCGAGTCGCTCGAGTGGCTCACGACATCCCCCGTCGAAGCCGCCTGCCTCGCGTTGTGGACCGACGAAGGCCCCACCGGCCGCGGGCTGAAGATCGTCAGCTCGTTCGGCGACGTGACCGTCGACGCCGCCCCCACCACGCCTGCGACGTTCCCGCCACCGGCACTCCTGGACGCCGTCCGCCGTCACCCCGGATGCCAGGCGGCCGTGCTGCCGGTGAAATCGCGTGAGAACGACTGGGGACTGCTCGCCGTCGTCGGGCCGCCCGAGTCCCGGACGCTGACCGGCCGCGAGACGTACTTCGAGTGGTCCGCGATGCTCGCCGGCTCCCTGGACTACGAGGTGATGGTGGAGTCCCTGCGCAAGCAGCGCGAGGACCTCACCAGCGCGTACGAGCGTGAACGCGCCCTCACGGAGAGCATCCGAGCCAGCGAGGAGCGATACGCCCTCGCCGCGGCCGCCGCCAACGACGGCCTCTGGGACTGGGACCTCGACAGCGGGACGATCTACTACTCCCCGCGCTGGAAGTCCCTCCTCGGCCACACCGAGGAGGAGATCGGCGCCACCCCCGACGAATGGCTCGGCCGCGTCCACCGCGACGAACAGGACGGCCTCCTCGCGCTCATCGAGGCCTGCTGCCGGGGCGAGGCACCCGACCTCGAGCACGAGCACCGGCTCCTCGCGCAGGACGGCACATACCGCTGGGTGCTCTGCCGGGCTCTCGCCATCCCCGGGCACGGTCGGCCGGCCAGCCGCCTCGTCGGTTCCCTCACCGACATCACCGAACGGCACGACCTCGAGGACCGCCTGCGCCGCCAGGCACTCTTCGACACGCTCACCGGCCTGCCCAACCGGCCGCTGTTCCTCGACCGGCTCGACCGGGCCCTGGCCCGGCGCCTGCGCACCGGAACCGGCCACTTCGCCGTCGTCTTCCTCGACCTCGACGGGTTCAAGCTGGTCAACGACAGCCTCGGCCACGCCGCCGGCGATGCGCTGCTCGAGCAGGTCGCCACCCGGATCACCGCCTGCCTGCGGGACTCCGACACAGCCGCACGGCTCGGCGGCGACGAGTTCACCGTCCTCCTCGAGGGCCTCGCCACGACCACGGCCGTGCCCTCGGTGGTCCGCAAGATTCAGGCAAGCATCGCCGAGCCGTACGAGATCGACGGCAACACCATCGTCGTCACCGCGAGCGCCGGCGTGGCCACCAGCGAGGTGCCCTACGGCGCCGGCGACGACGTCCTGCGCGACGCCGACATCGCGATGTACCGCGCCAAGTCACTCGAGCCGGGCACGTTCGTCGTCTTCGACCCATCCATGCACCGCTCCGTCGTGAGCCGCCTGCAGACCGAGTCACGGCTGCGCCGGGCGCTCGAGTCCGACGAGCTCGCGATGCACTACCAGCCGATCGTGGACCTGGCGTCGGGCGCCGCCGTCGGCATGGAGGCGCTCATCCGCTGGCCGCAGCACGACGGGCGCATCCTGCCGCCCGGCGAGTTCCTCCCGATCGCCGAGGCGAGCGCGCTCATCGTGCCGATCGGCCGCACCGTCGTCCGCGACGTCTGCCGGCAGCTCGCAACGTGGCGCGCCACCGCGCGCCGGGGCACCGTCCTGCCCATCAGCGTGAACGTGTCGCACCGCGAGTTCTGGCACCCGGAGCTTGCCGAGCACCTCACGGCCAGCCTCCGGGAGCACGACCTGCCGCCCGAGCTGATCGTCGTCGAGATCACGGAGGGCGTGCTCATGGGCAACGTCCCCGAAGCCCTCCGCCGGCTCGAGGAGCTCCACCGCCTGGGTATCCGGCTCCACATCGACGACTTTGGGACGGGCTACTCCTCGCTCGAGGCCCTGCACCGCTTCCCGATCGACGCGCTCAAGATCGACCGAAGCTTCGTCAGCCGTATCGAGGCGGACCCACGCAGCCGCGAGCTCGTCGGCACCATCGTCGCCATGGCGCGCAGCCTCGACATCGGAGTCATCGCCGAGGGCATCGAGACCGCCGAGCAGCGGCGCCTCCTGCACGAGCTCGGCTGCCCCCTGGGCCAGGGGTACTTCTTCTCCCGACCCGTCCCCGCCTCAGCCGTCGAGGAGCCTCCTGGCGCCGAAGCGCGCAGCCGCGTCCTGACCGACGGTCCTCGGACCGGACTACGCCGACGGCTCCCCGACGGAGACGGACACGAGCGCCGGCGCCGTCGAGGCCGGATGCCGCCGTTCCCAGAGGCCGCGCCAACCCTGGACGACACCGACCGCCGCCACCGCGATGAGGAACGCGACGATCGCGTCGAGAAGGAAGTGGTTGCCGGTGACGACGATCACGGTCAGCGTCGTCACCGGGTAGAGCACGCCGACGATCCGCATCACCCGGCTCCGCGCGACCACGACCAGCACGACGCCGATCCACAACGACCAGCCGAAGTGCATCGACGGCATCGCCGCGTACTGGTTCGACAACGAGGTGACCGCTTTCGACGGCGTGTACCCCCACAGCTCGAACTTCACCGCGGTGTCGATGTATCCGCCGCCCGTCATGAGCCGCGGCGGGGCCAGCGGGTACAGCCAGTAGCCGATCAGCGCCGCCATCGTCATGACCAGGAGGACGGCGCGCGCCGGCGCGTAGAACGTGGGCCGCCGCCGGTAGAGCCACACGAGCGTGACGGCGGTCATGATCAGGTGCAGCGTCGCGTAGTAGTAGATCGCCGGATAGGCGAGCAGCGGCGTCGTCGAGACGATGTGGTTCAGACCCTTCTCCACGTCGATGTGGAGGGCCTTCTCGAAGTCGAGCACCGCGCGCGCGTTGCGCTGCGCCGCCTCCGCCTGGTTCGGCGCGAGGTTCCGGATCCCCGAGTAGGCCAGGTAGACGCTGCCCATGAGGACGAGCTCCCGCCACAGCTGCGGGCGCCTCGACACCCATCGTGGCCCGACCCGACGTGCGATGGCCCGGTCGTCGTCGAAGGCGTCGACGGAGGCGTCGACGGCATCACCGCGACCGTCGTCGGACGGACGGGCGGGGGCGTCGGGGGCAATGCCGGTACGGAGGGAGGGTGCTGTCCCGGGGGTGTGGGACGACTCCCCTGCGAGCGCAGGACCGGCCGGCCCCTCGAGCTCGTCGGAGGGCGCGACACGAAAAGCCATGAGCATAGGAGTACCAGCAATACGGGCCCCCGAGAATCGGCCCCGCGGATGAACCGCCCCTCATCCCCTCGGTTGACACCCCCGAGGACACATCGCGACGACGACGCCCCGGGCCGGACGACCCAGGCGCGGCGCGATCGGCGGCCGCGGAGACCGGCCCGTCTCGGCGGTCAGGCGATCCGGACGGCGACCGGCGCCCCGGCCTCGATCGTCCGCGACACGGTGCAGGTTCGGTCGTGCGACGCCTGCGCCGCACGGGGCAGCGCCTGGCGGGCTGCCTCGCCCGCCTCGCCTGCCGGGAACGTGACGTCGAAGGTCACCTCGATGTCCTGCAGAAGGTTCCCGACGGCGTCGCGCACCCTCTGCGCGTCCACCTGCACGGTGAACGCGTCGGGCTCGCTGCGCCGGGCGGTGACGGCGTCGATGTCGGCGGCGGAGCACGCGCCGATCGCCACCAGCAGCAGCTCGACGGGGGTGAACGTCGCGCCGTCGTCACCCGAGACGCGCAGCTCGCCACCCCGGACGTTGCGGGCGACGAACACGCCCGGCTCGGCACGGTCCAGGGTGATCCAGCGGTGGGTGTCGGTCATGCCGACATCGTGCCCAAAGCCCGCGAGTCCGGCGACCGGGGTCCACGAACGGCCTCTTCACGGCGACGGCCGCCCCACCCGGGCGCCTCCCCGAGACGGGGCGGGCTCCCGAGCGGGACGGCCGCGGCGTCGGCCGCCCGTGCGAGCGGCCCGACGTCGTCCCGTCAGCTGAAGGCGTCCTTCACCTTGTCACCGGCCTGCTTGAGGTTCGCCTTGGCGCTCTCGCCCTTGCCCTCGGCCTCGAGGTCCCTGTCGTCGGTGACCGCACCGAGCTTCTCCTTGACCTCGCCCGCGAGCTCCTCGGCCTTGTGCTGAATCTTGTCGTCCATCGTCGACCTCCCTCTCCACCGATCGGATCAGGCCACGGTAGGTCGGCTCGTCCGCCCCCGCGCGTCGACCGTGTTCACCCGGGCGAAAGGCGCCCACCGTCCTGGACACTCCCCCGCCGACGACGAACCCTGAGTCAGGAGGAACGATCATGGGCGACCTCGCGGCGGCGGAGTACCGGGACTTCGCCATGCGCATCGCGAAGCGGGACGCGCCCCGAACGCTCATGTCCGTCGGCGCCGTCGTCGTCGGCTTCGCGCTGGTGAACATGGCGCTCCCGCCGCCGACCGCGCCCGCCGAGTTCGTCGGGATCGCCCTGGCGGGGGTGTTCATGGTCGCGCTCGGCCGCGGGCTGGGCCGCCCCGACGTCCCGCCGGGGCTCGTGCCGTGGGCGTTCTGCGGCGCGATCGCGCTCGTGATGGCCGACCTCCTTCACGTGTACGTCGCCGAGGGCGACGTCACCGATCTCACGTACGTGCTCGTCGGGGTGACCGCCTACGGTCCGCTCTCGTGCGCCTGGCGACCGTTCCTGACCTCCGGCGTCGTGATCTTGGCGATGACCTACGGCGCACTCGCGACCCAGCACGAGCCGGCCCGCGCCGACTGGCTGGTGGGGTTCCTGGCTGCCCTCGTCGTCGGGGGCGTCCTCCTTCGGCTGCGCCTGCGCCTGCTCCGCGAGCTGGCCGACGCCGAGTCCGAGATCGCGCACCGCAGCACCACCGACCCCCTCACCGGCCTGCTCTCGCGCCAAGGGCTCGCCCTGCGGCTCGGCGACGTGTGGGCCCGCGCACACCGCAGCGACCAGCCGGTGTGCGTCTGGTTCCTGGACGTGCGGGGGCTCAAGCGCGCGAACGACGAGCACGGCCACGACTTCGGTGACGGCGTGCTCGTCGACGTCGCCGGGGCGCTGCGGGCCGTGGTGCGCGCCGAGGACCTGGTGGCGCGCTGGGGCGGCGACGAGTTCGTAGTGGTGGGCGTCGGCGGGGACGGCACGGCCGAGACGCTGCACGAGCGGCTCGCCGCGCGCGTCGCATCCGACGGAGCCGCGCGGCGTGACCGGTGGAGCGGGGACGTCACGGTGGGGCTCGCGACGGACGCTGCGACGTCCGCGACGTTCGCCGAGCTGCTGGAGCGGGCCGACCAGGACATGTACGACCGCCGCCGCTGAGCTGCGGAGCGCGCACGGCAGGGGTGCGGGCATCCGCACGCGCCCACCTGCCCCGCGCCCCGCCGCACGCGGAAGCGCCCCGACGGTGACCGTCGGGGCGCTTCACGGGCCGGCTGGCCCTGCGTCAGCTGTGGGTGGTCCGGCGGTGGGGCCGGTGCGTGCCCAGGAGGTGGAGCCGGGACCTTGCCCCGGCGGACCGGCCCTGTGCGGCCAGTCGATGCATCAGGCGCTGCTCGAGCTCGCGCTCCTGCTGCTGGTAGATCTTGAGGTAGAGGTCGGGATGCACGGGGTCCTCCTGCAGGTCACGGTGGCTGGTGGCCACCCACGCTCGGCCGCGGTGGCGGGTTGCGCCCCATACGTCCGGTGGAACGCCGTCGTCCCACGCAATGATCATTCCACCGGGCACCGACACCGGACGAGAGCCGAACAGCCCGTGAGCGGGTGGATTTTGCCAGCCGGACAGCCCCGCCCCTCTCGTCCCGAACGCCGCCGTCCCACGTGAGCGCCGCGGTCCGAGCGGCAGCGCCACGAGGCCCATCCACAATGGACCATGCTCGCGGTCATGCAGATCCTCCGTGGCCGCGCCGTCCTGCCCGGCGCGGTGCTTGACGACGCCCTCGTGGCCGTCGACGGCGACACGCTCGTCTGGGCGGGTGCGGCGTCGGACGCCACCCCTGACCTGCGCCGGGACGCCGTCGGGCTCGACGGCGCGACCCTTCTGCCAGGCCTCGTCGACGTGCACTGCCACGGCGGGGGCGGTGCCAGCTTCCCCGACGCCACCGACGCCGCCACCGCCGCCCGCGCCGCGCGCGAGCACCTGCGCCACGGCACCACGACACTCGTCGCCTCCCTCGTCACGGCCCCCGAGGAGACGCTGCTCGCGCGGGTCGCCGTCCTCGCCGACCTGGCCGACGCCGGCCCGGGCGACCCCGGGCACCTCGCCGGGATCCACCTCGAGGGCCCCTACCTCTCCCCCGCGCGCTGCGGCGCGCAGGACCCCACCCACATGGCCCCCGGGAGCGCGGCCGCCGTCGCCCGCATCGCCGCGGCCGCGCGCGGGCACCTCGTCACGATGACCGTCGCACCGGAGGCGCCCGGCGTGCGCGGACCGGGCGGGGTGGTCGAGGCCCTCGCCGCAGCAGGCGCGCTCCCCTCCTTCGGGCACACCGACGCCGACGCCGCGACCTTCGGGGCCGCCGTCACCGAGGCCCGGGCCGCCCTGGGCCGACCGGGGTCGCGATCCACGCTCGCGACCGTGACACACCTGTTCAACGGCATGGCGCCGCTGCACCACCGCGTCCCCGGGCCTGTCGCCGCTGCGCTGTCCGCGGCCGCGCGCGGGGACGCCGTCGTCGAGCTGGTCGCCGACGGCGTGCACCTGGCACCTGAGACGGTGCGGATGGTGTTCGACCTGGTCGGGCCCGGTGCGGTGTGCCTGGTCACCGATGCGATGGCCGCAGCCGGGATGCCCGACGGCGCGTACGTCCTCGGCGGCCTCGAGGTCGAGGTGCGGGGCGGCGTGGCCCGGCTGGCGTCCGGCGCGCTCGCGGGCGGGACCGCGCACCTGCTGGACGTCGTGCGAGCGACCGTGGCGGCCGGCGTCGGGCTGGCGGACGCGGTCACGGCTGCGAGCGCAACACCCGCGCGCGTGCTGGGGCGCGGCGACGTCGGCGCACTGGTCGAGGGGCGGCGCGCGGACCTCGTGGTGGTCGACGCGGACCTCCGTCCGCTGCGCGTCATGCGCGCGGGGGCGTGGGTGGCGGGCAGCGAGGCGTAGACGGACGGGACCAGCGGGCGGGGACCAGCGGACGGGACCAGTGGGCAAGACCAGCGGGCGGGGACCGGGTGGCGAGACGTCGGGTGGCCGACGGGGGTGCGGTGCCGGATGCTGATCCTGATGCTGATGGCGGCGTCCGGTCCCACCCGCGCGAACCGAGGACGAGCGATGACAGCGACCACCCCTGAGCCCGTCGTGTCCGGCCTGCCGTACGCGGTGCTGGAGGTCGACGGCCACGAGCCCCGCGCGATCGCCGACTTCGCCGGAGTGGCGACCTTCACGCTCGCCGGCACGTCCGGTCGGCATGTGATCGCCGGCGAGGGCGAGGTCATCGACATCCACGTCCGGGTCCACGAGAAGGCGGGCGTCGGCGGCAAGGACGTGCGCGTCTGGACCGTCCGGGCCGTCGAGGGCGGCGGCTTCGTGGCCTCCGCCGACTGACCCACCCCAGGCCACGCCCACCCGCCCTCGCACGCCCACCCCGCCGAGCCGGTGCATCCGTGCCGAATCGGTGCGGTTGGACGCACCGGCTGGGCACGGATGCACCGGCTCGGCGCAGGGGTCAGCCGGCCGAGCCGCAGAGGGCGGCGTCGACGAGGTCGCCTACGTCGGTGACCATCGCCAGCGACGTGGGCGACCCGGTCACCGCGACGACGGCGCTGCGCCCGTCCTGCGTGACGAGGTTGCGCGTCTCGAAGCCCTGGATGTCGCCGCCGTGGCCCCAGGCGTACCCGCCGCAGGGCAGCGAGCGCCGGGCGATGCCGAGCCCGTACTCCCAGCCGTCGCCGGGCAGGAAGTCCGCGGCCGGCACCGTCGCCATCATCGCGGCCAGCTGCGCCGGCTGGAGCAGCTCGCCGCCGACGACGGCCTCGAGGAACCGCCGCAGGTCGCCCGGTGAGGAGATGAGCTGCCCGGCCGCCCACCCGAACGACGGGTCCATCTCCGTGACGTCGACCCAGGGCGCGCCGTCCTCGACCGCCAGGTACCCGTGCGGGTGCCGACCGTCGATCGTCTGGACGCCGGTCTGGGGCCAGGAGGTGTCGTGCAGCCCGAGCGGCTCGATGATGCGCCGCGTGATCTCCTCACCGATCGGCCGGTGCGTGACCCGCTCGACGACCAGCCCGAGCAGCACGTAGTTGGTGTTGCTGTACCCCCACTGCGCACCCGGCGCGAACACGGGCGGCCGGGTCATCGCAGCGTCGACGAGCGCGCGCGGATCGAGGTAGTCGTGGCTTCGGTCGATGGGGTCCTGTGGCGTCGTGAAGACGACGTCTGCGTAGTCGGGCAGGCCGGACGTCTGCTGGAGCAGCTCGTGCACGGTGATCGCCGTGCCGTCGTTGCCGTTGCCGCGCACGACGCCGGGCAGGTACGTCTCGACCGGCGCCTCCAGGTCGACCTTCCCCTCGCCCACGAGCTGGAGCACGACGACGGAGGTGAAGGTCTTCGTGTTGCTTCCGATGCGGACCCGGCCGTCCGTCGGAACGCGGCGGCCGGTCCGCAGATCGCCGACGCCGGCGGTGTAGTCGCGGACGCGGCCGTCGGCGGTCCGCACCGACGCGAGAGCCCCGGGGAAGCCGTCCTTCGTGATCAGGGCGTCGAGCGCCGTCTGGACGACGTCGTGGTGGCGGCCCGCGGTGGCGGTCGCTGCGGGTGGAGCTGAGGTGACGCCGTCGTGCCTGGACGCGGCATCGGCCGGCGCGGCAAGGACGCCGCCGACGGCGAGCGCGGCCACCGCGGTGAGGGCGGCGGGCACGAGGGAGCGGCGTCGGGCATCGCGGGTCGAGCCGGTCGTCACGCTCGGGTTGGTCGTCGTGCTCGGGTTGGTCGTCGTGCTCGGGCTCGTCGTCGCGCTCGGGCTCCTGGTCATGCGTGCTCCTCCGTGGCTCGTGGACTGGCTGACCGCACCAGTCTTCGAGCCGCGGATGCGCGGATCGATCCCGCTACCGGGTGTCTTCGTGGTGGGGCCAGCCCCAACCCCGGCGAGAGGCGGGGCTCGGCGAGAGGCGGGGCTCGGCGTGCAGCGGGGCCCGGCGCCCCCCGGCGCCGAGCCCCGCCTGTTCCCGACAGCGAGCGTCAGCTCACTGGAACTGGAACCAGTTGACGTTCGCCAGGTCGTCGGGGTTGGCCCCCGCGAAGACCAGGTACAGCCGATGCACGCCCGTCGCGGGCGTCAGCAGGGTCGACGTCTGGGACGTCCAGCTCTGCCAGCCCCCGGTCCCGGCGGTGGTCAGCCGCGCGATCACCGGCCCGGTGACGCTGTCGAGCCGGTACTCCAGCGTCCCGGACACCGCCGACCCGGAGGCGATCCTGGTCACGACACTCGTCGGGCTCGTCGCCCCGAAGTCGACGTTGTCGTACCAGAGGCGGTCGCCCGGGGCGTTGCTGCCGACGTTCTGACCGCACCCGGCGTCGGTGCACCGCTCGAGCGACGTGCCGCTCTGCCCGCTGTAGTACGCGGCGCCGATCGTGCCGCGCGCCGGCTGCGACGTCGGGAAGCTGAGGCCCGCCCCGAAGGCGAAGAGCGGCGTCTTCCCGTCGCCGACGTTGATCGGCTCCTGGCTGGCGCTCTGCTCCCACGTCATCGGGAGCGTCCCGGTGGGCGCCGCGGCGCCGAAGAGGACGTCGGCGACGCCGGAGCCCTCCGTGCCGGGCAGCCACGCCGCGACCAGCGCGGCCCAGTCGCCCACCTGCGCGGCGATGTCCATCGGCCGGCCCGAGACGAGCACCACGACGACGGGAACGCCCGACGCCTTGAGCCGGTCCAGGGTGGCCAGGTCGGTCGCGTCCAGCCCCATGTCGCCGGGCCGGTCACCGGCACCCTCGGCGTACGGCGTCTCCCCGACGACGGCGATCGCGGCCTTGTAGCTGCCGTCGATGCCGGTGCCGTCGGCGCTGTACGTCACGGTCGTCCCCGCCGAGACGGCGGACCGGATGCCCTGCAGCACGGTCGTGCCCGGGGTGATCGGGCCGTCGCCGCCCTGCCAGTTGATCGTCCAGCCACCGCTCTGGAAGCCGATGTTGTCCGCGCTCTTGCCTGCCACGAAGACCTTGCTCGCCGTCGTCGGCAGCGGCAGCACGCCGTTGCTGTTCTTCAGCACCACCTGCGACTCCTGGACGGCGGTGCGGGCCACGGCCCGGTGCGCCGCGCTCCCGACGGCGCCCGTGAGCGCGCGGTTGGCGTACGGGTGCTCGAACAGCCCGTACTCGAACTTCTTGGTGAGGATGCGGCTGACGGCGTCGTCGATGCGCCGCATCGAGATCGCGCCGATCCGCACCTCGTTGCGCAGCGAGGTGATGAACTGCGTGTAGTTGTTCGGCACCATCACGACGTCGATGCCGGCGTTGATCCCCTGGCGCACCTCGTCGTCGGTGAAGCCGCCCGCGCCGTCGATCTGGTCGATGCCGGACCAGTCCGAGACCACGATCCCGTCGAAGCCGAGCTCGTTCTTCAGCACGGTGTTCACCAGGTACTGGTTGGCGTGCGACTTCACGCCGTTCCAGCTGCTGTAGCTGATCATCACCGAGCCGACGTCGGCGGCCACCGCGGCCTGGAACGGCGGCAGGTGCACTGCGCGCAGCTCGGCCTCGCTGATCTGCGTGTTGCCCTGGTCGGTGCCGTTGGTCGTGCCGCCGTCGCCGATGTAGTGCTTCGCCGTCGCCATCACGGAGCTGGTGCTGCCGATGGTGCCCTGCAGCCCGGTGATGTAGGCGGTGCCGAGGGCCGTCGGCAGCTCCGGCACCTCGCCGAAGGACTCCTGCGTGCGACCCCACCGGTCGTTGCGCGCGACGCAGTCGCACGGCGCGAAGTTCCAGGTCACGCCGGTGCCCGCGAGCTCCGCCGCGGTGACCTGGCCGATCTGCTGGACGAGCGCCGCATCACGCGTGGCGCCGAGCCCGATGTTGTGCGGGAAGATCGTCGCCCCGACCACGTTGTTGTGGCCGTGGACGGCGTCGACGCCGTAGAAGATCGGGATCTGCAGGGGCGTGCTGAGCGCGACGTTCTGGTAGCCGTCGATCATGTCCGCCCACGAGGTGGGGTTGTTCGGCGTCGGGAACGAGCCGCCGCCGCTGAGCAGGGAGCCGAGGCGGTAGGTCGCGATGTCGGTGGTGCTCGGCAGAGCCTTCCGCTCCGCCTGCGTCATCTGGCCCAGCTTCTCGTCGAGGGTCATCCGGCCCAGCAGGTCCTGGACCCGGCTCGGCACGGGCTGGCTCGCGTCCTTGTACAGCCGGTACCCGGCGGTCGTGACGCCGAGCCGGTTGAGGTTGAACCCGCCGCTGTCCGTCTTGACGTACAGCGCGTGGGTGCCGGCCGAGAGGGTCACGGTGGTCACCGGGCTCTCCGCCCAGCCCTGCCAGTCGCCGGTCGAGGGCAGACTCACCCACGTCGGCGTCGCGCTCACGTTGTCGACCAGCACGGCGGCGCGGGCGCCGCTCGTGTTGCTCGCGTACCGCAACCGGACGTCGTAGCTCGCCGTCGTGGGGCTGTAGACGTCGTAGCGCAGCCACTCGCCCGCGGCGATGAACCCGACGTCGTACCGACCCTCCTTGCTGTTCTCGACGTCGACGTCCTCGCCCCGGAGGAACCCGGTGGCGTTCGGCGTCGCCTCGCTGCCCGCGGTCGTGTCGTGGTACCCGACGCCCTCGCCGCCGCCGGCGTAGGCCTCGGCCGGGACGGTCGAGCTCGAGCCGAGCAGGTGGACCTTCTTGAAGTCCAGGTAGTGCAGGTTGAACCCGCCGGTCACCGCGGTGACGGTGAACGTGTGGGTGCCCTTGGGCAGCGGCACGCCGAACAGCGACGCGTCGGCCCACGTCTGCCAGCCACCCGACGCCGGAACGCTCACCGTGCCCAGCGTCCGGCCGTCCATGCTCACCTGCACGCTGCCGCCGGCCCCCGCCGACGCCGTGCGCAGCACGATGTCGTAGTTGCCGCCGACGGCGACGTCCCGGGTGTAGCGGAAGTAGTCACCGTCGCTGATCCAGCCGACGTCGAGCCCGTTGCCGCCGCAGTGCGCGTCGTTGGAGCACACCTCGAGATTGCGGGAGTCGGTGCGGTAGGACGTGGCCGTGCCGCTGTCCGCGGTGGCGTGGAAGCCCACGCCCTCGCCGCCGGTGTTGTAGTCCTGCGCGAGCACGAGGCCCGGCAGGTCGTTGCCAGCGAGGTGGAAGCCCGCCGGGGTCCCCGCGGTGACGGTCGAGGAGAACGGCTCCCCGGTGGCGCGCAGGGGCACAACAGCGATCGCGTCGATCTTGGCCTGGTCGACCACCGACTGGAAGGCGAGGTCGAGCGTGCCGTCGGTGACGTTCACCGTGAACGTCTTGTCGAGCGGCTTCAGGCGCCCACCGGCGGCGGCGTAGATGTCGAGGTCGTTGAGCACGGTCTGTCCCTCAGCGGTGACGTCGAAGACCCGCTGGCCGGCCGCCGTCCAGTGGTTCTCGCTGAGCTTGAGCGTGACCGCGTAGCGGCCCGCCGGCAGGGCAGTGGCGTAGGTGAAGTCGCCGTAGCGCTCGCCCTGGTAGAGCGGGTCGTCGGCGGTGCCCGCGATGGCCTGGCTGGTCGACGCGGCGGTGCCGCCGGTGAAGCCGGACTCGGCCAGGTACGGGTCGGAGCCGACGCTGTTCCACGGCGTCGAGGCGCCGGCGCGGACGTGCACGGTGTTCACCGGGGCGGCCCACGTGAAGGTGTTGATCGAGTGCGCGTCCACGGTGACCGTGAACGCGGCACCCTCCTCCGCGACCTTCACGGGCATGGCGGCGTCACTGGTGTTCATGACGACGAGCGCCTCGCTACCGTCGGCGTTCTTGAACGCCTGGTACTGCAGCGCGTCGACGGCGGGGTCGCCGGGCTCGGCCGTCCCACCTGCGGCGCCGATGCGGTACGCACCGGGCTTGACCCACTTGGAGAAGTGCGACAGGTAGAAGAACTTCGACAGGTAGACGATCTCGGGCGTGCTCTTGGGCGACGCGGTCGTGCCGTCGTCGATGATGATCAGCGGGTCCTGGGTGCCGCTGCGGTCGGTGCCGTCCGGGTTCTTGGCGTACGGGCCGCCGTAGGCGTTGAGGAAGAGGTTCCAGTAGATCCAGCCGCCCTCACCGGTGCCGAGGTCGGTCATGATCGTCTTTCCCCACTCCTCGCCGTCGAGGTAGTCGGGGTGCGTGCCGTCGATCGACGTGTACTCGCTCATCCAGCTGCTGTAGCCGGGGTGCAGCTCGTTGACGAGCTCGACGTTGTCGGGCTGGCAGTGCCCGAGGCACTCGTAGTCGTGCCAGTTGATGCCCGTGAGGTACTCGCGCACGCCGGAGTCGTCCAGCAGCGCCTTCGGGAACGTGTACTGGTCCCGGTTCCACTCGAACCCGCGGATCTTCGCGCCGGTGTTGTCGGCCGCGAGCTGCGGGCCCAGGTAGTCCTTGATGAAGGCGGCCATCTGGGCCGAGCTCCACGTCGTGGAGCCGAACTTCGCCGGGTACCCGGGCTCGTTCTGCGGCACGATCCAGTCGATCGGGATGCCCTGCGCCGCCATCGCCGTCACGTAGCGCGAGAAGTACTTCGCGTAGGCGGTGTAGTAGCGGGAGTCGGCGGCCGTGGACCCGTTGCAGTTGGTCGGGTCGGTGAGGGCCGCCGTCGGCGGGATGACGCACCCGCCGTTGAAGTAGTCGTGGTTCGTCTTCATCCAGGGCGGCGCCGTCCAGGGCGAGGCGAAGATGCGGAACTGCCCGCCCGCGGCCTGCGCGGCCTTGACGAACGGGATGAGCCGCTGCTCGTCGCGGGCGAGCGAGAACGAGGCGAGGCTGAAGTCGGTGCTCCCGGCCGCGACGTCGTCGAGCGTGTAGTCCGGCAGGAACGCGAAGTCGTTCGTGCCCATCGGGAGGCGGGTCAGGCTGAAGCCGGAGCCGGTCGTCGGGTTGAAGATCGAGCTCATCAGGCTCTGCTGCTGCGCGGTCGGGAAGCTTCGCGAGGAGCGAGTACCCGGCCTCGTTGAACGTGGCGCCGAAGCCGTCGATGGCCTGGTGCTGGACGCGCGGGTCGATCTCGATGGTCGGCGTCGTGCCCGAGGTGTCGGCCGCGAACGCGAGGTCGGTCTTCGCCGTCAGGCGGTCCCCTGCCTGGCTCGTCTGGAACCGGTGGACGACGGTCCCGGGGCTGGCGGCCTCGGCCGGGGCGGGGCCGCCGGGCGGCTGCACGACGGCGAGGCCCGACACCCCGAGGACGACGCCCCCGACGAGCAGGGCGTGCAGCGATCGGCGCAGACCGGTCTGCACCGGCCGTCGTCGAGATGTCGTCTGGACTTGCGCGTTCTTGTCACGCACGGAACGACCTCCATTGGTCCGTAGCGACGGCCCTCGTTGGCCGCCGCCCCCTTGCCCTTCATTCCGACCTGCGATGACGCAGCACTGCGGTGTGGACGTTCGGTCGGCCGACCCGCTCGGTCAGCCGATGGCGTCCGGTCAGTCGATGGCGTTCGCGCGCGCGACGGCGGCGAACCAGTGGGCGCTGTGCTTCGGTCGGCGCTCCTGGGTGGCGTAGTCGACGTGGTACATGCCGAAGCGGTACCCGTAGCCCCAGGCCCACTCGTAGTTGTCCATCAGCGACCACGGGAAGAACCCCACGAGGTCGACGCCGTCCTGGATGGCCTGGTGCGACGCCCGGATGTGGCCCTCGTAGAAGGCCACCCGCTCGTCGTCCTTGATCTCACCGTTCGGGTCGGCGTAGTCGTGCAGCGCGATGCCGGTCTCGGTGACGATGAGCGGCAGGGACGTGTACTCCTTGCTCACCCGGGTGAGCACCTCGTGCAGGCCCACCGGGTGCACGCCGATGCCGCCGATCGTGGGGTTCGGGTCCGGCACCCGCCGCCAGCCCCGCACCGGGTCGGCAGGGTCGGCCTCCACGAGGTGGCGCTCGTAGTAGTTGATCCCGAAGTAGTCGATGGGGGTGGAGATGGTCTCCAGGTCGCCGTCCTGCACGAACGAGAAGTCGGTGATCCCGCGGTAGTAGGCGGGCGCGTCCTCGGGGTAGGCGCCCCGGAAGAGCGGGTCGAGGAACATCCGGTTCTCGTACAGGTCGAGCCGCGCGGTCGCCGCGACGTCCTCCGCGGCATCCGAGGCGGGGTGGGGCGACGTGAGGTTGCAGGTGATTCCGACCTTGCCCCGCACGCCGTCCTCACGCAGCGCGGTGACGGCCTTGCCGTGGGCGAGCAGCAGGTGGTGCAGCACCGTGACGGCGGTGGCCTCGTCCTGGATGCCGGGCGCGTGCCGGCCCTCGAGGTTGCCGACGAACGCCGAGCAGTACGGCTCGTTGAGGGTCAGCCAGTGGTCCACCCGGTCGCCCAACCGACCGTGCACGGTGCGCACGTAGTCCACGAAGCGATCGGTGGTGTCCCGCGCGGCCCAGCCTCCGACGTCCTGCAGGGCCTGGGGCAGGTCCCAGTGGTAGAGCGTCACCATCGGGCTGATACCGCGGGTGAGCAGGCCGTCGACGAGCCGGTCGTAGAAGTCGAGCCCGCGGGCGTTGACCACGCCGTCGGCGGCCGGGACGATGCGCGGCCAGGCGACGGAGAAGCGGTAGGACCCCACGCCGAGGTCCACCAGGAGGTCGAGGTCGCTCTCCCACCGGTGGTAGTGGTCGCATGCGATGTCGCCGGTGTCGCCCCGCAGGATGGCACCCGGGCGGCGGGAGAACGTGTCCCAGATGGACGGCCCCCGCCCGTCCTCGTCGACGGCCCCCTCGATCTGGTAGGCCGCCGTGGCGGCTCCCCAGAGGAAGCCATCGGGGAAGTGGATCGCAGACATGGTTCTCCTTGAGGTGGATGGGGCGGGTCGCGCACCGCATGGGCGGGACCGGCCCGGGGTGGGCGGACGGGCGGCCCGGGTCAGTCGGTGGAGCCCTTGGCGAGCCGTCGCCGTCGGCCGAGAGAGTCGACGATCACGGCGATGATGAGGATCACGCCGGTCGCCACGTTCTTGATGGCGGCGGGCTGCCCGAGCAGGTCGAGCCCGTTCTGGACGCTCCCGACGACGAGCGCGCCGAGGAGGGCGTGGTAGATGCGCCCGCGGCCGCCGAAGAGGCTCGTCCCGCCGATGACGGCGGCGGCGATGGCGTTGAGCTGCAGCGTCCCGCCGCCGAGCGCGTTGGAGGCGGAGAACTGGCGCGAGGCCTCGATGATGCCGGCGGCCGACGCGATGACGGAGACGATGACGAACACGGCGAGGGTCGCGCTGCGGACCCGGATGCCGGACCGGCGGGCGGCCTCGCGGTTGCCGCCGATCGCATAGAGGTGCCGCCCGAGCCGGGTCTGCCGCATGACCAGCCCGCACACGCCCATGAGGGCGACGAGGAACAGGAGCACCCACGGGATGCCGAAGTAGGAGTCCAGCACCGCGACGACGGCGATCACCGCGGCCGCCGTGATGGCCAGGGTCACCAGGTCGGTGGCGAGCGGGGCGACGGCGAGGTCGAGGCGCCGACGCCGGCTCCGGGTGACCATCCGCGCCAGGGCGATGGCCACGAGGGCCGCGGCGGCGATGGCCCAGCCGGCGGGCACGGGCACGTACGTGGACGCGATGCCGCGGATGAACGGGTCGCGGATCGGGATCTCGCCGCCGTCGCCGACCAGCGCGAGCTGGACGCCCTGCCACACGAGCAGGCCCGCGAGCGTGACGATGAACGACGGGATCGCGAACGCCGTGATGATCGCGCCGTGGGCGAACCCGATCGCGGCCCCGACCAGGAGCGCGAGGATGATGCCGACGGCGGGGCTCCACCCGTGGTTGCTCACGGCGATGGCCATGGTCGCTGCACTGACACCGGCGATGGCGCCGACCGAGAGGTCGATCTCGCCGAGGATCAGCACGATGACCATGCCGATGGCGAGGGTGCCGAGGACGGCGATCTGCAGCACGAGGTTGGACAGGTTCCGGGCCGAGAGGAAGTTCTCGTTGAGCGTCTGGAAGACGGTCCAGACGATCACCAGGCCGATGACGACGGTGAGGCTGCCGGTGTCGCGCGGCAGCGGGAGCCTGCGCCAGAGGGCGACGGCTCCGCCGTCGGCGGCCGGTGCGGTCGGTGCGGTGGGTGCCGGGCCGGCGCTCACCGCAGCCTGGGTGGCGGTCATGATGCGTCCTCTCCTGCGGGCACCCCGCTGCTCCCCGTGATCGCCGCGACGACGTCGTTGGGGTGGGCGGTGGCCGGGTCGAACTCGCCGGCGTTGCGGCCCAGCCGCAGGACGACGATGCGGTCGGCGACGGCGAACACGTCGGCCATGTTGTGCGAGATGACGACGACGGCGAGGCCGCGGTCGCGCAGGCTGCGGACGAGCCGGTAGACCATCGCGGTCTGTGCGACGCCGAGGGCGGCCGTGGGCTCGTCGAGGAGCACGACGCGCGAGCCCCAGAGCGCGGCCCGGCTCACGGCGATCGCCTGCCGCTGCCCGCCGGACAGCGCCGAGACGGGTGACGTGAGCACCGGCAGGTGGGCGGCGAGCTCGGCGATGACGTCCGCCGCCCGCCGCTCCATCGCCTCGTGGTCGAGGAGGGTGCTGCGGCTGCGGCGCACCTCGCGTCCCAGGTACAGGTTCGCGACGACGTCGAGGTTGTCGCAGAGCGCGAGGTCCTGGTAGACGGTCTCGATGCCGAGTGCGGAGGCGGCGGCCGGTGACCCGATGGTGACGGGCGCGTCGTCGACGAGGATCTGGCCGGCGTCGATGCGGTGGGTGCCGGCGATGGCCTTGACGAGGGTGGACTTGCCGGCGCCGTTGTCGCCGACCAGTGCCACGACCTCCCCCGCCGCGACCGAGAAGTCGACGTCGGTGAGGGCCGCCACGCGGCCGTACCGCTTGCAGATGCCCCGCATCTGGAGGACGGGCCGGCCGGTGACCGGCCCGTCCTCCAGCGCGGCGGTCGTGGTCAGAGCGGGCACTTGGTCGCCGCCGCGCCGCTGCAGATCTTGTCCTTGCTGGTGAACTCGTCCTTGATGACGGTGCTCTCGATCGTGTCGTACGTGACCGAGACCGGCTCGAGGAGCAGGGACGGGATCTCGCCCGTGCCGTTGTCCACCGTCTCGGTGGCCATGCTCGTCACGGTGGCGTCGTCGCCCTTGGCGAGCGCGACGGCGATCTGGGCCGCGGCCTCCGCCTCGGCGCGGATCGACTTGTAGACGGTCATCGACTGGTCGCCGAGCACGATGCTGGTGAGGCCGGCGTCGGTCGCGTCCTGGCCGGTGACGAGCACCGTGCCGTTGAGGCCGCGGGCGGTGAGCGCGGTGATGACGGCGTTGGCGAGGCCGTCGTTGGGGGCGACGACGCCCTGGACGTTGTCACCGAGCGCCGTCAGCGCCTGCTCCATCGACCGCTGGCCGGTGGCGGGGTCGAAGCCCGCGGTGTCCGACTCGTAGCCGAGGATCAGGGTGCCGTCGGCGAACGCGGGGTCGAGGATCTTGTGCGCGCCCTCCTTGAAGGCGCGGCCCGGGACGGACGTGATGTCGCCGTTGATCATGGCGACAGTGGAGCCCTTGGGCAGGTTGTCGAGCATGTACTGGCCCTGGAGCTCGCCGACCTTCTCGTTCTGGAAGGAGATGTAGGCGTCGGGCACGGCACCCTCGATGAGGCCGTCGTAGGCGATGACCTTGGCGCCGTCGGCCTCCGCCTTGGCGACGATGGACGCGCCGGCCTCGGCGGTGAACGGGCTGACGACGAGCACGTCGGCGCCGTTCGTCAGCGCCGACTCCGCCTGCTGGAGCTGGGTCGCTGCCGAGCCCTGGGCGTTGTTGGCGATGACGGTGATGTTCGGGTCGATGGCCTTGACGGCCGCCTCGAAGTACGGCTTGTCCTTGCTCTCGAACCGGTCCGCGCACGTCGAGCACGGCATGAGGAACGCGATGGTGATGTCGTCGCCCCCCTGCCCGCCGCCGCCGCCGTCGGTGGCTGGGTCTTTGGCGTCGGATCCGGACGTGCCGCACGCAGCCAGGCTGAGGGCGATGGCCACCAGGCCGACGAGGCCTGAACGGTGTCGCTTCATTGCGAACTCCTTGGGTTGGGGTGGAGGGATGACGGATGCGCGGCGGGCGGCGCTACTGGAGCCAGCCGTGCTCGATGAAGCGGTCAAGGGGCAGGGTTGCGGCGCCCAGGGCGGCGGCGCGCCGGCCGAGGGCGGAGCGCTCGACGACGACCTCCGCGCCGGGCTGGGCGAGGGACGACCGCCGGACGGCGGCGGCGATCTCGTCGAGGAACTCCTCGGCGACACGGTCGCCGAACCAGCCGCCGACGACGATCTTCTGGGGGTTGTAGAGGTTGACGAGGTTCGACAGGGCGACGCCGAGGTGGTCGATCAGGCCGTGCAGGGCGGTGGCTGCGACGTCGTCGCCGTGGCGGTAGGCCTCGAAGAGGGCGGTGACGCCCTCGCTCTCGCGCCCGACCCAGGAGTCCTCGCGACCGCGCCAGCGCTCCAGGACGGCGGACGCCCCGACGAAGGTCTCGACGCAGCCGCGGGCGCCGCACCGGCACCGGATGCCGTCGAGGCTGATCTTGGTGTGGCCCCACTCGCCGGCACTGCTGCTCGAGCCGCGGTAGAGCCGGCCGTTGGTGATGATCCCGGCGCCCGCGCCCTCACCGATGAGGACCACCGCGCCGTGGTCGATCCCGCGGGCGGAGCCGTACCAGGCCTCGGCCTGCGTGGTGGTCTTGGCCCCGTTGTCGATGAGGAGGGGGGCACCGAGGCGGGCGGCGAGCTCGACGAACCGGACCGAGTCCCAGCCGACCACCTGCGCGTGCACGAGGGGCTCGACGGCGCGGTCGGAGCCGCCCGCGGAGACCTCGGGGTGCTCGACGATGCCGGGGACGCCGAGCCCGACGCCGAGGATGCGGGGCGTGGGCCCGAAGTCGCCGGTGGCGGCGATCTCCGCGGTGAGGGCCTCGACGGCGCCGGCGATCACGTCGGTGACGGTCTCCGGGGAGATGCGTCGGCCGGGGAACGCGTGGGTGCGCCCGCCGAGCCGGGTCATGCTCAGGTCGAACACGTCGACCGTGACCTCGGCCTCGCCGACGTCCGCGCCGAAGACGATGGCCGCGCGCGGGTTGACGGCCAGGACGGTGCGGGGCCGGCCGCCCGGGGAGTCGAGCTTGCGGCCCTCGAGGATGGTGCCGTCGGCGATGAGCTCGGTGACGAGGTTGGTGATGGTGCCGGGCGACAGCGACGTCGCCTCGCCGGCCTCGGGGCGGGTGGTCTCCCCCGCGAGCATCAGGTGGCGCAGCAGCAGCGCACGGTTGGTGCGCCGGACGTCCCGCACGGAGGCCTTCCGGTGCGCGGTTCGCTGTTCGTTCACGAGATGTTTTATAGTCTGCATTAACTCCGGACGTCAAGAGCGGCGCTCAACTTCAACGTCCGCCCCACCCCTCTTCCGCCGAGCGCTGCCACGACACGTGACCGCTGCCGTCTGAACGGCAGCGGTCGCGTGTCGTGGCAGCGCTCACGGCCCCGGTGGGGCGGGGTGGGTGGGGGCGGGGTGGGCAGGTGGGGGCGGGGTCAGGTTGCCGGGAAGCAGAGGGCGGTGTCGACGGCGTCGGACACGTGGGTCACCATCTCCAGCGACGTGGGCAGCGCGGTCACCGCGACGACGGCGCTGCGGCCGTCCTGCGTCACGAGGTTGCGCGTCTCGAAGCCCTGGATGTCGCCGCCGTGACCCCACGCGTCGCCGCCGCAGGGCAGCTCGTGGCGCGCGATCCCCAGCCCGTACTCCCAGTCGCCGCTGGGCTCGAAGTCCGGCGCGGGAACGGTCGTCATCATGGCCGCCTGCTGCGCGGGCTGGAGCAGCTTGCCGCCGACGAGCGCCTCGAGGAACCGCCGCAGGTCGTCGGGGCTGGAGATGATCTGGCCGGCCGCCCACCCGAACGACGGGTCCATCTCGGTGAGGTCCACCCACGGCGCGCCCGGCGCCGTCGCGACATAGCCGTGCGGGTGCCGGCCCTCGATGGTCTGGACGCCGGTCTGCGGCCAGGTCGTGTCGTGCAGCCCGAGCGGCTCGATGATGCGCCGCGTGATCTCCTCACCGATGGGCCGGTGCGTGATCCGCTCGGCGATCAGGCCGAGCAGCACGTAGTTGGTGTTGCTGTACTCCCACGCGGTGCCGGGCGCGAACGACGGCGGCTTGGTGAGCGCGGCGTCGACGAGCGCGCGGGGCTCGAGGTAGTCGTGCGCGCGGTCGATGAGGTCCTGCTGGCTGGCGAAGACGACGTCGTCGTAGTCGGGCAGCCCGGACGTCTGCTGCAGCAGCTCGTGGACCGTGATCGCCGCGCCGGCGTTCCCGTTGCCGTGGACGACGCCGGGCAGGTACGTCTCGACGGGCGCCTCCAGGTCGATCTTGCCCTCCCCCACCAGTTGCAGGACGACGACGGCCGTGAACGTCTTCGTGTTGCTGCCGATGCGGACGCGACCGTCCATGGGGACGCGACGCCGGGTGTCGAGGTCGCCGACGCCGGCCGTGTAGTCGCGGACCCGGCCGTCGGCGGTGCGAACGGAGGCGAGCGCGCCGGGGAACCCGTCCTGCGTGATCAGCGCATCCAGCGCCGCCTGGACGACGTCGTGGTGGCGGCCCGCGGTGTCGGTTGCGACGGATGACGTGGTTGCGCCGTCGGGCCGGGGCGCCGCATCGGCTGGAGCCGCGAGGACGCCGCCGACGGCGAGCGCGGCCGCCGCGGTGAGGGCGGCGGGGGCGAAGATGCTGCGTCGGGCGCCGCAGCGATCGGTGTTCGTGCTGGTCATCGTGGTCATGCGTGCTCCTCGGTGGCTCGTGCACTGGTTGACCGTTCCAGTGTTGGCACCCCCCGAGGGCCGGATCGATCCCGGTACCTGGCGTTGTGGTGGTGGGGCCAGCCCCACCAGAGGCGCGGCTAACCGTCCATCGAGAAGACCGGGCACCACACCCACGCTCGACTCCGAGTGCCTGGCGAGTTGAGGCACTGGCCTCCGTCGAGGCCGACGGCGTGAGCAGCGGCAGAACCGCGGCGATCGAGAACCTCCGTCTCAGGACCTCGTGAATCGAGATGGGGCGACGCGACGCGTGGGCGAACCACAGCTGATGATCGCGGGCCCGCTTCTCCCCCTTCGCTCCAGTCCGAATCGCCTCCAGCCCAAGCCGACGGCCCAAGAAAGCCGTTATGAGTCGCCTGCTCACGCCGGTTCGGAATCCATACGACGTGACAAGCTACGACGGCTCGCCGGGGTGATCGGAACGACGACCTCGACGCCATCGACTGTCAGACTTACGGTTCTCCCACGCTAGAAGCAGAATCAGCACCGCACTCGCTGCGAGAGCAATCGGGAGCACTCGTGGATTGAAATACCAAAGGAATCCGGCAATGCCACCTGTGCAGTACAGCAACACGATCAGGCCACTCACTAGCCTCTCGCGCCACTGCCGTCTCTCGCTCATCAGATTCCCCTAGCGCCGCCCCGAAGCAATTGCCGCGCCCAACCCAAGGCGCCCATCCCATAGTAGCGGTACCGCACCAACGCGTTGACACCCGGTGCGCGGATACCTCCAGAGACCAAGTAGCCCAGCGCCTCGCGGCCGGTTGTTCGGTGCCCGTAGGCTCTGTCAACGACAAGATGGCTCACAAGGGAAGTCGGCATACCCGCCACGATCGAGGCAGCGACCAGGCACCCAGCACCAGGGACACCAACGCACATTGCACCCGCCGCCGCCCACGTGAGCGCAGTCACGGCCGCGCCCACAACGAAATGCGTAATCGCGCGCCGATTCTCATATACCCAGCGGCCCGCCCGTCTCGCCGCGTTGCCAACGGCGTGAGCGGCCGAGGATGCAGCCGACTTGACCTTGTTCCAGACCTTGCCCCAGTTGGGCCAGCGCCCGTCGAGGTCGAACATGTTGACCGGGTCCTGCGGGTAGGCGTAGGCCGTTGAGTTACCGCCGGGGACCGGGTCGGTCGAGAGGAAGCGGCCGGCGTACGGCAGGTAGAGGCGGACTCCCATGAGGGTGACGCCACCCAAGGCCTCGGTCGAGCGCTGTTGGGCGCCGAGCCAACCGTAACGGCCGGCCACCTGGGACGTCCCGGCGGCGAGGGGCCTCGGTGTCCCGTACTCCTCGTAGCTCGCGCTCCGAACGCCTCCGAGGATGCGGGCGCCCTGGTCATCGAGGGCGATGGTTGTCGTGACGTCGCCGTGGAGGTCGGTCAGCATGACCACACGGTTGGCTGCCGCGGTAGTGCCGGTGCTCATCACGAGCTCGCTGGTCAGGCCGGTGACGTAGCGGGTCACCGACGCGCCGGCGGGCCCGGCGGTGGTGAACCAGTCGGGGTTGTCGCTGTCGTCGGTGTAGTGCGACGTGGTGCTCGTGGCGGTCCCGTTCTCGGGGGTCGACGTGTAGACCCTGCGTCGCAGCGTTGGGTCGAGCGCCCAGGTGGCCGATCCGACGCCGTCCTGCTCCTGGCCGGCGATGAGGTCGTTGGTGAAGAAGGTGTTGTGGACAGCCGCGCCATTCGCATCCGGGAAGGTGGTGGTGCGCCCGAACGCGTCGTACTGCCAGCCGCTTCCGCCTGGCCCCGTTGTGGCCGTGAGCTGGTCGGCGGAGTTGCTGGTGTAGGTGGTGACGTCTGCGTCGCTGCCGGCGCTCCTGGGGTCCAGTGCGCAGGCGGGTGGCGCCTCCGTCCCCTGCGCGGTGGTGGAGCTCAGCGCTGTCCGGTTGCCCCGGGCGTCGAAGTCGTAGGCCCGCCAGGTGCACGTCTGGAGTGCGCTGTTGGCGTCCTTGACGTCGGTGAGACGCCCGGCGCGGTCGTAGGTGTAGTCGCGGACGCCGGTCTCGTCGGTGTGCCGCAGCCACTGGCCACGGTTGTTCTCGATGACGGAGTCAGCGACGATCCGGGTGGCGTTGGTGCCGTCGACCGTCGCCGTCCGCAGGAGGTCAGGGCTGCTTGAGATGCTGCTGACCGTCGCCGCGTCGAGCTGCCAATAGGTGCGCGCCGTCGGCACCCGGGCCGGGTCGTAGGTGATCTCGAGCAGGATCCCGCCGGGAAGCAGCTCGCGCTGCAGCTGGCCGTCCGGTCCCCAGACACCGCGGATCGTGCCGCCAACGGAGTCGGTCATCGCACTGGGCAGACGGCGCGGGTCGAGCGCCGCGTCGTAGGTGACCGTCTGCGTGCCCTCGGGCGTGACGATGCGGATCGGCTTGTCGAACCGGTTGTAGGACGTCGTCGTCGTGGCGCCGTCGGCGTCGGTGTAGGTGGCCAGACGCCCCAGGGCGTCGTACGTCTTGGCGATGGCGGTCGCGCCATCGGTGACCCGGGCGACCTGACCGTTGTCGCGGTTGTAGGTCGTCGTCACGGTGCTCAGCGGTCGACCGAGATCCGCGGTGCCGACGACGGCGGCTGTCGTGACGCGACCGGCGCCGTCGTAGCCAGTCGTCGTCGTGCGCTCGCTCGAGACCGCTCCGCCCGTGAGGACGCGCTCGCGCACGACGGCGGGGCTGCCGTAGTAGCTGTAGGCGGCGACCCACTTGTCCGGCAGCGTCGACGTCGAGCCTTCGACGCTCCCGGATGCGCGGGTCTTGCACAGCAGGCCCGCCCACTCAGGGTGGCCACCGCAGTCCGGATCAGCCGCGTTGGCCCCCGCCGTGTAGTAGCTGGTCTCTGTGGCGGTGGGCGCGCTGGAGACGCCGTTGAGTTGAGCCGTTCCTGGAGGCATCGTCCGGACGGTGCGCCCCTTGACGTCGTACAGCGTGGCTGTCGTCAGTCTCGCGCCACCGTCACCAGCGTCCTCAGTCACCACGGTCGGGTGCCGGTGGACCCACCCCGACGTGTCTCCCAGCGGACGGGCGCCGTCGATGGGGTCGTAGGCGGTCTTCGTGACCGTCGTGTCGAACTTGGCCGGGGGGTTCGTCCCGAGCTCCAGTCCGTAGGTGGTGCTCGTGGTCACGAGGCGGTAGGGGGCCCCGTCGGGCTTGCCTTCGTCGTAGGTGTTCTCGGTGACGACCCGCATGGTGCGGGGATCGTCGGCATTGTTGCCAACTGCCAGCCGCTGGGCCGGACCCACCTCTGTGACGACGTTGAGCCCATCGGCGCTGTAGCGCTTACGGGAGTCGAGCATGAGCGCCCTGGCCGCCGAGTCGCTGGCTGTGGTGCCGGACGGCAGGTTCCACGCAGCAAAGACGGCCTGGTCGGCTGCCGTCGTGCTCAGCGCGAGGAGACGGTTGGTCGCGTCGAGGGAACGGATGACGTTGCCGAAGCGGTCGTACTCGTTGGTGTCGATGAACCCCGCGGCCGGCGTCCCCGGCCCGGCAGGCTCAGCGGTGTTCACTTCCTTTCCGCTCGCGTTCAGGTAGTGCACCGTCGCAGGCCGGTAGCCATCCCTGCCGGGAGCCGCGCTCGTCGCGACGGAGATGCCAGGGTCGTCCTCCGGGCCGAACACGGCAGTTGCGTCAGTCGGACCATCTTGCTGTGCCCACGTCGCCAGGTCCGCTGGCGTCATGTCGTACGGACCACCCGCCCCTCGGCTCAGCGGAGCGTTGTAGACCACTCGCTCGACGTTCGGCGTCGAGCTCCACGACCCGCCCTCGTCGAGAGCTCCACGGCTCACGGCGAAGAGCCGTCCCGGGCTGGCATCGATGAGGTCGCCGGCCCCCGTCAGCGGGCTCACTGCGCCGTAGGTGAAGGTGTAGCCCGCCGCCCGGTCCCCAGGGGGAGTGAGCACCGTGACGCGCCCCGCGGCGTCGTACTCGTACGAGGTGACCGGCGACTTGCCCGTGCTGGCAGCAGGCAACCGCGGGTCCGTGACCGTACGAAGCCTGCCGAGCGAGTCATAGCGGTACTGGGCGACGCTGACCTTCGCCATTGCGGCCGCACCCGGGTCCCATGCCCAGGCGAGGATCTCTCTGACCTGTCCCGTGAAGTCACCGAACTGAGCATCCGACGCGACGCCCGTGGCCGTCGTCGTCGTCCCATAGACGAGTTCGAGAGCCTGGCAACCGCGGACCGGGTCTCGACTCAGGTCCGCGCACGCCGCATTCGCGGGAGCACCAGGATCGACCCCATCTTGGACGGGTGCCACCATCCGCTTGAGGCGCGACTGGCCCGTTGCAGGAACCTCGTAGAGGTAGCGGGCCGTTCCGTTGTTCCCGGCAGTGACCGTGCGGGTGACCACAGCGTCCGTGGTGTTGTCGCGCCTGCTGAACTGCGTCTCGGTGCCGTCCAGCTCCCGGAGCAGCCACGTGTCGCCGTCCTTGGTCAAGGTCAGGTCCTGAGCCCCAGGCTGCGGCCGCCACACCCCGTTCGAGCCGGCAGTGAACCAGATCTCGCCTCCACCCGTCAGGTTCACGGCTGCGACGGTCGACTCCGGCTGCGTGATCTTCGTATAGGCCGTGGCGGAGTTGTAGTCGACCGTGCCCAGGTTCCACTGCGGCCCGAACGGTGCCGTGATCTCACGCACGGAGATGTCGTCGTAGAAGACGTTGTACTGGGCCGCGTTCAACCCCTGCGGGAAGCCGTTGTACAGGCGAATGAACGCCTGATTCGCGTTCGGCGGCACGGTGAAGTCGACGCTGAGCTGCTGCCACGCGTTCGGGACGGTCGGCATGTTGCTCGTCGTGACCGTGTACGCGGTGTCCCCGGGGCGCCTGGTGAAGGCGACGATTCGTAGCCGGCGGTCGGTGTACGTGCCGGCCGCGTTCAGGTACGCCGCATAGACCCAGCCGGTCACCCGGTACCTCCGCCCGGGCACAAGCGCCGGGTCGACATGGCCGACATCGGAGTTGAACGAGGCGAACGTGTTGTTGTTCGACCCCGTCGATGCGGGGTTGATCTTGAACGACTTCCCGGAGGGCCCGCTGCGCCACCGCGTCGTCGAGGTCGTCAGCACCGCACCCCCGTTCGCCATGTCCATCCCGTTGCCTGCAGTGGCACTCCCGTCCTGCTGGGCCTGCGTGAGCCGCTCCTGCTGCAGCTCGTAGCCCGACTGCGGGTCACGGGACGAGGCAGTCCGGGCCGCGGTGAGACCGAACATGCTGGCGTCGGTCGCCGAGAGCGTGTAGTCCCCGGTCAACAGGTTCACGCTTCCAGGGCCGACTTCCTCGCTCGCCGCGAACGAGGCGTCGGCGTTGGCGATCAGGGACGTCCACGCACCCGTTGCCGTCTTCGAGCCGTCGGCGTTCGAGACGACCGGCCGGACATCGACGGGTCCCCCCTGACGGCCCACGGTCCCAGTGACGTCCCACGTCGTGTAGGCGTTCGACTCACGATCCTGGAGCCACTGGTCGACGGTCGCATTCGGGTCGCTGGGACGGGGCAACGGAGCCCACCCACCCGGGGCCACAGAGCTCCACGGCCTGCCGTCGGACGTCTTGAGCAGCCCCGCTGGGACCGCGGTGACGGTCAAGGCGTCGTTGCCGTGACGCCACTCGAAGCGGACCCTCGTGAACTCCGGCCGGGCCGTGACGTAGAGCCGGGTCTGGCGAACGACCTCAGTGCCGTTGTCGGGGGCCACGATGCCCGCCTTGCCCACGTTGAAGACGTAGCGCACGATGGCAGAGGTGTTGCCGGCCTGATCAACGGCCTGCACCTGCAGCTCCTGGCGCCCCACCGTGGTCGGGGTCACCGGGAAGGTCACCGGTTGGGTGCCATTCGCCTTCACCACCTGGGCCGGGTCCGGGGTCTTGTTGAGCGCCCAACGGAACTCCACGAGTGACGGGTCGGGCGTCGGCGGCGGAGTCAGCGTGAAGGTCGCGGCGACGCCCTGATCCTGGTTCCACGTCCCGTTGTCCGGGTACTCCAGCGACCCCACCGTCGGAGCCCCCGGAGCCTGGAGGTCAATGCGCAGCGGGTACCAGTTGATCCACGCCGTCTGCGCAGTCCCGTCCGTGGCGGAGACACCCAGGGTGTACTGCTTGCCCTCCTGGAGGTCCTTGGTCACGGCCCAGCTGGCAACGAACCCGGAGGGAACACCGGGCACCTGCCCGCTGTCGACGAGAGTGGAACCGTCCCAGATCTCGAATCGACCCGTGAGGCTACCGCCGTCGGGATCCCTCAAGACCGCAGAGAGAGTCGGGCGCTTGGCCGCGATGTAGCGGACCGAGTCGCGCACCGTGCCCGACGGGCTGATCGTCAAGCTCGACGGCGCGGCGGGCGTGTGGTTGTACGTGACCCAGATGGAAGGGATGTAGGCGCCGTTCTCGGATGCATAGAACCGCTTCCAACCCCCGTTCGACGCCTCGTCGGTGGCCTTGATCCCGATCGTGCCCGTCGGGGCGGTGCCTGCCGCCCAGTCGCGCGCCACGTGGGTGACGTCGATGTTGACCCAGCCTCCGGCGCACGAGGAGCTGTAGCCGCGCGTCGCGTTGGACGTGGCCCGCGGAGCGCCCTTGAGCCACGCAGGTTGGTTCGCCCACGTCGACGCCGGGCTCGCGGGCGTCGTGTCCCACACCTCCCAGCCACTCGGCGTGCATGACGAGGAGTGGAAGTTCCAGAGCTCAAGCCGTGCTGCCGTGACGCTCGCTCCGACCAGCCCACTCGTGTCGAACTGGATGAACGACCGGGCGACGTTCGAGCCGTACCGTCCGATGACCAGATCGGTGCGCGCCGACCGGTCGTCGTTGTAGCCAGACATCACATGCGTGTCGAAGCCCCAGTTCAGGTTCACATCGGGATCGACGACGACCGGATACTGGGTGTCCGGCGCCTGCAGGAACTCCTCCTGCGGCTTCAACGTCACCTCCGCGGAGTCCGAACCCGACAGGCGGACGTCCTGCTCCACCTCGACGACCGCCCCGGTCGGCGCGACCTCCATCGGGTCGACCGCCTCCTCAGGTGCGACGTCTGCGGCGTCCGCCCGCGCGGTCGCATCCGACTCCGCCTCAGGCTGGTGCTCGCCGCTCAAGACCCACGCGGGCATCGGGGACAGGCGCGGCGCGTTGGCGTCCTCTGCGGGGCGCGGTTCAGTGATCGGAGAGGGGCGCGCTTGGTCAGCGGACGCGTCCCACATGGTCGGCGCTGCGGCGCTCGCAATCACGTCGTCGCCCTCGCGGACGACAAGCCCGCCGTCTTCGGTCGTCTCGACAGCGGCGCCCTCGGTCACGACGCGCAGCGGCAGCACCGGCTCGGCGCCCGGCGCGGGTGCCGACTCCAGAACGAAGAACTCCTCCGCTCCGGTCGCGGTCGCTTCCACCACAAGGTCGACGCCCGGCTGCACGTCCTCGTAGGTCGCGCGACGCCCCGCGAGCGTCGGAGTGGGGAGCGCGCTGTCCCACTGCACCCGGGTCACCGTGTCCGTCTCCGCATCGGTGATCGACACCAGGTCCGTCGGACCCGTCCCGCCTGTCGACCCGCCTGAGATCTCGAGGGAGCCGGGGTGGGCGACGGGTCGGACTGTTCCGTCGTCGTCCACTGCGAGTGTCAGGTCAACTGGCGCCCAGTCCTCCGCAGCGGTTCCGTCACCGTCTCCCTGCCGCACCCAGACGGGACCCGAACCCTGCGCAGCGGCCATCGTCCCGTCGGGGAGAACGAAGACGGACGTCGTCTCCGTGCGCTGGCCCAACACCTCGACCGGCTGGTTCTCCAGCCGGGCGGTGATCCGCGCCGAAACCGCATCGGGCGCCGTCAGCGGGGCGGCGCCGGAGGTGCTGACCTCGGGAGTCGAACCCTCCGCGGGGCTGGTTGCCGCCTCGGCCGGACCCGGGACAAGGGTCACCACCAGCGCGCTCGACACCGCGGCGCCGGCCACGACCGACAACCGACGCCAGATCCCCGGCACACCGAACCCGGAAAGAAGCACGCTCACAACTCCTTCAGCCTCACGAAACGCGACAAGACCGCCGGACCCGCAATCTCGCGAGGCGTCGACGCCGAAGGAGAACGTAGTTGGTCGGATTCTCGGAACTCCCCGACTGTGGGCGTGACCCGTGTCTCAATCGCATAACGTCACCCTGACGGCGTAGACATCGGGCTCATTGCCACGGCCACTCCGGAACTGGCATTGCGCCTTCTGGGTGATTCGTTAACGGCTCGTTACGCCCGCTCCTTCCCGGGTCTCTTTGCGATGCCGGCCGCTCCCCCTCTGCCTCCGCTGCAGCAGGGGCCCGTCTGGCACACACTGACGGCATGGGCGTCGCGGAGCTGCTGTTGGCCGGCAAGGCGGGTACCGCCGAGTTCGACGCGGCTGTCGAGTCTGCCGACGCAAGCGACATCGCAGCCTTCCTCGCGCTGGCCGATCACCCGGACGAAGACGTGCGCCGGGTCGTCGCGCGGACGCTGCCCTTCTTGACCCACGGCCACGAGCCGACTGCGGAGATGGTCGCGGTCGCCATCGGGCTCACGCTCGACACGGACAAGGACGTGCGTGACTGGGCTTGCTTCGCGCTTGCGGAGCAGTGGCGCGAGGTCCACACGCCCGCCCTCAGGGAGGCTCTCGCAGCACGGCTCGACGACCTCGACCGGGATACCCGGGCGGAGGCGCTCGTGGGCCTCGCCTATCGCCGGGACCCCCGCGCCTTGCCGCGAGTTCGCGATGCCCTGTCGCGACCCAGTGGCGCCCTGTGGCGACTCGAGTTGATCGCCGCGGGGGCGCTGTCTGACCCGCACCTCCACGACCTTGTCCGGCGCCACGAGGAAGGGTGGGCCGATCCGAAGGACGAACGGACCGCTGACGTGGTCAGGCGGCTCACCGACCCCGCCGGCCCAGGGGCGGACCTCTTCGACGGCGTGGCCGACCTCTGCCGACGGCGCGCACACAGTCGAGCCGACGGCAGCGCCCTGGACGCGTGGCGCCTGATGGACGAGATGCCCACGATCGCCCCGCACCGAGCGCCGAGTGCTTCGAAGGTGTGCGCAGTCGGCTCGCCGACGACGAGGCGGCAGAGCGCGAGCTGCGGGAGCGCTGGGCGATGTCGCAACGCGCGACGGAGGACGGCAGCGGCTGAGTGAGGCGCTCTCCGAGGTGAGGCGGCGCGCTGTACGGACAGCGCGGAGAAGGAGGATGACGCCTAGGTACGCGACAGCAACAGCCACATCCGACGACGCCCCCGCCCGGCAGCCGCCGCACGCCGAGGCACCCCCCACCCGCAGGTCGCCCGAGCGGCTCACGTGCGCGGCCCCCGCCTCGTGGGACGATTCCGCCCATGTCATCTCGGGGCAGGCTCCGCAGCCTCTCACGCGCGCGCAGACGGGCAGACGCCGTCGCGCGCCCGCCACGCGCTCACCGCGGCCCTGGTCGCCCTGCCGCTGGTCGCCGGGTCGTTCGCACCGGCGTCGGCCACCGCGCCGACGCCCGCGCCAACGCCCGCACCCACACCCGACGTCGCGCCCACCGCGACCACCCCCGCCCCTGCCCTCCCCCGCCTCGCCGTCGGGCGCACGGGCGCCGCCGCGACCGCGGTGCCGCAGGCCGAGGACTTCACCGAGGGCCTGCGCGTCGAAGCGAGCAACACGTTCACGATCGACCTCACGGCGAGCGTCGTGCACGTCCAGCTCGTCGCGACGCTCACCAACCAGGTCCCGGACCGGGTCGAGGGCAGCTACATCCGCCAGACGTACTTCGACGGCTACGCGACGCCGGTCCTCGAGGGCATCACCAACGTCGTCGCGACCCGGGACGACGGCCGTCCGCTCACCGTCGCTGTCGACGCCGGCACCGACGAGTACCTGCCGACCGCCACGATCTCGCTGAGCCCCAACCTGCTCTACGGCCAGACGCAGGTCATCCGCCTGACCTACGACCTGCCGACCCAGGCGCCGCGGTCCGGCTCGTCCGCGCAGGTCAACCAGGCGTTCGCGACGTTCCCGGTGTTCTGCGCCGCCGACCCCGGCCTCGCCACGGTCACCGTCAACGTCGCGGACGGGCTCGACGTCGAGATCGCCAACGCCGACATGACCCCGACGACGGCGAACGGCGTGGTCACGTACGCGGCCGGCGGCATCGCCGACCCCTCCTCGTGGTTCGGCATGGTGATCGCCCGCAACGACGACGCGCTCGTCGAGCAGATGGTGCCGTTCGGCGACGAGCTGGTGCGCCTGCAGGGCTGGCCCGGCGACGCCGAGTGGCTGAGCTTCACCGCGGACCTCGCCGAGCGCGGGCTCCCGGCGCTCAAGGAAACGATCGGGATGCCGTGGAGCGCGACCGGCCAGCTCGACATCGTCGAGACGTCGACGCCGTACGTGTACGGGTACGCCGGCTGGTACGAGCACAGCAAGGCGCTCATCGAGATCGGCGACGACCTCGACGCCCACGTGACGCTCCACGAGATGTCGCACGCCTGGTTCAACCAGGAGCCTTCTCCGGCCGCTGGATCGACGAGGGCCTCGCCAACGAGTTCGCCGCGGACGCGATGACGGCCCTCGGCCTCGAGGCGCCCGCGCCCACGGACGTCGTCGCCGGCGACCCCGCGGCCGTCCCCCTGAACGACTGGGCCGAGCTCGACATCGACGCGCCCGAGACCGAGGCGCAGGAGGCCTACGGCTACAACGCGTCGTGGTGGGTGATCCACCAGCTCGGTGCAGAGATCGGCGCGGACGGCCTGGCCGCCGTCGTGCAGGCCGCACGCGACGGCGGCTCGCCGTACGACGCACCCACGGACGACCTGCGCCTCGACGACGTCGCCGACTGGCGCACCCTGCTGGACCTCGCCGAGGAGGTGGGCGGCTCCACGACCGCCGGGCAGCTGTTCCGCGACGTCGTCGTGAGCCCGGCCGACGTCGCGCAGCTCGACGCCCGCGACGAGGCGCGCACCGAGTACCAGGCCCTGCTCGACGCCGGCGACGGCTGGGCCCCGCCCGCAGCATTGCGGTACGCGATGCAGACCTGGGCGTTCGACGACGCCGAACAGCTCGCGCCCGAGGTCGAGGCGCTCTTCGAGACGCGGGACGACGTCGCGGCCGCTCTTGCGAAGGTCGACGAGAAGGTGCCGGACGCACTCGAGGAAACGTTCGAGGGCGCCGACGACCTCACCGAGCTGGACCGCGTCATGCGCGACGCCCGGGGGGCCGCAGACGCGCTCGTCGACGCCGTCGAGGCCACCGACGGCGCGAACCCTCTCGCCCGGCTCGGACTGATGCTGACCAGCGACGACGACCTCGCGCCCGCGCGGGCCGCGCTCGCCGAAGGGCACTGGGCCGACGTCGAGAAGGGCGCCGAGGCCGCGTCCGCCGCCGTCGACGGCGGGACGCTCACCGGTGCGCTGCTGGTGGTCGGGCTGCTCGTGCTCGTGGCCGGCGTCGTCGTCCTCGTCTGGTGGCTGCGCCGCCGAACGCGGGCGGTTGCGCGGCAGACGCCGATCACGCCGATGCCGCCGGCCCCGCTCGGTCCGCCAGCCCCCTTCGCCCCGCCGGCCCCCTTCGCCCCACCGCCGCCGTTCGCACCGCCGGCGCCGCCGTCGGCCACCCCGCCCCCACCCCCGCCCCCTCCTCCGCTGAGCGCTGCCGAATGACGCGAGCGCTGCCGTTGAGACGGCAGCGCTCGCGTGTTCTGGCAGCGCTCAGCGAAGCGGGGAGGCGACGGTGCGGCGTCGGCCCACGCGCTGCCACACCACCTGCTGCAGCAGCAGGGTCAGCGCACCGGCCACGGCCATGCCGACCAGGTTGATCGCGAGCCTGCAGGGTGCTGCCCCACACCTCGTCCCACACGCCGACCGCCATCCCGAGCGCCACGTTGCCGGCCGCGGGGATCGTCGTGACGGAGATGAAGACGCCGGCCAGCCCGCCGACGCGCGACGACGTCAGCGAGAGCACCCCGGCCGCGCCGGCCACCACCGCGACCACGAACGACCACGCGTCCGGCGAGTAGACGAACCCGGTCCCGGGCCGCGGCCGCGTCATGTCCTCGACGGTCACCCAGCCGGCCGCGTGCGCCGCGAGCCCGAGCAGACAGGTCGCGGCGATCGCGACGACGAAGCCCAGCGCCAGCGTGACCGCTGCCCGGCGCAGGAGGCGGCCCCGGCGTCGGACGAGCCCGAGGCCCAGCGCCGCGACCGCGCCGAACTCCGGCCCGAGCACCATCGCGCCGATCACCAGCACCTGCGAGTCGAGCACGATGGCGATGGCCGCGATCACCGTCGCGAGCACCATGAAGCTGAGGTAGGTCCAGTTCAGCTCGGAGTCGTCGTAGGCGCGGTGCGTGACCTCGGCCCACACCACGGAGTCGGCGCCGGCGCCGGGGGCCCGCTGCTCCGCCTCGAGCCCCGCCAGCGACGCCCACGCCTCGACCGCCTCGATCTGCACGCTGCCCTCGCGGTGCACGCCGAGCGCCACGAGCCAGTCGACGACGTCGTTCACGGCCTCGCGCGGGAGGTCCGCCAGGACGAGGTCCCCGACCGGGCGGACGGCGGCGCCCGGCACCACGACCAGCCCGCTGACCTCGGTGTTGTCGGTCAGGTAGGCGACGACCTGCTCGGACAGGCGGGTCGGCACGCAGATGCGGAGGTGGAGCACACCGGCATTCTGCCCGCCCCCCTCGTCCCGTGAGCGCTGCCGTCTCCCGCGAGCGCTGCCGTCTCAGCGGCAGCGCTGGCGTGAGGTGGCAGCGCTCGCGGGAGGGGGGCGGGTTGAATGGGCGGCGAGCCTGCGAGAGGAACCCCGATGCCCCGGACGTCTGCCCGCCCGCCGACGACGCCGACCGCCCGTGCCTCGGCGCGAGCCGCCGCGGCCGTCGTCGTGCTCGTCGCGGAGCTGCTGGCCGGGTGCGCACCCGGGACGGCGTCGGGCGGCGCCCCCACCCCCAGCACGCCCACCTACACCGCGCCCGCTCCCGCCGCCCCCACGCCCACGCCCGCGCCCGCTCCCGCCGCCCCCACGCCCGCGCCCACCACACCCGCGCCCGCCCCCGCGACCGACCACCGGCGCGGCCCGGACCCCACGACGACGAGCCTCGAGGCGCCCACCGGCCCGTTCGACGTCGCGACCACGGTGGTGGCTCGCGACGACGTCAGCGACTTCGGTGGCGCCACCGTCTACTACCCGACCGCCAGGGACGAAGGCACCTTCGGCGCGGTCGCCATCTCCCCCGGCTACACCGGCGACCAGTCGGGCATCGCCTGGTACGGGCCGCGGCTGGCGTCGCAGGGGTTCGTCGTCATCACGATCGACACGGTGGCCCCCAAGGACTACCCCGACCGGCGCGGCGACCAGCTCCTCGCCGCCCTCGACTGGCTCACCACCGACAGCCCCGTCCGCGACCGCGTCGACCCGGACCGGCTCGCCGTCATGGGCCACTCCATGGGCGGCGGCGGCAGCCTCGAGGCCGCCACGGACCGCCCGAGCCTGCGCGCCGCCGTCCCGCTCACGCCGTGGGACCGCGACACCACCTGGCCGGAGGTCACCACGCCCACCCTGATCGTCGCGGCGCAGGACGACGACACCGCCTCGCCGCAGGAGCACGCGCTGCCCTTCTACGGCAGCCTGACGAACACCCGCGAACGCGCCTACCTCGAGCTCGCCGGCGCCGACCACCTCGCCCCCGCCCGCCCAGACACCACGATCGCGGCGTACGTGATCGCGTGGCTCAAGCTGTTCGTGGACGACGACGTCCGGTACGCCCCGTTCCTCTGCCCCGGCCCGCAGGTGGGCCCGACGGTCTCGGCCTGGCAGAGCACCTGCCCGATGTGATCACGGGCCGCGGCACGGGGTTCAATGGTCGGCGGTCACCACCAGCAACCGAGGAGCCCCGATGCGAGCAACCCTGATGTTCGGCGCCGGCGACGTGCGGGTCGTCGAGGTCCCCGACGCGAGCCTGAGCCAGCCGACGGACGCCGTCGTACGCGTGGTCCGCTCGTGCATCTGCGGCTCCGACCTGCACCCCTACCGCGCCATGCCGGCGACCGACCGGGGCAACCCGATGGGCCACGAGTTCCTCGGCGTCGTCGAGGAGGTGGGCGCCGACGTGCGCACCGTGCGCCGCGGCGACCTCGTCATCGCCCCGTTCGTCTGGTCGGACAACACGTGCGACTTCTGCCGGGAGGGCCTGCACACGTCCTGTCGGCACGGCGGCTTCTGGGGCGGGGAGATCGGCGGCGGCCAGGCCGAGGCGGTCCGCGTGCCGCAGGCCGACGGCACGCTCGTCAAGGCCGGCGTCGGCGAGGACTCCGCGCTGCTGCCCTCGCTGCTGACGCTGTCCGACGTCTTCCTCACCGGCCACCACTGCGCCGTCACCGCGGGTGTGAACGCCCGGACCACCGTCACGGTGATCGGCGACGGCGCCGTCGGTCTCTCATGCGTCCTCGCGGCCCGTCGACTGGGCGCGGAGCGCATCATCCTGATGGGCCGCCACACCGACCGCACGGATCTGGGCCGGGAGTGGGGCGCCACCGACGTCGTCACGGAGCGCGGTGAGGAGGGCATCGCGCGCGTCCGGGAGCTCACCGCCGGCGACGGCACGCACACGGTGCTCGAGGCGGTCGGCCACCTGCCCGCGTACGAGCAGGCCATGGGCGTGGTGCGCGCGGGCGGCACGATCAGCCGCGTGGGTGTGCCCCAGTACGACGCCGCCCCGACGGGCTGGGCGATGTTCGGCCGCAACGTCACGCTGACCGGCGGCGTCGCGCCCGTGCGCGCCTACATCGAGGAGCTGCTGCCCGAGGTCCTCGAGGGTCGCATCGAGCCGGGCCGCGTCTTCGACCGCACCGTGCCGCTCGACGACGTCCCCGACGGCTACCGCGCGATGGACACCCGCACCTCCCTCAAGATCCTCATCACCCCCTAACCCCACTCCCCCCAACTCCCCCCCGTCTCCCACCCCCGCCACCCCCGCCCGTCCCGTCCCGCCCCGTCCCGCCCCGTCCCGCCCCGTCCCGCCCCGTCCGTCCCGTCCCGTGAGTACTGCTATCTCCCGCGAGCGCTGCCGTTCAGACGGCAGCGCTCGCGGGAGATAGCAGCGCTCAGGCGGGGCGCAACGGCGCCGGTGGTTGCGGGGCGGGGTCACGCACGGGGTCACGCACGGGGGCGCGGGGCGGGGTCACGCACGGGCGCGGGGCGTGGCGTGGTCCGCTAGCTCGGGGGGCAGGGGCTCGTCGGGGTCGTGGAGCAGGCACGCGACCGAGCGACCCTGCTCGCGCAGCGCCGTCGGGCCCAGCACCGGGCGGTCCACCGCGCAGCGGTCTCGCGCGAAGGCGCACCGCGGTTCGAACGGGCAGCCGGGCGGCAGGCTCGAGACGTCGGGCGGCACCCCCGGGATCCCGGTCAGCTCCCGCCGCGGACCGCGCAGCGGCGGGAACGAGTGCAGCAGCGCCCGCGAGTACGGGTGCCGCGGACGCCGGTAGACGTCCTGGGCAGCCGCGTCCTCGACGATCTCGCCGCCGTACATGATGGCGATGCGGTCGGCGATCTCGATGAGCAGCGACACGTCGTGCGTGATGAAGATGACCGAGAACCCGAGGCGCTCGCGCAGCTCGGCGATCTGCTCCACGATCTGGCGCTGCATGACGACGTCGAGCGCCGTCGTCGGCTCGTCCATGATCAGCACCTGCGGGTCCAGCGCGAGGGCCATCGCGATCATGACGCGCTGGCGCATGCCGCCGGAAAGCTGGTGCGGGTAGTCCCGCAACCGGTCGGGCGAGATGCCGACGACGTCGAGCAGCTCCGCCGCGCGCCCCAGCGCATCCTTCTTCGTCACGTCACGGTGCGCCCGGATGCCGTCCGCGATCTGCGCGCCGACCCGGAGCACCGGGTTGAGCGAGTTCATCGCGCCCTGGAACACCATCGCGACGTCCTCCCACCGGGACGCCCGCAGCGCGGCGTCGTCCAGCGCCAGGATGTCGGTGCTGACCCCGGAGCGGTCGGTGAAGAGCACCTGGCCACCGGTGACCAGGCCCGGCGGCGGCAGCAGGCGGGTCGCGGCGTAGGCGAGCGTCGACTTGCCGCAGCCCGACTCCCCCGCCAACCCGAGCACCTCCCCGCGGTGCAGGGTGAGCGACACACCCCGCAGCACGTGCGCCGGGTGGTCGTCGTAGCCGTAGTCGACGGACAGGTCGCGGATCTGCAGCACCGGGTCCTGCGGGCTCATGCGGAACGCTCCTCGGCCTCGTGCACGACCGGCGTGAAGCCGATCCGCGGTCGGATGCCGCGGCGGCGCAGCGCGCGGGCGTTGATCCCGGTGCTCCGCAGCCGCGGGTTGACGAACTCGTCGATCCCGAAGTTGATGAGCGTGAGCCCCGTGCCGAGCAGCGCGATGCACAGCCCGGCCGGCGCGAACCACCACCATGCGCCGCGCGCGAGGGCCTGGTTCTGCTGCGCCCAGAACAGGATCGTGCCCCAGTTCCAGTCGCTCACCGACGTGACGCCGATGAACGCGAGCGTGATCTGGGAGAGCACCGCGAACGTCACCGTGCCGACGAACCCGGCCGCGATGATGGCGGTGAGGTTCGGCAGGATCTCCACGAGGACGATCCGCCAGGTCCGCTCACCGTTGGCGCGCGCGGCCTCCACGAAATCGCGTCTGCGCAGCGACAGCGTCTGGGCGCGCAGCACCCGCGCACCCCACGCCCACCCGGTCGCCGCGATGACGGCCGCGACGGTCAGCCCGCCGGCGGACGGCAGCTGACCGGCGATGATGATGATCAGCGGCAGCTGCGGGATCACCAGGAAGATGTTGGACAGCGCCGAGAGCGTCTCGTCCCCGAGACCCCCGACGAACCCGGCCGTGACGCCGACGACGACGCCGATCGCCGTCGCGAGGATGCCCGCCACGAACCCGACGACCATCACGCCGCGGGTGCCGACGATGATCTGGCGACAGGATGTCCTTGCCGAGGTGGTCGGTGCCGAGCCAGTGCGTTGTCGAGGGCCCAGCCAGGATGTCGTGCGACAGCGCGTCCGGGTCGAACGGAGTGATCCAGGGTCCGGCGATCGCGAGGAGCGCGAAGAACGCGAGGATGCCGAGCCCGGTGAGCGCCTTGGCGTTGCGGAGGAACAGCAGTCGCTGACGCGCGCTGCCCCGCGCGGGGGCGGGCGCGACCTCCGCCGTCGTGGGCTCCAGTGCGGTTCCGACGGCCATGTCAGCCCTCCTGCCGGGTGCGGGGGTCGAGGACCGCGTACACGACGTCGGCCACGATGTTCGCGGCGAGCACCGCGAGCGTGATCACGAGGAAGCAGCCCTGCATGAGCGGGTAGTCGTGGTTGCCGACCGCCTGGTACAGCAGGTAGCCGATGCCCTGGTAGGAGAAGACCATCTCCATGATCAGCGTGCCGCCGACGATGAAGCCGAGGGACAGCGCGAAGCTCGACATCTGCGGGAGCACCGCGTTCCGGGCGGCGTAGCCGACGACGACGCGACGCTCCGGCAGACCCTTCGCCTGCGCGACGGTCACGTAGTCCTCGGACGAGACGGTGACCATCATGTTGCGCATCCCGAGGATCCAGCCGGCGATCGACGAGACCACCACCGTGAAGGCCGGCAGCGTGCCGTAGTGGATCACCGACCCGATGAACTCCGGGGTGAACGCCGGCACCATCGAACGGTCGTAGCTGCCGTTGGTCGGGAACCAGCCGAGCTTGACCGAGAAGAAGGCGATCGCGAGCAGGCCGAGCCAGAAGTACGGCACCGCGGAGAAGAACGTGGAGACCGGCAGGAGCGCGTCCGCCCAGGTGCCGCGGCGCCAGCCGATGCCGGTGCCGATGGCCGTCCCGACGACGAAGCTGATGATCGTCGCGATGCCGACCAGGCCCACGGTCCAGGGCAGCGACTGACCGATCACCTCGGTGACCGGCGTCGGGAAGTTCGTGAAGGAGACGCCCAGGTCGCCGTGCAGCAGGAGGCGCCAGTAGTCGACGTACTGCTGCCACACCGACGCGTCGCGGTCGAGCCCGAACAGCGTGCGGATCGCCTGCTCGGCGCTGGAGTCGATGCGCCCCTGGCTGCGGGCGAGCAGGGCGGCCACGGGGTCCCCCGGCATGAGCCGCGGGATGACGAAGTTGATGGTCACGGCCGCCCACGCCGTGATCACGTAGAAGACCACCCGACGGACGAGGAACCTCATGGTCGGACCTCCTCGGCGCTGGTCGCGGCGGCGAGCGAGGGCCGGTCCGCACGGTCGCTGTAGCCCCAGCAGGCGGCGCGGCGGCCGGGCCCGATGTCGAGGAGCGGCGGTGCCTGCGTCCGGCACAGCTCCACGGCGAACGGGCAGCGCGGGTGGAAGCGGCACCCGGCGGGCGGGCGGATGAGGCTGGGCGCCTCGCCGCGCGCCCCACGGTCCCGCGCGTCGAGACCGTCGGGGTCGGGCGCCGAGCGCACCAGCAGCTGCGTGTACGGGTGCCGCGGCTCCTGCGTCACGGACTCGGAGTCGCCGGACTCCACGACCCGCCCGGCGTACATGACCATCGTCGTGTCGGCGAAGTACCGGGCCGAGGCGATGTCGTGCGTGATGTAGAGGATCGCGATGTGCAGGCGGTCCCGCAGGTCACGCAGCAGGTTGAGGATGCCGAGGCGGATCGACACGTCGAGCATGGAGATCGGCTCGTCGGCGAGGAGCACCTCGGGCTGGGCGGCGAGGGCGCGGGCGATGGCGACGCGTTGGCGTTGACCGCCGGACAGCTCGTGCGGGTACTTGTCGACGTACCGGGCGGCCGGTGTCAGCTGGACGCGCTCCAGGAGCGCCGTCAGCGCCGCCTCGCGCTCGGGCCGCGTCATGCGCCCGCGGTGGATCCGCAGGCTGCGCCCGAGCGTGTACCGGACGGGGTGGATGGGGTTCAGGGACGCGAAGGGGTCCTGGAAGATCATCTGGACGCGCCGCACGTAGCCGCGGAAGGCCCGTCGACGGTGCGCGGTGGCGTCCTGGCCGTGCAGCAGGATCGTGCCCGCGGTCGCGGGCAGCAGCTGCGCGAGGAGCCGTGCGACGGTCGACTTTCCGGACCCCGACTCCCCGACGAGCGCGACGACGCGTCCGCGGTAGAGCTCCAGGTCCACGTCCTCGACGGCGTGCACGACGGCGCGGGCGCGGCTGCCCCGCACCCGGAACTGCTTGCCCAGGCCGACCGCCGCGAGGACGGGCGCCTCGCTGGTCTCCGGTCCGGCGTCGGGCGGTGCTGCGCTGCTCATGGGTTCCCCTGAAGTCGAAGGAGCGGTGGTGCGGTGGGCGGGCGGACCGCCCACCGCACCACCACGGGCCGATGGAGGTCAGCCCTGCGTCGGGGTGAGCTTCATGACGATCTGCGCCGCCTGCGGCCCGGTGGGCTGGGGGTTGGCGTAGGGGTCGTCATCCGTCGGGAACCCGGTGAAGTTGGCCGTCGAGTACTGCGCGACGGCCGGGCGGGCCCAGATGACGAGGGCGGGGACGTCCTCGGCGTAGATCTCCTGGACCGTGGCGATGGCGGCCATGCGCGTCTCGTCGTCGGAGGCGCCGGCGAACTCGGCGAGCGCCTGGGTGACCTCGGCGTTGTCGTACCGGCCGAAGTTCCAGCTGGCCGTCTGACCGAGCGGCACGTACTGGGCGCCGTCCATCATGTTCGAGTACATGTTCCACGGCGTGGAACCGCCGTCGGTCCAGTGCAGCGTCGCCTGGAAGTTGCCCATCGGGATGATGTCGTTGAACCAGGCGTCCTGGTTCGCGGCGTTGACGCTCGCGGTCGCGCCGAGCGACTCCGCACCCTGCTTGATCAGGTCGAGCGCGGTGAGGTAGTCGTTCCAGCCGGCCGGGTCGACGAGCTCGAACGAGACGGGCGTGCCGTCGGGGTCGACGAGCTTGCCGTTGCCGTCCCACGTGTACCCGGCGTCCTCGAGCAGCGCCTTCGCGCCGTCGACGTCGACCGCGTACTCCTGGCCCTTGAGCGCGTCCGCGAGGAACGCCTCGCCCGACGGCATCGGCATACCGGTGACCGACGAGATGCCCGGCCAGACGCCGGAACCGGCCAGCTCGCTGATCTGCGAGCGGTCGATCGCCATGTTCAGCGCCTTGCGGAACGCGACGTCGTCGAACGGCTTGGTCTCGTTGTTGAGGAACAGGACGTCGACGCCGAACCCGCCGCCGGCGACCTGGTGGTAGTGGTCGGGGTCCTGCTTGATGTAGACGTCCTCGTAGTCCGCGATGAAGGTCCAGCCCCACTGGCACTCGCCGGTGGTGAGCGCGGTGATCAGGGCGTTGTTGTCGTTGTAGGACGAGTACTGGATCTTCGGCACGGCCGGCGTGCCGCCCCAGTAGTCGGGGTTCGGCACGAGGGTGGCGGCCTGCGGGGTCCAGGAGTCCAGCAGGTACGGGCCGGTGCCCACGGGCTCGGTGTCGGTGTACGTGACCGGGTCGTCGACGTCGGCCCAGATGTGCTCCGGCACGATGACCGTCCGGTAGAGCTTGACCTGGTTGACGTACTGCGAGCGGTTGAACGTGATCGTGGCGGTGCTGCCGTCGGCCGTCGCGCTGACGAGCTGCTCCGGGAAGTCGGCGTTGAGTGCCGGGAAGTCGAGGAACAGGTTGAACGTGAAGGCGATGTCGGCGGCCGTGAACGCCTCGCCGTCGCTCCACGTCACGTCGTCGCGCGCGACGATCTCGGCGACCGTGAAGTCGTCGTTCCAGGTCACGGACGTCGCCAGCCAGGGAGCCGGCGGGTCGAGCGGCTTGATGTCGTTGACCTGCATGAGCGACTCGTAGATCACCCAGGCGTAGCCCAGGGACTTGGCCGCGGAGCCCGTGGGGGCGAGCGGGTTCTGGTTCTCGGACAACGTGCCGTTGGGCATGCCGACCGTGAGGACGTCGCCCCCGCCGGTCGAGGTGGCGCCATCGCCACCGCTGCCGCCGCCGGACGTGCATCCGCTGGCCAGCAGGGCGAGGCTGGCGACCGCGGCGGTGATCAGTGCGGTCCTGCGTGTTCTCACTGGGGTTCCTCCTCGAACGGGAAGTGATGTGACACGAGGGAGCTGCGTGCGCCGGCTGGGTGGAACGTCGGGGACCGGCGCGGGGTCTTTCAGCGCGTGACCTCCTTCTCCAGACGCAGGTCACGGATGGACCGCCCGACCCGGACCAGGTAGGTCCCGGGTGGGACGGTCCACGTCTGCGCGGCGGGGTCCCACACCTGCAGGGCCCGCGCCGGGATGCGGACGACGACGTCGGCGACCTCACCCGCGGGCACGTGCGCGGCGGCGAACCCACCGAGCCAGCGCACCGGCCGGACAGGCCCGTCGGCGGGCCCCTCGAGGTACGCCTGGACCACCTCGTGGCCGGCCCGCGGGCCGGTGTTGTGCACCCGCACCGTCGCGACCAGGCCGCCGTCGTCGGCGTCGGCGCAGGTCAGAGCCTCGTGCTCCCAGGTGGTCCAGCCCAGGCCGTGTCCGAAGGGCGCGGCGGGAGTGCGGCCGAGCCGCTCCCACGACCGGTAGCCGACGTCGAGCCCTTCGGTGACCTCCACCCGCCCGTCGGGGCCGGGGACGACGGACGGGACGGGCACGTCGGCGTCGCTCGCGGGAAGTGTCCAGGGCAGTCGACCCGCGGGCTCGGTACGGCCCAGCACGACGTCGGCCAGCGCGGCGCCGCACTCCTGGCCCGGGAACCACGTCCACAGGACGGTGCGGGCCCGCTCGAGCCAGGGCAGCACGAGCGGCGCGCCCGCGTTGACGACGACGACGGCGTCGGGCGCCACGTCCAGGACACGGCTCACGAGCTCGTCCTGGAGCCCGGGCAGTGCGAGCGAGGTGCGGTCCCAGCCCTCCGACTCGACCTCGTCGTTGGTGCCGACCACGACGAGCACGACGTCGGATGCCGCCGCGAGGGCCACGGCCGCCGCGATCTCGTCCTCGATCGACGGCCCGGGCGGCCGGTGCCGCAGCGCGGCCCGGGCGAACGCCCCGTACCCGTCGGTCACGACGTTCTGGACGGTGGCCTCGAGGAGCACGTCCCGCGGCTCCGTGACGGCGATGCGGGCGCCGCGGTCGTCGGGGCTGTTGACGCTGGAGTCGAGCACGACCTCGGCGCCCACCGCACGGTCGTCGTGCGCCACGAGCTGCCCGTCCACCGCGATCCGGCAGGCGCCCACGGTGCCGACGCCGATCCAGTGCTCGCCCGGCGTCGCGAGCCGCAGCGACGCGGTCAGGCGGAGGGCGGCGGCCTCGCGCTCCCCCCGCCACCAGCCTGGCCACGGCCCGGTGTGCCGCCAGGACCGCAGCACTGCGCCGTCGGCGTCGAGCAGCTCCGCCAGGAGCCCGGGATCGTCAGTGCCGGGGACGCGCGCCATCGCGTCGACGTCGAGGTCAGGGGCGTGCCGCCGGGCGTCACCGCCGCGGGCCACGACGACGTCCGCGTCGGGCAGCGCGGCCCGCAGCCCCTCCGCCGGGCTGACGACGTGGCTCGGGTTCACGTGCGCGCTGCCGCCGCCCTGGACGAAGGCGTCGACGGCGTTCGGGCCGAGGAGTGCGACCCGCGCCCGGGACGGCACGGTGAGCGGGAGCCGGCGGTCGGCGTCGCGCAGCACGACCGTGGCGCGCGCGGCGAGCTCGCGCACGAACGCCGCCCCCGCCGGAGCCTCGACGGGCCCCGGAACCGGCGGAGCGACCGGCGGCGCGTCCGGCGGCGCGTCCGGCGGCGCGTCCGCGGTGTCGAGCGCGCCCACGCGGCGGGCGAGGCGCAGGAGCCGCAGCACCTTGTCGTCGATGACGGCCTCGGGCACGTCGCCGCGGCGGACGGCGGCGAGCAGGCCCTCGGCCCACGGACCGCCGGGGCCCGGCATCACCAGGTCGAGGCCGGCGAGCGCGCTCGCCGCGGCGGACCGCGTCGCGAGCCAGTCGCTCACGACGACGCCGTCGTACTCCCACTCGCCCTTGACGATGCCGCTCAGCAGGCGGCTGTGCTCGGTCGCGGTGGACGCCTCGACGCCGTCGTCGATGCCGTTGTACGCGGCCATCACCGTCCACGCGCCGCTGGTGCGCAGCACGTGCTCGAAGGGCGCCAGGTACACCTCGCGGTAGGTCCGCTCGTCCATCCGGACCACGTAGGTCGTGCGATCGCGCTCGGACTCGTTGCCGACGAGGTGCTTGACGCACGCGGCGACGCCGCAGGCCTGGAGCTCGTCGACGAGCGCCCCTGCGAGCTGCGCGGTGAGCAGCGGGTCCTCCGAGAAGCACTCGAAGTGCCGGCCGCCGACGGGCGTGCGCTGGAGGTTGACGACGGGTGCCAGCACGACGTCGACGCCGTGCGCGCGAGCCTCGGTGGCGAACAGCCGGCCGAGGCGCCCAGCCAGCTCGACGTCCCACGTGGCGCCCACGGCGCTCGGCGCGGGGAAGGACAGGGACGTCTCGCCGTCGGCCTCCCCTGTGCCACGCACGCCTGCCGGGCCGTCGGAGACAACGAGGGAGCGGAGGCCGGCCGCTTCGAGGGGGTGGAGGCGCCACGCCGTCGCGCCGGTCAGGAGGCGCACCTTGTCCGCGAGGTCGAGACGGGCGAGGCGTCCCGCCAGGTCCGCGTCGAGGCCCGGCTCCGCACCGGCGTCGGGCTCGGTGACAGGGGGACGGGCCCTGCCCGCTGACAGCGACGTCACTGTGGCCTCTTCCGCTCGCTCCGGTGCGACGCGACCGATGGAACCATACTTACTAACAGGTTAGTAAGTAACCGAGATCACAGTATGGTGACGGTCATGAACGCCACGGGCGGCCAGGACGAGGACGGGACCGAGCCTGCGGTGCGACGACGGCGAGCCCACGGCCCCAGGGCGGCGACGGCCGAGCGTCGGGAGGACATCCTCCGCGCCGCGATGGAGACCTTCGGCGCGCGCGGCTACTACAACGGCTCGCTCGCCGAGGTCGCCGAACGCGTCGGCATGACTCACGCCGGCGTGCTGCACCACTTCGGCTCGAAGGACCGGCTGCTCCTCGAGGTGCTCGAGTACCGCGACCGGTCCGACGTCGAGCACCTGGAGGGCCGGCAGGCGCCGGGCGGGCTCGCCCTCTTCCGCCACCTCGTCACGACCGCGGCACTGAACGCGCGCCGCCCCGGGATCGTGCAGACGTACGCGGTGCTCTCGGCCGAGGCCGTCACCGAGAACCACCCGGGCCAGGTCTGGTTCCGCGAGCGATACATGCACCTGCGGGCCATGCTGGCCGAGGCCCTCAGCGAGGTCTGCGCCGACGACGACCCCCCGGACCCGGCCGACCTCGACGCCGCCGCCGCATCCGTCCTGGCGGTGATGGACGGCCTGCAGGTCCAGTGGCTCCTCGACCGCGACGCGGTCGACCTGGCAGGCTCGACCGCCTTCGCGATCGACGCGATCCTCGCGTCGGCGATCGCAGGCAAGCGGCGCAAACCCGCCCTGTGACCTCGTGTCGTCGTCTAGCGTGACTGGGGTTGCCCATCCCGCCCATCACCGATGCGAAAGCAGGACCATGCGCCAACGCCTCAGGATCACCCTCTGTCTCGCCCTGACCTTGACCGTCGCAACGCCGCTCGCGGCGTCTGCGGCACCCGCACTCCCGGCGGCTCAGCCACCCCGGGCAGCCGCGTCGGACGGCGGGACGCAGCGCTTCGACGTCGTGGTCCCGGCGGCCGCGGCGATCGGCCGGGGTGACCTCGCGGCGACGACGTCGGACGACGCGGTGCTCGCGGACGAGGCCGCCGGGTCGGGCCGGGTCGAGACGCCCGTCGTCGAGGCCGACGAGTTCCAGACCCTGGGCGTGACCTGGCCGTTCGGCGCGGATGTCGCCGGGCTGGCGCCGCAGGTGCGCGTGCGGGCCGACGGCACGTGGTCGGACTGGCAGGCGCTGGAGATCGACGGGGACGTGGCAACACCCGGTTCACCTGACGCCGCACACCAGCGAGGCGGCACCGCGCCGCTGTGGGTGGGCGACGCCGACGCCGTGCAGCTCTCCTTCGCCGCCCGGCCCGCCGCCGGACCCGACGGGATGCGCCTCGTCCTGATCGACGCGGGCGACGCACCCGCAGGGACCGCAGCCAACGCGCGTACCAGCACGGCGGCCACGGGCGAGCTGGCGTCGACCGCCGCCGCCGCCGTCGCGCCGGAGCTGCAGGCCGTGGCCACGGGGGCTCCCGTGGTCATCACCCGCGAGCAGTGGGGCGCCCGCCCCGCGGCCTGCGCCTCCGACATCGCGGCCGGCCTGGTCAGCGCCGTGGTGCACCACACCGCGGGCAACGACTACGGCACCGTGGCCGAGGCCATCGCGCAGATCAAGGGCGACCAGCGGTACCACATCGAGGACCGGGGCTGGTGCGACCTCGGCTACAACTTCGTCGTTGACAAGTGGGGAAACATCTACGAGGGCCGCGACGACAGCCTGACCAAGCCGATCATCGGCGCCCACACCGGCGGTGCCAACACGGGCCAGGTCGGCGTGGCCATGCTCGGCACGTACACGAGCGTGACGCCGTCGGACGCCACCCAGGCCGCCGTGGCGCAGATCATCGGCTGGCGGCTCGGCGCCTACCACGTGGACCCCATGGGCACCCGCACCTACATCGGGGCGACGGGCTCGAAGTTCCCGGTCGGCAGCACGCAGACGCTGCCCGTCGTCGCCGGCCACCGCGACTACGGCGCCACGGAGTGCCCCGGCAACGCCGGCTACCCGGTGGTCCCGGCGATCCGGGCGGCGGCCGCCGCCGTCGCCGCGCAGCCCGGCATCCCGCAGGACCTGCCGTTCACCGACATCAAGGGGAACAACCCCTTCCTGGGTGACATCGCATGGTTGAAGGGCTCCGGCGTGACCACCGGCTTCCCCGACGGCTCGTTCCAGCCCTCCGGCTCGGTGACGCGCGAGGCGATGGCCGCATTCCTGTACCGCTTCACCACGGGAACGGTCGACCTCCCGGCGTGCACGGGCGACGCCCGCCGCTTCGTCGACGTCATCGCCACCAACCCGTTCTGCGGCGCGATCGAGGCGCTCGCGACGCAGGGCGTGGTGCAGGGCTGGACGGACGGCACCTTCAAGCCGAGCCAGCCGGTCACGCGCCAGGCGATGGCCGCGTTCCTCTTCCGCTTCGCCACCAAGACACCCACCGTGCCCACCTGCACGGGCGACACCCGACGGTTCTGGGACGTCCCCGCCGCCGACCCGTTCTGCGGCGCGGTGGAGTGGCTCGCCACGACCGGCGTGACGACCGGTTGGTCGGACGGCAGCTACCGGCCCGGCGAGCAGATCTCCCGCGAGGCCATGGCGGCGTTCCTGCACCGCCTGCGCACCTACCTGGGCTGACCGGTGGCGCGCCTCGGCGCGTGGGTCCGCCTACGCGCCGAGGCGCGGCCGCCTGCGGCTCGCCTCCGTAGCTGTTGGCCGACGATGCGGCCCTCCACGATCTCGCAGGAGAAGCGGGGCAGTCGCCTCGGTGGCACAGGCGTCACGTCCGGCCCTGCGCGTTACGCGGGGGCAGACGTGACTGCAGTTGGCGATGCCTCTCGAGTCGCTCACCACGCTCCCCATCGCCGTCACGGGTCCGGCAGGAGCGCGCAAGCACTCAGCCCCTCCTCGCTGATGGTCATTGGCATCGGGAGCTGGACCGCCTAGGTGTTGTGAATCATGAGGTCGGCGACGCGTGGGCTGCGAGGGAGGGGTAGGCCCGGGCGGCAGGATGGAAGTGCGATCAACTCGATGAAGCACGCGGGTTCGTCTGGCCCTCAGATCGGCGCTCCGACGCCGCATGCCTCGGTTTCTGGCAGCGGCACGCGGCCTAGGGAACGGGCAGGGCCGGGCAACTACTCCTCGCGGTACGTGTCGTAGATCTCGCCGCCGGGCCACTCGTCGGCGTACACCTCGAGAACCCGCTGCGCGGCTCGGCGAGCGCGCCAGTCCTGCGCTGGCGAGTCAAGGGCAACCATTGCCTCTCGAACCTCGGGCCAGCGGAGCTCCCGCATACAAAACTCAAGGATCTCCACAACTCCTGGTCGCGCGAGCTGAAGCCCCTCCGGTCCGGGCGCGCACAACGCGAGGAGCGCGTCCACGAGCTTCCCGGCGCCGATCGGGCAACGAGCCCAGCAGGCTCCGCAACTCCAACAGCGGTGGTTCAATCGCCCGCGTGTCGAAGGATGCTTCGGCTGCATCCAGCACCCTGGCGATCACTCTCTGGAGTTCAGCCGACACCATGAGCCTCCCTAATGCCCTAATGCGCGACCGTTTGCCACGCGTCTCCACGCACTACGAGCCCGGCCTGCTGCTCAAAGGCGACGCGGGCGACCCCCTCGATCGATCCGTCCGGGCGGTAGTGACCCGAGGCGTTGTTCAGCATGCGCACTTCGCCGTTGACGACCCGGACTTCGCCCGCCGCGAGGACATCGCTGCCGCGACTCAGATCGATGTGACCGCCCCGACCAACCACCAGTGAGCCATCTTCCCGAACGACGTACTGGAAGCGACCGTTGATGCCCGAGAGCCGATCCAGCGGAACCGTCCCTCCCGGGAAGAGAGGATCGCTCGGCGCAAGGTTCGACCATGCGCGCGGTGCGGCCGCGGCGTCAGCGGCAACACCGGTAGCCACCACGATCTGGGGCCGCGGAGGGTCGTTCCCTAGTCGCTGACCTGCACTGATACTCGCCGAGAGCCCGACGGCGACCTGGCCCGCGGAGGTTGAGGCCCCGACGGCGTTCTGGGCCATGGAGGTCGTTGCCGCCGACGCGGGTGCGGCGCCGAAGACTGCGACCAGGACGGCGACTGCGGCGGCTAGGAAGGCAAGGACCCAGCGCGGCCGGTCGGCCTGGCGAGCGGCTCACTCTGGTCACAGGTAGATCATGACGGAGGATCCGGCCGAAGGAGTTGCGGGCTGAGGAACCGACTCGCATCGAGGACCTCGATCCCGACCAGCCGACCCTCCGCGTCAAAGTCGAGGTTGATCATGCCGTCGATCTCGCGGGGATCGACAGGAACCGTTCGCGCGACGCCCCCAGCCGGTATCTCGGCGGCCAGATAGATGTAGGCGGCGTCAACGTCGGCGTCGTAGGTGACCCTCATGGTGTAGCCGCCTTCAGGTTGTTGATGTAGTTCGGGCTGGCCCGGGTCTGCTGCACGAGTAGGTGACAGCGGGTCTCAGGCGGCGAGTGCGACCTGAGTGTTCATGATGGTCTCGAACTCGATGGGTGTCAGGCGGCCGAGTCGCTGCTGGCGTCGGCGGCGGTGGTAGGTCCTTTCGATCCAGGTGATGATCGCGATGCGCAGGTCCTGGCGGGTGGCCCAGCGGCGCCGGTTCAGGACGTTCTTCTGCAGCAGCGAGAAGAAGCTCTCCATGGCGGCGTTGTCGCCGGCGGAGGCGACCTGGCCCATCGATCCGACCAGGTCGTGGTGAGCCAGGACGCGGGCCACCTTCCGACTTCGAAACTGGCTGCCTCGGTCGCTGTGAACTACGCAGCCGGACACCTCCCTTCGTCGTTGCACGGCGCTGACCAGTGCGTTCACGGCGATCTGGGAGGTCATGCGGTCGCTGATCGAGTAGCCCACGATCCGGTTGGAGAAGACGTCCTTGATCGCGCAGAGGTAGACCTTGCCCTCGGCCGTGGGGTGCTCGGTGATGTCCCACAGCCACAGCCGGTTAGGCCCATCGGCTCGGAACTGGCGCAGCACGAGGTCGTCGTGGGCCGGCGGGCCGGCCTTCTTCCCACCTCGCGTCCGCTTCTTGCCGAACACCGACCACCACCCGTTGCTCGAGCAGATCCGCCAGACCGTCCGGTCGCAGGCGACCAGCCCGGCCCGGGCAGCCTCGTCGGCCAGGAGCCGGTGACCGAACTCCGGGTCGTCGCGGTGAGCGTCGAACAAGGCGTTGGCCAGATGCGCCTGCTCGAGCTCACGAGAGGTCACCGGCGCGGCGAGCCACCGGTAGTAGGGCTGTCTGGCGAGCTTAAGGACCCGGCACGTCACCGCGACGGGGATCCCGTCGGCGGCGAGCTCACTCACGAGCGGGTAGAGCCTTTTCCCGGCAGGTTCGCCTGGGACAAGTACGCCGCCGCCCGGCGCAGCACCTCGTTCTCCTGCTCCAGGAGACGGATGCGACGGTTCGCCTCGCGCAGCTCGGTCGACTCCGACCGGGTCACGCCCGGACGGTTGCCGTCCTCGACGTCGGCGTCACGCAGCCAGTTGCGCAGGCACGACTCGGCGATCCCGAAGTCGGCCGCGACCTGCTTGAGCGGAGCCTCACCACGTCGGGCAACCGCCACGACGTCCCGGCGGAACTCCATCGGATAGGGCCTGGGCACGGTGCACATCCTTCCAGCGGCGCCTCCCGGCACCACAGATCAGGTGTCACCTATCCGTGCAGCAGACCCCCCCTCGGATCACCGTCGTGACCTCGCCGTTCACCGTGTCGACGACGCGTGAAGACTGGGCTGTAGTCGACGGGTGAATGTTGAGCACCCTGGAGTACGGCTTGGGGTGTGATCAGCGTGGAGGATTGGGCTGAGGTTCGTCGGCTGTACCGGTCGGAGGGCATGTCGCAGGCGGGGATTGCCCGGCGGTTGGGGATCTCGCGGAACACGGTGGCCAAGGCGTTGGCCTCGGATCGGCCGCCGAAGTACGTGCGGGCGCCGCGGGGTTCGAGCGTGGACGCTGTCGAGGGGCGGGTCCGGGGGCTGTTGTCGGAGTTCCCCCAGATGCCGGCGACGGTGATCGCTGAGCGGATCGGCTGGACGGGGTCGTTGACGATCTTGAAGGACCGGATCCGGGTGCTGCGTCCGTTGTTCGTCGGGGTGGACCCCACGGACCGCACGGACTACGAGCCGGGCCAGATCGCCCAGTGCGATTTGTGGTTCCCGCCGGTGGGGATCCCGGTCGCGCCCGGGCAGGAGTGCGTGCTGCCGGTGCTGGCGATGACGTCGGGGTTCTCGAAGATGACCGCGGCGGTGATGATTCCCTCCCGCAAGGCCGGAGACATTCTGGCCGGGATGTGGGAGCTGATCGGCGGGTGGGGCAAGGTCCCGCGGACGCTGGTCTGGGACCGGGAGTCCGCGATCGGCGGCAAGGGGAAGCTGACCGTTGAGGCGGCCGGGTTCGCCGGGACCCTCGGGGTCAAGATCGCCCTGGCCCCTGCGCGTGACCCGGAGTTCAAGGGCATGGTCGAGCGACGCAACGGCTACTTCGAGACCTCGTTCCTGCCCGGGCGCACGTTCACCTGCCCGGCCGACTTCAACGCCCAGCTCGGCGGGTGGTTGACCGAGCGGGCCAACGTGCGCCGGATGCGGGTGATCCGCGCCCGCCCCGTCGACCTGTTCGACGCCGACCGCGCCTCGATGGTGCCCCTGCCGCCGGTCGCCCCCGCGGTCGGGCTGACCCACCGGGTCCGCCTCGGGCGGGACTACTACGTCCGCGTCGCAGCCAACGACTACTCGGTCGACCCGCGAGTGATCGGCCGGTTCGTCGACGTGGTCGCGACCCCGGCCCGGGTGGTGGCCACCTGCGCCGGGCAGGTCGTGGCCGACCACACCCGGTCCTGGGGCCGGGAAGCTGACGATCACCGACCCCGCCCACCGTGAGACCGCCAGGGTCCTGCGAGCAGACCTCGCCGCCCGCCGGCGCGCGCAGGCGACCCGGTCCCACCCCGATGGGCACGTGGTCGCGATCCGCGCACTGCCGGACTACGACGCCCTGTTCGGCGTCAACTTCGACCTCGACCCGTCGGGCCGGGCCACCGCTGAAGGGAAGTAGATGACCACCACGAAGAGCAAGCCGGCCACGACGGTCGGCGCCGAGCAGCTGGGCTCCAAGCTCGCCTACCTGACCCGGGTGCTCAAGACCCCCACGATCGGGCGCACCTGGGAACAGCTCGCCGATGCCGCCCGGGCGCAGAACTGGTCGCACGAGGAGTACCTCGCCGCGGTGCTCGAGCGTCAGGTCGCCGACCGGGAGTGCGCCGGGGCGACGATGCGGATCCGCACCGCGCACTTCCCGGCGGTCAAGACCCTGGAGGACTTCAACCTCGACCACCTGCCCTCGCTGCGCAAGGACGTGCTCGCCCACCTGGCGACCGTCACGTTCGTGCCCAAGGCCGAGAACGTCGTGCTGCTCGGACCGCCCGGGATCGGCAAGACCCACGTGGCCATCGGCCTAGGCATCCGCACCGCCCAGGCCGGCTACTCCGTGCTCTTCGACACCGCGACCAACTGGATCGCCCGCCTCGCGGCCGCCCACCACGCCGGGGCGCTGGAGGCGGAGCTGAAGAAGATCCGCCGCTACAAGCTGATCATCATCGACGAGGTCGGCTACATCCCCTTCGACCACGACGCCGCGAACCTGTTCTTCCAGCTCGTCGCCTCCCGCTACGAACAAGGCTCGATCCTCGTCACCTCCAACCTGCCCTTCGGGCGCTGGGGCGAGGTCTTCGGCGACGAAGTCGTCGCCGCCGCGATGATCGACCGCCTCGTCCACCACGCCGAAGTCCTCACCCTCGCCGGGGACTCCTACCGCACCCGAGCCCGACGCGAACTCCTCGCCAAAGACCGCGACAACTGACCAACCTGCTCAGTTTTCAGGCGTCGATACCTGCTCAGGATTCAGCCGACGTTGACACACCGACCCAAGGAAAATGCGGGAGGCTGGATCGTAGAAGCCCGTCTTCCAGGCGCCTTGGTGGAAGTACGGGAAGGGCTGCTGAGCCAGCGTGGCCTCAGCTGCATCGATCGAGATGCCACGCTCCGTCATGCGCAGTGCGGCGTGCTCAGATACTTCAAGCGATGTCGAGCCCGCCCGTAGGGACATGGTCGCTTTGCCGGCCGAGTTCACCGTGAACCGCGGCGCACCGGTGTTTGCGGCAACACCGGTAGCCACCACGGTTCCGGGCCGCGGAGCGCCGTTTCCGAGTCGTTGACCTGGGGTGATGCTCGTCGAGGGCCCGACGAGGACCGTGGCCGTGGAGCGAGAGGCCCCGACTCGGTTCTGAGCCGTGGAAGCGGTAGCTGCCGACGCCGGTCCAGCGCCGAACAGGCCGACCGCGACGGCCACGAAGGCGGGAACTAGGAGCAGGTGCAGACGCAACCGGTCCGAGAATCTCCGAGCCACAGTCACGTAGTGATCCTCACATCACACCAGTCTGGCGCGCGGAGGGCCCCGCCCCCTGCGCCCTCCACCCTCACGCTCCGCGGTCCTCCATCCAGCGGCGGACTGAGCCATCGTGCAGGACCCGCTCCAGCAGCCTGCTGCAGGCCGCCGACTCCGAATGCAGTACCTCCTCTGAGTTCCTGTTGCCCCGCTCGCTGTAGTAGACGTGCCAGCCATCGGGACCTTCCACGAGGCAGTACGACTCGTTCGCGTCACGCCCGAGGCTGTAGGCAAACACCGGCACGTTCAGACGCCGAAGCTCAGCGCCGAGTTCGACGAGCGTCATCAGTTGACCCTTCGCAAGTAGCCCGCGTCCAACAAGTCGCTGACCGAAGCGGGGAGCCGGTACTGGGTACCCATCCCGGGCTGCCCGAACCACGGCTCGGCCAGCCCGGTCTGGACGGAGAGGCGATTGGTCACCTCGAAGACGCTGTAAGGCAAGTCCGTCGTACCGGGGGCGAGCGACCGCGCACCGATTGGGGTTCCGTTCGGTGCGACGAAGCTGCCGCCGTCCAAGCCAAACCGGCTCTTCGTGGTTCGTGGTGATGAGGCCGGGTCGCGTCGTTGAGACGTAGGAGGCTCGTGGCCTGCTGGGATGGGTGTTGCTGAGACATCCCGACCAGAAGGACCACGAGCCGTGTTCGAGCCTACGGGCTCGCTGCGTGATGCTGCGAGCACGATCTTCAACCTGCCCGACTACCGCGTGATCGACGCGCTCGAGGTGCCCGGCTGGCGGCGACAAGTCGTCGTGGAGTCCACGGCGCCACCGGGGTGCCCGATCTGCGGGGTGGTCTCGGTGCGGGTGCACTCCCGGCGCCGACAGAGCGTTCGTGACGTCCCGGTCGGCGGCCCGGTGCAGGTGGTCTGGGACAAGCGACGTTGGTTCTGCGACGAGCCGGGCTGCCCGCGCGGGACGTTCGCCGAGTCGACGGTGCAGGTCCCGGCTCGGGCGCGGTCCACGGCCCGGCTGCGCGAAGCGCTGGTGGCCGCGGTGGTCGTCTCAGGGCGGGCCGCGTCGGAGACCGCGCGAGCGTTCTCGGTGTCCTGGTGGGCGGTCCAGGCCGCGCTGTCGACGGTCGCGGTGCGCCTTCCCGAGGTCGACGACGTCCCGGTGCGGCGCCTGGGCGTCGATGAGCACCGCTACCGGTCCGTGCGCTACTTCCGCCGCCCCGATGGGACGTGGGCCCGGTTCGAGCCGTGGATGACGACCTTCGTGGACCTGGATACCGGGGGCGTCCTGGGTGTGGTCGACGGGCGCGACAGCGCCGGTGTCGGGTCCTGGCTCGCCGCGCGCAGCGCTGCCTGGCGCGAGCGGGTCCAAGTCGTGGCGATCGACCCGTCGGCGGCGTTCCGCAAGGCCCTGATCGAGCACCTGCCGAACGCCGCGATCAGCGTGGACGCCTTCCATCTGGTCGCCCTGGCCAACGACATGGTGACCAAGGTCCGTCAGCGCCTGGCGCGCCAGACCCACGGGCGCCGCGGGATGGTCATCGACCCGGCCTGGGCGAACCGGCGCCTGCTGCTGCGCGGGGCGGACACCCTGTCCGCGGCGGGCTGGGCGCGCTTGGAACGGGTGCTGCGCACCGATGACCCGACCGACGAGCTCGGCGCCGCCTGGGGCATCAAGGAACAGGTCCGCCGCCTGCTGAGGACCGGTTCCCTGGCCGACGCTCACACCGAGAAGATGCGCCTGGGCGCCTACGTCCTGGCCGCGGACATGCCCGAGACCGACAAGCTCTACGACACCATCTGCACGTGGTGGCCGGCGATCGAGGTCCTGATCGTCACCGGCGTCACGAACGCCCGCACCGAGGCCGCGAACACCACGATCAAGAACATCAAACGCACCGGTCGCGGGTTCCGCAACGAGGACAACTACCGCACCCGTATCCTGCTCGCCAGCGCCGCGAAGACCGCCGCGTGAACACCCTTCAGCAGGACGTGATCACCACGAACCGCGAAGAGCCGCCAAACCGGTCCACGAGTGTTCCCGGCTCGAGGACTGTCACCCCAGGGTTGCCGTGGGGCCCGAGGGCCCCTTGGAACCCGTTGTTCGGCGGCCACACGAGTGGCGCTTCTGCTTCTGCGGCAACACCGGAGTCGCGCCGTCAGGCTAGGTGTCTTCAGCCCGAAGGTACTCCACCGGGTCACTCGTCGTGTCCCAGAACACCCACAGGCGTTCGCAACTCCAACACCTCCATACGTCCCGGGCCCGCCCCCGCAGAACGATGGCGTCCGCGTCTACGTCGAACTCCCGACGCGCCATAATGAGGTAGTCCATATCCGGACTGTCGTCACGAAGGATGGTCCCGCAAAGGCATCTCATCGTCGCCATGTCGTCACCCGCCTCCAAAGAACTGAACATCTGACAACGGTGTTCCACCGTAGCTCTTGACAAATCCGTTGACGCGCGAGAGCGCGTTACCGAAGTCGGCCGCGGTAAGGCCGGTGTTGCTGAGATCGATGACGACCCCGCCCCCATCCACCTGTGACCACTTCGAGGCCGTGTTCGACAGGATGTTCCGGACGCTCGTACCAACTTCAGGTGTGTACACGTCGTAGGGGATCCCGTCAACCAGGAGATCAGAGGTTCGGCCAATACCCGTTGCTTCTCTCAGCACGACGTTTCGGCCCTGACCCGCCAGGCTCTCGGCGACCGCCTTCTCGCTAGCACTGAATGCCGAACCCTCGAGTGTGAGACCTGCGCCTTCTGCGGCAACTACGAAGCGTGTGCTCGGGGCGTGGCTCGCCCAGGACACGGCTCCCGGCGGGCCTGGCGATGCCCGCGGTTCGGCCGTCGCTACGTTCGACGTCGACAACCGTGCAGCGGTGTCGTAGGTGTAGCCGACGGTGTCGTAGGCGTAGGCAGCGGTGGCACCGGCGGTCGACGCTGGTCCGGCCATGACCGTGAAGATGGCGGCCACCAGGGCCGCAACCCAGCGCCGCATCATCACGGCCGAAGCCCCATCCGACCATAGGCGCGACTTCGCCGAGCCTCGAGAAGGCACTCGATGGTGTACTCGCTTCTCACGTCCGCTGCCAGGAACTCCGCGAGCCACAGCGCCTGCGCGTCAAGCGGGATGAGGTCCAAGCTCACCGCCGTTCGGGTCAGGCAAGCGGTCCACACCGCCGTGTCGAAGAACTCGCTCGAACCGGGAGGTGCGAGTTCGACGAACCACTGCCCGCGGTCGGCCAGCACCTGGACGGTGCCGTGTGGCGTCTGCGCACGTAGTTGCTGATTGGTCGGCGAGTCGAAGGAGTGCACTCGCAGCGGGTTTCCGCTTCCAGCCAGCCGCCCGGCCAGCATCTGAAGCGACTGCGGAGCCGACGACAGGTCGGGCATCATCCACCTCCGGGGATCATGAGCGTGCCACTGGAGTTGGGTACGTAGCCCCTGCCGGACAGGTAGCCGATCTCCCGTTCGAGGAAACTCCCCGCCCTGACCTGGCTGAGTGGCGTCGCCAACTGGATCTAGCTGCCGCGCGAGATCGCGTCGTCGAGGAACCGCTGATTGCGCGCCCACTGCTCAGTCGGAGACATAGCGTTCCACGCGTCGTCGGCCATGCTGAACGTCCGCGCGCCGGTCGCCTGTGCGTTTGCCACGTACTCGGGATAGTGACCGATCGAGATCGCGTTCCTGGACCCGACCAGGTCAGTCACGACTCCATCGCGCGAAGCGATGAATCGCGCTGTGCCGGTGTTTGCGGCAACTACGTCGCCGCGAGCCGAGACAGGGCTCACCCACGACGCAGCTTCTGGCCCCGTAGGTGAACTCCGCACGTCCGCGGTCGCGGCGTTCGGCGTCGACAACAGCACAGTGGCGGCGCAGGCACAGATGACCGCCGTAGGTGGTGGGACCGACTCCTCGGCATCGGCGGGTGCCGCCGCGACCCTGAAGCCAGCGAGCACCCAGGCAACCCCAACGAGGGCAATCAGCGCCCGGCCCGCAGGCCGGCCTTGAGCGAGACTACTCATCCGCTTGAGTGCGACTCGCGTCCAGGAAGTCGAGAAACGCCCAGAATGGCAGGGTGAGCTTGGCCTCATCGAGCGTCACGCCGTAGTGGGACTCAACAATCTCAGTCAACTCATTGGCGTCGAGGTAGTCGAAGTCATACCAAGTGGCTTCGTCACTCACGAACGGGACCAGCTCCGCGCACGTGACCTCGAAGAACTCGTTCGCCAGCGTGGCACGGCGGTCCATCTTCCAGTGCTGGGCCCTGGATGCGTCCTTGGTCATTCATCACTCCTCACGGAACGGGCACGAATCGTCCATTGGCTATCCCGTTGGTCACGTTGCCGGCGGTGTTGAGTCCAGCCGAGATAATTCGCTGGCCACCGGGGTCGAGCGTGACCCGAATAAACCCGCTGGCGTCGGGGCGCGCCATGAAGACGTTGATGTTCCCACCATTCGCGGTATCCACATATCGCGTTCCGCTCCTCAGCACAGTGCTCTCGATGCCTTCACCGTAGCGACTCGTCAGACTCGCGATCTTCGGCGCGGCACCCTCCACGACGGGGAGAGCGGTGTTTGCGGCAACTGCGTCATCCCGGACGGAGACAGGGCTCACCCGCAAGCCGACTTCCGGGGCTTGCGGCGAACCCCGCACGTACGACGCGGCGGCGCTCTGCGACGACAACAGCGCAGGGGCGTCGTAGATGTAGGCGACCGTGTCGTAGGTGGATGCCGAAGGGGTGGCCGTCGCGGCTCCGACGCCGGGGACCGCGACGAGGGCCAACGTCAGAAGCGCAACGAGCAGACCGAAGGCGCGCCCGATGACACGCCAGACCGTCGGTCTGCATCGGCTCATCGCGACCGACCGCCCGGCCGTGGACTCACGCCCAGCCGTCGGGCAGAGCAGATGGCGCGTACAGACTCGGTGGCGCGTCGAAGCCGCTCCAGAAGACCCAGAGGTGCCCGCTCTCGGGGCATCGATACATGATCGTCGACTGGAGATAGAGGTCCTCGGCGTTCACGACGCCGGTGAACGCGCCGAAGTCGGAGTCCGACAAGCACCTCCACTCATCGGGGTTTGGGATCAACCCGCTGGTGGCGATGGGGTGCCCACATACGCACACGAACTTCGCCACGTCAGCCTCCGAGAATGATGATGTCGGAGATGTTGGGGGTTACTCCCTGAACGCGCGTCAGTAGCTCACTGGCGTCGACGCCCGACAACGACGACTTGCTCAGGTCCAGCACGACACCACCACCGTTCACCTGCGAGCCCTTGCTCGCGATCGAACTCACGATCCGGTCGAGGCTTCCAGTCGTGGGCGTGTAGACGTCGTAGGGAACGCCGTCAACAAGCAAGTCGGAAGTACGACCAACGCCAGAGGCCTCTCGGAGCACGACGTTGCGGCCTTGCCCGGCAAGCGCCTCCGCAGCACCCAGCTCACTGGCGGAGAAGCCCGAGCCCACGATCCGCAGACTACCTGCGGTTTCTGCGGCCTCGAGGCCGACGGAGCCGGCCGCGCAGGGGCGTGGAGCGACTTCGGCACCCGGCGCGGCAGCAGCCACACCAGTGTCGCCACGGAGTCCCCCCATACCGGCGCGTACCCCCGCCGCCGTAAGGGCCGTACCGAAGAACGCAGACACCGCATCGAGGAATGCCGCACCGGGGCGGCCTGCCTGGAACTCCTCGGCGGCGGTGAAGGTGTTCGCCACGGGTCCGTACATCGGGTTGGCCATGATCTGCGTCACGTCCCATGCCGACGCGCCGTCGTCGGCGGCTGCGTCGCCCGCCTGGATGCGTTCGACGGTGCCCACCCCGCTCACGCCGATCACGACCTCGCCCAGGATGATCGGAACAGCCAGAGGCACCTTCATCCAGTCCGGCAGGTCGTCCCACGGCCGTGGGACCCTGCCGGGGCTCGGGAACCGTCCGGAGGGGTCGGTGAACATCCAGGGGTTGTTGAACCCGTAGGTGTACCCGGTCGTGTACGGCATGCCGACGGGAGCGTCGACAGGATCAGCGCTGGTGAACGATCCGGTCGCGGGGTCGTAGTCGCGGGCGCGGAAGTCGTACAGCCCCGTCGCGGCATCCAGGTACTGACCGTCGAACCCGATCCGGCCCGACGGGCCCCCCGACATCGTGTCGCCGAAGACGCTCAGGCCCCCGGCGCTGATCGTGCTGGCCGTCGTGGCCCACGTTGCGTTCGCGGTGACCGACGCCGTCGTGTTCGCGGCCGCGTCGGCCAGCAGCCACGTCGCACGAGTCCAAGAAGCCGACATAGGCTCGAGGCTGGCCAGAGGCGTGCCCGCCGAGCCTCGACTGGTCAGGGAGCCACCCTTGAGAGAGCGCCCCGGTGGCGTCGAACTCACCGACCCGGACGGCCTGACCCCAGGTGTCATCCCAGGTCCAGGTGACGTCGAGCTCGTCGTTCAACGTGCGCGCGAGGCGGTTGCCCTGAGGGTCGTAGGAGTAGCCGACCCGAGTCCCGTCACCGAAGGTGACGCCGGTGAGCTCACCGGCGAGGTTCGTCGAGTAGGCGATCATCCCGTCCGCGGTCGCGGAGCTTGCGAGGGCACCATCGGGAGACCACGTGTTCTGTGCGGTGACCTCACCGTCCACCGTCAGCGAGAGGACTCGTCCGCGGCGTCGTAGGCGTACTCCGTGGTCGTCGCCTGCCCGCCGGACCCGACAGTGGTGACCGTCCGCCGCCTACCAGCGCCGTCGTAGGTGTACCGCCTCTGCGGGGAACCCTCAGCGCAGACCGCGGTCATGCTCATCTCGCACTCGGAGGTGATCCAGCCGGCCGGGTTGTAGGAGTACGTCGTCGTCGACGTCGCCGAGCCCGCGCCTCCTGGGCCGGCCAGCGTCGACGTGACCGCCGTCGGATTGCCCACGGCATCACGACGAAGGGCGTACGAGGCGACCACCGTCGAGCCCAGCGTGTGGGCCAGGCTCGTCATCCGCCCGGCAGCGTCGTAGGCGTAGCTCGACGTCGTATCGATCGAACCGACGGCTCGACGCAGGCCCGTCAGGTTTCCCGCCGGGTCGTAGGCGTAGGTCAGCGTGGGTAGATAGGCGACACCCCCCGGGCTCACCGTTGCGACCTGTCCCTGGCTGTCATAGGTGTAGGCGGCCCGGACCCCGTTCGACCACGCGACATCGGCGACTCGGCCCATCAAGGTGTACCCGTAGTCGACGACGCTCGACGTCGGCCCCGTGCGGGAGACCTGGCTGACCCGGCCCAACTCGTCGTAGGTGTAGTCGATGCCGGCTACGCCGGTCCCGTCGTCGGCCCGAGTCATCACATCCGGCCGGCCCGCCAGGGTGTAGGTGAAGGTGAGGTCCGGCGTCGCGCCCGCGTACTCGACGCCGGTGACCCGGCCGGCGGCGTCATAGGCGTAGCGCACGACACCGTCGCCCTCGTCGGCCGTCGCCGTCCCGGAGGGCGCCGTCAGCGAGACCAGCTGACCAGCACTGTTGTAGCGGCGTTCGGTGACGCGCCCGAGGGCGTCGGTCTTGCTGACCGGGTTTCCGCCGACGTCGTAGGTGTAGTGCGTGACGGCACCGCCCGGCGCCGTGGACGTGTCCAGGTTGCCCGACGCGTCATAGCCGTAGGCCGTGGTCGCACCAGTGGGGCCCGTGACCTGCGTGACCCGCCCGACGACGTCGTAGGCACGAGCGGTCGTGGCTCCGGTCGCATCGGCGACTGCGACAACCCGCCCGGCTGCGTCGTAGGTCGTCCGCGTCGCATCGCCCAGCGGGTCCGTCACGACCGTCGGGCGGCCGTCCGCGTCGTAGGCGGTGGTCGTCGCATAGGCGGAGGGCTGACCCCCCGGAGCGTTACCGCGGGGGTCGACAACAGTCGTCCTGTTGCCGTCGACGTCGTAGCCGAAGGTCGTCACGCCTGCCGAGCTGGACACCTGGCTCAGCTGGCCGGCCAGGTCGTACGCCCTCTCGGAGTACACGCCGTCGTCGTCGTACTGTCCGGTCGGACGACCCATGGCGTCGTAGTAGAGGCGAACGGAAGCCCCAGCGGCGTTGCGCCTCGTCGCCACGTTGCCCAGAAGGTCGTAGGTGGTCGAGGTGACGACGCCGTCCGGGTCGGTGACCTGCGTCACCCTTCCGAGGACGTCCCGGGCGTACGACGTGACACCACCTGCGGCGTCCGTCGTGCTGGCGAGCTGCCCCGACGCGTCGTAGGTGTTCGTCGTGACGTTTCCGAGAGGATCGGTCGTGGTCAGAACCCGCCCCGCGTCGTCATAGGCGTAGGCGGTCACCCCGCCGAGGGCATTGGTGGTCGTGGCCACCCGGCCGGCCGCGTCGTACGTCGTCGACGATGTCGCGCCCGCCGACGTCAGTGAGCCGAGAGAACGGCCGGCGGCGTCGTACGTGTAGCGCAGCCAGGTGCCGTCCGCGGCGGTCGTCTCGGCCAGGCGGCCCGCAGCGTCGTAGCGGTTCGTCGTCACAGAGCCCACAGGGTCGGTCGTCGTGAGCACGCGACCTGCGCTGTCGTACGTGTAGGTCGAGACCGCACCGGCCGGGCTCGTCACCGACGTCAGCCAGTGCGACGCGTCATAGACGTAGCTCGTCGTCCGTCCGGTCGGCGTCGTCACGGCGACGGTGTCACCGACTGCGTTGTACCGGTAGCTCGTCGTGCGACCGAGCGGGTCGGTCGAAGTCGCGAGCAGGTTGGCGGGAGAGCCGTCTGAGCCGTCGGTGTAGGAGTGGACCAGCACACCCCCGTCCGGATTCGTCTGCGACGCGAGCAGGCCGGCCTCGTTGTAGACGTACGACGTCGTGTTGCCTGCTGGGTCCGTGTGGCTCGTGACACGGTCCTGGTCGTCGTACGCCCACGCCTCCGTGGCGTTGATCGGCGGAGGAGAGACGCGGCGGATCAGTCGATCGCGGTCGTCGTAGTCCTCACGGAACAGATCCCCGTCAGCGTCGACCGCCGCCGAGGGGTTGTTGTCTGCGTCGTAGAGGGTCTCCGTCACGGCGCCCGCACCGTCCACCTGCTTGACCAGGTTGAGCCCCACGTACACGTCCCTGCGGGTCCGCCCGGTCGGATCGGTGATGGTCGCCGTCTGGCTCGCCTCGTCCCACGCGAAGGTCGTCTCCGCGCCGGTCTCGTCACGCTGGGAGGTGATGCGGCCCGCCTCAGGGTCGTACGTGTTGCGCGCGCTGACGTTGCCCATCGGGTCTGTGATGGCGGAGAGCCCGCCGGTGGCGGAGTCGTAGGCGTACCTGGTGACCGCCCCGTCCACCGCGGTCGACGAGGTGAGCCGGACCGCTCCCGCCATCGAGTCGTAGCCGTACGCCACAGAACGGCCGTCCGAGAGCGTCACAGAGGTGACGCGCTCGTCTCCAGGCGCTACCTCGGTCCAGCCGAGGGTGGCCACCTGGCCGACGGCGTCCGTCACAGTCGCCACGTGGCTTCCCGAGTAGGCGAGGCTTACGCCGCGGTCCTGCGCGTCGACCCAGCGAGTGAGCCGTCCCGAGGCGTCGAAGGTCATCGACTCCCCACCGAGACGGCGCATGACGTGGGCGCCGTCGAGCCTGTCCGTCACCGTCGCCGAGACCGCCGGGTCCAGTGGCGCATAGCCGCCGCCGACAAGGGCGCCGAACCGGGTCTGTCCCCCCGAGTCGTCGGTGAAGACCAGCTCACCGCCCTCCGCGGTGGTGAGGCTCGCGTCGTACGTGAACGCCCAGCCCTGCCCGAGCGGGCCGGTAGAGGCGTCCAAGCTGTTGTAGTGCCGGCCGATGCCGATCGTGACGCCCACACCCGGAAGCGCCAGGTCGGCGAACGACTCGGTGAGGCCGCCCGTAGCAGTGTTCACCGGGTCGGCCGCGACCGCCTGATTGCTCGGGGCGCATCCCGCCCAGCACGAGTCCCCGAAGGTCTGTTCGCGACGCAGGGACTGCGGAATCGGGTACCCGGTGTAAGACAACCGCAGCGAGGGCGGCCTGATCTCGTGCCGCTCGTCCCACTCATTCCGCTCGTTGGTGAGAGCAAGACCCAGCACCGAACCGGTGGGACCGTGGGAGGCTGCGGCGGCCTGCGCGAGTGCCGTGACCGGGACGCGCCAGAACTCAGTACCCGACCCCCATCCGCTCGATGCGGGTAGTGACTGGCATCGAGCGCTCGCAAGATCAGCTCCGGTGTCACCCGGGCTGATGAGCGAGCACAAGGACCACGCCTTGGGTTCCCGCACGGGGTAGTCGTACCCGACGAGAGTCGCCGAGCCGATCCGCCGGCTCGCCAGCGGTGCGAGGTCCACGCCGACATAGGTCAGGTACTCGCCCAGGTCAGGATCGTCGCGAGCGACATCCCCGATGATGACCTTGCCGTCCACGGGATCCACGAGCCGGCACGGTGCACCGTTGCAGGTGGCACTACCTGAGGGCGCGAACGCGACCTGCAGTCCGGAGCTGTTGGTCCACTCCTCGTCCGTCCACTCCACGGCCGGGTCCAGGACGACCGGGAACTCCGCTGTCTCGGCCCACAGCTCGTCCACGCTGAGGTCGATCGTGTACCCGGTGGCCGTGACGCTGACCTGCTGATGAGCGGTACCGGGCAGTCCCGAGGTACTGCCGTCGGCGCTGGACCACGCGGCCGGGGCGGGCAAGGTCAGCCCGACGCCGAAGCCCGTCAGGTTGTCGAACTGCCACGACTCGCCTGCCCCCTCGGCCGGCTCACCGAGGAGGTGCTCAGGGTCGTTGATCGTGAAACGAAACGCCTGCCCGCTGTCGGCGTCCTCGAGGATGAAGTGCTTGCCCAGACGCCCGCCCGCGGTGCTGAGCTCGAGGTCGACGCCGTCGAAGACGTCGTCGTAGCGCACGACGCCATCAAGCAGCCTCGGCGCCCCGACGCTCGCACCGTCGAGGCCGAGGGCGATGGGCCCGCCCACCGTGTCGATCGTCACCAGCGCTGTCGCCGTTGCACCGAAGTGCACGGGGTTGCTCAGCCCGAGCGCCTCGTACGGGTACGCACCCGAGCCGCGGGTGATGGACGGGTCGACGGCGTGCCAACCCTCGGCGTCCTGCCGGAACGCAGGCGCCGGATAGAGGTCCACGGTGGTCTCCCCGTCCTGGGTGACCGTATGGGTGGACGGTGTCCATGACTCCGAGGCCGCTGGGGGCACCGGGTCCCCGGACGTCTCGGCAGGCGGCGGCTGATCCGCTGCGCCCTGAGGCGGTGGCGTCGACGTAGCGGGAGCACCGGCGCGCGGTCCCACCGGCGTCTGGGCTGCCTGCGCCGCGGGTAGAGCGGGCAGCCCGAGCGCCACCGCGACGACAGCGGTGAAGCCCACCACTCTCCGACGAACTGCCCCACCGTCGATCCAGCCGACGGCCGTGCGTGAACTGCTAGCGTCCATGGCGACGCGACCCCCCTGTGTTGCCAGACCCCCCAGCCCGGCGCCACGCATCGTGGCATGGAATCCACCTGCCAGTGGAACGGACTGGGAAGGGTTCACCCGAATGGCGCAGCACCGCACGACATTGCGGGGCATCCAGATTTGCGTCGCTGTCGCGCTCATCGGTGCCTGCACATACGCCGGATTTGCTGCATTCCCCGCGTACGACGCGGCCTATCACCTTGCTTGGGCTCGTGACCTCGTCCGCGGCGGGGGCCTGGACATGCACCATGCATCCGCGGCCACGCCGCACCCCCTCGCGCTCCTCGGCGCGCTTGCGCTGAGCTGGATGCCGGTCCGCGTCGCGGCCGGGGTCGCCGTCGCAGCGGCCACCGCGACGACCGCCGTCAGCGTCGGGCTCACCGCCCGCTTGGGCCACCGCCTGGGCGGCTCTCCTGCGGCCGCTGCCGCGAGCGGTGTGATGGCGCTGACCAGCGCACCGCTGGCGGTACTCACCCTCGACGCCTCGCCCGACGTCGTGTACCTGGTGCTCGGACTCGCTGCGGTCGTGCTCACCCTCACCGACCGGCACCGCGTCGCGACCGCAGTCTGGTGCGTCGCCGCCCTGCAACGACCCGAGGCTCTGGCCATGGCCGCGGTCCCGCTGATCGCGGGCCTCCGGGTCCGATCACGAGACCAACAGCAGCGGCGCGGGCGGGAGGTCGCGTTCTACGCCGCTGGCGCCGCGCTCGTGGCCGCAGCGTGGCTCACGGTTGGCGTCGTTGCCGGCGATCCCCTTGTCGCCTTTCGCTCCGCCTCGGACAACGCCGCGCTCAACCACGACCCCCGCGGCCTCCCGACGGCGCTCGTGAACGTGGTCCCCGATCTCGCACGACCGCTGGGGTGGATCGTGCTCGGCGCCGCCTTCGCCTCCGCCGTCGTCCTCGCTCTGGCCGGGAGGAGGCGACGGGCTGATACACCCCGACGGACGCCCCGTCAGACTCAGCGGTCGCGGCGCCCGTTGGCTGGGGCGGCCCTGAGCGACGCCGGGCCGCGAGCTCAGCAGGCGGCCGACATCGTCGTCGTCGGCACCTTCATGGCCCTGGGCGTGGTCGTCTTCCTCGCCCAGGGCGTCGCCGGGACCCCGCTCATGGCCCGATACCTGCTCCTGCCCGCAATGCTGGCCGGCCCGCTCGCCGTCGGCGGGATCGTCGCCGTCATCGCGGGAAGCGGCTCCCCCAACAGGCGCATCATCACCGTCGCGGCCCTGGCCGCCCTCACCGCGACCTCCATCGCGGCCAACGTCTCGCCGTGGCACGACCTGGCGACCGAGCGCGGCGAGCGGGAGCAGCTGCTCACCGAAGCCCGCGGGCTGCTGGACACCTCCCTGGCCCGTGAGTGCGGTCACGGCTGGACGGTCAGGAGCAGCGCGATGGTGCCCGTCGCCGCACTGATGCTCGATGCACGGCTGCACGAGATCGCCCTGGGGCGAGATCCCGGCGACGGCGTGCTGCTGCAACCGCTTACGATCGACGCCGCGACGCTCCCCGGTTTTGGCCCTGCTACGGAGATCAGCGAGCAGGCGCAGTTCCCGGCGAACGCCTCGCCCCGTCAGGCGACCGCCGACTGGGCGCTCTACAGCAACTGCGTCATCAGCGAGGCGCCGTGAGCGCGCGGACCCAACGAGACCTGGATGTCACGGTCGTGCTGCCCTGCCTGAACGAGGAGGCAACGGTCTTCGGATGCGTGGCGAGCGCCGAGCGGTGGATCACAGCCCGGGGGCTGGGCGGGGAAGTGCTGGTCGTCGACAACGGCTCCACCGACGCCTCCGGCGCGGTCGCGGCGTCAGCAGGTGCTCGCGTCATCGTCGAGGGCCGCCGAGGCTACGGCCGAGCCCTCCACCGGGGAATCGGCGCGGCACGAGGCCGCGTGCTCGTCATCGCGGACGCGGACGGCACCTACGACCTCGATGACCTCGACGCGTTCTACGACCCCATCGCTGAAGGCTCGGCGGACGTCGTGATCGGGAACCGCTTCGCGACGGTGCCGACGGCCGCGGCCATGACGCGCCTGCATCGGCTCGGCAACCGTCTTCTCTCCGCGGCCGCGCGCGGCGCGTCTGGGACGGACGTCGCAGACGTCCACTGTGGCCTGCGTGCGTTCTCCGCTCAGGCGCTCGCCGATCTCCCCGCCTGGAGCACGGGCATGGAGTTCGCGACCCACACGGTGCTGCACGCGCATCGAGCCGGCCTTCGGATCGCGCAGCAGCCCACGATCCTCCGGCCTTCGCCGGCGGTGAGGCGGTCGCACCTGAATCCGCTACGTGACGGCGTCCGGCACCTGGTCGCGATCGCCCGGCAGACGAAGGGCGGGTCGCGCCGAGGCCGGGCCCGACGGCAGATCCCGCCTACGCGCCGAGGCGCGCCATCATCAGCAGGGCCGCGTCCGTGACACGCGCGCGCTCGTGCGTGACGGCGAAGTCGAACCAGCGGTCGTCGTTGGCGTCGGGCGGCAGGGGCCGCTCGCGCGCCACCAGGGCGATCGCCTCGTGCGCCCCGAGGACGACGACCGTCCACTCGTGCCGCAGCTCATCCGTCGCGCTGAGTCCCCCGCCGCGGACGCCGGGGGCGGGTTCCGCCGTCAGCCCGACGCCGAACATCCCCACGAGCGGCAGCCGCTCGGCGAGCCGCCCGTACCGGCGTAGCGTCGGGCGGCCGACGTTCCGGGCGTCCTGGAAGCAGCTGAGCAGCACGGGCGGCACCCGCGACTGCACCGCGGCGAGCTCGAGGCCGCGCGTGACGGAGAGCAGCAGGGTCTTGGGGACCGCCTGCGTCTCGTCGGGCGTCAGCAGGCCGAACGGGGTCCGGCCCGCGAGGTCCGTGCGGGCGGCGCTCACCCGCACCCGCTCCAGCCGGCCGTGCACGGGCCGGGGCTCCGGATCCGGCCGGCCCCAGAGCCAGCCCTGCCCCAGCGTCGCCCCGAGGACGACGGCGCGCGTCCGGTCCTCCGGGGTCTCCACGCCCTCGGCGACGACCTCCGCGCCGCTCGCCTCGGCATAGGCGCGGACCGCGTGGGCGACGGTGATGGTCGCGACGTCGTCGACGGTGCGCAGCAGGCTGAGGTCGAGCTTGACCACCTCGGGCCGCAGCAGCGGCATGAAGGCGAGGGACGCGGGCTCCGCACCGACGTCGTCGAGCGCGATCGCGCAGCCGACCTCCCGCAGGCGCTCGGCGGCCGCGGTGATCGCGGCGGGCTCGCGGGCGAGCGCCCGCTCGGTGAACTCCACGACGATCCGCAGCTCAGCCGGCCGCTCCTCCAGCGCCGCGACGACGTCGTCCAGGGCGAGCGCGAGCGTGCTGGGCTCGAGGTTGACGAAGAGCATCCCGCCGCCCACGCCGTGCGCCCCGACGCCACGGCGCAGGTGGCTGCGCAGCGCGGCGATGTCGAGCTCGGCCGAGCGGCCCAGCGCCCGGGCCGCGGCGATGAGGGCGACCGGCGACTCCATGGACGTGCCCGCCGGCCCGCGCAGCAGTGCCTCGTGCGCGACGACGGCACCCGTTCGCAGGTCCACCACCGGCTGGAACGCCGTGCGGATCGTGCGCCGCGCCAGGATCCCGGGGACGTCCGCGACGTCCGGGCTCGACGTGGCTGCGAGGGTCACGAGGCTCCTTCCGGCGCGCGCGGGGACCGTCGAGGACCCCGCGAGTCCCATCGGTCGCCCTGACCAGCACCTGAGCCTTTGGGAGCGCTCTTCACCCCCCTCTCCCTTCACCCCCCTCTCCCTTCTCCCCCCGCCTTCGTCCGGAAAGTGGAGCGAAGTGCACGGACACGCCGGGCGTGTCGGTGCACTTCGCTCCACTTTCCGGACGAGGGGTGAGTGTTCATCGGGATGTCACCCGTTTGGGCCAGGACTTTAGTCCCGATCGCTCTAGCGTCGAGGCCGCACACCCCGCCACCCCTGGAGGAGAACCCATGGCTCACCACGCCCGCCGCCTGGGCGCGGCCGCACTCGCCGGCCTCATGGCCGCGACCGTCGCCGGCACCGCCACCGCGCACGACCGCCCGGCGTCCGCCACCGGCCCGTCCAGCAGCGACGCGCCCTACCTCGTGCCCGCGGCGTCCGACGTCCGGCTCACCTCGGTCCTGACCGCCGGCGACGCCGTCGGCGGGTACCGCATGTCCGGCCTGCCGGACGGCCTCGGCGCCTACGACAACGGCGACGGCACCTTCACCCTCCTGGCCAACCAGGAAGCTCGGCGCGACCGAGGGCCTCGTGCGCGCACACGGTGCCACGGGGTCCTTCGTGAGCCGCTGGGTGATCGACAAGCGCACGCTGCGCGTCATCTCCGGCCGCGACCAGATCCAGCGACTGCTGCTGTCCGACGGCGCCGGCGGTTGGGCGCAGTCGGCCACCCCCATCACGCGGCTGTGCTCGGCGACCCTCGCCGACGTCAGCGCCTTCTACGACCGTCGCACCCGCACCGGCTTCAACGGCCGCATCTTCACCGACGGCGAGGAGACGGCGGGCGGCCGGGCGTTCGCGCACGTCGTCGACAACGGCGACAGCTACGGCTGCCGGCACTCGGCACCGCGCCGTGGGAGAACGTGGTCCCGAACCCGGCGACCGGGCGCAGCACCGTCGTCGTCGGCGCCGCGGACACGGGCGGCGGCCAGCTGTACGTGTACGCCGGCACCAAGCAGCGCGAGGGGAACCCGGTGCAGCGGGCCGGCCTGACCAACGGCCAGACGTGGAGCATCGCGGTGTCCGGCCTCGCCGCCGAGACGGGTGACGTGGCCGCGCCGCAGGGCCGCGTGCGGTTCTCGCTGGTGCCGGCCGGCACCGGGACCGGGTTCGACCGACCCGAGGACGGCGCGTGGGACCCCGCGCATCCGAACGACTTCTACTTCGTCACGACAGCGAGCATGACCAAGCACAGCCGCCTGTGGGTGCTGCACTTCGACGACGCCGCGAACCCCAGCCGGGGCGGCACGCTCGAGATGCTGCTCGAAGGCCCGGCGGACACGACGCCCGGTCCGAAGATGATGGACAACATCACGGTCGACGCCGGCTCCGTCCTCATCCAGGAGGACCCGGGCAACAACGCGTACCTGGCCGGAGTCTGGCAGTACGACATCCGGCGCGACACGGTGCGCCGCGTGGCCGACTTCGACCCGGCGCGGTTCGTGCCCGGCGGCGCGGTGTTCGACACCATCGACGAGGAGTCGTCCGGCATCATCCCGGCACCGTTCCTCGGGCAGGGCACCTACCTCCTCGACGCGCAGAACCACACGCCCGTCGCGGACCCGGCGGTGGTCCAGAAGGGCCAGCTCCTGACGCTCACCCTGCGTCCGGGCCGCGGCCACCCCGGCCGCGGCTAACCCCGCCCCCCACCCCTCTCACCCCACCCACCCCACCCCCCTCGTCCGCAAAGTGGAGCGGACTGGCTCGACACGCCGGGCGTGTCGAGCCAGTTCGCTCCACTTTGCGCGAGGACTGGGACGTGAGCGGGGACCGGGGTGTGGGTGCGCGGGCGAACCAGCAACGCGGCGGACCTGGGACTCCTACACTCCGATCGACGACGAGGTGTGACCCGAGGGGTGAATGTGGCGGCGCAGCCAGGAGCTGGACGCGGTTCGGCAGCCGTGCGTGGATTCGTGACCGCACTCGTCGCGGTCCTCCTGCTGGCAGCGGTTCCGCCCTCTGCGATCGCCGCGGTCGGCACGGCGGCGATCGCCGGGACGGTCACGGATGACGGTGGCGTCGGCATCGCGAACGTCGAGGTGCACGTACACGCGCCGGCGCTCCCAGCAACGAACGCCTCGGCCACGACAGCGGCGGATGGCACATACGAGATCCGGGGCCTCGTCCCCGACAGCTATGTCGTCGCGTTCGGCACCGCCGAGCACGGTCTCAACTACGTCGCGGAGGTCTACGACAACGCCCCGACGCAGTCGGCCGCGACGATGGTGGAGCTGGCCGAGGGGCAGACCGCCACGGGAGTCGACGCCGAGCTGGCGCACGGCGCGAGCATCAGCGGCACCGTGACCGACGAGCCGGGGGCGCCCGTCGCGGGCCTCCACGTCGTCGCCTTCACCGCGGGGCTGCCGGCCTTCCACGCGTCCACCGACGCAGCCGGCCACTACACCGTCAATGGCCTCCCTGCCGGCAGCTACACCGTGAGGTTCTCCGCCTCCTCGACGTTCACCTACGTCGAGGAGTACTGGGACGACAGCCACGACTGGCACCAGGTGACACCCGTCCCGCTGGCGGCCGCCGAGGCGCGCACCGGGATCGACGCAGTGCTGACGCGTGCTGCAGCGGTCTCCGGAACCGTCCTCACGGCCTTCGGTCATCTGATGGCCGAGAGTTCCGTGTGCTTTGCGCCGGTGACCGACGGCCCCGCGTACTCCGTCTTCTCAGGGACCACCTTCGCGCTCGGCGGGATCCTGCCGGGTTCATACCGGGTGTTCGCGCTGGAGCCGGGGGGGTCGTGCGGCCAGGCGAACGCGCACCCCGAGGCACCGGTGGTCACGCTCGAGCGTGGGCAGCAGCTGTCCGGTCTGGTCGTCCGACAAACGTGGTCGGGTGGTCTCCGCGGCGTGGTGACCGACGCGACCGCCAGGCCGCTGGCGGGCGTGCACGTCACCGCCGTGAACATGCGCGAGTCCGGCGAGCGCGAGGCGGTCACGGGCCCCGACGGCGCCTACGAGCTCTCCGCGCCGCCGGGGTCATACAACGTCGAGTTCAGGTCCGACTCGACAGGGCCGGTCTTCGCCATGAGCTACTACCCCGGGACGGTCGAGCTCACCGGGGCTCGGCCGGTCACGGTCCCCCCGGACGGCTGGGTCGCCGACATCGACGTGGCGCTCATCGCGTACGGGGCCATCGCCGGTTCCGTCACCGGCCCCACGGGAGCACCCGTTCCGGGGGTCCGGGTGACCGCGGAGACGGCCGCGACGGTGACGCAGGCCGTGACCGCGGCAGACGGGTCGTACCGGATCGACGTGTTGCCCGGCTCCTACCTCGTGGGGTTCTCACCGCCATCGGGCACTGGTCTCTGGGCCCAGTTCTACGGCGGCGGGCCGTCGTCCCCGGCAGCCCAGGCGGTCGCGGTGCGCGACGGCGCCACCACTCGGGGCGTGGATGCCCGGCTGGCGCGGCGGGAGCGCTTCCCTGACGTGGTCCCGGGACAGGCGTTCTTCCAGGACATCACGTGGCTCGCCGACGAGGGCATCACCGGCGGCTACCCCGACATGACTTTCCGGCCCACCACGCCCGTGAGCCGCGAGGCGATGGCCGCGTTCCTGTTCCGGCTCGCACGCGACCGCAACAAGGACGGCCACGCACCGTCCGCCTTCGTCGACGTCGTGGCCGGGAGCCCGTTCCGCGGCGAGATCGAATGGCTCAGCGGAGAGCGCATCGCGACGGGATGGCCTGACGGGACCTTCCGGCCCGGTGCCTCGATCGAACGCCAGGCGATGGCCGCCTTCCTTTACCGGTTCGAGGGATCCCCGGCCTTCATCCCGCCCGCTGTTTCCCCCTTCGTCGACGTGCGGCCGGGCGACCCCTTCTACGCTGAGATCTGCTGGCTCGCGTCCGAGGGGATCTCAACCGGCACCGTGACGCCATCGGGCGCGTACTTCAAACCGGCGGAACCCATCGACCGGCAGGCGATGGCCGCCTTCCTCCACAGGATCGCGACGCGGGCGTCGCGCACAGCCTGACCGGCCGCGCCCAACCCGCGCCCAACCTCCCTCCCACCCCACCCACCCCACCCACCCTCGTCCCCTCGTCCCCTCGTCCCCTCGTCCCCTCGTCCCCCTCGTCCGCAAAGTGGAGCGGACTGGCTCGACACGCCGGGCGTGTCGAGCCAGTTCGCTCCACTTTGCGGTGGGTGGGAGGGGGGTGGGAGGGGGGCGGGAGGGGTGGGTCAGAGGCGGCCGGTGGCCGCCTGCAGGGCCAGGCTGCTCAGGGCGACGGCGATCCATAGGGCGCCGCCGAGCGCGAGGGGGCGCCAGCCGGCGCGGCGCAGGCCCTCGACCGGCGTCAGGAGACCGACGCCCGCGAGTGCCACGGCTGTGAACAGCTTCGCGGTCCACGCGATCCCCGGCTGCCAGCCGTCCGGAACCAGCCCGAGGCTACGCACGCCGGCCGCCACGAGGAACAGCACCAGGAACGGCGGCACGAGCCGACGCCACGGCAACCCGCCGGACGTGCGGGGCGCGCCGTCGTCGGCGCCTTCCCTGTCGACCGGCTGCCCGGCGACCGGCTGCCCGTCGACCAGCTGCCCGGCGGCCAGCTGCCCGTCGACCGGCCGCCCGTCGACCGCTTGCCCGGCGGCCAGCTCCCGGCGATGCGTCCGCACGGCGAGCGCGACGGAGACCGGCACGATCATGAGGGTGCGCGTGAGCTTGACGACCACCGCCGCCGCGAGCGCCGTCGACCCGTAGACCGTCCCCGCCGCGACCACCGACGAGGTGTCGTTGATGGCCGTGCCAGCCCACAGCCCGAACGCGTCCTGCGACAGCCCGAGCGCGTGACCGACCAGCGGGAAGACCACTGCGGCCGTCGCGTTGAACAGGAAGATCGTCGTCACCGAGGTGGCGATGGCGACCTCCGAGGCCCCGATGACGGCGCTGGTCGTGGCGATCGCAGAGGCGCCGCAGATGCCCGTCCCCACGCCCACCAGCATGGTGGTCTCGCCGTTGATGCCGAGCGCCCGGCCCAGCAGCGCCGCACCGACGAGCGCGACGGCCAGGGTGCCGAGCATGACGGGCATGGTGTCGCGCCCGGTGCGGGCCACCTGGGCGAGCGACAGCCCGAAGCCCAGCAGGACGACGGCGGTCTGCAGCACGAGCTTGGACGCGACACGGGCGCCGGGCGTCACTGCGATCGCCGCGGCGGGCCGGCGTCGGGCGATCAGCTCCCGCCCCGCGACGCCGAGCACGATGCCGATCACGGGCCCACCGATCACGGGTGCCGCCGCGCCCAACGCGGTCGCGACGAGTCCGAGTGCGCCCGCAAGGGCGAGGCCAGGCCATCGGGAGGTCACCGGAGCAGCCTGCCCGCCGCGACGTCGTCCACAAAACCGGCGAGCGCCCGCACCACCACCACCACCACCGCCACCACCACCGCGGCAGCCGCCCTCAGCCGACCTCGTCGACCAGCTCCCGCACGGCCTCGAGCTGCTCGACCCGCCCCCCGGAATCGCCCTGCGCCAGCACCTGCACGGTGACGGTCGTGACACCCGCGACGGCGAACGCCCGCAGCCGCTCACGGACGTGCCCGGCGTCTCCGATGAGCGCCGTGCCCGTCACGAGCTCGGAGGGCAGAGCCGCCGCGGCACCCACCTGGTCGCCCGCGAGGTAACGGTCCTGCACCCGCGCGGCCTCCTCGGCGAACCCGTAGCGGGCCGCGAGGTCGGCGTAGAAGTTGGCGTTCCGCGCACCCATCCCGCCCACGTACAGGGCGAGCCGCCCCACGTGCGCCTCGGTCGCGATCTCGACGGCCGGCCCCTCGCCGAGCAACAGCGGCGCGATGACGTGCACGTCGAGCGGCCCGAGGGCCGGGTCGCGCCGCCCCGCGCCCGCCGACAACGCCTCGCCCCACGCCGCCGACGCCCGCTCAGGCAGGAAGAACGCGGGCAGCCAACCCTCCGCGATCTCGGCGGCCTGCGCGACGGCCCTCGGCGTCAGCGCCGCGATCGACACCGGCACCCGCTCCCGGCGCGGCCGGTTGACCAGGCGCAACGGCTTCCCGAGACCCGTCCCCACGCCGTCGGGCAGCGGCACGCGCACCTGCCGGCCGCGCACGACGACGGGCTCCCGCCGCCACAGCAGACGGCACGCCTCGACCGTCTCCCGCGTGCGGGCGAGCGGCGCCTCGAACGGGACGCCGTGCAGCCCCTCGACCACCTGGGGCCCCGACGCACCGATCCCCAGCCTCGAAGCGGCCGCCGGAGACGTCGTCGAGCCCCGCGGCCGTCATACCGAGCAGGGCCGCGCTGCGCGAGAATACGTTGAGGATCCCGGACGCGAGGGTGATCCGCTCGGTCACTGCGGCCAGGTAGCCGAGCCGGCTGACGGCGTCGAACGAGTACGCCTCCGCGACCGTCACGACGTCGACACCCACCCGCTCCGCCGCGCGCACCAGGGCGACGGCCGCGTGGAAGTCGTCCGCGTAGTCGACGACGAGGCCCAGGCGCACGCCGCAACGGTAACCGCGGGCCGAACCCGGCGCCGGTCCGGCCGCAAGTCCCCTCACATCCCGGGCGCGGTGGCCGATGGGTACCGAACGACCCGGCGACCAAGGGAGGCGGCCGTGCCGGCCGAGCAGTCCCATCGTCTGGCGGAGTCCCCCCCGGCCCCGCACCCGAACATCCCCCCCGCAAGCCCCTCCGACCCCCGAGACCCCAACCCCCTCGACGACCCGCGATTCGCCCGCGCATGCCTCCAGGCGCTGCTCGACGGGCCGGACGCCGTCGTCTACGTCAAGGACGTCCAGAGCAGGTTCGTGCTGGTCAGCGGCGCGACCGCGGGCAAGCACGGCCTGAGCGCGGAGGCGATGGTCGGCCTGAGCGACGCCGACCTGTTCACGAGCGAGCACGCCGACTTCGCGCTCGCCGAGGAGCAGCAGATCATGACGACCGGCGCGTCGACCGCCTACAAGGAGGTCCGCGAGACCTGGCCCGACGGGTCGGAGACGTGGGCCGTGACGACCAAGCGGCCGCTGCGCGACGAGGCCGGCCGGATCGTGGGCCTGGTCGGGATCTCGCAGGACGTCACGGCGCGCGTCGTCGCCGAGCGCCGGGCAGCTGACGCGCTCGCGGAGGTGCGGGCCAGCGAGGCGCGGCTGCGCACCGTCCTCGACAACTCCCCCGACGCGATCGCCCGGCTCGACCCCCAGCTCGACGTCCGGTTCGCCAACGCGGCGGCGCTGGACCTGCTGCGCGCCTCGGCCTCCGCGGTCGTGGGGCGCCGGCTGCCGACGTCGGGCCCCCTCGGCCCGGTCACGGCGACGGTCGAGGAGACGGCCCGCGAGGTGCTGGCCGACGGCATCCGGCAGTACCTCGAGGCCCGCGCGGACGACGACCGCTGGTTCCAGATCCACCTGTCCCCGCTGCGCGCCTCCGACGGGCGGATCGAATCCGTCGTCGTGTCCGCGCGGGACGTCACCGAGACCAAGGCCACGCAGGAGCGGCTGTCGCGACAGGCCCTCACCGACCCGGTGACCGGGCTGGCCAACCGGGTACTGCTCGAGGACCGGCTGCGGCAGGCGGTCGCGCGGTTGGAGGGGCGGCAGGCGGTCGCTGTCGTGTTCGTGGACCTGGACCGGTTCAAGGCGATCAACGACGAGCACGGCCACCACGTCGGGGACGCCGTCCTGGTGGAGGTGGGCCGGCGGCTGACTGCGGCGGCCCGGCGCCAGGACACCGTGGCCCGGCAGGGCGGCGACGAGTTCGTGGTGCTGTGCGACACGGTGCCGGAGCGCGACGGCGCGGCGGAGCTGGGTGACCGGCTCGTCACCGCGGTCTCCCGGCCGCTGCGGGTGTACGGCGTGGACGTCGACGTGTCCGCGAGCGCCGGCGTCGTGCTGCTGGATCGCACGTCCCGGTCGGACCCGGTGGACGTGCTGCGGCGCGCCGACGCCGCGATGTACGCGGCCAAGCACGCCGGGGGTGGACGGGCGCGGCTCGCGTCGGTGTGACGGTGGGCGTCGGGAGCGGCGGACGGCGGGCCGACGGCGCGCGCCGTGTCGGTGGGGCGTCGCACGATGGTGCGGTGCTGCTCGCCGACGTCGCCGCGACCTCCGATGCCTTGGCCGCGACGCGGTCGCGGGTGGCCAAGCGCGGCCTGCTCGCAGCGCTGCTGCGCCGGACCGCGCCCGCCGAGGTACCCGTCGTCGCCCGGTACCTCGCGGGAGAAGCTGCGCCAGCGGCGCACCGGCCTGGGTTGGCGGTCCCTTGCGGGCCTGCCGAGCCCGGCGGAGGTCGCGACGCTGCAGGTGCTCGACGTCGACGCGACGTTCGAGCGGATGGCCGCGCTGGCGGGGCCGGGTTCGGCGGCGGCCCGGGGCGCGGCTGCGGCGGAGCTGTTCGCAGCCGCGACCGACGCCGAGCAGCGCCTGCTGCGCGGCCTCGTCACCGGCGAGCTGCGCCAGGGAGCGCTGGACGCTCTCCTGCTCGACGCCGTGGCCGCGGCCGCCGGGGTGCCGGCGGACGTGGTGCGGCGCGCCGCGATGCTGGCCGGTGCGAGCGAGCCGGTGGCGGAGGCAGCGCTCGGTGCGGCGACACCGGAGGCGGCCGTCGCCGCGCTGCGTGGGTTCGGCCTGGCCGTTGGGCGGCCCGTGCGCCCGATGCTCGCCACATCCGCTCCGGACGTGGCCACCGCCGTCGGCGGCTTCGGTGGGCGCCCGGTGGTCGTGGACGCGAAGCTCGACGGCATCCGCATCCAGGTGCACCGCGCCGGTGACGAGGTGCGGGTGTTCACGCGAAGCCTGGACGACATCTCGGGGCGCGTCCCCGAGGTGGTCGCCGTGGCGCGGTCGCTGCCGGTGCGCGACGCGGTGCTCGACGGCGAGGCGCTCACCCTGGGCCCGGACGGGCACCCGCGACCGTTCCAGGAGACGGCGTCGCGCAGCGCCACACGGGACGCCGACGTCGCAGCTGGGCTGGCGCTCACCCCGTTCTTCTTCGACGTGCTGCACCTGGACGGGCGCGACCTGCTGGACGAGCCGTTGCTCGAGCGGCTCGCGACACTCGACGCCGTCGCCCCCGGCCACACCGTGGAGCGGGTGGTGACCGACGACGCCGCGGTGGCGCAGGCGGCATTCGAGCGCTGGGTCGCGGCCGGGCAGGAGGGCGTGGTCGTCAAGGACGCCGCGGCCCCGTACGAGGCCGGCCGCCGCGGCGCGGCCTGGGTCAAGGTGAAGCCGCGGCACACGCTCGACCTGGTGGTTCTTGCGGTGGAGCGGGGCTCGGGCCGGCGGCGCGGGCTGCTCTCGAACATCCACCTGGGCGCACGGGACCCGGCAGGCGGCTTCGTCATGCTCGGCAAGACGTTCAAGGGCATGACCGACGAGATGCTGGCGTGGCAGACGGCGCGGTTCCGCGAGCTCGAGGTGTCCGACGACGGCTGGACCGTCACCCTGCGGCCCGAACAGGTCGTCGAGATCGCGTTCGACGGCCTCCAGCGTTCGACCCGCTACCCCGGCGGCCTGGCCCTGCGCTTCGCGCGCGTCATCCGCTACCGCGACGACAAGTCGGCCGCCGAGGCCGACACGATCGACGCGGTCCGGGCCCTGGCGCCCCCGCCCCACTCCTGACGACCCGGCGGGCGGCGGCGCGAAGACTTCGTCACGCTATCCGTGACGAAGTCTTCACCCGGCGCGGGCCGCGCCCGACGGCGCGGGCCGCCGACGGCGCGGGCCGCCGACGGCGCGGGCCGGGCGGGTCAGGACAGCCGCGTTGCCCACCAGCGCAGCACGTGCTCGAAGCGGGCCCGCCGGTGCGACGGGCGGCCCGAACGGCTGAGCTCGTGCCCCTCCCCCGGGAACAGCAGCAGCTCCGCCGGCACGCCGCGCCGCTTCAGCTCGACGAACCACCGCTGACCCTGCTCGACCGGGCAGCGCCAGTCCTGTTCGGAGTGGATGACGAGGGTCGGCGTCGTGACCTCGCCCACGTGCGCCATCGGCGACTGCGCCGCGACCGTGGCCGCGCCATCGGGCGTCGCCGCGTCGCCCAGGTACTCCAGGCCGAAGAACCAGCCGATGTCGCTCGACCCGACGAAGCTCACCGGGTCCAGGAACCCGCGCTCGACGATCGCGCCGCGGAACCGGTCCGTGCGCGTCGTCAGCCACGCGGTGAGGTACCCACCGTACGACCCGCCCATCACGCCGACCCGCTCGCCGTCCAGCGCAGGCGTCGTCGCCAACGCATGGTCGAGCAGCGCCAGGACGTCGTCGGTGTCGACCGTGCCGAACGCGCCGTGGATCGCCCGGCCGTGCGCCGCACCGTAGCCGGACGAGCCGCGCGGGTTCCCGTGCACGACGCCGTACCCCGCCGCCGCGAGCGTCTGCACCTCGTCGAACAGGGCGTGCGTGTACTGCGCGAACGGACCGCCATGGATCATCAGCACCGTCGGGTACGGGCCCGGGCCGTGCACCGCGGCGTCGGGCAGCGTGACCCAGCCGTGCACCGGGTAGCCGTCAGGCGCGGCGGCCTCGACCTCGACCGGCTCCCGCAGCCGCCCCGTCGCCCTCAGCTCCGCCGAGAACGCCGTCAGCCCCGTCACCGCGCCGTCGCCCGGCCGGACGGCGAGCAGCTCACCCGCCGACGTCGGATCGGCCGCCGTGGCGACCGCCGTCGCACCCGCCGCGGCGAGGCCGTGCACCACCGCGGGCGCGCCGAGCAGCACACGCGGCTCGCCACCACCGGTCGGCACGGCAACCAGCACCACGGCCCCGCGACGCTGGTCCGCCACGAGCACCTCGTCGCCCACCACCGCGAGCACGCCGGGCACGAGGTCCGCACGCTCGGGATCGGTCAGGGCGACGGGCGCACCGGCCGGGGTCACGCCGTCCGCCGCCAGGTCCAGCCGGTACAGCGCGGTCTGCGCACCGACGAACCCGCGCCCGCCCTCACCGAGGTCCTGCGCCAGCAGCCACAGGGCGCGGCCGTCCGCGGCCGGCACCACCGTCTCGATGCCGAGCGTGGAGCCGACCCCGGCGTCGGTCAGGCGCACGAGCGCCGTCGCCTCCACCGGCGCACCAGCGTCCGCGGGCACCAGCACGACGTCGGAGCGCAGGTCCTCGTCCCGGCCCGGGTGGACCGCCGCGACCGCGACCAGGTGCGCGCCGTCGGACAGCCAACGCGGCGCGACGACGTCGACGTCGCCCCCGGTCAGACGCCGCGGCTCGGGCAGCACACCGGGCACCGGCTCCTCCGGCACGTCAACCACGAGCACGTGCCGACGGCGGTCGCGCACGAACCCGACGTCGTCCGCCCGGTACGTGAAGGTCGTGATGTGCCGCGGCGCCTCCGCGGACGGGTCGCCGTCAGGCACGTAGCGCCCGTCCTCCGGGACCCGCGCCACGTAGGCGATCCGCCGGCCGTCCGGCGACCAGCGCGGGTCCGCGACACCGAGCGGCGCGTCGGTGAGCCGCACCGGCTCGCCACCCGCCAGCTCGACCACGTGCAGCTGCGGGCGCCCCTTCGGCTCCGCGCGCACGAACGCGACCCAGAGCCCGTCGGGCGACACGGCCGGAGCGGCGTCACGGTGCCCGCGCGTGAGCGGCCGGGGCGGCGCCGAGCCGTCGGTCGGCACGCGCCACAGGTGCCCGACGTACTCGTCGGACTCGAGGTCGGGCGCGAGCACCGCGACGACGGCGGTGGCGCCGTCCGGGGAGAGCGCCGGGGCGCCGGGGGTACGGAGCAGCGAAAGGTCGTCAGGCGTCACCCTGGCAACCTACGCCAGCGCGGCGACCGGCCGAACGCCCCCGGCAGCGGCGCGCTCAGCCCGGCACGACGTCGCGGCGCGCGAACCGCCCGATCCCCGACCAGACCAGCGCGACCGCCACCGCCGTCATCAGCACGAGCGGCGGCCAGCTGAGCTGCTCGAGCGGCTGGTACGGCGTCGCAGCGAACGGCAGGAGACCGAGCAGCCAGTCGGGCAGGTGCAGCGCGTCACCGAGCATGACGGCGAAGACCGTCGCGGCGAGTACGCCCCAGGTGAGCGGGATCGCGAGCCGCGGCAGCCAGCCGAACAGCGCCACACCAACGCCCACGAGCACCATCACCGCGGGCCAGTACGCGAGCGCCGCCCAGGCGAGCCGGCCGACCTGACCGGCGTCGTGCATGGTCGCGCCGTACCCCGCACCCAGGCAGGCCCCACCCACCGCCAGCAGCATCGCAGCGCCGACGGCGGGCACGAGCAGTCGCTCCGCCGCCCACCGCGTGCGCGACAGCGCGCCCGCGAGGCTGCGGTTCGGCCATGCCGCTGGCCTCGTCCGCACGCAGCGCGACCGTCGTCTGCAGCGCGAAGACGGTCGTGACCAGCGCGATCATCGTCACGAGCATCGCCAGCAACGCCGGCACGCCCGTGCCCCGGAGCATCGCGGCGACACCCGAGCCGGCGTCGTCGAGCAGGTCCGTCATCGCGTCCACCACCGAGCCGAAGAGGGCGCCGCACAGCAGCACCGTGATCGACCAGCCGATGATCGGCCCGCGCTGGAGGCGCAGCGCGAGCCCGAGCGGCCTCGCGTAGCGCGCCGGTGCACCGGACGGGCCGGCGCGGTCCGGCAGCAGGCCCGCCCCCAGGTCCCGCCGCCCCTCGAGCCATCGCGCCGCGACGAGCAGACCCCCAGCGAGCACCAGCTGCAGCCCGAGCGGCCACCAGCGGTTCGCGCCCCACGGCTGCATCTCCTGGCCCCAGCCCACCGGTGATGCCCATGTGAGGCGGCCGTCGCCCAGGTCACCGACCATGCGCAGCACGTAGCAGACCCCGAGCACGGCCGACCCGAGCGCGTTGGCACCGCGCGACGTCGTCGTCACCTGGTTCGCGAGGGCGCCGATACCCAGGCCCACCAGGCCGACGCCGGTCACCGAGGCCCCGGCGACCAGTGATCCGGCCACGCCGGTGCCGGCCGGGTCGAGCCCGCCGGTTGCCGACACCACGGCCACGCCGACCCCGACGACGACACACAGCACGCCGTTGACCAGCCACGACGCCGTCGCGTAGGCGTGCAGACCGAGCATCCGGGAACGCAGCAGCTCGGTGCGGCCCGTCTCCTCGTCCGCGCGTCCGCTGCGCGTCACCAGGAACACGACGCCGAACGCGAGGGCGAGCGCCGTCGTCATCCAGACCTTCGTCCAGACGGCGCCGCCCAGCGTGGCGGGCGCGGCGGCCAAGCCGGTCATGGCCTTGATGCCAGGGGTGTCGCTGAGCGCCGCGAAGTCATCGAGCGCCTTCTGGGTGTCGAAGACGTCCGCGTAGTAGGCGGCCACGTACGCGAACATGCCGACGAGCACGAGCGCCCACACGGCCAGGCGCACGCGGCTACGGCGGAGCACGAGGCGCACCGCGGCGCCGATGCCCGCGAGCGTGTCCGACGCCGGGCGGGGGCGGCTCGCGACGACGGCAGGAACGGCCTGGGCGGTGGCGGTCATCGCTCGCCGCCGCTCAGCGCGGCAAGCTCGTCGCCGTAGTGCCGCAGGAACAGCTCCTCGAGTGACGGCGGGTTCGCGACCAGCGACCGGGGCCGCAACGCGGCGACCGCCGCCAGGACCGCCGGGAGCTCGGCGTCGTCGACGGCGAAGCTCACGTGACCGTCCTCGGTCCGCACGTCGTGGACCCCGGCGAGGGCGGCCAGGCCGTCCGCGCCGTGGTCGACGGCGATCGTGACGGTCGAGCGCGTGAGGTGGCGCAGCTCGGCGATGGTGCCGGCCTCGACCGTGGCGCCCTCGCGGATGATCGTCACGCGGTCGGCCAGCTTCTCGACCTCGGCGAAGATGTGGCTCGACAGCAGCACCGAGCGGCCCACCGCCTTGACCTCCCGGATGGACTCGGTGAACGCCGCCTCCATCAGCGGGTCGAGGCCCGAGGTGGGCTCGTCCAGGATCAGCAGCTCGGCGTCGGACGCGAGCGCCGCGACGAGGGCGACCTTCTGCCGGTTGCCCTTGGAGTAGGCGCGGGCCTTCTTCGTGGGGTCGAGCTCGAAGCGCTCGAGCATCGCGGCTTTGCGCCCCGCGTCGAGCGGCCCCGACAGGCGGGCGAGGATGTCGATCGCCTCGCCGCCGGTCAGGTTGGGCCAGAGCATGACGTCGCCGGGGACGTACGCGATCGTGCGGTGCAGGCGGACGGCGTCGGACCACGGGTCGCCGCCGAGGACGGTGGCGCGCCCGGCATCGGCGCGAAGCAGCCCGAGCAGGATCCTGATGGTCGTGGACTTGCCGGAGCCGTTGGGACCGAGGAACCCGGTGACCTGGCCGGCCGGGACGACGAGGTCCAGGCCCCGCAGGGCGTGGACGCGCCCGAAGCTCTTGTGCAGGCCCTGGACCTCGACAGCGGTCTCGTAGGTGGGCATGGCTCTTCCTTCTGGATGAGACGGAGGGGTGGCTGGTGGCCGCGGTCAGGCGGTCCGGACGCCGTCGGCGGGTGCGCGGTCGTCCTCGCTGCCCGACGGCGGTGCCTCCTGCGCGGGCGGGTCGCCGACGTACATGAGGTAGTCGTCGAGCATGCGCCGGTCGACGAAGAGGCCCTCGGTGTAGACCTCGAGGATCGGCAGGATCTCGTCCGCGCCGTGGCGGCGCATCGACGCGACGAAGTCGTCGGGCGTGGCCGGGGGCTCCACGAGGAGGCGTACGAGCATTGCGCCCATGGTCTGGTAGGTGAGGTAGCGCAGCCGGGCCTCCTCGTCCCGGGAGGGGCGGATCAGGCCGGCCGCGGCGCTGCGGGCCATCACGTCACGCGCGTGGTCGACGAGGTTCTCAAGGAAGTCCCGCGCCGGCTGCCCACCCGCCTGAACGGCACGCAGCATGTAGACGAGCACGACCGCGGCCGGGCCCGGGACGGCGAGCTGCTCCATGAGCTGGCCGCTCGGGTCGGCGACGGCCTCGCGCTTGTGGACGTCGTACCGGCGCAGCACCTCGGCGTCGCACTCGGCGCGCAGCGCGGTCTTGGGGCCGAAGTGGTGCGTGATGAGGCCCGGCGAGACGTCGGCCGCCGCGGCGATCGTGCGGAAGGAGGCGTCGAACCCCTGCGTCGCGAAGCACTCGATCGCCGCGTCGCGGATGCGGGCGCGGGCCGTCAGGTCGGCCGCGGATCGGGGCAGATGCTGGGGCGCTGTACGCACAACCAGCACGCTATACACGCGTTCAACGCCACCGCAAGGCCCCGCCGACGGAGGCTGGGAGGGTTAGGTGCCGCGGAGCGCGCCAACCCTCCCAGCCTCGACGCGCACGACCCGCCCCGGCGACCCGCCACCACGCCCGCGAGGGCCGTCGACGGAGGCTGGGAGGGGTGGGTGCCGCAGAGCGCGCTAACCCTCCCAGCTTCGGCACTCGCGGCCGCAGCCGGCACCTCGGCCGCAGCCGGCCGCGAGCGCCGGCGTCAGCGACGCTCGGCCCAGTGCCCCAGGATCGTGTCCATGTCCGTCGGGGTCAGCGGCTCCCCCAGCTCCGAGCGGCCGGCGTCGGTGCGCATGCCGTCGAGGAGCAGACGCAGGTAGCGCCGGTGCACGCCGGGCTGCGCCGCGACGCCGTGCTCGGCGAGCTCGCTCACCATCCACAGCACGATGCCGAGGTCCTCCACCGTGATCTCCGGCCGCACGTCCCCGTCGGCCTGCGCCGCGCGCAGCAGGCGGTCGATCTCGCCGCCGATGTGGTTCTTGAGGCTCTGCAGCGGCCCGGCGGGCTGGTCGACGATCAGGGCGAGGTCCCGGAGCCCCAGGTTCGCGGCGAGCAGGTCCGCCGCCTTCGCCAGGTACAAGACCAGCCCGTCCCAGGCCCGCTCGCTCGCGCCGACCGCGGTGGCGACGCGAAGCATGTCGGTAACGGCACCCGTGAGCGCGTCCGCGATGAGAGCCTGCTTGTCGGGGTAGCGGCGGTACACCGTCCCGACGCCGACGCCCGCGTGGTGCGCGATGTCGTTGAGCCCGACGGCGAGTCCCCGGGCGGCGAACACCTCCCGGGCGGCGACGAGGATCCGTTCGCGGTTGCGCTCGGCGTCCCGGCGCAGCGGCCGGGCGCCCCCCTCGGCGCTCCCGTCCGGCGTCGTCGTCATGACGACCAGGGTAGCCGAACCGGATACCCCTCTTCCGTTTCCGTTGTACCATCGTTACCGGATACGACCGATCCGTTTCAGGGCGCACGCCCCACCGCGCATCCCACGAGGAGAGAACGCCATGGCCGAGCTGCTCTACCGGATCGGACGGTGGTGCTCCACCCACGCGTGGCGTGTGCTCGCGGCGTGGCTGGTCGCCCTCATCGCGGCAGGCGCCGCCTACGCCGGCTTCGGCGGCGCGCTCGCCAGCTCGGTCACCATCCCGGGCACGCCGACGGCGAAGGTCACCGACCGCCTCGAACAGGGTCTCCCCGGCGCGGCCGGCGGCACCGCCCGCATCGTGTTCCACACCACCGACGGCGCGGCGTTCACCGCCGAGCAGCAGGCCGCCGTGAGCGCCGCCATCGCCCGCGCGGGCGAGGCCTCCGGCATCGAGGCGATGGTCGACCCGTTCGCCACCGAGGCCGAGCGCACCACGCGCACCGAGCAGGTCACCGAGGGCCGCACGCAGCTCGACGAGGCCCGCCGGCAGATCGACGCCGGCCAGGCGCAGCTCGACGAGGCCCGCGCCCAGGCCGAGGCCGCCGGGCTGCTGGCCCAGGTCGCCGACCAGCTCGACGCGCAGCAGGCGCAGCTCGACAAGGGCGCCGCCGAGCTCGAGGCGACGGGGGCCCAGCTCGAGGCGGGCGCCGCCCTCCTCGACATGGCGGCCGGCATCCGCACCGTCTCCGAGGACGGCTCCACCGCGGTCGCGACCGTGGTCTTCGACCTCCCGCTGCTCGAGGTCCCGCACGAGACGAAGACGGCCGTGGGCGACGCGGTCCGCGCCGAGCAGATCCCCGGCGTCGCCGTCGAGCTCTCCAGCGAGCTGGTCCGGCAGATGCCGGGCGCCGGTCCGGGCGAGGTGCTCGGCTTGGTCGTGGCCGCCGTCGCCCTGGTCGTCATGCTCGGCACGCTGGTCGCCGCCGGTCTTCCGCTGCTCGTCGCCATCCTCGGCGTCGGCGTCTCGGCGCTCGGGGCCCTGGCGTTCTCCGGGACGGTCGAGATGATGGCCGTCACCCCGATGCTCGGCGTCATGCTCGGCCTGGCCGTCGGCATCGACTACAGCCTCTTCATCATCAACCGGCACCGGCGCGAGCTGCGGCTCGGGCTGGAGCTCCACGAGTCCGTCGGCCTCGCGAACGGCACCTCTGGCAACGCCGTGGTGTTCGCGGGCAGCACCGTGCTCGTCGCGCTCCTCGCGCTCAACCTGACCGGCATCCCCTTCCTCGGCCTGATGGGCACGGTCGCCGCGGTGAGCGTCGCGATGGCGGTACTCGTCGCGGTCACCCTCACGCCGGCACTCCTCGGCCTCATCGGTCGCCGGGTGCTCCCCCGCCGCCAGCGCCAGGCGGAGCCTGACCACTCCGTGCTCGAGACGCCGGCGCCGATGTCCACGCCGCGCGCCGCGCTGCGCCTCGTGATCGGCGTCGCCGTGCTGCTCGTCGTCGCGATCCCGGCCCTCGGCATGCGCCTCGCGCTCCCGGACGGCTCCTCCGAGCCCACCGACTCCACCCAGTACAAGGCGTTCACCGCCATCGCCCGGGCGTTCGGCGCCGGCGCGAACGGCCCGCTCGTCGTGGTGGCCGACCTGGCCGAGCCCGTCACCGGTGACGCCGTGACCGCGACGGAGATCGCCGTCGGGCAGCTGCTCATGGCACAGGAGGACGTCGCGGCGGTCGCGCCCGTCGGTGCCTCCGACGACGGCACGATGATCGCCTTCCAGGTGCTCCCGGCCAACGGACCGACGACGGAGTCCACCACGCAGCTCGTGCACCACCTGCGGGCCCTGGACGCGAGCGACCTCGGCGTCGAGCTCGGTGTGGCCGGCACCGCGAGCGGGAACATCGACATCTCGGCCAAGCTCGCGGACGCCCTGCCGCTCTACCTGGCCGTCGTGATCGGCATCTCCCTGCTCATCCTGGTGCTGGTGTTCCGCTCGATCCTGGTCCCGCTCATCGCGACCGGCGGGTTCATCCTGTCGGTGTTCGCCTCGTTCGGTGCGGTCGTCGCGATCTACCAGTGGGGCTGGCTCGGTTCGGTGTTCGGTGTGCACGACGCCGGCCCGGTGCTGAACTTCCTCCCGACGATCCTGGTCGGCGTGCTCTTCGGCCTCGCGATGGACTACCAGCTGTTCCTCGTGTCGGGCATGCGCGAGGCGTACGTGCACGGCATGCCGGCGCGGCCCGCGGTGGTCCAGGGCCTGCGCGCCGGGCGGGCGGTCGTCACCGCGGCGGGCATCATCATGATCTCCGTCTTCGGCGGCTTCGTGTTCGCCGACATGGCGATGATCCGGCCCATCGGGTTCGGCCTCGCGTTCGGCGTGCTCGCCGACGCGTTCGTCGTGCGCATGGTGCTGGTCCCCGCGGTCATGCACCTGGCCGGCGACAAGGCGTGGTGGCTGCCGCGTTGGCTCGACCGCCTCCTGCCCGACGTCGATGTCGAGGGCGCATCGCTCGAGCGCCGGCACCACACGCTTGCCGACGACGCCACCGAGTCCCCCACCCCCCGGTGACCGCTGCCTTCTGACGCGAGCGCTGCCGTCCTGACGGCAGCGCTCGCGTCACATGGCAGCGCTCGCGGGCTGGGGGTGGCGCCGCGGGCGGCGCGACGCGCGCCGCGCCGCGGGCGGCGGGTGACGACACGCGCGCTGGTTGCGGCGACCCGCTCCGCGGTCAGGAGCGGGTCGCCGCGCTGAGGGGCGAGCGCGTGGGGGGCGCTCGCCGGGGGGTCAGGCGCGGGTCGGCGCCTCGTGGGCGGGCAGGAACGCTTCGTGGCTCGCACCGAGGATGCGGCGGTCGTCGAGGCCCTCGTGCACGGTGTCGCGCACCGGCGTGAGCTCGACGAAGGTCACCTCGTGCTGCGCCAGCGGTAGGACGAGCTCGACACGGCCCCCGGCCACGGCGAGCCGGCCGTGCTCGACCGCCGGCCGCTCGAAGGTGCGCAGGACGTCGAGCTCGCGCTCCGTCGGTGACATCGGCCTGCCGAGCTCACGCCACGCGGCGAACGCGTTGCCGTCCTGCTCGTTGACGCGCTCGCGCTGCACGAAGACGCCCGTGCCGTCGGCGCACGGGGCGCCGCCCTGCTGGACGGGCAGCGAGAGCCGCACCTCGTGCCGCTCGGCCCCCACCCCGTCCGGCGTGCCCCCGACGGGCTGCCACGCCAGGACGGTCACGCGCCCGTCGTCGTCGGCGCACACGAGGTGGTCCTCGCCGCGCGCGAGCACCTGGGCCCCCATGCGGGCCATGAACGCGTACAGGTGGAAGGTCGGCTTGGCGATCTGCCGATGCGTGAGCAGCCCGAACCCGCCGTGGAAGAACGACGTCGGGATGTCCAGCTCCTCGAAGACGTCGCAGAACGTCCAGTAGGAGAACGAGTCGACGAGGTCACCGCCCCCGGCCAGCACGGGCGCGAGGAAGGCCGCGTTGTAGGCCGTGTCGTGCATCGGGTTGGTCGGCATGTACGAGGTGTTGAACTCGGTGATGTGCACCGGCAGGCCCGCCAGGCGTGTGCCGGCGAGCGAGCGGCGCGGCTCGGCGAACTGGTCGAGCAGGTCCGACGGCGCCCGGAAGCCCTGGTAGCAGCCGAACGGGATCTCCTGCGGGTCGTGCGAGGCGTACGCGTGGCGGCTCACGAAGTCCACCGGCACGTCACGGGAGGCGACGTACTCGGCGAACGGACCCCACCAGTCGTCGACCGTCGGGCCGGGCGCCAGACCGGGGCCGCCCACCTGCAGCTCCGCGTCGACGTCCTTGATCGCGCGCGCGGTCGCCTCGTAGAGGCGGAGGTACGCGGCCCGGTCGGCCTTCTCCCAGAAGATGTCGAGGTTCGGCTCGTTCCAGACCTCGATCGGCCACCGACGCACCTCCTCGATGCCGTAGCGGTCCACGAGGTGCCGCATCAGGTCAGTGACGAGCGCGGTCCACTCCCCCATGTCGCGCGGCGGCGTGATGTTGCCGCGCCACCAGAACACCGTGCTGTCGCCCGAGGCAAGAGCGCCCGGCATGAAGCCCAGCTCGAGGAAGGGCCGGATGCCGAGCTGCAGCAGCCGGTCGTGCACCTGGTCGACGTACGTGAACGCGTGCCGCCGGTAGGTGCGTCCGTCGACCGTCGACTCGCGCACCACGCCCATGTCGTCGCTCAGGAGGCCGTGGCCGCGCAGGTGGTCGAAGCCGATCTCGCGCTGCACGCGGGCCAGCGACTCCTGGTAGTCGGCACGCAGCGCGAGGTTCATGCGCCCCGTCCCGACGCAGCGGCGCCAGGCCGTCGGCAGCGGACCGCTCGGCTGGGCAGGGACGACGACGGTGGCGACCACGGATCCTCCTGAGGATGGTTCGGTCGAGCTGAGGATGGTTCGGTCGAGCCGAGGTCGGCTCAGTCGAGCAGCGCGAGCCCGGGCACGTCCGCCTCGAGCACCGTGAACGAGGCCGGCGGCAGCGTGACGCGGAAGCCCGTGGGCGTCCCGGCGAGGCCCGCGACCGGACGCGGCACCACCTCGGTCGGGTGCGCAGCGCTGTTGAAGGCACCCACGCTCGAGCCGGCGAGGACGCGGCCGTCCACCGAACCCACGGCGGCGCCGCGGACGTCGACGTCGACCGTCACGGCGGCCTCCGGGTCGGCGTTCGTCAGCGAGATGTGGCAGCGCCCGTTCGAGACGCTGGCCGACGCCGACAGCGTCGAGACCTGCTCCTCCGCCACGGGCCGCTGGGCCTCGGGCGCGTGCACGTGCACCGGCACCGCCGTCGCGTCGTGGTGGACCGTGCTCATCTCGAACACGTGGAAGGTGGGCGTCCGGACCAGCGCGCCCGTCTCGGCGTCGGCCAGGAGCATCGCCTGCAGCACGTTGACCGTCTGGGCGATGTTCGCCATGACGACGCGGTCGGCGAGGCGGTGGAACACGTCGAAGTGCAGGGACGCCACCAGCGCGTCCCGCATCGTGTTCTGCTGGTACAGGAACCCGGGGTTGGTGCCGGGCTCGACGTCCCACCACGTGCCCCACTCGTCGACGACGAGGCCGATCTCACGCTCGGGGTCGTAGCGGTCCATCACGGCCATGTGCCGGCGTAGGAGCGGCTCGATGGCGCGCGCGCGCCGGATCGTGCGCCAGTACGAGTCGTCGTCGAAGCCGGTGGCCGGGCCCTTGTCGGTCCACGTGCCGCCGATCGTGTAGTAGTGCACCGACACGGCCTCGAACGGACGCCCGGGGAACTGGGCGGCCTTCATGTCGGCGACCGCGCGCATGAGCGCCTCGGTCCAGGCGTAGTCGTCCTCCGACGCCCCGGCGGCGATGCGGTACAGGTGGTTGTCGCCGTGGTTGCGGCAGAACGTCGCGTACTGGCGCGCGAGGTCCGCGTAGACCTCCGGGCGCATGTTGCCGCCGCCGCCCCACGGCTCGTTGCCGAGGCCCCAGAACGGCACCCGCCACGGGTCGGGCCGGCCGTTGGCGCGGCGCAGGTCCACCATCGGGGACGAGCCGGCGCGGGTGAGGTACTCCACCCACTCGCTCATCTCACGGACCGTGCCGGAGCCGACGTTGCCGACGACGTACGGCTCCGCGTCGAGCAGGTCGCACAGCGCGAGGAACTCGTGGGTGCCGAAGTGGTTGTTCTCCTCGACGTTGCCCCAGTGCGTGTTGACCATGCGCGGCCGCTGTTCGCGCGGCCCGATGCCGTCGCGCCAGTGGTACTCGTCCGCGAAGCAGCCGCCCGGCCAGCGCAGGTTCGGGATCTTCAGCTCGCGGAGTGCCTCGACGACGTCGGCCCGGATGCCGCCGACGTTGGGGATCGACGAGTTCTCGCCCACCCAGAACCCGCCGTAGATGCAGGTGCCGAGGTGCTCGGCGAAGTGGCCGTACACGTGCCGGCTGATGACGGGGCCGGCGAGGTCGGCGTTGACGATGACTCTTGCGTTGGACAACGGAGGGACCCTTCCAGGAACGGGGGGAGATGCGGCGGTCGGCGCTGAATCAGTCGGGCGGCGGCTCGACGTCGACAGTCACGATGCGTCCCTCGGCGGTCGCGCGCGCTGCGGCGGCCCGCCGACGGTCGGCCCCGCCACGGTCTTTCGAACGGTACAGAGGCGCCCGGACCGAAGGCCCGTCACACGCCAGGGTGTCGGCAGCGAAGGGATGGCCCAGCCCGCCGGGAGGTCGCCTCGCTCGGACCCGGGGCCCGTCGTCGTGCGCACGCAGCGCACGACGACGTCCCCGCCCCGGTCGACCGTCCCGGCAGGCTGGGCCGGCTCGCAGCCCGGCGCGCGCGCGAGAAGACGCGCGCGCCGGATCCTGCTCGGACACGTCATCCCTTCACGGCCCCCGTGAGCCCGCCGACGATGCGCCGCTCGAAGAGGCTGAAGAACGCCAGCGCGGGAATCATCGACAGCGAGGTGAAGGCCAGCACCTTGGCCGTGTCCACCGAGTACTCGGACGCGAACGCCTGGACACCCAGGGGCAGCGTGAACGAGTTCTCGTTGTTGAGGATGAACAGCGGGAGGAGATAGCTGTTCCAGCTGGCGATGAACGCCAGGATCCCGACCGTGATGACGCCCGGCAGGGACAACGGCAGCACCATCCGCCAGAAGAATCCCAGGCGGCTGCAGCCGTCGATCGACGCCGCCTCCTGGAGCTCGCCCGGGATCGCCCTCAGGAAAGGCACGAGGATGATCACGGTGGTCGGAAGTGCGAACGCGATCTGCGGCAGGATCACGCCGCCCAGGCTGTTCATCAGGTGCAGGTTCTTGACCAGGATGTACAGCGGCGTGATCGCGACGGTCATCGGGAACATGAGGCCCGCCGCGAACACCGAGTACATGACTCCACGGCCACGGAACTGATAGCGCGCGAGCACGAAGCTCACCATCAGACCCAGCGTCACGACGCCGAGGGTGGTGGCCAGGGCGGCGATCGTCGAGTTGCCGATCTCCTTCCAGAACACACCGCCCTTGAGGACGTCGACATAGTTGACCGGGTCCCACGGCGACGGCAGGCCCGACGGGTCGGACGTGATCGCCGCGTTGGTTCGGAAGCCGCCGAAGATGATGTAGAGCACCGGCGCGAGCATCACGCCGATGAGGAGCAGGGCGACGAAGTAGACGACGGGGCTGCCCCAGGGCAGCTTCGCCTTCGGCGCCCGCGTCCGCTTGCGACTGCGTGCGCCCGGTGACCGGACTGCGACGGTGGCCATCAGCGCACACCTCCCGTGAGCGCGCCCTCGGTGTCGCGGCGCAGGACGAATCGCTGGTACAGCAGGGCCACGACCAGCGAGATGAGGAACAGGACGACCGCGACCGCGTTGCCGTAGCCGAAGTTGCCGGCGTTGCGCCCGTTGGCGACCATGTACGTCGCCATCGTCGAGGTGCCGGCGGTGGAGGAGATGTACTGGCCCCAGATGATGTAGACGAGGTCGAACAGCTGGAGCGCCCCGATGATCGAGAGGAACGCCCAGATGCGCATCGTCGGGCCGAGCAGCGGCAGGGTGATGCGCCGCTGCATCTGCCAGTACGAGGCTCCGTCGATCGAGGCCGCCTCGTAGAGCTCCTCGGGGATTCCCTGGAGGCCTGCGAGGAAGATGATCACGGCGAAGCCGACGTACTTCCACGTGATGATCCCCATCAGCGTCCAGATGGCGATCGAGGGATCGGACAGCCAGTCGTTGCTCATGCCGCCCAGCCCGAGGCGATCGAGGAGGTCGTTGACCGCGCCGTTGCTCTGGAGCATGAGGCTCCAGCCGGTGCCGACGACGACCTCGGAGATCACGTAGGGGACGAAGATGAAGCACGCGGATCACGGACTGCCCGCGCATCTTCCGGTTGAGCAGGAGGGCGAGCAGGATCGCCGCCGGGCCCTGCAGGACGAGGGAGAACACCACGATGAACGCGTTGTGCTTGAGCGCATCGTGGAATGTGGGGTCCTGCAGGATCGTCGATGTAGTTCTTCAGCCCGACGAAGTCGGTCGGCGGACCGTATCCCTGCCAGCTGTAGAAGCCGTAGTACGCGGCCATCGCGACCGGGAAGATCACGAAGACGAGGAAGACGATCAGGGCGGGCCCGGACAGCACCGCGATCTCCAGACGCGCGCCCCAGCCGTTTCCACGGCGGCGGCGGGACGGGAGCGGCGCCGTGGCGACGCCGCTCCCGTCCGCCGAGAGATCCACGGGCGAGTCCTGCGCCTTGCGCGGGTTCTCGCTGATGGATGTCATCGGATCTAGCTCCTAGGACTTCGCCGCGGCGTCGTTGACGGCCGAGACGATGCCCGGCGGGGTCGGTCTTGCCGGCGAGCAGGTCGACGACGCCGACGTTGAGCGCGTTGCCGACGTTCTGGCCGTAGACCGTGTCGAGCCACTGCGAGACGTACGGGGCGTCGTTGTACGCCTTGAGCACGTTCTGCAGGTAGGGCTCGGTGACGGCCTTCTGCGACTCGGTGTTCACGGGCGGGGCCGCGAACGCCTTGTAGTAGTTGATCTGGACGTCGGTGGTGGCGATGTAGTTGAGGAACTTCGCGCACGCGTCCTTGTCCGCCTTCGCGGAGCAGGAGTAGCCGTCGACGCCGCCGAGCATGGAGCCGGGCAGGCCGTCGCCACCGGAGACCTCAGGGAACGGGAACCAGTCGAGGTCGGCCAGCGGCTTCGCGTCCGGGGTCAGGGAGCCGATCACACCCGGGTCCCAGGCGCCCATGAGCTCCATCGCGGCCTGGTGGTTGGCGAGGAGGCCGGCCGAGGAGCCCGCGCCCTGCTGGGCGGAGGTGGTGAGGAAGCCCTCGTTGAAGGGCTGACCGTCAGCGAACTTCTTCAGGTTCTCGCCCGCCGTCAGCCAGCACTTGTCGTCGAACTTCTTCTCGTCGGCGGCCTGGGCGAGGGCGTCGGGGCTGCAGGCGCGCAGCGCGAAGAAGTAGTACCAGTGGGCGGCCGGCCACGCGTCCTTGGCGCCGAGGGCGATCGGCTGGACGCCGGCATCCTTCAGCTTGTCGGCGGCGGCCGCGAGGTCGTCGATCGTGGCGGGCGTCTCGGTGATGCCGGCCTGCTCGAAGAGGTCCTTGCTGTACCAGATGCCGCCGGGAAGAACGGCGACGGGCATGGCGTAGGCCTTGCCGTCGAGCGAGTTGGCGCTGAACGAGCCGTCCGGGATGAGGCTGTGGGTCTCGTCCGAGATCATGTCGGTGATGTCCATGAGCTGGCCGGCCTTGACCATCGCGGCCATCTTGCCGCCGCCGCGCTGCATGAAGATGTCGGGGGCGTCGCCGGAGTTCAGCGCCGTCTGCAGCTTGCCGTCGAGGTCCTCGTTCTGGATCGACTGGACGTTGATCTTGATGTTCGGGTTGGCGGTCATGAAGTCGTCGACCGTCTTCTGCCAGAACTCCTTGCCCGCACCGGTGGTGGAGTTGTGCCAGAACGTCATCTCGACGCTCTCACCACTGCCGTTCGTCGAGTCGTTCCCGGACCCGCCATCGTCGTCGCTGCCGCCACACGCCGTCAGGCCTGCGACGGAGAGCGCGACGACGGCTGTGGTCGCCAGCGTCCTCCTGATGTTCATGCGAACGTCTCCTTCTCCTCGTTGAGTAGCGCGGCGCACCAACACACCGCGGGACACGCACCCGGGCGGGGCGTCCGGTCCGTCGTCGGACCGGTGTGCCGCCCGAGGGAGGGGCCGTCGAGGACCCGCGTGGGGTCGCGGTTCCTTCAACGTTGTAACTCCCGTCGAGATGAACCCTCGCAGCGCGTCCGGGGGCTTGTCAATCGATGTAGATAACGATGTAGATAACGATGTCGAAACGTTGTTCTCAGTCCGCCGCGACCACCGCCGGCGCCGCCTCGTCGTCGTCAGCGGGAGCCTCCGCACCCGCGTCCGCAGTGGCTGCTGCGACCGCCGCGTCGATCCGCGCCTGGGTCCGCGCGGCCGCCTGACGCCGCAGCCGACGGACCAGCACGACGCCGCCCACGAGCAGAACCAGCAGGGCGAGCTGGGCCCACGGGACCGTCCACACCGTCACCGCGAGCGAGCCGCCCGCGAGCGTCGCATCGACCTGGTCCTCCCCCACGACGCCGGGCACCGCCGACACCGTGACGTGCGAGAGCAGCAGCGGCCAGGCCGACAGCCGGGCCTCGCCGGGGACCGACTGCCCGGGCAGCACCTCGCGCCGGTCGTCCGCACCGCCACCGGAGGCCTCGACCGGCCCGGACGACGCCGCAACCTCGGCATGCGCGCCCAGCCGGACGTTCCCGTCGTTGGCGACGTCGTACCGGACGACGATCGTCCCCGGCGAGAACGGGTTCCACGACGGCTCCCACGAGGCACGGACGTCCTCCGGACGCAGCTGAGCGACGACGTCGCCCGAGACGCGCAGATGCACGCGCACGCCGACGCGCGGCGCGAGCTGGACGGCGCCTGCGCCCGAGCCGACGAGCTCGGCGACGACACCGGCCGGGTGGTCGCCGGGCGTCGCCTTGTCGGGCACGGCGATCGAGACCGGGACGGCGAGCGACGCACCCGCGGCGACCTGGACCTCCAGGCCGCTCGGCTGGGCCGGCGTCGCGCCGTCGACCGGTCCGACGGTGATCCACGACCCGCCGTCGACCGGCTCGGCGTCGGGCGCCAGGAGGTCGAAGCCGCCGTCCGCCGTCGTCGTGCCGTCGCTCGCGTAGACGCGGAACGTGGCCGGCGCGGCACTGTAGTTCGTCAGAGTGACCTGGTCGGAGACGGTCCCGCCGGCGTCGACCGTGTGGCGCAACGAGATGCGGCCGTCGGGGCCGTCGGCGCCCGAGGGCTCCACCGTCCACGTGGTCCCGGCCGCCGGGGCCGGGGTCGGCTCGACGGCCGACGGCGGAGCGGTGGCCGCGAGGGCGCCCGCAGCGGGGCTGGCGAGCAGCGCGACACCGACGGCGAGCCCGGCGACCGCGCGCCGGGCGTGGGCACTGATGGTGCGGGACATGGCACCTCCCGGTGCGACCGGCCGGCCACGAGGACCGGCCGGTCGCACCGATGGGTCGGGCCGACGTCAGTCGACCGGGAAGAGGGACAGAGTGACGGTGCCGGTGTAGGTGCCCGGCTGGGTGTCGACGGGCACATCGAGCGTCAGGCCGGCACCGATGGTCGCCGACCCGTACCGACCCGTGGCGTTCGCCCAGGCCAGGCGGGCAGAGCTCGCCAGACCGGGACCACCGCTCATGGACGTGGACACCGGCGTACCGGCGACCAGACCGTCCCGCGACGTCGCGAGGCTCGGCGTCCAGCCCAGGTGCTCGGCGCCGAACGAGCGCACCGAGGAGCTGAACGCGTACGACTGCCCGGAGACCGTCCAGCCGCCCGCACCCGCCTGCTGGAGCGTGCGCGAGTCGGACACCGTCACGGAGGGCAGCTGCCCCTCGAACCGGAGCCGGTCGCCCGCGTTCTTCGCCGGAGCCATGGCCACGCCGTCGCCGAAGTCGGCGACCGTCAGGGCCAGGACGCCGTTCTCACCCTCGGGCACGACGGCCTGGACCGGGATGCCCGCGTTGGTGTCCGGCTTGAAGATGCGCGGCAGGAAGTCGATCAGGTTCTCGGACCAGACGTCGAACCCGTGCGGGCCGACGGACACACCCGCGAACTCGTACTTCACGCCACGCTGGTCGAACATCGCCATCGTGGAGTTGACCCAGCTGGCGGCGAAGTCGCTGACGTCGCCGACGTAGATCCGGGCGAGCTTCGTGCCCGCGTTCACGGCCGTCGCGTCGAACGTCGGCGTGGTGAAGAGCCCGCCGGAGAACGCTGCGACATAGGTGAACTTGCCCGGGTACTTGAGCCACGTCGTCAGGGTGTTCATGCCACCCATCGAGAGGCCCGCGATCGCCTGGTCCTTGGGCTCCTGGCTCACGTGGAACTTCGCGGAGACGGCCGGCATGACGTTGTTCAGCAGCTCGTCCTGGTAGTTCGAGACGTTGCCGTTCGGCATGACGACGACCATCGGGGTGATGGTGCCCTGGCGGTAGAGGTTGTCCAGGATCTGCGGGGCGCGCCCCACCTCGACCCAGTCGCCCCAGCTCTGGCCGGAGCCGTGGTTGAGGACGAGGAGCGGGTACGCCTCGGCGCGAGCCGGGTCGTAGCCCGGCGGCGTCCACACGTACGCCTTCCGGTCCTCCTTGGCCACGTTGCTGTGGTAGTCGAGGACGGAGACGGCGCCGCGCTCACCCACCGGGGCGTCCGCGAGCATCGTGTCGGTCTTCCCCGGCACGTACAGCGGGCTGACGTTGGTCAGGGTGTTCACCGTGTCGGCGGGGTCCTTCTTGTCCACGCCGTCGACGACGTACCGGTAGTAGTAGAAGCCGTCGAGCGGGCCGACGGCGACGCGCCAGCGGTCCCCCACCTTCGTCATCGGCACCCGGAACCAGGCACCGTTCGGGGCCCAGTTCGCCCACACTGTCACGTCCTTGGCGGTCGCCCACTGGGTGCCCGTCTCGAAGGTGACGATGCCGTTCGCGTCGACGTCCGGCGTCGTGATCGAGCCCGCGGCCGGCGCCGTGTACGGCGCGTCGAGCGGGAGGGTGCCCGCGCTGGGCCCGTGGTCGGCCACGTCGTGGAACAGCCGGCCCGCGAAGTCACGCAGGTCCTGGCGCCACGAGTCCCACGTGCCGCCCGACTCGCGCCGGACGCCGTCGAACTCGTGCTCCACGCCCGCGGCGGTCAGCTTCTGCAGCGCCGTGTAGGTGGAGTTGTACGCCGGGTCGAGCGCGTTGCCCGAGTACAGGCGGACGAGGTCGGTGCCGTCGTTGATCGCCTGCGCCTGGGCGGCGCTGATCGAGCCGTGGAGCGTCCCGGAGAACGAGCCGACGGCGGAGAACTCGCCGGCGCTCGTCAGGAGGGTCGACAGGGCCTGCGCCCCACCCTCCCGCACGCCCGCGACGGCCTGGTGCGCGCCGTCGGCGGACACGTCGTAGGCGGCCCGGACCGCCGGCAGCACGCCGTCGAGCAGCTCGGCGCGCGGGTCGGCGACGTTCACGTCCGCCATGACCACGACCATCGGCTCGAGGGCGCCCGCGGCGGCCAGGTTGTCGAGGATCTGCGGGGCACGGCCCAGCTCGGTCCACTCCTTGGCCGTCTGACCGGCGCCGTCGAGCAGGTAGAGCACGGGGTACTTCTCGGCGCGGTTGGCGTCGTAGCCCGGCGGCGTCCAGACGACGGCGTCGCGCTCCTTACCGGTGACGTCACTGTCGTAGCTGAGCGAGGTGACCTCGCCGCCGGCGGGGATGTCGGACATCCACTGCACGGAGGCGCCCGGGACGAAGAAGGTGTTCATGGCCGGCTGCGAGGTGACTGCGACCGGGCTGGTCGGCTCCTTGAAGGACACCGTCGAACGGTCCGTCATGGTCGCCGTGTACTGGTAGTGGTAGAGGCCGGGCTGGAGGGGCCCGACCATCGCGGAGTAGTTCGAGCCGCTCGGGTCCAGCGCGACGTTGGACCACGTCCCGCTCGGCCCGATGTTCGCCTGGACCTCGAGCACGGCGGGCTTGGCGCCCAGGATGCTCTCGATCTGGGACTGGGACACGGTGAGTCGGTAGTAGCCCTCCGGGGTCACGGAGACCCAGGGGTCGGGCGCCGGCCCAGGTTCGGCCGATGCGGATCCGGCGACGGCGAGACTTGCCCCGCACATCGCCACCACCGCGAGCAGGGCGGTGACCTTCCGGCCGGTAGGCCGTCGGGTCCCTCCACTCGGATGAGTCATCTTCGTTGATTCCTCTCATGGAAGATGCGTCGCGCGCGAGGCGCGCGACGCTGGTGGCCGTCCGCGGCAGAGACGACGGATCCCCCCTGCACATGCCCACGCCGACGGCCCGCGTGTACATCGTTGTAACCCGATGACATGCGTTTTTACATCGTCGTAGGTAGCGGATCGGGACCATCGTGGCGGACTGCGGCATTGCCGTCAAGACCGGACATCCACGGACCTCACGGACGCGCCGGACGCGCCCGCGTCGCCGTCGTGCGGGGGCCCTCAGCGGGCCAGGACCACGTCCCCGCGCTCGTCCGTCACGGTGAAGCCACGCGTGGTCAGGTCGGCCTCGAGCAACGCCGAGGCACCCCCGTTCGTCCACCGCAGCGCGAGACGGTCCGGCGCCGTGTCGAGCACCTCCAGGTGCGCGTCGAACCCGAAGGCCGGCGACTCCGAACGGAACCTCAGGAGCGCGAGCTGGTCCCGCACCAGCGGGTCCGCCAGACGGCGCTCGACCTCGTCCAGACCGAGGTTGGTGCGGTTGATCTCCTTGTGCCCGCCCGGCCCGGCCTTGGCCACGGCCTCGTGGTCGTTCGTGCCGGCGAAGCAGATCGAGGTACCAGACCTGCGGCTTGCCCGGCATGAAGAGGTGGATCGCACGCGCGAGCAGCATGGCGCGCGGGTCCTCCCCGAGCGCGCTGAAGTACGTGGCGTTCACCTGGTAGTACACCTGGTCGCTGCCCGTGCAGGCTCTTCACGTAGCCGCCGCGCTCGACGACGGTCGCGATCAGGCTCTCGATGCGCTCCCCCGGCACGAGACCGTCGAGGTCCAGCAGCGGGATGCCGTCGTGGCAGCCGAGCATGCTGACGGTCCGGATGCCCTTGTCCACGCAGCTCGCGCGCCCAGCCGCCGAGCGTGCGGCCGGAGCGCGTCTCCAGCGCATCGAGCACGAGACCCGGCAGGAAGAAGTCGTAGGTGAGGTACCCCTGCGCGGCGATCCGCTCGTGCGTGCGCTCGGCGTAGGTCGCATGGATCTCGGGCAGGAGAGTGACGCCGTGGGCGTCCGCCAGCTGCCGCACCCGGGCGAGGAGGTCCCACGTCTCGGGCTCGTTGAGGAAGTTGCGGCGCCCGGGTGCCTTGGGCGCGTAGGCGAATGCGTCGAGACGCACGATGCTGCGCCCCGTACCCCGCGAGCGTGCGCAGCGTCTCGTCGTAGAACTCCCAGACCAGCGGCGAGCGCACGTCGACGTCCATCTGGCCGAGGAACCGCCGGCCCGCCGCGTCCTCGACAACCTCCTGGTAGAAGGTGTTCCAGAAGGGCACCTCGCGACCGTCCGGGAACGGGACCATGAGGATCGGCAGCCCCGGCTTGCGGAAGAACATGTGCTCCAGCAGCGCGGCGTCGGGCTGCACGTAGCCCTCGGGCGTCATCTCCCCGTGGCCGGCCCAGAAGGCGTTCCAGTCCACGAAGAAGTCCCGGAACCGGGATGCGTCGCCGTGCCGCAGCAGGTCCTGGAACTGCGGGGACGCCACCGAGCAGTGGTTGAGGACGACGTCGAGCTTCAGGTCGATGCCGAGCGCGCGCAGGTCCGCCAGGTCGGCCTCCGTCGCCAGGGCCGTCTCGAGCCCGTAGTCGATCACCGAGAACCCGCGGTCCAGGTCGGAGTGGAACATGCTCGGGAGCACGTAGAAGGCGTCGAAGACGCCGTTCAGCTCCGGCCGCCGGAGCAGACCGACGACGTCGGACAGTCGCCCGCCCATGCTGTCCGGGTAGGCGTTGAGCATCGGGCGGGCGCTCGGCACGGCGGTCTCCTCAGTCATCCGGCTCCCCCGCCCCGCGCGCCGCGAACTCGCGGTAGCGACTCACGGACAGCCGCTCACCGGCCCGCGTCAGGATGATCCGGGCCCGCGGGGCCTGGCTCTCGTGCAGCTCCTGCTCCACGCCCAGCACGAGGGACGTGAACGGGCTGTCGGTGGCGCCGTCACGCCCACGCGCCCGACGGTGCGCGAGAGTCTCGGCCGGGGTGCTGTGGAGCAGCACCGGCACGTCGACGCCCCGCAGGTGGTCGCTGCACGCGTGGGTCCACTCGATGACGAGCACGTGCACGCCCGACAGGTCGACGTCGTCGTACCAGAGGTCCGCAGGCCCGCGGCCCATGCGGCGCAGCGGGATGCGGTCGGCGCCGCCCTTGAACCGCCCGACCACCTCGGACAGGTGGTCGAAGTCGATCTCCGCCGGGCTGCCGAGGTACCCCTTCAGCGCCGCCCGGCCGGCCCGCTGGTACCGCGCGAGCCACGGGTGCTCGGCCACCTGGCCGGGGTCGACGTCGGTGCCGGCCTCCTGCAGCGCGCGCAGCGCCGCCGTCCGCCCGGGGCTCAGCAGGCCGTCCGTGACGAGCCCGCGCACGGCCCCGTCCCGGTGGATGCGCAGCCGCTCGGCATCGTTCTGGCTCGGGATCCGGCGGGGGTAGTTGTCCCCGGAGAGGGTGTAGCTGCCCACGCCGCTGCGCCGCAGCAGGTGCGCGACCAGGGACGCGATCTCCGACTTGCCGACACCGGACCCGCCCGCGACGGCCACCACGGCGCGCGCCGACGGGCTCGCCGCGAGCACGGGCAGCAGCTCGGTGACGAGCATCGGGAACAGCGCGTTCGCGCTCGCCACGTGACGCGGCCCGATGCTCACCCGGTCGCCCGGCATGTCCCCGGTCGGGACGTCGTCGGGCACGGCGACGGGCGCCCACGGCAGGCACGCCTCGAGCGCGCGCACGACGTCGGTCACGACGTCACCGCCGGCACCTGGGCGAGCAGCCGCGTGAGCCAGCTCCGCCGCGCACGGCGCGCCGACTGCGAGACCGCGGCGTCGGGCACGAGGTAGTCGAAACCGTGGAACCCGCCCGGCCACACGTGCAGCTCGGCCCGCCCGCCCGCGAGCCAGAGCCGGCTCGCATAGTCGACGACCTCGTCGCGGAACGTCTCGGCCGAACCGACGTCGAGGAACGCCGGCGGGAGGCCGCCGAGGTCCACGGCGCGTGCCGCGGCCGCGTGCACCGGGACGTCATCGCCCCCGGCCGCACCCGGCAGATACGCCTGCCACGCGGTCGCGTTCGCCGTCCGGTCCCACGACCCGTGCCCGGCCATCTGCCAGCCGGACGCCGAGTCGTTGCGGTCGTCCAGCATCGGGCACAGCAGCATCTGGCCGGCCAGCTTGCGGGCCGCCGCGGTCCCGGGCCAGCAGCGCGAGCGCGGCCGCGAGGCCGGCCCCCGCGCTGATCCCCTCGACGACGAGCCGGCTGGGGTCGACGCCGAGCTTCGCCCCCGGCCCCGGCGAGCCACAGCAGGGCCGCGTAGGCGTCCTCGAGCGCGGCGGGGTACGGGTCCTCGGGGGCCAGGCGATAGTCCACGGAGGCGATCGCGCACCCCGTCGCCTCGGCGAGGCCGAGCAACGGGATGACGTCGTCCCACATCGAGCCCGTGACCAGTCCCCCGCCGTGCAGGTGGAGCAGGCAGGGCACGGGCCCCGTCGCCCCGAGCGGGCGCAGGAGTGCTGTCGTCACGCCGGACGCGCGATGCACGGCGACGTCGAAGATGCCCTCGGCGGCCGCGCCGACGGCGTCGGCGAGCCCGGACCGGCTGCGCAGCGCGGGGATGTCGGCCGCCGCCAGGGAGACGACGACCTCCTCGCGGTGGGCGCGCAGCGCGGCCTCGAGCTCGGGGTCGAACGGTGGTCGAGCGTTCATCGTCAGCCCTTCAGGGAGCCCTGGAGCAGCGCGCTGACGAACTGCCGCTGGAACACCAGGAAGACGATGAGGGTGGGCGTGAGGATCAGGAGCGACCCGGCGCAGAGCAGCGGGATGTCCGTGCCCCACTGGCCTTGGAAGGCGCCCAGCGCACCCGCCATCGTGCGCTTGGTCGGATCCGACACCAGCACGACGGCGAGCAGGAACTGGTTCCAGGTCCACAGGAACAGCAGGATCGCCAGCGAGGACAGCGCGGGCTTCGACAGCGGGACGTGCACGCGCCAGAAGAGCTGCCACGTGCTCGCGCCGTCGATGCGCGCAGCCTCGGAGATGTCGATCGGCATGTTCACGAAGTGCGACCGCATCCAGTACACGGCGAACGGCATGTACAGGCCGATCAACGGCAGGATGATGGCCCACCGGGTGTTCAGGAGGCCGAAGTCCCGCATCTGGTAGTAGAGCGGGATGATGACGCCCTCCCGCGGCAGGGTGAGCCCGAGGACGAACAGCACCAGCACGAAGCGACCGCCGGGCGGCCGAAGGTGCCCGAGCGCGAAGCCCGCCAGCGTCGCGATGAGCAGCGACAACGGCACCACGGCGACCTCGATGAGCACGCTGGACCACAGCAGCTTGCCCATGTCGGCGGCGCGGAACGCGTCGAGGAAGTTCGACCAGTGCGGGTCGTCCGGCCACGCGAGGCCGGACGGGTAGGTCCCCGGCTTGTGCAGCGCGGTGACGAAGAGGCTGAGGAACGGCAGGAGCGTCACAGCCATGAGCACGACGAGCATGGTGCGGCCGAGCCACACCTCGCGGCGGGAGACGATCACGCGTCACCTTCCCTGGTGAGCCGCTGCAGCGGGAGGACGACGGCGAGGACCAGCAGCATGAGCGCGACGCCCAGGGCCGAGGCCAGCCCGACCTCGCGCTGGAAGAAGGCGAGGTAGTAGATCTCCAGGCCGGGCACGAGGGTCCGGTTGCCCGGGCCACCCTGCGTGGAGATGTAGATGATGTCGAAGCTGGCCAGCGCGGCGATCACCGTGACGGTGACGCAGACGCTGAGCTCCTGGCGCAGGCTCGGCAGGGTGATCGCGAAGAACTCCCGGATCGAGCCGGCACCGTCGATGCGGGCCGCCTCGTACAGCGAGGGGTCGATCTTCGTCATCCCGGCGAGCAGCAGGAGCATGCACAGCCCGAACAGGACCCAGGCGCCCACGAGCCCGACGGCGGGCAGCGCGGTGTCGAAGTCACCGAGCCACGCCCGCGTGACGCCCTCGAGCCCGATGCCCTTGAGGATGCTGTTGACCAGGCCGTTCGAGGCGTAGAGCCAGCTCCACATGATGCCGGCCGCGACCAGCGGGATGATCTGCGGCAGGAAGAGCACGGTGCGCGACACGATGGCGAGCCGGCTCGCCGCGAAGCCACGGATCGTGTTGGCCGTGAAGAGCCCCAGCAGCACCGGGATGACGCTGAAGAAGATGATGCAGCTCGAAGGCGTTGACGATCGAGCCCGACATCTCGGGGTTCTGGAAGATCGCCGCGTAGTTGTCGAGGCCGACCCAGGTGGACGGCGTGATGCCGTCCCACTCGTAGAACGAGAACTGGATGGTCTGCGCCATCGGCCGCAGCACGAAGACGATGTAGGTGAGCAGTGCGGGGGCCACGAGGAGCAGCGCCAGCCCGCCCCGGCGCAGGCGCCGCGCCTTCATGGCGCGGCGCCTGCTCTCCGGGCTTCCGGGGGCCGGCTGGCTGTCCTGGCGACGACCCGACGCGAGTCCGGTCTGCCTGGTAGCCATAGCGGTCAGCCGATCTCCGTCTCGTACTCGGCCTGGACGGCCTTCAGGAGCGCGGCCGGGTCGATCTCACCGGCGATGAGCTTCTGCAGGTTGGGCGTCCAGCCCTTGGCGTAGATCGAGCCGGTCGCGTTCGCGATGAAGTCCATCGCGCCGTCCTGCTCGCCGATCGCGGCGCCGGCCTCGAGGGTCTGCGCGGTCACGGTGGTCGGGTCGACGTCCGGCATGAAGGCGTCGGCCGGGCCCATCGGGTGCGACCCGCCGACCTCGACGCCGATGGTGCGCGCCTGCTCGTCGGTGGCGACCCAGTTGAGGAAGAACGCGGCGCACTCGGGGTGCGCGGCCTTGGCAGACACGCCGTAGGTCAGGGGCGCGGACATGGCGCCGAACGACCCACCCTCCTCGACGGGCGGCATCAGGAAGAAGCCGACGTTGCCCGCCATCTGCTTGTCGAGGTTCCCGGACTCCCAGTCGCCGTCGAAGATGAAGACGCTGTTGCCCTCGATGAAGCGGCTCATCATCATCGCGTAGTCCATCGAGTTGACGTCGTCGGCGAAGTAGCCGGCGTCCACCCACGACTGCAGGTGGGTCGTCGCCTTGAGGTTCGTCTCGGTGTCGATGGTCGTGTCGGGCTGCTGGTAGATCCAGGCGTTGATCGCGCTGGAGTCACCGTAGGAGGCCATGAGGGCCTGGAGCGGGAACGCCAGGCCGCCGGTCGCGCCGCCGTTGAACTGCGCGACGGGCACGAGGCCGGCGTCCTTGGCCGCCTTCAGGTAGGAGTCGAACTCCGCCAGCGTGGTGGGGGGCTCGGTCATCCCGATCTGCTCGGCGAGAGTCTTGTTGTAGAACACGCCGGTCATCGAGAAGTTGAGGCCCATGGCGTACAGGGGCCCGCTACCGCGGCGACCCTCGTCGTCCACGCGCATCTGCTCGAGCTGCGAGGCGGGCCACGCGTCCCAGCCGAACGCCGCGGCGTACGGGTCGAGGTCGAGGAGCAGGTCGTCCTTGGCGAGCTCGGACATCTGCGGCAGGCGCATGAGGTCCGGCGGGTCGTCGACGAGGACGCGGGGGGCGTTCTGCGTCAGGACGGCGAACTGGTCCTCACGGGTGTCGAAGGTGACGTTCGGGTACTGCTTGGAGAACTCGTCCATGAGCTTCGTGGCCAGCGGGAAGCCGGTCTCGAGGTAGGCCTTGAGCGTCACCGGTTCCGTGCCGCAGTCCGGCGCTGAGGCCACGGTGGCGCCGCCGGTCTGCTCGGGCTTCGCGGTGTCCTCGGCGTTGCCACCGGGTGCGCTGCACGCGCCGACGGCACTCAGGGCGGTGACGAGCACCGCTGCCGTCATTGCCACACGTCGAGCTGATCCACCAGGTCGAGACACCAGTGTCTCCCTTCGGTCGAACGAATCGGGGGTTGTCGGATCGCGTTCGTCCGACGGTTGCTAAATCGTCTTAGCACGTGCAGTCTGGGGACGCGGCGAAGGCCATGTCAAGCGGTCGGGAGGGCGAGAACCGCAGCCGTTACCGAACCGTGGCCATGGTCACGCTCCCGGTTCCGCGCGCCCTCAGGCACGGCGTCGGGGCGGGTGGGCTGCGCAACTACGATGCCGCAGGACAGGGAGGCCACAGTGGGTCGAGCCAGGGTGACACTCGCCGACGTCGCGACGACGGCGGGCGTCTCGTCGACGACGGCGTCCCTCGTGCTGTCAGGTCGCGGCGTCGAGCTACGGATCTCCGAGGCGGTCCAGCAGCGGGTCCGCGAGACGGCCACCACCCTCGGCTACCGCCCCAACATCCTCTCCGTCGGGCTGCGCAAGGGCTCAGGCCTCGCGCTGGGCCTGGTCTCCGACACCGTCGCGACGTCCCAGCTCGCGGGCGACCTCATCAAGGGCGCCCTCGAGGCCGCCTACGAACGCGGCCTCATGCTGTTCATCGCCGAGACCGAGGGCGATCCGAAGGTCGAACGGCGTCTGCTGAACGCGCTCCTCGACCGCCAGGTCGACGGCATCATCCTCGCCTCGATGTTCACCCGGACGCGCCGCGTGCCCTCGGGGCTCGAGCACGCGCCCGCCGTCCTGCTCAACGCCGTGCCGAGCGAGCCGCGGGCCGGCATCCCCTCGATCGTCCCGGAGGAGCTCGAGGCCGGCCGCGCCGCAGCACGCCTCCTGCTGGAGGCCGGGCACCGCTCGATCCACCTGATCGGTGCCGGCCCGGGGCCCACGGACACCCCGCCGGGAACCGTCGCCGGACGGGAGCGCCTCCAGGGCATCCTCGAAGTGCTCGGTGCCGCCGGGCTCCGGCCCGCGAGCGGCCACCTGTGCCCGGACTGGCTGCCCCCGTACGGCTGGGCGGCCACCCGGCAGATCCTCGAGGACGGCGGCGCAGGCCAGGCGATCATCACCTTCAACGACCGCCTCGCCTTCGGCGCCTACCAGGCGGTGCACGAGGCCGGCCTCGCCGTCCCCCACGACATGTCGATCGTCTCGTTCGACGACGCCCCGCTCGCCGAGTGGATGCGGCCGCCGCTCACCACCTTCGCGATCCCCCACTACGATCTGGGCCGCCGCGCCGTCGAGCTGGTGCTCGAGAGCATCTCCGGCCGTGGCGAGGGCACCGCCGCGGCCGCCGAGCCCGCCGTCGTGCACCGGCTCCCCATGCCGCTGCGGAGCCGCGAGTCCGTCGCACCGGCCCGCGGCTGAGCCGGCCGTGCCCGACGACGCCGCCCGGCCCCGCCTGCACTTCACCGCCCGCTCCGGCTGGATCAACGACCCGCTGGGCCTGACCCACCACGACGGGCGGTTCCACCTCTTCTACCAGTACGCGCCCGACCAGTCGGAGTGGGTCACCGAGCAGTGCTGGGGGCACGCGACCAGCGAGGACCTCCTGCACTGGACGGAGGGTGCGGTGGCCCTGGCCCCCGGGGACGGCGACGACGGCGTCTGGTCGGGATGCGTCGTCGCGCCCGCCGACGGCCCGGCCGCGCTCTTCTACACGACGATCGAGCGCGCCACCTCCCGCATCGGGCGGGTGCGCCTGGCGCGGCCCGACGACGAGGCGTGGACGGCCTGGACCAAGCACGACGTGGTCGCGGAGCTGCCGCCCGGCGTCGACGCCGTCGAGCTGCGTGACCCGTTCGTGCTGCACGACGGGACGTGCTGGCGCATGCTCCTCGGCGCCGGGCTCGCCGACGGCACCGCCGCAGCGCTCACCTACGTCTCGGCGAACCTCGCGTCGTGGCGGTACGACGGCGTGCTGGCGAGCCGGCCCGGGGCCGCGGACGACCCCGTCCGGACCGGCGTGATGTGGGAGTGCCCGCAGCTGGTGCGGGTGGGCGACCGGTGGGTGCTCGTCGTCTCGGTCTCGGACGGGGGCGCGGACCGCTTCGCGGCCTGCGCCGTCGGCGAGCTCGTGGCCGGTCGCTTCGTCGCCGACTCCTGGCAACGACTCTCGTACGGCCCCTCCCCCTACGCGGCGTCCGCGTTCACCGACGGTGCCCCCGGGCTCATCTACTGGCTCATCGGCGTCGCGGACCCGGACGGCCGGTGGACGGGCGCCCACTCGGTACCGCACCTGCTCGCGCTCGAGGGCGGTCGCGTCGTCGCGCGCCCGCACCCCGCGGTGGCGGGTGCGCGTCGGGGCGTCCCCGTTGTGCGGCGCGACGATGCCGCGCCCCTGCCGCCCACCGCGGACGTGGAGTGGACACTCGACCGGGGGCCGGCGACCGGCACGGCGCGGCTCGCCGTCGCGGACGGCACGGGACGCGAGCAGGTGCGCCTCGAGCACCGCGCGGGCACGCTGACCGTCCACGTCGGCGACGAGGCGTGGCAACTCCCGGTGGGCGGGCAGCGAGCCCGCGTGCTCGCGGACGGCCCCGTGCTCGAGGTCTTCGGGGACGCGGGCACGTTCGCGGCACCAATCCGGGGCGCCGGGCAGCCCCGCACGCTGACGGCGTCGGGGCCGGCCGAGGCACGCGTGCACGGGCTCGGCTGAAGCCGGGCGCACGCCACGTGCTGATCCCGCACCGACCTGGCCGGTGAGGTCACGTCGATCCGTGAGGAGTGGGGCAGCGACGACGAGCCCTACGCCGCCACGACCGCCTACACCTACGACCCCCAGGGCAGTCGTACCAGCACGTCCCGTGACGGGGTGCTGACGGCGACGTGGGCGTGGGACGACATCACTGGCCTGCCCACCCGGATCGGCGAGCACTCGTTGACCAACGGGGACCAACTAACCAGTTGGCTGCCTGACGTGACCTCCTCCCAGGGCACCGTGATGGCCGAGACCGGCGGGTTCAACGGTGACCAGTGGTTGCTGACCGACCCGTTCGCCAACACCGCGGCCTGGGCCGCGACCAACGGTCAAGGCTCGGCGTTCGGCACCCGCTCCTACGACGCGTTCGGCGCGAACTCCACGTTCTGGAACACAGGGCCGTCCACGTTCGGGTACGCCGGCCAGTACACCGACCTGCTGGTCGACATGCGGGCCCGCGACTACGACCCGAGCACCGGGCAGTTCACCGCCGCCGACCCGGTCGCCCAACCCGTCGGCATGGCCTACACCAACGGCTACGCCTACGCCTTCAACAACCCCCTCATGCACACCGACCCCACCGGGCTGTGGAGCTGCGCGGCGGGCGACACCGCCTGCCAGTCGGCCCAGATGCTCGTCGGGGAGGTCTGGGGCGTCGGGGAATGGGCACTGAACTTCCTCAACAGCCAGACACCGTGGGGCCGGTATCAGCAGTACACCGCCATGCGGGACGCCCAGCAGGACCTCCAGGGCAGGTACGGGCTCAACGACCTGGAGTACTGGGCCGAAGGCTTCGACAACCAGAACCCGTTCGGTGACATCCGTGACAACGGCGCGGCGGCCTGGCAGCAAGCCGAACAGGGCAACTTCCTCAACGCCGGACGCAGCACGGGTGAGACCCTCGCCACCGTCACGGTGACCGCTGCACCCTTCGCCAAGGGAACCGGCGCCGCGCCTGGCTCCCGCCGGTCAGCGACGACCGGCGCACTGGAGTCGAAGCCTTCAGCCCCAGTCGGCCAGATCGGCCCGCCCGCCCCAGTCGGCCAGATCGGACCCGGCACCTGCCCAGCCGCCGCAGAAGCCGGAACGGCGGCGACCGGACGCGTCTCGCAGACGGTCTCTCAGGCTGCTGACTGGCTCGGGCCGGAGGCGCGCTCGATAACGAACGGCGCCGGTGACAGGATCTTCTTGTCGCGGGATGGGCTGCGCCGGATCCGCGTCGACATCAACCGGCCATACCCGCACTCGTCGCCACATGCGCACGTTGAGGAACTGGTCGACGGGTCATGGGTCAAGTCCGGCCCGATCTATCCCTCCGACGTTCCGGCTGGGTGAGCGCGATGCGTATCGATGATGTCAACGAGAACCGTCAGCTCCGGCACGTGGGCCTGCGGCTAACGGTCTCCGAGGCCGAAGAGCTCCGAGACTCGCTTGGTCTCCTTCTCACCGGCGCCCCCGACCGTCACGAGCATGTCTCAAGCGCCGACTACCAGACCGAGATCACAGTCTGGCTGGAGGCCGACGACGGATGATGCCGCCTGTCGGTGAGCAGCCGATCGGGAGCAGTCCCTCCCTGATGCGACGGGCCTTCGTTCGGGTCTTCGGTGGGCTCGGCCTCGCGCTGGCTCTTGCCGCCCTGGCTGCTGTCGCTGGAGTCGCACCGGCGTCGGCGACAACGACCCCAGCGGCCCAGAACGGCGTCGGGGCCTCCACGCCCGCGGCCCAGGTCTCCGTCGGGCCTTCGGCGGGCATCACCGCAGGTCAGCAGCTAGGGAACGACGCCCCGCGGGCCCAGATCGTGGTGGCTACCGGTGTTGCCGCAGAAACCGCAGGGAGCGCCGCCGGTGTCGCGGCTAGGCCGGCCGGTGTCGCGGCTAGGCCGGCCGGTGTCGCGGACGGCTTCGTGTCAGAGGCTGCGAACAGCGGCAAGGGCACCGTGTGGCGAGCGCCGGGCTCGTCTGGCAACGCGGGGACGGTCCGGATCATGAAACCCACGGCGCAGTATCCGGAAGGCTACGTCAGGTTCTACAACGACTCGGGCCAGCCGATCGGGCTGAACGGCAAGCCAGGTCCCAACTCGATGACCCACATACCCCTCAACCCGGATGGCACCTATCCACTTCCAAAGAACTGGGGCGGCTGATGGCGTACACCCTGGAGGGCCAGGAAGTCAGTCGCCTGTGCCTCGACTATGGGGTTGTCCTCGAGACGCTCGACGGCACTGAGCTCCGAATCGAGTCGCCGTTCCGGCTGTCGTCACCCGACGGAACGCAATCGTCTGAAGTGCGCCCTGACCGCCTTGACGAGACTGGCAGTGCGGTCGTGGGCCTGCTTCGTCAGCGCATCGAGTCCGCCTCCATCGGCGAGTCGGGTGCTCTGTCGCTTCGTTTCGCGAACGGGTCGCGGCTGGACTGCGAGCCAGACGAGCAGTTCGAGGCATGGACGCTCGTGACGGCCGCCGGTGAGCGGATGGTCTGCCTACCCGGTGGCGGAGTCGCTCACTGGCCCGGCGGCTCTCGGCCATGAGGTCACTTGCCAGACTCGACCCCAAGACCACGGCTACCCGGCACACCGCCCGACCGCGCTGGGCCCTTGCCGTCCTGGCTGCCGTCCTGGCCGTCGCGGTCGGCCTCGTTGCCGCTGGACCGGCGTCGGCGGCAATGGCCACTACGGCTCGGAACGCCGTCGGGGCCTTGACCTCCGCGGGCGAGGTCGTCGTCGGGCCCGCGGCGAGTGTCAGTGCAGGTCAGCGACTAGGGGACGGCCCTCCGTGGTCCGGAATCGTGGTGGCTACCGGTGTTGCCGCAAACACCGCGCGGTCCCTTCCGACACCGGCCGAGGCTGCGGATCTGCTCAGGGCCGCGAGACCCACTGGCTCAGCGCTCAAGAGCGACGCAGCACATCGAGCAGGTGACTGGGTCATCGACGACGTCGCGCAGAGCGGGTCCGTCTTCGAGTTGGTGGGCGGTGACGGGGTCTCACGCACCCTCGTGCAGATGCCGGGCGAAATGAACGGCGTCGCGGGTCGTTTTGAGTGGATAATGGAGGGCCAGAACTTGACTCATCAGCTATTTGTGCGGGGCGGGACGATCAACGGGATACCGATCAAGCCATGAGCGAGGACCTGGTGAAAATCAGTCTGCCCGCGGTCTTCGTAGTCTCCCGCGTCCGCCTTGATCCCAGCGAACTTGCCTATGGCTACGGCAATGGCTGGCTTGACGAAGCAGCGACGGTCGGCGTTGCGGAGGATCTTGTCGCGGCTGGGGCCGCGTCGTCACCCATCGAGGAGTTGGCGAGCGTGTTCAGCGGTGAACTCTGGCGAGTTCAGCAGGTGGTCGACGAGATCGAGATCGATCCAGATTCGGAGCCCGGCCGGGTCTGGCTGTATCTCGCACTGGCATGGCTGCACGATCACAAGGACGAGTACGCGGATCCGTTGCAGATGATCGAGATGTTGTACTCCGACTTCGGCTATCCGACCGAGATCGAGGGGCTAGTCAGGTTCATGCCGGCCCAGCCAGGAGCTCCCACCGGACTGGAAGCCGTCGAGGAACGCTGGAGGGAGTACCTGCAGCGAATGTCGAACGAGTATGCGGCGAGGCCCTGACGTGCCCTCACCCACGCGGCTGAGGGCCAGATCCGCGTGGGTGATCACCGCATTCCGGCGCGCGCTCGCAGCGTGGCCGGTCGCAGCCCTGCTGGCCGCTTCCATCGCCGCTATCGTCGGCTTTGCGGGTGCTGGGCCAGCGTTGGCGGAGATGCCGGCCTACGCCTGCGACATCTACGACGCGCCTGCTGGTTTGTCGACTGCGTACGCGTCGGTCGAGGCCACGCGGGGATCACCGACGGGGCCCCGTGCCGGGTCCTGGGTGAGCCCTGTCTCGGCGGCGCGGTTCGGTGTTGCCGCAGAAGTCGGTGCGAGTGACGCGGGGTTGTTGACGCGGCTGCGCGCACGCCTGCCAAGCGGCGATGAAGGCTCGATCCGCCTCGGCGGTGGCGCGAACGACGCGCCGTCGTGGGTAGCACGCGAGGCGGGGCCGCCGTTGCCCGGAGAGGCTGCCCAACAGTACGCGCGCCGAATCCTGGACGAGAAGTACGGTGCCGGTAACTGGAGGACGGGCGGTGGCTCAGAGTTCAGCAAGATCGTGAAGTGGGTTACGCGGGGCGGGAGGTTGAGGTGACATGGGATCTCAGGAAGTGCGGTTGGTCTACCTGCTTTGGCATACACACACGCTCGAGGGCGGGGAGTCTGACGAGAAGCTCCTGGGTGTCTACTCCACTGAAGAAGCGGCCAAGAGGCGGATATCTGCGGCGGTGAGTCTTCCTGGGTTCCGCGCATCCCCCGGTGGCTTCGAGGTGTCTCCGTACGTCCTTGACCGCGATGAGTGGGCTGAGGGCTTCGTGACGTCGTGATTTCTCGCTCCAGAGAAATGCCGCAGAAACCGGAGCGTCGATCACGCGGCGCGATGCTCTCGGTCGCTTCGCCGGTGTGGGAGGCACGGTGCCGAGGCAGAGGCGATCGGACTGACACAGTACGGGCTCTTCGGAGTTGAGCGTGGGTGAGGTCGTCGCGGCGAGGGTGCGTGGCGGTCCGGGAAGGTAGGTGTCGGGGCCTCCAGGATCGGTAGCGACCAAGCTGACCGTTCCACGGAGACCCCGACGTGTCTGAGAGTAGTTGCGGCGTCGGCGCGCCCTGGTGCGCCCGCGCTGATGAGATGTTCAGCGTCCCCGGGCTGCACGTGCTCCACATCGCCCACGACGGGGGCGGGCGGCTCGTGGTGACGGTGGAGAGCGATGAGGTCCTGACCGGTTGCCGGCGGTGCGGGGTGGTGGCGGTCGGTCACGCCCGTCGGGTCCACCGGGTCCATGACGCGCCGGCGTTCGGGGTGTCGGTGCTGGTCAGGTGGCGCACGCGGATCTGGCGGTGCCCCGACCCTGGGTGCCCGGTCGCGACCTTCTCCGAGACCCACGAGCTGATCGCGCCGCGGGCCAAGCTCACGACCCGGGCGATCGCGTGGGCGACCGACGCGCTGGCCCACGATGACACCACGATCGCGGCGCTGGCCCGGCACCTGGGGGTGGACTGGCACACCTGCTGGGACGCGATCGAGGCCGAGGCGATCAGGCGCCTGGCCGACCCTAGCCGGCCGGACGGGGTGGTCACCCTCGGGGTCGATGAGCACATCTGGGAGGCCTCGCACCACGGCGGGGACCGGACGGTGACCTCGATGGTCGACCTGACCCGTGACCAGGACGGACGCGTCCGGGACCGGCTGCTGGACGTGGTCCCGGGGCGGTCCGGGACCGCCTACTCGAGGTGGCTGACGGCCCAGCCCGAGGGGTTCACCGCGAGCGTCGAGCACGCGGCCTTGGACCCGTTCCGCGGCTACGCCAACGCGATCCGCGACGAGCTGCCCGACGCGGTCGCGGTCCTGGACGCGTTCCACGTCGTCAAGCTCGGCACGGGGGTGGTCGACGAGGTCCGCCGCCGCGTCCAACAGGACACCCTGGGCCACCGCGGCCACTGCGGCGACCCGCTCTACAAGATCCGTGGGCTGCTGCGCCACGGCGCCGAGCACCTCTCGCCCCGCCAGGTCGCCCGACTCGAGACAGCCCTGGAGGCCGGCGACCCCGACTGGGAGGTCACCGGCTGCTACCAGCGGCTGCGCTCGATCTACCACCAGCGCACCCCGGCCGCCGGCAAGGCGGTCGCCGAAGCCGTCATCGCGACCCTGCACACCTGCCCGATCCCCGAGGTCGCCCGCCTGGGACGGACCCTGCGGGCCTGGCGCACTCAGGTGCTGGCCTACTTCGACACCGACGGCGTCTCCAGCGGCGGCACCGAGGCCATCAACCTGATCATCGAGAAGACCCGGCGCCTGGCACATGGCTTCCGGACCTTCGCCCACCACCGACTACGCATCCTGCTGACCGCCTCCGGCAACCGGCCCTGGCGCCCCAACCACGCATAGATCCGAAGAGCCGGATTGGCGGCAGGTGGTCGAGGATGGCGACCGCGAGGTCGGTCTGGGATCACTCAGCCTGGGTGCGCGGCTCACGCGGGCGGTGGTGGCATCACGTCGTCCGCAGGGAGCTGCGGAGGACCCAGTGGGGGGGCCAGGACGGCTTCAAGCACCGCTCATCCGCGCTGACAAGCGACATTACGTCGGCTCGACGAGAAATGCCCCGCGTTCGACCACCAGCGCCGGCGCCACCGGATTGCAGGGGCAGGCGAACAGTGCCGTGCCGCGGTCGTCGTCGCGGCTGTTCGTGGCTTCCTCCCAGCCATGCGCTCGGCGGCTCCGGTCGGCGCGCCGCATCATCCGCACTCCACGGCCGCGAGCCTTGCGTGCGCTGAGCCCCTTGCTCTTGCCTGCACCTGTCACGGCGGCAGGTCGCTCGCCGTCGCTGTGCGACGCTCCGCGCTGTCGTACAGCGTGAGCCCGTCCTCGCGCACGAACTCAGGCGGTCGTCTCGCCCGCCTCAGCCCTCCCGGAACACCACGCCGAAGCCGCTGCGCGGGTAGTGCCACGTGATCGCGCCCGGCGGCGCGACCGCGAGGCACGTCCCGCACTCGAGACAGGCGGCCGCGGTCGCGGAGATGGTGCCGTCCGACTCCCGCGTGTAGACGTGCGCCGGGCACACCCGCACCAGCAGCGGACCCGCGCCGGTCGCGCGCACGACGTCCTGGTGGACCTCGATGTGCGACGACTCCTCGTCGACCTCGAAGCGCAGCGTGGCGAGGCGCTCGGCCATCGACGGCGTCACAGCGACCTCACCCCACCGAGGCCGAGCGCAGCCAGGCGCCGGGCGGTCAGGGGCGAGCCCTTCAGGGCCTCCCGCGCGGTGCGAACCAGGCGGCGCCGCGGTGTCCCGTCCAGGTCGAAGACGCCGTGCAGCACGTCCGCGAGCAACGCGCCCACCTCCCCGTAGAGGTCGTCGTGCGCGAGGAACCCGGGCGCCCGCGCGTAGGTCGCCATGTCCTGCCCGACGAACGACCGGGCGAGCGCGGCACGGTAACCCTCCCCCGCCGAGCCGACGTCGTCCGCCGCCAGGGCCGCATGGGCGGCGTCGGCCGCGGCGATCGCCGACCCGGCCGCGAGGTCCATGCCCCGGATCGTCAGGCCCGTGTTCAGCGTGAAGCCGGCGGCGTCGCCGACGAGCAGCAGGCCGGGCCGGGCGAGGTCCTCGCGCACCATCGCCGGGCCGTCCTCGATGGTGAGGTGGCAGCCGTACTCGGCGAGCTCGCCGTCGGCCAGGAGCGGCGCGATGCCCGGGTGGGCCAGGAAGTAGTCGTGCACGTCCGAGGTGGCCATGCCCGATGCGGTGAGCGCGTCCAGCCGCAGCACCACGCCCACGGACACCGAGTCGAGGTTGGTGTAGAGGAAACCGCCCCCGGGCACGCCCAGCGTGCAGTTGCCGACGACGGCGTAGGCCACGCCCTCGTCGCCGGTCACCCCGAAGCGGCTCTCGAGGACCGCACGCGGCAGTCGCACCACGGACTTGACCCCGACGGCGAGCCGGTGCGCGGGCTCGGGGGCACGAACGCCGGCCTCCCGCGCGAGGAAGGAGTTGACGCCGTCCGCGGCGATCACCAGCCGAGCCCGGAGCTCGTCACCGTCCGCGCGGACGCCCACGACGCGCCCGTCCTCGGTGAGCAGGGCGTCGACCTTCACGCCCGGCGCCACCATCACCCCGGCGTCCTCGCACTGCTGCGCGAGCCAGGGGTCGAGCCGCGCCCGCAGGACGCTCACCGCGTTGACCGGGTCGGCCAGGCGTTCGTCCCAGTAGTCGACGGTCACGGCGGAGCCGGGGTTGAGGAAGCTGATGCGGTTGCGCGTGATCCGGCGCTCGACCGGGGCGCGCTCGACGAACCCCGGGAACACCTGCTCCATCACGCGGCAGTAGAAGACGCCGCCCGACATGTTCTTGCTGCCCGGCTCCACGCCGCGCTCGAGCAGGACCACCGAGTGTCCCGCGGTGGCCAGCCGGTAGGCGGCCACGCAGCCGGCCACGCCGGCGCCGATGACGATGACGTCCGTCTCGTCCTCCATGTGCTGGACCTCCGTGGGGTCGTGGGACAGAGCCCTGGGGGCCGGACGGCGCAGCCGGCCCCCAGGGTTCCGCGTCAGACGGCTGCGGGCTTGCCGAGCGTCGCCGCGATGTGGTCCGCGGCGAGCCAGCCGGACGTGAGCGCGAAGCCGTTGGCCGAGCCGGGGACGGTCAGGATGTAGGAGTCGCCGAAGAGACCGCCCGCGTCGCAGCCCACGGAGTAGAGGCCGGGGATCGGCTCGCCCGCCTCGCTGATGACCTGCATCTCGTCGTTGATCTTGATGCCGCCCATCGTGACCATGATCCCGGGCTCCATCTTGATCGCGTAGAACGGACCCTTCTCCACGGGCAGCAGGTACTTCTCCTTGTGGAACCGCGTGTCCTTGCCCGCGCGGCACAGGCCGTTGTACTCCTCGACCTCCGCGGCGAGGACGGCCGGGTCGACGCCGAGGCGGGTGGCCAGGTCGGCGAGCGTGTCACCGCGGAAGACCACGCCCGCCTCGATGTCGGCCTCGAGCTCCGCCGGCAGGTTCGACGAGCTTCTCGCCCGTGCGCACGTAGATGCCCAGGCCGACCTCGCACCCGTCGGCGACCAGGTGGTCCACCTGCGCCTGGTCGAGCACCGTCCAGAAGAACGAGCCGGGCAGGTTCGCCACGATGTCGCCCGCCAGGCCGAAGTTCAGGCCGCAGATCTCGTTGGTGCAGCGCACGCCGTCGCGGTTGACCCACAGGTACGGCTGGAAGCCCGCCGCGTTGGTGTGCGAGATGACGGTCTTGCCGCGCATGATCGGGAACAGGAGCAGGGTGCCGATCGACGACCACGCCTTGGCGCCGAGGTCGAACATCATCTGCAGGCCGTCGCCCTCGTTGCCCTCACCACCGACGTTGATCATCTGCTCGCCGCAGTCCCACGCGGAGAACTTGTTCAGCATCTCGGGGTTCTTCGCGTACCCGCCGGTGCCCACGACGACGGCCTTCGCGCCGATGCGGACCTCCTCGCCGTCGGAGTCGGTCGCGACGACGCCGGTTACGGCGCCGTCCGCGGTGAGGATCTCCTTGGCCGGCGTGCTGAGGTAGATCTCGACGCCCAGCTCGCGCGCCCGCGCCGCCATGAGGTCGAGCACGTGCGCGACCTCGCCCTGCGGGATGTGCCACGTGACCAGCTCGCCCGGCTGGTCCTCGGCCGTGACGATGACCTCCTCGTACACCGCTCCGAGGTCGCGCATCTTCACGATCGTGGTGGCCGCGTTCTCGACGAAGCGCGCGACGACCGCCGAGTCGGCGTGCCAGTGGCTGTAGTCCATGTAGGCGCGGAACGCCTGGTCCTTGGTCACGTCGATGCCGCGCTTGATCTGCTCGTCGGACTCGAAGGCCGCGTGGCCCTCGGCGAACGCCGAGCTGCCCCCGAGCTGCGGCATCTTCTCCAGCACCGCCACGGTGAGGCCGTGCGCCGCGGCCTGCACCGCGCACGACAGGCCGGAGCCTCCGCCACCGACGACGACGACGTCGTACTCGACATCGAACTGCTCTGCCATCTCGATCCCTCTCCTTGGTGGGTGGTTCACGCGGTCAGCGCCGCGACCAGCGCCGGGACGACCTCGTACAGGTCGCCGACGACGCCGAGGTCGGCGGTGCGGAAGATGGGCGCGTCGGGGTCGGCGTTGACCGCGACGACGACGCCGGCGTCGCGCACCCCCTCCATGTGCTGCGGCGCGCCGGAGATGCCGAGCGCGAGGTACAGGCGCGGCGAGATGTGCTGGCCGGAGCGCCCGACGTACCGCTCCTTGGGCACCCAGCCCAGGTCGTCGGCGACGGGCATCGAGCACGCGAGCTCGGCACCGAGCGCCGCGGTCAGCGTGCCGACCAGCGCCAGGTCCGCCTTCGACCGCAGGCCACGCCCGACCGAGACGACGCGGTCCGCGTCGCCGACGCCGGAGCCGCCGCCGACCGGGGCCCGGCCGACGACCACCACGTCCGCGGCCGCGCCCAGGTCCATCGCGGTGACGGGCGCCGGCACGACGTCGGAGGCGGGGGCGGCGTCGTCCACGGCCACGACCGCGGCGAGCGGACCCGCCGCGGTGAGCGTCTCGAGGACCGCGCCGTCGAGCGCACGGCGTTCGACGGCGAGCTGGCCACCCTCGCACGTCACGCCCACGACACCGCCGACCAGCGCGGCGCCGCGGCACACGGCGGCGGCCCCGAGCAACGCGCGGGACGCGGCGGACCCGGTGGCGAGCAGCAGGTCGGGCGCTTGCGCCGCGGCGAGCTCGCCGACCACGGCCGCGAACGCCTCCGCCGGGCGCTCCCCGGCGTCCAGCCACAGGACGGCGGCAGGACCGGCGGCCGCTGCGACGTCGGCCACCGCGCGCGGGCCCACCGCGACGACGGTGACGTAGCCCGCAGCCCGTGCCAGCCCGACCATCGGCGCGAGCAGGGCGGTCTCGGTCGCGAGGACCCAGGCGGTCATGACAGCACTCCCTCGGCGCGCAGGGCGTCGACCAGGCTGCGCGCAGCCTGCGCCGGATCGCCGTCGAACAGGCGGGCGGCGGTGGTCTGCGGCAGCCGCGTGCTGCGGCTCACGACGGCGTCCTCGGCCGTCACCCCCAGCTCGCCCAAGGTGGTGGCGGCCACGGGGCGCTTGCGCGCCGCGAGCAGCTCCTTCATCCCCGGTGCCTTCGCCTCGGCCGACCGCGCCGCGACGACCAGGACCGCCGGGGTCGCCACGGAGAGGGTCTCCTCGACATCGCCGGAGCGCCGGACGGCGACCACCCGGCCATCCGCCGCGCTCGCGCTGAGGACACCGGCCAGCACGGGCCAGCCCAGCCGGGCCGCGACCGCGACGCCGACACCCGGGTGCTCCTCGGCGTCGCCGACCAGCACCACGTCCACGTCGCCGACCGAACGCACCGCGGCCGCCAGCACCGCCGCGGTGACGGTCTCGTCGACCAGGGCGGGCGCGTCGGTCACCGAGACGACGCGCGCGGCACCGCGGGCCAGCGCCCAGCTCGTGTCGCCGTCGCCGATGGTCACGCCGACCACCTCGCCCGTGGGCCCGGCCAGGTCGCACGCCGCGGCGAGCGCCGCGTGGTCGTCCTCGCCGGCCACCATCTTCGTGCTGCGCCAGACGACGGTGCCGTCGCCGTGCACGGCCGCACCCCCGACGTCCCTGGCCCACTTGTAGAGCGCCGCTGCTCGCATGCCTCACCCGTCCTGGCCCGGGCCCGGACGGCCGGCAGCCACGTCGAGTCAAGCCGCGGCGGGCGGGACGACGACAGCCCCGGACCGCTACACCGGGGTAGCCGATCGGCTACCCCCGTTCAGCCCACGATGCCGCGGCGCACCCCGAGGACGGCCACCTGCACGCGGTTGCGCACATGGAGCTTCGTCATGATCGAGCCGAGGTGCTTCTTCACGGTCGCCTCGGACAGGAACAGGCCGCGGGCGATCTCCTCGTTCGACAGCCCCTCGACGAGCAGCCGCAGCACGTCGCGCTCACGGTGGGTGAGGCGCTCGTGCGCGGGCGGGATCGCGGTACCGGAGCCGCCCGGCATGCCGAACTCGGCCAGGACGCGGGCCGCGATCGTCGCGGACATCGCCGCCTCGCCGCGCATGAGGCCCGCGAGGGAGGAGTGCAGCCGGTCCGCCGGCTCGTCCTTCGACAGGTAGCCGTGCGCGCCGCTGCGCAGCGCCTGGTAGACGTCCTCGCCCAGGTTGGACATGGTGAGCATGACGACCTTGACGGCCGCGTCGGCGGCGGTGATCGCCCGGGTCGCCTCGACCCCGCCGACGCCCTCCATCCGCACGTCCATGAGGATGAGGCCCGGGCACAGCCCCGCGCGAGGGTGATCGCCTCCGCGCCGTCGGCGGCCGTGCCGACCACCACGAAGTCGTCCCAGCGGCTGATCAGCGCCGTCAGGCCGTCGCGGAAGAGGGCGTGGTCGTCGACCACGAGGACGGTCGTGGGCGCCTCGGTCATGAGGTCACCTCGGCGGGCAGGCGTCGCCCGGCCAGCCGCATCGGAGCCTCGGCCACCACCCGGGTGCCACCCTGGGCGGACCTGCCGAAGTGCACGACGCCGTCCACCTGCTGCATCCGCTCGCACATGATCCGCACGCCGAGCCGCGAGTCCGGCACGCTCGTCGGGTCGAACCCGTTGCCGTCGTCCTCGACCTCGAGCCGGATGCGCGTGCTGCTGGGCAGCAGCCGGACGACGACCTGGGCGGCCATGGCGTGCAGGTGGACGTTCGCGAGCGCCTCCTGGAGCACGCGGATGAGCTGCGCCGCGACCGCGAGCGGCACGTCGTCGCCGCAGCCGCCGCCGCACTCGAGCGTCGCCGGGATGCCGAACTGCCGCTCGAAGCTCTCCACGTGGCTGCGCACCTGGTCGACGAAGCTGCCGCGCACCAGCTCGGCGTCGGCCCGCAGACCCAGCATCTGGTGGCGCAGGCTCGAGCCGAGCATGGTGACCAGCTCACGCAGGCGCGGCACGTCCGCCGTCAGCGCGTCGAGGTCGCCGGCAGCCGCGTCGAGCTCCATCACGCCCACGTGTAGGCCGACCGCGGCGACCTGCTGGGACAGGTCGACATGCAGCTCGTCACCGAGCCGGCGCCGCTCCTCGAGCGCCCCTCGCTCGCGCTCGCGACCGCCCACCTGCCAGCGGTACACGGCGTTGCCGAGGATGCGCCCGGCCGCGGCGAGGAACTCCTTGCGCTCCGTCGTCAGCGTCCACGGCCCGTCGAAGCAGAGCAGGACGGCGCCCAGGTGGCGGCCGTCGGCGTGGATCGAGACGACGATGCCCGACTCGCCGAACCACGCACGGAAGTCCGCCGGCAGGCTCGTCCAGCCCTCGGAGTCCAGATGGTCGGCGGCCGAGACCGGCCACTCCTCGGGGTTGATCCACGGATCCCGGACGTGCTCGTGGGCGGGCATCGTGTCGAAGTCGGGGCCGATCGCGGCGCGCGTGCGCTCGTCCGTGACCAGGTGCAGCAGGTTGCCGGCCTCGTCGAGCAGGTAGGTGGGCGCGATCCGCGCCCCCATCCGCTCGCGCACGATCTCGACCGCTGCGACGAACGAGTCGGTGCGGTCGTGCGCCCAGATCAGGGCGTCGTTGATCCGCACCAGCTCCGCGAGGTACGAGCGCTCGGGCATGACTCGAGGGTAGGTCCGGGCCGCGCACCCACGGTGGGACCGCGTGGGACCGCACGAGCGCGGTCCGGCCATCCGCTCAGCTGCGGCGCGGCGTGCTCTCGCGCTCGATGACGCGCATCGCCGCCAGGTGCAGCACGGGGCCGGCGGGAGGACCGTCGCCGCGCACGCGTCGGACCAGCAGGTCGACGGCGACCTCGGCGATCTCGCGGCGGCCGGGGTCGACGGTGGTCAGCGTCGGGGTCGTGTACTGGGCGTCGTCCGTGTCGTCGAAGCCGACGACGGCGACATCCTCGGGCACGCGACGGCCGCGCACCTGGAGCGCATAGATCGCGCCCATCGCGAGCGCGTCGTTGAAGGCGACGATGCCGTCCACCTCGACCCCCGAGTCGAGCAGCGCCGTGATCGTGCGAGCACCGTTGGCCCGGTGCCAGCCGTCGTCGGCGTAGGCGACCAGGCGCTGGTCGACCGGCAGCCCCCGCGCCTCGAGCGCCTGCCGGTAGCCCTCGAACCGCAGGTTGGCCGCGCCGCCGGTGGTGCTGTGCAGCATGCCGACGACGGCGATGTGGCGCCGGCCGAGATCGAGCAGCAGATCCGTGGCGGCCCGGGCACCCTCGGTGTTGCGCATCGTGACGTGGTCGACCGACGGCGAGAAGATCTGCTCGCCGAGCAGGACGAGCGGGTAGTCGACGTTCAGCAGCCCGGCGTCGGCGCCGTTGAGCACCGCGGGGCTGAAGAGCAGGCCGTCGATGAGCCCGCGCTGTGGCGAGCGCAGGGCCTCGAGCTCGCCGTCGCGTGCGAAGCCCATGGGCTCGATGAGCACCTGGACGTCGTGCTTGCGGGCGGCGACCAGCACCTCGTCGGCGAGCTCACCGAAGTACGGCTGCCCGAGCTCGGGGACGGCGAGGCCGATCATGCCCGTCCGGCCGGACCGCAGGCTCCGGGCCGTCACGTTGACCTGGTAGTCCAGCTCGTCGATCGCCGCGAGGACACGCTCGCGCGTCGTGGACCGGATGTAGGGGTACCCGTTGACGACGTTCGAGACCGTCTTCACCGACACCCCCGCCAAGCGGGCGACATCGGCCATGGTCGACACGGGCGTCCCTTCGTCGCTGGGTCCCGGCCCGAGCCGCGCGCGACGGATCGCCACGGAGACGCGACGGGTTGCCCGCAATCTAGCGAAGTTCGAGGGCCGTCGGCACAGGATTCCGCGCGCGTCGGGCCGAGTTCATGGCGCCGGGTGGCCGAGCAGCTCCTCGTGCGCCCGTTTCGCTGATGCGCCCTGGGCCGGACGTCACCGGCATGCGTCGTATCGATTCGATACAGTGCTGCCCGACCACCGTGGTCGCATCCACCGGGAGAACCACCGTCATGTCCAAGGCCCTCACCGCCGGTCCGCCGTGGCGCGTCATCCTGACCTTCGCCGTGCCCCTGCTCGTGGGCAACGTGATCCAGCAGGCGTACCAGGTGACCGACGCGATGGTCGTCGGCCGCGTGCTCGGCGTCACCGCGCTCGCCTCCGTCGGCGCCACCGGCAGCTTCCTGTTCCTCCTGCTCGGCTTCGCCTGGGGCATGGCGACCGGCTTCGCCATCCCCACCGCCCAGGCGTTCGGCGCGCGCGACGCCGCCGCGGTCCGCCGGTCGGTCGCCGCCGGCACCCTCCTGTCGGCCGCCGTGAGCGCGGTCGTCACGGTTGCCGCCCCGCTGCTCGCCGGGCCGATGCTCCGCCTGCTCCGAACGCCACCGGAGGCTCCTCGACCAGGCGACCACCTTCGCCGTCGTGAGCTTCCTCGGCGCCGCAGCGACCGTGTTCTTCAACTACCTGGCCGCGATCCTGCGCGCGATCGGGGACTCGCGCACGCCGCTCGTCTTCCTCGTCGCCAGCTGCGCGCTCAACATCGTGCTCGTGCTCGCGGCGGTGCCAGGACTTCACCTCGGGGTCGGCGGCGCGGCGCTCGCCACCGTTCTCTCCCAGGGCGTCGCGGCGGCCCTGTGCCGGGCGCACATCGCACGCCGCGTCCCGGCGCTGCACGTGCACGCCGGCGACTGGCGCGCGGCCCGCGCGGACCTCGGGCGGCACCTGCGGCTCGGCCTGCCGATGGGCTTCCAGGCGTCGATCATCGCGATCGGCATCCTCGCGGTGCAGGTGCGGCTCAACGAGCTGGGGCCCGACGCCGTCGCCGCCTACACGAGCGCGACCCGGGTCGACAACGTCACGATGGCGCTCCTCGGCTCCCTCGGACTCGCCGCGTCGATGTTCGCCGCGCAGAACCTCGGCGCACGGCGCCCGGACCGCATCCGGACCGGCATCCGGCAGGCGCTCATCATGACCATGGCGGGCTCCGCCGTCGTCGGGGCGGTCATGGCCGTGGCCGGACCGGACCTCGTGCGCCTGTTCGTCGGGCCGGGCGAGGCCCAGGTCGTCGACCTGGCCGCCTACTTCCTACGGCTCAACGGCAGCCTGTACGTCGTGCTCGGGGCGCTGTTCGTGCTCCGCGGCGCGCTCCAGGGGCTCGGTCACACGGCGGTCCCGACGATCACCGGCGCCCTCGAGCTGTGCTGCCGCGTCGCCGCCGCCGTCGTGCTCGGCGCCCAGTGGGGCTTCCACGGCCTCGTCTGGGGCAACCCGCTCGCGTGGCTCGCCGCGATCGCCGTCCTCGTGCCGGCCTACGCGCGCGCCCACCGGGCCCTGGCCGACGACGCCGGGGAACCCGAGGCGACCGGCGCCGGCGACGCGGCGGCGGAGACGCTGCCCGACGTCGTCGCGACGGCGCCCGTGGGCGGCTCGGTCCCCACCCCGGACTCGGCCGGCGCGTAGCCGACCGCTTCGTCCGGCCCCGATAGACTCGCCGCAGGTGAGCCGGGAAGCCTGGTCGGCGCTCCCGTCGTCGACCCTGTGAGGCACCGTGACCGCACCACCGCCCGGCCGCCGGATCCTCGCCCGCCGCTCCTGGTCCGAGACCTCACGCATCACCGAGATCCTGCGCAAGGAGACCGTCGGCGGCGCGCTGCTGCTGGTCGCGACCGTGGCGGCACTCGTGTGGGCCAACTCCCCCGCCGCCGACTCCTACACCGCCCTGCGCGACGCGTCGTTCGGCCCCGAGGCGCTCCACCTGCACCTGACCGTGGGCGCATGGGCGGCCGACGGGCTGCTCGCGATCTTCTTCTTCGTCGTCGGGCTCGAGCTGAAGCGCGAGTTCGTCGCCGGTGACCTGCGCGACCCCCGCGCCGCCGCGCTGCCGATCCTCGCCGCGGTGGGCGGGATGATCGCGCCGGCGCTCGTCTACCTCGCCGTCAACGCGTCGTCCGACAGCGCCCTGCGCGGCTGGGCGATCCCGACGGCCACCGACATCGCGTTCGCGCTCGCCGTCCTCGCCGTGATCGGCTCGCACCTGCCCGCGGCGCTGCGCACCTTCCTCCTCACGCTCGCCGTCGTGGACGACCTGCTGGCCGTCACCGTCATCGCCGTCGTCTACACGAGCGACCTCGTGCCGCTCGCGCTGCTGGCCGCGGTCGTCCCTCTCGGGCTGTTCGCGTGGGCCGTGCAGCGTCGCATCCGGTCGTGGTGGCTGCTGCTGCCGCTCGCCGTCGCGACATGGGGGCTCGTGCACGAATCCGGCGTCCATGCGACCGTCGCCGGCGTGCTGCTCGGCTTCACGGTCCCCGTACTGCGCAGCGAGGCCGCCGGCGGGCCGGACGCCGGGCCGGGACTCGCCGAGCACTTCGAACGCCGGTTCCGGCCTCTCTCGGCAGGCGTCGCGGTGCCCGTGTTCGCGTTCTTCGCGGCCGGGGTCGCCGTGGGCGGGGTGTCCGGGCTGCGCAGCGCCCTGGCCGACACGGTCACGCTGGGCATCGTCGCCGCGCTGGTCGTCGGCAAGACCGTCGGCATCCTCGGCACGACGTGGATCGTCTCGCGGGTCACCCGCAGCGAGCTCGACCCGAGCCTGGCCTGGCTCGACGTGCTGGGGGTCGCCGTCCTCGGCGGCATCGGGTTCACCGTGTCCCTGCTCATCGGGGACCTCGCGTTCGGGCCGGGCAGCGTGCGCGACGAGCACGTGAAGATCGGGGTGCTCGTCGGGTCGGTCGTCGCGGCGCTGCTCGCGTCCGTCGTGCTCCGCGCCCGCAACCGCGCGTACCGGCGGCTCGAGGAGCTCGAGTCCATGGACGCCGACGCCGACGGGGTGCCCGACGTCTTCGGCCAGGGCTGACCGGGGCGCCGGGTAGCGTGCCCCGGGTGAACCGTCGCACCGCACCTCGTGCGCTCGCCGTCGCCGTCGCCCTCCTCGGGGCGTGCGCGGGCTGCACCACCGGGTCCGCCGACCCGGGCACGTCCGCCACCGCCTCGGCAGGGTCGGGCACGCCCGCCGCACCCGCGACCGCGACGCCCCCGACCGAGGCCGAGCTCGGCACCGGCTGGGACGAGCAGTCCGACACGCCCGTGGTGCCCGACGCCGAGCTGCCGCAGGCCGAGCTCGACGCGCTGCTCCGCGTGACGGCGACGGGACCCGACGGCGACGGCGCGTGCGGCCCCGACGACGTCACCTACCTGTTCACGTTCTCCGACGCGGCGGCCGGGCACCGGTACGGGGCGCTCGACGTCACGAACACCTCCGCGAGCGCGTGCACCGTGTCGGGCTACCCCGGGTTCGGCGCCCGTGGGACGTGGGGCCACGCGTTCCAGCTCCTCGCGGAGCAGACGGCCATCAGCCCGACCGGGACGCCGTCCGGCACGCCGGTCGTGGAGCTTCGCCCCGGGCGCCTCGGCGCGCGCGTTCGTCGAGTGGACCGGGGAGCTGGCCGGCGCCGACTCCGAGCCCGTCTCCTCGCTCGTCGTCCAGCTCGCCCAGGGCCAGCCCGCCCGGCTCGTGGCACCCGGAGAGACCGACATCGGCATGCTCACCACCGTGCGGATCGGGGCGCTCCTGCCCACCGCCTGACACGCCAAGACTCGAACGCCGGACGCCCCTTCTGCTTGGATCCATGATCGGGAACGGTGTCGTTGCCGCGGTCGAGACCCGGGTCTGCCGGGCAAGGGGGGCACACATGCGGGGGCTGCTGACGACGTCGGACGCGTTCCGGGCCGAGGCGGCCCGCATGACCCGGCGGGACGGTGTCGTGTCCCTGGCCGTGTACGTCGCCCTCGTGGCGCTGAACACACTCCGCCTCCAGCTCGTCGCCCACGGGGCGTTCACCTCGCGGCTGGCCTGCGAGATCTCCGACGTCACGGTGTCGCTGCTGAGCTTGCTGCTCGTCCTCGGCGTCGTCCGCGCCCGGGGCCAGAGCCTCGCGTCGATCGGGCTGCGGCGCGCCGACCCGCGGCGCAGCGCGGCACTGGTCGTGCCCGCGTGGATCGCGCTCACCGCCGTCGGGATGGGCCTCATGGCCTGGCAGGGCGCCCGGCACCTCGCCGTGCCCGGCGGCCTCGGGTCGCTCGTCGTCATGTTCGCGCCCGCCGCGATCGAGGAGGAGATCTGCTTCCGGGGCTACCTGAGCACCCGGGCGCACGGTCTGCTGCGCCGTGCCGGCCTGGCGTCGGCGCTGGCCGTCTTCATGTTCGTCAGCAACCACCTGCCGGGCAAGATGCTCGACTGGCCGCCGAGCCTGGTGACTGACTTCGGCTTCTTCACCGTGACCTGGCTGCTCAACCTTGCCCTGATCGGCTGGGTGTACGACCGGCTCTACCGCGCAACGGGGTCGGTCTGGCCGGGCGCGGTCGCCCACTTCCTCGTCAACCTCTCGCTGACCTTCATCGTGGCGTAGCGGAGCCGGCGGGTCGTCCGGGGGGCTACCGCCCGACGTCGTCCAGCACGCGCTCGGCCGCGAGCCGGCCGGAGACGAGCGCCGTCGGCAGGCCCGTGCCCGGGTGCGTGCTCGCGCCCGCGAAGTACAGGTTCCGGTAGCGCGCGTGCCGGTTGTGCGGGCGCAGGTAGGCGAGCTGGAACAGCGTGTGCGCCAGACCGTGCGTCGCGCCGAACGCGAGGTTGTGCCGCGCCTGCCACGTCGGCGGGATGGCCGAGGCCTCCACGGTGATGTGGTCGTCGAGGTCCGTGATGCCGACCGCCGCGAGCCGCGCGAGCACCGCGGCCCGGGCCCGGTCCCGCTCGACGCCCCACGCCGCCCGCTCACGCTCGACCAGCTCGGCGTCGTCGCCGTCGTAGCGCAGGTGCCCCGACGGGACGACGGCGATCAGTGTGTCCCGCCCGGGCGGCGCCGTCGTCGGGTCGAGCCGCGTGGGCGCGTGCAGGTACACGCTCGGCGCGCCCGGAAGGTCCTCGTTGCGCTCGATGCGGTCGAAGTTGTCGCGGTAGGCGTCCGCCAGGAACAGGGTGTGCGGCGCCAGCTGCGGGTACTCGCGGTCCGTGCCCCAGTAGAAGCTGATCGTGGAGCCGGAGAAGGTGCGCCGGTACACGCGGTCGGCCGCCGCGCGGTCCGGCAGGAGGTGCCGGTAGACGTACGGCAGGTCCGCGTTGGCGACGACCACGTCCGCGGCCAGGGTCTCGCCGTCGTCCAGCACGACGCCGGTGGCCCGGCCGCCCTCGACCTCGATGCGCGTGACGGGACGCCCGTAGACGAACCGCACCCCGGCGTCGGCGGCGCGCTCGGCGAGCACCTCGGCGATCCGGTACATGCCGCCGGTCGGGTACCAGACGCCGTGCGCGAGCTCGCTGTACGGCGTGAGGGAGAAGGTCGAGGGCGCACTGAACGGGCTGAGGCCCATGTAGACGTCCTGGTAGGTGAACGCCGCCTTGAGCCGGTCGGCGCCGAAGAACCTGGCCATGTGCCGGTAGTGCGGCAGCAGGGCCTTGACCCGCAGCGCGAGGACCGCGTTCGCGGGCGTCGCGAACTCCCACCAGTGCCGGAAGTCGCGCTCCACCAGGTGCGACATGCCCAGGTCGTAGTGCCGGCGCCCCTCCTCCAGGTAGCGCAGCAGGCCGCCGAACGAGCCCGGTTCCAGCGCCTCCACCTGCGCGCGCATGGCCATCAGGTCCGAGGTCATCGCGAGCCGCGCGCCGTCGTCGAACACCACGTCGTACGTCGGGTCGACCCGCTGCGGGCGGAGCGCCGCCTCCATGTCGATGCCCAGCCGCTCGAGCTCACCCCGGTACAGCAGCGGCATGATCAGCAGCGTCGGGCCGGTCGAGAAGACGTGGCCGTCGCGCGTGAACTGGCCGAGGCGCCCACCGGGCTCGCCGTTCTTCTCCACGACCGTGACGTCGAACCCGCGGTCCGCGAGGTGGATCGCAGCGGACATCCCGCCCAGCCCCGCGCCGACGACGACGGCCGTGCGGCTCATCGGGTCACCTCGCGCGCGGTCCGGGTGGTGCGGGCGGCGCGGGCGGTCCGGGTGGTGCGGGCGGCGCGGGCGGTCCGGGTGATGCGGGCGGCGCGGGCGTTCCGCCGGGCCGCCCGAGCCGAGCGCGCGGCGTCGGCCGCGATGCGCAGGCCGCCGCGCAGCGTGGCGCGCTCCGGGTAGGCGGGCCGCAAGCGGTAGCCGTCGCGCTCGATCGCGTCGAGCACCCACTCGAACCGCGCGATGTACGCATGCCCGGCCAGGCGGCACCGGCGGCACTCCACGCGCGCGAGGTAGCCCCGCCCGGTCGCGAAGCAGGCGCGGGCGAGCCCCACGCGCTCGCGCACCCAGGCTCGCATCGCAGGTCCGTGCACGTCCGCCGGGCCCAGCGGCCCGACGTCGGGCAGCACCTCAGCGGGCACGTTGACGTAGCCGGCGGCCAGGTCCTCCACCGTGTCGCGGAGCATGTGCGCGACGTGCGCGCCCGTCACCGCGACGTACCGGGTGCCGTCCGCCGGGCTGTGCCGACCGTGGCCGATGCAGTGGTGCAGCGCCTCGGTGACCGCGACCGCAAGGTCCTCGGTGTAGGCGTCGAGCTCAGCCCGCGGGACCGGCTCGCCGCGGCGCCGGGCGTCCCGGTCCATCACGTCGAGCATCGCGATGAGCGAGCGGCGCAGGCCGTCCGCGCCGTTCGGATCGCGGCGGATGCGGCCGGCCAGGTGCAGGAGGAAGCGCTCCTCGGGTGCGATGTCGTCGACCGGCCGGAAGTGGTCCAGCCGGAAGTGGTCCAGCCGGTAGTCGTCCAGCCGGTAGTCGTCCAGCACGGCGTCGTCGAACCCCGCGGCCGCCGCGAGCAGCCGCCGTTCGCGCGCCACGAACGCGAGCCGGGCCCCGGCGTCGGGCAGGTGCTCGTCGACCTGGTCGTCGAGCCAGCGGAACCACGCGTAGAGGGCGAAGGCGTCCGCGCGATATGCACGGTCCGCGAGCAGGCGGATCGTCAGGTACGACTGGAAGGAGGCCCGACGGGTGATCGAGGCGGCCGACGCGACGGTCGCGGGCGGACGGGCCGCAGCGGGTCGCGCCGACACGTCACAAGTCCGGGGGGCGGCGTCGGCTGCCACGGGAGTCGACGCTAGCGACCACGACCGGCCGATACGCGGGCCCTCGGGCCCACCCCGTCGCCGCGGCGCTCCGCTGTAGCGAGACATGCGCCATGCGCACCCTTCGCTACAGCGGAGCCCGGCCGACCGGGGAAGGCAGACGATTGCCCGACCCCATCAGCCGGCGTGCGCCCGGTACACGTCCAGGTGCACGGCATGGCCGCCCTCGTCCGGACGGAGGACCCCGACGTACAGCCCCGTCCGAAGCCCGGTCGGCCCCCCGGCGCCCACCTCGAAGGTGGGGCTGGTGAGGAATGGCGGCTCGGCACCCGCGGCGAGCCGGGCGACGTTCGTCACCGAGACGACGGCGCCGTCGGCCAACGTCGAGCTCGTACCGGGCCCAGAGGTGTGCAGACCCGTCGGGCAGCACCACGCTCCAGTCCGCGCCGCCGGGCAGGACGACCCCGTCCAGGCCCTGCGACACGACGCCCCCGACGATCGGGACCACGCGACGGAACCCCTCGGGCGTGCTGCCGACCTCGACCGGCGGCGCCAGGAGCACCTCGACGCTGAAGACGTGCTCGGTGGTCAGCGTCACACGGTCCCCCCCTCCGTGCCGCGCCGCGGCTCGGGCGCGCCCAGGCACGCGCGCAGCGCCGCCGTCAGCACGTTGGCCCGCTGGTCGAGGGCGGGCGCCATCTGGTTGCTCACGTACCCGAACCCGACCCGGTACTCCTCGTCCGCGAACCCGAGCTGGCCGCCCGCGCCGTCGTGGCCGAAGCTGCTGGCGCTGAGCATCGGGCGGATCGGCGGCGAGGAGATCATGAACCCCGACCCCCACCGCTGGCCGAGGTCCGGGTCCCCGAAGAACATCCGACCCCAGGACTGCGGGCGGGACGCGTCCGCGACCACCTCGGGCGTCAGGAGCCTCGGGCCGCCGACGTCGGAGACGCACGCCGCGTAGAGGCCTGCCAGCCCGCGCGGCGTCGCGATCCCGTTCACACCCGGGATCTCAGCCGCCTGGAGCGCCGGATCGTTCATGGTGACGACGCCGTTCTCGGCCGGGAACGGCAGGGCGTCGCCCATCGTCATCCCCCGCACGATCGTCTCGTCGAGCTGGACCGCGGCGATCTCCCGGTACACCTCCGAGCCGTCGTCCTCGAACGGCGGCTCGATCCACGCGACGGAGGCACGCGCGGACTCGGGGGCGCCGATCCAGAGCTCCAGGGCACGCGGGTCACCGATGCGGGCCCGGAAGAAGGCCCCCGGGGTGAGCCCGGTGATCCGCCGGATCACCTCGCCGACGAGCCAGCCGAACGTCACCGGGTGGTAGGAGTGCGCCGTCCCCGGCTCCCAGAGCGGGCGCGTGCGCTCGATCGCCCGGACGGGCGGCTCCCATGCGCACACCTCCGCCCGGCTGAGGACGCTCTCGACCGCGACGAGGCCCGCCTGGTGGGCGAGCACCTGCCGCATCGTGATCGCCTCCTTGCCCAGGCACGCGAACTCGGGCCAGTAGGTGCCGACCGGCACGTCGAGGTCGAGCAGACCGTCCTGGACGAGGAGGTGGGCACAGACGGACACGACGCCCTTGGTGCACGAGAAGAGCGCCCCGGAGGTGTCCTCCGCCCAGGCGCGGCCCGTGCGGCGGTCCGCGACGCCCGCCCAGACGTCGACGACCTTGGTGCCGTCGACGTAGACGACGCACCCCGCGCCGACGTCGCCGCGCAGCCGGAAGTTGTCGGCGAACGCCTCGACGACGGGCCCGAAGCCCGGCTCGGCCCCGCCGTGCACCGTCGGGGAAGCTCGACGGGCGCGCGGGCAGGGCGCTCACGCGAGCACCCGCGCGAGGAAGGCCGCCATCAGGCGCCACGCCTCACCCGCCGGCTCGTCGCCACCGAAGTGCGTGAACGCGTGGAAGGCGTCGGGGAACTCGACGTGCTCGGTCTCGACGCCGGCGTCCGCCAGCCGTCGTGCGTACTGCTCCCCCTCGCCGCGGAGCACGTCCTTCCCGGCGGTGATGACCAGCGCCGGCGGGAGACCCGAGACGTCGGCGGCGAGCACCGGCGAGGCGAGCGGGTCACGCGCGTCCTCGGGCGTGGGCAGGTACCACGCGTTGTAGCGGGCGCCCACCTCGTTGTCCGTCTCGGCGAGGCCGGGCGGGAGCTCGACGGCGCCGACGGACTTCTCGTGGGGCGGGGTCGCGAGGTCGAGCGGGGCGTAGTCGATGACCTGCCCGCACAGGCGGGGGCCGCCGCGGCGCGCGGCGAGCAGGCACGCGGCGGCGGCGATGTTCCCGCCGGCGCTGTGGCCGCCGACGGCGACCCTGGCCGGGTCGACGCCGATCGCGGCGCCGTGCTCGGCGAGCCACGCGAGCAACGCGTAGGTCTGCTCGACGGCGCCGGGGAACGGGTGCTCGGGCGCGAGCACGTAGTCGAGGTTGACGACCGCGCAGCCCGCCGCGTCGGCCAGGAGCCGGCAGAACGGGTCGTCGGACTGCCAGTCGCCCATCACGAAACCGCCGCCGTGGAGGTTGACGAACACGCCCGGCGCTGCGGCCGCCTGCGGTGGCCGGTAGACCATGCAGCTCCGCGAGCGGTGCGCCGGCCGGGAGTACGACCGTCTCGTAGGTGCCCGCCGGGAGCCCGGTCAGGGCGCGGGGCCACGGAGCAGCCTGTCGGCGCGCCTCTGCGCGGAACGTCTCGATGTCGTCGGGAATGACGACGGACGCGGGTGCCTTCTCTGGTGTTGTCACTTGATTGCTCCTCGAACCATTCCCTCGATGATGTGGCGCTGCAGGAACACGTAGGCGATGAAGACGGGCAGCACCGTCATCACGAGCGCGGCCATCATCAGGCCGTAGTCGGCCGTGTGGCTCTGGACGAACGTGAGCGTGGCCAGCGTCAACGTGCGCTGCTCCGGCCGCTGCAGGATGAGGAACGGCATGAGGAAGTCGTTCCAGAAGAACAGCGTGTTGAGGATGGCGATCGTCAGCGTCATCGGGCGCAGCAGCGGCAGGATCACGGAGAAGAACGTCCTGATCCGGCCACAGCCGTCCAGCATCGCCGCCTCGTCGAGCTCGCGCGGGATCGATCGGATGAAGCCCGAGTACATGAACACCGCGAGCGGTACGCCCATCGAGAAGTAGATGTAGACGACGCTCCACGAGTGGCTCAGGAGCCCGGCACTGCCCAGGAGCTTGACCATGGGGATCATCAGCACCTGGAACGGCACGAGCATCGACAGCACCATCGAGTAGAAGATCACGCGGTTGCCCCGCCACGGCACGCGGCTGATGAAGTACGCAGCCATCGCCCCGAAGAGGCAGATGAGCACGACGGCGCTGATGGTGATCAGCAGCGTGTTGCGCAGCGCCTGGAGGTAGTCCATCCGCTCGAACGCCTCGGCGTAGTTGTCGAACGTGGGCGCGGCCGGCAGGCCGAGCGGGTCGTCGACGATCTCCGCCTTGGGCTTCAGCGAGTTGACCAGCACGAGGATGACGGGGAACACGTAGACGAGCAGCGCCACCACCATGAGCAGTGCGCGCACCCAGGCGGCGACCTCGCGGCGCGAGGACCCGGGAGCCCGCTCGCGACCGGTCGCCGGCCGCGACGTGAGGGTCGGCATCACAGGTCCACCTCCTTGCGTCGGCTCAGCGCGACCTGCGCCAGAGCGATGGTCGAGACGACGACGAAGAGGATCAGGGCCTCCGCCTGCCCGGTCGCGAACTCCTGCGACGTGAACGCCTTGCGGTACACGTGCATCGCGGCGAGGACGGTCGAGCCGTAGGGGTCGCCTTTGGTCAGCGTCAGGTTCATGTCGTAGGTCATGAACGACCGGCCGAGCGTGAGGAAGACGCAGATGGTGAAGGTCGGCCGCATCAGCGGCAGGACGATCGAGCGCAGCCGCGCCCAGCCCCCCGCCCCGTCGATGCTCGCCGCCTCGAGGACCTCCTGCGGCAGCGTGGTGAGGCCGGCCAGGTAGATCACCATGAGGAACCCGGCGATCTGCCACGCGGAGGCGAGGGCGAGCGCCCAGAACGCGAGGTTCTCGTCCGCCAGCCAGGAGGACGACAGGACGCTCGTCTTGAACGTCTGCCCGGCCGCGACGACGCCCTGGGAGAAGATGAAGGAGAAGATGAATCCGAGGACGACGCCGCCGATCAGGTTCGGCGTGAAGAACCCGGCGCGCAGCGCGCCGCGCAGCTTGATCTTCCCGGAGAGCGCGTAGGCGATCGCGAACGCGATGACGTTGGCGAGCACGACGACCAGGAGCGTGTACTTCGCGGTGAGCCACAGCGAGCTCCAGAGCTCGGCGTCCCCCAGGGCAGCCTGGAAGTTGCTGAGCCCGGCGAACGAGAGGTCCTCGTCGAGCCCGTTCCACCGCGTGAACGTCAGCAGGATGCCTGCGACGAAGGAGACGACGACGACGGACGCGAACGCGAGGGTCGCCGGGCCGACGAAGACGGCGAAGTCGCCCAGGTCCCGACGGCGACGCCGCGCGGCAGCTCCCGCGCGAGGCCGGGCTCCGGTGACGACGTCACCCGTCCGGTGCCGCCGCGTCCGCAGGACCGGACGGGTGACGGTCGACATCAGGCCTGCCCCGCCCAGTACTCGGTGATGGTCGTGGCGAGGCCGGACCGGTCGAGCTGGCCCGCCATGTACTTGACCATCGCGTCACCCAGCGCGTTCCAGTGGTCGGCCGGCAGGCCGCCGCCCGGGGTGTAGGTGGTTCCGGCGGCCAGGGTGGTGGCCACGGAGCGGCTCAGGGGGTTCGTCAGCGGCAGCTCGACGTTGCTGTACGCGGGCGTCATCGACGCCTGGTTCACCATGTAGTCCTGGCCGCTGTCGCTGTTCACGTACCAGTCGAGGTACGCCTTCGCTGCCTCCTGCTGCTCCGCGCTGTTGGCCGTCGCGTCGATCGCGAGCATGAACGACGACGTGACGCTGAGGGCCTTGTTGAAGGGGTCGGCCGCGTCGTCGCTGAGCGGCACCGGCATGATCCCGTAGTCCTCGCTGTCAGGGGCGATCCCGAGTGCCGCGAGGCTGGGCCACTGGAAGTCGCCCATGAACCAGAACGCCGCCTTGCCGTCCGCGAACGCCTGGCTGTCCGTCTCGATCGTGCCCGCGATCGGGCTCGAGGCGTTGACGTTGTACTTCAGCATCAGGTCGAAGGTGTCCATGAAGTCGCGCCACACCGCGTTGCCCTCGAGGTCGGCCTTCCCGGCCTTGAGGTCGGCGATGAACGCCTCCCGCGCCGCCGCGTCACCCTGCGCGTCGTAGACCTTGGTCAGGAGGTGCGCGCCCAACGACCAGTTCAGCGGCGAGACGATCATCGGTGCCGTGCCGCCCTCCTGGATGCGCTCGAAGAGGTCGGCGAGGTCGGACCGGGTAGTGATCGTCGAGGGGTCGAACGGCTCGCCGGTCGCCTTCTCGATGAGGGCCTTGTTGTAGACGAGGCCCACCGCGGCGGTCCCGGCGGGAACGGCCATGACCTTGCCGTCGACGGTCCCCTGCTGGACCGCCCACGGGTACGCCTCGTCGACGACCTCGAGGTCGGAGAGGTCCGCGACCTTGTCAGCGACCTTGGCGACGTCGCCGGCGTCGATGACGAAGATCGTCGGGACGTTGCCCGAGGCGTACATGGTGGTGAGCTGCTGGTAGGGGGCCTGGTCGAGCTGCCCCTGGATGAAGGTCAGCTCGTATTCGGGGCGTTCACGGTTGAACACCCCGACCGCGTCCTCCGTCTGGGTGAGGATGCCTGGTCCACCGATGAACCCCGAGAACTCCACGGGCTTGCCGCCCCCGGTGGAGTCGGAGCTGGACCCCGAGTCTGTGCACGCCGCGAGAAGCAGCACTGCTGCCCCCATCGCGGCCGCCAACTTGAGTCGCATGACACGTCCTTTCACGTCGAGTGCGCCGTCGAGCCCGAGCGGAAACGGTTCCACCGCTTCGATCGGTACGGTAGGGAACCGGTAGTCTTGCCGTCAAGGACGAAAGTGGAACCGGTTCCCATCCCCCGACAGGAGTTCTCCGTGGCAACCACCATCGCCGACGTCGCCCGTCTCGCCGGCGTCGGCATCGGGACCGTGAGCCGCGTGCTCAACGACCGGCCCAAAGTCGGGGCGGAGACCCGCGCCCGGGTGCTGGCCGCCATCGCGGAGCTGGACTTCGTCCCGAGCGCCAACGCACGACGGCTGTCCTCCGGCCGGACGCGCACGGTGGCCGTCGTCACCACCCACCTCGTGGCGCCGTCGGTGGTCGAGCGCGTGCGGGGCGTCGAGCAGTCCCTCACCCGCGCCGGCCTGGACCTGATGGTCCGCAACGTCGAGACGCGCGAGCGCCGCAACGAGGTGGTCGGGGAGATCGCACGGACCGACCGGGTCGACGGGGCGATCCTGATCTCCGTGGCGCCCGACCGCACCGAGTTCGCGCAGATCCAGCGCGCGACGCTGCCGGTGGTGCTCGTCGACGCGCACCACCGGAGCCTTCCCCGCATCGTCTGCGACGACCTGGCGGGCGGGCGCATCGCCGCGACGCACCTCGTCGAGCTCGGCCACACCCGCATCGTGTTCCTCGGGGACCCGCCCCGGCCGTCCCTCGGCGTCCGGTCCAGCTCCTACCGTTGCACCGGCGTCGAGGAGGTGCTCGCCGAGCACGGGCTCGAGCTGCGCACCGTGCACATCGGCGAGCTCCAGCAGGCCCGGCGGGAGGCCCGCGAGCTGGCGGAGTCGCTGCTCGCCGGACCGGACCGGCCCTCCGCCGTCGTCGCCGCCAACGACACCCTCGCCTTCGGCGTCCTGGAGGCCGCCCGCAACCTGGGGCTGTCGGTGCCCGGCGACCTCTCGGTGGTCGGGTACGACGACGTCGAGACGGCGGACCTCGTGCGCCTCACGACCGTCCACCAGCCGCTCTACGAGACGGGGGTCCTCGCCGTCGAGCGCCTCCTCGAGGCGATCGAGGGGCGCCTGCAGCCGCCGCTGCGCACCGTGCTCCCGGTCCACCTCGTCGAGCGTTCGACGACCGGACCTGCGCCGACGGGTCGGTGACGCCGCGGTTCGAGGAGGTCCCCGCGGCGGCACCGACCCTGGCGGGACGGCCCCCAGACCGGCCCTACTCCCGTCGGCGCGCCGTGATCGCCCGCTGCAGCAGCACGAACACGAGCAGGATGCCGCCGGTGATGATCGTCGTGGTCTCGGGCTTGATGCCGCCGTCGCGCGTGATCAGCACGTTCATCAGGCCCAGCACGAGCGCGCCCACGACCGAGCCGAGGACGTACCCGGCGCCGCCGCTCAGGAGCGTGCCGCCGATGACGGTCGCCGCGATTGCGTCCAGCTCCCAGCCGAGTCCGGTGATGTTCTGCGCGATCCCGAGGCGTGACGTGTACACGACGGCGGCGAGGCCCGAGAGCGAGCCGCTCACCGTGTAGATCGTGAGGATGGTGCGCTTCACCGGCAGACCCATGAGGGCCGCCGACTGCCGCGACCCGCCCATCGCGTAGATCGTCCGGCCCAGCCGCGTGCGGTGCATCACGAAGAACGCCGCCAGCACGACGACGAGCGCGATCCCGACGCCCGGCGTCACCATCAGGTCGTTCACCTTGGGGCCGTCGATCACCTTGGTGACGTCGCCGATGCTCCGGATGGGCGAGTCGTCGGCGAGCCGCTCGGGCTTGGTGCTGAGCGTCGACGCCAGGCCGCGGGCCAGGAACATCATGGCGAGCGTCGCGATGAACGGCTGCACGTTGAAGTACTGGATGAGCACACCGGACGCCAGACCGAAGAGCGTGCCGATGGCGACCATGAGCACCATGACGAGCCACGGGTTCCAGCCGGCGTTCGCCAGCAGGACGCCGGACACGCTGGAGAACGCGATGACGGCGCCCACCGACAGGTCGATGCCGCCCCGCCCGCTGATGATCACCATCGTCATGCCGACGGCGACGATGACGAGGTGCGCGTTGTTGATCAGCAGGTTCGACATCGTCGAGTACTGCACGATCCGGCCGTAGGCGGTCTCGCCGTAGACGATCATCGCGATGAAGATCACGACGGCCGCCATCGTCGGCAGGACGGAGGCGCTCGCGCGCCAGAGGGCACCGGCCCGGCCGAGCAGGCCGCGCAGGGCGGGCCGGCGGTCGGCGGACGGGGCGACGGGGGCGTCGGGGGTCAGGACGCTCATGCCGACACGCTCCCCACCGGCTCGGCGGCGTCCGCGACCTCGGCGGGGGTGACCGCGCTTGGTCGTCGTCGGCGGAGCGTGCCGCGCACCGTGTCGGACTGCAGCAGGAACAGGGCGAGGATGACGACCGCCTTGAACGCCGGCGTCGCCGACGAGGGCACGCCGAGGAACACCACCGTCTTGTCCAGCGTCGCGATGAGCAGCGCGCCGACGGCGGCCCCGCCCATCGAGAACTTGCCGCCCGCGAGCGACCCGCCGCCGACGACGACGGCGAGGATCGCGTCCATCTCCAGCTGGTAGCCGGTCTGGGAGACGTCGACGGTCATCACGCTCGACACGGCGAAGATGCCGGCGACGGCCGCCAGCGCCCCGCTGAGCGCGTAGACGGTGATGAGCAGGCCGGCAGGCTTGATGCCCGCCATGCGGCTGGCCCGCGGGTTGATGCCGATCGACACGATCATCATGCCGAGCGCGCTGCGCCGGACGACGGCGATGATCAGCAGCACGATCGCGACGGCGATCACGAACACCACGGGGAACCCGGCGACGTGACCGTTCGCGATCCACCGGAAGTCCGCGTTCGTGGCGGTCGTGTTCTGACCGGACGTGATGACCTTCGCCAGGCCGCGTCCGGCCAGCATCATGACGAGCGTCGTGATGAACGGTTGCAGCCCCACGTACGCGACGAGGAGGCCGCTGACGGTGCCGACCGCGGCCCCGAGCAGCACGGACAGGCCGACCGCGGCCAGCGCAGCCCCGGCCGACGACGACGTCCCGGCACTCTGCAGGTACTCCATCGACGCGGCGCCGGCCACGGCCATGACCGACCCGACGGACAGGTCGATGCCGGCGGTGGCGATGACCAGCGCCATGCCGGTCGCAACCATCAGGACGGGCGCCGAGGCGCGCAGGATGTCCAGCACGTTGCCGGCGAGGTTGCCGCTGGGGCTCACGCGGATCGCGAGGTACGTCGGGTCCTTGAGGAGGTTGACGACGAGCAGCAGGACGATCGCCAGCACGCCCCAGACGAGGGGCCGGCGGGCGAGCTCGGCGACCCGCGCGCCGAGGCCGGTGGTGGGGCTCGGCGACGACGGGGCCGGGCGTGTGGTGGCGGCGTTCACGCGGCCGACTCCCCTTCCGTGCTCGGGGCGCCGGGGTCGGCGCCGTCGGGCGGACCGTCGCCGTGGGCGGCGATGAGGTCCACGACCTGCTGGGCGGTGACGTCGGGGCCGTTGACGATCTCCCCGATCTTCGCGCGGTCCTTGAGGACGACGATGCGGTCGCTGATGCGGACCACCTCCTCCAGCTCGGAGGAGATGAAGACGACGGCGACGCCGTCGGCCGCGAGCGTCGTGACCGCGTCCTGGATCTCGGCCTTGGCGCCGACGTCGATGCCGCGCGTCGGCTCGTCGAGGATCAGCACCTCGGGCTCGGTGGCGAGCCACCGGCCCAGCAGCACCTTCTGCTGGTTGCCGCCCGAGAGGTTGGCCGCGGGCATGTTGGGGTTCGCGGGCCGGATGCCCAGGCGCTCGATGTAGCGCCCGACGATCTCGTCCTGCTCCCGCCGGGACAGCGGACGCGCCCACCCGCGCTTGGCCTGCACGGCGAGGATGACGTTGTCGCGGACCGTGAGGTCCCCGACGATCCCCTCGTCCCGGCGGTTCTCCGTGGAGAACGCGATGTGGTGGTCGAGCCCGACGACGGGGCTGGTCAGCGCGACCCGCCGCCCGTCGAGCGTGAGGGTGCCGCTGTCCGCGCGGTCCGCGCCGTAGAGCAGCCGGGCCAGCTCCGTGCGCCCCGATCCGAGGAGCCCCGCCAGCCCGACCACCTCACCGCGGTGGATCGCCAGGTCGGTGGGCTCGATGGAGCCCTTCCGCCCGATGCCCTCGGCGCGCAGCAGGGGCGCGTCGTCGCGGGCGGCGGTGCGGGCCTCCCGGGTGGACTCCAGGGAGGCGAGGGCCTCGAGGTCCTTGCCGATCATCGTGGCGATGAGCTGGGCCCGCGGCAGGTCCCGTGTCAGGTACTCGCCCTGGTAGCGGCCGTTGCGCAGGACCGTGATGCGGTCGCTGATCGCGTAGACCTGGTCGAGGAAGTGCGAGACGAAGAGGATGGCGACGCCGGCGTCACGCAGGCGCCGCACGACGTCGAAGAGCTGGGCGACCTCGGCGGCGTCCAGGCTCGAGGTGGGCTCGTCGAGGATCAGGACGGAGGCGTCGGTCGCCATCGCGCGGCTGATCGCGACCAGCTGCTGCAGCGCGATCGAGATGCTGGCGAGCGGGCGGCGCGGGTCCAGGTCGCCGAGGCCGAGCCGCGCCAGGGCCTGCGTGGCCGCGCGGTTCGTGGCGCGCCAGTTGATCCCGAGGGGCCCGCGCACCTCGTGCCCGAGCATGACGTTCTCACCGATCGTGAGGTTCGCGCACAGGTTGACCTCCTGGTACACGGTGGAGATGCCCGCCGCCTGCGCGTCGGCGGTGCCGTGGAAGCGTCGCTGCTCCCCGCGCACGACGATCGACCCGGAGTCGATCTTGTAGACGCCGGTGAGCGCCTTGATGAGGGTGGACTTCCCCGCGCCGTTCTCCCCCATGAGCGAGTGGACCTCGCCGGGGAGCAGTCGGAAGTCCACGCCGTCGAGCGCCTTGACGCCCGGGAACTCCACGGAGATCCCACGCATCTCGACGATCGGTGGTGCTGCTGTCATCACGTCCTCGTCTCTCGTCCGTGCCTCGGCGTGCCGCCGGCCGATGGGGCCGGCGGCACGCCGAGGCTGGTCAGCTCACTGCCTCAGTACTGGCGGTCGGGCAGGGCGTCCTCGGCCGCCTGGGGCGAGTCGAACGTGGTGCTGGGGACGATGATGTACGACTCGACGGACTCGCCGGCAAGAACCTTGTTGACGACGTCGACGGCGGTCTCGCCGAACAGCGGGTTGTACTCGGCGACGAAGCTGAGCCGGCTGGCTGCGAGGGCCTCGAGCGCCGGCTTCGTGCCGTCGATCGTGGCGATCATGACGTCCTCGCCCGGGGTCAGCCCGGCCTCCTCGACGGCCAGGGCGGCACCGAGGCCCATCTCGTCGTTCTGCGCGAAGACGAGCTTGATGTCGTTGTTGTTGGCCCGCAGGACCGTCTCGAAGACGCTCTTGGCCTCCTCGGTCGACCAGTTCGCCGTCTGCGCGCCGACCTTCACGAACTCCGGGTGGTCCGCCATCACGTCGTCCCAGCCGCGGTTGCGCTCGTTGACGACGCCGACGCCGGCCGGGCCCTCGAGCGTGAAGTAGGTGCCGCCGTCGGGCAGGGCCTCCAGGGCCCAGTTGGCGACACCCTGCGCGACGACGAAGTTGTCCGGCGCGATGCGGGTGACGTACAGGCTGGCGTCGTCGGGCTCGATGCCGCGGTCGATGAGGATGACCGGGATCTCGGCCTCCTGCGCACGCGTGAGCGAGTCCTCCCAGCCGGAGCCCTCGGTCGCGGACAGCAGGATCACGTCCACGCCCTCGTCGACGAACGACGTGAAGGCGTCGATCTGCGACTTCTGGTCCAGGTTGGTCGCCGGCGCGTAGCGCAGGTCGAACCCGGCGTCCTTGGTGAACGTGTCCTGGATGTTCTGCTCGTTGGCGGCCCGCCAGCCGCCCTCCGGGCCGACGGCGACGAAGCCGACGGCGACCATGTCGCCCCCGCCGCCACCGCCCTCGGCGGGTGACGAGTCGGCGTCGTCGTCGCCGCCGGAGCAGCCGACCAGCGCCAGGGACAGCGCTGCGGCCAGGGCCGCACCCGCGGCCCACGTCTTCGTTCGGAACATGCATCTCCTCCTTGAGAGGCGCCGAGACGTCGATGTCCGGCGCGACTGCACGTGTTCTCTGTTCGCGGCGCGGCACGACGTGCCGGGTCCGCATCGACCAAGGTCGGGCGCCTGCCCCGCGCCGTCCCGTCCCGCCCTGCGCTTCGTGGTAGCGCTAACACGCGGAATGTTACCGATACCACGGGGCCGGTCAAGGGGTTTGCCCGGGGCGCAGGTCACAGTTGTGCATCGGGCCGCGAGGGCCCTGGGGGCCCGCCCTCGTCAGTCGTCGACGCGGCCGTCGGCGGCGATCATCTCGATGATGGTGTCCGCGCTGATCGCGGGCCCGTTGCTGACCTCGCCGATCTTGCTGCGGTCCTTCAGCACGATGATCCGGTCGCTGAGCCGGACCACGTCCTCCAGCTCGGAGGAGATGAAGACGACCGCCATCCCCTCGGTCGCCGACCGCGCGACCTGCCGCAGGATCTCCACCCGCGAGGCCACGTCCGCACCCGCCGCCGGCTCGTCGAGGATCAGCACGCGCGGGCGGGTCGCATGGAACATCGCCAGCGCGAGCTTGCGCTTGTTCCCGCCGGAGAGGCTGCTTGGCGCGCATGCCCGGGTCCGCCGGCGTGATCCGGAATGCCTCGAGGTAGGACGCGACGAGCGACTGCTCCTCCTGCCGGGAGAGCGGGTGGGTCCAGCCGCGCAGCGCCTGCAGCGCCAGGAGCAGGTTCTCGCGCACGGTCAGCTCGCCGACGACGCCGCCGTCGTGCCCCTCGTCGCTCAGCAGCGCGATGCGGTGCCGCAAGGCCGCGCGCGGGCCGGAGATCGGGGCCTGCCGCCCCGCGACCCACGTCTGCCCGACGTCGCGCGCCTCCGCCGCGCCCAGCAGCAGCGCAAGCTCGGTGCGACCCGACCCGCGCAGCCCCGCGAGCCCGACGATCTCCCCCGCGTACAGCTCGACGTTGGTCGGCGCGAACATGCCGCGCCGGCCCAGCCCGACCGCGCGGTACACCGGCGGGCCCGTCGGCTCGCGCCGGTGCTCGCGGCGCTGCGACCCGATCGCCTGGAGGCTCGCGATGTCCGTGCCGAACATCTTGGAGATGAGCTCGGCCCGGTCCAGGTCGTCCGGCACGAACTCCCCCACCAGGCGGCCATCGCGCAGGATCGTGATGCGGTCGCTGATCGCGTAGACCTGCTCGAGGAAGTGCGAGACGAAGACGATCGCCACGCCCAACCCCCGCAGCCGGCGGATCACGGCGAAGAGCCGCGCCACCTCGCCCTGGTCCAGGCTCGACGTCGGCTCGTCCAGCACCAGCACGCGCGGCCGCGCCACCATCGCACGCGCCACCGCGACGAGGCGCTGCGCGGCCGGCGGGAGCAGGTCCAGCGGCTGACGCGGGTCCAGGTCCTGCAGGCCCAGCTCCGCGAGGGTCTCCCGCGCCGTCGCGTGGGTGCGCCGCCAGTCGATGCCCCACCGCCCGCGCACCTCGTTGCCGAGCATGACGTTCTCGCCGACCGTGAGGTTGCCGCACAGGCCCAGCTCCTGGTGGACGGCGGCGACCCCCGCCTTCTGCGCATCGGCCACCCCGCGGATGCGCAACGCCTCGCCGCCGATGGCGAGCGTGCCGGCGTCGACGGCGTACACGCCGCTCAGCGCCTTGACCAGGGTGGACTTGCCCGCGCCGTTCTCCCCCATCAGCGAGTGCACCTCACCGGGGAAGAGCCGCAGGTCGACGTCGGTCAGCACGGGGACGCCCTCGAACGCGATCGAGATACCCCGCATCTCGACGAGCGGAGCGACCGCCGGGGCGGGCGTCGCAGGGCCCGACGCCGCAGGCCCGGCCGTCACCGGGCACCCCGGGGCGGTGCGGACGACTCGCGGACGACGAGCTCGGCCGGGATCTTCGTCCGCTGCGGGATCTGGTGCCCCTCGATCGCCGCCTGGACCACCTCGACCGCCGTCCGGCCCAGCGCGTGGAAGTCCTGCCGAACCGTCGTCAGCGGCGGCAGGAAGTGCCGCGTCATCGGCAGATCGTCGAAGCCCACGACGCTCATGTCCTGCGGGACCCGGATCCCGTTCTCGTGCAACCCGTGGATCACGCCGAGCGCCATCTCGTCGTTCGCGGCGAAGATCGCCGTGTACTCCGGCATGGTCGTCAGGCCGCGCGCGAAGTCGTACCCGAAGTCCGACGTCCAGTCGCCGACGACGATCGGGCGCTCGCGCATCCCCCACGACGCCGCGCGCGCGTGGAAGGCGCGCTCCCGGCTGCGCGCGTCGAGCCAGTCGAGCGGCCCGGCGAGGTGCAGCACGTCCTCGTGACCGAGGCCCGCCAGGTGGTCGACGGCGAGGACGGTGCCCGCGTTCTGGTCCACCGTGACCGTGAGGAACGCCGCGTCACGCTCCCCCTTGACGACCAGGACCGGGACGCCGACGTCGATCTTGCGGATCGCCGAGACCGACGACGAGCGCGGCGCAACGACGCAGATCGCCTCCACGCCCTGGTCCGTGAGGTGCGCGACGGACTCCTCGGGCGTCAGGTGGGCCTCGTCGCGGATCGAGACCGAGGTGACCGAGTAGCCGGCCTCGCGCGCAGCGAGCTCGATGGCCCGCAGGGTGCTCGTGGGCCCGTACTCCGAGACGCTGTCGACGAGGACGCCGATGCGCCGGGTGCGCTGCGTGGCCAGCGCCCGGGCAGCCCCGTTGGGCCGGTAGTTCAGCTCGCTGATGACGGCGAGGACCCGCTCGCGCGTGTCCGGGAGCACCTTCGGGGAGTCGTTGAGGACGCGCGAGACCGTCATCGGGGAGACGCCCGCGCGGGAGGCGACGACTCGGATGTTCGGCTTGCCCTGCGGCGTCGCGGCCACGGCTGCCTCCTCCTCGTCGCGCCGCCGTTGCACTGCTGCGGAGCATAGCCACTGGCCGGACGGCCGCCGTCGAGGAACGGACCGAGCCGTCCCGTCCGATGATGATGCGACCCCCCCTTCCGCGAGCGCTGCCATCTGACGTGAGTGCTGCCGTCAAGACGGCAGCACTCACGTTCAGAAGCAGCGCTCGGCGGGAGAGGCGGGAGCAGCGTTCGGCGGGAGAGGCGGGCGGGGGGGGTGACTAGGCCGACGACGCTCAGTCGGCCGGGCGCAGGGCCGCGACCACCTCCGGCGACGCGGTTGCAGGCACGTACACGGGGACGTGCGCCAGTGGCGCGTCCGCGACGACCCACGCGCCGCCGTCGGCCACCTCGCCCGTGCGGGCGTCGGTCCAGCGGGTGCCGGCCGGGAGGTAGACGCGGCGCGACGTCGCCCCGGCCTGCACCACCGGCGCGACGAGGACATCCCCGCCGAACATGTACTGGTCGGCGACGCCCCAGGCCACCGGGTCCGCCGGGAACTCGTGGAAGAGCCCCCGCATCACCGGCTGCCCGTCGACGTGTGCCTCCCGCATGAGGCGGCGCGTGTACGGCCGGAGCCGCTCGCGCAGCGCCAGGAGCCCCGTGAGGATCTCGTACGCCTCCGCGCCGAAGCTCCACACCTCGTTGGGCCCGCCCGAGCGCAAGCGGCGGGCGCCATCGACCGCGGTCACGTCGTGGAACGGCCGTCGGTCCCCGTGCAGGCGCATGACCGGGCTGAAGGCCCCGAACTGGAACCAGCGCACGAGCAGCTCGGCGAACCCGGGGTCGTCCAGGTCACCCCCGTGGAACCCACCGATGTCCGTGGTGAACCACGGGATGCCGGCCACACCCAGGTGGATCCCCGCGGTGACCTGCCGGCGCAGGTCCGCGAACGTCGAGTGGACGTCGCCGGACCACACCAGCGCGCCGTACCGCTGACTCCCGGCCCACGCGCACCGCACGAGGTTGACGACGTCGTCCTGGCCGGCCGCCTGCTGGCCCTCGAAGAACGCCCGCGCGAAGTGCTGCGGGTACAGGTTCCCGACCTTGCGACCCGGGCCCGCGTGGTACCGGTAGTTGTCGAAGTCGTAGACGCCGTACTCGGGCTCTGCCTCGTCCAGCCAGAAGGTCCGGACGCCGGCGTCGAAGTAGTTGCGCCGGCACGTCTCCCACAGCCACGCGCGCGCGGCCGGGTCGGTCACGTCGAGGAACGCGCTCGGTCCCTCGAACGCCATGTGCACGTCCATGCCCCGCTCGGCCCGCACCAGGAAGTTGCGGCGCGCGAGCTCGGCGTAGTTCTCCGAGTCGAACGCGACCTGCGGCCACACCGAGACCATCAGCTCGGCACCGAGGCCCGTGAGCTCGCGCACCATCGCCGCAGGGTCGGGCCACGCCTCGGGGTCGAAGCGGTAGTCCCCCATGTGCGGCCAGTGGAAGAAGTCCGCGACGACGACGTCGAGCGGCAGCCCCCGGCCCGCGTGCTCGCGCGCGACGGCGAGCAGCTCCTCCTGGGAGGCGTAGCGAAGCTTGGACTGCCAGAAGCCCAGGCCACGCTCCGGCATCATCGGCGCATGGCCGGTTGCGTCGGCGAGCGCCGAGGCGATCTCGGCAGGCGTGTCCCCGGCCGTCACCCAGTAGTCGAGCTGCTCGGCCGCCGCCGCGTACCACTCGGTGCGATTGGTCGCGAAGGTCGCCCGCCCGACGGCGGGGTTGTGCCAGAGGAACCCGTAACCCGCGCTCGACAGGACGAACGGCACGCTCGCCTGGGAGTTGCGGTGCGCGAGCTCCAGCGTGCAGCCCTTCAGGTCCGCCACGTCCTGCTGGTACATCCCCATGCCGGTCAGGTGCTCGCCCGGGTCGGCCTCGAACGCTGCGGTGATCTCGAGGTCGCCGTCGAGCCGGGGCCGCAGGTCACGCGCGCGCAGGTTGAGCGAGCCGCCGACGTCGAGCTCCCGGAAGAGCACACCCCCATCCGTGCGGTGGAAGCTCACGGCGCACCGGAACCGGTGGTGGCCCAGGACCTCGGCCAGCTCTTCCGTGTGCTCCAGCACCACCCGCAGGCGACCGTTGGTGAGGGTCGCCACGGGGCCGTCGACGACGACCTCGGTCGCCACCTCGGACGCCGGGAGCAGCGCCCACGCAGGGTCGTCGATCTCCCGCTTCAGCGTCGCCCGCACCCGGACGCTGTTCGCGCCCCACGGCTCCACGACGAGGGTCTCGCCGCCGCCGCGCCACACCACCCGGGCGCCGTCCACCTCGAACACGGGCACCGACGGCCGCCCGTCGCCGTCCGACGTCACTGCATCGGGCATCATCGCGCCGCTCCTTCGGCCAGGGGCAGGAACACCCTCATGGTCGCGGGGCCGCGCTCGGCCCACGCGTGGTACGGGATGAGACGGAGGTCCAGGGGCTCCTCCGCCACCGCGCCCGGCGGCTCCGCCCGGAAGGTGCCGGTGAGCCCGGCGGCCGGGACGCCGTCGGCCAGGCGCCGCCGGACCGCGTGGACGCGGGCACCCGGGCCCTCGTCCACCGGCGATCCCACGACGGCGACCTCCTCGATCGGCACGCCGTCGGGGAGGTCGACGGACTCCAGGCACAGCACGACAGGCCCGCGCTCGACGGCCACGCAGCCGCGCACGGCGTCCACCCGCGGGTCCGGCCACGTCAGCCGCGGAGCGACGGGCAGGCTCAGCACCACGACGTCGCCCGGTCGCAGCACACGCTCGACCACGGCCCAACCCGGCCCGACGTCCGCCACGGCGCCGCCGTCGTCGAGCGTCGCGCCCGCCGCCCAGGACGGCACGCGCAGCCGCAGGGCAACGCGCCGCTCGGGCGCCGCCAGCACCTCCACGCGCACGACGCCGTCGAGCGGGTAGCCGGTCGACACCCGCAGGCCGACGACGCCGCCAGCCGCCAGCCCGACCTGCAGGTCACCCGCCGCGTACTGGAGCAGCTCGACGGTGTCGTCGTCGACCGCGACCGCGTAGGTGTGCCAGCTCGCGAGGGTGCGCGCCACGTTCGTCGGACAGCACGACACCTCGAACCAGGGCGCCCGCGTACCGCCCTCGGCGCGCGGGTTCTCCTCGTCAGCCCGGACACCACCCCCGGCCACGCGCTGCTGGAGCGGGTTGGCGTAGAAGAACGCGGTCCCGCGCTCGTCGGGCGACGTGGCGACCACGTTGTAGAACGTGCGCTCCATGAGGTCGGCGTACCGCACGTCGCCCGTCGCCAGGAAGAGACGCCAGCTCACCATCACCGACGCGACACCCGCGCACGTCTCGCAGTAGCCACGGTCCGCGGGCAGCTCCCAGTCCTCACCGAAGCCCTCGTCCTGGTGCCGCGAGCCCATGCCGCCCGTCAGGTACGTGCGGCGCTCCACGGACCGGTCCCACTGGCGCCGCACGGCGTCGACGAGCCCGTCGTCGCCGCCGTCCACCGCGACGTCGACGGCCGCGGCGCTCAGGTACAGCGCCCGCACCGCGTGCCCCCGCCAGGCGTCCGCGTCGCGCACGGGCACGTCGTCCTGGAAGTACGCGGGGCCCTGGAGCGGCACACGGCCGAGCAGCCCGTGGCCGCGGCGCTCCACGAAGAGACGCGCCTGCTCCACGTAGCGCGGCTCACCGAGCGCCCGGCCGAGCTCGACCAGACCGAGCTCGATCTCGGGGTGCCCGCAGACCGCCTCGCGGCCACCGGGCCCGAACTCCCGGCACACCTGGTCGGCGGCCCGCCGCGCGATGGCGACGAGCGCGTCCGCACCATGGGTCCGGACCCTGGCGACGGCCGCCTGGAGCAGGTGGCCCGTGCAGTACAGCTCGTGCCCCTCCTCGAGGTCGCTGTAGCGGGGGGCCTGCCCGGCGTGGCCGAAGCAGGTGTTCAGGTACCCGTCCTCGTCCTGCGCCGCGCCGATGCGCGCCGTCAGCCGCTCGAGCAGGTCGGCGGCGTGCGCCGATCCCGTGCGGCCGTGCTCCCAGGCGAGCGCCTCCATGAGCTTGTAGACCTCGGAGTCGGAGAACTGCCAGCCGGGACGCGGACCCCCGGTCGCGGCGTCGGCGACGCGGTCGAAGTTGGCGAGCCAGCCGAGGCGCTCCATCCACGCGAGGCAGTGGTCGAGCGTCGCGGCCGCGTTGGTCGCCTGACGGCGGCCCCAGAAGCCGGCGGGGTCGAGCGTGAGCTCGGTGAGGCCGGCACCACGCCGACCAGGCCGGGCGGGCACGACCGGGCGCGCCGCGGCGTCGGGCGGCGCCCCACCGGCCGGACGGACGGCGAGAGCTGTGTCGGTCACGGGTCAGTCCTTCACTGCGCCGGCGGTGACGCCTGCGGCGACGTACCGTTGCGCGACGACGAGCAGCACCGCCGCGGGAACGGAGGCCACGACCGCCGTGGCCATGATCGCGTTCCACTGCGTGGTGTTGTTCCCGATGTAGTTGTAGATGCCGAGCGTGATCGGGATGAGGTCGCCGTTGCGGTTCAGCGTCGAGGCGAAGATGAAGTCCGACCACGCCCACAGGAACGCGAACAGCGAGACGGTCAGGACCGAGTTGCGGCTCATCGGCAGCACGATCGAGCGGAAGACGCGGACCGTGCCGGCGCCGTCGATCGTCGCGGCCTGGACCATCTCCTTGGGGATGCCCGCCATGAACGCGGTGAAGAGCAGGACGCCGAAGGGCACCGCGACAGTGGAGTCGGCGACGATCAGGCCCGGCAACGAGTTCAGGACGCCCAGGCGCACGTAGATCGCGTAGAACCCCATCGCCATGACGACCGCGGGGATCATCTGCGCGACCAGCAGCAGGAAGTTGAGCGCCCGCCGCCCGCGCAGCTTCAGGAGCGCGATCGCGTAGCCCGCCGGCGCGGCGATCACGAGCGTGAGCGCGACGCAGCCCAGGCCCACCACGAGGCTCGTGCCGAGGTTGGGGCAGCTGCTGGCGGAAGACGGCCTCGAAGCCCTCGAGGGTGGGGTGGGTCGGGATGATCTGCGGCGGGTCCTTGCGCAGGTCCTGCGTCCGCGTGAGGGACACGTTGAGCATCCAGTAGACCGGGAAGAGCATCACGGCGGTGAAGACGACGCCGAGCGCGGTCTTCCACGGTGCGGTAGCGGTGCGCTTCATCGGGTTCGCTCCTCCCTGCGCTGCAGCTGGATGTAGACCAGGCCGATGGCCAGGGCGATCACGATCAGCAGGTTGCCGACGGTCGCCGCGGGTGAGAAGTCGGGCTGCCCGGTGCCGAACGCCTCGCGGTAGGACCAGACGGCGAGCGTCGTCGACGTGTTCGCCGGCCCGCCGTTCGTCATGATCCAGATCACGTCGACGACCTTCAGCGTGTAGATGAAGCCGAGCAGCAGCGTGATCGCAGACACCGGGCGCAGCAGCGGGAAGGTGATCCGCCAGAACCGTTGCCAGGCGTTCGCGCCGTCGATCGAGGCCGCCTCGTAGACCTCCTCGGGGATGCCCTGCAGGCCCGAGTACAGGATCACGAGGTTGAACGGGATGCCGAGCCAGATGTTCGCCACCGTCACGGACCAGATCGCCATCTGCGGGTCGGTCAACCAGTTGATCTGCCCGACGCCGAACGCCTCCAGCACCGAGTTCACGATGCCGTTGTCGCTATTCAGCATCCAGGCCCACGTCGACGCCGAGACGATGAGCGGGAGCAACCACGGGACCAGGAACATCCCCCGCAGCACGGCCGACAGCCGGAACGAGCCGCGGAAGAAGACGGCCAGCGCCAGCCCGATGGCGTACTGGAAGACGAGCGACACCAGCACGAAGATCGCGGTGTTCCGCAGCGCAACCGGGAACGTCGGCGAGTGGAGCACGTCGCCGAAGTTCTCGAGGCCGACGAACTCCGCGTTCCCCTTCACGAAGGCCCGGATCGTGTAGTCGTGGACGCTCAGGTCGATGTTCCGCAGCAGCGGGTAGGCGTAGAACACGGCCAGGTAGACGAGCAGCGGCGCGGCGAAGGCAAGCGCCGTCCACTGCTGCCGGCGCGGCCGGCGCATGCGCACCCGCGCGGGCGCCGGGGGCGCGGTGCGTGGCGCCCGTGCTCCGCCGGACGTCCCGGCGCGGGCCGCCGAGGGCGAGATGGTGGTCATGAGGTGGTCCCTACGTTCCGTGGTCGGGCAGGCGTGCGGGGGCCCAGGGACCGGGCCGGTCGTCGACCGGCCCGGTCCCTGCGGGCCGCAGGGTTCAGGACGTCGCGCTCTCCGCGGCCGCCTGGGCGTCGGCGAGGGCCTGGTCCGGCGATGCAGCCCCGGAGAGGGCGCTCTGCACCGCGGTCCACAGCTGCTCGGAGATCAGCGGGTAGTCGGTGCCGAGGCCGTCGCTGGTCCGGCCCTTCGCGTCGCGCACGGCCCCGACCCACGGCTCCAGGTCGGCCTTCTCCGCCAGGAGCGCGTCCTGGCCGTCCGCCGTCGGCGGGATGTAGTACGCGAAGGTGGTGGCCGTCTGGACGAGGCCTTCGGGCGTCGTCATGCACTCGACGATCTTCTTCGTGACGTCGTAGCGGGCGGTGTCGTCCTGCACGGGGGCCACGATGAACTCGCCGCCGGTCGGGGCGGGCGCGCCACCGCCGTCACGGGCGGGGATCTGGATGATGCCGGTCGGGAAGTCCGCCTCGGCAGCACTGTTGACCTGCCACGTGCCGTTCTCGGCGAACGCGAACGTGCCGGTGAGGAACTCCTCCCACGTGGTGTTCTGGGAGTTGGTCAGGGCCGACTGCTGCGCGTACCCCTTGGCCAGCCAGTCGGTCCAGAGCTGGAGCGACTCGACGGCCTGCGGGGAGTCGAGCTCCTTCAGGTCCGCGCCGGCGCCCCAGAACCAGGGCAGGAACTGGAACGAGCCTTCTTCGGTGCCGATCGCCGCGAAGGTGATGCCGGTGCTGCCGGCGGCCTTGACGGCGGCGAGTGCATCGTTCAGCGACGCCCAGTCCGTGATCGAGGCCGGGTCGACGCCCGCGGCGTCGAGGATGGTCTTGTTGTAGTAGAGGGCGAGCGTGTTCGCCCCGATCGGGATGCCGTAGGCGTCCCCGTCGACGACGCCGGCGGCCAGCAGGTTCTCGTCGAAGGCACCGGTGTCGAAGCCCAGCTCGTCCATCGTGGTCAGCATCCCGGTGTCGGCCAGGGTGGAGACGGCCGGGTTGTCGATCAGGATGATGTCGGGCGCAGTGCCCTCCTGCGCCGCGAGCAGCGCCTGGTTCGTCAGGGCCGTCGTGTCGTAGGCGGTGCGCTCGATGGTGACGCCGGCCTGGTCGCCGCACGACTGGACGCGCTCGGCCCAGTCAGAGCCCTTCTCGTGCTGCGGGTACGGGTCCCACCAGGTGTACGTGCCGCCGCCCGCACCCGGGTCTGCCGTGCCGCCGTCGCCGTCGCCGCCGTCGCTGCCGGAGCAGGCAGTCGCTCCGGCCAGCACGAGCACGGACAGGCTCGCGACAGCCGCGCGCCTGACCTTGAGGTGTCGCATCATTGCTGATCCTCCTTTGACAGACCGACGACTTAGGGGGTGTCGTCGGGCTCGGGTTGCCGTGGCCGCAACGTCAGCGGCGACGACTCGGTGTCGTGGGCGGCGGAGCGACGCTCCCCCGGTCCACGAGCTCGGGTGCGACGAACCGCACGATGTGGGGCTCGTCGGCGCTGGCCTTCTCGATGCGACGGACGAGCTGACGCACCGCCATCCGGCCCAGCCGGTCCGGCGCGCTCTCGACCGAGGAGAACGGCAGGGAGAAAGTACGGGCGAACTCGTCGGAGTAGCGGCCGATGACGGAGAGGTCCTCCGGCGTGCGCAGCCCGCGCTCGTGCAGGACGGTCGGCAGCGCCGCGGCCGCGGCCTCGTTGTTCAGCAGGAGGCCCGTGGCCGCCGGGTGGGCGTCCAGGAGCGCGCTCAGCTCGCGCCCGACGGCGGGCTGGCTCGCCGCGGCAGCGACCGCGTGCAGGACGACGCCGCGCAGCCGGGCCTGCTCGATCGCCGCGTTCTGGAGGCGCCACACATAGGCGCCGCCGCGCTCGACGACGTGCTGCGGCTGGGAGACGAGGACGAGCTCGCGGTGGCCGAGGCGGTACAGCCGCTCGACCATGAGGCGGCCGGCGTCCTCGAAGTCGAGGTCGAAGACGTCGACCCCGGCGCAGTCGCCCGGGAGCCCGACGAGGGCGGCGGGGTGACCTGACGTCCGCAGGACCGGGAGCCGCTCGTCATCCTCGGCGACGTTGAGGAGAACGACGCCGTCGACCATGCGGGACTCGATGATGCGGCGCAGGGCCCGCGGCCCGTCCTGCTCGGTGACGAGCAGGATGTCGTAGCCGAGCTCCCGGGCACTGTTGGAGACGCCGAGGATGTACTGGAGCATCGCCGGCGCGAACTCGTCCTCCATGAACTGCGCAAGGAGGCCGATCACCATGGTCTGCGAGGTGGCAAGAGCCCGCGCGCCCGCGTTGGGCGTGTAGCCGAGCTCCCGGACCGCGTCGACGACGCGCTGGCGGACCTCGTCGGAGATGGACCGCTTCCCGGACAGCGCGTACGACGCCGTGCTCCGCGACACACCCGCGACGCGAGCGACGTCTCCGATCGTGGCCACTGTGCCTCCTTTGGCGAACCGGTTCGACAGTAGCGATGCCATCGAGCACGGCGCAAGCCATCGTGACCGGAATGTAACGTCCAGATTCGTCGAACCGATTCGCCGCTCCCCACATCCCGCGCCCCCCAACCCCCCCAACCCGCGCCACCCCACCCGCGCCCCACCCTTCCCACCCTTCTGGTGAGCGCTGCCATCTGACGTGAGTGCTGCCGTCAAGACGGCAGCACTCACGTCAGATGGCAGCGCTCACCAGAAGACGGGGGCGGGGTGAGGCGGGGTGGGGCGGGGCGGGGGTGGGGTGGGGGTACAGCGGCGCGGGCGGGGGTGCGGAGCACCTACGCTCGAAGCACGACGGCCGGCAGCGCTATTAGGGGGCGCTACCGGCCGTCGGCCGTCCCCGGGTGGAGCCGGGCCAGGTCTGCGCGATCTCGCGAGCCGCCCACGACGACCTCGTCACGCCATCCACGACGAGGTCGTCACGCGCCCCTGTCCATCGGGGCGAACGCGCCCGGCATCGGCGTCGAGGCGGTCCCGGTGCCCGCGCTCGCCGCGAAGAGGCAGTGCGCCGCCGAGCCCTCGGGGACGGCAAGCTCCAGCGTGGCCGCACCCGCCCCGATGCGCACGACGGCGACGCCGCGGTACTCGGGGTGCGCGACGACGTCGACCCGGTCCGGAGCGCTCAACGGGAGCGCGAGGCGCGAGCTGGAGTGGACCGGCGCGCGACCGCGGACGAGCCAGTCGTGCCGGCCCAGCACCTCCAGGGCGGCGCCGTCGCCGGCCACGATCGCGCCGTGCAGCGTCATCGGCGAGACGCCGAGCAGCACACGCCTGGCGACGCCCGCGACGCCGGCCGCTCGGGGGGCGAGGGCGGCGCGGCCGTGGCACGTCCACGCGACGAGGCCGGGGTTCTGGCGGGCGAGGTCGCGGAAGTCGCTCGCGAGCGCGAGGTCGTCGCTGCCCGGGTCCAGCGAGCCGAGACCGGCGGCCGCCGCCTCCCCCGCAGCCCGCAGGGCCGCGCCCACCCGGCTCGCCGGCCGCGTCGCAGCAACCTCCCGCAGGCCCGTGACCAGGCGTTCGACGTTCGCCCGGCCGGAGCCGTTGTACCTGACCGACAGCACCGCGCCGTCGTGCGCGTGCACCGACAGCCGCCCGTCGAGGATGCTCACGACGTCGCGGATCGCGACCACATCGGCCGCCCGCACGATCGCGGCGTCGTACTCGCCGGGGGCGACGGCACCCCGCCAGGCCACGGCCTCCGCACCGCGCCGCGTCAGCACCGTGAGACCGACGTCGTCGAGCACGAGCAGGTGGTCGTAGAGGTCCATGTCCGGGGTGGCGTCGCGGCGTGCGATGTTCCGGGGCACCTTGAGGACGAGCCTGGCGGCCGCCAGGTCGAGCGGGTGGTCGCGGAAGAGGCGGGGGACGTCGTCGGGCGTGCGGACCTCGTCGATCCAGGGGCCGAAGCGGTCGTACTCGCTGACGCCGGGTGCTGTGGTGGACACGGATCCTCGTCTCTCGTGCGCTCAGTCGTCCGTGCTCATCCGGGCCATGGCCTCGGTGACCGGCTCGAGGTCGATGCCGACCAGCTTGTCGAACATCCGGCGTCGCACGCTCGCGACCATCGCCGGGCGCACCTGACCGAGGCGGGAACGGCCCGCCTCGGTCAGGACGGCTTCGTGCCCGCGCCCGTCGGAGAGGCACGGCTGCCGCTCGACGAGACCCTTCGCCTCGAGCACGGTGACGACGCGGGTCACGGCGGCGAGGCTCAGCGCGCTCTCGGCGGCGAGGTCACCCATGCGCAGGCGGGCGCCGGGCGCCTCGGACAGGTGCATGAGCGTGAAGTACTCGCTCATCCCGAACCCATGGGCGCGACCGAGGTCCGCGGCGAAGGCCCGGGGCGTGTAGACGACCACGCGCGCCAGCGCGCTGAGGAATGCCTCCTCCTCGGCGGTCAGCGGCCGAACCTGGGCCCCGTCGTCCATGCGCCGAATGTACTTCACGCGTGAAGCACATTCACAGGCCCTCCGACCCCCCTGCCGAGCGCGAGAGAGAGGGCGACGGCGGGCGGGGCGGGGGGCGACGGCGTGCGGGAGGATGTGCGGGTGACCGACTCCTCGCGCGGCCTGCGAAACGCCGGCGTCCGCGCGGCTCTGCTCGCCGCGGCGCTGTTCGGGGCCAGCGCGCCGCTGGCGAAGCTGCTGCTGGGCGAGGTCAGCCCGTGGCTGCTGGCCGGGCTCCTCTACATCGGCGCGGGCCTCGGCATGAGCGCATGGCGGGTCGTGCGGCGGGCGCCGCGCGTCCACCTTCCGCGCCACGAGGTGCCGTGGCTCGCAGGTGCGGTCGCCGCGGGCGGCATCGCCGGACCGGTGCTCCTGATGGCGGGCCTGTCGTCGATGCCCGCCTCCGGCGCATCCCTCTTGCTCAACGCCGAGGGCGTGCTCACAGCGGTGATCGCGTGGGTCGTCTTCCGGGAGCCCGCGGGCGGCCGGGTGGTGGCGGGGATGCTCGCGATCGTGGCGGGTGCCGTCGTCATCGCCGTGCCGGGCGGGGACGCGCAGGTCACGGACGTGTGGCCCGCGGTCGCCATCGTCGGGGCGTGCGCGTGCTGGGCCCTCGACAACAACCTGACCCGCAAGGTCTCCCTGACCGACGCGACGTGGCTCGCCGCCGTCAAGGGCGCGGTGGCCGGCCCGACCAACCTGGTGGTGGCGCTGCTGCTCGGCGCGCACCTACCCTCGATCGGCGCGACGGCGGGCGCGGCGGCCCTCGGCTTCGTCTCGTACGGGCTGAGCCTGGTGCTGTTCATCGTCGGGCTGCGGCACGTCGGCACGGCCCGCGCGGGCGCCTACTTCTCGATCGCGCCCTTCTTCGGCGCCGTGCTCGCCGTCGTCCTGGGCGATGCCGTCACCTGGCAGCTCCTCCTCGCCGGCGCCCTGATGGCGGTCGGCACCTGGCTGCACCTGACCGAGCGCCATGCGCACGAGCACACGCACGAGGCCATCACCCACGAGCACTGGCACACCCACGACGACGGCCACCACGACCACGAGCACGCCCCCGGCCAGGAGGTCGCGGCCGACGTCCGGCACCGCCACGACCACACCCATGCGGCCGTGACCCACACGCACGAGCACTACCCGGACGCCCACCACCGCCACGACCACTAACCCCCGCCCACCCCCCATCCCCCCGCCCCCCCGCACCTTCCCAGCGGTACGGCGAAGACTTCGTCACGCATTCCGTGACGGAGTCTTCGCCGCGGCCGACTGCGGCGTCAGCGCGTTGTCGCCTGGGCGTTGACCTCGTAGGAGGTGTTGGTCGCCTCGAAGAAGTTGACGAGCTGCAGCGTGTCGTTGGCCGCAGCCATCCACTTCGCCGGGTTGGCGACGCCGAACTCAGGTTCGAAGCCGAGCTCCTCCAGCCGCCGGTCGGTGAGGTAGCGCACGTACTGGTTCACGTAGTCGGCGTTGAGGCCGAGGATGCCGCGCGGGAACATGTCGCGGTTGTACGCCTCCTCCATCTCGACGGCACCCAGGATCATCTGGCGCACCTCCGCCGCGAACTCCGGGTCCTGCAGGTCCTCGTTCTCGGCGAGCACCGTGAGGATGAGGTTGATCCCGAACTGCAGGTGCAGCGACTCGTCGCGGATGATCCAGTCCATCAGCGACCCGAAGTTGCGCAGCAGGTTCCGCTGCCGGAACGACAGCGCGACCATGAACCCCGAGTAGAACCAGATGCCCTCCAACACGATGTTGTAGGCGACGAGGTTCCGGACGAAGTCCTTCTTGCCCTCGGTGCTGGTGATGTCGAGGGTGTCGGACGCCATCCGCTGGATGAAGCGCGTCTCGAACGCCTCCTTCGCGGCCATCGAAGGCACCGTGACGTGGTTGGAGTAGGCGGTCTCCCGGTCGATCGGGAACGTCTCCAGCACGTACTCGAACGCCATCGTGTGGTTGGCCTCCTCCCACATCTGCTTCGCGAGGTACAGGTGCCCCTCGGGCGCGTTGATGTAGGGGTAGACGCCGAACGCGAGGGCCTTGTTGACGAGCAGCTCGTTCGGGTTGAAGTACGAGACGAGGTGCACGAGGGCGTGCTTCTCGTCGTCGGTCATGCGGGCGAAGTCCGCGAGGTCCTCGCCGAGCTGGATCTCGTTGGGGAACCAGGTGTTCGCGACGGCCTGGTTGTACAGGTCCATCGCCCACGGGTAGGTGACGGGCTTGAGCAGGAGGCCGTCGGAGATGCCGGCACCGAGGATGCCCATGGTGGTGCTCCTTCTGTCGGGGTGGGGTCAGGGGTGTGCCGGGTGGACGACGCCGGTCACTGGCAGGACTCGCACTGCAGGCGCTCCATCGGGTCGACCGGGCACGCGACGCCGTCGACCACCTCGCTGTCGGCGAGGGCAAGCACCGTTGTGCCCGACGGCGGAGCGGTGGGCGCGGTGCCCGACGGCGCCACTGGGCCCGGCGACGACGACACAGCGCCCGACGACGCGACGGCGCGTACCGCGCCGAACCCGGCGAACCCGGTCCGCACGGGACCGCCCGCCCCCACCCCAGTCCCCGCCGCCGACGCCGCCGCACGCCCACCGGCGGACCCGGTCGCGTTGAGGTTCTCGGTCTTGTTGACCCGCACGGTCGACTGCTCCGCCGTGTGCCGCGGCAGCATGTGCAGGTAGTAGGTCGTCTTCACGCCCTTGCGCCACGCCGCCGCGTACAGGTCGGTCATCGCGTCGACGCTGCGGTCGGCGAGGTAGATGTTGCGGCTGATGGCCTGGTCGATCCACTTCTGCGCGCGGGCGGCGATCTCCACGAACGCGTGCGGCGAGATCTGGAACGACGTCCGGTAGATCGCCTTGAGCTCGTCCGGCACCTCGTCGATCGCGGCGAGATCGCCCTGGGCCGCGAGCAGCCGGTCACGCACCGGCTCCCAGAGCCCGAGCCGGCGCAGGTCCGCGACGAGGTTGCGGTTCACCTCGAGGAACTTGCCCGACGACGTCGTGCGGCTGAAGATCTGCGAGAACTGCGGGTCCAGCCCGGGTGTGGTGCCCGCGACCAGGCCGATCGACGCCGTCGGCGCGACGGCCATGACCGTGGAGTTGCGCATCCCGCCGGCGACCTTGACCCGCAGGGCGTCCCAGTCGAGCCGCGTGGTGCGGTCGACGTCGACGGCCACCCCGCGGTCCGCCTCGAGCGCGGCCAGCGTGTCGAACGGCACACGGCCGCGCGACCAGCCCGACCCCTCGAACGTCGGGTAGACACCGCGCTCGCGCGCCAGGTCCGCCGACGCGTCGATCGCGTGCCACGACACGTGCTCGACCACCCGGTCCACGAGGTCGGCGGCCTCCGGCGAGTCGTAGGCCAGCCCGAGCCGCTCGACGACGTCGGTGAAGCCCATCACGCCGAGGCCGATCGCCCGGCTGTCGCCGTTGGCCCGCTCGGACTCGGGTACGGACGAGATCGTGATGTCGATGAGGTTGTCGAGCTGGCGCACGGCGAGCCGCACCGACCGCGCCATCCGCGCCCAGTCCAGCTCGCCGTCGGACAGGTGCGCCGACAGGTTGATCGACGCGAGGTTGCAGACGGCGATGGTGTCGCGGTCCTGCGGCAGGCAGATCTCGGTGCACAGGTTCGACAGGTGAATGGTCCCGGTGTTGGTGTTCAGGGCCCGGGTGTTGATGGTGTCCTTCCACGTCAGCCACGGGTGCGACGTCGTCTGCAGGGTCACCAGGATCTGCTTGTACTGCTCACGCGCCCGCACGCGCGAGAACGCCCGCAGCCGACCGGCCTCGGCGTCGGCCACGTACTCCGCGTACCGCGCGGAGAACGCCCCGCCCGTGAGCTCGACGAGGTCGGGCGTCTCGGCCGGGTCGAAGAGGTACCAGTCGGCGTCGGCCGCGACGCGCTTCATGAACTCGTCGGAGATCCAGACGGCGGTGTTCGCCGTCCGCGTGCGCCGGTACGGGTCGCCGGAGTTCTGCCGCAGGTCCAGGAACTGGCCGAAGTCCAGGTGCCAGTTCTCGATGTAGAAGCAGAGCGCGCCGAACTTCTTGCCGCCCCGGGAGATGGCACGCAACGTGGAGTCGATCGTGTGCATGAACGGGATCGGGCCGGTCGAGACGGTGTTGTTGGACCGGATCGGCGAGCCCTCGGCGCGCAGCTTCGTCACCGAGAGCCCGATGCCGCCGGTGCCCTTGGTCAGCCACATCACGTTACGGAGCGACGTGGCGATGTGCTCGATGTCGTCGTCCATCTGGATGACGAAGCAGTTCGACAGCTGCGGGTAGGCGGTCCCGGCGTTGACGAGCGTCGAGCCGGCCGGGAGGTACTCCAGACGCGAGATCGCGTCGTAGAACCCGAGTGCCGCGGCGGTCGGGTCCGCCTCGTTGAGCGCCAGCCCCATGGCGACCCGCATCCAGAAGTACTGCGGTACCTCCAGGGGGTTCCGGTCGCGACCGGTGATCATGTACCGGTTCACCATGGTGACGGTGCCGATGTAGCGCAGCAGCTCGTCGCGGCCGGGATCGATCGCGCCCGCCAGGGCGTCGAGGTCGAACCGTTCGACGAGCCGCGCGTCCAGGAGCCCCTGCTCGACGGCGTCACGCACGTAGCCCGGGAACCGGGCCTGGTGCAGCAGCGCCAGCTCGACGTCGGTCCGGTACCCGCCGAGCACCCGCTTGTAGACGACCTTGCGCAGCAGCCGGGCCGCGATCGTGTCGAAGTCCGGGTCGTCCTTGACGTTCTGCACGGCGACGGCGATGGCGGCCTCGTCGAGCTGCTCGGAGGTGATGCCGTCGAAGAGCGTGATGGCCAGCTCGGAGGCGATCTGGGTGACCTTGGCGATCGGGTCGGGCAGGTCGGCGGCGGCGCGCTCGATCGCACGGTTGATCCGGTCGGCGTCGTACGGCTCGCGCGAGCCGTCGCGCTTGGTGACGTGGACGCGGACGCCGCCCGCCGACGCCGGGGCGGCAGCCGAGGTGTCGGTGAGGGTCATCGGGCGCCCCCCGCCAGGGCGATCGAGGCACGGACGAGGCGCGCGGCGGCCACCATGTGCCGCAGCGCGGGGACGACCTGCTCGTAGGCCCGGGTCTTCAGCCCGCAGTCGGGGTTGACCCACAGCCGCTCGGCGGGCAGCGCGGCGACCGCCGCTTCGAGCTGCCCGACCATCTCCTGCGTGCTCGGGACGCGCGGCGAGTGGATGTCGTACACACCCGGACCGACCTGGCGGCCGAACGCGGCGGCCTGCAGGTCGGCGAGGACCTCCATCGCGGACCGGGCCGCCTCGATCGTCGTGACGTCGGCGTCGAGGCCGTCGATCGCGGCCATCACCTCACCGAACTCCGAGTAGCACAGGTGCGTGTGCACCTGGGTGGCATCGGCCGCGCCGCCCGTCGCGAGCCGGAAGGCGCCGACGGACCACGCGAGGTAGTCCGGCCGGTCGGCCGCCCGCAACGGCAGGAGCTCGCGCAGCGCCGGCTCGTCCACCTGCACGACGCCGATCCCCGCGGCCTCGAGGTCGCCCACCTCGTCGCGCAGCGCGAGCGCGACCTGCGTGGCCGTGTCGGCGAGCGGCTGGTCGTCGCGCACGAAGGACCAGGCGAGGATCGTCACCGGGCCGGTGAGCATGCCCTTGACGGTCGCCCGGGTCAGCGACTGCGCGTAGGCGGCCCACGGGACGGTCATCGGGGCCGGGCGCGCGACGTCGCCGTACAGGATCGGCGGGCGGACGCACCGGGTGCCGTACGACTGCACCCAGCCCTGCCGCGTGACGGCGAAGCCCGTGAGCTGCTCGGCGAAGTACTGCACCATGTCGTTGCGCTCGGGCTCGCCGTGCACGAGGACGTCCAGCCCGAGCTCGGTCTGGAGCTCGATCACGCGCCGCACCTCGGCACGCATGCGCTCCTCGTACGCGGCCGGGTCGACGCGCCCGGCGACGAGGTCCGCGCGGGCGCTGCGGATCGCCTCGGTCTGCGGGAACGAGCCGATCGTCGTCGTCGGCAGGAGCGGTAGCTGGAGCGCGGCCCGCTGTGCCGCGGCCCGCACCTCGGTGGCGGCGCGGGTGCGGTCACGCTCGGTCACGCGGGCGGCCCGGGCGCGCACGGCCTCGTCCAGCCCGACGGCGGGCCGCGGTCGGCAGGCCTGCTGCCACTCGGCGTCGCGCTCGCCGTCGACCGCCCGGCCGAGGAGCGCGACCTCGCGCACCTTCTGCCGCGCGAAGGCGAGGCGCTCGCGCACGTCGGCGGCGAGACCCGGCTCGGCGTCGACGTCGTAGGGGACGTGCAGCAGGCTGCACGAGGTGGAGATGACGAGCTCGCCGACCCGGCCGGCGAGGCGCTCGGCGGTGGCCAGGGCCGCCGGCAGGTCGGCCCGCCAGACGTTGCGCCCGTCGACGAGCCCTGCGACGACGCGCTTGTCGCTCAGGTCGACGCCGGACAGGTCCGTCCGCGGGGCGCTCACGAGGTCGACGGCCAGGCCCTCGACGGGGGTGGCGGCCAGGAGGGGCAGGGCGGGACCGAGGTCGCCGAAGTATCCGGCGACGAGCAGCTCGGGCCGTCGGGTGAGGGCGCCGAGGCGCCGGTAGGCGCGGTCGAGCGCAGCCAGCTCGCCGGCGCTCCGGTCCGCGACGAACGCGGGCTCGTCGAGCTGGACCCGGGCGACCCCTTCGGCGGCGAGCGCCGCCAGCAGGTCCGCGTAGACGTCGAGCAGCGGCTCGAGGAGGTCGAGGGTGGCGAAGCCGGCGACCGTCGGCTTGGCCAGGAGCAGGAACGTCACGGGCCCGACCAGGACGGGCCGGGTCGCGTGGCCGAGCGCGCGGGCCTGTCGCACGTCGGCCAGGAGGGCCGCGGCGCTGGGCTCGAACGTCGTCGCCGGGCCGAGCTCGGGGACGAGGTAGTGGTAGTTGGTGTCGAACCACTTGGTCATCTCGAGCGGCGCGACGTCCTGGGTGCCGCGGGCGGCCGCGAACATCGCGTCGAGCGGGGACAGGCCCAGGGCGCGCACCCGCTCGGGCAGGGCGCCCACCATGGCGGCCGTGTCGAGGACGTGGTCGTAGTACGAGAACGTGGCGCCCGGGATCTCGCTCAGGCCGGCGTCGGCGAGCTCGCGCCAGGTGTCGGCGCGCAGCCTCGCGGCTGTCGCTTCGAGGGCCGCGGTGTCCATGGTCGTGGCCCAGTAGGCCTCGACGGCCTTCTTCAGCTCCCTGCGCGGTCCGATCCGGGGGTATCCGAGGACGGTGGTGCCAGTCGTCACAGCTCTCTCCTCGCGAGCCGTCGGTCGACCCGGACCGGGGAGCGCGAGGGAGGGGTGGTCACCCCGTCCGTCGGCCCGCCCGAGAGGCCCGGATCCACGCGCACCGGCGGTGCGCGTGCCGGCGGCAGGTCTTCGGACTCGTGGGCACGCGGGCACCGGAGTGCCCACACCTACCGGCCGTCGCTTCCCAGGCTCGCGCCCAGTGCTCGTGACGACTGTCGTTCCCACTCACCGCTGCGGGGCAGTCCCGGAGTCACACCGGGTTCCCTCTTGCCCCACCTGCCCGACTCACGCCGTGCAGGTGGACCGTCGGCTCCGCGAGCGTACACCGATTTGGCCCGGTCACCACAAGATGTAGGGGCTAGCCCGCCACGAGGCCCCAGATGTTCCCCGTTTGGCGCCCGCGGAGCGACACGCCGAGCGCTTCCGGCGTGTCGCGAGCGCGACCACACGCGGACCGGGACCTTCGTCCCCGACGGAGCCCGCAACCGGGTCCAGGATCGCTCGCCGTACCCAACATCTAGTGGCCCCGACTGAGATGGCCCCCAGATGTTCTGCTAGCCGGAGGAGGATGGAGCCATGGCCCCAGTCGAGGGCGTCATCAAGCGCAACGGGGCCGCCGCGCCCCTCCGGGCGGAGCTGATCGCCTCGGCGATCGCCCGCGCCGGCCTGGCCACCGGGGCCACCGACGTCGAGCACGCCGACGCCTACGCGGCCCCCGTCGCGGACCGCGTGCTCGCCCGTCTCGCGGCCGACGGCACGCCCTACCCGCACGTCGAGCACATCCAGGACCTCGTCGAGCAGGCACTGATCGATGCGGGCCACACCGGCACCGCCCGCGCCTACATCGCCTACCGCGAGCAGCACGCCCGCCTGCGCGACGACGCGCGCACCGTCGTCGAGGTCGAGTCGTCGATCAACGAGTACCTCGACCGCAGCGACTGGCGGGTCAACGCCAACGCGAACCAGGGCTACTCGCTCGGCGGGCTGATCCTCAACACGTCGGGCAAGGTCACCGCGAACTACTGGCTCTCGCACGTGTACTCACCGGAGATCGGGCACGCGCACCGCGACGGAGCGCTGCACATCCACGACCTCGACATGCTGGCCGGCTACTGCGCCGGCTGGTCGCTGCGCACCCTGCTCACCGAGGGCCTCAACGGCGTGCCCGGCAAGGTCGAGGCCGGCCCGCCCAAGCACTTCTCCTCCGCCGTCGGGCAGATCGTGAACTTCCTCGGCACCATGCAGAACGAGTGGGCGGGCGCTCAGGCGTTCAGCTCGTTCGACACCTACATGGCGGCGTTCGTCCGCGTCGACGGCCTGGGCTACAACGAGGTCCGCCAGGGCATCCAGGAGCTCGTCTACAACCTCAACGTGCCGTCGCGCTGGGGCACGCAGACGCCGTTCACCAACCTCACCTTCGACTGGACGTGCCCGGACGACCTGCGCGGCCAGGCGCCCGTCATCGGCGGCGTGGAGCAGGACTTCACCTACGGCGACCTGCAGACCGAGATGGACCTGATCAACCGGGCCTACATCGACGTGATGACCGCGGGCGACGCGTCGGGCCGGGTCTTCACGTTCCCCATCCCGACCTACAACATCACCAAGGACTTCCCCTGGGAGTCGCCCAACGCCGAGCTGCTGTTCGAGATGACGGCGAAGTACGGGCTGCCCTACTTCCAGAACTTCATCAACTCCGACCTGGAGCCGAACCAGATCCGGTCGATGTGCTGCCGCCTGCAGCTCGACCTGCGCGAGCTCCTCAAGCGCGGCAACGGCCTGTTCGGGTCCGCCGAGCAGACGGGATCCGTCGGCGTCGTCACCGTCAACTGCGCGCGCCTCGGCTTCACGCACCGCGGCGACGAGGCCGGCCTGCTCGCCGAGCTCGACCGCCTGCTCGTGCTGGCCAAGGACTCCCTGGAGATCAAGCGGAAGGTCATCGGCCGGCTCATCGACGAGGGCCTGTTCCCGTACACCAAGCGCTACCTGGGCCGAGGCCTGCGCAACCACTTCTCCACGATCGGCGTGAACGGGATCAACGAGATGATCCGCAACTTCACCGCCGACACCGACGACATCACGAGCCCCGCGGGTCACGCGATGGCCGTGCGTCTGCTCGACCACGTGCGCGCCCGCATGGTCGAGTTCCAGGAGGTCACCGGGCACCTGTACAACCTCGAGGCGACGCCGGCCGAGGGCACGACGTACCGGTTCGCCAAGGAGGACCGGCGGCGCTACCCCGGGATCCTCCAGGCGGGCACCGAGGACAACCCGTACTACACGAACTCCTCCCAGCTCCCCGTGGGCTTCACCGACGACCCGTTCGAGGCCCTCGACCGTCAGGACGACCTGCAGACCCGGTACACGGGCGGCACGGTGCTCCACCTCTACATGTCGGAGCGACTGTCCTCGGCCGCGGCGTGCCGGACGCTCGTGCAGCGCGCCCTCGAGACGCACCGGCTGCCGTACATCACGGTGACGCCGACGTTCTCGATCTGCCCGGCCCACGGGTACCTGGCGGGCGAGCACCCGACGTGCCCGCGGTGCGCCGAGGCCGATCCGACCGCGGCGCCCGTGGCCTGCGAGGTCTGGACGCGGGTCATGGGCTACCACCGGCCCGTCAGCTCGTTCAACGTGGGCAAGAAGGGCGAGCACGCGGAGCGGGTGCAGTTCCGGGAGTCGACGGCGCTGCCCGAGCTCGAGACCGCCGGTGTCTGAGGCAGCCGACCTCGCCATCGCGGGCCTCGTCCCGCTGTCGACGTGCGACTGGCCGGACCGGCTCGTGGCGACGACGTTCCTCCAGGGCTGCCCGTGGCGATGCACCTACTGCCACAACCCGGGGCTCCTGGACCCGCGCACACCGGGCACCGTGGCGTGGGGCGACGTCACCGACCTGCTCGACCGCCGACGCGGCATGCTCGACGGCGTCGTGTTCTCCGGCGGCGAGCCGACCCGTCAGGCCGCCCTCGCGGACGCGATGCGTGACGTGCGCGAGCGGGGCTTCGGCGTCGGGCTGCACACGGGAGGCGCGTACCCGCGCCGGCTCGCGGCGCTCCTGCCGCTGGTCGACTGGGTGGGCCTGGACGTCAAGGCGCCGCCCGGCCGGTACGCGGACGTCACCGGGGTGCCCGCGAGCGCCCGGGCGGCCTTCGAGTCGCTCGACCTCGTCCTCGCGGCGGGCGTCGAGGTGCAGGTGCGGACCACGGTCGACCCGACGGTGCTCACCGCCGACGACGTGACCGAGCTGCGGGCGCTGCTCGCCGCCCGCGGGGTGCGGGACCACGTGCTCCAGGAAGTGCGCTCACACGGCGTCCGGCCTGAGTACGCCCGCGCCCTGGCGGCCGTCCGGGCGCTCCCGGCCTCGGCGTGACTCACCTGGCGACGCCGAGCCCGAGGGCCTGACGCGACCCACGCGGCTGTGGCCGGCCGGTCCGGGGACCGACCGGCCACAGCCGTCGTGCACGGCGGATCGTCAGTACGGCCCTGACGATCGGCCGGTCACCCCTGCGACGCCGCCGCGACGTCCGCCGTGAACAGGCGCGGGAGCAGGTCGATGAGGTTCGCCGACCAGACGTCGAACCCGTGCGGACCGACGGATCGGCCCGCGAACTCGTACGTCACGCCACGCTGGTCGAACATCGCCATCGTGGAGTCGACCCAGCTGGCGGCGAAGTCGCTGACGTCGCCGACGTAGATCCGGGCGAGCTTCGTGCCCGCGTTCACGGCCGTCGCGTCGAACGTCGGCGTGGTGAAGAGCCCGCCGGAGAAGGCCGCCACGTAGGCGAACCTCCCGGGGTTGAGCAGCCACGTGGTCAGCGAGTTCATGCCACCCATCGAGAGGCCCGCGATCGCCTGGTCCTTGGGCTCCTGGCTTACGTGGAACTTCGCGGAGACGGCCGGCATGACGTTGTTCAGCAGCTCGTCCTGGTAGTTCGAGACGTTGCCGTTCGGCATGACGACGACCATCGGGACGATCGCGCCCTCCCGGTAGAGGTTGTCCAGGATCTGCGGGGCGCGCCCCACCTCGACCCAGTCGCCCCAGCTCTGACCACCGCCGTGATTGAGGACGAACAGCGGGTACGCCTCGGCGCGGGCCGGGTCGTAGTCCGGCGGCGTCCACACGTAGGCGTTCCGCTCCTCGTTCGCCACGTTGCTGTGATACGTCAGCACCGACACGTCACCGCGGTCAGCCTCGGGCGCGTCGGCCAGGAGCTGGTCGGTCTCGCCCGGGACGAACAGCGGGCTCACCCCGGTCAGGGTGGTGACCTTGTCCTCCGGGTCCTTGACGTCCACGCCGTCGACGACGTAGCGGTAGTAGTAGAAGCCGTCGAGCGGGCCGACGGCGACGCGCCAGCGGTCCCCCACCTTCGTCATCGGGATGCGGAACCAGGCACCGTTCGGGGCCCAGTTCGCCCACACCGTCACGTCCTTGGCGGTCGCCCACTGGGTGCCCGTCTCGAAGGTGACGATGCCGTTCGCGTCGATGGTCGGCGTCGTGATCGAGCCCGTGGCCGGGGGTACGTAGGGCGCGGTCAGCGAGAGGTGCCCCTCGCGGGGACCGGGGTCCATGCCCCGGGTGAAGAGCCGCGAGGCGAAGTCGCGCACGTCCTGGCGCCAGGTGTCCCAGGTACCGCCCTGCTCGGGGTCGACGCCGTCGAACTGGTACTTCACATGGGCGCCCTTGAGCGTGCGCAGCAGCGACTCGGTGCCGTTGTAGGCGGGGTCGAGCACGTTGCCGACGTACAGGCGGAGCAGGTCCGTCTTGGCGTTGATCCTGGTGGCCTGCGGCCGCGGGATCGCGAGGCGGTCCACGCCGCCGGAGAACGAGCCGACGGAGCGGAAGCGCCCGGGCTCCCGCACCATCAGTGCGAGCGCCTGCTGGGCTCCGGTGCCGATGCCCGCGATCGCCTGCTGCCGCCCGTCGGGCCCGACGCGGTACGCGTGCTTGACGGCCGGGACCAGCGAGCGGAGCAGCTCGGCGCTCGGGTCGGCGACGTTCACGTCCGCCATGACCACGATCATGGGCGCGAGTGCCCCTTGGGCGGCGAGGTTGTCGAGGATCTGCGGCACCCGGCCGAGCCCGCCCAGTCGCGGTAGCTCTGGGACTTGTCCGCGAGGAGGTAGAGCACCGGGTAGCGCGCGTGCCGGGCGGCCTGGTAGCCGGGCGGCGTCCAGACCAACGCCGAGCGCTGCGTCCGCGTGCCGACGCTCGTGTAGGGCAGCTCCGTGACGGCACCGGGCTTCGCAGCGTCGGCCATCCAGGCCACCTCGGGCCCGGGCACGAAGAACGTGTTCCAGCTCGGGTGCGACGTGACGCTCTGACCGGAGTCCGGGTTGCGGAACGAGATCCTGGTCCGATCCGGCATCGTGGCCGTGTACTGGTAGTAGTACAGGCCCGGCGGCACCGGGCCCCACATGGTCTGGTAGTTGTCCCCGCTCGGGTCCATCGCGACGTCCGACCACGTGCCCGCCGGCCCGATGTTGCCCTCGAGCTCGACGACGGACGGCGTGCCGCCGACGATGCCTTGCACCTCGGCCTGCGAGGCGGTGAAGCGGTGGTAGCCCTCCGGCGTGGTCGACATCCAGTCGTCCGGCGCGGGCGGAGCGGCAGGCACGGACGGGGTCGTCGGGGCCGGTGGTGCCGGTGGCACGGGCGGTGCCGCTGCCGCCGACGGCGCACCGGCCGCCGCCCCGACCGCGAGCGCCGCGCCCGCGGCGAGTGCTGCCACGCGGCGACCGAGCCGCCGCCCGCCTGATCGCACAGGGTGAGTCATCGTCATCGATTCCTCCTTGTTGTCGGCCCGCCCACCGCGCCGCCCCGCGGCCGTCGGACCCCGCCCCCAGGGGAGCTGCTCTCCCCGGTGTGAACGGCCCCCCGAAACCCCCCTGCATCGTTGTAGACAACGGCGGTTCTACAACGTCGTAGAACTGGGGGGTGCGCCCATCGTGACGACAGCGCCCGACGCCGTCAAGACCCCGACCCAGATCGCGTGACCGCGGCGCGAGGGCGCCCGCCCGGCCGCCCCGGCCAACCCTCGACGTCGAGCGATAATGATTCTCGTTACTATGCACACCGGCGCGGCCCGACACGTCGCCGCAGGATCGCGACCGGACAGGACGGAGGGCGCAGTGGTGCCGGTGATCGCCCTGACGGGCTACCTCGGGAGCGGCAAGACGACCCTCCTCAACCACCTGCTGTGCCGGCCGGGGGCGCGCGTCGGCGTCGTGGTCAACGACTTCGGCGCCATCAACGTCGACGCCGCACTCCTCGTCGGCCAGGTCACCGCGGCCGCGTCCATCAGCGGCGGATGCGTCTGCTGCATGCCGGGCGGCGGGGGAGCTCGACCACTCGCTCACCCGGCTGACGGACCCACGACTGCGCCTCGACGCGATCCTCGTGGAGGCCAGCGGGCTCGCCGACCCGCGCGTCCTGGCCCGGCTCATCCGGTCGAGCACCGCGCACCGCGCGCGGCTCGGCGGCGTGGTCGACGTCGTGGACGCCGTCGAGCACAGCCGGACGGTCGACGTCCGGGCGGAGCCCCCGGCCCGCTTCGCCGCCGCCACGCTCGTCGTCGTCAGCAAGACGGACCTCCTCGCGCCCGCCGCGCGCGAGGACGTTCTCGAGACCATCACCGCCCGCATCCACCAACGCAACCCGAGGGTTCCGGTGCTCGCCACCCCGCACGGCGCACTGGACCCTGCCCTGGTGTTCGACGTCGCGAGCGACGACGATCTGCCGGACCAGCCCGCTCGCGGCCCTCGCGCGCGCCGAGCACACGGCGGAGCACCGGCACGCCGTCGCCGTCACCCGCCTCGCCACTGACGCAGCAGACGCCGGGCGCATCGTGGACCTGCTGGAGAACCCGCCGACCGGGGTCTACCGGCTCAAGGGCGTCATCCCCGTCCGCACCGGTCGCGGGGCCCGGTGGCGCGTGGTGAACCTCGTCGGCCGGATGGTCCACGTGACGAACGCGCCGCCGCAGCGCCGAGGCACGGTCGCCGGGCTCGTCGCCATCGGGATGGGCCTGGACGAGGGCGCCGTCGGGCTGCGCCTGGAGCACGCCCTCCGGCCTGCCGACGGCACCCCCGACCCGGCCGGCGTCGCCCGGCTCGAGCGCCGCCGCCGACTGAGCCGGTGAGCAGGCAGCCCGCTCCGCGCTCAGACCGATCCGAGGCTGCGCTCCCCCAGCCACGGTTCGAGCACGTCCTGACGTCCGAGCCAGACCGTCAGGCCCTGCGACTCCTCCGCCTCCGTCAGCAGCACGTCCGCGAAGACGACCGGCAGGTGGGCCAGGTCCGCGACGCGCCCGGTGAACGTCAGGACGGTCCGCGGCGCCTCGGAGTCCCACAGACCGATCTCGCCGACAGCCAGCTGGCCGCCACAGCCCTCCCACGCGACGACGGAGTCCGGGCGGGTCGGGACCCAGAAGACACCCCGACTGCGCAGGGGCCCGCCCCCAAGCTCCTCGATGCGGTCCAGCAGCCGGTCCGGGTGGAACGGCCGCTCGGAGGTCAGGCGCAGGGTGGCGATGCCGTCCTCCGACGATCCGGCACGGCTCGGCCGGCGGTCCAGGTCGGCCCTCGACTCCCCAGCCGCCGGGTCGTGCGTCCGCTCGAAGAGGGCTGCGGAGTCGAGCCGGTGCAGACCGTCCACCCGCACGCCGTCCGCAGCACGCAGGTGCTCGAGCAGCACGTCGCCCTGCGGCGCATCACACGCCTCTTCCCATGCCACCACCACGTCCGCGTGCTCGACGAGCGCCACGAGAGCCTCGCCCACGCCACGGTCGTCGTCGCCGAAGGCCAGCGACCGCTCGGACAGCAGGGCATCGCCGAGGACGTCGCTCGCCAGCCCACCCAGGTCGAGGACGCACACGACGGAGGAGAGCCGGTACTCGGGCAGCGCCCCGTCCGGCTGGGTCTGCGGCGCCAGGGTGCGCGCGACCGGGAGCGACTCGGCGGCCACGGGCAGCGCCAGCACGGCCTGCGTCCAGCGCCCCTCGGCGGCGAGCCGTCGGAGCGTCGGGATCGCGTCCTCACGGACGGCGCAGCTCGCGCACGCGTGCTCGAGGGGCACCACCACGTCCTCGACGACGCCGTCCACGTCGCTCACGACGCGTCGGATGCGCCCGCCGCCGTCTTCGTCGAGGAGGTCGTGCCGGACGACGACGGTCCCCGGCTCGAGCGCCGCGGTGAGGGTCGCGGCGTCGCGAAGGAAGGGGTCGATCGTGCTCAGCAGAGCCAGCGGCAGCCGGGCCATGGGACCTCCGTGCAGGGTCAGGACGCAGCACACGACTGCGCGGCGATTGACTGATAATGATTCGCATTATTAACTACAGCCCTGCGGCTGTCGATCCAGGAGGACACATGTCAGCGAGATGCCAGGTGCTCGGGACGACCCCGGGCTTCGGCCACGCCATCTCCCACTCGCACGTACGGACCAAGCGGCGCTTCGACCCGAACGTGCAGCGCAAGCGCTACTGGGTCCCCTCGCTCGGGCGGCACGTGCGGCTCACGGTGAGCGCGCGCGGCATCAAGGTCATCGACCGACGCGGGATCGACGTCGTGGTGGCCGAGATCCTCGCCCGCGGGGAACGCGTCTGATGGCCAAGAAGAGCAAGATCGCCCGCAACGCCCAGCGCGCGGTCATCGTCGAGCGGTACGCAGAGCGACGCGCAGAACTCAAGGCGGCCTCCGTCGACCCGCACCGCACAGCGGCCGAGCGCGCCACCGCGATGGCCGCCCTCCACACGCTGCCCCGCAACGCGAGCCCGTCGCGCCTGCGCCGCCGCGACGTCGTCGACGGGCGCCCCCGCGGGCACATCGGCGTCGCGGGCGTCTCGCGGATCAGGTTCCGCCAGATGGCGCTGCGCGGGGAGCTGCCCGGCATCCGCAAGTCGAGCTGGTGAGGAGACCTCCATGAAGCAAGGCATCCACCCCGACTACCACCCCGTGGTCTTCCGCGACGCATCCGCAGACCTGACCTTCCTGACCCGGTCGACGGCGACCAGCGACCGGACGATCACCTGGTCCGACGGGCGCGAGTACCCGGTCATCGACGTCGACGTCTCCTCCGCGTCGCACCCCTTCTACACAGGTCGCCAGCGGGTGCTCGACACCCAGGGACGGGTCGAGAAGTTCTGGCGTCGCTACGGCGACCGAACCCAGGCAGCAACGAGTCGATGATGGTCCGCGCATCCATCAGGTCACTCGCACGCAAGGAGGGCTCCGTCATCGGGCGGTGACGCGGCATCCTTGGCTCGTCACGATCGCCACGGAGGAAGGACGGCCGCGTGTCCGCCGCAGGCCTGCAGCAGATGGCCACGCTCACCGTCCGCGCGCCACTGGCGGGCGTGGTCGTCGCGATGGGAGACGTGCCCGACCCGGTGTTCGGCACCGAGCTCGTAGGTCCGGGCCTCGCGATCGACCCGACGCGCGACGGCGCCGCGGAGGTGAGCGTCGTGTCGCCCATCGACGGGACCATCGTCAAGATCCACCCGCACGCGTTCGTCGTGGCGTCGGCCGACGGCCGGGCCGCACTCGTGCACCTCGGGCTCGACACCGTCCAGCTCGGCGGCGTCGGCTTCACGGTCCTCGCGGCGGAGGGCGACGAGGTGACGGCGGGCGACGTCGTCATCACGTGGCACCCCGCGGAGGTCGAGGCCGGCGGCCGCTCCCCCGTGTGCCCGGTCGTCGCGCTCGCGGGGACGGCCGGCACGATCGCCCCGCTGGCACCCGTCGGCGCCGAGATCAGGGCGGGGGACGCCCTGTTCGCGTGGTCGTGACCCGACGACAGCCCCGTTCCGAGGCCTAGGTGGCCGTCCCGACGGCCTCGAGCACGGCCTCGGCGACGCACACGCCGTTGCCGCCCGACTGCTTCACGCGGTACATCGCGGCGTCGGCGCTGCGGAGCAAGGCGGACGGGTCGGTCGCCGCGTCGTCAGCGATCGCGACGCCGACGCTCGCCCCGATCTCGGCCGTGGCACCGTCGATCGGATAGGGCGCCGTGAGGGCCCGCTGGACCCGCGCCGCCACCTCGCCACCGACACCGGGCCGGACGTCCTCGCACAGGACGACGAACTCGTCCCCACCCAGCCGCGCGACGGTGTCCCCCGTCCTGGCGACGTGGCGCAGGCGATCCGCCACGGCCACGAGCACCGCGTCGCCCTGGTCGTGACCGAACTCGTCGTTGACCTGCTTGAACCGGTCCAGGTCGACGAACAGGACGGCGAGCGCCCCGGGCCGCCGGTGGAGCCGCAGCAGGCTCTGCCGCAGGCGGTCCATGAACAGGCGACGGTTCGGCAACCCGGTGACCTCGTCGTGCATGGCGCGGTGCGCGAGCTCCCGCTCGGCACGCTTCATGGCGGTGACGTCCCGCACCGAGGCGAGCACCCCGGTCGTGGCCCCAGCCGTGTCGCGCTCGGGCGTGAGCACCGCGTGGAGCCAGCAGCCCGCGGGGTCGTTCTCGTCGATCTCGAGCTCGAGCTGGACTTCCGCGCCGGCATCGAGGACCCGCCGGAGCGCCGGCTCCCACCGCTCGAGGAATGCCTCGTCAGCTCCGAGCTCACGGTCGGTGCGGCCGCGCACGTCGTCCGCGGTGCGACACCACAGGCGCTCGTAACCCGGGTTGACGTACCGGTACCTCAGGTCGGGCCCGTACCTGCTGATGGCGTCGGGCGACGCGGCCAGGACCGCCGCGAGCTCGCCGGAGACGCGCACGAGCTCCGCGTTCGCCGCCTCACGCTCGAACGCCACCCGCTCGAGAGCCTGTTCGGCATGGACCCGGTCCGTGATGTCACGGCTGACGCCGAAGGTGCCGATGATGGTGCCCTCGGCGTCGAGCAGCGGGTACTTGCTGCTCGACACCCAGCTGTCGGCCCGCAGGCGCCACGTCTCCCGCTCCACCTGGCCGATCAGCGGCACACCGGTCGCGATGATCCGCTGCTCGTCGTCGTAGGCGCCCTGCGCGTGCACGGCGTCGAACAGGTCGAAGTCCGTCAGGCCCACGATCTCCCTGGGGCCCGAGCGGCCGTGCAGGCGCGCATAGCCGCTGCTCACGCGAAGGAAGCGGCTCTGGAGGTCCTTGAAGTAGATGATCTCGTCCGCGCCGTCGAGCAGGTTGCGGATGCAGATCCGGTCATCGAAGACGTCGTCGGGTCCGGAGTGTCCGGCGTCGACCATGACGACCTCCCGAAGGGCGTGACACGTCTCAATCTCTTGATCGGCACGCGGCGGCGGGAGGTAAGCCGTTCGCGCGACACGCTCCCACGGCGGTGGACGCGCGAGCGCCTACGGCTGGAGGCGGTAGCCCATGCCGGGCTCGGTGATCAGGTGGCGTGGGTGCGCAGGGTCGGGCTCGAGCTTGCGTCGTAGCTGCGCCATGTACACCCGCAGGTAGTGGGTCTCACGGTCCAGGTCCGGCCCGCGCAGCTCCAGGAGCAGCTCACGACGTCCGACGATCTTCCCCGGCTCCCGCGCCAGCATCGCCAGCATGTGCCACTCGGTCGGCGTCAGTCGGACCTCCTCGCCGTCGGGGCGCGTGACCCTCGTGCCGGCGAGGTCGACGGTGAAGGACGCCGTCGCGACGGTGGGCAGGCCGCTGGGCGTCGCCGCACGCCGCGCGGCGACGCGGAGCCGGGCGAGGAGCTCGTCCATGCTGAACGGCTTGCTGACGTAGTCGTCGGCGCCGGCGTCGAGCGCCTCCACCTTGTCGTCGCTCGTCTGGCGGGCGGACAGGACCACGACGGGCATCGAGGACCAGCCCCGGACGGCGCGGATGACGTCCATGCCGTCGAGGTCGGGCAGGCCGAGGTCGAGGACGACGAGATCGGGGTGCCAGCCCGCGGCCCCGTCGATCGCCGCCGCCCCGGTGCGCGCCACCGCCACGTCGTACCCGTGCGCCCGCAGCGTGATCCCCAGCGCGCGCGCCAAGGCCGGATCGTCCTCGACGACCAGGACGCGGGTCATCCTGCGTCCTCGGCGACCGGAAGTGTCATCACCATCGTCAGGCCCCCGCCAGGCGTGTTCTCGGCCTCCAGCGTCCCACCGTTGGCCTCGACGAACCCCCGCGCGACGGCGAGCCCGAGGCCGACGCCGTGACCTCGCGGCGCATCGCCCAGCCGCTGGAAGGCCGCAAACATCGTCGCCTTGTCCGCGTCCGGCACCCCCGGCCCGTGGTCGACGACGCGCAGCACCACCCGGTCCGCAAGAGGCTCGGCACGGACCAGCACCGCGGAGCCCGCCGGCGAGAACCGCACGGCGTTCTCGACGACGTTCGTCACCGCGCGCTCGATCAGGCCGGCGTCCGCCAGGACGAGCGGCAGGTCCTCCGGCACCTCGAGCACGACGGCGCCGTCCGCGAGGGTGGCGACCGCCTCGGGCACGACCTCGTCGAGGGCGACCGGACGCCGCACCGGCGCCACCGCACCGCCGTCGATCCGGCCCATGTCGAGGAGGTTGTCGATGAGCGCCTGGAGGCGATCCGTGGCCGCGGAGACGTCGTCGAGCAACGCGCGGGTGTCCTCCGGGCCGATCGCGGTACCGCTGCTCGTCAGCGCCGTGACCCCGGCCTTGATCCCGGCCAGGGGGGTGCGCAGGTCGTGCGAGACGGCGGCCAGCAGGGCGGTGCGCATCGCGCTCCGCTCCCGTTCCACCTTCGCGTCGCGAGCCTCGGCACGGAGCCGGTCCCGCTCCATCGCGGCCCCGATGTGCTGCGCGACGGCGGAGACCACCCTGATGTCCTCCGGGAGCAGCGGTCGCCGTCGGCGGAGGGCGACGTTCACCTGCTCGTCGACGGAGACCGAGACCGTGGCGTCCTCCGGCGCCGCCGGCGGATCGTCGCCGGCGCAGGCCGCGACCTGCCACGACCGTTCCGCACGCACCAGCAGGGAGACGCCGTCGAGCGCGAAGACCTCGCGGATCTGCTGGAGCATCGTGGGCACGGCGTCACCCCCGCGAAGGACGGAGCCGGCGAGCGAGGCGAGCGTGCTGGCCTCGGTGCGCGCACGGGTGGCCTCCGCGGTGCGCCGCGCGGCGAGGTCGACGACCGCGGACACGGCGACCGCGACCGCGACGAGGACGCCGATGGCCAGGGCGTTCTGCGGCTCGGTGATCGTGAAAGTGTGCACGGGCGGTGTGAAGAACCAGTTGCTCAGGAGCCCGCTCCCCAGGGCTGCCAGCAGCGCGGGCCAGAGCCCCCCGACCAGCGCGACCCCGACGGTGAGCGCCAGGAAGAGCATGAGGACGGGCGGGAGCCCGTCGAGCTCCGCGGTACCCATCAGGACGAGGGTCATCAGCCACGGTCCGAGCGCCGCCAACAGCCACGCGACGACGAGCCGACCCCTGCCCAGGGGTCCCCGACGCGGCACGAGCGCGCCGACCCGACCGGCCTGCTCGTGAGTCACCACGAGGACGTCGATGTCACCGGATCCGCGGATCACCCGGCTCACGACACTCGGCGCCAGCGCTGTCACGAGCCGCGGGCGCCGCGTCGCGCCCATCAGGACCTGCGTGGCGTTGACCCCCCGTGCGAACTCGAGGATGGCCTCCGCCACGTCGTCACCGACGACCGTGTGCCAGGTCCCGCCGAGGGACTCCACGAAGGCGCGTTGCCGCGCGAGGGCGTCCGGACGCGCTCCGGTGAGGCCGTCGCCGCGGGTCACGTACAGGGCGAGGAACTCGCCGCCGCTCGGCCGCCCGGCGATCCGGGCGGCGCGCCGCACGAGGGTCTCGGTCTCCACCCCGCCGGTCACGGCGACGACGAGCCGCTCGCGTGCCGGCCACACGTCGGCGATCCCGTGCTCGTGGCGGTACGTGTCGAGCGCGTCGTCGACCCGGTCCGCGGTCCAGAGCAGCGCAAGCTCGCGCAGGGCCGTGAGGTTGCCGGCCCGGAAGTAGTTGGTCAGCGCGGCGTCGACCTTCTCCGCCGCGTAGACGTTGCCGTGCGCGAGGCGCCGCCGGAGCGCCTCCGGGCTCATGTCGACGAGCTCGATCTGATCGGCCCGCCGGACGACGTCGTCGGGGAGCCGCTCCCGCTGGTGGACGCCCGTGATGGACTCGACGACGTCGTTCAGGCTCTCCAGGTGCTGGATGTTCACGGTCGTGACGACGTCGATGCCCGCGTCGAGGATCTCCTCCACGTCCTGCCACCGCTTGCTGTTCCGGCACCCCGGGACGTTGGTGTGCGCCAGCTCGTCCACGAGCACGGTGTCCGGTCGACGCCGGATGACCGCGTCGACGTCCATCTCGGTGAGGTCCACCCCGCGGTACCGGACGGTGCGCCGGGGCACGACCTCGAGCCCGAGGAGCATCTCGGCCGTGTGCTCGCGCCCGTGCGTCTCGACCAGGCCGACCACGACGTCCGCGCCCCGCTCCCGGCGCCGCTGCGCCTCGTCGAGCATCGCGTAGGTCTTGCCCACGCCGGGGGCCGCGCCGAGGAACACCCGGAGCGTGCCGCGCTGCCGATCGGCGCTCAACCAGTCACCACCTCCCGGGTTCGCGGGTCCATCCTCTCCAGTGCAACGTTCAGCTCGAGCACGTTGACGCGCGGCTCGCCGAGGAACCCGAGCTCGCGGCCCTCGATGTGGTCCTCGACCAGCCGGGCCACCGCGGTGGCGTCCAGCCCCCGCGCGTCCGCGACCCGCGCCACCTGGATGTGGGCGTACTCGGGAGAGATGTCCGGGTCGAGGCCCGACCCCGACGCCGTCACCGCGTCGGCGGGGACCTGCGAGGGGTCCACGCCCTCCCGTTCCGCCACCTCCGCGACGCGGGAGCGGACCGCCGCGAGGAGGCTCGGCGCTCTCCGGCCCGAGGTTCGAGGCCCCCGAGGCGAGGGGGTCGTACCCGCCCCCCGCCGCGGACGGCCGGGGCAGGAACCACGCGTCGCCCGCGAAGGGCTGCCCCAGGCGGCTGGAGCCGACGACGACGCCGTCGACGCGCACGAGCGACCCGTCGGCGCGGTCCGGGACGAGCCGCCCGACGCCGAAGACCACGAGGGGGTAGATGACGCCGAGGAGCACGGTGAGGACTGCGAGCAGCCGGAGGGCTGCCCAGGACTGGCGGAGGAACGTGGACATGGCGGGCGCTCCGATCATCGCGGCCGGCTCACAGGCCGGGCAGGAGGGAGACGACGAGGTCGAGGAGCTTGATCCCGACGAACGGCGCGATCAGGCCGCCGACGCCGTAGATCAGCATGTTGCGGCGCAGCATCGCGCCGGCGCTCGCGGGCGTGTAGCGCACGCCGCGGAGGGCGACGGGGACGAGCGCGACGATGATGACCGCGTTGAAGATCACCGCCGACAGGACCGCCGACTGCGGCGAGGACAGCCGCATGACGTTGAGCGCGTCCAGCTGCGGGTACAGCGTGGTGAACATCGCCGGGATGATCGCGAAGTACTTGGCGACGTCGTTCGCGATCGAGAACGTCGTGAGGGCTCCGCGCGTGATGAGGAGCTGCTTGCCGATCGCCACGATCTCGATGAGCTTGGTCGGGTTGGAGTCGAGGTCGACCATGTTCCCGGCCTCCTTGGCGGCCGAGGTGCCGGTGCTCATGGCGACCCCGACGTCCGCCTGCGCGAGAGCCGGGGCGTCGTTCGTCCCGTCCCCGGTCATGGCGACGAGCCGTCCGGACTGCTGCTCGCGCTTGATGAGGGCCAGCTTGTCCTCGGGCGTCGCCTCGGCGAGGAAGTCGTCGACCCCGGCCTCCTCGGCGATCGCCTTGGCGGTCAGCGCGTTGTCGCCGGTGATCATCACGGTGCGGATGCCCATGCGGCGCAGCTCGGCGAACCTCTCCCGGATGCCGGACTTCACGACGTCCTTCAGGTGCACGACGCCGAGCGCCCGCGCCGCGCCGTCGCCGACGCGCTCCGCGACCACGAGCGGTGTTCCGCCGGAGGCGCTGATGGCGTCCACGGTGCGCCCGACGTCGGGGGTCGGGTGACCACCGTTCTCACGCACCCACGCCATGACCGCGCTGGCCGCGCCCTTGCGGATCACCCGCGCGCCCGCCGACCCGCCGACGTCGACGCCGCTCATCCGCGTCTGGGCGGTGAACGGGACGAAGACGGCGTCCGGGAGCCGGCCCTGCAGCCGGTCGCGCAGGCCGTAGCGGTTCTTGGCCAGAACGACGATCGAGCGGCCCTCGGGCGTCTCGTCGGCGAGGCTCGCGAGCTGGGCCGCCTCGGCGAGCTCACCTTCGTCGACGCCGGCGACCGGGATGAGCTCGACGGCCTGACGGTTGCCGAGGGTGATGGTCCCGGTCTTGTCCAGGAGCAGGACGTCGACGTCTCCCGCGGCCTCGACGGCCCGGCCCGAGAGCGCCATGACGTTGCGCTGCACGAGTCGGTCCATCCCGGCGATCCCGATCGCCGACAGGAGCGCGCCGATCGTCGTCGGGATCAGGCAGACCAGCAGCGCGACCAGGACGGTGATCGACTGCGGCTGCCCGGAGTACACGGCGAACGGCTGCAGCGTGACGACGGCGAGCAGGAAGATCAGGGTGAGGGACGCGAGCAGGAGGGTGAGCGCGACCTCGTTCGGGGTCTTCTGGCGGGACGAGCCCTCCACCAGCGCGATCATCCTGTCGAGGAACGTCTCGCCCGGCTTGGCGGTGATCCGGACGACGATGCGGTCGGAGAGGACCCGCGTCCCTCCCGTCACGGCCGACCGGTCGCCGCCGGACTCCCGGATCACGGGCGCGGACTCGCCGGTCACCGCTGACTCGTCGACGCTGGCGATGCCCTCGATGACGTCGCCGTCCCCGGGGATCACCTCGCCCGCGTCGACGACGACGGTGTCCCCGACCCGCAGCGCCGTCCCCGGCACTTCCTCTTCCACCCCGTCGTCCCGGCGACGCCGGGCCACGGTGGCGGTCCGCGCGCGCCGCAGGCTCGCGGCCTGGGCGCGGCCCCGACCCTCGGCGACCGACTCCGCGAGGTTCGCGAACAGCACCGTCGCCCACAGCCAGACGGCGACGGACCATGCGAACACGCTCGGGTGGAGCACGGCCAGCACCGTGGTGAGCACGGAACCGACCCAGACGACGAACATGACCGGGTAGCGCACCTGGTGCCGGGGGTCGAGCTTGCGCACGGCGTCGGGCAGGGACCGGAGCATGAGGGCGGGGTCGAAGGCGCCGGCGCTGACCCGGCGCCCGGTGGGCGTCACGTCCCGGGGGGTGGTGGTGGCGGTCACAGCAGGGCCTCCGCAATGGGTGCGAGTGCGAGTGCGGGGAAGAAGGTGAGCCCGGCGACGACGACGGCGACCGAGCCGAGCAGCACGGCGAACCCCGGTGTGTGCGTCGGCAGGGTCCCCGCACCCGCCGGGACGAGACGCTGCGCCGCGAGCCGGCCCGCGAGCGCGAGCGCGAGGACGATGGGGACGAACCTGCCGAGCAGCATCACGAGGCCCAGCGCCGTGTTCTGGTAGGGGGTTCCGGCGGCGAAGCCCGCGAAGGCCGACCCGTTGTTGTTCCCGGCCGACGCGTACGCGTACAGGATCTCCGAGAGCCCGTGGGCCCCCGGCTGGTGGACGGAGGCGTCGGTGAGCTGGGGGATCACCGCGGTGAGCGCCGAGCCGACAAGCACGAGGGTGGGCATCGTCAGGACGTAGAGCGCGACGAGAGTCACCTCGTGCCGGCCGATCTTCTTGCCCAGGTACTCCGGCGTCCGGCCCACCATGAGGCCCGCGAGGAAGACGGTGAGGACGGCGAGCAGGAGCATCCCGTACAGGCCGGTCCCGACGCCGCCGGGCGACACCTCGCCGAGCATCATGTTCAGCATCGTCATGCCGCCCCCGAGCCCGGTGAACGAGTCGTGGAACGCGTTGACCGAGCCGGTCGACGTCCCGGTGGTCGATGCGGCGAACAGCGCGGAGGCGGCCGGCCCGAACCGCAGCTCCTTGCCCTCCATCGCCGCCCCGGCGGCCTGCGGGACCGCGCCGAACCCCGAGGTCTCGGCCCAGGTGGTGACGGCGACGGCACCCGCCCACAGGGCTCCCATGACCCCGAGGATCGCGAACCCCTGCCGCCTGTCGCCCACCATCCGGCCGAAGGTCCGCGGCAGGCTGAACGGGATCACGAGCAGCAGGAAGATCTCGAGGAGGTTCGTCCAGCCCGTCGGGTTCTCGAACGGGTGCGCGCTGTTCGCGTTGAAGAAGCCTCCGCCGTTCGTCCCCAGGTCCTTGATCGCCTCCTGCGATGCGACGGGACCTCCCACGAGCGTCTGCGTCCCGCCGGTGAGCGTCGTGACCTCGTGGGGCGAGGCGAAGTTCTGCACGACGCCGCCGACGACGAGGACGATGGCGGCGGCGAGGGCGAGCGGGAGCAGGATGCGCAGGATGCCGCGCACCAGGTCGACCCAGAAGTTGCCGAGTTGCTCGGTGCGCGAGCGGGCGAAGCCCCGGACGAGCGCGACGGCCACCGCGAGGCCGACGGCGGCCGAGGTGAAGTTCTGCACCACCAGACCGGCCATCTGCACGAGGTGACCCATCGCCGTCTCGCCGGAGTACCACTGCCAGTTCGTGTTGGTGACGAACGAGACGGCGGTGTTCCACGCGCCGTCGGGCGCGATGCCCGCCCGGCCGAGCGACATCGGCAGGTGGTCCTGGAGCCGGAGGAACCCGTACAGGAGCAGGACGCTCACCGCCGAGAACGCCAGGAGCGACATGGCGTACACGCTCCAGCGCTGCTCGCGGTCGGCGTCGACGCCGACGACCCGGTAGATCGCCCGCTCGGCCCGGGTGTGCCGCGGCGACGTGAAGACCCGGGCCATGTACTCGCCGAGCGGCACGTGCACGGCCGCGAGCGCCACGACGAGCAGCCCGATCTGGAGCCAGGCGGCGACTTCGGCGGACATCAGAACCTCTCCGGCTTGAGGAGCGCCCAGAGGAGGTACCCGGCCAACGCGACGGCGACGACCAGGGCGACGACCGACTCGGCGCTCACGACCGCGCCACCCCCCGCACGAGCAGGGCGAGCAGGCCGAAGCCCACCAGGGTCAGCGCGATGTACAGGAGGTCAGCCACGAAGCTCCCTCAGGTCGACGGCTCCGGCGGAGCGCGGGTGGCCGCCGTGGTCACCGAGACCATTGAGGCTCCCTGCCCACGTCCGCGGCGCACCTCCTGACGCCTTCCAGACGCCCAGAGGTCCGGGGCAGACGACACCCGGACACTCCGCGCGCTGGTCGCCGTCGGGGACGTCGGGAGTGGCTCTGCGCGCCGTTCGCTCGCTCGTCACCGCAGGGACACCACGTTGGGGCATGTTTGGGGTGTTCGTCCTCGGCCAAACGGGTGAGGATGACACTGCCCGGCCCACCTGAGCCGGGCATCGCCGCGCCGCCCTACCGGACGGCCGGCTCACCCGAGCCACCCGCTCGACTCGCACCCTGAGGAGCCCGTCGTGTCCGTTCCGCTACGCCGTGGCGTCGCCGGCCTGACCGCCGCCGCCCTGGCCGGCCTCGGCCTCGCTGTCATCGCACCTGCCGCCGAGGCAGCCGTCTCACCCTCCGCAACCGTCCTCATCGACGAGGTGTACGGCGGCGGGGGGAACTCCGGCGCCGCCTACAACGAGGACTTCATCGAGCTCGTCAACACGGGCACCGCACCGGCCGACCTGTCGGGGTGGGCCGTGCAGTACGCGTCGGCCACCGGGAGCAGCTGGCAGGTCACCGCGCTGACGGGGACGATCCCGCCCGGCGGCTCCTTCCTCGTCGGCGAGGCGTTCGGGACCACCACCTCCCTGCCCGGCTTCACCGCCGACGTCACCGGCACCATCGCGATGAGCGGCACGGCAGGCAAGGTCGCACTGACCTCGACCACCACGAAGCTCACGTGCGGCACGGGCTGCGCGTCCCTGGCGGACGTCGTCGACCTCGTCGGCTGGGGCCCGACGGCAACCTCGTATGCCGGTACGGCGCCCGCCGCGGCCACCGCCAACGCGACGTCGGCGTCGCGCACGGCGCACGGCAACACCGCGGACAACGCCGCCGACTTCACGATCGGCACACCGACCCCGACCGGCCTCGGCAACCCCGGGCCCGGTCCGGACCCGACGCCTACGGTCGTCCCGATCGAGCAGGTGCAGGGCACGGGCGGCGCGTCCCCGCTCGCCGGGACCGCTGTCACCACGCGCGGCGTCGTGACGGCGGTGTACGCGGCGGGCGGCTTGAACGGCTACGTGCTGCAGACGCCCGACGCCGACCGCACCGGGACGCCGGGCGCCTCACCGGCGGTCTTCGTGTACTCCCCCACGACGGTCGCGTCGGTCAGCGCCGGCGGGTACGTCGAGGTCACCGGGACCGTCACGGAGTTCAACGGGCTCACCGAGGTGACCGTGCCGGCCGGCGGGCTCACCGCACTGCCGGACTCGCCCGCGGTGACGCCGCTGCTCACCGGCTGGCCGACGACCGACGCCGAGCGCGAGGCGCTCGAGTCCGTGCTCGTCATGCCCACCGGCGACTTCACGGTGTCGAACACCTACTCCACCAACCAGTACGGCGAGGTCGGGCTCGCGGCCGGCGACACGCCGCTCGTGCAGCCGACGGACGTCGCCCGCCCGGGCACGCCGGACGCCGCGGCCGTGGCCGCGGACAACGCCGCGCGTCGCGTCGTCCTCGACGACGGCGCCAGTGTCAACTTCCTCTCGAACGCCAACCGCACGCTCTCGCCGTCGTACATCTCGGCAACCGACCCCGTCCGGGTCGGCGCCCCGGTGACCTTCACGGCGCCCGTCGTCGTCGACTACCGCAACAACACCTGGAAGCTCGACCCGACCGGCCCGATGACGGCGGGCACCGCCGCGCCGGCCACCTTCACGAACACCCGGACGCCGGCTCCCGAGCAGGTGGGCGGCGACCTGCGGATCGCGACGTTCAACGTGCTCAACTACTTCACGACGCTCGGCGCGGACACGCCCGGCTGCACGGCCTACACCGACCGGGACGGCAACGGCATCACGGTGAACTCCGGCTGCGACGTGCGCGGGGCGTGGGATGCCGCCAGCTTGGCGCGCCAGCAGGCGAAGATCGTCGCGGCGATCAACGGGCTCGACGCGGACGTCGTCGGTCTCCTGGAGATCGAGAACTCCGCGGTGGTCGACGGGACGCCGGACGAGGCGCTCGCCACCCTGGTCGGCGCGCTCAACGCGGCCGCCGGCTCGACGGTCTGGGCGTACGTGCCGTCGTCGACCCAGCTGCCCCCGGTGAGCGAGATGGACGTCATCAACAGCGCGCTCATCTACCGGGTGGCGGCCGTCGCCCCGACCGGGCCGTCGCTCGCGCTCGGCACGGAGTCCGCGGCCGGCGGGGCGTTCGACAACGCCCGCGAGCCGATCGGCCAGCTCTTCACCCCGGCCGACGGCGGCGCGCCCGTGTTCGTCGCGGTGAACCACCTGAAGTCCAAGGGGTCGGCCGGCCCGTGGCCGGGCGACGCCGACGCGGGTGACGGCCAGGGCTCGTCCAACGAGTCGCGCGTCCGCCAGACGACGGCGCTGCGCGACTGGATCGCCTCGGTCACGACGCCGGACCAGGCCGTGGCGCTCATCGGCGACTTCAACTCGTACACCGCGGAGGACCCGCTGGAGGTGCTCTACGCCGCCGGCTACACGGACGCCCTGCGGGCGCTGCGGCCCGGCGACTCGACGTACTCCTTCGACGGGCTCGCGGGTTCGCTGGACCACGTGCTGCTCAACGGCCCGGCGTTCGACCGCGCGACCGGCGCGGACTCCTGGAACATCAACGCCGAGGAGTCGATCGCGCTGGAGTACAGCCGGTACAACTACCACGGCACGATCTACTACACGCCCGACGCCTACCGGTCCTCCGACCACGACCCGGTCGTCGTCGGCCTGACCAAGGGCACCGTGCCGGCCGCGGAGTCGACCACGACGCTCACCGCGTCGCCGTCGAGCCAGGAGGTCGGCACGTCGGCCGTGCGCCTGACCGCGACCGTCACCTCGACGGCACCGGTCGAGGGTGCGGTGGAGTTCGTCGCCGGCTCGACCGTCCTGGGCTCGGCGCCGCTGGCGGGCGGTTCGGCGACGTTCGCCCTGCCGGCTTCGACCCCCGTCGGCACGTACCCGGTGGTCGCCCGGTTCGGGGGCACCGACGGCGTGGTCCTGGCGTCGGAGTCGACCCCCGTGGCGGTGACCGTGACGGCCGCCAAGGTCCCGACGTCGATCGTTGCGACCTCGCTCGGCTCGACGATCTCCAAGCGGTCACCGCTGCCGACGATCGTGGCGGCCTACGTCTCCCAGCAGGGGACCTGGTGGCCGAAGGGCCGCGTGGAGCTCCGGGAGGGCAGCACGCTGCTGCGGTCGGCCGACGTGGTCCTCGGGATCGCGCTGACCACCGTGCCGAAGTCCACGATGGCGGTGGGCACGCACACGATCACGGCGACGTTCGTGCCGTCCAACCCCGACGTCGCGTCGAGCAGCACGACGTTCACCGTGAGGATCACGAGGTGAGCGCAGCCGCGCGCCGATAGGCGCCGTGACAGTCCGACGGCCGGTCCGGATCTTCCCGGGCCGGCCGTCGGCGTCAGACACCGGGTGTCCCCGCCGGAAGGCAGGGACCCCCTGGCCAGGACCCAACGACGAAGGCCCGGACCATCAGGTCCGGGCCTTCGTCTTCTTGTAGCGGGGGCAGGATTTGAACCTGCGACCTCTGGGTTATGAGCCCAGCGAGCTACCGAGCTGCTCCACCCCGCGTCGGCTCTGTAACCTTACGGGCCGTTCACCTGCCGGGGCAAATCCGTTCGCCGTGGGCTGAGGTACCCCGCCCCGGACCACCCGATTCCCCGCACTGAACGACCGTGGGGCCGAGCCTCCCGGCCCGGCCCCACGTCGATCACGTCAGCTCACCGACGAGCGCGTCTCATTGCCCCAGCGCTGCGTCCGCCGCGAGCGCCCGCTCGAGGGCGTCCTGGAGCCGCGTCTGCGCCTCGCCGTAGGCGGCGAAGTCGTTGTCCGCGAGCGCCGCTTGGCCGTCCTCGATGGCCTTCTTGGCGTCCTGGAGGGCGGTGCTGAGCTGGGCCCGCGCATCGCTGGGCGCAACGGTCGGCTGGCTCGTCGGCTCCGACGTGGGCGCCGTCGTCGGTGCTGTCGTGGGTTCCGTCGTGGGCTGGGTTGTGGGCTCTGCCGTCGGCTCGCCCGCCCCTTCGCCCTCGTCGATCGGCGCGTTGGGCACCTCGCCCGCATCCTCGCCGGGCGTCACCCCGTCCACGCCGGCGTCCCCACCGAAGACCTGGTCCAGCGCCTCCTCGAGCGTCGAGGCGAAGCCGATGTCGTCACCGAACGCCACGAGCACCCGCCTCAGCAGCGGGAACCGCGTGCCCTCGGACGACTGCACGTAGACCGGTTGCACGTAGAGCAGGCCCCCGCCCACCGGCAACGTCAGCAGGTTGCCGGAGACCACTGTCGAGCCGCCCTGTCTCAGCAGGTTCAGGTAGGTCGACACATCCGTGTCGGCGGCGAAGTTGTTCTTCACCTGCCCCGGTCCAGGCACCGTCGAGTCGCGCGGCAGCTCGAGCAGCCGGAGCTGCCCGTAGCCTTCCCGCCGGACGCCGGCCTTGTCGCCGGGCTCGGCGTCGACGGCGAGGAAGCCCGTCAACACGTTCCGGTCGGTGTTGCCGCCCGGGATGAAGACCGAGGTCAGCGAGAACGTCGGCTCCTCCTGATCGGGCATCCGCAGGGTCAGGTAGTACGGCGGCTGCTTCGTCGTCTCCGCCGACGGGTCCTGCGGCGAGTTCCAGAAGTCCTGGCCCGAGTAGTACTCGGCCGCCGTGTCCACGTGATACGTCGCGAGGAGCTCGCGCTGCACCTTGAACAGGTCCTCCGGGTAGCGCAGGTGGCTCATCAGGTCACCGCTGATGTCGCTCAGCGGCTTGATCGTGTCGGGGTAGACGTTCTCCCACGCCTTGAGGATCGGGTCCGTCTCGTCCCACGTGTACAGCGTCACCTCGCCGGTGTACGCGTCGACCGTCGCCTTGACCGAGTTGCGGATGTAGTTGATCCGGTCCGGTGCGAGCTGGGCGATCGTGTCCGAGCGCGCCGTCAGCGCGTCCGTCGTGATCTGGTCGAGCGTGCGCGACGACGAGTAGGGGTAGTGGTCCGACGTCGTGTAGCCGTCCACGACCCACAGGACGCGCCCGTCGACCACGGCCGGGTAGATGCGCGTGTCGAGGGTGAGGAACGGCGCGACCTTCTGCACGCGGTCCCGCGGGTTGCGGTCGTACAGGATCTGCGACTCCGACGTCACCCGGCTGGAGAACAGGATCTCCTCCGAGCCGAACTTCACCGAGTACAGGAGCCGGTTGAACATGTTGCCCAGGCTCGGCCCGGCCTTGATCTCGTCGGTCGGGAAGGTCGTGTTGACCTGGCCCTTCTCGGCCGAGTCGTCGGGGTAGTCCAGCTCCCATGGCGAGGCCTTCTCGGGCGCCCCGACGATCGAGTAGTCCGCGCTGCGCTGGCCGAAGTAGATGCGGGGCTCGTACTCCCCCAGCGACCCCTTCGACGGGATCCCACCCTCGTAGAACGCGGGCTGGCCGTCCGGCGCCGCGGCGTTGCCGTACGCGGCCACGACCCCGAAGCCGTGCGTGTACACGGTGTGGTCGTTCACCCACGTCCGCTGGCCGGCGCTCAGACCGCTGAGGTCGAGCTCACGCACGCCGATCACGGTGTCCCGCGACGTACCGTCGATGTCGTACCTGTCCACCGACAGCGTGTTCGGGAAGTTGTAGTACTGCTTGTTCTGCTGCAGCTGCCGGAACGACGGGCTGATCACGGCCGGGTCCATCAGGCGGATGCTGGCCGTCGTCTCGGCGTCCTGCCGCAGGCCGCCCTGCTCGCCGCTGAGGTTCGCCTTGTACGACGTCACCTGGACGTCGGAGAGCCCGAACGCCGCCCGTGTCGCGTCGATGTTGTCCTGGATGAACTCCGCCTCGTACTCCTGCGCGTTCGGCTGCACCTGGAAGCGCTGCACCACGGCCGGGTAGATGCCGCCGATGGCGATCGCCGAGACGACCATGAGCGCGACGCCGAGCGCCGGCACCCGCCACGTGCCGCGGATCGCGGCGACCACGAAGAGGATGGCCACGAGGATCGCGACGCCGGCGAGGATCGCCTTCGAGGGCATGACCGCGTTCACGTCCGAGTAGGACGCGCCGGCGGCGACGTTGCCGCCCCCGGCCCGCGTCAGCAGCGAGTAGCGGTCGAGCCAGTAGTTCGCGGCGATGATCACCATGATCGTCGCAGCGATGGCGCCGAGCTGCAGGCGGGCGGGCCGCGTCGTGCGCTCGCCCTTGCCGCCGAGGCGCAGGCCGCCGTACAGGTAGTGGGTCGCCACCGACGCGATGCCGGCGATCACGCCGACGGCCATGAGGAACGACACGACGAACCGCAGCGCGGGCAGGGTGAACATGTAGAACGACAGGTCGATGCCGAACTGCGGGTCCTTGACGCCGAACGACTCCCGTCCGGTGAACAGCAGGACCGTCTTCCACTGGCCCGAGGCGGCGATGCCCGCGAAGAAGCCCAGGACGGCCGGCGCGGCGATCATGACCAGCCGACGCAGCGGCTCGATCATCTCGCGGTACTGGTCCAGGGACGCCTGCTCCGGCGTCGACGGCGCGTAGACCGGACGCGAGCGGTACGCCAACGTCATCGCGGCGTACGTCGCACCGCCCATCAGCAGGAACCCGCCGAGGAACAGCAGGCTGCGCGTCAGCCACTCACGGCCGAGCACCTGGCTGTAGCCGAGCGTGTCGTACCAGAGCCACTCGGTCCACAGGTTCGCGGTCAACAGCAGCAGCACCGCAAGCGCCACGAGGACGACGAGAGTCGGTGCGAGCGCGCCGCGGCGACGCCGCTGCGCCGGCCGACGCGGTCCGGCGGGCCGCGTGGGGAACGAGAAGGTCACAGCTGATCCCTCGGGTCGGGTGGCGTCTCCGGGCGCGCGGGCGCACCCGGACCGGGACGAAACGAACAACGCATCCCGTCGTCCCCAGGTTCCCACATCCCCCCGACGGCGCGCGGTGCTCCCGGCGACGGCCTCGCCCACCCCGGCGGCTCCCGGGTGCGACGATGGCCCCATGCCCGAAGCGCCGACGCCCACCCACCTGGCCGACGCCGTCCGCGAGATCGAGCGGCACGTCGCCACCGCCGGCTGGGACGCGCCCGTGCGCGTCTTCGCCCTGGTCAGCACCGCGAGCGCGCTCGCCGTCGAGCCGCAGCTCGCCGACCAGCTACCGCCCGAGACCGTCGCCGCCGCGCGCGCGGACGCCCGGCACCTCACGTCGGTGGAGCAGGAGGGCCTGCCCGACGCCGCGAGCCTGGAGGACCTGCTCGCCCAGCTGTCCTGGCCCGACGCCGTGGACGGGGCGGCCGTCGTCGTCGAGCGGGTGGTCCTGCCGACCGCCGCGGAGGAGGGCCTGCCCGACGACCCCGACGCGGCCCTCGCCTACCTCATGGCCCACCCGGACCGGCAGGACGTGCGCCTCGCCGTCGGCGTGCTGCGATCGGGCGAGTCGTGGTGCGCGGTCCGCACCCGGTCGAACGACGCCGACGACGCGGTCGCCGGCGCTCCCGACCTCGTCCCGGGGCTGGTGGCGGCGGTCGCCGCGACCCTGGACTGAGTCGCCGCGACCCTGGACTGAGCCGCCCCGGCCGCGGCCTCAGCCCGCGTGGGCGACGACGTCCTCGCAGGTCCGCAGGTCGCCGCCGTCGCCCCGCCCGATCGCCTCGACGGCGGAGCGCGCCTCGTGCAGCGTGTCGACCGCGACGACGTCGAGGTCCGACGGCTCGTTGCCCACGACCTCGTCGCAGTTGGCGACGGGCGCGAGGAACCACTGGGCGCCGTCGTGCCGGGCGCCCAGCATCTTCTGCCGGATGCCGCCGATCGGCCCGACCTCGCCGTCGATGCCCATGGTCCCGGTGCCCGCGACGACCTTGCCGCCGGTCTCGTCGGGCTCGGTCAGGGTGTTGATGATGCCGAGGGCGAACATCGTCCCGGCGCTCGGTCCGCCGACGTCCTCGATCTGGATGCGCACGTCCACCGGCAGGTGGAACGTCGGGTCGATGAGGACGCCGAGCAGGGCCCGGCCGTCCCCGTCGTCGGTGGTGGTCACCGGGAACACCTGCTCGCTCCCGTCGCGCTGCACGCCCACCTGCACGACGTCGCCCGGCGTCACCGCGTCCATGAACGCGGTGAGGCTCCGCGTAGCCGGGGATCGGCGTCCCGTCGAGCGAGACCAGCACGTCGTCCTCCTCAATGGAGCCGGCCGCGCCGCTGCCATCGAGCGTCTGGGCGATGGCCAGCGTCGCGGGGACCGTGTAGCCGAGCTCCTCGAGCGCCGCCACGGTGGCGTCCTCCTGCGACGTCGTCATCTCCTCGGCGTTGGCGGCATCGACCTGCTCCTGCGTCACGTCCGGCGGGAAGTAGACCTCCGCGGGCGAGACGGTCTGCGAGTCCGCGAACCAGCCCTGGAAGAGGCGGGCGACGGTCACGTCGAACCCGGGGCCGCCCGCGAGCTGGACCGTGGTGAACCGGAGCTGGCCCGCCGAGTCGAAGGACGGCGCGCCGACGACGTCGATGAGCGGGGTGCCGCGCGCCTCGCCGAGCGTGTCGAAGGTGGGGCCGGGCGACGTGACCGCGTACGGCGTCGGCAGGGCCGCCGCCACGGCGACGAGGAGCGTCGTCGTGGTCAGGGACACCGCGAGGGTGATCGAGCGCGCCGTCGCCGGCGGGGCGGGCTCGTAGGTCGCGCCGAACTCGGCTGCCGGGTCACTCACCGGGTCATCATCGCGCATGCCGCTGAGCGGACCGCGTGGGACGATCGGCGCACGAGATCCACCGCCGGCTCGCGTCGGCGCAGCGCCGCCCTTCTCCGCCGAGAGCGAACCATCCGGCCCGGGCGCCCGCCCGGTCGGCTGGGGCGGCCCGCGAGTGACTACGGTGGAAGCCCACCGGCCTTCAGGAGCGCATCCGATGACCAGTCCGCCGCCCGACGACGAGCCCCGCGCCGAGGGGCCCTGGGACGCACTCTTGCGCGCGATGCTCGGCCCCGACGCCGACTCCGTCCTGCGCGACCTCTCCGAGCGGGGCGAGCTGCCCGGACCTGAGCGCCATCGGGTTCGTCGGCCCCGACGGTGCGCCCCTGGACCTCGAGGCGCTGGCCGCAGCGGCGGGAGTCGCCGACGACCCCGAGGCCCTCAGCCAGGTCCTCAGCCAGATCCAGCGCGTGCTCGCGACGTCGGGCGAGGACCCGGTGAACTGGGAGCTGGCCCACGACCTGGCGCGCCAGGTGGCCGTGGCCGAGGGCGACCCTTCGGTCAGTCGGCAGGACACGCGCGACGTCGCCGGCGCGTTCTCCGCCGCCGAGGCATGGCTCGACGCCGCGACCGACCTACCGGCCGCCGGCGGCCCGGTGCGCACCTGGTGCCGGTCCGACTGGGTCGAGCACACGATGGCGCGCTGGCGCACCCTCGCCGAGCCCGTCGCCGCCTCGGTCGCAGACGCCCTGGTCGCAGCGCTGCGGACCCAGGCCCCCGACGCCGTCGCGACGTTCGACGCGCAGGGCGTGGACATCGGCGGCCAGATGATGCGTCAGCTTGGCGGTGCCGTCTTCGGCATGCAGGTGGGTCAGGCCGCGGGCACGCTCGCCCGCGAGGTGTTCGGCTCGACCGACATCGGCCTGCCCCTCATCGAGGGCCGCGGCACCGCGCTCGTCCCGCGCAACGTGGCCGACTTCGCCGCCGGCTTGGACGTGCCGGTGGACGAGGTGCGGCTCTTCCTCGCGCTCCGTGAGGCCTCGCACGCCCGCCTGTTCACCCACGTCAGCTGGCTGCGCGCCTACCTGCTGGGCACGGTCGAGGCGTACGCCCGCGGCATCACCATCGACATGTCGTCGCTCGAGGAGGCCGTCCGCTCCATCGACCCGACCGACCCGCAGGCACTGCGCGACGCGCTGTCCGAGGGCGTGTTCTCGCTCGACACCACGCCCGAGCAGGAGGCGGCCCTGCTCCGCCTGGAGACGGCCCTCGCCCTCGTCGAGGGCTGGGTCGACGAGGTCACGGCAGCGGCCGCCCGGCCGCACCTGCCACACACGGCGGCGCTGCGCGAGATGATGCGCCGGCGCCGTGCCGCGGGCGGGCCCGCGGAGGACACGTTCGCCACGCTCGTGGGCCTGGAGCTGCGGCCTCGCCGCTCGCGCGACGCCGCGAAGCTCTGGGCGCTGATCTCGGCCGAGGACGGGCAGACCGCCCGCGAGCAGGTGTGGGACCACCCCGACCTGCTCCCCCGCCCGGAGGACCTCGACGACCCCGCCGGCTACCGCGCGCGGCTCGCCGCGGAGGTCACCGAGCATGACGACGTCGATCGGGCCATCGCGGCGATCTTCGGCGAGGAGGACTCGGCCCGCAGCGACGTCGACGCCGACGCCGACCCCGACGAGACCGACGGCACCGAGGGCCCCGAGGCCGAGAAGGCGGAGGACGCCGAGGCCGAGACGGCCGAGCCTGAGGCTGACGACGGGACCGACGAGGACGGCCAGGCCGACGACGAACCGGCGGCCGAGGCGGCGGAGGCTGACGAGGCTGCCGACGAGCCGAGCGAGCGGGGCTCGAAGGACTGACGGGAGCGCCCCGGCGTCGTCAGAAGAGCTGACCCGGGGTGTCTCCGGGCACGGTCGTGCCGCCCTGCTCGGTCGTGCCGCCCTGCTCGGTCGTGCCGCCCTGCTCGGTCGCGGCCTCGGGCGAGGCGCCGCCGGGTACGGGCTGGGCGCCCTCAGCCGGGCCGACGTCGGACGCGAACGCGTACCCGTCGAGGAAGCCCCGGGCCCGCTCAAGCCTGGGGTAGCCGCCCAGCAGGGCCCAGAACTCGGGCCCGTGACCCGCGCTGAGCAGGTGCGCGAGCTCGTGGAGCAGCACGTAGTCGATCACCCAGGACGGCATGCCCCGAACGCGCGTCGAGATGCGGATGGCCCCGTCGGCCGTGCTGCACGACCCCCAGCGCCGCCCCTGCCGCCCGGACCACGTCACGCTGCTCGGCCGTGCCTGCCCGCCCAGGTACTCCCGCGAGAGCTCGACCGCCCGCTGCGCCAGCCCGGCATCCGACGGCCGACGCCGTTGCTCCTTCTGCTCGAGCTGGGCGACCATGCGCCGCACCCACTCGCGCTCCTGCCGCCGAGTGAAGCGGTCCGGGATGGCCACGACGAGGCGGCCGCCCTCACGGAACGCGGTCACCGTCCGGGTGCGGCGGCGGCTGCGGCGCACCTCGACGTCCGGCTGCTCCACGTCCGGCCGAGGGCCGGCGCCGGGCAGCGGATGCGCGGGGGGCGGTGCGGCGGTCACGAGGAGCACGGTAACCCGCCCCGACGACGACGCAGCCCGGCCCTCCCCAGCCCGCCCTCGCCGGCGTCACCCACAGGCCCGACGCTCCTCCGCACCGGGAACCACGATCAACTGAGCACGGGCCGGGGCGCGTGTCGTTGCCCGTCACGCGGACATCCCAGCAGGCGGGCACTACGCTGGCGCGTGCGCGGTGGCGTCCGGCCGGCCCCCGGTCGGCGCGCATCGACGCCGGCCGGGTCGATCACGTCCGGTGCGCAAGCCTTCTGAACGGAGAGTCCACATGGCCGAGACCTACAAGGGCGAGTTCTACTGTGTGAAGTGCAAGGAGAAGCGCGAGGCAGAGGGCGAGGTCGTCGTCGCCAACGGGCGCAAGATGGCCAAGGGCACCTGCCCCGTCTGCGGCACCAAGCTGAACCGCATCCTCGGCAAGGCCTGAACCCCCGAGACACGACGGAGGGCGGCTCCCCGACAGGGGAGCCGCCCTCCGCGTGTCTCCGGGTCCGCACGCAGGCCGGCACCCCGCCGCCCGCCGGCCTGTGGACAACTGCTGGACGCGCCCCTCGGTGGAGCACGCTTGCCGGCGGAGGTGATCACGTGCGGCTCAAGGAACGTCTGCCCGTGCTCTGGCAGGCGCCGACCGAGGTGCGGATCGGCGCGGACCCACGGTGGTCGGTCGTGCTGGCCGACCTCAGCCCGTCGGCGGTCCGGGCGCTGACCGGGCTGCCCGCCGGGGCGACGGAGCAACGCATCCGGTCCGCGCTGGAGAAGGAGGGCGCCTCGCCGCCGGAGGCCGACGACGTCGTCGGGCACCTGCGCGCCGCGCACGTCCTGACCCGCGGCCCCCTCCACCCGCAGCCCGACGCCGCGACGCTCGCCCTCGTCGAGGAGGACGGTGCCGTCGAGGACCTGCTGGCCCGACGAGCGGCGTCCGACGTGGCACTCCACGGCCTGGGACGCCTCGGGGCCGCGCTCGCCCACACGCTCGCCGCGGCGGGGGTCGGGACGTTGCGGCTCGACGACACGTCACCGATCGGCCGTTCCGACGTCGGCTGGGCGGGTGTCCGGGCCGGCGACGTCGGCCGCCCGCGTGCGGCAGCCGTCGCGGACGCCCTGCTCGCGGCCTCGCCGGTGACGATCGGCCAGCACGGCGACGACGCACCGGACCTCGCCGTCCTGGTCGAGCACGGGGTGGCCGACCCCGCCGGGCACCGCATGCTCGTCACGGACGGCACGCCGCACCTGTCGGTGGTGCTGCGCGAGGCCTCCGTGCTCGTGGGCCCTCTCGTCCAGCCGGGGAGCACGCCCTGCCTGCGGTGCCTGGACCTCCACCGCACCGAGGCGGACCCCGACTGGCCCGCGGTCGCCGCACAGCTCGCCGTCCGGCACCCCGACGCGGAGGAGACGGTCCTCGCTGCCGTCGGCGCGGCGCTGGCCGCCGCGCACGCCCTCGCGTTCCTGGACGGGCGACCCAGCGCCCTCGCCGGAGCGGCGCTCGAGGTGCGCCTGCCCGACGCCGTGCCTCGCCTGCTCCGCTGGGACGCCCACCCGCAGTGCGGGTGCACCGCACTGCCCTGAGACGCCAATCGGCGGTGACCCGGGGCCCACCCCGGGTCACCGCCGATCAGGCAGCCGAGCTCTCTTCCTTGCGCGGGCGGCCGCGGCCCCGCTTGCGCGGGACGACGACGCCACCGATGAACACCTCGCCACCCCACACGCCCCAGGGCTCGTGCCGTGCGACGGCTCCGGCGAGGCAGCCCTCGCGGATCGGGCACTCACGGCAGAGCGCCTTCGCGAGCTCCACCTCGGCCGTGCCCTCGGCGAACCACAGCTCGGCGTCGTGCTCCCGGCACGGGATGAGCGTGGCGATGAGCTGGTCGAACTGCTCGTCCTCGGTGATCGAGGGCGGGGCCGACTGCAGGGTATGGGAGGCGGTTGCCTCGTTCAGTGAATCGAGCAGCGTGGTGAGCCGCACGACGTCCTCCCTGGTCCGTGTAACGAATTCGATGCCGGGAACGGCAGTCCTTCGTTGACCTGACCAGAGATCAGATGACGAAGGCCGCGGGTCCCGTGTGTGGACTCCGCGGCCTGTGTGGCTCCGGCGTTAAGCCGGCAGCGCTCCTGACACGGAGTCGAACTCGGTCGTGGCGCGCTTCCCGCGAAGTCGCCAGCCGGACCCGAAGGTGCCGGCGGCGGCGGACGTAGCTCGCCCCTGATCCGGGGTGGGGGTGGCGTTGGTCGCCGCGAGGCGCACGCCGAAGGAGCTGTCGCTCACATACGTGACACCAGTGATTGCGATCATTGCGGGACCCACCTCCCCTCTCATGAGGGCGCAGCCTTCCGGCCATGCCTCGTACCAGGACGCCTCGAACCCTAGGACGGGTGTCCGACATCACACAACCGATTTAACGAACGAGATCGAAACGTTGTGCGGCGAGCCCATGAACGGGCCCCGGGCCAAGCCCGGCAGAGGGCCGGATCAGGCCCCGTCGGTGTGTTCGGCGACGAGCGTCAGCAGGGCCGGACCGAACTGGTCGATCTTCGCCGGGCCGATGCCCCGCACCCGCGCGAGATCCGCCACGGAGCGCGGCCGCAGCTCGGCGATGCCCGCGAGGGTCGCGTCGACCAGCACTGTGTACGCGGGCCGGTCGAGCTCCTTCGCGACGTCCGACCGCCACTGGCGCAGGGACTCGAGCAGCACCGGGTCGTGGTCGCCACTCAGCTCGACCGCAGGCCGGCGGGCCGCTCCGGCGCGGCGTCGCGCCGGCGTCGCGTCCTCCGGCCAGATCCCCTCGAGGAACCGGGTGCGACGACGGCCCGCACGCCCGCCAGGGTTGCGCGCCCGCGCGAAGCTGAGCCTCGAGGTGCTCACGCGCCCGAGTGACGCCCACGTAGAGCAGGCGGCGCTCCTCGGCCACGGCCTCGTCGGTCTCGGCGAGCGAAATCGGCATCAGGCCCTCGCTGAGGCCCACCAGGAAGACCGCATCCCACTCGAGGCCCTTGGCGGCGTGCAGGGACGCGAGCGTCACCCCGTCGACGGCGGGTGCGTGCTGCGCCGACGCGCGCTCGTCGAGGCTCGGCGACCAGGGTGGCGACCGTGGCCGCCGGGTCGCTCGCGAGGCCGTCGCCCAGGGCGACGATCGCCTGGAGCGAGTCCCACCGCTCCCGCACGGCACCGCGGGGGGCTGGCGGCTCGGGCGTCCACCCGGCACCCGCGAGAACGTCGCGCACCGCATCGGTGAGCGGGACCTCGGCCATCGACCGGGCCGCCCCGCGCAGCAGGACGAGGGCGTCGCGCACCTCCTTGCGGGCGAAGAACCGCTCGCCGCCGCGCACCAGGTACCCGATGCCGGCGTCGGCCAACGCCTGCTCGTACGCCTCCGACTGGGCGTTCGTCCGGTAGAGCACCGCGATCTCCGCCGCCGGCGTGCCCGCCGCGATCAGCCGACCGATGCGCGCGGCGACGGTTGTTGCCTCCGCCTCGTCGTCGTCGTAGGCGGTGAAGCCCACGGGCGGCCCCGCAGGCCGCTGCGCGACCAGCTCGAGCTCGGTGCCACGCCGGCGCCCGCGCGTGGCGAGCAGCCGGTTCGCGAGATCCACCACCTGAGGCGTCGACCGGTAGTCGCGGACGAGGCGGACCACGCGCGCGCCGCTGTGCCGCTGGGCGAAGGTGAGCAGGTGGCTCGGGGTCGCGCCCGTGAACGAGTAGATGGTCTGGCTCGGGTCGCCGACGACGCAGAGCTCGGGGCGGCCACCCAGCCACTGGTCCAGGAGGTACTGCTGGGCCGGAGAGACGTCCTGGTACTCGTCGACGACGAAGTGCCGGTACTGCGAGCGCACTTCCTCCGCGACGTCGCGCCGGTTCTCCAGCATGGCGCCGAGGACCACGATCACGTCCTCGAAGTCGATGACCCCCCGGGCATCCTTGGCCTCCTCGTAGGCCGCGACCAGGCGCGCCACCGTCGAGCGGTCGAAGCCTGCGGGCGACGGGCGATCGGCCGCCGCCGCACGCGACACGTAGTCGTCGGCCGGCACGAGGCTGACCTTGGACCACTCGATCTCCGACGCCAGGTCGCGGAGCGCCAGGCGGTCCACCGAGAGGCCGAGGCGGGCGGACGCCTCTGCCACGACCGGCGCTTTGTGCTCCAGGATGCGCGGCGGCGCGCCACCGACGACCCGCGGCCAGAAGTAGCCGAGCTGGCGCAGCGCCGCAGCGTGGAAGGTCCGGGCCTGCACGCCCGCGACGCCGAGCTCACGCAGACGGGTGCGCATCTCGCCCGCCGCGCGGGCCGTGAAGGTGACCGCCAGGACGCTCTGCGCCGAGTACGTGCCCGTCCGGACGCCGTAGGCGATGCGGTGCGTGATGGCGCGCGTCTTGCCCGTCCCCGCGCCCGCAAGGACGCAGACGGGGCCGGTGAGGGCGAGGGCGACCTCACGCTGGTCGGGATCGAGGGCTTCGAGGAGGGCGTCGGCGGACATCGTGGCCAAGTCTCCCAGGCGGCGCCGACACCACGCCCCTCGGGTCCGCCCGCTGTGCACGTCCCGCCCCGCCCACGGGTCACCGGGTCACCGGGTCACCGGGTCACCGGGTCACGGTCGCGACGATTCGTAGGATGGCTCCGATGAGCGCCGACCGCCTGACCATGTACACCACCACCTGGTGCGGCTACTGCCGCCGCCTCAAGTCCCAGCTGGTGGATGCCGGGATCCCGTTCGAGGAGGTCGACGTCGAGCAGCACGAGGACGCTGCCGCCGTCGTCGAGCGGGTCAACGAGGGCAACCGCACCGTGCCCACGCTGGTGTTCCCGGACGGCTCAGCAGCCACCAACCCCTCGCTCGCCGAGGTGCAGAGGCGCCTCGGGCGCTGATCCCGGCGGAAGGAGTCGGGGGTTCCGTCACCAGTCCTGCGGGGCGTCGAGCGGGCCGCCGATCCACTGCTCGATGAGCGCGAGCGCGATCGACGTGCGCATCGGCAGGGTCACCTCGCCGGCCTGGACCGCCGCGCGCAGCTCCGCACGCGTGAACCAGCGCGCCTCCGTCACCTCCTGGCCGTCGACGACGATCTCGGTCGACAGCGCGCGGGCACGGAAGGCCACCATGAGGGACGCCGGGAACGGCCAGGGCTGGCTCGCGACGTAGGCGACGTCGCCCACCTGGACGCCGACCTCCTCGCCGACCTCGCGCCGCACCGCCGTCTCCAGCGACTCCCCCGGCTCCACGAACCCGGCGAGGGTGGAGAACCGACGACCCGCCCAGCGGGCGCCGTGCGCGAGGAGGATCCGGTCGTCGGCGTCGGTCACGGCCATGATCACCGCGGCGTCGGTGCGCGGGTACTCCTCCAACCCGTCCACGGGACACCGTCGGACCCACCCCGCGAGCTCCGCGCGTGTGGGCGCCCCGCACCGCGGGCAGCGGGCGCTGCGGCGGTGCCACTCGGAGAGCGCGACGGCGGTCGTCGCCAAGTCGGCGTCGCGGTCGTCGAGCAGGTGACCCACCTCGCGCAACGTCGACCAGTGCAGGTCGAGGCCCCCGACGCCGGTGGGCTCACCGGTGGGCTCGACCGTCGACTCGGCGGCGGTCTCGTCGGGCAGGAGCAGGCCCAGGTACGACCGGCCCTCGTGCTCGCCGAGGAAGAACCACAGGGTCCCGCCGTCCGTCGGGGACGGGTCCGGCAGGTCGTCCGGGCCGAACGCACGGAGTGCCTCGGCGTCGCGCAGGTCGAGGCGGGCACCGTCGTCGGCGGTCGCGATGCGGCCCGAACGCACGAGCACCACACACGCACCAGGCTCGGCGGCAAGCGCCGTGAGCCGCTCGGCGCGCCGGTGCGCGGCGGGGTCGACGACGGACCGGGACAGCGGGAGGGTCCTCACCGGACCACCGTAGGCGACGCGCGGCGGCGGACACCGGGCGGGGCAGGGCTGCGCCGCCCGGCAGGTGGTGCACAGGCCCGGCGCGCGCACGCGGCACCGCCGACACGGGACCGAGCGACTGTCCCGCACCGTCGCGTACGCCTACCGTGGGGTGGTGACCCGATCGCCGCTCACCCTGGCCGCCCTTGCGACCGTCGCCGTGCCCGGCCTCGACGCCGTCGACGTCCGCCGGCCCCGGCACCCGACCAGCGGCACGGACGCCGCCGTCGTCATCGACGCCGAGGGACGCCGCTGGGTGGTCCGGGCACCGCAGAACGCCGCAGCCGGCGCTGCTCTCGAGGGGGAGGTCGGGCTGCTCGTGGGCCTGGCCGCGCACGTCGACGCCGGGCTTCTGCCGTTCGACGTCCCCCGCCCCACCGGGTTCGCGGACCTGCCGGAGGGCGGGCGCGCCGTCGTGCACCCGCAGCTGCCCGGCCGGCCGCTGCGGTTGGAGGACCTCGGCCCCGGGCCGGGTCTCGCCGCAGCCGTGGGCCGGGCCATCGCGGCGATCCACGAGCTGACCGCCCGAGACCGTCGAGGACGCCGGGCTGCCCGTCTACGAGGCGGACGCCTACCGGCAGCGACGGCTCGCCGAGGTCGACGAGGCCGCACGCACCGGGCGGGTGCCCGCGGGGCTCCTGCGACGGTGGGAGCGCGCGCTGGAGGACGTGGCGATGTGGCGCTTCCGGCCCGTCGTCGTCCACGGAGACCTCTCCGCCGACCACGTGCTCTGCAGCGCGGACCAGCCGACGGCGGTCCTGGGCTGGTCGGAGGCCAAGGTGGCCGACCCTGCCGACGACCTCGCCTGGCTGCTCGTCGCCGCCCCGCACGAGGGCGTCGACGCCATCCTCGAGGCGTACAACATGCGGCGCACCGAGCTGCGCGACCCGTACCTCGCCGACCGTGCACTGCTGGCCGGCGAGCTCGCCCTCGCACGCTGGCTGCTCCACGGCGTGCGGCTCGAGGACGACGCGATCGTCGCGGACGCCACGGCGATGCTCGCCGAGCTCGCCGAGCACGCGCAGGTGGACGAGGCCGCGGCCGAGGCTGCCGCGAGCGAGCCCGACGGCGGGAGCGACGAGGCGTTCGCCACCGACGAGGGGTTCGCGACCGACGACGGGTTCGCGACCGACGACGGGCTCGCGAGGGACGACGGGCTCGCGAGGGACGCGACCGAGACGGCGGTCACGGAGGCGGTTCTGGGCGCGGAGACCGAGCCCGCTGAGCCCGCTGAGCCCGCCGAGCCCGCCGAGCCCGCCGAACCCGCTGAGCCCGCTAAGCCCGGCGCGGCTGCTGAGCAGACCGAACCCGGCGCGGCCGACGGCACGAGCTCGACCTGGGAGCCCGAGCGGCTCACCTGGGACGAGCCGGTGGCCGCCGATGCCGCGAGCGACGAGCCGGTCGGCCCGGAGGCGGTCGGTGACGACGAACCGGCGGCCGACCAGGCGCGCTGACCAGTCGCGCTGACCCCGTCGCACCATCTGACCTCGGCGCGCCGTCGGGCCGTCGTCACTCGCCCGGGCCGCCAGGGCCGCCGTGGCCGGCGCGCACGGCGTCGGCCAGGGTGCGTTCGATGCGGGCAGGGTCGAGACCGTCCGTCGGCCGCACTGTCTCGCCCGTGACGACGTAGTAGAACGCCGCAGCGACCCGCTCCAGGGGCAGCCCCGACCGCCGCGCCCACGCGAGCCGGTACGCGGCGAGCTGCAGCTCGCGAGCCCGAACCGCGACGGGGTCCGTGGGAGGCCGCCCGGTCTTCCAGTCGACGACTACGACGCCGCCGTCCGCCTCGGCGAACACCGCGTCGATCCGCGAGCGCAGGACGACGTCGCCCACCGGTGTCTCCACGTCGACCTCAACCGCCACGGGGGTGCGGGCCGCCCACGTCGACGCCAGGAAGCGGGCCTGGAAGGCGGCAAGGTCGGCGTCCTCGGGCACGGCGTCGTCGTCCGCCCCGGGCAGGTCGTCGACGTCGACCAGGGCCGCCGCCCCGAAGTACGCCTCCACCCACGCGTGGAACGCCGTGCCGCGGCGGGCGCGCGCCGACGGCTCGAGGGGCACGGGCCGGCGAAGCTGACGGGTGAAGCGCTCCTGGTCCGCGGCCAGCTGGACCACGGCCGACGCCGACAGGTGCGCAGGCAGGTGCACCTCGGCGCGACCGGCCTCCCGACGGCGCCGCTCCGCCAGGAGCAGCTCCGCGACGGCGTTCAGCTCTCGGGCACGCGGGTCCGGCACCGGGTCGGAGACGTCCGCCGGTCGCGCGGACCGGACCGCGGCTGCGGCACGCACGAGGCCCGCGGTGCGCGCGCCGAACGGCTCCGCGGTCGGCCAGAGCACCGGGGCGCCCGCCGGCGGCTCCGGGCGGACCGGCGTCGCGCCACCGGCACCGACCTCGTCGGCCCAGACCAGGCGCACGAGCGGCAGCCGACCCTCGTCCCCCGCCGCCACGACCTCCGCGAGGAAGACCGAGCAGCTCGGTCGGCTTCACGCCCTCGCGCCACCGGGATGCGGAGAGAAGTAGGTGCCGTGCGGCCCGGGTCACGGCGACGTAGGCGAGCCGACGCTCCTCCGCGAGCTGCTGCGCGGCGTTGTCGTCGGCGTAGGCGCCGAGACGCCGGTTGACCTCGGCCAGGTCCTCGACGCCGGCGAGTGGGACGTCGGGCAGGTGGTCACGGTCGCCGCGCAGCGCCGTCGGCAGCGCGCCGCGGTCCTTGGTCCATCCGGCGCGCGCCGCCACCGGGAATGAGCCCCGCACCAGACCGGGCACGGCGACGACGTCCCACTCCAGCCCCTTGGCCGCGTGGACGGTGAGCAGCTGGACGGCGTCGGGGTCGAGCTCCGTCACCGGCGCCTCGAGACCCCGCTCCTCCGAACGAGCGGCGGCGAGCCAGGCGAGGAAGGCGCCGAGCGTGCCGCCCTCCGCCGCGTCGAACTCGGCCGCCACGCTGCGGAACGCGTCCAGGTGGGCCCGCGGCACGGCGGAGGTGCCGCGCACGGCCACCTCGATGTCGAGCCCGAGGAGCCGCTCCGCCTCACCCGTGAGGTCGGCCACCGAGAGGTACGTCAGCCCCCGGAGGCGCCGCAGCACCCCCGCGAGGTCGGCGAGGCGCTCCCGGCCCGCAGCGGAGAGACGACGGCCGTGCGTCCCGACCCAGCCCGGCGGTGGGAGCTCGTCCAGGGCGTCGACGACGCTCCGCTCGAGGTGCGGACCGGCCGCCCCGGCATGCGCCCGCGCGAGCTCGGCCGACCAGTCTGCGAGGGCGTGAAGGTCCGCCAGCCCGAGTCGGGCGCGGGGGCCGGTCAGCAGCCGCATCAGGGAGTCGCCGCGGGACGGGTCGTGCGCCGCCTCGAGCGCCGCCACGAGGTCGACGACCTCCGGGGTGTCCAGGAGACCCCCGAGCCCGACGACCTCGACCGGGAGACCCACGTCGAGCAGCGCGGCATGCAGGACCGGGAACTGCGCGCGACGCCGGCACAGGACCGCCGCGGTCACGCCGGGACGGCGCCGCTCCGCGACGAACGCCGCCACGAGCGCGGCCTCCTCCTCCAGGGTCTCGGTCACCGCCACCGCGACCTCGCCCGGCCCCGCGTCGGGCCGTGGCCCGAGGGGCTCCAGCGCGAGGTGGGCGCGGGCACCCACGTCGGCCCGCAACGGCTCGGCGAGCGCGTTCGCCGCCGCGAGCACAGCGATGTCGTTGCGGAACGACGTCGACAGCGCGAGCACACGTGCGCGGGTGCCGCCGACCGCCGGGAACTGGCCGGGGAACCGCTCCAGCCCGCCGGCGCTGGCGCCGCGCCAGCCGTAGATGGACTGGTGCGGGTCGCCGACCGCCGTCACCGGATGGCCTGCGCCCGGCCCCGCGCCGTCGCCGAAGAGGTGGCGGAGGAGGTCGAGCTGCGCGACGGACGTGTCCTGGTACTCGTCGAGGAGGACGACGCCGAACCGGGCCCGCTCACCGGCCCCCACCTCCGGGATCTCGCGCGCGAGGCGGGCCGCGAGCGCCACCTGGTCGGCGAAGTCGACGACGTCGAGCGCGCGCTTGCGCTCGGTGAACGCAGCGACGAGGTCCATGAGCCGGCCACGCAGGACGAGGGACTCGCGCAGGTCCCGGACGGCCTTCGCGGGACCACGCGTCGACCCGCTCGGCAGCGCGTCGATCGCGGCGACCCAGCCGTCCACGAAGGCCCGGACGTCATCGGGCCCCACCATGTGCTCGGCCAGCGCCCCTGCGAGATCGAGCACCGCCGTCGTGACCGTGCTGGGCGCGAGGTCGACCTCGAGGTCCTCCGCCCAGTGCTCCACGACGTCGTGCGCCAGCTGCCACCGCGCGGCCTCGCCCAGCAGGCGCGCGGACGGCTCGACCCCGATGCGCAGGGCATGCTCCGAGACGATCCCCGCGGCGTACGCGTTGTACGTCGCGATGGTCGGCGCGACGAGCGCATCCGCCGGGCCGGCCGTGCGGCCGAGCGCCCGGTCCAGCGCCCGCAGCCGGCGCCGCACGCGCTCGGCCAGCTCGCCGGCGGCCTTGCGCGTGAAGGTGAGACCCAGCACACGGTCGCGCTCCACCAGCCCGTTCGCCACGAGGTAGACGACGCGCGCCGTCATCGTCTCCGTCTTCCCGGAACCGGCGCCCGCGACGACCAGCAGCGGCTCGAGCGGCGCCTCGACGACCGCGGCCTGCTCGGGCGTCGGCGCAGGCCGGCCGAGCAGCCCCGCGATGGTCACGGCGTCCAGGGTCACGGCGTCCGGGGTCACGGCGTCCAGGGTCACGAGCCCACCACCCGCCCCTCCGGCTGCAGGGGGCAGGAGCGGGCGACGGGGCACATGCGGCAGAGCTGGTTGCCCGACGCCGCGACGGCCGACCGGCTGACGACCTCCGCCACCTCGTCGAGGAGCTCGTGGGCCCAGGCAGGGTCCGCGGCGTCCGCCAGGGCCACCTGCTCGCGACACGTGACCGATCGGTTACCCGTCCCGACGTAGACCAGCGCAGCGCCGCCCGTGCGCGCGCCGCCCGTCACGTCGTCGAAAGCCCCGGCCTCGACGGCGGCCTGGTAGGCGCCGAGCTGGGCGTGCCGCTCGGCCTCCCCGACCGCCACGGGCGACCGGCCGGTCTTGAGGTCGACGACGCGCACCCGGTCCACGCCGTCGGCGTCCCGGACCCACTCCAGGCGGTCGACGACCCCGCGCAGGACCACGCGGCCCACCTCGACCGTGAACTCCCGCTCGACGGCGACGACGTCCCGCGACTCCCGCAGGTAGGCGGCCAGGTGGCGGATCATGCCGTCGGCGCGACGGCGCTGCCGGGCACCGACCCACCCGTCGGGCAGCTCCAGCTCCGCCCAGCGCTCGTCCAGAGCGCGCGCGAGCTCCTCCTGAGTGCCCTCCGGAAGAGCCGCGGCCACCGCGTGCACCAGCGTGCCGAGGGACTGCTCCGCCGAGTCCGCCGCCGTACCGCCCGCGGCCTCGAGCGCCCAGCGCAGGGCGCACGTCCACGCCGCCTCGAGCTTGGACGGCGAGAGCGGGATGCGGGCGTCCTCCGGCCAGAGCGGCTCCGTGGTCGACAGCTCGGAGACCCCGTACCAGGAGCCCGGGTCGGCGCCGACGACGTCCTCCGCGGCCAGCCGGGCGAGCAGCGCCGCCGCCGGGTGGGCGCCCGGGTCGGCGTCGCCCGCACCATCGACGGCGGCGGCGGCGAGATCGCGCTCCAGCCACGCCCGGGCCTGGGCCACCACGGCCCGCAGGTCGAGGACGCGTGCCACGTCCACGACCCGGTGGTCAGGCCCCTCCTCGGCCGCGGGTGGCTCGACGAGGTCGACGAACGGCGACGGCTGGTGATCGCCGTCGCGCACGGCTGTGACGACGAGCCTGCGCCGGGCCCTGGAGACCGCGACCGCGAAGGACCGCAGCTCGTCGTCGAGGACCGCCGCCCTGGCCTGGACGTAGCGATCGCCCCCGTCGCCCGGGGCGACGCGACCCCCCAGGACGTCGACGAGGTGCTGCGCGCCGAGCAGGTGGTCGCGCAGGCGGAGGTCCGGCCACACCCCCTCCTGTACCCCTGCGACCACGACCACGTCCCACTCGCCGCCGGCCGCGCCCGCGGCCGTGAGCAGCTCCACCGCGGCCCCGCCGTCGCCGCGCGCCGCCAGGGAGTCGCCCGGCAGGTCCTGCGAGCGCACGTGCTCCACGAAGGCGGCGACGGTCGCCCGAGGCAGCCGCTCGACGAACCGCTCGGCGGCGGCGAACAGGGCAAGGACGGCATCGAGGTCGGCGTCGGCGCGCGCGCCGCCCGCGCCACCGGCGAGCGCCGAGTGCTGCCAGCCCGTCGCCAGGTCGGCCGTCGACCACAGCGCCCACAGGACGTCGAGCGCGGTGGCACCGGGCTCCGTCCCGGCTGCCCGGGCCGCGGCCAGCACACGGGCCAGCCGCTCCGGCCCGCGCCGGACCGCGGGTGGCAGCGGCGCCAGGAGGGCCGGCTCCGCCACGACGGCGACCAGGAGGTCGTCGCTCAAGCGCGGTCCGCCTTCTGGTGGGTCGACCGCCTCCGTCGCGCGCAGCGCCCGGCGGAGCCGCCGCAGGCCTACCGCATCCATGCCGCCGAGCGGCGACACCAGGAGCTGCGCGACCTCCTCCGGCGTCGGCTCGCCGGCGCAGGCCATCGCCAGAAGCAGCGGCCGCACCGCCGGCTCGCCACGCAACGGCACGTCACTGCCGGTCACCGCCACCGGCACTCCCGCGTCCAGGAGCGCGCGCCGCAGGCTGGCGACCTGACCCCCCGACCGGACGACGACGGCCATCCGGTCCCAGGGCACGTCGTCGTCCAGGTGGGCGCTCCGCAGCAGCCAGGCGACGTGCGCCGCCTCCTGCGCCGGGGAGCGCAGCAGGGCGACGGCAGCCTCACCCGGCAGGTCAGGCGCCCCGGCGCGCCGGTGGGCCCGACCCGGTCCGCGGATCGTCTCGGTCACCGCTCGCGCGACGCCGCGCAGCACGCGGCCGTGCCGCCAGGCCGTGCCCAGCTCGAGCTCAGTGGCCGCGAACGCGCCCAGCTCGCTCCCCGCGGGCGCAACGCTCGCCCGGTCCACGAGCGCCGGCGTCGCCCCGCGGAACGTCTGCACGGCCGCGTCCGGGTCGGCGAAGAGCACCAGCGCGGCGCCGTCGTCAGCGAGCACGTGCAGCAGCCGCGCGGCGCCCGCCGTCGTCTCCTGGTGGTCGTCCACCACCACGAGGCGCCAGCGGGGCCGCGGGGCGCCAGGTACCTCGCGCTCCCACGCGTCGAGGGCCTCCGCCGCCTCGTCGACGATCACGGCCGGGTCGAACCGTGCACCGGCGTCGGGCGTACCCGTGCGCAGCCGCGTCACGTCGAGGTACTCGGCGTACACGGATGCCGCCGCCACCCAGGCCGGCCTGCCGTGCGCCCGCCCGAGCCGCGCGAGGTCCGCCGGCCCGAGGCCGCGCTCCGCCGCACGCATCAGCAGGTCGCGCAGCTCGTCGCGGAACGCGCGCAGGCCGGCCGCGGCCTCGGGGACCGACGGCGGCCACGGCACCGCCGCACCCTCGCCCGCGGCGTGCCCGGCGAGCAGGTCCGCCAGCACGAGATCCTGCTCCGGGCCGCTGATCAGCGTGGGCGGCGGTTCGCCCAGCAGCGTGGCGCGGGCGCGCAGCACCGAGAACGCTGCCGAGGACGCCGTCCGCACGACCGGGGCGCCCGTCGTGGTGCGGACGTGGGCACCGAGCTCGTCGCGCAGCCGCGCGGCCGCGCGCCGCGTCGGTGCCAGCAGGAGCACCTCGTCCGGTGCCAGCTCGCCGCGCTCCAGGCGCGTCGCGACCACACGCAGCGCCGTCAGCGTCTTGCCCGTGCCCGCGGCCCCCCGCACCAGCAGCGCCGGGCCGCGGTACCCGACGACCCGCGCCTGGTCGGCATCAGGCTCGGGCCACGGCGGCCGGGCGACCGGGGGGCGGAGAGGCATGCCGAGATCCCATCACGGACCGCCGACACCGCGAGACCCACAGCGGGTCCACAGCGCCCGGTCAGCGGGCACCGAGCGATCACTACGATCATCGCGGCCGTGCGTCAGGGTCGGGGACCGCCCCGGCCGACCGTCCGTCGGAGGAACCGTGGGTCACACCCCCGTCTCGCCCAGCAGGCTCGAGCGCCAGGCGCGCCGCGCCGAGGAGCGACGCAAGGAGAAGATCGCGCTCAAGCGGCGCGCCGTCCGACGGCGCCGGGCGCGCATCGCCGCCGTCGTGGCCGCGGTCGTCCTCGTCGTGGGCGGCGGCACGACGCTCGCCGTGCTCCAGGTGCGCGCGGCAGACGCCCGCGCGGCCCTCGCGGGGCCGAACAACATGCTGTCCGACGGCGTCCACCTCACCGGTGACGGGACCACGATCACGGCGCTGAGGACCAGCGCGAACGACGCCGACACCCCGCCCGTCGCGACACCCGTCGACCGGAGCACCGGCGTCCTCGAGGTCGTCTGGCACGTCGACTACACCGACCCGGACGCGGCCACCTTCTGGACGACGAACGAGGAGACGTTCCGCACGATGCTCACCGCGGGCCAGCTCACGCTCGAGCTGCACCCGATCGGGACCGACGACGCCGCGGTGGCGGCCGGCGACGCACTCGCCTGCGTCGTCGACCTCGACCAGGACAAGGCGCTCGACGTCCACGGCGCCCTGCTCGGCGCGCAGGACCAGCTCACGGACGCGACCGCGACCGACCTCGTCACGATCGTCCGCCACGTCGGCGTCGACAACGCCAAGATCGAGGACTGCATCCACCGCAGCACGTTCGACGGCTGGGTGCGCGCGGCCACCGACCGGGCCGCCACGGGCGTCCCGTACAGCGCCATCGGCCCGGTGACGGGCACGACGCTCACCGTCTCCGACCAGCGCTACACCGGCTCCGTCGCCGACCCCGACGCCTTCGGGACCTTCCTCATGCAGGTAGCCCTGTCCCAGCCGAGCGCGGCGGGCCTGACCGACGGCGACGGAAGCACCGGCACGACGGCGCCCACGCCCGCACCGACGCCGACCGACGCGACGGCCGGGTGAGTCCCGGCCGGGCGGGGTCGCTCAGGTCCCGTCCGGTCGCGGCCACGCGTTCGGCAGGCAGGGCGCGACCTTGATCGACTGCTGCTGCATGATCGGCGCGAGCCCGCCGGCCGCCGGGCACTGCTCGTGCGGGTGACCGAGCAGGTGGCCGACCTCGTGGTTGATCACGTACTGGCGGTAGAGGGTCAGGTCGGCGAACTCCGGGGTGGCGGTGACCCAGCGCGTGTAGTTGATCGCCGCGTGCCCGTACCGGCCGCACGAGTAGTCCCCGTGGGTGTTGAGCGGCGCGCACATCGCGTCCACCTTGTCGGGCGTGGCGAGGACGACGCGGATGTCCTGGTCGTCGCCGTCGGTGCGGGCGAAGGTCATCGAGCCGTCACCGCCCCAGCTGCGCGGGTCGTTCAGCGTCGTCAGGACCATCGCGGCGAAGACCTCGCCGTCGATGTCGAGGCCCTGCTCGACCTCCACACGGACCCGCTTCACGGGCCGGTCGGACGCCGGCGCGGGGACGTCGCCCGGCACGACGACCAGCTCCCCGGTCACGAGCTGCGGGGTCGCCCGGCTCAGCAGCCCGGCGTTGCGGTCCGCGAACGTGACGCCGTCGGCGCCCGCAGCCGCAGGGTCGATGAGCGCAGGCACCGCCGCGGCCGCCGCGGTGAGCGTCACCGTACCGGCGTCGACACCCTCGAGCCCGTCGCCCGCGTCCCCCACCGGCTCCCGGCCACCACCGCGGGAGGTGTGCGTCCCGGCGTCGTCCACCGCATCGGGCGAGGCCGCCAGCGCCGGATCATCCAGCCGGTTGTCACCACCACGCACGGCCGCCCCCACAGCGGCCCCTCCGGCGAGCGCGAGCGTGCCCGCGATCAGCAGGGCCGGGGCGCGGAACCCGCGCTCACGGCGCCCCGCCGAGCGGGCCGCAGGCGCACGTCGACCGCCGTGCCGGGGAGGAACCACCCGACCATGGTGGCATCCCCCGCGGCGCCCGCGCAGGTCGGCCTGCGGAGGTCCTGTGCAGGCGGGCCCGCCGCCGGAACACCGGTTCGGCTCTGACAGCCGACCCCTCCCGGGCCGTAGCATCGCCCGGGTGACCGCACCTCGACGTGGCCGGGCGCCGTCCATGGCCCGACCTGCCCGGCGCGCCCAGATCCTGGCGATCGCGCAGGAGCTCTTCGCCCGGGACGGGTACCACCACGTCTCCATGGACGACATCGCCGACCGCGCCGAGATCAGCAAGCCCGTGCTGTACCGGCACTTCCCGAGCAAGCTCGAGCTGTACCTGGAAGTCGTCGACCACCGGGGCGAGGCGCTGCTGCACGCGATCGACGGCGCGCTGGACGAGGTCACCGAGAGCGAGTCGCGCGGACGCGACGTCGTCCGCGCCGTCGTGCGCGCGTACGTGGAGTTCGTGGAGCAGGCCGGGGACTCCTCGAGCCTGCTGTTCGAGTCGGACGTCACGCACGACTCCGACGTGCGCCGCCGCGTCGAGCAGGCGTCCGCGGCCGCCGCCGAGTCGATCTGCGCCGGCCTGCGGGAGCTGGGCACCCTGCCGCCCGCGCACGCCGAGCTGCTCGCCGCCGCCCTCGTCGGTCTGGCCCGCGTGGCGGCGACGTCGCGCTACCGCTCACGCGAGGTGAACATCGACGACACGGTCGACCTCATCACGCAGCTCGCCTGGCGCGGCGTCGCCGGGTTCGTCAAGGACCGGCCCGACGCCTGAGGCCGCCCGTGTCCGCCCGTGTCCGCCCGTGTCCGCCCTGAGCGGACCGGGTGCGGTCGCGGTGCGGCCTCTGCCTAGGATGGCTGGTGCCGCTCGTGGAGCGGCCTGGACCTTGTGGCAACGGAGGACGCGTGGAGATCACCATCGGCGTGCAGAACGTCCCGCGCGAGCTGGTCGTCGAGACCGACGCGACTGCGGAGTCGGTCGCGAAGCAGGTGCGCGCGGCCATCACGGGCGGCGGCGTCATCGAGCTCACCGACACGCGCGGCCGGCAGATCCTCGTGCCGGCAGCCAACGTCGGCTACGTCGAGATCGGCGACGAGTCGCGCCGCGTGGGCTTCCACACGATCTGACGGCCCGCCGGGCCGGACGGGCCGACGGATCTGGCCGCTGCGGGCCGACGACCGCCTGATCGTCCGGTCAGGCGGTGAGGCCGAGCCGCTCCATCCGGCGCGTGTGCTCCGCGGTGAGCGCACCGAACAGCCGCTGCTGCAGCTCGCCGTCGCCTGGCAGGGCGTCCTCGAGGAGTGCGCGGACGTCGTCGTGCTCGGCGGTCAGGCGCTGCACGACGCCGAGCGCCTCGCCCACGATGCGGCGTCCCCACAGCGCCAGGCGCGAGGCGAGGACCGGGTCCCCCGCCATCGCCTCGGACAGCCGGGACACGACGAAGGTCGCGTGCCCGTCGTCGGCCAGTACGACCGCGACCGCCGACGCGGTCGCCTCGTCCAGGCGCCCGGCGAGGAGCCGCGCGACGTCGTCCTCCACCCCGTAGCCGACGTAGGCCTTGAGCAGCCGCTCCCACCAGGTGCCCGCCGGGGTGCGGGCGTCGAAGTCGGCGTACGTGCCCACGAAGGGGGCGACCGCGTCGACCAGGCCACCGCCGAGTTCGTCCACGCGCTCTCCGAGCCGCGCGAGCCGCTGCGCCGCGACGCCCGCGAGCCGACCCAGCTCGAGGCGGGCCGGCAGGTCCGGCGCGGCCGCCGCGTCCGCCGCGAGCCGCGAGACGGCGACCAGCTCGCTGTTCGCGAGGAGGCCCAGGACGGCGAGGGGTCCGGCGGTGTCGTTCACCTCGCCAGGCTAGTGGGGGGTGAACCGGTAGGATGTCGCCGTTCGACGGTTGACCGGTCGTCAACGAACCTCCCCGGCGGGTGCCGGGAATCGACCTCCACGATCGGCTGCCGGCCCCTGCTCCGTGCGGTGCGGCCCGACCCCGGCGTCCTTGCCGGACGAGTGTGGCCCCGCGCGAGCCGACCGAAGGTGATCATGACGACCGTCCCGCACACCGACACGCCCGATGCCGACGCCGCACCCGCACCCGCGGTGGAGCTGCCCACGTTCGCCGGCCTGGGCACGCGCCCCGAGATCGCCGACGCGCTCGCCGACGTCGGCATCGTCCACCCGTTCCCGATCCAGGCGATGACACTGCCGGTCGCCATGCAGCGGCACGACATCATCGGCCAGGCGAAGACCGGAACGGGCAAGACGCTCGGCTTCGGCGTCCCTCTGCTCGAGCACGTGGTCGGCCCGGACGAGCCCGGCTTCGACGAGCTGCCGGCCCCCGGCAAGCCGCAGGCCCTCGTCGTGGTCCCGACGCGCGAGCTCGCCGTCCAGGTGGCCGGTGACCTCGAGACGGCGGCACGGCGCCGGTCCGTGCGCATCGTGCAGGTGTACGGCGGGCGCGCGTACGAGCCGCAGGTGGCCGCGCTGGCGCGTGGCGCCGAGGTCGTGGTCGGCACGCCCGGCCGCATGATCGACCTGATGAACAGCCGGTACCTCGACCTCTCGCGGGCGACGACCGTCGTGCTCGACGAGGCCGACGAGATGCTGGACCTCGGCTTCCTGCCCGACGTCGAGCGTCTCCTCGGCGCCACCCCCGCCCAGCGCCACACGATGCTGTTCTCGGCCACCATGCCGGGCGCCGTCGTCGCCATGGCGCGGCGCTACATGACGCAGCCGACGCACATCCGTGCGGCCGACCCGGAGGACAGCGGCGCGACGCTCAAGGCGATCAAGCAGGTCGTCTACCGCGCGCACGCCCTGGACAAGGTCGAGGTGCTGGCGCGGCTGCTCCAGGCCCACGGCCGCGGCCTGACCATCGTCTTCGCCCGCACCAAGCGGACGGCCGCCAAGGTGGCAGACGAGCTCGCGCAGCGCGGCTTCGCGGCGGGCGCCATCCACGGCGACCTCGGCCAGGGCGCGCGCGAGCAGGCCATGCGCGCGTTCCGCCACGGCAAGATCGACGTCCTCGTGGCGACCGACGTCGCCGCCCGCGGCATCGACGTCGACGACGTCACGCACGTCGTGAACTACCAGTGCCCCGAGGACGAGAAGGTCTACCTGCACCGCACCGGCCGCACGGGCCGCGCGGGCCGGACGGGCACGGCCGTGACGTTCGTCGACTGGGACGACGTGCCGCGCTGGTCGCTCATCGACAAGGCGCTCGACCTCGGCTACCCCGAGCCGATCGAGACGTACTCGAGCTCGCCGCACCTGTACGCGGACCTGGACATCCCCGAGGGCGCCAAGGGCACGCTGCCCAAGGAGTCGCGCACGCGCGAGGGCCTGTCGGCGGAGACGCTCGAGGACCTGGGCGAGACCGGCCGGGGCCACAAGGGCAGCAAGGGCGGTCGGGACAGCAGCCGCGAGGGCGGTCGCGGTCGCGACGGCAGCCGCGGCGAGGGCGGCCACGGCCGGAACCGTCGCCACGGCGAAGGCGAGCACCACGAGGGTGGCGAACGCCACCGCGTTGCCGGCGAGGGCCACAAGCACGCCGAGGCCGCACCGGCCGAGGGCAGCGCCGAGGGTGGCGCCGAGCGCCCCGCGCGCAGCTCGCGGAACCGTCGGCGCACGCGCCGACGCGGCGGGGCAGGCGGCGCGGGCGGCGCGGGCGGCGCGGGCGGCGCAGGCGCTGCAGACGGCTCCGCTCAGGCGTCCGAGGGCTGACGCTCCGACTCCACGACGACGCCAGGGGCGGTCGTCCGGCTTCGCGCCGGGCGGCCGCCCTTGCCGTATGCCCAGCGGCGCAGCAGCACCTCGAACGGCCCGCGCCGACCGGCGCGGTCCAGCGCGAGCGCGACCAGCACCGTCGTCGCCCAGACGCCGATCGCGAGCGCGGCGGCCCCGGCGGTGCCCAGCCACTCGCCCCAACCGAGACCCCAGCCGCTCAGGAGCGGCGCGAGGGCGACCGACTGCAGCAGGTAGCAGGTCAGCGACCGCTCCCCGACCGCCGTCACGCCGTCCAGCACGACGCCGCGCGGCCGGTCGCACCAGCGGGCCGCCAACCACGCGAAGAGACAGACGTAGCCGAAGCCCATCGCGAACCCCGAGACCTCGTGCGCGAGCGACAGAGCGATCTCGACGCCGTCGTCCGGCGCCCAGACCCGCGCCACCGCGAGCGCCCACGGCAGGTTGAGCACGAGGTTGCCGACGGCTGTCCAGGCCGCCACCCGGCCGAGCGGGCGCCGGTGCTCCCAGGGTCGCTGCAGCCAGCCGGCCCGCTGGATCAGGATGCCGACGACGACGTGCGGGATGAACATGAGCATCAGCCCGCCGACCACGGCGCCGATGCCCGACCCGATCAGGCGGTCGGCGGCACCCGCGAGGTAGGAGGTGACCTGCTCCCCCTCGCCCTCCTCCAGTGTCGTGAGGTACATGACCCCGTACATCACCCCCGTGCTGAGCACGAGCGCACCGGCGAACCAGCGCCACAGAACGGCAGCCCGTCGGTCGACCAGCGCCAGGGCGATGAGGCCCGTGGCCCCGTAGGGCGCCAGGATGTCTCCGGAGAACAGGAGACCGGCGTGCGCGACGCCCAGGGCGATGAGGCCGACGCTCCGCCTGCGCAGGATGCGGCGGACGCCCTTGGCGTCCAGCCCCCGCTGGGCCATCCGGGTGGCCATCACGGCCAGGCCGAAGCCGTACAGGATCGCGAACATCGGCCGTGAGCGGTCGTCGACGAGGAACGCGGTGAGACCGTCGACCACGCGGTCGACGGCGGCGCCTTCGGTCGGCCGGTGGCCGACCCCCGTGGGCCGCGCGTACAGGTATCCCCACACGTTCGCGAGGGCGATGAACAGCAGGAGGAAGCCCCGCGCGAGGTCCGGGCCGAGCGACCGCGAGGCCCGGTCGATCGGTCCCAGCGGGAGCGGCGCAGCGGACGCCGCGGTGCACGTCGTCATGCTCACCAACGTACGAACGGGTGGGCGCGCTGCCATCCGGGAGCACCCTGAGCGGCCACCCATCCCGGCGCCGCGGGACCACGACGATCAACCGATGCCGACCCCGACCCACGGACGACGCACCGGCCGGCGACGCGGCCGCCCGCGGCGAGCGTCAGGCAGTCTCGATGAAGGCCTTCACGGCGTCGGCGACGAGCTGCACCGCGATCGCCGCCAGCAGCAGGCCGGCGATGCGGGTGATGAGCGTCGTCCCGGAGTCCTTGAGCACGCGGTGGATCACGCCGGCGAACCGCATCGCGAGCCACAGGCACACGTGCACCGCGAGCACACCGAGCGCGATCGACACCCAGGCGGCCGAGGTGTGCGCGTCCTGGACGAACACCATGGTCGCCACGATCGCACCGGGCCCGGCGAGCAGCGGGGTGCCCAGCGGCACGAGCGCGACGTTCACCGAGCCCGTCTCCGACGGCTGAGGCTCCTCCATCCGCCCCGTCAGGAGCTCCATGGCGACGAGCAGCAGGAGCAGGCCGCCCGACGCCTGCAGCGCGGGCAGCGAGATGTGCATGTACTCGAGCACCTGCTTGCCGAACAGGGCGAAGACGACGATGACGCCGAACGCCACCGAGATCGCCTGGCGGGCCGCCCGACGCCGCTGGCGGCTCGTCATCGTGCTGGTCAGGGCCAGGAACACCGGGACGGTGCCCGGCGGGTCCATGATCACGAAGAGGGTCACGAAGACGGAGGCGAGGAGCTGGGCGTCGAGCACGGCACTCATGGTCCCACCACCGGCAGGCGCCCCCGCTCCACGATGGCGGCGAGCACCGACGGCGCGGTGGTGCGCTCCCCCAGGACGTTCGGCTTGCCCAGCCCGTGGTAGTCGCTCGACCCCGTGACGATCAGGCCCAGCTCGGCAGCGAGCGCGGTCAGCCGGGCGACCTGTTCCGGCGTGTGGTCGCGGTGGTGCACCTCGAGTCCCACGAGCCCGGCGTCGGCGGCCGCGCGGATCGCGGCGTCGGACAGGACCCGGCCCCGGTTGCTGGCCCCGGGGTGCGCCATGACGGGAACGCCGCCGGCCGCGAGCACGAGGCGGACCGCGTCGACGAGCGCGGTCGCGTAGTGCTGCACGTAGTACGGCGAGTCCTGGGTGAGGAGCGACGTGAACGCTGCCGAGCGGTCCGGCAGCACGCCGGCGGCGACGAGTGCGTCGGCGATGTGCGGCCTGCCCACGGTGGCGTCCGGGCCGGTCTGCGCGACGACGTCGGCCCAGGTCACCGGGTAGTCCGCGGCCAGGCGACGCACCATCTCCTGCGCCCGGCCCTCGCGGGAGGCGCGCACCCGGCCCGCCTCGGCCAGCAGCCCGGCGTCGGCGGGGTCGTAGAGGTAGGCGAGCAGGTGGACGCTCGTGCCCTCGGCACGGCACGAGAGCTCGGCGCCGCGCACGAGCGCGATCCCGTGCCGCAGCGCAGCGGCCTCGGCCGCCACCCAGCCCGCGGTCGTGTCGTGGTCGGTGAGACCGACGACGTCGAGGCCCGCCTCGGCCGCACTGGCCACCACCTCGTCGGGGGCGTCGGTGCCGTCGGACGCGACGGAGTGGGTGTGGAGGTCGATGCGCACGTCGTCAGGGTAGGCGCGCGCTGGTGGGACGATGGGAGCCATGACCGAGCAGACCAGCCAGCCGCTCGCCGCCCGCGGCTCCAACCGTTCCCAGCGTCCGACCTCCCCGGCCTTCCGCGCGTTCATCGCGGACCGCTGGGCGGAGCGTCCGGGCGGACGACCGGAGCCGGCGCCTGTCGCGCCCTTCGCTGCCGCGCGACGCGAGCGGGTGTCGCACCTGTTCCCCGGGGAGCGCGTCGTCGTCCCGGCCGGCCCCCTGAAGACCCGCTCGAACGACACGGACTACCGGTTCCGGCCCCACTCGGCGTTCGCGCACCTCACCGGCCTGGGCACGGACCAGGAGCCCGACGCCGTCCTGGTGCTGCACCCGACCGACGACGGCGGCCACGACGCCGTCCTGTACTTCCGGCCCGCAGCCGGCCGGGACACCGAGGAGTTCTTCGCCGACGCCCGCTACGGCGAGTTCTGGGTCGGGGCCCGCCCGTCGCTGGCCGACCTGGCGGACCTCACCGGCATCGCGACGGCCGCGCTCGACGAGCTCGCGGACGCGCTCGCGAAGGACGTCGGGCCCGGCGGCGCGCGGATCCGCGTGGTGCCCGACGCCGACGCCGCGGTCACGGCTCTCGTCGAGGGCGCTCGCGCGGAGTCGATGACGCCGGAGGAGGCCACGGCGGCCGACGAGGAGCTCGCCGAGGCGCTGAGCGAGCTGCGGCTGGTCAAGGACGAGCACGAGGTCGAGCAGATGCGTGTCGCGATCGCGGCGACGGCGGCGGGGTTCGAGGCCGTCGTGCGGCAGCTGCCGCGCGCCGTCGGGCACCACCGTGGCGAGCGGGTCGTCGAGGCGACGTTCGACGGCCATGCGCGCGAGGAGGGCAACGCCGTCGGCTACGAGACGATCGCCGCCGCCGGTAATCACGCCACGACGCTGCACTGGATCCGCAACGACGGCGAGGTGAGCGAGGGCGAGCTGCTGCTGCTCGACGCCGGCGTCGAGGCGGAGTCGCTCTACACGGCCGACGTCACCCGGACCCTGCCGGTCGACGGTCGCTTCACCGAGGTGCAGCGCCGCATCTACCAGGCTGTGCTGGACGCCGCCGACGCCGCGTTCGCCGTCGCGAAGCCGGGTGCCCGGTTCCGGGACGTGCACGCCGCAGCGATGGAGGTCGTGGCCGCCCGCCTGGCCGAGTGGGGGTTGCTGCCCTGCTCGGCGGAGGAGTCGCTGGCCCCCGAGGGGCAGTTCCACCGCCGCTGGATGGTGCACGGCACCAGCCACCACCTGGGGCTGGACGTCCACGACTGCGCGCTCGCCCGCCGGGAGCTCTACCTGGACGGCGTGCTGGAGCCGGGCATGGTCTTCACGATCGAGCCCGGGCTCTACTTCAAGGCCGACGACCTGGCGGTGCCTGAGGAGTACCGCGGCATCGGCGTGCGCATCGAGGACGACGTGCTGATCACGGCCGATGGGAACGAGAACCTGTCCGCCGCGCTCCCCCGCCGCCCCGAGGACGTCGAGAGCTGGATGGCGGCGCTGCGCGGCTGAGCGACGCGTCAGGGCTTGAGCCGGCCGGCCTGCTCGAGCGCGCGACGCAGCAGCCACTCGACGTGCGCGTTGGTGCTCCGCAGGTCGTCCGACGCCCAGCGCGCGAGCGCCTCGTGCACCGCCGGGTCGAGGCGCAGCAGCATCGACTTGCGCTCGCGTGCGCGGGCCCCGCGGGGGGCCGGGTCCTGCTCGGACCCGGCCCCGCGCACGTCCCTCGGCTCCCCGGGGGTCCCGTCCGTCACGGCGCGACCTCGCTCACTGGTACAGGGTGCCCGTGTTCACGACGGGGGTCGCGCGCGAGTCGCCGCAGAGCACGACGAGCAGGTTCGAGACCATCGCGGCCTTGCGTTCCTCGTCCAGGTCGACGATCCCCTCGCGGCTGAGCGCGTCGAGCGCCATCTGCACCATCCCGACGGCGCCCTCGACGATCCGCGACCGGGCGGCGACCACGGCGGCGGCCTGCTGACGCTGGAGCATCGCCTGGGCGATCTCCGGCGCGTAGGCGAGGTGGCTGATCCGCACCTCGACGATCTCCAGGCCGGCGACGGCGACGCGGGCCGCGACCTCGGTGGCGAGCTCCTCGGAGACCTGGTCGGTCGACCCGCGCAGCGACTCGGCGTCGTCGCCCGCGTCGTAGGGGTAGGCGCCGGCGACGTGCCGGACCGCCGCCTCGGACTGCATCTGCACGAAGGCGGGGTAGGCCTCGACGGCGAACTTGGCCCGGGCGGTGTCCGCCACCTGCCAGACGACGATGGCCGCGATCTCGACCGGGTTGCCGGTGGAGTCGTTGACCTTGATGTGCGCGGTCTCGAAGTTCTGGACGCGCACGGAGACGGGCTTGCGGGTCGAGAACGGCACGAGCCAGTGGAAGCCGGCCTTGCGCACCGTGCCGACGTACCGCCCGAAGAACTGGACGACCTGCGTCCGCCCCGGCTGCACGACGGTCAGGCCGGACATCACGACGACGCACAGCAACCAGGCGACGACGGTCACCACCACCCAGACTCCACCCCCCGCGGCGTCGGCCTGGATCGAGGCCACGACCCCGCCTGCCCCGAGGAGCAGTGTCAGCGCCAGGCCCACGAAGCCGTCCGCATGCCGGGCGGGCCGCTCGGTGATCCTCACCTCAGCGGCGGCGGTGCCCAGCGGGACGGGGGTGACGTGCTGCGGATCCCGTTCGACGACGGTGCCCATGGTGCTGCCTTTCGGTCGGAGCGCGCGACCCTCGCGCGTCACTCAAAGTGATATCACTTTGATGGCGCGGTCGGGGCGGGACCTCCGGCCCGGTGGCCGACCTGACGGGTCAGGGCGCGGGCGGCGTCGTGGGCGGCGTCGGCGTCGTGGGCGGGAGCGGCGGTGTGGGCGCCGGCGCGACCGGACGCGCTCCCCCGAGCTGACCCAGCAGCATGCGCGCCTGCCCGGCGCTCTCGGCCGGGCAGAGCAGGCTGTAGGCACCCGCGACGATCTGGCTGGACGACGTGAAGTCCCGCTTGCCGCCGGTGAACGAGTACGAGATGACCGAGAACAGGATGCCGAACGCGGCACCGATGGCCATGGCCGGCGCGATCGGCAGGAACGCCTGGTCATCCGTCGAGAAGATCGACAGCAGCACCCCCACGAACAGGCCGAACCACGCACCGGAGAGGGCGCCGGCCAGCGCGACGCGGGAGTAGGTGAGCCGGCCGGTCACCCGTTCGACCATGCGCAGGTCGGTGCCGACGATCGCGACACCCTGGACCGGGAAGTCCTTGTCGGCCAGGTGATCCACGGCGTGCTGAGCCTCGAGGTACGTGCCGAAGGTCGCGACCTGCTCGCCCGTGGGCAGCGTCGGCACCCGGGGGGCGCCACGCCCTGCGCTGTTCATGGTCATGAGGCCATCCTCTCCCGCGCGTGCGGCCGGTGCCACGCCGCGGTCGCCGCCGGCCCGAGCGTCCGCGCTTCGCACCCCGGTTTTCCACGCCCCGGTTACGCTGACGCCGTGAGCAGCGTCGGCAGCAGGGTCTTCGTCGCGCGCCTCGCCGGGACCGCCGTGTTCGACCCGATCGGCGACCAGGTGGGGCGGGTGCGCGACGTCGTCGTGCTGCTCCGACCCAAGGGCGGCCCCCGCGCCGTCGGACTGGTCGTCGAGGTCCCCGGCCGACGCCGCGTCTTCCTCCCGCTCACGCGCGTGACCAGCATCGACGCCGGCCAGGTGATCATCACTGGTCTGCTGAACCTGCGCCGGTTCGAGCAGCGCCCGGTCGAGACGCTCGCCATCGGCGAGCTGCTCGACCGGCACGTCGAGCTCACCGACGGCTCAGGAGGCGCAACCGTCGTCGACCTCGCCATGGAGCAGCAGCGCAACCGGGACTGGATCGTGACCCAGCTCTACGTCCGGCGGCACGTGGAGGCCAAGGGCGGCCTGATGCGCCGCCGGGGCGAGACGCTCATCGTCGACGTCGACGACGTGCGGACGCTCGCCCAGGGAGCCGGCACCCAGCCCGCCGACCTGCTCCTCGCCTCGTACGTCGACCTCAAGCCCGCGGACCTGGCCGACGCGCTGCACGACCTCTCGGACACCCGCCGCCTCGAGGTCGCGACCGCGCTGGACAACGAGCGGCTCGCCGACGTCCTGGAGGAGCTCCCGGAGGACGACCAGGTCGCGATCCTCACCGGCCTGGGGCTCAACCGCGCCGCCGACGTCCTCGACGTCATGCAGCCCGACGACGCCGCGGACCTCCTCTCCGAGATGCCCGCCGAGCAGGCGACCGAGCTCCTCGAGCTCATGGAGCCGGAGGAGGCGCGCGACGTCCGCCGACTGCTGGCCTACGAGGACGACACGGCTGGCGGCCTCATGACGACCGAGCCCGTGATCCTCGGCCCGGAGACCTCCATCGCAGCCGCGCTCGCGCATGTGCGACGCCAGGACATCACGCCGGCGCTCGCCTCGATGATCTTCGTCTGCCGGCCGCCGCTGGAGACGCCGACGGGACGCCTCCTCGGCGTCGTGCACTTCCAGCGTCTGCTGCGCGAGGCGCCCCACGCCGCGATCGGCGGGATCCTCGACACCGAGATCGAGTGGGTCTCCCCCGACGCCGGGCTCGGCCAGCTCACGCGCCTCCTCGCGCAGTACAACCTGCTCGCGCTGCCCGTGCTGGACGCCGAACGCCGGCTCCTCGGCGCGGTCAGCGTCGACGACGTCCTCGACCACCTGCTGCCCACGGACTGGCGGGACGCCGACGCCGAGGTGACGGACCAGGCGATGGAGGACGCGATGGGGGAGGTGGACCTTGGCTGAGCGCCTCGACCAACCGCGCGAGGGCCGCCGCACCCTGCTCCCCCGCCCGCGCTTCAAGCCGGACGTCTTCGGCAAGATGTCCGAGGGCATCGCCCGGTTCATGGGCACCCCGCGCTTCCTCGTCTACATGAGCGCGTTCGTGGGCGTCTGGCTCGGCTGGAACACCTACGGCCCCGAAGGGCTGCGGTTCGACCGCGCCGTGCTCGGCTTCACCGCCCTGACGCTGATGCTCTCGCTGCAGGCCTCCTACTCGGCGCCCCTCATCCTGCTCGCGCAGAACCGGCAGGCCGACCGCGACCGCGTCGCCGCGGAGCAGGACCGGCAGCGGGCCGAGCGGTCGCTGGCCGACACCGAGTTCCTGGCCCGGGAGATCGCGGCGCTGCGGATCGCGATGGGCGACGTGGCGACCCGCGACTTCGTGCGCTCCGAGCTCCGGGACCTGCTGGAGGAGCTCGACCGCGCGCGGGAAGCCGAGAGCGGCATCGGGGACGATCGTCCGCTCGAACGGCCGGCCCAGCGCGAGTAGCCTCACGTCGACGGATGGATGCGGACCAGGGAGGTGGTTGCCGTGGACGGCGAACCTCCCAGTAGTCCGCTCAGCTGAACGCTCCCCCCGGTCAGCCCCTGCCCCGAGGCACAACCCTCGCCGCGACCCCCTGTCGCCCTGTCGCCCGCCTCGGGACCCCGTCACCTCTTCGTGAGGACGTGAGGACCCGTCATGTCCAGCATCTCCTTCCGCCCATTCCGTGCCCTTGCCGGACGCACCAGCCGTCAGGACGCCGCGAGCGCGGCCCCCTCGGCGACCGCACCGGTCGTCTTCGAGGCCGTCGCCGACGGCGGCAGCCTCGTGGACAGTGCCGTGTACGTCGACGGGGACCGCGTGGCGTCCCCCGCCGCCCTCGCCGAGACGTACCAGGCGCTGCGCTCGGCCGACGGCGCCGTCGCCTGGATCGGGCTCTACCGGCCCGACAACCACGAGCTCGCCTCGCTCGCCGACGAGTTCGGCCTGCACGAGCTGGCCCTCGAGGACGCGATCCTCGCCCACCAGCGGCCCAAGCTGGAGCGGTACGACGACACGCTCTTCGTCGTCCTGCGCGCCGCCCGCTACCTCGACGACGTCGAGGAGGTGGAGTTCGGTGAGGTGCACGTCTTCGTCGGCCCGGACTTCGTCATCACGGTGCGCCACAGCGAGGCGCCCGACCTGTCCGGCGTCCGGCGGCGGCTGGAGAGCAACCCTGACCTGCTGCGCCTCGGCCCCGAGGCGATCCTCTACGCGATCCTCGACCGGATCGTCGACGGGTACGCGCCCGTCGTCGCCGGCCTCGAGAACGACATCGACGAGATCGAGACCGAGGTGTTCAGCGGCGATCCGCAGGTGTCCCGCCGCATCTACGAGCTCACGCGCGAGGTCATCGACTTCCAGCGCGCCGCGCGGCCACTCGCCTCCGTGGTGCGGGCCCTGATGGCCGGCTTCGTGAAGTACGGCACCGACGAGGAGCTGCAGCGCTACCTGCGCGACGTCGACGACCACCTCACCCTGGTCGTCGAGCAGATCGACGGGTTCCGGCAGCTGCTCCGCGACATCCTCACGGTCAACGCGACGCTCGTGGCCCAGCAGCAGAACGAGGAGATGAAGAACCTCAGCGAGGTCAGCGTCGAGCAGAACGAGGAGGTCAAGAAGATCTCCGCATGGGCGGCCATCCTCTTCGCCCCGACGCTGGTCGGGACCGTGTACGGCATGAACTTCGACCACATCCCCGAGCTCAGCTGGAGGTACGGGTACGCGTTCGCCCTCGTACTGATGGGGCTGGTGAGCGCCGGCCTCTTCACGGCGTTCCGACGGCGCCGCTGGATCTGACGGTGACGGGCTAGGACACGAGGCCCTGACTCGTCCCGGAGCGCTGACGGACCAGCGCCTCGCCGTCGGCCGCCGCCGGCGGTGCGACGCAGAGCCGGTCCCGGCCGGAGCGCTTCGCCACGTAGAGGGCGGCGTCGGCGGCGTCGAGCAGCAGCTCCGGCGTCATGCGGCCCGGGCCCGCGAAGGCGAGCCCCGCGCTGACGGTGACGCCGACGGGTCCGGACCGGGTGGCCGCCCGCACCTCGGCGCACCGGGCCCGGAGCTGCTCCACGCGGCTGATCGCGGTCGCCTCGTCCACGTCGGTCATGACGACGACGAACTCCTCGCCGCCGTACCGCACGAGGACGTCGTCCGCCGCGACGCCCGCGGTCAGCGCCTGCGCCAGGGCCTCCAGCACCCGGTCGCCCGCCGTGTGCCCGTGCCGGTCGTTGACCTGCTTGAAGTGGTCGGCGTCGACGATCGCCAGGGCCGCCGAGACGTGCTCCTCCGTGGCGGCCGCGAGGCGGCCGGCCAGGGCATGGTCGAGGTACCGCCGGTTGTGCAGCCCGGTCACGGCGTCGTGCACGGCCTGCTCGGCCACCTCCTGACGCAGGCGCTCGATGGTCACCAGGTGCTCGCGCAGCAGGTCGTTCGCCCGCGCGAGGGCCTCCTCGCGTTCGACGTCGACCGTCACGTCGCGCACCACGACCACCGTCCCGAGAACGATCCCGGACGCCACGGTGATGGGCGACCGCCGGACGTCGACCACCGTGGTGCCGCCCGGCAGCTCGACCCGGCAGCCCTCGACCGCGGCCGACCCCCCGGCCGGGCCCCCGCCGAGGTCGCCGAGCGTCTCGGCCGCCGGGCGTCCGATCAGGGCGGCCACACGCGGCAGCCCGGTGCCGTCCAGCGGCGCCAGCAGCGCGAGCGCGGCGGCGTTCGCATCCACGACCACGCCGGCGTCGTCGACCACGAGGATGCCGTCGCGGATCGTCTCCAGCACGGTGCTGCGCGCGAGCGGGAGCGCCGCCAACGCGCTCAGCCGAAAGACGAGATAGGCGTCGACGATCCCCACGACCACGAAGGTCACCGCTCCGACGTCCAGGACCGTACCGGGCAGCACGGTGAGCTGCAGCGCGGTGCCGATCCCGGGCAGGGCCCCGACGAGGAGCACCCCCGTGAGCTGCCGGCTCCGCAGCGCCGGCGCCGTCCGACGGGCGACGACCGCGATCACGCCGACGACCAGCAGGATGCCGTACGACACGACGGAGTGGACGGTGAAGAGCGGCCCGAACGAGAGTCCGAACGGCAGCCGGTCGGCGCCGCGGGGCACGTCGGCCCGGACCATCAGGTGGTGCCACGGGTTCGTCACGCCCACCACCAGCACCGTCACCGGATGGACGGCCAGGAGCGCAAGGGTCCGTCGGCCGGGCACCCACTCCACGCGGGCCAGGGCGAAGACGCCGCAGGCGAACCCGGCGACCGCGACCGCGACCGCTGGGACGACCACCGCCGCGTAGAGCTCCTGGCGGACGGTGGCACCCGCGACAGCCCCGACGGCGGCCGAGGCGGACCAGGCCGCGCCGCCGAACAGCGCCGTCGCGAAGCCGCGGGCGGTCGTGCTCCGGCGCACGCGCAGCAGCGCGATGCCCACCCACAGCCCGACCAGCGTCGCGACGGCGTGGATGGCGGCGAGACCCTCAACAGCCACGGACGCTCCCTTTCTCCTCCTTCTGGTATCGGCGCGATCGGCATGGCGATGAAGGGTCGGCCGGGACCCCGTCCCAGGGGACCTGGCACGGTGCGACCTACGATGGCTCCCATGCCTATCCCCACCGTCGAACAGATCACCGCGGCCCTCGCGGACGTCATCGACCCCGAGATCCGCCGCCCGATCACCGAGGCTCGGGATGGTCCGCGAGGTCCAGGTCATCGAGGGGCCCGACGGCGCCGAGGTGCTGGTCGGGGTGGACCTGACGGTCGCCGGTTGCCCCCTCAAGGACACCCTGACGCAGGATGTGACGGCCGCCGTCGGCGCGCTCGAGGGCGTGGCCGCCGTGCGCGTCGTGTTCGGCGTCATGAGCGAGGAGCAGCGGGCGGACCTGCGCACCCAGCTGCGCGGGGGGACGCCCGAGGCCGTCATCCCGTTCGCCCAGCCCGGCAGCCTCACCCGCGTCTACGCGATCGGGTCGGGCAAGGGCGGCGTCGGCAAGTCGTCGGTCACGGCGAACCTCGCCGTCGCGATGGCGGCGAACGGCCTGAAGGTCGGCGTCGTCGACGCGGACGTGTACGGCTTCTCGATCCCCCGGATGCTCGGCGTCGACCAGCCCCCCACGAAGGTCGACGACATGATCCTGCCGCCCGTCGCACACGGGGTGAAGGTCATCTCGATCGGCATGTTCGTGCCCGCCGGGAAGGCCGTCGTGTGGCGCGGGCCGATGCTGCACCGCGCGCTGGAGCAGTTCCTGTCCGACGTCTACTGGGGCGACCTCGACGTCCTGCTCCTCGACCTGCCGCCCGGGACGGGCGACATCGCGATCTCCGTCGCGCAGCTGCTGCCGACGAGCGAGCTGGTCATCGTCACGACGCCGCAGGTCGCCGCGGCGGAGGTGGCCGAGCGCGCCGGGTCGATCGCGGTGCAGACCCGCCAGCAGGTGGTCGGCGTCGTCGAGAACATGTCGTGGCTCGAGCAGGCCGACGGCACGCGCCTGGAGGTCTTCGGCTCCGGCGGCGGCCGCACGGTCGCGGACAACCTGACGCGCGCGGTCGGCACGGACGTCCCGCTCCTTGGCCAGATCCCGCTGGACGTCGAGCTGCGGGCGGCCGGCGACGGCGGCACCCCGGTCGTGCTCGCGCGTCCCGACAGCCCTGCGGCCGCCGTGCTGCGTGAGGTGGCCACCGACCTCGGGCACCGCTCGCGGGGCCTGGCGGGCCGGTCCCTCGGACTGACGCCCGTCCAGCACTGACTCCACACGCAACCGGACCGCGCGACCCTCGGGTCGCGCGGTCCTCGCATGTTCGGACGCTTGTGATCCTGTTCGTTTCTGAGCGATACTGTTCAGCATGTTGCCGTCGCAGCGCCAGGAGCTGATCCTCGCTGCCATTCGCGCACGGGGGGCCGTGCGCGTCAGCGACCTCGTCATCGACCTCGCCGTCTCCGAGATGACCGTGCGCCGCGACATCGCCGACCTGGCCAGGCAGGGCCTGGTGCGCCGGGTGCACGGCGGCGCCGTCGACCTGCACCACGCGAGCCACGAGCCCGGCTTCGGCGCCAAGCGCGCGCTCGCCGCCGCGGAGAAGGCCGCCATCGCGCGCGCCGCCGCCGACCGCGTCACCCCCGGGTCCGCCGTGGCGCTCTCCGCCGGGACGACGACGCACGTGCTCGCGACGTTCCTCGCCGCCGACCGCTCGCTGCGCCCGCTGACCGTCGTGACCAACTCCCTGCCCGCCGCCGAGGCCCTGCACCGGCCCGAGGACCACGAGCTCACCGTCGTGCTGACGGGCGGGACGCGCACACCCTCCGACGCGCTCGTCGGCCCCGTCGCCACGCAGGCGCTCGCGGGCCTGCGCGTGGACGTGACGTTCCTCGGCGTCCACGGCATCGACGTCGAGGCCGGGCTGACCACGCCCAACCTCCTCGAGGCCGAGACGGATCGCGCCCTCGTCGCGGCAGCGGCCAGCACGGTCGTGCTCGCCGACCACTCGAAGTGGGGCACCGTGGGCCTCGCCCGGATCATGGACCTCGCCGACGTCGACGTCCTCGTGACCGACGACGCCCTGCCCGACGAGGCCACGGCAAGGCCTACGGGGCGCCGTCGGCGGCCTGGTCCTGGTACCAACGACAGCGGAGGTGGCGCCGTGACGGTGCGCCGGACGACGACGCGGATGGCCGACGGGCGCGAGCTCGTCTACTTCGACGACACCGAGCCGTACGCGTCCGGGGGTGCGACGCGCCGCCTCGACGACCCGCGGCCGCTCCCGGGCCGCTTCGTGCCCGTGCCCGGCGCCGACGGGGCGCTGCGACCGCCGGCGGGGCCGGAGATGCGTCGCGACCCGCTCACGGGCGACTGGATCCCCATGGCGTCGCACCGGATGAACCGGACCTTCCTGCCCGCCGCCGACTCGTGCCCGCTGTGCCCGGCCCGGCCCGGCGCCGCCTACTCCGACGGCGAGATCCCGGACACCGACTACGACGTCGCCGTGTTCGAGAACCGCTTCCCGGCCCTGCTCCAGCTGCCCGACGACGTCGCTGGTCACCTCGGCACCGCCGCTGCCCCGGGCGCACCGGATGGCCCCGACTCGTGGCTCGTCGACGGCGAGCCGCTGTGGCCCGCCCGCCCGGCCGCGGGACGCTGCGAGGTCGTGTGCTTCTCGGCGCAGCACGACGCGTCGTTCGCCGACCTGCCGACGTCGCGCGTGCGGACGATCGTGGAGGCGTGGGCCGACCGCACCCGGGAGCTGTCGGCGCTGCCCGGCATCGAGCAGGTGTTCTGCTTCGAGAACCGGGGCCGCGAGATCGGCGTCACGCTCCCCCACCCGCACGGACAGATCTACGCCTTCCCGTTCGTCACGCCGCGCACGCAGGCGATGCTGCGCCAGGCGGCCGAGCACCGCGCCCGGACCGGCGGCGAGCTGCTGCACGACGTCGTGGCCGCCGAGCTCCGGTCCGGCCGCCGGGTCATCCTGACCTCGGAGCACTGGGTCGCCTACGTGCCGGCGGCGGCCCGCTGGCCCGTCGAGGTACACCTCGCGCCGCGACGGGACGTCCCCGACCTGCCCGCGCTCAGCGACGCCGAGCGCGACGACCTCGCCGTCGTCTACCCCCACCTCCTGCGCGCGCTCGACCGCTTCTTCGTGGACCCGACCACGGGTGCCGCCGTGCCGCTGCCGTACATCGCGGGCTGGCACCAGGCCGTCGTCGGCGACGGGCGGGACCTGGGGCGCCTGCACCTGCAGGTCTTCTCCGTGCTGCGCGCGGCGAACAAGCTGAAGTACCTGGCCGGCGTGGAGTCGGGCATGGCGGCCTGGATCAGCGACACGACCCCCGAGGCCGTCGCCGACCGACTGATGGAGGTGGTCCGGTGACGACCTGGCTGACGGCATGGCCGCGCGAGGAGGGTGCGGCGCGAGCCGCCGCGGCATTCGCGAACGCCTTCGGCGGCGCACCTGCGGGCGTGTGGTCGGCACCCGGCCGCCTCAACCTCATCGGCGAGCACACGGACTACAACGCGGGCCTCTGCCTGCCGCTGGCGCTGCCGCACCGCACGTACGTGGCACTCCGGCCCCGGCCCGACGACGTCGTCCGCGTCACCTCCGCGCAGGAGGCCGGGTTCTGGACCGCAGACCTCGCCGACGTGGCACCGGGCACGGTGACGGGCTGGGGCACCTACGTCGCGGGCGTCGCCTGGGCGCTGCGCGCGGCCGGCCACGAGGTCGGCGGCTTCGACGCCGCCGTCGACTCGTGCGTGCCGTACGGGTCCGGCCTCTCGTCGTCCGCGGCGCTTGAGTGCGCGGTCGCCGTCGCGCTCGACGACGTGCACGGCTACGGCCTGGCCGGCGACGACGAGGGGCGCGCCGCCCTCGCGCAGGTCTGCGTCCAGGCCGAGAACCGGATCGCCGGCGCGCCGACGGGTGGGCTGGACCAGACCGCGTCCCTGCGCTGCGGCGTCGGGCAGGCCCTGCTCCTGGACTTCCGGGACGGCTCGACCCGCCCCATCCCGCTCGACCTCGCCGCCGAGGGCCTGGCCCTGCTGGTCGTGGACACGCGCGCCGAGCACCAGCACGCCGGCGGTGAGTACGCGGCCCGCCGCACCACGTGCGAGCACGCGGCGCAGGTGCTCGGGCTCGCGTCCCTGCGCGAGGTGACCGACCTCGACGCCGCGCTCGCCCGCCTTGCCGCCGCGCTGCCCGCGGACGAGGCGGCGGTGGCCGCACAGCGGGTGCGCCATGTCGTCGAGGAGAACGCACGGGTCACCGAGGTCGCGGCACTCCTGGACGCCGGGGACGTCGCCGCGACCGGTCCCCTCCTCACCCGGGCGCACCGCTCGTTGCGCGACGACTACGAGGTGAGCTGCCGTGAGCTGGACCTCGCGGTCGACGCGGCCCTCGGGGCGGGCGCCCTCGGTGCCCGGATGGTGGGCGGCGGCTTCGGCGGCTCCGCGGTCGCGCTCGTGCGCGCCGACGACGCCGGCCGCGTCGCCGATGCCGTGACGGCCGCGTTCGCGGCCGCGGGGCTGACCGCGCCCGCGGCGCTGGTGGCGACGGCCGCGGCGGCGGCGGGCCAGGACTGACCGGACCGGGCTGACGCGACGCCCCGGCTGGCGGACGGCCAGGGCGAGCCGTGACCGAGCCGTGACCTGACCGGCCCACGCCCCGCGACGGGCCTGCCTACGGTTGCCCCGGGGGCACCGACGTCGCGCCCGCGACGGCACGGAACCGCGCCGCGCGCGGACGAGGTGACGGGCCGACCCAACGTTCCGGCCGCGCCGGACGTCTCACTGATAGGGGCCCGGTCTCGTCGCGCGCGCGCGACGTGAGAGCGATCCCGTGCAAGACCCAGGGCCTGCACGACATGTCCCGGACATCATCCCGCAGGACGATCTGCGCCGATCTGTGGCACCGCTACCGTCGGCGCGGAACGCCAGCCGAATCTCAAGGAGACCCGTGATGACCGCCACCAGGATCGCCGTCGTCGGCCTGACCACTGTGGCCCTTGCCGTGACGCTCGGCGGGTGCGGCGGGGGCAGCAAGCCGCACTCCGCCAGCGCGACGCCCGAGATGGGTGCGATCGACCAGCTGTGGCAGGACGCCTCGAAGGGCCAGGACGAGGAGTACTGGAACGACCAGCAGATGCGGGTCGAGGAGCTCGTCGCCCAGTGCATGGCGGAGCAGGGCTTCGAGTACACGCCGGTCGACTACTCGCAGATGCGGGGCAGCGCCATCGAGGCGAGCGGCGAGGGCGACAGCGACGTGCCCGAGTGGGGCACGCTCGAGTTCGCCAAGCAGTACGGCTACGGCCAGACGACCAACCCCTATGGCGACGCGGCCGACGCCGAGCCGAGCGACGATGGCGAGGAGTTCGTCGACCCGAACCAGGCGTACCAGGACGCCATGACGGAGACGGAGCGGGCGGCCTACGAGGAGGCTCTCTGGGGCGTCCAGCCCAACTTCACCACCGACGAGGAGTGGGAGAACTGGAACCCCACCTGGGAGGAGCAGGGCTGCCAGGGCTTCGCCCAGCACGAGGTGGACCCGAACGCCTCCAGCGGCTCCGACGGGGACAAGAACAAGTGGGCTGACCTCGAGGCTGAGATGCAGACCATGTACGACTCGCTCACCACCGACTCGCGCATCACCGCCGTCACCGAGAAGTGGGTCTCCTGCATGGCCGACGCCGGCTACCCGGGGCTGGCCACCATCGATGACGCGCAGACCCAGATCTCGGACAAGGTGCAGGCGATCTACGAGGAGAACGACCCCTGGGCCGAGCTCGGGGAGGACGCCACCGACGATCAGTACGCCGCTGCGCAGAAGGAGATGGACAAGCTCACCGCCGGCATCACCGACGAGGAGATCGCGACCGCGACGGCCGACTTCACGTGCCGCGACAAGGTCCGCTACCAGGACGTGTACAACGAGGTGAACCTCGACCTCCAGCAGAAGTTCTACGACACCCACAAGGCCGACCTCGAGGCGTACGTCGCCGCGATGTCGGGCGGCGTCGGCTGACGCCCGCGGCGGCCGGTGTGACGACGGGCGGGTCGTCGCCACACCGGCCGGGATCGCCGGAGCAGCCAGGACGACAGCAGTAACCACGACAGCAGTAACCACGACAGCAGTAACCACAACAGCAGTGACCACAACAGCAGTGACCACAACAGCAGTGACGCACGCGCCCGGGAGGGCGTGGGTGGCGAGACGGGCGGCGACGCCCGGCAACCGGAAGGACGACCGAGCATGAGGGCCATCACCGGCTCCACCCGCACGATCTGGATCATGGCCGGCGTGGCCGTGCTGAGCCTCGTGGCCGGCCTGCTGCTGAGCCGATTCATCGTGTCCCCCGACGAGGCGGCGTCCAACGCGGCTCCCCCGGAGGCAGGTCCGATCACCGTGCCCGTCGAGCAGCGCGCCCTGGCGAACGACGTCGTGATGCGTGGCGACGGCAGCTACGAGGACTCGGTCGACGTCAAGATCGAGACCGGCGGCATCGAGGGGCCCGCGGTCGTCACCGGCCAGGTCCCCGAGGTCGGGGCGACCCTCGACGCGGGCGCGATCGTCCTCGAGGTGACGGGCCGACCGGTCATCCTGCTCCCCGGCGAGCTGCCCGTGTACCGGACGCTGCGGGCCGGCGTCTCCGGCCCGGACGTGGTCCAGCTGAAGGCCGCGCTACGCGCCATCGGCATCGACCCGGGCAACGACTCCAACGCCTACGACGCCGCCACGGCCACCGCGATCCGCGCCCTGTACGCGCGGGTCGGGTACCCGGCGCCGTCGGCCGGCGAGGACGCCGACGCGACGCTGCAGGGCGCGCGCGAGGCGGTCCGGAGCGCGGAGGAGGCGGTCGCCACCGCGAAGCAGGCGCTGGCCACGGGCGGCCAGAGCCTCGCCTCGGGGCGGGTCGCCGCGCAGGCCAAGGTCGACTCCGCGCAGGCGCGGCTGAACGACGCCAAGGCCACATACGACGCGTGCGTCGCCAACCCCACCCCGGAGGGCCCCTGCGGGACGGCGGACGTCGCCACCGCACAGGGCGACCTGGCCACCGCGATCGCCGAGCGCGACGAGGCCAACCGTCCGGTCGACACCGCCGACCTGCGCGCCGCCGTCACCAACGCGCAGCAGGCGCTCAAGGATGCCCAGACCGCGTACGCCAAGGCTCAGCAGGACACGATCACGCCGCTCCCGGCGAGCGAGGTCCTGTACCTCGCCGCACTGCCCCGACGGGTGGACGCGGTCACGGTCGAGCGCGGGTCGATGATCGCCGGCGCAGCAGTGATGAGCGTCTCCGGCGCGACCCTGACCATCGCCGGCACCATCGCCGCGTCGGACGCCGACCTGGTCGCCGAGGGTGCCGCGGTCACGATCACGCTGCCCGACGGCACGGAGGTTCCCGGCACGATCCAGTCCGTCGGGGCCGTCGATCCCGCGGCCGATGCGGGCACCGAGGGCAAGCCTGAGGGCGGCGGCCAGGCGGCGCCCGACCCGACCCGCAAGCGCGTCGTCGTCGTGCCGAACGAGCTGACGGACGACCAGCGCATGCAGGTGCAGGGCGCCAACGTGAAGGTCAAGATCCCGGTCAGCTCCACCGAGGGAGAGGTCCTCGCGGTGCCGATCGCAGCGCTGACGGCCGGCCCGGGCGGGGAGTCGCGCGTCGAGGTGCTGGACGACGGCGCGAAGCAGCCGCGGCTCGTCACGGTGAAGACCGGCCTCGCCGCCGGCGGGTTCGTCGAGGTCACCGCGACCGACGGCAGCACGCTGGCCAAGGGCGACCAGGTCGTCGTCGGCGTCGAGCCGACCCGCGAGGACGCCAAGCCGACGGCAGATCCGACGACCGAGGCCAAGGGATGACCGAGGCGCGAACCGAGCCGGGCACCTGGCCGGCCTGGGCACCCACGCCCCCGCCTGCGGCCGTGCCGGCCGAGGTGGTCCGCACCGACGACGACGGCGTCGTCCACCCCGTCATCGACCTGCGGGGCCTGTCGCGGGCGTTCCCCGGCAGCCCGCCGGTGGAGGCGCTCAAGCGCGTCGACCTCACGGTGCAACGCGGCGAGTACGTGTCGATCGTCGGGCCGTCGGGCTCCGGGAAGTCGACCCTGCTGCACATCCTTGGCCTCCTCGACCGGCCGACAGCCGGGGACTACCTGCTCGACGGCGTCTCGACCGCCACCGTGTCCGAGCGCGAGCGCGCCCGGCTGCGCGGTGGGCGGATCGGCTTCGTCTTCCAGGCATTCCACCTGCTGCCGCACCGCTCGGTGCTGGACAACGTGATGCTCGCCAGCCTGTACAGCGGCGTGCCGCGGGCCGAGCGGAAGGACCGGGCGCTGGCCGCGCTCGAGCGCGTCGGCCTCATGCACCGCCTCGACTTCGTCCCCACCGTGCTCTCGGGCGGTGAGCGCCAGCGCGTGGCGGTGGCGCGCGCCGTCGTGGCCCGGCCGCACGTGCTGCTCGCCGACGAGCCCACGGGCAACCTGGACACCGTGACGTCCGCCGGCGTACTGGACCTCTTCGAGGAGCTGCACGCGGACGGGCTCACCCTCGTCGTCATCACGCACGACGTCGCGGTGGCCGAGCGCGCACAGCGGCAGGTCCGCATCACCGACGGCACGCTGACGGAGGTGGCCGCGTGAGCGGGCGGCTCCGGGTGCCTCGCGTGCGCGTGCCACGGCTGCGACTCCCCCACGTGAGCCTGCGGCTGCGGCGTCGGGACGGCGTCGGGCGGCCGGGCCGGCGCGAGCGCCGGGGACGCGGCGACCACTTCGGGCTGCGCGATCTCCTCGCCGAGGCCTCGAACGGCATCGGCGCCCGGCCCGGGCGCCTCATCCTCACGATCGTCGGGACGGTGCTCGGCATCGGCTCGCTCGTCGTCACGGTAGGCCTCGCGCAGACCGCGGCGGGGCAGATCGCCCGCACCTTCGACGAGGTCGCGGCGACCCAGGTCGTCGTCCAGCCGGGCACCACGCGCACCGCGAACGGGGAGCGCGCCGCCGGCACCATCCCGTGGGACGTCGAGGACCGCCTCAGCCGCATCGCGGGCGTCGATCACGTCGGCGCCATCGCGACCGTCGACGTCGGCGACGTGCGGATCACCGCCGTGCCGGTGAAGGACCCGTCCGCCGCCGCCGTCGCGACCCCGCAGGTACTCGCGACCACCCCGGGGATGAAGGACGCGGTCGGGGCGCACGTGAGCACCGGCCGGTACTTCGACGCCGGGCACGACGAGCGCGGCGACCGCATCGTCGTCCTCGGCTCGCGCGCGGCGCAGCGGCTCGGCGTCAGCCGCGTCGACAGCCAGCCGTCGATCTTCATCGGCGAGCGCTCGTACACCGTGATCGGGATCATCGACGAGGTCCGCCGGCGGTCCGACCTGCTGGACGCCGTCATCCTGCCCGTCGGGACGGCGCGCAAGGACTTCAACCTCCGCACGCTCGAGCAGGCGCACCTGGTGATGGACGTGGGCGCGGGCCCCGTGATCGCCGAGCAGGCGCCCTTCTTCCTCGAGCCGAACGAGCCCGAGAGCATCGACGTGCAGGTCCCGCCCGCGTCCTCGACGGTCCGGGAGAACGTGCAGGCCGACATCAACGCCATCTTCCTGGCGCTCGGCGCGGTCGCGCTGCTGGTCGGCGGGCTGGGCATCGCGAACGTGACGCTGCTGTCGGTCCGCGAGCGCACCGCGGAGATCGGCCTCCGCCGCGCCCTCGGCGCCACCAAGCGGAACATCGGCAACCAGTTCCTCATGGAGTCAGGCGTCATCGGCCTGCTCGGCGGGCTGGTGGGCGCGGCGATCGGCGTCGGCGTCGTCGTGGGCGTCAGCGTGGCCAAGGACTGGACCCCGATCCTCGACACCCCGATCGTCATCGCGGCGTCGCTGCTGGGCGGCGTCATCGGCCTCGGCGCAGGTGCGTACCCCGCGCTCAAGGCCGCGGGCGTCGAACCCATCACCGCCCTCCGCGGCGGCACCTGACCGACGCGATCACCGCTCATCCCCCGAGACGCGAAGGGTTCCTGCCGGTCACCGGCAGGAACCCTTCGCGTTGTCCGGACCTGCGTCAGGCTGAGGTCGCCGCGGCAGGCGGGGCCGTCCGACGGGCGCGGCGCCGCGAGCGGAAACGCAGGATGCGCCAGAGGGCGACGCCGATCGCGACGAGCACCAGGACGACGAGGACCGGCACGAGGATCGCAAGGATGCTCACCGTGGCGGACGTCGCGTCCTCGGCGGCGGAGACGAACGGCGCCCCGAAGCCGAACGTGCCCGCGTTGACGATCGGGCGGCTGAGGGCCTTGCCCGCGTGGACGACCCCGGCGAGCGCGACGCCGATGGCGGCACCCACCCACGGGTTGTCGCGCCACCACTGCGACTGCTCGATCTGCTGCGCCCCCGACGCCGCCGCGAACATGACGCCGCCCATGAGCGGGCGTACGGCGGTCTGCAGCACGTCGCTCACGTGGTCGACCCCCGGCACCTTGTCGAAGACGACGTCCGCGACGAGCAGCAGCATGCCGACGCCGATCGCCCACCACGAGGAGATCCAGTCCAGGCCGGGCGGGAGGTCGAGGAGCGTCGTGAATCGGTTCAGCATCCCGACCAGCACGAAGGGGATGAACGCGTTCAGCCCGGACGCCGCGGACAGCCCCGCCCCGGTCAGTGCTGCGAGCATCTGCACCTCCCTCGGTTGGCGCCAGGCTAAGCCCGTCGGCCTCAAGCGTCCGACAGCGCGAGCCGATGCCGAGGGGAGAGAGGGGGCCACGATGGTGCTCCGCGTGCGGGCCGCGGCTGCCGCGGCCCTGGTACTGGGCCTGGCCGGGTGCGCGGACGACCCCGCCGACACCGCGGGCGAGGCGTCCTACGCGTACGGGGCCGCCGAGGCGGAGGTGACACCGACACCGACACGCACGCCCGTGGCCACCCCGACCCCTTCCCCGCCGCCCGAGGTCCCGGACCCGACTCGCTGGCTCCACGACGGGCGCCTCGAGATCCCCGAGAGCGACCCGTCGACGTGGCCGCACGACCTCGCCGCCTCCCCGGAGGTGCTGGCGAGCTGGCGGCGAGGGGGCGACTGCGCGCCGTACACGCTCTTCCTCGACTACGAGGCGGGCATCCTGAGCCCGGAGAAGTACACGACGTACGCGATGTACGCGATCGCCCCGTACCTGCTCAGGAACCCGAGCGTGAACCTGGTGCTCCCCGACCGCTACGTCCTGTGTGCCGGCGCTGACGCGTTCGAGCTGATGGGCATGACCGCCGGCGCCTATGTCGAGTACCTCGACCCGTCCTTCCGCGACGCGTTGTGGCTGGCGTTCATGGGCGAGACCTACACCGAGGCCCAGCGTCCGGTGAGCGACGAGGAACTCGACGAGGCGCTCGACCACTTCGACCGCGGCGAGGGCTGAAGCCGCCGTCGGCGGCCCCGCTACGCGAGCGACGACGGCCCACCCCAGCGCCGGGAGAGGCGCCAGACGTTGCGGTCGCCCTCCCGGGTGAGGGCCACCACGTCCATCGCCCGCCGGACCAGGAGCAGCCCGCGGCCGCTCGTCGCCGTGTCCGACGGCGGAGGGGCGTCGAGGTCGACGTCCAGCGGGGCACCGTCGTCCCACATCTCGGCGACCAGGACGCCGCCGTCATCCGCGCGCAACGTCGCGCCGACGCACACGGGTCCCGGGCGAACGGCCACCCCGTGGCGGAGGGCGTTCGTCGCGAGCTCGAGCACCGCCGTCCCGAAGCGTGCGCGCTCCGCCGAGGGCACCTCGGGCGCCTCGGCCCAGAGCCGGTCGAGCGCGTCGTGCAGCGCGTCGAGGACCGGCGGCTCCGCGGCACCCTCGACGCGCACCTCAGCCGGCACCGAGCGCCTCCTCGACCGTGACGTACGGGCGGAGCACCCGGTCCATCGTGGTGAGCTCGAGCACCGTGAGGACCTGCTCGGTCGGCCGCGCGATCCGGAGGTCGCCGCCCGCTGCCCGCGCGATCCGCAGGCCGCCGACGAGGGCACCGAGCCCGGACGAGTCCAGGAACGTCGTCTCCGCGAGGTCGACGACCAGCACGGCCCGCCCGGTCGCCACGGTCCTCTCGACCAGCGCCGTCAGCTCGCCCGCCGTCACCATCGTCAGCCGTCCCACCGGCGCCACGACAGCCGCCGAGTCCCCGATCTGCTGCACCTGGACGTCCATTCAGCGCTCCCCCTCCTGCGCACGGCCGACGCCGTCCGCCTCCACGGCACCCGGGTATCCGCGGTACCGCATGGCCTGCCCGACGACGCTGAGAACCAGCAGGTCGTAGGCCACCCAGGCGACATTGATCCCGGTCCCCGCCCACGGCGCCAGGTCGAGGGCCGCCCGCACCAACCCGACGACCGCAGCCGCGACGAGCAGCACCATCGCGGTCAGCTGCGGCCACACCAGACGCCATGCCCCGCCCGCGTCGCGCCGCACCTTCGACGTGACGGCGAACCGCAGGGGGCGGCCGAACCAGACGTTCGCTGCCGCCGTGACCGCGGCCCGGATCCACACGGGGAACAGCGCGAGGGAGTACTGCTGACCGCGCCAGGTCCGGAGGCCCCGCGCGGCGACCACGAAGAGCAGCTGCGACGCGAGCTGGAAGGGCAGGAAGCGGACGAAGAAGTCCGCCGACCAGGCGGTGACCGGCAGGACGCCGAAGCACAGGAAGATGACCGGCGCCGCCAGGTACACCACCGCCGCGAACCCCGACAGGTACGACCACATCGTCGCCAGGTACATGAGCCGCTGGCCGAGCCGCAGGCCGGGCAGGCGCAGCGGGTTCTCCCGCAGCAGCACCTGGAGCGTGCCCTGCGCCCACCGCAGCCGCTGGCCGATCATCGTGGCGAGGTCCTCCGGGGCCAGCCCGCCGACGAGTCGCTCGTGGTGGTAGACGGTCCGCCAGCCCAACGCGTGCAGGTGCATGGCCGTGGCCATGTCCTCGGTAACCGTCATGGTCGCGACCGGCATGACGGCCTGCGCCTCGTGCGCGCGCCCGACGTCGACCGCGCGGACGAGCGCCTGCACGCTCTCCACAGCGCCCAGCGGAGACCACTCGCGGTCGGCCAGCCGCGCGAGGGCCTCCTCGTCGACGACGACGGCATCGAGCTGGTCGTCCCTCGCGATGGGCACGGTCGCCAGCGCCCGCAGGTCCGCCTGGATGCCCGCGACGTCGTCGGCCACGAGGGAGGCCGAGATGCGGTCGATCTCCCGTTGGAACGCGTAGGTGACCTCGCTGAGCGGGTCGTGGGCGTCGAGGCGCGCGAGCGCCCTCGCCACTGCCGCCTCGACGTCGGCGAGCGCGTCCGCCTCCGCCGGGCGCGCTGCGCGACGCCTCGCCCGCGCGACGACGCGGCGACCCGCCGTGAGCGCCTCGCGCACCGAGCGCTCCGTCTCGCGCACGTAGCCGACGACGCCCAGCTGCATGAGCGCCTCCCGGCGCAGCACGGCGTTGGATCCGCAGAAGAACGCGGCGTTCCACCCGTCCTTGCCCTGCTGGATCGGCCCGTAGAAGAGGGGCGCCTGGCTGCCCAACGGGTCGGCCGCGGTCACGTTCGTGAAGTGCTGCGGCGTCTGCACCAGCGCGACGGACGGATCCACGAAGTGGCCGAGCGTGCGCTCGAGGAAGTGCGACTGCGGCACCTGGTCGGCGTCGAGCACGGCGATCAGCTCGCCGTCGGTGCGGAACAGCGCGTTGTTCAGGTTGCCGGCCTTCGCGTGGCGCGGCCGGTCCGCCCAGTCGTCGCTGCGGACGACGTAGCCGACACCGGCACGCTCCGCGTGCTCGCGCACGGCGGGCCGGTTCCCGTCGTCGAGCACCCAGGTGCGGTGGGGGTACGTCATGTCGCGGGCGGCGACGGCCGTGGCCATGACGAGCTCGACCGGCTCGTCATACGTGGTGATGAAGACGTCGACCGTCAACCCCTCCGGCGCGGGCGGCGGCGCGGGGCGCGTGCGCGCGCGCCACATCGTGAGGGCGAACAGGCCGACGTCGATGAAGCTGTACGTCTCGGCAACCACGAGCGGTACGGCGATCCACCACGCCGCCCAGTTGACGGACTCCAGCCACCGCCAGACGACGTAGTTCAGGCCGAGCGCCACGGTCATCACCGCAACCACGCGCAGCGACAGGAGCCGGCGGGCCGCGGCGCGTTCGGTCGTGGCTTTGCGCCGCCCCATGATGTGACGCTATCCGCCACGGGCGAAGGTGTCAGCAGGTTGGGGCGCGAACCGACGCGACGCGGTACCGCGACCCCCCTAGTCTGCGAGGAGGGGTGCGGCCAGGATCGGGGGCGTCGTGATCCGCGAACGACGGGCGCGGTGGCCGGGCGTCGGCTCGGGCGCACGACCAGGGGCCGAGGACGTCCGCCTCATCCTCATCTTCGCCGCGATCTACACCCTGGCGGCCTTCCTCGCCAGGCGGTCGATGCTGCCGGGCGGAGCGGTGAGTCTCGTCTGGCCCGCGGCAGGTGTGTCGGTCGTGTGGCTCATCGTGCGGGGCGGACGGCCATGGCCCTGGCTCGACCTGCTGGCCCTGGCGGCGACGACGCTGGGTGTCGTCGCCGTGACGGGCAGCGGAGCGCTCCCCGGCCTCATCGGTGCAGCCGCGGCCACCGTTCAGGCGGTCGCCTGCACGGCCCTTGTCGCGCGCACCTGCCCGAGCGTCTGGGCCGGGCACTCCTTGCGGCCGGTGGCGGTCGGCGAGCTCTGGTGGTTCGTCACGGCGGCGGTGGTGGGCGCCACCCTGTCGGCCCCCCTCGCGGCACTCGCCGTGACCGTCGCCACCGGGGTCTGGTCCTGGGACGTCGTCCTGCTCTGGATCGCGCGGAACGTCGTCGCCATCATCACCGTCGGCACGCTCTGGTTCGTCGTCGCCGACTGGGTGATCCGGCGGCGGGCCGCGCGGTCGGACCACGCTGTCATGCCGACGGCCCTCCACCCGTCGGCCAGGCCCGGGCCACACCGAGCGCTCCTGTGGTCGCTCGGGCTGCTCGTGGCCCCGGCGGTCTACGTCGCCTGGTTCTTCGTGCTCGACGAGTTCACGCTGGTCTTCCCGCTCATCGCGGTCACCGTCTGGCTGGGCTCGCGGGCGACGTCGGGCCTGGTCACGCTGCACAACACGGCTGTCGGGACCGCCGTGATCATCCTCACCATGCACGGCAACGGGCCGTTCGCCCAGGTGGACTCCGCGACCAGCCAGGTCGCCGTCGCGCAGCTGTACGTCGGGCTGACGTCGGTCATCGGTCTGTCGCTCGCCCTCGCCCGGGACGAGCGCCTGCGGCTGCTCCACGAGCTCGGTCTGGCCCGGGACCGCGCGGAGTCCCAGGCAGCCCTTCTGTCGACCATCGTCGAGGCGATGGCGGAGGGGGTGCGCGTCGTCCGGCCCGATGGGCACGTGCTGGTCCGCAACCCCGCGGCCACCCGGCTCCTCACGGGCCTGTCGCGCCTCCCGCTGAACGACGCGGCAGACCTTGCCGGCATCAGGCACCTGGACGGCTCGCCTGTCGCCGAACAGGACCTGCCGTTCCGGCGGGCGCTCGCGGGCCAGACCGTGCGCGACCTGGAGCTGCTCGTGCAGACCCCGGGCACACCCACGCCGCGCATCGTGGCCTTCACCAGCGCACGGATCCCGGCGGAGTCGGGCGGCGGCGTCGTGACGGTTCTCCGGGATGTGACGGCCGAGCGGGACCAGCTGCGGCGCGCAGCACAGGTGCAGGCCGGGCTGCTGCCGGCCGAGGCGCCGCACCTGCCGGGCTGGGAGGTCGCCGCGCGGTTCGTCCCGGCCGGTTCGGTGGGCGGTGACTTCTACGACTGGGAGGTCGTCGGGGGCGGCCTGGTCGTCACGCTCGCCGACGTCATGGGCAAGGGCGCCGGGGCGGCGATCCTGGCGGCGACGACGCGGTCGGTGCTGCAGTCGCGGGGCGCCGGTGACGACGTCGCCGGAGCGCTGACGGCCGCCGAGCAGACGATGGCGGGCGACCTCACGACCGTCGGCGCGTTCGTCACCGCGTTCCGGGCGCATCTCGACGCGTCCACGGGTGTCCTGACGTACGCGGACGCGGGCCATGGGCTCACGTTCATCGTGCGGGCCGACGGCAGCACCACGCGACTCGCCGCGACCGGCTTGCCCCTTGGGGTGAGCCCCGGCGAGGAGCGGACGGCGGCGATCGAGCGGCTCGGGCCCGGCGACCTCCTCCTGACCTTCAGCGATGGCGTGCTCGACGCGGCCGGCGGCTCTCTCCGCGACCTGTCCCGACTGACGGAGGCCGTCAGCCGAACGCGGGGGGCGGACGACGCCGTCAGCGCGGTCCTGGCGCTCGCGGAATCGACGACCCAGGAGGACGACCTCACGGTCGTGGCGGTCCGCCGCGCGGGGTGACGACCGGGGGCGGAGCGCGGGTGCCTACGCCTGCGGCACGGAGGTGGCCAGGGCGGCCTCGATCATCTGGACGAGCTGCTCAGCTGCGGCGGCCGTGTCGTAGTCGGGGTCGTTGAGACGCTCGGACACGATGGCGTCGACCGCCCCGCCGATGATGATCGAGAGGTCTCGGGCGTCCACGCCGCGTCGGCCGTTGCCCACCTGCGCCGCGGTGATGAGCGCGGCGAGCGGACCCCAGCGGGCCTCGGGCGCATGGTCGCCCTCGCCGTTGCTGAGGGCTTCGACGAGCATGCGGGTGTGCCGGGGGTGCTCGCGGAGGTGCCCGATCATCGAGCGGACGTAGGTCTGGGGGGCCTCCCGCGTGGCAGCGGCCTCGACGGCCGCACCGACCTCGCGGGCCAGGGCGGTCAGGACGTGCTCGTACGCGGCCCTGACCAGGGCGTCCTTGGACGGGAAGTGGTAGAGCACTGCGGCCTTCGTGAGGTCCGCCCCCTCGGCGATCCGGGCCAGCGACGCGCCCGCGTACCCGTGGTCGGCGACCAGGTCGATCGTGACGTCGATCAGCTGCGCGCGCCTGGCCCGTTCGGTCAGCGTCAGCTCGTGCTCGCCCCTGCGGGGGGCCGGTCCCGTTGCCATGCCCGTCATTCTACCGTACGGTCGAAACTTCTACCGCTCGGTTAGGAGTGCCGATGACCACCGACGCGCCCGTCCAGGACGCCGCCCCACCAGCCGCGCCACCGACCGTCCGTCGCCGGTGGCGGCGCACGCGCATCGCCCTCGCCGTCGCCGCGATCGCCGCAGCGGCCGTCGCGTTCGCACTGCGCGCCCCGTCACCAGTGGGCCACTGGGACAGCGCGGCAGGGCAGGACCGGTTCCTCGACGCGTACACGAGGGCGTTCGCAGACATGCCGGAGCCGACGGAGACCGTCGACGTCCGCACGGACTTCGGCGTCGTGCGGGTCTACCGGTTCGCCGGCAGCGGTGACGCCGAGCTGCCGATGGTGCTGCTACCCGGCCGCGCGTCCGCCTCCCCGGTCTGGGCCGACAACCTGCCGAGCCTGCTGCGGATCGGCGACGTGTACACGATCGACCTGCTCGGCGAGCCGGGCCTGAGCATCCAGGACCGCCCCATCACCGATGACGCGGACCAGGCAGCCTGGCTCGACCAGACGCTCGAGGCACTCCCGGAGGCGTCGTTCCACGTCGTCGGCCTCTCCATCGGCGGATGGACGGCCGCGAACCTGGCCCTGCACGACAGCGGCTCGGTCGCATCCCTCACACTCATCGAGCCGGTGTACACGTTCGCCGACATGCCGTTCGGCACGATCGTGCGGTCGCTGCCGGCGTCGCTGCCGTGGTTGCCGAAGTCGTGGCGCGACAGCTTCACCTCCTACACGGCCGGTGGCGCGCCCGTCGAGGAGGTCCCGGTCGCAGACATGATCGAGGCGGGCATGAAGCACTACTCGTTGAAGCTGCCGCAGCCCGCCCGGATCAGCGAGGACCGCCTGCGGACGCTCGACGTGCCGGTCCTGGCGATCATCGCCGGGAAATCGGTCATGCACGACGCCGAGTCGGCCGTCGCGACGGCGGAGCGCTGCCTGCCCCGAGGGACGGTCCGGCTCTACCCGGAGGCGTCGCACGCCATCAACGGCGAGTACCCGGAGGAGATCGCCGCCGACATCGCGGCGTTCATCGGCGGGCAGGAGCGGGCCGGCGGTCGATGAGCCGCCCCCGCCGCGCGGGGCCGCCGGGCCCGAGACGGCCACGGGCACGGGTGCGGGTGCGGGTGCGAAGACTTCGTCACGCATAGTGCAACGAAGTCTTCGCGCCGCTGTGCATATGGCCGCGACACCCGGTCCGAGAGCGCCCTAGCCTGCGGTGATGACCGACCTGCGCGACCAGATCACCCCCTTCTACGAGTCGGGCTTCGACGAGGATGCGCGGCTGCGCGTCGGCATGGGGCGGCTCGAGCTGGCTCGGGTGCAGGAGATCGTGCGGCGGTCCCTGCCGGCGGCGCCCGCGCGCGTGCTCGACGTCGGCGGGGCGACGGGTGTGCACGCCGAGTGGCTTCTGGCCGAGGGGCACGAGGTGCACCTGCTCGACCTCGTGGAGTCGCACGTGACGCGGGCGCTCGATCGCCTGGGCGGCACGCCGGGCTTCTCCGCGGAGGTGGCCGACGCGCGGGCGCTGCCGGTCGCGGACAGCACGTACGACGTCGTGCTGCTGCTGGGCCCGCTGTACCACCTGCAGGACGCGGCGGACCGGGTGACGGCCTGGCGCGAGGCGGTGCGCGCGGTCCGGCCGGGCGGGGCGGTGATCGGGATGGCGATCTCACGGTTCGCGCCGATGTTCGACGCTCTCGCGTGGGCTGCGCTGTTCGACGACGACTCCCGCGCGGAGGTGGCGGCGAACGTCGCGACGGGCCGGCACGACAACCCGAACCAGGACCCGCACGGGTTCACGACGGCGTACTTCCAGCGGCCGGACGAGCTGGCGGCGGAGGCCTCGAGCGCGGGGCTGGAGGGCGTCGAGGTGCTGGGCGTCGAGGGCATCGCCGGCTGGATGCGCGACCTCGGCCCCCGGATGGACGACGCGGCCGACCGCGAGACGCTCCTGTGGTCGGCGCGCGTGGTGGAGAGCGAGCCGAGCGTGGCGGGGTTGAGCCCGCACATCGTGGCGGTCGGACGGCGGCCCGTCCGCTGACGACGCAGGTAGACGCCGTGGGCGCTCGCCTACGATGGCGGTCCGTGGAGAAGCTGGGGTGCCGACCTGTACGGGCAGCCGTGCCGCGAATGCGGCTGGTCGTGGACGACGGAGCCGGCCGACGCCGTCGCGTACGTCCGCGCGTTGCCCTCGCTGCTGGACGAACTCCTCGCGGGACGCACGGGCAGCGAGCGCCACCCTGACGTCGTGTGGTCGGCCGGTGAGTACGTCTGCCATGTCGGCGACAACCTGCGGCTGTGGGCCGAGCGGATGGCTGGTCGCCTGGCGGGCGACGAGGGCGTCGTCGGCGGCTACGACCCGGACGAGCTCGCACGAGCGCGGCGGTACGACGCGATCCGACTGCCCGCGGCGCTGTGGTCCGTGCAGCGAGCGGCCGCCGACTGGGTCGACGTGCTGGTGCCCGCTCTCGATCGCGGGCTCGTCGTCACGCACGCGACGCGCGGGTCACAGTCCGCCGCGGACATCGCGCTCAACAACGCGCACGACGCCCACCACCACGTCTGGGACATCTCCCGCTGTCTGAGTGGCGACAGTGAGCCCGAGGCGCTCGGGTGACCATGTCGCCGAACGACGACGCACAGACTCCCCACGCCGCACCTGGCTGACCGCCACGGACGCCGCCGAGGCGATCCGCGAGGAGCTCGGCCCTGGACGATGAAGTCCCTGGTGAACCGCCCCCGGTCACGCCTTGCCGAGCGTGCGGCGTGCGCTTCCTCGGGGCCGGCGCCCTCGATGCTTGCGGCGGAAACCAGTTCTTGCCACATGTCCGATGGGCGCGGGGAGGAGCGGCCGAGCCACGTCGTCACCACCTCGCCGCACTCCCCCGCCCGCGCAGCAGCCTCGACCATGGCGATGGCCTGCGGGAACGCCCGCGTCGACGAAGCCCTGGTACAGGACCGCGTGCTGCCCGGCCCGGGCCATCGCCGCGTCACCGGACATCGCCGTCACCCGAGACCCCGGTCTCGAGCCAGGCCCAGCCGTTGGCCGAGTGCCGACGCGAGAGGCGCTTCTATTCGAGTAGTTGCTCTACTATCGGCCCGCCGTGTTCGCGAACCCCAGGAACGTGCGCTCGGGACCTCTATCCCTGCACGTCGGAGGCCATTCAGCAGTTCGGCGCTACTGTCGAGTCGTGCGCCTGCGCGCTCCACGGAAGCCCGTCGTGGGTCGTCTCCGCATCGAGCTGCAACCGCAGCTCCCCCGCGACGCTCAGAGGCCCCTCGGCAGGCGCCCCGGCATCCTCGTCGTCGAACACGCAGCGGGCCAATGAGGGCCAGTCAGCGCGCCGATCCAGCCGTCGAGCTCTACCTCGGCGCCCACCCCTGCTGGGCCCGGACCCGGACCCAGCAGGGCGACAGTGAGAGCTGCGTGCCTCAGAGTTCCATGTCGTGTTCCAGCGACCACGCCTGGGAAGAACCGTCGTACATCTTCACGTTCTTGTAGCCCAGGACCTCGGTGAGCACGTAGGTCCACGCACTGGCGTATCCACCGACCCCGCAGTAGACGATGATCTCGTCGAACCGGGCGGGAGAGCCGATGGCGGTGGCAACCAGGCGGGCGAGGTCCGCCCGGCTCTTGTAGGTGCCGTCCGCGTTCCACATGAGCGGAGCAGGCAACGAGATCGCCGACGGGATGTGACCGGCTTTGGCGGCCCACGGCTCGGTGATCTCACCGTTGTAGACCGCGGCATCGCGAGCGTCGATGATGATCGACTTCCCGATCCGGGAGTTGACATACGCGGTGTCGACGAACAGGGACTCGTTCATCCGTCCGTTGAAGGGCCGCGACGTCACCGCGTTCTGTGCGGTTGTCGTCGCCCGTCCCCCGGCCTGCCAGCCCGGGTATCCCCCGTCGAGGATGGAGACGTTCCGGACCCCCAGGCTCGACAGGGTCACTCCGACCCGGGTAGCGGCAGCCAGGGAGTAGGGAGGCTCACCGGGAGCATCGACCGTGGTGACCAGAACAACCCGAGACCCCTTGGTGATGTCGGCCGATCCGAGCACCGCGAAAAGGTCTTCCTTCGCCGGCATCTCCATGATCAGGTCATTACGAGTGACGGTCCACGCCGAGCCCATGGCGTCGAACGGGATGTTGATCGACGAGGGAATGTGCCCCGCGTCGTACTCCGCGGCGCTCCTGACATCCAGGATGACGAGGTTTTCACGGTTCGAATGCTGTTCGAGCCAAGCGGCGGAAACGATCGCGTCGTTCTTCAACCCGCCTGGCACTGCGGAAGACGGCTGCGCAGCGATGGGAGCGACAAGCGCAGACACGGTCAAGGCCAACAGGATCCTTCTCACGTGTTCTCCAATCACATCACCGGGGACGAGTTTCCTCCGGATGCTTCCTGACATTACCGTCGCAGAACAGCAGCGCGTTCGAATACGCCTGGGATAACACGTCAGGACACGACGCCCTCGCTGAACTCCTATTGTTTCGCGTCCGTGAACCAGCCGGTGGCGTCGATCCACCCGGCCCACGCCAACGCTTGACCCTGACGCTGCGTCAGGCCCGCATGCTCGGCGACATGAGCACACCCACACCCACCCGGCAGGTCGCCCAGCAGGCGATCCACGTACGAGGACTGACCAAGTCCTTCAAGGACGTCGACGTGCTGCGCGGCGTCGACCTCGATGTCGCCCCGGGCACCATCACCGCTCTCCTCGGCTCCAACGGAGCCGGCAAGACGACGACCATCCGCATCCTCGCGACCCTCCTGCGGCCGGACGCCGGCACCGCCACCGTCAACGGCTACGACGTCACCACGCAGGCGCACCAGGTCCGCGAGTCCATCAGCCTCACCGGCCAGTTCGCGGCCGTCGACGACATCCTCACCGGGCGCGAGAACCTCGCCCTCGTCGCCCGGCTCCGCCACCTCGCAGACCCGGGCCGCATCGCGGATGACATGCTCGCCCGTTTCGCCCTGACCGACGCCGGCGCACGCCGGGTCGCGACGTACTCCGGGGGCATGCGGCGGCGCCTCGACATCGCCATGAGCCTCATCGGCAACCCGCCGCTGATCTTCCTCGACGAGCCCACCACGGGGCTCGACCCACAGGCCCGCCTCGAGGTGTGGGCCGCCGTCAAGGAGCTCGCCGCCCGCGGCACCACCGTCCTGCTCACCACGCAGTACCTCGACGAGGCCGAGCAGCTCGCGGACCGGATCGCCATCCTCCACGAGGGCCGGATCCTCATGGACGGCACCCTCGCCGAGCTCAAGCGCCTGCTCCCGGCCGCGAAGGTCGAGTACGTCGAGAAGCAGCCGACGCTCGAGGACGTCTTCCTCGCCCTGGTCGGCGCACACGCGGACGCCACCGCCGACTCCCCCACCGTCACGACCGCCGAGGAGACCCGATGACCGCCCACACGTACGCCGACACCGTCGCCCTCACCGGGCGCTCCCTGCGGCACATCGCCCGCAGCCCCGACACCATCATCACGACGGCGGTCACACCGATCGCGATGATGCTGCTCTTCGTCTACGTCTTCGGCGGGGCCATCCAGGCCGGCACGGACTCCTACGTCACCTACCTGCTGCCCGGCATCCTGCTCATCACGGTCGCCTCCGGCATCGCGTACACGGCCTACCGGCTGTTCCTCGACATGGACAGGGGCATCGTCGAACGCTTCCAGTCCATGCCGATCGCCCGCTCGGCGGTGCTCTGGGCGCACGTGCTGACGTCGCTCGTCGCGAACGTCGTCTCGCTCGCCGTCGTCGTGCTGGTCGCCCTGGCCATGGGCTTCCGGTCCGGCGCCGGCCTCGGGTCCTGGCTCGCCGTCGTCGGGATCCTCGTGCTGTTCACGCTCGCCCTCACCTGGCTGGCCGTGATCGCAGGCCTGTCCGCGACCTCCGTCGACGGCGCGAGCGCGTTCTCGTACCCGCTGATCTTCCTGCCGTTCATCAGCTCCGCCTTCGTGCCCACCGGCACCATGCCCGGGCCGGTGCGGTGGTTCGCGGAGAACCAGCCGGTGACGTCCATCGTCGACGCGATCCGCAGCCTGCTCGCCGGACAGCCCGTCGGCAACGACATCTGGGTCGCCCTCGCCTGGTGCGTCGGCATCCTCGCCGTCGCGTACGGCCTCGCCGTGTCGGCCTACCGGCGCAAGGTCGCCTGACGAGTCGCTATCAGAGCCGGCCCCGACCGTGTCAGAACCGCTCCCACGAGGGAGGATCACAGCATGCTCACGATCGGCGAGCTGGCGGGGTACGCCGGCGTCACCGTCCGCACGGTGCGGCACTACCACCAGGTCGGGCTGCTGCCCGAGCCCGAACGCGACGCGTCCGGATACCGGCGCTACGGCGCGACGGCGGTCGTGTCGCTCATCCGGATCCGCACCCTGGCGGACGCCGGCGTCCCGCTCTCCCGGATAGCCGAGATGCTCGACGCCGACGACGAGACGTTCGCCGAGGGCGTCCGGCGGATCGACACCCGGCTGCGGGCGGAGATCCAGCGGCTCCAGGCCAGCCGGCGGCAGATCGCCCAGCTCGCCGCCGGCGACAGCCTGGCGCTCCCGCCCGAGGTCACCGCCTACCTGGACCGCCTGCGCGGGCTGGGCGTCTCCGAACGCATGGTGACCAGCGAGCGCGACGCCTGGATCCTCGTCGCCGCCCGCTGGCCCGAGAAGGTCGTGCAGTGGATGCCCGCCAAGATGGCCGAGCTGGAGGACCCGCGCGTCGTCCACCTGTACCGCCTGCTGTCGCGGATGTTCGACAGCGAGGAGGCCGACGAGCCCCTGATGGCCGAGGTCGCCGACATCATGGCCGCGATGTTCGAGGAGGCCGAGGCCGCCGGCAGCCCCGAGGCTCGAAGAGGTGCAGGACGACGTCTCCTACGACCTGCTGGACGCGCTCGCCGTCGAGAAGGACCCTCGCGCAACGCGCATGGTCGAGCTCATGCGCGAGCGCGGCTGGGACGGCTGGATCCGGCTGGAACGGATCTAGGGACGCTCGCCGATCTCAGGGGCGCAGGAAGGTGCAGCTCGACTGCGGCAGGTTCAGGATCTCGCGCAGCGCATGGGACGTGCGCGCCCGCTGCTCGTCCAGGCTGGCGACGTCGTCGCGGTGCTCCGCGAGGTAGCCCTGCTGCTCGTAGCCGGCCGCGAGCATCGCGTCGTACTGCTCGACGATCGCGATGAGCTGCTGGGCGGTCGGGGCGGCATCCGCAGGCCACTCGATCGCGCGCAGGCCCGCCACGAAGATCGCGTCGGCGGACATCTGGATGGGGAGGTCGTCGCGGTGGACTTCTCCGGTGGCCCGGACGTTCGCGTCGACCTGCAGCCACCCCGCGGTGGCCGTGTCCGTGGCCGCGACGTAGGCGCGCGCAACGTCCGAAGCGTCGGCAGGGAGGACGGTGCACGAGGTGCCAGCAGCCGACGGTGCGGGGGTGCCCAGGGTGCCGGACGGGTAGCTGCGCCCCTCCGAGGAGCACCCGCCGACGCCGAGACCGAGGGCAAGGACGAGGGCGCACGAGAAGACGAGACGGCGGGGCATGTCGTTGTGTTCGGCAGCCGCGGCCTCGCCCTTGACCGCCCGCGCCTCAGACCGCGGCCCGGGCGGCCGCCTCCGCGCGCAGGGCGGCCACGATCTCGTGGACGTCCGCGGGCGTCACCCGCCCGAACGCCTGCCGGTCCACCAGCAGGGCCGGCGGCCGGTCGCACATCCCGATGCAGTTGACCCACTCGAGCGTGACAAGGCCGTCCTCGCTCGTGCCGCCCACCGGCACGCCCAGCTCGGCCTGCAGCTGCTCGGCGACGCGACGCATCCCCGCCATCGCGCAGCTCAGGGTGCGGCACACGTGCACGATGTGCGTCCCGGCCGCCTCCATGTGCAGGAACGCATAGAACGTGACGACGCCCTGCACGTCGACCGGCGCGATCCCGAGCCTGTCCGCGACCACCTGCATCGCGACGTCGTTGATCTCGTGCCGCTGCTCGCGCAGGCCCTGGAGCACGGGGATCAGGGCGCTGCGGGTGTGTCCGTGCTGCTCGACCAGGGCGTCGATCGCCTCGATGAGGTCGGCGTTCGCCGTGGCGAGCTCCGTCGGCAGCGTCAGCATGGCGACCCCTCCCCCCGGGCCGCGGCGGCGTCGATGAACGCACCGCGCGCCGTGTACTCGGTGTGCAGCAGGTGGTGACTGGTGTGGCCGCAGGGCCCGTCGGTGAGGAACTCCTCGTACAGACGCAGCACCGCGGGGTTCTCGTGGCTCTTGCGGGCCCGGCCGGTCTCGCCGTAGTGCGCGTCCTCGCCGTAGATGGCCGCGGCGCGCGCGGTCCGGATGGACGCGTCCGTGGGGATCGGCTGGCCGCCGCCGCCGAGGCACCCACCCGGGCACGCCATGACCTCGATGAAGTGGCACCGGCTGAACGGCCCCCCGGCGACGACGTCGTCCATCACCTTCTGCGCGTTGGCGGTGCCGTGCACGACGGCGACCCGCAGGGTCACGCCGCGCAGCCAGTCCCAGTCGGGCACGAGGTGGGCGAGGATCGGCGGCACGGGCCCGAGCTCTTCCGGGAGCGTGACCTCCGCCATGCGGGTGCCCTCGAAGCCGCGCACGGGCGTGATGTCGGCGTGGCTGAATAGGTCCTCGATCTTGCCCCCGGTGACCAGCTCGATGACGGTGCGCAGCGCGGCCTCCATGACGCCGCCGGTGGCTCCGAAGATGATGCCCGAGCCGGACGCCGTCCCGAACGGGTCGTCGAAGTCGCTCTCCGGCAGGTCCGGCAGGTGGATGCCGTGCTCGTGGATCATGCGGCCGAGCTCGCGCGTGGTGAGCGCGAAGTCGACGTCGCGGTAGCCGCTGTCGGCCATCTCCGGCCGCGTCGTCTCGAACTTCTTGGCCGTGCAGGGCATGAGGGAGACGGACACGATGTCGGCCGGATCGATGCCGTTGCGGTCGGCGTACCAGGTCTTGATGAGCGCCCCGAACATCTGCTGGGGGCTCTTGCAGCTCGACACGAGGGCCAGATGCTCGGGGTACCGGTGCTCGATGAACTTGATCCACCCCGGGCTGCACGACGTGAGCTGCGGCAGGGGCCGCGCGCTGTCGCCGAGCACGAGGTTCTCGTAGAGCCGCAGGAGCAGCTCCGTGCCCTCCTCGATGATCGTGAGGTCGGCGGAGAAGTTGGTGTCGAACACCTTGTCGAAGCCGAGCTCGTGCAGCGCGGTGTTGAGCTGCCACGTCATGGTGGTGCCGGGCGGCTGCCCGAACTCCTCGCCGATCGCGGCCCGCGGCGCCGGCGCGGTCTGGATGACGACGCGCTTGGTCGGGTCCTCGATGGCCGCCCACACGTCCTCGGTGTTGTCGCGCTCCTGCAGCGCGCCCGTCGGGCACCGGTTGATGCACTGCCCGCAGTTCACGCAGACGACGCCGGAGATCGGCAGGGTCAGGTAGGGCGACATCGTCGTGGAGTCGCCCCGACCGATGACGCCGAGCGCACCGATCCCCTGCAGCTCCGCGCACGTGCGGATGCAGCGGGTGCAGTGCACGCACTTGTTCATGTCGCGCATGATCGACGGCCCGAGCACGTCGAAGAGCCGCGTCGGCTCGGTGCGCTGACCGAACCGGAAGGTGTCCGAGCCGTACTCGGCCGCGAGGTCCTGCAGCTCGCAGTTGCCGTTCCGCCCGCACGTCTGGCAGTTGCCGCAGTGCTCGGCGAGCATCAGGTCGACGACGTCGCGGCGCGCCTGCCGGACGCGCGGGCTGTAGGTCTGGATCTCGACCGGCGCGGTGATCGGGTAGGTGCAGCTCGCCTGCAGGTTCCGCTGGCCGGAGACCTCCACCACGCAGACCCGGCACACCCCGGCGTCGGGCAGGTCGGGGTGGTGGCACAGCGTCGGGATGCGCCGGTCGGCGCGCTTCGCGGCCTCGAGGATCGTGGCGCCCATCGGCACCTCGACGGCCCGGCCGTCGACGGTGACGGTCACCGTCTCCTCGCTGTCGAACGGGGTCGCGCTCGCCATGATCCGCAACGCCTGGGCGCGGACGGCGGGGTCCTGGGTCTTCACGGCAGCCTCCCTCAGACCTGGGCGGGGACCCGGCCGAGGACCTCGGCCCGGTAGTTCTCGATGATCGAGAGGAAGACGTTCGGGCTGGCCTGCCCGAGGCCGCACTTGGAGGCGACGCGCATGGTGCCGGCGAGCTTGATGAGGTCGTCCAGGTGCGCCTGCGTGCACTCGCCGCGGCGCATCTGCTGGATGCCTTCGAGGAGCTTGACGTTCCCCACGCGGCAGGGGGTGCACTGGCCGCACGACTCGTTGACGAAGAAGCCCTGCAGGTTCTCGGCCACCTCCAGCAGGTCGCGGTAGGGCCCGACGACGATGACGGCGCCGCCCGTGGAGACGTCCTCGTAGCTGATGGCGCGGCCGAACTCGGCCGCGGGGACGCAGACGCCCGCGGCGCCCCCGACGATCGCCGCCTTGGCGTCCTCGGCTCCGGCGGCCTCGAGCACCTCGGCGATGCTCACACCGAGGGGGAACTCGTACGTGCCGGGCCGCGCGACGTCGCCGGAGACGCTGAGCAGCTTGGGTCCCGTCGACCCGTCGGTGCCGATGTGCGCGAACCACTCGGGGCCCTTGGCGAGGATCGCGGCCGCCCAGGCGAAGGTCTCGACGTTGTTCACCACGGTGGGCGCTCCGTGCAGGCCCTTGACCACCGGGAACGGCGGGCGGTTGCGCGGCTCGCCGCGGCGACCCTCGAGCGACTCGATGAGGGCCGTCTCCTCGCCGCACACGTACGCGCCGGAGCCCAGGTGGATGGCGACGTCGAACACGACGTCATGGCCGAGCACGACATCGCCCAGCAGGCCCGCCGCACGACGCCGGGCGAGGCACGCCTCCAGGCCGTCCAGCAGGTACACGTACTCCGCGCGCAGGTAGAGGATCCCCGCGGTGGCGCCGATGGCGTACCCCGCGATCGTCATGCCCTCGATCACGAGGTCCGCGAGCTCGTCGAGGAGCACGCGGTCCTTGAACGTGCCGGGCTCCCCCTCGTCGGCGTTGCAGACGACGAACCGCCGCCCGTCCGCCGACGGCGCCCCGGCCGCGAGCTCCCACTTCAGGCCGGTCGGGAACCCTGCCCCGCCGCGTCCCTTGATCCCGGAGCTCTTCATCGCGGCGACGACCTCGGCGGGCGCGCGGTCGAGCGCCGCGCGCAGGCCCGCTCCGGTCTCGATCCCGGCCAGCGTCATCGGTGTACGGACGCTCATGGGCCACGCTCCCTCGCGGTGGCAGGAGGAGGTGCAGCGCGCCGTGCGTCAGCAACGACGCACTTTGACCGTAGGAGCGATAGCACAGGCGACGCGCGGGTCTTTCGGGTCCGATGTCCCATCGCAGATGTGACATACGTCACATCTGTTGACTCAGAAGCTGCGGGCGGCGTCCTCGTGCACGGCGATGAACAGCGAGTAGGGCGAGCCATCGACCTCCGGCGGCCGGTCGGTGAACTCCTGAAGGAGCTCGCTCAGACGCCGACCGAGCTCCTCGCGCCCCTCCGGCCGCAGCCGGATCCCGAGGCGCGCGATGTCCACGCTGTCCGGGGGAGCCTCCCCCAGCTCTTCCAGGAAGGTCTCGACGAGCACGCGGTTGACGACCGGACCGGCGTCGGTGCGCCACGTCTTCCGGGTCGCGACGTAGGGCACCTCCCTGGCCCCCCGGGGGCCGCGCCGCTCCGGCTGCGCCTCGAGGAAGCCGCGCTCGGCCAGGGTGCGCACGTGGTGGTACGTCGTGCCGGGGTCCCGCCGCAGGCGGGCGGCGATCTCGCGGTTCGTCAACGGCCCGTCCAGGCAGAGGCGCAGGATGCGCCACCGGACCACCGACGCCAGGGCTCGCGCGTCGGCGTCGACCTCGCGCTCGCGCGTCATGTCCGTCATCCCGCAAGCATATCGATTGACATTTCCCAATCAGTGGCGGGAGGCTGCGCCGGTGAGCCCCGAGACCGACCCGCCGTCCACCGACCACCGCTCGCTCGCCTTCCACCGCAACTTCCGTCAGCTCTGGATCGGGGACGCACTCGGCCAGTTCGGGGCCCAGCTGGCCCTCCTCGCGCTGCCGATCCTCGCCGTCGCGCAGCTGCACGCGACGGAGGCACAGATGGGGTACCTGACGGCGTCGCAGACCGCCGCGTTCTTCGTCATCGGCCTGCCCGCCGGCGCGTGGGTGGACCGCATGCGCAAGCGGCGGACGCTCATCGTGGCGGACCTGGTGCGGGCGTCGGTGCTCGCCGTGGTCGTCGCCGCGGGCGTCACCGGCCACGGCTCGATGGCGCTGCTCTACACGGCCGGAGCCGTCATGAGCTGCGCCACCGTCTTCTTCGACGTAGCCCACCAGAGCTACGTGCCCGGGCTGGTCGGGCTCGAGCACATCGTCGAGGGCAACTCCAAGCTCCAGGCCACCCAGTCCGTCGCGGCCGTCGGCGCCCCCGCCATCGGCGGTGTCCTGCTGCGGGTGATCAGCGCGCCGGCGCTCATCGGCGCGACGGTCGTCACCTACCTGAGCCTCCGCGTTCTTCGTCGGACGGATCCGGCACGAGGAGGAGCTTCCCGCCAAGGAGCACCGCCGGCCGCTCCGGGCGGAGATCCGCGAGGGCCTGGCCTTCGTGGTCCAGCAGCCGCTCCTGCGCCGCATCGTCGCGTGCACGGCGATCGGGAACTTCGCGGGCGGCGTCACCGGCGCGCTCATGGTCATCTACGCCCTCCGCGTCCTCGGCCTCGACCCCGCCACCCTCGGCGTCGTGTACTCCGTCTCGTCCGTGGGCGGGCTCCTCGGCGCGGTCCTCGCCGACCGCGTCGCGCGCTGGGTGGGCGAGGGTCGCGCCGTGGCGCTCTCCGCCGTCGCCTGGGTGCCGGCCATGGCGCTGACACCGCTGGCGGAGCCGCTCGCCCGGCTCGGCGTCCCCGCCGCGGCGACGCTCGTCGCGGGCGGCGGCGTGGCGAGCTTCCTCATCGTCGTCTACAACGTCGCGCAGGTGAGCTTCCGTCAGCGTCTCTGCCCGCCGGCGCTGCTCGGCCGCATGAACGCCTCCGTGCGGTTCATCGTCTGGGGGATCATGCCGTTCGGCGGCCTGCTCGGCGGGTTCCTCGGGACGCACCTGGGGGTGACGCCCACGCTGTGGGTCGCCGTCGCCGTCTCGGCCCTCAGCACGCTGCCGGTCGCGCTCTCCCCCCTGGTGCGCATGCGCGACCTGCCGGGCCGCGACATGACGTCCGCGCCCACACCCGCACCTGCGGCGGCCGACGTCGACGCGTAGCCGACGCTCCAGCAGCCAGTCCGGGGCTCCTACCCGTTCTCGGCGGCCAACCGGGCGCACCGAAGGATGAGATCCGCGAGCGCGACCGCCTTCTCGACGGACAGGTCCGTTCCGATCTCATCAGTGCCGCAGCTGGCGAGGACTCGGACCTTCTGCGCGGGAGTGACCGTGACGCTGAGCTCCATCTGGCTTTCGGGGGCCCGGTACTGGCGAAAGCGCGGCGCCTGACCGGCAGCCGCCGTCCAGCACCGGGTCAAGTCCCGGGGCGTGGGCTCATGGACCTGTTCGCGGAGTTCGAGACCTCACGATGGCACCGATCCGTCAAGGGGTGTAGCGCTTCGGGACTTGACCGGTCTCAGCCGTGCCGTCCGCCAAACTGGGTTGGTGGGCCGATCACACTCGGCCGGGCGGGTGTCCCGTCGTCGTCGCTGCGGGCGCCGCCGCCGTATCGCGCAACCGTCAGGTCGCCGCCGACGCTGCGCTCTGTCGTCCAGAGTCGGGGCCGCGCTCGGGGTCCGGGTGCGCTCAGCGAAGTCGCCAGACCCGGTCGGCGGGCGACCACACGTGGCCGTCGGATGCACCCGTCATCGCCGGTTCGAGGAAGGTCGCCACGAACGCCACCGCCGCGTCCGTCTCGCGCAGGCCATCGCAGTGCGGTGTTGTGGCGGCGACGGGCGGGTACTGATCGGCCCACAGAGGGGGAACGGTGAACGACTGGGCCGCGGGAAGCCGTCGGTGCATCCGCTCCGCGGCGATCGCCGCATACAGCGCTGCGCCGTCGACGCTCTGAGTTCGGGCGAGCACGACGAGGTCGACCAGGTCTCGGGGGCGGCTGGAGCGGGCGCCGTCGGCGTAGACGGCCTCGGTGGCGGCGACCTTGTCGGCGATGTGGTCAACGACGGGATAGGTGCGCAGCGTCGGCGGTTGGAGGCCCGGCACCTCGAGTGGGGTGCTCGAGCGGACGATCTCCGGTTCGGTGGTCATCATCGAACCGGTGACGAGGTCGACCTTGAACGCCTCGCAGCGACGCAGGCCGCAGTAGGCGTCGATCTGGACGCGGTACCCGGCAATGTCGGGTTGCTGGGCTGCGCCGCCTCCAGCGCGCACGGATCCGACCACGAAGCGGAAGTGATCGTCCAGGTCAAGCGCGGCCGCGGCCCGCAGGGCGGTGAGCGCGTCGTCGATGTCGCCCATGCTGCGCAGCAAGTCCACGTCCATGCTGTGCCGGGCGTCGGCAACCCGGGCGAGCACAGCGGTTCCGCCCTTGAGCACCCACGGCGCTGACGGGTCAGCGAACACGCGCGCCAGGAACCGGTCGTAGACGAACCGTCGCACGAGCTCGTTCGCCGGCCGCCCGGTCGCATTGGCTGTCGCTCGCGCGCGATCGCGAACGGCCCGCCACATCGCCGTCCCGTCCCGGTAGGGGAGCTGGCTCATCGCTGCGCGCCCCCGCCGTCGTGCCCGTCCTCGTCGGCGTCGGCGCCCTCGTCATCCTCCTCCGCGTCGTCCTCGTCGAGCGTCGAAGCGACCTCGGAGTAGGCGCGGATCGTGACGAGCATCGCCCCCAGCGCCACCTGGTTCTCGGGGTCCTCGAACCAGGCCGCGATCCTCTGCCGCGTCTCGACACTGGGCATCGCCGCGGCGCTGACCAGGGCTGCGAGGTCCTCGATCAGCTTCGCCTGCTGCGGCGACTGGCCCAGCTGCTCATCGAGGGTCCGCCGGACCAGCGCCAGACTCGTGTAGCTCTGCACGAGGCGTGTGGTCAGCTCACGCGAGCCGAGGCCTCCGACAGCCAGCAGCTCGGCGGCAAGCTCTGCCGGATCCGATGGTTCTCGCCCGTGACGCACGCGTCCGAGCGCGAGTGCGAGCTGATGGCCCGTGGACACTCCCGTCCGGAGCGCATCGACCGCGACCTGGCCGACGTGCTCGAAGTCGTGCCCGGCGGCCAGCAGGTCTGCCACGGTCCGTGCGGGCGTCGTGACCGGCAGGCCCGCTGCGATCGTCACGTCGCCGGCAGCGAGGACGCCGCGGTGGACTCGCAGGCCTTCCCTGCTGGCTTGATACCGGCGGGGAAGCGTGAACTCGTGCACGTCGGCGAGCAGGTCCCCGAGTCCGTGAAGTCGGGCGGCCGAGGCGTGCGAGACCACTCCAGAGGAGATGGGGTCGGCCAGCCGCTCCTCGGCCGACAGGCTGGGCGCCAGCGAGAGCCACGCCACCCTCAGCGGCAGCAGCTCGTCGCCGATCACAGCCGGCGAGGCGTACACCCCTTGAGCCAGACGCTCCAGGAGGCCGGCATCGACCATGCGACCCAGCTGCATGCGCGAGACGCCTTCCTGCAGCGCCTGAGCCGCGGTCACCAGCCCCCACTGGCCCGCTGCGCGGTCAGTGAGCAGCGCCAGACCTGCCGTCCTCATGCTGCAAATGTAACACCTAGGATGTGACATTTGCAGCACCCTGTGGCCGGGGGCCCAACGAGCTTGCGCACCTGGCCACTCGGCCGACGCCTTGCAGGACTTCCTGAGGCTCTTGGGGAGAAGAGGTCAGCCCGGGCGCCGTCAGAGGTCGTAGGCCACGACGACGGGCGCGTGGTCGCTGAACCGCGCGTCGTACGACGCCGCCCGGTCCACGTCCACGCGCAGCGCCGTCCCGGCGAGCGCCGGCGTCGCCAGCTGGTAGTCGATGCGCCAGCCCGCGTCGTTGTCGAATGCCTTGCCACGCCACGACCACCACGTGTACGGCCCGGGGCCCTCGCCGCCGAGGCGCCGGCCGAGGTCCACCCAGCCGAGCTCGCCGAACCACCTGTCCAGGTACGCGCGCTCCTCCGGCAGGCACCCCGCCGACCGCAGGTTGCCCTTCCAGTTCTTCAGGTCCACGTCACGGTGCGTCGTGTTCACGTCCCCGCCGACGACGGCGCGGCGCCCGTCCACGCCCAGCTCCGCCAGGCGCGCGGTGACCAGGTCGAGGAAGGCGTACTTCGCCGCCATCGTCGGGGTGTCCACGGTGCCGGAGTGCACGTACACGGAGACAACGGTGAGCGTGCCGCCGTCGGGCAGCTCGAGGTCCGCCTCCACCCAGCGGCCACTGTTGGTGGGCACGCCGTGGTCGAGCCCGACCCGGACGGCCCGCATCGGCAGCCGGCTGGCGATCGCCACGCCCGCACGGCCCTTCGCCGCCGCCTCGGCGTGCGCGAGGTCCCACTCGGCCGGGTCGAGGTGGTCGCGCAGGTGCTCCTCCCCGGCGCGCGTCTCCTGCAGCAGCAGGACGTCGGGGCGACGATCGGTCAGCCAGGCGCCCATCCCCCGGCGGAAGGCGGCGCGGACCCCGTTAACGTTCACCGTGGCGATCGTGAGCACCGGGAGATTCAACCCCATCCCACCGTCACGCCCCGCCACGGGAAGGTCCGGCAGGTGTCCGTGGTTCACCCTGTGACGCCCCGGCCGGGGCCGAACGTCGTCGAGAGGAATCGCCATGTCCATCGTCGTGACCGGAGCCACAGGACACCTGGGGCGGCTGATCGTCACCGACCTGCTGGAGCACGGCGTCGCCCCCGGCGAGATCGTCGCCGGCGGCCGGGACCTGGCGCGCGTCACGGACCTCGCCGACCGCGGCGTGCGGGTGGCCCACCTCGACTACGCGGACCGCGCATCCCTGCGCGAGGCCCTGACCGGCGCGGACACGCTCATGCTGGTCTCCGGGAGCGAGGTCGGGCAGCGGGTCGCGCAGCACCGCGCGGCGATCGAGACGGCCGCCGAGGTGGGGGTCCGCCGCGTCGTCTACACCTCCGCGCCCGCGGCGGACACCTCCCAGCTGATCCTCGCGCCGGAGCACAAGGCCACCGAGGAGATCCTGCGCGGCTCGGGCCTGGCGGTCACGGTGCTGCGCAACAACTGGTACACGGAGAACTACGTGCCCACGCTCGAGCAGGCCCGCGCCACGGGCGTCGTGCTCACGAGCGCCGGCGACGGGCGGGTGGCCAGCGCGCCCCGCGCCGACTACGCAGCGGCGGCGTCGGTCGTCCTGCGCACCGACGGCCACGACGGCGCCGTGTACGAGCTGGGCGGCGACGAGCCGTGGACGTTCGCCGAGCTCGCGGAGGCGTTCGCCACCGTGCTGGGCCGCGACGTCGTCGCGCAGCAGGTCACGTCGGACGAGCACCTGGCGGCCCTGCGCTCGGCCGGCCTCGACGACGGCACCGCCGGCTTCCTGGTCTCCCTGGACGCCGACATCCGCGCAGGCCGCCTCGCCGGCGGCTCGCACGACCTCGCCCAGCTGATCGGCCGCCCGACGACGCCCCTCGTGCCGGCCCTGCAGGCGGCGCTCGGCCAGGGCTGAGCGACCGGGCGCGCGGCCGGTCTCAGCCGCGCGCCCGCTTGGCGGCGTACATCGCGTCGTCGGCCGCCCGCATGAGCTCGTCGGCGCCCGCACCCGCCCGGGCGGTCGCTGCGCCGACGCTCGCACTGAGCGGCACGGTCACGTCCCCCGCGCGCCGCAGGGGCGCCCGGATCGCCTCACCGACCCGGCGCGCGGCCGCATCGGCCGCATCGGCGTCCGCCCCGGGCAGCAGCACCGCGAACTCGTCACCGCCGAGGCGGGCGCACACGTCACCCGGCCGGGCGGCGCGCCGCAGGCGGCCGGCCGCCTCCACCAGGACCTGGTCCCCGGCGAGGTGGCCGAGCTCGTCGTTGATGGCCTTGAAGCGGTCCAGGTCGACGAAGAGGACGCTGACGTCGCCACCCGACGGCGCCGCGAGGGCGCCCTCCAGCGCCGCGGTGAACGCGGCGCGGTTCGCCAGACCCGTCAGCGGATCAGTGCTTGCGCGCGCCGTGAGCTCGTCGTGCGCCTCGGCCACCGCGTAGGCCAGGGACATGTGGTTCGCGAGGTTCTGCAGCGCCCGCACGACGCCGCGCGGAACGGCGTCGGGCGCCCCGACGAGGAGCCAGCTGCGCACGTCGAGCCGGTCCACGAGCGGCAGCGAGAGGGCGATCCACGCGCACGGCTCGCCGGCGGCGTCGTCGAGGGGCGCCATGTCGAGGACCGGGTGCACGACGGACTCCCCGCCGCCGTGCGGACCACCGATCAGGGCCCGGGACACCTGCACGGGCTCGCGCGCCCACGGCCCCCGCACCCCGATCGCCGCGAGGTCGGCGCCGGCCTCGTCGACCTTGGCGATGCGCAGCCCCGGCACGACGTCGCACAGCGCCTGGTCGGCGCGCGCGGCGATGCGCCGGATCGCGACGTCCTCGGTGACGCCGATGAGCTCCGCCGCGGCACGCGCGTAGACGTCCGCGACGTGCTCCGCCCGCTCGCGGTCACGCATCATCAGGGCCAGCCGCCGGGCGACGACCACCGTGATCACCAGCGTCGGCGCGACCGACAGCACGTGCGAGCCCTCGGCCGAACCCTGGTGCCCGAACGTCGTCGGCCACTCCAGCACCGCCACCGCCAGGGCGAGCGTGTACAGCACCGGCCGCAGGTACGCCCGCAGCACGCTCCCGTACAGGGAACGGAACCAGAGCGCCGAGACGAGCACGGGGAACACGGCCGACGGCGGATGGCTGGCCAGCGCGAACGCGAACACGGCGAGCGTGTCCACGGTCTCGGCGAGCACCCCGACGCGTCGGCGACGGTACGTGAGCCGCCACGACACCACGAGCGCCGCCGACGCCGCGAGGAGGACGACGCGGTCCGGCCAGGTGCCCGCCACGAGCGGGAACGGCACGGTGACGCCGAGGGTCACGGTGGCCAGGAAGCCGAACAGCCGACGGGTGGCCGGACGCGGTTGCAGAAGCCGCCCAGGACGGCGAGCCAACGCGCGGAGGCGCGCCACGGGAGCCGTCGCCTCGACGGTGCTCGGTTCGCGTCCTGTGGGGGCAGGCGCGCGACTGGTGAGGTGCTGCTGCACGTGAGCCTCGGGGGGTGGCAGGGTGCGCTGGCAGCGACGTGCACCCGTGTCGCACCGGGTGCACCGCTGTCCCCATTATCGGCACGCCGAGGGCCCGACTGAACGACGAGTTCCGGCGCGCTTCGCGGGTCAGACCGGGGAAAACCCGTCGTGCGCCGCGCGGATCGCCGCGATATCCAGCTTGACCTGCCCGAGCATGCACGCCATCGCGCGCTGCCCCGCCTCCCCGGGCGCCAGGACGAGGTCCTCGAGCCCCGCCGGAACCACCTGCCAGGAGACGCCGAAGCGGTCCCGCAGCCAGCCGCACTGGCTCGGCACGCCGCCGTCGGCCAGGAGCGCGTCCCAGTACGTGTCGACCTCGGCCTGGTCAGCGCACTCGAGGAGGAAGGAGAACGCCTCGTCGAGCGTGTAGCTCGGCCCCGCGTTGAGGGCGGTGACGCGGTGGCCGTCGAGGACGAGCTCGACGACGAATGCCGCGCCCTCCTCGACGTCGGGAACCCCCGACGGCGCGCGGCGGACCGAGAGGATCCGCGAGTTCGGGACGATCGACGTCCAGAAGGTCGCAGCCTCCTCGGCCTGGTGGTCGAACCACAGGTGGGTCTGCACGATGCCCATGTCGGTCTCCTCCGTCGGGGTCGGTCAGCAGTACCGACCGACCCCGACGGAGGACTCATCGGGCCGGCGTCAGAGGCCGGCCGCACGCTCCGCGGTGTCGACGACGTTCGCCAGGAGCATCGCGCGCGTCATGGGCCCGACGCCGCCGGGGTTCGGCGAGAGCCAGGCCGCGACCTCACGGGCGGCCGGCTCGACGTCGCCCGCCAGGCGCGCCTTGCCCGTCTCCTCGTCCACGACGCGCGAGACGCCCACGTCGAGCACGATCGCGCCGGGCGCCAGGTCCGCGGCCCGCACGATCCCGGGCACGCCCGCCGCCGCCACCACGACGTCGGCCTGCCGCACGTGCGCGGCCAGGTCGCGGGTCCCGGTGTGCGTGAGCGTCACGGTCGCGTTGTGCTCGCGGCGCGTGAGCAGCAGGCCGATCGAGCGGCCCACCGTGGTGCCCCGCCCGACGACCACCACGTGCTTGCCTGCGACCGCGATCCCGTAGCGCCCGAGCAACTCGAGCACCGCGCGCGGCGTACAGGGCAGGGGCGAGTCGATCGGCTCGTTGACCCGCAGCACGAGGCGCCCGAGGTTGGTCGGGTGCAGGCCGTCGGCGTCCTTGGCCGGGTCGATGCGCTCGAGCACCGCATTCGTGTCGATGCCCTTCGGCAGCGGCAGCTGCACGATGTACCCGGTGCAGGCCGGGTCGGCGTTCAGGCGGTCGACGGCGGCCTCGACGTCGGCCTGCGAGGCGTCCGCCGGGAGGTCCTCGCGGATCGAGGCGATCCCCACCTCGGCGCAGTCCCGGTGCTTGCCCGCGACGTACGTGACCGAGCCTGGGTCCTCGCCGACGAGCACCGTGCCGAGACCGGGGACGACGCCGCGCTCACGCAGCACCGCAACCCGCTGCGCGAGCTCCGCCTTGACCTGGGCGGCGACCGCCTTGCCGTCGAGGAGCTGCGCCGTCACTGGGCGAGGCCCGGGTAGAGCGGGAAGTCGGCCGTGAGCGTGGCGACGCGGGCGCGCAGCGCGGCGACGTCGGCGCCCTGACCGGCCACCAGGGCCGTCGCGATGATGTCCGCCACCTCGCGGAACTCGGCGTCGCCGAAGCCGCGGGTCGCGAGCGCCGGGGTGCCGATCCGCAGGCCGGAGGTGACGCGCGGGGGCCGCGGGTCGAACGGGACGGAGTTGCGGTTCACGGTGATACCGGCGTCGTGCAGGAGGTCCTCGGCCTGCTGGCCGTCGAGCGGCGACTCCCGCAGGTCGACGAGCACGAGGTGGACGTCGGTGCCACCGGTGAGGACGGAGACCCCCGCTGCCGCGACGTCGGGCGCCGAGAGCCGCTCGGCGAGGATCTGGGCGCCGTCGAGGGTGCGCTGCTGGCGCGCGCGGAACTCCTCGGTGGCGGCGATCTTGAACGCCGTGGCCTTGGCCGCGACGACGTGCATGAGCGGGCCGCCCTGCTGGCCCGGGAACACGGCGGAGTCGATCGCCTTGGCGTGCTCGGCCGTGCTCAGGATGAAGCCCGAGCGCGGGCCGCCGATCGTCTTGTGGACGGTGGAGGAGACGACGTCCGCGAAGGGCACCGGGGACGGGTGCAGGCCCGCGGCCACGAGGCCGGCGAAGTGCGCCATGTCGACCCACAGCCGCGCGCCCACCTCGTGCGCGATCTCCGCGAAGGCGGCGAAGTCGAGGTGCCGCGGGTACGCGGACCAGCCGGCGATGATGACGCGCGGCCGGTGCTCGAGCGCCTTGGCGCGCACGACGTCCATGTCGACGCGGAAGGTCTGCGGGTCCACCTGGTACGACGCGACGTCGTAGAGGCGGCCCGAGAAGTTGATCTTCATGCCGTGCGTGAGGTGGCCGCCGTGGGCCAGCTCCATGCCGAGGATCGGGTCGCCGGCCGAGGCGAGCGCATGCAGGACGGCGGCGTTCGCCTGGGCGCCCGCGTGCGGCTGGACGTTGGCGTGGTCGGCGCCGAAGAGGGTCTTGGCGCGGGAGATCGCGAGGTTCTCGGCGACGTCCACGAACTCGCAGCCGCCGTAGTAGCGCTTGCCCGGGTAGCCCTCGGCGTACTTGTTCGTCAGCACGGAGCCCTGGGCCTGCAGGACGGCGCGCGGCACGAAGTTCTCGCTCGCGATCATCTCGAGGGTCTCGCGCTGGCGACCGAGCTCGGACTCGAGCACGGCGGCGATCTCGGGGTCGACCTCCGACAGCGGGGCGTCCATGAGCGGGTTGGTGGTCATGTCTCTCCTTGCGGATCAGGAGTGCGAGCCGCGCGGGCGCGCACCACCGGTGTGGGCGACCCGGGCCCAGGCGTACGACCCTTCGTCGACTGCTGCGTCGCTCCCCTGTGGTGACCCACCTGTTCCGCCAGTCGCGACCCGGCCCAGGGTACCAACCGCGGCGCGGCGCCTCCCGCGGTTATCCGCGCGCAGCGTCCCCGTCGGCGTCGGCGGCCGGCTCGTCCTCCACCGGCCCGGCGCCCTCGCCGAGGATGCGGCGGAGATAGGCGTAGGTGAGGTCGCCGAGCGCCTCGTCGCGCGGGTCCTCGTAGCCCTGCGTCGCCGCGGTGACGTTCTGCACCTTGTCGTGCGCGGTGAAGACCCACGCCTCGGAGGTCTCGGGCGGCAGGTAGGGCGGGATGGCCAGCAGGAGCTGGGTGCCGATGCCCTTGCCCTGCAGGTCCGGCACGACGGCCAACCGGCCGAGCATCGCGCGCACCCCGTCGACCTCCACGCGGATGGACCCGACGAGCCGGTGCCCGAGCCACGCGCCGAGCGTCACGACGTCGGTCCGCACCAGGTCCGCGCGCAGCTCCTCGAGCGTCTGCGTCAGCGGCGGGATCCGCGGGTCCTCGTAGAGCTGTGCCTCGCTGACGAACGCCGCGCGGCGCACCGTCAGCAGCTCGCCTGCCTCGTCCAGCCCGACGACGTCGATCCGCACCTCTGGCTCCATGCGGGCCATCGTGGCATCCGGGCGCCCGGGCCCGCGACCGACGCTCCGGACGGCGCCCTGCTACCCGCCGAGCGCGTCGACGGACAGGCCCTCCGCGGGCCGCTCGGGCTGCGCGGGCAGCCAGCGCCAGGTGGCGAGCACGCGGTCGGCCAGCTCGACGGCTCCGGCGTGCCAGGAGCGCGAGAGCACCCCGACGATGAACCCCCAGCCCTCGTGGTCCACGTGCGTGTCCGTCAGCATCGAACGGCCATAGCTGATCGTGGAGCGCCAGCCCGTGCCGAGCGCCATCGGCACCTCGTCGACCGGCCCGACGAAGGTCTTGCCCGGCCGGAGGTCCTCGCGCGATGCCAGCACGCGCTCATGCGCCGGCAGGACGACGTGGTCCCCGCTCCGGGCCCCGACCGGGCCGCAGCACACGACGAGCAGCCAGGTGCCCTGGCGCAGCGCCACCCGCACGTCCTGCCGCCCCCGCAGCTCGTCGAGCGCACCGGGCGCCCCCGCCGGCGGACCGGGGGCCAGGAAGGCCTCTCCGGGACGCCCGTCCCCGAACGGCGGCACCACGACCGGCGTCGTGAGCGGGGCGCCGTCCTTGGGCGCGTCGCGCCGGAGCCGCAGCAGCGGGGCGGATCGGGCGGCAGCGCGCACCGCGGCGTGCTGCTCGGGCGGCAGCTCCTTCAGCACCGTCCGCAGCATCCGCTCGCGCCAGAGGTACATCGCGAACCAGCCGGCGACGAGGACCAGCGCGGCGTAGAGCCCGAGTCCCCGCAGCTGGTCGAGGACCCACAGCGCCGGGTCCTCGGCGAACACGTATGCGCGGATCACACCGCCCCCTTCTCACGCCGACGCGGCCCGCTCGGCAGCGCCGCCCGCCCTCGCTCAGCGCACGCGGGGCAGGTACTCCAGGCCGAGGGTACGGGCGACGGAGTGCAGCTCGGCCTCGAAGTACGGCTCGACGTCGCCGAACATGAACCCGAGCTGCCCGAGCACCTCGAGCGCGATGACCGAGTAGAGCCGCACCCAGGCGTGCGCGAACACCCCCACCGCACCGTCGGGGATGTCCACGGTGAGCAGGCTTCGCAGCCTGCCGAGCTGGGAGATGACGTCCGCCCCGAGGTCGGCGTCGTCAGGCAGCGGGAACGGGGCCTCGACCCACATCTCCTGGAAGAGATCGAGGAAGACCAGCGCGAAGCCCTGGCTGTGCGTGCAGTCGTCCCAGTCGCCCCGTTCCTGGCCGGGGAAGGCGACGGGCCCGGGGCCCTTGGAGCGGAACAGGAGCCCGAACTCGGCGGGGTGGGTGACCGACCAGTCGCGGAACGCGCGCACCGACACGTGCATCCGAGCCCCGAGGTCGCCGCCCGCGGCCTCCAGGGCCGCGCGGATCTCGGCGTGCACCTCGTCGATGAAGTCGTGGCAGAGGGACTCGGCGAGCGCGCCGAGGTTGTCGAAGTAGCGGTAGAGCCCGGGCGCGGTCATGCCCATCTCGCGCGCGATGCCGCGCAGGCTCAGCTCGGTCCCCTCGGACTCCACGAGCTGCCGGCGGGCGACGCCCTTGATCTCGGACTCGGTGGCGGCGCGCTGACGGTCCCGCCGCGTCTCGGGCGTGGTGGTGGGCATGCAGTCCTCCGTCCGTGGCGGTGGTGGCGCCACATGGTGAACGCGTATTGACGCAGTGAACGTCATGTGCTGCAGTATACGGCGTTAGCAAACACTGTTAACAGAGGCGAAGCCCTGTCACCAGGGTACCTAGGGGAGGCACACCATGGTCGCGACGCTCGGGCGACTCACCTACGACCGGCGCCGGCTCGTCCTGGCGCTCGCCGGCCTCTTCGCCGTGCTCGCCGCGGTCTTCGGCCCGCCCGTGGGGAACGAGGTCTCGACGGGCGGCTTCGACGACCCCGCCGCCGAGTCCTCGCGTGCAGCCGCCGCCCTCACCGAGGCCTTCGGTCCGAACGCCGACGACGTCCTCGTCGTGTACCGCGACGCCGGGCTCACGACCGACGACCCCGCGTACGCCGCCCAGCTCGGTGAGGTGCTCGCGCGCATCCCCGCCGACGACGTCGCGCAGGTCGTGCAGCCCTTCACCCCGGGCCTGCCCGACGCCGTGCGCGCCTCGCTGATCGGCGCCGACGGTCACACCGTCCTCGTCGCCCTCGGCCTCACCGCGACCGACTCCCAGGCCGGCATCGCCACCTATCTCGACCTGCGCGACGAGCTGACGGCGCCGACGGGCTGGACCACGTCCTTCGCGGGCGAGTACCCCGTCTACAGCGAGATGCAGGAGCGGGCCGAGCAGGACATCGCCCGCGCGGAGATGCTCGCCATGCCCGTCCTCCTCGTCCTCATGGCCCTGATCTTCGGGAGCCTCGTCGCCGCGCTGCTGCCCGTCGCCGTCGGCGGGGTGGCGATCGTCGGCGCGATGCTGCTGCTGCGCGGGGTCGCCCAGGTCACCGACGTCTCGACGTTCGCCGTGAACGTCGCCACGATCCTCGGGCTGGGCCTGGCGATCGACTACTCGCTGTTCGTCGTCAGCCGCTTCCGCGAGGAGCTGGCGCGGCACGGGGACGTGCGGCGCGCCGTCGCGCGCACCGTCGCGACCGCGGGCCGCACCGTCGCCTTCTCCGGACTCACCGTGGCGATCGCCTTCGGCGGGCTGCTGTTCTTCCCGCAGATGTTCATGCGCTCGATGGGCCTGGGCGGGATCGCCGTCGTCCTGGTCGACGTGACGCTCGCCCTCACCCTGCTGCCCGCGCTGCTCGCCGTGCTCGGCCGGCGCGTCGACGCCGGGCGGCTCCCCCGGTCGCTCACCGCACGCCTCACCGCACGCCGTCGGGCCACGGACGGCGCCGCCCACGGATGGGCCCGGCTCGCCGCCTTCGTGCTGCGCCGGCCCGCCCTGGTGACCGCCGGGGCGACCGCCCTGCTCGCCGTGCTGGCCGTGCCCGCACTCGGGCTCGTCTCGGGCGAGTCCGACGTCGCCGACCTGCCGACGTCGTCCGAGGCCCGCCAGGCGGACGCGCAGCTGCGCGACCAGTTCGGCCACATGGGTGCGACGACGCTCGACGTCGTGGTGCGCGGTGACGTCGGCCCCGGCGACCTGGCCGGGTTCGTGGGCGCGCTGGACGCCCTGCCGCACGCCACCGCCGTCGATGTCGCAAGGCAGGCCGACGGCGTCACGCACCTGCAGGTGCGCACCGACGGGACACCCGCGGCCCCGACCACCGCCGACCTCGTGCACGCCGTCCGCGACCTGCCGGGACCCGCCGGGGCGGAGGTGCTCGTCGGCGGCGCTGGGACCGCGGGGGTGGACTCGCTCGCCTCGATCCTGCGCGTGCTGCCGTGGACGCTCCTGTTCGTCGCAGGCGTCACGCTCGTGCTGCTGTTCGCGGCGCTCGGCTCCGTCGTCCTGCCCGTCAAGGCCGTCGTCATGAACGTCCTGTCCCTGGGCGCGACCCTCGGCGTCGTCGCCTGGGGCTTCTCCGACGGTCATCTCGCCGGCGCGCTCGACTTCACGGTGACCGGCAAGGTCGAGGCGGCGAACCTCGTGCTCATCGGGCTGATCGCGTTCGGCCTGGCCATGGACTACGAGCTGTTCCTGCTGAGCCGCGTGCGGGAGGAGCGGCTGGCCGGCGCCGACGACACCACCGCGATCGCCCGCGGGCTCACGCGCTCCGGCCGCACGATCACGAGCGCGGCGCTCCTGCTCGTCGTCGTCCTCGTCGCGATGGTGACGGGCTCGGTGACGTTCATCAAGCTCATCGGCGCGGGGCTGGCGTTCGCCGTCGCGCTCGACGCCACGGTGGTGCGGGCGCTTCTCGTGCCCGCCGTGATGCGCCTGCTCGGGCGCGCCGCGTGGTGGCTCCCGGCGCCGCTGGCCCGCCTGCACGCGCGCATCGCGGTGAGCGAGGGCGACCCCGACGTGGCCGGGGCAGCGATGGACGACGCCGCGCCGGCCGTCCCCCGCGACCTGGTGGGCGCGCGCGACTGACGGCCCGGCGGGGCGACTACCCTCGCGCTCGTGACCGACTCGCCCGCACCGACCCACTGGGTGCTCACGCTCTCCTGCCCGGACCGGCCCGGCATCGTGCACGCCGTCGCCGGCCTGCTCGCCGAGCACGGCGGCAACATCACCGAGTCGCAGCAGTTCGGCGACACCGAGGCCGGCGGGGACGCGGGCGACGGGCGGTTCTTCATGCGCGTGCAGGCGGAGAGCACCGCGTCACGCGCGGAGCTCACGGCCGCGCTCGAGGAGCTGGCGCCGCGCTTCGACATGACGTGGAACCTCGACGTCGTCGACCGCCCCGTGCGCACGCTCGTCATGGTCTCCACCGCCGCGCACTGCCTCAACGACCTGCTGTTCCGGCAGCGGTCCGAGGGACTGCCGGTGGACATCGTGGGCGTCGTCGGCAACCACACGGACCTGGCGGGGCTCGCGGAGTTCTACGGCATCCCGTTCCATCACGTCCCGGTAACCGCTGCGACCAAGGCCGACGCCGAGGCCCGGCTGCTCGCGCTGGTGGATGAGCTCGACGTCGAGCTGGTGGTGCTGGCGCGCTATATGCAGATCCTGTCCGACGACCTGTGCCGCGCCCTCTCCGGCCGGATCATCAACATCCACCACTCGTTCCTGCCGAGCTTCAAGGGCGCCCGGCCCTACGCCCAGGCGCACCACCGGGGCGTCAAGCTCATCGGTGCGACGGCGCACTACGTCACGGGCGATCTCGACGAGGGCCCGATCATCGAGCAGGACGTCGAGCGCGTGGACCACACCCGCAGCGTCGAGGCGATGATGCGGCTGGGCCAGGACGTCGAGCGGCGCGCGCTCGCACGGGCGGTGCGCTGGCACGCCGAGCACCGGGTGCTGCTCAACGGACACCGGACCGTGGTCTTCCGCTGAGTCGCAAGAGTTCTTTCGCAACAACTCTTGCGCAACAGGTGTTGCGACCGTAGTGTCGTCGGCATGACGACCGACGACGCCGTGCAGCCGCAGCCCGCGAGGATCACGGACCCGTCCCGCGTGCGGGCACTCGCCCACCCCCTGCGCCTGGAGCTGCTCGAGTACCTCGGCGACGTCGGCGAGGCCACCGCCAGCGAGTGCGCGGCACACACGGGCGAGACCGTCGCGAACTGCTCGTTCCACCTCCGGACCCTGGCCCGGGCCGGCTACCTCGAGGAGGCGCCGCGCCGCGGCCGGGAGCGCCCCTGGCGGTGCGTCGCCACCAGCCAGACCCTCGACATCGAGCCGGGCAGCGCCGAGTCTCACGAGGCCGTCAGCGAGATGGTCGGCCTCGCCTTCCTGCGCGAGGCGGAGCGGATGCGGACCTTCTTCGCCCGCTCGCCGGACAGACCGGCCGAGTGGGCCGGAACCGTCACCCTGACCTCCTCGAAGTTCTGGGCGACCGCCGACGAGCTCCGCGAGCTCGTCGACGCCGTGCTGGATCTCGCAAGCCGGTTCGCCGACCGCGACGACAACCCCGCGCTCCGCCCGTCCGGTGCCCGGCAGGCGCGGCTCTTCGCCACGGTCAACCCGGACGACTTCCCCCGGGACGAGCCGACCGCGCCGACTGTGCCGACCGGGGCGACTGTGCCGACCGGGCCGACGGAGCCGACGGATCCCGCCCGGAGCGACCGATGAGCGCCGTGCGCGTCGCCCCCGCCGACGTCCGGCTCAGCGTCCCGGTCTTCCGCCTCGGGCGCGTGCGCGGCACCGTCGTCGTGGACGTGGTCGCACGCACGCGCGGCCGGGACAGGTCGCGCGCTCGCGCCGCAGCAGCCACGGTCGAGCGCATCGAGGCCGACCGCACGCGGGCGATGGCACACCGCTTGCCGGGGTTCTGACCCCGGAGCCGCGCGCCGCGACGGACCGGCCGACCCCTCAGTGCCGGGCCGGCATCGACCGACCGCGGCGCGCCACGGCGTCGACCGTGACCGCGAGCGCCAGGACGACGCCGGTCACGATGTACCGCAGCGAACCGTCGGCGTTCACGAGCGTGAGCCCGTTCGAGATGGCATGGATGACGCCGACGCCGAGCACCGCCGACCATGCGCTCCCCCGGCCGCCGAAGACGCTGGAGCCGCCGATGACGGCCGCGGCGATCGCCGTCAGCGTCGTGTCCGCCCCGCCGGTGCTCTGCGTCGCCGCGGCGAGCCGCCCGGCCGAGAGCACCCCACCGAAGGCCGCCAGCGCGGCGCAGGCCGTGAACGCCGTGAGGTACACGTGCTGCACCGGGAAGCCCGCACGCCGGGCCGACTCGACGTTGCTGCCGATGGCCCGCACCGAGCGCCCCCACCGGGTACGGCGGAGGACCAGGTCGGTCACGGCGACCAGCAGCAGGAACACAGCGACCATCGCGCCGACGCCGCGGCTGAGGTAGAGGTACCAGACCGGCAACCCGAGCCCCAGCGCCAAGGCGCCCGTGCGGACGCCGATGCCGGCGAGCGTCGGGGCCGGGAGCTCCGCGGCGATGCGGCGCCGACGGTCCACCAGGCGCGAGACGAGGGTGAGCACCACGACGCCCACGACGATCGCGGCCGCCGCGAGCGGGTGCAGGAACCGCTGCTGGGCGAACTGGACGAGCCACGACTCATACGGCAGGTTCACCGAGGCGGTGGCGCCGAGGACCTGCGACTGCAGCCCGACGCCGACCATCAGCCCGGCCAGCGTCACGACGAAGCTCGGCACGCCCAGGCGCGTGAACAGCCAGCCGTAGCCGGCGCCCATCAGCGCCCCGACGAGCACCGCGACGACCGCAGCGACCGCCAGCGGCCAGCCCTGCCGCACGAACCCGATGGTGACGACGGCCGCCGCGAGCCCCGACACCGCGCCGACCGACAGGTCGACCTGACCGACCATGAGCACGAGCACGACGCCGAGGGTCAGGACGCCCGTCGTCGTCGCCTGGAGCGTGAGGTTCACCAGGTTGTCCGCCGAGAGGTAGGCGCCGTTCATCGCCTCGAAGACGAGCGCGATGACCACGGCCGACACGAGCACCGGCGTGGAGCTCAGGTCGCCCATGCCGCGCACGCGCCAGCGCCAGTCCGGCCCTGCCGGCATCGGCAGGCCGGCCCGGTCGACGACGGGGACGCTCATGCCCCACCTCCTGCCCGCCGGGACGGAGACACCCCGGTGATCGCGGCGATGATGTCCTCGTAGCTGGTGGTCTCGGCGTCGAACTCGCCGTTCACCCGCCCGCGACGTAGGACCACCACGCGGTCGGCGACCGCCTGGACGTCTGTCATGTTCTGGCTCACGAGCACCACGCCGTAGCCCTCGTCACGGACCCGCTCGATGACCGTGAGCACCTCGGCGGTCTGGGTGACACCGAGCGACGCCGTCGGTTCGTCGAGCACGAGCACGCGCGGCTCGCCGAGCAGCGCCCGCGCGATCGCGACCGCCTGGCGCTGACCACCCGAGAGCGTCGAGACGGGCGCGTGCATCGACGGCACCCGCGCGTCGAGCGACGCGAGGAGGCGCCACGCCTCCTTCTCCATCGCCACCTCGTCGAGGGCGAGGCCGCGGCGCAGCTCCTGGCCGAGGAAGAGGTTCTCGACGACGTCGAGGTCCTCGCACAGGGCGAGCGGCTGGAACAGGGCGGCGATGCCGAGCTGTCGGGCCAGGCCGGGCGACACCAGCCGTACCTCCTGCCCACCGAGCACGACCTCCCCGGCGTCGGGCACGAGCGCCCCGGCCATGACGTCGACGAGCGTCGACTTCCCGGCGCCGTTGTCGCCGACGACCGCCACGACCTCCTGCGCGTAGACGTCGAGGTCCACGTCGATGAGGGCGCGGACGGCGCCGAAGCTGTGCGTGACGCCACGCAGCGAGATGACAGGGCGGCGGGTCATGAGTCCCCCTCGAGGAGCCCGAGCTCCTGGCAGTCCTGGCGGTAGGTGGGCGTGCAGATGTCCTCGACCGAGAACACCCCGCCCGCGACGATGACCGACCGGATCGTGCTCCGGGTCACCGCGACGGGCGTGAGCAGGCGCGACGGCACGCCGTCGATGAGCATCCCGGCGGGCACGTCCTCGCCGCGGGTGAGGCTGACGGCGACGGCCGCGGCGATCCGGGCCTCCTGGCCGATCCGCTTGTAGACGGTCATGAGCTGGTCGCCGGAGACGATCCGCTGGATCGCGGCCAGCTCGGCGTCCTGCCCGGTGACCGGGGGCACGGGGTCGTCCATGCCCGCCGCGCGCAGCGCGGAGATCGCGCCGGACGCCGTGCCGTCGTTGCCGGCGTAGACCCCGACGACGCGGTCGCCGTAGACCGTGAGCTGGGACTCGACCCACTGCTGGGCCGCGTCCGGGCTCCAGTCGGGCGAGTCGTACTCGGCGAGCACGGGGACGCCGCTGCCCCACATGGCCTCCGTGAGGCCGGTCTTGATGATGGCGGCGTTCGGGTCCGTCGGTGCACCGTGGATGAGGAGCACGCCCTCGCCCGGGTCGTCGATGAGGGGCGCGACGGCGCCGGACAGCGCCTCGCCCTGCATCTGGCCGACACGGCCGGCGTCGTACGCGACGTAGTAGGCGAGCGGGACCTCCGAGATGAAGCGGTCGTACGCGACCACCTGGACGTCGCGCGCGGCCGCGGCGTCGACGATCCCCCGCGCGGCGACCGCGTCGACCGCGTCGAGGACGAGCACGCGCGCACCCTGGGAGAGCGCGGACTCGGCCTGCTGCTGCTGGCGGGCGGCGTCCTGCCCGGCGTTGGCGTAGATCACCTGGCAGGTGGGGCAGGTCTGGTCGACGAGCGCCAGGAACTCCGGCCGGTCGACGGTCTCGTACCGCGACGTCTTCGCCTCGGGAAGGAGGAAGGCGATGATCTGGCTGTCGCCCGACGGCGGCGCGTCACCGCGGACGCACGCCGTCGGCAGGAGCGCGACGACGCCGACGACGAGGGCCGCGAGGGCCCGGCGGACGGCCCGGTTCACGTCGTCACCGTCTCGGGCACGACGACCCGCGACGCCTCGACGGCCATCGCGACGGCACCGCGCGCCTCGGCCTGCTCACCGAGCTGACCGGCCTCGACGGCCACCGGCCCGGACGTCCCGCGCAGCGTCTCCGCCTGCAGCGTCTCGCGCAGCGGGTCGAGCAGCGCCGCGCCGGCCCGCGCGAGCTCTCCGCCCACCACGACCATCTCGGGGTCCAGGAGCGTCGTCACGACGGCGAGCTGCCGGCCGATGAGGCGGCCCGCCTCGGCCATCACCGCGCCCAGGTCCGGGTCGCCGTCGCGCGCCCGCACGACGACGTCGCGCAGGGCGAGGTGGCCGTGCTCGGCCTGCGCCCGGGCCACGATCGCACCCGCACCGACCACGGTCTCGAGGCACCCGCGCCGCCCGCACCGGCACAGCGCGCCGGCCGGGTCGACGCTCACGTGACCCATCTCGCCCGCCTTGCCGTGGCGACCGTGCACCACGCGCCCGTCGACGACGAGGCCGAGGCCGAGGCCGTAGGAGGCACGGACGTACACGACGTCGCGCAGCCCGATGGCCGCGCCGAGACGGATCTCGGCGAGCGCACCGAGGTTGGCGTCGTTCTCGACGCTGACGGGAACGCCCATGCGCTCCCCGAGCACCTTGGCGACCGGCACCCAGTCCCAGCCGCGCAGGACACCGTGGGCGGAGACGGTGCCCGTCTCGCGGTCGACGGGCGCCGGCAGACCGACGCCGACGGCGAGCAGCTCGGAGCGGTCCGCGCCCACCGACTCGGCCATCTCCTCGATGAGGAGGGCGGCACGGTCGAGGCCGGTGTCGGCGCGGTGGTCGAGCGGCAGCGGCATCCGCTGCTCGGCGATGACGCGCTGGGTGACGTCGGCGAGCATCGCGCGGAGCGAGCGCTCGGCGAAGTGGATGCCGGCCACGAGGCCCAGGTTGCGAGCCAGCGTGACGAGCTGGGCGCGGCGGCCGCTGCGGGTGGACGGCGTGGTCGTCAGCACGCCCGCGACCGTGCAGCTCCTTGACGATGTTCGAGATCGTGGCGGCCGAGAGCCCGGTGACCCCGGCGAGCTCGACCTGCGTGATCGACCCGCGTTGCTGGACGACCGTCACGACCCGCGCCCGGTTCGCTTCCCGCAGCGAGGTCTGCGAGCCAGGGGGAACCCGGTCCTTGGGCACGCCAGAGGATATCGCGCCGCCACACCCGGTCCGGGCCCCTCGGGCGGCCGCGAGACGGTGTCCGCATGGCGAGATGTCCGGATTCGTGGCGAGATTCGAAAGTTTCGAGTTCCTGATCGACATGGGAGCGTAGCCACCAAGCTTCGAATCGTTTAGGTGGTATGGCCCTGAGCGGGACCCGTGCTGAACTCCCTGGCCTCGCGTTTACATCGTTGTTCGCTTCTCGATCGGTAGAGGGACCGAAAGTGAAAGGCGCCCTTGACACCGTTTTGTCCCCGCCCGAAGCATGAGCGCCGGCCGCCGCTGTGCGGCCCGGCAGCCCCCGGCATCGCCGCCGACGGGCGCCGCGAGCACTGGGGGTTTCTCTATGCACTCACCACGAACCGGCACGAGGAGGTCCGTGCGCCGCACGGCCCAGGTCGTCGCGGCAGGCGCCGTGCTCGCCGTCGTGGCCAGCGGTCTCACGGCCACTGCGGCAGGCAGCACGCTGAAGGACGCCGCAGCCGGCTCCAGCCGCTACTTCGGCACCGCCATCGCCGCCAACAAGCTCGGCGACGGCACGTACACCGGCATCGCGGCCCGTGAGTTCAACATGGTCACGGCCGAGAACGAGATGAAGATGGACGCCACCGAGCCGAACCAGAACCAGTTCAGCTTCTCCAACGGCGACCGGATCTTCAACTGGGCGAAGCAGAACGGCATGCAGGTCCGCGGACACACTCTCGCCTGGCACTCGCAGCAGCCCGGCTGGATGCAGAACATGTCCGGCACCGCGCTGCGCAACGCGATGATCAACCACATCACGCAGGTCGTCACCCACTACAAGGGCAAGATCTACGCCTGGGACGTGGTCAACGAGGCCTACGCCGACGGCACGTCCGGCGCCCGACGCGACTCCAACCTGCAGCGCACCGGCAACGACTGGATCGAGGTCGCATTCCGCGCCGCCCGCGCCGCCGACCCGAACGCCAAGCTCTGCTACAACGACTACAACACCGACAACTGGACCGCGGCGAAGACGCAGGGCGTCTACGCCATGGTCAAGGACTTCAAGGCGCGCGGCGTGCCGATCGACTGCGTCGGCTTCCAGGCGCACTTCAACAGCGGCAACCCCGTGCCGTCGAACTACCACACCACCCTGCAGAACTTCGCCGACCTCGGCGTCGACGTGCAGATCACCGAGCTGGACATCGAGGGCTCCGGCAGCTCGCAGGCCGACCAGTTCAAGGCGTCGTCCAGGCCTGCCTGGCCGTCTCGCGCTGCACCGGCATCACGGTCTGGGGCGTGCGCGACAGCGACTCGTGGCGCTCGAGCGGCACCCCGCTGCTGTTCGACGGCAGCGGCAACAAGAAGGCCGCCTACACCTCGGTCCTGAGCCAGCTCAACACCGTCAGCGGTGGCGGCACGCCGACCACCGACCCGACGACGCCGCCCACCACCGACCCGACGACCCCGCCCAGCGGCTCGAGCTGCTCCGCGACGTACTCCGAAGGCCAGAAGTGGAGCGACCGCTTCAACGGGACGGTCACCATCACGAACACCGGCTCGTCGGCGATCAGCGGGTGGACGTCGAACGTCGTCGTCCAGTACCCGCAGCGGATCCTCGCCACGTGGAACGGCTCGGCGACGTGGGCCGACCAGTACCGCATGGTCATGACGCCGGCCGGCAACGGCTACCTGGCGCCGGGTGCCTCGACGTCGTTCGGCTTCACGGTCCAGCACGGTGGCAACTGGGCATGGCCGTCGGTCTCGTGCAGCGTCTCCTGGCTAGCACCGGGCACGGGCCCGGTCCGGCGCCTCGGGGGAGGTTCCGGGCCGGGCCCGTCGTCGTGCGCGGGCGTCAGCGCGGCCAGGGCCACCCGTGGCCGTGGCGCTGGGTCTCGACCAGGACCGCGACGGTCCGGGCCGGGACCGTGACGGTGCCGGCGGCCGTCGACCAGGCCGTGCCCCTGACGACCGGGTCGCTACCGCCCGCCAGCACCGGCGACAGCGCGTACCGGTGCCCCGCGAGCCTCCGGCACCGCGACGCTCACCGCCTCGGGCGTCGCGTTGAGCACCACGAGCACCCCGTCGAGGCGGCGGTCGACGTCACGACCCACCGTGTCGTCGATCCGCATCGTGACGACGCCCGGCTGGGCCTGCGCCCCGCTGCCGGGGAACGTCACCTTCTGCTCGATCAGGGCCGGGTCGCCGAGCCGGAACAGCGGGGTCGAGAAGCGCAGCCGCAGCAGGTCCTGAGCCGCCGCGGAGGCGGTCGCGACGTCGTCGGCCGTCGGTGTAAGGGCCGGGTCGGCCAGCAGGGGCTGCTGGTACGGCCACTTGGCCTCGTTGTCCGACGCCTGCGGCAGGCCGTGGCCGAACCCGTTGTCCGCGCCCGTCCAGTCCAGGGTGTTGAACCAGTCCCCGGAGTTGTAGCTGTTCCGGTCGAGGGACTTGCTGCGCAGCAGGTCCGCACCCGCGTGCCAGAACGACGGGGTCTGGGCGAGCGCCGTCGTCGCCAACGAGAGGGTGTTCATCCGTACCCGGTCCGCCATCGGGGTGTCCGTCGGCAGCTTGAACGTCAGAGCGTCCCAGAGCGTCTCGTTGTCGTGCGCGTCGACGTAGGTGATGACCTCCTCCGGGGAGTCGGCGTACCCGGCCGGCTGCCCGTTGTAGTCGATCTGCGCGCCCGTCTGCAGCACTCCGGCGCTGGTCATGAACGCATAGTCGCGCAGGTTGCCGGCCAGGCCGAGCCGCACCAGGTCCGCCTGGTGCTGCGCCCGCGCGAGCTGGGTCGCCTCGTCCCCGTTGACCCCCGCCCCGTTCGGGTCGACGTACGCGCCGGTGCCGAAGCCCTGGATGCGCGGGTCCTCGTCGAACGGGCCACCGCCGCGGACGGCGTCGCGCAGCCTGTCGCTGAAGGTCCCGATGCCGGTCCCGCCCAGCTGGCCCTGCGTCGCCTGCGTGAACAGGGCGTTGTCGGCCACCTCGCCGAAGTTCCAGCCCTCCCCGTACAGGTACACGCGCCTGCCGTCGACGCCGTCGTGCCAGACGTCGAGCTCGTCCAGTGCCGCCCGGACGGCCAGCATCGTGTCGCGCGAGTGGTGGCCCATGAGGTCGAACCGGAAGCCGTCGACCTTGTAGTCCCGTGCCCACGTCACGACCGAGTCGACCATCATCTTCTCGGCCATCGAGTGCTCGGTGGCGACGTTCGAGCAGCACGTCGACGTCTCCACCACCCCGACGGCGTTCAGCCGCTGGTAGTAGCCCGGCACCACGCGGTCGAGCAGCGAGTGCTCCGCCTGCCCGCTCGCCGGCGTGTGGTTGAACACCTGGTCCAGCACCACCTGCAGGCCGTCGGCGTGCAGCGCCCCGACCATGGTGCGGAACTCCGCGACCCGGGCGCCGCCGTCGGGGTGGACGGCGTAGGAGCCCTCCGGGACCGTCCAGTGCAGCGGGTCGTACCCCCAGTTGAAGCCGTCGACGTCCTTGATCTGCGCGATGCACGCCTGCTGCTCCGGGGAGTCCGGCGCGGAGGCGGTCAGGTCGCACGGCGGGGTCGCCTGGGCGGCCCGGTCCTCCTCGATGGTCGCGATGTCGAACGTCGGCAGCAGGTGCACGGTGGTCAGGCCGGCGTCGGCGAGGTCGCGCAGGTGGCGGGTGCCGTCGGAGCGCGGCTGGGCGAACGCGAGGTACGTCCCCCGCAGGGCCGCCGGGACCGTCCGGTCACCGATCGAGAAGTCACGCACGTGCAGCTCGTAGATCGTCTGGTCCACCGGCCGGACGACCGGCTGGCGGGCCCGCTGCCACAGCCGCGGCTGCAGGGCACGGTCGTCCAGGTCCACCAGGACGGAGTGCGTCGAGCCCACCGCGAGCGCCACCGACGACGGGTCGGTGACGTCGTTGACCTCGACCGCGTCCGTCGTGGGCGCGTACACCGTGACCTCGTAGCGGTAGGCGTCGCCCTTCCACGAGCGGTCGCCGCGCACCGACCAGGCGCCGTCGTCCTGCCGCGCCATGTCGACGCGCTGCGGAGCGGCCGCGAGGTTCCCGTGCGGCCAGCGCAGCAGGGTCACGTCCTGCGCGGTCGGGGCCCACACCGTGAGCGTCGGCCGGCCATGACGGTTCCATGCGGCACCGAAGGTGCGGTCCGCGGCGTCGGCGGCGTAGAGGTCGTCCAGCACGCCCGGGGAGCTGCACACCCGTGACGGCGGTGAGCTCCTCGCCCGCGTACTGGCCCACCGCCAGCTCACCGGTGAGCCACTCCTCGGCGTCGGCGCGGTCGGCAGCCAGGTGGAGCGCGACGTAGCCCGCGAGCGCCGGGAAGCGCTCCTTCTGGGCGTCGGTGAGGCCGCCCGGGACCAGCGTGAGATCCGCGGCCTCGGCGCCGACGACGGCCCCGCCGTCCACCTCGAGGCCGGCGTCGGGCGCATGGTGGAGCCGGAAGGTCAGGTCCGCCGGGCCGGCGCCCGGCCCCGCCGCCCCGACCAGCGCGGTCGGCCACGCGAGCGTCTGCGCGTCGATCCAGTGCGCCTGCTGCTGGCCGAGGCCCGGCAGCGGCGCGTCGGTCACCTGCACGGTCAGGACGTGCGTGGCGACGTCGTAGCTGAACGTGATCGGCTTGCCGCCGGGCGCCGTGAACGGGATGTTCGCCCCGCCGGGCGCGCCACCCTGGCCGTAGTTCTCGGTCCAGGACAGCCCGTGCGCCACCTTCACCTCGTAGACGCCGGCCGGGATGTCCGACGTCGTGAAGGTCGCCGCGCCGTCGCCGTCACCGTCGAGGAGGACGGTGGACAGGCACGCCGGGTCCCAGTCGCCCGCGCAGCCCACCTCGCTCTGGTAGTTGCCGGGCAGCGTCATGAGCGGCCCTTGCGCGCTGGACGTGAACGCGTGCGTCGCGTGGTCGTAGACGAACGTCACCGACGTCTCCGCCGCCAGCGGGTAGGCCACGTTGGGCCCGCCCGGGACGCCGCCGGCCCCGTAGTTCTCGTCCCAGGTGCCGCCGACGGCGACCTTGTACTCGTACGCGCCGGCCGGGATCGTGAACGTGCCCGCGTAGATCGTGCCGCCGCGCCACGTGAGGCGGGCCGCGGCACAGTCGGGCGCCCAGTCGCCCGGGCAACCCATCTCGGAGTTGTGGCTGCCGGGCACGGTGACGACGAGGTCGCCACCGCCCGGCCCGTCGGGCGGCACCGCACCGTCGACCGCGACCCGCACCGAGCCGTACGTCGAGGCGGCGGCGTGCGCGCCGGTGACGTCGGTGGTCACCGCGCGGTACTCGACCAGGGCGCCGTCGGGCAGGCCCGCGACGTCGTGGAAGACGCGGGGCGTCGTGTCCTCGGCCGTGCCGAGCGGCGTCCAGTCCGTCCCCCCGACCAGGCGGTACGCGAACGAGGTCTCCTGCCAGGCGTCCGGCACGGTGGCCGCGACGGGGGCAAGGCCGTCGAGCTTCGCGCCCGACGCCGGGACCGTCACCGTCACGCTCGGGGCCGCGTCGGCGGCCACGGGCGCGTCGGCCTGCAGCACCACCGCCGCGAGGGCCGGCACGGTCAGGGCGACCGCGCCGTCGACGTCGGCCGTCACCGGGGCGTGCCCGCCGTACAGGGAGGTGAAGGTGGCGCCCGGGGTGAGGGCGTCGACCGTCACCGTCGCGGCCGAGGTCGCGTTGTTCAGAGCGACCAGGTGCTCGACCTTCTCGCCGCGGTCGACGCGTGCGAAGGCGTAGACCGAGCCGGCGCCCGCGCCGGTCACCGGGCGCTCGATCTGCGCGCCGGTGTCCAGGGCCGGGTGCGCGTCGCGCAGCGCCGCGAGGGTGGCGATGTGCTCGTAGAGCGGCGCCGTCGCGTCGTAGCGGTCGACGCTGCCCGCGGTCGCCCCGGTGAGCAGCGGCTGGTTCGCGTACTCGTCGACCTGGGTCGCGAACATGTCCTGCCGGGCGCTCTTGTCGTTGCCCGAGCCCGCCCCCGCGAAGCCCTGCTCGTCGCCGTAGTAGACGACCGGCTGACCGCGTGTGAGGTACATGAGCGAGTGCGCGAGCTCGGACCGCTGCAGCGGGCTGTCGGAGCCCTGCACGAAGAACCCGATCCGGCCCATGTCGTGGTTCCCGAGGAAGGTCGGCAGCGACGCGGCGCTGCTGTCCGGCGTCGTGTAGTAGTCGTCGGAGGCGAAGACCGTCCGCAGCGCGTCCGGGCTGAAGCCGCGGGCGAAGCTCGAGGCCGACGACTGGAACGCGAAGTCGAGCACGGAGCTCATGTCGGTGGTGCGGACGTACGGGGACGTCTTGGCGGCATCGGCGTCGTACACCTCGCCGAACATGAAGAAGTCCGGCTTGCCGTGCGCGTGCGCGTAGTCGAGGACCCGGGTGGTCCACTGCTGCCAGAACTCGGTGTTGACGTGCTTGACCGTGTCGATGCGGAAGCCGTCGATGCCCAGGTCGATCCAGCTGTCGTAGACGTCGACGAAGCCGTTCACCACGGTCGGGTGCTCGGTCATGATGTCGTCGAGACCGTCGAAGTCGCCGTAGGTGACCGACTCCCCCGCCCACGTCGAGTTGCCACGGTTGTGGTAGAGCGTCGGGTCGTTCAGCCAGTCCGGCACCTTCGCGTGCGCGTCGGCCGCCGCGATCACCGGCGGGTGCGGGAACGACGTCGCCGGGTCGAGCGCGGGGAAGGCGGGATCGCCGTCGGCGAAGTCCGCGGGGTCGAACGGAGCCCCGCCCGCCGTCAGGTACGGCTCGGTGGCCTGGTCGACGTAGGAGTAGTCGGCGTCGGCGTACGAGATCACGTCGGCGGTGTGGTTGGTGATGATGTCGAAGTAGACCTTGATCCCGCGGTCGTGGGCCTCGGCGATGAGGGCCTGGAAGCTCGGCGTTCGTGCCCAGGTGCGGGTCGATCTGCGTGAAGTCGGTGATCCAGTAGCCGTGGTAGCCGGCGGAGACGTTCGCTCCGGTGCCCTGAACCGGGCGGTTCTTGAACGACGGGGTGAGCCAGATCGCCGTCGTGCCCAGGCCCTGGATGTAGGCGCAGCTGGTCGCGCAGACCGGCGATGTCGCCACCGTGGTAGAAGCCCTTGTCGGTCGGGTCGAGGCCCGTGGTCAGGCGGTCGCCCGTCAGGCCGCCGCTGTTGTTGGTGGTGTCGCCGTCGGCGAACCGGTCGGTCATGACGAAGTAGAAGCTCTCGTCGGCGCCGGTTTCGCGGACGGGGGCCGCCACGAGCGCGTCGTCGGCGGCCGTGTAGTCGGCAGCGAGGTCGAGCGGCGCCAGGGCCGTGCGGTGGGTGGTGTCGTCGTAGACCACACGGAGTCGGGTCTCGCCGCCGAGCACCAGCGGTGCGTTGTCGGCGCCCCCCTCGCGACCGTAGGACTCGTCCCAGCTGTCGTTGAGCGCGACCTTGTACTGCCAGGTGCCGCCCGGGACCGTGACGTCGGCGGCGAACTGGCCGGGGACGCCGGTCGGGGCGAGCTCGGTCGCCGCGCAGTCGGGCTGCCAGTCGCCCGGGCAGCCCAGCTCGGACTGCAGGTCGCCGACCAGGGCGACCGTGGTGGCCGCGGCGGCGGCGGGCGCGGCGAACGGCGCCACGGCACCGAGCGTCCCGACCAGCGCGAGGGCGCCGACGGCGGCCACCAGGCGGGTGCGGGGCCGCTGCGCGGGCCGGGAGCCGGCCGCGCGACGGGCGTGACGGGCGTGACGGGGACGGAGGAACGCGGGCCGAGGTGTACGCGGGCGTGGCTGCACTGCCATCAGACTCCCTTGTCGGCGATTTCACCCGGGTGAAAGGTCCGGTGGGCGCCGACTGTAACCGCTTGCAGCAACATCCAGCAATGGGATGAATGCTGCGCGGGCGGTGACTCAGCCCAGCAGTGCGGCCAGGCGCGCGCGCACGACGTCGTCGGGCAGGTCGATCTCGACCGTCTTGTCGCGCGAGGTCACGCCCAGGGCCAGGGTGACCGCCCGACGTCGGACGCCGAAGGCATCCGCCACCGCGGCGAGCGCGGCATCCGTGGCCGCGCCGTCGACCGCGCGGGCGCCGACCGCGACGACGAGCCGGTCGCCGTACGCGCCGCCGACGCGCGTCCGGGACGCCCCCGGGCGCACGCGGATGTCGATCCTCACGCGCCCATCCTCCCTCCCCCGCTGGCCCCGCCCCTCCCCGTTTGCCCAACCCCGCCCCGCTGACCCCCCGCCCCGCCCCGCTGACCCCGCGCCCCGCCCCGCTGACCCCGCGCCCCGCCCCGTCCCGACGCCCACCCCATCCGCTGAGCGCTGCCGATCAACGTGACCGCTGCCGTTCAGACGGCAGCGGTCACGTTGATCGGCAGCGCTCAGCGCGGAGGGAGGAGGGCGGAGGGAGGAAGGAGGAGGGGCGGTGGGGCGGGGTGCAGAACGCCGGGGTGCAGGACGCCGGGGGCGGGGTCAGATGAGGCCGAGCGCCCGGACGGCGTCGCGCTCCTCGACGAGCTCGGCCATCGAGCGGTCGATGTGCTTGCGCGAGAAGTCGTCCACCTCGAGGCCCTCGACGACCTGCCACCGACCCCCGCGGGACACCACCGGGTAGGACGACACGAGACCCTCGGGCACGCCGTACTCGCCCGTCGACACGACACCGGCCGAGGTCCAGTCGCCGTCGGGCGTGCCGAGCACCCATGACCGCACGTGGTCGATGGCCGCGTTCGCCGCCGAGGCCGCCGACGACGCCCCGCGCGCCTCGATGATCGCGGCGCCGCGCTTGGCGACGGTCGGGATGAACGTGTGCTCGACCCAGGGACGCTCGAGCACGTCCCGCGCAGGGCGGCCGCCGATCGTCGCGTGCGACACGTCCGGGTACTGGGTGGCCGAGTGGTTGCCCCAGATGGCGACGCGGGCGATGTCCGCGACCGGCACGCCCGTCTTGTCCGCGAGCTGCGACAGCGCCCGGTTGTGGTCCAGACGCGTCATCGCGGTGAACCGGTCCGGAGGGACATCGGGCGCGTGCGCCGCCACGATGAGGGCGTTCGTGTTCGCCGGGTTGCCGACCACGAGGACGCGGACGTCGTCGGCCGCCCCCGCGTTGATGGCCTCGCCCTGCGGACCGAAAATGCCCCCGTTCGCCTGGAGCAGGTCACCACGCTCCATGCCCGGGCCGCGCGGCCGCGCCCCGACGAGCAGGGCCACGTTCGTCCCCTCGAAGGCCTTGCGGGCGTCGTCGAAGATCTCGACCGAGTCGAGCAGCGGGAAGGCGCAGTCGGCCAGCTCCATCGCGGTGCCCTCCGCGGCGCGCACACCCTGCGGGATCTCGAGCAGGTGCAGCCGCACGCGCGCGTCGGGGCCGAGCATGGCGCCCGACGCGATCCGGAACAGCAGCGAGTAGCCGATCTGGCCCGCCGCCCCGGTGACCGTCACGGTGACCGGGGTCTCGGCCGGGTTCGCCATGCGTGCTCCTTCGGGTGACGTCACGGCGTCGCTGCCGCGTCGACGGACCCGCCGGGTGGCGGGGCCGGGTCAAGCGAGGCGCGCTGCCAGGTTCTCGTCCAACGCCGCGAGGAAGGCCTCGGTGGTCAACCACTCGGCGTCGGGCCCGATGAGGAGCGCGAGGTCCTTGGTCATCGCCCCGCCCTCCACAGTCTTGATCACAACGTCCTCCAATGTCTCGGCGAACGCCGTGACTTCCGGAGTGTTGTCGAGCTTGCCCCGATGCGCCAACCCGCGCGTCCACGCGAAGATCGAGGCGATGGGGTTGGTGGACGTCGGCTGCCCCGCCTGGTGCTGGCGGTAGTGCCGCGTCACGGTGCCGTGCGCCGCCTCCGCCTCGACCGTGCGGCCGTCCGGCGTCATGAGCACGCTGGTCATCAGGCCGAGCGAGCCGAAGCCCTGGGCGATGGTGTCGGACTGCACGTCGCCGTCGTAGTTCTTGCACGCCCAGAGGTAGCCGCCCTCCCACTTCATGGCGGCGGCCACCATGTCGTCGATGAGGCGGTGCTCGTAGGTGAGGCCGGCGGCGTCGAACTGGGCCTTGAACTCCGCCTCGAAGACCTCGGCGAAGATGTCCTTGAACGCGCCGTCGTAGGCCTTCAGGATCGTGTTCTTCGTCGACAGGTAGACGGGGTAGCCGCGCTGCAGGCCGTACGCGAACGAGGCGCGCGCGAAGTCCCGGATCGACGCAGTGAAGTTGTACATGCCCATCGCCACGCCGCCCTCCTCGGGGAACGTGACGACCTGCTGCTCGATCGGCGCGGAGCCGTCGGCGGGCGTGAAGGTGAGCGTCAGGGTGCCGGGGCGGTCAACCTTGAAGTTCGTGGCGCGGTACTGGTCGCCGTGCGCGTGACGGCCGATGACGATCGGCTTCGTCCAGCCGGGGACGAGGCGCGGCACGTTGCCGATGATGATCGGCTCGCGGAAGACGACGCCGCCGAGGATGTTGCGGATGGTGCCGTTGGGCGACAGCCACATCTTCTTCAGCCCGAACTCGGCGACACGCGCCTCGTCCGGCGTGATGGTGGCGCACTTGACGCCGACGCCGTGCTCGGCGATCGCGTGCGCCGCGTCGATGGTCACCTGGTCGTCGGTGGCGTCGCGGTTCTCGATCGACAGGTCGTAGTAGCGCAGGTCCACGTCGAGGTAGGGGCGGATGAGGCGGTCCTTGATGGACGTCCAGATGATGCGCGTCATCTCGTCGCCATCGAGCTCGACGACCGGCCCGGCGACCGTGATCTTGGCCATGCACCCGCTCCTGTTCCTCGTGTCCCGCGCGGTCGATCGGGGCCTCGGAGGGCACCCGCCGGCGGCGACCCGAGTTTACTTGATGTCGAGAGATCTCACCGCACGCCTCCGGTCGCGGGCCGCTGGGACCGTTCCCAGGACCGGGTGGCATGATCGGGCAGGCGGCGCGCGGGCGTCGCGACCTCGACGACGGGAATGCCATGGCAAGCACCGAACCGAACCCCTACGCCCCTGCTCCTGCGCAGCCGGCCCTCGTGGACGACCGGCGCACCGACCCCGGCCTGCTCGACGTACCGGACGCCCCGGGCCTGGTCGCACGTCTCGGCGCCGAGGCCCTGGGCACCTTCGCCCTCGTGCTCGTGATCCTGGGCTCCGCGATGTACCTGCAGGTCACCCAGATCGGCACGTTCGGCGTCGCGATCGCCGCGGGCATCGTCCTCGCGGGCATGATCGCCTCGCTGGGCCACGTCTCCGGCGGCCACTTCAACCCCGCCGTCTCGCTGGGTGCCGCGATCTCCGGCCGGCTCGGCTGGCTGGACCTGGTCTTCTACTGGGTCGCCCAGGTGGTGGGTGCCGTGCTCGCCGCGGCCATCCTCTACGTCACCGTCCCCAACGGCCTGGCCGCCGCGCTCCTGGGCCAGGGCAAGGACGAGGGCAACCTGTTCGCGTCGATCTCGAACGGCTGGGACAAGAACTCGCCGCTGTTCGCCCAGACGCAGAGCTACACGTCGCAGGCCAACCTGCCGGACATCACCTTCGGCCTCACGCACGCGCTGATCCTCGAGGCCGTCGCGACGGCGATCTTCGTCGCGGTGACCATCGGCGTCGTGCACCGCCGTGCGAACGCGGCCGCGGGCCCCTTCGCCGTCGGCTTCACGCTGGCCGCGATGATCCTGGTGACCGGCCTCGCCACCGGCGGCGGCCTCAACCCGGCCCGCTCGACCGCGTCGGCGGTCTTCGCGGGCGGCGACTCCCTGCACCAGCTCTGGCTCTTCTGGCTGGCACCGCTCGTGGGTGCGGCCGTGGCAGGGCTCTTCGCGATGGCGTTCTCGCCCGTGTCCACGACGATCGAGCAGATCGAGCTCGGCGACGAGGACGACGAGGACGACGACGAGGACGAGGACGGCGAGGACGTGCCGGTCGAGCGCGTCTGACCCCTCAGCGCCATCGCGCGCAGCAGCACCCAGCACAGCCCGCCGAGCCCGCTCGGCGGGCTGTGCTGCATTCGGGGCTGCGGCGCCTCAGACGCCAGGCGCCGTAGCGAGCACGGCGATCGCGATCGCCAGGACGGCGAGGACCAGGACGTCGACCCACGTGGAGCGCACCGCCACACCCTCCGGGCGCCGGCCCCGCAGCGCGAGGCGCGCCCCCGCGCACAGGCCGAGGGTGCCGACGAGGATGCCGAGCCCGACGCGGGCGTCGGCCAGCACGGCAGCGATCGAGGCCACGGCCACCGCGCCGCCCACGAGCCACAGGGCAGGCGCCCGGTGCCGCTCGAGGTTCACGGCCGTCAGGTTACCGTGATGGACGTGCCCCCCGACGACGCCGGCCCCGCGGCCGGTCCCCGGGCCGCTCCCCCGCGGCGCGTCGTCGTCGTGGGCGCGGGCCTCGCCGGCGCCGCAACCGTCGCCGCCCTGCGCAGCCAGGGGTTCGACGGGCACCTCACGGTCCTGGGCGCCGAGGGCGTCCCCGCGTACGACCGGCCGCCGCTGTCGAAGGAGCTCCTGAGCCGCACCGAGCCCGTGTGGCTCGCAACGGACCTGGGCTTCGACGTCGCGGCCGCCGACGACGTCCGGCTGGCCGAGCCGGCCACCGCCCTGCACGTCGCCGGGGGAACGCTCACCGTACGAACCGGCCGCGCGGAGATCCCGGCCGACGCCGTCGTCGTCGCGACCGGCGCGCACGCCACGCTGCCGCCCGCTTGGGCGGGGGCGCGCACCCTGCACACCGCTGCCGACGCCGCCGCCCTCCGCGGCGCGCTTGCCCCCGGCGTCCGCCTGGTCGTGGTCGGCGCGGGTTGGATCGGCGCCGAGGTGGCCGGGGTCGCGGCGGCTGCGGGCATCGACGTGACCGTCGTCGAGGCGGCCGACGTCCCGCTCGCGGCCGCACTGGGCGGTGTCGGCGCGCTGACGACGCCCTGGTACGCGGCGGCGGGCGTCCGGCTGGTCACCGGGACCGCCGTCACCGCCGTGGCCGACGGCGTCGTGACGCTCGGCACGGGCGAGCGGCTCGCCGCCGACGTCGTGCTGGTTGCCGTGGGCGCGCGCCCGGCGACGACGTGGCTGGCCGGCAGCGTGCCGCTGACGACGTCGGGAGGGGTCGCCGTGGACGGCGCTTACCGCGCCGTGGGCGGCCCGCCGGGCCTCCTGGCGGTCGGCGACGCGGCCGTCCGCGCCTCGGCTCGGCACGGCGTCGTACCCGGCGGCCACTGGGACGGCGCACTCCGGGGCCCGGCCATCGCCGTCCGCGCGCTGCTCGCGGGGCCCGACGGCGAGCGGTCCGACGACCCTGCCGACGACCCCGCCCCGTACGTCTTCTCCACCCAGCTGGGCCACGAGCTGTCGCTGTACGGCCTGCCCGGGGCGCACGACGACGTCGTCGTGCGCGGCGACGCCGACGCCCCCGCCGGGGTGCTGTGGTTCTCGCCGGGCACCGACCGGCTCACCGCGGCGCTCGCGATCGACCGGCCGCGCGACGTCGCGGCGGCGCGGCGACTCTTCGCCGCCCCCACCCTGCCGCACCTAACCCGCACCCCCTAACCCACTAACCCCACCTCCCCCCTCTGACGCAAAGTGGAGCGAAGTGCACCCGACACGCTGGCGTGTCGGTGCACTTCGCTCCACTTTGCGGACGAAGGGGGCGAGGGAGGGGGGTGGGGTTAGTGGGCGAAGTGGCGGGTTCCCGTGAGGTACATCGTCACGGCGGCGGCGCGGGCGGCTGCGATGGCCTCCTCGTCGCGGATCGAACCGCCCGGCTGCACGACGGCGGTCACCCCGGCGTCGAGCAGGATCTGCAGTCCGTCCGGGAAGGGGAAGTAGGCGTCCGACGACGCCACGGCGCCCTGGGCGCGGCTCGCCCCCCCGGCGTTCGCCCGGTCGACGGCCAGCCGGCAGGAGTCCACCCGGTTGACCTGCCCCATCCCGACGCCGACCGAGGCCCCGTCACGCGCCAGCAGGATCGCGTTGGACTTCACCGCGCGCACCGAGCGCCACGCGAACGCGAGGTCCGCCAGCGTCGCGTCGTCGGCCGGCTCCCCTGCCGCCAGGGTCCACGTGGTCGGGTCGTCGCCGGGCGCGTCGATGCGGTCGGTCGCCTGCATCAGCAACCCGCCGCTGATCGGCCGCAGCTCCACGCCTGCGCTCGGCGGCGCATCGACCACCAGCACCCGCAGGTTCTTCTTCGCGGTCAGCACCTCGAGCGCGTCGTCGTCGAACCCGTGCGCCACCACGACCTCGGTGAAGATCGGCGCGATCTGCTCGGCCAGCACGCGGTCCACCACGCCGTTGGCGGCGATCACGCCGCCGTAGGCGGAGACGGGGTCGCACGCGTGAGCCTTGGCGTGCGCGTCGGCGAGCGTGGCGCCGACGGCGATTCCGCACGGGTTCGCGTGCTTGATGATCGCGACGGCCGGCTCGGCGTGGTCGTGCGCGGCCCGCCACGCGGCGTCGGCGTCGACGTAGTTGTTGTAGCTCATGGCCTTGCCGTGCAGCTGCCGGGCCTGTGCGAGGCCCGCCGGGCCGTGTCCCGCGGTGTACAGCGCCGCGCGCTGGTGCGGGTTCTCCCCGTAGCGCAGGACGGCGGAACGGTTCCAGGTGGCGCCCACCCAGGCCGGGAAACCCGTCGGCTCGCCGTCGACGGCGTCGGTCGGCGCGAGCACCGACCCCATCCAGGACGCGACCGCGACGTCGTAGCTGGCCGTGTGCACGAAGGCGGCGGCCGCGAGTGCCCGCCGCTCCGCGAGGGTGAACCCGCCCTGCCCGACGGCGACCAGGACGTCGTCGTACCGGGCCGGGTCGGTCACCACGGCGACGCTCGGGTGGTTCTTCGCGGCAGCGCGCACCATCGAGGGCCCGCCGATGTCGATCTGCTCGACGCACTCGTCGGGAGCGGCGCCCGACGCCACGGTCGCGGCGAACGGGTAGAGGTTCACCACCACGAGCTCGAACGGCGCCACGCCGAGCTCGTCGAGCTGCTCGAGGTGCTCGGGGCGGCGGGTGTCGGCGAGCAGGCCCGCGTGCACGCGGGGGTGCAGCGTCTTGACCCGGCCGTCGAGGCACTCCGGGAAGCCCGTGAGTTGCTCGACGGGGGTGACGGGCACGCCCGCGGCGGCGATGCGCGCGGCGGTCGAGCCGGTCGAGACGAGCTCGACTCCGGCGGCGTGCAGGCCCGTGGCGAGGGCCTCGAGACCGGCCTTGTCGTACACGCTGACGAGCGCGCGGCGCACGGGCCGGCGGGTCTGCGGGGCGGTCGGGTCAGCGACGGTGGGCAACGGGTCGGGGTGCGACATGGCGTCTCCTGGGTCGTGTCGGACGGACCCAGGCACCCAGGCGGGCGGTGCGCTGCAGGGGACTTCGGCCGCTCCCCGGTGGTTGTCTCCACCCGTCGCCAGTCACGGCCGAGGCTGAGTCTAGCCGTCGAGCCGGATGTGGATCCCGACTCCCGCGGCGGCGGTCGCGATGGTCACCTCGAACACCGCCCCGTAGTCGTCGCTCACGCGGTGCAGGTGCCCGAAGAGCTCGGCGGAGATCGCCCCGATGAGACCGCTGAAGAGCGTGATCGAGCGGACGGCGGCGCGCGCCACGTCGGTGGGGACGCCGTCGTCCGACCGTGGCAGCGCCGCGACGCCGTACGCCTCGTCCGTGAGCCGCCCGGCGGGGTCGAAGTCCGGTCCGGTCGGCCGGAGCTCCCCCGACGCGTGCGCCGCGAGGAGGATGCTCACGATGACGCCCCAGATCCGCAGCGCGGACGGGACGGTGTCCTGCGGCGCCCGGTAGCCGGGCACGGGGGTGCCGTACACGAGCTCGAAGGAGCTGCGGTTCGCGACGGCCCAGGCGCGCACGGCGCGGGCGACGGCGAGCCAGGTCGCGCCGGCGTCGGCACCGGCTGCGCGCGCGGTCGCCGCGGCGTCCTCCGCGACCTGCCCGACGGCGTCGTACGCCTCGATGACGAGGAGCGTCAGGAGCGCGTCGCGTGAGTCGACGTAGCGGTACACCGCCGAGGACGCCACGCCGAGGTCGCGCGCGACGGCGCGGAGGCTCAGCCCGGCCCAGCCCTCGGCCGCAAGCCTGGCCCGGGCGGCCGCCAGGAGATCGGCCGTGAACTCTGCGCGGGCTCGTTCGCGTGCGGTCGCCATGCAGGGATGGTACCGCGTGCGAGAGCGCCGCTCTCGTGTGCGACTGGCGCTCTTGACAGTCAGATCGAGAGGCAGAGAGCATAAGACGCATCCGTGAGCACTGCTCTCCCCAGGAGGACCCCATGGCACGACACGTCATCGTCGGCAAAGGCCCGATCGGCCGCACGCTCGCCCAGCACCTCGCCGCCCAGGGGCACGAGGTGCTCGTGCTCAGCCGGTCCGGTGGGCAGCCGGCCGACGCGGCGCCGGTCGGCGGTATCAGCTGGGACGCCGTGGACGCCACGGACGGCAGCGCCCTCGCCGCCGCCGCCAGCGGCGCCGACGCCCTCTACAACTGCGTGAACCCGGCTTACCACCGCTGGCCCACAGACTGGCCGCCCGTCGCCGACGCCCTCCTCGCGGCGGCCGAGCGGACCGGCGCCATCCTCGTCACGACCGGCAACCTCTACGGCTACGGCGCCGGGACCGAGCACATGACCGAGAGCTCGGCCCAGCGGAGCACCGAGACCAAGGGCCGCGTCCGGATCGCGATGTGGCAGGAAGCGCTGCGCCGCCACGAGGCAGGACGGCTGCGCACCACGGAGATCCGCGGGAGCGACTACATCGGCCCGGGCGCGGGCCGACTCGCGCACGTCGGGAACCGGATGATCGAGCCGCTCCTCGCCGGCCGGACCCTCCGGCCGATCGGCTCCGCGGACCAGCCCCACACCTGGACGTACCTGCCGGACTTCGCGGCCGCGCTCGCCGCCGCTGCCGTGACCGAGGACGCCTGGGGCCACGCCTGGCACGCGCCCTCCCCCGAGCCGCTGACGTTCCGGCAGGTCGCCGGCCGGATCGCGGCCGCCGCCGGGGTGCGGACGCCGCGGGTCTCGCCGATCCCGATGGCGGCTGTCCGGGCACTCGGCGTCGTCTCGCCGATGATGCGCGAGGTCGCCGGGGTCGGCTACCAGTTCACCGCGCCCTTCGTCATGGACTCGGCCACGTCACAGGCCGCGCTCGACGTCGCACCGACGCCATGGGACGAGATCGTCGCCGCGACGCTCGCGGCGTGGCGCTCACACTGAGGGACGCTCCACGGACGTCGCCGGCGTCGGCACGCCGATCCGCACGAGCCTGCCCTCGACCACCATGCCCTCGCGCGCGACCCGGCCCACGACGTCGACCAGCAGCTCGCGCTCGACGGCCTTGATGCGCTCGTGCAGCCCGGTCTCGTCGTCGCCCGGCTCGACCGCCACGGCGCGCTGGTCGACGATCGGCCCGGTGTCCACGCCGGCGTCGACGACATGCACGGTGCACCCGGTGACGCGGACGCCGTAGGCCAGGGCGTCGCGCACCGCGTGCGCGCCGGGGAACGCGGGGAGCAACGCCGGGTGCGTGTTGATCACACGGCCGGCGTACCGCGCGAGGAAAGGTGCGCCGAGGATCCGCATGAACCCGGCGCTGACCACGAGGCCGGGCGCGAACACGCCCACGGCCTGCGCCATCGCGGCGTCCCACGCAGCCCGGTCCGCGAAGTCGCCGGGGGCCACGACGGCGGTCGGCACACCCGCGTCGCGCGCGACCTCGAGGCCGCCCACGCCCGGGCGGTCGCTCACGACGCCGACGACGCGCGCCCCGTAGGCAGGGTCGCCGTGGGCCGCGAGGAGCGCAGCGAGGTTCGTGCCCGTGCCCGAGACCAGGACGACGACACGCGCCCGGGCGGGCACGGTCGCCGTCGGCGGCGGGGTCGGTCCGGCGGGCGGCGGCGCGGTCGTCGGCACGCTCGGACCCTACCTCCCGCAAGCGGTCGCAGAACCGCTCCGCGGAGATGCGAGACTGACCGTCGTGGAGAACCGGGCCGGCCGCGGCGTGCAGCGCCCGACGCCGCCCGCACGCCCGGGGCCACCGCAGCAACGGCCGCAGCAACGACCCCAGCAGGTCCCGCCGCAGCTGCGCCCCCCGCCCCCGCCGCCGGACGAGGAGTCGCTGCGCGCGGCGAGCCGGATGTCCGTGCACGTCGTCCTGCTGATCCTCGCCGGACTGGCAACCTCGACCCTCCCGCTGCCGTGGCAGGTCGCCTCGCTCGCGTTCACGCTGTCCGCCATCGTGGTCGGCATCCGCGCCCTGCGACGCATCCGCCGCCCGGGCCGGCGGGACCCGATCTCGCCGCTGCTGCTGTTCGGGCTCATGTTCGCCGTGCTCATGACCCTCTCCACCGCAGGCACGCTCATGCTGTGGCCGGTGCAGATGGCGCGGCAGGACTGCCTGTCGACCGCGGTCACGATCAGCGCCCGCGAGCAGTGCGAGGCCGACTACGAGTCGGGGCTCAAGGACCGCCTGGACGAGCTCACGAGTCGTCCGTAGCGGCGTCTGCGGATGGGCCGCCCGCCCTGCACGGCCCGGACCATACTTGGCCGCGGGTGACCGCAGTCCGCGGACTGCGACAGGACGGGGGCAGCGGTGCGGCACAGGAAGTCGAGCACACGAGACGACGCACGCCGTCGCGCGACGGCCCTGACCGGCCTGCTCCTTGACTGGCCTGAGTGGTCACATCGCAGAGTCGAGTCCATCGCGCTCCTTGAGGGCGAGCGATCGCGCCGTCGCGTGTCGATGGATGTCACCGTGCCCGACCTCGGGTGGCCATTCGACGCGGTCAACCCGAGCAGCACTGCACTGCCGCTAGCGGTGATCACCAAGACGGACATGCGCCAGTTCGATGCCGCCGACGCCAGCGGAGCGAGCATCCCCATCCTCTCCACGGCAGACAACGCCGTTCTCAGCAGGACCTTCCTGGAGAGGCTCGTCGAAGCGGAGAACGGTATCGAGCTGGACGAGGCTGATCGGGAGGACATCGCGTCGATCGTCGAAGGGGCACCGGGCCCAAGCCTCGAACGGGCCCTACGCCTCGTGGCCAGGAGGAACCTGAGCGAGACGGTGACGGAGCAGCAGCTCATCGCGCTCGCGGAGAGCTTCGTCCTCTTCGCTCTGCTGCCCTACGACAGGGTGGGGAGCCGGACGGTCGTCAAGTTCTCCTACCAGTGGACCAGCCAACCCAGGGTGACGGGGAGCTCGTGGATCGCCGACCGCTTCAGGAGGGTGGCAGCGGCGGCCGGGCTCGTCCCGTACGGGTTCGCGATGGAGCTCGCGAATGTCCAGACCGGGTCAAGCAGTCACCTGGAGGTCGCCGCACCGCCCGGACTCCACTGTGTGGACCTCGTCCTCTACGCCGCTGACGACACCGAGGTGGCGGCGGACCGCGAGCCGGGCCCAGCCGCGCACGTCCACACAACGAAACAGCCACCGGGAACGTGGGGCCTGGTGAGGTTCGACCCGGATCTGGCAGGCGTGCACCGGGTCATGACGTGGTCCACCTGGGCGGTCGCGGCACTCCTGACTGCGACGTACCTGCGCCTCGACCAAGTCAGCTCCGACCCCGGAACACCCGTGAGTCTCTTGCTCTTCGGCCCGGCAATCCTGTTGGCGTTCCTCGTCCGGCCCGGCGAGAGCTGGATCGTGTCCGCCGTGACGGGGCCGCTCCGGGCTCTCGCCGTCACGCTCGCCGGCGTCCTGTTCTCCGTCGGCTTCGCCCTTTCGACCGGCTTTCACCCTGCACCGCACGCCCAGTTCCTCGCCTCGGTGGCCGATATAGGATGGCGCGGAGGGGTCGTGGTGTCGGTCCTCAGTGGCATGGTCTTGGGCGTCGGGCGGTTCAGCGTTCGACGCAGGCAGATCCGGGGAGGTGCACGCCGTGGCTGAGAGTCGCAAGCGACCCGCCATCGTGATCCGGTCGATCGAGGCTCAACAGAGTCAGCACCGCCCCGAGCTGACGGCGTCCCGATACGCCGAGCAGCTGCGCAAGATCGCTCGAGCCGGCATTCACGTGCCGGTTCTGCCGGCCAAGTAGCCAGCGGCCCCTTCAGCTCACGCGTCGTCCGCAGCGGCGTCGGCGACGGCCGACGTCCCGGCTGCGGCCCGGGTCGGCCCGGGCTCCGCCTCGACCCGGGCCAGCCGGTCGGCGCGGCGGGCCGAGCGACGGCGTCGGGCACGGCCCGGCAACGCGACCACCGCCGCGCGCACCCGGGCATCCGTCGGCACGACCACCAGGAGCACGCCCGCCCCGACCAGGAGCGTCACGGCGCCGCCGACCACGAGCGCCGCGGGCCCGACGACGGCGAGCCGCCCCGGCCCGGCGGCCCCGCCCGACGCCGCCGCGAGCGCTGCCGTGACGACGCCCGCCGTCAGCGCGGTCCCGACTGCGGCCTCGAACGGCGTCCGCCAGGTGCCCGACGTCAGCCGCCGGCGCAGCCACCACCCGGCGACGCCGCCGACGGCGACCACGACCAGCGGCGACCACGCGACCAGGCCGCCGGCATGCACCGGGAGCGCACCGAGCAGCGGCAGCGCCGGCACGGGGCCGCTCACCACGGCGCCGGGGGCGAACGACGTGCCGGAGCCGATGGCGAACCCCGGCCCGGCCAACCAGCTCATCGCCCAGAGCACGAGGTTGGGCGCGACGCTCAGCTGCGCGACGGCGAGCAGGACGCCCGAGACGGTGTCGAGCCCCAGACCTGCGACGACGTCGCTCGCGGTGGCCCGTCCGGAGACGGTCCAGGCGATCGCGACGGCGGACGCGAGGGCGACGAGGGCGGCCGCGGCCATCGTCCCCGCGCGCACCCCGGCGCGGACCAGGGCCGGGACGCGCAGCACGTGCGGGCGCACCGCACGCCGCCAGCCGCCGGGCCCGGCCATCCCGAGCGCGAGGCCCGCGGCGGCGACCGCCGCGGACCCGACCGTCAGCCGGGCGACGCCACCCGCGCCGACGGCGAGGGGCCCGACGTGCCCGACGGCGAGCGTGACGAGCAGCACGACAGCCACGTAGCCGCCCACGCCCGCCGCGTACGCCGAGCGCACCGGCCGCGCGGAGCGGCGTGCCGAGGCGTAGGCCGCGAACAGCGCCAGGGCCGTGATGCCGAGGGGCACGAGGGTGACCGTGACGCCATCGGCCCGCACCGGGCCGCCGTGGCCCATCAGCCAGAGGGCGGCCCCGACGGCCACCGAACGCGGCCAGCCGACCTCGGCGTTCGTGGGGTCCGCAGACGTCGCGACGTAGGCGGCGAGGGCGGGCGTCACGACGACCGCGAGCGACAGCAGGGCCGCCTGCACCCCGGCGAGCAGCCCGGACACCCAGCGGGGGGCACCGGCCGCGAACACGGTGCGGGGCCGCTCGACCGGAGTGGCCGGGCGCTCGCCCGCGGGCCGCTCGGCAGGTCGTTCGCTGGGTCGGACGGCGGTCGGCGCGGCGTCGGTCGGGACCGCGCCGGCGGGCCTCGCACCCGCGGGACGCACCGTGGCGGGCGACGCCGGGCGCGGCATCGCGGGCCGAGGGGGGCGGGTCACCCCCTCATGGTCCCTGCCGCCGCGCGAGCCCCCGCTCGCCGACACGCCGTACCCGGTGCCCGCCGGCCTCAGGCTCGGGCCGCGGCCAGTACGTCGCGCAGCAGGGCGGCCGTCTCGCTCGGCGTCTTGCCGACGCGGACGCCGACGGCCTCGAGCGCTTCCTTCTTCGCCTGGGCGGTGCCGGATGAGCCCGACACGATGGCGCCGGCGTGACCCATTGTGCGCCCCTCGGGGGCGGTGAACCCGGCGACGTAGCCGACCACGGGCTTGGTCACGTGCTCGCGGATGTAGGCCGCGGCCCGCTCCTCGGCGTCGCCGCCGATCTCGCCGATGAGCACGATGGCGACCGTCTCAGGGTCCGCCTCGAAGGCGGCGAGGGCGTCGATGTGCGTCGTGCCGATGATCGGGTCGCCGCCGATGCCGATGGCGGTCGAGAAGCCGATGTCCCGCAGCTCGAACATCATCTGGTACGTCAGCGTCCCGGACTTCGAGACGAGTCCGATGGGACCGGGGCCCGTGATGTCCGCCGGGGTGATGCCGACGTTCGACTTGCCGGGGCTGATCACGCCGGGGCAGTTCGGCCCGATCAGGCGCACGCCGGCCGCCTGCGCGCGGGCGAAGAACTCCGCGGTGTCGGCCACCGGGATGCCCTCGGTGATGACGACGGTGAGGGGCATGCCGGCGTCGATCGCCTCGAGCACCGCGCCCTTGGCGTGCGCCGGGGGGACGAAGACGACGGAGACGTCCGCGCCCGTAGCGGCCATGGCCTCGACGACGGTGCCGAACACGGGGACCTCGACGTCCGCGTCACCGACGCGGAACGTCACGGCCGTGCCCGCCTTGCGCGGGTTGACCCCGCCGACGATGCGCGTGCCGGCGGCAAGCATGCGCGCCGTGTGCTTCTGACCCTCGGAGCCGGTCATGCCCTGGACGACGACGCGGGAGCCCTCGTCGATGAAGATCGCCATGCTGCCCTCTCTCTGGGTGGTCTCAGGCCGCGGTGCCGGCGGTGCCGGCGTCGGCAGCGATGCGGGCAGCGGTGTCGGCCGCGCCGTCCATCGTGTCGACGAGCGTGACGAGCGGGTGCGCCGCCTCGGTCAGGATGCGGCGGCCCTCCGCCACGTTGTTGCCGTCCAGCCGGACGACGAGCGGCTTGGTGGCCGCGTCGCCCAGCATTTCGAGGGCGCGGGTGATGCCGTTCGCGACGGCGTCGCACGCGGTGATGCCGCCGAAGACGTTGACGAAGACGCTCCGCACCTGCGGGTCGCCGAGCACGACGTCGAGGCCGGCGGCCATGACCTCCGCCGACGCGCCGCCGCCGATGTCGAGGAAGTTCGCCGGCTTGACACCGCCGTGCCGCTCCCCCGCGTACGCGACGACGTCGAGCGTGCTCATCACGAGGCCCGCGCCGTTGCCGATGATCCCGACCTCGCCGTCGAGCTTCACGTAGTTCAGGTCGTGCGCGGCGGCCTTGAGCTCGAGCGCGTCAGTCGCGGTGACGTCCGCGAGCGCGACATGGTCGGCGTGCCGGAAGGCCGCGTTGTCGTCGAGCGAGATCTTGCCGTCCAGGGCCACGACCGCGCCGTCGGACGTGCGGACCAGGGGGTTCACCTCGACCAGGGTCGCGTCCTCCTCGCGGTAGACGGTCCAGAGCCGCTGCAGCACCTCGGCGACCTGGGGCGCGACGTCGGCGGCGAACCCGGCTGCCGCGACGATCTCGGCGGCCTTGGCCGCGTCGATGCCGGTGCGCGGGTCGACGGGCACGCGGGCGAGGGCCTCGGGGCGCTCGACGGCGAGCTGCTCGATCTCCATGCCGCCCTCCACGCTCGCCATCGCGAGGTAGGAGCGGTTGGCCCGGTCGAGCAGGATCGAGACGTAGTACTCGGCGGCGATGCTGGCGCCCGCGGCGACCATGACGCGCCGGACCGGGTGCCCCTTGATGTCCATGCCGAGGATCTCGCGGGCGCGGTCGGCGGCCTCCTCGGGCGAGTGCGCGAGCTTCACGCCGCCGGCCTTGCCTCGACCGCCGGTCTTGACCTGAGCCTTGACGACAACCGTTCCGCCGCCCAGCCGCTCGGCCCCGGCCCGGGCCTCCTCCGGCGTCTCGGCCACCACGGCGTCGAGCACCGGGACCCCGTGCCGCTCGAACACATCGCGCGCCTGGTACTCGTACAGGTCCACCCCGGCCTCCTTCTCACGGCGGTCGCCGTGCTGATGATCGTAACCGCGGGTGCGCGGTCTCTTCACATCGAGAGACCGGTGGTGGACACCGCCCTCATAGGTGAGCGCTGCCAGTTCCCGCGAGCGCTGCCGGTCAGATGGCAGCGCTCGCGCGGCACGGCAGCGCTCACGTGGGACGCCTAGAGCTTCGTGACCGGCGAGTAGCGGAGCAGCAGGCGCTTCGTCCCGTCGGCGCCGAAGTTGATCTTCGCGACGGCGTTCGCCCCCGCGCCCTCGACGCCGACGACGGTGCCCAGCCCGTAGGAGTCGTGCGTGACCTTGTCCCCCACCGCGAGCGACGGGACGTCGGCCCGCGGCGTCGCGCTGCCGAAGGACGGGACGCCCGGGTCCTTCGCCGGGGCGCTCGGCCGGCCACCCGGCTTGCCGCCCGGCCGCGTCGCGCCGGTGCGCGTCGTGACCGCACCGCTGCGCGAGCCACCCCACGCGGACGCGCCGCCGCCCCAGCCGGAGCCGCCGCGCAGCACCGCCATCGAGCTCTCGCGGCGCCGCCAGTCGACAAGCTCCTCCGGGAGGTCGTCGAGGAACCGGCTCGCGGGGAACTCGTTCGGCACACCCCACGCGGTGCGCACCGCGGCGCGTGAGATGTACAGGCGCTGCCGCGCCCGCGTCAGGCCGACGTACGCGAGCCGCCGCTCCTCCTCCAGCTGCGCCGGGTCGGCGAGCGACCGCATGTGCGGGAACGTGCCGTCCTCCCAGCCCGTCACGAAGACGACCGGGAACTCCAGCCCCTTCGCGGTGTGCAGCGTCATCAGCGTGATGGCGCCCGTGTCGACGGGCGCGCCGTCCCCGGCAGCCTCGTCGGCATCGGGGATCTGGTCGGAGTCCGCGACGAGCGACACGCGCTCGAGGAAGTCCGCGAGGTCGCCCTCCGGCTCGGCCTGCTCGAACTCGGTGGCGACCGCGTGCAGCTCGGCGAGGTTGTCGACGCGGGAGCCGTCCTGCGGGTCGTCGCTCGCGCGCAGCTCGGACAGGTAGCCCGTCCGGTCGAGCACGGCACCGAGCACCTCCGCAGGCCCGGCCGTCGCGGCCAGCTCGCGCAGCCCGGTCATGAGCTCGGCGAAGTTCTTCAGCGGGGTGAGGGCGCGCGGGCCGAGGCCCGGCACCTCCTCCACCCGGTCCAGCGCCGCCCCGAACGAGATGCGCTCGCGCTCGGCGAAGCCGGCGATCATCGCCTCCGAGCGGTCGCCCAGCCCGCGCTTCGGGACGTTGAGGATCCGGCGCAGGTTCACGTCGTCGTCGGGGTTGGCGATCGCCCGCAGGTACGCGACGGCGTCCCGGATCTCGCGGCGCTCGTAGAACCGGGTGCCCCCGACGACCTTGTACGGCAGGCCGACGCGGACGAGCACCTCCTCCAGCGCCCGGCTCTGGGCGTTCGTCCGGTAGAAGATCGCGACGTCGGACGGGCGGACCTTCTCGCCGTCGCCCAGCCGGTCGATCTCCTCCGCGACGAACCGCGCCTCCTCGTGCTCGTTGTCCCCGACGTACCCGACGATCTGCGGACCGGCGCCCGCGGAGGTCCACAGACGCTTGTCCTTGCGGCCGGGGTTCTTGGAGATGACGGCGTTCGCGGCCGAGAGGATGGTCTGCGTCGAGCGGTAGTTCTGCTCGAGCAGGATGGTGCGCGCGTTCGGGTAGTCGGCCTCGAACTCGAGGATGTTGCGGATCGTCGCACCGCGGAACGCGTAGATCGACTGGTCCGCGTCGCCGACGACGGTGAGCTCACCCGGGTCGGCGTCGGCCGCGCCCACCAGCTCACGCACCAGCACGTACTGCGCGTGGTTCGTGTCCTGGTACTCGTCGACGAGGATCTGCCGGAACCGGCGCCGGTAGTGCTCGGCCACCGCCGGGAAGGCCTGCAGCAGGTTGACCGTCGTCATGATCAGGTCGTCGAAGTCCAGGGCGTTCGCCGCCCGCAGCCGCTGCTGGTAGCGGGTGTAGACGGCCGACAGCACCTCGTCGAACTGGTTGGCCTCGCCGGCCGAGGCGCCCGAGGCTTCCGGGAGTACGCCTCCGGGTCGACCAGCTCGTCCTTGAGGTTCGAGATGCGGTGCGCGAGGCCCTTGACCGGGAACTTCTTGGGGTCGAGGTCGAGCTCGCGGCCCACCAGCGTGAGCAGACGCTGGGAGTCCGCAGCGTCGTAGATGGAGAACGACGAGCGCAGGCCCAGCGTCTCGTGCTCGCGACGCAGGATGCGCACGCACGCCGAGTGGAACGTCGACACCCACATGGCGCGCGCGGCCGGGCCCACGAGGGTCTCGACCCGCTCGCGCATCTCGCCCGCGGCCTTGTTGGTGAAGGTGATCGCCAGCACCTCGCCGGCCCGCGCCTGCCGTGTGGCGAGCTTGTGCGCGATCCGGTGCGTCAGCACGCGCGTCTTGCCCGAGCCAGCGCCCGCAACGATCAGCAGCGGCACACCCGTGTGCAGCACGGCCTCACGCTGCTGAGGGTTCAGCCCCTCGATCAACGCGTCGGCGCGCTCGTCGGCGGTCTGGCCCTGGTCGGGCGGGGCGGCGTCGGCACGTGGCGGCACGACGGCGCGCAGGCGCGCCGCGTCGTGCGGGACGACGGTGGGCAGGGAGGGGAAGAGCGTGTCCATGTCGGGGCCAAGCCTAGGCGGAGCCGCCCACACCCCTGGACGCCCGAGGTGTCAGAGAAGGCGCCGCGCGGCCGCCCACCGCGTCAGCTCGTGCCGGGACGACAGCTGCAGCTTGCGCAGCACCGCGGAGACGTGGGTCTCGACCGTCTTGATCGAGATGAACAGCTCGGAGGCGACCTCGCGGTAGGAGTACCCGCGCGCGATCAGCCGCATCACCTCGCGCTCCCGCGCGGAGAGCCGGTCCAGCTCGTCGTCGCCGGTCGCGACGTCGCCCGCCGCCGCCCCGAACGCGTCGAGCACGAACCCCGCGAGCCGCGGCGAGAACACGGCGTCGCCACCGGCCACGCGCCCGATGGCGTCCGACAGGTCGGGCCCCGAGATGGCCTTCGTCACATACCCGCGCGCACCGGCCCGGATGACCGCAACCACGTCCTCCGAGGCGTCGGACACGCTCAGCGCCAGGAACCGCACGGTGCCCAGCAGGTCGGTGCACTGCTGGATCACCTCGGCGCCGCCGCCGCCCATACCGCCGGGCAGGTGCACGTCCAGCACCACCACCGGCGGCTGCAGGGACCGGACCAACGCAACGGCCGAGTCGACGTCGTCCGCCTCGCCCACCACGTTGATCGTGTCGTCGAGCGAGGCGCGCACGCCGGCCCGGAACATCAGGTGGTCGTCCACCAGGATGACGTCGATCATGATCCCTCTCCGTTCCGCGGCAGGCACAGGTGCACCTCGGTGCCCCGGCCCGGCCGGCTCTGCACAGTCGCGGTGCCGCCGCGGCGCACCACGCGACCGATGATGGACTCTCGCACGCCGAACCGGTCGGTGGGCACGGTGTCGATCTCGAAACCGTCCCCCCGATCGCGCACGAAGACCTCAACCTGGTCGGCCACGACCTCCAGGTACAGCGAGTACGGCGCCTTGCCGTGCGTCACCGCGTTCACGAGCGCCTCGCGCGTGGCCTGGAGCAGCGCCTCCGTGCCGGCGTCGGGCACGCAGTCGCCCACCACCACGACGTCGACCGCCACCGCGCGCGCGTCCTCCACCTCCGCGACGACGCCGCGCAGGTCCGCCACGAGCGACGTACCGGGCGTGCGACGGTCGTCGTAGAGCCACTCGCGCAGCTCGCGCTCCTGCGCGCGGGCGAGGCGCGCCACCTCCTCGGTGTCACCCGCCTGGCGCCGGATCAGCGCAAGGGTCTGCAGGACGCCGTCGTGCAGGTGGGCGGCGATGTCGGCCCGCTCCGACTCCCGGGCGCGGGCGGCGCGCTCGTCGCCGAGCTCACGGACCAGCCGCAGCCACCACGGCGCGAGCACCAGTGCGGCACCCACGAGGACGGCGAGCGCCGCGATCGCCGAGCGGACCAGGTCCTCGAGCGGCACGTCGCGGCCGACGAGCAGGAAGACGCCGAGGCCCACGAGCACGATGCCGCCGATGAGCCGCAGCACGCTGACGGGCGTCCGCCCGCCGTTCTGGACCTTGGCCCGGTCCCGCTGGATCGCGTCGAGCTGGCTCCACGCGAGGGCCGCGCCCGCGAGCACGATGAGCGACGGGAGCACCCACGTCGTCGCGACGTCGACGCCGGCCCGCGCCGCGATGAGCAGCGCCGCCGCCGCCAGGAGGACCAGCCCGACGGCGATCTCCGTCAGCGGCAGCCGACGCTGGGACTCCGCGAGGCGGGGCGCGAGGCGGCTCAGCGCCGCGGGCCGCTCCTCGGCCGCAGCCAGCGCCGGGTCGCCCGCCGGCACCGTCACCCAGAGGAAGACGTAGAGCACCGGGCTCGCCATCGGCGTCAGCAGGAGCATGACGAGGCGCACGACGCCGACCGGCACGCCCAGGTGCACGGCCAGGCCCAGGCACACTCCGCCGACGAGCCGACCGCGCACGGGGCGCCGCAGGGGCAGCCGCTCGGTGGTCACGACGAGCATCGTCACACGTCAGCAGGCCGTCGTGGTGGGGCCCCGGGCCCTTTCCGGGGCAGTTCAGGGTGAACGTCACCCCCGCGGTCAGGGGCGACGCCGGGGCAGTTCAGGGTCCGGTCAGGGCGGTGCCCCGATGCGCGACCGATGGCGGACGGGCCACGATCGGTGACATGGACGAGACCCCCGCCCCTGACGCAGCCCCGGAGGGCACGCTCCCGCCGGCTGGCAGCACCCCGCCGCCCGGCGGCACCCCGCCGCCCGGCGGCACCCCACCTCCTGGCGCGACCCCGCCGACGGGCGGCACCCCGCCCGCGACGGGCATGGACAGCTTCTTCACGAGCGTCCGCCGCGCCGGCGTCATCCGCGCCGAGGAACGCTGGATCGGCGGCGTCGCCGGGGGCCTGGCCCTGCGGCTCGGCATCGACCCGCTCATCGTGCGCGGGGTCTTCGGCATCGCCGGGCTGATGGGCGGCATCGGCCTCGTGCTCTACGGCGTCGGCTGGCTCCTCCTGCCCGAGCAGCGGGACGGCCGCATCCACCTGCAGCAGCTCTTCCGCGGGGACTTCGACGCGGCCGTCATCGGCGGCTTCGCCCTGCTCCTCGTCGGCTTCGCGTACCCGCAGCAGTGGGGGTCGTGGGGCTGGGGCACCAGCGGGCAGTGGTGGGGTCCCGTCCGAGGGCTCATCTGGGTCGGCGTGATCGTGGCGGTCGTCGTCGCCATCGGCAACCGGCGCAAGTCCCGGGTCTACCGCGGCTACCCGGGCCCGACGACGTCACTGCGGCCGGGCATGCCGCAGCCCCCGTACGGCGGGCCGGCGCCCGCCTGGAACCGACCGGAAGGAACCTCGATGTACCCCGCCCCGCCCGCCCCCGGCACCCAGCCCGGCGCGCCCGTCCCGCCGTACGGCGGTCCCCTGCCGACCGGAGGCGCCCCGACCGCGGCTGCCAGACCCGGCTACGCCGGTGCGACCTACCCGGCCTACGGAGGGGCGCCCTGGACGGGCCGACCCGTCCCGCCGGTGCCGCCGGTCCCGCCCGTCCCGCCGGTCGGCCCGATGACGGCCCTTCCCCGGACCAAGCCGGGCGGCCCGGGCGGCCGCACGGTCGGCGTCGTCGTGGCGCTGGGCCTGCTCCTGCTCGCCGGGCTGCTCTACGCGGACCGCGAGGAGTACTTCGACGGGCCCGTGATCCTGACGGCTGCGGCAGCGGTGGTCGTGATGTCGGGCATCGGCATCGCCATCGCCGGTTTCCGGGGTCGCACCAGCGGCGGCCTGGGCGCCATCGCCATGGTCACGATCTTCGTCGTCGCGCCGATCTCGGCCGCGACCGACGTCCGGTTCGACACCAACGGCGCGTTCATCGGTGAGGGCACGTACACCCCGCAGACGACGGTCGAGGCGCACGACGGCTACTCGTGGACCATGGGTGACGTCACCGTCGACCTGACCGACCTGCCCGTCGGCTCCGACGTCGAGGTGCCGCTGCACCTGGGGGCCGGTGACCTGCAGGTGATCCTGCCCGCCGACGGCGCGTACACCGCCCGGATCCGCATGGGCGTGGGCGACCTCACCTGGCTGGGTGGGGACAAGGTCAGTGGCGTGGGCAACGGCTGGCACACGTACGAGTCGCCGGCCGTCCAGGCCGGTGCCGAGCCGGATCTCGAGCTGAAGGTCAGCATCGGGGCCGGCAACGTGAAGGTGGTGGAGGGCTGATGAGCACCGACGACCGCGACCTGAGGGCCACGAGCCCGATCGAGGTCCCCGAGGAGGACACGATGACGATGCCCCTGGCCGGCGCCGCGGCGCCCGCGGAGGCCGACAACGGGCCGAGCCGGACCAGCGAGTCCCCGGCCGGCCCCGCGACGACGGCGACCACCGCGGCGACGGCGACCGCGGCCCCGGCGGCCATGGCGCCGCTGCCCGAGCCCAAGCGCGGCATCCGCGTCGGCACCGTGGTGTGGGGTCTGGTGATCGCGGCAGTCGGCGCGTTCATCCTGGCCTACGCCCTGGGCGTGACGTTCGACGCCGAGGCTCGCTTTCATCATCCTGCTCGCGGCGGCCGGGGTGCTGCTGCTGGTGGGCTCGCTCGTGACGAGCCGACGGCATCGCTGACGGCCACCGGAGCACAGGCAGGCTGCAGGACACACAGAAGGAGGGCCGCCCCCGACCGGGGCGGCCCTCCTTCTGTGTCGTGCGTGCAGGTCAGGCGGTGACGGGGGTCACGACCTCCTGCTTCGGGGCCAGCTTCAGCAGGGCCCAGCCGATGAGGAGCTGCAGGATGCCCATGCCGCCGGCGAAGGCCGCGACGCCGAAGGCGATGACGGAGGAGAAGAGCGACGTCCGCAGGAACGAGCCGTTCATGACGACCTCGCGCAGCGGGTCCTCGCGGTCGAGCTCGGCGTAGGTCTTGTTGTCGGTCATCTTCAGCGCGTGGTGGTTGATGATGTCGGCCTGGACGTACGCGTCGATGGGGCCGTTCACCGTGTTGCCCTGGAACGCCATGGCGTCGTCGGGGATGGTGATGTTCTCGGCGACGAGCTGACTGCGGACGGCGAACCACGTGACGGTGCCGGCGACGATCATCAGGCCGCCCGCGACGAGCAGCAGGATGCCGATGAGGCGGATGGTCTTGGACGTGCTGGTCGTGGTGGCAGTGGCGGTGGCCATGTCGATCCCTTTCCCAGGAACTTCTCAAAGGGGCGCGGCCGGTAGCGCCGGCCTCGGGGAGCTCTCTGCAAGCTCACAAGACAAGCGTGACTTAACACGGCGTCGCCCGTGTGGGCCCATGGTCCGGGAGACCTTGGTCCCGCGTAGTCCCGGCGAGCCTGGAGAGAGCCCCGTCTTTATTGTGCCCCGGCAGCCTCGCATTTTGCACGGTCCCACGAGCCACCGCACCCCCGCTCCCGATCCACCCCCCCGCTCCCTCCGACCGCCCCACCCGAGACCCCACCCCTCCTCCGACCGCGAGAAGGGTGGGCCGTTCGGTGGGGAGGGTGGGGGCCGGCTCGGCGGAGAGAGGTGGCGCGCGGGGTCTGCGCGGGTCAGCGCAGGGCGCCGGCGCGGGCGTACTCGGCCTGCGCCGCCGCCAGCGTCACGTCCCAGCCCTGCATCGGGCGGTGCACCCGCGCGTGCGACCGGAGACGCTCGAGCAACGCGCGGTCCCGCACCAACCGGACGATCGCGCGCGTCATGCACGCATCGTCGTCGACCAGGAGCCCGTCCACGCCGTCGGTGATGAACTCGGCGATCCCCGTGCCCCGCCGCGCGACCACCACGAGGCCCGACGCCCGCGCCTCCAGCGCTGCGATGCCGAAGGCCTCCAGGACCGCGGGCGCGAGGAACACGTCCGCGTCGGCGTACTCGGCGCGCACCTCCTCGCGCGCCAGTCGCCCGCGCAACCGCACCACGCCCACGAGGTTGCGGCGCACGAGCCGCCGGGCCATCCCGGCGCGGCTCGGTCCGTCGCCGATGACGTCCACCGCGAGGTCACCGGGCTCCAGCTGCGCGACGGCGTCCTCCACGACCGCAAGGAGCGCCTGGCCCCGCTTGCGGGGCGCCAGGCGCATCGTCGCCACGCAGCGCAGCGGTCGCGCGCCCGTGCGCGCCGGGCCGGGCACCCAACGCTCGAGGTCCATGCCGTTCGGGACGACGCCGACCACCCCGCCGAACACCTCACGCACCCGGTCGGCGGCGGCGGCGCTCACCGCGGACAGCGCGATCGGGGACCGCTGCCACCCCCCGGCGCGCACGAGGGCCCGCAGCGCCGGCACCGCGCCGTCGAGCATGCAGTGCCAGGTGATCGCCATCGGGAGGCCCTCGGCCCGGGCGACCCGCGCACCGTCGTAGGCGAACGGCGACACCACGCCCGCATGGACGTGCACGACGTCGGGGGCCAGGCCGCGCAGGAGTATCCGCATCCGCGGTGGTGCGGTCGGGTTCACGGGCAGCTCGAAGGGCACGCGTGCGGCGAGCCGATGCACCCGCACACCGCCGTCGTCGGTGACGAGGCCGCCGCGCTCGCCGTTCTCGCCGGCCGTCGCGGTGAGCACGTGCACGTCGTGGCCCTGGGCCGCCTGGGCCCGCGCCAGGTCACGGACCTGCGTCTCGATGCCGCCCGTCCGGGGGGCGTAGCAGTCGGAGACATGGAGGATCCGCACCCGGCCAGGGTAGTCCGGCACCCGCCGCTCGCGGCGCGCCTCGGGACTGCAACGGGCGCCGAGAGCATGGCAACCCCTTAACGCGGGTGAAACATTGACCGGTTCACCCATATCCATGCAGAACGTCGCCGAGGCTGTCGATGAGCACGGTGTGACGACCCCCCGCGCCGCGACGTTCTCGCACGCGCTGTTCGCGGTGCTGGCCGGAACCGTTGCGGTCGTCGTGGCAACCGCCGGGCGCGAGGTCGGGATGCTCATCGCCACGGTCGCGACCGGCGCCGTCGTCGGGCGACAGGTGCTCAGCCGACGCCTACGGGAACGGGCCTGGGTCCCCGTGCTCGCCGGCATCGCCATCCTCTTCGTGGACGCCGTGAGCACCGTCGCGCAGGTCACGATCGGCGGGCACGACAGCGCCACCGGACCCGTGCCGACCATCGCGATCCCGCTGGGCTACCTCGCCCTCCTCGTCGGCGCCGTCATGCTGATCTCGCCGCGCGGGCGCCGCAACACCGGGGCGCTGCTCGATGCCGCGCTGGTCTCGGTGACCTGCACCGTCGTGCTGTGGAACGTCCTGCTCCAGCCTCACCTCGCTGCGATCGACGCCGGTGTGTCCCGCACGTGCGGCGCCGTCCTCGTCTTCCTCTTCCTGGGTGGCATCATCGGCGCGCTGACGCGCACCTGGATGAGCGGACGACGGCACGGCGCCCTCGGGTACGTGCTCCTCGCCATCGTCGCGGCCTACCTGGGCAGCCTGGCGAGGATGCTCACCTGGACGTCCACCGAGAGCGCGTCGGCCTGGTGGGTCGGGTTCATCTGGGCCGTGGCGTACGCCGCGCTCGCCGCCGCGAGCGTGCACCCCTCGGCCAACACCGTCGTCGCGCCGTCCGTGGACGACCGGCTCACCCCCCGCCGGATCGCCTGGCAGGGCGTTGCCCTCCTCGCGGCCCCGGTGGTGGCCTGCGTCGAGGACGTCACGAACCACCCGGTGGACGGCGTGCTGCTCGCCGCCACCACGCTCGTCGTCGTGCCGCTGGTGCTCGCGCGCGTGAACCTGCTCGCGCGGCTGCACATCCGCGCCGAGGAGCGCCTGCGGCACCTGGCCCAGCACGACGAGCTCACCGGCGTCGCGAACCGGCGCGCGGCCGCGGCCCGGTTGCAGGTCACGCTGGACCGCGTCGCCGCGGGTCGGTCGAACGGCGCGGTCGTCGCGTTCGCCGACCTCGACGAGTTCAAGTCGATCAACGACGAGCTCGGCCACCCCGTTGGTGACCGGGTGCTCGCGGAGATCGCGGCGCGGCTGCGCGCCCACCTGCGCGGCGAGGACACCGTCGGGCGCTTCGGCGGCGACGAGTTCGTCATCATCTGCGAGGGCGACCCGGCGCGCCTCGAGGGCCGGGTGCGCGACCTCGTGGCGGCGGCGCTCAAGGATCCGGTCGACGTCGACGGCGTCCTGCTCACCTGCCGCGCGAGCGTGGGCACCGTCGTGGTCCGGCCGGGCGAGGTCGTCAGCGCCGACGAGGTGTTGTCCGCAGCGGACACGCGGATGTACGAGCAGAAGGGCCGACCGTCACGAACACGCTAGGCCGGAGGAGACGTGCCCGACGGGCCGTCAGGACGGACGACCACGTCCGCGGCGCCTGCGATCATGGTCCGGTGTCCAAGTGGCCGTATCGCACGGCGATCGTGCACCGCCGCTTCGGCCTGTGCACGATCGTCCTCGTCGGCGGCTGCCTGGCGACACGGGGCGTCGCCCAGAGCGTCGTCCTGGAGGTGGCGCTGCTCCTCGCCCTCGGCGCCGTGCTGCACGCCCGCCGCTCGCTCCGGCTGGCGTACCGCCGCCCCTGGGACTGGCTGTTCGGGGGCCTCCTCGTCCTCCTCGCGTACAGCGTGGTGTGGTTCGTCGCGCTCCGCGGCACGACGGCCCACCCCGCCCTCGCCGTCGTGCCCGTCCTCACGTTCGGCTCCTTCGTCGTGGCGAGCACCTGCGTCCTGCTGCGCGGGGACGGGCGTGCCCAGGCGGGCGTCGTCGACTCCGGCATCGTCGCGGTGGCGCTCGCCCTCACCGCGTGGACCATCGGCCCCGGCCCGGGCCTCGAGGCAGCCTCGCTCCCCGTCCAGCTCGCCTCGCTCGCGAGCATGCTCGGGCTCGGCGTCGTGCTCGGCTGCCTCACCGAGATCGTCCGGACGGACGCCGCCCAGGGGCCGTCCCTGCGCTATCTCCTGCTCGCCGCCGCGGCGACGACGGGCGGGTTCGGGGCGCGGATCGCCACCACCACGCCCGACGAGCTGGACGGCGCGTGGTGGGTCGCGGCGCTGTGGGCGCTCGCACTGTGCGCGACCGCGGCCGCCACGTGGCACCCCGACATCGCCCTGATCGGTGAGCGGCCCACGCGTCGCCCCGGGTTGACACCGTCGGCGCTGCGGGCCCTCGGGGCGGCCCTCGCGGTGGCCCCCGCCGTGTCCATCACCCAGGGGGTCACCGGCCGGGGGATCAGCGGCGTCGCGCTGGGCACCGGGATGCTCGCCCTCGTCGCCCTCGTCGTGCTCCGGATCGGGATGCTCGTCCGCGTCCGCGAGGATGCCGAGGCGCACCTCGCACGGCAGGCCCGGCGCGACGAGCTGACCGGCCTCGCGAACCGGCGCGAGCTGTCGGAGCGCCTCGCCCGGGCGCTGGACCGCGTCACCTCCGGCGAGTCGCCCGCCGTCACGGTGATGTTCTGCGACCTCAACGGCTTCAAGGCCATCAACGACGCGTACGGTCACCAGGCCGGCGACGACGTCCTCGCGATCGTCGGCAAGCGGCTCTCCGCGGCGCTACGCGCCGACGACGTGGTGGCGCGCTTCGGTGGCGACGAGTTCGTCGTCGTCGCCGAGGGGGACCCCGTGCGCGTCCCGCGCGAGACCCTGCGCCGGGTCACGAGCGCCCTCGCGAATCCCGTCCGGGTCGAGGGCGTCCACCACCACGTGAGCGCCTCGACCGGCATCGTCGTGTCCTCGGGAGGCGACGACGTGACGGCCGCCGGCCTCCTTGCCGCCGCGGACGCCGCGATGTACGACGTCAAGCGCGCGCAGCGCTCCCGCACCGAGGATGCATCCGTCCGCACGGGAGGGCCGGACCCTGCCGGGGACGCGGATCCGGAGCCGCTGCAGCCCTCCGGCACGCTCGACCCCTGAGCGCCCGCCCGGGCGCGTCGCGCGGCCCGCGGGTACTGCGGCGCCCCGTCACTCCCACTCGATGGTGCCCGGCGGCTTGCTCGTGACGTCGAGGACGACGCGGTTGACCTCGCGCACCTCGTTCGTGATCCGGTTGGAGATGTGCGCGAGGACCTCGTAGGGCACCCGGGTCCAGTCCGCCGTCATCGCGTCCTCGGAGCTGACCGGGCGCAGGACGACGGGGTGGCCGTAGGTGCGACCGTCGCCCTGCACGCCCACGGAGCGGACGTCGGCGAGGAGCACCACGGGGCACTGCCAGATGTCGCGGTCCAGGCCGGCGAGCGTCAGCTCCTGGCGGGCGATCGCGTCCGCGGCGCGCAGGATCTCGAGCCGCTCGGCCGTGACCGCACCGATGATCCGGATGCCCAGGCCGGGGCCCGGGAACGGCTGACGCCACACGATGGCCTCGGGCAGCCCGAGCTCCAGCCCGACGGCGCGCACCTCGTCCTTGAAGAGGGTGCGCAGGGGCTCGACGAGCTCGAACTGCAGGTCGTCCGGCAGGCCGCCGACGTTGTGGTGGGACTTGATGTTCGCCGCGCCTTCGCCGCCGCCGGACTCGACGACGTCGGGGTACAGCGTGCCCTGCACGAGGAAGCGCACCTCCTCGCCGGTCGCACCGCCCTCGGCCACCAGGTCGCGCGCCGCCGCCTCGAACGACCGGATGAACTCGCGGCCGATGATCTTGCGCTTGGTCTCCGGGTCCGTGACGCCCGCGAGCGCCCCGAGGAACTGCTCCCGGGCGTCGACGACGACGAGGCGCACCCCGGTCGCGGCGACGAAGTCCTTCTCCACCTGCTCGGCCTCGCCGCGGCGCAGCAGCCCGTGGTCGACGAAGACGCAGGTCAGCTGCTCGCCGACGGCACGCTGCACGAGGGCCGCGGCGACCGCCGAGTCGACGCCGCCGGACAGCCCGCAGATGACGCGCCCGCCGCCCACCTGGGCCCGGACGGCCGCCACCTGCTCGGCCACGACGTTCCCGGCCGTCCAGTCGGGCCGCAGCCCGGCCCCGCGGTACAGGAAGTTCTCGAGCGCGCGCTGCCCGAGCGGCGAGTGCCGCACCTCGGGGTGCCACTGGAGGCCGAAGAGCCGCCGCTCCCGGTCCTCGAACGCGGCCACCGGCGCCCCCGGCGAGCGCGCGAGCACACGGAAGCCCTCGGGCGCCTCGGTCACGGCGACGCCGTGGCTCATCCAGACCGCCTGCTCGGCGGGCGAGCCGGTGAGCAGCGCGCCCGGCTCGTCGACCGCGACGGTCGCGGCGCCGTACTCACCGATCGCACCGGCGTCGACGGCGCCGCCCAGGGCCTTGGCCATCGCCTGGAAGCCGTAGCAGATGCCCAGCACCGGCACCCCGGCGTCGAACAGCGCGGGGTCCACCTCGGGGGCTCCGGGCTCGTACACGCTGGCCGGGCCACCGGAGAGGATGACGGCCGCCGGAGCCTTCGCGAGCATGTCGGCGACGCTCATGGTGTGCGGGACGATCTCGGAGTACACGTGCGCCTCGCGCACGCGCCGGGCGATCAGCTGCGCGTACTGCGCACCGAAGTCGACGACAAGGACGGGGCCGGTGCCGGTGGTCACCCCGGGAGTCTAGTGACGGGTCCCGACGCCGGCGGCGGCGTCCGCGTGCACGCGGCGTTCCATGACGAACGACATCACGGGGACGACGCCGGCCAGCACCATGGTCACGAGGCGACCCAGCCGCCAGCGCAGGGCCGACCACAGGTCGATCACCGTGAACAGGTAGACCACGTAGATCCACCCGTGCGCGAAGGCCACCCAGGAGCCGATCACCGGCTCGGGCGTGCCGTCCTCGGCGACCCCACCGGCGTGGAAGCCGTACTTGAGCACCATCTCCAGCGTGAGGACCAGCAGCATCGTGCCGGTGATCCACGCCATCACGCGGTAGCGGCGCAGGGCGCGGGCGGCGCGCGCCTCGCGGGCTGCGGCGGTCTTCGGCGTCGTCATGGGCACACTCGCATGATCACGACCGCACAACCGGCCCGCCACCGGAAGTGTTCCCGGCGGTGCCCGGCGCCGAACCGTACCGGGGAGTAATGCCGTCGCCGGGTGTCGGAGGTCGGTCGTAGGCTCGCGCGCCATGCGCACGTTGCCGTCCACCCACCCGGGCACCCCGCCGCTGACGTCGCCGGCCGCCCTCCTGTGGTGGGTCGCCGCACGTCAGCGCGGGTTCCTGGTCGCCGGCGCGATCGCCGGGACCGGTGCCGTCGTGAGCATGGCCGCGCTGCCCTACCTGCTGGGCCAGGTGGTGGACACCGGGCTCCGGGACGGGCTCACCGGGCACCTGTGGGCGCAGGCCGGGTGGATCGCGGTCGCTGGCGTCGTGGGGGCCGTCGGGAACGTCGTCGGGCACCGCCTGGACCTGCAGAACTGGCTGCACGCGGCGTACCGCTCCTCCCAGCTCGTGGGGCACCACGTGACGCGCACCGGCGACGCCGTGACCGCGGAGCTGCCCACGGGCGAGGTGGTGGCGACGGTCGCGTCCGACGCGCTGCGCCTCGGCGAGATGTTCTTCATGGCGTCGCGGTTCATCGGTGGGGTCGTGGCGTACGTCCTCGTCGCGGTGCTGCTGCTGCGCAGCTCGGTGCCCCTGGGCCTGGGCGTGCTGCTGGGGCTGCCGGTGGTGGCCGCGGCACTCGCCCTCGTCGTGCGGCCGCTGCAGCGTCGTCAGGCTGCGCACCGAGCGGCGCAGGGCCGGCTGACGACGCTCGGCTCGGACACGGTCTCGGGCCTGCGGATCCTGCGGGGCATCGGCGGCGAGGACGCCTTCGCGGCGCGCTACGCCGAGCAGTCGCAGGTGGTGCGGGCCGCCGGCGTGCGCGTGGCGCGGACGCAGTCGCTGCTGGACGCCCTCCAGACGCTCCTGCCGGGGCTCTTCGTGGCCGGCGTCGTCTGGTACGGCGCACGGCTCGCCGTCGGCGGCGAGATCACGGGCGGCCAGCTCGTCACCTTCTACGGCTACGCGGCCTTCCTCACCGAGCCGCTCACGACGGCGACCAAGATGGTCCAGTGCACCGTGCGCGGCGTCGTCGGCGCCCGGCGCATCCTGACCGTGCTGCGCGTGCCGGTCACGGGTGCGGACCCCGAGCTGCTGGGCGCCACCGCGCTCGAGCCGACGACCGCAGCGGACGGGATCGTGCTCGCCGACGCCGAGTCGGGTCTGCAGGTGCGCGCCGGCCGGCTCACCGCGCTGGTGTCGGCCGACCCGGACGAGACGGCGCACCTGGCCGCACGCCTGGGTCTGCTGGCCGACGACGGCGCGCACGTCACGCTCGACGGCCGCCCGCTCGCCGACCACGTCCGGGCGGCGGTGCGCCGCCGCGTCGTCGTGGTCGAGGCCACCGCCCAGCTGTTCAGCGGCGCCCTGCGGGACGAGCTGGACGTGCGCGGGGCACGCGACGACGCCGCGCTCCTGGCCGCGCTGCACGTGGCCGACGCCGCCGACGTCCTCGCCGCGGTGCCGGACGGCCTCGACGGCCCGGTCGAGGAGAAGGGCCGGTCGCTCTCCGGCGGCCAGCGGCAGCGGGTCGCGCTCGCGCGGGCGTTGGCCGTCGACCCGGAGGTGCTGGTGCTGGTCGAGCCGACGAGCGCGGTCGACGCCCACACGGAGGCGCGCATCGCGGCCCGGCTGCGGGAGTCGCGCGCCGGCCGCACCACCGTCGTGGTCACCGCGAGCCCGCTGGTGCTCGACAACGCCGACGAGGTGGCGTTCGTGCAGGACGGCCGGGTCCTGCGGCAGGACGCGCACCGCGCACTGCTCACCGCGCCCGACGCCGTCGGGGCCGCCTACCGGGACGTCGTCAGCCGCTCCACCGCGGAGGTGATGGCATGAAGCTCCCCGTCGCCGACGGTGCGCACCTGCGCGCCCACTCGTGGCGCCTGCTGCGCCGCCACCGCCGCGGCCTGGGCACGGTCCTGGTGCTGCACGTGCTCGCCGCCGTTGCCGGCCTGGCGGGCCCGTGGCTGCTGGGCCGCATCGTGGACGAGGTCGGCTTGGGCACCAGCATCGGGGCGGTGGACGCCGCCGCGGCGTGGCTGGTGGCCTCGGTGCTCGCCCGGACGGTGCTGGTCCGCTACGCCCAGCAGGCCGCGATGGTGCTCGGCGAGACGGTGTTCGCCCAGCTCCGCGAGGAGTTCGTCGCCTCGGTCACGCGCCTGCCGTTGTCCACGGTCGAGCGCGCGGGCACGGGCGACCTCGTCGCGCGCACGACCAACGACGTCGACCGCGTCTCGCACACCGTGCGCTTCGGTGTGCCGCAGATCCTGGTGAACACGGCGACCGTGGTGCTGACGTTCGCCGCGGCCATCGCCGTCGAGCCGCTGCTCGCCGTCGGGATGCTGGTCGGGCTGCCGCTGCTCGTGCCGGTGACGCGCTGGTACCTGCGCCGCGCGACGCCCGGCTACCTGCGCGAGTCGGCCGCGTACGCGGTCCTCAACGGGACCATCACGGAGTCGGTGGAGGGCTCGCGGACCGTCGATGCGCTGGGCCTCGGGCCGCGCCGCCGCGCGCGCGTGGACGGCGACCTGCGCGAGGCGTTCGCGGCCGAGCGGTACACGCTCTGGCTGCGCAGCGTCCTGTTCCCCGGCATCGACGTCGCGTTCCTGCTGCCGGTGGTCGCGGTCGTGCTGTGGGGCGGCTGGCTGATCGGTGATGGGCACTCGACGGTGGGCGCCGTGACGGCGGTCGCCATGTACGCGGTGCAGATCATGCATCCGATGGGCCAGCTCATCTACTGGCTCGACGAGGCACAGATCGGCGCCACGTCGCTGGCGCGGATCCTCGGCGTCGCGGACGTCCCGCCGGACCGCGTGGCGGGGAACGCGGCGCCGTCGGACGAGCGCGTCGTGGCGCGCGGTGTGCGCTACGCCTACCGGCCGGGGCAGGACGTGCTGCACGGCATCGACCTGGACCTGCGCGTGGGCGAGCGCCTCGCCGTCGTCGGGCCGTCGGGTGCCGGGAAGTCGACGCTGGGCCGCATGCTCGCGGGCGTCCACCCGCCCACGGGCGGTTCGGTGCTGGTCGGGGACGTGCCGCTCGTCGAGCTGCCGCTGGAACACCTGCGCGGGCACGTGGCGCTGGTCACCCAGGAGCACCACGTGTTCGTGGGGACGCTGGCGGAGAACCTGCGGCTCGCGGACCCCGAGGCCGACGACGCCGAGCTGCAGCGCGCGCTCGCGGCGGTCGATGCCGACTGGGTGGACCGACTGCCCGACGGCCTGGCGACCGAGGTGGGCTCGGGCGGCGTCGTGCTGACGCCCGCCCAGGCGCAGCAGGTGGCGCTCGCGCGGCTCGTGCTGCTCGACCCGCACACCCTCGTGCTGGACGAGGCGACGTCGCTGCTGGACCCGCGCGCTGCACGGCATCTGGAGCGCTCACTGTCGGCGGTGCTCGAGGGCCGCACCGTCGTGGCGATCGCCCACCGCCTGCAGACCGCGCACGACGCCGACCGCGTCGCCGTCGTCGACGAGGGCCGCATCGTGGAGATCGGCCCGCACGACGAGCTGGTGGCGGCCGGCGGCGACTACGCGGCGCTGTGGCACTCCTGGCACGCCGACGGCGAGGGCGCGCCCGTCGTCGCTGGGGACGACGAGGACGGGGCAGGCGCGGCCGGGGCAGGCGCAGCCGGGGCAGGCGCAGCCGGGGCCGGCCTCACAGCGGCAGGTCGGTCGGCGCACCCAGCACCGTGACGTCCGGGAGCGCGAGCGGCAGCTCGCGGAACCCGATCCGGTCGTAGAAGGCGCGGGCCGGGGTGTTGGCGGCCAGCATCGTCAGGTGCACTGCCGGCACCCCGCGCCCGCGCAGCTCGGCGAAGAACGCCCGCAGCAGCCGACGCCCCCAGCCCGCGCCCTGGTGGCTCGGCAGGATGTCGATGTGCAGGTGCGCCGGGTACGCGGCGAGCTCCGGGTGGACGTTCTCCTCGGGGTGGTGCAGCAGGTCGACGAGGTGCTCCTCGCGTGTCCGCGGCTCGGCGGGGAGCGGGTAGCGGTCGGCGACCGTCGGCAGCCAGCGGGCCCGCTGCTCGGCGGCCCACCGCGCGGAGTCGGCGGTGCCCAGCACGTACCCCACGACGCGCGTCCCGTCGTCGACCACGAACGCCAGGCCGGGGTCCAGGGCGAGGTACGGCCCGGCGAAGATGTCGGGCATCAGGTCGTCGGTGGAGAACTGCCCGGTCGCGTCTCCCCCGCCGTCGGCCGTGCGGACGCACACGTCGTAGACGCCGGCCCGGTCGCCGGGCCGGTAGGGGCGCACGCGCGCGGCGAACGGACGCCGGTCGGAGGTCGGCTCGGTCATGTGCCAACAGTGCCGCACGGTGGGGCGGACCGGCTCAAGCGCCCGCTACCGACTCAACTCCGGCCAAGCCTTCGCCAGCCACCCGCGACGTAGGCCGGCCGCACCCAGACCTCCCCAGGCAAGACGTCGGGGGGATCCTCAGGGACCCACGGCGCGGACTTGAGGAGCGTCAGTTTCCTCGACGAGACGCTCACTCCGCACGCACGCAGAAGCTCCACCGCCTCCATGCGGGACTCGGCCGAGCAGAGCACACTGACTGCGCAAGAGGCATCGTCATCCCGCGACCCCGGATCACTGGCCACGGGCACCAAGAACACAGCCGCCACGCCTACCTCCTCCCACCGCGGAACCGGATGTGGATCACGCCGACGGGGCGTCCTCCGCGCAACACGTCGATGTGGAGATGCGTCGCCGCGGAGCACCCCTTCAGGCCCCGGGCCGTGCACGTATAGCCGGCGTCCTGCAGCACGCCTGAGTTGATGATTGAGCGCTGCAATCGCTGCGCTGCCGCAATTGATGTGCTGCGAACACTCGTGTAAACCCTGTTGCCCGTTCCTGCCAGCGCACGAGCGTTGGCCAACCATGCCGAGGCCGGCCCGCATCCGTTGTGGACGAGTGCGTCCACGTTACCGTCGGGTGTGGCGATGTAGTAGGTGTGGGTGCCGGCGACGGAGAGGTTGTAGACGGTCTGTCCGGACAGCCAGCCCAGGTCGTGCATGGCGCGCACCACGAGGAGGCCGCCGGTGGAGCCGACGAGCTTGTCGCCGGCGGTGAGGTTGAGTGCGTCGACCCAGCCCTTGCCGTCCACCCACACGGGGTGGTTGTAGGTGGCGGTCCACGTGCCGGCGTCGGTGACGATCTCGACCAGGTGTTTGTCTCCTTGGCCCACGATCGGGGTGATCACGGGTTGGGTGGAGGTCTGGCCGGTGTCGGGGTCACGGGTCAGGACCAGGTCGCCGACCTGCAGGGTCTCGATCGGCGCCACCGTGCCGTCGGCCAGGACGACCAGAGTCCCCGGCACGAAGCTGTTGCCCAACGCGCAAGCGGCCCCGCGCCCGCGCCCGGTCACCCGCGAGATCGTCTGCACCGCTGACCTGGCGCGTTGGGTGACGCCGCTGACGATCCGGGCCGCACGTGACCCGGCCCGCAACCCCGTACCCGCAGCCCGGGCCACGCTGACCGCACGGGCGGCGACCCGCACGACCGCACCCGCACCGACCATCGCGGCCGCAGCCGTGACGCCCATCTCGACGGCCTTGGCCGTGTTGCCCCGCGCCGCATACGCGACCGCCGACACCCCAGCCGCGGCCGCACCGATCGGCCCCGGGATGTTCGAGGCGATCTCCCCGACCTTGGCCACCGCATCCAGCAGGCCGCCGAAGGAGAACGTCCCACCCAGGTCCGTGCAGTTGACCGGATCGGCGCTGCAGTAGTCATACGCCGACGCCGACCCACCAGCCACCGGGTCCACCGACATGAACCGCCCCGTGCCCGGGTGGTACAGACGGACCCCCATCAAGATCACGCCACCCAGCGCCTCCGCCGAACGCTGAGCCGCACCCAGCCACCCATACCGAGCCGGCGGCGCATTCGGCGACGCCCCACCCGTCAACGCGACCGGGTTACCGAACTCATCCGTACGCGAGAGCGACAACCCCGCCCACGACGCCTCCTCAGCACCATCCGCGATCGGCAACGTGCCCACCACGTCCCCATGCAGATCCACCAACTGCAACTCACGCCCACCGCTCTTGGTCGTCGAGACGGCGAGGTCACCCTCGACCCCCGAGACGTACCGGGTGACCGCACTGTCAGGCTCGGCAGCGTCCTCCACGATCCAGCCGGGCTCGTCCGAGTCCGAGGAGTAGTGCGAGACCTTCTTCACGGTCGAGGCCCACGCCCCGTTGATCCACGCGAACTCCTCGTAGACGTCGCGACGCTGGATGGGGTCAAGTCCCCACTCGACGCGCGCGGTCCCGGGCACAGTCTGCGAAGCGATCAGATCGTTCACGTAGAACGCGTTCTGCACTGTCACAGAGCTATCGGCCGCAGAGGGCATCGACGTGACGCGCCCGAGTGCGTCGTAGACCCACGCCGACCCGCCGTATCCGGAGACCAGCCGGTCCGCGGTGTCGTAGGTACTCGTGGTGACCGGTCCTGGCTCCGTCGGGCACACCGCCGACTCCAGGTTCGCGCCCGCCGCGCCGGTCGCTGTCGTGAACGACGTGCGGTTGGAGTGGGTGTCGTACCCGTACGTCCGCAGCGAGCAGGTGTTGACCCCTGCGACCCGGTCCGTGACGCCTGCGAGGCGCCCGAGCTCGTCGTAGGCGTAGGCCGCCTCACCGGTGGTGGAGGTGTGCCGGATCCACTGGCCGCGGTGGTTCTCCAGCACCCGGTCCGTCCAGATCACGGCCTGGTCGCTGGTGCGCGTGTACGTGCGTTGCACGGGCACTGTGGCCGGGTCGTAGGTGATCGACAAGGTGACGCCGCCCGGGAGCGTTTCGGTGAGCAACTGGCCGTCCGGTCCCCAGGTCGCGTCGATCCGGCCCGCCACCGAGTCGTCGATGGCCGTCAGCAGCCCGCGCGGCTCGAGGTCGTGGTTGTACTCGAACGTTCGGGATCCGATCAGCTGACCACCCTGCAGCTGGCGTTCCTTGACCGGCTTGCCGTACCTGTCGTACTCGGTCTCGGTTCGACCACCGTCCGCGTCGCCGTAGGCGACCATGCGACCGAGAGCGTCGTACTCCCGAGTGATGCTCGCTGAGGTGCCTCCCGTCCCCGTCCCGGACACGGCGATGACGTCACCGCTCGCGGCGTCGTAGGACGTGGTGGTCGTGGGGATCGACACGCCCGCGCTCGCGCCCGTGATCTGGACGGACGTGACGCGGTCAGCCGAGTCGTAGGTGGTCGTCGTGGTGCGCGAGACACCACCGGGACCGACCTCCGTGACCTTCGTCGGAGTTCCGAAGACGTTGTACGACTCGACGCGCCGGGACGGCAGCTGCCCGGCCATCCGCGCCGCGTCGTAGCCCGTCACGTTGCCGGCGGCAGCCGTGATGCACGGCGCACCCGCCCAGTCCGGGCGCCCGCTGCAGAGCGGGTCCGCAGTGTCCTGGGCGGCCTGGTAGTACCGCGTCTTCGTGGTCGCCGCATCGTTCCCCGACGACCCCGGCCTTCTGGATTCGATGATCCGACCGCGGGTGTCGTACAGCACCTTCGCCGTCAGGGCGTTGGGAGTCCCCGGGTCTGCCCCGGGTTCGGTTGACACCTGAGCTGTGAGGATCTGGTCCTCGCACGGAAGGATGTCCCCGTGGCAAAGCCCTATCCCAAGGAGTTCCGCGACGATGTCGTGGCTGTGGCCCGCAAGGGTCAGGCACCGCTGTCGCAGATCGCGAAGGACTTCGGTATCTCCGAAGGCTCGCTGGCGAACTGGATGAAGAAGGCCGACATCGAGGACGGTCATCGTCCCGGCCTGACCGACGCCGATCGCGGCGAGCTTCGTGAGCTGAAGAAGCGCAACCGGCTGCTCGAGCAGGAGAACGAGGTCCTGCGCCGGGCGGCGGCGTACCTGTCGCAGGCGAACCTGCCGGGAAAATAGTCTTCCCTCTCGTCCGTGAGATGGCCGCGGCCGGCGCCCCCGTCAGGGTGCCGGTCGCGGTGGCGTGCAGGGTCCTGGGGTTCTCGACCCAGGGGTACTACAAGTGGCTCAAGGATCCGGTGTCCCGGCGGGACTGGGACGACGCCCATCTCATTGACGTCCTCTATGACCTCCACGACGACGATGCCACGCTGGGCTACAGGTTCCTCACCGACGAGTTGGCTGACGAGCACGGCATCAGGGTCGGGGAGAACCGCGTGCACCGACTGTGCCGAGTCGCCGCCATCGCCGCGAGCCACCACAAGACGCGGACCAGCAAGGCCGGGTCCACGGGCCCGGCACCCCATGACGACCTGCTCGCCGTGGTCGACGAGCACGGCGTCGTGCGGCACGAGTTCACCGCCACCAGCACGAACCAGGTCTGGCTCTGGGACATCTCCGAGCACCCCACCCGGCAGGGGAAGGTCTACGTCTGCGCGATCAAGGACGTCTTCTCCAACAAGATCGTCGGCTACTCCATCGACTCACGGATGAAGTCGAGCCTGGCCAGAGCAGCGATGCGCAACGCGATCGCGTTGCGCTCACCGGCCGGCACCGTGTGTCACTCCGACAGAGGCGGTCAGGGCGGATTCAATCGGTCGTCGCAACACCTCGAGGTCTCGGAGGTGTTCGGTGGTTCGTCGCCAGCAGGCAGCGGATCGGGCGGTGCGGGCGAAACTGAGGTCGCCTGGTCACCCGAAGTTCCAGCGTGGGATCGAGGCCGCGTTCTGGGTCGAGATCGCCAAGGGGTTGTTGCCTATCGAGGCCGCGGCGGTGATCGGCGTGTCGCAGCCGGTCGGGCAGCGGTGGTTCCACAACGGTGGCGGCATGCCGCCGTTCGACCTGAAGGCGCGCCCCTCGGGCCGCTACCTGTCCTTCGCTGAGCGCGAGGAGATCGCGCTGCTCAGGGCCCAGTCCAAGGGCGTTCGCGAGATCGCCCGAGCGGTCGGCCGCGACCCGGGAACGATCTCTCGGGAGCTGCGCCGCAACGCCGCGACGCGCAGCGGCAAGCTCGAGTACCGGGCGTCGGTCGCGCAGTGGAAGGCCGACCTCGCCGCGCGTCGACCCAAGACCGCCAAGCTCGTCGCCGACCCCCGGCTACGCGCCTATGTCCAGGAGCGGCTGTCGGGGCAGGTCTGCCGGCCCGACGGCACCACGGTCGACGGGCCGACCCCGCCGCGGTTCACCGGCAACAACAAGCCCCACCGCAAGGACCGGGCCTGGGTGCAGGCATGGAGTCCGGAGCAGATCGCCCACCGCATCCGGATGGACTTCCCGGAGGATGAGTCCATGCGGATCAGCCACGAGGCGATCTACCAGGCGCTCTACATCCAGGGCCGCGGCGCGCTCAAGCGCGAGCTGGTCTGGTGCCTGCGCACCGGCCGTGCGCTGCGCGCCCCTCGGGAACGGTCCAGGCGCAAGACCTGGGCGCACGTGACACCCGAGACACTGATCAGCGAACGCCCCGCCGAGGTCGCCGACCGCGCCGTCCCCGGGCACTGGGAAGGTGACCTGCTGATCGGCCTGGAGCGGTCCGCGATCGGCACCGTCGTGGAGCGCACCACGAGGTTCACGATGCTGGTGCACCTGCCCCGCGAGGAGGGCTACCGCCACAAGCAGACTCCGAAGAACGGCCCCGCCCTGGCCGGCTACGGGGCGATCACCATGAGCAAGGCCCTCGCCGCGACGATGACAACCCTGCCGGAACAGCTGACCAGATCGCTGACCTGGGACCGCGGCAAGGAGATGTCCGCGCACGCACAGTTCAAGGTCGCCACCGGCATCCCGGTGTTCTTCGCCGACCCCCAGTCCCCCTGGCAGCGCGGGACCAACGAGAACACCAACGGGCTGCTGCGCCAGTACTTCCCCAAGGGCACCGACCTGTCCCGCTGGTCCGCCGAAGACCTCGAGGCCGTCGCCCACGCCCTGAACACCAGACCGCGCAAGACCCTCGGCTGGCGCACCCCGGCGGAGGCCCTCGACGAGCACCTACTGTTGCTCCAACAAACCGGTGTTGCATTGACCGGTTGAATCCGGTCAGTACGTCGCCGTCCGCTACACCCAGCGCCTCGCTGAGGCGGGAGCGGTCGCCTCGGTCGGGTCCACAGGCGACTCGTATGACAACGCCCTGGCCGAGGCGTTCAACTCGCTGTTCAAGGCCGAGCTCGTCCGCAACAAGGGCCCCTGGAAGAGCATCGACGACCTCGAGATCGCCGTCGCCGAGTACATCGACTGGTTCAACCACCGGCGCCTGCACGGCGAGATCGGGCTGATCCCGCCCGCCGAGCTCGAGAACACCTACTACCGTCAGAACACCGCTCCGGCGACCGCCGAAGCGTCAGTTCCGAGCCTCCACTGAACCCGGGGCGAGACAGTTGAAGCACTGGAAGAAGTTGCCGGCCTGGCGTCAAGCGCTGCAGCCGTTCCATGTACACATGGAGCGCGCCCGTGGTGGCATCACGTACAATCCGACCGGTTGGAACCGCAAGTTGTGGGGGAACTGGCAATGAACGCCGAGGGTGTCGTTGAGTTTCTGCGGTCGAGAATCCCGCCTGATGATGGGATTCAGGTGGACTTCGGATACCGGGGGTCTGCTGGCTACGCGCTTCTGAAGAGCACGCTCGTTCCGTCACGTTGGGCAGTTGTCCAGAGCCCAGGGGATGTCTGGTTCGAGATCGAGGTGGATGGGGGTTACTCGCTCGGGTACTACGAAGAGCAGACGCCCGACGAAGACGTGCGGCGAATCATTGCTAGCTACCTCAACATCGCACGTAGTTACCTCGAGGGACGCGGCCAAGTCGCGCGCGCTGGCTTCAGCGCCTCTGGAGCTTCTGATCGTGCCCGGCGACAGCGGCGACGTCGTGCTTCGGCGGTCGCTCTCGTGGGAGTTGAAGAGCCTTCCTGGACTCGCGCCGTCGAAACGAAGGCCGCGGCGGTAGTCGATGGGAAGCGCCGCTGCGCCGCGGTGCGGCAGGCTGACCACATGGAGGTCCGCCTGCGCTCCGGCCACGTGATCGACGAGCGCGAGCTCACGTGGCGCTTCTCGCGTTCGAGCGGGCCAGGCGGCCAGGGCGTCAACACCACGGACTCGCGTGTCGAGCTGGTCTGGGACCTCGCCGCCACGGCTTCCCTGCCGCCCGCGCTCCGCGACCGCGCGCTCGACACCCTCGCGCGCCGGCTCACGGACGGCGTCCTGGTGGTGGTCGCCGCCGAGCACCGTTCGCAGCTCCGCAACCGGGAGGCGGCCACCGCACGCCTCGCGGCGATCCTCGACGAGGCCCTGCGCCCGACGACGCCGCGGGTCCCCACCCGTGCCTCGCGCGCCTCCCGCGTCCGGCGGGCTCAGCAGGAGCGCCGGCGCCGCGACGTCAAGTCGATGCGTCGCCGCCCGCGCCCGGAGTGAGGTCGACGTCCTCGCCGTCCGGCGCGTCCTCGCCGTCCGGGGCCACCCGGTGCCGCGCCTCGTCGCGCACCATCCGCAGCCAGAGCAGCACAGCCGCGCCGCCGAAGATCCACCACTGCAGCGCGTAGGCGAGGTTCTGGATGTCCCAGCCGGCGTCGGGCTCGGGCACGGGCACCGCCATCAGCCCGTCGGGCGCCTCGTCGAGCACCATGTACCCGGAGTAGATCGGCCCGCCCCAGCGGTTCACGAGCTCGGCCGGGCTGACCGTCGTCGGCTCCCCGCCGACGTCGGCGGTGTGCTCCCCCGCCTCGAGCCGACCACGCAGCTCGACCGCGCCGTCGGGCACCGACGGCGCCCCGCCACGGTCCGCCGTCCAGCCGCGTACGACGGCGAGCCCGGCGCCGTCGACGTCGAGCCGGGTGACCACCCACCAGCCGTCCCGGCCGTCGAGCGGACGGCGCACCAGCACCTCGTCGTCGGACCACTCGCCGCGCACCGTGACCGCCCGGCCGACGAGCGTCCCCGGGAAGGCTTGCTGCGGCTCGAGCACGTCCCCGAGCGGCACCGCGGGGGCGGGCGTCCGGGCCGCCGACGACGCCTCCGCACGTTCCCGGGCGCGGTCCAGCTGCCATGCCCCGAGCCGACCGCAGACCCCTGCCACAAGAAGGAGGAGGACCAGCAGCCCGATCATCCGCGGAGCGCGCGCGACCTGCGCATACGGCGGGCGGGGCGGCATGGTCATCACGGTACCCGGCGGGAGAATTCGCCCCCGGGGTAGGTGCACCCGGGCTCGCGATGTGATGGCATTGCGGGTGTGCCCGGCGACGACGTCGCGGAGTGCGCGCGGGGTCAAACGTCCCATCAATCCGCGCGCGCGACGGGCACCCTAGAGTGCGCGCCGGGAGTCGCCCGGCGGGCGTGTGGCACGAGGAGGCTGCTGTGACCTCTGTCCTGGACCGTCCCGCCGGTTGGCCGACCCGCGAGGTCGCCCCGCTCAGCCAGGAGACCCTCGAACGGGTCGACAAGTGGTGGCGTGCGGCGAACTACCTGTCCGTCGGGCAGATCTACCTGCTCGACAACCCGCTGCTGCGGGTGCCCCTGGACCGCGACCACGTCAAGCCCCGCCTGCTCGGCCACTGGGGCACCACGCCCGGGCTGACGTTCCTCTACGCGCACCTGAACCGCGCGATCGCCGAGCGGCAGCAGTCCACCATCTACATCACGGGCCCGGGCCACGGCGGTCCGGGCCTCGTCGCGAGCGCGTACCTCGACGGCACGTACTCCGAGGTCTACTCCGACATCACGCACGACGCCGAGGGCCTGCGCCGCCTGTACCGGCAGTTCTCCTTCCCGGGCGGCATCCCCAGCCACGTCGCCCCCGAGACGCCCGGCTCGATCCACGAGGGCGGCGAGCTCGGCTACGCGCTCTCGCACGCGTACGGCGCGGCGTTCGACAACCCCGACCTGCTGGTTGCGGCCGTCGTCGGCGACGGCGAGGCCGAGACGGGCCCGCTGGCCACGAGCTGGCACTCGAACAAGTTCGTCAACCCGCTCCACGACGGCGTCGTGCTGCCGATCCTGCACCTCAACGGGTACAAGATCGCGAACCCCACGGTGCTCGCCCGCATCAGCGAGGACGAGCTGCACGTCCCTCATGGTCGGCTACGGCCACAAGCCCCACATGTTCGAGGCCGGCTTCGACGACGAGGACCACCTGTCGATCCACCGCCGCTTCGCGCTGATGCTGGACGAGGTGCTCAACGAGATCGGCGAGATCAAGGCCAGGGCCGCCGCCGGCGACACCGAGCGCCCGATGTGGCCGATGATCATCTTCAAGACGCCCAAGGGCTGGACCGGCCCCGACTACATCGACGGCAAGAAGACCACCGGCTCGTGGCGGGCCCACCAGGTGCCCCTCGCAAGCGCGCGGGACACCCCCGAGCACCTCGAGGTGCTGCGCACCTGGCTGGCGAGCTACCGGCCGGAGGAGCTGTTCGACGAGAACGGCCGCGTGCTGGAGGACATCAGCGCGCTCGCGCCCGCCGGCCACCTCCGGATGAGCGACAACCCGCACGCCAACGGCGGTCTGCTGCTCAAGGACCTGCGCCTGCCCGACTTCCGCGAGTACGCCGTCAGCGTGCCCGCCCCGGGCGCCACGATCTCCGAGGCACCGCGCATCCTCGGCCAGTGGCTGGCCGACGTCATCCGCCTCAACCCGGACAACTTCCGGATCTTCGGCCCCGACGAGACCGCGTCCAACCGCCTGCAGGCCGTCTTCGAGGCGACCGACAAGCAGTGGTACGCCGAGTTCGAGGGCCCCGAGGTCGACGAGCACATGGCCCGCGCCGGCCGCGTCCTCGAGATGCTGTCCGAGCACCAGATGCAGGGCTGGCTCGAGGGCTACCTGCTCACGGGTCGCCACGGCCTGTTCAACTGCTACGAGGCGTTCATCCACATCGTCGACTCGATGGTGAACCAGCACGCCAAGTGGCTCAAGGTCACCCAGGACATCCCGTGGCGCCGGCCCATCGCGAGCCTGAACTACCTGCTGTCCTCGCACGTGTGGCGCCAGGACCACAACGGCTTCAGCCACCAGGACCCCGGCTTCATCGACCACGTGGTCAACAAGAAGGCCGAGATCGTCCGGGTGTACCTGCCGCCGGACGCCAACACCCTGCTCTCCACCTACGAGCACGTCCTGCGCAGCCGCGACTACGTGAACATCGTCGTCAGCGGCAAGCAGCCCGCCCCGAACTTCCTCAACATGGACGACGCGATCGCGCACTGCACCCGCGGCGTCGGGATCTGGGAGTGGGCCGGCACCGAGGTCGAGGGCCAGCAGCCCGACGTCGTGCTCGCCTGCGCGGGCGACGTGCCCACGCTCGAGGTGCTGGCGGCGGCCGACATCCTGCGCCGCCGCGTGCCCGTGCTCAAGGTGCGCGTGGTCAACGTCGTCGACCTCATGCGCCTCCAGGACGCGCGCGAGCACCCGCACGGCCTGTCGGACCGCGAGTTCGACAATCTCTTCACCGCCGACCGGCCGATCGTGTTCGCCTACCACGGCTACCCGTGGCTGATCCACCGGCTCACCTACCGCCGGAACGGCCACGCCAACCTCCACGTCCGCGGGTACAAGGAGGAGGGCACCACCACGACGCCGTTCGACATGGTGATGCTCAACGACCTCGACCGCTACAAGCTCGTGATCGACGTCATCGACCACGTGCACTGGATGCGGTCCGGCCAGGCGAATCTGCGTCAGGAGATGGTGGACGCCCGGCTTCGGGCCCGGGCGTACACGCGTGACCACGGCGAGGACCTGCCGGAGGTGCGCGACTGGGTGTGGCCCGACGCGGGCGAGACGGCGACCGCCGTCGGCGGCCCCGAGCAGGACCGGCTGTCGGCCACCGCCGCCACCGGAGGGGACAACGAGTAGTAGGAGCCATGGCACGCAGCCTGTACATCACCGCCGCCGAGGGCGACACCGGTAAGTCCACCATCGCCCTCGGCATGGTCGACCTCCTGAGCCGGACCGTCCGGCGCGTCGGGGTCTACCGCCCGGTCGCCCGCTCGAGCGGCGAGCGCGACTACGTGCTGGAGGTGCTGCTGGCGCACGACGGCGTCGACCTCACCTACGACCAGTGCGTGGGGGTGACGTACGAGGAGGTGCACGCCGACCCGGACGCCGCACTGTCGCGCATCGTGACGCGGTACCACGAGATGGCGCGCGAGTGCGACGTCGTCGTCGTGGTGGGCAGTGACTACACCGACGTGGCCGGGCCGACGGAGCTGGCGTACAACGCCCGCATCGCCGCGAACCTGGGCGCGCCGGTCCTGCTGGTGGTGCGCGGTGCGAGCCGCACGCCGGAGGAGATCCGGCACGTCGCGGACGTGATGATCGCCGAGCTGAAGGCACACCACGCCGAGGCCCTCGGGGTCGTCGCGAACCGCTGCGCGCCGACCGAGCTGGCGGCGGTCCGCGCCGAGCTCTCCTGCGCACTGCCGGCATGGGCCGTCCCCGAGGACCACCTGCTCTCGGCCCCGACCGTGCGGGCCGTCATGGAAGCCGTGGGCGGGCACCTCGTGGGCGGGGACGACGAGCTCCTCTCCCGCGAGGCGCTCGACCTCCTGGTCGGCGCGATGTCCATGGAGCACCTGCTCGAGCGGCTCACCGACGGGGCAGTGGTCATCACGCCCGGCGACCGGTCCGACATCCTGCTGGGCCTCGTCACCGCGCACGCGGCCGACGGGTTCCCGTCCCTCGCCGGCATCGTGCTGAGCGGCGGCTTCGAGACGCCCGAGAGCATCGGCCGCCTCGTCGCGGGCCTGAACCAGCGGCTGCCGATCATCGCCACCGAGCAGGGCACCTTCCGCTCCGCGAACCGGGCGGCCGCCGTCCGCGGGCGCCTCACGGCGGACTCCCAGCGGAAGATCGACACCGCGCTCGCGCTCTTCGAGCGGCACGTCGACGGCCGGGACCTGCTCCAGCGACTCGACGTCTCCAAGCCGGCGGTCGTCACCCCGCTGATGTTCGAGTACGAGCTGCTCGACCGGGCCCGGCAGGACCGCAAGCACATCGTGCTCCCGGAGGGCAACGACGACCGCATCCTGCGGGCGGCCAGCACCCTGCTCCAGCGTGACGTCGCCGACCTGACGATCCTCGGCAACGAGACCGCCATCCGGACGCGCGCCGCCGAGCTCGGCCTGGACCTGTCCAAGGCCGCCGTCGTGGACCCGAAGGAGGGCGAGCTCTTCGAGCGCTTCGCCCAGGAGTACGCCGAGCTGCGCAAGCACAAGGGCATGACCGTCGAGCGCGCCCGGGAGATCGTCGGCTCGGTCTCCTACTTCGGCACGATGATGGTCCAGGACGGCCTCGCGGACGGCATGGTGTCAGGCGCGGTGCACACCACGGCGCACACCATCCGGCCGGCATTCGAGATCATCAAGACCCAGCCCGGCGTCGGGATCGTGTCGAGCGTCTTCCTCATGTGCCTCGAGGACCGGGTGCTCGTCTACGGCGACTGCGCCGTGAACCCCGACCCGACGGCCGAGCAGCTCGCGGACATCGCGATCTCGTCGGCCGAGACGGCCGCCGTGTTCGGCGTCGAGCCCCGGATCGCGATGCTGTCCTACTCCACGGGCGACTCGGGCACCGGCGCGGACGTCGACAAGGTCCGCGCGGCCACCGCGCTGGTCCGCGAGCGTCGGCCCGACCTCGACGTCGAGGGCCCCATCCAGTACGACGCCGCCGTGGACGCCTCCGTCGCCAAGACGAAGATGCCGGACTCGACGGTGGCCGGCCGGGCGACGGTGTTCGTCTTCCCCGACCTGAACACCGGCAACAACACCTACAAGGCGGTCCAGCGGTCCGCCGGCGCGGTGGCCGTCGGCCCCGTGCTCCAGGGGCTGCGCAAGCCCGTGAACGACCTCTCGCGGGGCGCCCTGGTGCAGGACATCGTCAACACGGTCGCAATCACGGCCGTCCAGGCACAGGCCATGAAGGAGAGCAAGTGAGCGAGCAGGTCCTGGTCGTCAACTCCGGGTCCTCGTCGATCAAGTACCAGCTGATCGATGTGGCCAGCGAACAGGCGCTGGCGAACGGGATCGTGGAGCGCATCGGCCTCGAGATGGGCCGCGCGAAGCACCAGGGCACGGACGGCGAGACAGTGCTCGAGCAGCCCGTCGCCGACCACGAGGAAGGCATGCGCATCATGCTCTCCCTCTTCGCCGAGCACGGGCCGGAGATCGACGAGTCGAAGCTGGCCGCCGTCGGGCACCGCATCGTCCAGGGCGGCAGTGTCTTCGCCGGCCCCGCGCTCGTCGACGACACGGTTCAGAAGCAGATCGCCGACCTGTCGCCGCTCGCGCCGCTGCACAACCCGGCGCACGTCGCAGGGATCAAGGCAGCCCGGCACGCGTTCCCGAGCACCCCGCACGTCGCGGTGTTCGACACGTCGTTCCACCAGACCATGCCGCCGGCCGCATACACGTACGCGATCGACCGGGAGCTGGCCGAGCAGTACGCGATCCGTCGCTACGGCGCCCACGGCACGTCGCACAAGTTCGTGTCGCGGCGCACCGCCGAGCTGCTCGGCAAGGCCCCGTCCGAGGTGAACGTCATCGTCCTGCACCTGGGCAACGGCGCCTCCGCGAGCGCCGTCCGCGCCGGGCTGTGCGTCGACACCTCCATGGGCCTGACGCCGCTCGCCGGCCTGGTGATGGGCTCGCGGTCGGGCGACATCGACCCGGCGGTGCTCTTCCACCTCTCCCGCGAGGCCGGCATGACGACCGACCAGCTGGACGACCTGCTGAACCGCCGCTCCGGCATGCTCGGGCTGTCGGGCCACACCGACATGCGCGACGTGCACGAGGCCGTCGAGGCGGGCGACGAGCGCGCCCGCACGGCCCTCGAGGTCTACTACCACCGCCTGCGCACCTACGTCGGTGCGTACTACGCCCACCTGGGCCACGTGGACGCCATCGCGTTCACGGCGGGCATCGGCGAGAACGACGACATCGTGCGCGCCAGCTCGATGGCCGGGCTGGAGCACATGGGCATCGTGCTCGACCTGGAGCGCAACGCCGGCCGCAAGAAGACCGACACCCTCATCTCGACCGACGACTCCCCCGTCAAGGTGTTCGTCGTGCCGACCAACGAGGAGCTGGAGATCGCGCGCGAGTCCGTCGCGCTGGTCGCCGCGCAGAGCGCCTGACGCACACGACGAAGGGGCGGGGCCGCGACACCGCGGCCCCGCCCCTTCGTCGTCTCCACCCTCCAGTGGAGTGCCCTGCTCAGCCCAGGGCGAGCGCCGCACGGACGTCGTCGGCCACGAGCGCCAACGCGGCGGCCCGGGCCTCCGCCGCCGTCCGTGCCCCGAGCGCCGCCGCGGCGATCTCGCGACAGCGCGCCAGGTCGTGACGGGCGAGCGCGAACCGCACCGCCGGCACGGCGGCCGGTGACATCGACAGACTGGTGACCCCGAGCCCGGTGAGCGCCAGGGCCATCACCGGGTCGGCCGCGGACTCCCCGCACACCCCCACCGGCTTCCCGAGGGCCGTCCCCGCCTCGGCCGTGGCCGCCACGAGGTCGAGCACCGCGGGCTGCCACGGGTCCAGCAGGTCGGCCAGGTCACCCAGCAGCCGGTCAGTGGCCATCGCGTACTGCGCGAGGTCGTTGGTGCCCAGCGAGACGAAGTCCACGGCGCCGAGCACGTCGCGCGCCCGAAGCGCCGCCGACGGCACCTCGACCATCACGCCGACGCGCGTCAGACCGGCGTCGTGCGCCAACGAGGCGAACCGCGCCGCCTCCTCCGACGTCGCCACCATCGGTGCCATCACCCACGGCTCGGTCCCTGTCTCGGCCGCCGCCCGCGCCAGCGCGGTGAGCTGCGTGCGCATCAGGTCCTCGGCCGTGCGGACGATCCGGTAGCCGCGGACGCCGAGCGCCGGGTTCTGCTCGTCGGCCCGGGTGACGAACGCGAGCGGCTTGTCCGCGCCGGCGTCGAGGGTCCGGACGACCACCTTGCGGCCGCCGAGCGCACGGAGCGCCCGGGTGTAGGCAGCGGCCTGCTCGTCCTCGCTGGGCGCCTCCGTGCGGCCGAGGAAGAGCACCTCCGTGCGGAAGAGCCCGACGCCCTCGACCGCGGCGTCGGTGAGCCGCTCGGCGTCGTCGGGGGTGCCGATGTTGGCGAGCAGCGCGACGGCATGACCGTCGGCGGTCGCGCCGGGTCCGGTGCTCCGGGCCAGCGCGGCGAGGCCTTCGCGACGGGCGGTGACGCGGCGGCGCGTGTCCTCGTCCGGTGCGAGCGTGACCGTCCCGGTCGCGGCGTCGACGGCGACCTCGAGACCCTCGGGGAGGTCGGCCGCACCGGCCACCCGGACGACGCACGGGATGCCGAGCTGGCCCGCGATGATCGCGGTGTGGCCCGTCGGGCCGCCCTGCGCGATCACGATCGCCAGCACGGCACCGACGTCGAGCGTCGCCGTGTCCGCCGGGGCGAGGTCCTCGGCGACGACGACCGCGGGCTCGGCCAGGACAGGTACGCCCGGGGCCGGCAACCCCACGAGGTGCGAGACGAGCCGGTCCCGCACGCTGGCGAGGTCGGTCACTCGCTCGGCGAGCAGGCCGCCCACGCTGGTGAACATCGCCGAGAACTCGGCGACCACCCCGTCGACGGCCGCGACGGCCGGCTCCCCCGCGTCGACCCGGGCGAGCACCCGTTGCCGCAGCGCGGGGTCGGCCGCCATCTCCGCCGTGGCGACCAGCACCTCACGGACCGTTCCCGTGGAGCGCTCGGCCTGCTCGCGCAGGCCCCCCGCGACGGCCCCGAAGGACTCCTCGACCAGGGCCCTCGTGCCCGCCACGTCCGCGCCGACCGGGGTGGCCGGGTCGATCGCGGGCATGCCGCGCACCTGGACCACGGGCCCGACGGCGGCTGAGCGGCCAACGCCGATCCCGTGCAGGACGGTGGTCACGACCCGCCCTCCGCGTCGAGGTCGGTCGCCAGGAGAGCGACGAGGTCGTCGAGCGCGGCGTCCGCGCCCTCCCCCTCGGCGACGAGCGTGACCTCCTCGCCGGACGGGACACCCAGCGACATCACCAGCAGGACGCTGGCAGCGTCGACGGGCTCACCGCCCGGGCGAGCGATGGTCACGGGCACGCCCGTCGCCGCCGCGCGCTGGGCGAAGAGTGCTGCCGGGCGGGCATGCAGGCCGACGCGGGATGCGACGGCGACGGTGCGTTGAGCCATGAGGTACTCCCTATCTGATGGTCGGGTCAGGCCCGGCCGGCCGGTGCGAGCAGGGCGTCGGCGTCCTCGGCGGCGGCGCCGCTGCCGCCGACGCGCTTGAGGAGGATCACCGCGAAGGCGGAGACCACGACACCCACCGCGAGCGCGAGCAGGAAGAGCAGCGGTGCGCTGATGAGCGGCGTGACCCACACACCACCGTGCGGGGCGAGGATGCCGGAGCCGAAGGCCATCGAGAGGCCGCCGGTCACCGCCCCGCCGAGCATGAAGGACGGGATCATGCGCAACGGGTCGGCCGCCGCGAACGGGATGGCGCCCTCGGAGATGAACGACAGACCGAGCAGCCACGCGGACTTGCCGGATTCGCGCTCAGGCTCCGTGAACGCCTTGGGGCGCAGCACGGTGGAGGCGAGCGCGATCGCCAGCGGGGGAACCATGCCTGCCGCCATGACGGCCGCCATGACCTTCGCCGGGGTGTCGCTCGACGACGCGGCGTTCGCGAGGCCGGTGGTGGCGAAGACGTAGGCGACCTTGTTGACGGGCCCACCGAGGTCGAAGCACATCATCAGGCCGAGCACGATCCCGAGCGGCACGAGCGCCGACGTGCCGAGCCCGTTCAGCCAGTCGGTCAGGCCGTCGTTGATCCCCTTCATCGGGGGGCCGATCACGAGCGCCGTCGCCAGGCCGACGACGAGAACCGACACCAGCGGGATCACGACCACCGGCATGACCCCACGCACGCCCTTGGGGACCTTGCGACGGACCAGCCACAGAGCGACGAAGCCGGCGAGGAAGCCGGTCGCGATGCCGCCGAGGAAGCCGGCGCCGACCAGGACGGAGGCGTAGCCGCCGACGAAGCCGGGGACGATGCCCGGGCGGTCGGCGATCGCGTACGCGATGTACGCCGACAGTGCCGGGACAAGGAACCAGAACGCCCACTTGCCGATCCAGAAGATCAGCACGGCCCAGGACTGCAGCGAGCCGATCGAGAACCCATCGGCGATCCACGCCGTGAGAGCGCCACCGTCGCTGCCGTCGACGACGGCCGTGACCTTGATCGCCCCGTCCTCGCCCCAAGCGACGGACGCAAGGAGGAAGCCCAAGGCGATGAGGATGCCGCCCGCAGCCACGAACGGGATCATGTAGGACACGCCGGTCATGAGGTACTGGCGGATCCGCGTACCCACCCCGACGGTGCGGACCTGGGGAGCGGCCGGCGTCGGCCGCGCCGTGTCGGTGGGCGGCGTGGCGGCGGCCGACGCAGCGGTGACGGGCGCAGCGGCCCTGCCCGCGGCGGGCGCGCCCTCGACGGCCACCACCGCGGACGCGATGACGCTCGCGGCGTCGTGCACCGCGCGCTTCACGCCGACATCGACGGTCGGCTTCCCGGCGAAGCGCTCCTTGCCCTGGACCTCGAGGTCCGCGGCAAAGATCACGCCATCGGCGGCGGCGATGACCGCGGGGTCCAACGGCGTGGAACCGGCCGCGCCCTGGGTCTCCACCGCGACCTCGTGCCCGGCGGCTTTGGCCGCTTGCTCGAGGGCCTCGGCGGCCATGTAGGTGTGCGCGATGCCCGTGGGGCACGACGACACGGCGACGAACTTCATGAGGGGACCACCTCTCGGGTGACGATGTCGGCGACAGCGACGGCATCGGGGGCGTGGTGCAGGGATGTGCGGAAGGACTCGTGGACGAGGCGGCGGGCGAGGGCCGCGAGGATCGCGAGGTGGTCGCTGCCACCGGACGCGGGCGCTGCAATGAGGAAGACGAGCGTGGCCGGACCGTCCGGTGCGCCGAAGTCGACGCCGGCCGGCACCTTGGCGACCGCGAGGCTGGGCGCCGTCACGTGCTCGGACCGGGCGTGCGGCAGGCCGATGCCGCCCGGCATGCCGGTCGCCATCTGCGCCTCGCGCGCCCGGACGTCGGCGAGGAAGCCCTCGGGGTCGGTGACCCGCCCGGCGTCGTGCAGCAGGCCGACGAGCAGGCGGGTGACCTCGTCACGGTCGGCGGCGACGACGTCGACGGCGACGAGGTCTGGGGTGATCAGTGGTAGGGCGCTCATCACAACTCCTTGACGGACAGGTGCGGGTCGGGTCGGTGCACGACGCGAACGTCATCGAGGTGGACGTCCGCCGGTGCGGGCGCGGCGCTGCCGTGGCTGAGGACGGCGGCGCGTCCCCAGGCCACGGCGGACCGGAGGCGGTCGTCCGGGGCGCCGGACGCCGCGAGGTAGCCGGCGAGGGCGGTGTCCCCTGCGCCGACCGTCGAGACCGGGACGACGGGCGGCCCACCGGCCCACCAGAGGTCGTCCGGCGTGACGAGCAGGGCGCCGTGCGCGCCCAGGCTCACGAGCAGCTCGCGGACGTGGCCGGACGCCGCAACCTCGCGGGCGGCGGCGACCACCTCGCCCACCGTGGTCACCGCGCGCCCGACCAGCTCGGCGAGCTCGTCGTCGTTCGGCTTGAGCAGCGCGATACCGCCGGCCGCGACGGCCCGGCGCAGGGCGGGTCCCGACGTGTCGACGACGAGCGGGAGTCCGCGGGCGGCGACGAGCGCGGCCAGGCGGGGATAGAGGTCGTCGGTGGCCCCGGCCGGCACGCTGCCGGCGACCACGACCGCCCGGACGGCGCCGCCTGCGAGGATGCGCTCGACGCCATCGAGCAGCGCGGCGACCTCCGCCTCACCGAGCGAGGGGCCGGTCGCGTTGATCTTGGTCGTGACACCGTCGGCCTCGACGAGCGTGACGTTCGTGCGCGTCTCGCCCGCGACAGGGACGGCCACGACCTCGACCCCGAGCGCGCCGAGCGTCTGGACGAGACGGGTGCCCGACGCGCCGCCGACGGGTAGGACCGCGACCGTCGGCACGCCGTGCCGCGCGAGGGCCCGGCTCACGTTGATGCCCTTGCCGCCCGGGTGCTCGTGCACGGAGACGGCCCGGTTCACCTCGCCGCGGGCGAGGCGCTCCAGCTCGAACGTCCGGTCGACGCTCGGGTTCGGCGTGACGGTGACGATCATGCGCGGTGCACCCGCACCCCGGCCGACTCGAGCTCCTCGGCCAGATCGGTGTCGACGGCGGTGTCCGTCACCACCGTGTCGACGTCGGAGAGCGGCACCACGTGGGCGAAGTCCGCCCGGCCGATCTTCGTGTGGTCGGCGAGCACCACGGTTCGCCGGGCGGCCCGGACGAGCGCACGCTTCACGGCTGCCTCGCCGAGGTCCGGCGTCGTGAGGCCGTGCTCCACGGTCACACCGTTGGCGCCGAGGAAGACGACGTCGGCGTGGATGTCCGCCAGGCACCGCACCGCCCACTCGCCCACGGCTGCGAGCGTGCGCCCACGCACGGTTCCACCGACCAGGTGGAGCGAGATCCCGGGCCGCGTCGCGAGCAGGACGGCGATCGGCAGCGAGTGCGTGACGACTGTCAGCTCGCGGTCGGTCGGGAGCATCTCGGCGAGGCGCACCGTCGTCGTCCCGGCGTCGAGCAGGATCGAGCCGCCGACGGGAACCTCGTCGAGAGCCGCCTTGGCGATGCGCTCCTTCTCCCCCGCCAGCCGGCTCTCCCGGTCGGCGACACCGGGCTCGAAGCCGAGCCGCTCGACGGGGATGGCACCACCGTGGACCCGGCGCAGAAGGCCGTGCCGCTCAAGGGCTGTGAGGTCGCGGCGAACCGTCTCGGGCGTCACGTCGAGGGTCTCGGCGAGGTCCTTGACGTCGACCCGCCCGTCCTGGCGCGCTCGGGTCAGGATCTCCTGCTGTCGCTCCGTTGCGTACACGGCGGCCCTCTACGGTGGGGGAACGGATGTGGTAGTCCCTTTGTTTAGTTCCGTTTCTGTCTGCTGTCAAGACCCTGTGCGATTTTGGCGGCGCTGCCTGCCCGTGAGCGCTGCCGGCGCACGCGAGTGCTGCCGTCTGAACGGCAGCGCTCACGTGCGCCGGCAGCGCTCACGGAAGGGGGTGGGGGTGGGGCGAGGGGGCGGGGCAGGGCGGGGGGCAGGGCGAGGGCGGGCGGGGGTGGGTGCGCGACAGCCCGGCGGCGTCAGGGACTCTGGCGCCGCCGGGCTGTGGGAGCTCGGCGCCTCAGCGCGGCTGGTAGGGCGAGACCACGACCTCGACCCGCTGGAACTCCTTCAGGTCGGAGTACCCGGTGGTCGCGAGCGCCCGCTTGAGCGCGCCGACCAGGTTCAGCGTCCCGTCCGCCTGGCGGCCGGGGCCGTAGAAGATCTCCTGAAGGGTGCCGGCGGTGCCCACCTCGACCCGCTCGCCACGCGGCAGCTGCGGGTGGTGCGCCTCCGAGCCCCAGTGCCAGCCACGGCCGGGCGCGTCCGATGCCCGCGCGAGCGCCGCGCCGAGCATGACGGCGTCGCAGCCGCAGGCGATCGCCTTGACCATGTCCCCCGAGCGCCCGACGCCGCCGTCGGCGATCACGTGGACGTACCGACCGCCCGACTCGTCGAGGTAGTCGCGCCGGGCCGCCGCGACGTCGGCCACCGCAGTCGCCATCGGCGCGTGGATGCCCAGCGAGACGCGCGTGGTGTGCGCCGCCCCGCCCCCGAACCCGACCAGGACGCCCGCCGCACCCGTCCGCATGAGGTGCAGGGCAGCCGTATACGTGGACGCCCCACCGACGATCACCGGGACGTCGAGCTCGTAGATGAACCGCTTGAGGTTGAGCGGCTCGGCGCGGCCCGAGACGTGCTCGGCCGACACGGTCGTGCCGCGGATGACGAACAGGTCGACGCCGGCGTCGACCACCGTCTTCCAGTACTGCTGGGTGCGCTGCGGCGACAGCGCGCCAGCGACCGTGACGCCCGCACGGCGGACCTGCTGCAGACGCTCGGTGATGAGCTCGGGGATGATCGGCGCCGCGTAGAGCTCCTGCATGCGCGGGGTGGCGACCGCCGGCGGCAGCGACGCGATCTCTGCCAGATGGTCGCTCGGGTCCTCGTAGCGCGTCCACAGTCCCTCGAGATCGAGGACACCGAGGCCGCCCAGGTTGCCGATCGCCACCGCCGTCGCCGGGCTCGTCACCGAGTCCATCGGCGCCGCGACGATCGGCGTGTCGAAGTGATAGGCGTCGATCTGCCAGCCGACCGACACCTCCTCCGGGTCGCGCGTGCGCCGGGAGGGCACGACCGCGACGTCGTCGAAGGAGTAGGCCCGCCGCCCACGCTTGCCGCGGCCGATCTCGATCTCGTTGCTCACGGTGCCCAAGGCTACCGGCGGCCGCCCACCCGGCGCCGACCGCGCCGAACCCCGGACCGTCGGACCCCCCACCGACGTCGTCCACAGGCGGTCGGCGCGTCCGGACGGCCGTGTCGCCGGTCGCTGGCACCCTGTCGGGCAGGAGGTACGCCGATGACGTGGATCGACGGGCCGGTCCTCGGGTTCGACACCGAGACGACCGGCGTGGACGTGACGACCGACCGGGTGGTGACGGCCGCGATCGTCCGCCGCGAGGGCGGCCAGCAGGCCGTGTCCACCTGGCTGATCGACCCCGGCATCGAGATCCCGGAGGCGGCATCCGCCATCCACGGCGTCACGACCGAGCACGCCCGCACGCACGGCCGGACGCCGGCCGGGGCGTTGGAGGAGATCGCCCGCACGCTGGCCGCCGGGCTGCTGCGTGACGAGCCCGTGGTCGCCTACAACGCCTCCTACGACCTCTCGCTGCTCGACGCCGAGCTGCGCCGCCACGGCCTCCCCACCCTGCCCGAGCGCATCGGCCGGCCGGTCCGCGTCGTCATCGACCCGCTGGTCCTCGACCGCCACCTGGACCGCTACCGCCGCGGCAAGCGCCGCCTGGGCAACCTGTGCGAGCACTACGGCGTGACGACGTCGGCGGCGCTGCACTCCGCCGACGTCGACGTCACCGCCACGCTCGACGTCCTGGCCGCGGTGGCCCGCGCCTTCCCGGTGGTGGCCGACACCCCCCTGGACGAGCTGCACGGGATCCAGGTCGCCGCGCACCGGCGCTGGGCGGACAACTTCAACGCCTGGCGCACCAGCCAGGGCCTCACAGGCCCGGGCGCCGAGCTGGACTGGCCGGTCCGGACGGCCGACACCCCCGAGGTCGCCACCGCGTCGACGGTGCTGCTCGTGGTCTGACCGCGCCACCGAGACCCGCGCGAGCCGCAGTCGTCAGCCGACGCGGAGGGCCTCGCGCACGCCGTGCCAGGTCTCGTCGTCCGCGGCCACGAGCAGACCCGTGGCGTCGATGCCGGGGCGGTAGTCCGTGCCGTCGAGCCGACGGGAGACCCCACCAGCCTCGCGGACGAGGACGGCACCCGGCGTGTGGTCCCACGGCCACGTGCGCCAGAACAGGATGAAGTCCCGCTCGCCGACGGCGACCCGCGGGTACCAGAGCCCCGACCACATGCCCAGGCTGGTCTCGACGCCCGGGCCGAAGCCCGCCGCGTCCACGGCCTCCAGCACGTCGGCGGGCAGGTATCGGTTCGCCACACCCCCGCGCAGCTCTGCGAACGCGGCCGACGGCGCCGGCCGCGTGATCCGTGCACCGTTCGCGAAGGCCCCGGCGCCCCGCTCGGCGACGAACGTCACGCCGCGCTCCGGCTGGTGGATCCAGCCCGCCACGGCCTCGCCGTGCTCGACCAGCCCGACCATGACGGCGTGGTCCCCGAGGCCCTCCACGAAGCCGCGCGTGCCGTCCAGCGGGTCCACGACCCAGGCCAGCGGCGCGTCGACGAGCGCGCGCAGCACCTCGGGATGGGCCGCGGCGTCCTCCTCGCCCACGACGGGGACGCCGGGCAGCAGACGCGCCAGCCCCTCGGCCAGGAGCGCCTCCGCCTCCTGGTCGGCGATCGTCACAAGGTCCCCGGGCCCCTTCGCCTGGACGTCGCCCTCGGCCAGCGCCCTGAACCGCGGCGTGACCACCTCGGCCGCCACCCGCTCCACGAGCGCCGTGACGGCGTCGACGTCCACCCCGGGGGCCGTCACCGGCTGGAGTAGTTCGGGGCCTCGGACACCATCTGGACGTCGTGCGGGTGCGACTCCTTCAGCCCGGCCGGCGTGATCCGCACGAAGCGGCCGCGCGCCTGGAGCTCGGGGATGGTCCGCGCGCCGACGTAGAACATCGACTGGTGCAGGCCGCCGACCAGCTGGTGGGCCACGGCCGCGAGCGGGCCACGGTAGGGCACCTGCCCCTCGATGCCCTCGGTGATGATCTCGTCGTCGCCGAGGTCGCCCTGGAAGTAGCGGTCCTTGGAGTACGAGCGGCGGTCGCCGCGCGACTGCATCGCGCCGAGCGACGCCATCCCGCGGTAGCGCTTGAACTGCTTGCCGTTGACGAACACCAGGTCACCCGGGCTCTCGTCGCAGCCGGCGAGCAGGCCGCCCACCATCACCGAGTCCGCCCCGGCGACCAGCGCCTTGGCGATGTCACCGGAGTACTGCAGGCCGCCGTCGCCGATGATCGGCACGCCCGCCGGCTTGCAGGCGAGCGCGGCCTGGTAGATGGCCGTGACCTGCGGGACGCCGACGCCGGCCACCACGCGCGTGGTGCAGATGGAGCCGGGCCCCACCCCGACCTTCACGGCGTCCACGCCGGCGTCGACCAGCGCCTGGGCGCCCTCGCGCGTGGCGATGTTGCCGCCGACCACCTGGACCTCGCGGGTGGCCGGGTCCGCCTTGAGCCGACGCACCATGTCGAGCATCAGCCGCGCCTGGCCGTTGGCGGTGTCGACCACCAGCACGTCCACGCCGGAGTCGACCAGCGCGATGACGCGCTCCCACGCGTCGCCGAAGAACCCGACCGCGGCACCGACCATGAGCCGGCCCTCGCCGTCCTTGGTGGCCGACGGGTACTGCTCAGTCTTGACGAAGTCCTTGACGGTGATAAGGCCGGCGAGCCGCCCGGCGTCGTCCACCAGCGGCAGCTTCTCCACCTTGTGCTTGGCCAGCAGCGCTGCGGCGTCGGCCCGGGAGATGCCCACCGGGCCGGTGACCAGGGGCTGCGCCGTCATGACGTCGCGAACCTGGGTGGACGGGTAGTCCGCCCGGTTGACGAACCGGAGGTCGCGGTTCGTGATGATGCCGATGAGGCGGTTGCCCTCCTCCACGACCGGCAGGCCCGACACGCGGTAGCGAGCGCACAGCGCGTCGAGGTCGGAGAGCGTCGCGTCCGGGCTCACGGTCACAGGGTCGGTCACCATGCCGGACTCGGACCGCTTCACCAGGTCCACCTGGTGGGCCTGGTCGGCGATCGGCAGGTTGCGGTGCAGCACGCCCATGCCACCCTGCCGGGCCATCGCGATGGCCATGCGCGCCTCGGTCACGGTATCCATCGCGGCTGACACCAGCGGTACCGCGACGGAGATCTCGCGCGTGAGCCGGGAGGTCGTATCCACCTCGCTCGGGACGACGTCGCTCTCCTCCGGGAGCAGCAGGACGTCGTCGTAGGTGAGACCGATCATCGCAAAGGGGTCGCCGTCGCGGGGGGAGTCGAGCGTCATGCGGAGATGGTACGCGGGCCCCCGGAGGCGTTCCGGCGGGGTCAGCGGATGAGACCCTGCCGCAACCCGATGGCGACCGCCTGGGCCCGGTCGGACGCGCCGAGCTTGCGGAACAGGCGGCGCGCGTGGGTCTTCACGGTGTCCTCGGACAGGAAGAGGTCGGCGCCGATCTGCGAGTTCGAGCGGCCGTGGCTCATGCCGATCAGCACCTCCATCTCGCGTCGCGTGAGCTCGATGGGCGGTCGGTCGCCGCTCCGGCCGTTCCCGTTGCGCTCCGGCGCGGGCGGCTGCACCACCGTCGACGTGAGGCTGTGCGCGGCCACGGCGGCCAGCTCGCTGCGGTCCACGTCCGGCGCCAGGTAGCCACGGGCCCCGAGCGCGATGGCGCGGTCCAGCGTGATCTCGTCGCCGGTGACAGCGATCATCACGACGATCGGCGGGTTCTCGACCTCACGCAACCGCCGCATCGCCTCGATGGGCCCGACGCCGGGCAGGTGCGCGTCGAGCAGGACGAGGGCGGGCACCGCCCGCCTCGACAGCAGGAGGCAGCTCATCGGCACTCGCGGCGCTCCGGACGGGGGCCAGCGCGGGGACTCCGTGGGCGGCCGCGACGATCCGGTCCCGGACGGCGGTCGAGCCATGGCACACGACGACGCCAGCCATCCGCCTCCTTCCGGCGCGCCCCGGCCTGCGCCGGAGCAGGGGAACTGTGCGTCCATCATCGACGCGGTGAGCCACCGACGTTAGGGCGTGGGCGGGTGAAGACGGACCGTTGCCAGCACCTCGTGGAGGGCACCGGTGAGGGTCCGCACGCGGTGTACCTCGGCCGCGACGGGCAGGTCGAGCGGCGCGAGGCCGCCGTGATGCACGAAGACCGGCATGTCCGGCCGTCCGGCGACGAGCGCACGGACCACAGGCGCCACGGCCGCGACGCCGTCGTCCGGCACCTCGAGGAGCAGGGCCTCGGGCCCCGCGCGCTCGACGACGCCGGCGACCACTGCCGGAACCGTCGAGGCCAGGACCCGCGCACGCACGCCTTCGGCCTGCAGGGCGGCCGCGAGCACGTGGGCACGCAGCTCGGCGCCGACGGTCGCGGGGACCACCAGCACGGTGGGCGCCTGGGCGTCCTCCTCGTGGCGCGCGACGGCGGCCGCCGCGCGGCTGCGCAGCTCGGCGAAGGCCGCCGCGACGAGCGCGGGTGCGACGTTCTCCCCCGGTCGCTCCAGGCTCGTCCGCTCCCCGACGACGCCGAGCGCCGGCTCGACGAGGTCGGTCCACCAGGCGAGGGTGTCCCGCGGCTGCACGCGGGCGAGCATCCATCGCACGGCTGCGTTGTCGAAGTGCTGGGCGGCGGCCGCGAGGGCGCGCGGGTCGGCGGCCATGGGGACGACGTCGCTGTAGGCGTCGAGCACCTCGGCGGTGGTGGGGACGTGCACCTCGGTACCGGCGTCGTCGGGGGTGGCCAGCGCGGTCCGGGCGGCCTCGGAGGGCGCGACCCCCTCGAGCGTCAGCCGGCGCATCACGAGCAGTCGGGCGACATCCTGCGCCGAGTACCGGCGGTGGGAGCCCGCCAGGTGCTCGGAGGGGCCGAGGCCGTACCGCCGGTCCCACGTCCGCAGGGTTGCGGGGGCCACGCCGAGGCGACGAGCGACGGCGGCGACGGTCAGCGATGGGGGCGTCACCATGACGCGATTGTGCACAGGGTGTGACGCGCTCCGCCACCTCCCCGCGGGCGAGTCGCCGGATGCGGGCCGTACTGCATTTTACCTGGTCAGGCCCGGTGGGAGCGCTCTGAGCAGGGCGGATGCCACATCGCGGGAGCAGCTAAGGCCTTGCATCGCCCACGCCACGCGACGATGATCAAGCATGCACCGGTCAACGAAGAATGTTGACCAAGAGGGTTGACCAACTTCTGAAGCGGTTCTACCGTGGGCCGATCGCTGGTCCTCAGCGATCCCGACCAGGAGGACACATGACGGAGATCTCGCGACTTCCGGGCCCGGTGATGGACCTGTGGGAGTGGCAGTACGAGGGCAGGTGCCGCGAGGCCGACCCGACCCTCTTCTTCCACCCCGAGGGCGAGCGGGGTGCCGCCCGCCGACGTCGTGCAGAGGCCGCCAAGGCGATCTGCGCATCCTGCCCCGTGATCGAGGAGTGCCGCGAGCACTCCCTTGCCGTCCGCGAGCCCTACGGCGTCTGGGGCGGCCTCTCCGAGGAGGAGCGGGCCGACCTGCTGAGCCGCCGGCTGCGCAGGGCCGGCTGAGCTGTTCGCCGACGGCGCCCGACCGGGTTTCCCCTTCCCCGCCGGGACGCGACAGGGCCCCCGTCCGATGGACGGGGGCCCTGTCGTTCGTCTGGCCGCCGGAGCGCCCAGCCGTCGAGCGCCTGGTCAGCTCACGACGGCGAGGATGTCCCGCGCGGAGAGGATGAGAAACTCCTCGCCCTTGTACTTCACCTCGGTGCCGCCGTACTTGCTGTAGATGACACGGTCGCCGACCGCGACGTCCAGCGGCACGCGCTGGCCCTTGTCGTCGATACGGCCCGGGCCGACCGCAAGGACCTCGCCCTCCTGGGGCTTCTCCTTGGCGGTGTCCGGGATCACGAGACCGGACGCCGTCGTCTGCTCCGCCTCGAGGGTGCGGACGACAACCCGGTCCTCGAGCGGCTTGATGGAGACCGACACAGCGGACCTCCCCTTCACAGTCGTGGGATACGGATGTTCATGGAGCCGCGCGGGCTGCCCGTCGTCGCGGGTGCCGGTCAGCCCGACCGATCGGCTGGCACTGCTGCCAGGGGCCAATCTAGATCCGGGTTAGCACTCAGTCAACGCGAGTGCCAACCCCACCCCCACCCCCTCTCTCTCCCCACCCGCCCCCCACCCGCCCCCTCCCGCCCCCTCCCGTTACGTGAGCGCTGCCATCTGACGCGAGTGCTGCCGTCTCGATGGCAGCACTCACGTCAGATGGCAGCGCTCACGGGAGGGGGGCGGGTGCGCGGGAGGGGAGGAGGGGGGCGGGGCGCGGGAGGGGAGGGGGGAGAGGGAGGGGGCGTCGTCGTCGGCCGTGCAAGGATCGGCGCGTGGATGCCGAGACGCTCTCCCTGCTGCTCAGCCCCTCGGGCTGGTCGCTCCTGGCGGAGCTCCCGCCCTACGACGAGAACCAGGCGCTCGCGCTGTCCGAGCGACTGCACAAGGAAGGCGTCGACCCGCGGCTCGTCGCGGGAGCCCTGACGCAGTCACGCCTGCGGGCCCGCGCCCGCGCGAAGTTCGCCGACTTCGCGGACGGCATGCTCTTCACGCCCGAGGGGCTGGAGCAGGCCACCCGGCTCACGGTCGCTGCCCGGCACGCGCGACGCTTCCAGGCAGCCGGCTGCACCCGCGTCGCCGACATCACGTGCGGGATCGGCGGCGACGCGATGGCCATGGCCGCGCTCGGCCTCGACGTCGTCGCGGTGGAGTCCGACGAGATCACCGCGGCGGTCGCCACCGTGAACCTGCGCCACTTCGGTGCCGAGGTGCGGCACGGCGACGGAATGACCACCGACCTGACCGGCGTCGACGGCGTGTTCGCGGACCCGGCGCGGCGCACGCGGTCCGGCGCCCGGCGGCACGACCCCGCCGCCTACCGCCCCCCGCTCGACGACGTCCTGGCGCTGCGCTCGCGCGTGCCCGCGCTGGGCGTCAAGGTCGGCCCGGCCATCCCGCACGACGCGGTGCCCGACGACGCCGAGGCCCAGTGGGTGAGCATGGACGGGGACGTCGTGGAGGCGGGCCTGTGGTTCGGCCCGCTCGCTACCGACGGCCCGGGCCGGACGGCGCTGGTGCTCCGCGGACGCTCCGCCACCGTGGTGCGGGGGCCCGCCGAGCGGCCGTCGGTCGGTGCCGTCGGCGGCTACCTCTACGAGCCCGACGGCGCGGTGATCCGCGCCGGGCTGGTCTCCGCCGTCGCCGACGAGGTGCGCGGTCGGCTCCTGGACGCGACGATCGCATACGTGACCTCCGACGTGCCGGTGACCAGCGCAATCGCGGACGGCTACCGCGTCCTCGACGTCCTGCCCTTCAGCGTGAAGCGACTGCGCGCCACCCTGCGCGACCGCGGCGTCGGGCGGCTCACGATCAAGAAGCGCGGGACCGCCGTCGTGCCGGAGCAGCTGCGCCGGCAGCTGGACCTCACGGGCGACACCGAGGCCACCGTGGTGCTGACACGGGTCGCCGGTGCCCAGCACGTCCTCGTCGTCGAGCCGCTGGGACACCTCGACCCGGAGCCCGCCGACAAGCCGGAGGCGTGATGGACATCCCGTTCGCCGAGTCCGAGCGGTCGACGGTCGGCATCGAGTGGGAGCTCGCTCTGGTCGACGCCGACTCCGGCGACCTGCGCCAGGTGGCACAGACCGTCCTGGACACGGTCGCGCCCACCTCGGGCGGCGACCACCCCACGATCAAGCAGGAGCTCCTGCTCAACACCGTGGAGATCGTCACCGGCGTGTGCCGAACGATCGGCGAGGCCGGCGCCGACCTGTCCGCCACCCTCGAACAGCTGCGTCGCGTCACCGACCCCCTGCGCGTCGAGCTGATGTGCGCCGGCACGCACCCGTTCGCGTCCTGGAGCAACCAGAAGGTCACGGACAAGCAGCGGTATGCCACCCTGATCGACCGCACCCAGTGGTGGGGCCGACAGATGCTGATCTACGGCATCCACGTGCACGTCGGCATCGAGAGCCGCGACAAGGTGCTGCCGATCCTGCGCGCCGTGCTCGCGTGCTACCCGCACCTGCAGGCGCTGTCCGCGTCGTCGCCGTTCTGGGGCGGCAAGGACACCGCCTACGCGTCGAACCGCGCGCTGATGTTCCAGCAGCTGCCGACGGCGGGACTGCCGTTCCAGTTCGACCGGTGGTCGGACTTCGAGGCATACGCGGCGGACATGCTGCACACGGGCGTCATCGACGAGATCAGCGAGATCCGCTGGGACCTGCGCCCGTCGCCGCGGTTCGGCACCCTCGAGATGCGCATCTGCGACGGCGCCTCGAACCTCGCCGAGGTGCTCGCCCTGGCCGCCCTGACGCAGTGCCTCGTCGAGCACTTCTCCACCATGCTCGACGCCGGGGAGACCCTGCCCGCGCTGCCGCCGTGGTTCGTCCAGGAGAACAAGTGGCGGTCCGCCCGCTACGGCATGGACGCGATCATCATCACCAACGCGCGCGGCGACGAGGAGCTCGTGGCCGACGCCGTGGAGCGGCTCCTGAACGACCTCGCCCCGACCGCCGCCCGGCTGGGCTGCACGCAGGAGCTGGCGGGCATCCGCACGATCCTGCACAAGGGCGCGGGCTACCAGCGCCAGCGGGCCGTGGCGCGCCGCAACGGCGGCGAGCTGCTGCCGGTCGTCGAGGCCCTCGTGGCGGAGATGCGTGCGGGCAGGCCGCTCTGAGGCGCCCTGACGGGCACCCCGGGGAGCTGGGTCAGAGCTCGACGTCGACCTGGTAGCCGGCGCCGTCGAGCGGACGGACCGCCCGGGCCTGCGCCGCGCCGCCCTGACCGTCGTCGGACGATGCCCGCTGGGCCGAAGCCTGCTTCGCCGCCGCCGCCTGCTGGACCGCCTCGGCCTGTCGGGCGAGCAGCTGGGCGATCTGGGCCTCGATGACCTGGATCTGGGCCGACAGCAGCTCCTGCTTCGTCTGCTTGGTCTTCGCGTCCTCGTCGGACGTCGCGAGGTCCTGCAGCTGCTTGGTCAGCTCCTGCTCCTGCTTGCGGAGCCGGCTGATCTGGGCCTCGACCGACGTGCTCGATGTGCTCGCGCCACCGATGGCGGCTACTCCGGAGATGCTCATGGGTCGTTCCTCCTCGCCATCAAGATCGACAACGCGGCGGGGAAGTGAAGCGTCCGCGACCGCTTCATAGGGTCCTGACAGGCTAGGCGATGATCCGCGTGAGCGGCATGGAGGAGTCGACCGCCAGGTCCAGGCTCGACGGCGGCAGGCCCCGGCGCACGACGGCGGCCCCGAGCGCGGCGATCATCGCGCCGTTGTCCGTGCAGTACCGGATGGGCGGGATGCGCACCTCGATGTCCGCCTCGGCGCACCGCGCGGCGGCCATGTCCCGCAGCTGGGAGTTCGCCGAGAAGCCACCGCCGACGACGAGCGTCGCCACCCCGTGCAGGCGGCACGCCGCGATCGTCTTGGCCGTCAGCACGTCGGCGACGGCCTCCGCGAACGACGCCGCGACGTCGGGCAGGTGGATCTCCTCGCCGGCGTCCTGCCGGGCCTCGACCCAGCGGGCCACGGCCGTCTTCAGGCCGGAGAAGGAGAAGTCGTAGGCGTGCGCAGCCTGGTCCTTCGGCGCGGTGAGCCCACGCGGGAACCGGATGCTCGGGGTGCCCTCGCGCGCGAGGCGGTCGATGTGCGGGCCGCCCGGGTAGGGCAGGCCGAGCAGGCGACCCACCTTGTCGAACGCCTCGCCCGCGGCGTCGTCGAGCGTCTGCCCGAGCTCGGTGACCCCGGTCGCGATGTCGTCGACGAGCAGCAGCGACGAGTGCCCGCCGGACACCACGAGCGCCATGAACCGCTCGGGGAACGGGCCGTGCACCAGCTCGTCCACCGCGACGTGCCCGATGACGTGGTTGACGCCGTACAGGGGCTTGCCGAGCCCGACGGCGAGCGCCTTGGCGGCCGATGCACCCACCGTGAGCGGGCCGACCAGCCCGGGGCCGGCGGTGACCGCGACCGCGTCCACCTCGGCGAGCCGCACGCCCGCCGTGTCGAGCGCCCGCTGCAGCGTCGGCACCATCGCCTCGAGGTGGGCGCGCGAGGCGACCTCCGGGATGATGCCGCCGAACCGGGCGTGCTCGTCGACCGACGACGCGACGGCGTCGACGAGCAGCTCACTGCCGGAGTCGTCGACGCGCACGAGGCCGACGCCCGTCTCGTCGCAGGACGTCTCGATGCCGAGGACCAGGGACGCGCTCACGTGCCCAGGGTAGGGGGCGCGTCGGCGGCCAGGTCGAGGCGCATGGTCCAGGCGTCGACATCCTCCGGCTGGTAGTACCGCCGGCGGCGCCTGAGCACGGCGAAGCCGAACCGCTCGTACATCGCGAGGGCCGCCGCGTTGTCCACGCGCACCTCGAGCAGCACCGCCGTCGCGCCGAGCTCGCGCGAGCGCTCGACGAGCGCCGCCAGCAGGGTGGCCCCGAGGCCCTGGCGCTGCACGGCCGCGGCCACCCCGATGGTCATGACCTGCGTCACGTCGCCGTCGAACCAGAGCCCGGCGTAGCCGAGCACCTCCTCGCCCTCGACCGCGGCGAGGTACCAGCGACCGGGCGCCCGCAGCTCGCCCGCGAGCATCGCCTCGCTCCAGGCCGAGGGCCCGAAGAGCTGCCGCTCCAGCTCGCCGACCCGCGGGACGTCGTCGGCGGCCAGCGCACGCAGCACGACGCCGGGCGGCGGCGCCTGCGTCATCCGGTCACCCGCTTGCGGCCCGCCGCGGGGGTCACGTCGGGGCGGCGCAGGTAGAGCGGCTCGGTGCCCAGGTCGGCACCGCGCGCGGCGCGCGTGATGGCGAGCGCGGCGAGCGCCGCCGGGTCGATGACGGTGGGAGCGCCGAGGGCAGGGGCGAGCAGCCCGGGTACAGGGCCGCCCCGGGCCCGACGACGGCCGCGCCGGGTGCGAGCGTGGCGGCGACGGCCGCGGGTGTGTCCACGACCGGGCCACCGACGCGGGCGACGTCGGGCCCATCGGTCTGCCCGGCGGCGTGGTACCGCGCCGCGTAGACCTCGCGGCGGCGGGCGTCCGTGACCGCGACGACCTCGCCCTCGGTCTCGACGCCGGCGGCGAACGCCTGCGCGGCGAGCGCGTCAAGGCTGCACACACCGTGCACCGGGATGCCGAGCGCGAAGCCGAGCGTGCGGGCGGTGACGAGCCCCGCGCGCAGACCGGTGAAGGGCGCGGGGCCGGTGCCGACGACGATGGCGCGCAGGTCCCTGCGGTGCACGCCCGCCCGGGCGAGAGCCTCGGCCACCATCGGCGAGAGCAGCTCGGCATGGTGGCGCGGGTCCGGGGTGCGCAGGTGTGCGAGGGTGGCGCCGACGCCGTCATCGGCGAGCTCCACGACGCTGACGGCGATGCCGGCGGAGGTGTCGAGGGCGAGCAGCACGGCGTCATCCTCCCATCCCGGGCCGCGGCGCGACGGGTGGGGCCGGGCGGCCTCGTGCGAGGGCCGCCGCCTGCGGGCCGATCATGTCAGCGGTGGGTGGAATGCTCCTGATATGTCCATCTCGGCGGTCGACCTCGACGCGGTGCTCGCCGCGTGGGACAGCCCGCCGACCACGGACGTGCTCGTCGTGCCTCGGCCCGCGGCGGTGCGCGACCTGGACGACGAGACCCTGCTGGCCACGCTCGCCGACGTGGAGGCCTCAGGCCGCCGGGTGGACGCCGCGCGGGCTGCCCTGGCCGCGGAGGTCGCGGAACGATCTCGACGGGAAGCTCGGGGTGGACCGGCTCTCGGCCCGGTTCGGGTGCCGCACAGCGGCGGAGCTGATCCAGCGCGTCACCGGGGTGTCGATACGGACGGTGAACCAGCGGGCGCGGCTCGGGGCGGCGACCCGGTCCGGCGTCGGGCTCACGGGCGAGGCGCTGCCGGCGCAGTTCCCGGCGGTCGCCCAGGCGATGGAGGCCGGGGTGCTGGCGGCTGACGCCGCGTCTGCCCTGGTGCAGACGCTGGCGCCGGCGATGCGCGTGGCCGGCACGGGCCCGGTGCAGGCCGCCGAGGCGGCGATCGTGGCGGGCGCGACAGCGGCCAGCCCCGAGGAGTCGCCACTCCTGGACGCCGACGACGTCCGCCTCCAGGCCACGGTGTGGCGCGCGGTGCTCGATCCCGACGGCGTCGCCCCGAGCGAGGCCGACGTCGAGCGCCGATGCCTGACGCTCGGCGCCCCGCAGCACGGGCTGGTCCGGGTTCGCGGGATGCTGCTCCCCGAGGTCGCGGCGGCGCTGGGGCGGTACGCCGATGCCTGGACCAACCCGCGAACGGCGCCGCTGCCGGTGCCTGCCGCTGCGGCCGCCGATGCGATCGAGGCCCCCGACCCCCGGACGCGCGCCCAGCGGCTCCACGATGTCCTGGCCACGGCTCTCATGGTGGCGGCGCGGGCCGCCGACGCCCCGAGCGTCGCCGGCAACGCTCCGACGCTGGTCGTCACCGTGCGCCAGGAGGACCTCGCCGCGGGCCGCGGCGTGGCCTGGTCGGAAGGCCGACCCCTCGGGCTGGCTGCCGCCCGGCACGTCGGGTGCGCAGGCGCGGTCGAGGTGGTCGTGACCGGCAGGGGCGGCCGACTCCTGGGGCTCGGGTCGCGAGAGCGGTGCTTCACGGGCCAGCAGCGGCGGGCGATCGCCGTGCGGGACGGCGGCTGCGTCATCCCGGGCTGCCACGTCCCGGTCGGCTGGTGCGAGGTGCACCACGTCATCCCCCACGCGACGGACCCCGAGGGGACGCACACCGACAACGGCGTCCTCGTCTGCTGGTTTCATCACCGGACGCTCGACACATCCGGTTGGGAGGTCCGGATGCGCGACGGCACGCCCGAGGTCCGGGCACCACGCTGGCTCGACACCGAGCGGCGCTGGCGGGCGCCCGCGCGCGGACCGGCGTGCTGATACGAACCGACAGGCGCGCGCCCGAGGGCGGCGTGATGCCTCAGGCGGGCAGCTCGACGTCCGCCCAGCGAGGCCCGACGCCGCGCACCGTCACGTGCCGCACACCCACCTCGGCGTCGACAACTGCGTCGGCGTCGAGCCCACCGTGCGGGCGCTGGATCTCGACCTCGAGCCGGTCTTCGGCGAGCACCTCGGCGAACCCCTCGCCCCACTCGACCACCGTGACGGACTCGTCGAGCCCGGCGTCGAGGTCGAGGGCGTCGAGCTCCTCCATGGAACCGAGCCGGTAGGCGTCGACGTGCACGAGCGGCGGTCCGTCACCGAGCGACGGGTGCACGCGGGCGATGATGAACGTCGGGGACGCGACCTGGCCGCGCACACCGAGGCCGACGCCGAGGCCCTGCGTCAGGGTCGTCTTGCCGGAGCCCAACGGCCCGCTGAGGAGCACGAGGTCGCCCGCGCGCAGCAGCCCGGCGAGCGCGCGGCCGTACGCCCGCGTCGCGTCGGCATCGACCAACGCCACGGTGACCTCGCTCATGCACCCTCCCCGCCGTCACCGCCGCCGATGTACACGCGCGGCACCCGGACCCCCAGTCGCGTCACGATCTCGTACGAGATGGTGCCCGCGGCGCACGCCCAGTCCTCCGCCGTCGGCTCACCGTCGGCGCCGGACCCGAACAGGACGACGGTGTCGCCCGTCTGCTCCGTCGCGTCCGGCCCCAGGTCGAGGACGAACTGGTCCATGCACACCCTCCCGGCGATCCCGGCGCGGCGCGAGCCGACCTGCACGGGCGCCCCGACGACGCCGTCGTGCCCGGATGCGTGCCGCGGGACGCCGTCGGCGTAGCCCAGCGGCACGACGCCGATGACGGTCTCCGCGGGCGTCACGTAGGCGTGGCCGTAGGAGATGCCGTGGCCCGCGGGCAGACGCTTGGTCAGCGTCAGCTCGGCCTCGACACGCATCACGGGCGTGAGACCGAAGCGCTCGGGCCCCGCGATGTCAGGAACCGGCGACAGCCCGAAGACGGCCAGGCCGGGCCGCACGAGGTCGAAGTGCATGCCCGGGTTGGTGAGCGTGGCCGCCGAGCTCGCCAGGTGCCGCACCTCCAGGTGCGCGCCGGCCCGCTCGGCCTCGCGCACCGCATCGACGAAGACCTCCGCCTGGCGGCGCACGGTGGGGTGCTGCGGCTGGTCGGCCCACGCCAGGTGCGACCAGACGCCCACGACGTCGACCGCCCCCTCGGCCTGTGCCGCGACGGCGTTCTGCACCAAGGTCGGGAACTCGCGAGCCGGGGCGCCGCTGCGACCCAGGCCCGTGTCGACCTTGAGGTGCACCCGCGCCGTCCGGCCGGTGCGGCGCGCGGCGGCGACGACCTGCCGGAGCGCGTGGTCGCCGCTCACGGAGAGGTCGACGTCGGCCAGGACCAGGGGATCGAGGTCCTCGTGCGGGGAGTACAGCCAGGTCAGGACGCGCGCGGTGATGCCGCCGGCCCGCAGGTCCAGGGCCTCCCCGGCCTGCGCGACGCCGAGCCAGGTCGCACCGCCCGCGAGCGCGGCCCGTGCGCTCGGCAGCAGACCGTGGCCGTATCCGTCGGCCTTGACGACGGCCATGACCTGGGCGGACCCCGCGTGCCCGGTGAGGGCCGCGACGTTCGCGGTGAGGGCGGACAGGTCGATGACGGCGCGTGCGGGGTACCTCACGGCCGCCAGTCTGGCAGTCACGGCAACCGGATAACCACGTCGGCGCGCCACCGGGTGCCCGCCACGAGCCGGGCGTTGGCCTCGTCGGACCGCAGCACCCACTCCCGCGCGGCCTCCGGCGTGCGGCCGTGCGCGACGTGCCGGGCGATCAGTCGCTCGACCCGCCGGGTCTCGTCCGTCTCGACGAACCAGCACTCGTCGAGGAGCCACTGCACCTGACCCCACGGGCCGTCGTCGTGCAGCAGGTAGTTGCCCTCGACGACGACGAGTGGCACGTCCGGGTCGACACGGATGGCCCCGGCGACCGGCTCCTCGAGGCGCCGGTCGAACGCCGGTGCGTACACGGCCTCAGCCCCGGGTAGCGCAGGCGACGCAGGAGGGCGACGAAGCCCGCGGCGTCGAAGGTGTCCGGCGCGCCCTTGCGGTCGGCGCGGCCCAGGCGCTCGAGCTCGGCCTGCGCCAGGTGGAAGCCGTCCATGGGCACGCCGACGACGCCGTCGCCCAGCTCGTGGACGAGTGCGGCGGCGAGCGTGGACTTGCCCGAGCCGGGTGCGCCCGCGATGCCGACGAGGCGGCGGCCCGTCGTGGCGGAGGCGCCCGTCGGCGCGGCCAGGAACGCACGCAGCCGAGCGATGGCCTCCGGCGGGACGAGGCTCACCGCACCGCCCGGCGGCGCCTGACGGCGGCGCGGGCACCCGGCCGGACGACCGCGGTCCGCAGCCCCGGGGCGGCGTCGGGGAGCAGGATCGAGCGCACGACACCGGGCAGCGCCGCGGCCACGGCCGATGCGGTGATCGGTCCGGGTCCGGCCGCCCAGCCCGCGCGACCGTGCACGAGCGCGGCGGCTGCGGCCAGCCGGCCGACCAGCGCGCAGTCCGCGACGGCGTCGTCGCCGCGGTCCGCGAGCAGGGCGCCGAGGACGCCCGCGAGCACGTCGCCCGCACCCGCGGTGGCGAGCCACGCCGGCGCGTCCGCCTGGGCGAGCAGCCCGTCGGGCCCGGCGACCACGGTGGTGTGGCCCTTCAGCAGCACGGTCGCGCCGGTGCGGCGTGCGGCCTCGATGGCCCAGAGCGCCGGCTCGGCGGTGATCTCCTCTCGGGTCGCACGGACGTCGTGCGTGGCGAGCAGGCGTGCGAGCTCGCCGGCGTGCGGAGTCAGGACGGTGCTCGGCGGGAGGCGGCGCGGCAGCAGCTCGAGTCCGCCGGCGTCGACGACCAGCGGCACGCGGCGGGCCAGGGCGTGCGCGATGGCGGCGCGCGCCCGGCCGGCCTGCTCGTCATCGCCCGCGACGCCCGGCCCGACCACCCACGCCTGCACCTGCACGTCCGTGCTCGTACCGGCCACGACCTCGGGGTGCGCCTGCACCACGGCGTGGCGGGCGCCGTCGGGCCCGGCGTACCGGACCATGCCGCAACCGGTGCCGAGCGCGCCCGCCGCAGCGAGCACCGCCGCGCCGGGGTAGGGGCCGCTGCCCGCGACGAGGCCGACGACGCCGCGCGTGTACTTGTGGTCTGCGGGCCCGGGGACGGGCCACAGGGCCGCGACGTCGCCGGCACCGAGTCGCACCGCGGCCGGGCGGTGGCTCGCGAGCGCGCCCCGCAGCCCGAGATCGACGACGGTCACCTCGCCCGCCAGCCCGCTCGCGGGTGGCAGCAGCAACCCCGGCTTCGCGACGCCGAACGTCACGGTCCGGTCGGCGGGCAGCACGGCGCCGGGCACGCTGCCGTCGTCGACGCCGATGCCGCTCGGCACGTCCACGGCGATCACCAGCGGCTGCGTGGCGGGCGCGGGCCCGGGCCGGTCGGCCAGCAGGTCCGCCAGGATGCCCACGAGCTCCGCGGCGATCCCCCGCAGGCCGCCCCGGGCGCCGATGCCCAGCAGGCCGTCGAGCACGACGTCGGCCGCGAACGCCTCGGCGGCCGCCTCCCCCGCCCACACGGGCTCGCCGGGGGCGTCGGGTGCCGCCGCGAGCACGACGCCGCCCGCGGCGCGCAGGGCCGCCAGCCCACCGCCGTGCACGGATGCAGAGGTCAGCACCGCGACCGCCCGGACGCCGTGCCGCGCGAGGCGGGCGAGCGCGTGGAGGGCGTCGCCGCCGTTGTTGCCGGGGCCGATCAGGCCGACGACGGTGGCGCCGACGACGCGGCCAGCGCGCTCACGCAGCTCCCGTCGCACGGTCACGTCCACGGCCGCGGCCGCGCGGTCCATCAGCCCACCGGCGAACCCGCGCTCCAGCGCGAGTGCCGGCTTCTCGGCGGCACGCACGTCGGCCGCGGGGAAAGCCTCGATCACGGGAACCATCCTGCCCTTGCGCCGCGGTCGCACACCCCGGACCACGCGGTGGCGACGGCCGGGCGGTACTCCGGCCGGTACGCCGGTGCGCCGCCGTCGGGCGATCCCCTACCCTCGACGTAACCCCGATGTGCAGTTCTGCCCGGGGTCCCGGCGGCCGCCTGCACCGCGGCGGCCACTTCTTCTTCGCGGTGAGGTGAGGCGTGGACGTCAGCGACTGTAGCCGCGAGCGGATCCTGATCCTCGACGGCGCCTGGGGCACGATGCTGCAGCGCGCCGGCCTCACCGAGGACGACTTCCGGTTCGACGGCTGCGACGCCGACCGCAGCTACAGCGGGAACTTCGACCTCCTGCAGCTCACGCGCCCCGACGTGATCGCGGACGTGCACGCCGCGTACGCGGAGGCCGGCGCGGACATCGCGAGCACCAACACCTTCAACAGCAACGCCATCTCGCAGGCCGACTACGGCACCGAGCGCCTGGTGCGGGACATGAACCTCGCCGCCGCCCGGATCGCCCGCGAGGTGCTCGACGCCGCCACCGCGCGCGACGGGCGGCCGCGCTGGGTGGCCGGGTCCATCGGGCCCACCAACCGGACCGCGTCGCTCTCGCCCGACGTCGAGCGCCCCGGCTTCCGGGCGGTGACCTTCGACCAGCTCGCCGAGGTGTACGGCGAGCAGATCGTCGCGCTCCTCGAGGGCGGCGTCGACCTGCTGCTCATCGAGACCGTCTTCGACACCCTGAACGCCAAGGCCGCCCTGTTCGCGTGCGAGGAGGCGTTCGCCGCCACGGGGCGGCGCGTGCCGATCATGCTCTCCGGGACCATCACCGATGCGAGCGGCCGCACCCTGTCCGGCCAGACGCCCGAGGCGTTTGTCGTGAGCACGGAGCACGCCGACCTGTTCTCCGTCGGCCTCAACTGCGCCCTCGGGGCCGAGCTGCTCCGACCGCACCTGCGCGAGCTCGCGGCGGCCACGGGTGCGCTCGTGTCGGTGCACCCGAACGCCGGCCTGCCCAACGCGTTCGGCGAGTACGACGAGACGCCCGAGCAGATGGCCCGGACCGTCGGCGACTTCGCCCGCGAGGGGCTGGTGAACGTCGTCGGCGGCTGCTGCGGCACGTCTCCGGAACACATCCGGGCGATGGCCGACGCCGTCGCGGGCGTGGCCCCGCGTGTTCCGGCGACGCGCGAACCCCGGCTGCGGTTGTCCGGCCTGGACGCCTTCACACTGACCGACGAGATCGCGTTCGTGAACGTCGGCGAGCGCACGAACATCGCGGGCAGCCCCCGCTTCGCCAAGGCGATGCTGGCGGGCGACGACGACGCGGCCGTCGCCATCGCGGCGCAGCAGGTCGCGGGGGGCGCGCAGATCGTCGACGTCAACGTCGACGACGCCATGCTCGACGGTCCGGAGGTCATGGGCCGGTTCCTCAACCTCCTGGCCTCGGAGCCGGCCATCGCCCGCGTTCCGCTCATGATCGACTCCTCGGACTGGGCGGTCCTGGAGACCGGACTGCGCCGGGCACAGGGCAAGGCCGTGGTGAACTCGCTGTCGCTGAAGGACGGCGAGGAGCGGTTCCTCGAACGTGCGCGACGCATCCAGCGCTACGGCGCCGCCGTCGTCGTCATGGCGTTCGACGAGCACGGGCAGGCCGACACGTTGGAGCGCCGTACGCAGGTGTGCACCCGCGCCTACCGGCTGCTCACCGAGCAGGCGGGGTACGCGCCGCAGGACGTGATCTTCGACCCGAACGTGCTCACGGTCGCGACCGGCATGTCCGAGCACGACCACTACGCCGTCGACTTCATCGAGGCCGTGCGCTGGATCAAGCAGCACCTGCCGGGCGCGCTGACCAGCGGCGGCATCTCGAACGTGTCGTTCTCGTTCCGGGGCAACAACCACGTGCGCGAGGCCATGCACGCCGTCTTCCTGCGGCACGCGATCGAGGCCGGGCTCGACATGGGCATCGTCAACGCGGGCATGCTCACGGTCGAGGCCGACCTGGAACCCGCGCTGCGGGAGGCCGTCGAGGACGTGATCCTGGCGCGGCGACCGGACGCGACCGAGCGGCTCATCGCCCTGGCCGACTCCTACAAGGCCGTCACCAAGGACGCCCCCGCTGCGCAGGCCTGGCGCGCCGCGCCCGTGGGCGAGCGCCTGCGGCACGCCCTGGTGCACGGCGTCGTCGACCACGTCGCCGCCGACGCCGAGGAGGCGTTCCGCGAGCCTCGGCTCGCCTCTGGCGGTCATCGAGGGCCCGCTGATGGACGGCATGAACGAGGTCGGCGACCTGTTCGGCGCCGGGCGGATGTTCCTGCCGCAGGTCGTGAAGTCTGCGCGCGTGATGAAGGCCGCGGTCGCCCAGCTCACCCCGCACCTGGAGGCCGAGAAGGCGGCGCTCGTGGCCGCCGGCGGGTCGGCGCGCGGCAAGGGCACCATCGTCCTGGCCACCGTGAAGGGCGACGTCCACGACATCGGCAAGAACATCGTCGGCGTGGTGCTGGCCTGCAACGGCTACGAGGTGCACGACCTCGGAGTCATGGTCCCGGCCGAGAAGATCCTGGCTGCCGCGGCGGAGCTGGACGCGGACGTCCTGGGTGTCTCCGGCCTCATCACGCCGAGCCTGCACGAGATGGTGGCGCTGGCCGCCGAGATGCAGCGGCGCGGCCTGGACCGCCCCCTGCTCATCGGTGGTGCGACCACGAGCCGGGCCCACACCGCCGTGAAGATCGCGCCCGCCTACGACGGCGCCGTCGTGCACGTCCTCGACGCGAGCCGCGCCGTCGGCGTGGTCGCCGAGCTGCTGAGCCAGCCCGAGGCGTTCGCCGAGCGCACGGCCGCCGAGTACGCCGAGCTGCGCGAGCGGCACGCCGAGCGCGAGCACGTCCTGGTGCCGCTCGCGGACGCCCGTCAACGCGCCGTCCGCCTGGCCCCGCCGACGCCGCCCGCGCCGCGCCGACCCGGTCGTCACGTCGTCGAGCCCTCGATCGCCGAGCTCGCCGAGGTGATCGACTGGACCCCGCTCTTCACCGGCTGGGAGCTGCGCGGCACGTACCCGCGGATCCTGGATGACCCACGCCAGGGCGAGCAGGCCCGCGCGCTGTTCGCCGACGCACGCGCCCTGCTGGACGCAGTGATCGCCGACGGCTCCTTGCAGGCGCGGGGCGTCGTCGCGGTGTGGCCCGCGCGCCGGGTGGGCGACGACGTCGAGCTGTACCCCGACGGCGCGCCCGCGGGCGGGGCACCGGGCGTGCCCGCCGCCGTCCTGCACACGCTGCGCCAGCAGCGCGAGCGCGCCGGCGACTACGCGGCGCTCGCCGACTACGTGGCGCCCGCAGGTGACCACGTCGGCGGGTTCGCGGTCGGCATCCACGGGGCGGTCGAGCTCGCCGCACGGTACGAGGCGGCGGGTGACGACTACACGTCGATCCTGGTCAAGGCGGTTGCCGACCGGCTCGCGGAGGCGTTCGCCGAGTGGTTGCACCGGCTCGTGCGCACCGACGTGTGGGGTTACGCGCCGGACGAGGCGCTGCCGGTCGACGAGCTGGTCAAGGAGCGCTACGCGGGCATCCGGCCGGCTCCGGGCTACCCGGCGCAGCCCGACCACAGCGAGAAGGAGACGATCTTCGCGCTGCTCCGGCCCGAGGAGGTCGGCATCGAGCTGACGACCTCGTGGGCGATGACGCCGCCGTCGGCGGTCTCCGGCCTGTACTTCGGCCACCCCGGCGCGCGCTACTTCGCCGTCGGGCGCCTCGGCGCGGACCAGGTCGCCGACTACGCGGCCCGCAAGGGCTGGACGGTTGCCGAGGCCGAGCACTGGCTCGCGCCGAACCTCGGCTACACCCCCGCCTGACCCGCCCCCTGCAGGCCCGCGCGCCCACTGCAGGCCCCCGCGCCCCGGCCGCCCGGGACCTTTCGCCTTGCCGTCCTCGGATCGTCGTCCTATGTTTGTACTGACCGGTCAGTTCAACGACGGTCGCTCGGTTCGACGAGATGCCACGAGGAAGCCATGACCGCCCTGCAGTCCTCCGACCGAAGCACCGACCACGCCGGCACCGCGCTGGCCGTCCGGGCGAGAGGCCTCGCCCTCCACGGTCACCGCGGCGTCGTCTACGGCCCGGTCGACCTCGACGTCCCCACCGGCACACTGACCGTCCTCCACGCCCCGCAGGGCGGCGGCCGATCCAGCCTCCTGCTGACCCTCGCGGGCCGCATGGTCCCGGACCGGGGCGGCGACCTCGTCGTCCTCGACGAGCCCCTGCCCCGGCGCCGCCGCGCGGTTCAGCGCCGGGCCGCCATCGCGGGCTTCGCCGGCATCGACGAGCTGGACGAGTCGGTCACGGTGGCCGCCGTGCTGCGCGAGCGCATCGCGTGGCTCAGCCCCTGGTACCGCCGGGTCCCGCAGGTCGACCAGTCGACCCTCGAGCGCCGCACCGCCGCCGTCTACGGCGACCGCCCGGTGCCCCGCGCCGACGCCCGGGTGCACGACCTCGACGAGGTCGACGTGATGCTGCTGCGCATCGCGCTCGCACTCACGCAGCGCCCCGAGCTGCTCGTCGTGGACGACGTCGACCAGGTCCACGACACGCAGCGTCGCCAGTTCGTCTGGTCCCGCCTGGAGGCGATCGCCGCCGCGGGGATCACCGTCGTAGCCGCCGTCGCCTCGCTCGACGAGGTTCGCCGCTTCACCTGGACCACCACGCCGAACGAGGTCTTCCTCGCGACCGGCCCGCACGCCAACGACTTCTGAGATCGGACCCACCCCATGCCTGCCCTGACCTCCACCGGCACCGAGCTGCGCCGCTTCCGCGGCGGCCTCCTGCCGACCGTCGCGATCATCGCGCTCGTCCTCATCCCGCTGCTCTACGGCGCCCTGTACCTGTGGGCCTTCTGGGACCCGACGGGGCGCATGGACCGCCTGCCCGTCGCGCTCGTCGACGCCGACCGACCCGCCGCTCTCGCCGACGGCACGCCCGTGCACGCCGGCGCCGACGTCACCGACCGCCTCGTCGAGGACGGGAGCCTCGACTGGGTGACCACCGACGCGCAGGACGCGAAGGAAGGCGTCGCCGACGGTCGCTACTACTTCGCCGTGACGCTGCCCACCGACTTCTCGGCCGCGGTCGTCTCGGCGGCCGGCGACGAGCCCGAGCAGGCCCGGATCCAGGTCACCTACGACGACGGCAACTCGTTCCTCGCCGACACGCTTGGCCACAGCGCGATGATCGCCGTGAACGACGCCGTGCGCGCCACCCTCGGGGACAAGGCGGTCGGCACGCTGCTCGTCGGCCTGGGCAGCACCCGCGACGGCCTCACGACGGCCGCCGACGGTGCCGTGACGCTCGAGGACGCCGCGAACCAGCTCACCGACGGCGCGACGCAGCTCGCGTCCGGCGCGGACGACGCAGCAGCGGGCGCCACCCAGCTCGCTGCGGGTGCGGACCGTGCGGCCGACGGCGCCGCGCAGCTCAGCACCGGCGCCCGATCCGCCGCAGGAGGCGCCAGCCAGGTGGCGGCCGGCGCGCGTTCGGCGGCCGGTGGCGCCGCCCAGCTCAGCACCGGCGCCCGTTCGGTCGCCGACGGCGCCGCCCTGGCGGCCTCGGGCAGCGCCCAGCTGGCGAGCGGGCTCGGCACGGCCGCCGACAACGCCACGCTCCTCGACCAGGGGGCGGCCGGCGTGAAGGCCGGTGTCGACCAGGCGGCGGCCACGATCCAGGCGACCGCCGGGTCTCTCGGCGCCGCGAAGCCGGCGCTGGCCGACGCCCTGACCTACCTCAAGCCCCTCGCGGACGCCGGGGACGCGGGCGCCGCCAGGGCCTACGCCGAGCTGTCTGCCGTAGCGCAGGGCCTGGGCGCGATCAACACCACGACGCTCAGCACCCAGTTCGCAGCGCTGCAGGACGGCGCCACGCGGGTCGCGAAGGGCGCCGCCGGTCTCGATGCCGGGCTCGGGCAGCTGCACACCGGCGCGGCCACGCTGGCCGGTGGCACAGCCACCCTCGCCAGCGGCACGTCGACCCTCGCGTCCGGCACGGCCACGCTCGCCACCGGCACCGCCAGCCTCGCCGACGGCGCCGCGAGCCTCGCGTCCGGCACGTCGACGCTCGCGTCCGGCGCCGCCACCCTGGCGGGCGGCACGGCCGACCTGGCCGACGGCTCCCAGACCCTTGCCACCGGCACGACCACCCTCGCCGGCGGCGCGCACCAGCTCGCCGACGGCGGCGGCCAGATCGCGGACGGCGCCGGCACCCTCGCCACGGGCCTCGCGGACGGCGCGGCCGCCGTCCCGGACGACGACGACACCCTGCGCCAGGCGCGCGGCGACGTCATCGCCACGCCGGTCACGTTGGACGAGCAGCACACCGTCAAGGCCGAAGGCTTCGGCGAGGGCTTCGCGCCGTTCTTCATCTCACTGGCGCTGTTCGTCGGCGCGCTGATCACGTGGCTGCTGCTCCGCCCGCTGCCGACCCGCGCCCTGGCCAGCCCCGCGAGCGGCCTGCGCGCGACCATGGCGGGCTTCCTGCCGGCCGCGATCCTCGGCGTCGGGCAGGTGGCCGTGATGATGACCGTGCTCAAGCTCGGCCTGCACCTCGACATGGCGACGGTGGCCGGCACCCTCGGCTTCACGCTGCTGGTCGGCCTGGCGTTCGTCGCGCTGCAGCAGATGCTCACCGCGCTGCTCGGGTCGGCCGCCGGCAAGGTCACGATCCTGGCGCTCCTCATGCTGCAGCTCGCCTCGTCGGGCGGCACCTACCCGGTCGAGACCACGCCGGCGTTCTTCCGGGCCATCCACCCCTTCCTCCCGATGAGCTACGCCGTCACCGGCCTGCGTGAGGTCATCACCGGCGGCTACGACGCGCGGCTCTGGGGCTCGGTGGCGGTGCTCGTGGGCGTGCTCGTCGGGTCGCTCGCCGTGACCTCGTGGCGCGCCGGGCGGATGCGCACCTGGACGCTGTCGCGGCTCCACCCGGCCCTGGCGCTCTGAGAGGCTGGGAACCATGACCGACTCCCCCGCGCTCGGCGGTGCCACCCGACGGCAGATCATCGACGCCGCCGTGCAACTCATCGCCGAGCGCGGGTTCTCGGCCACCTCGGTGGACGAGATCGCCGAGGCCGCACACGTCGCCAAGGGCTCCGTCTACTACAACTTCGGGTCCAAGGCCGATCTCTTCTCGGCCGTCCTCGCCGAGGGCGTCACGCGACTCACGGTCGGGCTCCGGGCGGCGCTCGACCGCGACCCGGAGCGGCCTGCCGCGGAGGCTCTCGTCGCGGAGCTCCTCCTGCAGGTGCACGACCACCCGGCGTTCGCGAAGGTGCTCACCGCCGAGGTGTTCCGCACCGGGCGCGACTGGCAGGACTCCATCCGCCTCGTGCACGACGAGGCGATGGCGATCTTCGTCGCTGCCGTCGCCGCCACCGACCCGGACGCCGACCCGCGCGACGCCGGCCTGGCCGGCAGCGCCCTGTTCGGCGCGACACTCGTGGCGGGCCTTGAGTGGCTCGCCTTCCAGCCCGAGCGGAGCCTCGACGACGTGCTCCCCGCCGTCCTGCGCGTCGTCGGACAGGCGCGCTGAGCCGACTCGCTGGTGCGAGGCCCGCTCGCTCGCCGCGCGGGTCGAATCGATCCGGACGTAGGGTGTCGCCATGCGATTCGGACTCTTCATCCCGCAGGGCTGGCGGATGGACCTCGTCGGCATCGACCCGGCCGAGCAGTGGGCCGCGATGAACGCACTGGTGCAGCGGGCCGACGCCGGCAACACCTTCGAGTCGGTCTGGGTCTACGACCACTTCCACACCGTCCCCGAGCCCACCACGGACGCCACGCACGAGGCGTGGACCCTCATGGCGGCCTTCGCGGCGACGACGTCGCGCGTGCGGCTCGGCCAGATGTGCACGTGCATGGCGTACCGGAACCCCGCCTACCTGGCAAAGGTCGCCGCGACCGTCGACGTCGTCAGCGGCGGCCGCGTCGAGATGGGCATCGGGGCCGGCTGGTACGAGCACGAGTGGCGCGCCTACGGCTACGGCTTCCCCGGCGCGGGCGACCGGATCGGTGCGCTCGACGAGGGCGTGCAGATCATGAAGCAGGCGTGGCAGACGGGCGAGGCGACGCTCGACGGGAAGTACTTCCAGGTCGACGGCGCGCGTGTCTACCCGCGGCCGCTCCAGGCACCGCACATCCCGCTCTGGATCGCCGGCGGCGGCGAGAAGAAGACTCTCCGCATCGTCGCCCGGGTGGGCGACTACGCGAACATCGACGGCACCCCGGAGGGGTTCGCCCACAAGTCCGCGGTCCTGGAGCAGCACTGCCGCGACCTCGGGCGCGACTTCGGCGAGATCGTGCGCTCCGCCAACTACAACGTGGTGATCGGCGAGACGCAGGCCGACGTCGAGGACCGCCTCGCCTGGATCGGCGACCACTTCCGCCGGGTCCTGCCCCACCGCGCCGACGAGCAGGTCGCCTCGTTCCGCAACGGCCCGCTGGTCGGGACGCCGGAGCAGATCATCGCCAAGCTCACCGAGCTGCGGGGCCTCGGCCTCGGGTACGCGATCACGTACTTCCAGGAGGCGGCGTACGACACCTCGGGTATCGAGCTGTTCGAGCGCGAGGTGGCACCCGCTCTGCGCTGACCGCCGGCCCGCACCGTGCGGGACGTCCGGGCCCCGTCCCCGGTAGGATGGACCGTGCACTCGAGCGACGAATCCGCAGGTCAGACGCTTCTTCCCGACGACGGGCGCACCCGCTGGGTGCGGACCGCCGATGACGCGCTCGACCTCCTCGATCTCCTGTTCGACGAGGCCGCCGACCGGTGGTCCGCGCGCGGCGGCGCAGCCTGGTGGGACGGCTTCTACGGCGACCGCAAGCGACCCGTCCCGTTCTTCCGGGACGCCCCGGACGAGAGCCTCGTCGCGTGGCACGACGCCGGGCTCCTGGACGTCCGCCCCGGCACCAGGGTGCTGGACCTCGGCTGCGGCCCCGGACGCAACGCCGTCTGGCTCGCGCGCCAGGGGGCCGAGGTCGATGCCCTGGACCTCTCCGCGGCCGCGCTCACCTGGGGCCGCGAGCGCGCGGCGGAGGCCGGCGTCGTCGTGCGTTTCGAGCGGGCGGACGCCCTCCGATGGGCGGCTGGGACGCCCTACGACCTCGTCTACGACAGCGGCTGCCTGCACCACCTGCCGCCGCATCGGCGGGTGAGCTACCGCGCGCTGCTGGAGCGCGCGCTCGCGCCCGGTGGCCGCTTCGGTCTCGCCTGCTTCGCCGCCGACGGCGCCCCTGATGCGACGGGCACCACTGCGCCCGACGTCGACCTGTACCGGACCGGCCACCTCGGCGGCGGCCTGGCCTACGCCGCCGACGACCTCCGCCACCTCTTCGCCGACCTCACCGAGCTGGACCTCCGCCACATGCGCGCGATGCCCGACGACGCCCCGACGTTCGGCCAGGACTTCCTCTGGGCGGGCCTCTGGCGCCGCTGACACGGGCAACCCGGCCTCGCCCGAGCCCCGTCCTAGGACTCCGCGATCACCACGGCCGACGCGATCCCGGCGTCGTGCGACAACGAGAGGTGGAACCGCGCCACCCCGAGCTCAGCCGCGCGCGCCGCGACGGTCCCGGTCACCGTCGAGCTCCGGCGGCCCGCCGAGCACGCGCCGCACCGTGCAGTCGTGCCAGTGCATCGTGCCGGGCGCGCCCAGTGCCTTGGCCAGGGCCTCCTTGGCCGCGAACCGCGCCGCGAGCGACGCACCGGGCACGCCGCGCTCGTCGGGCGTGAAGAGGCGCTCCCGCAGCCCCGGCGCGCGCTCCAGCGTCGCAAGGAAGCGAGCGACGTCAACGACGTCGATCCCCACCCCGACGACGCTCACGCGCGCCCGCGCCTCACTCGACGGTGACGGACTTGGCGAGGTTGCGCGGCTGGTCCACGTCCAGGCCGCGCGCCGTCGCCAGCTCGCACGCGAAGATCTGCAGCGGCACGACGGAGACGAGCGGCGCGAGCAGCACCGGCGTCTGCGGCACGAAGAACACCTCGTCCGCGAACGGCAGCACGTCGTCGTCGCCCTCCTCGGCGATCACGAGGGTGCGAGCCCCGCGGGCCCGGATCTCCTGGATGTTCGAGATGACCTTGCCGTGCAGGGAATCCCGGCCGCGCGGCGACGGCACGATGACGAACACCGGCTGGCCCGGCTCGATCAGCGCGATCGGACCGTGCTTGAGCTCGCCCGCGGCGAAGCCCTCGGCATGGATGTACGCGAGCTCCTTGAGCTTGAGCGCGCCCTCCATGGCCACCGGGTACCCGACGTGCCGACCGAGGAAGAGCACCGAGGACGTGTCGGCCATCCACCGTGCGATCTGGCGCACGCGCCCGGCGCCCGCGATGACCTTCGCGATCTTCTCCGGCATCTGCCGCAGGTCCTCGAGGGTCTCCGCGATCTCGTCGCTGAACTTCGTCCCACGCAGCTGAGCGAGGTACAAGCCGAGCAGGTAGGCGGCCGTGATCTGCGCGAGGAACGCCTTCGTCGACGCGACGGCGACCTCGGGCCCCGCATGCGTGTAGAGCACGGCGTCCGACTCACGCGGGATGGTCGACCCGTGCGTGTTGACGATCGCCAGCACGGTGGCGCCCTGCTCGCGCGCGTGCCGCACCGCCATGATCGTGTCCATCGTCTCGCCCGACTGGGAGACGGCGACCACCAGCGTCTTGGAGTTCACGACCGGGTCGCGGTAGCGGAACTCGTGCGCGAGCTCGACCTCCACCGGGATGCGGCACCAGTGCTCGATCGCGTACTTGGCCACCTGCCCGGCGTACGCCGCGGTGCCGCACGCGATGACGATGATCTTGTCGATCTGACGCAGCACCGCCTCGTCGACGCGGATCTCGTCCAGCGTGAGGCGCCCGTCCGGCGTCATGCGGCCCAGCAGGGTGTCCGCGACCGCCTGCGGCTGGTCGTGGATCTCCTTGTCCATGAACGACCGGAAGCCGCCCTTCTCCGCGGCGTTCGCGTCCCAGTCGACCGTGTACCGCGTCGCCTCGACAGGCATGCCCGCGTAGTCCGCCACCGTCACCGACGTCGGGGTGATGGTGACGACCTGGTCCTGGCCCAGCTCCATCGCGTCGCGCGTGTGCGCGATGAACGCGGCGACGTCGGACCCCAGGAAGTTCTCGCCCTCGCCCAGCCCCACGACCAGGGGCGAGTCGTGCCGCGTGCCGACGACGACGTCGGGCACGTCCGCGTGCACGGCCAGCAGCGTGAAGGTGCCGCGCAGTCGCGGTGCGACCGCGCTGAGCGCCGCCGCCAGATCCCCGCTGCGCGCGAACTCCGCCGCGAGCAGGTGCGCCACGACCTCGGTGTCCGTCTCGGACACCATCCGGACGCCCGACGCCTCGACCTCGGCCCGCAGCGTGGCGAAGTTCTCGATGATGCCGTTGTGGATGACGGCGAGCCGGCCGTCGGCCGACAGGTGCGGGTGGGCGTTCACGTCGGTCGGTGCGCCGTGGGTTGCCCACCGGGTGTGGCCGATCGCGGCCGTCGCCGTGGGCAGCGGGCTCTCCTCGAGCGCCGCCACCAGGTTGCCGAGCTTGCCCGCGCGCTTCATGGTGGCGAGGCGGTCGAGGCCCGGCACGACCAGCGCGACACCAGCCGAGTCGTAGCCCCGGTACTCCAGCCGCTTCAGCCCGCCCATGACGACGTCCAGCGGACGCTCGCTCGGGTCACCGGCTCCGACGTATCCGACGATTCCACACATGGGGCGAGTCTAGACGGGCCCTGCGACGCCCTCGGTCGCCCCCGCCTGCGGCAGACTGGCGCAGTGGCCGACCTCCCCACCCCCTACGTGGATCTCGACCGGCGAGCCTGGAGCCGCCTGTCCGCGGCCACCCCGCTCCCCCTGACCGACGCCGACGTCACCCGCCTGCGCGGCCTCGGCGACCCGGTGGACCTCGCGGAGGTGGACGCGGTCTACCGGCCGATCTCGCGCCTGCTCAACCTCTACGTGCGTGCCACAGCTGGCCTGCACGACGCCACGACCACGTTCCTCGGCGAGAACAAGCCGCTGACGCCGTACGTCATCGGTATCGCCGGGTCCGTCGCCGTCGGGAAGTCCACGACGGCGCGCGTCCTGCGTGAGCTGCTCGCGCGCTGGCCCGAGACCCCGCACGTGGAGCTGATCACCACCGACGGGTTCCTGCACCCCAACGCCGAGCTCGAGCGGCGGGGCCTCATGGAGCGCAAGGGCTTCCCGGAGTCGTACGACCGCCGCGCCCTGCTGCGCTTCCTCGCCGCGGTGAAGGCGGGGCGGGACCAGGTGCGGGCGCCCCTGTACTCGCACCTGACGTACGACATCGTGCCCGGGGAGCACGTGGTGGTGCGGCGCCCGGACGTCCTCATCGTCGAGGGCCTCAACGTGCTGCAGCCGGCGCACCCCACGGCCGCCGGCGAGTCCAGCCTCGCGGTGAGCGACTACTTCGACTTCTCGATCTACGTCGACGCCCGTACCGACGACGTCCGCCAGTGGTACGTCGACCGCTTCCTGTCCTTGCGCCAGACGGCGTTCGCGCAGCCCGAGTCGTACTTCCGGCGGTTCGCCACCCTGTCCGACGCCGAGGCCGTCGCGCGGGCGCGGGAGATCTGGGACGCCATCAACGCCCCGAACCTGGAGCAGAACATCCTGCCCACGCGGGGCCGCGCGACCCTGGTGCTGCGCAAGGGCCCCGACCACGCCGTCGAGCGGGTGCGGCTGCGCAAGCTCTGAGCGGCCGTGGGCTACTCGGCTGCGCCCGCGCCGAGCGGCTCCGGCTCCGGCTCGGCCTCCGCGGCCGTCACGAGGACGCCGGAGGCCTCGGCGACGACCCGTCGCCCCCGGCGGCTCCGCAGCATGGCGAGCCCGCGGTCCACCACGACGCCGAGGACGAGTCCCGCCCCGACGCCGACGACGAGCGCGAGTGTCGGGTGGTTCTTCAGCCACACGCCGGCGCCGATGCCGAGCACCACCGAGTAGGCGGACCAGCTGACCGCGGCGATCGCCGCCAACCCGGTGAACCGCATCCGCGGGTACCCGGTCGTGCCGGCCGTCATGTTCACCGCCACACGTCCGATCGGGATGTAGCGCGCCGCGATGATGAAGGAGCCGCCGCGCCGCTCGAGCGCTTGCTCCGCCCAGTCGATGGCCTTCACCGCCCGGTCGCTCCTCATGAAGCGGATGCGGCGGACCGGGATGTGCTTGCCGATCTCGTAGGCGATCTGGTCGCCGCTGAACGCCCCCGCGGCGGCCGCCGCCCCGAGGATCCAGAAGTCCGCGGACCGGTCCTGGACGAAGAGCGTGGCGAGCGCGATGATGACCGACTCGCTAGGGATGGGCGGGAAGAAGCCGTCGATGGTGGCGAAGAGGTACACGGCCAGGAACACCCACGGCGTCCCCGCGAGCGCGATCGCCCAGTCGTTCACCGCGTCCACGCTCGCCGCCTCTCTCCGGACCGGGTCTCGGCCCGCTCCGGCCACCGTACGACACCCGCACGGCCAACGATATGGGGGTCCACCCGGACCGCACCCGGAGTGTGCGGGCCCCGGCATCGGCCTCGGGGACGACGCGACGAGCCACGTCGTCCGACGTCAGGGCAGCTCGAAGCCGAGGGCGGCGGCCGCCCGCGTCGGCGTGAGGTCGTGCGACCACCCGGCCGCGTCGCGCCCGACGACGAGCGAGCGCAGCTGTGCGACGTCGAGGTAGAGGCGGCCCGCGAGGTGGTCCGTCTCGTGCTGGACGATCCGCGCGGACCAGCCGTGCACGACCTCGTCGACGTCGACTCCCGTCTCGTCCGTGCCGGTCACCCGGACGGACCGCCAGCGCGGCGTCACCGCCTGCCAGCCGGGCACGCTCAGGCAGCCCTCGTAGAACGACGCACGCCCGTCGCCGACTGGCTCGTAAGCCGGGTTCACGAGGACGCGGAACGGCAGGCCCGACCGCTCCCGCGCCTCGGCCGTCTCGGCGTCCACCGCGCCGGGGTCCTCGAGCACCGCGAGGGCGAGGCCGAGCCCCACCTGCGGCGCGGCGAGCCCGACCCCCGGCGCCTCCCGCATGGTGACGCGCATCCCTGCGACGAGCTGGGGAAGCAGGTCGTCGAAGCCACCCGCGTAGGGCGCCGCCGCACGACGGAGCACCGGGTGGCCGGCGACGGCGATCGGCCAAGGCGTCGGGACCGCGAGAAGGGCCTCGACGGCGGCACGCAGGTCCGTCACAGCGCGAGCCGCTCGCGCACCACCTCGGCGAGCTCGGTCGCGACGCGCGTCGCGACGTCGGCGGTCGCCGCCTCGACCATGACGCGGACGACCTGCTCCGTGCCCGAGGGCCGCAGCAGGACGCGCCCGGAGGTCCCGAGCTCGGACGTCGCCACAGCCACGGCGGCCTGCAGGCCCTCGTCGCTGTCGGCGCGCGTCCGGTCGACACCGGGCACGTTCACGAGGATCTGCGGCAGCTTGGCGACCGAGCCGGCCAGGTCGGCGAGCGTGCGGCCCGTCTCCGCCATGCGGGACGCAAGCTGGAGCGCCGTCAGGACGCCGTCACCGGTGGTCGCGTGGGCGGCGATGACGAGGTGCCCGGACTGCTCGCCGCCCAGGCCGAAGCCGCCGCCGCGCATCGCCTCGAGCACGTACCGGTCGCCGACGGCGGTCTGGACCGTCGTGATGCCGGCGGCCTCCATCGCGAGCGTGAGGCCGAGGTTGCTCATCACCGTGGTGACCAGGGTGTCGTGCGCCAGCTCGCCACGGTCCCGCAGCGCGACGGCGAGGATGCCCATGATCTGGTCGCCGTCCACCAGTTCGCCGGTCGCGTCGACCGCGAGGCACCGGTCGGCGTCGCCGTCGAACGCGACACCGAGGTCGGCGCCCGCCGCGACGACCGCGGCGCGCAGCGGCTCCATGTGCGTGGAGCCGCACTTCTCGTTGATGTTGCGGCCGTCGGGGGACGCGTTGATCACGACGACGTCCGCGCCTGCGGCACGCAGCGTGCTGGGTCCGACCGAGCTGGCCGCGCCGTTCGCACAGTCGACCGCGATGCGCAGGCCGGCGAGGCCCTGCCCCGCGACCGCCTGCGGCAGCGTCTCGATCAGGTGCGCGACGTAGAGCTCCTCGGCGATACCGGGGTCCGCGTTGACCCGCCCGACCGCGGCGCCAACGGGCCGCTCCCACGGTTCACCCATGCGCTGCTCGATGGCGTCCTCGACGTCGTCGGGAAGCTTGTGCCCACCGCGCGTGAAGAACTTGATGCCGTTGTCCGGCATGGGGTTGTGCGAGGCGGAGAGCATCACACCGAGGTCGACGCCGAGCGCACCGGTGAGGTAGGCGACGCCCGGGGTGGGCAGGACGCCCACGTCGATGACGTCGACGCCGGCGCTCGCGAGGCCTGCGATCACGGCGGCGGAGAGGAACTCGCCCGATGCCCGCGGATCACGTCCGACGACGGCTCGGGGTCGGTGCCCGTCGAAGGCGCCGGAAGCGCCAAGGACGTGGGCCGCAGCCACCGAGACATCCAGTGCCAGCTCTGCCGTCACGTCCCGGTTCGCCATGCCGCGTACGCCGTCGGTTCCGAACAACCGCCCCATCCGTAGACCTCCTCGTCGTGCACCGACTGTTCCACACCGCGCTTCGCGGCTGCGGCACCCACGTGCTCGTGCCGGAGAAACGCCACGGCCCCGATGGCGCACCACCGGGGCCGGGCGACGGGATCAGGTCAGCGCTTGGAGTACTGGGGCGCCTTGCGGGCCTTCTTGAGGCCGGCCTTCTTGCGCTCGACCACGCGCGGGTCGCGGGTCAGGAAGCCCGCCTTCTTCAGTGCCGGGCGGTTGTGCTCGGCGTCGATCGCGTTGAGCGCCCGAGCGATGCCGAGGCGAAGCGCGCCGGCCTGGCCGGTCACGCCGCCGCCGGCGATCCGCGCGATGACGTCGAAGCGACCCTCGACGTCGACGAGCTTCAGCGGGCTGTTGACGATCTGCTGGTGGACCTTGTTCGGGAAGTAGTCCTCCAGCGTGCGGCCGTTGATCCGCCACTGACCCGTACCCGGGATCAGGCGGACGCGGGCGACGGCCTCCTTGCGACGCCCGAGCGCCTGGCCCGGCGCGGTCAGCGACGCGCCGCGACCGGCGGTGGCCGGCGTCTCAGAGGTGTAGCTGGTGGGCGTCTCGTCGCCCTCGTCGATCTCGACAGTGGTCTCGGCCACGTGTTCCTCGCGTCCTTAAGTGGTGTTCGTCAGCAGCCGAGGGCTACTGGGCGACCTGGGTGATCTCGAAGGGCTTGGGCTGCTGCGCCGTGTGCGGGTGCTCCGGACCGGCGTAGACCTTGAGCTTGCGCAGCTGGTTGCGGCCCAGCGTCGTCTTGGGGAGCATGCCACGGACCGCGGTCTCGACGACGCGCTCCGGGCGCTTCTCGAGCAGCTCGCCGATCGCGGTGGCCCGCAGGCCGCCGGGGTAGCCGGAGTGCCGGAACGCCATCTTCGACGTGCGCTTGGTGCCGGTCAGCGCGACCTTGTCCGCGTTCACCACGATAACGAAGTCACCGCCGTCGACGTGCGGGGCGAACGTGGGCTTGTGCTTGCCGCGAAGCAGCGTGGCGACCTGGGTGGCGAGCCGGCCGAGCACGACGTCGGTGGCGTCGATGACGTACCAGGTCGCCTGGACGTCGCCGGGCTTCGGGGTGTACGTGCGCACGGTCGTAGCCTCTGTCTCGTGTAGCTGATGATGTCTCGACCCCTCAGGAGGGGGTCGGGTGCGTCGTCGGCACCCGTGGAGCCGCCTGGTCCGAACACGAGTGCGCGAGCATGCGTGTCAACCGGGCGCGCCGACGTCGGACGCACAACGACATGTCAGAGTACCCGGGCGCCTCGGGAAGGGTCAAAACGCGGGCGCCCCCGGGCGGCCTCGATGCAGCCCCCGTCGCGCGGCCCGCTCGACGCGCGCCGTCAGGTCGGCGAGCGTGGGCGCGTCCAGGCGCCAGTGCTGCCAGAACAGCGGCACCTCGAGCGGGGTGGCGTCGATCCGCACGAGGCTTCCCGCGGCGAGGCGATCCGCGGCATGCGCCTCCGGGACCATCCCCCAGCCCAAGCCCGCCTCGACGAGCTCGACGAACGCCGAGGAGGACGGCACGCGGTGCACCGGTGGCGCCGGGACCGACGCCCTGTCGCCTGGCCACCGGGCGGCGAACCGCTCCTGGAGCGCGTCCTTGCGGTTGAAGGTCAGGGTGGGTGCGGCGGCGAGCCCCGCTGCGATGCCGCCGGCGAACCAGCGGGCGTGCAGCGCGGGTGAGCACACCGCGAGGTACCGCATCGCCCCGAGCGGGCGGACCCGGCAGCCCTGGACGGGCCGCGCGTCGGCGGTGACCGCAGCCATCACGACACCGTCGCGCAGCAGCTCGGCGGAGTGGTCCTGGTCCTCCCGGTGCAGGTCCACCACCACGCCGTCCGGCAGACCTGCGAGCGCCGCCGGGAACCAGGTGGACAGCGAGTCCGCGTTGACCGCCACCGGCAGCCGCACGACGCCGTCCGCGCCGGTGACCTCGCGCGCGACGTCGGCGCGCAGCAAAGCCACCTGACCCGCCAGGCGGACGAGCGCCGTCCCCGCAACCGTGGGCCGGGACGGCCTGCTGCGCAGGACGAGCACCTGCCCGGCCTCCTGCTCGAGCGCCTTGATGCGCTGGCTGACGGCCGACGGCGTGACGTGCAGCCGGCGGGCAGCCGCGTCGAAGCTGCCCTCCTCCGCGACGGCGGCGAGCGCCTCGAGGCGGTCCCAGTCCAGGTTCATCATCAGTGATGCTAATGCACAGTCAGAAACATGAACTGGTCTTCATCGGAGGGGACGCCTAGCGTCGTCGGCGTGCTCACCGCCGCCCAGGGATTCCTCGCCGCCGCCGGGCTCATCGTCGCCATCGGCGCCCAGAACGCGTTCGTCCTGCGCCAGGGCCTGCGCCGCGAGCACGTCGCCGTCGTCGTCGCGCTGTGCGCGGCCGCCGACGCCCTGCTCATCACGGCCGGTGTCGCCGGGCTCGGCGCGCTCGTGACGAGCCACCCGGTGGCGCTCACCGCGACGCGCGTCGGCGGAGCCGTGTTCCTCGCCGTGATGGGTGCCACGGCCGCCCGGCGGGCACTGCGGCCGGGGCGCCTCGAGGCCGCCACGTCCACACCCGCCGCACGCGGCGGCGTCGTGCTCGCGTGCCTGGGCTTCACGTTCCTCAACCCGCACGTCTACCTGGACACCGTGGTGCTGCTGGGTGCGATGGCGAACCAGCACGGTGCGGGCGGCAGGTGGGTCTTCGCGGCCGGTGCCGCAGCGGCCAGCCTCGCCTGGTTCACGGCCCTCGGCTTCGGCGCAGGGCGCCTCGGGCCGCTGTTCTCCCGTCCCGCCGCGTGGCGCGTCCTCGACGCCGGGATCGCCGTCGTGATGCTCGGCCTCGCCGTGGCGCTCCTGGTCTGAGGCTCCGGATGCGACCACCACCGGCCGGTGCAACGGTGAAGAGATGACCAGCCCCAGCGACGTCGACAGCGGCGGCACCCCCGGCACGACGGCCGATCCCGAGACGGGCGCCGAGGGCGACACCGACCAGCTCGAGCAGGAGGACACCCTCCTCGACCGCGGCGTGGACTCCGTCCTCGACGAGGGCTACTCGCCGCCGGATCGACGGTCCGGCCACCGCCTCGAGACCCAGCTCGAGAACGAGCTCGGCGAGTCCATGGCGGACCGTCTGGCGCAAGAGGAGCCCGAGGTCTGGGAGACCGACCCCGGCCCCGACGCCGGGGCGCGCGAGCCCGACCGGGCCGGCCGGCTCGCCGCGACCGACGCCGACCTGTCCGGCATGTACACCGTGGACACGATGGCCGTCGACGTGGGCATCGACGGCGGGGCCGCCAGCGCCGAGGAGGCCGCGATGCACGTCGTCGAGGACGAGGACCCGGACCAGGGCCCCGCCTGACCGGGACGGCTACGCGCCGTCGTCGGCGTCGGCGTCGCTCTCCGTGCGCCGCGCCCGGGTCTGCACGGCCCGCGCGGCGAGCTCGTCGTCGGCGGGGTAGCCGACCTCCTCGAGCGTCAGCCCGTGGGCCGGTGCGACCACGCTGGCCCGGGCGCGCCCGGCCAGCAGCTCGCCGGGCCACTCCTCCGGCCGTCGGCCCTCCCCCACCGTCGTGAGCGCCCCCACCAGCGAACGCACCATCGTGTGGCAGAACGCGTCCGCAGCGACCGCGACGACGACGAGACCGGCGTCGGGACCGTCCACCGGCCTCGTCACGCCGAGCGACTGGACGGTGCGGATGGTCGTGGCGCCGGGCCGCGGGCGGCAGTAGGCCGCGTAGTCGTTGAGGCCCAGCAGGGGCCGTGCCGCGCGGTCCATCGCCGCCGCGTCGAGCGGCACGCGGTGACGCACCACGTGCGCCCGTCGCAGCGGGTCGACGCTCGCCAGGTCGTCGGCGATCCGATAGGCGTACCGCCGGCTCAGCGCGGAGAACCGCGCGTCGAAGCCGGCGGGCGCAGGGGCGGCTCGGTGCACGACGACGTCCGGTGGCAGCACGCCCGCGAGCCGACGCACCAGCACCTCGCCCGGCTCGCCCGTCATGCGGCCACGGACGGCCTCCCAGACGTCGACCGGCACGTCCAGGTGCGCGACCTGACCGCGGGCGTGGACCCCGGCGTCGGTGCGCCCCGCGACGGTCAGCCGCGGCTCGGCGCAGCGGAGCACGACGCCGAGCGCCGCCTCGAGGGAACCCTGGACCGTGCGCAGACCGGGCTGGGTCGCCCAGCCGGCGAAGCCGGTCCCGTCGTAGGACAGGTCCAGGCGCACGCGGATCACGGGGGCAACGCTAGGCCCTCCCGCCGCGCGGGCACGGCGGGCACGGCGGGTGCCGCGGGCACGGCGGGCACGGCGGGTGCCGCGGGCGTGACTCATCGGCAGGTACGCCCCCGCCGTCAGCAGGAGCACCGGGTGAAATCCGTCTCATGATCGCCGTCGCGCCTGCCATCCGGGGCAGGCGCCCTGGCAGAGTCGGGGCCGCGGGCGCACCCACGCCTGCCTCTCGGCGACGTCCCCACCGCCGAGCCCCCTGAGGACTGAGGTCGCCATGTCCCCGCGCACGCGCCCGCTGCTGCCCGCCGCACCCCACGGCAGCGCTCCCGCCGCACCGCCCTCCGCCGGCCCCGGGCGCCCCCGCCGCCGACGCGTCCCGTCGGCGATCGTCGCCCTGGTGCTCGGCCTGTCCGGCGTCGCGGCCGCAGGCGCCCCGGCATCCGCCGAGGGCCCGGCGTACGTCGTCGACGACTTCGTGGCACCCGCACCCGGCAACCGGAGCGTCGAGGCGAACGGCGCGACGCTGACGGACACCGCGGCCGGCACCGCCATCTCCGTGACGCCCGGCGGCGGTACTCGCTACGCCCAGCTCACCTGGACCTTCGCGACGCCGGTCGACCTCACCCAGGGCGGCACCCTCACGCAGATGCAGCTGGACTACTCGGCTGCCACGGGAGTGGACAGCACCGGGCAGAAGCTGAGCAACCCGATCATGATGGGCCTGTACGTCTACGACAGCAGCGGGCGGACGAAGGCCCGCGGCGGCACCGGCGTCATCCCGGGCTCGGGCACGTTCGTGACGAACTTCGTCCAGAGCGGGCCCAACGACGCCCGGTACCTCGAGGGCAACGGCGACCTCACGCATGTCTCGCGCGTCGTCCTGTTCGTCGGCACCAGCGGCAACCAGGACCGCGCCTCAATCACCGTCGAGTGGCTCGCGGCGGTCGCGCGCGAGAGCTCCTACACGGTGCCGTCCTTCACCGGGCCGTCCGAGATCCGCGTGGAGCGCGGCCAGGCCGTGTCCGCGACCGTCACGGCGACCGGGTACCCCAGGCCCACGGTGACGACGTCAGGGTCGCTCCCGCCCGGCGTGACGGCGACCCAGACGGGCACCTCCGTCGCCTTCACCGGCACCCCGACGACGACGGGCACGTGGACGTACACCGTCGCCGCCAAGACCCTCGACTGGCTCACCGGCCAGCAGACCGTGACCTTCCAGGTCTTCACACCGCCCACGCTGACGGGCACCACGACGCTGACCGGGCAGGTCGGCGTGGACCTCGATCAGACGCTGACCGTGAGCGGCGACCCGCTCCCGACGTCCGTCGCCTTCACCCCACCGCTCCCGGACGGCCTTACCGCCGCCGTGAGCGGCGCCACGGTGCACATCACCGGCAAGCCGACGACGCCCGGGCACGTCGTCACCACGGCTTCCGTGAGCAACGGCTTCGCCACCGCGGTCGCGACGCTCGACATCACGGTGCGCGGCCCCGCGACGCTGCCTGCCCTCACGGACACCCTGGTCGCGGTCGGCGACCCCATCACGGCGATCGAGGTGACCGCCGGGGGCTTCCCCGCACCCACGGTGTCCGTCGCGGGTCTGCCTGCCGGGTTGACGGCCGTCCCCACGACCGGAGGCACGCGCATCACGGGGACGCCGTCGTCGACCGGCTCATCGACCGTCACCGTCACGGCCGACAACGGCGTCGGCCCGGCGGCCACCGCCTCCTTCGCGCTGCGGGTGGCGAGCCGGCCGGTGGTCACCGCCGCGCCCACCGTGACCACCGGCGCGGGCGCCCCGTTCGTCCTGCCCGTCACCGTCACCGGCGACCCGGCGCCGAGCCTGGTCGCCCTGGGTCTGCCGACCGGGCTGGCCCTGACCCAGACCGATGGCGTCTGGGCGGTGCGCGGCGCCGCGGACCGCAGCGCCATGGGCACGCGCAACGTGACGTTCCAGGCCGACAACGTGCTCGGGACCGGGACGGCGACGACCACTCTCACCGTCACCGCGCCCCCGCTCCTGGTCTCGCAGCCGGCGAGCCTGGACGCCGTCGTCGGCGCGCCCTTCTCCACGACGTTCGTCGCCGATGGCTTCCCCGTCCCCACGCTGAGCGTGACGGGGCTCCCGGACGGCCTCACCGCTGCGTCTGCCGGCCCCGGCCGCGTCACCGTGAGCGGTGTGCCGACGGCCTCCGGCGTCGTCGACCTGACCGTCGGCGCCACGAGCACCGCCGGCAGCACGTCCGCAGTCGTGCAACTGACGGTCGGGCAGGTCCCCGTGCTGCCCGACGCCCCGGTCACCGTCACGCTCCGCGAGGGCACCGCCGCCACCGGCGGCATCGCCGCGACGGCCTACCCGGCCGCGGCGGTCCGGGTGCTCAGCGGATCGCTGCCCACGGGCGTGACGCTCCGCACAGACGGCACCCTCTCGGGCTCGCCCGCGGCGGGCACCGCCGACGCCGGCTCCGGGCGGTACGAGGTGGTCGTGCGCGCGGAGAACAGCCACGGGTCCGACGACGCGACGCTCGTCGTCGTCGTCCTCTCGCCGCCGACCGTCAGCCCGCTCCCGACGGCGACGTTCGCCGCGGGCACGGCGGGCACCTACACCTTCACCACCGGTGGCTGGGACCGCCCGACGGTGACGGCGGTCGGGCTGCCGGACGGCCTGACGCTCAGCCAGGTGGACGCCACGACATGGCAGGTCTCGGGCACCGCGGCACGAGCCGACCTCGGCCGGAACCCGGTCGTGCTGACCCTCGAGAACGCGTACGGGAGGGTCACGAAGGACCTGGACCTGGCTGTCACGGCCCCCTTCGTCTGGGACGCCGCGCCCAGCGAGATCCTCCTCGAGACCCACGCCGTGATGACGCCGCTCCGGGTGAACGGGACCGGCTACCCGGCACCGACCGGCATCGGCCTGACCGGGACCGGCGCCTGGCCCACCGGCGTCGACAGCCAGCAGGCGGACTGGACGGACACCGTCCGGGGCTTCGAGCTGTACGGGACGCCGGTGCGCGCCGGCGTCTTCCCGCTCACGATCGAGGCGGGCGGTGCGTCCTTCGCCCTCACGGTGCGGGTGGTCGACCGGCCCGTGATCGACGTCGTGAGCGAGCGCACCGTGCTCGCGGACGCCGCCGTCGACATCCCCGTCACCGTGACGGGCAGCCCCGCCGCTCTCGCGACGGCCTCGGGCCTGCCCGCGGGCCTGTCCCTCGTCGGAGGGGACACGCCCGGCGACTGGCGCGTCGTCGGGACGCCGCCGCGCACCGCGGTCGGCACGTACGCCGTGACGATCGCGGCCGACAACGGGCTGCGGGCCGCGCGCACGCTCACGCTGACCGTCGGGGCGACCCCGGTTCTCCCGCCGAGCGCCACCGCCCAGCTGACCCTCGGCACGCCGGTCGACCTCAGTGCGCCGATCGGCGGCACCCCGCCCCCCACCGTGGACGTCGTGGGCGACCTGCCCGCGGGTCTGAGGTGGTCCGCCGACGGCGGCATGGCGCGTCTGACCGGCACGCCGACGGTGGCCGGCCGGTTCGTCGTGACGGCTCGCGCGACCAACAAGTACGGCACCGACGCGGAGACCTACACGCTGGTCGTGCAGCAGGGCGCAGCCTTCGCCGACGACACCGTCGACCTCGCCCTCGTCGAGGGCGTGCCAGCCACGACCGGCCTCCCGCTGGCCGGGTTCCCGGTTCCGGCGCTCGTCGTCACGGGCGAGGTCCCCGGGATGAGCCTGCAGCGCTCCCCCGGTGCCGACCCGGTCCTGGCCGGCACACCGGCGCCCGGCTCGGCCGGCAGCTACGTCCTCACCGTGCGGGCGAAGAACGCCGTCGACGGCGCCGACGTGAGCGACGAGGTCACGGTGCGCGTCCGTGTGGACGCCCGCCCGGCCTTCCGTACAGGCACGGAGCCGCTCGCGGCCGCGGTCGGCTCGACCGTCGACCGCGCGATCGGCGTGGGTGGTGCCCCGCTCGCGACCGTCACCGCCACCGGCCTTCCGGCCGGCCTCACACTGGTCGACGAGGGCACCGGCACGTGGCGGGTCACCGGCACCCCGGCACGCGGCAGCGGCGGCCGCCACGTCGTGCGCCTGACCGCCGACAACGGCGTCCTCGATCCCGTGGCCGCCGACGTGACGGTGACCGTCCAGGAGGCCGTGACGGCAGTCCGCGGCGGCAGCGCGAGCGTGCGCATCGGTGAGCCGGTCTCCGTGCCCGTTGCGGCCGAGGGCGGCTGGCCGACGCCGCCGGCGCTGCGCGTCGTGGGCGGCCTGCCGGCGGGCGTGACGTTCGTGGACGACGGCGACGGCACCGGTCGGGTGGTCGGCGTTCCGGCCGCGGGCACGGTGGGCACGTGGGCCGTGACCGTCGAGGCGGACAACGGCGTCGGCGTCGCGAGCGCCCAGGTGACGGTGACGGTCACGGCCATCCCGGCCCCGCCGTACCGCCCGGCGCTGCCGGGCACCGGCGGGGCGGGGCTCCTCACCGGCGGGTCCGCGACGGGCGGGTCCTTGATCGGCGGATCGGTGACACCGCCGGCGGGGTCGTCCGGCGGTCGGGCGAGCGCCGGACGCGACGCGGTGACCGGGCCTGGTTCGGCCAACCCGGCCGACGGCGGTGCCGGGTCAGGCGACGCTGCGGACGTCGGGTCGGACGCAGGGTCGGATGACGCGTCGGCCGACGCGGGCTCCGGCGACGGCGCGTCCGACGAGGGGGCCGACGCGGCCGTCCCACGGCCGGACGTCCCCGTGACGGTGAGCGTCGACGGCCCGAGTGCCTGGTGGTGGGCGTTCGGCTCGGCCCTCCTGGCGGCACTCGCGGCAACCGGGACCTTCATCGCCCGGCGAACGCGCGGCCTCTGACCCGGTCGCCGTAGATTCGGCGCATGAGCGAGACGCGGACGCTCGCGGTCGACTGCGGCGGGAGCGGCATCAAGGCGTCGGTCCTCGATGCCGCTGGGACCATGCACGTGCCGCCGATGCGCGTCCCGACGCCGTACCCGCTGCCACCCGAGCGCCTCGTCGAGACGGTCGGGGAGCTCGCCGCCCGGCTGCCGCGGGCGCGGCGCGCCACGATCGGCATGCCCGGCATGATCCGCCACGGCGTCGTCGTCGCCACGCCCCATTACGTCACGCGCGGCGGGCCGCGCACCGCCGTCGTGCCCGAGCTGCTGGATGCCTGGTCCGGGCGGGACATGGCGGCCGCCTTCCGGGCGGCCCTGGGATATCCGGTGATCGTCCTGAACGACGCCGAGGTGCACGGCGCCGGCGTCGTAGCCGGCAGCGGCGTGGAGCTCGTGCTGACGCTCGGCACCGGGCTCGGCTCGGCGCTGTTCGACGGCGGCCGGCTGGCGCCCCACGTCGAGTTGTCCCACGCGCCCGTGCGCCGGGGCACGACGTACGACGGCTGGTTGGGCGAGCACGAGCGGCGTCGCGTGGGCGACGCCGCCTGGTCCCGTCGGGTCGGCCGCGCGGTGGAGGGCCTGCGCCCGGTGTTCCGCTGGGACCGTCTCTACCTCGGTGGCGGCAACTCGCGCCGGATCCGGCCGGCGGTCCTCGCGGACCTGGGGGACGACGTCGTCGTCGTGCCCAACTCGGCCGGGATCGTCGGTGGTGTGCGCGCCTGGGCCCTCCCGCACGGTCAGCGGTACTGAACGCGGCGTCCCACCTCGGACGCGACGGCCGTCCGCCCCCGCCGGTCCGCCCCGGCACCGCCATCGACCTCGGCCAGGGCCTCGAGCACGACGCGCGTGAAGGCGACGGGCCGGACGAGGCTCGACAGGTGCGTCGCCCCACGCAGCACCACCAGCCGCGCGTCGGGGGCCGCCCGGAGGTACGCGCGCTCCTGGAGACGGAAGTGGTCCAGACCCCCGTTGACCAGCCAGACCGGGCACCGAACCCGCCTCAGGTCGTCGAGCACGTCGATGCGTCGGACGCCGGCGAGGAGGTCCGCCATCACGTCCAGGGCGAACCCGCCCGCCGCGCAGGCGTCCGCGGCCTCGGGCGGGAGCGCGAGGTCCACGAGCTGCTGGTTGAGCCAGGCCCCGCGGTCCGGCAGGCGCCCGAAGCCCCGGACGGCGGTCTGCCAGGCCGAGGTCGCCGGTTGGTCCGGCACACTGCAGCAGGCCCCCGCCACCAGTCCTGCCACCTGATCGGGTCGCCGCGCCGCGTGGTGGATGCCGAGGTAGCCGCCCAGCGAGATCCCGACGACGAGCGCGCGTCCACCCAGGCCGTCGATCGCTGCGGAGATCGTCTCCACCGAGGCCGCCACGGTGAACCGCTCCGCCCGCCGGGTGCCGTGACCGGGCAGGTCGACCGCGACCGCCTCCCGGCCTGCGCGCGCCAGCGCGTCGAGCTGGGCGCGCCACATGGTGGCGGACACGCGCGCCGCGTGCACCAGGACCACCGGGGTGCCGGTCACAGAGCCACGCTAGCGCCGCGCGCCGGGGACGACGAAGGGCCCGGACCTGACGGTCCGGGCCCTTCGAGGTCGTTCTGCGACGCGGGCGGTCAGGCCTTGTCGGCGTCCTCGGACGCTTCCTCGACGACCTGCTCGACGTTCGTCGGCTCGGCAACGGTGTCGGCCTCGGTGACCTCGTCCTTTGCCGGTGCGCTCTTCTTCGGCGCCGCCTTCTTGGTGGCCTTCTCGGCCTCCTTGACGGTCGCCTGCTTCGGGCTGAGCCGCTCCTGCACCAGCTCGATCACGGCCATGGGGGCGTTGTCGCCCTTACGCGGGCCGATCTTCGTGATGCGGGTGTAGCCACCCTGGCGCTCCGCCATCATCGGCGCGATCTCGGTGAAGAGCTCGTGCACGACGTTCTTGTCGCGCACGACCGTCAGCACCCGACGACGGGCGTGCAGGTCACCGCGCTTGGCGAACGTGATGAGGCGCTCCGCCAGCGGCCGCAGCCGCTTGGCACGGGTCTCCGTCGTGGTGATCCGACGGTGCTCGAACAGGCTGGTCGCAAGGTTCGCGAGCATCAGCCGCTCGTGCGCCGGACCGCCACCGAGCCGCGGGCCCTTGGTGGGAGTGGGCATGATCGTTACTCCTTGAGTTCTGGAAGGTCGCGGGTCCGGCGCTGCCGGGCCGACAGGTCAGGACAGCTCGTCCTCGGGGTACTCGGCGTCGTCGTAGTACGCGGACGGGTCGTACTCCAGCGGGCTGTCCTTCAGGTTCAGCCCCAGGCCGGCCAGCTTCTCCTTCACCTCGGTGATCGACTTCGCACCGAAGTTGCGGATGTCCAGCAGGTCGGCCTCGCTCCGGGCGACGAGCTCACCGACGGTGTGGATGCCCTCGCGCTTGAGGCAGTTGTACGACCGGATGGTCAGCTGCAGCTCCTCGATGGGCAGCGCCAGGTCGGCGGCAAGCGCGGCATCGGTCGGCGACGGGCCGATCTCGATGCCCTCGGCCTCGACGTTCAGCTCACGGGCCAGGCCGAACAGCTCGACCAGCGTCTTGCCGGCGGACGCGAGCGCGTCACGGGGCGCGATGGCCGACTTGGTCTCGACGTCGACGATCAGCTTGTCGAAGTCCGTGCGCTGCTCGACGCGGGTGGCCTCCACCTTGTAGGTGACCTTGAGGACCGGCGAGTAGATCGAGTCGACCGGGATGCGGCCGATCTCGGCGTCGTACTGCTTGTTCTGCTGTGCGGAGACGTAGCCGCGGCCCCGCTCGACCGTGAGCTCGATCTCGAGCTTGCCCTTGCCGTTCAGCGTGGCGATGTGGAGGCCGGTGTTGTGCACCTCCACGCCCGCGGGCGGCGTGATGTCGGCACCGGTCACGGTGCCGGGCCCCTGCTTGCGCAGGTACATCACGACGGGCTCGTCGTTCTCGGACGAGACGACGAGCTCCTTGATGTTCAGGATGAGCTCGGTGACGTCCTCCTTGACCCCGGGCACGGTGGAGAACTCGTGCAGGACGCCGTCGATCCGGATGGACGTGACGGCGGCGCCGGGGATGGACGACAGGAGCGTCCGGCGCAGGGAGTTGCCGAGCGTGTAGCCGAAGCCCGGCTCCAGCGGCTCGATGACGAACCGGGACCGGCTCTCGGAGATGACCTCTTCGGTCAGGGTGGGGCGCTGTGCGATGAGCACGATTCGTGTCCTCTCGGTGTGCGTCCGCCATATGACGCATCACTCCCTGCCGGGCATCCGTCCGCCCGGCAGGGTCCTGCAGCGTGCGGGCCCGACGACGTCGCCGCCGGGCCGGTGGTCAGGCGGTCAGACGCGGCGACGCTTCGGCGGCCGGCAGCCGTTGTGCGCCTGGGGCGTCACGTCCTGGATCGAGCCGACCTCGAGGCCGGTGGCCTGGAGGGAGCGGATCGCGGCCTCGCGGCCCGAGCCGGGACCCTTCACCAGGACGTCGACCTTCTTCATGCCGTGCTCCTGGGCGCGGCGCGCGGCGGCCTCGGCAGCGAGCTGCGCGGCGAACGGCGTCGACTTGCGCGAGCCCTTGTAGCCGACCTGGCCCGAGGAAGCCCAGGCGATGACGGCACCCGACGGGTCCGTGATGGACACGATCGTGTTGTTGAAGGTGCTCTTGATGTGGGCGACGCCCACGGCGATGTTCTTCTTCTCCTTGCGGCGCGGCTTGCGGGCGCCGGCGGAGCGGGTCTTGGGAGGCATGGGGTTCCTTGTCAGTTCGGTCTGTCGGGGCGGGACGCGCTACTTGCGGGCCTTCTTCTTGCCGGCCACGGTCCGCTTCGGGCCCTTACGGGTACGAGCGTTCGTCTTGGTCCGCTGGCCGCGCACGGGCAGGCCGCGGCGGTGCCGGAGGCCCTGGTAGCTGCCGATCTCGACCTTGCGGCGGATGTCCGCCGCGACCTCACGGCGAAGGTCACCCTCGAGCTTGAAGTTGCCCTCGAGGTAGTCGCGGAGCGCCACGAGCTCGGCGTCGCCGAGGTCGCGCACGCGCAGGTCCGGGCTGATCCCGGTCGCCGCGAGGGTCTGCCGGGCACGCGTGCGCCCGACGCCGTAGATGTAGGTGAGCGCAACCTCGAGCCGCTTCTCGCGGGGGAGGTCGACGCCGACAAGACGTGCCATCTGCCTGCTCCTGTACTGCTCCGGAGGTCCTCCGCACGATCGTCCCGGGTTACCCGAGCCCCGGCCTCCGAGCCGGGGGTACTTGCGCTGATCGTGCGCTGGTCGGCACCCGTGGGTGCCGGTCGACTGCGTCAGCCCTGGCGCTGCTTGTGCCGCGGGTTCTCGCAGATGACCATGACGCGACCGTGCCGGCGGATCACCTTGCACTTGTCGCAGATCTTCTTGACGCTCGGCTTGACCTTCATGCTCGTTCCTCCGCCGCCGCGCGTTCCGGCGGCGGTGCTGTCGTCGGCGACCCGGGGGACGCCTGAGGCGGACTACTTGTAGCGGTAGACGATGCGACCGCGGGACAGGTCGTACGGGCTCAGCTCGACCACCACACGGTCCTCCGGGAGGATCCGGATGTAGTGCTGTCGCATCTTGCCCGAGATGTGGGCGAGGACCCGGTGCCCGTTGGCCAGCTCCACGCGGAACATCGCGTTCGGCAGGGCCTCGACAACGCTGCCCTCGATCTCGATGACGCCGTCCTTCTTCGCCATGTCCTCCGCTTACTCCTAGGGTTCCGTGCACACCCCGCGACGCCCTGACGGACGGTGCCGCCTGGTGATGCCGGGGGGACGGGCGCCACCCTGCCGTCCCGGCGACGCCGGGCACACGCATACGTGGGTAGACACCCAACGGGTCATCCTACGGCATGACAGCGCAGATCCGTAACCGACGTGGGTGCCACGAACGCCCTGCGGGCGCGCGTCCAGCGGACACGCCGAACGTGCCTCAGACGGGGGCGACCGCGACGCCGAGGGCGCCCAGGCGCTCCGCTCCCCCGTCGGGTGCGGTGAGCACCCAGAGACCGTCAGAAGTCACGGCGACGGTGTGCTCCCAGTGCGCGGCCCGCGCGCCGTCCAGCGTCACGACTGTCCAGCCGTCGTCGAGCTCGTGCGTCACACGCGTCCCGCGCGTCAGCATCGGCTCCACCGCGACGCAGAGACCCGGACGGATGCGCGGTCCACGGTCGCGCGACCGGTAGTTCAGGACGGTGGGCGCCTCGTGCATCTCGCGCCCGATCCCGTGCCCCGTGTACTCCTGGACGATCCCGTACCGGGCGTCGGCCGCCCGCGCCACGCCCTCGACCGCGTCGCCGACGACGCCGAGCCGGTCGCCCGAACCGAGCGCGGCGATACCGGCCCACATGGCCGCCTCGGTCGTCTCGACCAAGGCGACGTCCGCCGGGTCCGCGGGGTCCACAACCATCGAGAACGCCGAGTCCCCGTGCCAGCCCGCGACGATCGCACCGCAGTCGACGGAGACGACGTCACCTGCCTGGACGACCCGCGCCCCGGGGATCCCGTGCACGATCTCCTCGTTCACGGAGATGCAGGTGGTGGCCGGGTAGGGCGGCGCACCGTAGCCCCCGTCCACCCCGACGAAAGACGGCGTGGCACCTGCCGCTGCGATGACCTCGGCGGCGACGGCGTCGAGCTCGGCCGTCGTCACGCCAGGCCGCACGGCTTCGCGGACGGCGGCCAGCGCGTCGGCGACGACGAGCCCGGCGACCCGCATCGCGCGGATCTGGTCGGCGTTCTTCAGCTCGACCCGCTCGCGGAACATCAGACGCGGGCGCCCAGCGCGGCCAGCACCCGCTCGGTGACCTCCGCGACGTCGCCGATGCCGTCGACCGTGACGAGCAGCGCGCGCTCCGAGTAGGCCTGCGCGAGCGGCGCGGTCTCGGCCTCGTAGATGTCCAGCCGGCGCGCGATCACGTCCTCGGTGTCGTCCGCGCGGCCCTCGAGCTCAGCGCGACGGCGCATCCGGGCCATCAGCTCGTCACGTTCGGCCGTCAGCTGGATGACCGCGTCGAGGGCAACACCCAGGTCCGCGAGGATCGCGTCGAGCTCGGTGACCTGGGCGGCGTTGCGCGGGTAGCCGTCGAGGATGAAGCCCTCGGCGGCGTCCGGCTGTGCGAGCCGGTCACGCACCATCGCGTTCGTCACCTCGTCGGGCACCAGCTCGCCGCGCGAGGTGTAGCCCTGCGCCAGGACGCCGAGCTCGGTACCACCGGCGATGTTGGCGCGGAAGATGTCGCCGGTGGAGATCGCGGGAACCGCGAAGTGCTCCGAGATGCGCGCCGCCTGAGTGCCCTTGCCGGACCCCTGGGGGCCCATGATGACGAACCGCGAACTCACCGGAGGAACCCTTCGTAGTGCCGCTGCTGGAGCTGGGACTCGATCTGCTTCACCGTCTCGATGCCGACGCCGACCATGATCATGATCGACGTGCCGCCGAAGGAGGTGCCGGCGCCCACGCCGAGCAGGATGAACGTGGCCAAGGGGATCATCGCCACGGCCGCCAGGTAGAGCGACCCGACGGACGTGATCCGGGAGAGCACGTACTCCAGGTACTCGGCCGTCGGCCGTCCGGCCCGGATGCCCGGGATGAAGCCGCCGTACTTCTTCATGTTGTCCGCGACCTCGTCCGGGTTGAACGTGATCGCCGTGTAGAAGTACGCGAAGAAGATGATCAGCAGGATGTACCCGATGATGTGACCCGGCGAGCTCTGCTTCACGATGTTCAGCGAGACCCACTGGACCCACTCGGACTTCTGATTGCCGAACTGGGCGAGCAAGCCGGGCACGGCCAGCAGCGACGACGCGAAGATGACCGGGATGACGCCCGACATGTTGATCTTGATCGGGATGTAGGTGCTGGATCCGCCGTACATCTTCCGGCCGACCATGCGCTTGGCGTACTGAACCGGGATCCGTCGCTGCGACTGCTCGACGAAGACCACCAGCCCGATCACCAGCAGCACGACCGCCATGACGATGATGAACTTCGTCGCACCGTTGTTGCCGCCCGCGATCGACCACATCGTCGTCGGGAACTGCGCCGCGATCTGCGTGAAGATCAGCAGGGACATGCCGTTGCCGATGCCGCGCTCGGTGATGAGCTCGCCCAGCCACATGATCATCGCCGTGCCCGCAGTCATCGTCACGACCATGAGCAGCGTGGTGAGCACGCTCTTGTCGGGGATGACGTCCACGGAGCAGCCGCTGAAGAGCTGGCCGCTGCGGGCGATCGCGATGATCGTCGTCGACTGGAGGATCGCCAGACCGATGGTGAGGTAGCGCGTGTACTGCGTGAGCTTCGTCGTCCCGCTCTGGCCCTCCTGGTGCAGGGCCTCGAACCGCGGGATCACCACGCGGAGCAGCTGGATGATGATGCTCGCGGTGATGTAGGGCATGATGCCGAGCGCGAAGACGGCCAGCTGCAGCAGAGCGCCGCCGCTGAAGAGATTGACCATCCCGAGCAGGCCCTCGTCGGAGCTCTGGCCCACGCACTTCTGCACGTTCGCGTAGTCGACGCCCGGCGTCGGCAGGTACGAGCCGATCCGGAACACCACGACGATGCCGATGGTGAACAGCAGCTTGCGCCGCAGGTCTGGCGTCCGGAAGGCCCGGAGCAATGCGCTGAGCACCTGTCCTCCTGCTACCGCTCTGCGCGGCGTGTCGATCGTGCGTGGCAGGCCCGTGCCCCGTCGTCCTCGACGCGCGTCGGTGCCGCCCGCACACTAACCCAGATTCACCAGGCGGTGGGACAGGCCCGGGTCCCGTGGGACCCGGGCCCGCCACTCAGTCCCGGATCGAGCCCCCGGCCGCCAGGATCTTCTCCTTGGCGGAGGCCGACACCGACGTCACCGCCACCTCGAGCTTGACGGCGATCTCGCCGCCCCCGAGGACCTTCACCGGCTCGCCCTTGCGGACGGCGCCCTTGGCGACCAGGTCCTCGGCAGTGACGGTGCCACCCTTGGGGTACAGCTCCGCCAGACGGTCGAGGTTCACCACCTGGTAGGTGGTGCGGAACGGGTTCTTGAACCCGCGGAGCTTCGGCAGCCGCATGTGCAGCGGGATGCCACCGCCCTCACGCCGCTCGGGCACCTGGTAGCGGGCCTTCGTGCCCTTGGTGCCACGACCAGCGGTCTTGCCCTTGGAGCCCTCGCCCCGACCCACGCGGGTCTTGGGCGTGTGGGCGCCGGGCGCCGGGCGCAGGTGGTGCATGCGCAGCGTGCCGCCGAGGCCCTCGTCCCCAGCGGACGCACGGGCCGACGACGCGGCCTTGGCACCCGCAGCCGGCTTCTTGGCAGGCGAGGTCGCCTTGGCCGCAGCCGCCTTGGCCGGCTTCTCGGCCTTGGCGGCGGGTGCGGCGACCTTCTCCGCGGCGGCCTTGGCCGGCTTCTCAGCCTTCGCCGACTTCTCGGCCTTGGCCGCCTTCGCCGTCGTCTTCTCGGCCGGGGCCTCGGTGGCCTCGGCGTCGCTCTTCTTGGTTGCCATGGTCAGTCGACCTCCTCGACGGTGACGAGGTGCGTCACCGTTGCGACCATGCCGCGGATCTCGGGACGGTCCTCCTTGACGACCACGTCGCCGATGCGCTTGAGGCCGAGGCTCCGCAGCGTGTCACGCTGGTTCTGCTTGCCGCCGATGACGGACTTGGTCTGGGTCACCTTCAGGCGGACCATCACGCACCTGCCTTAGCGGTCTTCTCGGCCTCGCGGGCGCGCAGCAGCGCCGCGGGGGTGACGTGCTCGACCGACAGACCGCGCCGCGCAGCCACGGACTCCGGCTCCTCGAGGGAGCGGAGAGCCTTGACCGTCGCGTGCACGATGTTGATCGCGTTGGACGAGCCCATCGACTTGGACAGGATGTCGTGGACACCCGCGCACTCCAGCACGGCGCGGACCGGACCACCGGCGATGACACCGGTACCGGGGGACGCCGGCCGCAGGAACACGACGCCGGCAGCGGCCTCGCCCTGGACGGGATGCGGGATGGTGCCCTGGACGCGCGGGACGCGGAAGAAGCTCTTCTTGGCCTCCTCGACGCCCTTCGCGATAGCCGCGGGCACTTCCTTCGCCTTGCCGTAGCCGACGCCGACGGTGCCGTCACCGTCGCCGACCACCACGAGCGCGGTGAAGCTGAACCGCCGACCACCCTTGACGACCTTCGAGACGCGGTTGATGGTCACCACGCGCTCGACGAAGGCGCTCTTCTCGGCAGGCTCGTTGCCGCGGCGGTCGCCACGACGGTCGTTGCGCTCGCGCCGATCGCCGCCGCCACCCTGGGCCCCGGTGTTGCTGCGCTGCGGTGCAGCCATCAGTGCTTCCTCTGCTTCCGTACGGTCATGAGTCGGTAGGCGGTCACAGTGACAGACCGCCTTCGCGGGCTCCGTCGGCCACAGCCGCGACCCGCCCGTGGTACTTGTTGCCCCCACGGTCGAACACGACGGCCTCGACGCCGGCAGCCTTCGCCCGCTCGGCCACGAGCTCGCCGACCCGCTTCGCCTTCGCCGTCTTGTCGCCGTCGAAGGACCGCAGGTCCGCCTCGAGCGTGGACGCCGACGCGAGGGTCCGACCCTGGGCGTCGTCGACGACCTGGGCGACCATGTGGCGGTTCGACCGGCTGACGACCAGACGGGGACGCGCGGCCGTGCCGACGACCTTCTTGCGCAGTCGCAGGTGACGCCGGGCGCGGGAGATCGCCTTGCCCTTGCCCTTGATGGTGATAGCCATCACTTACCAGCCTTTCCGGCCTTGCGACGGACGACCTCGCCCGCGTACCGCACACCCTTGCCCTTGTACGGCTCGGGCTTGCGGATCTTGCGGATGTTCGCGGCGACCTCGCCCACCTGCTGCTTGTCGATGCCGCTCACCGCGAACCTGGTGGGCGACGTCACCTCGAAGGTGATGCCCTCCGGCGCCGTCACGACGACGGGGTGGCTGAACCCGAGCGCGAACTCGAGGTCGGTGCCCTTCGCCACGACGCGGTAACCGGTGCCGACGATCTCGAGGTGCTTCGTGTAGCCCTCGGTGACGCCCGTCACCAGGTTCGACAGGAGCGTCCGGGTGAGGCCGTGCAGCGAGCGCGAGGCGCGCTCGTCGTCCGGCCGCGTCACCACGAGGGCGCCCGACTCGTCACGAGCCACCTGGATCGGCGTCGGGATCGAGTGCTGAAGGGTCCCCTTGGGACCCGTGACGGTCACCGCGGCGCCGTCGATCGTGATGTCCACCCCGGTCGGGACCGGGACGGGGACCTTGCCGATTCGAGACATGGTCTTCTCCTCTCGGTCTCGTTACCAGACGTAGGCGAGGACTTCCCCGCCCACGCCCTTCTTGGCGGCCTGCTGACCGGTGAGCAGGCCGGAGGACGTGGACAGGATCGCCACGCCAAGGCCGCCCAGCACGCGGGGCAGGTTGGTCGACTTCGCGTACACACGCAGGCCCGGCTTGGACACGCGGCGGACGCCGGCGAGCGAACGCTCGCGGTTGGGGCCGAACTTGAGCTGGATCGTGAGGTACTTGCCCACGGGGGCGTCCTCGACGGCCCAGCTCGCGATGTAGCCCTCGTTCTTGAGGATCTCGGCGATGTTCGCCTTGAGCTTGGAGTACGGCATGGTCACGGAGTCGTGGTACGCGGAGTTCGCGTTCCGCAGTCGCGTCAGCATGTCCGCGATCGGGTCTGTCATCGTCATCGGGCTTGTGCCCTTCCTCGCCGGGGTATCCCTGTCGGGACCTGCGGCGTAGTGGTTACCAGCTGCTCTTGGTCACGCCGGGAAGCTCGCCGCGGTGCGCCATCTCGCGCACGCAGATGCGGCAGAGCCCGAACTTGCGGTACACGGCGCGCGGTCGCCCGCAACGCTGGCACCGGCTGTAGGCACGGACGCCGAACTTGGGCTTCCGCGCCGCCTTGTTGATGAGGGCGGTCTTCGCCATTGTCAGTTCTCCTTGAAGGGGAAGCCCAGACGGCGGAGCAGCGAGCGGCCCTCGTCGTCGTTGGTCGCCGTGGTCACGAGCGTCACGTCCATGCCACGCGTCCGGTCGATCCGGTCCGGGTCGATCTCGTGGAACATGACCTGCTCGGTGAGCCCGAACGTGTAGTTCCCGCTGCCGTCGAACTGGTTGGCCGAGAGTCCACGGAAGTCGCGGATCCGGGGAAGGGCCAGCGTGATCAGCCGGTCCACGAACTCCCACATCCGGTCACCGCGGAGCGTCGTGTGCGCGCCGATCGGCATGCCCTCGCGCAGCTTGAACTGCGCGATGGACTTGCGGGCCTTGGTGACCTGCGGCTTCTGACCGGTGATCGCGGTCAGGTCGCGGACTGCGCCCTCGATGAGCTTCGAGTCCCTCGCCGCCTCGCCGACGCCCATGTTCACCACGACCTTGACCAGACGCGGGACCTGGTTCACGTTCGCGTAGCTGAACTCCTCGCGGAGCGCGGGAACGATCTCCTCGCGGTAGCGAACCTTCATCCGCGGCCCGGCGGAGGCCGTCGTCGTCTCACTCATGCGATGTCCTTACCGGAACGCTTGGCGACGCGGACCCGGACAGCCCGGGTGCGCCCGTCGCGCTCGATCTCCTCGGTGCGGTAGCCGACCCGGGTGCCCTTCTTGGTCTCGGGGTCCACCAGCATCACGTTGCTGACGTGGATCGGGGCCTCGATCGTCTCGATGCCACCGGTCCGGGTACCGCGGTTCGTGCGGCCGGCCTTCACGTGCTTCGTGACACGCTGCACGCCCTCGACGACGAGGCGGTCGGAGTCCGTGAGGACCTCCAGCACCCGGCCCTGCTTGCCGCGGTCGCGGCCCGCGATGACGACCACCAGGTCGCCCTTCTTGATCTTGGCCATGGTCAGAGCACCTCCGGCGCCAACGAGATGATCTTCATGAACTTCTTGTCGCGCAGCTCGCGGCCCACCGGGCCGAAGATGCGCGTCCCGCGGGGCTCGTTGTCACCCTTGAGGATCACGGCTGCGTTCTCGTCGAACTTGATGTACGACCCGTCGGGACGGCGGCGCGACTTGGTGGTGCGCACGACGACCGCCTTGACGACGTCGCCCTTCTTCACGTTCCCGCCGGGGATGGCGTCCTTGACCGTCGCGACGATGATGTCGCCGATACCGGCGTAGCGACGCCCGGATCCGCCGAGAACACGGATGCAGAGGATCTGCTTGGCACCCGTGTTGTCGGCGACCTTCAGTCGCGACTCCTGCTGGATCATGTCCTCGAACTCCTGTCGTCGTGCCGGTTCTCGCGCATGGCGAGCCTTGCCGAACGGATGGGTGGTGGGGCTGCGGCCGGGAAGACCGTCGCTGCTACTTGGCCTTCTCCAGGATCTCCACCAGGCGCCAGCGCTTGGTGGCCGACAGCGGGCGGGTCTCCGTGATGAGGATCAGGTCGCCGACACCGGCCGCGTTGGCCTCGTCGTGCACCTTCACCTTGCTCGTCCGCCGCATGACCTTGCCGTAGAGCGGGTGCTTGACCCGGTCCTCGACCTCGACCACGACGGTCTTGTCCATCTTGTCGCTCACCACGTAGCCGCGCCGCGTCTTGCGGTACGGACGGTGGTCGGCCGCGACGGCGGCCGCCTCGACCTTCTCGTTGCCTGCAGTGCTCATCGTCGACCTCTCAGTCCTGGGCCGGGCTCGGTGCCGTGCGGATGCCGAGCTCGCGCTCACGCAGGATCGTGTAGATCCGCGCGATGTCGCGGCGCACGGCCTTGAGCCGCCCGTGGCTCTCCAGCTGGCCGGTCGCGGACTGGAACCGGAGGTTGAACAGCTCCTCCTTGGCCTTCTTCAGCTCCGCGGCCAGCGCGTCGTCGTCCAGCTCGTCCAGCTTGTCGGGGGCGAGCGCCTTGGATCCGATAGCCATCAGTTACCACCCTCGCGAACCACGAACCGGCACTTCATCGGGAGCTTGTGCATGGCACGTCGCATGGCCTCGCGGGCCAGCGGCTCCGGCACACCGGCCAGCTCGAACAGGATGCGGCCCGGCTTGACATTGGCCACCCACCACTCCGGCGAACCCTTACCGGAACCCATGCGGGTCTCGGCCGGCTTCTTGGTGATGGGACGGTCCGGATAGATGTTGATCCACACCTTGCCGCCACGCTTGATGTGGCGGGTCATGGCGATACGGGCTGCCTCGATCTGCCGGTTGGTGACATAGGCGGGCTCGAGAGCCTGGATGCCGAAGTCACCGAACGCGATCGCGGTGCCACCCGTCGCCGCGCCAGAGCGGCCGGGGTGGTGCTGCTTGCGGTGCTTGACCCTGCGCGGGATGAGCATGATCAGGCCTCCGTTCCGCTCTCAGGAGCGGCCTGCGCGGCCGGGGCCGCCTCGACCTGCTCGGCAGGAGCCTCGGGGCGCTCCCGACGGCCACGGCCGCCGCGGTCGCCCCGCTCCGGGCGGTCCGAACGCGGGCCGCGCGGCGCACGCGGCGCCTGAGAGGCCTGCTCGCGCGCGAACTCCTTCTCGGTCATGTCGCCCTTGTAGATCCAGACCTTCACGCCGATCTGGCCGAAGGTGGTCCGGGCCTCGAAGGTGCCGAAGTCGATGTTCGCCCGCAGGGTGTGCAGCGGCACGCGGCCCTCGCGGTAGAACTCCGAACGGCTCATCTCCGCGCCGCCGAGTCGACCGGCGCACTGCACGCGGACGCCCTTGGCACCGGCGCGCTGGGCGGACTGCATGCCCTTGCGCATGGCACGACGGAACGACACGCGGCTCGCCAGCTGCTCAGCGATGCCCTGCGCGACCAGCTGCGCCTCGAGCTCGGCGTTCTTGACCTCGAGGATGTTCAGCTGGACCTGCTTGCCCGTGAGCTTCTCGAGCTCGCCGCGGATGCGGTCGGCCTCCGCGCCACGACGCCCGATGACGATGCCCGGGCGGGCGGTGTGGATGTCGACGCGCACGCGGTCACGCGTGCGCTCGATCTCGACCTTGGCGATGCCGGCGCGCTCGAGCCCGGTGGACATGAGCTTGCGGATCTGGACGTCCTCGCGGACGTAGTCGCGGTAGCGCTGCCCGGGCTTGGTGCTGTCGGCGAACCAGCGCGACCGGTGGTCGGTCGTGATCCCGAGGCGGTACCCGTGCGGGTTGACCTTCTGTCCCACTAGCGGGTCCTTCCCTTCTTGGTCGACGGGGCCGCCGCGGCCGCCCGCGCCTTCTCGGGCGCCGGGGCGACCACGACGGTGATGTGGCTGGTGCGCTTGAGGATCCGCGAGGCACGCCCCTGGGCGCGCGGCCGGAACCGCTTGAGCGTCGGGCCCTCGTCGACGTACGCCTCCGCGACCACCAGCGAGCCGGCGTCGAACGCCTCGCCCGCACGATCGGCCTTCACGCGGGCGTTCGCGATCGCGCTCTCGACGACCTTGCGGACCGGCTCCCCCGCGGCCTGCGGTGCGAACTTCAGCGTCGCGACGGCGTCGCCTGCCCGCTGGCCACGGATGAGATCGATGACGCGCCGGGCCTTCTGGGGCGTGACACGGACGAACCGCGCCTGCGCCTTGGCTTCCATTGCTGTCCTGCCTTCTTCAGTCGGGGCGTCGCCGGTCAGCGCCGGCGAGCCTTCCGGTCGTCCTTCTCGTGGCCGCGGAAGGTCCGCGTCGGGGCGAACTCGCCCAGCTTGTGACCCACCATCGCCTCGGTGACGAACACCGGGACGTGCTTGCGCCCGTCATGCACGGCGAACGTGTGGCCCAGGAAATCGGGGGTGATCATCGACCGGCGGGACCAGGTCTTGACGACCGTCTTGGTGCCCTTCTCGTTGAGCGCGTCGACCTTCTTGCGAAGGTGCTCGTCGACGAAGGGGCCCTTCTTCAGGCTGCGTGGCATGTGTCTGGCTCCTTGTCAGCGCTTCTTGCCGGTACGGCGACGACGCACGATGAGCGCGTCGCTCGCCTTGTTCGGGTGACGGGTGCGGCCCTCAGGCTGACCCCACGGGGTGACGGGGTTCCGTCCACCGGAGGTCTTGCCCTCGCCACCACCGTGCGGGTGGTCGACCGGGTTCATGGCGACGCCGCGGACCGTGGGCTTCTTGCCCTTCCACCGCATACGGCCGGCCTTGCCCCAGTTGATGTTCGACTGCTCGGCGTTACCGACCTCGCCGACGGTGGCGCGGCAGCGCACGTCGACGTTGCGGATCTCGCCCGACGGCATGCGGAGCTGCGCGAAGCGCCCCTCCTTGGCCACGAGCTGCACCGAGGCACCTGCCGAGCGGGCGATCTTCGCACCGCCACCGGGCCGGAGCTCGATCGCGTGCACGACGGTGCCCGTCGGGATGTTGCGCAGCGGCAGGTTGTTGCCGGGCTTGATGTCGGCGGTCGGGCCGTTCTCGACGACGTCGCCCTGGTTCAGCCGGTTCGGCGCGAGGATGTAGCGCTTCTCGCCGTCGGCGTAGTGCAGGAGCGCGATCCGCGCCGTGCGGTTCGGGTCGTACTCGATGTGCGCGACCTTGGCCGGCACGCCGTCCTTGTCGTTGCGACGGAAGTCGATCAGGCGGTACGCCCGCTTGTGACCGCCGCCGATGTGCCGGGTGGTGATCCGGCCAGCGCTGTTGCGGCCACCGGTCTTCGGCAGCGGGCGCACGAGCGACTTCTCAGGCTCCGTGCGCGTGATCTCGACGAAGTCGGCCACGCTCGAGCCACGGCGGCCCGGCGTCGTCGGCTTGTACTTGCGGATTCCCATGTCAGGTCAGTCCTTGGTCTCGTCGCCGGTCAGCCGACCGGTCCCCCGAAGATGTCGATGGTGCCCTCGCGCAGGGTGACGATCGCGCGCTTGACGTCCTTGCGCCGGCCGATGCCGAACTTGGTACGCCGGGCCTTGCCCTTGCGGTTGACCGTGTTGACCGACGCCACCTTCACGCCGAAGACCTGCTCGACCGCGATCTTGATCTCGGTCTTGTTCGAGCGCGGGTCCACGACGAACGTGTACTTGCCCTCGTCCAGCAGGGAGTAGCTCTTCTCGGAGACCACCGGCGAGATGAGTACGTCCCGCGGGTCCTTGTTCAGCGTGGTCACTTGCTCTCCTCCGCCTCGAGCTCGGACGCCTCGGTGGACGTCGCGACGGCCTTCGCGCCCCGACCGGTCGGCCGGGACAGGAACGCCTCAAGCGCCCCACGGGTGAAGACCACGTCGTCCGACACCAGCACGTCGTACGTGTTGAGCTGGTCGGCCGTCAGCACGTGCACCGTGTCGAGGTTGCGGAGCGACTTGCTGCTCGTCGCGTCGTCGCGCTCCAGCACGATCAGGACGTGCCGCCGGTCGGTCAGCGCGTTGAGGATCGCGACCGCGGACTTGGTGGACGGTGCGGCGTTGGCGTCGAAGAAGCCCGCCACGACGTGCACCCGGCCTGCGCGAGCCCGGTCGGACAGGGCGCCGCGCAGGGCGGCGGCCTTCATCTTCTTGGGGGTGCGCTGGCTGTAGTCACGCGGCTTGGGGCCGTGCACCACGCCACCACCGGCGAACTGAGGGGCGCGGGTCGAACCCTGACGGGCGCGGCCGGTGCCCTTCTGCTTGTAGGGCTTCTTGCCGCCACCGGACACCTCACCACGACGCTTGGTCGAGTGGGTTCCCTGGCGGGCTGCAGCCATCTGCGCCACGACCACCTGGTGGATCAGCGGCACGTTGGTCTGGACATCGAACACCTCGGCAGGCAGGTCGGCGGTGCCGGCCTTCTTGCCCTCGGTGTCCAGGACGTCCACGGTCAGCGTGGTCATGTCACGCCCCCTTCACGGCAGTGCGCACGACGATGACGCCGCCCTTGGGGCCGGGAACCGCGCCCTTGACGAGCAGCAGTCCCCTCTCGGCGTCGACCGCGTGGACGGTCAGGTTCTGGGTGGTCTGGGTCACGTGGCCCATGCGACCGGCCATGCGCAGGCCCTTGAAGACCCGCGACGGCGTCGACGCCGCACCGATCGAGCCGGGCTTGCGGTGGTTGCGGTGCGAACCGTGCGAGGAGCTGACGCCCTTGAAGCCGTGACGCTTCATGACGCCGGCGAAGCCCTTGCCCTTCGTGGTGCCGACGACGTCGACGCGCTGCCCGGCGGTGAACACCTCAGCGGTGATCTCCTGCCCGAGCGCGAACTGCCCGGCGTCGGGCGTCCGGATCTCGGCGACGTGGCGGCGCGGCGTGACGCCGGCCTTCTCGAAGTGGCCCTTGAGGGGCTGCGTGACCTTACGCGGGTCGATCTGGCCGTAGGCCAGCTGGACGGCCGAGTAGCCGTCGGTCTGCTCGGTACGGACCTGGGTCACCACGTTGGTGCCGACCTGCAGGACGGTCACGGGGACCAGTCGGCCCACCTCGTCCCACACCTGGGTCATCCCGAGCTTGGTGCTCAGCACGGCCGTGACCGGCCGGGCATTCTGCGGAAGCGTCGTCATCGTGGTCCTCAGAAGCTTGATCTCGATGTTCACGTCCGCGGGCAGGTCGAGTCGCATGAGCGAGTCCACCGCCTTCGGCGTGGGGTCGATGATGTCGATCAGGCGCTTGTGCGTGCGCATCTCGAAGTGCTCGCGGCTGTCCTTGTACTTGTGCGGCGACCGGATGACGACGAAAACGTTCTTCTCGGTCGGCAAGGGCACCGGACCAACGACCGTCGCGCCTGCGCGCGTCACCGTGTCGACGATCTTGCGCGCCGAGCTGTCGATGACCTCGTGGTCGTAGGACTTGAGCCGGATGCGGATCTTCTGTCCCGCCATGGCGTCGTCTGACTCTCTCTCTCGAACCGCTGTCTGCCGACCCCCGCACTCGGGCGTGTCGCCTGTCGCGACACACCTTCGCGCTGCGCACCGGAGGTGCGAGGTCGTTGGTGGCTGTGTGGACCGTACCCGAGGGCGCTTGGTCCGCAACGTCTGTCATGTGCTCCGCAGGGCACGAACGCGCAACGAGGGCGTCCGGAATCCCGGGCAACCGGAACAGTGTGCCAGACGGATCCGGTCATCACCAAACCCGTGAGGTGCCTCCCGGCGTCGCCGAGCTGCTCCCGAGGCGGAGTGACCGCGTGCCCCGTCGAAGGGTCGACACGGCAGGGCCCGGGCTTCGGGAGCCCGGGCCCTGCGCGGTGTCACTTCAGGATCTTCGTAACCCGACCGGAGCCGACGGTACGGCCACCCTCACGGATGGCGAAGCCGAGGCCCTCCTCCATGGCGATCGGCTGGATCAGCTCGACCGTCATCTCGGTGTTGTCGCCGGGCATGACCATCTCGGTGCCCTCGGGCAGCGTGATGACGCCGGTGACGTCGGTGGTACGGAAGTAGAACTGCGGCCGGTAGTTCGAGTAGAACGGGTTGTGGCGACCGCCCTCGTCCTTGGCCAGGATGTAGACCTGGGCCTCGAAGTTGGTGTGCGGGGTGATGGTGCCCGGCTTGGCGACGACCTGACCGCGCTCCACCTCCTCACGCTTGATGCCACGGAGGAGCAGGCCACAGTTCTCGCCGGCCCACGCCTCGTCCATCTGCTTGTGGAACATCTCGATGCCGGTGACCGTGGTCTTCTGAACCGGGCGGATACCCAGGATCTCGACCTCGGAGTTGATCGGCAGCTTGCCCCGGTCCACCTTGCCGGTGACGACGGTGCCACGACCGGTGATCGTGAAGACGTCCTCGATCGGCATGAGGAAGGGCTTGTCCATGTCGCGGACCGGCTCCGGGATGGCGTTGTCGACAGCCTCGAGGAGCTCCTCGACCGACTTCGTCCACTCGGCGTCGCCCTCGAGCGCCTTCAGCGCCGACACCCGGATCACCGGGGCGTTGTCGCCGTCGAAGCCCTGAGCGGACAGCAGCTCGCGGACCTCCATCTCGACGAGCTCGAGGATCTCCTCGTCGTCGACCATGTCGGCCTTGTTGAGCGCCACGAGCAGGTAGGGCACGCCGACCTGACGGGCGAGCAGGACGTGCTCACGCGTCTGGGCCATGGGGCCGTCGGTCGCGGCGACCACGAGGATCGCGCCGTCCATCTGCGCGGCACCCGTGATCATGTTCTTGATGTAGTCGGCGTGACCCGGCGCGTCGACGTGCGCGTAGTGGCGCTTCTCCGTCTGGTACTCGACGTGCGCGATGTTGATAGTGATACCGCGCTGCTTCTCCTCCGGCGCCTTGTCGATCTCGTCGAACGGCGTGAAGGGGTTGATGTCGGGGTACTTGTCGTGAAGCACCTTCGAGATCGCGGCGGTCAGCGTCGTCTTGCCGTGGTCGACGTGACCGATCGTCCCGATGTTCACGTGCGGCTTGGTCCGCTCGAACTTGGCCTTAGCCACTGGTGTCCTCCTCGGACTCGGGTAGTTGTCGCATCTTTGCAGGCGCCGGGTGACCCCTGCGGGGCGTGCGGGTCGCTACAGGTTGAGTTGTGACGGTACTGATGGTTCGACCTGTGGGACTACTCGCCCCGGGTCTTCTTGATGATCTCCTCGGCGACGTTCCGAGGAACCTCCGCGTAGCTGTCGAACTGCATCGAGTACACCGCACGACCCTGGGTCTTGCCCCGGAGGTCGCCGACGTACCCGAACATCTCGGAGAGGGGGACGAGCGCGCGGATCACCTTGACGCCCGTCGCGTCCTCCATGGACTGAATCATGCCTCGGCGGCTGTTCAGGTCACCGATGACCTCGCCCATGTAGTCCTCGGGCGTGCGGACCTCGACCGACATGATCGGCTCAAGGAGGACCGGGTCCGCCTTGCGGACGGCCTCCTTGAGGATCATGGAGCCGGCGATCTTGAACGCCATCTCGGACGAGTCGACCTCGTGGTACTGGCCGTCCGTCAGCGTCGCCTTGATACCGACCAGCGGGAAGCCGGCGAGGACGCCGAGCTCCATCGCGGACTGGATACCGGCGTCGACGCTCGGGATGTACTCACGAGGCACGCGGCCACCCGTGACGGCGTTGACGAACTCGTAGAGCTCGCCACCAGCCGAGTCGAGCGGCTCGAACGTCATCTGGACCTTCGCGTACTGGCCCGAGCCACCGGTCTGCTTCTTGTGCGTGTAGTCGATCTTCTCGACCTTGCGCCGGATGGTCTCCCGGTACGCGACCTGCGGCTTGCCGACGTTCGCCTCGACCTTGAACTCGCGCCGCATCCGGTCGACGAGGATGTCGAGGTGGAGCTCGCCCATACCGCCGATGACGGTCTGGCCGGTCTCCTGGTCGAGCTTGACCCGGAAGGTCGGGTCTTCCTCGGCGAGCTTCTGGATGGCGATGGAGAGCTTCTCCTGGTCGCCCTTGGTCTTCGGCTCGATCGCGACGTCGATGACCGGCTCGGGGAACGTCATGGACTCCAGCACCACCGGCTTCGTCGGGTCGCACAGGGTGTCACCGGTGGTGACGTCCTTGAGCCCGATGAAGGCGTAGATGTGGCCGGCCGTGGCCTCCTCGACCGGGTTCTCCTTGTTGGAGTGCATCTGGAACATCTTCCCGACGCGCTCCTTCTTGTTCTTGGTCGAGTTGAGCACCTGGGCGCCGGTCGGCGCCTTGCCCGAGTACACCCGGACGTAGGTGAGCTTCCCGAAGAACGGGTGCGTCGCGACCTTGAAGGCGAGCGCGGAGAAGGGCTCCGTCGAGGCGGCCTCGCGAACGACGACAGCCTCCTCGTCGTTCATCGCGTGGCCCTCGACGGCCGGCACGTCGACGGGCGACGGCAGGAAGTCGATGACGGCGTCGAGCATGGGCTGCACGCCCTTGTTCTTGAACGCCGAGCCGCAGAGCACGGGGTACGCCTCGCCGGAGATCGTCGAGCTTGCGGATGCCGCCCTTGATCTCCTCCGGCGTGAGCTCCTCGCCACCGAGGTACTTCTCCAGCAGCGTCTCGTCGGTCTCGGCGACCGCCTCGACGAGCAGACCGCGGTACTCCTCGGCCTTCTCGACCAGGTCGGCCGGGATCTCCTCGATCGCGTAGTCCTCGCCCTTCTGGACCTCCCCGCGCCAGGTGAGCGCACGGCGGTAGATGAGGTCGACGACACCGACGAAGGTGCCCTCCGCGCCGATCGGGATCTGCAGCGGCAGCGGCTTGGCCTTGAGGCGGTTCACGATGGTGTCCACCGTGAAGTAGAAGTCGGCGCCCAGCTTGTCCATCTTGTTGACGAAGCAGATGCGCGGGACGTTGTACTTGTCCGCCTGACGCCACACGGTCTCGGACTGCGGCTCCACACCCTCCTTGCCGTCGAAGACGGCGACCGCGCCGTCGAGGACGCGAAGGCTCCGCTCGACCTCGACCGTGAAGTCGACGTGACCGGGGGTGTCGATGATGTTGATCTGGTTGCCCTGCCAGTAACAGGTCGTCGCGGCCGACGTGATCGTGATGCCGCGCTCCTGCTCCTGCTCCATCCAGTCCATGGTGGCGGCGCCGTCGTGCACCTCACCGATCTTGTAGTTGATCCCGGTGTAGAACAGGATCCGCTCGGTGGTGGTGGTCTTGCCGGCGTCGATGTGCGCCATGATGCCGATGTTGCGGACCTTCTTGAGGTCGGTGAGCACGTCCAGTGCCACAGTGAAACCCTTCTTGGGTGGTCGGGGAGGCCGTCAGGCCGCCGGGGTCACCAGCGGTAGTGAGCGAAGGCCCGGTTCGACTCGGCCATCTTGTGCATGTCCTCGCGGCGCTTCACTGCGGCACCAAGGCCGTTGGAGGCGTCGAGGATCTCGTTCATGAGGCGCTCGGTCATCGTCTTCTCACGACGGGCGCGCGAGAAGTCGACCAGCCAGCGCAGTGCGAGCGTGGTCGCGCGCACCGGCCGGACCTCGACCGGGACCTGGTAGGTGGCACCGCCGACGCGGCGGGAGCGAACCTCAAGCGCGGGGCGCACGTTGTCGAGCGCGCGCTTGAGGATCACGACGGGGTCGGTGCCGGTCTTCTCACGGGCACCCTCGAGGGCGCCGTAGACGATCGCCTCGGCAACGGAACGCTTGCCGTCGAGGAGCACCTTGTTGATGAGCTGGGTGACCAGCGGGGACCCGTAGACCGGGTCGATGATCAGCGGCCGCTTCGGGGCCGGACCCTTGCGAGGCATCAGGCCTTCTCCTTCTTGGCGCCGTAGCGGCTGCGGGCCTGCTTACGGTTCTTGACGCCCTGGGTGTCGAGAGCGCCGCGGACGATCTTGTACCGCACGCCCGGGAGGTCCTTCACTCGGCCGCCACGGACGAGCACGATCGAGTGCTCCTGCAGGTTGTGGCCGACGCCCGGGATGTAGGCCGTGACCTCGATCTGGCTCGAGAGCTTGACGCGCGCGACCTTGCGCAGCGCCGAGTTCGGCTTCTTCGGGGTGGTGGTGTAGACGCGGGTGCACACACCGCGCCGCTGCGGGCTGCCCTTGAGGGCCGGCGTCTTGGAGGACGTCACCTTGGACGTCCGTCCCTTCCGCACGAGCTGCTGGATCGTAGGCACTACGTCTCCGTCTTCTGCTGGTCGTATGGTCGCACCGGGGCTACCCCGGTGATGCGGTTCGCGAGCGAACCGTGGATCTTTCGTCCCGTCCCGTCCCGACCCCCGCACCCGGGCGTGTCGTCCCACCTGGGCGCGGCACCCACCGCCAAGATCGATGATCTGGTCGGTTGGGACCGTGCGGTAGGTGGTTCACCACCCGGCGTCAGCGCCTGGAGAAACGACCGAGAAGACGTTCGGCAGGACGCAGAGCACGCACGAGGGCCCGACGTCGCGGGCACGGGAACTTAGGCTACCTGCTGCCCTTCGGGACCGTCAAAAGTGCGTGCGCGCCGCAGCCTGGGTCAACGCCGCGCGGAGGCCGGGTGTCCCGACCGCCGCACGCGTCGCCGCCGACGGCGCTCAGTTCAGGTCGCGCGCCTGCTCGACGGTGTCGAGGTACTGCTCCTCCGAGGTCGGTTCCAGCGACGCGTAGCCGGTACCTAGGACGGCGGACGAGAGGTCCCACACGTACCAGTCAGACCCGAACCGCACGACGCGCATGCCCGCAAGCTGCGGACCGTGGTCGGTTCCGAGCAGGACGGCGACCTCCTGCACCTCGTCTGCCCCGTACGGCTTCCCCGACGCGGCGAGCGCCTCGGCCGCTCTGTCCCCGGGCGAGGCGATCTCGTCGACCCGCACGACGGTGAGCGACGCCAGGGCGTCCGGCGCGAGGTCCGCCTCGATGTCAGCCGCCGTCGTGCTCCCGGTCACCTCCTGGGTGACGTTCAGGTCGAGGTCGGGCGCCACCAGGGCCTCGACGAGGAAGCGCAGCTGGCTCGCCACCGTCCCCCGACGCTCCGCGATGCTGAGCGCCCGGTAGCCGTCAGAGGACGACGGGAGCCATGTCATCGCGGTCACCACACGGAGCCGCTCGGCCTGGGCCTGGAACGAGTACCCGTCGACCAGGTGCTCGACGGCGAACGCCGACGCCGCCCCGGCACCGTCCTTCGCCGCGAGGCGCTCGGCGAGGAAGCGCACGGCTGCTTCCGGTGACGAGGAGCCGTGCTCGCGAGAGTCCGCGGCGCCCGACAACGGCGCGGGCCGCAGCACCGCGAAGGTGAGTGCCCCGAGGGCCACCACCACCGCGACCGCAGCGACCACCCACGGCAGCCGCCCCACGCTCCGCCCCGCGGGCGGGACCCCTGGCACGGCGGGACCGGCCGGCGGAACCGGCGGCATGGCGGGGGCGGCCGGCGGGGGCGGCGGAACCGGCGGCATGGCGGGGCCCGAGAGGCTCTGCGCGGGCCCGTCGCCGGGAGTGTTCGGTTCCATCGCTGCTCCTTCGTGGCGCGCACGTCGCCTCACGGTCCGGACACCGTCCGGCCGGGTCGCAGCGTACCGGCACCGGAACCCCGCCAAAGCCGGCCCCCCGTTCGGCGTGGGGCCGGCTCCTGGAGATGCTGAAGGGGCCCACCCGGAGGTGGGCCCCTTCAGTCGCACGCGGCGCGCCCGACCAGTCCGTGGCAAGGGCTGCGCCGTGGCTGACCGCCCGGACGGTCGGCGGGACCGTCCGGGCGAACGTGTCAGCGCAGGTCGCCGAAGTCGATCTCGTCGAGCGGGATCGCCTCGCCAGAGCCCATGCCGAGCGGCGGGAAGTCGATCTCGTCGTACCCGAAGCTCGGGTACAGCTCGGCCTTCGCCTCCTCGGTCGGCTCGACCGCCACGTTGCCGTAGCGGCTCAGACCCGTACCGGCCGGGATCAGCTTGCCCAGGATCACGTTCTCCTTCAGGCCGAGCAGCGGGTCGCTGCGACCGCTCATCGCGGCCTCCGTCAGCACCCGGGTCGTCTCCTGGAAGGAGGCCGCCGACAGCCACGAGTCCGTGGCCAGCGACGCCTTCGTGATGCCCATCAGCTCCGGACGACCGGACGCGGGCTGCACGCCCTCGGCGATCGCCTTGCGGTTCGCGTCCTCGAACCGGCCGCGCTCGGCGAGCTCGCCCGGCAGCAGGTCCGTGTCACCCGAGTCGAGCACGGTGACGCGCCGCAGCATCTGCCGCACGATCACCTCGATGTGCTTGTCGTGGATGTCCACACCCTGCGAGGAGTAGGCCTCCTGCACCTCGTCCACCAGGTGCTTCTGGGCGGCCCGGGGGCCGAGGATCCGGAGGACCTTCTTCGGGTCCACCTTGCCCTGGACGAGCTGCGTGCCGACCTCGACGTTCTGGCCGTCCTGGATCAGCAGGCGCGAACGCTTGCTGATCGGGTACGCGATCTCCTCGCCGCCGTCGGCCGGCGTGAGGATGATCCGGCGCAGCCGCTCGCTGTCGTCGATGACGACCCGACCGGAGTACTCCGCGATCGGCGCCTCACCCTTGGGGGTGCGGGCCTCGAAGAGCTCCTGGACGCGGGGCAGACCCTGCGTGATGTCCTCCGCGGAGGCGACACCACCGGTGTGGAACGTACGCATCGTCAGCTGGGTACCCGGCTCACCGATCGACTGCGCGGCGATGATGCCCACGGCCTCGCCGATGTCGACCAGCTTGCCGGTGGCCAGCGAGCGCCCGTAGCACTTGGCGCACGTGCCGACGCGCGACTCGCAGGTCAGGACCGAACGCACCTTCAGCTCGGAGACGCCGGCCGCGACCACGCGATCGATGATGACGTCACCGACGTCCTCACCGGCCGCGGCGACGACGGTGCCGTCCGCCCCGACGACGTCGGTGGCCAGGGTCCGCGCGTACACGCTCGTCGCCACCCGGTCGTGCCGGCGCAGCGTGCCGTCGGCACCGACCGCGGCCACGGGCAGGGTGAGACCCCGCTCGGTGCCGCAGTCGTCCTCGCGGACGATGACGTCCTGCGAGACGTCCACGAGGCGTCGCGTCAGGTAGCCCGAGTCAGCCGTCCGCAGAGCGGTGTCGGCCAGACCCTTGCGGGCGCCGTGGCTGGCGATGAAGTACTCGAGGACGGACAGGCCCTCCCGGTAGTTCGACTTGATCGGGCGAGGCATGATCTCGCCCTTCGGGTTGGCGACGAGGCCACGCATACCCGCGATCTGGCGGACCTGCATCCAGTTGCCTCGCGCGCCCGAGCTGACCATCCGGAAGAGCGGGTTCCGCGCCGGGAACGACTCCTGCATCGACTTCGCGACGACATCGGTGGCCTGGGTCCAGACCTCGATGAGCTCCTGACGGCGCTCGTCGTCCGTGATCAGGCCCTTGTCGTACTGCGACTGGATCTTCGCGGCACGGCCCTCGTACTCCTCGAGGATCGCCTGCTTGGTGTCCGGGGTCGCGACGTCGCCGATGGCGATGCTCATGCCCGAGAAGGTGGCCCAGTGGAAGCCACCGTCCTTGAGCGCGTCGAGGCTCGCCGCGACCTCCACCTTCGGGTACCGCTCAGCGAGGTCGTTGACGATGGCGGAGAGCCGCTTCTTGTCGACCACCTGGTTGACGTACGGGTAGTCCACCGGCAGGAAGTCGTTGAACAGCGCCCGCCCGAGGGTGGTGCGCATGATCATCGTCTCGCCCTGCGTCCAGTCCTCGGGGCGCTCCGCGCCCTCACCCAGCACGACGCCGTCCAGCCGCAGGCTGATCTCGGCGTTCAGGTCGAGGTCACCGTTGTCGAACGCCATGAAGGCCTCCGACACCGTGCTGAACGCGCGACCGGCGCCGACGGCGTCGGGCTTGTCCGCGGTCAGGTGGTACAGACCGATGATCATGTCCTGGGAGGGCATGGTCACCGGGCGACCGTCGGACGGCTTGAGGATGTTGTTGCTCGAGAGCATGAGGATGCGGGCCTCGGCCTGCGCCTCGGACGCTCAGGGGCAGGTGGACAGCCATCTGGTCGCCGTCGAAGTCCGCGTTGAACGCGGCGCAGACGAGCGGGTGCAGGTGGATCGCCTTGCCCTCGACGAGCACCGGCTCGAACGCCTGGATGCCCAGGCGGTGCAGCGTCGGTGCGCGGTTGAGCAGCACAGGGTGCTCGGAGATGACCTCTTCGAGGACGTCCCAGACCTGGGGCCGGGCGCGCTCGACCATCCGCTTCGCGCTCTTGATGTTCTGCGCGTGGTTCAGGTCGACGAGCCGCTTCATGACGAACGGCTTGAAGAGCTCGAGCGCCATCTGCTTGGGCAGGCCGCACTGGTGGAGCTTCAGCTCCGGCCCGACGACGATGACCGAACGGCCCGAGTAGTCCACGCGCTTGCCGAGCAGGTTCTGACGGAACCGACCCTGCTTGCCCTTGAGCATGTCCGAGATCGACTTCAGCGGCCGGTTGCCCGGGCCGGTGACCGGACGACCGCGGCGGCCGTTGTCGAACAGCGCGTCGACGGCCTCCTGGAGCATCCGCTTCTCGTTGTTCACGATGATCTCGGGCGCGCCGAGGTCGAGGAGCCGCTTGAGCCGGTTGTTCCGGTTGATCACGCGGCGGTACAGGTCGTTGAGGTCGCTCGTCGCGAAGCGGCCACCGTCGAGCTGCACCATCGGGCGCAGGTCCGGCGGGATCACCGGGACGGCGTCGAGCACCATGGCCTCGGGGCTGTTGTTCGTCGTCAGGAACGCGTTGACGACCTTCAGCCGCTTGAGCGCGCGGGTCTTCCGCTGGCCCTTGCCGTTCTTGATGATGTCGCGCAGGTTGGTGGCCTCGGCGTCGAGGTCGAAGTCCTGCAGGCGCTTCTGGATCGCGGCCGCGCCCATCGAACCCTTGAAGTAGGGCCCGTAGCGGTCGACCAGCTGCCGGTACAGCGACTCGTCGCCCTCGAGGTCGGCGACCTTCAGGTTCACGAACCGGTCCCAGACCTGCTCGAGCCGCTCGAGCTCGGCGTCGGCCCGCTTGCGCAGCTGCGCCATCTCGCGCTCGGCGGAGTCGCGCACCTTGCGGCGCGCGTCAGCCTTGGCGCCCTCGGCCTCGAGCTGGGCGAGGTCCTCCTCGAGCTTGCGCGCACGCGTGTCGATGTCGACGTCGCGGCGGTTGGAGATCTCCTTCTTCTCGAGGTCGATCTCGTTGCGCAGGTTCGGAAGGTCCTCGGTCCGGCCGTCCTCATCGACCTCGGTGATCATGTAGGCCGCGAAGTAGATGACCTTCTCGAGGTCCTTCGGAGCCAGGTCGAGGAGATAGCCGAGGCGCGACGGCACACCCTTGAAGAACCAGATGTGCGTAACGGGCGCGGCGAGCTCGATGTGACCCATGCGCTCACGGCGGACCTTCGAGCGCGTGACCTCGACGCCGCAGCGCTCGCAGATGATGCCCTTGAAGCGCACGCGCTTGTACTTGCCGCAGTAGCACTCCCAGTCCCGGGTGGGACCGAAGATCTTCTCGCAGAAGAGCCCGTCCTTCTCCGGCTTGAGCGTGCGGTAGTTGATGGTCTCGGGCTTCTTGACCTCGCCGTGGGACCACGCGCGGATGTCCTCAGCCGTCGCGAGGCCGATGCGCAGCTCGTCGAAGACGTTGACGTCGAGCAAGGTGTCCTACTTCCTTCGTCTGGTGTTCACCGTTGGCCGGTGACGGCCGGAGGCTGGCTGACGGGCCGGCCGGTGGGCCGGCCCGTCGCCTGCGAGGTCAGATCTCCTCGATGCTCGAGGCGTTGGGCCGGCGGGAGAGGTCGATGCCCAGCTCCTCGGCCGCGCGGTACACCTCGTCGTCGGACTCCTTCATGTCGATCGCCGTACCGTCGGAGGACAAGACCTCCACGTTCAGGCAGAGCGACTGCATCTCCTTGAGGAGCACCTTGAACGACTCCGGGATTCCCGAGTCGGGGATGTTCTCGCCCTTGACGATGGCCTCGTACACCTTCACGCGGCCGGGGACGTCGTCGGACTTGATGGTGAGCAGCTCCTGCAGCGTGTAGGCGGCGCCGTAGGCCTCGAGGGCCCACACCTCCATCTCGCCGAACCGCTGGCCGCCGAACTGGGCCTTACCGCCCAGCGGCTGCTGCGTGATCATCGAGTACGGACCGGTCGAACGGGCGTGGATCTTGTCGTCGACCAGGTGGTGGAGCTTCAGGATGTACATGTAGCCGACCGCGACGGCCTCGGGGAACGGCTCGCCGGAGCGCCCGTCGAAGAGGTACGCCTTGCCGTTGCCCTGGACCATGCGGTCGCCGTCGGCGTTCGGGTGCGTGTGGCTGAGGAGACCCGTGAGGACCTCCTCGAGCACGCCGTCGAACACCGGGGTGGCGACGGGCGTGCCGGCCTCGCTCGAACGGGCAACGTCGGGCAGGTTCTGGAGCCAGCCCTCCTTCGGGTCGACCTCGGCGACGTCCCAGCCCTGCTTGGCGACCCACCCGAGGTGGGTCTCCAGGACCTGGCCGACGTTCATACGACCGGGGACGCCGAGCGGGTTGAGGACGATGTCCACAGCCGTGCCGTCCGAGAGGAACGGCATGTCCTCCACCGGGAGGATCTTCGAGATGACGCCCTTGTTGCCGTGGCGGCCGGCCAGCTTGTCGCCGTCGGTGATCTTGCGGCGCTGGGCGATGTACACCCGGACCAGCTCGTTCACGCCGGCGGGCAGCTCGTCGCCGTCCTCGCGGTTGAAGGTGCGCACCTCGATGACCGTGCCGGACTCGCCGTGGGGCACCTTGAGGGACGTGTCGCGAACCTCGCGCGCCTTCTCACCGAAGATCGCGCGGAGCAGCCGCTCCTCCGGGGTGAGCTCCGTCTCGCCCTTGGGCGTGACCTTGCCGACCAGGATGTCGCCGGCGCTGACCTCGGCACCGATGCGGACGATGCCGCGCTCGTCGAGGTCGGCCAGGACGTCCTCGGAGACGTTCGGGATGTCCCGCGTGATCTCCTCAGGGCCGAGCTTCGTGTCGCGGGCGTCGACCTCGTGCTCCTCGATGTGGATCGAGGAGAGGACGTCGTCCTGCACGAGGCGCTGGCTCAGGATGATCGCGTCCTCGTAGTTGTGGCCCTCCCACGACATGAACGCGACGAGCAGGTTCCGGCCGAGGGCGAGCTCGCCGCCGTCGGTGGCCGGGCCGTCCGCGAGGACGGAACCCACCTCGACACGCGCGCCCTCGTCGACCAGCACGCGCTGGTTGTAGGACGTGCCCTGGTTCGAGCGGCGGAACTTCGCCACCCGGTAGCTGCTCGTCGTGCCGTCGTCGTTGCTCACGACGATCAGGTCGGCCGAGACCTCGGTGACGACGCCGGGCTTGTTCGCAACGATGACGTCGCCGGCGTCGACGGCCGCACGACGCTCCATGCCGGTGCCGACCAGCGGCGCCTCGGAGCGCACCAGCGGGACAGCCTGGCGCTGCATGTTGGCGCCCATGAGCGCGCGGTTCGCGTCGTCGTGCTCGAGGAACGGGATCATCGCCGTCGCGACGGAGACCATCTGCCGCGGGGAGACGTCCATGTAGTCGACCTGGTCGCCCGGGACGATCTCGACCTCGCCGCCCTTCGTGCGGACGAGGACGCGGTCCTCCGCGAAGAAGCCCTTCTCGGTGAGCGGGGCGTTCGCCTGCGCGATGACGTAGCGGTCCTCGTCGTCGGCGGTCAGGTAGTGGACGTCGTCCGACACCCGGCCCTTCTCGACCCGGCGGTACGGGGTCTCGACGAAGCCGAACGGGTTGATCCGACCGAAGGTCGCGAGCGAGCCGATCAGGCCGATGTTCGGGCCTTCAGGGGTCTCGATCGGGCACATGCGGCCGTAGTGCGAGGCGTGGACGTCGCGCACCTCCATGCCGGCGCGGTCACGGGACAGACCGCCGGGGCCCAGCGCGGACAGGCGCCGCTTGTGGGTCAGGCCCGCGAGCGGGTTGTTCTGGTCCATGAACTGGCTGAGCTGGGACGTCCCGAAGAACTCCTTGATGCTCGCCACGACGGGGCGGATGTTGATCAGGGTCTGCGGCGTGATCGCCTCGACATCCTGCGTCGTCATCCGCTCGCGCACGACGCGCTCCATCCGGGACAGGCCCGTGCGGACCTGGTTCTGGATGAGCTCGCCAACGGCGCGGATGCGGCGGTTGCCGAAGTGGTCGATGTCGTCCGTCTCGACGCGCACGTCGACCGCCTCGCCGGCCCGCTGGCCGGGCAGGACGGTGACCTCGGCGTGCAGCGCGGCCATGTAGCGGATCGTCGCGACGACGTCCTCGACCGTGAGCACGGAGGCGGTCAGCGGGGAGTCGATCCCGAGCTTCTTGTTCGCCTTGTAGCGGCCGACCTTCGCGAGGTCGTAGCGCTTGGGGTTGAAGTAGAAGTTCTCGAGGAGCGCGCGGCCGGCCTCGACCGTGGGCGGCTCGCCCGGGCGGATCTTCCGGTAGATGTCGAGGAGCGCCTCCTCCTCGGTCTGGACGTGGTCCTTCTCAAGGGTCTCGAGCACTGCCGGGAGGTCCTTGAACTCCTCGCGGATCTGCTCGGCGGACAGCCCGAGCGCCTTGAGGAAGACCGTCACCGACTGCTTGCGCTTGCGGTCGACACGCACGCCGACGGCGTCGCGCTTGTCGATCTCGAACTCGAGCCACGCGCCGCGCGACGGGATGATCCGCGCCGTGAAGACGTCCTTGTCGCTCGTCTTGTCCGCCGTGCGCTCGAAGTACACGCCGGGCGACCGGACGAGCTGGGAGACGACCACGCGCTCGGTGCCGTTGATGATGAAGGTGCCGCGCTCGGTCATGAGCGGGAACTCGCCCATGAAGACCGTCTGGCTCTTGATCTCACCGGTGGTGTAGTTCACGAACTCGGCCGTGACGAACAGCGGGGCCGCGTAGGTGAAGTCCTTCTCCTTGCACTCCTCCGGGGTGTACTTCGGCGGCTCGAAGCGGTGGTCCCGGAAGGAGAGCGACATGCTGCCGCCGAAGTCCTCGATCGGCGAGATCTCCTCGAAGATCTCCTCCAGACCGGACGACGTCGGCACGTCCTGGCGGCCGGCAGCCGCGGCGGCAGCTACCCTCGCCTGCCACGCAGCGTTACCGAGGAGCCAGTCGAAACTCTCCGTCTGCAGGCCCAGGAGGTCAGGTACCTCGAGGGGCTCGTAGATACGAGCGAAGGAGATTCGGCGGGATGCGGTGCGGTTAGCAATGGCTTCGGCAGTCGGAGCAGAAGGGGTGCGCGAGGCAGCCAAGAGGGGTCCTTCCAGTGCGGATCGTGTGCACACGCGCCGCGTTGTGGCCTACCCTGCTCACTCGCCCTGAGGACGTCCGGTCTCCACGAGCCCATGGCGATCGGTTCGGCACCCGGGCAGCGCTCGGGTCCGAGGGGCGGATGAGGGGTACGGGCACAAGCCAGCGCAAAGCGCTAGCGTACTCAAGCGCCCAGCGGAAGTCCACTCGCGGCCCCCGTGACGTGCGTCACCACCCCTCTGAGGCGCGGCACCACCCCGACGACGAGGCCCGCCCCCGTCAGGGAGCGGGCCTCGTGGCATTCGTCGACGTCGCAGCGCCGGTGCGCCCGTCAGGGCGCGAGGGTCACTTGAGGGTGACGGTGGCGCCGGCGCCCTCGAGCTGCGCCTTGGCCTTGTCCGCGGTCTCCTTGTTGACACCCTCGAGCACGGGCTTCGGGGCGCCGTCCACCAGGTCCTTGGCCTCCTTCAGACCAAGGTTGGTGAGCGCGCGCACCTCCTTGATGACCTGGATCTTCTTGTCGCCGGCGGCCTCGAGAACGACGTCGAACTCCGTCTTCTCCTCGACCTCCTCGGCGGCGGCGCCGCCGGCCGGGGCAGCCGCAACGGCCGCGACGGGCGCGGCGGCGGTGACCTCGAAGACCTCCTCGAACTTCTTCACGAAGTCCGAGAGCTCGATGAGCGTGAGCTCCTTGAACGCGTCGATGAGCTCGTCGATGGTGAGCTTCGCCATGATGGCGTTCCTTTCGGTTGCCCTGCCGGTGCGGGCAGGTGTCGGTGGTTGACGAAGAGCGCCGGCCGTCAGGCCGCCTGCTCCTCTGCCCGCTTCTCGCGCAGGGCATCGATGGTGCGCACGGCCTGGGCCGTGGACGCGGTGAACATGTAGGCGGCCTGGAACAGCTTGGCCTTCATGGCGCCTGCGGCCTTGGCCAGCAGGACGTCGCGCGACTCGAGGTCGGCGAGAGTGATGATGTCCGCAGCAGTGGCGGGGCGGCCGTCGACGACGCCACCCTTGATCACGAGCTGGGTGTTCGTCTTGGCGAAGTCACGCAGCGTCTTGGCGACCTCTACCGGGTCGCCAGTCACGAAGGCGATGGCAGAGGGACCGGCCAGCTGGTCGTCGAGACCCTCGACGCCCGCCTGGCGGGCCGCGATGGCCGACAGCGTGTTCTTCACCACGGCGTAGGTTGCGTTGCCGCTGAGCCCGCGGCGCAGCTGCTTGAGCTGCGCCACCGAGAGGCCGCGATACTCGGTCAGCACGACTGCGCTGGCCTCACGGAACCGCTCGGTGAGCTCTTCGACCGCGGCTGCCTTGTCAGGCCTCGCCATGGCAATCCTTCCGATGGTCGTCCCGCAGGGCGTCGATCACCGGGTCCGGACAACAGAAGAGCCCCGTGCACAGGCGCGGGGCTCGACAGGCGCCGGATCACGTCCAGCACCATCGAATCTCTCACCTGCGCGGGTCTCCGCTGCTGCGGGACTTCGGTCCACTCCCGGTCGGGAGCCGACGACCTGCGGTCTTGGGCATCGATCAGACTACGCGACCGCGTCGGGCCCGCCAAATCCCGCGCTACCGCCGCGTTACCGCCGCACTACCGTCTTGGCGCCGATGTGCCCCGGACGTGCTGCGGGCCCGGACCGATCGGTCCGGGCCCGCAGCACCACTCGGGTCGTCAGCCGTCAGGCGACGTCCTCCACCTGGAGGAGGTTGCGCGTGCGGTTCGGGTCGAGCGGGATGCCCGGGCCCATGCTCGTCGCCATGACCGCCTTGAGCACGTAACGGCCCTTCGAGGCCGCCGGCTTGAGGCGCAGGATCTCGTCGAGCGCGGCCGCGTAGTTCTCCACCAGGGCGGTGTCGTCGAACGACACCTTGCCGATGATGAAGTGCAGGTTCGCGTGCTTGTCGACGCGGAACTCGATCTTGCCGCCCTTGATGTCCGTGACAGCCTTGGCGACGTCCATCGTGACCGTGCCCGTCTTCGGGTTCGGCATCAGGCCCCGCGGGCCGAGGATCTTGCCGAGGCGGCCGACCTTGCCCATCAGGTCCGGCGTCGCGACCGCGGCGTCGAAGTCGGTGTAGCCAGCCGCGACCTTGTCGATCAGCTCGTCGCCACCGACCTCGTCGGCGCCGGCCGCCCGGGCCTGCTCGGCACGCTCACCGGTCGCGAAGACCAGCACACGCGCCGTCTTGCCGGTGCCGTGCGGCAGGTTGACCGTGCCGCGGACCATCTGGTCGGCCTTGCGAGGGTCGACACCGAGGCGGAAGGCCACCTCGACGGTCGCGTCCCACTTCGTGACGGACGTCTGCTTCGCCAGCCGGATAGCCTCCAGCGGCGCGTACAGCCGGTCGCGGTCGATCTTCTCGTCGGCGGCGCGGTACGCCTTGCTGCGCTGCGTCATCTGCTCTTCTCCTTGTCAGCAGTCGTGGTCGACGGGCCAGCGACGGGCCCTGCCACTCGTCCGGGACGGCGTCCCGGACGTTCGTTACCCAACTCCGAGGTCCCTCGGCCCTGGACGGGATCCCTCCCGTCCAGAACCTCCGGTCGGCCTCAGCCCTGGACGGTGATGCCCATCGAGCGGGCGGTGCCAGCCACGATCTTCATCGCGGCGTCGATGTCGTTGGCGTTGAGGTCCTCGAGCTTCGTCTGCGCGATCTCGCGGACCTGGTCCTTCGTCAGCGACGCGACCTTGGTCGTGTGCGGCGTCGGCGAGCCCTTGGCCACGCCCGCGGCCTTCTTGATCAGCTCGGCAGCCGGCGGCGTCTTGGTGATGAAGGTGAACGAGCGGTCCTCGTACACCGTGATCTCGACCGGGATGACGTTGCCGCGCTGCGACTCGGTCGCGGCGTTGTAGGCCTTGCAGAACTCCATGATGTTGACGCCGTGCTGGCCGAGCGCCGGGCCGATCGGCGGCGCGGGAGTGGCAGCACCAGCGTTGATCTGGAGCTTGATGAGGCCGGAGACCTTCTTCTTGGGGGGCATGATGCCTTCCGTTCTTCGTGGGCCGACGCCGTGGGCGATGACCCGGTTGCAGTACTGCCGTGCGGGGACCCGCGAGTCAGATCTTGGCGACCTGGTTGAACGACAGCTCGACCGGGGTCTCCCGGCCGAAGATCGAGACGAGCACCTTGAGCTTCTGGTTCTCGGCGTTGATCTCGGAGATCGTCGCCGGGAGCGTGTCGAAGGGGCCGTCAGTGACGGTCACGGACTCGCCGACCGTGAAGTCGACGTCGATCGTGGGGGCGCCCGCCGCGGGCTTGCCGGCCACGACCGGCACGTCCAGCGTCGGGGCGAGCATCGAGAACACCTCATCGACCGTCAGCGGCACCGGCTGGTGCGTGTGGCCGACGAAACCGGTGACACCCGGCGTGTGCCGGACGGCGCCCCACGACTCGTCGGTGAGGTCCATGCGGACGAGGACGTAGCCCGGGATCCGGACGCGGCGCACCGTCTTGCGCTGCGCGTTCTTGATCTCGACGACCTCCTCCATGGGCACCTCGACCTGGAAGATGTAGTCCTCCATGTTGAGGCTCTGGATGCGGTTCTCCAGGTTCGCCTTCACACGGTTCTCGTAGCCCGCGTAGGAGTGGATCACGTACCAGTCCCCGAGCTCGCGGCGGAGCTGGGCCTTGAACGCGGCGACCGGATCGGCCTCCTCGTCCGGCTCCTCGACAGGAGCCTCCGACTCCAGGTCCTGGCTGGGCTCGTCGGCGGGGACGTCCCCGAGGACGTCGTCGCCCGCGTCCGACGCGGTGTCGTCGGCACCGAGGGCACCGTCGGTCACCACGTCATCGACGGACGTCGGCTCCTGCTCGGCGGGGTCCTGCGACTCGAGGGACACGGGATGGAACCTGCTTTCTGCTTCGGGGGTGCGCGGCCGGGTCCGGCTCAGCCGAACACAAGGCCGGTCAGCGACCTGATGCCGAGGTCGACGACGGTCACGAACGCCATCACGAGGGCGACGAACACGATCACGGCGGTGGCGTAGTTGATCAGGTCCTTGCGGGTGGGCCAGATGACCTTCTTCATCTCGGCGCCGACCTGGCGCACGAACCGCGCGATCCGCTGGAACAGGTTGAGCTTGGCGTCCTTGCCCCGCGCGGGGCGCGGGGCGGGGCGCCGGGTGTCGTCGGCGCCCGCGGCGCCAGCCCGTGCGGTTTCGCTCACAGTTCGTCCCACCGTCTCGTGTCGACGTGCCCCGCCGGAGGGGCCGTTCCACCCGTCCGTACGGACGTGTGCTTGCAGGGCAGGAGGGACTCGAACCCACAACCGCCGGTTTTGGAGACCGGTGCGCTGCCAATTGCGCCACTGCCCTTCGGCGACCGGTCCGACGACGGCCCGACACCTCCGAGGCGCGCACCATCACGGCGGACGTAGCCACCAGCGGACGAGTGTACGTGGTCCGCGGCTCTGGGTCGAACGGCGCCGTCGGGCGTTGTCCGCGACCGTGAGAAACCCTGGGGCGAGCGGCATGCCCTCTGCCAGTATTGGCCCGTGAGCTCCCCCTGCCGCCCCGCACGCCCGCATCTCCGCCCGCATCGGCGCGATCGCCGAGTCCGCGACCCTGGCGGTCGATGCCAAGGCGAAGGCCCTCAAGGCCGCCGGGCGACCCGTGATCGGGTTCGGGGCAGGCGAGCCGGACTTCCCGACGCCGCAGTACATCGTCGACGCCGCCGTCGCCGCGTGCGCGGACCCGGTCAACCACCGGTACACCCCCGCCGCAGGCCTCCCGGTGCTGCGCGAGGCGATCGCCGCCAAGACCCTGCGCGACTCCGGGTACCAGGTGAACCCCAACCAGGTGCTCGTGACCAACGGCGGCAAGCAGGCCGTCTATCAGGCGTTCGCCACCGTGGTCGACACCGGGGACGAGGTGCTGCTCCCGGCGCCCTACTGGACCACCTACCCCGAGGCCATCCGGCTCGCCGGCGGGGTGCCCGTCGAGGTGTTCGCCGGCGCCGACCAGGGCTACCTCGTCACCGTCGACCAGCTCGAGGCCGCGCGCACCGAGCGCACCAAGGCCCTCCTGTTCTGCTCGCCGTCGAACCCGACGGGTGCCGTGTACTCGCGCGAGCAGACCGAGGAGATCGGCCGCTGGGCGCTCGAGCACGGCATCTGGGTGATCACCGACGAGATCTACGAGCACCTCACCTACGACGGCGTGACGGCGAGCCACATGGTCGCAGTCGTGCCGGAGCTCGCGGACACCACCATCGTGCTCAACGGCGTCGCGAAGACGTACGCGATGACCGGCTGGCGGGTGGGCTGGATGATCGGGCCGGTCGACGTCATCAAGGCCGCCACGAACCTCCAGTCGCACCTGTCCTCGAACGTGGCGAACGTGTCGCAGCGCGCCGCTCTCGCCGCCGTCGCGGGCGACCTGTCCGCCGCCGCCGAGATGCGGACCGCGTTCGACCGGCGCCGGCGCACGATCGTGCGGATGCTCTCGGAGATCGAGGGCGTCGTCTGCCCGATGCCGCAGGGCGCCTTCTACGTGTACCCGAGCGTCGAGGGGGTGCTCGGCCGGACCATCCGTGGCCGCACGCCGGCCACGTCCGCCGAGCTCGCTGCGCTGATCCTCGACGAGGTGGAGGTCGCCGTCGTACCCGGTGAGGCGTTCGGGCCGAGCGGCTTCGTACGGCTCTCCTACGCCATGGGCGACGACGACATCGTCGAGGGTGTCGGACGCATCCAGGCGCTTCTGGCCGAGGCCGAGTAACCCCGTCCGCACGACGCACGGGGTCCACCGGACGGTGGACGCCGGGTCCCATCCACCGGTGCTGTCGCCGGGACGACGCCGCGCGCCAAGGTGGGGGCATGACCTCACACGACGTCGCGATCAACGTCCGCGACCTGCACAAGTGCTACGGCGAGAAGCGCGCCGTCGACGGTCTCGACCTGACCGTCGCGCGCGGGGAGATCTTCGCCGTCCTCGGCCCCAACGGTGCCGGGAAGACGACGACCATCGAGATCCTCGAGGGGTTCCGCCACCGCGACGGCGGCACGGTCACCGTGCTCGGTGAGGACCCGCAGGCCGCCGGGCGGCGGTGGCGCGACCGGATCGGCATCGTGCTGCAGACGGCGAACGACCAGGCCGAGCTCACCGTGCGGGAGCTCGTCACGCACTTCGCCCGCTACTACCCCGCGCCGCGCGACCCCGAGGAGCTCATCGCCGCCGTCGGGCTCACCGAGAAGGCGCACACCCGCACACGCCAGCTCTCCGGCGGACAGCGCCGGCGCCTCGACGTGGCCCTCGGCATCGTCGGACGGCCGGAGCTGCTGTTCCTCGACGAGCCGACCACGGGCTTCGACCCCGAGGCACGCCGGGCCTTCTGGGACCTCATCGAGGGGCTGCGCGACGGTGGGACCACCATCCTCCTCACCACCCACTACATGGACGAGGCCGAGCGCCTCGCCGACCGCTGCGCCGTCGTGCGCGACGGCCGCGTGGTCGCCGTCGACGCCCCGGCTGCGCTCGGCCAGCGCGCCCAGCGCAGCGCCGTCGTGCGCTGGCTCGAGGACGACGTGCTGCGCGAGACCGCGACCGCCACACCGACCGCCGTCGTCGGCGCCCTCGCGGCACGGTTCGCACCCGCCGAGGTGCCAGGGCTGCAGGTGGTGCGCCCGAGTCTCGAAGACGTCTACCTCAGCCTCATCGGCGAGGCGGGCCTGGCCGGCGAGGCCGACGAGTACCTGGCCGCACAGGCCCCCGAGACTGCCAAGGAGAACGTGCGATGACCGCCGCGCCCAGCCTCGACCCCGTCGTCACGGTCCCCTCGGGACGCGAGCGCACCCGCGCGCCGCTCCCCTCCACGCTGTCCCTCGGCGTCGCCCGGACCCGACTGGAGCTGCGGCAGTTCTTCCGCGAGCGGGACGCCGTGATGTTCATCTTCGCCTACCCGATCATCATGCTGGCGATCTTCGCCACGGTGTTCGGCAAGGACGGCGCGACGGTCGGGCCAGAGCCGGGGGTGCCGTTCGCGACGTACTTCCTGCCAGGGATGATCGCCACCGGCGTGCTGCTGACGAGCTTCCAGAACCTGGCGATCGGCATCGCCGAGGAACGCGACAACGGCGCCCTCAAGCGGCTGCGCGGCACCCCGATGCCGGCGTCGGCGTTCTTCCTCGGCAAGATCGGCGTCGTCCTCGTGACGAGCGTCCTGCAGGTCGCCCTCCTGCTCGTGGTCGCCGCGACCGCCTTCGACGTCGAGCTGCCCTCCGACGCCGGCCGCTGGGCCACGCTGGCCTGGGTCTTCGTGCTCGGCACCGCCTCCGGGGCGATCTGCGGCGTGGCGTTCTCCTCCCTGCCCCGGTCCGCCCGCTCGGCGAACGCCATCGTGGGGCCCGTCGTGCTGATCCTGCAGTTCGCCTCGGGCGTCTTCTTCATGTACTCCGACCTCCCGTCGTGGATGCAGCAGGCCGCTGCGCTCTTCCCGCTCAAGTGGCTCGCCCAGGGGATGCGCTCGGTGTTCCTGCCCGACTGGGCGACGTCGCTGGAGTCGGCGGGCAGCTGGGAGCACGGGCGGACGGCGCTCGTGCTCGGCGGCTACCTCGTGGTCGGCCTCGTGGTGGCGCTCCGCACCTTCCGGTGGCGGCGTCGCGATGACGGCTGACCGCTCGATCCGCCAGGATGCGGGGGTGCGCACGCCACCCCCGCTTCCTGGCGACGCAGCGTCCGACGCCGGGACCGAGGTCGCCGCCACCGTCACCGAGGCGGCCTGGCGGGCGGATCGGGCCGACTTCTGGGCGCACTCGCTGCGCGGGTGGGACCTCGCCTTCTACGCGATGTGGGCGATCGGACTCGTCGCCTACCTCACGGACCCGCCGGCCAGCGGAGTCGGGACGGCCGTCGCCATCGGGATGTTCGTCGTCCTCCTGGCCGCCTACCTCCTCATCGGCCGACGGGCGGCCGTGCACGCCGACACGCGGCTCGGGCTCGTCTACCTCGCCGTGCTGTTCATCTGCGTGACCGCCGTCGTCTCCGCCAGCGAGACCGGCACCCTGCTGCTCTTCATCGCCTACAGCCAGGTCTGGTACTTCTCGGCGAACCGACGGATCGGCGTCGCACTCACCGTGGTCCTGACCGTGCTGGTGTTCACCGCGGTCGCGCTGCAGGCCGACATCGAGTCGTTCGCCGACGCCGGCTCCCTGCTCGCCCAGGGCGTCATCGCCATCGCCTTCTCCGTGCTCCTCGGCCTCTGGGTGACACAGGTCGCCGAGCAGAGCGAGGACCGCGCCAAGCTCCTCCTGCAGCTCGAGGAGGCACAGGCCGAGGCGGCGGCGTCGCACCACTCCGCGGGCGTCCTCGCCGAGCGCGAGCGCATGTCCCGCGAGATCCACGACACGCTGGCGCAGGGCTTCACCAGCGTGATCATGCTGGCCCAGACGGCGGAGGCCGACCTGCGGCGCCAGCAGCCCGACCGTGCCGGGGAGAGGCTCGCGCTCATCGAGCGCACCGCCCGCGAGAACCTCGCCGAGGCCCGGGCGCTCGTCGCCGCGACCGCCCCCGCGGGCCTCGCAGAGGCGACCCTGACCGAGGCTCTGGAGCGCCTGGCCGTCCGATTCGGGCAGGAGACCGGGGTCCGGGTCCGCGTGGTGGCCGACGACGCCGCCGTCGCCGGCCTCGCCCGCGAGCGCGAGGTCGTCCTCCTCCGCGCCGCCCAGGAGGCGCTCTCGAACGTCCGCCGGCACGCGCGCGCCCGCAACGTGGACCTCGTGCTGGCGGCCGACGACGACGGCACCCGGCCCGCTACGGTCCGGCTGGAGGTCGTCGACGACGGGCAGGGCATGGACCCCGCGTCAGCGGAGGGCTACGGGCTCCGCGGCATGCGCGACCGCGTCGCGGCGGAAGGCGGGCAGCTGGCCGTGACGACCGGCGTCGGGCAGGGCACCCGCGTCCAGGTGACCGTGCCCTCGACGACGGACCGACCCGACCCGACCGATGCGGAGGAGACCCGGTGAGCATCCGACTGCTCGTGGTGGACGACCATCCGGTGGTGCGTGCCGGGATCGTGGGCCTGCTGGCCGGCGAGCCGGACCTGGAGGTGGTCGGCGAGGCCGGCGACGGGGAGCAGGCGTGCGAGCTCGCGCGCGAGCTCGGCCCCGACGTCGTGCTCATGGACCTGCGGATGCCCGCGATGGACGGTGCCACCGCGACCGAGCACATCCTCCGGGAGGACCCGGACGTGCGGGTCGTCGTGCTCACCACGTACGAGACGGACGCCGACATCCTCCGGGCCGTCGAGGCGGGCGCCACGGGCTACCTGCTCAAGGACACCCCGCGCGACGACCTGGTGGCCGCCGTGCGCGCAGTGGCCGGTGGCGAGACGGTGCTCGCCCCCTCCGTCGCCAGGCGGCTCGTGCAGGGCGTCCGCAACGCCGCCGACCGCCTGACGTCCCGGGAGCTGGAGGTGCTCGCGGCCGTGGCACGCGGGGGGACGAACGCCCAGATCGGCGCCGAGCTCTTCATCAGCGAGGCCACGGTGAAGACGCACCTGCTGCGCGTCTTCGCCAAGCTCGGCGTGGACGACCGCACCCGCGCCGTCACCGTGGCTCTCGAGCGTGGCCTTCTCCAGTCCCCCTGAGCGCTCAGCCTCCGACGCCCCACGTGACCGCAACCGAGCAACGCCGCGTGCAGATGGACCGCCCACCACCTGGCAGACTCGGCCCGTGCGTGACCTGGCGAGCCTGCCCAAGGCGCACCTGCACCTCCACTTCACGGGGTCCCTGCGCCCCGCGACCCTCGCCGAGCTCGCCGAGGGCGCCCGCGTCCGGCTCCCCCATGCGCTCCTCGACGGCGACCCGCTCGCCGTGCCGGCGGACGACCGCGGCTGGTTCCGCTTCCAGCGCCTCTACGACGCCGCCCGCGCGTGCGTGCGATCGGAGGGGGCCATGCGCCGCATCGTGGCCGAGGCGGCCGCCGACGACGCCGCAGAGGGTTCCGGGCGCCTCGAGATCCAGGTGGACCCGACCTCGTACGCACCGTACGTCGGTGGCCTCACCGCGGCGCTCGAGATCGTCCTCGACGAGGCCGCCCTCGCCAGCGCGGCGACCGGAGTGGAGGTCGGAGTCGTGGTCGCGGCCTCCCGGCTGCGGCACCCGCTCGAGGCCCGGACGCTCGCCCGGCTCGCTGCACGGTACGCCGGGGACGGGCCCGGCCAGGTGGTCGGGTTCGGGCTGAGCAACGACGAGCGGCGGGGCTCCACCGACGAGTTCTCGGCCGCCTTCGCGATCGCCCACCGCGCGGGCCTCGCGGCGGTGCCGCACGGTGGCGAGCTGCTCGGGGCCGACCACGTCGCCGAGATCCTCGCCCACCTGCACCCCGACCGGCTCGGGCACGGTGTGCGCGCGGCCGAGGACCGCCGCGTGCTCGACCTGCTCGTGGCGGACGGCGTCGCGCTCGAGCTGTGCCCGGCGTCCAACGTGTCCCTCGGCGTGTACGCGGAGCCCCACCACGTGCCGCTGCGCACGCTGATCGAGGCGGGCGCCACGGTCGCGCTCGGCGCCGACGACCCGCTGCTCTTCCGCTCGCGCCTCGTCGCGCAGTACGAGGTCGCCCGCGTCGTGCACGGGCTCGACGACGCGTGCCTGGCGGAGCTGGCCCGCGGCTCGGTCCGGGCCTCGCGAGCGCCCGCGGCCACCAAGGCACGCCTCCTGGCCGGCATCGACGCCTGGCTCGGCACGCCCACCGCCTGAGACACGCCTCTTCAGGACCGGCGCGGGAGCCTGCGGGGCCGCCCTACAGGCTGACGCCGACCAGCACCGGCTCGGGCTCCAACGTGATCCCGAAGGCGTCGCGGACGCCGTCACGCACCGTGCGGGCCAGGGCGAGCAGCTCCGCCGTCGTGCCGGAGCCGCGGTTCGTCAATGCGAGCGTGTGCTTGGTGGACAGACCCACGGGGCCGGGCAGCCCGAACCCGCGCCCGAAGCCCGCGTGCTCGATGAGCCACGCAGCGCTGGTCTTGACGAGCGTCTCGTCGACGGCGCCGAGGCTGGCCCCCGCCGTGAAGCTCGGGCGCGCGGAGCGGACCGGGTAGCGAGGCGCTCCCTCGGGGAGGGTGTCGGCGAGCCCGGCCGGCAGCACCGGGTTCGTGAAGAACGAGCCGGCGCTCCAGGTGTCCGGGTCGGCGGCGTCGACCACCATGCCCTTGCTCCGGCGCAGCGTCAGGACCGCGGCGCGGACGTCCGCGAGCGGCGCCGCGGTGCCGAGCGGCACGCCGAGGAGCCGCGCGAGCTCGGGGTACTCCACCGGCGCCGACAGCCGCCCGATGCGGAGCTGGAAGCCGACGTCCAGGACCACGTACCGCGGCGTCGGCGCGAAGGCGGTGGCGCCGTCGTCGGCCCGCATGGAGCGTTTGAGGATCGAGCTCCGGTAGCCGAACTCGAGCTCGACCAGGGCGAGCGTGCGCACCCGCCGCTCCGCCCGGTCCCACACGCGCACGGTCGCGACGACTCCTGCGACCTCCTGGCCGTAGGCGCCGACGTTCTGCACGGGCGTCGCGCCCGTCGAGCCGGGGATGCCCGCCAGCGCCTCGACGCCGATCCATCCCTCCGCCACCGCGCGCTCGACCACGTGGTCCCACGGGGTGCCCGCCGGGACGCGGATGCTCACACCGCCGCAGCTGCCGGACCGGTCCTCCACGACGACGTCGGAGCGCACGTCCCGCACCACCACGCCCGCGAAGCCCTCGTCCGCGACGACCACGTTGGAGCCGCCGCCCAGGACGAGCAGCAGCTCACCGGCGTCGTCGGCCGCCCGTACCGCCTCGATCAGCGCAGCCTCGGTGTCCGTCTCCACAGCGCGGGCCGGCGGACCGCCGAGGCGCACGGTGGTGAGCTCGGCCAGCGGGCGCGCGAGGGTCATCCCCCCAGGCTAGTTGGCGGTCGGGGCATCGACGCCCGAGGCTGCGACGCGGCCCGCCGGCAGCCCGACCGCGGAGGCCGGGTCGACACAGTCGTCCGCCGCGGCGGATGCCGCACCACGCAGGGGCCTGGTCACCGGCACGAGCAGGAAGCTCACCACCGCGGGCACGGCGATGGCGAGGAGGGCGTGCCGGTACCCGACGTGCTGGGCGAGCAGGCCGAGCAGCGGCGGGCCCACGAGGAACGCGCTGTAGCCGATCGTCGAGACGACGGCGACGCGGGCGGGGGCGCGCCGCGGGTCGTCCGCCGCCGCGCTCATCCCGACCGGGAAGCCCAGCCCGGCGCCGAAGCCCCACAGGACCACGCCGACCACCGCCGCCCACAGCCAGGGCACCAGCCCGAAGATCAGCAGACCCGCGAGCGCGACGAAGGCCGTGATCCGCTGCGTCACGACCCGGCCCCAACGGTCGAGCATCCGGGTGCCGAGGAGCCGCATCGCGGTCATGGCCGTCACGAACACCCAGAAGGCCACGGCCCCGGCGGCGTCGGAGGTGGAGAAGCCGTCGACGACGGCGAGGCTCACCCAGTCGTTCGCCGCACCCTCGGTGAGCGCGGCGGCCAGGACGACGACACCGATGAGCAGCGTGCGCGACTCCGTCCAGGCGGAGAGCGCACCGCGCCCGCCCCCGGGCGCCGCGGCGTCGGCCACGTCCACGGCGTGCGTCCCCTCGGGGAGGAAGTAGCGGGTGGACCACAGCACCGTCACGAAGCTCAGCGCCAGGACGACGCCGAGGTGCACCAGGACCGGCACGTCGAGGGCAGCGGCGCCGGCGCCGACGGCCGCGCCAGCCATCGTGCCGAACGAGAAGCCCGCGTGGTAGCGGGGCATCAGCGAGCGGCCGAGGACCTGCTCGACAGCCGCACCCTCCAGGTTCATGGCCGCGTCCCACACGCCCGTGCCCAGGCCGTAGACGAGGAGGCCTGCGCCCGTGAGCACGACCGAGCCGGCCGTCACGCCGACCGCGGCGAGCAGCAGGCCGCCGGTGTTCAGGCCCGCCGACACCACGACCGTGCGCCGCGCGCCGATTCGCTGCACGACGACGCCGGACAGAGGCAGCGAGAGCAGCGAACCGAAGGCGCCGACGAGGAGCAGGGCACCCATCGCGTCCGGCTGGAAGCCGAGCGCGTCCCGCACCGCCGGCAGCCGCGCGGCCCAGCCCGAGAAGTTCAGGCCGCTGAGCAGGAATGCCATGAAGACGGCGGTGGAGGCCGGCCCGGGCGCACCGGTCGGCACGCCGCGCAGGGCGCGGGACTCGCGGGTCTGGGTCACCGACACGTCAGCGCCCCCCGACGGCGATCGCGCCGGCGAGCACGGCGTCGTCGGGCGCGGTCGTCACCTGGCTCGGCACGCGCCCGGCGGCGGTCGGCCGGGCAGCGGCTGGGCCCTGCGCCGCGACGGGCGCGACGTTGCGCGCCAGGACGGTGGCAAGCAGGAAGCCGACGCCGACGAAGAGCAGCGCGTGCCGCGTCCCCATGACCTGAGCGACCACGCCGATCAGCGGCGGCGCACCGATCGACGCGACCGAGGAGAAGGTCGACAGGACGGACACGCGTCCGGCCATCCGCAGCCGGTCGCCGGAGACCGACGCCATGCCGATGGGGATCACGAGGCCGGCACCGAGGCCCCAGCCGAGCGCGCCGACGGCAGCCGTCCACAGCGCCGGCCCGGCGCCGAAGAGCACGAGCCCGGCCAGTGAGCAGACGCCCGAGGCGACGAGGACGGTGACCCGCCCGTACCGGTCGATCAGCCGGGTCCCCGCGAGGCGGGCCACGAGCATGCCGGCGGTGAAGACACCGAAGACGATCGCGCCCACTGCCTCCTGCTCGCGGAAGCCGTCGACGACCGCGATCGAGAGCCAGTTGTTGGCCGAGCCCTCCGAGAGGGACGCAGTCATGACGATCAGGCCGATCAGCAGCGTGCGCGGCTCGCGCCACGCACCGAAGGCGGCGCGCATGCCCGCACCACGCCGGGCCGGGGCCGCGGCGTCGGGCGCCATCGCGTCCGGAGCGGCGGCGTCGGGTGCTGCCGCGACCGTCGCGACCGTCCGGGTGACGTGCCCGAGGACGGCGCTCGGGATGGCCGTCCACCGCCAGACGAGCGTGACGGCGCTGAGCCCGACGAAGTGCCAGAGCACGGGCACCCCGAGCCACGACACGCCCGCGCCGAGCAGCGACCCGGCGACACTGCCGACGGAGAAGGCGGCGTGGAACTGCGGGACGACGGTGCGGCGCATCGCGCGCTCGATGACCACGGACTCGAGGTTCAGCGGCACGTTGGCGAGCGCGTACGACGAGCTGGAGATGAGCATGCCGATCGCCAGCAGGGGCACGCCGCCCGCCGTCGGGGCGATCCCGATGAGGACGTTCGCGAACGAGAACATGCAGGCGCCCGTCAGCAGGGTGCGCGCCGAGCCCCAGCGGTTGGTCAGGCCGCCCGCCACGACCACCATGAGGAACGAGCCGATCGAGCCCACGACGAGGACCGAGCCGAGGCCGGCCGTCGTGAGGTCCAGCGCGCTGCGGATGGACGGGAGCCGCGAGAGCCAGGTCGCGACGGCGACGCCGGTCAGGAAGTAGAGACTGAGGAGGTCGCGGCGGGCTCGGACGACGTCGGCCGGGAGGCCGACCGGTGCGGCGGACATGCGGATCGCTCGTTCCGGTGGTGACGGGCAGCGGCGGGCAGCGTCCGAGGCGCGGGGCGGCTTTCCTCGTCCTTTGCCCGCTCATGGCACGACCTCGAATCGATTCGAGGTCGGTAACTTCAGTCTGCCGATAGGCTGACTTCCCGTCAACCGAGATAGCGGCAGCGGGCGAGGGTGAAATGTCACAGGGTCGACCGACGTTGGCGGACGTCGCCAGCGCCGCCGGGGTGTCCGTGTCGACCGCGTCCCTCGCGTTCTCCGGCGCCGGGCCCATCGCCGTCGAGACCCGCACCCGCGTGCTGGACGCTGCCACCCGCCTCGGCTACGCAGGCCCCAACCCTCTCGGCCGCTCACTGCGCAGCGGGCGCTCCGGCATCGCGGCCGTCGTCATCGGCGACCAGCTGCGCCGCAGCTTCCGCGACCCCGTGTCGATCCAGGTGCTCGACGGCCTCGTCGGCACCCTCGGCACCATGGGCCTCGGGGTGCTGCTCGTGCCCGGCAGTCCCTCCCCCGACGGCGGCATCCAGCTCGACCCGCTGCTCGCGAGCGCCCCGATGGACGTCGCCGTGCTGATCTGGGGCGCGCAGAGCGGGGACCCCGCCCTCAACGCGCTGCAGCGGCGCGGCGTGCCAGTCGTCGTGGGCGAGGGCCACGCGGGGCCCGGTGTGCCCGTCGTCGGCATCGAGGACCGCCGCGGCACGGCCGATCTCCTCCGCTACCTGCAGGGCCTCGGGCACACGCGCTTCGCGTCCGTCGCACTGCCGTTCTGCCACCCGCGGCGCGCAGGGTTCGTCACGCCCGGACGGATGGCGGCCCTCGACTGGACGCCGACGCGCCACCGCATCGACGGCCTCACCGACGCCGGCGTGCAGCCCGTCTCCATGTGGGAGACAGCCGGCTCGCTGGTCGAGGAGGGGCAGGCCGCCGGGCGCGCCATCCTCGACTCCGACGACCCGCCCACCTGCATCGTCGCCCAGTCCGACCTGCTCGCCGCAGGCGTGGTCCTGGCCGCGCGCGAGCGCGGGCTGCGGGTGCCGGAAGACCTGTCGGTGGCCGGCTTCGACGGCCTCGACCTCGCCTGGCTCGCGCCCGACGTCCTGACAACCGTCGCGCAGCCGCTCGCCGTCAAGGGCGAGACGCTCGGGCAGGTGGTGCGGGCCCTCCTCGAGGGCGAGGAGCCCGAGGACGTGAGCCTCGACGTCGAGCTCCGCATCGGGACGACGACAGGGCCGCCCCGCGCCTAGCCGAAGGCCGAGGACCGCGGCGAGAGCCGCGGTCAGGCCGGCCGGGGCACGAGGGCGCAGGAGACTGCGCGTGGTCCCCGGCAGACCTCAGAGGCGGACCAGCACCTGCGCCTTGCCGAGCACCTTGGCGCCCTCGAACGTCACCGTCAGGTCCACCCGGACCGTGCCAGCGTCCGCGTCGATCGCACCGATGGTGCCCACGACGTCCACGACAGCCGCGCCGGGATCGGGGACCAGCACGGGACGGGTGAAGCGCACCCCGTAGTCGACGACGGCCCCGGGGTCACCCACCCAATCGGTGACGAGGTTCACGGCCCGGCCCATGGTGAACATGCCGTGGGCGATGACGCCGGGCAGACCCACCTCGTGGGCGATCCGGTCGTTCCAGTGGATCGTGTTGAAGTCCTTGCTGGCCCCGGCGTAGCGCACGAGGTCGACCCGTCGGACCTCGACGGTGCGGGTGCCGATGGACTGGCCGACGGCGAGGTCGGCGATCCGGGGCGTCATGCCTCGCCCCGCACGGCGAGCGTGGAGACGACGGTCGCGACCGGCGCGCCGTCGGCGTCGGCGATCTCGCACCGGGTGGTCACCATCGTCAGCCCCGCACGCTCCGTGACGGCGTCCACGTGCAACACCGTCACGAGCTCGTCACCGGCGTGGATGGGCCGGTGGTGAGTGAAGCGCTCCTCCGCGTGCACGACCCGCGAGAAGTCGATGCCGGCGGCCGGGTCCTCGATGAGCTGTGCCTCGGCCTTCTGCGCGATCACGACGGCGAAGGTGGGGGCGGCCACGACGTCGGGGTGCCCGAGTGCATGCGCGGCGTCGACGTCGTGGTGGGCAGGGTGCAGGGCGCCGACCGCCGTCGCGAAGTCGCGCAGGTGCTCACGCCCGACGGCGTACGGCGGGGTCGCCGGATAGGCGCGACCCGCGAAGGCAGCGTTGATGCCCATGCTGACCGAGGTCAGCGGGTCTCGCGGTGCGCCGTGTGCTTGCCGCAGCGGGGGCAGAACTTCTGCAGCTCGAGCCGGTCCGGGTCGTTGCGGCGGTTCTTCTTCGTGATGTAGTTCCGCTCCTTGCACTCGGTGCAGGCAAGCGTGATCTTCGGGCGGATGTCCTGGCTCTTGCTGGCCACTGGTGTGCCACCTCTCGCGTCGGGCGCAGTGCCTCGTAGGTCCCACGCGCCGCATGCAGGCGCGCCGTGTTCTGGTAGCGGGGGCGGGGCTCGAACCCGCGACCTCACGATTATGAGTCGTGCGCTCTGACCGACTGAGCTACCCCGCCTCTTCCTGGTGCCCGTGGCGACAGCCGTCGCCTCGGGCACCGAGAGAGCCCCGAAAGGGAATCGAACCCTTGACCTTCTCCTTACCATGGAGACGCTCTGCCGACTGAGCTATCGGGGCGGCGCGTGCAAGGGTACACGGGCCGCGGCGGCCCCGCGAAATCCGATCCCCACCGGCTGCGCAACACCGCGGTCCCGGGGCGCCGGGGCTCCGCCGGGGCCTGGCGGCCGCCGCTGCACGTGGAGAACGGCCACGTGGAGAACGGCGCCGCCCGGGTGGCTGGACCGGCGGACGGCGCCGTCGTCGAGGGTCACGGACCGGGGCCGTCGCGTGCTCGTGCGTCCTTACCGGTCACGTCTGACCCTGCGCACGATACGGACCGAGCTGGGAGCGCGACCAGGGGCCAACGTCCCGCCGTCGCGCCGACGCCAGGACGCCAGGACGCCAGGACGCCAGGACGCCAGGACGACGAAGCGCCCCGCCCGGCGAACCGGACGGGGCGCTCCTGGTGTGGCAGGTGAGGGATTCGAACCCCCGTAGCTCTCGCAGCTGATTTACAGTCAGCCCCCTTTGGCCGCTCGGGTAACCTGCCGTGCCGTGCTCGAGCCCGTCGTCGTGCGGCTCGTGCGGATGGAAGGATAGCAAGTCGCGCAGCCCCATCCGAACCAGCGCGGTGAGACAGGGGTCAGGAGGAGACATGGCCGGGGATTCCTCGTTCGACGTCGTCAGCAAGGTGGACCGTCAGGAGGTCGACAACGCCCTCAACCAGGCAGCCAAGGAGATCGCCCAGCGGTACGACTTCAAGGGCGTCGGCGCCACGATCGCATGGAGCGGGGAGGCCGTGGTCGTGATGACCGCGAACTCCCCCGAGCGGGCCAAGGCGGTCCTCGACGTCTTCGAGACCAAGCTGGTCAAGCGTGGCATCTCGCTGAAGTCGCTCGACGTCGGCGAGCCCAAGCAGTCCGGCAAGGAGTACCGGCTCGAGGCGACGATCACCCAGGGTCTGAACAGCGAGAACGCGAAGAGGATCGCGAAGATCGTGCGCGACGACGGGCCCAAGGGCGTGAAGACCCAGATCACGGGCGACGAGCTCCGCGTCTCGGCGAAGAGCCGCGACGACCTCCAGGCCGTGATCGCCCTGCTCAAGGGCGCCGACCTGGACGTCGCGCTGCAGTTCGTCAACTACCGCTGAGCCGAGCGGGCGCCGCCGCGCCCGCTCACTCGAACAACCGCCCGCTGTGCGCAGCCCATTCGAACAACCGCCCGCTGTGCGCGCGACTGTCGTGCGCACAGCGGGCGGTTGTTCGAGTGGGCCCCGGCGCGCCCAGCGGTGCGAACGTCAGTAGCGCGTGATGGGCCCCTGCTCGTCGGCCATCGCCTGCAGTCGCTGGATCCGGTCGGCCATGGGCGGGTGGGTCGCGAACAACGACGCCATGCCGCCGGACCGGAACGGGTTCGCGATCATCAGGTGCGACACGTCGACCAGGTCGCGGTTGGGGGCCAGCGGGGCCCGCCGCGTCCCCTGCTCGAGCTTGGCGAGCGCCGAGGCGAGCGCCAGCGGGTCGCCTGTGAGGCGGGCACCGTCCTCGTCCGCGTCGTACTCCCGGGTGCGGCTGATGGCGAGCTGAATAAGCATCGCCGCGATCGGGGACAGGAAGACCATGGCGAGCATCGCGATCGGGTTGCCGCCCTCGCGACGGTCGCCGCCGCCCCCGAAGAACATCAGGAACTGAGCCACCGACGTGATCATCCCGGCGAAGGCCGCCGCCACCGACGACGTGAGGATGTCGCGGTTGTAGACGTGCATGAGCTCGTGGCCGAGGACGCCGCGCAGCTCGCGCTCGTCCAGCAGCCCGAGGATGCCCTCGGTGCAGCAGACCGCGGCATTCTTCGGGTTGCGTCCGGTCGCGAAGGCGTTCGGCGCCGCCGTCGGCGAGACGTAGAGCCGGGGCATCGGCTGGCGGGCCGCCGTCGACAGCTCGCGCACGATCCGGTACATCGCCGGCTGCTCGATCTCACTGACCGGGCGGGCGTGCATCGCGCGGATCGCGATGGCTGCGGAGTTCCAGTAGCCGTAGGCCGTGCCGAGGAGGCCGAGCCCCGCGAAGAGCCAGATGTAGCGACCGCCCTGGATCAGCGACCCGAGCAGCAGCATGACCGCCCAGAGCAGACCGAACAACCCAGCAGTCTTGATCCCGTTGAAATGCCGGCGACCGTCCACGCAGCGTCCCTTCCTGCCTCGTTCGCCGGCCATCCTCGCCAGCGAACTCCTCGCACTCCGGACAACGATCGGAGCGCCCCGGGCGTTCCCGTACGCTGTGCGCCGGAGTCGTCCCACCTGACCCACCTCACCTGCGCGGGCGCTCCCCCACCCCCGCGCGCAGCCACCGTGGAGGCCGCGATGCGCATCGCCAGAACCGCCCTCGTCGCTCTGACCGTCCTCGCGCTCGCTGCCTGTGCCCCGGAGGACGACAACGGTGGCGGCGGTGCCACGACCCCCGCGGCCGACGGCGCGCTGCCCACCGTCACGGACGGCTTCCTCACGATCGGCACGTCCGACCCCAGCTATGAGCCGTGGATCGTCGACAACGACCCGACCAACGGCAAGGGCTTCGAGTCCGCCGTCGCCTACGCGGTCGCCGAGCAGCTCGGCTTCGACAAGGACCACGTCACCTGGGTGCCGGTCACGTTCGACCAGATCATCGCGCCGGGCGAGAAGGACTTCGACCTCGCGGTCAACCAGGTGTCGATCAGCGACGAGCGCAAGGAGAACCTCGACTTCTCCTCCAGCTACTACGACACCGCCCAGGCCGTCGTCACCATCGGGTCCAGCCCGGCGGCGTCGGCCACCGCGATCGCGGACCTCAAGGGCCTGCGGATCGGCGCCATGGTCGGCACGACGAGCGCCACCGTCGCGACGGACTCGATCGCCCCGACCACCGACGTCCAGCTCTTCAACGACAACGACCAGGTGAAGCAGGCCCTCACGTCGGGTCTCGTCGACGCCGTCGTCGTCGACCTCCCCACCGCCCTGTACATCACCGCCGCGGAGCTCGAGGACGGCGTCCTGGTCGGCCAGCTGCCGGCCGGCGCGAACCCCGACCAGTTCGGCCTCGTGCTGGACAAGGGCAGCCCTCTCACGCAGGCCGTGACCGACGCCGTCGACGCGCTCCGCGAGGACGGCACCCTCGCCGACCTCGAGACGGAGTGGCTCACCGACGCGGCGGGCGCGCCCGTCCTGAAGTGACGACGACGAGTCCGGCCGGGGACGCGCCCGGCGCCGGTCCGACGACCCGCGCGCCCTCGGACCGGCAGCGCGAACGCGAGGCGTTCCGGCGTCGGCAGGCCCGGCGATCGACCGGCGTCGCGGTCGTCAGCACGCTCCTGGTGGTCGGGATCGCCGTCGCGGTGCTCGTCGGATCCCCGGGCTGGCCGCGCGTGCGCCAGTCGTTCTTCGACCCCGACGTCGCATGGTCATCCCTGCCCAAGGTCGCGGAGGGCCTGTGGCTGAACCTGCGGGTCATGGCGGTCGCGGCGGTCGTGATCGTCGTCGTCGCGCTCGGTCTCGCGGTCGCCCGGACGGCCCGCGGGCCCGTCTTCTTCCCGCTGCGCGCGGCCGCCACCGCCTACGTCGACATCTTCCGCGGCCTCCCGCTGATCCTCGTCCTGCTGCTCGTCGGCTTCGGCCTGCCGGGCCTGCGGCTGCAGGGCGTACCGCGCGACGCCGTCGTGCTCGGCGGGATCGCACTGGTGCTGACCTACTCCGCGTACGTGGCGGAGGTGTTCCGCGCGGGCATCGAGTCGATCCATCCCTCGCAGGTGGCGGCCGCGCGGTCGCTCGGGCTGAGCCACGCCCAGACACTGCGGACCGTCGTCCTCCCCCAGGCCGTGCGCCGGGTGGTCCCGCCGCTGCTCAACGACCTCGTCGCGCTGCAGAAGGACTCCGGGCTCATCTCGATCCTCGGGGCGATCGACGCCGTGCGCGCCGCGCAGATCCAGACCAACCACTACGCGAACTTCACGCCCTACGTCGTCGCCGGGGTGCTGTTCGTCCTGCTCACCATCCCGCTCACCCGGCTCACCGACGCCCTCGCGCGCCGCGGCGGCTGGGTGGGCGCGGTCGGCGGCCTGCCCGGCGGCGCGGGAGGCCTGCGATGAGCGCGGACACGACGCCGGCCGGCGGGCCGGTCCTGCGGGTCGAGCAGGTGCGCAAGTCCTTCGGCGACCACCTCGTGCTCGACGACATCGACCTCACCGTCGACGCCCACCGCTGCGTGGTGCTCATCGGGGCGTCCGGGTCGGGCAAGTCGACGCTCCTACGCGCCGTGGACCTGCTCGAGGAGGTCGACGACGGCGCGATCTGGCTCGAGGGCGACGAGCTCACCGACCCGCGCAAGGACGCCGACGAGCTGCGCGCTCGCATGGGCATGGTCTTCCAGTCGTACAACCTCTTCCCGCACATGCGGGTCCTCGACAACGTGACGCTCGCGTCGCGGCTCGTGCACCGGGTACCGCGCGCCGCCGCCGAGGAGCGCGCGATGGCGATCCTCGAGCGGGTCGGCCTCTCCGCCCGCGCCCGCGCCTACCCGGACCAGCTGTCCGGCGGCCAGCAGCAGCGGGTGGCGATCGCACGGGCCCTGGTGGGGTCGCCGCGGCTCCTCCTGCTCGACGAGGTGACGAGCGCGCTCGACCCCGAGCTGGTCGGCGAGGTGCTCGACCTACTCATCGAGCTCAAGTCGGAGGGCATGACCATGCTCGTGGCGACGCACGAGATGGGCTTCGCCCGGCACGTCGCCGACGAGGTCTGCTTCCTGCATGACGGCCGCGTGCACGAGCGGGGCGTGCCCGAGCAGGTGCTCGGTGACCCCGTCGAGCAGCGCACCCGGGAGTTCCTGCGCCGCCTCGGCTGAGCGGCGGCGCCGACCGACGTCAGGCCTCGCGGTCCCCGCGTGCGATGGCGAGCATCTCCGCGCGCGGCACGACCTTGATGCGCTCGCGGCCGTGCGGCTGGCCGAGGGCCTGCTCGTGGGCATCCAGCAGCATCCAGCCCGACCACTCGACCGGGTCGACGCCGCGGGAGGCGAGGAGCGCGACGATCGCGGCCGGGTCGCGCTCGGGCGCCGCGGGGAGCGCCGGGGCGTCCTCGACCAGGTGGCGGACGGTCTCCGTCGCGTCGGACTTGGTGTGCCCGATGAGGCCCACCGGGCCGCGCTTGATCCAACCGGTCGTGTAGACCCCGGGCAGCGCCTCGCCCGCCTCGTCGACGACCCGGCCCTCCCGGTTGGGGATCACGCCGGCCAGGTCGTCGAACGGCACGCCCGCCACCGGCGACCCGAAGTAGCCCACGGCCCGGTAGACGGCGTCGACGGCCCAGTCGTGCGTCTCGCCCGTGCCGACGACGGTCCCGTCGCCCGCGAGCGCGGTGCGCTCCGTGCGCAGGCCGGTCACCCGGTCCTCGCCCAGCACCTCGACGGGACGGTGCAGGAAGTGCAGGTGGATGCGGCGGGGCGCCGTCATCTCGGCGGGGTCCTTCAGCGTCCAGTCCGTCAGCGTCTTCACGACCTGCTTGGTCTGGTTCGAGGCGTGGATCGCCGCCATCGAGCCCTCGTCGAGCTCGAAGTCCTCCGGGTAGACGACGACGTCGACACCCGGCACGTGGCCGAGCTCGCGGAGCTCCAGCGGGGAGAACTTGGCCTGGGCCGGCCCGCGCCGCGCGAAGACGTGCACGTCCGTCACCGGGCTCGACTTCAGCGTCTGGTAGACGTTCTCGGGGATCTCCGTGCGGAGCAGGTCCTCCGCGCTCTTGGCGAGCACGCGGGCGACGTCGAGCGCCACGTTGCCGGCGCCGAGCACCGCGACGCGCTCGGCGTCCAGCGGCCAGTCACGGGGGACGTCGGGGTGGCCGTCGTACCAGGAGACGAAGTCTGCGGCGCCGTACGAGCCGGGCAGGTCGATGCCCGGGATCGGCAGCACGGCGTCGCGGATGGCACCCGTGGCGAGGACCACGGCGTCGTAGTGGCGGCGCAGGTCTGCCAGGGTCACGTCGGTGCCGACGTCGACGTTGCACAGCAGCCGGATGTCGCCGCGCTCGAGGATCTTGTGCAGCGCCAGGATGATCTGCTTGATCCGGGGGTGGTCCGGTGCGACGCCGTAGCGCACCAGGCCGAACGGCGTCGGCAGTCGTTCGATGAGGTCGATGGCGACGTCCACGCCGGACCTGGACAGGATGTCCGAGGCGTAGATGCCGGCCGGGCCGGCGCCGATCACCGCAACGCGCAGCTGACTGGTCACGAGGGGGTCAGTGCCTTCCGCAGAGGACTGGGCATGGCGCGCATCCGCGCCGAGATCAGCCTCCAGTGTAGGCAACCCTCACCGCCGGGGCCGACCCGGCCCGTGCGGCCGACGGCGGCACCCGGCCCGACCGCGCAGACGTCGCCAGGCCGGAAAGGAGCGGCGGCCGGAAACATGATCCGGCTACCGTGCGCGGCATGTCCGCACCCGCGCCCCGCAGCGGCCTCGCCCTCGGCGGCGCCGCGTACCTGCTGTGGGGCGTGTTCCCGCTCTACTTCCCGCTGCTGGACCCGTCGGGACCGGTCGAGATCATCGCCCACCGGATCCTGTGGTCGCTGGTGTTCTGCCTCGCGGCGCTCGCGGCGACCCGCTCGCTAGGGACCCTGCGCGACGTCGTCCGCCAGCGCCGCACCCTCGCCTCGCTCGCGGCGGCCGGTCTGCTCGTCGCCACCAACTGGCTCGTGTACGTGTACGGCGTGATGAGCGGGCACACGGTCGACGCCGCGCTCGGCTACTACATCAACCCGCTGGTCACCGTGCTGCTGGCCGTCGTCGTGCTCGGTGAGCGGCTGCGGCCGGCCCAGTGGGCGGCGCTGGGGACGGCGGGCGCCGCCGTCGTCGTGATCACGGCAGGCGTGGGCCGCTTCCCGTGGGTGGCCGTGACGCTCGCCGTGACGTTCGCGCTCTACGGGCTGGCGAAGAACCGCACGGGGCGCACCGTGGGCGCGCTCACCGGGCTGACGATCGAGACGGCGACGACGACGCCGCTCGCCCTCGCGTACGTCACGTGGGCGAGCGCGCAGGGCACGCTCAGCATGGGCGCCCATGGGGGCTGGCACACCGCGGGTCTGCTGGCGCTCGGACCGATCACCGCGGTGCCGCTGCTGCTCTTCGGCGGCGCGGCGCGACGCCTGCCGCTGAGCGTCATCGGGATCCTGCAGTACCTGACGCCGACGATGCAGTTCCTCATCGCCGTCCTGATCTTCGAGGAGGACATGCCCGCCGCCCGCTGGTGGGGGTTCGCGCTCGTCTGGGTGGCGCTCGTGCTGCTCACCGCCGACGGCGTCCGGGCAGGTCGGCGAGCGCGTGCGGGTGGCGTGGCCGCGACCACGCCACCGGACGAGCCGGGGCTCCCGCCGGTGCCCGCGGGGGACGCCGAGCTGGAGCTCGCGCCTCAGGCGACCGTGAACCAGTAACGACCGAGGCGCACGGTCGCGCCGCGCGGCACCCGGACCACCACGTCGGGCGGGCACTCCGCTCGCGACCCGTCGGCGCCCTGCACCACGGTGCCGTTGGTCGAGCCGCGGTCGGTGACCCAGACGCCGTCCACGTCCACGCCGATCGCGAGGTGCGTCTTCGAGACCGAGCGGGTCGGGTCGTCGAGGGTCAGCCGGTGCAGCGGCTCGGACTCGCCGGGCCGGGTCGTCGGGTTGCGACCCACGAGGGCAAGGCCTTCGAGCGTGAGCCGGCGGCCGTCCCACAGCCGCAGCACCGCCGTCGGGCCGCCGATCGGCGCGGTCGGCACCGCAGTGCGCTCGGCCACCAGGTGCGTGCTCTCGACGTCATCGGCCAGCTCACCGGGCGCGCCGTCCGGCGAGGCGGTCGGGCGGAGCACGGCAGGGACGTGATCGACGAGGGACGCCTTCGCGGGCGTGGGCGCGGTGTCCCCGACTGGTGAGCTGCGCGGGGCGCCCGTGATCAGCCCGGGCACGGACGTGATGAGCCCCGGCGGCGCAGGCGGTGCGGGCGGCGCCGGAGCAGGTGCGGGAGGTGCGGGAGCAGGCGCGGGAGGTACGGGAACCGGCGCGCGGGGTGCCGGGACAGGCAGCGGCGGGGCGGGTGCCGGAACGGGCAGCGGCGCAGGCGCCCCGACCATCGGTGGCGGAGGCAGCGGGACGGCCGGTCCGGTCGGCGGGGGCGCCGGGGGCAGCGGGACCCGGACCGGCGGGACCTGGTCTCCCGTCGGCTCGCCCCAGCCCGGTGGGGGCGGGGGTGGCGGTGGCTGCTGCTCAGGTGGCACGGGCACCATCTTCGCGTCTTTCCCGGTCCGGTGAGTCAGGACCGGCGCCGCCGACGCCGCAGCGCCGGGAACGAGGCCAGGACCGCAGCCGTGACGGCAGCCGCGCAGCCGACGGCCCACCAGGCGGTCGAGGCCCGGACGGGCGCCAGCTCGTCCGTGCGCACGCTCGGCGTGATGACGACCGAGGGCGCGGCGGCGGGCTCGTGCGGACCGAACGCGGGGCTCACCGGACCGGGCGCGGCACCGTCGTCGACGAACGCGAGCGCCTGTGCCGGCCGGATCACGCCCCAGCCGATCGCATCGTCGCGGCGGTCGGCCTGCGGGCGGGAGGCCGTGACCTCGAGCCGGTACGCCCACTGGGCCGGTGTCTCGTCCGGGTAGGCCTGCGCGACCAGGGCCGCGGCGGCACTCACGTAGGCGGTCGCGAAGCTCGGGGAGCCGTTCTGGCCCCCGAGGATGCAGTCACCCTTGTCGAGGAACGACGTGAGCACGTTCGTGCCCGGCCCGGCCACGGCGACCTGCGGCCCGGTGATGGAGGCCGCCGCCAGCGCGTCGGTATCCGTCACCGCGGAGACCCCCACGACGCCCGGGTAGGCCGCCGGGTAGCGGGGCACGTTCAGCGGCTCCTCCGTGGTGTCCGCGTTGCCCGCGCTCGCCACGACCAGCGCGCCCGCCTCGGTCGCGTGCCGGACGGCGTCGGCCAGCTCGGGAAGGTCGACCGTCGTGCTCATCGAGACGTTGATGACCTGCGCCCCGGCGTCCGCGGCGTAGCGGATGCCCTCGGCGATGCGGAGCGGGTCGGGGGCGAGCGACACGTCCTCCACCTTGTCAGCCAGGTCCACGTACACCCGGACGGGGAGCACGCGCGCCTCAGGCGCCAGCCCGACCGCGCCGGAGACCACGTCCCCCGACTGGTACGGGCGCGCCGCGATGATGCCCGCGACCGCCGTGCCGTGGCCGGCCGGGTCGGTCCACCCCTTCCCGTCGCCGCCGCTGTTCGGCACGAGGTCCACGCCCGGCAGGACGGCGTCGCCGAGGTGCACGTTGCGCCGGTCGACGCCGGAGTCCACGACCGCGACCACCACGCCGTCGCCCGTGGCCCGCTCCCACGCGGCCTTCGCCGCGAGGTGGTCCAGGGCGGGCGGCGGCGACGCCACGTACTGGGCCACCTTCGTGTCGCACTGCTGCGCGGGCGGGGGCGAGGCTGCGTCCACCGACGCCGGGTGCTGCGCGAGCGCACCCTCGACCGTGAGCTCCGGCCCGACCGCGAACAGCGCCAGCCATGCCTGCGGGACGCGGGTCACGTCGTCGGGCGAGTACCCGAGGCGGGACAGCACGTCGTCGTCGGCACCCGGCAGCGCGAAGGCCGTTCCGGACGCGTCGACCAGCTGAGCGAAGCCCTCGGCCGTGGTCGCGCCGCCCACGGGCAGCACGAGGGCGCCGGCGTCGGGGTCGACGACGATGCGTGCCCCACCGGCAGACGGCGTCTCGACACGTGCCGCACCCAGCCGGACGGGCGTGGGCGAGTCCGAGGCGACGAGCCCGGTCGAGAGCTGTGCGCATGCGGCCAGGTCGGGGCCGACGAGCTCGGGCACGGTGGTCGGCCAGTCCGTCGGGGCGGGCGTGTCCGCCGGCTGCATCGCCGACGTCGCCGCGAGCGAGGCCGACAGCACCGGCAGCTGGTCGGAGGCCGCGCGGTAGACCGCGAGCGCCAGCGGGGAGAGGGGCGCGAGGCCGCCGTCCGCGGTGATGACGTAGTCCTGCGCCCGCGTCCCGGGGTCGGTCAGGTGCACGACCGCGCCGACGACGGCGCCCGGCGGCGCGGCGGCGGCGTCCGGCACCGGCGAGCTCGCGCCGTCCACCTCGAAGGGCACCAGGTCGGCGCCGGGGGCGAAGAGGTTCAGCCAGGCGGCGGGCACCGGCCACGGGTCGACCGACTCCATGCCGAGCGCGCGGAGCACCGCGACCCGCGTGTCCTCGGCGATCGCGTACCGACGGCCATCCGCGACCAGGTACGTGCGCCCGCCCGCCTGGACCAGGGCGGCGGTCGGGGGGCCCTCGGCGGCGTCGGCCTCGATCTCGGCGGCCGCGGCGCCCGCGTCCTCGCCGTCCGAGAGCACGGTCAGCGTCCCGCCGTCGGGCCCCACGCAGGAGAGCCACCCGTCACGGACGAGGTCCTCGGCTGCGGGCAGGGCATCCGGTGCTCCCGGGATGCCGATGGCCGGGCCGCGCAGGTGGTCCGCGACCTGCGCCGCGCTCAGCTCGACCGGCTCCGCGAGGCCACCGGTCAGCGCCAGGCGCGCGCTCGTCGTGTTGAGAACCGGGTACAGGGTCCCCTTCAGAGCGACGTACCGGGAGCCGCTGTCGGTGACGAGCACCATCTGGTTGTCGTCCCAGTCGGACGGCGTGCTGGGCTGAATCTTCCCCGCGACCAGACTGCCGACGACGACGAGCACCGCCAGGCCGACGCCGGTCGCCACCGCCCGCAGCGGCTTGGTCGGCTCGAGCTCGCGCCCACCTGGGGCGCCGGACATGAAGGCGGTCAGGAGCCGACGTCGGCTGAACGCCTGCGCCTCGACCAGGTCCTTCTTGCTCGCCATCGCGCGACCGTCACACGATCCCGGCCGCTGCTACCCCGAGGGGCAGCAGGAGCGCGAGGCAGGTCAGCTCGAGGGTGTCGGCGAGCCGCCCGAGCGCCACCCGCTGACGGGGCGCCACGAGGCTCAGGGCGATGACGACGGCGGCCGCGCTGCCTGCGACGACGGCGAGCGCCGGCCGCCAGTCGGGGTGGGCGGCCGCGGCCAGGACACCGGTCGCCGTCAGGCCGACGATCCCCGAGCCCATCACGACCAGCACGTCGCCGCGCGAGTACGTCTGGCGGACGCCGAGCATCATGCCCGAGAACCCGGCGGCCGCGAGGAGCGCACCCGGGACCCCGGTGTCGATCACGGTGGGCAGCGCGCCGAGCACGAGGAGCGCCACCGCGACGCGCAGCGCCACCTGGACCCGCAGCCCGCGCGCGTACTGCTCGCGAACCCGCGTGCCGTCGACGAGGGGCGGGTCGGACAGGATCTCCGCGTCGCTGCGCGGCGACACGACGCGCAGGGGGGTGCTCGCGAGCGCGAGCCACGGGATGCCGTTCCCGGCCGTCAGCACGAGAGCGACGACGACGGCGAGCACGCTGCCGGGCGCGACCTCGCCCAGCTCGATGGTGGCGCCGGCGGCGACGAGGGCGAGGCCGAGGACCGCCGGGCCCATGCAGACCTCGCGCCCGGAGGTCAGGGCGGGCACGCCCAGGACGGCGATCAGGAGCATTCCGCCGCCGGCCAGAGCCGCGGGCCAGCCCCAGGCGGGTGCCGTCGATCCGGCGGTCAGGCCCGCGACCAGGCCGAGGACCGAGGCGGCAAGCACGAGGGTGCGAGCCCCGACGTCGTGCTTGCCCACGCGCGCCACGACCGCGGCCGCACCGACGACGAGCAGGGCGCCCACTCCCGCGACCACGGGCGGGAACGCCGACTCCGGCTCCGCGCCGAGCAGCAGGACCGCGGCGGCCAGCAGGAAGGCCGTGGCGGCGAAGACCGCGGTGAGCGCCGAGTCACGCGGCGTCCAGGGGGCGTACTCCCCCTCGACCGCGTCCGCGACCGCCTCGACGACGTCGTCGTACACGCGCACGTCCTCGGCGGCGACACCCGACTCGAGGGTGAGGACGGCGCCGTCGGCCACGCTCTGCGCCTGCAGGCTGCGGTCGGAGTCGAGGACGACGCCGTCGCTACGGACGAGGCGGAAGCCACCGTGGACGGTCCCCGCGTCGAGCAGACCGAGGGTGCGGGCAAGGCCAGGGACGAGCCTCGGCGACCGGGACGCCGCCAGGGGCGCCGAGGTCGACGCTGCGGCTCCCGGCCGCCACCGTGACGCGCACGAGGGTGCCGAGACCGCCACGGGCGGTGGTCGCGTCGGCCATCGGCGGTCCTTCGGTCGCAGGGTCGGCCGTCAGCATAGTGAGCGGAGGCCGACCCCGGACGCCGAGTGTTCGCCCAGCGGGCGGAGCCCGCCCGCCGGTAGCCCACCTGGGTGACCCGAGATGCGCCCACACGGGTGAAGGCCGTCCACAGATGTCCGGATCGCACGCTTTCGTTCCCTCGCGTGCTCTAGGCTCGGCAGTGCGCCCCGCGTCGTCGGGGCGTTGGCGTGGGCCGACCGGTCGCGTCGTGATGGCCCAGCAGGGGCACAGTTCGGGGGAGGTGGCAATGGCTGGCGAAGTTTCCGCCGCTGATGGCGCACTCAAGCAGGGTGCGGACGTCGTCGCGCAGAGCAGGAGCGCACTGCTTCAGCAGATCCAGGTGCTGGAGGGCAAGCTCGCCGGCGTCGGCGCCGGGTGGGTCGGGCAGGGCGCCGTGGCGTTCACGAGCCTGATGACCCGGTGGCGCGAGGACGCGACCAAGATGATCAACGCGCTCAACGAGTTCGAGGCGAACCTGCAGGCGTCGCAGTCGACGTACAGCTCCGCCGATGACCAGCAGGCGTCGAGCCTGGGCAACTTCAACGCCCGGCTGGGCTGAGACCGGAAAGGGCAACGACGATGAGCGACCTGAAGGTCAACTTCTCCACCGTTTCCACCGCTGCCGCGGACCTCGCGTCCGGCGCCGGCCAGCTCGAGTCCACGCTGAACGACATGGACTCCCAGCTGCAGCCGCTGAAGGCCAACTGGCAGGGCGAGGCGTTCGCCTCCTACGAGGCGGCCAAGACCAAGTGGACCGCAGCAATCACGGACATGAAGGCCCTCCTCGCGGACATCGGCCGCCAGGTGGACACGTCCGGGCAGGACTACCAGGCTGCTGAGCGGCAGAACACCAACCGCTTCGCCTGATCGACGGCAGCGCCGTCCCCGCGAGGGACGGCCGGTGTTCGTGACGGTCGGCTCCGAACCTGCGAGGTTCGGGGCCGGTCGCCGCCGCCACCGGGTGATGGGGGAACGATGGAGGATCCGGACGTGGGTGAGGAACTCGGCGCTGACTACCGCGTCGTCGAGGCGCGGCTGAGCGCCCTGGAGAAGCTCCTGACGGAGCTGGATGCGCAGATCGGCCCGTTGCGGGGCGTCCGCCAGCGGCAAGGGGCGGGCATGTGGGGCAACGTGCCCGCGTGCCAGAGCTTCGCCTCGTCGTACACGGCGACGCTGGGCACTCTCGAGTCGAAGCTGCTCGCGATGCGCACCGAGGTCGGCACGCTGCAGAAGGCTCTCGCCGACAGCGTCGCGAACCTCAAGCAGGTGGACGCCAACATCCAGGCGCGGCTCGAGGCGCTCGCGAAGAAGTTCGACGAGGGCGCGCCCGCCGGCCCGATGGTCTGCACGCCGTACGACACGGTGCCGGACAGCCTGGTGGTGTTCCCGTCCGCGGCGCCCACGCCGAGCCCGGCGCCCGCTCCGACTCCGACTCCGACTCCGACTCCGAGCCCGTCACCGGCCCCGCGGCCCACCGCCCCCGGCGGAGGCGGCTGGTGATCAACCGCTGCACCCGGCGACGGCTCGGGGCTGTGGGGATCGCTGCCGCCCTTGGCCTGACGGTGGCGGTGCCGGCCGGCGCTACCACAGATCCGAGTCAGGGCGGCCTCTGGTACTACACGGTGCCCGGGATCGACCAGATCCAGGCCGCTGGGACCACTGGCGACGGCATCACCATCGCGGTCATCGACGGCCCGGTGAACCCAACCGTGCCGGACCTCGCCGATGCCGGCCTGCAGGTCCACGAGCCGTCCTTCTGCGATCTCGACGAAGACGGCACGAGCGAACCCGCGACCGCGACGACGCTGGACGCCGAGCACGCAACGGAGCTCGCCAGTCTCATCGCCGGCACGGCCCGCGGTTCGGGAGGGCAGGCGGGTGTGCAGGGAGTCGCACCCGGCGCGACTCTGCGGCTCTACGCGAAGGACGCCATGGACGCGCCGTGCGACGGACTCGCGCCCGCGATCGAGGCCGCGGTGTCCGACAGCGCCGACATCATCAGCCTGTCGTTCGCCAGCTCAGGCCTCGCTCCCGCCGAGATCGACGCGCTCGCCGCGGCCGAACGCGCGGGTGTCGTCGTGATCGCGGCTTCGAACAACCGGGGTGGCACCGACCTGGGTTGGCCCGCGCTGGCCAACGGCGTCATCTCCGTGGAGTCCGCCGACGTCGACCAGCAGCTCAGCGACCGGGCCGTGACCAACCCCCTGCTGACCGTCGTCGCCCCGGGCGAGGGCCTGCGGGTTCCTGCGGTCGATGCTTCGGGGACCTGGGGCTACGCGCTGGTCGGCGGGTCGTCCTACGCGACCGCGTGGACCGCGGGCGTGCTGGCGCTGGCCTGGTCCGCGCACCCCGACGCCACCGGTAACCAGATGATCCAGGCCCTGCTGCGGACCACCGCCCAGTCCACCGGCGGGGAACCCGCACGCATCGACGACTCCTGGGGCTACGGCACCGTCTCTGCCCGCAACCTCGTGGCCCTCGACCCCACCACGCTGCCCGACACCAACCCGCTGCTGCGCGACACCCCCGACGCCATCCCCGCCTACAACGACATCGTCACAGCGGCACCGACGCAGCCCCCCGCCACCGACAAGCCCACACCCAAGGCCACCGAACCAACCAACGCGACCGACACCACCGACGACGCGGACAGCACCAGCACCGTCCCGCTCATCATCGGCGGAGTCCTGATCCTCCTGGCCATCACCGGCGCCATCGTCGCCGCCACCATCTTCACCCGACGCAAGCAGCACACCGAGGGGGCCTGACATGGGCAAGGCAGCCGAGCGCCTGGCGCTCACAGAGCACATGTACGAGAACGCACCAGAGCAGGCGACGAGCGACTCGCGCGAGGTCGGCCAGGCGTCGACGACGCTGGACCAGACCGCGGGGAAGCTCCGCGACATGGCCGCCGATCTCGGCATCACCGGCAGCACGGGCGACGCCGCCTGGGACCGCTTTGCTCTCCTCGCCAAGGACCTGAACGTCACGGCCGATGCGTTCTCCGCCCTGGCCAAGGTGGCAGACAAGGCGCACGGTGCCGTCGTCGTCGCCCGCGACGCCTACCGTGAACTGCCGGACGGCGACATCGACGGCTGGCAGAAGGCCGCGCTCATCGGCGGCGGCACACTCATCGCGGGACCACTCGGCGCGCTCACCGGCAGTGCGGCGGTGGACTACCTCAGCGGGCAGGCGGCGGCCGATCGCGAGGCGAGGGCGAAGGCCGCGCTGAGGGCGCTCGAGAGTGCGATGGACCTTGCCGCCGCCGGGCTTCCGGAGATTAGTGACTTCGGCGATCGAGGCGGCACGAAGACTCCCCTCCCGCCGGATGGCACGAGCGACGGCACGAGCGATGGCACGAGCGACGGCACGACGAGTGGGACGGGCGGCCGCACGACTCCCGTACGTAGCACGCCCGTGGGTACGACGCCGATCGGCACAGCGCCCATCGGCACAACGCCGATCGGCACAACACCGATCGGCACAGCGCCCATCGGCACAACACCGGTGGGCACCGCGCCGACGACGCATGGCCCGAGCCTGCCGACCGGGTCCCCTGTGCCCCCGGTCACCTCGACCCCGACTCACCCCGGCACGACCACGCCAGACAGCGACATGGGTGGCGGCTGGGTGCCTGGGACCGGGCCGGCCGGCGGGGGTGGCATCGGTGGCATCGGTGGCATCGGTGGCGGCGGCTACGACGGCACGACCGGCTCAGGCGCATACGGCGGCGCGATGGCCGGCGGCCTGGCCTTCGGCGGCGCCGCAGCGGGCGCCGTGGGCCTCGGGCGCGGGCTCGGCGCCGCCGGGACCGGCATCGGCGGCGGTGGCTCGCTCGGCGGGATCGGCGGTGGCGGCGGAGGCCTCGTCGGCGGGATCGGTGGCGCGGGCGGAACCGGGAGCGTGGCGGGCGCGGGCGCGTCCACCGGCTCCAGCCTCGCCGGCTCGCGGAGCTCCTCGCTGGTCGGCGGCGGCGCCACCGGCACGCCGGGCGGCGCGGGGGGACGGGGCACAGGCGGCATGGTCGGCGGCGGCGGAGCCGCGGGAGGCGCCGCCGGTTCGGCCGGCAAGAAGCGCCAGCGGCGCGGCGCCGGGTACCTCGGCCCGGACATCGACATCGACGGCGACGACGTCATGGACGTGCCCGGCGGTTCGATCGCCGCAGGCGGGCGCGGCCAGGCGTCCGTCACCTCGGCGGACCTCGACATCGAGGCCGACGACACCTGGTGACCGCCGGAACCCCGCAGGCACCCGGCTCCACGCGACGACCTCGGCGCCTGCGGCGAAGTCGCACCCGGGACGGCGTCACGACAGCGGTCCTGGCGGGACTGACCCTTGCGGCCGGACCGCTGCTGGCGCCCTCGCCAGCAGCGGCAGCCGACGACCCGACTCAGGGCGGCCTCTGGTACTACACGGTGCCCGGGATCGACCAGATCCATGCCTCGGGCGTGACCGGCGAGGGCATCACGATCGCGGTGATCGACGGCGTCATCAACACGACCGTGGCCGACCTCGCTGGCGCACACCTCGCGGTGCACGAGCCGTCCTTCTGCGACGCCGACGGGGATGGAGCGGCCGATCCCGCTGCGTCCACGACTGCCGATGCCCATCACGCGACGACGCTCGCAGCGCTGATCGCGGGAACGGGCGCCCCCGCGTCGTCGACGACCGTCGGGGTGGCCCCGCGCGCGCAGGTCAACTACTAGCGCCACCGATGCCTTGGACCGGCCGTGCAAGCTCGACGACACGAGCAGCATCGCCCTCGCGCTCGACGCCGCCGTCGCGCGGGCGGAGCGTTCGGGCGGTGTTGGTCGCGGCCTCGAACAACCGGGGCGGGACCGAGCTGGGCTGGCCCGCATCGGCCAACGGCGTGATCTCAGTGGAGTCCGCCGACGTCAACCAGCAGCTCAGCGACGAGGCGGTGAGCAGTCCTCCCCCCGCCACACCCACACCCACACCCAAGGCCACCGAACCAACCAACGCCACCAACACCACCGACGACGCGGACAGCACCAGCACCGTCCCGCTCATCATCGGCGGAGTCCTGGTCCTCCTGGCCATCACCGGCGCCATCCTCACCCGACGCACGAAGCGCGGGACGGGCGCCGGGCCGCCCTGAGGCGGGCGATCAGTCCGCTGCCTCGACCACGATCGTGCGGTCCCCGAGCCGCAGCGACGAGCCCGGCGCCACCGGGACCCGACGGCCGGGCGTGCACGCCGACCACCCTGCGTCCGTCTGGACCGACGTGCCGTTCGCCGAGCCCCGGTCCTCGACCCAGAAGCCCCCGGCGTCGATGCCGAACCGCGCGTGCGTGCGGGACAGGGAGCGCCCGGGATCCTCGATCTCGAGCAGGTGGTCGTGGGTGTCATCGGGCGACGGCTGCGGGCGGCGGCCCATGAGACCGCCGCCGGTCACCGTGAACACCTGCCCGTTGTCGACCTTGAGCACGTAGTAGGCCGCGCGGCGGGGCCGAGGGGCGGGCGCCGGGGCCGGGGTCGGAGCAGGGCTGACGGCAGGGCTGACGGCCGGGGTGCGCGGCTCGGCATGTGTGGCCGGGGCCGGTGGCGCAGCGACCGGCGGGTACGGCGTCGGCGGAAGCGGGGCAGGCGGCAACGGCGCCGAGGGCGGCAGGGCCGGCACGACCGCACCCGACCCGGGGGCTGGGACCGGGGCCGGCGGGTACGCGGTCGGCGCGAGCGGCGGCTGGGGAGCCGGGGCCGCGACGGGCGGGTACGGCGTCGGCGGCAGGGGCGTCGGCGGCAGAGGGGCGGGCGGCAGCGATGCCTGCGGCATCGGCGCAGCGACCGGGGGGTACGTCGGCGCGAGCGGCTGCTGGGGAGCCGGCGCAGGTGCCGCGATCGCCGGGTACGACGTCGTCGGCAGCGGTGCCTGGGGCACAGGCACGGCGGCGAGCGGGGCGGCGACCGACACGACGGGCTCCGGCACGGGCGCGGGGCGATCGGCGTCGGCGGCCCGGCGCTCCGCGGCACGCAGGGCACGGGTGTCGACGACCAGCGTGCCGGCCGCCCGGTCGTGCCACGCCTGGCCGCGGCCGGAACCGTCGAAGGCACCCGACGCGACGACGAGCCACTGGCCGACGCCCGTGAGGTGGCTCGCCCCGAGGACGAGCGCACGCCCGACGGCGCGGCCCAGGCCCGGCGCGAACGGAGCCTCCTCCTTCGCCGAGCGCAGCCCGAGGACCGCGTTCCCGAGCGTCCGGCCGCTGCGGGCCTCCCACACGACGAACCCGAGCGCGAGCTCCAGCCCGGCCAGGGCGCCATAGACGGGCCCGGCGAGCACGGTCACCGCACCGCCGGCGGCGGCCACCGCCACGAGGTCCACGGCGTACGCCGCGAGCCGTCGCCCGACCCGCGCCGGGAGCACGCCGTCGAACGCAGGCCCGAGCGCCGGGTGGTGCGGCAGGACGATCGGCATCGACCCCGGCGAGACGGCCCCGGGGAGCGCGGCCACAGCCACCGCCGCGCCGTACTGAGGCCCACCGGAGAGGGCACCGCCGAACTGCTGAGCGGCGAGCTGAGCGTCTCCCGTGGGTGGGCCCGCAGGCGCCGGCTGGCCACCCTGGCCCCCGCCACGGCGGTCCCGACGACGCGGGCCGCCCCACTGCTGCCCGGTCCCCAGGGCCTGCGCGATCTCGACGACACCCACCGCGGCGCCGCATCGGGTGCAGAAGGAGCTCCCGGGCGCGATGGCGGCACGGCACGTCGGGCATACGGCCCCGGCGGGCGAACTCATGGTGCACCTCCGCGCGACGACACGCGCCGCGGCCGACCGAGCCGGGGCGCTTCAGCGTAGCAACGGAGCGACCCTCGCCGACCAGCGCTCCGGGGGCCGGGACGCGGTGGCGCGCGTCAGGAGACGAGCGCGCGGAACGCGTCCACGGCACCGGCCCCGACGATCGCCAGCGGGAGCGCCAGCACGGTCGCCAGGCCCTCCAGGGCGTCGGCCAGGCGGGACATCCCCACCGACCGCCAGCCCCGGCCGATCGCCAGGCTGACGGCCGCCACCCCGAGCGCCCCGAGCACCAGCGCCACCGTCACCGGCGCCGCGGTGTCACCACCCGCCCCGACGAGGGCGATCTCGACCACGACGCCGAGCGCACCCGCCCGCGGCAGCCAGCGCAGCACCTCACCGCGGGCGGTGCGCGGGCCGAGGCCCAGCGCGACGACGACCGCCACGCACGCGGCCGCGGCCATCCAGCGCTGGTACCCACCGGGCGCGGTCACCAGCACGACGGGCGCGAGCAGGGGTGCGGCGGCCGAGAGGACCACGGTCGCGGCGTCGCGGCGCCGCTGCGCGTTCCGCACGGTGCGGACCACCATGCGGTCGTTCACCGCACCCAGCGGGGGCGTCTCCGGTGCACGCACCGCCCAGGCGGTCCGCGCGACGAGCGTGACGTCGATGAGCTGCTCGTCGGGCACGTCCACGCACAGCGCGGGCAGGGCGCGGATCGCGAGCGGGACCGCGCCGAGCAGCACCGCCACGGGCAGCTCCGGCGGCAGGCTGAGGACGACCCCCAGCACCACGAGCGCCGTCGCCACGGCCAGCACGACGAGCAGCACGACGGCGACGTCGGCCGCCGCGTCACGCATGCGACGTGCGACCGCCCACCGGGCCGCCACCGGCACCACCGCGCCGACCAGGCCGGCCACCGTCATGAGCCGCCCGGCACCCGTGGCTGCCGGGTCCAGCGCGACCACGCCCGCCGCCGCACCCGCAAGCCCGGCCACCACCGTCGGCCACGCCGAGCCGATCACACCGGGCCGACCCCGCACCACCGCCAGGAGCATCGCCAGGACCGCCAGAGCGCCCGAGAGCGCCGCCCGCCGGTCCGGGGAGAGGTCCGCGACGCCGTCCGACATGCCGAGCACCGCCACCGCGACGATCACGACGGCCGCGGCCGCGCCGCCGGCGAGCCACGAGGCCGAGGAACCGGGCCGCACCGTCGCGGGGTCCGCGGGCGCGTCGTCCGCCGCGCCGCGGCGCCGCGCGGGCCGGGCCGGCCGGGCGGTGGAGACGACGTGCAGCACGACGCCGTCCGCAAGCTGGTCGCCGGTCACCGAGTAGCGGTCCAGCCGTCGGCCGGCGGAGTCGACGACAGCGAGGTGCGCGTCGTCGAGGTCGATGCCCGCCTCGCGCAGCACCTCGTAGAGGGGCACGCCCGCGGGCACCGCGACGTCGATCGTCCGCGCGCCGACCCGGAGACCCACGCGGGACCGGGGTGGATTCACCGTCTCTCCCCTGGGAACCTCCGGCACTGCTGGACGCCCACATATTAGGGTGTCGGCGGGCCCGGGCGGGCCCGCCGACGCCAGCTGGGAGGCCGACGTCGGGCGCAGGTCACGGCCACTGCCGCCGGACCGGCCGCAGTGGCGCGAGAGAGAGCCCCCGATGACCGCAGCACCGATGCCGGGTCAGCGTCTGGCACCCCCGAGCGTGCCGAGCGGGCGCGTGACGATCCTGCCCCCGCCGGAGATCCAGCCGTCGGACGGCATGGGCGGCATGCTCTCGAGCCTGCTCCCGATGCTCGGCAGCGTCGGCTCGATCGTCTTCATCGCCGTCGCGCAGCCGGGCGGCAAGGGAATGATCGCGGGCGGCATGTTCCTGCTCGCCTCGCTCGGCTTCGTCGCCGTCAACGGCTGGCGGCAGCGCTCGCAGCACCAGGCGTCCGTCGTCGGCGCACGCCGTGAGTACCTGGCCTACCTCGCCGAGCTGCGTGAGACGGTGCGGCAGGCCGCGCGACAGCAGCGGCGCAACGCGCAGTGGAACAACCCCGAGCCCGCGGCGCTCGCCGCCGTCGCCGAGGAGCGCACCCGCGTCTGGGAGCGGCAGCCGGACCACGGCGACTTCCTGTTCACGCGCGTGGGCCGCGCCGACCAGCCGTTGTGCCTGCAGCTCGACCCGCCGGAGACGGCGCCGCTCGCCCAGCTCGACCCCGTCGCGGCGTCCGCGGCGCACCGGTTCATGCTCACGCACGAGGTGCAGCACGACATCCCCCTGGCGCTCGACCTGCGCTCGGCCGCACGCGTGGAGATCACCGGCGAGGAGGCCGACGCACGGGCCCTCGCGCGCGCACTCGTGCTGCAGGTCGCGACCTTCCACTCCCCCGAGAACGTGCGCGTCGCAGTCATCGCCGCGCCCTCGGCCATCCCGGAGTGGGAGTGGGCCAAGTGGCTGCCGCACACGCACAGCCCCCGGGCGCGCGACGCCGTCGGGCCGGCGCGCATGATCGCGACGTCGCTGGCGGAGCTCGAGGACCTGCTCCCCGAGGGGCTGCCGGACCGACCGCGGTTCGGGAACGCCGGTGGGACGCTGCTGCCGCACGTGCTCGTCGTCGTGGACGGCGGCGACGTCCCGGCGGGCAACCCGGTGCTCACACCCGACGGCGTGCTCGGCGTCACCGCCCTGGAGCTGCCGGAACGCTGGGAGGAGCTGTCCGACGCCGGCACCGTCCGGCTCACGCTCGGCGCGCGCCAGCTGCCCGTACGGGCCGGCACGGGAACCGGCCACGACCGCCGGCGGGCGACCCCCCGGCGGCCCGTGTCGCTCGACGTCGTCCACCTGGGACGGCCCGCCGTCGCCGCCGCCGCGGACCAGATGTCCGTCGCCGACGCCGAGGCCGCGGCCCGGCGCCTCACCCCCCTGTACCTGGAGTCCGGGCCCTCGCGGCCCGACGAGGCCGGGCCCGCCGTGTCCGCCGAGCTCGTCGACCTGCTGGGGATCGGCGACGTGCGCGACTTCGACCCGGCCGTGCACTGGCGGCCCCGGCTGCAGCGCGACCGGCTGCGCGTGCCGATCGGCCTCACGACGCAGGGCCAGCAGCCCATCGCCCTCGACATCAAGGAGAGCGCCCAGCAGGGCATGGGCCCGCACGGGCTCATCATCGGCGCCACCGGCTCCGGCAAGTCCGAGGTGCTGCGCACGTTGGTGCTCGCCCTCGCGCTCACGCACTCCTCGGAGGACCTGAACTTCGTCCTCATCGACTTCAAGGGCGGCGCGACGTTCGCCGGCATGGCGGACATGCCGCACGTGTCCGCCATCATCACGAACCTCGGTGAGGAGCTCACGCTCGTCGACCGCATGCAGGACGCCCTGCAGGGCGAGATGACCCGGCGCCAGGAGCTGCTGCGTGCCGCGGGCAACTTCGCGAACGTCAGCGACTACGAGAAGGCCCGCGCCGGCGGCCGTACCGACCTCGAACCGCTGCCCGCGCTGCTCATCGTGGCCGACGAGTTCTCCGAGCTGCTCTCGGCCCGGCCCGACTTCGCGGACCTGTTCGTCGCCATCGGGCGCCTCGGCCGGTCCCTGCAGATGCACCTGCTCCTCTCGTCCCAGCGCCTCGAGGAGGGCCGCCTGCGCGGCCTCGAGTCGCACCTGTCGTACCGCATCGGCCTGCGCACGTTCTCCGCCGCCGAGTCGCGCACCGTGCTCGGCGTGCCGGACGCGTACACGCTGCCCGCCGTCCCCGGCATGGGCTACCTCAAGCCCGACACGACCACGATGATCCAGTTCCGCGCGTCCTACGTCTCGGGACCGCCGAAGGCCCGGCGTCGGGCCGCGGCGTCGGCCGGCCCGACGGCGGGGGCGCGGCTCGAGCCGTTCACCGCGGCCCCGGTGCTCGCGGCGGAGACGCCCGTCGAGGAGGCCGCCGTCGCGGCCGCGGAGCCCGAGGAGGAGCGCGCAACGTTCGACATCGCGGTGCAGCGGATGGCCGGCCGCGGGCGCCCGGCGCACAAGGTCTGGCTCGAGCCGCTCGTCACGCCGCAGAGCTTCGACGAGCTCATGCCGGACCTCGTGGCGGACCCGGCGCTCGGCCTCGTCTCGCCGACGTGGCGCGGCGCCGGCGACCTGGTGGTGCCCCTCGGCATCGTCGACCGGCCGCTCGAGCAGCGGCGCGAGAACCTCACCGTGGCGCTCGGCGGCGCGGCCGGTCACATGGCGGTCGTGGGCGGACCCCGCACGGGCAAGTCGACGACGGCGCGCTCGGTGGTCACGTCGCTCGCCCTGACCCGCACCCCGCTCGAGGTGCAGTTCTACGTCCTCGACTTCGGTGGCGGCACGTTCGCGCCCCTCGCCGACCTCGCGCACGTGGCGGGCGTCGCCTCACGCGCCGAGCCCGACGTCGTCCGCCGCATCGTCGCGGAGGTGACCGGGATCGTCGACGCGCGCGAACGCTACTTCCGCACCAACGGGATCGACTCGATCGAGACCTACCGACGGCGCCGCGCCCAGGGCACCGCCGACGACGGCTACGGCGACGTGTTCCTCGTCGTCGACGGTTGGAGCACGATCCGCGCCGAGTTCGACGAGCTCGAGGGCCACATCCAGACCCTCGCGGGCCGGGGCCTGACGTTCGGCCTGCACCTCGTGGCGACCGCGGCCCGGTGGATGGACTTCCGCACCCAGGTGAAGGACATCTTCGGCACCAAGGTCGAGCTGCGGCTGGGCGACCCGATGGACTCCGAGATCGACCGCAAGGTGGCCGTCAACGTGCCCAAGGGTCGCCCCGGCCGCGGCCTGACGATGAGCAAGCACCACATGCTCGTCGCGCTGCCGCGCGTCGACGGCAGCGGCGACCCGAACACCCTCGGCGAGGGCGTGACGCACCTCGTCGCCACCGTGAACGAGGCCTGGACCGGACCCACCGGGCCCAAGCTGCGCCTGCTGCCCGAGCGGATCACGCTCGCCGAGGTGCGCGCCATGGCGGGCCCGGCCGACGACCGCATCCTGCTCGGCGTCGACGAGGCGGCGCTCGCGCCCGTCGGGCTGCGGCCCGCGGACGAGTCCCACCTGTACTGCTTCGGCGACGGCGGCTCCGGCAAGTCCGGGCTGCTGCGCGGCGTCGCGGCCGAGGTGCGCCGGCTCTACACCGCCAAGGAGGCGCAGATCGTCGCGGTGGACTACCGCCGGTCGCTCCTCGGCGAGATCCCGGCCGAGTACCTCGCGGGCTACTACACGACGCAGGACCAGGCCACTCAGGAGATCGCGTCCCTCGTGCAATACCTGCGGGGCCGCCTGCCCGGGCCCGACGTCACGCCCGACCAGCTGCGCAACCGGTCGTGGTGGAGCGGCGCCGAGGTGTTCATCCTCGTCGACGACTACGACCTCGTGGCGACGTCCACCGGCAACCCGCTCCTCCCGCTCGTCCCGCTGCTCGCCCAGGCGGGCGACCTCGGCCTGCACCTGGTGCTCACGCGCCGCTCGGGCGGCGCCGGTCGCGCCATGTACGAGCCGGTCCTGCAGTCGCTCCGCGACCTCGCCGCGCCGGGCATCCTGCTGTCCGGCAGCCCGGACGAGGGCGCGCTCATCGGCGGCGCCAAGGCCGTGCCCGCCGTGCCCGGGCGCGCGCAGCTCGTCACGCGCGACCACGGGCGCCAGGTGGTGCACCTGGCGTTCGACCCACCGACGGCCTGACCCCCGGTGCACGCCCGTACGGACCCGACGCAGAGGACGAGGTGACCCGATGATCGGTGGGGACCCGGAGGACCTGCGCGCCCTCGCGACGCGGGTGCGGCGGTGGTCGACGGAGCTGGACGAGACGGCGTCGGCGGTCGCGGCGGGGACGGGCATCGACTGGCGCGGGGCGGCGGCGGAGCGGTACCGCGACCGGCTCGCGTCGCACGCCGTCGCGGTCGCGGCAGCCCGCGACGAGGTCGATGCCCTGGGCGCTTCCCTGGCCACGCTGGCCGACGCGCTCGAGGACCGGCAAGCATCGATCCGGCGGGCGGAAGCCCTGGTCGTGGGCCTGGTCGACGACGCACGCCGCACCGCCGACCGGCTGCGGCACGTCGCCGACGACGTCCTGACCTTCGGCGAGCGCACCGCACGCGACGCCGCCGAGGGCGTTCTGCGCACCGTCGTCAGCCTCCCCCTCCCCGGCGAGCCTGCCTGGGAGGGGCTCGCCAAGCAGCTCGGGGCGGTGACCCGATGACCCCCCGGCCCGTCGAGCTGGCCGACGTCGAGGGCGCCCTGCGCGTGCGCCTCACCGAGCCGCAGTGGCGGGCGGTCCGGACGGCGGCGGGCGAGCTGCCCGAGTGGGCGGAGCCGATCGAGCCGATCGAGCCGATCGAGCCGATCGAGCAGGCCGAGTCCAACGAGGCCGACGAACGGGCTGAGCCCGACGAGGAGCCCGACGACGGCGCGGGCGACGCCCTGGCCGCCGCGCTCGCCCTGCGCGCGGCCTCGGGCGTGCACGTCGACCTCGCGGTGGCCGACGGTGCCCGCGGCCTTCTCGCGGCCCTGTGGACGGACGGCCGCACGGGCGGCGCCGTCGTGCGCGGACTGGACCTGCGCCCCGAGGGCCGGGCGACCGCCACCCGGCTCCGCGGCGGAGTCGAGGTGAGCGCCTTCCCGGCCGGCAACCTCGCCGCCGAGATCATGCGGCTCGTGCCGCCCATGCCGAACCGCGTCGACGCGGTCGAGGCGACAGTTCCCGAGGAGCTGACGATCGGTCTGGCCGCGGCCCTGCGCAGCGGCGACACCGCGACGTCGGAGGCCGTGTGCGCCGAGCTCGGCCTCGAGGCGCCACCCACGGTGGTGAGCGCCGTCGTCGGGAGCCTGCGGGGCGACCTGGGCATCACGGTGCGCGGCGGGGCGGGGCCGGTCGCGACGGCCCACTGGCTCGCATGCGACGCCGGCTGGGTGGAGCTCGGGCGGACCGCCGACGGCATGATCCGGCACACGCCGCGCTCCGCCGACAACCTCGTGGCCGTCCTCCGCTTCGACCTCGCGGGGCGCCTGGCGGCCGGGGGTGCCGCATGAGCATCGACGTGTCCGGCGGCGCCGGCGGCACGCAGGCGCGGTACCACGACCTGCTCGCCCAGGCGCACCTGTTCGACGACCGGGCGGACGACGTCCGGTCCCGGGCGGACGACGCCGCCGCCGTCGCGGCCGACCCCGCCGTCCTCACCGCGGCGCTCCTGTGCCCGGTCGAGGCCGGCGCCACGGGGGCCCGTGCCCTGGCCGCGGCCACCGGCCCGACGGGCCTCCTGCCCATGAGCGCCGCCCTCGAGCTCTCTCCGCCCGGCTGCTCCGGGCATCCGTCGTCACCTACGCGACCGTGGACGAGGCGCAGGAGGCGACTCTCGACGCGATCGCGCGCCTGCACGGCTGGGTGCTCGGCCACGCGCTGCCCGGCATCGGTCTCACCCTGCTGGGGCTCGCAGCCACCAACCCGCTGCTCGCGGGGCTGACCGCGAAGTACCTGAGCGACAACCGCACCGCGCTCACGGCCGAGCTGGCGGGCACGCTGTTCGACAACCCGTGGCTCCTGGAGGAGCTGGTGCAGGAGGCGCCCTGGGTGCTCCAGGGGCTCGCCGACGGCGTCGGCGGTCCGCTGCTGCCCGCGATCCTCTCGGGCGGCGCCTGGCCGACCAGCAGCTACGAGGGGTCCGTCGCCGGCCTGATCAACGCCGGCAACGCCTTCGGCCTCTTCGCCGACGACGGCGGCTTCCGGATCGAGCACGCCGCCACGGGCGACGGCGCCGCGCCTCACGGGATCGCCGACGTCTTCGCCGAGCAGGCCAAGCTCTCCTCCGCCACGAGCACCGTGCAGATCAGCACCGTCGTCGGGGCGGACGGCGTCACGCGATACGTGGTGCAGGTGCCGGGCACGCAGGAGTGGTCACCGACCCGCGGCGACAACCTGTCCGACCTCACCTCGAACCTCACCCTGATGAGCGGCCGCCAGGCGGAGCTGGAGCGGCAGGTGCTCGCCGCGATGGAGGCGGCCGGCATCGGACCCGACGACCCGGTGATGCTCACCGGACACAGCCAGGGCGGCATCGTCTGCGCCGCCCTGGCGAGCGACCCCACGCAGCCGTACACGATCTCCGCCGTCGTCACGGGCGGCTCCCCCATCGCGAACTTCGACATCCCGGCCGACGTCTCCGTGCTGTCGCTCGAGCACGAGCAGGACGCCGTGCCGATGCTCGACGGCGAGCGCAACCCCGACGACATGAACTGGGTGACGGTCCGGCGGTCCGTGGCCGACGAGGTCGACGCGATCGGCCCTGCGCACTCGACCGAGCTGTACGAGAGGACGGGCCTGGCGGTCGACGGCTCCGACGATCCGAGCCTGACGGCGTGGCGCACGCAGAACGCCGACTTCTTCGACGGCACCGCCACGGTGGACCGGTACGCCATCCGGGTGGACGAGTGAGCCCGCGTGGCGGTGCGGCGGCCGGGGCCCTGGCGGCGCTCGCCGTCCTGGCTCTCGCTGGCTGCAGCAACCCACCGGAGGTGGGGACCCGGGAAGCTTGCCGACCGGGTGGAGTCGATCGAGGGCGTCACGTCCGCCGACGTCGAGTACCAGGAGAGCTTCGAGTCGGGCACCCACCACACCGCGACGGTGCGCGCCCGGCCGGAGGCGGACCTCGTGTGCATCGTCGACCGCACGCTCGCCGAGCTCCACCACGCCGTCGAGGGCACGCTCATCGTGACCGTGACCGACGGTGAGCGGACCGTGGACCCGACCGCCCTCGGCTTCCTCACGGACGCCGTCTTCACCGTCGAGGCTCGACAAGCGCTACGGGTCCGGCCCCGGCGAGCACTCCGAGGACGGCCCCGACACGCGGCCCGCGCCCACCTGCGACCCGGTGCCGTCGGCGGGCTGAGCGTCAGTCGACGCGTGCCGTCCGAAAGGCCTCCAGCAGCGTCCCCGACTCGAAGGCCTCCTCGGGTGCCGACACCGACACGATCACCAGCTCGCCGTCGTCGGCCTCCACCGCGAGCATCAGCTCGCGGACGCCGCCGGACACCTGCTGGCCCGCCGCGTGGTCGCGGCTGCCCTCCCAGGCGATGCCGTCGGCGTCCGGGATGCTGTCCCGGACGGCGTCCACACCCCCGTGCGTCCCGGATGCAGCCGTCAGCACCGTGACGAGGACCGCGCCGGGCGCCATCTCGCCCCATGCACCGTCGATCACCGCGCCCCCCAGGGCGTCGCTGCCCCGGATCGAGTCGAAGCTCGAGGCCGGGACCGACGTCCACGGTCCGAGGTCCTCGGGCAGGTGGATGTGCAGCGGCCCGACGGCGGTGCGCTCCACCCCGGGCGCGTGGTGCGTCGCGGCACGCAGCCCCGCGCCGGCGGCCGAGCCGAGGAGCAGGGCCAGAACGCCCGCCACCGCCATCGCGAGCAGCGCCCGACGCCGCGGCAGCCCGCCGAGGATCGGCGCGCGCCACCAGCGCTGCGCGACGCCGTGCCGCGACCGGGCGGTCATGACTTGCACGGTAGCCGCTCCCACGGCGCTCGTCGCGAGTCCGTCACCCAGCCGGGTGAACCCCGCCCGGGCGGCGCGGACGACGTCCCTCACCGACGGCCGCGCCGGGACCGCCGACCGGCGCGCAGCGACGCGGTGGAGTACCGGTAGCGCAGACGGTGCCGACGCGGCACCGCCGCCCGCATCGCGCGGCGCGCGGCCTCGACCTGCTGCCAGTAGAGGTCGACCTGCGTGGTCGGCGGCTCGTCGGGTCCGAAGACGACGGCGTCGGCGCTCGCGGCGAGCCCGGCCACCGTCCCGCCCACGGCCGGTGCGGCCGTCGCGCGACCCGAGGTCGGCCGCGGGAAGGCGCCCGCGAGGTGCACGGCCGTCTCGCGTCGGGTCGCCGTCCGTGGTGCCGACCGACGCAGGTCGCGCGCCTCGTCGAGCACCTCCTGCCACCCGCCCACGACGCGCACGATCGGGTCCGGCGCGGTGCGGCGACGGCGTCGGCGGCGATGCCGCAGCACGGCCACCACCACCAGGGGCACGAGGAGCAGCAGGAGCGGCACGCCCGTCGCGACCGCGGCGACGACCACGGGGGTCCAGTCCCGTGCGGCCGCCTCGTCGTCGCTGCCGTCACGGGTCTGCGGCTGCTCGGTGTCGCGGTCCGGCGGGTCGACCGGGTCCTGCAGCGGGAGGGGCGGCTGGCGTACCGACGGCTCCTGCGCCGTCGGCTGCGGCTGCTCGTCGGGGCGGGGGGTGCGGCTCTCGTCCGGCGTCGGGTCGTAGGCCACCCAGCCGTAGCCGGCGAAGTCGACCTCCACCCACGCCTGGATGTCGTCACCCGTGACGACGATCTCGTCCGCGCCGTCCTCGGACTCGTCCGGCACGAAGCCCAGCACGACCCGGGCCGGCAAGCCGAGCTGGCGGGCCATGAGCGCCATCGCCGAGGCGTACTGCTCGCCGTCGCCCACCATGAGGTCGCCGGTGAGGAGCGTGGTGATCCGGTCCGCGCCGTGCCCGGAGAGCGAGGCCTCCTCGTCGTCCGCGACGCCGTGGCTGAAGTACCCGCGCTCGGCGAGGCTGGCCTCGAGGCTCTGCGCCATGAGCGCCGGGGACGACGCCGAGCTGGCGGCGGCGCTGCCGTACGTCATCGAGGCGTCGGGGGCTCCGACGGGCTCCGGCAGACGCACCTGGGCCGCGGCCGCGTGCTCGAGGTCGGCGTCCTCAGGCTGCGGCGGCACGACGGCGTCGACGCTCCACCGCGCCCCGTCGGGGATGCCGTCCACCAGCACCGCGGTCCCGGTGGCGTCGTTGTAGCGCAGCTCGCTCGCGAGGCCCACGGCGTCGGCACCCGAGAACCTGAACTGCTCGGCGTAGCCCACGGTGGGCAGCCACAGCAGCGGGAGGCCGTGCGCCTCGAACTCGACGTGCGCGTGCGGTCCGGTGACCGTCGGTTCGATCGTCTGGCCGACGCGCCGGAACGAGCCGGAACCCTCCGCCTGCTCGCTCCCCGCGACGTTCCAGACGACACCGTCGAACGCGTCCATCGTCGCGAGCCGGACGCGTGCGCCCTCGGGCAGACCGCGCACCGTCAGCAGGTCCGTGTCCCGGTAGTCCTTGATGAAGGCGCGGAACTGCGAGAGCGGGCTCGGGTGCTCGCGCGGGTCGAACGGCGGCACCAGGTCGTCGCGGACGACGGTCCGGTCGTGGTCGCCGACCAGCACCGGTCCGCCCACCACGCCCGCGCCGACCACGCAGACCACGACGACGGCGAGCGCGATGGCACGCCGGGGGGCCAGGGTGCCACGATGCCACGCGACCCAGGGCAGCAGGAGGACGGCGAGCGCGACGCCGACCGGGCCGGGCGCGACCGTCGTGACCGTCCCGAGCAGCACGGCGATACCCAGCACGCCGACGGGGATCAACGCGGCCCAGGCGCCCGCGCGACGTTCGGCGCGCGTGGCGATCGCCGTGGCCGACGCCGCCGCCAGCAGGCCGAGCGCGAAGGGCGCCACCAGGACGTCCGCGGCGGCGCCGAGCTCAGGGTCGAGCGTCAGCACCTCCTTCCAGACGCTGACGACCCCGCCCAGCAGCCCCGTCACCGTGTCGACGTTCGGGACGATCCCGGCGCCGGCGACGAGCGGCATGGCGAGCGCCGGCCCGACCAGCAGCGCCAGGACGAGGAGGGCACCCGCGGTGAGGCCTCCGTTCCAGCGGCGCCGCGCGCCGACGGCGGAGACACCCGCACCCAGCACGACGCCGCCGATCGCGGCGGGCGCGAGCGACCGGAGGCCGTAGACCGGTACCAGGGGCGCGAGGGCCACGAGCACCGCAGCGCCGAGCACGACGGTGTCGACGGCCACGGGGCGGCGGGCCCGGGTGCGCGCGGACCGACGGGACGTGGGGGCGCTCATCCGACGGCCACCCGCCGCAGCACCCGGGGCAGGTCGATGAGCGAGCCGATGCTCGCGAGGGACAGGTGCTCGTGCGTCGCGACGGCCCCGTCGCTCGCGGCGTCGACGGTCAGCACGAGGACGCGCACGCCCGCCGGGACGGGCGCGGCCGCCGCCTGCAGGGCCGACGGCTCGGGCACCGAGCCGCTGACCAGGATCGCGACCGTGGCGCTCGGCACCTCCTGGGCCACCCAGCGGCCGAGCGCAGCCCCCTCGCGGCCGCCCGCCCCGGCGTCGGCGGCCTCGAGCCGCGAGACGTCGTCGAGCAGGCGCCCAGGCGTGTCGGTGCGCAGCGCGCCCGACCCCGCCAGCATCGTCACCTCACGGTCGTCGCGGATGGCCTGCACCGCGATCGAGGACGCCGCGGCGACGGCGACCTCGAACTCGTCGGCGTCCGCGTAGTCGGCCGGGTCGGTGGCGAGCGCGATGACGGTGTGCGTGCGGCGGGTGTCCTCGAACTGGCGGACCATCAGCCGGCCCATGCGCGCCGTCGACCGCCAGTGGATGTGCCGCCGGTCGTCGCCGGCGACGTAGTCGCGCAGTGCGTGGAAGGAGAGGTCGGAGTCGGAGACCACGCGCGTGGCCTGCCCCTCGAGGTCCTTCAGCACGCCCGCGGCGGCACCGTCGAGGCTGACGAGGCGGGGGTGCACGTACAGCTCCACGCCCTCGGTCCACCGGATGCGGCGGCGCACGAGGCCCAGCGGGTCGCCGCGCACGGAGCGCACGGGACCGACCGTCACGACGGCGCGCCGCGTCGTCGGGATCGCGAAGACCTCCTCGTGCGCACCGTTCGGGCCGAGCGACGGCAGCGCGAAGTCCGCGGACCCCTTGCCCACCGGCAGCTCGATGTGGGCGGGCAGCAGGCGCCGTCGGGAGGCGTTGCGCACCACGATCCGCCCGACGGCGCGGTCCCCCACCGTCACGCGGTGGTCGGACATGTCGAGGTCCATCTCGTACGTCGAGCGGCCGACGGCGAGGACAGCACCGGCCACCAGGGCGCCGGCGAGCGCGGCGGCCGGGACCGCCAGCTCCACCCAGCCGAGGCGACGGGCGAGCAGCGCGAGGGCGACGGCGAGCACGAGCACCGCCGCGCCGAGCCCGGAGACGGGCAGGCGGGTGAGGACCCGCGCGGCCGTCCGCGCGCGCCCCAGCACAGCCCTGACCACCCGCATGCCTGCGCTCAGCTCCGCGCCGTCGGCGGGACGGTGGCGGCGAGGACGGACGACACGACCTGAGCGGACGTGATGCCGGAGAACTCGGCCTCGGTCTCCATGATCACGCGGTGTGCGAGGACGGGCTCGGCGAGCAGCTTCACGTCGTCCGGGATCACGTAGCCGCGGCCCTGGGACGCCGCCCACACCTTCGCGCAGCGGACCAGCGCGAGGGCGCCGCGCACGCTGACGCCGATGGCGGTACGCGGGTCGGAGCGGGTGGCCTCGACGAGCGCGGCGACGTAGTCGAGCACGGCCGCGTCGGTGTGCACCGTGTCCGCCAGCGCCGCCATCTCGGCGACCGCGTTCGTCGTGATCTTCGGGGTGAGCCGGGTGGTCCGGTCGCGGTCGGCCGCGCCGGAGAGGATCTCCACCGTGGACTCGCGGTCGGGGTAGCCGAGCGAGGTCTTCATCAGGAACCGGTCGAGCTGGGCCTCCGGCAGCCGGTACGTGCCCGCCTGCTCGATGGGGTTCTGGGTCGCGATGACCATGAACGGGCGGCCCACGTGGTGCGACGTCGTGTCGACCGTGACGCGGTTCTCCTCCATGACCTCGAGCAGCGCGGACTGCGTCTTGGGCGAGGCCCGGTTGATCTCGTCGGCGAGCACGACCGAGGCGAAGACGGGGCCGGGGTGGAACTGGAAGTGCCCGGTCGACTGGTCGTAGATCGTCACGCCGGTCACGTCGGACGGCAGGAGGTCCGGCGTGAACTGGATGCGCGAGTGGGTGCCCTGCACGGTGGCCGCGATGGCCTTGGCCAGGGAGGTCTTGCCTGTACCGGGGGCGTCCTCAAGGAGGAGGTGGCCCTCGGCCAGCATGCAGGTGAGCGCGAGCCGCACGACGTGCGCCTTGCCCAGGAGCGCCTGCCCGACGTTGTCCACGAGGACCTCGAAGGTCTCCGCGAACCAGGTCGTCTGCTCGGGGGTGATCGTCACAGGGCTCTCCTTGCCGTGCTTGTTGTGCCGGGAAGCACACCCCCCGGCGGGGCCGGGGGCGTGAAGGTGGGCGTGATGCGGTACTCCGCGACGGGACCGCGGTCCCGCTCGCTGTTGTCGGCCCACACCTGGATGCGCAGCTCCTCGCCGGGCCGCGTGACGTTGATCGACGCCGTCTGGGGAGTGCCCGCCCCGGGGTCTCCCCCGCCGGCGGGCCAGCCGGAGCGCGTGAGCGCGTAGTGATAGCCCTGGATCGGCGCACCGCCGTCGGCGGGCGCGGTCCAGCTGAACGTACCGACGTTCTCGCCGGCGGCCTGGTTCCAGCGCAGGTCCGTCGGCGCGGCCGGCCCCGTGACCGGGGTGACGTTCGGGAACGGGGCGAGCGTGCCTGCGCCTTGCTGACCGTTGACGACGTTGACCGCGCGCACCTGGTACTGGGCCAGCTGGCCGCCGGGCAGGCCGGTGATCGTCGTCTGGGTGTCCCGGAGGTTGTCGACGACGATCGCCTGGTCGCTCGCGCGCACCACCTCGTAGTGGTCGACGGAGACGCCGTCACCACCGGCCGTCGCGGGCGGGTGCCACCGCAGGGTCACCGCGCCGTCGCCGAAGTCGCGGCCGCCCTGCGCCGTGGCGGACAGGTCGCGCGGCTCGCTCGGGAGCGCCACGGCCTGACCGCGGGCCGAGACCTCGCGGCCGAACCCGACGTCGTTGTGCGCGCGCACCGTGACCGTGTAGCCGTGGCCCGGGGTCGCATCCGAGATCACGTAGGCGAGACCGCGGACCTGGATCGGCGCACCGCCGTCGACGCGCACCTCGTAGAAGTCGACGGGCGCCCCGTTCGGGAACGCGTCGGACCACCCGACGTTGATGTCGACCCGGCCCTGCGTGCGCAGGAGCACCGTGTCGGCGCGCGGGTTCTGGGGGTCGCCGGGCAGCCCCGCGGGTACCACGGGCTGCGACCAGTCGGAGCACGAGCCCGGGTCCTGCGAGGCCTTGTTGTACGCGCAGACCATCACGCGGTACTCGGTCCCGTTGGACAGGCCGCGGAACTCCGTCGACGTGACGCTCGGGCCCGTCGTCTCCGTTGGGCCGCTGCTCAGCTGCACGACGTACTTCTGCAGGGCCGAGCCCGTGTTGGCCGGCGGGCTCCACGCGACGCCCACGCGGCCGTCACCCCGGGTCAGCACGGGCGGTGCCGGCGTCTGCGGGACCACGTCCGGCCGGGCCTCCGCGGACGCCGGGCTGTCCGGCGACCAGCCGACGGCGTTGTGCGCGGCGACCGTGAACCGGTACGGGGTGTCGTTGGTCAGGTTGGTGACGGTGCACACCGTGACGGCCTGGCACTCGCCGACGACGCCGTAGCCCGGCGCGGTCACGCGGTAGGAGTCGATCTCGGCGCCGTTGGTGACGGGGGCGGACCACTCGAGCCGGACCGAGCGGTCGCCCACCTCCTTGACGATCGGCGTCGTGGGCGCCTCCGGGGCACCGCGCACCGTCAGCACGATGCGGCCCTCGACCACACGGTCGGCGTCACCGGTCGCGTCCCGCACGGTGTAGCGCGTCACCATGGGCCCGATGAAGCCCTCGTCGGGGCTCACCGTCACGGCGTCGCCGTTGAGGTCCGCGGTGCCGGAGCCCGGGGTCTCGACGACCGCGCCGACCACCTGCAGCGGCGTCTGGAACGGGTTGAACGCGCCGTCCAGCACGTTGACGGTCACGGCCTGCCCCTCGACGCCGTCGGGGATCATGTGCGTCTGGACGCGCGCCTTGGGCCGCGTACTGGCCACGACGCGGGCGTCCACCTGCGCCGACAGCGGGGCGGACCCGCCGTAGTCGATCGTCAGCGGGATGCCGCCGACGGTCCCGCGCGGCACCGTGTCCCCGGCCGTGACGACCAGGACGGAGTCGTCGAGGTCCACCTGGAACCCCGCGGGCACGCTGGTCACCGAGTACGAGTAGTCGACGGTCCCGTCCGCCGTGGCGACCGGGGCGGAGGTGAAGACCCGCAGGTCCACGCGTGCGGTCTCGCCGGGCCCGACGTCAAGCACCGACGGAGTGAAGGTGGGCGGGACCTCCTCCGCGGCGAGCACGGTCACCGGGAAGGTCAGGGTCCGGGTGTGCGTGGTCGGGTCGTCGAGGGGCCCGTCGCTGACGCGAGCCGAGATCGACGCGGGGCCCGCGTAGCCCGGCTGCGGCGTGTACTGCAGGTGCTGGTCGTCGGTGATGAGCCCGGCGCCGTCCGCCTTCGTCGCGGTGACGCTCCCCCAGTCCTCGACGACGGCGGTCCGGCCGGGCGCGACGCGCACGCGCTCCTGGAGCGCGATCGTCAGCGTGGTCCCGGACAGCACCGTGAGGTCGTCGACGTCGGGCCGCAGGGTGGGCGGGAAGTCGCCGAGCGCCGGGACGGAGATGAAGGCGTACGAGCTGAGCCCCTGCGCAGCGGGGTCGATGTTGCGCACGAGGAACGGCAGCGTCTGGGCGTGGTCGACGAGGGTGACGCGGATCCGGCCGTCTGGCGTGACCGCGGCGACGTCCGCGACGGACGGGTCGACCTCGGTCCGCAGGTCGTCGGCAGGGCCGCTCGGGTTCTGCGCCTTGGCCAGGACGTCGACCTCGACCGACGTCGCGTTGAGCGTGTCGGTCGCCGGCACGACGACGTCCTTCGCGACGGGCGGGAGGATCGGCGCCTCCGGGTCGACGGTGACGTCGAGCAGCCCGGTGTCCTGCCCGCCGCGCTCGTTGCGGGCGGTGTAGAGGATCTGCAGGCGCCCGGCGTCGTGGGTGTGCACAGTGACGCGCGGGCCGTCCACGGACGCCTCGACCGACGGGTCCATCTCCAGGGCGGGGTCGAGCGTGAGCGTGCCGCCGCCGGTGTCGATGTCGTTGTTCAGGACGAGGACGTCGACCGTCTGCCCCGGCCGCACCGCCACCGCGTCGTCGTGCGTGATGACCTGCGCGGCCTCCGACGGCCGGTCCGCGATGCCCACCCGAACGCTCGCGACACCGCGGCGGCCCGTCCAGTCCTCGACGGCGTAGGTGAACGTGTCCGTGCCGGACTCCCCCGGGTACGCCTCGTACACGAGCGTCGTGGCGTCCCTGAGGTGGACGCGGCCCTTGGCGGGCACCAGGTCGGCCCCCAGCAGCAGCACGCCGTCGCCGTCGGCGTCGATGCCGGTCAGCGGCACCGGGATCTCGACCTCCTCGCCGGAGTAGACGCGCGCGGTGAGGGGCGTCGGGTGCGGCGGGGCCTTCGTCTCGGCATCGGACGGGTGCACGGACACCTTGACGGTCGCCGACGTCGCGTTCTTCATCGGGTCCTTGACGGTGAAGGTCACGGTGACCTCGGTGGGCGCGTCGGGCGCCTGGAAACGCAGCACGTCGCCCGAGACGAACATCAGGCCCTGGCCGGCCGACGGGGCACCGCCGAGCTTCGCGCTCGAGCGTCAGCGGGTCGCCGTCCGGGTCGTAAGCGTTCGCGAGCACCGGGATCGTGACGACGCCGCCGGTCCGCACGGTGGCCTCGACGTCGGGCACGACGGGCGCCTGCTGCGCGCCGGATGGCGGCACGGGCTGCACGAGCACGGACCCGGTGGCCGACGCCACCCCGTTCGAGACCGTGTAGCGCAGGGTCACCGGGGCGGTGAGGGTCTGCGCGCCGGTGACCTGGAGCAGCCGGTGGTCGAGCACCGCGGCGCGCAGGCCCGTGTCCGGCGGCACCTCGACGCCTTGCAGCACCAGGATCCCGCCGGTCGGGTCCGTGTCGTTGACGAGCGGGTCGATGGTCGTCTCGCCCCCGGGCGGCAGGAGCGCCATGTCGATCACCGGCACGGGCGGGTTGGCGCCCGACGGCCGCTCCTGGACGTCGACCCGCACCACGCCCTGGGCCTGCTGCGCGCCGGCCGCCACGGTGAACCCCACGAACGACGTACCGGGCGTGCGGGAGGTGAGGGTGACCGTGCCGGCGGCGAGGTCCGGAGTCGCGGCGACGCCCACCACCTCGTCCACCCCGGCGATGCGCGGCACGGCGCGACCGCGGCTGCGGACCGCCTCCAGGAGGTCCACCTGGACGGGCTCGTCGACGTAGGCGACGGCGTGCAGCGGGTCGAGGACCGGGGGGACGCTGCCGGCGGGCCGCACGTCCACGTACATCTCGCCGGTCATGGTCTCGACGCCGTCGCTGACCGTGAGCAGGATCGTCTGGCGGCCGAGCGTGGAGTTGTCCGACTGGAACCGCACCTGACCGTCGCCGCGGGCCCGGGCGGCACCGCCGCTCTGGGCGACGGCGTCGAGCAGGACGAGCGGGTCGCCGTCGGGGTCGTGGAAGTCGCCGAGGGCGTCGTAGGTGGCGACGCCGCCGAGGTCCACGACGGTCGCGCCCGCGCGGGGCTGCGTGGGGGCGCCGTTCACACCGTCGGGCGTGATCGTGACGGTCACGTCGGCGGTGGCCGACGCCGTGTCCCCCCGGCCGTCCGACACCGTGTACCGGAAGGCGGCGGTCCCGGACGCGCCCGGCAGGGTCGTGAGCTGCAGGGCGCGCCCGCCGAGGACGGGCTGGAGCGTGCCGAGGGACGGGTCGATGGGCTCGACGTCGGAGATCACCAGCACGCCGCAGCTCGACGACGCGTCGTTCTCGATGGGGGTGAGGAGCGTGGTCGTCCCGGGGCGCGCGCCGTACTCGTCGGCCTCCGCGGTCGGCGCGGACGCCTGGCCCGCGCACTCCGCATCGGTGTCCCGCGGCGACGGGTCGGCCTGGTCCGGCGGGACGTCCTCGGTGGTCTCGGGCTCCTCCTTGATGTCCGTCCAGTTCGGCTCGCGGACCGCCGGGTCCTTCATGGGCAGCCAGACGTTGCCGCCGACCTCGTCGTTCAGCACGACGACGTCCCGGTTCACCCGGAAGACGAGGCTGTCGCCCGACGCGAGGCCCTCCAGGTCCACGACCTCCGGGTCGGCGCCGGGGCACGCCATGAGATAGCCCCCGACGGGCGACGCCCACGCGCCGTGCGCGCAGCCGGCGACCCGCACGGGCTCCGCCGGGCGCCCGGTCCCGCCGCTGACCATCTGGCGCGGGGCGCCACCGGAGAGCGGCACCTCGAGCAACGCGGAGGTGGAGGAGACGAGCACGGAGTCCGCAGCAGGGCCGGGCTGCTGGAGCACCAGCTCGTCGCCGTACGAGCTCAGGTCGACGTCGGTATCACGCGTGAGCAGGTGGCCCCTGGCGAGCACCGCGACCTCGTCGCCCACGGCGGTGATCGCCTCGATGTCACCGGGCAGCGTCGCGGCCAGCCGGCCCGCGCCGTGGTCCGTGACGGCGTCGGCGCCCACCTCGAGGCGGTGCACCGCCCCGTCCGGCGCGACTGCGAGCACGTCGCCGTCGCGGTCGACGACGGCCATGCCGCCCTTGCCGAGCTCGACGGCGGGCTCGCCGGACTGGATCTGGAGCGAGCCGACGGACTGCGTGGGCGCGGCGAACACGGCGCCGTCGGTCGAACGGGACACCGCCGTCGTACCGCCGGCCATCGACACCTTCGCGCCGTACGGCACCTCCGCAGTGCCGCCGAGCGTGACGCTGGCCGGGTCGATCACGGCCACGCGACCCTGCTCGACGAGCAGCACGTCCATGCCGTCCTGGAGGACGTTGAACGGCTGCGAGCCGGCGATGAGGCCGGCGTTGAGCTCCTCGATGGCCGGGTTGTAGCGGCCCACCTGGAGCTGGCTGGAGTTGGTCAGCCAGACCGTGCCGTCGTTGAGGTCCACCTGGGAGACAGCAGCGCCCGGGTGCAGGACGGCGAGCGTGGCGAGGAGCACGGGCGCGACGACGTAGGCCGTCCGCCGCAGCGTGCGGCGACGCCGCTCGGTCAGCTCGATCATGTGGTGACGCATCCCTCAGCCGGCGCGGACGCCCGCCCGTCGGAGCGGACGACGTACACGTTCACGCACACGCGCTCGCCGGTCACCGGCACGGTGACGGACGGCACCTCGATGCGCTCACGTTGGCGCTCGCCACCCATCTCGACCGGGGCCCACAGGTACCCGTCGCCGTCCTTCGGCTCGGGGTTGGTCCACGTGAAGACGACGCCGTCGCTCGTGAGCGTGCCCTGGACCTGGGTCGGCGCGGGCACGGCGCGCACGACGGCGGCCGTGGGCGCCGTCGGCGACGGCTCGTCCGCCACCCTCGTGTCGCGCTGGAAGGCCAGGACGGCGCCGGTGGCCACCGCCGCCACGACCACGACACCGGTCGCCGCCCCGACGACGCGCAGCCACCGCCGCGGCGCGGCGGGCTCGGCCGGCTGATCCGGGGCCTGGGGCGCCAGCCACGACTGCGGGACGCCGTCGGCGAAGGACGGGACGAGCGCGGGCGCGACGGCGATCGGCCGCGAGGACGACGGGTCCGGCGGCGGCACCGGCGGGCCGTCGGGGGCGACCGACACGACGGGGCGAAGCCGGGTGGCCTGGCCGCTGTCGGCCGGGTCGTCGTCCGCGGAGCCCGGCCATGTGCCGATCTCTCCGCCGGGCAGGGGCGGGTCGGCGTCGTCCGGCAGGTCCAGCGGCGTCAGCGGGAGGCTCAGGTTGGCCTCGACGGCCTGGAGGGCGCGCGCGAAGGCGAGGGCCGAGTGGAACCGACGGGTGGGCAGCCGGTCCATCGCGCGGGCCAGAGCGGCGTGCAGGCTGTCGGGGACGTCGGGCCGCCCGGTCGATGGGAGCGGCGCCCGCTCGATGCGCGCGATGAGGTCGGCCGCGGTGTTGGGGCCGTCCGGGATCTCGAACGGCGAGCGCCCGGCCAGCAGCGAGTACACCGTGGCCGCGAGGGAGTAGACGTCGGAGCGCACGTCACCGGTGGGCCGCTCCGCGAGCAGCTCCGGCGGCGACCACGGGATGGACATGCCGATGGCGGTCCCCGTGCTCCAGCCGGTCGTGGCCGCGATGCCGAAATCCGTGAGGGCGGGCCAGCCGAAGTCGGTGACCAGGACGTTCGCGGGCTTGATGTCGCGGTGCAGGATGCCGGCGCGGTGCGCGGTCTCGACGGCCGAGGCGAGGCGGACGCCGATCCGCAGGACCTCCGGCACGCTCATCCGCTCCGAGCGGTACCGCCGGCCGAGACCCGGCCGCGAGCAGTACTCCATGACGAGGTACGGGCGGCCGTCGGGGGCGACGTCCGCCTGGAAGACCGTGACGATCGAAGGGTGGTGCGACAGGGTCGCCATGAGGTCGGCCTCGGCGCGGAACCGCTCGCGCACCTGGTCGCTCAGCGAGCTCGCGAGCAGCACCTTCACGGCGACCTGTCGGCGCGGCATCTCCTGCGTGTACAGGAAGACGTCGGCGAAACCGCCCATGCCGAGCAGCCGGCCCGGCCGGAAGCCCGGGATGACGGGCGGCTCCGACGGCTCACGCCGTGCGCTCATGCGTTCTCCACGGTGAAGGTCACGCCGTCGCCGATGTCGACGACGGCGCCGGGCAGCAGCGTGAACGGCTCACCCGGGTGCAGTCTCTGCGCAGCGCCGCCGTCGCGCACGACGAGGACGCCGTTGGTCGAGTTCAGGTCCGTGACGACGACGTCCTCGCCGTCCTGACGCACCTGAACGTGGGTCCGGGAGATGTCGTTGTTGGGGCTGGGCACCGTCACGAGCGTGGGCAGCTGGTCGTTCGTCACGCGCGAGACCTGCGGCGCCCTGCCGATGAGCGCCGGGCGACCGAGCCCGACCACCTGGCCGGTGGACATGCGCACCTTGGCCGGCGGGGCAACGTCCTCCTCCGGCCCGACGCCGGGCAGCTCGCCCCAGACGTTGCCGCGCAGCGTCGCGACATCGCCGGTGAGGACCGTCATGCCGTCGTGGTCGTCGAGCGCCGCGTCGAAGGGCGACGACGTCGAGGCGGAGCTCGCCGGCGTGACGATCGTGTACTCCAGGTCGTCCTCCGCGGCCCGCTGAGCGGCCTGCGCGGCGGCGAGCTCGGCGACGTCCACGACGTCGTCGTCGAAGGCGGTGGCGGGCGCGGGCACGGCGGCCGGCACCGGCCAGGCCTCGTCGTGGGCCGGGGCGGGCGGCGGCGGGTAGCCGTCCGGGGTGTACAGCGGCGCTGCCAGGAGGTCGGCCGCCGAGAGGATCGGCAGCTCGGTCACCGTGACGGGCGCCTCGACGGGCTCCGGGTCGACGGGCTCGGCCTCGGCCTCGAGCTCCGGCTCGGGCTCCGGCTCGGCCTCGACGATCGGCTCGGGCTCCGGCTCGACCTCGGGCTCGATGACCGGCTCGGCCTCGAGCTCCGGCTCGACGATCGGCTCCGGCTCGGCCTCGAGCTCCGGCTCGGGCTCCGGCTCGACGACCGGCTCGGCCTCGGCCTCCGGCGCCGGCTCGGACTCGGGCTCCGGCTCGACGACCGGTTCCGGCGGGGTCGCGGCGACCGGCACCACGACCGTCGCGACGGCAGACGCACCCTCAACCGTCGTGAACGTCGCCTCGACCGAGGCCGCCTTCACGACCGCCGCCACCACGGGCAGGCCGGCGTCGACCGCCCCCGTGCCCGACCCCGGCGCCGCGACGGACACCGTCAGCGCACCGGTCACGGTCTCCTCGACCCACGTCGACGCGCGGCCACCGGTCAGCTGCCACGGCCCGTCGGCCGTTCCGACGACCACCGCGACGTCACCGCGGACGACCGCGTGCACCACCGGCTCCTCGCCGGCGCCGAGGACGACGAGCGCGAACGGCGGCATCGCTGCCAACCCGGGCCGCAGCATCGGCTGGAGCTGCGCCGCGACGTCGTCGCCGGCGCGCAGCGACTCCCACACCGCAGTGACGACCGCAGGGTCCGTGGCCGGGTCGAGCAGCGCGAGCCGCCCGTCCGTGACCAGCGCGTACCACTCGCCGGGGCTGTACCTGATCATGACGAGCCCTCCCCACGCGGGACCGTGGCCCCGTCGACCTCCTCGACCCACACGGTGGCCGCTGCCTGCCGCTCCGGGTCCTCCACGGTCAGCTCCACGTCGCTCTCACCGAGCGCCGCCGCGACGTCGACCACGACCGCGCTGATGTTGTCCCGGCCGCCCGCGGCGAGCGCCTCGCCGACCAGCGCCTCGGCGGCCTCCTGCGGGTCGGTGACCCGGGCGAGCACCTCGGCCAGCCGGTCGTCGCCCAGCTCGGCGGTGAGGCCGTCCGTGCAGATCAGGAGCCGATCGGCGCGGCCCGCCGGGATGAGCCAGTAGTCCGGGGCCGGCATCGCACGCGTCTCGATGGCCCGCGTGATGACGTGCCGGTGCGGGTGGACCGCGGCCTGCGCAGCGTCGATCTCGCCACGGTCCAGCAGGTCCTGCACCACGGAGTGGTCGACGGAGATCTGCTCGAGCTGCCCGCCGGCGAGGCGGTACACGCGCGAGTCGCCGATGTTGAAGACCAGCCAGTACTCCCCGCCGTCGTACGCGGCGATCGCAACGCCCGCGACGGTCGTGCCGGCCGTTCGACCTGCCGCCACCGTCTCCCGCAGCCGCTCGGCCGCACGGCGGAAGCACGCGTGGACCTCGTCCGGGTCCGCGGTGCTGCGGCCCGCGAGCTGGGCGAACTCCTCGACCGCGAGGCGGCTGGCGACGTCGCCGGCGGCGTGGCCCCCCATGCCGTCGGCCACGAGGAAGATCGGCGGGTACGCGAGCAGCGCGTCCTCGTTGAGCCGACGCACGCAGCCGCGATCCGTCGCAGAGCCCCATGAGGTCCGCACGCCGTTGCTCCCCTGTCTGATGGATGGGCGCGCGCCAGCAGCGGCGGCGCGCCGACTTCGAAGGGTACCGACCTCCGAGCGGGTGTTTTGTCCCCGTCCGGCCTCGATCAGGGCACGATCGGGTGAACCCCGCCACACCGCAGGCCGGCACTCGTCCGATCGGGTGACACGGGCGCTCAGGAAGGCCCCCCGATGCGGATGTCGAACTCACCGAAGGCGATCGCCGCTCCGGCCGGGATCCGCACGCGTCGCTCGGGCGGGCACGGCACGCGGACGCCGTCCGACAGCACGACGACGGTCCCGTTGACGGAAGTGCGGTCGCGCACCCAGACGCCGGCGTGGTCGACGCCGAGCTCCAGATGCGTCTTGGACACCGAGCGGGACGGGTCGCGCACCGTGAGGAGGTGCTCGGGCGGCGGGTCGCCCGGCCGGGGCGCCGGCGCGCGGCCCACGAGCGCGAGGCCCCGCAGGAGCACACGGCGGCCGTCCCACAGGCACAGCTCGACGGCGGGTGTGGGACCGGCGCTCGGAGCGGGCACGGCAGAGCCCGGCACGGTGGGGTTCGGCACGGTGGGGCTCGGCACGATGGTGCCCGGCACGACAGGGCCCGGCGCAGCAGGGCCCGACACAGCAGGGCCCGTCTGCTCGGGTGCGCGGCCGTGCGGGCCGGGCTGGGTGGGCAGCTCGAGGTCCGACGGCGCGGCGCCGGGCGCGGGCGGCACCGGCACCTCCCGCGTCGCCTCGTCCGCTGCGGGGTTCCCGACCGGGGGGCGTGAGGTCTGGGTCGGGACGAGGTCGACGGCGCGGCCACTGCGCGACACCCAGAGGCTGGGCCACTCGTCGACCTCGACGGGCGGTGTGAGCACGAGCACCGGATCGGGCCCGTGCCGGACGTCGAGCACCACCGCCCCGGCGATGGGCTCCCGCCACCCCCGCGGATCGACGAGCAGCAGACCGTAGCGGCGGGCCATCGCCCCGAAGCCGATCGGTCGGCCGCGCGTGGCCGAGACCGTCGTGAGTCCGACGATGCGCTTGCCGGCCGTCACGCCGTGCTCGCCCTCGAGCCAGCACTCGAAGACGGCGAAGACGAGCACCACCAGCAGGCCGGCCACGACGAGCGGCAGGGTGGTGACGGGCTCGCCGGCTCGGGCGGAGGCGATGGCACGCACCGCGCCCAGGACGGCGAAGCCGCCGCCCAGGACCGCCGCGAGGGCGCCGTCCACGGCAGCGGCGAGGAGCCGCTTGCCGGCGGTCGCGCGGACCGCCCCCGGGAACGGCATGCCGCGCCACCTTCCCGCCCGGCGGTCGCCGGGCATACGCGTGCGCGGGCGGCACGCCGACCGGTACAGAATGGGGGAAACCGGTCAGCCCGGCGTGGGACCTACGGCCGTGCAGCGCTCCCACGCCGTGCCATCGGCCCGCCCCCGCCCCACCACCGCCACCCACCCGCCCCCCACCAGCACCGCCACCGCCACCAGCACCGGCACTGCCACCAGCACCGGTCCGAGTCCAACTTCGGCGGCGAGCGCGGGGGCTGGCGGCTGGCGGGAACGGGCGGCGCGGGAACAGGTGGCGCGGGAACGGGCGCGGGGGCTCAGGCGGTGCGGTGGACCAGCGACTCCGTGAACCGGACGAGCGAGTCCTTGACAACGCCGTCGGGCAGCGGGGTCAGGGCCGCCACCGCGCGGTCCGCCCACGCAACGGCCTGGACCTGCGTCTGGGCCACCACCGGGTGCTCACGAAGCGCGGCGACCGCCCCGGCGAGCGCGGCGTCGTCGGACAGGTCCGAGTCCAGCAGAGCGACGAGCTCGGCGTCCGCGGCCGTGCCCTCGCCCCCCGCCACCAGGCGCCGCAGCAGCAGCGCCGGCATCGTCGGCACCTTGTCGCGCAGGTCCGTGCCCGGCGTCTTGCCGGTGGTGGCGGCATCGGAGGACAGGTCGATCACGTCGTCGGCCAGCTGGAACGCCACCCCGGCGGACTCCCCGTACGCCACGAGGGCCTCCTCGAGCTCGGGGCCGGCACCGGAGAACATCGCGCCGAAGCGCGCCGACGTCGCGATGAGCGACGCCGTCTTGTCCGCGAGCACCTGCAGGTAGTGCGCGACGGGGTCGGCGTCACGCACCGGTCCCACCGTCTCGTGGAGCTGGCCCAGGCACAGGCGCTCGAACGTCTCGGCCAGGATGCGGATGGCGGCCGGCCCGAGGCCCGCCGCGATCGCCGACGCGCGGGCGAACACCAGGTCACCCGTGATGACCGCGACCTGGTTGCCCCACACCTCGTGCGCCGAGGGTGCGCCGCGACGCACCGGCGCCGAGTCCATGACGTCGTCGTGGTACAGGGTCGCCAGGTGCGTGAGCTCCACGACGACGGCAGCATCCAGCACCTCGGGACGCTCACCCGCGCCGAGCTGGCCGCACAGCAACGTGAGGGCCGGCCGCAGCCGCTTGCCGCCGGCGGCGACGAGGTGGCGGGACGCGGCGTCGGCGAGGCCGTCGGAGTGCGCGACGGCGACGCGCAGGCGCTGCTCGACCGCCTCGAGGCGGTGGCCGATCACCTCGGCGAGCACGGGGTCGACCACGAAGGACTGGGTCACGGCAGGAATCTCGCCGCCTCACCGAGCAGGTCGAGCGCGCGCGACGGCGCGACGCCCAGCGCGACCGTCCCGAGGACCGCGATGCCAACGGCCGCCAGCGCCAGGCCACGCCCGCGGATCACCGTGGTCGTCTCGCCCGGCGTGCCGACGGCGTCCGTGAAGAACATCAGCACGATCAGCCGGACGTAGAAGAAGACGGCCGCCGCGGACGCCACGACGCCGACCACCGCGAGCCACGTCAGCCCGCCGTCGACGGCCGCGGTGAAGACCGCGAACTTCCCGGTGAAGCCGGCCGTCAACGGGATGCCCGCGAACGACAGCAGGAACAGCGTGAACGCCAGGGCCAGCGCAGGATGGCGCCGCCCGAGGCCGGCCCACTGGGTGATGTGCGTCGCCTCGGCGACCACGGCACCACCCGGGCCTGCGTGCACCTCGCGCACCAGCGTCACGACGGCGAACGCGCCGATCGTCGCCAGGCCGTAGGCGATCAGGTACACGAGCACCCCGCTGATGCCGCGCTGCGTGAGCGACACCACGCCGACGAGGATGAACCCCGCGTGCGCGATGGACGAGTACGCGAGCATCCGCTTGATGTCGGTCTGCACGATGGCGATCACCGTGCCGACGAGCATCGTGAGCACCGCGACCGCCCACAACGCCGGCATCACGTCCCACTCGAGGCGGCGCAGCACGACGTAGACGAAGCGGAGCAGCGCACCGAACGCCGCGACCTTGGTGCACGCGGCCATGAAGGCCGTGATCGGCGTCGGCGCGCCCTGGTAGACGTCCGGGGTCCACGAGTGGAACGGCACCGCCCCGACCTTGAAGAGCAGGCCGACCAGCACCATCACGACGCCGGCGACCAGCATCGGGTCGAGGGAACCGTACGGGCCGACCGCCGCAGCGATCGCCGTGAAGTCCACCGAGCCGGCGACGCCGTACAGCAGCGCGGAGCCGAACAGCAGCACCGCTGAGGCGAACGAGCCGAGGAGGAAGTACTTCATGGACGCCTCCTGGCTGAGGAGGCGACGACGGCGGGCCATGCCCGACAGGAGGTACAGCGGCAGCGACAGGACCTCGAGCGCGACGAAGAGCGTGATGAGGTCCCCGGCGGCCGGGAACAGCATCATGCCGCCGAGCGAGAAGAGCGCGAGCGGGTACACCTCGGACTGCACCAGACCCTGGCGCTCGGCCTCGGCCTCGTACTCGCTGCCCGGGACGCCGGCGGCGGCCGCGGCGAACGCGTCCTCGCCGGAGTCCGTGCGGTCCGCGATGACGAGCAGGGAGACCAGACCGAGGAAGGCGAGGATGGCCTGCAGCATGAGGGCGGGCGCGTCGATCGTGACGGAGCTCGCCACGGCCTCGACGCCGCCGCCGGTCGAGACGTCGTCCCAGAGCAGGATCGCGGCGATCAGCGCGGCGGCCGTGGCGGCCAGCGCAAGGACCACCTGGACCGCGCGGCGGGCGCGGGCGGGGACGAACGCCTCCACCAGCACGCCGACGACGCCGGCGCCCAGCACCAGCAGCACGGGGCTCAGCTGGGCCCAGGCGATGTCGGGGGCATGGAACATCAGTCGTCGCTCCCGTCGGTCGTCGTGGCGTCGTCCTGCGCGCCGGTTCCCCCGGTGTCCGTGACCACGGGCGGCGGATCCTCGACGCCCACGGCGACGCGGGTGGCGGCCGCGGGCTCGCGCACGAGGTCGAGCGCCGGCGTCGGCCAGAACCCGAGCACCAGGATCGCGGCGACGAGCGGCCCGATCACCCAGCGCTCGCGCGTCGAGAGGTCACGCGCGGCCGGCAGCTCCGGCGCCACGGCGCCCGTGAAGATCCGCTGGTAGGTGAGCAGCACGTAGAGGGCGGCGAGCACGACGCCGATGGTCGCGACGATCGTGGCCGCCTTGGCTGCGGGGAACGAGCCGACGAAGACGAGCAGCTCGGACACGAACGGCGCCGTGCCCGGCAGCGACAGGGCCGCGAGGCCGGTGACAAGGAAGGTCCCGGCGAGCACCGGCACGACCGTCCGGAGCCCCGAGTACTCGGCGATGCGGGCGGTGCCCCAGCGCCGCACGAGGAACCCGGCGAGCAGGAAGAGCCCGCCCGTCGACAGCCCGTGGGTGAGCATGTAGAGCGACGAGCCCTGGATGCTCACCGAGGTGAAGGCGAAGATGCCGAGCACGATGAAGCCGAAGTGGCTCACGGACGTGTAGGCGATGAGCCGCATGAGGTCGGCCTGCCCGATGGCGAGGAACGCCCCGTAGAGGATCGACACGGCCGCGAGCACGATGATCACCGGCGCCGCCCAGCGCGAGGCGTCCGGGAACAGCGGCAGGCACAAGGCCACCATGCCGAACGTGCCCACCTTGTCGAGGACGCCGACGAGCAGCACGTTCGTGCCGGCCGGGGCCTGCTCCGCGGCGTCGGGCAGCCAGGTGTGGACCGGCCACATCGGTGCCTTGATCGCGAAGGCGAAGAAGAACGACAGGAAGATGCCCCGCTCGGTCCACGTCGACATGGACGTCCCGACGAGGTTGTCGACGAGGAAGCCGTCCCGGCCGCCCGGCCCCTGCAGGTACAGCGCGATGACGCCGACCAGCATGACGAGGCCGCCGACGAGCGAGTAGATGAGGAACTTCACCGCGGCGTAGCGCCGCTGGGCGCCGCCGAAGAGCCCGATCATGAAGTAGACCGGGATGAGCATCGCCTCGAAGAGGACGTAGAAGAGGAAGACGTCGCGCGCGGCGAACACGGCGACCATGAACGCCTCGAGCACGAGGATCAGGCCCAGGTAGTCGCGGATGCGCCGACCGTCGTCGCCGTCCGCGTCGGCGCCGTGCTCGTGCCAGGCCGCCAGGATGACGACCGGCACGAGGAGCACCGAGAGCAGCACGAGCGCCAGGCCGAGGCCGTTGACGCCGACGGCGTAGCTCACCCCGAACTCGGGGATCCACGCGTGCACCTCGCCGAGCTGCACGGTCGCGGCGGCGCCGCGGTCGAACTGCCCGAGGGCGACCCCGGCGAGCACCAGCTCGACGAGCGCGACCGCCAGCGCCGCGTGGCGCGTCCAGCGGCGCGCGGTGCGGGGCAGCGCCCACACCGCGGCGGCGCCGACCAGCGGCAGCACCACGAGCGTGGTGAGCCAGGGGAAGGAGGACTCGATCATGGTTCCCCTCAGATCCGGACGGCCAGCGCGACGGCCGCGACGAGCACGACGACGCCGAGCGCCATGGTCAGGGCGTACGAGCGGACGAAGCCGTTCTGGGCCTTGCGGAGCAGCTCGCCCGCGCCCGCGACACCGCGGGCGAGGCCCGAGACCCCGCCGTCCAGGACCGTGCGGTCCCCGAAGACGAGCGAGCGGGTCAGGTACTGGCCGGGTCGCATGAGGCCCGCCTCGTTCACGGCGTCCTGGTACAGGTCTCGGCGCGCAGCGCGCGTCAGCACCGAGCCGCGGGGCGGCGCGACGGCGACCGGAGCGGCCGCGTACTGCCGCCAGGCCAGGAAGGCGCCCGCGAGGATGAGAAGGAACGTCACGACCATGATCAGTGTTCCGGGGGCGACCGGATCCTCGTGCGCCACGTGCCCGGTCACCGGCTCGAGCCAGGTGGTGAACGCGCCGCCGATGCTGAGCAGCCCACCGAGCAGCGCCGACCCCGCAGCCAGCGCGATCATCGGCCACGTCATGAGCCGCGGCGACTCGTGCGGGTGCTGCACGTCGCCGGCCGTCGCGCCCGCGCCCGAGCCGTCGGCCCAGCGCCGCTCGCCGTGGAAGGTCATGAAGAACAGGCGCGACATGTAGAACGCCGTGACGCCGGCGCCGACGAGCGCGACCGTCCCGAAGACCCAGGGCTCCCAGGTGCCCTCGAGGGCGTACGCGGACTCGATGATGCGGTCCTTGCTCCAGAAGCCGGAGAACGGCGGCACCCCGAGGATCGCGAGCCAGCCGAGCGCCATCGTGACCCAGGTGATGCGCATGTAGCGCGCGAGGTCACCGAACCGACGCATGTCGACCTGGTCGCCCATGCCGTGCATGACGGACCCGGCACCGAGGAAGAGACCGGCCTTGAAGAAGCCGTGGGTCAGCAGGTGGAAGATCGCGAACGCGTACCCGATCGGGCCGAGGCCCGCGGCGAGCATCATGTAGCCGATCTGGGACATCGTCGAGGCCGCCAGGACCTTCTTGATGTCGTCCTTCGCGCAGCCGACGACGGCACCGAACAGCAGCGTGATGGCGCCGACGATCGCGACGACGAGCTGCGCCGTCGGCGCCGCGTCGTAGATCGGCCCCGACCGGACGACGAGGTAGACGCCCGCCGTGACCATGGTGGCCGCGTGGATGAGGGCGGAGACCGGCGTCGGGCCGGCCATCGCGTCGCCCAGCCAGGACTGCAGCGGGAACTGCGCCGACTTGCCGCAGGCCGCGAGCAGCAGGGCGAGGCCGATGAGCGTCAGCCATCCCTCGTTGACGCCGGTCGGCAGCACCGAGATCACGGTCGCGATGTCGGTGGTCCCGGCGGTGGCGACCATCGCCATCAGGGCCACGATGAGCCCGATGTCGCCGACGCGGTTGGTGACGAAGGCCTTCTTCGCGGCGACCGCGTTCTGCCGCTCGTGGTCCCAGAAGCCGATGAGCAGATAGGACGCGAGGCCCACGCCCTCCCAGCCGACGAACAGCAGCACGTAGGAGTCCGCGAGGACCAGCAGGAGCATCGCCGCGACGAACAGGTTCAGGTAGGCGAAGAAGCGCCGCCGGTTCGCGTCGTGCTCCATGTACGCGACCGAGTAGACGTGGATCAGCGTGCCGACGAACGTCACGAGCAGCACGAAGGTCATCGCCAGCGGGTCGACGCGCAGGCCCAGGTCGACGCCGAAGCCGCTGCTCGCGGGGATCCAGGTGCCGAGGCGGACGTGGTTGAGGCGCTCGGCGCCGTCCTGCCCGAGCATCGCGACCCAGAGCACGGCGCCGACGACGAACGCCCCGGCCGACATGGCGACGCCGAGCCAGTGGCCCCAGCCGTCCGCGCGGCGGCCGATGAGCAGCAGGATCGCAGCGCCCAGCAGCGGGAGCGCCACGAGCAGCCACGCGGCCGAGAACGGCGCCCCGGCGTCGGTGGGCGCACCGGCGGCTGCGTCGGCGAGCGCGGCCGGGAGCCCGGCGAGTGCGGTGGTGATCACCCTCAGCTCCTCAGCAGGTTGACGTCGTCGACCGAGGCCGACCGGCGGGTGCGGTAGATCGCGACGATGATCGCGAGGCCGACGACGACCTCGGCGGCCGCGACGACCATGACGAAGAACGCGACCACCTGTCCGGTGAGGTCGCCGTGGATGCGGGCGAACGTCACGAAGGCGAGGTTGGCGGCGTTGAGCATCAGCTCGATGCCCATGAACACGATGATCGCGTTGCGCCGGACGAGCACCGTCACCGCGCCGATCGTGAAGAGGATCGCGGCGAGCACCACGTAGTTGGCCGGGTTCACCGCACCGCCTCCTCGCCCGTGATGGTCCGCTCCGGCGGCGCCTGACCGACGCCGCCCGGCCCGACGTCGGGCGGGATGGCCGCATGCACCTCGTCGACCGAGCGCTCCTGGCCGCGAACCCGCAGCACGCGCGGCACCGACTGCTCGAGCGGCCGGCCGTCGGGGCCGAGCGCCGCGACGTCCATCGCGTTGCTCTTGGCGTACACGCCCGGCGAGGGCAGCGGCGTCAGGCGGGCGCCCGACGCGACGCGGGCGTCGGCGAGCTCCTTCTGCGTGACCCGGCGCGTCAGGCGCACGCGGTGCGTGAGGACGATCGCGCCGACCGCCGCGGTGATGAGCAGGATGCCGACCACCTCGAGCGTGAAGACGAAGTCGCCGAAGATGATGCGCGCGACGCCGCGCGGGTTGCCGTCCGCGTTCGCGGCGGTCAGACCCGTGGGCGTCAGGTCCTGCGCGCGCAGCACGACGGACACGAGCACTGCGCCGAGGCCCAGACCGATCGCCGTCGCGAGCCAGCGCTGCCCGCGCAGCGCGTCGACGAACGCGTCGGACGCGTCGACACCCACGAGCATCAGCACGAACAGGAACAGCATCATCACGGCGCCCGTGTAGACGATCACCTGCACGACGCCGAGGAACGGCGCCTCCTGGGCGACGTACAGCACCGCGAGGCTCACCATGACGACGACGACGCTCATGGCGGCGTAGACCGCGCGCCGGGCGAAGACGAGGCCGAGCGCGGCGACGACCATGATCGGCGCGAGGCACCAGAACAGCACCGCCTCACCGGTCGAGGTGTGCCCGCTCGCGAGGCCGTCGGCGGGGGCCGCAGCCAGCGCGCCGAGCACGCCGAGCGTGCCGTGCATCATCGGGCGGTCCCTTCCGTGCGGGCGGCCGCGCGGGCCGTCGTCACCGTCGGGTCGTCCGGGCGGTGCTCGGCGACCCACTCGACCTGCTCCACCACCGGGCGGGTCACCGCGCCACGGTAGTAGTCGGTGTCCTCGGTGCCCGGCACCATCGGGTGCGGGGCGGCGAGCATGCCGTCCCCGAGCGGTGCCAGCAGGTCCTGCTTCTCGTAGATCATGCCGCGCCGCGTCGGGCCGGCGAGCTCGAACTCGTTGGTCATGGTCAGCGCGCGCGTCGGGCACGCCTCGATGCACAGGCCGCAGAAGATGCAGCGCAGGTAGTTGATCTGGTAGACGCGGCCGTACCGCTCGCCCGGCGAGAACTGGGCGCCCGGGGTGTTGTCGGCGCCCTCGACGTAGATCGCGTCTGCCGGGCAGGCCCAGGCGCAGAGCTCGCAGCCGATGCACCGCTCGAGCCCGTCCGCGTAGCGGTTGAGCTGGTGGCGGCCGTGGTAGCGCGGCTTGGTCGGCGCCTTCTCGAACGGGTACTGCTCCGTGACGATCGGCTTGAACATCGACGAGAACGTCACGCCGAACCCGGCGACGGGGGCCAGCAGCTGGCCGAGGCCCTTCTTCGCCGGGCGCAGCGGCTGGTACGGCTGCGGCGCCGCCTCGCCCACCTCGGCGGCGGGCCGGCGGGAGATGTCCTTCTCAGGCACGCGGCTCCTCCTTCTCGGCGGCGCTCGTGAGGACGGGCACCGTCGCGGGTGCCTCCTCCTGGGCGCGCAGGCGGGCGGCCCGCGGCGACGGGGGCAGGGTCTGGCCGGGCAGCGGCGGGACCGGGTAGCCGTCGGCGAACGCGTCGAACCGCTTCTTCTTCTTCTTGCGCGGCGCGGGCGCGGCCTTCCGCTCGGGCACGAGGAGGGTGGCCAGCAGCGTGACGGCCGCGACGCCGCCGAGCACGAGGAGCAGCGTGTTGCGCGGGACGTCGGCGAACTGACGCACCGCCTGCACACCCGCGACTGCCACCACCCACACGAGGCCGGCCGGGATGAGCACCTTCCAGCCGAACCGCATGAACTGGTCGTACCGGAAACGCACCTGCGTGCCGCGGATCCACACGAAGACGAACATCAGCAGCCAGACCTTGGCCAGGAACCACAGCACCGGCCACCAGCCGCTGTTGAGCATGCCGTCGCCGACGAGCGACAGCGGCCACGGCGCCCGCCAACCGCCCAGGAACAGCGTCGTGGCCACCGCCGAGACGTTGAGCATGTTGATGTACTCGGCGAGGAAGAACCACGCGAACTTCATCGACGAGTACTCGGTCATGTACCCGGACACGAGCTCGCCCTCGGCCTCCGGGAGGTCGAACGGCAGCCGGTTCGTCTCGCCGACCATCGCGATCAGGTAGAGGACGAATGCCGGCAGCAGCGGCAGGAACCACCAGATGCCGGTCTGCGAGTCGACGATCTGGGACGTCGACATCGAGCCGGCGAGCACGAAGACGCTGACGAGCGAGAGGCCCATCGCGAGCTCGTAGCTGATCACCTGGGCCGTCGAGCGCACCGCCCCGAGCAGCGGGTAGGTGGACCCGGACGACCAGCCGCCGAGCACGATGCCGTACACGCCGAGCGAGGCGGCCGCGAGGATGTAGAGGACGGCGACCGGGAAGTCCGTGAGCTGGAGCGGGGTCTTGTGGCCGAACAGCCAGACGCCCGGGCCGAACGGGATGACCGCGTACACGAGCAGCGAGCAGAACACGCTGATCATGGGCGCCACGATGTAGACGACGCGGTCCGCGGCGCGGACCATGACGTCCTCCTTGAACAGGAGCTTCATCGCGTCGGCCATCGACTGGAACAGGCCGAACGGGCCGTGCACGTTCGGGCCGGGCCGGTACTGCATCCGGGCCACGACCTTGCGCTCGAACCAGATGGCGATGAGCACCGAGAGCAGCAGGAACACGATGATGGCGACGGCCTTGATGACGACCAGCCACCACGTGTCGTCCGAGAAGTCCGCGCCCGTGGTCGCGACCGCGTCGTCCGCGGCCGCCCGGGCCAGGAGCAGCGCGTGCATCAGGACTCCCCTCCCTCGGTGCCCGTCGCGACGGCCAGGGTCGCGGCCGACACGCTGACGACGTCGCCGGCGTCGGCGCGCAGCGTCTGGCGCACCATCGAGCCGGGTGAGCTGGTGGGCACCCACACGACGCCGTCGGGCATCGGGGTGACCGCGAGCGGCAGCACGACCTGGCCGTGCTCGGTGCGTACCTGGACGGCGTCGCCGGTGGCGAGACCGAGGTCCGCCGCGGTGGCGGCCGAGAGCCGTGCGACGGGCCGCTGCGCGGTGCCGGCGAGGAACCGCTCGCCATCCTGGCAGCGCCCGGAGTCGAGCAGCAGGTGCCAGGTCGCGAGCACGGCCTCGCCGGGCCCGACCTCCGGTGGCGCGGCCGCGGGCACGTCGGGGGCCGCCGTCCGCGCGCCGTCCCAGGCGCCCAGCTGGTCGATCTCCGCGTGCACCTGGCCGATCGTGCGCAGGCCGAGGGCGACGTCCATCCGGTCCGCGACGGCGTCGAGCACGCGGTGGTCGGGCATCGCCGTCGAGGTCAGCGCCTGCGGGAACGGCCGCGGCCGGCCCTCCCAGTTCAGGTAGGTGCCGGGGCGTTCGACGGGCGGCGCGACCGGCAGCACGACGTCGGCCAGCTCCGTCACCGCGGACGCACGCACCTCGAGGCTGACGAGGAAGCCGACCTCGGCCAGGGCCTGCGCGGTGAGCGCCGGGTCCGGCAGGTCGGCCGGGTCCAGGCCACCGACGACGAGCCCGCCGAGCTCGCCCGCAGCGGCCGCGGCGAGGATGCCCGCGGCGTCACGACCGGGCGCGGCCGGCAGCTGCGGGACGTCCCACATCGCCTGGACGTCGACCCGGGCCGCGGCGTCCGCGACGGGGCGACCACCGGGCAGGAGCCCCGGCAGGGTCCCGACCTCCACGCCGGCGCGCTCACCGGCGCGCCGCGGGATCCAGACGAGCCGGGCACCCGTGCGGCGTGCGAGGCGCAGCGCGGCGGAGAGGCCGCCCCGCACCGCGGCCAGGCGCTCGCCCACCACGACCACCGCGGCCTCGCCGAGCGCCGAGGCCAGCTCGCCGCGCGGCCCCGGCGCACCCGCCAGGACGGCGTCGAGCACCTCCGCCTCCGTGCCCGGCGCGGCCGGCAGGAGCGTGGCGTCGAGCCGGGCGAGCCCGCGGGAGGCGTACGGCGCGACGGAGAAGACCCGGGTGCGCCGGGCGCGCACGCCCTTGCGCAGGCGCAAGAAGACCACGCCGCCCTCGTCCTCGGGCTCGAAGCCCACGAGGAGCACGGCCGGCGCGGCCTCGAGGTCGGCGAACGTCACCGACAGGCGCGCGCCCGCGACGTGGTGGCCGAGGAACGCCTCCTCCTCCGCCGAGTGCGGCCGGGCGCGGTGGTCGACGTCGTTGGTGCCCAGGACGACGCGCGCGAACTTGCCGTAGGCGTAGGCGTCCTCGAGGGTCAGCCGACCGCCGGGCAGCACCCCGACGCCGCCGGCGTCCCGTGCCGCTGCGAGCCCGGCCGCGGCGCGGTCGAGCGCCTCGCCCCAGCTCGCCGGACGCAGCGCCGACGTGCCGTCCTCGCCGGCCTCGCGGACCAGCGGCACCGTCAGCCGGTCCGCGAGACCCTGCCACGGGAACGCGAAGCGGTCCTTGTCGCTGAGCCACTCCTCGTTGACGGCCGGGTCGTCGCCCGCCAGTCGACGCAGCACGACGCCGCGGCGGTGGTCGACGCGCAGCGCCGAGCCGTTCGAGTCGTGCTCGGAGATGCCCGGGGTCGAGACCAGGTCGAACGGGCGCGACCGGAAGCGGTACGCCGCGTTCGTGAGGGCGCCCACCGGGCAGATCTGGATGGTGTTGCCGGAGAAGTACGAGGCGAACGGGCGGCCCGAGGTGTCCTCGGTCGCCTGCCCCATCGGGCCGGCCGGGTCCTGGGCGACGACGCCGGTCGCCGCCGAGATCGGGGTGCCGTCCGGCTGCACGCCGCGGTAGACCGGCGTCGGCTCCGCACCCGCGAAGCCGAGCACGCCCGGCTCGAACCGGCCGATCTGCTGGCTCGCGCCACGCTTCTGCAGGTCGATGAACAGGTCGCCCGCGATCTGCTCGGAGAACCGGGTGCAGCGCTGGCACAGGACGCAGCGCTCGCGGTCGAGCAGGATCTCGGTCGAGATCGCGATCGGCTTCGGGAACGTCCGCTTCACGTCGACGAAGCGCGACGTGCCGTAGCCGTTGCTCATCGTCTGGTTCTGCAGCGGGCACTCGCCGCCCTTGTCGCACGTGGGGCAGTCGAGCGGGTGGTTGATGAGCAGGAACTCGAGGATGCCGTGCTGGGCCTTGTCGGCGACGGCGGACGTCAGCTGGGTCTTGACGACCATGCCCGGCGTCGCCTCGGTGGTGCAGGAGGTCTGCGGCTTCGGCATCGGGCGCAGGGTGCCCTCGCGGTCGGGCACGGCGACCTCGACCAGGCACTGCCGACAGGCGCCGACGGGCTCCAGCAACGGGTGGTCGCAGAACCGCGGGATCGCGATGCCGAGCTGCTCGGCGGCGCGGATCACCAGCGTCCCCTTCGGCACGCTGATCTCGGTGCCGTCGATCGTGAAGGTGACCTGGTCCTTCGGCACTGCTGCAGTCGCGGGGCCGCCGGTCACGGAGGTGTCGCCCTTCGGCGTCGTGGTGGTCATCGGCGCACCGCCCCGGACAGCGCCGAGACGTCGGCGGCCGCGCCCTTCGGCACGTAGTGGAACGCCGCGGAGGCCACCGGGTCGAACGGGCAGCCGCCACCGGTCACGTGCGCCTCGAACTCCTCGCGGAAGAGCGCGATGCCGCTGGTCACCGTGGACGTCGCGCCGTCGCCCAGCGCGCAGAACGCCCGGCCCAGGATGTTGTCGCACATGTCGAGGAGTGTGTCGAGGTCCGCCATCGTGCCCTCGCCGTGCTCGATGCGCGCCAGCACCTGCTTCATCCAGTAGGTGCCCTCCCGGCACGGCGTGCACTTGCCGCACGACTCGTGGGCGTAGAACTCCGCCCACCGCGTGATCGCGCGGACGACGCACGTCGTCTCGTCGAAGATCTGCAGCGCCCGCGTGCCGAGCATCGAGCCGGCCGCGCCCACCGACTCGTAGTCGAGCGGCACGTCGAGGTGCTCGGCCGTGAAGAGCGGCGTCGACGAGCCGCCCGGCGTCCAGAACTTCAGGCTGTGGCCCTTGCGGATGCCGCCCGCCATGTCGAGCAGCTCGCGCAGCGTGACGCCGAGCGGCGCCTCGTACTGCCCGGGCCGCGTGACGTGGCCGGACAGGGAGAAGATGCCGAAGCCCGTGGAGCGCTCCGTGCCCATCGACCGGAACCAGTCCGAGCCGCCCGAGATGATCGACGGCACGCTCGCGATCGTCTCGACGTTGTTGATGACCGTCGGGCGGCCGTACAGGCCCGCGACCGCGGGGAACGGGGGCTTGAGCCGCGGCTGGCCGCGCCGGCCCTCGAGCGAGTCGAGCAGCGCCGTCTCCTCGCCGCAGATGTAGGCGCCCGCGCCAGCGTGGACCGTCAGCTCGAGGTCGTAGCCGGAGCCCAGGACGTCCGAGCCGAGGTACCCGGCGTCGTACGCCTCCTGGACCGCCTGGAGCAGGCGGCGGTACACGTGCAGCACCTCGCCCCGCACGTAGATGAAGGCGTGGTGGCAGCCGATGGCGTACGCCGTGATGATCGCGCCCTCGACGAGCAGGTGGGGGCGCGCCATCATCAGCGGGATGTCCTTGCACGTGCCCGGCTCGGACTCGTCCGCGTTCACGACGAGGTAGCGCGGACCGCCGTCGGGCGCCGGCAGGAAACCCCACTTCATGCCCGTGGGGAAGCCTGCGCCGCCGCGGCCGCGCAGGCCCGAGTCCTTGACCGTGGCCACGAGGTCCGCCGGCGCGGTCGCGAGCGCCGTGCGCAGCGCCTGGTAGCCACCGCCGTCCCGGTAGGCGTCGAGCGTCCAGGACCGGAAGGCGTCCCAGCGCGAGGTGAGCACCGGGGTCAGGGTCGTCGCCATCACGCCTCCTTGCTCGCGTCGGTGCCGGCCGGGCGGCGACCGGGCGCCTTCGAGCGCCGGACCTTGGGTGCAGGAGCCGGCTCGGCCTTCGCGGGCGCCGGCTCGGCCTTCGCCGGCGCCGGCTCGGCCTTCGCGGGCGCGGGCTCGGCCTTCGCCGCCCGGTACGCGGCCTTGCGGGCGGGACGCGTCGCTTTCGCAGCGACCCCCCCGTCGTCCGCGACGGGCCGCTCCGGGGCCCGCCAGCCCTTCTGGTTCGCCAGCCGGACACCGGCCAACGTCGCCTCGCCCGCCCCGTTCCCCTCGTTCGCGCGGCCGTCGCCGAACCCGGCGAGCACGCGCGACATCTGCTTGAAGGTGCACACCGACGACGCGCCGCGCGTCGGCGCGACGGGCTTGCCGGTGCGCAGCCGGTCGACGACCGTGGTCGCCGTGTCGGGCGTCTGGTTGTCGAAGAACTCCCAGTTGACCATCATCACGGGCGCGTAGTCGCAGGCCGCGTTGCACTCGATGCGCTCGAGCGTGATCGCGCCGTCGGCGGTCGTCTCGTCGTGCCCGACGCCGAGGTGCTCGCTCAGCTCGTCGAAGATCGCGTCGCCGCCCATCACCGCGCACAGCGTGTTGGTGCAGACGCCGACCGTGTACTCGCCGTTCGGGTGGCGCTTGTACTGGGAGTAGAACGTCGCGACGGCGGAGACCTCCGCCGTCGTGAGCCCGAGCGTGGCCGCGCAGAACGCGATGCCGTCGGCGCTGACGTAGCCGTCCTCCGACTGCACGAGGTGCAGCAGGGGCAGCAGCGACGAGCGCGGCTCCTCCGGGTAGCGTGCGCGCACGGCCTCTGCATCGGCGGTGAGCCGCTCGAGCTTGGCGCCCACGTACGGTTCCACCATCAGCGGTCCACCCCTCCCAGCACCGGGTCGAGCCCCGCGACCGAGACGACGACATCGGCGAGCATGCCGCCCTCGCACAGGAGCGAGACGGCCTGCAGGTTGTTGAACGACGGGTCGCGGAAGTGCGCCCGGTACGGCCGCGTGCCGCCGTCGGACACCAGGTGCACGCCGAGCTCGCCGCGCGGCGCCTCGACCGACTGCCACACCTGGCCGGGCGGCACCCGGAACCCCTCGGTGACGAGCTTGAAGTGGTGGATCAGGGCCTCCATCGAAGTGCCCATGATCTGGCGGATGTGGTCGAGGGAGTTGCCCATGCCGTCGGAGCCGATGGCGAGCTGCGCGGGCCACGCGATCTTCTTGTCCGCGACCATGACCGGGCTCGGGCCCATCGCCTGCAGGCGGTCCAGCGCCTGCTCGACGATCCGCAGGGACTGGTAGCACTCCTCGATGCGCAGCACCATGCGCGAGTAGGAGTCCATGTCCGTCGACGTCGGGACGTCGAAGTCGTAGGTCTCGTAGCCGCAGTAGGGCGTGTGCTTGCGGACGTCGTACGGCAGGCCCGCCGCGCGCAGCACGGGCCCGGTGATGCCGAGCGCCATGGCGCCGGCCAGGTTCAGGTGCCCGACGCCGACGAGCCGCCCCTTGAAGATGGGGTTGGCGAGCATCAGGTCCGACAGCTGGCGGATGTAGTCCTTGATCGTGGGCAGCGCCGCGCGGATCGTGTCGAGCGCGCCCGGCGGGATGTCCTGCGCGACACCGCCCGGGCGGATGTACGCGTGGTTCATCCGCAGGCCGGTGATCAGCTCGAAGACCCGCAGGATCTCCTCGCGCGCCGTGAACGCGGTGGTCATCACGGTGGTCGCGCCGAGCTCGTTGCCGCCCGTGCCGATGCAGATCAGGTGGGACGAGACGCGGTTCAGCTCCATCATCAGCACGCGGATCACCGAGGCGCGCTCGGGGACGTCGTCCGTGATGCCGAGCAGCTTCTCGACGCCGAGGCAGAACGCCGCCTCCTGGAACAGCGGCGCGAGGTAGTCCATGCGCGTACAGAACGTCACGCCCTGCGTCCAGGTGCGGTACTCCATCGACTTCTCGATGCCGGTGTGCAGGTAGCCGATGCCACAGCGGGCCTCGGTGACCGTCTCGCCGTCGATCTCGAGCATGAGACGGAGCACGCCGTGCGTCGACGGGTGCTGCGGACCCATGTTGACGACGATCCGCTCCTCGCCGAGGCGGCTCGCCTCCTCCGCGATATCTGACCAGTCGCCGCCGCTCGCCTCGAAGATCGGGGCGTCCGGCTCCTCGACGATGTGCGGCGCGGCGTGGGGTACCTGCGAGTGGGGCGTCTGGGTCATGAGTACGACCTCCGCTGGTCGGGCGGCGGGACCTGCGCGCCCTTGTACTCGACGGGGATGCCGCCGAGCGGGTAGTCCTTGCGCTGCGGGTGGCCGGGCCAGTCGTCCGGCATCTCGATGCGGGCCAGCCCGGGGTGCCCGTCGAAGACGATCCCGAAGAAGTCGAACGTCTCGCGCTCGTGCCAGTCGTGGCCCGGGTACACCGACGTGCTCGACGGGACGTGCGGCTCGGCGTCGGGCACCGCGACGTCCAGGCGGAGCCGGCGGCCGTGCGTCACCGAGCACAGGTGGTAGACGGCGTGCAGCTCGCGCCCGGCGTCGTTCGGGAAGTGCACGCCGGAGACGCCGAGGCCCAGCTCGAAGCGCAGGTCCTGGTCGTCGCGCAGGGCCTGGCAGACGGCCACGAGGTGGCGCGGGCGGACGTGCAGGGTGAGCTCACCGCGGTCGACGACCACGGACTCCACCGCGTCGTCGAAGGCGATCCCCTGGGCGTCGAGGACCTCGGCGAGGACGTCGACGACCTCGTCGAACCAGCCGCCGTAGGGCCGCTCGCTCGGGCCGGGCATCGCGACGGTCCGGACGAGGCCGCCATAGCCGCTGGTGTCGCCGCCGTCGGCCGCGCCGAACATGCCGCGGCGTACGTCCACGACGTCGATCGTCGGCCTGCCGTCGGCCGTGGTGACCTCGTCCGACGCCGGACCGTCGTCGTGCCGGTCCCCGCGCTCGCTCTCGCTCATCGGAGCAGGCCCTTCATCTCGGACGTGGGCGTCGCGGCCAGGGCTGCGGCCTCGGCGGCGCGGGCGGCCTCCTCGCGGTTGACGCCGAGGGGCGCGCTGCGCACCTGCTCGTGCAGCGCGAGGATCGCGTTGATCAGCATCTCCGGCCGCGGCGGGCAGCCGGGCAGGTAGATGTCGACGGGCACGATGTGGTCGACGCCCTGGACGATCGCGTAGTTGTTGAACATGCCGCCCGACGAGGCGCACACGCCCATCGACAGCACCCACTTGGGCTCGGACATCTGGTCGTAGACCTGGCGGACCACGGGGGCCATCTTCTGGCTGACGCGCCCGGCGACGATCATCAGGTCGGCCTGGCGCGGCGACGCGCGGAACACCTCCATGCCGAACCGCGAGATGTCGAACCGCGACGTGCCGGTGGCCATCATCTCGATGGCGCAGCACGCCAGGCCGAACGTCACCGGCCACATCGACGCCTTGCGGACCAGGCCGGTGAAGCTTCTCCAGGCTGGTCAGCAGGAAGCCGGACGGTGCCTCCTCGATGCCCATGACGCCCCTCCTCCCCTTCGAATCGTGGCGCTGCTCGTCGTCGTGCCGCTGGTCGTGATGCTTCTCGCCGTGGTGCCCGCTCGGCTCAGTCCCATTCGAACCCGCCGCGGCGCCACTCGTAGACGAACGGCACGGTGATGAGGGCCAGGAACGCCAGCATGGCGACGACGCCGAAGACCGCGAGCTCCGCGAAGCTCACCGCCCACGGGTACATGAAGACGACCTCGATGTCGAAGATGATGAAGCTCATGGCCACCAGGTAGTACTTCACCGGGAAGCGGCCGCCACCGGCGGCGTGGGGCGTCGGGTCGATGCCGCACTCGTACGCCTCGAGCTTCGCGCGGTTGTAGCGACGGGGGCCGAGGATCGCGCTCGCGCCCACCCCGCCGAGTGCGAGGACGCCCGCGATCCCCATGAGCACCAGGAGCGGCACGTAGGGATTGGTCATCTGGCCCTCCAGGCGGGTCGGGGCGGCACAGGGGCCGTCGCTCGGGCGTTCGACGCCGCCGCGGTCTCCCGCGAGTGTCGTCGGGTCATGCGGCCGGCGCAATCCTTGCCAGGGCGGCGATCAGGCGGTCGGACGCCTGCCCCCCGCGGGGCTCGTACACGTCGGCGAGAAGCTTCATGACCAGCCGCATCAGGGCCGGTCGGGGCAGACCATAGCGGGTACAGATGTGCATGATCGCGGGTTGTTCGATCAGCTTCACGAAGATGCGGCCCAGCGTGTAGTAGCCGCCGAGCTCGTCCGCCATGAGCCGCGGGTACCCGGCGAGCACCTGGTCGCGGCCCGACGGCGTCGTGCGCGCGAGCGCCTGCACCACCACTTCGGCGGCGCGGCGGCCGGACTGCATCGCGTACGCGATCCCCTCGCCGTTGAACGGGCTGACCATGCCGCCCGCATCGCCCACCAGCAGCAGACCACGGCTGTACAGCGGCTTGCGGTTGAACGCCATGGGCAGGGCGGCGCCGCGGATCGGGCCGACCTGCGCGTCGGGGGTGAAGCCCCACTCCGGCGGCAGACCGGGCAGCCAGCGGCGCAGCAGGTCCTTGTAGTCGACCTTCGTGGCCTCGGCGCGCGAGCTGACGCTGCCGAGCCCGACGTTCGCCGTCCCGTCGCCCAGGGGGAAGATCCAGCCGTACCCGGGCAGGAGGGTGGACCGGCCGGGCGGGCCGTCCCACAGCTCCAGGTGGGACTCCATCCACGGGTCGTCGTGCATCGGCGTGCGGATGTAGGTGCGGACGGCGACACCCATCGGCCGGCGCACGTCCTTCTCGATGCCGAGCGCGAGGGCCATGCGGGCGGAGACGCCGTCGGCGGCGATCACGACGGGCGCGCGGTAGGTGACCTCCTCGCCCGCGCGGCGTCCGGCGTCGTCCACAGGGCGCGCGGAGACGCCGACGACGCGGCCGGTCCGCTCGTCGAGGACCGGGCCGGTGACGGCGGTGCGGTACTGCACGCGGGCCCCGGCGGCCGCGGCGTGGTTGGCGAGGACCTGGTCGAAGTCGCGGCGCGGACGCGCGAGGCCGTAGTCGGGGTAGGAGCGCAGCTCGGGCCAGGGCAGCTCGAGGCGGTGCCCGCCGCCGTAGACGCGCAGGCCGGTGTTGCGGAGCCAGCCGTCCTCGGGGCGGGTCGGGACACCCATGGCGACGAGCTCGCCGACGGCGCGGGGCGTGAGGCCGTCGCCGCACACTTTGTCCCGGGGGAACTGGGCCTTCTCCAGGACGAGGACGTCGACGCCCGCCTGGGCCAGCCAGTAGGCGGCGGCCGCACCGGCGGGGCCGGCTCCGACGACGACGACGTCCGCGTCGTCCTCCCGCACCGCAGCCACCGCGTTCCTCACCTGCCGGTCCGTTGGTCCCTTGTGAAGTCATTCACGAGCGCACCGGCCAGTCTAGTCGTGCAAAAGGCGGCCCCTTCACCTGCAGACGTGACACCCGCCACACGAATATCCCCGGCCCCCAACTCCCCTCACCCCCCCACCCTCCCTCACCCCCCTCCCCCCCTCACCCCCCTCCCCCCCTCACTCCCCCTCCTCGTCCGCAAAGTGGAGCGAAGTGCACCGACACGCCAGCGTGTCGCGTGCACTTCGCTCCACTTTGCGAACGGACGGGGTGGGGGTGGGGGTGAGTTCGGGTGGGTGGGGGCGGGGGGTGAGGTGGGGGTCAGGTGGGGGTGGTGGCGCGGTGGAGGGCGACGATGCCGCCCGAGAGGTTGCGGTACGCGACGTCGTCCCAGCCCGCCGAGCGCAGCACCCGCGCCAGGCCGAGCTGGTCCGGCCAGGCGCGGATCGAGTCGGCCAGGTACACGTAGGCATCCGGCGCCGACGACACCGCGCGGGCCACGGCCGGCAGCGCACGCATCAGGTACTCGGTGTAGACGGTCCGCCACGGACCCCAGGTCGGCTGGGAGAACTCGCACACGACGAGCCGCCCGCCGGGCCGCGTCACGCGCCGCAGCTCCGCCAGCGCAGCACCGGTGTCGGCGACGTTGCGCAGCCCGAACGAGATCGTGACGGCGTCGAACGCACCGTCCGCGAACGGCAGCCGCAGCGCGTCCCCCGCGACGAACGGCAGGTCGGGCCGCCGCGCCTTGCCCGCGGCCAGCATCCCGATCGAGAAGTCGCACGGGACGACGCGCGCGCCCGCGGCGTCGAACGGCTCGCTCGACGTACCCGTCCCGGCGGCGAGGTCCAGCACCAGCTCCCCGGGCCGCGCCCCGACGGCGGCGACCGTCGCGCGGCGCCACAGACGGTCCTGCCCCAGCGACAGGACGTCGTTGGTCAGGTCGTAGCGGCGGGCGACGGCGTCGAACATCGACGCGACCTCGTGGGGCTGCTTGTCCAGGTGGGCGCGCGGCATGGCCCCAGTCTCGCAGGCGCCCGACGGCGGAGCGCCCGCCCGAGCGCACGACCACCCTCGTCACGGCGCACGACCACCCCCGTCGCCGCCCCGGCAGTCACCCGGCGTCCACCGTGCGTACGCTTGGCGGCGATGATCCCCGCCACGACCGCCACGACCGCCGGGCCCGACACCGCCCCGCTCCCCCTGGTCTCCCGGACGGTGCCCGTCGACCCGGCCACCCTCCCCCCCGACCTGCTCGACCTGCTGCCGCCCGAGGGCGGGACCGCGTGGATCCGTCGCGGCGACGGCATGGTCGGCTGGGGTGAGGTGCTGCGCATCGAGCACGCCGGCCCCGACCGGATGCGCGCCGCCGCCGAGGACTGGCGCCGCACCGTCGACCACGCGGTGATCCGCGACGAGGTGCGGGTGCCCGGCACCGGCCCCGTGGCGTTCGGCTCGTTCGCGTTCGCCCCCACGTCGCCGGCCGGCGGCGCGCTCGTGGTGCCGCGCGTCGTCGTCGGACGTCGCGGCCCGGTGGCCTGGGCCACCACGATGGCCCTCGGCGGGGTGGCCCCCGCCCCGGAGCTCGTGACCCACCCGGCGCCGGCCGATCCCGGCACGGTCGCCTTCACCGACGGCGCGCTCGACACGGCGGGCTGGCAGCGGGCCGTGGCCGACGCCGTCGGGCGCATCCGGGCCGGGCATCTCGACAAGGTGGTGCTGGCACGCGACGTGATCGCCCGGACGACGGCGCCGCTGGACGTCCGCTGGCCGCTGCACCGCCTCTCCGCCGACTACCAGGCGTGCTGGACGTTCGCCGTCGACGGGCTGATCGGCGCCACCCCCGAGCTGCTGGTGCGGAGCGAGAAGGGCCTGGTGACCTCGCGCGTGCTCGCCGGCACCATCCGACGGACCGGCGACGACGACGCCGACCTGGCCCGGGCGGCGCTCCTCGCCCACTCCTCCAAGGACCTCGAGGAGCACGAGTACGCGGTGGCGTCGCTGAGCCGGGCGCTCGCCCCGTTCTGCACGTCGACGAACGTGCCCGAGACGCCGTTCGTCCTGCACCTGCCGAACGTGCTGCACCTGGCGACGGACGTCACCGGGGTCCTCGCCACGCTCGACACGGGCGGGCACCCGGCGAGCCTCCTGCTCGCGGACGCGCTGCACCCGACGGCTGCCGTCGCCGGCACCCCCACCCAGGACGCGTGCGCGGTCATCGCCGAGCCTCGAGGGGATGGACCGCGGACGCTACGCGGGCCCCGTCGGCTGGCTCGGTGCGGACGGCGACGGCGAGTGGGGCATCGCGCTGCGGTCCGCCGAGGTCGGGCCGGGGCCGGACCGGCTGCGGCTCTTCGCGGGGTGCGGGATCGTCGCGGCCTCAAACCCTGCGGCCGAGCTCGCGGAGTCCGAGGCCAAGCTCGAGCCGATGCGGCACGCCCTCGCGGGGTGACCCCGCGAGGGCGTGTGCCTCGGCCGGCGGAAGGAACGGATCAGGTCACCGCCCCGGCAGGTTCCAGGGGTTCGCCTGGTCGGACTGGCCGTCCTCGGACGACTTGCCGGACTCCCCCGACTGGTCTGACTGCCCGGACTGGTCGGCGCCCTCCTGGCGCTGGGTCAGCGTCACATCGACGTCGACGGTCTTGCCGTCGCGGATCACCGTGAGCTTCACGGTGTCGCCCACGGCGTGCTCGCGGACGAACGCCGTCAGGGACAGTGCGCCGCTCACGGGCTTGCCGTCCACCGCGACGACGACGTCGCCCTGTTTGAGGTCCGCCGAGGCCGCCGGGCTGTCGCTGCCGATGCGCTCGACGACGGCGCCCAGGCGGGTCGTGCCGTCCACCGTCCCCGTGCCGTCCGACAGGTAGACGCCCAGGTAGGAGTGCTCGACGGAGCCCTTGTCGATGATCTCCTGCGCCACCAGGTGCGCGAGGTTCACGGGGATGGCGAACCCGAGCCCGATCGAGCCGGACTCCGAGCCGGTCTGCGACAGCGTCGCGATGGACGACGTGATGCCGATGACCCGGCCGGACGAGTCGAACAGCGGGCCGCCGGAGTTGCCGGGGTTGATCGCTGCGTCCACCTGGATGGCGTTCGTGACGACCAGCTCGGTGCTGCTGGTCGAGCCGGTGGAGACCGGGCGGTCGAGCGCCGAGACGATGCCGGTGGTGACGGTGCTGTCCAGGCCGAGGGGGTTGCCGACGGCCATCACGGCGTCGCCGACGGCGATCGCGCTGGAGTCCCCGAAGGTCGCGGCGGTGAGGTCCTCGGGCGGGTCGGTGATCGCGACGACGGCGAGGTCGGTGGTGGGGTCGGTGCCGACGACGGTCGCGTCGTAGACCCGCCCGTCGGCGAGCGTGACCTTGATCTGCTGCGCACCGCTGACGACGTGGTTGTTGGTCAGCACGTGGCCCGCCGTGTCGAGTACGACGCCGGAGCCCTCACCCGAGCCGCCGGAGCTCATCACGGCGATGGCGACGACGGACTCGCGCACCTTGTCGGCGATCGCGGTCCAGTCGGGCGCGTTGGTGGAGACCTCCCGCACCCGCGTCGTAGACGTGCCGGAGCCCGACGACGAGCCGCTGGCCGCCGTGACCGCGGGCCGGGTGTCGTGCCCGGCAATGGCCCAGGTCACGCCGCCCGTCGCGGCACTGGTGACCAGGGCCGTGACCAGCGCCGTCGTGACGAGCGCGGACCGCGGGACCCTGGTGCGCTCGGTGCGCTCGGTGCGCTGGGTCGGCGCGACGGCCGGGGGCATCGTCGGGACGCCGAGGGCCGGGGCGGCACCCGGCGTCGGCGGAGGCGGCGGAGGGCCGAACGGCTGACCGACGCGCGGCTGCCCCGCGTACGGCTGCACCGGGTACGGCTGCACTGGGTACGGCTGCACTGGGTACGGCTGCCCCGCGGGCGGCGGCGGCACCTGTGACTCGGTGCTCCGCTGGTCCTCGTTGCTCTGGCCTGCCGGGCCGGTGGGCCGGCCGTCCTCGAACTGCTCGCTCATGGGTGGACCTCCTTCGATGACCCATGAGACGCGCCGCTCCTGGCCGACCGCTGTGCCGTTCCTGAGAGTGCCCTGAGCGTCCTGCCCGGGCTCAGTCCTCGGCGAGCGCAGCCGACGCAGCCTCCGACGCGGCGGCCGTGACCTCCGCCTCGGCGACCTGCTGGGCCATCGCGTCCGCCGCGGCCCCGGCGAGGCGCTCGTGCAGCGCTCGCCGCCCGTGCCGGTCGACGCTCACCTCGACGACGGCGAGCCCCCGCACCGGCTCGGCGAGCGCACGCCGCAGCCCCACGAGGTCGGTGACCCGCTCGTGGCGCACGTCGTACCCCGCGCACAGGGCGCCGAGGTGCACGCCCTGCGGGGTCCCGAAGACGCGCTCGAAGGTCGCGGCGTGCTCGGGCGCGCCGTGCTCCAGCGGCGCGAACACGGAGCCGCCGTCGTCGTTGGCGACGATGACGCGCAGGTCCGGCCGGCGCTCGAGCGTGCCCACGAGCAGGCCCCCGACGTCGTGCAGGAACGACAGGTCCCCGAGGTAGGCCGTGACGGGCCGCTCGAGCCCGAGGGCGACGCCGGACGCCGTCGCGACGGTCCCGTCGATGCCGGACAGCCCACGGTTGGCCACGACGGTCGGCGGCTCGAGCCACTCGGCGACCAGGTCGAGGTCACGGATCGGGCTGCTCGCGCCGACCACGAGGACGTCGTCGGGGCCGATGGACTCGGCCACCACGGCGCCGACGGCCGGCCCGGTGAGCCGCTGCGCACCCTCGGCGTCGGCGTCCAGCGCCTCCCGGACCCCGGCCAGCGCGGCCCGGCCCGCGGCCAGCCAACGGCGCAGCCACGCCTCGCCGGTGCGGCCCGGCGGGTCGAGGAGCCACGGCGGAACGGCGTCGTACACGTGGGTGAGACCGCGCCCGGCGTCCGGGGCGGCCAGGGTCGGCCGCACGATGCCGAGCGTGCGGACCCCGCGCCGCGCGAGCACCGCGTGGACGGCCCGGCCCAGGGTGGGGCGCCCGAGCACGACGACGCGCCGCACCTCCGCGCCCAGGGGCCCTTCCAGCACCAACCGGTAGGCGGGCACGGCGTTGCCGCCCCCGCGCGCGCCCGACGACGGCTCCGCGAGCAGCGGCCAGCCGTTGACCTCGGCGATCTCTCGTGCGACCGGCCCGGCGCCGTCCCCGGCGACGACCACGGTCCGCTCGTCGGCGGTCCAGCCGCGCGGGGCGCGCGACGTCTCGACCACGCGCTCGGGCGCCGGCGCAGCGGCCGCGGCGGCCCGGCTCGACCCGCGCGGCACCCGGGTGGGCAGGGGCAGCGGCGGCCACTCGTCGTCGTCGGGCTGGAGTGGCTCGCGGTAGGCGAGGTTCATGTGCACGGGGCCGGGCTCACCGGACGCCGTGCCGAGCGCAACCGTGACCGCCTCGGCCGCGACCCGGCGCAGGTGCTCCACCTCGCGGGCACCCCCGGACGGCGCCGACAGGTCGAGCATCAGCCGGACCGCCCCGGCGAAGATGCCCTTCTGCTCGGTGGTCTGGTTGGCGCCCGTGCCGCGCAGCTCGTGGGGGCGGTCCGCGGTGAGGAGCAGCAGCGGCAGGCCGGCATGGTGCGCCTCGAGCACGGCGGGGTGCAGGTTGGCAACGGCCGTGCCCGACGTCGTGACGACGGCGACCGGGGCCGGCGTGCCCGCCAGCACCCCGGCGCGCGCGAGGCCGACCGCGAGGAAGCCCGCGTCCCGCTCGTCGATGCGCACGTGCAGGTCGACGGACGGCGCCGTCGCGACGCGCTCGTACTCGGGCCGCGCGGCGTGCGCGAGGGCGTGCGCAAGGGGACCGCTGCGCGAGCCCGGGGCGAGCACCACGTGGCGGACTCCGGCCGCGGCGAGCGCCTGGACGAGTGCGCGGGCGGCGCGGGTGGACGGGTTCATGAGTCCTCCATGGTCACGAGACCTCGGCGACGGCGGCGAGGCGACGGTGCCACCGCTGCGTGAGGGTGTCACCCGCGGTCGCGGCGGCGAGCAGAGCAGGATCGGGCTCGACCCGGCGCACCGGGACCGCACCCCCGACGGGCAGCAGGGGCTCGGCGACATCGGCGGCGAGCAGGCGCGCAGTCCCGAGCCCGCAGGCGTACGGGAGCCTCCGGGAGCGCGGCCGCGAGCGCGACGCCGGCCGCGAGCCCGACGGACGTCTCGAGCGCCGAGGAGACGACGACGGGCAGCCCGACGCGCTCGGCGAGCCTCCAGGCAGGCCCGCACGCCGCCGAGCGGCGCGACCTTGAGCACGACGACGTCGCACGCCCCCGCGCGCACGACCGCCAGGGGGTCGGCGGCGAGCCGGACGGCCTCGTCGGCGGCGATCGGGACACCGGCGGAGCGCCGGACGCGGACCAGCTCCTCGACGGTGCGGCACGGCTGCTCGGCGTACTCCAGGCCGCCGGCCGCGCGGTCCAGTCGGCGCAGCGCGGTGACTGCCTCGTCGGCGTCCCAGGCGGCGTTGGCGTCGACCCGGATGTGCCCGGCCGGGCCGAGAGCGTCGCGGACGGCCTCGACCCGGGCCTCGTCGTCGGCGAGGGTCTGGCCGCGCTCGGCGACCTTCACCTTCGCGGTGGCACAGCCCGACGCCGCGGTCATCGCGTGCGCGGTCGCGGCGTCCACGGCGGGGATGGTCACGTTCACGGGCACGGTGTCACGCAGGGGCGCGGGCCACCCGACGTCGGCCGCCTCCCGCGCGGCGCGCAGCCACGGCGCGGACGTGACGTCGTCGTAGTCCCAGAAGGGCGCGAACTCGCCCCAGCCCGCCGGACCGTGCAGCAGGACGCCGTCGCGCGACTCGATGCCGCGGAAGCGGGTGACCAGCGGCAGGCGGTACACGACGACGTCGCGCAGGGAGCCCTCGTCGCGTGCCACGCCGTCACGGTAGTGCCCCCGACGGCCCCGCCGGAGGGTGACTTCAGGCGACCGGGGCACCCACCTAGGCTGGCGACCATGACTGCGCTGCCCGACCACGTCTCGCAGACCTTCGACCCGAACCGCTGGCGCGACGTCGTCGGCTTCGCGGACCTCACCGACGTCACCTACCACCGCGGGGTCGTCCGCGGGCCCGACGGCGAGCGCGACCTGCCGGTGGTCCGCGTCGCGTTCCACCGGCCCGAGGTCCGCAACGCGTTCCGGCCGCACACGGTCGACGAGCTCGCCCGGGTTCTCGACCACGCGCGGATGTCGCCCGACGTCGGCGTCGTGCTGCTCACGGGCAACGGCCCCAGCCCGCGCGACGGCGGCTGGGCGTTCTGCTCCGGCGGCGACCAGCGCATCCGCGGGCGCGACGGCTACCGGTACACGACGGAGGGCGGCGGGGACGCGCCGCTGGACCCGGCGCGCGCCGGCCGGCTGCACATCCTGGAGGTCCAGCGCCTGATCCGGACCATGCCCAAGGTGGTGATCGCCGTCGTCGACGGCTGGGCGGCAGGGGGCGGGCACTCGCTGCACGTCGTGTGCGACCTGACGATCGCGTGCCGCGAGCACGGGCAGTTCAAGCAGACCGACGCCGATGTCGGCTCGTTCGACGCCGGGTACGGTTCCGCGCTGCTCGCCCGGCAGGTGGGCCAGAAGCGCGCGCGGGAGATCTTCTTCCTCGCGCGGGCGTACTCCGCTGAGCAGGCCGAGGCGTGGGGGGCGATCAACGAGGTCGCCTCGCACGACGACCTCGAGGGCCTCGCGCTGGAGTACGCGCGCGTGATCGCCGGCAAGTCGCCGCAGGCGGTCCGGATGCTGAAGTTCGCGTTCAACCTGGCCGACGACGGGCTCGCTGGTCAGCAGGTCTTCGCCGGCGAGGCGACGCGCCTGGCCTACATGACCGACGAGGCGGTCGAGGGGCGCGACTCGTTCCTGGAGAAGCGGGAGCCGGACTGGTCGGGCTTCCCGTACTACTTCTGAGGGGCTGTTCCTGAGGGGCTGTTCCTGAGGGGCAGGGCCCAGACCAGCGAGGGCCGGGCGCGCGCCCCCCTCCAGGGCGCGGGCCCGACCCTCGAGCGGTGCCACCGGACCCGGGGGGACACCGTCCCGGGCCCGGTGGCTCCCTTCGGTCAGCCGGTGACGAACCAGGCGCCGAAGCCGAGGACGGTGCTGGCCGCGAGGGCCGCGACACCGACCAAGATTGCGAGGAGTGCGACGACGGCAACGGTGACGGGGACGGCGGAGCGCAGCCGCTCGGAGCGGATCCGCTCGAGCTCGATCTCGTTGATGCCGGTGGCGGTGATGTGTGCCATGCCTCAAGGCTGCCCGGGCACCCCGGGTCGGCGGATCGGCCCGGCGTCGGGACCTGGCGCCCGAGAGTTCCCCCTCCGGAAGCACAACGTCCGGGGCGGGTCATCCCACAGGACTACGCCGCTGGGGCGCCGATGGTGCGCGCGCTACCCGACGGTGAGCGAACCGCTCCCCGCGGGCACGAGCTCCACCCACGTGTTGCCCGGCGCCAGCAGGATCGGCGAGCCGTCGGCCGCGGTGAGGATCAGCGGCTCGTCCTGGGAGGCCTTGTGCCAGCGGCCGGTGATGACCTGGCCGCCGGTGGCGACGGTCGCGTCGCCCTCGCCGATGAGGTTGTACGTCGGCACGATCGCGCCGTTCTGCGCGCCGAAGCCGGTGCCCGGGTGCTCCGCCGTCACCGAGACGACGTTGACGGCCGCGAGCCGCGTGCCCGCCTCGGAGGTGGCCGGCGTGCTGCCCTCGGAGCGCAGCCAGGTGCCGCTCGCGGCGTCCCAGGCCCACGTCGGGCTGGACTGCGGCGACAGGTGGAAGGCGAGGCTCGTCGCGGGTGTGCCGGCGCGGAGGGCGCTGGCCAGGCTGCGGTCGGCGGCGAACAGGAACTGCGGTGCGGGCGGCGCCGCGTGGTTCGCGTCGGCCTGCGCGGCGAACTTTGTGAGTGAGCCGTAGACGTTGTGCGGCGCGGACCGCCGGCTGACGCGGTAGAGGCCGTCGGCCCCGGCGTCGTGGCTGATCACCTGCAGTGAGGAGGCGTGGACCAGGTCGAGGATGCCCTGCTGGCCACCGGAGAACGCGATGAGGCCCTTGAGCGGCGAGGCGATCAGCGGGTCCATCGGACGCACGGACCGGATGGGGCCGATCTCCTCGGGGTACTGGCTCTGGAAGACGGCGACGAGGCGGGAGATGTCGAACTCGACGATCGTCTCCCACACGACGTCGGCGAACTCGAGGCCCGACTGCGGGCGCGCCACGTGGCTGTTCTCGATCTTGACCGCGATGGCGGGGCGCTGGGCGACGGCGTCGGTCGCGATGCCGGTCAGCGGCCACACGATGGGTACGACCGGCTCGGGCGGGGCGACGCGGACGTCCTCGACGGGCGGCTTCTCCGTCACGGTCGGCGGCGTCTGGACCGGGTCCGGGGAGCCCCCGCACGCAGCGAGGGCGAGCGCCAGAACGGCGACCGACGCCCCCACGAACGAGCGCCTCGTGCGACGAACACCGGTCGCGATCGATCCAGCCACTGCACCCTCCTCACCGGGCCTGCCCGGCCGGCTCACCACGGTCGACTCCCCACTGTACGGCGCACCTAGGCTGGGATCGTGCATCCCCGCCCGCTGGAGTCGGTCCTGGTCACGGGACCGGTCCAGGACGTCGCGCGGGCGCTGCGGGCCGCGCTGGACGGGTCCGGGCCCGCGGTCGCGCCCGTGGTGGGGGCGCCGCCCGGTGACCTTCCCGGGCGCGTGCCCGACGGCGTCGCGCTCGTGCTGACCACCTCGGGGTCCACCGGCGTGCCGCGGCGGGTGCTGCTGGACGCCGACGCCGTGCTGGCGTCGGCGCACGCCACGCATGCGCGACTCGGCGGGCCCGGTCGGTGGGTGCTGACGCTGCCGGCGCAGCACGTCGCGGGCCTGCAGGTGATCGTGCGCTCGCTGCTGGCCGGTGGGGAGCCCGTCGTCGTGCCGGCGGGGCACTTCGACCCGGTCGCCACCGCGGCCGCGATCGCGGCGGCCCGGGGGGACGGGCCCCTCTACGGGTCGGTCGTCCCGACGCAGCTGCACCGGATCCTCGCCGACGGCGTGCCCGACGCCGCACGCGCCGCCTGGGCCGGGCTCGACGCCGTGCTCGTCGGGGGCGCCGCGGCGGCCCCCGCGCTGCTCGACCGGGCCCGTGCGGCCGGTATCCGCGTCGTCACGACGTACGGGATGACGGAGACGGCGGGCGGCTGCGTGTACGACGGCGTGCCGCTCGACGGGGTGCGGGTGCGCGTGAGCCGGGGCGACAGCGACGGCGACGGCGACGGCATCGTGCAGATCGCCGGGCCCGTCCTGGCGCGCGGCTACCTCCCGCCCGACGACGACGCGTTCGTCCTGGCCGACGGCGAGCGCTGGTTCTGCACCTCCGACGTCGGGGAGATGGCCGACGGGGTGCTGCGCGTGCGCGGGCGGGCGGACGACGTCGTCGTGAGCGGGGGCGTGAACGTGGTGCCGAGCGCCGTGGAGGCCGTGCTCGCCGGGCTCGGGCTGGAGGCGTGCGTGGTGGGCGTCCCGGACGAGGAGTGGGGACAGATCGTCACAGCGGTCGTGGCGTCGCCCGGTGCGGTGGACAGGTTGTCGCCCGGTGCGATGGACAGGTCGTCGCCGGGTGCGATGGACGGCTCGTCGCCCGGTGCGATGGACGGCTCGTCGCCGGGCGCGGTGGACGTGGCCGTCGTCCGGGCGGCCGTCGCGGCACGTCTCGGCGCGGCCGCGGCGCCCCGGTCCGTCATCGTCGTGGACGCTCTCCCCCGGCGCGGACCTGGCAAAGTGGACCGCGCGGCGGTCGCCCGGCTCGCCGCGGCGGGCGGGCCGTGAGCCCCGGCGCGACGTGGGCGGCCGATGCGACGTGGGCGGCCGGTGCGACGTGGCGGCCGGATCGCCGGCCCACCGAGTCGCCGGTTGACCGGCTGACCGATCGACCGACTGACCCGACTACCCGACTACCCGACTACCCGAGTGTCCGACAGACCCCGGTGACCGAGTGACTGGCTCCCGTGTCCGAGCGCCCGACTGACCGACCGAGCGAGTGACCCGACTGACCGAAGGAGAGCGCATGGCGACCGCTGGAGAGTGGCTCGAGGGTGCCCGGCTGCGCACGCTCCCGGCGGCGGTCGCGCCGGTCCTCGTCGGGACCGGAGCTGCCGCCCAGGTCGATGCCGCGAACCTCGGACGGGCTCTCCTGGCGGCCGGGGTCGCCCTGGCGCTCCAGGTCGGCGTGAACTTCGCCAACGACTACTCCGACGGCGTGCGCGGCACCGACCTCGACCGGGTGGGGCCGCTGCGACTGACGGCGTCGGGCGCGGCACGGCCCGAGCAGGTGCGCGCGGCGGCGTTCGGGGCGTTCGGCGTCGGCGCGGTGCTGGGGCTGGCGCTCGTGGCCCTGACCGGGCAGTGGTGGCTGTTGGCGGTCGGGGCGGCGGCGATCGCGGCGGCATGGTTCTACACCGGGGGGCGGACGCCGTACGGGTACCTCGGGCTGGGCGACGTCGGCGTGTTCCTGTTCTTCGGGATCGTCGCTGTGCTCGGGACGACGTACACGCAGACGGGGGGCGTGACCTGGCCCGCGGGGCTCGGCGCCGTCGGGATTGGTTTGCTCGCGTGCGCGCTTCTCATGGTGAACAACATCCGCGACGTCCCCGGCGACGCCGTGGCCGGCAAGCGGACGCTGGCGGTGCGCCTGGGCGAGCGTCGTGCGCGGCGGGTCTATGCCGGAGAGGCTCGCGCTGGCGGTCCTCGCGGGGCTGGCGTGCGCTCCGGCAGCACCGGGCGCGCTTCTCGTGCTGCTGCTCACCCTCCCCGTCGGGATCCTGTCGGTCACTGTGCTGGCGGGTGCGCGCGGGATCCTGCTGCGGCCGGTGCTGGCCGGGACCGGGCTGCTCGAGCTGGGCTACGGCGTCTTGCTCGGCATCGGGCTCGCGCTCTAGTCAGTTCTCGGCATCGCGCAGGCCGCCTTGCGCGTCGCCTCGTGCCGCGTCGTCGGCGGCGTCCTCGATCTCGGCGTCCTCGGCGACGAGGCTCGCGAGCCGCGGCCGGCCACCCACCTGGCGCTCGGCGAGCCAGCGGGCGGCGGCGTCCCGCTGTCGCCCGAGCAGCACGTAGGAGAGCGCGAAGGCGACGACGACCGCGACGAGCACGAGCAGCCAGCCACCCATGCCTACCGCCCAGAGGACGAGGAGGGCGAGGGCGAAGAGTCCGAGGCGCAGGAGCGAGTAGATGACCACGGGCACGTCGCCAGCGTAGGCCCGGCCTATCGTGGAGGCATGAGGCTGCTCGTGTACGTGGTGCCCGTCGCGCTGGCCATCTTTGCCCTGTTCGACGTGTTCCGGTCCGAGGAGTCCGAGCGGTCTGGTCTGCCGCGAGCGCTGTGGGCGGCGATCGTTGTCGTGCTGCCGGTGCTTGGCCCGGTCGTCTGGATCATCGTGTCGCGGGTCCGCCGCGCCGAGGCTGAGGGCCGGTACTCGCCGACGCCCGGCCCGTCGCGGCCCTGGGGCGCCTCCGGCCCCGCGCGGCCGTCCGGCGGGTCTGGCACGTCGCGGGGTGGGTCCGGCGCGAGGCCTCCGATCCGCCCCGGTTGGTCGCGCCGTCCCGCTGGCCCGACCGCGCCCGACGACGACCCCGAGTTCCTGCGCGACCTCGAGCGCCAGTGGCGCCGGGAGAAGCGCGGCGGCGAGACGCCCGAGGAGCCGTCCGGGGACGAACCCCGCACCCCCTGAGCCGCCCCGCGCCACGCCGCCCGGCACGCCGCGCATCGCCGCCGCGCATCGCCGCCGCACCGCGCCGTCACGCCGCGCCACGCCATCACGCCGCGCCACGACGTAGGCGCCCGCCTCGCGGGTCCGTGCCCTCCGCCTGTGCGGGCCTGCCGCCCGGAGCGCGCCCGCCGTCACCGTCACCCCGGCCCTCACCTTCACCGCCGAGCGTGAACAGGGCAGCACCCGACCCCGACCCGCCGCCGTCCCGTCGGCCGCTCATGTCGGCGCGCGCGGCCGCGCCCCCTGCTCGCCCGGGTGAGTCACCCGCGTCTGTCGCGCCGGCGGCGCGACTCGTCACAGCACCCGCGCGATCTGGTGACTCACCTCTCGCGCGCACGTCCGGTGGCGGCGACGCGCCCCCGCCGTCGTGCCCGCGTTCGGGTGCGACCGGCCGACCGTCGGCGCGGGCGAACCGGAACCCGCCGCCCTCCCTGGTGATCGCGATCTCCTTCCGATGCACGAGATGGTGGTGGTACGCGCAGAGCAGGATCCCGTTGCTCACGGATGTCTCACCGAGCCGGCTCCACCAGACGATGTGGTGCACCTCGCAGATGGCCGGTGGGGCGCCACAACCCGGGTACCGGCACTGCTTGTCCCGGGCCAGTACCGCCGCCCGCTGCGGGCCGGTGAAGGTTCGCTGCGCCCGCCCGACGTCGAGCGGCTGCCCGAGCGGGTCCATGACCACCCGGGTCAGCAGCGCGTCGCACGCGAGCCTGGCCAGCGCGGACATCGCCAGCGGCGTGCCGTCGTCGAGCTCGGCCGGTGCGCCGAGCGTGCCGTCCGCCTTGGTCAGCGCGGGTACCGGAGGCGCGAGCGCGACGGGACCTTCTCCGTCGTCGGCGGGACGGTCCGCAGCGAGCGCCGCGTACGTCTCGAAGGGCACGTGCACCAGGAGGTGCGGACGGACCAGTGCCTTGCCGGCGCCGGCGAGTCCGTTGTCGAGGAGGATGCGGGCGAGGTCCGTCAACGCGTCGGCGCGGCGGCGCTCGGGGGTGCGCGCGTCGTCGGCGGCTGGGACCCCGCTCACCGACCGGAGCGCGGTCCGGAGCAGCTCCGCACCCTCGGGGGCGAGGAAGCCCTTGAGGTCGACGCCACCGTCCCGCGGGCTGAGCCGCACGTACTGGCGGTCGACGGCCGCCGCGCTCTCCGCCTCGTGGGTGGCCGTGTCCACCGCAGCCGCCCACCGGCGGGCGTAGCGGTCGAACTGGTCGACGCTCAGGCGCCGCGCCATCTCGACGAGGTGGGCCTCGTTGCGGTCCGGGAGGTCGGACGCCAGGGCAACCCGGCGCGCCTCGGACGTCGCCGCCCGACGGCTGATCACCTCGGCGTGCTCGAGGCTGATTTCGCCACGGCCCACGGCATCACCCACTGCCGGCGCATCCGACTCAAGGAGCTGCCCGAGCGCCACCTCGCGGCGGGCCGCGCCGACCGACATCCCGCCCTGACCGGCCACCCAGTCCGGGAGCGTGCGGGCAGACCCGGAGGCCGCCCAGCGGCCGTCCGCGGCAATGTGCGTCACAAGCCGCGCCCGCAGCGCCCCGAGCTGATCGCCCGCACGCCGCAGGGCGTCGTGCACCGTGGCCGCCTCGGACGCCTCCACCGCGGCCACGTCCAGGTCTCCCGCGCGCTCGACGAGCGCCGCGAGCTCGCTCAGCCACGCGCGCACCGATCCGCTGGACGGCGCGCCTTCCGCAGGAGCGCCGAGCCGCGCCGTTCCGAGCACTGAGCGCCCCCTTCCATCCGCCGCTGTTCGCATCTTCGTACACGTGTACGATAGCACTCAGGACGGACAGAACGGAGGGAATCCACAGGACCTCGACATCTCAGACCCGGCGCGCGCGACGGGCCGGACGCCCGGCCCGCCTCCTCGACGGCACCCCGAGCGCGTCCGACGTCATCCGATCGGACCCGAGAGCGCCCCGCCCGGCCCCGCGCTCACAGCCCCGAGTAGCTGTGCAGCCCCTGGAAGAAGAGGTTCACGCCCGTGAAGTTGAAGATCACCGTCGCGTACCCGACGAGCACGAACCACGCCGCCCGCCGCCCCGACCACCCGACGGTCGTGCGCGCGTGCAGGTAGGCGGCGTACACGACCCAGACGACGAAGCTCCAGACCTCCTTGGGGTCCCAGCCCCAGTACCGGCCCCAGGCGTGCTCAGCCCAGATCGCGCCCGCCATCACCGTGAACGTCCACAGCACGAAGCCGACGGCGGTGATCCGGAAGCTGAGCGCCTCGAGCTCGCGCGGGGCGGGGAGCGCGTCGAGCATCCGCCAGCGCGGGCCCGTGAGGTGCCAGCGCGGGTTCGCGACCGTGCCGTCGAGCTGCCGCGTCCGCGAGTCCTTGAGCAGCTGCAGGGCCGACGCGGCGAAGGCCACAGTGAAGAGGCCGGTCGCGATCGTCGCGATCGACACGTGGATGACCAGCCAGTAGCTCTGCAGCGCGGGCTCGACGGCGTCGGCGGGCACGTAGAACACGGTCAGCCCCAGGCCGAGGGCCACCACCGCGAGCCCGACGACGATCGTCCCGAGGAAGCGCACGTCCCGCCGTCGCGTCAGGGCCAGGAAGGTCCCGACAGCCACGAACGACCCCACGAGGGAGAACTCGTACATGTTCGCCCAAGGGACGCGCCCCGCGGCGAGCGCACGCAGCAGCAACGCGACCGCGTGGAAGCCCAGGCCCAGGGTTGCGGTCGCCATCGCGATGCCCACGGCCCGGCGCCGCACGACGACGTCGCCCCCCTCACGACCCGACGCACCACCGCCCGACACACCACCGACACCGCCCGGCGCAGTCGCCGGCGCAGCCGCCGCCACAGCCGCCGACACGCGCCCGGCACGCTCCCGCGCGGCCACGCCGACGCCGTCGGCCAGCCGCGCCAGGTCCAGGGCGAACGCGACGAACGCAATCGCGTACGCCGTCGTGGCCCCCCACGCCAGCACCGTGCTCAGCTCACCGAGGCTCATCGCCACCCTCCCCGTCGCCCGACGCCGGATCGCCCGACCCCACGTCCGCACCACCCAGCGCGCGCACCGCGCCCGCCACGCGCTCCAGCTCGCCGGCGAGCCCGGCGTCGTCGCCGCGCGCCAGCGCCGCCAGCGCGACCGAGGTCACGCCCTCATGCTCCGTCACCCGCACCCACACGCGCCTCCTGGGCGTGAACAGGCTCACCACCAGACCCACGAGCGCCGCGATCGCGAAGCCGAGGATCGCGCCGAGCGCCGGGTCGTGCCGCAGGTCCAGCGCGACGAACCGCGGCAGACCGTGCCACGTGAACGTCCCGAGCCCATCCGGCAATTCCACGGTCTGCCCGGGCCGCACCACGATCGTCACCGGGGCGCCGTCGTCGCCGGTCACCTGCGTCATCCGGTCGGTGTCGAGCTGGTACACGTTCTGCGGCACCCCGGTGTCCAGCCCGAGGTCGCCGCGCCACACGGCCAGGACCAGCACCGGGTCCCGCGGCTCCGGGTGCACGGACGCCGCACCCGCAGGCGTGATCACCGCGGACGGCAGCAGGTAGCCGACGAGCCCGATCTGCTCCCCCGTCGACACGTCGGGCACCTTCACGACCCCGCGCGAGGTGTAGACGGCGTCCTGCGGCAGGAAGGGCACGGCCCCCGCGAACGCGACCTGGCCAGCGGCGTCGCGCACCTCGACGTCGGGCGCGTAGCCGTTGCCCTGCAGGTACACGCGCGCGCCACCGATGGTCAGCGGGTCGTTCACGCGGATGACGGCGTCGCGCGGCGCGCCCCCGGGCAGCGTCACCGTGACGTCCGCCTGGAAGCTCTCCGGCTTGGCATCGGCGCGGAAGGTCGCCTCGAAGCGATCCAGGTGCAACGTGAACGGCACGAGCGACGACGGGTCGAACCCGGTGCCGCCGACGAACGTGTCGTAGTCCGTGACCGAGTTCGCGAAGCCGCGGCCCTCGACGACGATCGCCTGCCCCCGGTAGTGGAAGAGCTGCCCGAGCGCGATCGACACGAGCAGCCCGACCAGCGCCAGGTGGAACAGGAGGTTGCCGGTCTCGCGCAGGTAGCCACGCTCGGCGCTCAGCGTGCGCGCGCCGGACGGCTCGACGGCCGCCGCGACCCGGAACCGCGGGAGCGCCCGCACCGGCCCCCGCAGCGCGCGCGTGGCCGCGGCGAGCACCGCGTCCGCCGACGCCGTCGTCCCGAACGCGTCGTGCTCGCCGAAGCGCTCGAACCGCCGCGGCGCGCGGGGCGGCCGGGCCCGCAGCGCCCGCGCGTGCAGGGCGAGCCGCGGCAGGATGCACCCGATCAGCGACACGAAGAGCAGCAGGTACACGGCCGAGAACCACACCGACGCATACACGTCGAACAGCCCCAGCCGGTCGAGCCACGCCCCGACGCGGGGGTTGTCCGCCACGTACTGGGCAACCGCCGACGGGTCGACCGGCCGCTGCGGCAGGATCGAGCCGGGGATCGCGACGACCGCGAGCAGCATGAGCAGCATCAGCGCGACCCGCATGCTCGTCAGCTGCCGCCAGCACCACCGCAACCAGCCGACGACGCCGAGGCGCGGCAGCGCGTCGATCCGGTCCGCGGGCATCACACCACCGTCTCGAAGCCGCCGATCCAGCCCTGCATGGCACCCGTCAGCTTCGCCCCACAGCCCTGTGACCAGGGCGAGCCCCACGAGCACGAGCACGACGCCGCCCGCCCGCATGATCGCGAGCCGGTGCCGGCGCAGGAACCCGAACGCCGCCGTCGACCGCTCGAACCCGAGGGCGAGCAGCAGGAACGGCAGCCCGAGCCCCACGCAGTACGCCACGGCGAGGACCGCACCGCGCACGGCCGAGCCCTCCCCGAGCGCCAGCGAGTACACCGCGACGAGCGTGGGCCCGATGCACGGCGTCCAGCCGAGCCCGAACACGACGCCCAGCACCGGCGCACCCCACAGCCCGGCGCGCGGCGCGAGCCGCAGCTTCGCGGTCCGCTGGGCGAACGGCAGCCGCCCCACGAACACCAGACCCATGAGCACGACGACGACGCCGAGCACGCGCGTGATGACGTCGCTCCAGCGCACGAGGGTCGCGCCCACCGAACCGGCGACGACGCCGAGCGTGACGAACACGACGGTGAAGCCGGCGACGAACAGCGCCACACCGAGCAGGGTCGCCCCGCGGCTCGGGCGGGCCGCCGCGCGCACGCCCACCCCGGCACCCACCCGCGCACCACCCGCCCGCGCGCCACCCGCCCGCGCGCCACAGGCCCGGCCACCACGGGCCCGGCCACCCCGCCCGCCCGACGCCTCGCTGCCCACCATCCCGCCCAGGTACCCGAGGTACCCCGGCACGAGCGGCAGCACGCACGGCGAGGCGAAGGACACCAGCCCGGCGAGCACGGCGAGCGGCGCGGCCGCCAGCATGGAGCCGTCCGCGACGGCTGCGGCCACGGTGTCCCCGAGGCCGGCGGCGAGCGGGCCGGTCACCCCTCGCCGACCAGGTCGTCGAGCAGCGCGCGGACCGTCGAGGCGTCGATGACGCCGAGCACGCGCGCAGCGACCTTCCCGTCGCGGTCGAGCAGCACGGTGGTCGGCACGGCCTGCACGGGCACCACACCCTGCAACGCGGCGATCGCGGCGCCGTCGGAGTCGTGCACGGACGGGTACGGCAGCGCGAAGGTGCGCTCGAACGCCTGGGCCGCCCCGGCGTCGTCGGTGGAGTTGATGCCGAGCACACGCACGCCCTTGTCCGCGTAGTCGGCGGCGATGGCCGCGAGGTCCGGCGCCTCGGCGCGGCACGGCGGGCAGCCCGCGTACCAGGTGTTGAGGACGACGACGTCGCCGCGCCAGTCCGCGACGTCCACGGTCTCCCCCGCGAAGTCCGTGCCTGCCACGTCGACGGGCCCGGTCCGGTCCGGCGCGTCCCAGGTGGTGACGCTGCGGTCGCCGGACACGTACCCGGTCTGCCCGCCGTCCTCGCCCCAGCCGCCGGTCACGGTGGGCGAGCAGCCCGCGAGCGCACCAGCTGCCAGCGCCGCGCAGGCCAGCGCCACGCCCGCCACGGCGGCGGGTCGGGCCAGGAGCGCGCGGCGGGCAGCGGCCATCAGGCCCCCGGCACCGGGCGTGCGTCGGGGAGCAGGTCGGCGCAGGGCTCGGAGTACGCGACCGTGAGGTCGTCGCCGTCGTAGACGAGCGACGTCACGGAGGCGAGCGAGCACTCGCGGCTGCGCGGGTCGTGCCACAGCCGCTTGCCCTCGACCGCCTCGCGCGTCACCCAGATGGGCAGCTGGTGGCTCACGACCACGGCCTCGTGCCCACGGGCGGCCTCGCGGGCCGTGGCGACGGCGGCCAGCATGCGCGCGACCTGCTCGCGGTACGGCTCGCCCCACGACGGACGGAACGGGTTCCAGAGGAACCGCCAGTGCGCCGGCCGGCGCAGCGAGCCGTCGCCGACGCCGAACGTCAGGCCCTCGAAGTGGTTCGCCGCCTCGATGAGCCGGGCGTCCGTGGCGAGCTCGAGGCCGAGGGCCTCGGCCACCGGGCCGGCCGTCTCCTGGGCGCGTTGCAGCGGCGAGGCCACGACGTGCACGATGTCGCGGCGCGGCGCCCCCGCGCGACCCGAGAAGTGGTCGGCGAGGCGCTGGGCCATCGCATGGCCGCGCTCGGAGAGGTGGTAGCCGTCGAGGCGGCCGTAGAGAACTCCGCCGGGGTTGTGCACCTCGCCGTGGCGCACCAGATGGACCGTGGTCATGACCATGGTCCCAGTCTCCCTCACGCCGCCGGATGGTTCGTCACTCACCATGATCACCCGGCCCGGCCCGCTCCGCACGCCGTGACAATGACGGACCGGGTCAGGGGGCGAGCGCGACCTTGGCCATCGCCCGCCCGACGGCGCGCAGCTCCTCGCCGGTCAGCCGGTCGACGAGGTGCTCGCGCACGGCCTGCACGTGCCCGGGCGCCGCCGACTCGAGGAGCGCGTACCCGGCGTCGGTCATCGTGCAGTTGACGCCGCGGCGGTCGTCCGGACATGACGCGCGGACGACGAGCCCGCGTGACTCGAGGCGCCCCACCGTGTGGGTGAGCCGGCTGCGGGAGTGGACGAGGGACGTCGCGAGGTCGGACATGCGCAGCGTGCGGCCCTCGGCCTCGGAGAGGCGGACGAGGATCTCGTACTCGCTGAGGGAGAGGCCGGCGTCGTGCTCGAGCTGGCGGGTGAGCGCGTCCGAGAGTCGCGCCGCGCCGAGCAGGTAGGCGCGCCAGTGCGTCTGCTGCTCCGCGGAGAGCCAGGGGACGCCGTCGGGCGCGGGCACGGACCCGCTGCAGCTCTCGGCCGGCACGGGGCCCGCCCCGGCTTGCGCCAGCGCCGCCGCTCCGGCCGCGCCCAGGTCCGCGCCGAGCTCGGCACCCAGCACAGCTGCGTCGGTCATCACGCCCACCTCCGGTCGTCGCACGGCCCCTCTTGCGCCATCGCGTTCACTGTAGTACAACTGTCAACTACATGGTTGACGCTTCAACCATTGATCGATCCACCATCATCACACGCACCGGGGAGCCAGACATGACCAGCAACGCCACCACCACCGACCTGCCCGCCGGCGTCACACCCGGCACCTGGGAGATCGAGACCTCGCACAGCACCGCCGCCTTCAGCGTCCGCCACGCGGGCATCTCCAAGGTCCGCGGCACCATCGCCATCACCGGCGGCCGGATCGTCATCGGCGAGACCCTCGCCGACAGCTCCGTGACCGCGACGCTCGACCCGGCGACGGTCAGCACGAACGACGAGCGCCGCGACGGCCACCTGCGCAGCGCCGACTTCTTCGAGACGGACACGTACCCGACCTGGGAGTTCCGCTCCACCGCGATCCGGCCCGACGGCGACGACTTCGTCATCGACGGCGAGCTCACCGCCCACGGCGTCACCCACCCCGTCGCGCTGCGCACCGAGTTCAACGGCGCCGCGACCGACCCGTTCGGCACCGCCCGCCTCGGCGCGTCGGCCACCACGCAGATCTCCCGCAAGGACTTCGGGCTCGTGTGGAACGCCGCACTCGAGACCGGCGGCGTCCTCGTGGGCGACGCCATCACCATCTCCCTCGACATCGAGGCCGTCGCCGCGGCCTGATCAGCCGGCTCCCCCGGGCCGCCTGCGCCCGCCGCACGTCACGACGTGCGGCGGGCGTGGAAGGCCAGGATCTGCAGCTCGGTCGCCAGGTCGACCGTGCGCAGGTCCACGTGCTCCGGGACGCTCAGCACCCGCGGCACGAACGTGAGGATGCCCGTCACCCCCGCCGCCACCAGGCGGTCGCACACGTCCTGCGCCACGTCGGCGGGCACCGCGAGCACGGCCAGGCGCACGCCCTCCCGCCGGACGACGTCCGCCAGCGCCGCGTCGTCGGCCACCACGAGCCCGGCCACCGTCGTACCCACCACGGCCGGGTCGGCGTCCACCAGCGCCGCGACCCGGAAGCCCGAGCTACCCTCGGTGCCCACGTAGTTCGCGAGCGCATGCCCCAGGTTGCCGACTCCCACGATCACGACGGCGAGGTCCCCCGTCAGCCCGAGCGTCGCCGCGACCTGCGCCTGCAGGTGCTCGACGTCGTAGCCCACCCCGCGCACGCCGTGCGAGCCGAGGTGCGACAGATCCCGCCGCAGCTGCGCCGACCCGACGCCCGAGAGCGTCGCGAGCTCCGCGGACGACGTGCGCGCGACCCCGCGCGCCGCGAGCTCGTCCAGCGCACGCAGGTAGACCGGGAGCCGGGCCACCGTCGCCGTCGGCACGGTGCGCGGCGTCACGCGAGGGCCCGCCGCAGCCGCAGCGGGTCGATGCGCCAGTGGTCCACGAGCGTGCCGCCCACCGTGACCACCGGGACGAGCTCGCCGTAGCGGGCCACGAGCTCGGCGTCGGCGTCCACGTCGACCTCCCGCCACGCGACGCCCGCCTCCGCGGCCACCTGCCGGACGACGTCGCGCGCCACGTCGCAGAGGTGGCAGCCGGCGCGCGCGTAGAGGATCACCTGATCCGCGTCCCGGTCGCCCACACGCCAACCCTAGGTGCGGGCGCGCCTGCCATACGCTGCCGGACCCGCCGGCAGTTCCCACCATGGCGTGGTGATCGAGGCCCAGACGGTCCGCAGAGTCGCTAGGGTCTGCAGCGCAAGTCACGCAAATCATGGCATTTCGGGACAGGAGGGCTAGATGTCTAGCCATGCAAGGGTTGCACGTGGCGTCACAGCAGGGCTCGTCGCCGCGGGCTTCATCATCTCCACCGCGGGGGTCGCCACCGCCGACGAGCCGAACCTCGACTCCGTCGAGGAGATCGTCGAGACCGTCACAGGTGAGAGCCCTGACGTCCTAACCGACTCGGTCGCCATCGGGGACATCCTCGACATCGAAAGCGCCCCTGAGGTCGACACCACCTACGTCGTCGACGACGGCGACACCACCAGCGTCGTCGCCTCGATCGAGGAGCCCGACATCGACGAGGTCTCCTTCGACCTGGGCCTCGACGACGGGTACTCCCTGTACCTGACCGAGGACGGCGGCGGCTTCATCCTCGACGAGGCACAAGCCGCCAATATTCGGGCGGCCGGCGAAAGCGCAGCCTCCGGCACCAACGTTGACGTCAGCGTCGCCGTGGCAGCAACCCTTGACGCGCCATGGGCAGTTGACGCTGAAGGCAACGACGTACCCACCTGGTACGAGGTTCAGGGTGACACCCTCGTGCAGCACGTCGATACATCTGAGGCGACACTGCCCGTCGCCGCCGACCCGGGCTTCAGCTTCGGCTGGAAGTGGGTCACCCCGGTGATCTACTACCGGTATAGCTGGAGCCAGACCACCTCGATCGCCACATACGTCCCCTCCCGGCTGTCTGCGGTCGGGTGGCTCTGCGACGGCCTGCCGGGCCCTGCCGTCTCGCCGTGCCGAGCGCTGGTCGCGGGCCGAGCTAACGACCTTGTCAGCACCGCCAAGTCGGCCGTGAGAAACAACAAGTGCCTGGGGGTCTACCAAGGCTTCGGCAGCGGCATCTCGGTGTTCTTCTATGATGCCTACACCACCAAGTGTTGAGAGGGAAACCTTCATGACGGAGAACAACAACCAGCCGGGCAGGCACTGGTGGAACCGGCTCAGCCCGTGGCAGGACGCCGCCCTCGTGAGTCTGACGACGTTCCTGCTCTGCATGGCAGGGGAAGCCGTCGGATGGATTCCCCGCATCGAGGACACGTGGTCCGCTGAGGCGATCCAGTTCGCGATCTACGCCGCCGCCGCATTTCCCACCAGGTTCGCATGGCTGATCTACAAGCAGCGGCGGACCCCGCGGGTGCACACCAGCGGGCCAGTGACTACCCTGCCGCGCCACGACACCGCCGGGTAGGCCGCTCCGCAGCGTCCAGCAGATGTTCACGATGAGCGCCCGGTCACGAGAGATGGTCCACACCAGCATGTGAGTGTCCGCCTACCCGTTGCCGCTCCGCTCGACGTCGAGCGGAGCGGCAACGGTGCGCGAGGGGGCGGTGATGGGGGGCGATCGGGAGTGCTCGCAGCGCCTGCACCAGGCGCACCCTGCCTTCGGCGGTGAACGGGGCGACAGCCACGGCGTGTCGAGGGGAAGGCCCTTCGCCGCGCAGGAGGCTGGTCGCACCTCCATCCAGCCGAGGGGCCCATCCGTCCCTCACCCCGCCCGCGTCACCAAACCTCATGAGCGCAACTCCTAGGCGCGGTGGCTACAGTGATCGAGTGGCCGAGCCGACTCCCTCCGTCGGCGACGCAGGGGCCGGGCGCACCGCCGCCTTCTTCGACCTGGACAACACCATCATCCGGGGGGCCAGTGCCTTCCACCTGGCCGTGGGCCTGCGCCGTCGTGGCTTCTTCAGCGCGCTGGACCTGCTGAACTTCGGGTTCCACCAGGCCCGCTACCTCGCGTTCGGCGAGAGCCTGCGGCAGATCGACGAGGTGCGCTCCCGCGCGCTATCGATCGTCGCCGGCCACTCGGTCGCCGAGATGACGGCGATCGGCGAGGAGATCTGGGACGAGGTGCTGTCCCTGCGCATCTTCCCCGGCACCCAGCAGCTGCTCCGCGAGCACGTCGAAGCCGGCCACGAGGTGTGGATCATCACCGCCAGCCCCGTGGAGATCGGCGAGCTCATCGGTCGCCGCCTGGGCGCGACGGGCGCCCTCGGCACCATCGCCGAGCACACCGCCGGCCACTACACGGGTCGCCTCGTGGGCGACATGCTGCACGGCGCGGCCAAGGCGCACGCCGTGGCGGCCCTCGCCGAGCAGCGCGGCATCGACCTGCCGAGCAGCTACGCCTACGGCGACTCGACGCACGACGTCCCGATCCTGTCGAGCGTCGGCCACCCGGTCGCCATCAACCCCGACGCACGCCTGCGCCGCCACGCGCGGGCCGTCGGCTGGCCGGTGCAGGAGTTCCGCGGCCGACGCCGTGCGGCCGCCCGGCGCAGCGCCCAGACCGCGAGCTGGGCGGGCCTTGCGTGGGCGACCAGCGTGACGTGGCGGGCGGCCCGGCGGGCGCTGCGGCGTCGGCTGGCGGGCACCCCCGTCGACTGACCGCCGTCAGTTCTCGGCCGGGTCGCGCAGCAGGTCGGTGACGATCACGTCCGCCTGGTCGGCGGGTACCGGCCGGGAGAACAGGTAGCCCTGGCCGTGGCCGCAGCCGAGGCCGATCAGGGCGTCGCGCTGCTCCGCCGTCTCGATGCCCTCCGCGACGACGCCGAGCCCGAGCGAGTCCGCGACGGCGAGGCAGGCGCGCACGATCCCGCGGTCCCGCTCGGTCGTCACCATCCCGTCGACGAACGACCGGTCGATCTTCAGCAGCTCCACCGGCAGCCGCTCGAGGTGGCCGAGGTTGGAGTACGACATGCCGAAGTCGTCGAGCGCGAGGTGCACGCCCGCGCCCCGGATCGCCTCGGTGAACGGCGTCACGTCCACCCGGATCGAGCGCTGCTCGGTGACCTCGAGCCAGACGTCGCCCGGCGTCGCCCCGGCGGCGTCGATGATGCGCAACGCGCGCTCGGCGGCGTCGGGCTGCTCGATCTGGACCGCTGACATGTTGACGTTCATGTGCATCGGCGCGGCGCCGGCGAGCGACCGCTGCCAGCGCGCGAGCTGGCGCGTGGCCTGGCCCAGCACCCAGTCGCCGATCTCGCAGATCGCACCCGTCTCCTCCGCGATGGGGATGAACACGTCCGGCGGGATGAACCCGCGGGTCGGGTGCTTCCACCGCGCGAGCGCCTCGAAGCCGACCACGCGGCTGTCGTGCAGGCCGACGATCGGCTGGTAGTGGAGCAGCAGCTCGCCGCGGCCCAGCGCCGCGCCGAGGTGCGAGCTGACCTCGAGCCGATCGCGGGAGCGGGCCGACGCCGCCTCGTCGAACACGCACAGCCGGGCCCGGCCCTCGTCCTTCGCCACGTACAGCGCCGCGTCGGCGTCGCGCAGCATCGCGCTCGCGCTCGTGGCACCGCGCCGCGCATACGCCCCGCCGATGCCCACCGTCGCCGTGACGCGCTCGCCGCGCAACGTGAACGGCTCGGCGAGCGCGCGGGTGATGCGGTCCGCGACCTCCCCGAGCACGTCGACGTCGCGCGCGTCCTCCAGCACGACGACGAACTCGTCGCCGCCGAACCGGGCCAGCAGGTCCCCGCGCCGCACACAGCCGCGCAGGCGGTCCGCGATGTGCACGAGGAGCTCGTCACCGGCCTCGTGCCCGAGGCGGTCGTTGACCTGCTTGAAGTCGTCCACGTCGGCGAAGAGCACGCCGACGCCGCCGGTGCGACCGCCGGCCAGCGCCGCCCCGAGCCACTGGGTGCACAGCTTCCGGTTCGCGAGACCGGTCAGCGCGTCGTGCGTGTCCCGCCGGTGCAGCTCGTCCTCCAGGCGGCGGCGGTCCTCGATAACCCGCGTCGCGACCACGACGGCGTCGTCGGGCGCCAGGCGCACCACGCTCTCCACCCACACCCAGTCCCCCGTGCCGGACCGGAGGCGGTACTCGACGCGCGGTGCGGTGGCGGCGTCGGCGATGCACGCCTCCACGTCGGCACGGTCCGCGGGGTGCACGAGCCCGGTCACCTCGGAGCCGACCAGGTCGGCGGCGCTGCGGCCCAGCTCGCGGTCGTGCGAGGAGGACGCGAAGACGTAGTGCCCGGTCGTGTCGACGAGGGCCACGAGGTCGCTGACGGAGTCGGCGATGAGGTGCAGCGACGCCTCGCTCTCGGCGAGGGCGCCGCGCAGCCGGGCCGCGGCCAGCGCGGCTGCCAGACCGGCCGCAAGGGCCGCGGCTGCGTCGGCATCGTCCGGGCCGAAGGCGGCCCCGCCATGGCGGAAGCCGGCCAGGACGGGGGCGTCGGGCTCTCGACCGGCCGGGACCGCGACGAGCGCGCCGTTGCCGTGCGGGCCGTGCCAGACGGAGGTCACGGCCGCGCCACCGTCGATCGCCCCGGCGGTCCACAGGTCGCCCCAGCTCAGCGGGGGCAGGCCCGCCCCGGTGGAGGCGAGGACGGCGCCGTCGGCGGACACCACCACCGCGCCGTCCGCGGCGACGACGGACGGCAGGGACGAGACGGCGGCCTCGAGCACACCGTCGACGTCACCGGCATCGGTCAGGCGCTGCGCGGCGGCAGCGAGCTCGTGCAGCTCTGCCATCAGAGCGCAAGGGCGTGGCCCGGGGCGTCACCCTCGGCGACGTCCAGGCCGAAGGCGGCGAGCTCGTGGAGCGTGCCGCCGTCGTGCGCGCGCAGACCCGGCAGCCCCATGTCGGTGCGGCCCTCACGGCCAACGACCTCCAACGGGGCGTCGGAGGACACCCAGACGGCCACCGCGCCGTCGCCCAGCACCTCGCCGTCCACCAGCACGACGGCGCTGCCGGCCTCGCCGGCGGCCTCGCCGGCCAGCACGGGCACACCCGGTCCGGCCGCGGCGTGCGCGCCGCCGACCAGGTCGGCCAGCTGCTCGCGCACCCCGGCCGTCATGAGGAGCAGTGCGCCGTGCGCCGCAGGGTCGGTGTCCGCGGAGTCGGCGGCGGCGGCTTCCCGGGCGGCGTCGACGAGCCAGCGGCCGGCCTCCTCGGCGTGCCGGGGGCTCGGCAGCGCCGCGGTGCCGAAGCGGTAGCGGCCCGCACCGATGGCGAGAACGGCCACGCCGGCGCCCGCAGGCAGGTACTCGCCGTCGCAAACCTGACCGCCGGTGGAGGCGCCGACGACGGGCGCGTCGCCGGTGACGTCGCGGACCGCTCGCACGACGAGCGAGAGGTCGTAGCTGGGGGCGCCGTAGACGAGCACGAGGCCGGGTCGGGCCCCGTCCAGGCCGGCGACAGCCTCGCTCGCCGCGAACCATCCGGCGTGGAGGGCGTCGTCGACCCTGCTCCTACCGCTGCCGACCGCTAGTCGTTCCATACCTGCACCATCGGCGTCGCACGAGAGAAGTTGACCGCCGGGCGCGTTTCCGGCGTCCGTTCGGGTGATGATCAAGTTCCCGGGCGCGGGCATGGGTCGGGCCCGGTCGTGCCGACCGGGCCCGTGGTACTGGCGCCCTCCCTCACGGGTGGGCGCGCACCGTCACTTCTTGTTGCGGCGCTGGTGACGCGTCTTCCGCAGCAACTTGCGGTGCTTCTTCTTGGCCATGCGCTTGCGGCGCTTCTTGATGACGGAGCCCACGTGTCCTCGCTCAGTTTCGGGTCTGCACGCGGTTCCCCTGTCCCACCTCCGACGGAGGCCGCAGGTCCCCCGCGCTCGGGAGAGTCCGCCCGCCACTCTACCGGGTCCGCGGGCCGGGCGCGCACACCCGCAGGCGGCTCAGGAGGAGAGCCGGGCCGCCCCGCCCGAGGCCTCGTCCTCCTCGGGCGCGACCTCCGCGGCCGCCAGGTAGGCGTCCAACGCGTCCGCGGGGACGCGGTAGGAACGCCCGACGCGGACGGCCGGCAGGTCGCCCCGCTGGACGAACCGGTAGACCGTCATGCGCGAGACGCGCATCACCTCGGCGACCTCGGCGACCGTGAGGTAGCGCACCCGCTGACCGCCCGTGCTCATGGGTGCCTGCTCTCCTGTCGAGGTGTGGACGCGCGACGCGCGACGGCACAACGGTAGGGCCTCGTGGGACAGGTGTGAAAGACGTGACCAGGGTGACGGGTGATCAGATCACGGGCAGCCACACCCGCATCGTCGACGGCCCGTGGTTCGCCCAGTCGCGGTAGGGCCGCAGCGGCACGTCGACCGTCGCGACGACCTCCGACGTCGGGGCCGCAGCCCCGTAGGGCCACCCCGCCTCGGCGAAGACCCGCGCCTCACCACGCACGTACACGCGGCCGTCCCGCTCGAACGGCGGCACGGACGCGTCGATCCGCAACGCGTCGACGTGGTCCACCTCCGGCACGTCGACGGACTCCACGCACAGCACCTCCGGGCCGCGCTGCACCGCGACGCAGCCGCGCACCGCGTCGATCCGCGGGTCGGGCCACACGAAGACCGGCCGGATGGGCAGGTGCAGCCGCACCACCTCGCCGGCGTCGAAGCGCCGGGTCACCGTCGCCACACCCGGGTCCGCAGGCCACGCCTCACCGCCCGCCTCGATCGTCGCGCCGCGCGCCCACGACGGGACGCGCAGGGTCAGCGTCCAGGGCCGCGGCGCCGCCTCCCGCACGTGCACCGTGACGACCCCGACGCGCGGGTACTCCGTCTCCACGTCCACGTCCACCGGAGTGCCGTCCGGCAGCGACGCGCGGATGCTGGCGGACGCGTACTGGTGCAGCTGGAGGCCGTCCTCGTCGGCGGTCGCGACGTAGGCGCCGAGGCTCGCGAAGGTCCGCGCGAGGTTCGTCGGGCAGCACGAGACGCTGAACCAGGGCGCACGCAACGACGACGACGCGCGCGGGCTGACGCTCTCGCGGTCCGGCACGGACGCCAGCTCACGCTGGTGCAGCGTGTTCGCGTAGTAGAAGGCGGTGCCCGACGGCGCGGGGGACGTCGCGATGACGTTGAAGAGCAGCCGCTCGATCAGGTCGGCGCGGCTCGGGTCGCCGTCGGCGAGGAGCAGCCGCCAGGCCAGCATCGTCGCCCCGACGCTCGCGCAGGTCTCGGAGTAGGCCCGGTCGGGCGGCAGCACGAAGTCGTCGCCGAAGGCCTCGTCCTGGTGCCGCGAGCCCATGCCGCCGGTGATGTACGTCCGCCGGGCGAGGGCGTGCTGCAGCTGGCTGCTGACGGCCGCCAGCAGCTCCGCGTCCCCGGTCTCGGTCGCGAGGTCGACCGCGCCCGCCGCGAGGTATGTCGCCCGCACCGCGTGGCCGCGCAGCGAGGTGGCCTCGCGCACGGGAACGTCGTCCTGGAAGTCCTCCGGCCGTACTCGATGTCGTCGAGCACCTCGTGGCCCCGCCGCTCGACGAAGAGCCGCGCCTGCTCGAGGTACCGCTCCTCACCGGTCACCCGGTAGAGCTCCACCAGTGCCGGTTCGATCACGGGGTGGCCGCACACGCTCTCGATGCCGCCGACGCCGAAGACCTCGCACACGTGGTCGGCCACCCGTCGGGCGACCGTCACGATGCGGTCCTCCCCGTACGACCGGGCACGCGCCACCGCCGCCTGGATGAGGTGGCCGTAGCAGTAGAGCTCGTGGCCCCATTCCAGGTCGGAGTAGCGGGGCGCCTGCCCGGGCCGGCCGAAGGCCGTGCTCAGGTAGCCGTCGGGCTCCTGGGCCGCCGCGACGCGCGCGACGATCGCGTCGTAGCGCCGCGCCAGGTCGTCGTCGGGCCGCCGGCTCAGCTCCCAGGCCATGGCCTCGAGCAGCTTGTACACCTCGGAGTCCGAGAACTCCCGGCCGCGGCGGGCCGCCGGAAGGCGGCCCTGCACGGCGGCGTCGAAGTTGGGCAGCCACCCTGCGCGTTCGAGCCATCGCTCGATGTGCGGGATGCTCGCCGCCTGGTTCACGCGCTGCCGCTCGGCCCACGGGCCGCCGGTGATCGTGACGTCGGTGAGCCCCAGCGGGCGGAGCCGCCCACTGGACGGTGCGACCGGGCGGGCGGTCGCCTCCCTCGGGAGCGCGTCGGCGCTCCCCGTCGTCGTAACGGGGTGTGAGGTCATCGGGATCATCCCTTGAGCGCGCCGGACATGAAGCCGCGGACGTAGTGACGTTGGAGGGCCAGGAAGAGCACCACGCAGGGCAGCGCGAGGACGACGACGCCGGCCTCGGTCGCGCCGTAGTCGACGATGCCCATGACCTGCTGGCGCATGTTGGCCACCGCGAGCGGCAGCGGCACCTTGGTGGAGTCGCTGATGAGGATCAGGGGCGCGATGAAGTCGTTCCACGCCGCGAGGAAGGCGAAGAGGCCGACCGTGATGAGGCCCGGCTTCACGGCCGGGACGAGCACCCGGACGAGGGCCTTGAACGTGCCGCACCCGTCGACGAGCGCCGCCTCCTCGAGCTCCTTCGGGATCGCCTCGAAGGAGATCCGCATCATGAAGGTGGCGAACGGCAGCTGGAACATCGACAGCACGAGGGCCAGACCGATCAACGAGTTCTGCAGGCCGAGCGCGTTGAGCAGCACGTACAGCGGGATCAGCAGGGTCGCGTACGGGACCATGAGGATCGCGAGCGTCACGAGGAAGAGGACGTTCTTGCCGGGGAACGAGAACCGCGCGAACGCGTAGCCGCCCGTGAGCGAGACCGCGAGGGTCAGGACGACGGTCAGCCCGGAGACGATCACCGAGTTCACGATGTAGGTGCCGATCCCCGCCTGGTAGCTGGCGAGCGTCGAGTAGTTCGCGAACCCCCAGCCGTTGGCCTGGGCCGTGCCGCCCTGGGGCGACACCGAGGCCACGGCGGCCCAGACGAGCGGGAACATGAAGATGATCGCGAGGCCGCCCGTCAGGACGTAGGACGGCATGCGGGTGAGCGGCGCCGGGAGGCGTCGACGCGAGGGTCGTGCCCCCGCCGGGGCGCCCGTCGGGCGCACAGCTGTGGTGGTCACGTCAGTCCTCCTTGCCGCGCATGCCGCGGAACTGGGCCACGTTGAGGGCGAGCAGGCCGACGAGCACCATCACGGAGAGGGCGGCAGCCAGGCCGAGGTTGTTCTGGCCGGCGAAGGCCATGTTGTAGATGAGCTGCACGATCGTGACCGTGGAGTTGTCCGGGCCGCCCTTGGTGAGGATGAAGAACTGGTCGAACGCCAGGAGGGAGCCGGTGACGCACATGATCATGCAGAGCGACAGCGAGGGTCGCAGCAGCGGCAGCGTGATGCGCGCGAAGATCTGGCGGCGGTTGGCACCGTCGATCCGCGCGGCCTCGTAGACGTCACCGGAGATGCCCTGCAGGCCCACCATCAGCAGCAGCATGTAGAAGCCCGCGTACCGCCAGACGATGAGGAACACGGTCGACCACAGCGCGCTGTCCGGCGTGCCGAGGAAGGACACGGGCTTGTCGACGACGCCGAGCGCGACGAGCGCGGGGCTGATCGGACCGCTCTGCTGGGAGTACAGCGCGTAGAAGAGCAGCGAGGCCGAGGCGAGGCCGAGGGCGCTCGGCACGAGCACCGCGGTGCGCACGAGGTTCTTCCACCGGCTCGACTCCTGCAGCACCAGCGCCAGCGCCAGGGCGATCCCCAGCAGCAGCACGGTGGTGATGACCGTGTACTTCACGGTGAAGCCGATCGCCGGCCACAGGAGCCGATGCTGGGCGGCCGCCGAGAAGTTCTCGGGCAGGTTGAGCCCGTGGTCCCCGGCGAAGAGGCCCCAGTCGGAGGCGGACATCCGCAGCACCAGGAGCACGGGGAGCACGAAGAGCAGCAGCACCATGGCCGCCGTCGGCGCCGCGTACGCCCAGCCGAGGAGAGTGCGGGACCGCGCCGCGCCGCGGCTGCGTCGTCGCGACGGGGCGGCGGCGGGCCGCCCGACGGCGGGTGGGTCTCCGGCGAGCGCCTGCGGCGCCGCGGGGACGGTGGTTCGGGACACGAGCTCCTCCTGCTCGACGTGCTGGACTCGGGCTGCCGGGCCTCGCGCGGGCGTCGGCCGGGCTGCCGACCGACGCCCGCGCGGGCTCACCGGATCACTGGCTCAGGACCGACGTCAGGGCGTCGTTGTCCTTGTCGACGGAGTCGCCGGAGCCGAAGACCGCGTTGCGGAAGAGCGTCAGCCAGGGCGCGTCGGTCGCGTTGAACGCCTGCTGGAAGTTGACCGAGAACGGGGTCTTGCTCTTCGGGTCGGCGGCGACCTGGTTGATCGTCATGACCCGCGGGTCCTTCTGGGAGAACTCGTTGTCGGCCAGGTCGGTGCGGGCGACGACGTTGTTGTTCGCCGCGAGCACGTCGACCTGCGCCTCGTCGCCCATCATCCAGGCGAGGAAGTTCCAGGCCTGGTCGGTGACGTCGGAGTCCTTCGAGATGCCGATGCCGTCGCCGCCGACGAACGTCGAGACGCCCCCGTCGACACCGGGGATGCCGCCGACGCCGACGTCGACCGTCTCGTCCGCGGTCGCCAGCAGGGTGGCCGGGTACGGCATCACGCCGATCTTGCCCTCCTGGAAGGCGGCGACCCAGGTGGCCCCGGTCTCGTCCTTGCTGGCGGGCGACACAGCGCCGGCCTCCCACAGGTCACGCCACGTGGAGTAGACCTCCTTGGCGGTGTCGCTCGCGAGGAGCGACTCGGTCCCGTCGGCGTTCATGACGTCGTCGCCCGAGGCCCAGACCATGGGGAACCAGGTGAAGACGTTGCAGCCACCGCAGTTGCCGCCGAAGAACGTGCCGTAGGTGTCGGGCTTGTTCAGCGCCTGGACGGCGAGGGCCTGCTCCTTGAACTCGGCCATGGTCGTCGGACCCTGCTCGGGGTCGAGGCCGGCCTCGCGGTAGAGGTCCTTGTTCCAGAACATCATCGACAGGTCGAGGACGAAGGGCAGGACGTACTGTGCGTCGTCGTACGTGCCCGCCTCGACCATGCCCTGGTTGATGCTGTCGGCGAAGGGCAGTGCGGCGATGCGGTCGGTGACGTCCGCGAAGAGGCCCGCCTTCGTCCAGTTCGGCACGTAGACGATGTCTGCCGCGAACAGGTCGGGCAGGTCGCTGCTGCCGGCGGCTGCGCCGACCTTGGCGACGTAGTCGTCGTTCGGGACGATCGTCAGCTGGACCTGGTTCTTGTGGCTCGCGTTGTAGGCGTCCACGAGGAGGTTGGCCTGCGCCTCCATGGGTGCGCGCGTCCAGAGCGTGAGGGTGGTGCCGTCGTCGACCCCCTCCCACGCCTCGCCCTGGGCGGGTGCGCTGGTGTCGCCACCGGGGGTCGACGTGTCGTCGTCCCCATCGGAGCCGCTGCACGCAGTCAGGCCCACCAGCATGGTGGCGACTGCGACGATCGAGACAGCGGCTCGGCCGCTCCTCGTGCGCGTACGTGTCATGTTCCGTCCTCCGAGCTCGTCGTTGAGCGCCGGGCACCACCGACGCGAGGTCGGCGAATCCGGTGCGAATCCCTATCGGTCTTGCTTTCCGTCTCGACGCTGCGACCGGCTGCTACGCCTCCCCCGGCGGCCACCGTTGTCGTGTCTTCTCGCAGGAATTCGGCGGACCATGCGCTCCGAGCCGCCGAACGTTCTACCCCCGAAAAGGTTTTCTGAACGTATTACGGTCACCGGACACCCGTCAAGGCCTCGGCGCGTTACAGTTCCGTCAACGTCCCACGCAGGGGGCGGTACACCTGGGAGCAGGCATGTCCACTCGCACCGGAGGTCCGGCGCGGCGCGCCGCGACACTGACGGACGTCGCGCGACTCGCGGGCGTCTCCATCGCGACGGCCTCCAAGGCCCTCAACGGCCGTCGGCAGGTCAAGGCGGAGACGCGCGCCCGCGTCATCGAGGCGGCAGAGCGCCTCTCGTTCTCGCCCAACGCGCTGGCGCGCGGCCTCCTGGCCGGGCGCACCGGCACCGTCGGCCTCATCACGTCCGACCTCGAGGGCCGCTTCTCGATCCCCATCCTGATGGGCGCGGAGGACGCCTTCGGCTCGGGCAAGACGTCGGTGTTCCTCTGCGACGCGCGCGGCGACGCGATCCGGGAGCAGCACCACGTGCAGGCCCTGCTCTCGCGCCGGGTCGACGGGCTCATCGTCGTGGGCGACCGCCCCGACCCCCGCACCCCCCTCGCGGGTGACGTGCCCGTCCCCGTCGTCTACGCCTACGCGCCGTCCCAGTCACCCGAGGACCTGTCGCTGGTCAGCGACAACCTCGCCGGTGGCCGGCTCGCCATCGAGCACCTCCTCACGTGCGGCCGCAGCCGCATCGCCCACGTCGCCGGTGACCCCTCGTACGGAGCGTCACAGGACCGCGCGGCGGGGGCCCTCGCCGCCCTGAGCGAGGCCGGGCTGAGCCCCATCGGCGGACGCGTCTACTTCGGCGCCTGGACGGAGGCCTGGGGCCGCGGCGTCACCCGGATGCTCCTCGACCAGCACCCTGAGCTCGATGCCGTCTTCGCGGGCTCCGACCAGATCGCCCGCGGCGTCCTCGACGCGCTCAACGAGGCCGGCAAGCGCATCCCCGACGACGTCGCCGTCATCGGCTACGACAACTGGGAGGTGCTCGCCGCACACTCCCGCCCACCGCTGACCAGCGTGGACATCAACCTCGAGCACCTCGGCCGGGTGGCCGCCGAGCGCCTCTTCGCGGCCATCGACGGCGATGTGCGCAGCGGGGTCGAGGTGCTCCCCTGCCACGTCGTCCCGCGGGGGTCGACCGCGCCGCTCGCCTGAGCGGGCACACAGCAGGTTCACCCGATCGGCCGAGCGCAGCCGACGTCCGGAAACGCAGCGTCACCCGATCGAAACGTTGGGATCCCTAGCGTCGACGAACGCCCTTGAGGCGGTTCGTCCGACGATCCCCCAACGTCTGGAGCCATCTGTGAGAAGCCGCGGACCTGCGCCTTTGCGCCTGCTCGTCGTCGCCGCCGTGCTCGCCCCGCTCGCCGTCCCCCTCGTGTCGGCACCGGCCGCCGCCGCCCCGTCCGCGGCACCGCCACCCGCGGCGGCGTCCGCGGCGGCATCCCCGACGGGCGACGCCGCACTCCCGGACCCGCTCGCCCGGGGCACGTACACCGCCACGACGGTCCAGGAGACGAAGCTCGGCCTGGTCTCGCTCCAGGAGCCCAGCTCCGCGGGCGCGGCGCCCGACGCCGGGACCGCCCCGGCACCGGAGCAGATGGAGATCCGGGGGGCCCTCTACTTCCCCGCCGACCGCGCCGAGCCGTCGCCCGTCGTCGTGCTCGTGCACGGCAACCACGGGTCGTGCGACTCCGGGCAGAGCAGCGCGACCCTGAGCTGCGCGCAGTACAAGCGGAACGAGGCCGGCTACGCCTACCTCGGTGAGAACCTCGCAACCTGGGGATACACGGTCTTCTCCGTCTCCCAGGACCAGCTGATGATGCGGCAGGACGCCCCGAAGGGGAAGGGCATGCACCAGCGGCGGCTGCTCATCGCCGCGACGTTGGACGCCCTGAGCGCCGCCAACGCCCCCGGCGGCCTGCCCGTCGACGCGCACACGACGATCGCCGACACGCTCGCCGGTCGGCTCGACATGACGCGCATCGGCCTCATGGGCCACTCGCGGGGCGGCGACGCCGTCACGAGCTTCATCGACTACAACCGCACACGCACCGACGGGCCGCGCTACCCGCTGCGCGGCGTGATTGCGCTCGCACCGGTCGACTACGAGCGGAAGGCGCCCTACGGCGTCCCGTTCATGGCCGTCCTGCCGTGGTGCGACGGCGACGTCTCCAACCTCCAGGGCGCCCGCTTCTACGAGCGGGGCCAGTACGTGGACGGCGAGAACCCGTTCCCGCTCATCCAGTCCTCCCAGCTCGGCGCGATCCACAACTGGTACAACACCGTGTGGTTCGCCGACGGCCAGGACGGCGGCACCGTCCGCGACGCCGCCTGCGGCAACTCCCTGCCGACCAGCGCCGCGAACGTCCAGCCGAACAACCTCCGCCTCAGCGGCGCCGCGAGCTACGCCCCGTCGTCGTACGTGCTCGACAACTCCGACACCTACAACCCCCTGGTCAACACCAAGATCTCGGGCGACCCGGCACGCATGGGCGACCAGGAGAAGATCGGTCTCGCCACGATGGCGTCGTTCCTGCGGCGCTACGTGGGCGGCGAAGGGGCGTTCGAGCCCTACATGACCGGCGAGCTCTCGGCGACGGACTCCCATCTGCAGATCCCGGCGTCGGCGTGCCCGACGAGCGAGTCCGGCGCGCGGCTCCCCTGCGAGGAGCGGGTCTCGACCAGCTACTTCCCGCCGAGCTCGGAGCGCGTCGACGTCGTCCGGCCCGAGGTGACCGCCCCGCTCACGGTGAACGCGCTCGGCGGCGCCCTCACCGGGACCGGCTTCTCCTACCCGTACCTCGACAACGGCGCCGTCGTCCTGCCCGAACCCACCGCGCAGGGCTACGACTGGTGCAACCCGGAGCCCGACGACTTCGCGCCGGCCCAGCTCGGCAAGACCACCCTGCCGACCGCGGCCAAGCCGTGCCCGCTGCCGGGCAAGGCGAAGCTCGGCGGCCAGAACGCCATGCGCGAGAACTCGCCGATCAACCACTCCTACGGCCGCCAGCTGGCCATGGCGTGGGATGCGGGCACGCCCGCCACGCTCACGGCTGACATCCCGGCCGCCTCGCGGGACATGAGCGGCCTGAAGGCGTTGGCCATGGCCGCGGACGTGAACTTCTTCGACCCGCGCAACCCCGGGGCGCAGCGGTTCGACGAGTCGGGTGCACCGCTGCCGGTGACCCACGCGCCGCAGTCCACGACCCAGGACTTCGTCGTCGCCCTGATCGACACCGCCGGGCACGAGGCCACGGTGCACGCGGGCGACCCCCGGTGGGGCAATGCGCTGCACATGTCCACGGGTACGGAGACGGCGCGCACGCACGTGGTGCTCGACCAGATCCGCGTGCCCCTGAGCGCATTCGCCACCCAGGGCGTCGACATCGCCTCGCTCGACCGCCTCGAGCTGCGCTTCGGGGTCGACGGCGCTCCCGCCTCGGGCTCCATCGAGCTCGCGGACGTGCGGTTCCAGGAGCGGGCGGCCGATGCGCCGCTCATCCTGTCCGACGGCACCGCACCGAACCAGGGCGCCGGGTACGGTCCGCCGTCCAGCGGCCCGGACCCGGCCGCGTTCCTGGCGGACGTGACGGTCGCGCCGGGCGAGGTGACGCTCGTGGACACCACGGGCACGGCGGGCGCCAACACCACCTGGGTCGTCGACGACGACCGGGTGCAGTGCCCGGACGCCTCGTTCACCTCGATCCAGACGGCCGTGGACGCCGCCGCACCGTGGGACACGATCGCGGTCTGCGCCGGCGTCTACCAGGAGCGCTCGGCGCCGGTGAACGGTCCGGGCAACCCCGTCGCCGACGGGGCCCTGAACGGCCTGACGATCACGAAGCCGCTGCGCATCAAGGGCGCCGGGGCCGACGCGGTGACGATCATGCCCGACCAGTCGCTCGCGACCCTCGCCGGGTCCGCGCCGTACCTGCGTGACGGCGGCGGCAACGTCATCACGGTCTCGCGCCAGTCGCTCGGGTCCACCGACACGACCGAGCTGTTCGTGGACATCTCCGGCGTCACCGTGACGTCCGGGACGGTCTTCGCCGAGGCGGGGATCGCCTACTTCGGGGCGGCGGGCCGCGTCTCCGAGAGCATCGTCGGGCCGCTGCGCACGGCGGGGAGCCCGGCGGAGCTCGCGGCGAACCCGCACGGCTGGGGCATCGTCCGGACCGGGCTGATCCAGGGCGTGGGCCCGGGCACCGTCGAGACCGAGCTCACCGTCGCGAACAGCGTGGTCACCGGCTACCAGGCGGGCGGCATCCTGTTCGACGGAGGCCGGGGCACGGACGGCGCGGCGAGCACGACCACCCGGTCCGGCATCCGCCAGCACGGGTACGTCGTGGGCACCGTGGTCACCGGTGCGGGGGCCGCCGCGGCGGCTCCCCAGACGGGCGTCGCCTTCACCAACGGGTTCGACGGGTTCGTGCGCGACAGCCGGGTCACCGGGAACGCACTGCCCTCGGCCGCCGACCGTTCGTTCGGCATCCTCCTGTCCGACGCCGGGGTGGACACGCCTGCGGGCCTCTCGGTTGCCGGGAGCGTGCTGACGGGCAACGGCTTCGCCGTGTACAACGGCGACGCCACCGGCACCGGCGTCCGACAGGGCGCGCCCGTCGTGGTCGAGGACAGCTACCTCGGCTCCGGGGCGCCGGTGGTGGGCGGGCCCGCCGACCCGGCCGCCGGGCTGGAGGCGATCTCGGCCCCGGACGACGCCGGCGACCCGACGGTCACCGTCCTCGACCGGGCGGCGACCCAGCCGGCGGGCGTGCCGACCGGCGTCGGCGCCGCACGGGACACCCCACCGACGGCGGAGCTCGTGGACCCGCTCGACGGCCAGGCCGTGGCGGCCGGCTCCAGCATCGAACCGCTGGTGCGGGTGCGCGACGACCACGCGGTCCGATCGGTGTCGCTCCTCGCCGACGGGGTCCCCGTCGCGACGGCGGAGCACGCGCCGTACCGGTTCACGTGGACGGCCGGCGCCACGCAGAAGGGCGCCACCGTGGCGCTCACGGCGGCCGCCACCGACTCGGCGGGCCAGGTCACGGTCTCCGCGCCGATCACGGTCACCGTCCCCGGCGACCCTGACCCGACGGCGGGGTTCTCGGACGTGCCGGGCTCGCACCCGTTCCACGCGGAGATCACGTGGCTGGCGCAGCGCAAGATCACCACCGGGTATGCCGACGGGACGTTCCGTGGGATGGCCTCGGTGAACCGCGATGCGATGGCGGCGTTCCTGTACCGGTTGCAGACCGGACAGGACAAGGCCCCGGCGTGCACGGTCAAGCCGTTCAGGGACGTGGAGCTGTCGCACCCGTTCTGCGGTGAGATCGCGTGGCTGAAGGCCCAGGGCATCGCCGGCGGCTACACGGACGGCACCTACCGTCCGGCCACCCCGGTCGCCCGCGACGCCATGGCCGCGTTCATCTACCGGCTCCGGAACGCCACCGCGGAGCCGGCGCCGCGACCGGCGGCAGCGCCCTTCGTGGACGTCCAGGCGAACCACCCGTTCGCCGGGGAGGTCGCATGGATGAAGGACCAGCACCTCACCGAGGGCTGGCCCGACGGGACCTTCCGGCCCGGGAGTCAGATCGAGCGCCAGGCGATGGCCGCGTTCATCTACCGGCTGATGGACGGCGCCGCCGGGTGACGTGAGGGGCCGCGACAGCGGCCTGGTGCGGGGAGACCCGCGGTGCCGGTCCGGGGGTTTGCCGGCACCGCGGGTCGATCACAGCGGCGCACGGGTGCGCCGGACGGGCGGGAGTGCGGGCCGGCGAGGAGACCGGCCCGCACTCCGCCGTCAGACGGCCCGGGTCCCCTCGACCGGCGCCGCAGGAGACGCTGCACGTGCGGGCTTGGTCCCGTCGAGCCGGTACAGGAACGCCGCCATCGCCTGCCGCTCGATCTGGCTGGCCGGACGGAAGGTCCCGTCGGTCCAGCCCTGCGACAGCTTCTGCGCCTTGAGCCACGCGATCTCCCCCGCGAACGGGTGGTTCGCCTGGACGTCGACGAACGGCGCCGACGTCGGTGCGGGAGCCTTGGCGTTGCCCGTGACCACCCGGTAGATGAACGCGGCCATGGCGTCGCGGGCGACCGGGGTGGCCGGACGGTAGGTGCCGTCCGTGTAGCCGCCGGCGATGCCCTGGGCCTTCAGCCACGCGATCTCACCGCAGAACGGGTGCGACAGCTCCACGTCCCTGAACGGCTTGACCGTGCACGCCGGGGCCTTGTCCTGTCCGGTCTGCAACCGGTACAGGAACGCCGCCATCGCATCGCGGTTCACCGAGGCCATCCCACGGAACGTCCCGTCGGCATACCCGGTGGTGATCTTGCGCTGCGCCAGCCACGTGATCTCCGCACTGAACGGGTGCGACGCCGGCACGTCGGAGAACTTCGGCGTCGGTCCCACGACCGCCGCGACCTCCACCGACCCGACACCCGAGACGTTCCCGGCCACGTCGGTGACCCGGAAGGACACCGTGACCGCGGACGTGCCGGGCACCGTCACCGGACCCTGATAGGCCTGCCACGCGTCCTGGCCGAGGCGGTACTCCACCGCCGCCGCCCCGGACCCGCCGTCGGTGGCCGTCACCGTCACGACCCGCCCGGCCGCCGAACCCGACACCTCGGGCGCCGTGCGGTCGATCCGGACCACCTGGGTGACCACCTCGGACACGTTGCCCGCGGCGTCGGTCGCCCGGAACCGCAGGGTGCGGTCACCCTCGGCGCTCACGACGACGGGCGCCGTGTACGGGGCCCAGGCGCCCTCGCCGTCCTGCTGCTCGACCGTGACGCCCTGGGCGACGTCGTCCGTCGCGGTGGCGGTCACGGTGACGTCGCCGGCAGCCCAGCCGCCGGTCGCGAGCACCGGGTCGGTGACCGCAGTCACCTGCGGCGGCGTGGTGTCGTTGCTGGTCACGGTGAGCGCCAGCGTGGTCTGCACCGTGCCGGCCGAGCTCACGTAACTCGGGAGCACCAGGTCGCCGACCACGGTGTACGTGCCCGGCGTCTGGAGGTTCGCCGGGTCGAGGTGCCACGTCACACCGATCGCCTGGTTGTCCCGCGAGCCGTCGTTGTACGACACGAGGACCTTCGTGGGCAGGACCGGGGTGCCGCCCACCTGAACCGTCCGGGTGAACGTCTCAGCGCCCTGGATCGCGATGCCGCCGGTCGAGTTCTCCGGCCGCACGTAGACCTGCGCCTCGACGATGAGCCCGTAGGCGTCGTTGGTGCCGTACACGGTGAACGGGTCGACGTTCGTGTCCGCCACCATGGCGGGCGTGACCGGCTGCCAGGTGATGGGCAGCTGACCACGTGCACCGCCGGAGTACGCGACGTCGAGCGACGCGGGCAGCGTCGGCACCACGCCGGTCGGCGTCCGCATGATGACCGGGCTGGCCACCGTCGCCACCGTGTCACCGTTGGCCCGCCACCGCAGGACGCCGGTGCCGTCCCCAGAACCCTGGACACCCCAGATCCGGACGCGCAGGTACTGCGCGGACACGGGCTCGAAGTCCAGGTGGTTGAAGGCGTTCCGGGTGAGCGCCCCGGCGTAGGTCGAGCCCGGCTTGAGCGCGACGCCGGTCCAGTCGGTGCCGTTCGTCGAGTACTCGACGGCGTAGGTCGTGGCGGCCGGCATGCGCGTCCCGCCGTTGTCGTCGTACCAGTAGAGGTCCGTCGAGCTGAGGAGCATCGGCGAGGCCCAGCCGTACTGGATCCACGCCGTCGCAGCCTCGGAGGTGCCGCTGCCGGCCTGCCCCCACGTGCCCCAGCCGTTCCCGGCGCCGGGGTTGGAGCTGGCCGGTGTGGTGGCGGTGTTCACGCGAGCGGGGTTCTCCCACGACGCCGAGCCGCTGGTCGTGATCGTCGCGGAGGCGCCGAACTCGGCCGACTGCACCTTCGTGGCCAGGGCCACGGTGACGTCGCGCTGGGTGGTGAGCTCGCCGTCGGTGGCCGCGAACCGGAAGGTGTAGTCGCCGGCCACCGTGCCCGTCACGCGGGTGGTGAGCGCGCCGGCGTCCGCGAAGATCACGGAGCCGCCCGACGGCGCGGAGACCAGCTGCCAGCCGTAGGTCAGCGTGCCGGTCTCCGGGACGCCGTCGTCGGTCGCCGTCGCCACGAGGGTGGTCGACAGGTTCCCGTCCGCCGTGGTGCTCTGAGCCGCCGTCACGACGGGCGGGTCGTTGGTGAGCACCGGGATCTCACGGCCGGAGTCGAACACCTGGATCTCGGAGATCGCCGTGGCGTACGTCGGGGCGTTGGTGAACGCGATCCGCACGCGGTCGGACGTGACGCCGGTGAACAGCGCCTCGTTGAACTTCGCCGCCGCGATCTTCGGCGACTTCACGGACTCGACGACCCGCCAGCCGCCCGCGCCGTCCGGCACCTGGACCGAGTACCGCGAGGGCTCGTGGTACCCGCCCGCCTGACGGTCGCTGACGAACCACACCTTGACGTTGTCGAAGCGGACGGGCGCGCCGAGGTTCAGCTCGACGTAGCCGGTGGAGTCCGCCGTCCCGGCGTTGCCCCAGTAGGGCTCGTTGACCGTCTGGCCGTCCGTCACGGCGGCGAGCGACACAGGTCGCTCGGTCGCGGCGATCGCGCCGGGCGTGTAGTTCATCGAGCTCGACGAGTAGCCGGGCGTGTGGAAGTTGCGCCACGGCGTCGGGCGGGCGCCCTGCTGGGTGGCCGACGACGACAGCGTCGCGCCGGTGGCCAGGTTCGGGGCGTCCTCACCGAGGTCGATGCCCGCCGTCTTGAGGTAGTCGACGACGCGCGGGTCCCGGATCTGGGTGTCCTTGGCCGTCGGGAACGTGGCGCTCGCGCCGGCGACGGCCACGGTGAGGCCGTCGGCCTTCTCCGTCACCGCGTTGGTGTTCGGGTCGTAGACGAAGCGGCCGAGCGCGTCAGCGGTGGCCTTCTTCTCACCGTCGAGGAAGAGGGAGTAGCCGGCGCCGAGGCCGTAGGCCGTGCCGTCGGGGTCCCACACGAGCGTGACGTCATGGTCGTGGTACCGCAGGTTGTTGACCATGAAGTGGCCGTACCCGAGGTCGATCGGCCAGAGCTCGATCTTGTCGTCGGAACGCGGCTGGATGCCGCCCATGTCCTCCACGAAGATGTAGGACATGTTCCCGAGCATCACGTGGTTCGGGTTGTTGCGGTTGTAGGTCTGCGTGTCCGGGTTCCAGTTCGAGAAGTACTCCGACTGGTTCGGGACGAGCAGGTTGCCGTTCGGGTAGACGCTCCAGGTCATCCAGTCGAGCAGCTTCGCCGCGTACTCCGGGGTGACGTACTTCCCGTTCGGGTCGTAGTGGCGCAGCGCGGAGCGCACGGCGCGGTACTGGACCGTGAAGTTGATGTTGGAGAAGTTGTTCGAGCCGCCGATGGCGTACTCGTTCCGGTCGAACTGGTCGGCCGTGTAGAAGGGGAAGATCGGGAAGTTGTCGGCGTACCGCAGGAAGCGGAACCCGTCGACGTACGTGGCCCACTGGTCCGTCGGGATCATGTCCTGGGCGTAGACGTCGTAGAGGTTGGACTCCTTCGCCGGGATCAGCGTCGGGTCCGTCGCGGCCAGGGGGTTGGGCTTGCCGTTCGCCGTCGCGGCGGCGGTGGCGCCGTACGACGTCTGGGAGAAGAACATCTTGGCGGAGTCGCTCCACAGGTGGCCGAGGACCGCGGTCCGGATGTCGTCCGCCTTGGCCTGCATCGCGTCGATCTTGGCCTGGCTGGCGCCGGCGATGCCGTAGAGCTGGGCTGCGGCGTCGAAGTCGCCCCACACGTACGCGGACTCGGGACGCTCGATGGACCGCGAGCCGGCGGCCGTGGTGTCCGCCTTCGGGTAGACGAAGCTGATCGCGTCGGCGTCGTTGCCGGGCATGTAGTACGTGTCGTAGGCGATGAGGTTGTCGCCGTCGCCGTCGTAGTGCTCGAGCTGCCCGACGCCGTCACCCTCGAAGTAGTGCGCGAAGCGCTCGGCGATGGCGCTACCGCCGCCGTGCACCTGGTACGCCTCGAGACCGGCGGTCCCGATGTACTGCGAGTAGTGGTTGTTCCAGCTCGTGTGGCCGGGGCTGTCGAGGAACGCCGACGAGCCGGAGAGCTCACCGATGTTGAGGATCTGGCCGTAGGCGAGGTACGGGTTGCGGATCCACTTCGTGTCCTGCAGGTGCATCGGCTGGGTCAGCGCGACCGCGTTCTGGTAGAGGTTCGAGCCCTCGACCGTCGTCGGGTACTGGTAGGCGTAGCCGGGCGCGTTGGCGTCGAGGGTGTTGTACCGCTCGCCCCACCACCGGTAGACGATCGCCTTCTCGATGGCCGGGTCGGGCACGTCGATGTAGGGGATGTCGGACGCCCAGCGCTGGTTGAAGTCGGTGACCCCCGCGCGGAACGCGTCGGCCGGCGCCATCGCCGCGTACTCCTGGTAGGCGGTGACGGAGTCGGGCAGCGTGTCCGAGTACAGGACGCCGACGACGGAGAGGTCGACGGCACCGCCGGCGGGGACCGTCACGGAACGCTCGAGGTTGGTGCCCGTCCGCGTGAAGCCCGGCGCCTTGACGTTGACCCGCACCTGGTTCCAGGGCGTGTCGACGAGGCCGTTGTTCGAGCCGCTGGTCAGGGTCCGGGCGCCCGTGCAGCCTCGTCGGCGGCGGCGCCCGCCGTCGTCGCGAGCCCGGAGGCTGCGCGGACGGTGAACGTCACGTCGGTGCCGCCGGGGTTGGTCAGGTGCACCGTGGTGAGCGCGACGTTGTCGTAGGTGATGAGCTTGGCCATGTCGGCGACGACGCCGGTCGAGCCCACCGTGTACTGGTCCTTGGCGTGGCTGGGGGCGTTGAAGCGCTTGGCCCCGACCTCGGCGAGCGTCTGGCCGGGGATCGTCACCGTGTAGAAGCTGCCGAGCGAGTTCGGGCCGCCCGCGTAGGCGGTGCCCGCGAAGCCCATGGTTCCCCAGGTGGTGTTGCCGCGCATGTACAGGCTGCGCCCACGCGTCTGGAGCACGCTGTTGTTGGAGGTGCCTGTCACGCCGAGCACCCGGTCGAGGTAGTAGTCGGTCCCGCCCGCGGCGAGGTCCTTGTCGAAGATGCTCTGGTACATGCTGCCGGCCGTGTAGGGCACCCCCGGCTGGAGGGCCGCCGTCACGGCGTCGGCGTTGGTGTAGACGGGGTCGCCGATCTCCATGGAGTCCGAGACGCCGTCGGTGTAGACCCCGACGTCGCCCTCGTTCCCCGGCTGTACCGGCGAGGCTGCGAACGCGGCGGTGGGCGCGAATCCCACCGTGCCGCAGACGACCGCGCCGGCGACGGTGCCGGCGATGGCCATCCTGAACCTTCGTGCTGACATCACGCTGTCCAATCCCGAGAGGGCTCTGACGTTCGGCTGCGCGTCTGGGGGTCCAGCGGAGCCGGGTGCACGGGGCGCGCGCCGTCGTGCGGAGAGGGCGACGTCGCGCGCCGCCCTCGGTGCGTTGCAGACGACGAGTCCGGCGCGGTCCGGGCTGCGCGGCGATGCGCGTCTCGGGCCGCGTCGGGGTAGGTGCGGAGCAGCACGGGGGCACCTCTCGACGTCGAGCAGGCCGACCGTACCGGCGCCACCGACCGGACCGCAATGGTTTTCGGCCTTTTCGGCGCGAGGGCACCCGGACCGCGGCCGCATGCGGCATATCGTCGGACGATTCCCGGATCTATTGCAGAAAGCGACGCGACCGCAACTTTCGGCCGGGCCGTCGCGACGGCGCCGCCTCAGTCGTAGAGCGCGTCCAGGCCGTGCCAGTCGAAGACGGCGCGCCGGGTCGCCAGGATCATCCGGTCCACGGGGTCCGCGGGGTCGTAACCCTCTCCCCACGGCCGCGACAGGTCACCCACGCCGCCGTCGCCCATGACCACCGGGGCGGGGAAGCCGAGCAGTTCGGCCACGTAGGCGCGCCAGGCCTCGGGAACCGGCGTCTCGACGGCCACCGGCTCGTGCATCGCGACCGCGAGGAGATGGCACCAGGCCCGCGGCACCACCTGGGCGATCGCGTACCCGCCTCCACCCAGCGCGAGCCAGCGCCCGTCCGCGACCTCGTGCGCCAGCTCGTGCACCGCGATCGCCGCCGCGCGCTGGGCGTCGACGCTTACCGCGAGGTTCGCGAGCGGGTCCAGGCCATGCGCGTCGCACCCGTGCTGGCTGACGACGACCTGCGGCCGGAACGCCCGCACCACGGGCAGGGTCACCGCACCCACCGCGCGCAGCCACCCGACGTCACCCGTCCCGGCCGGCAGCGCCACGTTGGCGGCGAACCCCCGGCCGCTCGGCCCGCCGACGTCGTGCGGGGCACCCGTACCCGGGAAGAGCGTGTGCCCGCTCTCGTGCACGGACACGGTCAGCACGCGCGGGTCGTCCCAGAAGGCGTGCTCGACGCCGTCGCCGTGGTGGACGTCGAGGTCCACGTACGCGACCCGCTCGGCGCCGTCCGCGAGAAGGGCGCGGATGGCCGCGACGGCGTCGTTGTAGACGCAGAAGCCGGCCGCGCGGCCCGGCATGGCGTGGTGCATGCCGCCCGCGAGGTTCACCGCGTGCCGGGCGCTCCCGCTCCAGACGTCGAGCGCCGACTCGACGCTACCCGTCACCTGGCGAGCGGCGGCGTCGTGCATGCCGGGGAAGACCGGGTCGTCGTCGGTTCCGAGGCCCCGCTCCGGATCCGCCTCGCCCTGCTCGGAGGCGCGGTGCACGGCCGCCACGTACGCGGCGTCGTGCGCGGTGCGCAGCAGGGCGTCGTGGGCGGGCTCCGCGCCGACGACGTCGACGCCCGGCAGGTCCAGCAGCCCCAGCTCGCGCGCGAGCCGGAACGTGAGGTCCAGCCGCAACGGTGCCATCGGGTGGTGCACACCGAAGTCGTACTCGAGGAACGCCGGGCTCCAGACGACCCGGGTCCGCGCGCGGCGACGAGGTGCCATGACCCGACGCTAACCCGTGGGCCCCACCCCGCGCCGCGCTGGACCCCGGGTGCCTCCGGAGGCTTCACCATCCGGCAGTCCTGAGGCTCAGTCGCGCGCCAACAGACTGCGGGCGCGCTGCGTATCCGAGGTGTGCGAAGGCCCACCCACGCCTCGGAGGCGTCAGTAGAGGACGCTCTCACCTGGTTCCGGGAGGAACGTGACCGGGATGTCGCCGATCAACTGCGCGGCGAGCTCGGTCGCGCGGGCCTGCGCCTGCGGGTCCGTGGACAGCTCGGGCCCTCCGATGGCGATGCCGGTGAACCCGTCGGAAGTCGTCGAGGTCGTGACCTGGAGCCCCTCGGCGGTGAGAGCGCCGATGAGGACGTGCAAGGCATCGTGCAGGTCCGCCACGCGGTAGGGGATGTCCACGTGGGTGACCTGGACGCCCGCGGCCGCCGCCTCGGCGATGATCGGGTCCAGTTCGGCCGGAAGGGGCCCGTGCCAGAGGACCGTGACGCCGGGCGGGTCCCAGCTCGGCTTGGCCAACGCGAAGTCCGGGTTCACCATCCCGGCGGCCGTGATCGCGTCCACGTACGGCTCGACGAGGACCTGGAGGCTCGCGGGTCCAGCCGTATGCTCCGGGCTCGTCAAAGCACTCCAGCGGCGCCACGCACCACTGCGAGGGAGCTGGCGATGGAGACTCCGCCGGGTGGACACGTGGATCCGTCGTCCCGGTCGTGTGCAGCGCGGTGAAGACGCCGCCCGCCAGGGCGACGCACCCGATCGCCGCCCCAGAGGCGATGCGAGTCTGACGTCTGCGCCGCAGGCCGGCCCACACGAGGTGGGGCTGTGGCTCGAGTCGTGGCAGCCGGTCAGCTTCGGCGATCAGCCGGGCCACGAGGTCCTCGTCACTCATGACGACCCCTTTCGGATGCGTGTCCGTGGTCTGCGTCGCCGGGGCGGCCGTCACCGAGCAGCACCCGGAGCTCGGCGAGACCTCTCGCGGCTGAGGACTTCACGGTGCCCAACGGGAGACCCAGGAGTTCGGCGACCTCCTTCTCGGGCATCCCTTCGAGATACCGGAGAACGACGATCCGACGCCGCTTGAGAGGCAGTCCTCGCAGCGCTCGGACGAGGAGTTCGGCGTCCTCTCGCCTCTCCGCCTCAGTCAGCTCCGGCCGGCTCGACTCTGGGATGTCCGCCGGCGCGAGGAGGACCTCCCGTCGACGCTGACGCCAGGTGTCGATCCGGAGGTTGACGAGCACGCGGCGCGCGTAGGCCAACGGGTCTCGCGCCCGCGCAACGTCCCACGCCACATAGGTCTTCACCAGCGCGTGCTGGACGAGTTCTTCCGCCCGCGCCCGATCACCCGTGAGCAGCAGCGCCGTACGCCCCAGAAGCGGCCACGCCTCGCGCATGAACGCCGAGAACTCGCCGGCCCTGTCCCCGCTCGAGGCCAAGATCACCGACTCGTCCCGAGCCCGATCGCCTAGCACAGCCCTGGAGGCCCGTCCGGGCAGAGGGTCGGCGCTCGCATACACATCCCTAACACGGAACTGTGCCTTCGAAGGTTCCAACCGTCCGCCGGGGCAAGGACCTGGCCCTCAAGCCGATGAGCGACATTAGGTCAGTCTGACGAGAATTGACCCACATCCAGAGCCCGCCGAGGCCGGGTCGTGAGTCCCGGGCGTGCTGGCTGAGCGCGGCCCCCGCTCCCCTGGCGCACGGTGTCAGTGAGCGCCGGGATGATGCTCCGGTGACGTCGAAAGAGATCGAGCCCACACCGGCGGGGTACGCCGAGCTGCTGGCCGAGCTGAAGGCCCGGGTACGTGCGACGCAGTTCCAGGCCGCGCGGGCGGCGAACACCGAGGTGCTGCGCCTGTACTGGTCGATCGGCCGGGACATCCTCGACAGGCAACACACCGCCGGATGGGGCGGCAAGGTCGTCACCCGGCTCGCTACCGATCTGCAGCGCGAGTTCCCTGACCAGAAGGGGTGGTCCCGCTCGAACCTGCTGTACATGCGGCGGGCTGCCGAGGTGTGGCCGACGGAGCCAGAGTTCGTCCAACGACCCGTTGGACGATTGCCCTGGGGCCATGTCGCCACACTCCTCGACCGGCTCGACACCCGCGACGAGCGCGACTGGTACGCCGCCGCTGCGGCCGAGCACGGCTGGACACGTGGGGTCCTCGAGCTGCAGATCCGCTCGGGCCTGCGCGCTGCGCTCGGCGCGGCTCCGACCAACTTCACCGCGGCGCTGGACTCGGCTGATTCCGAGCTGGCTCAGCAAATGGTCAAGGACCCCTACGTCTTCGAGCACCTGGCCCTGGTCAAGAGCCTTGCCGAGCGCGACGTCGAGCAGGCCCTGATGGACCGCCTTCAAGCCACCCTGCTCGAGTTCGGACGCAGGATGGCGTTCGTCGGCCGCCAAGTCCGCCTGACCGTCCCGGACGACGAGAGCGAACAGGTCTCGGAGTTCTACGTCGACCTGCTGTTCTTCCACGTCGAGCAGCTGCGCTACGTCGTCGTGGAGCTCAAGGTCGGCCAGTTCGAACCGTCACACCTCGGCCAACTCAGCACGTACGTGGCCATCGTCGACGAGCAGTACCGCAACCACGCGATCCACGCCCCAACGGTCGGGATCCTGCTGTGTACAGGGAAGGCCGGCCCGGTCGTTCGCTACTCGCTCGCCTCGACCGCTGCCCCGGTCGCCGTCGCCGACTACCTCGGCCTGCCCGACGATGCGCGCGCAGCCCTTCCCTCCGCCGACGAACTGCAGGCCGTCGTCGACGCAGAGTTCGACGGACGCTAGCGCTCACCGGCTATCGACGTCGACGACCCCGCTGGTGAGGACCGGGCTGAGCCCACGCTGTACTACAGCTCGGTCGATGAGTTCGTGCGCGAGTACCTGCGCCACGTCTACCGCCGCCGCATCGACGGCCGCCAACGCTGCTGGGCCGCCGAGTGGTGGCGCTACGACGAAGCCGTCATCCGCCTCGAAGCCCTCTGGCGTTCCTGGGAACACCTTCGCCTCGACCCCGCCACCGGCATGAGCATCTGGTTCCGCGACCACGCCGACCACCACATGGCCGCCCTCATGGACCCCGACGGACCCTTTGGAGGCGCCGCTGAAGGCGAGCACAACACGTGCAAGCGGGGTGAGCCGCTGCCGTATGTCGCGCCGCCAGCCGGACTCTTCTAGGTCAGAGGGGGACGCACGCCCCGGGTTCTCCGGCTAGGGCGTGTGGATCAAGTCTGTCTTGATCCAGATGAGGGTGGCGGCGAGGGTGATCGCGGCGCGGTAGGCGCGGGCGGTCTTGTCGGTGCGCATGGCGATGCCGCGCCATGCCTTGAGCTTGTTGAAGCACCGTTCGACGACGTTTCGGGCGCGGTAGCGGCGGCGCTGGTCTGGTCCGAAGTCGATCGGCCGGCCGGGCTTCTTGGCGCGGTGGGCGATCTGGTCGTCTCGTTCGGGGATCGTCGCGGCGATTCCGTGGGCTCGTAGCCAGGCGCGGTTGGCCTTGGAGGGGTAGCCCTTGTCGGCCAGGACCCGGTCCGGGCGGGTGCGTGGGCGCCCGGCCCCGGCCCGCGGGACGCGGACGGTGTCCAAGGTGGTGGTCATCATCGTGGTGTCGTTCACGTTGCCACCGGTCAGTACCCAGCCAAGGGGGCGGCCCAAGCCGTCGGCGACCAGGTGAACCTTGCAGGTCAGGCCGCCGCGGGAGCGACCGATCGCGTGGTCAGGTGGTTCTGCCCACAGATCCTTGTGATTCACCAAGGCCCCCTGTGTCCCGCGCCAGGGTCGCCCCGTGCTGGTGGACGCGCGTGATCGTGGAGTCGATCGAGACCACCCAGTCCAGCCTCCCGGCCGCGTCGGACCGCTTCTGGACCTCGGCCAGGAGCTTGTCCCAGGTGCCATCAGCAGCCCAGCGCGTGAACCGCTTGTAGATCGAGTTCCACTTCCCGAACCGCTCCGGCACGTCTCGCCACGGCGCCCCGGTGCGGTACTTCCACACCATCCCCTCGACCGCCAGACGGTGATCGGTCCACGGACGCGACCGCCCCGAGGCCGCGGGCATCAACGGCTCCAGAACAGCCCACACCTCATCAGAGATCTCCCGACGCGTCACCGGTCAAGAGTCCCCGAACAACCCCCGAAACCAATTGATCAACACGCCCTAGCGGCCGTCAACCGAGAAAGAAAGGTCGCCAGACGGGACAGTTCCAGGGATGAAGGTCACGGGGATCCCACCTATGACCTGGCTCGCCAGGTCCGTGACCTTCTCCTGCGCGCTGACGTCCTCGACCAACTCCGTACTCGCGATCACTACACCGCTCAGACCAGGCGCCGGCCCGACGGAGAGAACACGGATTCCGTTTTGGTCAAGCGCATGGTGCAGCGCCGACGTGGCGTCTTCAAGCTTCCGAAAGGCGGTAGGGGGCGGAGATGCGATCTACGACAATTCCCGCCGCCTCCGCCTCGTCGAGCACTGTAGACACCTCGGGCGCAATTGCGCCGTGCCACGTGATCTCGATGAGGAGCGGGTCGGTGCCGATAGCCAGAGCACCGAAGTCCTCGTTGCCGTCGGCAAGCGCGTGGATTCTGGCGGTGAACTGCAGCACGTAGTCCTGAGAGCGGAGCATCTCCTCGTCTTTCCCGCCGGTCAGACAGGGCCTATCACAGGACGGCGACGGCGTGCCGGCAGGCATCTGTGATGCGCCGGGCGTAGGGTCAGACCAAGGCGATGCAATGCTTACGCCGACGGCGAGAGCGGCAGCCACCCCACCACCGATTGCGCGGCGACGAACTCGCACCGAGCGCTGCAACTTGATCGCGCTCCAGACGTCGCTGCTCGCGAGTGGAAGAGTTGGCAGTGTCGCCGCCTGGCTGCGCAGCCGCTCCTCGAGACTTGCTTCCATGGTCACTCCTTTGCACGTGTCGGTTGGGGGTTCGAAAGTCTCTGCCTGAGCAACGCTAGGCCCCTTGCCCCCGCAGATTTCACTGTGCCGACCGGTATGCCCAGCGCCTCGGCGACTTCTGCCTCCGACAGGCCCTCGGCATACCTCAGCACTACGACGCGGCGGCTCTTCTCGTTGAGGCCCCTGAGAGCCGTGACGAGTTCTTCGTGGCGCGGCTCCGACTTATCCCCCTGCAACTCCTCCAGATCAGGCAGCCGCGCGGGATCGACGAGGACTTCGCGGCGCCGCTTGCGCCACGTATCGATCCTCTGGTTGAGCAGTACCCGGCGCGCGTAGGCGAGCGGATCCCCAGTGGCCCGCACCCGCGGCCAAGCAAAGTACACGCGGACCATCGTCTGCTGCACGAGCTCAGTCGCTCGCTCCTCGTCCCCGGAGACGAGGAGCGCAACTCGGCCCAGAGGCCCCAAGGCCGCCTCCATGAACGAGGAGAACTCGGCGTCCCGAGAGGCTGGCGGCACGAGTCGAACGTCCGCCAACTCTGAGGATGGCGAGCGCCCCGAAGGCGCTCGAGCTCTTGATCTAGATACCACGCCCAGGACCGTCACACCCCTAACACGTATGAGCAGAGACCGCAGGTTCCCAGAGTTTCCCCCGGCCGCCAGGGCACGCCGGGGGAAACTCCGCAGTCGGGCTGCGGCGGTCGACCGCCGGCCGTTAGCCGAACATCATCCCCACGCTGCTGACCCCGTGGTTCGACAGCGCGGTGAGCACCCGGTTGATCGGAGTGACGTGAACATTGGCGTAGCAGTCCGCCCCAGCGGCGTCAGGGTTGAGCGACGGGCACGGGGCCAGCGAAGTGCCTCCGCGGATGATGCCGTAGGCATGCACTGTTCCGCTTGCAGTCACGCGAAAGACGGGCCCACCGCTGTCGCCTCCAGCCACGACGGCTACCGTCGGCCCGGCAGTGCTATACGCGCTGAACGCATATGTATTTCGAGCATCGAGCCCCGATTCGAAGACCGCCGCGCCGCTTCGCTTGATGCCGCAGACGGTCCCCAAAGTCGCCCCCGACATGCAGCCCACTTCGCCAATGTCCATCGGACCCGCGCTGGTGACCGAAACGGAGTTGGAGGTTGAGTAGGGCCCATAGTACATGCGCCCGATCGCAGAGTCCGGGGCTTGGATGCGCACCAAGATTGCGTCCAAGTTGCCCTGCTCCTCTAGAACGCCAGTCCATTGCGTGTATCCGATATAGCGGCCGTTCCGCGTGGTGACGTCTCGAAAATTGCTGTAGCGCGTGCAATGACCGGCGGTGAGCAGATACTGGATGGAGTCCTGAGAGAGCATGGAGAACCCCGAGGTGCATAGCTCAGCGCGGTTTGTCCCGGGGATCGGTGACGCAATTCGCGCGCCGCCCCTGAAAGGAGTGCCGTAGTCGTTGCGACTCACCGTCTGAACTACCTCTGCACCGGTGACGACCGTCGTTTCGACGTTCGGCACAACCCGAGCCACGAGCGATCGTGTCGCCGCTTCGGCCGACCTTACAGCTTCGCCTTCAGCAACCAGGCCGACCTCAAGGCCCGAATACTCAGCATTGGCCCCAATGTAGGACCAAGCAATACCGTCTCCATCGAGGCGGTCCCCGAGGCGTTCGACCGTTCGGTCCAGTTCCGCAGTCCCGAAAGCGGCAGGAACTGCTTCTACTGTCACATCGTCGGACTCCTGTGCCCGGAGAGCGATTTGGTCAATCTTCGCCGGTGGCTCTCCGTGGAAATACACCCGCACCGCGCGGCGTTCGAAGTCCAGGGCGATGTCGGCAAAACGGGGATCGTCCCCAATGGCGGCACGAACCTCTGTCGAGTATCCCTTCAGGACGTCCTGTAGCTCGAGACTCCATCCCTCCGGCGCGCCGACAACCGGGATGCAGTCGTCGGAGAACGGATCGGGTATACACGCAACGCCATCCGGCTCAACTGTCGATGGGTGCTGAGACCCTGATCCTGGTGCTGCAGACAGCAGTACCGCGCAGAGGCTAAGGCATGCCGTCGACACTACTCGTCTCGAAGATCGTCTCACGCGCGACTCCTTTTGCCGGGACGCCCCAGTGGCGTCGATGGAGAGCGTATTGGAGTCCACCGTGCGCGGTAGGGGATTCAGTGCGCGAAGATCCGAGACCCGCGCACCCGTCGGATCGCGTGTGCTAGTTGTTGCGATTTGTGAATACGCTCGCGAGAGGCCGCTTGGTGTCCGAACGCCGATAACCGAAGTTGTGTCCGCGCCTGGCACGATCGCTGGCCCTCGGGTCCGGTTGCTCTGCTGAACTCCATTGCTGGCTTGCGGCGCGCGAGCCTCCATCACCGTGGCACGAAGGGGCGCCTTCCTCGTCCTGAGCATGGCCTTCGCGCGGACGTCTACAAACCGTAGACGGCCATGAGTTCGTCAGGGTCGTCAAAGAACTTGTCGGCGAACCACGCTGCGCCGTCCTCGCGGACGACGTAGCGCCCCGACGCGAACCGGTCCGCCCAAGTGTGCACGACCGAAGCCAGGCCACCCGTGTATGGGGGGTAAGCGAAGTCGGCCACCTCTGAGCGGAACGCCAATGGCCGATCGCCCTCGGTCGGTCGCGCCCACATGACAAGGCCGGCTCTTCCGATGAAGCTCAGCTGGTACCAGTCGACGCACCTGCTCACCGCCTCGGGCTGGTCCGCGAAGTCCTCGGCGATCGCCACCAGCTCCTCGTGCGCGGAGACTGATTCGTCGACAGGCTCAACGAAGTTGCCGTAGACGAGGAGCCCACCACCGAGCATGGAATGCCATGTGACCGCCTCTTCGCACTCCGCCATGCCGACGGGCTCGAGAGCAGCGATGACCTCCTTCCGTGGTGAGACTGGCCCCATCGGCTTCGCGCCGAGATCTGCACGGACCGTAAGCAGCCTTCCGAGTGCGTCTTCGAGGTCGGACATCATTCCTCCCCACAGATGCATGTGGTTGGTTGGGTGGACGCGGGTATCGGTAGCGGTGAGGGCAGTCAGGGAGGTCATCGCGGCGAACTGGACCATGGTGCCGCGCACCTGGCTTGAGAACCTCCGCCGTCGCGGCGCGCCGCTCGATGCGGTCGTGCAGCGTCCGCCCGGCACGACCTGCTCAGGCGTCGCCTGTCCCACCACTGCGAGCGGTGGACCGCCGCGGGTGTCCCACGTCACGGCGCGGCCCCCTGTGCCAGAGTGGGACGCGACAGGAGGTGGTGATGCAGGTCCCCCGACCGGTCGCCGCCCTCCGGGAGGCGATCGACGACGCAGCGCGGCGGTCCCCCGCACGCCTGACGCTCATCGCGTTCGCCGGCATCGTCGCCGTCGTCACCGCCCTGCTCTCGACGCCGGCCGCCACCGCGGACGGCCATCGGGCGCCCTTCGTCGACGCGCTCTTCACCGGCACCTCGGCCGTGTGCATCACGGGCCTGACCACCGTGGACACGGGGACGTACTGGTCCTCCTTCGGCCAGGTCGTCATCATCGTGGGCGTCTGGATCGGCGGGCTCGGCGTCATGACGCTCGCCTCGCTGCTGGGCATGGCCGTGTCCCGCCGCATCGGGCTCACCCAGCGTCTGCTGACGGCCGCCGAGGTCGGCAGCCGCGGCCTGGGCGAGGTCGGCTCCCTGATCCGCGTCGTGGTCCTCACGTCGATCAGCATCCAGTCGGCCATCGCGCTCCTGCTCATCCCGCGCTTCATGCTCGACGAGAGCGTCGGGTCCGCCGTCTGGCACGGCACCTTCTACGCGATCTCGGCCTTCAACAACGCGGGCTTCGTGCCGACCGCCGACGGGCTCGCCCCCTACGCGGGCGACTGGTGGGTGTGCGTGCCGCTCATGCTCGGCGTCTTCATCGGAGCGCTCGGCTTCCCGGTGATCCACAATCTCGCGCGCACCGGCTGGCGGCCGCGGCGCCTCACCCTGCACAGCAAGCTCACGGTCGTGACGTCGCTGGGCCTGCTCGGGGTGACGGTGCTGCTCGTCGGCGCGTTCGAGTGGTCCAACCCCGGCACGCTCGGCGGGCTCGGCGTCGGGGACCGCATCCTGCGCGCGCTGTTCGCCGGCGTCATGCCGCGGTCCGGCGGCTTCGCGACCATCGACGTCGCGAACATGCACGAGTCGAGCTGGCTGCTCACCGACGCCGTGATGTTCGTTGGCGGCGGCAGCGCGTCGACAGCGGGCGGCATCAAGGTGACCACGTTCGCCGTCCTGCTCCTCGCCATCGCGTCGGAGGCCCGCGGCGACCGCGACATGGAGGCCTTCGGGCGCCGGATCCCGCGAGAGAGCCTCCGGCTCGCGGTGGCCGTCACGATCGTGGGCGCCGTGATGGTGCTCGTGGCCACGATGGCGCTCCTGGAGATCACGGGCGAGCCGCTCGACCGCGTGCTCTTCGAGACGGTCTCCGCCTTCGCGACCGTCGGGCTGAGCACGGGCCTGACCCCCGAGCTTCCCCGAGGCCGGCAAGTACGTACTGTCCGCACTGATGTTCGCGGGCCGAACTGGGACCATGACCGTGGCGGCGGCACTCGCCCTGCGCGACCGGCGCCGGGTCATCCGCTACCCCGAGGAGAGGCCGATCATTGGCTGACATCGAACCGCTGAACCCCGGCCGGACGGAGCACCACCCGCGGTCCGGCCGTGGCGAGGCGCCCGCCCGCAGCGGCGGCACGCTCGTCGTCGGGCTCGGCCGCTTCGGCTCCGCGATCGCGTTGACGCTCGAGCGGCTCGGCCACGAGGTGCTGGCCGTCGAGCGCTCCGCCGCGCTCGTCCAGCACTTCACGGGCCGGTTCCCGCTCGTCGAGGCCGACGCCACGAACCCCGAGGCGCTGCTGCAGCTCGGCGCCGCCGACTTCCCGGTGGCCGTCGTCGGCGTCGGTACGTCGCTCGAGGCGAGCGTGCTCGTGGCCGGCAACCTGGTCGACCTCGAGGTACCGCAGATCTGGGCCAAGGCGATCTCGGCCGAGCACGCGCGGATCCTGCGGCGCATCGGCGTGCACCACGTGGTGCTGCCGGAGGCCGACGCCGGCAACCGGGTCGCGCACCTGGTGAGCGGCAAGCTGCTCGACTACATCGAGCTCGAGGACGACTTCACGATCGTGAAGATGCGCCCGCCCCGCGAGGTCCAGGGCTTCACGATCGCGCAGTCGCAGATCCGCAAGCGGTACGGCGTGACGATCCTCGGCGTGAAGTCGCCGGGCGAAGACTTCGTCTACGCGACCGAGGCCACCCGGATCGCGGCGGACGACACGATCATCGTGTCGGGCAACGCGGCGCTCCTCGAGCGGTTCGCCGCACGTCCCTGACTCACACCGCGGAGGCGCTCGACCAGGCGTCCTCGTCGACGGCGGCGTCGGCAATGACCTCGACGGGCGCCGGTCGGCGGTCGCGGCGTCGCTGCGGCAGCTGCCCGTCCAGCACCGCGCCGAGGCCCTCGATGCGCACGGGCCGCAGCGCGAGCGGGAGCTCCACCGAGGGACCCACGAGCTCGTGCACCGCACCGACGAGGTTCTCCAGGGTCCGCACGCGCCGCATCAGCGTCGTCACCCGGGCCTGCGCCGCGAGGATCTCGCTCTGCAGCTCGTCGATCTCGGCCAGAGCCTCCGCCGCGGACCGCCGGTACATCGCGACGCGGTCGTCGCTCGGGCGCTGCGCAGTGTCCATACCGTGCTCCTCTGGGTGGTCGGGTCCCATGCAGATCATCCCTCACCCGGGATCACCCCCCTGTACCGGCACAGTCCCCCGATCTGGTGAACCCTGCGCGCCACCGACGACGACAAGGGGCCCGGTCCGTGCGGACCGGGCCCCTGTCGGCCGAGCGTGAAACCGTCAGCGCGTGCCCGCGCGACGCTTGTTGTAGACGTCGAACGCCACGGCGAGGAGCAGCACCAGGCCCTTGACGACCTGCTGCCAGGACTGGTCGATACCGAGGATCTGCATGGCGTTGCTCATGACCGCCATGATCAGACCACCGACCATCGCACCGGCGACCGTGCCGATGCCGCCGGTCGTCGATGCGCCACCGATGAAGCACGCGGCGATCGCGTCGAGCTCGAACATGTTGCCGGCGCCAGGCTGCGCGCCGTTGGAGCGGGACGAGAAGACGATGCCCGCGACGGAGGCGAGCACGCCCATGTTCAGCATGACGCCGAAGTTGACCCACTGGACCTTCACGCCGGAGAGCTGCGCGGCGGACAGGTTGCCGCCGAGCGCGTAGACGTGCCGGCCGAAGACCGTCCGAGTCGTCACGATGCCGTAGACGATGATCAGGACGGCCAGCAGGATCAGGACGTTCGGCAGACCGCGGTAGTTCGCGAGCTTCCAGGCGAAGGCCATCGTCACGGCGGCGATCGCGAGGAACTTGAGGGCGAACAGCGGGATTGCCTCCACCGACTGCTGGTAACGCAGCCGGCCGATCCGCGAGCGCCACATCATGTAGCCGTAGCCGACGACCGCGATGCCGAAGATGATCAGCGTGAAGACGTCGTACCCGTCACCACCCAACAACCCGTTCTGGAACCCCGCGGCGAGCGTGGTGTACGGGGCGTTGAACGGCGACAGCGACTTGTTGTCGAGCACGAGGAAGGCCAGGCCGCGGAACAGGAGCATGCCGGCCAATGTCGTGATGAACGCCGGGATCCCGACGAACGCCACCCAGAAGCCGTGCCACGCACCGATCAGCGCACCGATCAGGAGCGCGGCGATCATGCCGACCCACCACGGCTGCCCGTGCTTGACGACGAGTGTCGCCGAGACGGCGCCGACGAGGGCGACCACCGACCCCACGGAGAGGTCGATGTGACCCGCGATGATCACCAGGACCATGCCGATGGCCAGGATCAGGATGTAGGAGTACTGCTGCGTGAGGTTGGACAGGTTCCGCGGGTCGAGCAGGACCCCGTCCGTGAGCCACGTGGCCAGCAGGACGATCGCCACGAAGGCGATGTAGATGCCGCTTTGCCGCAAGACGTTGGCGACGCCGGTCATTTCACACTGTCCTTTTCCTTGGTCATGAGCTCCATCGAGCTTCTCCTGCGTCGCCTCGTGCGCCGGCAGCACACCCGTGATGCGGCCGAAGGCGAGGGTGTAGATGCGGTCGCACGTACCGAGCAGCTCGGGCAGCTCGGAGGAGATGACGACGACGGCCTTCCCGGCCGCGACCATCCGGTTGATGATCGTGTAGATCTCGTACTTCGCGCCGACGTCGATGCCCCGCGTGGGCTCGTCAAGAATCAGCACGTCGGGGTCGGTGTACAGCCACTTGGACAGCACGACCTTCTGCTGGTTGCCGCCCGAGAGCTTGCCGACCAGCGACAGCACGGTGGGCGTCTTGACATTGAGGCTGGTGCGGTACTCCTCCGCGACCTTCATCTCCTCGTTGCCGTTGACGAACCCACGCCGGGAGAGCTTCGGCAGACCCGCGGCCGTGACGTTGCGCCGCACGTCCTCGATGAGGTTCAGGCCGTACTTCTTCCGGTCCTCGCTGACGTAGGCGACGCCGTGGGCGATCGCCTCCGAGACCGAACGCATCCTGATCTCCTGGCCGTTCTTGAAGACCCGTCCGGAGACATCGCGCCCGTACGACTGCCCGAAGAGGCTCATCGCCAGCTCCGTGCGACCAGCGCCCATCAGCCCGGCGATGCCGACGACCTCGCCGGCCCGCACGTTGAACGACGCGCGGTCCACGACGACACGGTCCGCCTGGGTGGGGTGGCACACGGTCCAGTCCTCGACGCGGAAGACCTCGGCACCGATGTGGGGGGTGCGCTCGGGGAAGCGGTGCTCCAGGTCGCGGCCGACCATGCCCCGGATGATCCGGTCCTGCGTGGCCGTGGACTCCCGCATGTCCATCGTCTCGATCGTGCGACCGTCCCGGATGACCGTGGTCCGATCCGCGATCGCGGCGATCTCGTTGAGCTTGTGGGAGATCATGATCGACGTGATCCCCTGGGCCTTGAGCTGACGCAGGAGGTCCAGGAGGTGGGCCGAGTCGTTGTCGTTCAGGGCCGCCGTCGGCTCGTCCAGGATCAGGAGCTTGACCTCCTTGGACAGCGCCTTGGCGATCTCGATGAGCTGCTGCTTGCCCACGCCCAGGAGCCCGACGGGGGTGGTCGGGTTCTCGTGCAGACCCACGCGCTCCAGCAGCTCTGCCGCCTCGGAGTTCGCGCGGTTCCAGTCGATCAGGCCGCCGGCCCCCCGGCGCTCGTTGCCGAGGAAGATGTTCTCCGCCACCGAGAGGTACGGCACCAGCGCCAGCTCCTGGTGGATGATGACGATGCCCCTGTGCTCGGAGTCACCGATCGACCCGAACCGCATGTGCTGACCCTCGTAGAGGATGTCGCCGTCGTACGAGCCGTGCGGGTAGACCCCGGACAGCACCTTCATCAGGGTGGACTTGCCTGCCCCGTTCTCGCCGCAGATGGCGTGGATCTCACCACGCTCGACCTCGAGGGTCACGTCCTGCAGCGCCTTGACCCCGGGGAAGGTCTTGGTGATCCCGCGCATCTCCAAGATGCGATCTGTCATGTCCTGGCCTCTCTGCGATGGCGTCCGTCGGCCCGGGGACGCGCCCCGGGCCGACGGCGCTGCCGTTTCGCGTCAGATCACTCGGCGACGCCGGATGCGACCTCGGCGGCGGACCAGTAGCCGGAGTCGACCAGCAGCGACTGGATGTTGTCCTTGTAGACGATGTCCGACTCGAGCAGGTAGGACGGGACGACCTTGACGCCGTTGTCGTACGTCTCGGTGTCGTTCGCCTCGGGCTCGTTGCCCTCCAGGTACGCCTGCGCGGCGGTCACGGCCTGGGCCGCGAGCTTGCGGGTGTCCTTGAAGATCGTCGAGAACTGCACGTCGTCGGCGATGAACTTGACCGACGCGATCTCAGCGTCCTGGCCGGTGACGACCGGGAAGCCCGCAGCGATGGTGGCCGGGTAGCCTGGCGTTCTGCAGCGCGGTGATGATGCCGCGGGACAGACCGTCGTACGGCGAGAGGACGCCGTCCACCTTGCTGCCGTCGTTGTACGTCGACGTCAGCAGGTCCTCCATGCGCTTCTGCGCCGTCTCCTGCTGCCAACGCAGGATGGCGACCTTGTCGAAGTCGACCTGGCCGGACTTCACGACCAGCGTGCCGTCGTCGATGAGCGGCTGCAGGATCGACATGGCGCCGTCGAAGAAGAATCCGGCGTTGTTGTCGTCCGGCGAACCGGCGAAGAGCTCGACGTTGAACGGGCCGGTGGCGTCGCCCTTCGAGCCGTCGGCCTTCTGGAGGCCGAGCCCGACGAGCAGCGACGTGGCCTGCTGGACGCCGACCTGGAAGTTGTCGAACGTCACGTAGAAGTTGACGTTCGCGGAGTCGCGGATCAGGCGGTCGTACGAGATGACCGGGATGCCCTCGGCCGCAGCGGCGTCCAGCTGACCGGACAGCGCCGTGCCGTCGATGGCCGCGATGATCAGGGCCTTGGCGCCCTTGGTGATCATGTTGTCGACCTGCTGCTGCTGGGTCGGGATGTCGTCGTTGGCGAACTGCAGGTCAACCTCGTAACCCGCGTCCTCCAGACCCTTCTTGACCGCGTTGCCGTCGGCGATCCAGCGCTCCGACGTCTGCGTCGGCATCGCGACGCCGATGACGCCGCCCGCCTCGGGAGCCGTCGTCGAGCCGCCGTCACCACCGTCGCCCTTGTCGTCCCCCGCGCCGCCGCCACCGCACGCAGTGAGCGAAAGTGCGAGCGTCAGGCCCGCCGCGATGGCGGCGAACTTCCGTGCGCTCATGTCTCTCCTCCTCGAGAGTTGTTCCCTTGGTGGGCGTGCCCTTGGGGACCTGCCCGAACGACCTGACCGTCTCCTCGGACCGGTCAGACGTGCCCCTCGTCCCGGGGACGGGACGAGGGCTGTTCAGTTGTCACACCGCCGGCTGGGCCGGACGGCGCGTCACTCGACCAGCTGCACCTCAAGGCCGGCCCGGCGGAGCCGGGAGACCTCGTGAGCCGGGGCTGACGGCCCCGTCAGGAGCAGCTGGACGTCCGAGAGTCGGCCGATGCGGCCGAGATAGGTCTGCCCGAGCTTCGAGCCGTCGGCGACGACGACGACGCGGCGAGCGGCGGCAATGATGCGCTGCTTCACCTCGGCCTCGGGCAGATTGATGTTCGTCACCCCGTAGTCGGGGTCGATGCCGTTGCACCCGACGAAGGCCAGGTCGGCGTGGAGCTGGTCGAGGATCGACGTCGCCATCGGGTTCACCAGGGAGTGCTGCAGCCGGCGCAGCGTGCCCCCCGTGACCACGACCGTGAGGCGGCCCATCGCGGGCTCGAGCTCGAGGGCGATGTTGAGGCCGTTCGTCACGACGGTGACCTGCTCGAGGTCGGTGCGGGCGACGAGCGCCCGGGCGATCGCCGTCGTCGTCGTGCCGACGTCGAGCAGGATGCTCATGCCGGACGCGACCATGGCGGCTGCGTACTCACCGATCCGCTGCTTCTCCCCCGCGAACTCGACGGCGGACTCCTCGAAGGACGGCTCCGGGCGGGTGGCGTGCGTGGGAGGCATGACGCCGCCGCGGACGCGCCGCACGCCGTGCGACGCCTCGAGCGCCGTCAGGTCGGCGCGCACCGTGACGTCCGAGATCCCGAAGGCGTCGGCAAGCTCTGCGACGCGGACGAACTCGCGATCGGAGATGAGCTGCATCATCCGTTCGCGCCGCACCGTCACAGGTAGGACGTCGGTCTCCTCGTTGAGCACACGAGAAGTGTGGAGTGCCGCGACCCTGTGCGTCCACTTCCTGAACGCAACTTTGGATTGCGAAACCATAACAACCCCGCAACGGAAGGTTTCGATGGAGCTCGCGCGAGCACTCCCGGCACGCCGCGCGGAGGCGTGTCGAAGTGAGCGCTCACATCGATCATGAGCCGTCTCCGCAAGCGAAGCGTTCGGAAAGGCTCCCACAAGTGTTTTGGGCGCGCGAGGGCCACGGACGTCGTACCCGCACGCGGCCCTCGCGGGCCGCGGCCTCACAAGCCCTGGGCCAGCCGGTAGTAGGCCTGGTTGGCCCGCAGCTCGGCTGCGAAGCCGCGCTGGGTGGTTGCCTCGTCGATGACAAGGAGCTCCGTGCCGGCGATCGCCGCCAGGTCCGTGAACGCGTCCACGCCCACCTGCGTCGACATGACGGTGTGGTGCGCGGCGCCGGCCATGAGCCAGCACTCCGCGGACGTCGCCAGGCCGGGTGCCGGCTTCCACACCGCACGCGCGACCGGGAGATTCGGCAGCGGCGCCATGGGCGGCACCACCTCGACGACGTTCGCCGTCAGGCGGAAGCGGTCGCGCATGTCGGACAGCGCCACCACCACGCCGGCGCCCGGGTCGGTGTCGAACACCAGGCGGACCGGGTCCTCCCGGCCACCGATGCCCAGCGGGTGGATCTCGAGCGACGGGCGGGACGCCGTCAGGGACGGGCAGACCTCGAGCATGTGCGCCCCGAGGATGACCTCCTCGCCCGGCACCAGGTGGTACGTGTAGTCCTCCATGAGCGAGGCGCCGCCGGGCAGCCCCTGGCCCATTACCTTGGCGGCCCGGACCAGCAGCGCCGTCTTCCAGTCGCCCTCGGCGCCGAAGCCGAAGCCCTGCGACATCAGCCGCTGGACGGCAAGGCCCGGCAGCTGACGCAGCGCGCCCAGGTCCTCGAACGTGGTCGTGAAGGCGGACGCGCCGACGGAGCCGAGCAGCGCCAGCAGCGCGAGCTCCTGGCGGGCCCCGTACCGCAGCGACTCATGCCGGTCGCCGCCCCTGCGGAGCTCGCCTGCACGTCGTACAGGTCCTCGTACTCGGCGACCAGCGCGTCGATGTCGGCGTCCAGCACCTCGTCGACGGCCGCGGCGAGGTCGTTCACGCCCCACGTGTTGACGCTGACGCCGAACGCCAGCTCGGCCTCGGTCTTGTCACCCTCGGTGACCGCGACGTCGCGCATGTTGTCGCCGAAGCGAGCCAGGCGCAGCTCGTGCAGCGCGGCCCAGCCGGCCGCCGCGCGCACCCAGGTGCCGACCTTCGCCTGCACCGCCGGGTCGCTGACGTGGCCGACCACGGTCTTGCGGGCGACGCCGAGCCGCGTCTGGATGTACCCGAACTCCCGGTCGCCGTGGGCGGCCTGGTTCAGGTTCATGAAGTCCATGTCGATGGTCGCCCACGGCAGCTCCACGTTCGCCTGCGTGTGCAGGTGCAGGAGCGGCGTGCGCAGCGCGTCGAGCCCGGCGATCCACATCTTCGCGGGAGAGAAGGTGTGCATCCAGGCGACGACGCCGATGCAGCGGTCGTCCGCGTTGGCCTCCAGGGCCAGCCGGCGGATCGCGGCCTTGTCCGTCAGGACCGGCTTCCAGACCACGCGCACCGGAACGGCGTCCGACGCGTCGAGCGCCGCGGCGATCGCCTGCGACTGCTCGGCCACCTGGCGCAGGGTCTCCTCGCCGTACAGGTGCTGGCTGCCAGTGGCGAACCACACCTCACGCTCGGCGTAGGGCTTGCTCATCGGAACTCCTTCGTTCGTCCTGCGGTCGTGGGTCGGAGTGGGCGCTCAGCGCCCGTAGACGTGCTGGTAGCGGTCGTACAGGCGGTCGATGTCGGTGGGGTCGATCGGCAGCGGCTCGCCCAGCTGCCGCGCGATGTGCACGGTGCGGGCGACCTCCTCGCACATCGCGGCCGCCTTCACCGCGGCGCGGGCGTCTGCGCCGATGGTGAAGGGGCCGTGGTTGCGCATGAGCACCGCGGGGCTGCGCGACTCGCGCAGGGTCTCGACGATGCCGCGGCCGATCGAGTCGTCGCCGATGAGGGCGAAGGGCCCCACCGGAACAGGTCCGCCGAACTCGTCGGCCATCATCGTGAGCACGCAGGGCACCTCCTCGCCGCGCGCGGCCCAGGCCGTCGCGTAGGTGGAGTGCGTGTGCACGACGCCGCCGACGCGCGGCATGTGGCGGTACACGTAGGCGTGCGCCGCGGTGTCGGACGACGGCGAGCGCGTCCCGTCCACCAGGTTGCCGTCGAGGTCGCAGACGACCATCGACTCCGGCGTGAGGTCGTCGTAGGAGACCCCGCTGGGCTTGATCACGAAGAGGTCGGCCGTGGTCAGCCGCTGCGACACGTTGCCCGCGGTCCAGACCACGAGGCCCCAGCGCGGCAGCTCGGCGTGCAGGTCGCACACCACCCGGCGCACACGCTCGACCTCGTCGCGCACGTCCTGCGGGTAGGCGTCCAGGCCCGTCGTCGTCATCTCGTCCTCCTTCAGACCGCGTCCGTCGCGGCGCGTTCGATCGCCAGCCCGGCCGTGTACCGCTCGAGGAACGCCGCGTAGCCCGCGACGTCGTCGGCATCCGGCGCGACGACGTCAACCGCCGCGTCCGCGAACAGGTGGGTGGTCAGGTACTCGCCCAGGCTGCGCGCGTCGGCGCGGCCGGCGTCGGTGTGGGCGGCGTAGGCGGCGAGCACGGCCATGCCCCACGCCCCGCCCTCGCTGGCGGTCTCGCGCGACGGCGACCGGCGCGTCGACCGCGGCGGCGAGCAGTCGCTGCGCGACGCCGGCGGTCCGGAACATGCCGCCGTGCGCGAACAGCGTGTCGAGCTCGACGCCCTCCGCGGCGCAGCACGCGCATGCCGAGGCTCAGCGTGCCGAAGGCCGCGTAGACCTGCGTGCGCATGAAGTTGGCGAGCGTGAGCCGGCTGTCCGGGCGTGCGGACGACGAGCGGGCGGCCCTCGGCGAGACCGGTGATCGGCTCGCCGGACAGGTAGTTGTAGGCGAGCGAGGCCGCCGCCGTCGGCGTCGCCGTCGAGGGCCTCGCGCGAGCAGCGCGCCGAACACGGCGTCCGGCGTCGGCGGGCGTGCCGAGCGCCGCGGCGAACCGGCCGAACACGCTCGGCCCACGCGCCGAGCTCGCTCGCGCCGTTGTTGCAGTGCACCATCGCGACGAGGTCGCCCGGCCGGCGTCGTGACGACGTCGAGCTCGTGGTGCACCCGGGCGAGCGGCCGCTCGAGCACGACCATCGCGAAGATCGACGTGCCGACGCTCACGTTGCCGGTGCGCGGCGCGACGGCGTTCGTCGCGACCATGCCGGTGCCGGCGTCGCCCTCGGGCGGGCACAGCGGGATGCCCGGACGGAGCGTGCCCGGTGGGGTCGAGCAGGGCGGCGCCCTCGGCGGTGAGCCGCCCGGCGTCCTGCGCCGGCGACGAGCACCTCGGGCAGCAGGTCGGCCACGTGCAGGCCGGGCCGGCGCGCGGCGACGCAGCTCGTCGAACTGCCCGAGCATGCGCGCGTCGTAGTCGCGCGTGGCGGGGTCGATCGGGAACATGCCCGGACGCGTCGCCGACGCCGAGGACCTTGCGCCCGGTCAGGCGCCAGTGGACGTAGCCGGCGAGCGTGGTGAGGAAGGCGACGTCGGGCACGTGCGGCTCGTCGTCGAGGATCGCCTGGTACAGGTGCGCGACCGACCAGCGCAGCGGGATGTTGTGGCCGAAGAGCTCGCTCAGCTCGGCGGCCGCGCGGGCCGGTCGTGGTGTTGCGCCAGGTGCGGAACGGCACGAGCAGCTCGTCGTCGGCGTCGAACGCCAGGTAGCCGTGCATCATCGCCGAGACGCCGAGCCCGGCCACGGACGTCCAGCCGCACGCCGTGCCGGCGCTCGACGTCCGCCTGGAGGTCGGCGACGGCGGCCGCGAGGCCCGCCCACACCGCGTCGAGGGAGTACGTCCACATCCGGTCGACGAACTGGTTCTCCCAGGCGTGGCTGCCCGCCGCGACGGGCGTGCCGTCCGGGGTGATGAGCACGGCCTTGATCCGCGTCGAGCCGAGCTCGATGCCCAGCAGGGCGCCCCCGGCGGAGACGACTGCCCGCGGGTCGGCGGCAGTTTCGTCAGTCGTCATCGGTGCTCCCACGCGTCGTTGCGGCTCTCGGTGGACAGATGTTAACGCTCACATCTGGCGCGCTGTCAACTCCCTGCACGCCCCCGGGTGGCGGTCGGCCATGAGAGCGTGCGTCAGTCGGCGGGGACGGCCACGCGGGTCGCGGGCTCCGCCGTGACCACGTCGAGGCCGGCCTCGAAGATCTCGAACGTGCGAGCCATCACCTCAACCAGGGGCGCGGCGTAGTCGGTGCCCTGCCAGTGGTGGAACATGCCGAGCAGACCGCCGACGAAGGCGTGCGCGAACACCTGGACCTCGAGGTCGGCGTCGGGCCGACCGAGGCTTCGCGCCAGCACGGTCTCCACCAGCTCCGAGATCGTGTACGTGCTCGCGATCGTGGCCTGCTCCAGGGACGGGCTCGAGAGCGCCAGCCGCAGCCGGCGGACTATCCGCGCCTCGTCGTCGGGACCGATGCCCGCGACCATGCCCATGAGCACGCGGCGCAGGCCCTCGATGGGGACGGCGTCGGAGTCGAGGGCCGTCGCCAGGATCTCCACCATGTCCGGGTCGTACTCGTCCCACAGGACGATCTGCTCCTTGGTGCCGAAGTAGCGGTAGACGCTGCTCGGCGACACCTCCGAGGCCTCGGCGATCTCCTCGACCGTCACGTCCTCGAAGCCGCGCGCCTCGAAGAGGTCGAGCGCGACGGACTGGATGCGGAACATCGCCGCCGTCCGTTTGCGGGTGCGCAGGCCACCGTCGGTCACGCCCACCACCGTAGCAAACCCGCGCGTGACTGTCTCTTGACAGTAACTCTCAGACGGGCTTGACTGTCTTCTGACAGTGACTCTCACAGCGCGAAGGCGTCCCTCATGGAGCACGTGATCCGCACCCGCGGCCTGACCAAGTCCTTCGGCAGCACCCTCGCCCTCGACGGCCTCGACCTCACGGTCGACCGCGGCGAGGTGCACGCCTTCCTCGGCCCCAACGGCGCCGGCAAGTCCACGACGGTGCGCGTGCTCCTGGGGCTGCTGCGCAAGGACGCCGGCGAGGTCACGTTGCTCGGCCGGGACCCGTGGCGCGACGCCGTCGAGCTGCACCGGCGGCTCGCCTACGTCCCCGGCGACGTGAACCTGTGGCCGAACCTGTCCGGCGGCGAGGCGATCGACCTCCTCGGCGCGCTGCGGGGCTCGCAGGACCGCAGGCGCCGCGACGAGCTGGTCGAGCGGTTCCAGCTCGACCCGACCAAGAAGTGCTCCGCCTACTCCAAGGGGAACCGGCAGAAGGTCGCGATCGTCGCGGGCCTCGCCGCCGACGTCGAGCTCTTCCTGCTCGACGAGCCCACCTCCGGCCTCGACCCGCTCATGGAGAGCGTCTTCCAGGACGTGGTGCGCGAGATCACCGCTCGGGGCGGCACCGTGCTCCTGTCGAGCCACATCCTCGCCGAGGCCGAGGCGCTCTGCGACACCGTGTCGATCATCCGCGCCGGCCGCATCGTCGAGTCCGGCACCCTCGCCGCCCTGCGCCACCTCACCCGGACGTCGCTGCACGTCACGACCGTCGAGCCCGTCGACGGCCTCGAGACGACCCCGGGCGTGCACGACGTCCGCATCTCCGACGGCGGGCACACCGCCCGCTTCGAGGTCGAGTCGGACCGGCTCGGCGAGGTCGTCGTGCACCTCGGCCAGCACGGCATCCGTTCGCTCACGAGCACCCCGCCCACGCTCGAAGAGCTCTTCCTGCGCCACTACGGCGCCGAGCTGGCCGAGCTCGCGAGCCCGGCCGCGGCCGACTTCGCACGCCGCGTCGGCGCGGAGGTCGTCCGGTGACCAGCGCCAGCCCCCTCACCGGCACCTGGCGCCTCGTCCGACTCGCGCTCCGGCGCGACCGCGTCGTCCTCCCCGTCTGGGTCGCCGCGATCGCGGGCATCGCCTGGGCGGTGGTCGCCAGCTACCAGGGCACGCTGCCCACGGTCGCCGACCGGGTCTCCGCCGCGACGTTCGCTGCGGGCAGCCCCATGAACCGCGTGTTCGACGGCCCGGCCTCCGGCACCGACCTCGGCGCGATGGCGCTCGTCGAGGGCTGGAAGGTGCTCGCGGTGCTCACCTCGCTCATGGCGGCGCAGGTGGTCGTCCGCCACACCCGCCAGGACGAGGAGACGGGCCGCGCCGAGCTGCTCGGATCCGCCGTCGTCGGGCGGCACGCACGCCTGGTCGCCGCGCTGGTCGTGGCGTTCTGCGCCGCCGCCGCGGTCGGCGTGACCAGCGCCGTCGCGATCGCGGCGCCCAGCGGGCTCGGCTGGACCGGGGCATGGGCGGAGGGCATGGCGGCCACCGGCATCGGCTGGGTCTTCGCGGGCCTCGCCGCCGTCGCCGCTCAGGTCTTCAGTACGGCCCGCGGCGCGAACGCGGCAGCCGCCGTCGGTCTGGGTGCGGCCTTCATCGTGCGGGCCGCCGGCGACGTGACCGGCGAGGTCGCCGGCGGCGGCGTCGTCGTGCGGAGCCGCTGGCCGTCCTGGCTCTCGCCGTACGGCTGGGGGCAGCAGGTGCGGCCCTACTTCGAGAACAACTGGTGGGTCGGCGGCCTGTTCGTCGCCCTCGCCGCCGGGCTCGTCGCCGTCGCGTTCGCCCTGGCCGCCCGCCGCGACATCGGGCCGGGCATGGTCCCTCAGCGCCGCGGACCCGCGCACGCGCCCGCGGCGCTGCTGTCGCCGGTCGGGCTGGCGTGGCGGCTGCAGCGGGGTGTCCTCGTCGTCTGGCTCGTCGGCATCGGCATCTTCGCCGCCACGTTCGGCTCGATGGGCGACAGCGTGGAGGACTACCTCGCGGACAACGACAGCATGCGGGAGGCGCTCGAGGCGCTGTCCCCGAACGGTTCCCCCGTCGACATCTACAACGTGTTCGTGATGGCGATGATCGGCATCGCCGCAGGCGGCTACGTCGTGCAGGCGCTGCTGCGGATGCGCACGGAGGAGGTCTCGGGACGGGTCGAGCCGCTGCTCGCGACGGCCACCGGGCGGCACCGGTGGCTGGGCAGCCACGTCGCGCTCGTCGTCGGCGGTACGGCCGCGATCCTGCTCACCGCGGGCACCGTGGCGGCTGCGACGTACGGCGCGGCCCGGGGATCGTGGGACGGGTCGGGCGACCTCGTGCTCGCAGCCGCGGTGCACATCCCGGCCGCACTGGCCCTCGGCGGGTTCGTCGTGGCCGCGTTCGGCGCGATCCCGCGCTGGGCAGCCCCGGTGACCTGGTTCGCGCTCGCCGCAGCGCTGGTGATGGGCCAGCTCGGTGCGCTCTTCGACCTGCCCCAGTGGCTGCTCGACGTGTCGCCGTTCACGCACGTGCCGCGCGTCCCGGCCGACGCCTTCAGCGCGACGCCGGTGATCTGGTTGTCCGTCGCGGCGCTCACCCTCGGGGCGCTCGGGTTCGCCGCGTTCCGACGCCGGGACCTCGCGATCGGCGCCTGAGCGGCCAGTCGTGGCCGCGGGCCGGACCTGGAGGGGGTCAGGCCCGCGGCCGCCCGCTGCTCGCACGGGCGACCACGCTCGGCGCGATGAGCGACGACTCCGCAGGACGCCCCTCGATCGCCTCCAGCAGCACCTCCATGCACCGGCGGCCGAGCGCGCCGAACTCCTGGCGCACCGTCGTCAGCGGCGGGAAGAAGTGCGCGGAGCCGTCGACGTCGTCGAACCCGACCACCGAGATGTCGTCGGGGACGCGCACACCGGCCTCAGCGAACGCACGCAGCAGACCGAGCGCCAGCTGGTCGTTCGCCGCGAACACCGCCGTCGGCAGCGGGCCCGCGACCAGCGAGCGCCCGACGGCGTAGCCCCGGCCCGCGGTCCAGTCGCCCGGGATCGGCTCCCCCGCCGTGACGCCTGCGGTGGCCAGCTCGTCGCGCCAGCCCTGGATGCGCCAACGCGCATCGAGCCAGTCGACCGGGCCGGCGAGGTGGCTGACGTCGCGGTGCCCCAGGTCGAGCAGGTGCCGCACCGCCATCCGCGCGCCCGCGTACTGGTCGACCGCGACGCTGTGCAGCGGGCCCGGCAGGTCCTTGGGACCGACCATGACGATCGGCACCGGGTCGGCGAAGCCCTGGACGGCCTCCACGGCGTCGTCGTGCGCCGCGATGACCACGACGCCGTCGACGCCCTGCGACATGAAGTGCTCGAGCGAGCCGCTGACGGACTCGGCCGTCCACCGGCTGACGGTCGCCACGCTGACGAAGAGGCCGGCGTCGCGGGCGGCGCCCTCGACCGCGATGAGCGTGCTCGTCGGGCCGAAGAGGGCCGAGCCGGAGCTCAGCACGCCGATCGTCCCGGTGCGGCGCGTGACGAGGGCGCGCGCCGCCGTGTTCCGGCGGTAGCCGAGCTGGGCGATCGCGTCGACGACGCGCTGACGCGTCTCCGGGCGCACGCTCGGGTGGTCGTTGAGGACGCGGGAGACGGTCTGGTGCGACACGCCCGCCACGGCCGCGACGTCACTCATCGCAGGGGGCCGGGGCAGGCTCACCGTGCAGCCCCCGGACGCTCGGCGTCGGACGCGTCGGCGCGGGCCGCGTCAGCGCGCGCCGCGTCGGCCGCGAGCTCCACGGACCGGTCCCGGGCCGCCCGCGCGGCGGCAAGAACCGCGGCCCGGGCACCGTGCGCGTCGAGCTGCTCGAGCGCGGCGACGGTGGTGCCGCCGGGGGACGAGACGCGCTCGCGCAGCACGACCGGGTGCTCGCCGGTCGACGCGAGCAGCTCGGCCGACCCGCGGAAGGTCGCGACAGCCAGCTCGAGCGCCTGCGCGCGCGGCAGACCGAGGAGCACACCGGCCTCAGCCAGCGCATCCACCAGGTAGAAGACGTAGGCGGGACCCGAGCCGCTGATCGCGGTGACCGCGTCGAGCTTGGCCTCCGGCACCTCCAGCACGGTGCCCGTGCCCTCGAGCAGCCGGCGCGCCAGCGTCAGGTGCCCGGCCGATGCGGCGGAGCCCGGGCTCATCCCGGCCGCCCCCTTGCCGATCACCGCCGGGGTGTTCGGCATCACGCGCACCACCGGCGTGCCCGACGGCAGCCGCTGCTCGTAGAACGCGAGGGGCAGGCCGGCGACGACGGTCACCACGAGCGCCCCGCCCACCAGGACCGGGGCGACGGCCTCGAGGAGCGCGGCGACGTCGTCGGGCTTCACCGCGACGATCACGGCGTCGGCGTCCCGGACGGCGTCGGCCGCGTGCGGGGTCGTGTGCACGCCGTGGGTGGTGGCGAGCTCGTCGGCGCGGGCGCGGGACTTCTCCGCCACCACGACGGCGTCCGCCGGGACCCCCGCTCGCAGCACGGCGACGAGGAGGGCCTCCCCCATGACGCCGCCACCGAGGACGGCCACCCGCTGCGGGTCGCTCATCACACCTCCGAGCTCACGCGGCCGCTCGCGCGGAGCGGCCGCAAGGACACTGGGACGGCGTCGCGCTCAGAGCGTGAACGCCGCGAACACGTCGCGCAGGGCCGTGGCCGGCCCTTCGATCCGGAGCATCGTCGTGGTGTTCGTCCACCACAGGGTGCCGGTGCCGTCCGTCGCCGGGAGGAAGAGGAAGCTGCCCACCTGCTGGCCGCCCACCAGGACGCTGCCCTGCTCGGGCTGCGGCTGATCGGGCGCCGGGGTCGCCGCGGCGTCGGCGGCGGGGAGCGGGTTCGCGGCGACGACCTGCTGGAAGGCGGCGTCGGCGGCCGCGGCGTCGCGCCACTGCCCCGCGTGCAGGACGACGTCCTGCGCACCGTCGGTGTAGGTCAGCTTCCAGCCCTCGACGGCGCCCGCGACCACCAGGTCGGGGTCAGCGACCTCCTCCTTCAGCGCGAACGCGAGGACGGTGGCGGGCAGCGCCTGCTGGAAGGCCGTGCCGGGCTGGCGCTCGATCGGTGCGACGGTCGGCGTCGGGACGGGCAGTGTGACCGTCTGGGCCGGGGGCGTGTCCCCCGCGGTGCCGCCGTTGTCCGAGAAGCTTGAGGACCGCGATCACGACCGCGGCGATCACCACGAGCGCCACCAGGACGAGAATCCAGACGGGCGGACGCCGACGGGACGGGCGCTTCCCGCGACCGTCGCGGCGGTCGCGGCCGCCGCGACCCGATCCGGCGCCGGCGGCGTGCTCGGGCCCCGGACCCGACAGCCCGCTCGGCGCGACCGGGCGCGCCGCGCCCCGCCCCGAGACGGTCCTGCCGCTCGCCGGCGGCTCGGCCACCCGCTCGAACGGCCAGTTCCCCCCACCGCTCGTGGTCATACGTCCTCCCTGCGCGCGTCCTGCCGGTCAGCCTAGGGCCTCATGGCGCCGAGATCGGGAAGCGCCCCCGCCGGCCCTGCCGCCTCGCCCGCCGTGGCCGGCCGCACCGCCCGCCGGTAGCGGCCGCACCGCCCGCCGTGGCCGGCGCCACCGCCCGCCGTGGCCGGCGCCACCACCCGCCGGGGAGAAGCTGGGAGGGTTAGGCGCCCGTTGGCGCGGTAACCCTCCCAACCTCCGGCGGGACGGCGGTTCAGGCGGTCCGACGGTGCAGGGTCAGCGAGCCGAGGACCAGCGACCCGGCGATGAACAGGACGATCACGCCGATGGCGCCCTGGACGCCCGAGAAGGTCGCGCCGGCCGCGAGGTCCTGCTGCACCTCCATGCCGTAGGTGAGGGGCATGGCGCGGGAGAAGTACTCCAGCGCCGTCGGCATCTGGTCCCGCGGCATGATGAACCCGCCGGTGAGGAGCTGGGGCAGGATCACGACCGGCATCATCTGCACGGCCTGGAACTCGGTGGCCGCGAGCGAGGACGCCGCGAGGCCCAGCGCGGTGCCGAGGACGGCGTCGAGCACCGCCACCACGATGACGAGCCACAGGCTGCCCTTGACGTCCATGCCGCACACCCACACCGCGAAGCCGGTGAGCACGAGCGCCTGGAGCGTGGCCAGGGCCGCGAAGGCGATCGCGTAGCCGAGCACGAAGTCGCCGCGGCGGATCGGCGTCGTCATGAGCCGTTCGAGCGTGCCGGACTGCCGCTCGCGCAGCGTCGCCACGCTCGTGACCAGGAACATCACGAACAACGGGAAGATGCCGAGCAGCAGCGGGCCGGTGTGGTCGATGACCATCGGCTGATCGGTGTACATCCACGCCACGATGCCCAGCAGCACGCAGGGCACGACCAGCAGGATCGCGATGGTGCGCTTGTCGTTGCGGATCTGCAGGAGCACGCGCAGCGCGGTGGAGAGGGTCAGGCGGGCGGTCATCGGGTCGCCTCCTCGGCGGTCGGGGTGGCGGGGGTGGCGGCCTGGCCGGCGTCGCGGTCGGCGGCTGCGGCGTCGTCGACCAGGTGCAGGAACGCCTGCTCGACGTCGGTCGTCCCCGTCTGCACCAGGAGCGGCTCGAGCGCGGAGTCGGCGAGCACGCGCCCGTCGCGCATGAGGACGAGGCGGTCGCAGCGCTGGGCCTCGTCCATGACGTGACTGGAGACGAGCATCGCGATGCCGCCCGAGGCGAGGCGGTGGAATAGGTCCCACAGGTCGCGGCGGAGCACGGGGTCGAGGCCCACGGTCGGCTCGTCGAGCACGAGCAGCTCCGGCTTGCCGAGCAGCGCGACCGCGAGGGAGACGCGCGAGCGCTCGCCACCCGACAGGACGCCGACGCGACGGTCGGCGATCGTGTGGAGGTCGACGTCGCGCAGCGCCTGCTCGACCTCGCCGTTGCGGGCGCCCAGCAGCTTGGCGAAGTAGCGCAGGTTCTCGACGATGCTGAGGTCGCCGTAGACGCTCGGCGCCTGGGTCACGTAGCCCACGCGGTCCCGGAGGCGGGGGTGGCCGGCGGGCAGCCCGAGCACCTCGACGGTGCCGGTCACGTGCTGCTGGACGCCGACGACGGCGCGCATCACCGTGGTCTTGCCGCTGCCGCTGGGGCCGAGCAGGCCGACGAGCTCGCCGGCGTCGACGCTGAAGTCGACGCCCCGGAGGACGTGGTTGCCGCCACGGCTGACATGCAGGTCCCGGACGCTCAGTGCGGGCATGTTTTTCTCCACGTGAGGAAATCTAGCCCGGACCCTGCGCCCGGGCACAGGGACCTACGGCCCGAGCGGCTCGCCGTCGTGCGCCGGAGCCACGGAGCCTTGGCGGAGCGCCGCCTGGAAGCCCGGTGGGAGCGGGGGCGGTTCGGTGAGCACGGGAGGCGGCTCGCCGTCGATGTACTGCTGGATCGATCGACCCACCCACGCCGCGACCTGAGCGACCGGGGCGGACGCGAGCGGTTCGACCCGTACAACGTCGCGCGCGATCAGCAGACCGACCACCTGGGAGGCGACGAGGGTCGCGCGCAGCTCGGGGTCAGGACCCGGGATGAGGCGGGCGACGCGTTCGAAGACCTCGGTCACCAGGAAGTCCCGCACCGCGCCGCCGTCGTCGCCGGAGACCGCAGCCGTCAGGACGAGGCGCAAGCGCTCCTGGCCGCCAGGGACGTGCCACGCAGCGAGGATCAGTGTGACGAGACGGACGCCGATGCCTTCGATCGGGCCCGCGAGGACCACGTCCGCCATGCGCGCGGGGTTGATGAGCGGGTGCATGAGGCTGGCGGACAGCAGCTCGGGCTTGCCGCCCTCGAACCAGTAGCGGACCAGGGCCGGGTCGACGCCGGCGCGGCGCGCGATCCCGCGCACGCTCGTGGCGGCGTAGCCGTTGGCCACGAACTCCGCGCGGGCGGCCTCGACGATCTGGTCGCGGGTGTCAGCGGCGCCGGCCGTCCGACGGCCCCGGCGCCGCGGCTCCGCCACCTCCGGCTCCTGCATGAGGCGAGCGTAGGCCGCCCGCCCCCGCGGGCGGCCGGGCGGCGCGGCCCGGCTAGATGTTCTGGCTCAGGACCTTGGTGACGCCTGCGTGGAGGTGTGAGACCGGGGGCTGGTCGCCGACGGCGGTGTGGCAGCGATGGTAGTTGTAATGGACGTTCCAGATCTCGATCGCGGCGGCCCGCTCGGCCTCGCTGGTCCAGATGCGGGCGTAGAGGAGCTCCTCGGCCAGGATCCGGTTGTATCTCTCGACCTTGCCGTTGTGGCGTGGGGTGTGGGGGCGGATCCGCTGGTGGCGTGAGGCGAACGCGGTGACCGTCCTGGTGAACGCCTTGGCGGTGTAGTTCGCGCCGTTGTCGGTGACAACCCGGACGAGGCGGTTGATGCCGTGGGCGGCGAAGAACGCCCGGGCGCGGTGGAAGAACCCGATCGTGGTCGCAGCGGTCTCGTTGGGCAGGTGCTCGGTGTAGGCGAGGCGGGAGAATCCGTCGACGGCGGAGTGTAGGTAGACGTAGCCGGCGCGGGCGCCGGAGGTCTTGGCCCGCTGGGCGGCCTTGTCGGCCGCTGAGCCGCGCCCGTGGGCGCGCCAGCCGCCGCCGTCGGGGATCCGCCCGACCTTCTTGACGTCGATGTGGACCATGTGGCCCGGGTAGCGGGCGGTGATCTTCCGCGCGGTCCGGTTGGTCGACCCGTCGGGGTCGATGTCCCGGCGCCGGCTGATCCCCAGGCGCACCAGCCACCGCCCGACGGTGGCCACCGAGACGTCGTGCCCGCGGCGGGCCAGCTCCAGGTGGATCGCCCGGGCCGACCACTTCTGCGTGCGCCGCCAGGTCTCGATCAGCTCGACCAGGCCGGCGTCGAGCTGGGTCGGGGAGACGTGCGGGACGCAGGCCCGGTCAAGCAGACCCACCTCGCCGAACTCCTCGAACCGGGCCTTCCACTTCGACAGGCACTGCCGTGACACCCCGGCCTCGGCAGCGACATGGGCGATCGGGCGGTGCTCGCAGCGGCGCACCAGCCGCAGCCGGCCTTCAGGGGTGAACGGGGCATTAGCGTGACTCATCGAGGGGTAGGTCCTTCGCGCAGCAGGAGGTTGGTCGCACTTCCATCCTGCCGCCGGGGCCTACCCCTCCCTCACACCCCGAGCGTCACCAACCTCATGAGCCACAACAGCTAGAGGACACCGAGCAGTGCGGTCACGACTCCAAACACACCTGCGAGCACCACGACCCCGCCCATCGTCGCAACCATCCGAGGCGTGAGGCTCTCGGACAGCCGACGAATCGCGTCACCGTAGATCGCAACCTGCGCTCGCCGCATGGCCTTCGCGATTGGCTCGCGCCCGCGGATGATCCCGGCGCCTGCAGCACAAGCGAACACGCTCGCGACAAGCGCCGACCAGACTGGATGCATCGCTCCCGGGCCTCTTCCTCACGTGCGTCGGAATCGCAGGCTGCAACGCCGTTTCCACCTCGGCCGGTACCTGGCAGCCCGCACTCAGGCATCGGCCGTCGCGGGCGGCATCCAGCACTTATCAACGTAAAGTGTCGCCCCGAGTGTCGCGAGGAGCTTCATCGTCGCAGGGCTCAACGAGAAGCCCGGCCCAACCTTGTCGTCGTCTACGTACTGGATCACCCTCAACCATAGTCACCACCCGCGCTGGGCATCGCTGCCTGAAGTCCGACTCCCGCGAATCGTGGGAGCCGTTTTGACACAACGCTGCACGAGGCTCACGGACCGCTGTTCATACCTGCCACCTCGGGGGAGTAAGGAACCCCGCCCGCACGACGTCACTATGGGGTCTGCCCGCTCGCACCACGGCGCTCTATCGCGCGCTCGAGCCCGTCGAGCTGCCGCACGGGAGCAGGCCAAGCGGGCCAGCCAGTCTCGTAGGGAACTCCCAGGCAACCGGCAACCATCTCCCGCGTCGCCACGAGAACGCGCTCAGCAAAAGGCAATAGCGGAACGTCTCGCACAGTTCGCGACTCTTCATCCCTACGGTGCCCATCAATATCGAAAGACTCGACCCTCAGCTCAAGGACACATCCCAGGCCATGGAACGTCCACTCCTTCCTGCCCGGTTCCAGGAATGCGGCACACTTCGAAGACGGGGCGCCGTCAACAATCTCGGTTACCGCGGTGACGAGATCTGTCGGAACATCCATCAGATCGCCAGCAAAGGTCACGTCGATGAAGTCACCGATGTCAAATTCGAGGAACACAGATCCCGCTCGAAGACCTCTCCAGGAGAACACGAGTACCCGCCTCCAGCCTCTAGGGTGCGCCGATCGGATATGCAGTAAAGATATTGTTCCCGCCCCGGATAACCGGCTCTTCGCGAACGAGGGTGTAGCCCGGCGGTGGAGCCGGTCGGCGTGGCGGTGCCTGGGTAGGGGTCGAGGCCTCCCGAGGATGAAGGTTCCTACGCCGCTCATCCGGAAGACCTCGACGTGCCTGACGCTACCTTCGCCCGCCCTGACCTGACCACGTTCGCCCGGCTGGACGAGCTCGGCCTCGAAGTCGTCGGCCAGCGACTTGAGCCCGACCGCGCGGTCCTGGCTTGTCGGGTCGTGGCACCGGACCCGTGGTGCCGGCGGTGCGGGTGCGAGGGCGCGCCGCGGGACACCGTGACCCGACGCCTGGCGCACGAGCCGCTGGGGTGGCGGCCCACGACGTTGGAGGTCGCGGTCCGCCGCTACCGGTGCACTGGCTGCGGCCACGTGTGGCGCCAGGACACGACCGCCGCGGCCGAGCCGAGGTCGAAGCTCTCGCGCGGTGCGCTGACCTGGGCGCTGCGCGCCCTGGTCGTGGGGCACCTGAGCGTGGCGCGGGTCGCCGAGGGACTGGCGGTGTCGTGGCACACCGCCAACGACGCGGTCCTGGCCGAGGGCCATCGGGTCCTGATCGACGACCCGGCCCGGTTCGACGACGTCGCGGTGATCGGGGTCGATGAGCACGTATGGCGCCACACCCGCCGCGGGGACAAGTACGTCACCGTGATCATCGACCTGACCCCGGTCCGCGACGGGGTCGGCCCAGCCAGGCTGCTGGACATGGTCCCCGGCCGGTCCAAGCAGGCGTTCGCCACCTGGCTGGCGACCCGGCCCGCGGCCTTCCGCGACGGGCTGGAGGTCGTCGCGATGGACGGGTTCGCCGGCTTCAAGACCGCCACCACCGAGGAACTTCCCGCCGCCGTGGCGGTGATGGATCCGTTCCACGTCGCCCGGCTGGCCGGCGACGCCCTGGACAAGTGCCGGCGCCGGATCCAACAAGACACCCGCGGTCACCGAGGCATGAAGGGCGACCCGCTCTACCAAGCCCGCCGGACCCTGCACACCGGCGCGGACCTGCTCACCGACCGGCAACGCGCCAGGATCGCCGCGCTGTTCGCCGACGAAGCCCACGTCGCCGTCGAAGTCACCTGGGGCGTCTACCAAGCCGTCATCGCCGCCTACCGCCACCCCGACCGACCCACCGGACGGACCATGATGACGCGTCTGATCACGTCCATCAGCCGCGGCGTCCCGACCGCCCTCAGCGAAGTCACCACCCTCGGCCGGACGCTGAAGAAGCGATCCGCGGACGTGCTGGCCTACTTCGACCGCCCGGGCACGTCGAACGGGCCGACCGAGGCGATCAACGGGCGCCTCGAACACCTCCGCGGCTCCGCCCTCGGCTTCCGCAACCTCACCCACTACATCGCCCGCAGCCTGCTCGAGACCGGCGGCTTCAGACCCCGACTACACCCTCAACTGCGATGATGAGGTTGATGGCCTCGGTGCCGCCGTTGGAGACGCCGTCGGTGTCGAAGTAAGCCAGGACTTGGGTGCGCCAGGCCCGAAGCGTCCGTCCGAGGCGGGCGACCTCAGGGATCGGGCAGGTGTGCAGAGTCGCGATGACGTCCTGCGCGACCACCTTGCCGGCGGCCGGGGTGCGCTGGTGGTAGATCGCTCGCAGCCGCTGGTAGCAGCCCCAGGCGGTGGTGACCTCCCAGTCCGGCCCCGGCCTCCAGGGCCGCCTCGAGTCGGGCGACCTGGCGGGCGGACAGGCGCTCGGCGCCGTGTCGCAGCAGCCCGCGGATGTTGTAGAGCGGGTCGTCCTTGTGCCCGCGGTGACCCAGGGTGTGCTGCTGGACGCGGCGGCGGACCTCGTCGACAACCGCCGTGCCGAGTTTGACGACGTGGAACGCGTCTGGGACCGCGACCGCCTCCGGGAGCTCGTCGCGGATGGCGTTGGCATACCCGCGGAACGGGTCCAGCGCAGCGTGCTCGACAGTCGCGGTGAACCCCTCGGGCTGCGCGGCCAGCCACCGGGAGTAGGCGGTCCCGGACCGTCCAGGGACCACATCCAGCAGCCGGTCCCGGACGCGTCCGTCCTGGTCACGGGTCAGGTCGACCATCGAGGTCACCGCACGATCCCCGCCGTGGTGCGAGGGCTTCCAGATGTGCTCGTCCACCCCCAGGGTGACCACCCCCTCAAGCCGGCCCGGGTCGGCCAGGCGCCGGATCGCCTCGGCCTCGATCGCGTCCCAGCAGGTGTGCCAGTCCACTCCCAGGTGCCGGGCCAGGGCCGCGACGGTGGTGTCGTCGTGGGCCAGCGCGTCAGTCGCCCAGGTGATCGCCCTGGTGGTGAGCCGGCTCTCGGCGCGATGAGCTCGTGGGTCTCGGAGAACGTGGCGACCGGGCAGCTCACGTCGGGGCAGCGCCAGACCCGCTTGCGCCACCTGATCAGCACCGACGTCCCGAACGCCGGAGCGTCGTGCACCCGGTGGACCCGCCGGCCGTGGCCGACCGCGACCACACCGCAGGACCGACACCCGGTCAGGACCTCCTCGCTCTCCACCGTCACCACGAGCCGCCCGACGTCGTCGTGAGCGACGTCGAGCACGTGCAGGCCAGGGGCGTTGAACATCTCGTCAGCGCGGGCGCACCAAGGCGCGCCGACGCCGCATCTACTCTCAGACACGTCGGGGTCTCCGGGGAACGGTCAGCTTGGTCGCTACCGATCTTGGAGGCCCCGACACCTACCTCCCCGGACCGCCTCGCACCCCGGCCGCGACGACCTCACCCACGCACAACTCCGAAGAGCCGGCAATGGGCGACGTCAGGGGCCGTCGGCCACCGACTCAGAACGGGCCGCTCGGAGCGTCGGCCAGATCGGAAGCAAGGAACTCACGGAGCACTCTCACACGATCTCGGTGACCGTGAAACCTGAGCGCAGCCTCACGGTCGTCAAACGCACCGAACGCGGTCACCGCGACCACCGAATGAGGGAGACTCTCGACCAACCTTGCCCACTGAACGTCAATGGCCGCCCCAGGCCAGGCCGCCCGGTAAAGCCGCTGCACGAGGGTGTCATCTGCAATCAGCGACGACCCTCCAAGGAGGAGGAACCCGCCGCCGCCTTTCGCGACTCGCTCAAGAAGCCACGGAAGCCCAGCCTCGGTAACTGCAGCCATTCCAACGAAAGCTCCAGCAACCCGCTGATCATCCGATGGCACCCACAATGACGAACCGGTGGACGCAAAGAGCACCCGGCCAGCCTTCCTTGAGAGCCCCGGCCAAATGCCATTCCGCACCTGAAGGCGATTGGGGGGCTGCCTGTGCTGCGCCACGGCAAAGAGAAGCACATCTGAATCGAGCGCGGCGCGGGCGGACCGCTGAAGGATCTCTCCCAACCGCGCGAACTCGGCACCATCCCGCGAACACTCGACAAGCAGCCAGGACCCCGAGCTCCACGGGCCTCGCTGCTCTAGATCAGGGAGCCGCATCCCCCTAGTAGTCATAATGGCCGCCGTCGGGCGTATTGAAGTGTGGGCCGCGGTTTTGCGGGTCGCCGGGACCGAAGTAGTGCCCCGCCGAGTCGTCCCTGATCACAATGACGTCATCCCCTTCGCCGAAGGTGTACGTCTTGCCAGGCTGCACACCGCCACGCCTATCAAGATTTGGCCCAACGCTATTCGGCTGCGCGCTCCGAGGGATACCCATGTCCTCCTTCGCCTGACGAAAAGCCCCGCCGCGCCCTGCGCCTACTGGGGTCAAATTGGCTGGGGGCTGGCCGCAGTCGTTGTGGACAAGGACCCAATGGCGTCCGGCTCGGACGTAGTAGTCGTGCGCACCCTCGACCTCGAAATTGTAGACAGTGGCAGTGCGGCCCGTCGCTGTGACGGATTCTACCGTGACGGTCGTGTCGTCGGGCTGCATGAGCTCATCGCCTGGGTTGAGCTGGTCGACGGTGGTCCAGCCGCGGCCGACGACCCAGAACGGGTGCGTGGGTGTCGCTGTCACCTTCGCGCCATCGATGACGACGTCGTACAACGTCGCGTTCTCGTGGGTGAACAACCGAGTGACCGAGCGCGCGGTCTCCTCACCGGTGGTCGGATCGGTGGTGATGACACTGTCGCCGACCTTGACGTCCTCGATGGAAACCGTGGATCCGTCGGCCAGTAGAACACCCGTCCCGGCGACGAAGCACATTTTCCCCGGCACTCCACAGGAGCCGCCTGCGCACGCTTCACCGCCAGCAGCCTCGGCTCGCCTGGCGCGGGCCGCGGCCGCCGCGGCGTCCGCGCTTGCCGCCCAGCGGAAGAGAGGCGCCAGGGCCAGGCCGACGCCTTCACCGGCGATAAATGTAACCAGGAACGTGAGTGACCTGCTGGCATTGCAGCTGTCCGTCGTGCACGCCGGCATGCAGTCCCAGGTCGCGCAGACCTGCAAGTCTTTGCGGGCCGTCTCTACAAGCTGACCAAGGGTGAGGTACCCGTCATAGCCCATGAGCCGCTGAAGGCGCTCGCGCCCGGTGGCGTCGTACAGGTCGACGAACTGCTGCTTCTTCCCGGTTGTGCGCAAATGGGTGAACATGTCCCACGTCGGCACGAGCGCCGGCGGTGCCATCCCAGGGACGAGCGGGGTGTAGCCGGGCGTCGTCCAATGACTCCCGGTGCCACCGCCGTCGTGCTCCTGGGGCCTCAAGCCGCTCGGGTCACTGTTCGTGACTGGGTTGTTGGAGGCGTAGGCATAGCCGTGCCACTGCTGGGGCACGGTCAGGTCCATGACCGGGTCCACGCTGACGAACCGGGCCGTGGTCGGGTCGTAGTAACGCGCCCCGACCTGCGTCAGCCCCGTGGTGTCAGTCGGCTTGTCCAAGAACCCGTGATCACCCGGCCACGTCCCCGACCCACCGATCGGTCGACCATACGGATCCAGGTAACGACGGGTCACCTGGTTGGCCGACCCGCCGATCGAGATCTGCGCCGTGCCATGCGGCATCCGACACCAACGTCGACACGGTCGGCTAGGCCGGCCGTGTCGGCGCCCATGGGTACGGTCCTGGCATGTCCACCACGACGGCGCGCAGCGCCTCCGGCCGCCCGTCGGCCGCCGCCACGCGCGCCGCCCGTCCCGGGTACACCTGCACCGAGTGCGGCTGGACCGCCAGCAAGTGGGTCGGCCGGTGCGGCGAGTGCCAGGCGTGGGGCTCCGTGGTCGAGGACGCCGGCCCGTCGGCCGGGCCGCGGACGGTCGCCACGGCGCCGTCCCGCGGGCCAGCCCGACCCATCGGTTCGATCGACGTCGAGGCCGCCCGCGCCAAGCCCACCGGCGTCGGCGAGCTCGACCGGGTGCTGGGCGGCGGTCTCGTGCCGGGCGCCGTCGTGCTCATGGCGGGCGAGCCGGGCGTGGGCAAGTCGACCCTCCTGCTCGACGTCGCAGCGCGCGTCGCCCGCGAGGGCACCGTCCTGTACGTGACGGGCGAGGAGTCGGCCGGCCAGGTGCGGCTGCGCGCCGAGCGGATCGGTGCGCTCGCGCCCGGCCTGCTGCTCGCAGCCGAGACCGATCTCGGCGCCGTGCTCGGCCACCTCGCCGCCACCGAGCCCGCGCTGCTCGTCGTGGACTCCGTGCAGACGGTCGCCTCCACGATGGTCGAGGGCGCCCCGGGCGGCGTCGCGCAGGTGCGCGAGGTCGCCGCCGCGCTGATCGCCGCCACCAAGGAGCGGGACGTCCCCGCGCTGCTCGTCGGCCACGTCACCAAGGACGGCAGCGTCGCAGGGCCGCGCACCCTCGAGCACCTCGTCGACGTCGTCCTGCAGGTGGAGGGCGACCGGCACTCCCGACTCCGCCTGATCCGCGCCACGAAGAACCGGTACGGCCCCACGGACGAGGTCGGCTGCTTCGACCTCACGGAGACCGGCGTCCGCGAGCTGCCCGACCCCAGCGGCCTCTTCCTCTCCACCACGGTGCACGACGTGCCCGGCACGTGCGTCACCGTGACCCTCGAAGGCCGCCGCCCGCTCGCCGCCGAGATCCAGGCCCTCGTCGCACCCACCCAGCTCAGCAACCCCCGCCGCACCACCAGCGGGCTCGACTCCAGCCGGCTCGCGATGGTCCTCGCCGTCCTGCAGCGCCGGGGCGGCGTGCCGCTCGCAGGCGCCGACGTCTACGCCTCCACCGTGGGCGGGGCCCGCGTGATCGAGCCGGCCGCCGACCTCGCACTCGCCCTGGCGGTCGCCGGGAGCGCCGCCGACGCCACCCGCGACGAGCTCGTCACCTCCGGCCTCGTCGCGTTCGGCGAGGTCGGCCTCGCCGGCGAGGTCCGCGGCGTCCAAGGCCTGCGGCAACGCCTCGCCGAGGCCCGACGGCTCGGGTTCGCCGCGGCGATCGTGCCCGCCGGGTCCCTCGACCCCGGCGACACGCCGACCGGCATGACGGTCCTCGAGGCCCGCGACGTCGCCCACGCCGTGCGGCTCGCGCGGCAGCACGCGCACGACACCCGCCCACATGACGCGCCAGCGCGCTGACGTACCCGCGTACGCTTTGCCCGTGGTCACCACCGAGCGCACACCCGAGGAGACGCTACGCGCCACCCTCGCCGCGGTCGCACCCGGCACTGAGCTGCGCGACGGCCTCGAACGCATCCTGCGCGGCCGCACCGGCGCGCTCATCGTCCTGGGGCACGACCGCGTGGTCGACTCGATGTGCTCCGGCGGCTTCATCCTCGACGTCGGCTTCTCCGCCACACGGCTCCGCGAGCTCTGCAAGATGGACGGCGCCGTCATCGTCGACCGGGACGCCAGCCGCATCGTCCGCGCCGCCGTCCAGCTGCTCCCCGACCCCACCATCGAGACGACCGAGTCCGGCACGCGACACCGCACCGCCGAGCGCGTCGCCAAGCAGTCCGGCTTCCCCGTCATCTCCGTGAGCCAGTCCATGCGGATCGTCGCCCTCTACGTGGGCGGCCTGCGGTACGTGCTCGAAGAGTCCGACGTCATCCTGTCCCGCGCCAACCAGGCGCTCGCCACCCTCGAGCGCTACAAGGCCCGCCTCGACGAGGTCAGCGGCACCCTCTCGGCACTGGAGATCGAAGACCTCGTCACGGTGCGCGACGTCGCCGCCGTCGTACAGCGACTCGAGATGGTGCGCCGCATCTCCGAAGAGATCGAGGGCTACGTCGTCGAGCTCGGCACCGACGGTCGCCTCATGTCGCTGCAGCTCGACGAGCTCGTCGGCGGCATCGGCTCCGACCGCCAGCTCGTCATCCGCGACTACGTCGACCCCGGCAAGGGCGGCCGGCACCACGCCGACGTCCAGAGCGCGCTCGCGGCCCTCAACTCCACCGAGCTGCTCGACCACGCGCACATCGCGCGGATCCTCGGGCTCGCCGGCCCGGAGGACTCCCTCGATGGCGCCGTCGCGCCGCGCGGCTACCGGCTCCTCTCGCGCGTCCCGCGCCTGCCCGGCGCGATCGTCGACCGCCTCGTCGGCCACTTCGGCGGCCTGCAGAAACTCCTCGCGGCCGGCATCGAGGAGCTCATGGCCGTCGAGGGCGTCGGCGAGCAGCGAGCCCGCGCCGTCCGCGAAGGCCTCTCGCGCCTCGCCGAGTCCAGCATCCTCGAGCGCTACGTCTGACCAGCGGCGACACACCCCCCGATGGCGCCTGGTGCGCGGCGGGCACCCCCGTTAGCGTCATGCCATGCCCGTCGTCATCAGCCAACTGTCGGTCGACTGCGACGAGCCCGCGTGGCTCGCGCGCTGGTGGGCCGAGGTACTCGGCTGGCGCGTGCACGACGCCGACGACCCCGACGAGGTGTGGATCGAGCCGCTCTCCGGCCCCCACCAGGAGATCCTGTTCCTGCGCGTCCCCGACCGGAAGACCGTCAAGAACCGCATCCACCTCGACGTCCGCCCCGCCGACGGATCCGACCAGGCGACCGAGCTCGCCCGCCTGCTGGCCCTCGGCGCCCGGCCCGTCGACATCGGCCAGGGAGACGTCCCGTGGCACGTCCTCGCCGACCCCGAAGGCAACGAGTTCTGCCTCCTGCTCAGCACGCCGTCCCAGGTCACCGCGATCCTCGCCGCCCGGGCGGCCAGCCCCACCCCGCCACAGCTCCCCGACTGAGCCGCCCGTCCCGGGGAGCGGCCGACGACGTCGGGCGCTCAGCCCAGCGTGAAGGTGGCCGGCTGGCTCTCCGCACCCACGAGCTTCGCCACCACGTGGTAGGTCCCCGCACGCGGCGGGGACAGGTCAGCGGTGCACTGCCCGTCGGAACGCACGCGCGACCACGCCACCGCCGTCGGGCCGTCCGAGGCGCCCGCCGCCAGCAGCAGCACGCGCTCCGGGGCGTCCGCGGGCGTGCAGTCCAGTGAGGACCAGATCCGGTCCGCGCCCGACGTGACGAGCACCTCGCGGGCCGCGTCACCGGCATCCACCGTGCACGGTGACTTGCCCGTGTTCGTGATGGTGACGGCGAAGGTCGGGTTCACGCCCGCGGCGTAAGCGGCCGCATCGGCCGCGACGACGAGCGTCAGGTCACCGGCAGCGCACGTGCGGGACGGGTCGGAGCCGGTGTCGGCAGGAGCACTGGCCCCGGGGGTGGCCTTGGCGTCCGCGGCACCGCCGCCCCCGCCGGAGCCGCCACCGAGAAGAGTCGAGACGAAGATGATCACTGCCAGGACGGCCCCGACGACGAGGCCGCGACGGATCCAGTAGACGCGAGCGGGCTGCGGACCGACCGGCCGCAGGATGCTGCTCATCATCGACTCCTCTCCGCTCCCACGGTACGACCGTGCCTACCGGCCGGACGGGAGCGGACCCGCGACGCGCCGGGTCAGAGGATCGCTGCAGCAGCCTCGCCCGTCATGCCGACGACGACGCCGCGCGCCACCGCCGCATCGTTCGCCTCGGTCACGACACCGGCGAACAGGTCGGCGGCGGACGCGATCGACGGGCCACGCGTCGGCCGGACGCGGGCGGCGGGCAACCCCAGCCGCCCGAGCGGGCCCGGATCGACCGCCCCGCAGGCCAGCACACCCGTGTCCGACACGGCCACGACCAGGGTCGCAGGGCCGAGCGGCGCGACGTGCACCACCAGCTCCCGACCCGCCACGCTGACCGTCTCCGTGCGCGCGCTCAGCGCGCCGGCGGTGGTGTCCGCCATCGTTCCTCCCCATGGTCGCCGCTCGTACGCGGACCAGCCTCCTGCGTCGGGCGGAGCCGAGGATTGTAGAAATGCGTCGCCCCGGCGAAGAGCGCGCCGGGGGTGCGCCCGGTGAGGTCACGCGCATCCCTGATGAGGTGCGCCTGATCGACGAAGCCGCGGCTCAGCGCCGCGTCAAGAGGAGAGACGCCATCGACCAGGACGGCGCGGGCGACGTGGTGCAGGCGGGCGATGCGCTGCACGCGCTTGGGGCCGAGCCCCGTCGCGGAGCGGACCGCGCGCTCGAGCGTCCGCACGCTGACCCCTGCCGCCGCCGCCGTCGCGGCAACCGTCTCGAGGCCGGCCCGGCGGTATAGGCGAGCAAGGACGGCATCGACCCGGCCGGGTGCGGCGTGCTCGGCAAGCGCGGCACGCAGCACAGCCACCATGGCGTCAGCGGCCCGGTCGAGACCGGCGTCCGTCATCAGGTCACCGGCGTCGTGCACACGCTCGGGCAGGGCCGCGCCCGCAGGCCCGAGGACGTCGTCGAGCGCGACGAACCGGTCACCGAGCTCGGCCGGCGGGACCGCAGTCACGTGCCGCAGCGCCCCGGTGCGCAACCGCGCCGCGACGAACACCAACGGCCCGTCGGCCCTGAACGCCACCGACCTGCTCCGCAGGCACAGGAGGTGCGCCGCAGGCAGCAGCCGCTCGGTGCCGTCCAGCTCCAGCGCAACGAAGGGCGCACCGACGTGCACGAAGACCTCGGCACCCGTGCCGGGCAGCACCGCGGGCACCACGGTCCCGGCAGGGGCACGCCACGCCCAGACGCGGTCGACGTACGGCCGCAGGTCGGGGGGCGCCGACCGCCACCGGCGCACCGGCGACGCGAGAACCTCGGACACGTCGCCCACCCTGCCACGGCCACGCCCGCCCGGTGGGCGCGAACGTGGGCGCGAACGTCGGCGCGAACGTCGGCGCGAACGTGGGCGACGATGGGGCGGTGCACCCCCTCGTCCCGCCCGTGGTCGCCTGGTACGACCGCGCCGCGCGCGACCTGCCGTGGCGCGCCGCCGACCGGACCCCGTGGGGCGTGCTCGTCAGCGAGATCATGCTCCAGCAGACGCCCGTGGCCCGGGTGCTCCCCGCATGGACCGCGTGGCTCCGGCGGTGGCCGACGCCCGCCGCCCTCGCAGCCGCCCCGACCGCCGACGTCCTGCGGGCGTGGGGAACGCTCGGCTACCCGCGCCGGGCCCTGCGCCTCCAGGAGGCGGCGCGCACCGTCGTCGAACGGCACGACGGCGAGCTGCCCGACGACGAGGCCGGGCTGCGCGCGCTGCCCGGCGTCGGCGCCTACACGGCCGCCGCAGTCGTCGCCTTCGCCCACGGGCGCCGGGCCGTCGTCCTCGACACCAACGTCCGGCGCGTGCTCGCGCGCACCCTCGACGGTCGCGCACTGCCCCCCGCGCACCAGACCGCAGCCGAGACCGCGGCCGCCGCCGACGTCGTGCCCGACGACGACGCCCTCGCCGCGCGCTGGAGCGCCGCCGTCATGGAGCTGGGCGCGCTCGTGTGCACGGCGCGCGCCCCGCGCTGCGACGCGTGCCCCGTCGCCGACCGGTGCGCGTGGCGGGCGGCCGGGAGCCCGGCGCCCGCCGTCGCACGCCGCACCCAGGCATGGGCGGGCACGGACCGCCAGGCGCGCGGCCGGATCATGGCCGCCCTCCGCGCCGCGCACGGGACCGTCCCGACCGCCGACCTCGCGGCCGCGTGGCCCGACACCGCCCAACGCGAGCGCGCGCTCGCATCCCTGGTCACGGACGGCCTCGCGGTCGCCGTCGATGACGGCTACCGGCTGCCGTCGTGAGCCCCGCACCCATCGACGTCCCGGCGTCGTTCGCCGCCCACGCCGACCGCGGCCCCGCCTGGGCCGACTGGCTCGAGACCCTCCCCGGCCTCGCCGCGAACCTGCTCGTCGAGTGGTCGCTCACGCTCGACGGGCCGGCCACGCACGGCGAGTGCGCGCTCGTGCTGCCCGTGCGGACCGAGGAGCGGCGGCGCGCCGTCCTCAAGGTGAGCTGGCCGCACTGGGAGGCCGAGACCGAGCACGTCGCCCTGCAGCGCTGGCACGGCTCAGGCGCCGTCGAGCTGCTGCGCGCCGACCCGCGCCGGTTCGCCCTGCTCCTCGAGCGGCTCAGCCGGCGCGACCTGCACGCCGTACCCGACGACGAGGCGTGCATCGCGATCGCCCGCCTCTACGGCCGCCTCCACGTGCCCGCGACGCCGCAGCTCCGGCTCCTGTCCGCGCAGGTCAGAGACTGGTCCGACCGGCTCGCGACGCTCCCCCGGTCCGCGCCCGTGCCCCGCCGGTTCGTCGAGCAGGCCGTCTCGCTCGGGCGCTCCTTCGCCGCCGACCCCGCCACCGACGGCGTCCTCGTCCACACGGACCTGCACTACGCCAACGTGCTGGCCAGCGACCGCGGCTGGCTCGCGATCGACCCGAAGCCCCTCTCGGGCGACCCCCACTACGAGGTGGCGCCCGTGCTGCTGAACCGGTGGGACGACGTCGTCGGCGGGGACGTTCGTCGGGCGCTGCGGCACCGGCTGGACGTGCTATGCGACGTCGGCGGGCTGGACCGCGACCGTGCACGCGACTGGGTGGTGGTCCGGATGATGTGCAACGCCCTGTGGGTGGTCGAGGACGCAGCGCGCCGGCCCGGCGGGACGGTCGACGCCGCGTGGCTGACCAGGTGCGTCACAGTCGCCAAGAGCGTCCTGGACTGATCAGCAGCCTCGAGCAGCATCCGGGTGTTGCCGAGCGTGTTCGGCTTCACGTGCGCGAGGTCGAGGAACTCCGCGACACCGGCGTCGTGCGAGCGCAGCAGCTCCGCGAACACCACCGGGTCCACCGGCGTCCCGTCGATGACGTGGAAGCCGTGCCGCGTGAAGAAGTCGACCTCGAAGGTCAGGCAGAACACCCTGCGCAGGCCGTAGTCCCTCGCGCGGTCCACCAGGGCCGCCAGGAGCGCGTGCCCGACGCCGCGGCGCCGCCGCTGCGGGTCCACCGCCAGCGTGCGCACCTCCGCCAGGTCCGACCACATGACGTGCAGCGCGCCGCAGCCCACCACCGTTCCGGCGTCGTCGGTCGCCACCAGGAACTCCGGGATCGCCTCGAAGTAGCCGACGAGCTCCTTGGCCAGGAGGATGCGCGTCTCGGCGTACGGCTGCACGATGTCGCGGATCGCGACCGCGTCCGTCGGGAGAGCGGGGCGGACGGTGATCGGGCCGGCAGTCACGCGTTCACCGTACTAGCGGGCCGCATCAGCCCTGGCCAGGGCCGCGTCGAGCGCCGCACGGAAGGCCGCAGGATCCTCGCGGCGGATGCAGTGCCCGACGCCGGGGATCGCCACGTGCGTGAGGTCACCCAGCAGCTCGTGCGCGCGGGCGACCTGCGCGTCGTCGACGAGCGCCCCGAGCGTGGTGTCGCCGGTGATCAGCGTCACGGGCACATGGACGCCGACCATCGCCTCCACCCAGTTCCGGTCCGCCCAGCGGTGCGTGCCCGCGGTGAGACCCGGGTTCAGCGCGAGGCGCGCATCCGTCCACGCCTGGAGCTCGTCGTCGGGCCAGGTCGGGTTCTCCGCACGACCCGTGGTGAGGACCTCCTCGCGCGTGCGGCCGACGGCGCTCGCGACGACGTCGGGCAGCCAGACGGGCGCGCCCCGGTCGTTGCGGGCGTCATGGGTCGCGAGCCACGCCGGGTCCTCCAGGACGAGCGCGGTCACCAGGCCCGGCTCGGTGAGCGTGAGCTCCTCCGAGACGAGGCCGCCCATCGAGTGGCCGAGCACGACGGCCGGCTCGCCGAGGACCGCGCGGAGCACCGCCGCGGCGTCGGCGGCAAGGGCCGCGATGGTGAAGGGCTCGTCCGTGAGGTCGGAGCCGCCGTGCCCCCGCGCGTCGACGGTCAGCACCCGCCGGTCCGCCGTCAGGTGCTCGGTCGCCGGCCACCAGCAGGCACCCGAGTCCGTCACACCGTGCAGCGCCAGCACGGGCGCACCCGGCCCCGTGCCGCGCAACGCCCAGGCGATCCCCCCGAGCCGACCCGTCTCGACCACGTCCGTCACACGTCCTCTCCGTCCGGGTGCGGCTCGGCGTCGACGAACCGCCGCTGCACCTCCGCGAGCAACCCGCGCTCGGCGTACCAGAGCAGCAGGCTCACGACCGACGCCGTCGGCACGAGCACCCACGGTCCCGCCGCCCACCCCGCGGCCACGACCGCCACGCCGAGGACGAGGACGGCGAGCGTCGCGCGCGGGCGCCCGAGCACCATGAAGGCGGCGACCCGCACCGTGTCGAACAGGCGGAAGCTGAAGACGGCGGCCACGGCGAGCAGGTGCGCGCCCCACGCCCACACGATCGCGCCGAGCACCACGCACGCGACCCCGACGGCGGCGGGCGCACGCAGCGCCTCCGAGTCGAGGCGCTCCAGCAGCGTGCCGAACGCCGCCAGGACGGCCGCGACCGGCAGCCAGACGCGCAGCCCGTCGAGCCCGCTCACGCGGTAACCGCGCCGGAAGAGCGGCACGACGCCGTCGGTGGACCCGCCCTCGAGCCGGCGCCACACGAACAGGGCGGCCGCGAGCGCGGGGCCGGCCGGCACGAGCATGAGGGCAACGAGCGCGACCGCGGGCGCCCGGCCCAGCAGGACGAGGCCCACTGCGCCGGGGGCCGTGGCCAGCAGGATCAGGCCCTCGAGGACGAGGAGGGCGTGGCCGACGCCGGCGCGCTGCCCGGGCCGGGCGGAGGGTGCGTCTGTCACGGGCCGATCATCCCACCGACGCGAGATCCGTCCGCGCGGCACGCGTCCGAGGGTGAGCTGCCCCGGTGCTACGTTGACCGACGAACGTACCGGGCACCGGCGGAGGCGGAGGCGTGGCCACCGAGACCACCATCACCATCGCGGAGATCGCGGCTGAGGCCGGCGTGTCCGTCCCCACCGTCTCGAAGGTGCTGAACGGGCGAGCCGACGTCTCGGCCGCCACCCGTGCGCGGGTCGAGGCCGTCATCGAACGGCACGGCTACCGGCGCCGGCGCACCCGCACCGCGACGACGGCGCGGCTCATCGACCTGGTGATCCACGACCTGGACTTCGCGTGGGCGGTCGAGCTCATCAAGGGCGTCGAGCAGGTCGCGGCCGCCAACCGGGTCGGCGTCGTGCTCTCCGAGCTGGGCGGCGCGCACCGGCCCCCGCAGGAGTGGCTCGACGACCTGCTGGCCCGGCCGCCGCTCGGCGTCATCCTCGTGCTCTCCGGGCTGGACGTCTCGCAGCGCCGGCAGCTCGCGGCGCGCTCGATCCCGGTGGTCGTCGTCGACACCGCCGGGGAGCCGCCCGCGGACGTCCCCACCGTCGGCTCGAACAACTGGAACGGCGGCCTCGCAGCCACCCGGCACCTGCTCGCCCTCGGGCACCGGCGCATCGCAGTGATCGCCGGCCCGGCCGACGTCATGTGCTCACGGGCCCGCATCGACGGCTACCGCACCGCGCTCGAAGAGGCGGGGGTCCCCGTCGACCCGTCGCTCGTGCGGCACGGCGACTTCTTCGTCGGCGGCGGCTACGACCACGGCTCGGACCTGCTGGACCTGCCCGAGCCGCCGACGGCGATCTTCGCCGGCAGTGACCTGCAGGCCCTCGGGGTGCTGCGGGCGGCCCGCGAGCGCGGCCTGCACGTGCCGGACGACCTGTCGGTAGTGGGCTACGACGACCTACCGGTGGCGGCCTGGATCGGTCCGCCGCTGACGACGGTGCGCCAGCCGCTGCAGGAGATGGCCGCGACCGCCGCCCGGATGGTGCTCGACATCGCGCGCGGCCAGGAGCCGAGCAACCTGCGCATCGACCTGGCGACCGAGCTCGTCGTCCGCGAGAGCACGGCACCCCCGCGCGTGCACTGAGCCGGGGTCAGCGGGTGACGCGGGCGCCGCCACCCGCCGCGAGCGCGCGCACCTCCGCCTCGGTCGCCATCGAGACGTCGCCCAGCGTCGTCATCGCGAGCGCCCCGTGCGCCGCGCCGAGCTCCAGCGCCGTGCGCAGGTCCGCTCCCCCCAGCAACCCGAAGACGAGCCCCGCCGCGAACGAGTCGCCGCCCCCCACCCGGTCCAGCACCTCGAGACCGTCGCGCTGCGTCGCGCGCACGGTCCCGCTCTGCCGCGACCACGCGATGGCGCCCCAGTCGTTGACGGTCGCCGAGCGCACCGTGCGCAGCGTCGTCGCGACCACGTGCAGGTTCGGGTACTGGGCCGCCACATCGGCGACCATCGACGCGAACGCGTCCACGTCGAGCTCCGCGAGGTCCGCACCGACACCGGCCACCTCGAAGCCGAGGGCCGCCGTGAAGTCCTCCTCGTTGCCGATCATCACGTCCACGTGCGGGGCCACGGCGCGGTTCACCTGCTGCGCGCGGGCCTGCCCGCCGGCCGCACGCCACAGGCTCGCCCGGTAGTTGAGGTCGTAGGAGACGACGACCCCGTGCCGATGGGCGGCTGCGACGGCCTCCACGACCAGCTCCGCCATCGAGTCGCTCAGAGCCGCCGCGATGCCGCCGGTGTGCAGCCACCGCACGCCTTGCCCGAAGACCGCGTCCCAGTCCACGTCGCCCGGGCCGAGCTGGGACACCGCCGTATGGCCGCGATCGGACACCCCGAGGGCGCCCCGCACCCCGAAGCCGCGCTCGGTGAAGTTCAGCCCGTTCCGCACGGCCCGCCCGACGCCGTCGTACGGGGCCCAGCGGATGAAGGCCGTGTCCACGCCACCGGCAAGGATGCAGTCCTCCACGAGCCGACCCACCTCGTTGTCGGCGAGCGCCGTGACGACGGCGGTGCGCAGCCCGAACACCCGGCGCAGCCCGCGCGCGACGTTGTACTCGCCGCCGCCCTCCCAGACGCGGAAGGTCCGCGCGGTGCGCACGCGGCCCTCGCCGGGGTCCAGCCGGAGCATCACCTCGCCGAGGGCGACGGCGTCGTACCGGCACTGCTCCGCAGGCAGGATCGACATGCCGGTCACCGCGCGCTTCCTGTCGCCAGCGCGACCGCCTCGGCCGTGAGCCGCGTCATGCGGCCGACGTCGCGGGCCGCGATGGCGTCACGCGGCGTCATCCAGGAACCGCCGACGGCGACGACCCCGGGCAGGTCGAGGTACTCGCGCAGGTCGTCGGGCCCGATGCCGCCCGTCGGCACCCAGGCCACCCCGGCGAACGGCGCCGCGAGCGCCGAGACGGCCGCCGCGCCGCCCGAGGCACCGGCGGGGAAGAACTTCACCGTGGTGAGCCCGAGCTTCGAGGGTCGACATCACCTCGGTGGGCGTGACCGCGCCGGGTACCGCCAGCACGCCGTGCTCGCGGCACCGGTCCACCACCGCGCGGCTGAGCCCCGGGGAGACGACGAACCGCGCGCCGGCTGCCACGGCCTCGTCGACCTGCGCCGCCGTCAGGACGGTGCCCGCGCCGACCAGCACGTCCCCGCGGTCGGCGATCACGCGGATGGCGTCCGACGCGGCCGCAGTGCGGAAGGTCACCTCCGCGACGGGGAGACCGCCCGCGACAAGGGCGCTCGCGAGCGAGGCGGCGTCCGAGGCGTCGTCGAGCACGACGACGGGCACCAGACGGCAGGCGCGCAGGACGTCGAGGGCGCTCATCAGCTCTCCGGTGAAACAGCAGTTACACGGATCGGGGCACGGCGCTCATCGTTGCCCGCTTCGCGACGCGGATCAAGGGGGTGGCCAGTCCAGATGCAAACGCTCAGGTAGAGGCCGTGGTCTCGCGCGGGCCATCGGCAACGCCAGCCACCTCGCCCGCTCGGTCGCGGCTGACCGTTGTGACTCCGCATGAAACATGATGAGATGCCTCTGCACCGCGGTTTCACTGCCCGGAGGTCCCATGGTCACGCTCCGCGACGTCGCGCAGGCCGCCGGCGTCTCCCCCGCGACGGCGTCGCGCGCCCTCTCCCACCCGGGCATCGTCACCGCCGTGCGACGCGCCCGCGTCGAGCGGGCTGCCGCCGAGCTCGGCTACAGACGCGAGCTCTACCCGCCACCCCGGCGCCTCGGCCTCGTGGTGCCGGACCTGCACAACCCGTACTTCTCCGGGGTGACCAAAGGCATCCAGCACCGCGTGCGGATGGCCGGCCTGTCCCTGCTCGTCGCCGACTCCGACGAGGACCCGCACCTCGAGGTCGAGCTGGTCCGCGAGATGGCGTCGCAGGTCGACGCCATCGTCATGTGCTCGCCCCGCATGCCGGACCACGTGCTGACGCACCTCGACATCGCGCCGCCCATCGTGCTGGTGAACCGGGAGGCGCCCGGGGTGCCCTCGGTGGTCGTCGACAACGCCGGCGGCATCGGGCAAGCCGTGCGGCACCTGCACGCGCTCGGCCACCGGCACATCGCCTACGCCGGCGGCAAGCCCGGTAGCTGGTCCGAGCGCGAGCGCAGCCGCAGCGTGGGTGCGGCGGCCGCCCGGGCCGACGTCGAGCTGACGCACCTCGGGCACTTCCCGACCACCTTCGCGGGCGGCGTCGCGGCGGGCGACCTGGTCGTGGCCGGCGGGGTGTCCGCGGTGGTCGCGCACAACGACCTCATGGCCGTCGGCCTCCTCGACCGGCTGCGGCAGCGCGGGGTGCTCGTACCGGAGGAGGTCTCCGTCATCGGCTTCGACGACGTACCCGCCTCGACGTACGTCTCGCCCGCGCTGACCACCGTGCAGGTCTCCCTGCACCTGCTCGGCCGCATCGCCGTCGACCTGCTGATCGCGCCGGACGCGGTGACGGACGCCGTGCACGGGACGTACCGCCTGCCCGTCGCGTTGGTCGTCCGCGGCTCCACCGGACCGGCGGCCGCACAGGCCCGCAGGCTCGCACCGGCCCTGCGTGCCATCTGACCCGAGCCCGACCGGACCCACCCGCCACCCAACGACCCACGACGCACGCACGCACGCACGCACCAAGGAGACCCATGCCCGCCGGCTCGACCATCCGCTCGGCCGAGGTGCTCGTCACCAGCCCGGGCCGCAACTTCGTCACCCTGCGCGTCACGACCCAGGACGGCGTCGTCGGGCTGGGTGACGCGACGCTCAACGGCCGCGAGCTCGCCGCGGCCTCCTACCTGGCCGATCACGTCGTGCCCCTGCTCGTCGGCCGCGACGCCCACGCCATCGAGGACACGTGGCAGTTCCTGTACCGCAGCGCGTACTGGCGCCGCGGGCCCGTGACCATGGCGGCGATCGCGGCCGTCGACATGGCCCTGTGGGACATCAAGGCGCGGCTCGCCGGCATGCCGCTGTACCAGCTGCTCGGGGGCGCGTCGCGGACGGGGATCATGGCGTACGGCCACGCCTCCGGCCGCGACCTGCCGGAGCTGTTCGACTCCATCCGCGCGCAGCTGGCCGACGGGTTCCGGTCCATCCGCGTGCAGACGTCGGTACCCGGCATCGACAAGGTCTACGGGGTGGCCGCGCAGCCCAGCACGTCCGGGCGCTACGACTACGAGCCCGCGCAGCGCGCACCCCTGCCCGCCGAGGAGGACTGGGACCCCCGCGCCTACCTGCGGCACGTCCCGGGCGTCATCGAGGCGGTCCGCGCGGAGTTCGGCCCGGAGCTCCCGCTCCTGCACGACGCGCACCACCGGCTCACCCCGATCCAGGCGGCCCGGCTCGGCAAGGCCCTGGAACCGTTCGACCTCTTCTGGCTCGAGGACTGCACCCCGGCCGAGAACCAGGACGCGCTGCGCCTCGTCCGGCAGCACACGACCACGCCGCTCGCCATCGGCGAGGTGTTCAACACCGTGTGGGACTACCAGACGCTGATCCGCGAGCAGCTCATCGACTACGTGCGGTCGTCGGTCACGCACGCCGGCGGCGTCACCGGCCTACGCCGGATCGTGGACTTCGCCGCGCAGTACCAGATCAAGTCCGGGTTCCACGGGCCGACCGACGTGTCCCCCGTCGGCATGGCGGCCGCGCTGCACCTGGACCTCGCGATCCACAACTTCGGCATCCAGGAGTACATGGTCCACAACCGCGCCACCGACGAGGTGTTCCACCAGACGTTCACGTGGTCGGGCGGGTACCTGCACCCCGGTGACGAGCCGGGCCTCGGGGTCACGTACGACGACGACGCGGCGTCCGCGCACCCGTACCAGGCGGCCTACCTGCCGTTCAACCGACTCAAGGACGGCACCGTCCATGACTGGTGAACCCGAGCGCGCCGTCGGGCACCCTGTCGGGGACGCCACCTGGCACCCCGCTTGGCTGCCCGACGGCGCGACGGCGGCCGTGGGCAGGCGCCGCACCGCTGTGGTCGGCGGCACCGACGACCTCGCCGCGACCATCCGCATCGAGGTGGCCGAGGCTGCGGCGCGGCACGGCGGGTCGCTGACCGACGACGTCACGGCAGCCGACCTCGTGCTCGTCCTCGACGCCGGGCGCACCGACCGCACCGACCGCACCGGACCCGAGGGGTTCGAGGTCGACCGCGAGGCAGCGCTCGTCGTCCGGGCCGGGACCGGCCGGGGGCTCCTGGCGGGCTTCTGGCACGTGGTGCGTCACGGCGAGGCGGCCTTCGACGCCGAGCCCGCGCCCGGCGTCGTCGGGCGGCACGAGCCGTCCACGCCGCTGCGCATGCTGGACCACTGGGACAACATGACGGTGCATCCCGTGATGGGACAGGTGGAGCGCGGGTACGCGGGCGACTCCCTGTTCTACTCGGGCGGTCACGTGCGGGCCGACCTGCGGCGCGTGCGCGCCTACGCCCGCCTCCTCTCCGCGACGGGCGTGAACGCCGTCGGGCTCAACAACGTGAACGTGCACGCCACGGAGACGCGCCTGCTCACCGACCACCTGCCCGACGTCGCGCGGCTGGCCGAGTGCTTCCGGCCGTACGGCATCCGGGTGCACCTGTCGGTGAGCTTCGCCGCCCCCATGACGCTGGGCGGGCTGACGTCCGCCGACCCGCAGGACCCCGCCGTGCAGCGCTGGTGGGCCGACGCGGTGGATCGCGTGTACGGCGTCGTCCCGGACCTCGGCGGCTTCGTGGTGAAGGCGGACAGCGAGGGTCAACCGGGCCCGTTCGCCTACGGCCGCGACCACGCCGACGGCGCGAACCTCCTGGCCCGGGCGCTCGCCCCCCACGGTGGCACGGTGTGCTGGCGGGCGTTCGTCTACGACCACCACCAGGACTGGCGCGACCGGTCGACGGACCGGGCCCGGGCGGCGCACGACCACTTCGCGCCGCTCGACGGCCGCTTCGACGACAACGTGGTGCTCCAGGTCAAGTACGGGCCGATCGACTTCCAGGCGCGCGAGCCCGTCTCGCCGGTCCTGGCCGCGATGCCGCGCACCCGCATGGCCGTCGAGCTGCAGGTCACGCAGGAGTACACGGGTCAGCAGCGGCACGTGGCCTACCTCGGGCCGCAGTGGTCGCAGGTGCTGCGCTTCAGGTTCTGGGGCGAGGGCGGGCCGAGGCTGGCCGACGTCGTCGGGCGGGGCGGCGTCGTCGGCATCTCGAACGTCGGGACGGACGAGTTCTGGACCGGGCACCCGCTGGCCCAGGCGAACCTCTACGCGTTCGGGCGGCTGGGCTGGGACCCGGCGCTCGACCCCACCGCCCTGCTCGACGAGTGGATCGGGCTCACGTTCGGTCCGGACGACGGCGCACGCACGGCCGCGCTGCACGGGCTCATGGACGACTCCGGCGCCGTCTACGAGAGCTACACCGCACCGCTCGGCGTGGGGTTCATGGTGGCCCCCGGCTCGCACTACGGGCCGGCCGTCGACGGGTACGAGTACAGCCCGTGGGGCACCTACCACTTCGCCGACCGCGACGGCATCGGGGTGGACCGGACGCGCGCGACCGGCACGGGGTTCACCGGCCAGTACCCGGCGCCGTGGCGCGACATCTACGAGTCGCGCGAGACCTGCCCCGACGAGCTGCTGCTGTTCTTCCACCACGTGCCCTACGGCCACGTGCTGCACTCGGGCAGCACGGTGATCCAGCACATCTACGACTCCCGGTGGGCGGGGCACGCACGCACGGTCGAGATGCGTGCGGAGTGGGCGGCACTGGAGGGCGCCGTGCCGGCGGACGTGCACGCCCGCGTGGCCGCCCTGCTCGAGGAGCAGGAGCGCTGCGCGCGCGAGTGGCGCGACCAGGTGCGCAGCTACTTCTGGCGCGCGTCCGGCGTGCCGGACGCGCGGGGCCGGGCGATCTACTGAGCCGTCACGCCGGGTGTGGAAGGGCGCCGGCGGCGTCGGACGTGGCACGTAGGGTGTCCGGGTGATGGAGTGGGCAGTCCTCGTCGAGCCGCCGTACGACCCGGCGTACGACGACGCACCACCCGACGAGGTCGAGCCGCACGCCGCAGTCAGCCCACCCGGCGCCGTCGCGGGCCCGCCCGCCGAGCGTCGACCGTCGGCCGACGACGGGCCGCTGCGCGACCCGCTCGAGGTGCTGCGCACCGTCTTCGGGTACGACGTCGTTCCGGGGCGCCCAGGGCGACGTCATCGAGCACCGTGGTCGCGCGGCGGCGACGCGCTGGTGCTCATGCCCACCGGCGGCGGCAAGTCGCTGTGCTACCAGATCCCGGCCCTGGTCCGGCCGGGCGTCGGCGTCGTCGTCTCACCGCTCATCGCGCTCATGCAGGACCAGGTGGACGCGTTGTCCGCGCTCGGCGTCCGCGCCGGCTTCCTCAACTCCACCCAGGACCTCGACGAACGCGCCGCGCGTCGAGCGGGCGTTCGTCGCAGGCGAGCTGGACCTGCTCTACCTGGCCCCCGAGCGGCTGCGCGTCGGAAGCACGCTGGACCTGCTCGACCGGGGCCGCATCGCGCTCTTCGCGATCGACGAGGCGCACTGCGTGTCGCAGTGGGGCCACGACTTCCGGCCCGACTACCTGCGCGCTGTCGGTGCTGCACGAGCGCTGGCCGGACGTGCCGCGCATCGCGCTCACCGCCACGGCCACCCGAGCCACGCACGACGAGATCGCCACAGCGGCTGCACCTCGAGCGACGCGCGGCACTTCGTCGCCAGCTTCGACCGGCCCAACATCCAGTACCGCATCGTGGCGCAAGGAGAACCCGCGCGCCCAGGTGCTCGACCTGATCCGCACGGAGCACCCCGGCGACGCCGGCATCGTCTACTGCCTGTCCCGCGCATCGGTCGAGCAGACGGCCGACTTCCTGACCGAGCACGGTGTCGCCGGCCCTGCCGTACCACGCGGGCCTCGACGGGCCGTTCGCGCGGCGAACCAGTCGCGGTTCCTGCGCGAGGACGGCCTGGTCATGGTCGCGACCATCGCCTTCGGCATGGGCATCGACAAGCCCGACGTGCGATTCGTCGCCCACCTCGACCTGCCCAAGTCCGTCGAGGGCTACTACCAGGAGACCGGGCGCGCCGGGCGTGACGGCCTGCCCTCGACGGCGTGGCTCGCCTACGGCCTGCAGGACGTGGTGCAGCAGCGCCGGCTGATCGACACCTCCGAGGGCGACGCCGCGCACCGGCGGCAGCTCGGCGCGCACCTCGACGCGATGCTCGCGCTGTGCGAGACCGTCGAGTGCCGGCGCGTGCAGCTGCCTGGCGTACTTCGGCCAGGAGTCCGCACCGTGCGGCAACTGCGACACCTGCCTCGCGCCGCCGCAGCACCTGGGACGGCACGGTCGCCGCCCAGAAGCTGCTGTCGGCGATCGTCCGGCTGGAGCGCGAGCGCAATCAGCGGTTCGGCGCCGGCCACCTCATCGACATCCTGCTCGGTAAGACGACGCCGCGCGTGGCATCGCTCGGGCACGACTCGCTCAGTGTGTTCGGCATCGGCGCGGACCTCTCGGACGGCGAGTGGCGCGGCGTCGTGCGCCAGCTGCTCGCCCAGGGGCTGCTCGGCGTCGACACCGACGGGTACGGCACGCTGCGCGCCACGCCACGCGAGCGCCGAGGTGCTGCTCCGGGGCCCGGCCGGTGCCGCTGCGGCACGCCCCGCCCGCACGCACGCGGTCGACGTCCGGCGCCCGGCGCGCCGGGGCCCCCGCGGCGGCCGCCGACCTCGACACCGGGCAGGCGGCCCTGTTCGAGCGCCTGCGGTCCTGGCGCGCCGCGACCGCCAAGGAGCAGGGCGTGCCCGCCTACGTGGTGTTCCACGACGCCACCCTGCGCGAGCTGGCGCTCCGCCGCCCGGCCACGCTCGACGCGCTCGGCGGGATCACCGGCATCGGCGCCGCGAAGAAGGAGCGCTACGGCGCCCAGGTGCTCGACGTCCTGGCGGCGGAGGCCTAAGGGCGACGCACGTCGCGGCCCGCCCAGGCCGTCGCCTCGATCGCCTCAGGGGCGTCGACGACGAACCGCCGGGCCACCTCGTCCACGACCGGGCGTGCGTTCCGCCACACCAGGAACGTGAAGACCGAGGCGAGCAGCACCAGCACCCAGTCCGACGTCAGCAGCACGACGCCGAGCGCCAGCACTGCGAGCGACAGCACCCCGAGGGACGCCCAGGGCTTGCCGAACGTCACGTACGCAGCGATCCGGACGACGTCGCGCAGGCGGAAGCTGAACACGCTCACCACCACGAGGGCATGCGTCAACCCCACCAGCACCAACGCCGCGACGACGCCGCTGAGCACCCCCACGACCGCCGGCATCGAGACCACCTCGAGGTGCGTGAGGTTCACCGCGAGCACGCTCAGGACCGCCAGCCCCGCGGCCCACACCCGCACGGCGTCCGCAGCGTTGAGCCGGTACCCACGCCAGAAGTGCCGGGCCGGCGTCTGGTCGCGTTCCGCCTCGAACCGTCGCCAGGCGAAGAAGGCCGCGGACACCGCCGGGCCCACCGGCAGGAGCAGCAGCGCGGCGAGCGGCACGTTGCTCACGTCCCGGGCGAGGAGCACCAACGGCACGAGCCCCGGCGCCGTCGTCAGCACCAGGAGTCCCCCGACGACGAGGAACCAGTAGGCGACGGTCGACGCGCGGGACAACGCCCCCGTCCCCACCGTCCGATCCGCGGCACCCGGTCGACCCGGCCCGGCAGCCACGCTCATCTCGTCCCCACCTCTCCTCGCGGCAGCTCCGCGCCCGCTCCCTCGTCGGAGGCGTAGCCGGGGATGCGCGCGTCATCGAGCCACGCGGGCGTCTCGTCGCGCACCGGCCACACCTCGACGCAGGTCACCTCGTGTCGCGCGAGCGGCAGGTCGAGCTCGACCCGGCCGCCCGCCACGGGCACCGAGCGGTGCTCGACGGCGGGCGCCGAGGCGTCGTGCAGCAGGTCCAGCTGGGCGGACGTCGGCGACGCCGGCCGGCCCAGCTCGCGCCACGCGCTCCACGCGTTCCCGTCGGCCTCGTTCACGCGCCGACGCACCACGAACACCTGCCGCGCGTGCGCCACCGGGACCGCCAGCCGCACGCGATGCCCGCCCGACGGCGTCATCGGCGAGCCGTCCACCGGATGCCACGCGAGGACGGCGAGATGGCCGTCGGGATGACGGGTGACCAGGTGGTCCTCGCCGCGAGCGAGGACCACCTCGCCCATGCGCGCCATGAACGCGTACAGGTGGAAGGTGGGCTTGCGCACCAGGCCGTGGGCCAGCAGCCCGAACCCGCCGTGGAAGACCGCCGTCGGCACACCCTCCTCCTCGAAGACGTCGCTCACCGTCCAGTAGGAGAACGAGTCGACGAGGTCGCCGCCCCCGGCGAGGACCGGCGCGAGGTACGCGGCGTTGTAGGCGGTGTCGTGCACCGGGCTGTCCGGCCGGTAGGAGGTGTTGAACTCGCTGATGTGGACGGGCAGGCCCGCGAGCGCGGTGCCCGCCAGGTGCCGCCGCGGTGCGTCGAACTGGTCCAGCAGGTCCTGCGGCGGGCGGAGGTCCTGGTACACGCCGAAGGGCACGTGCTGCGCCGGGCCGGAGGTGTAGGCGTGCCGACTCACGAAGTCCACGGGCACGTCGCGCGCCGTCACGAACTCCGCGAACGGCGCCCACCAGTCGTCCGCGCCCGGCGAGAGCACCGGGCCGCCCACCTGCAGCCGCGCGTCGACGTCCTTGACCGCACGCGCGGTCGTCTCGTAGAGCCGGAGGTACTCGTCCCTGTCCGCGTCCTGCCAGAAGTGAGCGAGGTTCGGCTCGTTCCACACCTCGATCGGCCACCGGGCGACCTCGTCGAGGCCGTACCGGTCCACGAGGTGTCGCAGGGTGGCGGTGACCAGCCCCGCCCACTCGCGGTACGAGCGGGGCGGCGTCACGTTGCCGCGCCACCAGAACACCGTCTGGTCACCCGACGCCAGCCCCTCGGGCATGAAGCCGAGCTCGAGGAAGGGCCGGACGCCGACGGCGAGGTAGCCGTCCAGCACCTGGTCCAGGTAACCGAACGCGTGCCGGACGCGACGCCCGCCCTGCCACTCGTAGGGCCGGTGGATCCCCATGTCGTCGCTGAGCATCCCGTGACCGCGGATCATCTCGAAGCCGATCTCGGCCCGGGCGGCGCGCAACGCCTCGACGTGCCCCTGGCGCAGGGACAGGTTCATGCGGCCCGTCCCGACGCAGCGGCGCCACGCCGGCGTCAGCGCGCCGACCGGCGCCGCCGAGACCTCGATCACCGTCCGACCCACTCCCCGCGCTGCCGGGCTACTTGCTCGCCTCGGCGAAGTCCCGCTGCGCGGTGTTGACCACGTCGAGGTACTGGCCCATGCCCAGACCCTCGAGCTCGGCGACGTAGGCGTCCCACTCGCTCATCGGCCGCTGGCCGAGGATGAACTGCGCGGTGTTCTGCCACACGTGGTCCTTGAGCTGCGTCTGCAACAGGGTGACCTGCTCGCGCTCGAGCTCGTCGAGCGGCCACGGTGGCGGGAGCGGCAGGGCCTCCTTGTCCTCCATCGACTCGACGAAGTCGACGACCTCGTCGCGCAGCATCGAGCGGTCCAGGTCCGTCGTCGAGCCGTGCTCGAGCATGAACGCGCCGTTGTGGAAGCCGAAGTCGACGTTGAGCTGCTTCGACGCCTCCGGGTTCAGGCCGTTCATGTCGATGTCGTCCGCCAGGACGCGCGCGTCGCCTTCACGGGTGAACGTCTCGCCCTCGATGCCCCACTTGGCGAACTCGAGACCCTCGTCGGAGTAGAACAGCCAGTCGACGAGCTGCAGCATCGCCACGAAGTGCTCCGAGTCGGCGGCCGCGGACGAGATCATCAGACCGTTGACGAGGCGACCACCCGGGGCGAGGTTGTCGCCCGCCGGCCCGGCCGGCACCCGGATGAGGCGCACGTCGGCCTCGTTGCCGAGCTCGGCGAACGTGTCGCGGTAGCGCAGGATCTCCTGGTCGTTCGCGCCGATGGCGAGCGCCTGGCCCGAGCAGCTTCTGCTGGGCCTGGTCGTCGTCCTGCGTGATCGCCTCGGGGTCGAGCAGGCCGTCCGCGACGAGGCCGGCGTAGTACTCGATGAGCGAGCGGTACTCGTCGGTGGCGCCGGTGTAGACGAACTCACCGGCGTCCTCGTCCCACCACACGCCCTCGCCGTAGCCCCAGCCGGCTGCGGTGCCGAAGTTCGGCGCCGCGAAGCTGAGAGTCGCCTCGAGCGGACCGTTCGTGGACCAGCGGTCGGTCAACGGCCAGACGTCGGGGTGAGCGGCCTTGACCTTCTCGAGGTCGGCCCGGAAGTCGTCGAACGTCTCGGGCGCATAGCTGAGGCCGAGCTCGTCCCACACGTCCGTGCGCACCGCGTAGGTGTACTGCGGACGTACGGACTCCCGCACGCCGGGCAGCAGGTAGTACTTGCCGTCCTCCTGCACCAGCAGCTTGTCGATGTCCTCCTGCAGGCCCCAGCGCTCGACCTTGTCCCGGAAGTTCGGCATGTACTCGAGGTAGTCGCTGACCGGGAGGATCGCGCCACCGGCGATGAACTGACGCTCCTGGCCGGGGTAGGTCACCGTGATGATCTCCGGCGCGTCGCCGGCACCGATGAGCAGGCCCTTGCGCTGATCCCAGTCGCTCAGCGGGGCGCTCACGATGTCGAAGGTGACCTTCTGGTTCTCCTCGAGCGCCGTCAGGAACCGCCAGTCCTCCTTCAGCGGGTAGTTCGGGTGGTCCCGGTAGAGGATCGAGAACTCGACCGGCTCCGTGGCGACGAAGGTCGTGCCGACCTCGAAGTCGTCCATCGCGCCGACGTAGCCGCTCTCGGGCACGCCCTCGCCCTTGGAGTCGTCACCGCTCCCACCGCCCGAGCAGGCCGCGAGGGCCAGGCCGAGCGCGGCGAACGTCGCCACCGACGCCGCGCCGCGCTTCCGTGTGCTGGTCATGGTTCTCCCTTCCAGGGTGGACGGTCGCCCCCGCGACCGTCGGGTCACTGCTTCACCGAGCCGAGCATCACGCCCGACACGAAGTACTTCTGGACGAACGGGTAGAGGCAGATGATCGGGAGGACCGTGAGCACCATGGTCACGGCCTGCACGTTCGCGGCCACCTGCGTGAGGTCGGAGCCGCCGCCGCCCTGCACCGAGTCGGCGGTCGTCGCCGCCGCGAGGAGGTTCCGCAGGTACACGGTCACCGGGTAGAGCTTCGCGTCGTCCATGTAGAGGAACGCCGAGAACCAGGAGTTCCAGAACGCGACCGCGTAGAACAGCACCATCGTGGCGACGACCGCCTTGCTGAGCGGCAGCACGATGCGGAAGAAGATGCCGTAGGTGCTCAGCCCGTCGATGGCGGCGGCCTCCTCGAGCTCCTCGGGGAAGTTCTCGAAGAACGACTTCATCACCAGCAGGTTGAACACGCTGATGGCGTTCGGGATGACAATCGCCCAGATGGTGTTCTTGAAGCCGATCGTGTTGATGAGCACGTAGTTCGGGATCAGGCCGCCGTTGAAGAACATCGTGAAGACGGCCATCCCGACGAGAACCGTCCGGCCCCGCAGGTGCCGCTTCGAGATGACGTACGCGTACGTCGTCGTCAGCACCATCGCGATGACCGTGGCGACCACCGTGTAGAGCACGGTGTTGCCGTAGTTGCGCCAGAACATCGAGTCGCCCATGACGACCTCGAAGGTCGTCGTGTTGAAGCCGCGCGGCCAGAGGTTGACCTGACCGGAGTTGATGTAGGCCTCGCCGCTGAACGACTGGGCGACGAGGTTCACGAAGGGGTACAGGGTGACGAAGGAGATCACGGCCAGCGTGGCGACGTTGAGCCACCGGAACACGGTGTAGCCGCGGCTGTCCTTGATCGTCGTCGGACGTGGGGCCGTCACGCGGTCGGCAGCTTCCGTCGGGTCGGTGGTCACCACAGGCTCGCTCCCACCAGTCGACGCGCGATCGCGTTGGACGACAGGATCAGCGTGAGGCCGATGAGACCCTCGAAGAGGCCGATCGCCGTGGCGTAGGAGAAGTTCGACGACACGATGCCGACCCGGTACACGTACGTGGAGATCACGTCGGCCGTCGAGTACAGCAGGGGGTTGTAGAGCAGCAGGACCTTCTCGAAGCCCACGGCCATGAACGTGCCCACGTTGAGGATGAGCAGGACGACCATCGTGGGGCGGATGCCGGGCAGGGTCACGTGCCACGTCTGCTGCCACCGGTTGGCGCCGTCGATGCGGGCCGCTTCGTAGAGCTGCGGGTCGATCGTGGTGAGCGCGGCGAGGTAGAGGATCGTCCCCCAGCCGACGGTCTGCCAGACCTCCGAGCCCACGTAGATGGTGCGGAACCAGTCCGCGCGCTGCATGAACGGGACCGGGTCGAGCCCGAGGGACTCGACGATCTGGTTGACCGTCCCGTTCAGGCTCGTGAGCTGGAAGACGAGGCCGGCGACGATGACGATCGACATGAAGTGCGGCAGGTACGAGATGGTCTGCACGACGCGCTTGAACCGTCGCGAGCGCAGCTCGTTGAGCATGAGCGCCAGCACGACCGGTAGCGGGAAGACCACCAGCAGGGTGAGCCCACCGAGCATCAGGGTGTTCCGGAACACGTGCCAGAACTGCTCGTCCTGGATGAACATCTCGACGTAGTGCAGGCCGACCCACTCGTCGCCGAAGATGTTGCCGCCGGGGCGGAACCGCCGGAACGCGATGACGTTGCCCGCCATCGGCAGGTACCGGAACACGATGAAGAAGGCGAGCGGCAGGACGGCGAGGGAGTACAGCTGCCAGTCGCGCCGCAGAGACCTGCGCCACCCGCGCCGACGACGGCGGGCCGTGGTCCGGGCCGTCGAGGCGGCCGTCCGGCCCGACGCGGCAGGCGACGGTTCGCTCGGGGACCCGCTGACGGAGGCCGCGGCAGGCTCCTGCACCGTCGTCATGATCACCCCTGCTCACGTCGATGTGAGCGCGAAAGTATCGGCGTCGCGGCCGACACCCTGCGCTGTCCGGGAAACCTAGGCTGAACGGCTGAAACGGTCAAGGATTGGCGCGAAACACGTTCCCTCCCGCACGAATCCGGCGTGCGCCCGTCGTCCGGGCGACGCTCCCCGCGCCACATCGGTACCACGCGGGCCCACGAAACTTGCGACGGGGGTGGAGGCGGAGCACGGGGGTGGGAGACTGCGCGGGTGCTGCGCGTGCTGTTCCACGAGCCCCGGATCGCCGGAAACACCGGCAACGCCATCCGCATGTGCGCGGCGACGGGCGCCGAGCTCCACCTGGTCGACCCGCTGTTCGAGCTCGACGAGCCTCGCCTGCGCCGCGCGGGACTCGACTACCACGACCTCGCCCACGTCGTCGTGCACACGGGGCTCGACGCCGCGCTCGCGACACTGCCGGGCGCCCGCGTCTTCGCGTTCACGACCGGCGCGGCGACGCGGCACACCGACATCACCTACGTCGACGGCGACGTGCTGATGTTCGGGCCGGAGCCGACCGGCCTCGACGACACGGCGCGAACCCACCCACGCGTCACCACCCGGGTGCGCATCCCGATGCTCGCCGGACGCCGATCGCTCAACCTGTCCAACGCCGCGGCCGTCGCCACCTACGAGGCCTGGCGGCAGCTGGGCTTCCCCGACGGCGTCTGACGCGGCCGACGGCGTCGTGCGCGGCCGTCAGCGCTCGGCCGAGTACACCCGCCGCGGCAGTCGGTACGCCAGGTCGACTGCCGTCTCGATCGCCTCGTCCATGTCCAGCCGGTGCTCGACGACGAGGCGCGCGAGGTAGCCCGCGTCCACGCGGCGGGACAGGTCGTGGCGCGCCGGGATCGAGAGGAAGGCTCGCGTGTCGTCCACGAACCCGCTGGTGTTGTAGAACCCGGCGGTGTCCGTGACCGCTTCCCGGAACCGGCGCATCCCGTCAGCGGTGTCGAGGAACCACCACGGCGCGCCGAGCAGCATCGCCGGGTAGACGCCGGCCAGCGGGGCCAGCTCACGCGTGAACGCCGTCTCGTCGACGGTGAACACGACGAGCCGGAGCCGCGGATGGTGGCCGAACGACTCCAGCAGCCCGCGCAGCGCCCGCGTGAACTCCCCGGGCACCGGGATGTCGTACCCCACGTCGGAGCCGCGCTCGGCATGCACACGTCGGTCGTGGTTGCGCAGCACACCGGTGTGCAGCTGCATGACGAGGCCGTCCTCGGTCGCCATCCGCGCCATCTCGTGGAGCATGTGCGCCGTGAACGCCGCCGCCTCGGCGTCGGTGACCGTGCCGCGCAACGCCGCGTCGAACACCCGGTTCGCCGCGGCAGCCGACATCGGCGTGGTGTCGGCGGACAGGTGACCATGGTCGGTGGCCCGGGCGCCCGCTGCGGCGAACGCCGCTCGTCGGGCTTCGAGCGCCGCGACGAACCCCGTGTAGGAGTCCACCGCGACGCCCGCGCGCTCGGCGAGCAGCCCGACGTCGCGCGCCCACCCGAGCCTGCCGACCTCGAGCAGGGGGTCCGGACGGAACGTCGGCACGATCCGCTCGCCCCATCCCCGAGCGGCGAGCGCGGCGTGCTCGTCGAGGGTCGCCACGGCGGAGTCAGTGGTCGCCAGCATCTCGAGCCGGAAGCGCTCGGCCAGCGCGAGCGGGCGGAAGGAGTCCGTGGCGAGCCGCGCGCTGATCTCGTCGTACAGCGCGTCGGCGGTCGACGACGACGGGCGCGCGCGGACGCCGAGCACCTCGACGAGCACGTGCTCGAGCCAGTACCGGGACGGCGTGCCGCGGAAGACGTGCCAGTGCGCGCAGAAGGTGCGCCACACCTCGCGCGGGTCCGCCTCGACCGGTCCGCCGTCGCGGCGCGGCACGCCGAGCGCGTCGTGCGGCACGCCCTGGGAGATGAGCATCCGGACGAGGTAGTGGTCCGGGGACACGAGCAGGTCGGCCGGGCTGCCGAACGGGGCGTCGGCGGCGAGCATCGCCGCGTCGACGTGGCCGTGCATCGAGACCAGCGGCAGCGCGGAGCTACGGCTGTAGATGGTGCGCGCGACGCCGCGCAGCGCCGGCTCGGCGGGCAGCGCCCGGTCGGGGTGGAGCGTCCACGGCCCCACCGTGGGCTGGACGGCTGCGAGCTCCGACACGGCTCCTCCTCGTCGAGCAGCGCGCGGTGCAGCACCACCGGGTGAAACACCGTGCAACGAACTGCGTGACCATATCTGAGCGCGCAGCAGGTAGGCTTGATGAATCGTCGTGAGACACCTCGTGTCGAGTGTTTCACGAGGAGTCTCACACGTGGAACGTCTCCACGGGCAGCGGAAGGACCCCGATGGCCTCACTGCGCGACGTCGCCCGAGTCGCCGACGTCTCCCTCGCGACCGCCTCGCGGGCGTTCGCGCAGCCCGAGCGCGTGGCGCCGGAGCGCCGCGCGCGCGTCGAGAGGGCCGCCGCGCAGCTCGGCTACCGGCCCGGCCGCCGAAGCCTGCAGCCGAACGGACCGGCCGGCCCGGGCCGCTCCATCGGACTCCTGCTCCCGGACCTGCAGAACCCGTTCTTCGCGGCCGTCGCCAAGGGCGTCCAGCTGCAGGCACGGACCGCGGGGCTCTCGGTCGTCATCGCCGACACGGACGAGGACCCGCGCGTCGAGGCCGAGATCATGGCGCGGATGGACCAGCAGGTCGCCGGCCTGGTGCTCTGCTCGCCACGGATGCCCGACCAGGCCCTCGCGACGCTGCCCATCGACGTGCCGGCAGTCCTCGTCAACCGCGAGTCCGAGCACCTGCGCGCGGTGCTGGTGGACAACCTCGACGGCGTCCGGCAGGCGCTCGCCCACCTGCACGCCCTCGGGCACCGGCGGGTCGCGTACGCCGGGGGGCAACCCGGATCCTGGTCCGACGGCGAGCGGCGGGGCGGCCTGGAGGTCGCCGCTGCGGCGCTCGGCGTCGAGCTGGTGCTGCTCGGTCACTTCCCCACCGTGTTCGACGGCGGCGTCGCTGCCGCCGACCTGGTGCCCGCCAGCGGCGCGACCGCCGTCATCGCGCACAACGACCTCATGGCCCTGGGCATCATCGACCGGCTCCGGCAGCGCGGCGGGATGGTGCCCGGACGGGTCTCGGTGGTCGGCTTCGACGACATCCCGGGCGCCACGCAGGTGACGCCAGCACTCACCACGGTCGCCGTGCCGCTGCTGCGCCTCGGCCGCGCCGCCGTGGAGCTGCTGCTCGACGACGACTCCGACGGCGGCAACGTCACGATGCCCGTGTCGCTCACGGTGCGCGGGTCGACGGCGCCCGCGGCGCCCGCCGCCGTGACCGAGGAGTTGGCGGCGGCCGGGGCCGGGACCGTCCAGTCGGCTTCGTGACGCATCCGCGCCTCTCGCTGACGACGCTCGACGCCGCCGGCTGGCCTCGCGGCCGCACCGGCCCCGTCACCGGCCCGGCCGTGGACCCGAGGGCGACCCGCGTCGGCATCGTGCACCTCGGGATCGGCGCCTTTCACCGCGCGCACCAGGCCGTGCTCACCGAGGACGCCGCCGCGCTGGCCGGCGACGACCGTTGGGGAATCCTCGGCGTGACCCAGCGCAGCGTGGCGGTCGTGGCGCAGCTCCGCCCGCAGGACTGCCTGTTCGGGGTGCTGACGACCGACGCCCACGCGTCCTCGCTCCGGCTCGTCGCGTCGGTGCGCGACGTCGCGTTCGCCCGCGCCGAGGCCGGCCGGGTGCTCGCCGCGATCGCCGCGCCCACGACGCATGTCGTGACCCTGACCGTGTCGGAGAAGGGCTACCGGCGCATGCCGGACGGCTCCCCCGACCTGACCGACCCGGACCTCGCCGCCGACGTCGCCGCCCTGCGCCGGGAGGTCGCCGGACGGCCCGACGACGCACCGCTGCTCAGCCCGGTCGGCACGCTCGCCCGCGGCCTGGTCCGGCGGTTCGCGCAGACCGGCGGCGCCCCGCTGACGGTCGTCTCGTGCGACAACCTCGCCGGCAACGGCGCCGCCACCGAGGCGCTCGTCGTCGGGGTGCTCGACGCCGTGCCCGGTGCTGGGCCGGTGCTCGCCTGGCTCGGTGGCTCCGTGCGGTTCCCGTCGACGATGGTCGACCGCATCACCCCGGCCACCACAACTGCCCATCGCGCGCAGGCGACGGCGCTGCTCGGCCTGCACGACGAGGCCCTCGTCGTCGCCGAGCCCTTCCTGCAGTGGGTCGTCGAGGACCGGTTCGCCGGCCCCCGGCCCGCCTGGGAGCGCGCCGGTGCGACGCTGACCGCCGACGTCGGCCCCTTCGAGCAGGCCAAGCTGCGCCTGCTCAACGGCACGCACTCGGCCGTGGCCTACCTGGGCGCGCTGCGCGGCCACCGCACGATCGCCGCCGCGATGGCCGACCCCGAGGTCGCCGCGCTCGCACGGCAGCTGCAGTCCGAGGTCGTGACGACGCTCACGGCGCCGAGCGGCCTCGACCTCGACGCGTACCGGGCGTCGATCCTGGAGCGCTTCGCGAACCCCACGATCGGGCACCCGACCCTGCAGGTCGCCACCGACGGCTCGCAGAAGCTGCCGCAGCGCCTCGTCGACGCCGTGGCCGAGCTGCTCACCGCCGGCACCGTGCCGCAGGGTGCGGTGCGCGCGCTCGCCGCCTGGGCAGTGTTCGTCGGCCGCGGGCGCGACCGGGAAGGACGACCGCTGCCGCTCGACGACCCCCTCGCGGACCGGTTGCATGACGCGGCGGCCGGGCCGGACGCCGGACTGGCCGACCGCATGCTGACGGTCACCGAGGTGTTCCCCGCCGCGGTGACCGGGCACGACGGCTTCCGTACCGCCTTCCGGGCCGAGGTGGCCGACCTGCTGCGACAGATCCCCTGAGCTCGGGCCTGCGCAGAGGTCACCCCGCGAGTCGCACGAGAGCCTCCGGATCCGCGGGATGTTCCAGGCCGGCATCGGCCATCCAGCGCCACGCGTCGACCACCGACTCCTCGACCGGCCGCGACGCGAGGCCGAGCTCGCGCGCCCGCGCCGTGCCGACGTCCCACGCCGTGCGCGCGGTCGCACGCGGGAGCCAGAACGGCAGGTCGCGCCACGGCTCGACGCCCGCCGCGAGCAGCTCCGCCTCGGGCACCACGAGCATCTCGCCCGGCCGGCCGCCGTCGGACGCCACGGCCGCCCGGCACGCCTCGAGCAGCCCGCCATACGTCGTCATGCCGACGGGCCCGGTCGCGGTGACGGGGCCGGACGTCCCGCGCTCAACCGCGGTGACCAGGAACGCGGCGAGGTCACGCACGTCGACGACGGCGACCGGCTGGTCCAGCGCGTCCGGCACCACGACGCACGGCTGGGTGGCGAACCGGTGCAGCCACCACGTGAGGCGCCGCGTGCGGTCGCCCGGCCCGACGATCAGCCCGGCGCGGACGAGCAGGGCCCGGCCGTCCGTCGCACCGGCGAGCGCCCGCTCGCTCTCGGCCTTCATCGGGCCGTACTCGGTGAGGTCGGCGGTCGCCGGGAACGTCGGAGAGGTCTCGTCCGGGACCGGGCCGGGCGGCCACGCCGCGTAGGCGCTGATCGAGCTCACGTACCCGTACGCCGGCACGTCGGCGAGTACCTCGGCGGCCGCGTGGGCGCCGGCCACCGTGTACCCGCACACGTCGATCACGGCGTCCGGCCGGCCGAACCCCACCGCCGCAGGCGTGCTGAGCGCGGCGCGCAGGGAGCCGACGTCGTCGCGGTCGCCGCGCAGCCCGACGACGCCGGGCGGGCTCCCCGGGCTGACCCGGTGGCCGCGGGTGAGGGCTGCGACGGCGTGCCCGCGGGCGACCGCCGCGTGCACCACCTCACCGCTGAGGAAGCCGGTGCCGCCGAGGACGAGGATGCGCACCCGGCCACTGTCCGCCTCCGCCGGCGCCGGCGTCGACCCGTTCTGCGGAGGGCGAAGGCGAGACGTGCGTGAGATCGTCGGGGCGTCGGCGCACGACGAGCGAGAGGGACGCCATGGCGACCGAGCAGAGCGGGCGGGCCGAGCAGCGGGAGCAGACGTACGACGTCGTCGTGATCGGCGCGGGGGCGGTGGGCGAGAACGCGGCCGACCGTGCGAGCCGCACCGGGCTGAGCGTCGTCGTGGTGGAGTCCGAGCTGGTGGGCGGCGAGTGCTCCTACTGGGCTTGCATGCCCTCGAAGGCGCTGCTGCGGCCGGGCGCCGTGCTCGCGGAGGCGCGCGGGGTGCCGGGCGCGGGCTCTGCGGTCACGGGCCACGTCGACGCCGCCGCCACGCTTGCGCGCCGGGACGAGATGGCCAGCGGCTGGGACGACGCGGGCCAGGAGGCCTGGCTCACCGGCGCGGGGCTGGACCTGGTGCGCGGCACCGCGCGACTCGTCGGTGAGCGGCACGTCGTGGTGACCGGCGACGACGGCGAGGTGAGCTTGCGCGCGCGGCACGCCGTCGTGGTGGCGACGGGAAGCGAGCCCGTGATCCCGGACGTGCCGGGGCTGGCGGGGGCCGACCCGTGGACGAGCCGCGAGGCCACCTCGCTGCGAGCCGTGCCGTCGAGCGTCGCGGTGCTCGGCGGAGGGGTCGTCGCGGTCGAGATGGCGACGGCCCTGCGTGACCTGGGCGCGGCGGTGACGGTGCTGGTGCGCGGACCGCGCGTGCTCTCGGCCGCCGAGCCGCTGGCGAGCGACGCCGTGGCGTCGGGGCTGCGCGCGCTCGGTGTCGACCTGCGTCTGGGGAGCTGGCCGCGGTCCGTGCGGCGCGGCCCTGACGGCGTGCACCTGACGACCGACGACGGCGAGGTGGTCGCCCAGGAGGTGCTCGTCGCGACCGGCCGCCGGCCGCGCACGGACGAGCTGGGGCTGGAGTCCGTCGGCCTGGAGCCGGGCGTCCCGCTGGCGGTCGACCCGTCGGGCCGGGTCCTGGCCGCGGACGGCGACTGGCTGTGGGCCGTCGGAGATGTCACCGGCCGGACCGCGACGACGCACCAGGGCAAGTACGACGCACGGGTGACGGGCGACGCGATCGCCCACCGCTTCGGCACGACCACCGCGCCCGACGGCGGCGGCGAGCCCCCGGCCTGGAGCCCGGAGCGGGCCGACGCCGACGGCCTCGGCGCACCGCAGGTGGTGTTCACCCGGCCGGAGGTCGCGTCCGTGGGCCGCACGGAGGCGGCTGCGCGACACGCGGGCCTCCGCGTCCGGGCCGTGGACGTCCCGTTGTCCTCGACGGCGGGCGCGGCGTTCCTGGGCGACAGCTCGGGCTCGGCCCGGATCGTGGTCGACGAGGACCGCGGCGTCATCGTCGGCGCGACGTTCGTCGGCTCCGCGGTGGCCGAGATGCTGCACGCCGCCACCATCGCCGTCGTGGGCGAGGTGCCCTTGACCAGGCTCTGGCACGCCGTCCCGGCCTACCCGACCGTCAGCGAGGTGTGGCTGCGCCTGCTCGAGGCCTACGGCCTCTGAGCGCCACCAGGGCGACCGTTCGGGGCCGGCACCCGGCCGGCCCCGAACTCCCGCCGGGTCAGCCGGCGGCCAGCGTCCCGTCGGACGAGAACACGAGGCCGAGCACGACCTGGCCCTGCTGCAGCGCGGCCTTGGTCAGGGGGCCACCCGCATCGAGCGACGTGAACTCGGCGATGTCGAGGCCGTACCTCTCCGCCAGGCCCGGCTGGCAGTACGGGCGGTCCGGGCACTCCGGCGGGCCGCCGAGCGTGATGCCACCGCACGTGGCGGCGAGCTCGCTCAGCGTCGTCACCTTGTACTTGTCGGCGAACCCGGTGGTGACGGCGAAGGCGTTCTGGTCCTGCGCGTCGGCCGGCGTCCCGAAGACCAGGCCGACCTTGCTGCCCAGGTCGGCGAGAGCGGCGGTGGTCGCGTCGAGGTCCGGCGACGCGAGCGGGGTCGGGTCCGTCCCGTTCACCGACGTGTTCAGGAACTCCGTCAGCGTGCCCACGTACTCCGGCACGACCGTCAGGTCGCCGCTCTCGAGCGCGGGCTCATAGGTCTCCCGGTTGCCGATGGTCTGCACGGACGCGTCGAAGCCCGCCGCGCGCAGCGCACCCGCGTAGACCTCGGCGAGCGTGGCGCTCTCGGAGAAGTTCGCTGCACCGACGACGACGGACGTCCCCCCGCCCACCTGGTCGGCCTTGTCGAGGCCCTTCTCGGTGACGAACTCGGCCGCGACCTCGCTCGAGGTACGGCGCTCGACGTCCACCGACCGGTTCAGCCCGATCAGCGTGTCCGTGTCGAGCGTCGCGGACACCGCGTCGAGCACGTCGACGAGCCCGGGTGACGCCTTCGCCGCCGCCGCGTTGACCGCCGGGATGATGTTGTCGACCGTCTGGAGCCCCTTGTCGTCGGCCAGGACCACCAGGTCCTGGCCCGGCACGGCCTCGCAGGCCGCGAGCGACGTGGCGGGGGCCCCGGAGGACGGTGACGGCGCGTCCGGCGCGCTGCCGGAGGACCCCGGGTCGCCGCAGGCGCCGAGGAAGAGGACGCCGGCCGCGAGGGCGGCCGGTAGGAGGGCCGGGCGTGCGCGCATCGAGAGTCTCCTGTCGATTGTCGGGCGGCCGTCCGGGCCACCGCCTGGTTGATCTCCGACGGTAACCGCCACCTCCGACACCTTCTTCCCGAACGCCGGATCCGTCCGCTCCGCGGTCCTCGACACCGAGCCGCGGCCTTCCCTCAGGCGCGGCTCGCGACGAGTCCGCGAGGCGTCACCGCTCGCTGCCCGAGCGCCGTCAGGCCCTCCACGGCCAGGGACAGGACCGCGACGAGGAAGGCACCGGCCAGCACCTCGCCGAAGCGCCGGGTCGCGAAGCCGCTCACGATGATCGTGCCCAGGCCGCCACCCCCGACCAGGGCGGCGAGCGGCACCGTCGCCACGACCTGGACGGCCGCGGTGCGCAGGCCCGCCGCCACGAGCGGCACGGCGAGCGGCAGCTCCACCTGGAGCAGGGACCGGGCGCCCGACATGCCCATCCCGCGGGCGGCGTCGCGCACCGCAGGGTCCACGCCCGCGACGCCGGTCACGGTGTTCGCCAGGATCGGCGGCAGCGCGAACACCGCCGCCGCGACGACCGTGGGGACGTTGCCGAAGCCCAGACCGCTGGACGCGAAGATGAACAGCAGCGCCAGCGTCGGGAGGGCGCGCGAGGTGTTCGCGGCCACGACGACGGGCCCCGAGGCGCGCCCGCGGTGGCCGAGCCACACCCCCAACGGCAGGGCGACGAGCGCCGCTGCCGCGACCGCCGCCGCCGACATCCCGAGGTGCTCCGCCGTCAGCGCGAGCACCCCCCGCGACCCGGTCCAGTTCAGCGGGTCGTTGAGCCAGCGCACGGCCTGGGCCACGACGCCGTCGTCGGTCACGTCCGCCTCCCCGCCCGCACCCACGGCGTCGCGAGCCGCCCGAGCGCCCATAGCGCGACGTCCGCCACCAGGGCGAGCGCGAGCGTGAGCACCGTGGCCGTCGCGATCTCCGCGCGGTACTGGGAGTTGAAGCCTCGGTACATCAGCTGCCCGAGGCCGCCATAGCCGACGATGACGCCGATCGTCACGAGCGCCACGGTCGAGACCGTCGCCAGGCGCAGACCCGTCACGACGGCGGGCAGCGCGTTGGGCAGACGGACCGCCAGGAGCAGCCGGGCCGGCCCGTACCCGAGGCCGCGCGCGGCGTCGGGTACCGCCGGGTCCACCTGGTCCAGCCCGACGACGACGTTCCGCAGCAGCAGGAGCAGCGCGTACGCGACGAGGCCCACGAGCACCGTGACGCGCCTGTCGTGCAGCCAGGGGTACAGCGCCGCGAACAGTGCCAGCGAGGGCACCGTGTAGAGGACGCCGGCGGAGCCGAGGAGGAGGCCGGTGAGCCGGCGCCGGCCGTGCACCGCGAGCGCGAGGGGCAGCGCGAGCGCAGTCGCCAACGCCACGGCCTGCAGCGTCAGCGAGACGTGCTGACCGAGCGCAGCGAGGATGTCCGCCCGGTTCGCCTGGACGTAGTCCCAGGAGAACCAGGGGTTCGGGACGTCGGCGCTCACCTCGGGCACGCTACCTCCGGGGCCTGACAGGCGCGCGCGTCGGCGGTGGGAGGTAGCGTCCCCAGCATGACGCCGCCCGACGCCGCACCCTCCTCTGCGCCCGACGTCGTGATCGAGCTCGAGCGCGTCCGCAAGGAGTACCGGGACGGCACGGTCGCGGTCCAGGGCCTGGACCTGCAGGTGCGCGAGCACGAGATCGTGGTGCTGATCGGCCCCTCCGGCTGCGGCAAGTCGACGACGCTGCGCATGGTGAACCGCCTGGTCGAGCCCACGGCGGGCCGCGTGCTGGTCGAGGGGCGCGACGTCGCCGGCGTCGACCCGGTGGCCCTGCGCCGGCGGATCGGCTACGTGATCCAGAACGTCGGGCTCTTCCCGCACCGGACCGTCGCGCAGAACGTCGCCACCGTGCCGGCCCTGCTCGGCTGGGACCGTCGGCGCGCCGCCGAGCGCACGGACGAGCTTCTCGACCTCGTCGGCCTCGATCCTGCGACGTACCGGCGGCGCTTCCCGCACCAGCTCTCGGGCGGCGAGCAGCAGCGTGTCGGCGTCGCCCGGGCCCTGGCGGCGGACCCGCCGGTGCTCCTCATGGACGAGCCATTCGGCGCGGTCGACCCGGTGGGTCGGCGCCGGCTGCAGCAGGAGTTCTGGCGCATCCAGCGCCGGCTCGGCACCACGGTCGTCCTGGTCACGCACGACCTCGACGAGGCCGTGCGGCTGGGCGACCGCATCGCCGTCCTCTCGCGCGGCGGCCGCCTGGAGCAGGTGGCGGACGCCGTGACGCTCCTCGCCCGGCCCGCAGCGGGGATGGTCGCCGACTTCGTGGGCGCGGGGGCCGCAGCGCGGCTGCTCGGCGTCACCGAGGTCGGGCTTCCTGACCTCGACCGCACGGCCGTGCCCGACGCGGGTCGGGCCGGCCTCGAAGGGACACCCGCCGTCGCGCTCGGCACCCGCCTGGACGAGGCCCTCGCGCTCCTCGTGTCGGCGGGGGCGCCGGGGCTCGTCGTGACGGACGAGGCGGGGACGCCGGTCGGGCGCCTGGACGGGGACGGCATCCTCGCGGCGCTGCGCCGGGCCGCAGCCGCCTGAGGCATCGCCGCCTGGGTGCGGCGGACGGCCCTACGTGTAGAACCAGGTGTCGCAGCTCACGACGATGTCGGTCGTCTCTCCGCTCGGCATGACGAGGACGGTCGCGTCCTCCCATTCCAGCATCGCGCCCTCGGTCTGAGCGCCCTCGCCGGTGCGAAGCACGTTCTCCCACTCTCCGCTCGGTGCCCGGGTTACGAGCGTGACGGTGTCGTTGTCGGGGCTGCTCGCCCGGCTGAACTGCGCATAGCCCCACTGGCCGTTGCCGTTGGACCGACCACCGGTCACACAGGTCAGCCGCCCGATCTGGCCAGGCTCGAGATGCATCGTCACCTCACCCGAAGGCGCGTCGGGGTTCCCGTCGTCCTGGAGCATCCGGTACGGCACCTCGCCGTAGTCGACGTAGTCCGGCGGCTCCGGCGCCGACGCGAGAAGATGGCGGATCGAGACGAACTCGCCGGTCTCGTACTCCCAGTCGAGCGCCTCCGCCAGCATCCCGGCACTGATGCCGAGGGTGGCATAGAGCTGCCACCACGGGTCGTCGAGGGTGTCGGCCTGGAACGAGAGCCCCGGCCGAACGCTGAGGTACGGGCCCGCCGCCCCGTAGATCTCCATCCGCAGCTCGGCCCGCACACCGGCATCCGCCTCGGCGGTGACCTGCGGCTTGGGCGGAAGGAACTCGGTCTCGATCTCCGGCGGACCGCCGACCGGATGGAACGCCTCGCCGTCGTAGCGGACACCGGCCTCGGCGTCGAAGCTCTCCGTGACGCCTGTGACGATGCGGCCGGTCACCTCGAAGGAGCCGTCGAGGTAGAGCTGCACCTCCGGGACGATCACGACCGGGACGAAGCTGAGCCAGACCGTGAACGTGCCCATCCGCCACGGCGTGGCCAGCAGCTCCACCTCCTTGAGCTCGCACCCCGCCTCGAGCTCCGCCTCGAAGACCAGCTCTGCGTACTGCGAGACCCAGCCGCTCAGCTCGGCACTGTCCAGGCCCTCCCAGAACCCGTCGCCCCACTCGAAGTCGAGCTCCAGGCCGCCCTCGAACTCGAACTCGCTGTCGAACTCGACGTCGTCCGCGTCGAACTCGCACTCGAAGTTGTCCGAGATCGCGTCCATGATCGGGTTGCTGCGTGCGGCTGCGGCCGTGGCCGCAGCTTCCGTGCCCGCCGCAGCCGCGTCGGGCGCACGCCCGGTGCCCGCGAGCCCGCTGTCCAGGTTGGCGGCGGTGAAGGCAGCGTCCGCAACCAGGTGCCCGCGCGGGACGGCGTCGGTGATGGTCGCCGGCTCCACCGTCGCGACGACGGGATCGTCCCCCGCGAGAGCGGTCACCCGGACGAGCATCCCGTACGGGGCCGCCGCCGTGACATCGGACACCAGCACGTCTCCGACCTCGACGCCGGCGGAGGCTCCCAGGGTCACCGAGGTCGGCGAGACCGCACGGTCCACGGCGAGAACCGAGCCCTCAGGCAGGACGACCGTCGCGTCCGACACGACCGTGAAGTAGCTGACGGTGACGGTGGCGCCGGCATCCGGCGTGAGCGTGACGGTGGCCGGAGTGATCGTCGGTGCATACGTGAGGTCGCCGCCGGGGTCCGCCACGACCACGTTCTCCGCGGTGACCGTCCAGGCCCCCACGGCCGCGTCAGCGATGTCCGTCGTCCCGGTCAGGTGCGTGGGCACGCCGTCCGGCCCGGTGACGACGACGGCGGCCGCCACTCCCTCCGGCAGGTCCGTGACCTCGACCCGAAGGCCGGGAGCCGCAGGCCGCGGGAGGGCGTCGAGCCGGTGCATGAAGCGCGCCATCGCCTGACGTTCGATGTCCCGCCCTGGCCGGAACGTGCGGTCCGGCCAGCCGCCGGCGATCTCCGTCGCGGCAAGCCAGGCGATCTCGCCGCAGAACCGGTCCACGGTGCGGACGTCGCCGAACGGCGTCGTCGTGCATGCCGGCGCCGTGCCGCCGTCGTTCCGGAGGCGGTAGAGGAAGGCCGCCATGGCCTCGCGCGACACCGGCTGCGCCGGCCGGTAGCTGCCGTCGGGATGCCCAGTCGTGACGCCGGTGCCGGCCAGCCACGCGATCTCGCCGCAGAACGGGTGGTTCGTCGGCACGTCCCAGAACGGGGCGGCAGTGCAGGGCGGAGCCTTCGGCTGCCCCGTCGTCGCGCGATAGAGGAAGGCCGCCATCGCGTCGCGGCTCACCGTGGCCAGGCTGCGGAACGTCCCGTCGGTGTACCCGGTGGTGACTCCGGTCTCGCGCATCCAGGTGATGTCGTCGAAGAATGGGTGGCTCGAGATGACGTCGCTGAACCCGCCGCCGGCGCCGGCGGCGGTCTTCTCCGGCGCTCCCAGGGCAGCGGCAGCCTCGTGGCTCGCCGGTACGGCGACGACGCCCTCCTCGCGAGGGGCTGCCGACGCCCCGCCCCCGACGCCGGCGACGAGCGCACCCACGAGCGTCGTCACCACGGCTCCGCGCGCAGCGCGCATTCTCACGGTGTGCATGGCGGCTCCCCCTCGACAACCCGGGCCGCGCGTCCGCGCACTCCCTCTGGCGTCGCCGATGGTAGCGACGGGGCGACCGACCGCATCGGGACTGCGGTCGACCTCACCCGATCGAGCGACCGCACCGACCACGCGTGCTGCCCAGGCCGGCTGGCCGGCCGCCGTCGGGCACCCGACCCTCGAGGTGCAGGGCGATCACGACGTCGCCGCCGGTGCGGCGACGCGGCCGGTCACCTCGCCGAGGTCCCGGTCGGCGAAGCTCGCGTTCGAGCTCGCCGCGCGCGCGGACGGTCCCGTCGGGTGCGACGTGGGCGGTGATCGTCGCGGCGTACGGCGTGGCCACGTGCCGCACCTGCGCGACGAACGTCTCCGGCCCTGCCCACGCGCCCGCGATCGCGACGGGCGCCTGGCTCTCGTCGCCCACCGCCTGGAGGGGACCTTCGCGGCGCCGCGGCGGCAGCTCGCCGTCCGCCCATGCGCCGGCCCCGACGGACAGCGTCACCTCGCCGCCCCACGCCAGCTCCGCGACGACCGAGCCCCCGGGGGCGCCGAGGCCCTCGGACCCGATGCGCACCGCCCCGACTCCGAGGGGCGCCCCGTCAAGCTCGATCCGGCGACCCGCGAGCGCGTCGACCGGCACCGCCCCGCCGGCGGGCACCGGCAGCCGCAGCTCCGCGAGACGTGCCGCCAGCTCGGCGTCGGCGCCCGGATCGGTCGGCCCGTCGCCCGCAAGTGCGGGAACGAGGTGCGTCCACATGCGGTCGAGCACGCTCTGCATGTCGGGCGTGCCCGACGTCGTCGCGACCACGGCCTGCTGCTCGGGCATGACGACGCAGAACTGCCCGAACGCGCCGTCCCCCCGGTACAGGCCCGGGGGCTGACAGCGCCAGAACTGGTAGCCGTAGCCCTGCGCCCAGTCCGGGTCGCAGATGTGGGAGTCCGTGTGCCGGGCCGTCGCTGCGGCGACCCAGCCCTCGGGTAGCACCCGCGTCCCCTGCCAGACGCCGTCCATCCGGTAGAGCTCGCCGAGGCAAGCGATGTCCTCCGTGGTGAGCGACAGGCCGAACCCGCCGGCGTCGGCGCCCTCCGGCGACTGCTCCCACGTGGCGCCCTCGATGCCGAGGGGCTCCAACAGCCGCGGACGCAGGTAGTCGAGCACCCGCCGACCCGTGAGCCGCTGAACCAGGAACGACAGCACGTACGTGGCGGGCGTGTTGTAGAGGAACTCCGCGCCCGGCTCGGCGCCGATCGGCAGGGCGAGGAAGGCGCGCGCCCACTCCGCGGAGGCGAAGACCCGTTGGTCCGGCTCCACGATCTGGCCCGTCGTCATGGTCAGCAGGTGCCGGACGCGCATTCGCGCGAGCCGCGGGTCGGGGTGCGCCGGCGCGAGGTCGCCCAGGTGGTCGAGCAGCAGGTCGTCGACCGTCAGCAGCCCCTCGGCCTGCGCGAAGCCCACCGCTGTCGACGTGACGCTCTTCGACAGCGAGTACAGCTCGTGGGGCAGCTCCCGCCGGTAGGGCCGCCACCAGCCCTCCGCGATGACGGCACCGCGGCGCGCGACCATGAGGCTGTGCAGCTCCGGGCCACCCTGCTCGACGGAGTCGAGGAACTCGAGGATCGCGCGAGCGGGGACTCCCTGCTCCGTCGGAGTGGCGCGGGGAAGTCGTCGTCGACCAGGCATACCCCCACTGTGCCACCCCCACCGCCCGCGCCCCCGGCGCCGTGCCCCGCCCCGCGCCGCGCGCGCCGCGCCCCGCGCCCGCGCCGCGCCGAGCTGGGAGGGTTACCGCGCCAGACGCCACACAACCCTCCCAGCTCCGCCCGCGCCCCCCGCGCGCGAGGCTGGGAGCTCACCTCAGCTCGCCTCTTCGCCGCGCTCGACCAAGCCCCCGGGCGCGAGGCTGGGAGGGTTACCGCGCCAGACGCCACACAACCCTCCCAGCCTCACCCCAGCGGGGGCCGGAGGGCCCGGGGGCCCGGGGGCCCGGGGGCCGGAGGGCCGGGGCGCCGGCGCCGGGGGCGACGACGGGGCCCGGACCACTTTCGTGGTCCGGGCCCCGTCGTCAGGCGGCGTCAGCCTCGCGTCAGGAGTCCGACCCTGCCTCGTCCGTCGTCGTGAGCGGCGGCATCGCGGAGACCGCCACCGGCTCCGGCGCGTCCGCCGCAGAGTCCGCGGCGCCACCCTTCGCCGAGAAGGTGAACTCCCCGAGCAACCCCTCGCCCTGCGCGTCGATCACCACGGTCTGGCCGGGCCGCAGCTCGCCGAACAGGATCTTCTCGGACAGCGTGTCCTCGATGTCCCGCTGGATCGCGCGGCGCAGCGGCCGGGCACCGAGCACGGGGTCGTACCCCTTCTCGGCGAGCAGCTGCTTGGCGGCCGGCGTGAGCTCGAGGTCCATGTCCTTGGCCTTGAGCCGGTCCGTGACCTTGGCGATCATCAGGTCGACGATCTCGATGATCTCGTCCTGCGACAGCTGCGGGAACACGATCACGTCGTCCACGCGGTTGAGGAACTCGGGCCGGAACTGCTGCTTGAGCTCGTCCCCGACCTTCGCCTTCATCCGCTCGTACGACGTCGACAGGTCGCCACCGGCCTGGAAGCCAGTCTGGACGCCCTTGGCGATGTCCCGCGTGCCGAGGTTCGTGGTCATGATGATCACGGTGTTCTTGAAGTCGACCACCCGACCCTGGGCGTCGGTCAGGCGACCGTCCTCCAGGATCTGCAGCAGCGAGTTGAAGATGTCGGCGTGTGCCTTCTCCACCTCGTCGAAGAGGACGACGGAGAACGGCTTGCGCCGCACCTTCTCAGTGAGCTGGCCGCCCTCGTCGTAGCCGACGTATCCGGGCGGGGAGCCGAAGAGCCGCGAGACGGTGTGCTTCTCGGAGAACTCGCTCATGTCCAGCTGGATGAGCGCGTCCTCGTCGCCGAACAGGAACTCAGCGAGCGCCTTGGCCAGCTCCGTCTTCCCGACGCCGGTGGGGCCGGCGAAGATGAACGAGCCGCCGGGCCGCTTCGGGTCCTTCAGGCCGGCCCGCGTGCGGCGGATGGCCTGCGAGAGCGCCTTGACCGCCTGCGCCTGCCCGACGACGCGCTTGTGCAGCTCGTCCTCCATGCGGAGCAGCCGGCTGGACTCCTCCTCGGTGAGCTTGAACACCGGGATGCCGGTGGACAGCGCCAGGACCTCGGCGATCAGCTCCTCGTCGACCTCGGCGACCGAGTCGAGGTCGCCCGACTTCCAGGCCTTCTCCTTCTCGATCCGCTGCTGCGTGAGCTGCTTCTCGGTGTCACGCAGGCGCGCGGCCTTCTCGAAGTCCTGCTCGTCGATGGCCGACTCCTTGTCGCGACGCGCCTGGGCGATCTTCTCGTCCAGGTCGCGCAGCTCCGGCGGGGCCGTCATGCGGCGGATGCGCAGGCGCGCGCCCGCCTCGTCGATGAGGTCGATCGCCTTGTCGGGCAGGAAGCGGTCGTTGACGTACCGGTCCGCCAGGGTGGCGGCGGCGACCAGCGCGGCGTCGGTGATCGAGACACGGTGGTGCGCCTCGTACCGGTCCCGCAGGCCCTTGAGGATGTCGATCGTGTGCTGCAGCGTCGGCTCGGCCACCTGGATGGGCTGGAACCGGCGCTCGAGCGCGGCGTCCTTCTCGACGTACTTGCGGTACTCCTCAAGCGTCGTCGCGCCGATCGTCTGCAGCTCGCCGCGGGCGAGCATCGGCTTGAGGATGCTCGCCGCGTCGATCGCTCCTTCGGCAGCGCCGGCACCCACGAGCGTGTGGATCTCGTCGATGAACAGGATGATGTCGCCGCGCGTGCGGATCTCCTTGAGGACCTTCTTCAGGCGCTCCTCGAAGTCACCGCGGTAGCGGGAGCCGGCCACGAGCGCGCCGAGGTCAAGCGTGTACAGCTGCTTGTCCTTGAGCGTCTCGGGCACGTCGCCGCGCACGATGTCCTGCGCCAGGCCCTCGACGACGGCGGTCTTGCCGACCCCGGGCTCGCCGATCAGCACCGGGTTGTTCTTGGTGCGCCGCGACAGCACCTGCATGACGCGCTCGATCTCCTTCTCGCGCCCGATGACCGGGTCGAGCTTCCCCTCGCGCGCGGCCTGCGTGAGGTTGCGACCGAACTGGTCGAGCACCGCGGAGCCCGAGGGCTGCCCCTCGGCCGGGCCGCCGGCGGACACCGGCTCCTTGCCCTGGTAGCCCGACAGGAGCTGGATGACCTGCTGGCGCACCCGGTTGAGGTCCGCGCCGAGCTTGCCGAGCACCTGGGCGGCGACGCCCTCGCCCTCGCGGATGAGGCCGAGCAGGATGTGCTCGGTCCCGATGTAGTTGTGGCCGAGCTGCAGCGCCTCGCGCAGCGACAGCTCAAGGACCTTCTTGGCGCGCGGCGTGAAGGGGATGTGGCCGGAGGGCGCCTGCTGGCCCTCGCCGATGATCTCCTGCACCTGCTGGCGCACGGCGTCGAGGGAGATGCCCAGCGACTCGAGAGCCTTCGCCGCGACACCCTCACCCTCGTGGATGAGGCCGAGCAGGATGTGCTCGGTCCCGATGTAGTTGTGGTTGAGCATCCGCGCCTCTTCCTGGGCGAGGACAACCACCCGGCGGGCCCGGTCGGTGAACCGTTCGAACATCAGCGCTCCTAGGGGACGGCGTCTTGCAAGGCTAACCGCGGGTGGTGCCCCCAACTGCCCGTGTTCGCCGCAGGCGTGATGCCTCGACCCGGCGCAACCACCGGACGAGCAGCGCCAGCTGATGAGAGGGTGGCCGTCATGCCTAAGCGCCCGAACCTCAGCAGCCGCCTCGGCGCCCGCTGGGAGCGTCGGATGGCAGCCCTCGAGCGGGCCGAGGGCGCCCGCAGGCGCGAGGAGGCGCGCGAGGCCTGGGCACGTCAACGGGCTCGCCTCGCGACCGAGCGGGTCGAGGTGGTTCGGCACACGGTGGTGCTCGCCCTGCCCACCGCCGCCGACGTCGTGTGGCAGGCGCTGGTCGACCCCACCGGCCCGCTCGCGTGTGTCGACGGCGAGCCCCTGGCCGCAGCCGCCGTCCCGGGCCCGCCCCCCGACGTCGTCGGCGGGCGCACCTGCAGCGTCACCCTCGACTCCCACGGCCACTGCCAGACGATGCTGGACGAGGTCGTGCACGTCGAGCCGGGTCGGCGCATCACCCGGCAGCCTCTTCATCTCACCCGTCGCTGGGTGAACGGGTGGTGGGTCGAGCCCGACGGCAACGGATCCGTGCTACGCGGCTTCATCGAGATGGATGCGGACCCCCCGCGCGCGTGGCAGTACTCGGCCAACGGGAACGCCACCCTGCAGCGGTCGATGTGGCAGATCGCCCGAGCGGTCGCTGGCCCCGCCTACGCACCCGACCCGCAGCCACCACGGTCGGCAGGCCAGCTGGCGGAGGCCCGGGAGCACGACGCCGTCGTCGCCAGACAGGCCAGAGGTCCTCGCGTCCCCGTGGAGGCGACGGCGTCGGTCACGCTCGAGTGCCCGATGCATGCCGCGTGGGTGGCGACCTGCGCTGCGACCTCGCCCGTGGCGGAGCACGGCGACCCGGACGCGTGGTGGTTTCCCCTCACCCCACCGACAGGGAGCGGGACCGGCCTGCGTGCGGCGCTCTCGCGGCATCCTGTCGGAGGAGTCAGGCTGCTCCCCTACGAGGTGGTGGCGTCCGAGCCCGGGGCCCGGATCTGCACGCGGGAGATCGACCACAACGCCACCGACGCCGAGGTCGTGCTCACCCCCGCCGCGAACGGCGTCCGCGTCGACGTGCGGATGCGGCGGGACGTGCCGCCCGCCGAGGCCGAGGCCACGCGCCGGGTGCTGACGGCACGGGCCTGCATGAACGCGCTCCGGATCGAACGCCACGCCGTGAACGGACCCCGCCCACCGCTCGACGACGTCTGGTTCCCGTGACCGTGAGAAGGGCGTCAGTCCGATGATCGGAGCATGCCCCGGGCGGTGATCGGCAGGGCCGCGAGCAGGATCCGGTCCGACCGCCGCAGGCGTGACCCGATCACGGACGGGACGGACTGATACGCCCAAACGCCTCAAGGTGGGCGCCTGCAGGGTCGAGGATGCACCTATGGGCACTCGGGGGCACCCACCGGGCACTGCACCGCCCGACGCCGACCGCGCCGCCACCGGTGCGGTGACCGGGCGCGCCTCTCGTCGGCACGCAGCCGGCCCGCCGCAAGCCGACCCCCGGACCGAGGCCCGCACCTCACCCGTGCGTGTCGAGCTTGCCCGCCCTCGTGGCAGCCCCGGTCGAGGTGCTGTGGCGGCTGCTGTCCGACCCCGTGGCGCCCGTGCACCTGGGCGTCGACGGCGTCGTCCTGGCCTTCGCCGTGCCGGGCACGCCGGAGCACGGGGTCGGCGCGCAGGCGTGCGTCGTCCGGCGCGTGGCGGACAGGTTCGTGACGGAGGTCTCCGAGGTCGTCGCGGTCGAGCCCGGCCGTGGCGCGACCCTGCGCTGGCTGTCGTCCCCCACCGCGTCCCGCTTCGGGTTCTCCGTGGAGGCGCACGGCCCACACATCGCGCGGGTGCTCCTCTGGGCGGAGGCCGAGGTCTCGACCGACGCCGCGGAGGCGGTCGACGCCGACCTCGGGATCGCCGCCGCGCGCGCGGTGTGGGAGCTGCGCGATCTGGTCGGCGACCCGGCCGTCGCGGGCACGAGGCCGCCTCCTGCCTCGGCCGCGGTGCTGCAGCAGCTCGGTCTACCGCGGGCATCGAACGGCGCCCCGACCATGGACCTGCGCGAGCCGCACGCCGTCCGATGCGAGGTCGACGTCGCAGCTCCCGCCGAGGCGGTGTGGCGGCTGCTCGTCGGCACGGACACGCCCGTCGCGCACCCCTACGACCCGAAGGCCCGCCGGTTCGCGGTCCCCGGCACCCCGGTCGAGCGCGCCGGGGCACTCGTGGCCACGACGACGCGACGGCGCGACGGGTCGGTGCAGGTGATGCTGGACGAGATCGTCGACCTGGTTGAGCCCACCGACGTCACGGTGGCTTCCTTCGCTTCCGCGGAGCCACGCGCGGCCATGCTCCGCGTCACGGCGCGCGACGGCGGGTGCCGGATCGAGGCCGAGATGGCGCACGACCGGTGTGCCGCAGGCGCGCAGGCATGCGCGACGAAGACCGGGGCGCGCCTTGCCCACTACCTGGAGCGCGTGCGGCGCCAGGCGGTGGGCGAGGCGGACCTGCCCGATCCCCGCTGACCCTCCTCGCTGACGCGTCGCCCTCACTCGTCGCGCCACCGCGTCAGGCGCGCTCGGCCACCCGTACCCCTTCGACGACGTGGGCGACGGCGGCGTCGACGGCCTCGGGCGAGCGCAGCACCCGGTAGTGACCGAGGCCCTCCGTGGTGACGAGCCGGGTGCGCGGCCAGGTCGCCGCGAGCGCCGCGCCGACCGCGTGGGGCGCCTCCTGGTCGTCGCGGTCGTGCACCACGAGGGTCGCGGGCAGGGTCCCGTCGGCCCCCATGGGCACGAGGTCGAAGTCGTCGATCGGGCGTTCGGTGATCTCCTCGAGCGCGCGGCGCAGCGACGCCGTGGTCCGGGCGTTCAGCCGCAGCGTGCGCGCGAGCTGTGTGACGAGGTCACCGAACGCCGGGTTGGGCGCGAGGAGCACGAGCCGGTCGGCGGCCAGCCCGTCCCGTAGGGCGCGCGCCGCCACGGTCGTCCCCAGGGAGTGCGCGACGACGCCTGCGGCGGGGCCGAACGCCGCCACCGCGGCCTCGAGCGCCGCGATCATCTCCATGACCGTGCCGCGGCGGGGACCGAACATGCCGTCGTCGGCGTCGCCGTGCCCCGGCGCGTCGATCGCGACGGGCCGGAAGCCCTCGTCGACCAGCGGCTGGACCAGCGCGCCGAGGTGCCCACGCCAGCCGCCCCAGCCGTGCACCAGGTAGACGGCCGGCGCGTCCGGCGCTCCCCAGCTCTCGACGACGATGGTCCGGCCGCCGGCAACGGTGACCCGCTCGACGCTGCCCGGCCCGGGCCGGTGGTCATGCCGGTGGGCGGCGCCGGGCGGCAACGTGCACCAGACGTCGACGGCCTTGCGCTCGGCGGCGGCGGGCGACACGCGCTGCAGGACGCCGAACGTGGTGCGCAGGGTGACGAGGCCGACGGCGGCGGTGGCGCGGCGACGGGTCCGGTTCAGGCGTCGGCGCCATCCGGGGCGCGAGGCTGCGGTCATCGGTCCTCCTCGGGACGGGGGCGGGCGGCGTCGAGCAGCAGGTCGACGTTGGTGCGGGCGCGGGCCTCCGCCCGCGGGTCCTCCAGCAGGCGGTGGGCGTGGTAGAAGCCGAGCATCACGGCGTAGAGGTCGAACGCGAACTGGCGGCCGTCGACGTCGGGCCGGAAGTGCCCTTCACGGACGCCCCCGGCGACGATGCGGGCGATGGACTCGTCGAGCGACTCGTGGAGCTGGCGCAGCCGGTCGCGCGCGGGCCCGGGCTGCTCGTCGAGCTCGGCGCTCGCCTTGACGATCACGCATCCCCCGGGCCGCCGGGCGCGGCCGGAGGCCAGCCACAGGTCCACGAGGGCGCGCACCCGGGGCTCGCCGCGCGGCACGGAGAGGGCCGGCTGGACGACGGTGCTCGCGAACTCCTGGGCGGCGGCGTCGAGCGTCGCGACCTGGAGCGCCTCCTTCGAGCCGAAGTGCGCGTACATCCCGCTCTTGGACATGCCGGCCGCGGTCGCGAGGTCGCCGATGGTGAGCCCGGCGAGGCCCACCCGGCAGGCGTGCGCGACGGCGAGCTGGAGGATCGCCTCACGCGTGCGGGCGCCCTTCTCGCCGCTGCGGCGCACGACGCCGGGCAGTCCGGCGGGTGCGGGCGGGAAGGTCACGCGCAGAAAATAGCACGATCGTTCGTGCTTGCCGCGGCCGATCGACGACGCGACCGATCGACGACGCGACCGCCACCGACGCCGGTACGGTGCCCCAGGGGCCAGCGGGCACCGAGCGAGACACCCACGGGCGACCCCACCCACGAGCTGCCCACCCACGAGAGACCACCCACGAGAGACCAGGGACGAGGACGAGTGACGAGACCGGGCCTTCGCCGGCTGCGGCTGCCGGCCGTCGTCCTCGCCATGGCGCTGGCGGTGGGCGGCGTGGCCCTCGGGACGGCGGACGAGCGGGCCCCGGACCGCGGCGGCGAGTTCCGCATCATGTATCACCGCGCCGACGGCGTCGCGGTCACGGAGCGCCTGTGGCTACCCCGCACCACCTGCGCGGTCGACAGCGGCACGTTCCGGTACCGCGCGACTGGCGACGGTCAGGGCGAGGCATCCGGGACCGTCACGCTCGACCCGCCCGGTGGCGTCATCGTTATCACCCTGCCCGACGGGCGCCGGTTCCGCGCCGAGCAGGTGTACGACGCCAACGAAGGCGGCTTCGCGTTCATCGCCGTGTTCGGTGAGCTCCTCGGGCCGGGCACCGACCCCGACGGGCCGGTCCTCGCCCCCAAGGTGCGGGCCGTCGGCACCCTGACCTGCTGAGGCCCACCACCCGCACCCTCGGCGGCCGGCCGGCTACAGCCGCACCTGCCCGGTCACGACGGTCACGGCGTCGCCGCCCACCCACACGTCGTCGCCCACACGCGCCACGTGCACCCGACCGGCGCGCTGCAGCGCGGTGCCCTGCGAGACGACGTACCGCTCCGGGAGCACGCCCGCGGGGATGAGCCACTGCGCAAGGCCCGCGTTGAGCGAGCCGGTGACCGGGTCCTCCGTGATGCCCAGGTCCGGCACGAACGCCCGGACCTCCGCGTCGGCGCCCACGCGGGCGCGGCCCGCCTCGTCGTACAGGCCGACGACGCCGAGCTTCAGCCCGGCCATCCGCGCCGGGTCCGCCTGCAGCGCCAGCACGGCGTCGGCGTCGCGCAGGAGAAGGGCGATCCAGCCGGGCCCGTTGTCCACCCAGGCGGCGTCCAGCACGGTCTCGGGTGCCAGGCCGAGCGCGACGACGGCGGCGGCCCGGGTCGCGTCGTCGACCGGCCCGGAGCGCAGCAGGGCAGGAGCCGCGAACGCGAGGCGGCCGCCGGCGTCGGAGTCCCGGCGCAGGCGCACCAACCCGACCGCACACTCCTGCACGACGCCGTCGGCCGAGCGGGGCACGCCGCCCGCCTCGAGCCAGGCATGGGCGCTGCCGATCGTGGGGTGGCCGGCGAACGGCAGCTCGCCGCCCGGGGTGAAGATGCGCAGGCGGTAGTCCGCGCCCGGATCGGTGGGCGGCAGCACGAAGGTCGTCTCGGACAGGTGCGTCCACCGCGCGAAGGCCGCCATCTCGGCGTCGGACAGCCCACCCGGATCCAGCACGACGGCGACGGGGTTGCCGAGGCACGGCTCAGCGGTGAAGACGTCGACCTGGGCGAACGAGCGGCTGCGCATGGGCGGACCCTCCTGGGTGCGGCGGGATCGGCCGACGAGCGTCGGCCGCTGCCATCGTCGCCCGGCGACGCCGCGCCGTCGCCGGATTTGCCGCGTCGGGCGGGCGCGGCGTCGGCCATCGCGACGGCGTCGCCCACGGGCAGACCGTCCGACAGCGTCGTGCGGCGCGGCTCGGACCGTGGGAGGTTTGCATGCGAGGGCACCCGCGGTGTCGAATCATCGCGGGTCGAATCGATACGGCCACACGCGACGAGGAAGGCAGCACACGCCATGCAGCAGCGACGCATCGGGGACCGCCCCGTCAGCGCCATCGGCCTCGGCGGCATGCCGATGTCCATCGAGGGCCGCCCGGACGAGGCGCAGTCCATCCGCACGATCCACGCGGCGCTCGACGCCGGTGTCACGATCATCGACACCGCCGACTCCTACCACCTCGACCCGACCGACGTCGGGCACAACGAGATCCTCATCGCCAAGGCGCTCCGCCTGGCCGGCAAGGGGCCCGACGACGTCCTGGTCGCCACCAAGGGCGGCCACCGGCGCCCGGGCGACGGCTCCTGGTACACGCAGGGCGGCGCCGACTACCTGAAGAAGGCCTGCGAGGCGTCCCTCCAGCGGCTCGACGTCGAGGCGATCGGCCTCTACCAGTTCCACCGGCCCGACCCGGCGACGCCCTACGAGGAGTCCGTCGGCGCGATCCGCGACCTCCTGGACGAGGGCAAGATCCTCTTGGCGGGCATCTCCAACGCCAACCCCGACCAGATCCGGCAGGCGCAGGAGATCCTCGGCGGGCGGCTCGTCTCCGTGCAGAACCAGTTCTCGCCGGTGTTCCGCAGCAGCGAGCCGGAGCTCGAGCTGTGCGGCGAGCTCGGCATCGCGTTCATCCCGTGGAGCCCGCTCGGCGGCATCGGGCGCGCCGGGACGGTCGGCGGCGCGACGGCGTTCGGAGAGGTCGCGGCGGCGCACGGCGTGAGCCCGCAGCAGGTCGCGCTCGCGTGGGAGCTCGCGAAGTCGCCGGTCGTCGTCCCGATCCCGGGCGCGAGCCGGCCCGAGAGCATCCTCGACTCGCTCCGGGCAGCCGAGCTCGAGCTCACCGCGGACGAGCTCGCGCTCCTCGGCTGAGGACCCGTGAGGGCGGCCACCGGACCGGTGGCCGCCCTCACGTACGTCCGGGGCGCGAGCGGTGGAAAGGATCGGCCGGGTGTCGGGGCCGCGTGCCAGGCTGCGGCCATGCCGATCATGAGCGAGCCCGCGCACGTCGCGGCCGTGCGGGCCGCCGCAGCCGCCCTGGCGGGACGCGCCACCCGGGCGGGCCTGGACGGCCGCGTCCCCACCTGCCCCGCATGGCAGGTCGCCGAGCTCGTGGCGCACCAGGGCATGGTGCACCGCTGGGCCGCGGGCAACCTCCGGCTCGAGGACGCGCCGACGCCGTCGGTCTCCGCGGTGCTGCGCGACGTCGGCAGCGCGAACCTCCTGGCCTGGTTCGCCGAGGGTGCCGCCGAGGCTCGAGGCGGCGCTGACGTCCGCCGCGCCCGACGTCGCCGCGCCGGTCTTCCTACGGGACGCCCCGCCGCCGCGCGCGTTCTGGGCCCGGCGCCAGGCGCACGAGACCACCATCCACGCCGTCGATGCGCTCGCTGCCGAGCTCGGCCGGTTCCCGACCGCGGCCGAGACCGGCATCGGGCCTGAGCTGGCGCTCGACGGCGTCGACGAGCTGCTCACCGGGTTCGTCACCCGGGGCCGCAACAGGTTCTGCGACGAGACCGCGGTGAGCGTCGCCGTGGTGCCCGACGACGGCCCGGAGAACGGCCGGACGGACGCGCGCGCGTGGCTGGTGCACGCGCGCCCCGACGGCATCGAGACCACCCGCACGACGCCGGACGCCGCGCTCCACCCCGCGCAAGGCGCACCCGACGCCGCCTTCCGCGGAACCGCGGCACAGCTCTACCTGGGCCTGTGGAACCGGGGGCAGGAGGTCGCGGTCGACGGCCGGGCCGACCTGCTCGAGCGGTGGGCGTCCCGCGTCCACATCACCTGGAGCTGACCGGGACGACGCCGGCCGCTCGTCGCCCGCGGCTCACGCCTCCAGGAGGATCGTCACCGGCCCGTCGTTGACGAGCTCCACCTGCATGTGGGCGCCGAACACGCCCGTCGCAACCTCGATCCCCCGCGCGCGCAGCGCCGCCACGACCGCCTCGACGAGAGGCTCGGCCACCGGCCCCGGCGCAGCGCCGTTCCACGACGGGCGGCGCCCCTTGCGCGTGTCGGCGTAGAGCGTGAACTGGCTGACCACGAGCACCGGCGCGCCGGCGTCGAGCACCGACTGCTCGTCGCGCAGGATCCGCAGGTCCGCGATCTTGCGGGCGATGAGCTCCACCTGCTCGGGGCCGTCATCATGGGTCGCGCCGACGAGGACGAGCAGGCCGGGCCGGTCGATCGACCCGACCACCTCGCCGTCGACCGTGACCGCTGCGCGCGCGGCGCGCTGCAGGACCGCCCTCACCACGGCCCCCCGACGACCGCGCGGCCGGCCGCCGCGCCGAGCGCCGGCCAGACGCGCCCCACCGGCTCACCGTGGCCGAGCACCGGAAGGTGCCCCACCTCCGCCACAGCCGCGACGACATCGGCGTCCGCCCCCGCGGCGGCGAGGAGCGACCCGAGCGCCGCCGCCATGATCACCGGGCGTGGTCGCGCCGACCCGTCGGCCACCTTGAACGCCACGGCCGAGCCGTCCGCGAGGCCTGCGGCGTAGACGCCCTCCGCACCGTCCTTCGCCACCAGCCCGGGCACCGCGGCCATGAAGCGGCTGACGTCGCGGCCGGGCCCGCCGACGAGGAAGGGGTGCGCGCACATGGCGCGCGCGACGCCCTCGCCCGACGCCGCGACCAGGCCGAACGCCCGGGCGAGCCCGCGCACGGTCGTCGAGAACAGCGGCGCACCGCACCCGTCGACGGTCACGTGCGCCACCGGCACACCCGTGAGGTCCTCGAGCGTGCCGCGTACCGCCACCTGCAACGGGTGGTCGGGCGAGCGGTACGTCGCCGTGTCCCAGCCGCGGGCGACGCACGTCGCCAGCATCGCCGCGTGCTTGCCCGAGCAGTTCTGCGTGACCGACGCCGGCCCGCCCTCGGCCGCGAGCCACGCGCGCGCCGCCGCGGCGTCCAGGGGCAGGTCCGGCGTGTTCTGCAGGTCCGCCTCCGTCAGGCCCGCGCCGACGAGCACCCGCCGCACGACCGCCAGGTGCGCGGCCGTCCCGGAGTGGCTCGCGCAGGCGAGCGCGAGGCCCTCCTCGTCGAGGTCGACCCCGGCGCGCAGCAGCGCCGTCGCCTGCAGCGGCTTCACGGCCGAACGCGGCCAGATCTCGACGTCGGGGTCCCCGACGGCCACGCGCACCGACCCGTCCGGGTCGAGCACCACGAGGTGGCCCACGTGCACCGACTCGACCAGGCCACCACGCACGACGACGGCGAGCGGCCCGGCGGGAGCCACGGCCCCGCTCACCTCACCACCCGCCGTAGGGGCCCCGCGACGACCCGCCGCGACCGGAGTACGGCCCGACGGCGGGCCGGACGTCCGCGAGGTACACACCGGCAGCCACCGCGGCGAGCCCCGCCACGAAGAACCCCATCCCGCCGATCCCGAGCGGGTACGGCAGGGCGACGAACGCCACCGCCGTCGCAGCGCCCAGCACCATCAGCCAGAAGCTCTTGGTGCGTTTGCCCGCGGACGTGAACGCCGCCGCGGGACGCCGGGCCGCGTCGATCAGCGCGTAACCGCACATGACGAAGACGGCCAGGTACAAGGCCAGGAGGACGAAGATCTGCACGCCGGCGAACACCCGATGAGCCTACGAGGCCCGGGCCGCCGATGCCGAACGGCGCTCGGCCCGCCCCTCAGGTTCCCGGGCGCACCGCTCAGACACTCGGCCGCGCCAGCGGCCCGGCCATGCCCGCCGGCCCGCCCAGCCGCGCCACCGGACCGCGGCGCGGCGGCCGGTCCACGGACTCCCCGGCCGCCCCGACGAGCTCCTCCTGCGCCGCCGCGACGTCGCCGCCGGCGCAGGCCACGAGCGCGGGCGCATCGGCCGGCGTCGAGCGTTTGACCAGGGCGAGGGCGATCGGACCGAGCTCGTGGTGCCGGGCGACGCTGGTCACCACGCCGACCTCGGCGCCCGCCACCGTCACCGCCGCACCCGGCTCGGGGAGCAGGTGACCGGAGCCGTCCAGGTGCAGCTGCACGAGCCGCCGCGGCGGGCGCCCCAGGTTGTGCACGCGCGCGACCGTCTCCTGGCCGCGGTAACAGCCCTTGTGGAGGTGGACGGCGGTGCGCAGCCAGTCGAGCTCGTGCGGCAGCGTCCGGTGGTCGACCTCCGCAGCGAGCCGGGGCCGACCGGCCTCGACGCGCAGCGCGCCCAGCGCCCAGGTGCCGGCGAGCGTCCAGGGCGCGTCGCCGCAGCGCCGGTCCACCTCCGCCGCCAGGTCGCCACGCGGCACGAGGACGACCCGCAGGGTCCAGTCGCGGCCCGGGTGGACCTCCTCCGCGGGGCCGTACCGGGTGCCGCCGGGCAGCACGTGGGGCCACGGGTCGAGCCAGGCGACCGGCTCACCCTCGAGGCCCTCGCGGCCCACCGGCTCGCCGAGCGCCGCCCAGTCGTCGGTGACGTCCGCGACCTCGACGCGCATCATGAACCGCATCCGCTCCAGCCAGTCGGCGAGCACCGGGGCCGCCGCGGCCTCCGTCACCAACCAGGTGCGTTCGCCGTCGTCCACCACGCCCGCGGCATGCTCGACGTGGCCCTGCGGACTGAGCACCAGGGTCTCGGTGGACGTGCGGGGCGGCAGCTGCGCGAGGTCCTGCGACGTGATCGAGTGCAGCCACGCGAGGCGGTCCGGGCCGGCGACCGTCACGACGCCGAGGTGCGACAGGTCGACGACGCCCGCCCCGGCCGCGAGCGCGCGCTGCTCCGCCGTCGGGTCGCCGTAGTGCCACGCGACGCCCGCGTCCGGACCCGCGGCCGCGACGGCGCCCGGCCGGTCCAGGAGCGGGCTGCGCCACCCGGCGTCGGGGGCGGTCACGGCACCCGCTGCAGCTGGGCGGAGGCGTACGACTGCAGCGGCTCGCCGAATGCGGCGATGTCCCACGCCCACATGAGATCGCCCTGCACGAGGCCGTACATCCGCGTCGCCGCACGCACCTCGGCGGCGTCGGGCGTGCGGGCGATGAGGTCGCTGGCCAGGTCGATGCGCGGGCCCGCGAGCGTGCCCGCGTAGAGCGACAGGTGCCCGGCGGGGTCCGCGAGCAGCAGCTCGACGACGCGCTGCTGCGGCGGCAGGTCCTCGGGCGTGTCCGGCGGCAGCCGCCAGTAGCCGGTCTCGGTCGCCCAGACCGGGCCGACCTCGTCGTCTGGCCCCGGACCCGCGAGCCAGAGGGTGCTGGCCCACGACAGGTACGGGCCGCCGTCGTGGTCCACGACGACCTCCTGGCGCACGCGCGCCTCCGGGATCGTCGGGTAGACCACCACGCCCTCGCCCTGCCAGCGGCCGACGAGCCAGGCCAGCGGGTACATCTCCGGGGCGAGACCCTCCGGGACGGTGAACGCCACGGTCAGCTCTGGCCCTTGTAGAGCTTGTAGACGACGTAGCCGGCGAACCAACCGATCGTCAGCGAGGCCGCGACGAGGAGGCCGATGAAGAACGCTTCGAGGGCGGGCATGGCCCGATCCTACGTGGCGCCCCCGCGCACGGCCCGCGACGACGACGGCGCCGCGTAGCCTGCCGCCATGCGCTCGCTCGTCGTGAAGTCCACGTCCGGGGCCGACCGGCCCGAGGCCTGCAACCAGGCGTTCACCATCGCGGCGGCGGCCGTCGCCGCGGGCGCCCGGGTGTCGCTGTGGCTGACGGGTGAGGCGAGCTGGCTCGCCGTGCCCGGCCGGGCCGCCGAGCTGGTGCTCCCGCACGCGACGCCGCTCGCCGACCTGCTCGACGTCGTGCTCGCGGAGGGCACCGTGACGCTGTGCACGCAGTGCGCGGTGCGGCGGGACCTCACGCAGGCCGACCTGCTGCCCGGCATCCGGATCGCGGGCGCCGCCACGTTCGTCGAGGAGTGCCTGGCGCCCGACGCGCAGGCGCTCGTGTACTGACGCCTGCGCCCGGCGGGACGCTCAGCCCAGGACGCGCCCGACGACGTAGACCAGGATCCCGCTGACGGCGACCGGCAGGACCACTGCCGCCCACCCCGCCGCCTTGCGCCGCAGCGCGGGGAGCCGGTGGAACAGCGCGTCGAGCGACGCGATGAGCATGCCGGTGCCGAGCCCGAGGAACGCCCCGACGAGCGGCTCCGTGCCGGGCATCACGGCGGCGACAGCCGCGCCGGAGACGACGGCCGCCATCGTCGTCGCGGTCGCCGTCGCCCACTCGCGGTGCGAGACCGCCGAGACACCCGCGCCGAACGAGGCGAAGGCGGCGAACGCGAGCGAGACAGCGCCCGCGACCACGAGGTTCGTGCCGTCCGGGATGCGCTCGGAGGCCACCCAGCCCGCGGCGGCGGTGGCCACGAGCACGCCTGTCACCGTGCCGGCCACGGAGTCGACCAGCCGCTTGCGGCCGTCTTGCCGCGCGAGCTCGTTGACGAAGGCGAGCAGGATCGCCAGCGCGACGACGATCGGCATCTGGCGCAGCACCAGGTCGCCCTTGGTCGCGGTGACGGCCAGCACGGCGCCGACTCCGCCCAGTGCGATGACGACGCCGGAGCCCAGCGGGTTCGGCAGCCGCAGCAGCGAGGGCCAGCCGAGGGCGAGCACGAGTGCGAGCACCACGGCCGCGCCGACGACGGCGTGCTCATCGACCTTCTCCAGGCCGGGCAGCTGCTGCGCGAACGACGCCGCCGCGACGAGCGCGGCCACGAGGGCCGTCAGGACGGCTCGGGTCGACGGCCGCATCAGCGGCTCCGCGGGGGCTCGGAGGCGTTCGCGCGGGCGCGCGCCGGAGGGGTCGTGGCGGGGAGCACGGACGCAGTCTCCCAGATCGCCGCCGATGGCGGGCCGGGCCCTGCTGCCGTCCGAGGCGCGGCAGACCACCACCCGGCGCGCGCGGGGCGGTACCGTTGGCGGATCGTGGCCAACGGGGAGGCGCCCGGTGGAACTTCTGCTGCTCACACCCAGCGCTGGGGGCTCCGCCCAGGTGCTCCCGGCCCTCGGCCTGCTCGCGCACCGGGTGCGCGTGCTGCCGGTCGAGCCCTCCGCCCTGCTCGACGCGCCTGACGCCGACGTCCTGCTCCTCGACGCGCGCCGCGACCTCGCGACCGCTCGCTCGACGTGCCGCCTGCTGCGCGCCACCGGCCTCACGGTGCCGCTGGTGCTGATCCTCACCGAGGGCGGCCTGACCGTCGTCACGGCCGAGTGGGGTGCCTCCGACATCCTGCTGGCCGACGCCGGGCCGGCGGAGGTCGAGGCGCGGCTCCGCCTCGCGCTCGAGCGGGCGGGCGCCGACGAGCCCGACGAGGGACCGGGCGAGATCTCCTCCGGCGACCTGACGATCGACGCCGGGGGCTACACCGCGCGCGTCAAGGGCCGCCCCCTCGACCTCACGTACAAGGAGTTCGAGCTCCTCAAGTACCTCGCGCAGCACCCGGGGCGCGTGTTCACGCGGGCCCAGCTGCTCCAGGAGGTCTGGGGCTACGACTACTACGGGGGCACCCGCACGGTCGATGTCCACGTCCGGCGCCTGCGCGCCAAGCTCGGGCCGGAGCGCGAGCAGCTCATCGGCACGGTGCGCAACGTGGGGTACCGGTTCGACCCCGTGCGCGAGCGGCGGTCCAGCGAGGACTCCCCCGCGACGTCCGAGGCGGACGGCGTGGTGGCAGCCGCCGAGTGAGGGCCTCGTCGGACGGGCGTGGCGCACGGTAGGTTCGTCGCCGTGACCGACCCGTCCGCCGTCCTCGTCGAGGGGCCGTGGCAGCACCGGTTCGTCCCCGCGAACGCCGCCCGGTTCCACGTGGCCGAGGTCGACGGCGAAGGTCCGCTCGTCGTCCTCCTCCACGGCTTCCCCGAGATGTGGTGGGCGTGGCGCCATCAGCTTCCCGCGCTCGCTGCCGCCGGCTACCGCGTCGTCGCGATGGACCTGCGCGGCACGGGTGCTTCGGACAAGCCGCCGCACGGCTACGACGTCCCCACGCTGACCAGCGACGTCGCGGGCGTGATCCGCTCCCTCGGCGCGCGGGAGGCCGTGATCGTCGGGCATGGCGTCGGCGGCACGGTCGCCTGGTCGATGGCTGCCATGCAGCCGTCCGTGACGCGCGCCGTCGGGGCGGTGAGCGCGCTGCACCCGCTGCGCATGCACACCGGTGCCGTGATGCGGTCCATGCTCGCGCGCACGACGGCGCGGCGCCTCGCCTTCGCGCAGCTGCCGTACTTCCCCGAGCGCCGGATGACTCGCGGGGACCTGGTACCCCGGGTGCTGGCCGAGTGGGGTGCGCCGGGGTGGCTCACGGCCGAGGTGGCCCAGATGTACCGCGACGCCGCGGGCGTGCCGTTCGCGGCCCACACGGCGATGGAGACGTTGCGCTGGCTGGTGCGGTCGACGCCGCGCGTGGACGGCCAGCGCTACCTGGCCGCGGTCCGGACTCCCGTGGCCGTTCCGGTGCTGCAGCTGCACGGGTCCACGGACCGCGCCATCCCCGTGTCGGTGGCGGCGTGGGGCAACGGCGCGCCTTACCGCTTCGAGGCGATCCCCGGCGCCGGGCACTTCCTGCCCGAGGAGGCGCCCGATCGCGTCACCGAGCTGCTGGTCGACTGGCTCGGCCGGCTCGACTGAGGGCCGGCGCCTACGGTCGGGCGCGCACCGGCCCGGCCTTGATCAGCTTCGCCGCCCGCGTCGGGTCGGTCTCGCCGACGCCGTAGGACGGGCAGAGCGTGGCGACCGGGCACGCTCCGCACGCCGGCGTCCGGGCGTGGCAGGTCCGGCGCCCATGGATGATCACGTGGTGGGAGAACATGGTCCAGTCACGCTTCTGGATCAGGGCGCAGAGCTCCGCCTCGACAGCCACCGGGTCCTGCGACGTCGTCAGCCCGAGCCGTCGCGTCACGCGCAGCACGTGCGTGTCCACCGGCAGCCCCGGGATGCCGAAGGCGTTGCCCAGCACCACGTTCGCCGTCTTGCGCCCGACGCCGGGCAGGGTCACCAGGTCCTTCATGCGCGGCGGGACCTGGCCGCCGAAGCGCTCGACGAGCGCCTGGCCGAGGCCGATCAGCGACTGCGTCTTGGCGCGGAAGAAGCCCGTCGCCTTGATCAGTGCCTCCATCTCCTCGCGGTCGGCGGCCGCGTACGCCGCGGCGTCGGGGTAGCGCGCGAACACGGCCGGGGTCACCTGGTTGACCCGCACGTCCGTGGACTGGGCCGACAGGATGGTCGCGACCAACAGCTCGAGGGGCGTCGTGAAGTCGAGCTCGATGACGGCGTCGGGGTACCGCTCGGCGAGCAGGCGGTCGATCCGCCGGGCCCGACGCGTACGGGCGAGCGCGCTCTCCACCGGCAGCTGCCGCGCGTCGTCGGGCGCGACATCGACGGCCACGGCGTCGTCACGCGCAGCATCGTCCGGTAGGGCGTCGACGGGGGGCGGGTTGTCCGTTCGGCTCACATGAGGAGCCTAGGTGCCGACCCCGACATGGCGCCGTCGGCCCCGCTCAGGGGCCCGCCCGGTGGTCACGCAACCACGCCAGGGTTTTACACGGTCGCGGATCGAAGCGCTTCCGCTCACGTCGTGGACACCGCCCCGGGTATGAGGCGCGCGAGCGACTCGCGGGGCTCACAACGTTTCTGCCCGCTGACCGGCGGGTTTGTCGTGCACCCGTTGGGGTGAACCCTGCACGCGGCGCTCAAGTCCGACTTCCCCGCCGCCGAATCCAGCAGTGCGGGGATCGCCCCGCCATGGACGAAGGCACGGTGCGATGGCCACCACGCAGGTGACGGAGCGGATGTCCCGACCGGGCACGGACGCCCGTACCGTTCGGCGCGCTCTCCGGGCCGAGAAGGCCCAGCTGCTGCGCTGGCGCCGGCTGGTCCGCGCGCGCCTCGACCTCGCCGTCGCGGGCTACGCACCGCCGGACACGCTCGGCGCGATGAGCTGGGACATCGTGCCCGAGGCGCAGCTGTCCCTGCCGCGCCCGCAGGAGCTCCTCGCCGCCGTCCGGGTGGCCGGGACCGCCGACGCGGTGACGCTCATGCAGCGGCTCCGGGACCTCGACCACCAGCTCGCCGAGTACGGCGCGCAGCTCGACGCCGCACTGGAGACGTCCACCCAGCAGATCATGCGACACATGGCGGAGCCCGCCGTCCCGCGGGCACGAGCCGCTCGCTGACCATCCGGCCGTGGGGCAGGATGGATGGGGGCGCAGCACTGCGCCCTCGTCGAGTCGAGGATGGAACGTGGACGACGACGTCGTACTCACCGCACCGCTGTTCGTCGGGATCGACCGCGACGCCGCGCGCGACCTCGTGGCCACGATGGCGCGGGTGGACCTGCAGCGGGGGCACACCCTGTTCCACGAGGGCGAGCCGGGCGACTGCCTCTACGTGATCCGGTCCGGCAAGGTGAAGCTCGGTCGCCGCTCCGTCGACGGGCGCGAGAACCTGCTGTCGGTGCTCGGGCCCGGCGAGATGTTCGGCGAGCTGTCGATGTTCGACCCCGGGCCCCGCACGGCGACCGCGACCGCCGTCGGCGACGTCGTCCTCTTCGAGCTCAGCCACGCCGAGCTCCTCCACTGGCTCCAGCGCTTCCCCGCCGTCGCGCAGCACCTGCTCGAGGCCCTGGCGCGCCGGCTGCGCCGCACCAACGAGGCGCTCGCCGACCTGGTCTTCTCGGACGTGCCGGGCCGGGTGGCAAAGGCCCTCCTCGACCTGGCCGAGCGCTTCGGCCAGCCCGTCCCCGAGGGCATCCGCGTCAAGCACGACCTGACCCAGGAGGAGCTCGCGCAGCTCATCGGGGCGTCGCGGGAGACCGTGAACAAGGCGCTGGCGGACTTCAGCCAGCGCGGCTGGGTGCGCCGCGAAGGCCGTGCGATCGTGCTGCTGGACCGCACGCGACTCGAGCGCCGCGCGCGCTGAGCTCCAGCTAGACGAGCTCGACGACCAGCTCGACCTCGACCGGCGAGTCCAGCGGGAGGACCGCGACGCCGACGGCGCTGCGCGCGTGCACGCCCGCGTCACCGAAGATCTGCCCCAGCAGCTCGCTGGCACCGTTCACGACGCCCGGCTGCCCGGTGAACGTGGGGTCGCTCGCCACGAAGCCGACGACCTTCACCACCCGACGCACGCGATCGAGGCTGCCGGCGAGCTCGGCGACGGCGGCGAGCGCGTTGAGCGCCGCGATCCGGGCGAGGTCCGCAGCGACGGTCGGGTCGACCAGGCCCGCCCCGGCGCCGACCTTGCCCGTCGCCGGCAGCGCCCCGTCGACGAACGGGAGCTGGCCCGACGTCCAGACGAGGGTGCCGCTGCGCACGGCCGGCACGTAGGCCGCCACGGGCGCCGCCACGGGCGGGAGGGTGATGCCGAGTTCGACGAGCCGCCGGGCGATGCTCATCTCAGGCACCCTTCGGACGCTTGAGGTAGGCGACGAGGCCCGTGCCGTCCGGCCCGGGGATCACCTGGACGAGCTCCCAGCCGTCCGCGCCCCACTGGTCGAGGATCGCCTTGGTCGCGTGCACGATGAGCGGCACTGTCGCGTACTCCCACGTCGTCATGGAGAAACGGTACCCGGCAGCCCGGGCAGCCTCCCGCGGCGCACGAGACGTCAGCGGACAGCGGCCGACTGGTGCTCGAGTCGCCGCGTGCGGGCGACCCGGTACGCACCGGGCAAGGAGACGAGCTCGGGCTCGGCCTCGATGACCTCGCGCCACGACTCGACGTCGGGGAACCGGCGGAGCAGCGCGCGACGTTCGCGCTCGGTCGTCCCGCCCCACACGCCGAAGAGGATGCGATGGTCGAGCGCGTCGATGAGGCAGTCGATACGCACAGGGCAGTTCGCGCACACCTCGCGCGCGGACCGCTGTGCAGCACCCTCCACGAAGAGGTCGTCCGGCGGCGCGCCGGAACAGGCTCCATATGCGGTCCAGTGCTGGTCAGCCACCAGACCTCCTCTCACCGCGAACCACGGTAGACGGACCGTGGTCGCGCTCCCAAGGGCCGTTCGGGTCATTCATGACCGGCCATGAGGTCGAGCAGGCAGCCGAACGGCATGCGGTAGTCATCCTCCCGAAAGCGGCCACGTGACGTAAAGAGACCTTCGGCGTATGGGTAATACATCACCGGTATGAACGTCTGGCGCGGCCCAGAGGTTGGGGGCCGGCACTGGGTGGTTCGGGACGGCGTCGGGCAGCGCCTGCACAGGATCTCCACCCAGGGGCTGATGCCCAGGCCGTGGCGGCGCGAGGCCCCTCCCGTACCCTGTCCACCATGGTGTCGTCTGCCCGCTCGGCGTCCGGACGCCGACTCAGTGCCGTCCAGGTCGTTGCTCTGCTGCTCGCCTTCGTCCTCGTGACGACGCTCGGCGGCGTGCTCACGGCGGGCCTGGTCATGCCCGCCGTCGCCACGACGAGCGCCATCACCGACTCGGCGGTGCGCCTCTTCGACGACCTGCCGAGCGAGCTGGAGCAGGTGCCGCTGTCGGAGAAGTCGGTGATGCTCGCCTCCGACGGCACGGTGCTCGCCGAGTTCTACGCCCAGAACCGCATCATCGTGCCGCTGGCGGAGATCGCGCCGATCATGCAGCAGGCCGTGATCGCGGTCGAGGACAAGCGCTTCTACGACCACGGCGGCATCGACCCCGAGGGCCTGCTGCGCGCACTCTTCAAGCACGCGACGTCCGACTCCAACCAGGGCGGCTCGACGCTGACGCAGCAGTACGTGAAGAACATGCTGATCCAGAAGGCGCTGCAGACCGGCACGGAGGCCGAGCAGGCCCAGGCCATCGCCGAGGCGCGTGCCTCGTCCGGCACCGAGGGCTACGCCCGCAAGCTCAACGAGGCGAAGATGGCCATCGCCCTCGAGAAGCGGATGACCAAGGACCAGATCCTCGAGGGCTACCTCAACATCGCGCAGTACGGCTACCAGCAGGTGTACGGCGTCGAGGCCGCCGCACGGCACTTCTTCTCGGTGAGCGCGAAGGACCTGAACTACCTGCAGGCCGCCACGATCGCCGGGATCACCAAGGCCCCCAGCACGTACGACCCGGAGCGCAACCCGGAGAAGGCCCAGGCCCGCCGCGACACAGTGCTGGGCCTCATGTACGACCAGCACTACATCACCGCCGAGGAGCTCGCAACGGGCAAGGCGACGCCGATCACCCAGACGCTGGTCATCAGCAACGAGGCCACCACGTGCGTGGCCGCGAACGCCGTCGCGAACGCCGGGTACTTCTGCGACTACGTCACCAAGGTCATCGCGAACAACCCGGCATTCGGCGAGACGCCGACGGAGCGGTCGAACCGCCTCTACCGCGGCGGCCTGACCATCACCACGACCCTCGACCGCGGCCTCCAGGCCATGGCGGACGAAGAGCTCAAGAAGATGGTGCCGGCGGGCGACCCGTCGGGCATCGGGTCCGCGATCTCCGTCGTCCAGCCCGGCACCGGATACATCCTCGCGATGGCGCAGAGCTCCATCTTCGACACCAGCAAGACGCCCCCGCCGGGCTACGGCGCCGTCAACTGGAACGCGGACAACGCCTACGGTGGCGGCAACGGCTTCGCGCCCGGATCGTCGTTCAAGCCGTTCACGCTCACGGAGTGGTTCAAGCAGGGTCACTCCCTCGACGAGATGGTCAACGGCACGCCCAGGACCTGGGACCTGCGCAAGTTCACGGCCTGCGGCGCCCCCTACGGCAACCAGACGTGGCCGCTGCGCAACTCCGAGGGTGGCCCCGGTCTGATGACCGTTCTCAACGCGACCAAGGAGTCGGTCAACAACGCCTACGCCGACATGGCCACGCGCCTGGACCTCTGCAACATCATGCAGACCGCGGCCGACCTCGGGGTGCACAAGGCGGGCGGCAGCCTCGCCGGCGAAGGGCCGCCCGACGCCGCCCCGTCGAACGTCATCGGCGTCAACTCCATCGCGCCGCTCACGATGGCGACCGCCTACGCCGCGTTCGCCGCCCAGGGCGTCATGTGCGACCCGGTGGCGATCATCAAGGTGGTCGACACGGACGGCAAGGAACTGCCCGTCCCCCAGGCGAACTGCCGCCAAGCGCTCGACCCCGGCATCGCCAACGCCGTGAGTTACACGCTGACCAACGTGTGGAACGGAACCGGCAGCAAGCTCGGCGGTATCGGTCGGCCTGCAGCGGGCAAGACGGGCACCACGTCGGACAACGAGTACACGTGGTTTGTCGGCTTCACGCCGCAGATGGCGTCCGCCGTCTGGACCGGCAACCCGCTCGCCATGGTCTCGGCCAACAACAAGACCATCGGCGGCCACTTCTACGCGCACGTCTATGGCGCCACCGTCTCCGGGCCCATCTGGGTCAACTTCATGAAGCGCGCCCATGACGGCCGCGAGGTCGCGAACTTCCCCGAGCCGCCCGGCCAGTACGTCAACGGCCCGAAGCGCCAGGTGCCCAACGTGCTCGGCCAGTCGGCGGACACCGCACGCAAGACGCTCGAGACCGCCGGGTTCAACGTGAAGATCGACCCGAACACCCAGTGGAGCCAGTACCCCGCCAACACGGTCATGTCCCAGGACCCGGGCCCGAACTCGCGCGTGGCGGGCGGCTCCGTGGTCACCCTGATCGTCTCGGCGGGGGTGGACCCGAACGTGCCGGCGGGCGGGTGGCCCGGGCCGGGCAACGGCGGCGGTCTCCCCGGTCACGGGAACCAGCCATGATCGGCGGCGACGCCACGGGGACGGCCGCGTGACGGGCGCCGCCCGGGGCGTCGGCCTGACCATCGCGGCGGGCCTCGGTGCGCTCGCGTACGCGGCGGCGGAGGCCCAGTGGTACACGCTGCGCCGCGTCACGGTGCCGGTGCTGCCCGCCGGGCAGGCGCCGTTGCGCGTGCTGCACCTGTCCGACCTGCACCTGACCCCAGGCCAGCGCCGCAAGGCGGAGTGGGTTCGGTCGCTCGCCGCGCTGGACCCGCATCTCGTGATCGACACGGGCGACAACATCGCCCACCCGGACTCCGTGCCGCTCCTGCTCGAGGCGTTCGCGCCGCTGCTCGAGCGACCCGGCGCGTTCGTGATGGGCTCGAACGACTATTACGCGCCGGTGCCGAAGAACCCCGCCCGCTACTTCCGCGAGGACGCCCGGCAGCTCGGCCGGCAGAAGCAGGCGCTTCCTCATGAGGACATGACCGCAGCCTTCCGCGAGGCGGGCTGGCGGGACCTCTCGAACCGGCGCGACGACGTCGTCGCGGACGGGCGGCGCATCGCGCTCGTGGGCGTGGACGACCCGCACCTGGACCGCGACCGGTTCCCCGACTCCACGCGCGGCGGCCGGGGGGCGGGACCTCAGACGGTCGACCTACGGCTCGGCGTCGCGCACGCGCCGTACCAGCGGGTGCTGCGCGCGATGTACTCCGACGGCGCGGACCTGATCCTCGCGGGGCACACCCACGGCGGGCAGCTGTGCGTGCCCGGCTGGGGCGCCCTCGTCACCAACTGCGACCTCGACACCGCGCGGGCCAAGGGCCTCCACGGGTGGCCCGGGCCGCGACCGGACCAGGCGGGCGGCGAGACGTCGACCTGGCTGCACGTGTCGGCCGGCCTCGGCACGTCGCCGTACACGCCGGTGCGCTTCGCGTGCCGCCCAGAGGCAACGCTCCTCACGCTGGTCGCCGCGTAACGGGCGACGTCGGACCGCCTGTCGTCGAGTACAGCCGACGCCTCGCCTGTGACCCACGTCACGTCCGAAGTGACCTGCTATGACAACCCGCCTGACTAGGCTTTCGATATCGCATTCGGCAACGAGCCTTCGCCTAATGCAGCAGTAGACGGCTTCAACTGGTGCCGCAGATTCCGCGTCGTGCGAACTCGATCGAGCCCTGCGCCTCGATCTCGCCTCACTACCATCAGAACGGGCCAAGCGCTCGGGCATGCGCCCGATGCCGTCAACACAGGGGGATCCTTATGACATCACAGCCGCGGCTTCGAAGGGCTCTGGCCGCAACATTGTTGAGCCTTCTCGCCGGACTTTCGCTCGCGCTTCCGGCAAAGGCGGAAGAGACGGAGTCGACCCCAATGGCGAGGGCCGCGCTACCGATCCCCGCCTGCGACACTACTTACCAGGAGCACGACGACCCGTCCCCCACCTCACCGGTCTACTACCTCACATCATTCCCCGCAAACTCGACCTGGGGACCGCGTGACCCGAGCGGGCGGTGCTACCTGAAGCGCGGGATGAAGGGGGCCGCCGTGACGGTCCTCCAGAACGCCATGAAGTCATGCTACGGCGAGTCATCGCTATCCCTCGATGGCAGTTTCGGGCCTGCGACACAGGCCGCTCTCCGCCGTACACAAGCGAAGTTGGGAATCTCCGCGGACGGCTCGTACGGCCCGCAGACGGGATCGCACATGCAGTGGCTTACCCAAGTCATGCCGAACGGCACCTGGGCTTGCCGCGCATTCCACGATCCCGAGTACCTCTTCTACAGCTAGCGCACGGAATCGCCGTTGTCGTGGGCTAGCCCACGACAACGGCGATTCCGTGCGCGACCTCGTCCATCAACGCCATCGAACGGGAATCGCCCCGGCCCGCTCTTGCGCGCGATCACTCGCGCCAGAAGGCACGTTGACGACAGGCCGCGAAGAGCGAACGACCCGCGGCCCAGCAGAGCCAAGAATCGATCGACGAGCTCCATGTCCCAGACAATGGCCACTGCCAGTAGCGCGAGAACCGCGCCTCCGTCCGATCCGCGGGTGCTCGACGTTCAGGAGTGGCTCAACGCAACCTATGGTGGCCGGCCCGGGTACAACACGATTTCCGAGAACGGGCACACCGGCTGGTCGACGATGTACGCGTTGACGAGAGCGCTGCAGATTGAGCTGGGCATCTCCAGCCCTGCGGACAACTTCGGAACGGGGACCTTGTCGGCGCTGGCTGCCCTTGGTTCCGACGTCGGCATCGACAAGCCGACACCGCAGAACCAGAACATCGTGCTGATCATCCAGGGCGGCCTCTACTGCAAGGGCTACAACCCGGGTGGGTTCGACTCGGTCTACGGCGAAGGGACCGCCGCGGCCGTCAGGGCGCTGAAAGTCGACATGGGCTTCCCGCGCACGACTCCCGGCACGGTGAGTCCCAGGGTCTTCAAGGGCCTACTCACCATGAACGCATACGTGCTGATCACCCCCGGAACAAGCAGCATCCGAGAGGTCCAGCAGTGGCTCAACGCTCGCTACCTCAGCCGGCCCGACTTCGTCGTCGGCCCGTGCGACGGGCTCTTCTCCCGCGACATGCAGAAGGCTCTGCTCTACGCCATCCAGTACGAGATCGGCATGACGGACGCCGTGGCGAACGGCAAGTACGGACCGGGTACCCAGCAGGGCATCCGCGACTACGGAGTCAAGGGTCAGGGCGACACCGACGCAAGCCGCAAGATGATCCGGCTGTTCCAGGCCGCTCTTCGGTGCAACGGCTATGGCGTTCCTCTCGACGGCACGTACGACGCGATGCCCGCCGCCCTGACCGGCGCGTTCCAAGAGTTCGTGATGCTGCCGGCGACCGGCAGGTCGGACTTCGAGACATGGTCGTCGCTCTTGGTGAGCACCGGCGACCCGACGCGTCCCGGGCAGGCTGCTGACTGCATGACCACGGTCAATGAGGCTCGCGCACAGGCACTCAAGGCCAGTGGCTACCTCACCATCGGTCGCTACCTGACGAACGTGCAGGGAAGCTCGAAGAACAAGAAGATCCAGCCCAACGAGCTCGCGGCGATCTTCGGCGCCGGGCTGACCGTCTTCCCGATCTTCCAGGAGTCCGGGCAGGCAGTTACGGACTTCAGCTACGCCAAGGGTGTGGTGGCCGCGCAGAAGGCGCACGCCGCCGCGTCAGGGTACGGCTTCCACTCGGGGACGGTCATCTACTTCGCCGTCGACTTCGACATCACCCAGGACCAGGTCCTGGAGGTGGTCGTGCCGCACTTCGAAGGCATCCGCGACGAGTTGGGGTCACTGGGCGGCCGCGCGTACAAGGTGGGGGTGTACGGCGCAAGGAACACCTGCCGCCAGGTCTCCGAACGACGCCTCGCGTCGTACAGCTTCGTCAGCGGCATGTCGGTCGGTCACAGCGGCAATCTCGGTTTCGCTCTTCCGGGCAACTGGGCCTTCGACCAGATCCAGACGACCACCGTCGGGACCGGAGTCGGCAGCATCGAGATCGACAAGGACATCAGGTCCGGACGAGACGTCGGCGCGTCCTCGGTCGACGTGACGCCACCGGCGGTGGGCGAGAACGACGCGCTCTTCGCGTTCCTGTACTGGCTGCAGATCCAGGCGACCGCCTACATCACGAGAACCCGCTCCGCGGCGTCTGTTGCGCAGCTCGTCGCCCAGTACATGCGCTCGGAGAAGTACAACGACTTCAAGTGGGATTCGGTAGCCGGAGCCATCGAGCAGGCGTGGCTAGACCACGTAGCAGCGCAGCTGACGGCACAGGGGGTGACGCCCGTCACGAAGTACACCACCGACACCGAGGACGGCACGATCCGGATAGACACCGCGCACCTCTTCGCGACGCTGAGCACGGTCCTGCACAAGGGCATCCCCGCCGACCCCACCGTCCCATGGGTCTGCGATGTCGGCGGTTGGGCTGGCGACCTGATCACCACGCTGGGGGACTACGTCACGTCGGCGGTGAACGACGAGACGACGAACGCGTTCGGGTCGCGTGTGATCGGAGCGCCGAAGGGCGCTGCTTTCACGTTCGCCCTGGACGACCTCAGGCAGGACGTCGACGGGTTCAACATCGCGGCATTCCATCTGAACGCCCCGACAGGCTCCCTGGCCGATCACTTCAAGCACGTGCTCACAGTTGGCGTTGTCCCAGGGGAGAGCCGCTACCAGGCCTTCGTACGAGTGCGCTTCGCCAACAGCATCAGCGTGCTGCGCACCGCTGTGCGCGGCGCGCTCACCTTCGCCGGCGAGGGCCTGGACGCGGCGATGTTCGTTGCGTTGCGGGCCGGCCTGCTCGCCGACTACAACCATGCGGGTGAGCCGGTGTTCATTGGTGACTTCACCACGGAACAGCTCCACGGCCTCGCTGACGCCTTCGTCACCGTTCTGACGGAGACTCAGCCCTGAGTTGTCGCTGCCTGTTCGCTTAGGCGCTGGTTCACCTCGGGCTTGTCGGTGCCCCGCTGGGCATCCCGGTAGTCGATGTTCAAGATGCCCAGCGGGGCGATCTCCGCCAGCGGTCCGGCCCAACGCTGGGCGAGTGCTGCGGCATCGGCGGTCGCGGACCTCTGCAGGTAGAAGGTCAACCAGGTGTTGGCGGAGTCCTCGCCCTCGACGAACACGGCCACGATCTCGGGGTCGGCGGCCAACTCTTCGGCGATCCGGAGCCGTTCGGCGGTCAGGCTCGGGTCGTTTGGCAGGTCCATGCGCAACGCGCCGAGCTTTACCGTCACGTGCATCTGCACCTTGTGGTTGGGCCGCGCTGAGGACTCCCACGACGACAGGGCGCCGCACGTGGCCGCGACCACCTCCGGGTCGGCGCCGGGATCAAGGATCACCGTGGCGCTGGTGTCGGTTGGCGACTGGAAGGCGATCGCCTTGTCCGGTTCCAGCACGAGTGCATTTACGACAGCGATCACCCCCGGCAAGCCCTGCGTGTACTTCTCGAACGCGGCCAGGTTCTCCTTGGCGGGCCGCGACGGAGACTCGCAGCCGGCCGCGGCGCCGAGCACCGCCGCCAAGACCAGGCACCACCGGACGGCCCGACTGCCCGACTGCGATCGCTCCTGCATCGGGTCAGACTGTCACCCGGGCCCGCTCCGCCGGCGACGATCGTGTGTGGGTCCTGCGACGACCGCAACGTGAACGCGTTTCTTCGCAGGGGTCCCGCTGGGCTATCCTTGCCGGGCACCTCGGGGTGTGGCGCAGCTTGGTAGCGCGCTTCGTTCGGGACGAAGAGGTCGTGGGTTCGAATCCCGCCACCCCGACAGAGACAAGGCCCTCGGCGGCAACGCCGGGGGCCTTCGTCGTACCCGCGCTCTGGCGTGCCCCGATCGGGCGGACGGGGCTGCCGACGCCGCTACAGTCGCGCCATGAACCCCGTCGTCGTCGGCGTCCCGGCCACCCGCCCGTCCTGGGACGAGTGGGCGCTCGGCATCGCCGCCGCCGTGGCCACGCGCGCGGACTGCACGCGTCGCCACGTCGGCGCCGTCATCCTCGGTCCGGATCACCGCGTGCTCTCGACCGGCTACAACGGCTACCCGCCCGGGCGCCCGGGCTGCCTGACGGACGGTGCGTGCCCCCGGGGGCGGCTCACCTACGACGAGCTTCCCGGCGTCGTCGCCGTACGTCGCGGTGGACGAGCCGTGCCAGGCGCTGCACGCCGAGGAGAACGCGGTGCTGCACCTGCCGGGCGGCTCGCGCCTCGGCGCCACCGTGTACGTCACGGACGAGCCGTGCCCCAACTGCCAGCGGTTCCTCGCCGGCGCCGGCATCGCCCGCGTGGTCTGGCCCGACGGCCACATCATCTACACCCCCACCCCCTAACCCCCCAGTCCCCTACCCACCTACCCACCCCACCCACCCACCCCAACCCCACCGCCTCGTCCGCAGAGTGGAGCGAAGTGCACGCGACACGCTGGCGTGTCGGTGCACTTCGCTCCACTTTGCGGGGTGTGGGGGGCGGGGGGGTTGGGGGGTGGGGGGTTCGGCGTGCGGAGTGGGGTGGGGAGCGGGACGATGCTCTTGGCACCTGATCAAGGGAGGTCACCGTGGCGCGAAGCGTGAAGCAGACGGCCAAGGCCCCGCTCGGCACGCACCCGGGAGCCCCCGGCTTCCGTACCGTGCGGGCCGCCACGACCACCCCCGAGCCGCGCAGCACGACGGCCGGACCCGCAGCACCGACGTCCGCGTCGCCGATCTACGAGGAGCTGGTCGCCGAGCTGGGCGATCCCACCGCCTGACCCGCCTCGTCACGCGTCAGGTCCAGCGCGCGTCAGGTCCGGCGCGGGTCAGGTTCAGCACGCGTCAGGTCCAGCGGAAGAGCTTCGCCGCCAGCGGCACCAGGACGACGGTCCACACCCCGAGCACCAGCAGCTCCACGCCCGGGAAGCGGCCCTCGTACCACCCCGCCGCCAGCGCCTGGGAGGCCGCGCCCAGCGGCGTGAACCGGCTGATCGTCTGCACGACGTCGGGCATCAGGGGCAGCGGGAACCAGACGCCGGCAAAGAACAGCGACGTCATGTAGACGAGCATGCCGCCGCCCGTCGCCGCGCCCGCCGTCGGAGCCACCGCCGCGATGAGCGCGCCGACGGACATCGACGCCGCGGCGCCCGCCACGAAGGCCAGCAGCGTCACGGCCGGGTCGGCGGGCATCCCGATGTCGAGGAGCAGCGCACCGCCGCCGACGGCGAGGGTCGAGGCGAGGAGCAGCATCGCCAGGTTCACGACGAGCTGCGCCACCAGGAGGCGCGACGGCGGCAGCGGCGTCGTGGACAGGCGGCGCAGCACGCCCTTCTCGCGGTAGGCGCCCATGGTCGGCGGGAAGGTCGAGTAGGCCACGGTGCCGATGGCGAGCGCCAGGACGATGGGCGTGTACCCGGTGATCGCGGTGACCTGCGACAGCACCGGGTCCTTGGCGTCGAAGGGCTGGTCCGCCCACGGCATCAGGAGTCCGAGCGCCAGGAGCAGCACGGCGGGGAAGAACAGGCCGAAGAACACCACGGAGGGCTCACGCAGGTACAGGCGCCCCTCGACGAGGGTGACGGCGGCGAGGACCCGCGGGCTCCTCGCCCGCCCGGTGGCCCGGCGGTCGGTGGATGTCGCGGTCATCTCACGCCTCCTCTGCGGCGCGCCCTGCGCCGACGATCGACACGAACGCGTCCTCGAGCGAGCCCTGCTCCACCCGGAGGTGCTGAGGTCGCAGACCCGCCCCGGTGACGGCGAGCACGACGTCGACGGCCACCTCCGCGCCGCGGACCTCGTAGTCCACGCCGTCGATGGCGACCGATGCCACGCCGGGGAGCTGCTCCAGCAGCCCGGCAGGCAGCGGCTCCGGCAGCATGAACCGGACGGTCTGCGCCGTCGCGCGGGCGGCGAGCTGCGTCGGGGTGCCCGCGGCGACGACGCGCCCGGCGTCGATGAGCAGCACCCGGTCGGCGAGCCGCTCGGCCTCCTCCATGAAGTGCGTGACCAGGAGGATCGTGACGCCCCGGTCGCGGATCCGCTCGATCACCCCCCAGGTCTCGCGGCGGGCCTGCGGGTCGAGGCCGGTGGTCAGCTCGTCGAGGATGGCCACCTGCGGGTTGCCGACGAGCGCGAGCGCCACGGACAGCCGCTGCTTCTGGCCGCCGGAGAGGCGGCGGAACTGGGTGTCGCGGCGGTCGGCGAGCCCGAGGTCGGCGATCAGCGCGGCGGGGTCGGCGGGCTCGGCGTAGAACGACGCGTACAGGTCGAGCGCCTCACGCACGGTGATCTTGCCGGGCATCTCGCTCTCCTGGAGCTGCATGCCCACGCGTTCGCGCAGGACGGCGCCGTCCCGCCGCGGGTCCAGCCCAAGTACCCGCACGACGCCGCCGTCGGGCACCCGCAGGCCCGCGACGCACTCGACCGTGGTGGTCTTGCCCGCCCCGTTGGGGCCGAGGATGCCGACGATCTCGCCCTGGTCGACGGCGAACGACACGTCGTCCACTGCGACCTTCGGGCCGTACGCCTTGCGGAGGTTCTCGACCTCGATGACGGGCGACGCGGGTGCGGCTGCTGCCGGTGCTGCCATGGGAATCTCCAAGGAGGACGCGCGCGGAAGCGCGAGGCGGCCGGGCGACGATCAGCCGCCGGTGGAGCTCATCGGGAAGCGACGTGCGACGGCGCTGAAGGCGGCGGCGAGGAGCGCCGCGACGAGGACGGCGAGCGGCAGGCGCACGACGGCGTCGAGGGCGTCGTCGTCGATCCACTCGCTGAGCAGGGCGACGACGCCCAGGACCGGGCCCGCGGTGACGGGCAGGAGCAGGGTGCCCCACCAGCCCCCCACTCGCTGGTAGACGACCCCGACGAGGTACCCGCTGCACTGCGCGACGAGGACGCTCAGGAGCTGCCCGACCAGGACGGCGACGAGGTCGCCCGCGTCGCTGGAGAACCACGCGTTGTCGGTGATCCGGTGCTGCCAGCCGGCGGCGTCGTACAGCGCTCCCTCGAGCGCGAGCGCCGCGGCGAACACCACCGCGTAGACGACGCCGAGGATGACCGCGGCCGCGAGCGCGCCCCGCACGAAGGTGCCGCGCGTCACGCCGGCGGCGATGTGCACCGGCAGGGAGGTCGACCCGACGATGACTGCGATGGCGAACGGGAACCAGACGGCGGACTGCCGCCCGAATTGCACGACGGACACCGTCGGCTCGTCGATGGCGAGCATTACGGCGATCGTCCCGAGCGCCAGCACGAGCATGATCCCGAAGTACCAGGCCAGCTGCACCGCGAGCTGGCGGGTCAGCGTGCGGGTCACGCGGGCGAAGGGGGTGGCGCCGCGGCGGCTGCGCGCGGTGTCGAGCTCGTCGACGATGGTCACGACGCCACCTCCGCGGCGGGCACGGCCGGCGCGTCGCGGCCGGTCAGGTGGACGAACAGGTCCTGCAGGTCCAGCGGGCCGAGCTCGAGGCGCAGGCGCGCCGCCTCCGCCCGGTCGGCGCCGTCGAGCGCCCCGTCCAGGGTGACCTGCGCCGTCGGGCCGAGGGCGGTCCGCCCCAGCACGGTGCGCCCGGCCGTGAAGGCGGCCACGGCGTCGGCGGGCCCCGTCACGGTCGCGCCGCGCGCCCGCAGCGCCTCGGCGTCGTCCGCCACGAGGACGCGGCCCTGGTGCAGCACGATCACGTGCTCGACCAGGCGCTGGACCTCGTCCACAAGGTGGCTGGACAGCACGATCGTCCGCGGGTGCTCGACGTAGTCGGCGATCAGCGCGTCGTAGAACGCGTAGCGCGACGGGGCGTCCATGCCCAGGTGCACCTCGTCGAGGAGCGTGAGGGGCGCGCGCGTCGCGAGCCCGACGACGACACCGAACGCCGAGCGCTTACCGCGGGAGAGCTGGCCGAGCTTGCGCCGGACGTCGATCTCGAACGTGTCGAGGAGGCTCCCGGCGAGCTCGGGCGAGAAGTGCTCGCGGGTCCGGGCCAGGAAGCGCAGGTTGTCGCGCACCCGCAGCTCGCGGAGCAGGTCGCCGCTCTCCCGCACCAGGCAGACGTCGCCGACGACCGGGCCGTTCTCCCAGGGGTCCGCGCCGCCGATGCGGACCGTCCCGACGTCGGCCCGGCGGAAGGCGGCCAGAACCGAGAGCAGCGTGGTCTTGCCGGAGCCGTTGCGGCCGATCAGCGCGGTGATCGAGCCCGGCGCGACATCGACGCTGACCCCGTCGAGGGCCGCGGTGCGCCCGTACCGCACGACGAGGTCGCGCACCTCGACACCCGGGGCGCTCATCGGTCGGCCCCCGCGGCGCCCCGGTCCGCCACCTCGCGGAGCCGGGCGACGACGTCGTCCAGCGGGATGCCGAGCATGCGCGCCTCGGCCGCGACCGGGTCGAGGACGTCCGCGAAGAAGCGCTCGCGCCGCGCGGCCAGTAGGTGGTCACGCGCACCCGGGGCGACGAACATGCCCACGCCCCGGCGCTTGTAGAGGGTGCCCTCGTCGACGAGCTCGGCGAACGCCTTGGCGGCCGTCGCGGGGTTGATGCGGTAGGCGGTCGCGTACTGGGTGGTCGACATGACCTGCTCCTCCTCCCCGAGCACACCGCCGAGCACGTCGGTGCGGATCTGGTCGGCGATCTGCAGGTAGATCGGCTCGCGTCCGTCGAAGGTCACGCCGTCACCTCGCCTCGCCGCTTCGCTGGTTCATTACTTGACTAATGAACCATAGAACGCGGCGGCCGTCAACGACGTCTGTCGGCGACGACGACGGAGGTCAGGCGCGGCCGGCCAGCCGCCCCTCCTCCTCGCCCGCGGGCGTCATCGCGGGCGCGACGCGCTCCAGCGGCGCGAACCGACTCAGCCCCCAGCGCAGCCCGCGGCGCAGGGACTCGCCCAGCTCCGTGCGCACACCACCACCGCACAGCGTGGGCCACTCGCGCGCCACCGACGCCGCCTCGGCGGACAGCAGGAGGGACGTCGCGATCCCCCGACGGCGGTACGCGGGGTCCACGTACACCTCCGCCACGTGCCCGGTACCCGGCAGCCAGCGCACCGCACCCACCTGGCGCTCGCCCGCCAGGCCCACCCGCCGCAGATCGCGCCCGGTCAGCACGGCACCCGGAGCCGGAGCCGGGAGGCACCCCGCCCGCGCACCCGCCGCCGCGTCGTCGTGCAGGAAAGCCAGGAGCGCCACCGACACGGGCGCCGCAGCCCGGTCGACCACCTCGGCCAGCACCAGCTGGGGCGCCCGCGGCGCGGCACCATCGGACACGGCGAGCTCGGTCAGCTGACGCGTCGAGGCCAGCATCCGCGCGCGCACGAGCCCCTCCCCCGGCGCGCCGCGGCCCGGCGCCAGGAAGGCGAGCACCGTGCCGTCCGGGTAGGCGTCGCTCGCGAACCCGTGCACCGTCGCACCGTCGGCCGTGGCGGACCGCAGCCACCACATGCCGACGGTCGACCGCCGCACGTCAGGCCCGCGTCCCAGCCCGACGGGAGCCGACCACAGACGCCGCACCAGCTGCCACGAACAGACCGGCGAGGCACGTCAGGGCGATCGCATCCACGCCGGTGTCAGGCAAGGTGGCGCCGGTGTACCGCGGGGGCGTCACGACGGCAGCGGGTGCGACAGGTGCGACGGTGGCGCCGGGCCCCCCGGGCCCCCCGGGCGTCACCGCACGCGGAACCATCGTGATCGGCACGTCCAGGGCCAGGTTCGCCTCCGCCACCGTGGCGACCGCCGGCACGTCCACCGAGACCGCCGCCGGCAGGAGGTACCCGTCGGGCACCTGCGTCGGCACAAGGAGGTAACCCTGCGCCGGGGTGACCGGCTCGTCGAAGACGACACGTCCGTTGGCGTCGGTGACGCCGGTCGCGATGAGCGTGCGACCCGGGATCGTGACGGCGGCGAGGTCGCCGTCCAGGGCCGCACCGTCAGCCGGGAGGGCCGACGGCATCGGCTCGATCGGCGACGGGGACGGCGCGCCGGCGTCGGGCGAGTGCAGCTCGACCGTCACGCCCGCGACGGCGGTGCCGCCTGCGGTCCGCGTCCGGGCGGCGACCGTGCGGTAGTCCGGCACGACGGTGAACGTGAGCGACACCTCGCACTCGGCACCCGGGGGGGCCGGCTCCCCGGTCACGGGAACGACGCAGGCCGGGACGACCTGGGTGGCGTTCTCCGGGAGCATGTAGCCCGCCGGCGCGTCGACGAGCGTGATCGTCAGCTCGTCGCCGGGAACCTGGGCGTAGCCGTACGGGGGGTCGTACCGGCCGTCCGCCTCCGTCGTGATCGTCTGCTGCGCGGGCGCCGTCTCACCGTCGTCGGCCGTCACCAGGAACCTCGAGGTGAGGTCGGCACCCGCGGCGCCCTGGGGCACGACGGAGATCTGCACCTTGCCCGTGCCGAAGTACGCCCCGGGCGGCGGTGTCGCGGCCGAGAGGTCGTCGGTCGCCGCCGGCGCTGCGGAGACCGGCGCAGCAGAGACGGGCGCTGCTGGCTCGGGGACCGGGGCAGCCTCCGACGGCGCGGCGTCCGCGGCGGGCGACGGGGCCGGGTCGATCTGGTCGACCTGGTCCGGCGACGGCAACGTGACCTCCGGCGTCGCGGGCTGCGTGGCGTCCGGCGACGGCTCGGCAGGCGCGTCGTCGGCGGCGATCGCGGCCGCTGCGGGAACGACGACCAGCGAGGCTGCGCCAACCACGGAGAGCGCCCGGCGGGCCGCAGTCCGGCGGCTCACCGACCGGCGTGGGGCGGACGGGCGGATGGCGCGCATGAGTGACCTCGCTCATCGTGGGGGATGGGAGTGCATGATCATGTTCGCGCACGACGACGACGCGGCGCCGCGACTCCACCACCCCACCGGGCAACCGGCGACGGAATTCACCCGTGCGGCCCAACGGCCGCCCGCGACGTCAGGCGCGCAGGCGGCGCTCCACGAGCAGCTCGGCGATCTGCACCGCGTTCAGGGCCGCGCCCTTGCGCAGGTTGTCGTTGCTCACGAAGAGCGCGAGACCGCGCCCGTCCGGCACCCCCGGGTCCTGGCGGAGCCGGCCCACCAGGCTCGGGTCCGCGCCGGCGGCAGCGAGCGGCGTCGGGACGTCGGCGAGCTGGACGCCCGGGGCGTCGCGCAGCAGCTCCACGGCCTCCGCCGGGGACAGCGGCCGCTCGAACTCGGCGTTGATCGACAGCGAGTGGCCCGTGAACACCGGGACGCGCACGCAGGTACCCGAGACGAGCAGCTCCGGGATGTCGAGGATCTTGCGCGACTCGTGCCGCAGCTTCTGCTCCTCGTCGGTCTCCAGCGAGCCGTCCTCGACGATCGAGCCGGCGAGCGGGATGACGTCGAACGCGATCGGCGCGACGTACTTGGTCGGCGCCGGGAAGGTGACCGCCCCGCCGTCGTGCACGAGCCGGGTCACGTCCTGGTCCATCGCGGCCCGCACCTGGCCCTCGAGCTCCGCCACGCCCGCGAGCCCGCTCCCGGACACCGCCTGGTAGGTGGAGATGATGAGCCGGCGCAGGCCCGCGGCGTCGTGCAGGGCCTTGAGCACCGGCATCGCGGCCATGGTCGTGCAGTTCGGGTTCGCGATGATGCCCTTGGGCGTCGAGTCGACGGCGGCGGGGTTCACCTCGCTGACCACCAGGGGCACCTCGGGGTCGCGCCGCCACGCGGAGGAGTTGTCGACGACGATCGCGCCGGCCGCCGCGAACCGCGGCGCCTGCTCACGCGACGTCCCGCCGCCCGCGGAGAACAACGCGATGTCGATGCCGCTCAGGTCTGCCGTCGCGACGTCCTCGACGACGACGTCGGTCCCCCGCCACGGCAGGGTGCGGCCCGCCGAGCGCGCAGACGCGAAGTACCGGATCGACGCGACCGGGAAGTCGCGCTCCTCGAGCATGCGGCGCATGACGCCGCCCACCTGACCCGTGGCGCCGACGACCGCGACGCTGAACCCTGCACCCATCACTACCGCCCCGTCCCGCCGTAGACCACGGCCTCGCCCTCGTCGCTGTCCAGGCCGAACGCCGTGTGCACCGCGCGCACGGCGTCGTCGAGCTGGTCGGCGCGGGTGACAACGGACACCCGGATCTCGGAGGTGGAGATCATCTCGATGTTGATGCCGGCGTCGCGCAGGGCGCCGAAGAGCTTCGCGGAGACCCCGGGGTGCGACTTCATCCCGGCACCGATCAGCGACAGCTTGCCGATCGCGTCGTCGTACTGGATGGACGTGAAGCGGATCTCGGGCTCGCGGTCGCGCAGCGCCTGCGTCGCCTTCTGTCCGTCGCTCGCCGGCAGGGTGAAGGAGATGTCGGTCAGCCCGGTCTGCGCGGCCGACACGTTCTGGACGATCATGTCGATGTTCACCCCCGCGGCGGCGACCACCTCGAAGATGCGCGCCGCGGTGCCCGGGACGTCCGGCACCCCCACGACGGTGATCTTCGCCTCGCTGCGGTCGTGCGCGACGCCGGAGATGATGGGCTGTTCCATCACTGCTGCTCCCTCGGTCGGGACGTCCATGACCCACGTGCCCTCGCGCCCGGAGAACGACGAGCGGACGTGGATGGGCACGTGGTTGCGGCGCGCGTACTCCACGCACCGGAGCATGAGGACCTTCGCACCGCTGGCGGCCAGGTCGAGCATCTCCTCGTAGGTGATGCGGTCGAGCTTGCGGGCGGACGGGACGATGCGCGGGTCCGCCGTGAAGACGCCGTCGACGTCCGTGTAGATCTCGCAGACGTCGGCCTCGAGCGCTGCGGCGAGCGCGACCGCCGTCGTGTCGGAGCCGCCGCGGCCCAGCGTCGTCACGTCGTTGGTGTGCTCGGTGACGCCCTGGAAGCCCGCGACGATCGCGACGTTGCCCTCGTCCAGCGCGTGCCGGATGCGGCTGGCCTTCACATCGATGATGCGCGCGCGGCCGTACGCCTCGTCCGTGATGACGCCCGCCTGCTGGCCCGTGAAGGACTGCGCCTGGACGCCGAGGTTCGCGATCGCCATCGCGAGCAGGGACATTGAGATGCGCTCGCCCGCGGTGAGGAGGATGTCCATCTCGCGCGCCGGCGGCATCGGGGTGATCTCGTTGGCGAGATCGATGAGCTCGTCCGTGGTGTCGCCCATCGCGGAGACCACCACGACGACGTCGTCCCCCGCGCGCCTGGCCTCGGCGATCCGCTTGGCCACGCGCTTGATGCTGGCCGCGTCGGCGACGGAGGAGCCCCCGTACTTCTGCACGATCAAGCCCACGGTGTGCTCCGGATGGGTTGGAGTGCGCGCGGCGGGACGCCACGGCGTGTGGGCAGGATAGTCGGCTGTCCGCCCACCGGACCTTCTGTTTCCGCGATGTGGCGGCTGCTTGCCCGCGGGGACCGCAGCGACGACGACCGGCGTCGGGATCGCGGCGGTCGCGACACATACTGGGTGAAGGAGGCCGCCATGTCCCGCACGACGCCGTCCCGCCCGCACCGCACGGGCCGCCCCGCCCTCGCCGTCGCGCTCACGCTCGTCGCCGTCCTCGCGCTCGGGCTCGGCGGGTGCCAGACGCCGGACGAGGCCGGGGACGCGACGCCCACGCCGACGCCGACGCCGTCGACCGCACCCGTCGCCGTGGACCTCACGGTCTCCGTGGACGCGACCGGTGCGGGCGCGGTGACCCGGCACACCCTCACCTGCGTGCCGACCGGCGGTGACCACCCCGACGCCGAGGCCGCATGCGCGGCGATCGCTGCGGCGGGCGGCGCCGCGGCGTTCGACCCGCCGCCGACCGGCACCGTGTGCACGGAGCAGTGGGGCGGACCGCAGGTCGCGACCGTCGACGGCACGGTGGGCGGCAGCGTCGTGCACGCGCGGTTCGACCGGCACGACGGCTGCGCCATCAGCCGGTGGGACCGCCTCGCGGCACTCTTCGGCCCGGACGCCGGGCTCCTCTGACCGGCGTGCACGACGCGAAGGGCAGGCGTCAGCGGGTGAGCACGTCCCAGCCGAGCCGCACGATCAGCCCGCCGACGACGACGAGGAACACGACCCGCACGAACCCGCTGCCACGCGCCACCGCCATCCGGGCCCCGAGGTACGCGCCGGCGATGTTGCCCGCACCCATCAGGATCCCGAGCCGCCAGATCGGCGCGCCGGCCAGGGCGAACACGACGAGCGCCCCGAGGTTCGTGAGCGCGTTGATGATCTTCGCGTGGGCCGATGCCTCGAGGAACCCGTAGCCGAGCAGCGCCACCAGCCCGATGACCAGGAACGTGCCCGTGCCCGGCCCGACCAGACCGTCGTAGACCCCGAGGCACCCGCCGAGCAGGGCCGCCGCGACCAGGTGCCGCCGACCGCCCCAGCGCAGCCGGGTCGCCGCCCCGATCGTCGGCCGCGCCACGGTCCACGCCGCCACGCCCACGAGCGCGACCAGCACGATCGGCTCGATCACCTCGCCAGGCAGCGCGCTCGCCAGGGCGGCGCCGCCGGCCGAACCGCCCAGCGCCGCGACCGCCATCGGCGCAGCGGTCCGCAGGTCCGGGCCCACGCGGCGGTAGTACACGGCAGCGCTCGTGCTCGTTCCCATGATGGAGGCGAGCTTGTTCGTGCCGAGGGCCTGCACGGGCGCGATGCCCGGCACGAGCAGCAGAGCGGGCAGCTGGATCAGGCCGCCGCCGCCCACGACGGCGTCGACCCAGCCCGCGGCGCACGCGGCGACGACCAGCAGGACGATCGTCGCGACGGGCAGGTGGGCGAGGTCGACCGCACCCGTCACGGGTGGAGCGCGCGGAACTCCGCCTCTGCGGCGACGTCGTCGTCCACGTCGAGCCGCAGGTGGGCCAGGACCGCCTGGAGCATGCGCAGGACGGCGGACGCCCGCTCACCCCAGTTCGCCAGGTACGAGTACTGCCACCACCAGAGCGCCTCGATGACCTGGCCGACGTCGTAGTGCCGCTGGCCCTGCGCGAGCGCCCCGGCGATCAGCACGAGGTCGCCGGACACGGTGGACCGCACGAGCTCACCGCCGAGCACCGGGTCGTCGACCTCGGTGTAGTCGTCGATGCCCTCGAAGAGGTTCTCCAGCGCCTGGCCGAGCGGGTCCAGGTCGTCGTCCGGGCCGACGTCGGGCTCGAAGCGCTCCGCCGGGACGACGTCGACCATCGCGCCCAGGCGCGCACCCGCGGCCAGGACGTCGGAGACCGCGAGGAGCAGCAGCGGGATGGCCACCTCGGGGTTCGCGCCCGCGGCGACCTCGGTCACGGTCGTGACGAAGCGCTGCACCTCCGCGGAGGTGGACGCGGCGATCGACGCGAGGTCCTGCGGGACGACGTCGGGACGGGCGGCGGGCTGGGCGACGTCCGCAGGGTCTGCGACGGCGTCGTCCGAGCGGGGGATCCGCGGGATGTCAGGCATTGATCTGTCTCCGTCCCTCGAAGGCACGCCCCAGCGTGACCTCGTCGGCGTACTCCAGGTCCCCGCCGACCGGGAGGCCGGAGGCGAGGCGCGTGACCCGCAGCCCCATCGGCACCAGCAGGCGGGCGAGGTAGGTGGCGGTTGCCTCTCCCTCGACGTTCGGGTCCGTCGCCAGGATCACCTCGGTGACCTGGCCGTCGGCGAGCCGCGTGAGCAGCTGGGCGATCCGCAGGTCGTCCGGGCCGACGCCGGCGATCGGGTTGATGGCGCCGCCGAGCACGTGGTACTTGCCGCGGAACTCGCGCGTGCGCTCGATCGCGACGACGTCCTTCGCCTCCTCGACCACGCAGATCACGGTGAGCGAGCGCCGCGGGTCCCGGCAGACGCGACACTGCTCCTCCTGCGACACGTTGCCGCAGGTGCTGCAGAACCGGACGCGGGCCTTGACCTCGGTGAGGACGTCCGCGAGGCGCTTGACGTCGGCCGGATCGGCGGCGAGCAGGTGGAAGGCGATCCGCTGGGCGCTCTTAGGACCGACGCCGGGCAGCCGCCCGAGCTCGTCGATCAGGTCCTGGACCGCGCCCTCGTACACATGGCCAGCCTAGTTGCACATGGCGGGCACGACGTCGGGCGGCGCCCCGTGGGCAGCCGCGGCCCGGGCGGAACGTCGTGCGTCACGCCTCGATCGCGCCCGTCCCCGAGCCGGGCGCGAGGTCGAAACCCACCTGCTCGACGATCCACGGGACACGCGCCATCTGGGCGTTGTGATAGGCGAGGTCGGCACCGCGGATGGGACTCAGCGACCGGGTCGCGACGACGACGACGACCCGGTCGTCGGACATCCGCAGGCATCGGACGTCCTGGCTCAGCGGGAAGCGGTCAGGGCCGCTGTGCTGGATGAGCTCTCCGAGCCACACGACCGGCTGCGGTACGAGGCGCTCCGCCGCGGTCCGGACCGCCTGCGGGAGGTGGCTCCACGCCTCCGCGGCGACTCCGTGGCCTGTCGCGACCAGCCCGACCAGCCCAGTTGCGCCGCGCTCGGACGCCGTGAGCTCGTCGGCGACGTCGATCACACCCCGGCGTCGGCGCGGCGGCCCAGCAGCGAGCCGCACTCGCGCGTTGCAGTGCTCCCACGGGCCGTCGGGCCGCAGGCAGCCATCGGGCGCGGGCGCCATGGGGCGGGCGACCTCCGCGAGCACGACGGCGTCCTCGTACACCCGCCAGGCCGTGGCGCTATCGAGAACCCGGCCATCCTGCGGCCGCACTCGCGCGTCGGACTGAACCGCCTCCGCCACGACGGGCGAGCGCCGGCGGACGGCCCGTCGAGTGGCACGCGACAGCTCGCGCCAGGTGATCACCTCGCCGCTGAAGGCGACCCGCGCCGTGCTCTGCGCCGTCCCGCCGAAGGCCAGGTCCGTGCCGGCCCTCCGCACGAGCAGCTCCGCCGCGCTTCACCAGGTCACGGGACACGTCGCCCCCTCCGCCTGCGACGCGGACGAGCAGGCTCGGCCGCCTCGGGCCACGAGGCCAGCCATCCCTCGAGCGCACGGGGCGGGGCGGTGCACAGGGGCCAGCCGTCCTCGTCGACGACGACCCACGCTCCGCGAGGAAGACCGCCCGCCACCTCGCGGACCTGCTCGATCTGCGTGGCCGGGTCCACGGTGCGGACGCGCTCGGGCTCCCCGAGGTACACGGGTCCGCGGCTCTCCTCGGCCCGAGCCCCCTCCTCCCGCAACGCCTCGCGGAGGCGGTTCCACTCCGCGGCCAGGTGGACGTTGGTGAGAGCCTGCGCGGCGTCAGAGACACTCCGCCGGACTGTCGCCGCCCGCCGATGCATCGCGAGCCCCGCGAGGATGACCGCGGCCCACGTCGATGCGGCGAGGATCGCCGGGAGTGTCCCCGACAGCCATGGGAGGGCAGGGATGACGGGACCGAACAAGATCGTCAGACCCACCGGAAGAGCGCGCTCATCCGCGTTCGGGGCCGACACCACTCCCACGACCCCAGCGATCGGTATCAGCAGCACCAGGGCCGCGAACGCGGCAGCCACGGGCACCGACATCTCCCTGCCAGCCTGCTCGACGACGACACCTCTGGTGGCGATGGCGACGCCGATCGAGACGGCAGCGAAGACCGCGGCCGACGTGACCAAGAGCCAGTGGCCGATGGTCCGGCGCGGGGGCCCGGTGGGCGGCACCAGTGGGGGGATTCGCACGGCCCCGGGCGCGAACGGAGTCCGCCAGGGCTCGGCGTCGACGCCTGACCCGCCTGCCTCTGGAGTCGGCCGGGGGGCCTGCGGGGCGTGGCCGGTCGGACGCTCGGCGTCCCGCGGCCGCTCCGGCTCATCGACCACCACCCCCCATCCGTCGAACTCCCACCCGCCGTCGTGCGGGTCCAGCTCGCGGTCGTAGGCAGAGCGGGCGTCATCGTCACCGAGGACGCGCCACGCCTCCTGGACGGCGAACATCTCGTCGTCGTCGGGCGCAATCGGGCCGGCGACGTCGGGGTGCAGCCGACGCATCGCGGCGCAGTAGGCGCGAAAGACCTCCTGACGGTCTGCATCCCGTGGCACGCCAAGGACGTCGTAGTGCGTCGCCCCGACGACGGGGCCGCTGTCCTCGGCCACCGGTCTATGCCTCGTCGACCTCGTCGATCACGGTGCCGCCGAGCATCTGGGCGACGAGGGGCGCGCCCACGAGGCCGGAGCCCTCGAGATCCGGGTCGTCCGGGCTCGCGTCGAAGCCGGGCTCGTGGTCCGGGTCGGGCGTCGGCTCCGCGTCGCGGGTCGCACGGCCGCCGGCGCGGTTGCCCTTGGGCGCATCGGCGACCGCCTGACGCGCCGCCTCGCGTGCGGCAGCGGCTGCCGACGACGGGCGCGACGGCCCGCGCTGCGCGGGTCGCGACCCGCCGCGGGTCGGCTCCTCCGCCTCGTCCCAGGGCGGCGGCTCGTCGCCCGGCGGGATGTCCCAGGACGACGACGCGGCGTCGGCCGCGTTCCCCCGACCGCCCGAGGACGCCGAACCGCGCGACGCTTCCTGGGCGGCCGAGGAGGCGGACCGGCCTGCGGAGCCTCCACCGTCGGCGCCCGCACCACCCCGATCTGCGCCCGCGGCGGGCCGAGGCGATGCGGAGACGGGCGCGGCCGGGGCTGGGCTCGGAGCTCCCGCGGTGGAGCCGATCGTCGTCTCCACACGCACGTCGAGGCCGAGCGTCTCGTGCAGCGCGCGCTGCACGTTGGCCGGGTGCGGACCGGTGCGGAACGTCGTGGCCAGCTGCGGCGTCGAGAAGCCCAGCGTCACGACGGCGTCGGTCACCTCCGTGACCTGGGCGTTCTGGCTGACCAGCACCCACGACGCCATCTTGAGCTGACGCAGCGTCTGCAGGACCTCGGGCCAGCGGCGACGCACCGTCTCGGCGTCCATGCCCGTCCCGCCGGCCTCCGCGGCGCGGGCCGGGGCCGCGGTGGGCTCGGGCGCGCTGGCGGACGTCGCAGGTGCGGCCGGCGCAGCGGGAGCGGCCGGCGCAGCAGGAGCGGCCGAGACGGCGGGAACGGCCGACGCAGCCTGAGCCGAACCCGGCTGGGCGGCGGCTGGCCATTCGACATCAGCCGCCGGGGCCGGCTGCGGGGCATCAGCCCGCAGCGGCGCGGGCGCGGCGGGCGGCGCCGTCGGCGCCGTCGCTACGGCAGCGGGAGCGACCGGCGCGGGAGCCGCCTGCGCCGCGACCGGAGCACCCGTCGCACCGCCGCCCACACCACCGGCGGCACCGCCCACGCCCACCGACCCGCTCGCGACCATCCGCTCCACCCGGTCGAGCCGCGCACCCAGGCCGCGAGCGCCGTCGTCGGCGGCGGGCAGCAGCAGCCGCGCCACCAACAGCTCCAGGTGCAGCCGCGGCGACGTCGCGCCCGTCATCTCGGTGAGCGCGGCGTTCGCCAGATCGGCGGACCGCGACAGCTCGAACGCGCCGAGCGCCGCGGCCTGTGCGCGCATGCGCTGCACCTGGTCGGCCGGCAGGGTCGCGAGCACGGCCCCGGCGGCGTCCCCCGCCGCCGCGATGACGATGAGGTCGCGCAGCCGCTCAAGCAGGTCCTCGACGAAGCGCCGCGGCTCCTGCCCGGTCGAGATCACGCGGTCCACGACGCGGAACGCCGACGCCCCGTCCCGCGCGGCGAGCGCCTCCACGGCGTCGTCCAGCAGGGTCGCGTGCGTGTACCCGAGCAGCGCCACCGCGGCCTCGTAGTCGATGCCTTCCTTGCCCGCGCCGGCCACGAGCTGGTCCAGCACCGACAACGAGTCGCGCACCGACCCGCCGCCCGCGCGCACCACCAGGGGCAGCACTCCCGCGCCGACAGCCACGCCCTCGGCGTCGCAGATCTGGTGCAGGTACGGCTGCAGGGTGTCCGGCGGCACGAGCCGGAAGGGGTAGTGGTGCGTGCGCGACCGGATGGTGCCGATCACCTTGTCCGGCTCCGTCGTCGCGAACACGAACTTCACGTGCGGCGGCGGCTCCTCGACGATCTTCAGCAGCGCGTTGAACCCCTGCGGGGTCACCATGTGCGCCTCGTCGAGGATGAAGATCTTGTACCGGTCCCGCGCCGGGGCGTAGGCGGCGCGTTCGCGCAGGTCACGGGCGTCGTCGACGCCGTTGTGGCTGGCCGCGTCGATCTCCACCACGTCGAGGCTGCCCGAGCCCCCGCGCGCCAGGTCGACGCACGACGGGCACACTCCGCACGGCTCCGGCGTCGGGCCCTGCTCGCAGTTGAGGCAGCGCGCGAGGATGCGCGCCGACGTCGTCTTGCCGCAGCCGCGCGGGCCGGAGAAGAGGTAGGCGTGGCTGACCCGGCCGGTGCGCAGCGCCTGGATCAGCGGGTCCGTGACGTGCTCCTGCCCGATCACCTCGGCGAAGGAATCCGGCCGGTAGCGGCGATACAAGGCGGTGGTCACGGCGCCCAGGGTAGGCGACGGGGCGGACACGGCGGATCCCACCGGTGAATGACGCCGCCCGGCCCGGTGGACGACGGCCCGCGCCCCCCGATGAGTTGCGACGGTCCCGCCGGTCCACCTCCCTGAACCACGACCCGAGGAGGACCCGATGCGACTCACCGTGCACGCCTTCCTGACGCTCGACGGCGTCATGCAGGGCCCCGGCAGCCCCGACGAGGACCCGTCGGACGGCTTCACGCGCGGCGGCTGGCTCGTGCCGTACGGCAACGACGAGGTGTTCGGCACCGTCGTGTCCAGCTGGTTCGACCGGACCGAGGCGCTGCTCTTCGGCCGCCGGACGTTCGACCTGATGGCGGCGTTCTGGCCGCAGGTGACAGACCCCGCCGACGCCGTCGCGCGCACCCTCAACGCGACGCCCAAGTACGTCGTGTCCAGCACCCTGACGGACCCGGCGTGGGGGCCGACGACCGTCCTCGACGGCGACCCGGTCGACGCCGTCGCGCGCCTGAAGAAGCAGCCCGGCGGCGAGCTCCAGGTGCACGGCTGCGCGCGCCTCGCCGCGACGCTGCATGCCGCCGGCCTGATCGACGAGTACCGGCTCATCGTCTTCCCCGTGACGGTCGGCTCGGGCCGGCGCCTCTTCGCCCCGGACGCCCCGCCATCGGGCTTCCGTCTCCTGGAGACGCGGCCGACGCCGTCGGGCGCCGTGTACTCGGTGCTGCAGCCGGAGCGGTTCCGCCAGGGCGACATCGCCGTGCAAGACGGCGCAGAGGTCACCTCACTCCTCACCTAACCCCCTCCCCCCCTCCCTTCTCCCCGCCCCCCTTCGTCCCGGTGAGCGCTGCCAGATGACGCGAGAACTGCCATCGAGACGGCAGCGCTGGCGTGCCAAGGCAGCGCTCGGCGCCAGTACCGGGCCCCGACGCCCACCCCTTGACCCTCGCACGGTGTCAGAGTGTGGACTCATGGACATGCCTCCCACCGGCGAGCGCCTGCTGAGCATCGGCGAGTTCTCGCGCCTGTCCCGGCTGAGCGTGCGCATGCTCCGGTACTACGACGAGCACGACGTCCTGCGTCCGACCCGGGTGGACCGCCACTCGGGCTACCGCTCCTACGCCCCCGCCCTGCTGAGCGCGGCGCGATGGGTGCGGGAGCTGCGCGACATCGGACTCGGGGTCACCGAGCTCGCGGCCTGCGTGCCGCTGCTCGACGACCCGCGTGCCGTGCGCGGCGTCCTCGAACGCCAGCGGACGCGCCTGCTCGCCGACGCCGCGCAGGCGCTCGACCGGGTCCGGGAGGTCGACCACCTCATCACCGCACTCGAGGAGCCGGCCATGTCCGTCACCGTCACCCACCGCACCATGCCCGCCCGGACGACCGCGTCCCTGCGGGGCGTCATCCCCACCTACGCCGACGAGGGCCTGCTCTGGCAGCGCCTCATGCCGGCACTGTTCGCCGCGGGCGGCGGGTTCGCCCCCGACGCCTGCGCGATCGCCGTCTTCCACGACGAGGACTACAAGGAGCAGGACGTCGACGTCGAGGTGCAGATCGATGTCGCGGCGCCGTTCGAGGCGGCCGGGGACGTCCGCTGCCTGGAGGTGCCCGAGCAGGAGATCGCGGTCGCCGTGCTCAACGGTGCCTACGACGGCATCGGCGACGTCATGGAGGCCGTGGGCCGCTGGGTGCCCGAGCACGGCTACCGGTTCGCTGGCCCGATGTTCAACATCTACCGCGTCTCGCCGCAGCAGGACCCCGAGCCCAGCCACTGGGTGACCGAGGTGTGCATCCCGGTCGCGCCGCTCTGAGCCTCAGCCCGCCAGCAGCGCGACCGCCAGCGCACCGACGACGCCGTAGCCGACCGCGGCGAGGGCGGCGCGCGTGCCGTGCGTGACGCAGGCGCCGAGGAGCGCACCCGCCCCCGCGAGGGCGAGCTGCCACGCGGCCGACGCCGCCGCCACACCGACGACGAACGCCGCCTGCCCCGCCACACCCGGCACGCGGCGGGGCAGGACGGCGGCCACCGCGGTGAACGCCACCACGGTCAACGGGTTCACCGCGGTGAGCGCGACGAAGCGGAGGTAGGCGCGAGCAGGCCCGCCGACGACGTCGCCCGGCTCACCCACGGGCCCGGCGTCCGGCCCCCGACGCCGCACCTCCCGCCACGCCCCGACCAGGCCGCGCAGCGCAACTGCGGCGAGGAGCAGCCCGCCCGCCCAGCGGACGGCCCGCTCGTGGCCGGCGAGCCCGACGGACACGGCCGCGCCCGCGAGCACGGCGAGCACCGCGTAGGCGAGGTCCACGCTCGCGACGCCGAGCGCCCCGGCCGCCGCGGGCCGCCAGCCGCGCGTCATCCCGGTCTGCAGGAGCAGCACGCCGATCGCGCCGAGCGGCACGGCCACGCCGAGGCCCGCGGCGGCACCCAGCGCGAGGCCGGCGGTCCATGTCACGGGTGGAGTGTGGCCGTGCGGACCGCGCGGCGGCGCTGACCGACTGCGCAACCGCACACCCAACTGCGAGAATCCCAGCCATGGACGACGTCGACCGCGAGATCCTCCGCGCACTGACCGCAGATGCGCGGCTGCCGTACCGCGAGCTCGGCCCGCGCGTGGGCCTGTCACCGAACGCCGCGGCGGCGCGCGTCCGCCGCCTGTGCCGCGACGGCGTGATCGCACGGTTCACGGTCGAGCTGGGCCCGGCGGCGTCGGACCGGGCCGCGGTCGGCGCCGTCGTCCCGGGCCTTGAGGTGGTCATCGACGCGCGCCTCAAGGAGGGCACGACCAGCGACGAGTTCCTGGCGGCCCGCGACGCCTTCCCTGAGCTCCTCGACGCCGTCCACGTCACGGGCCCGTACGACCTCCTGCTCCGCGCGGTCGTGCCCGACGCCGCCACACTCGACGCGTTCGTGCGCCGGCTCAAGACCCTGGGCGGCGTCGCGCAGACCTCCACCCGCCTGGCACTGCGCCCACCGCGCCCACTGCGCCCACTGCGCTGACGGGACCGCCACGGCCCGGTGCCCGAGGGCGGCACCACCCGGGCGACCGCCCGTCAGTCGGCGCGCACCACCGTCTCCCGCAGCACCGAGCGCAGCAACGGACGGGACGTCTCCGTGGCGGCCGCGAAGAGGACCACGCCGACGGCGAGGCACCCCGTGAGCAGCAGCATGCCGTCGACGCTGACGGAGCCCGCCAGCCCGACGACCGGCAGCAGCAGCCCCCACGCGACGAGCACCGACGTCCCGACGACGAACCCCAGCGGCGCGAAGACCTCGAGCCTGCGCACGGAGTCGAAGAGCTCGGCCGGCACACCAGCGAGCTGCTGGAGCGCGTACTCACGGCGGCGGTCCAGCACGGTCGCCGCCTGCGCGATCCCCGCCGACGCCGCCGCGAGCGCGAACGCGATGGCGAGCGTCAGGAGCCCACCGGTCATGACGTCGTGCGCCATCAACCGGTCGTCCGCCGCGACGTTCGCGCCGGTCTCGGTCATCGACGGCAGGATCGAGAGCACGCCGGCCACGAACCCGGCCAGGCCGAGACCGCCGACGACGCGCCACGCGCCCTTCGGGTCGTCGAGCAGCCGCCGCGCGGCCAGCAGCCGGGCCGGCGTCCGCGCCGTGCGGGCCATGATCCGGGCGAGCAGGGCGATGGTCCACGGTCCGACGAGGTTGATGGTCCCGAAGACGGCGGCCACCAGGCCGATGAGGATCGTCGCGCCCACCGCGACGGACATCCCCTGCACGGCGCTCGTCGCCACCGCGAACGCGCCCATGGCCGCGACCAGGGCGAGCACACGCACCCAGCGCAGGCCCGGCGGCGTCGTCCGGCGCGCGACGCCCAGCGGCGAGACGACGACGCGACGCAGCGAGACCGCCCCGCTCACCGCCGCGACCAGCGGGACCAGCACCAGCGCGACCGCGATCGGCAACCAGCCCACCCACATCTCGGCGAGGCCGAACGGCTCGTCCATGAACGGGATCCGCGTGAACACCGGCAGGAGCGCGCCGTAGCCGACGACGCCGAGCGCCGCACCGACCAGGCCCTGCCGTGCCGTCTCCACCAGCGTGAGGCCCACCACCTCGCCCGACGTCACGCCGAGCAGCCGGAGAGTCGCGAGCCGGGCGTCGCGCCGGGCGACGCCGAGCCGGGCCGCGGCCGCGCCGAGCGACACCAGCGGCACGAAGAGCAGCACGACCGCCATCCACGCCAGGATCACGTAGTCGTCGGCGAACTCGCGCATGTAGGGCGAGGTCGGGTGGTCGGCGCGACCGAGGAACCCGATCAGGCCGCCGACGACGACGAGCCCCAGCGCCGTGGCGATCGCGAACGCCAGGACGGACAGGGCGCCGGGGTTGCGGAGCCGTCCGCCGACGCCGACGCCGGTCGAGCCCGACGCCGAGCCCGACGACGAGCCCCCGATCGCCCACGGCCGTCCGCTCAGGGCGAGCACCGCCCTCATCGCGCACGCTCCTCGCCGACGACGTGGCCGTCGCGCATGTCGATGCGGCGCGTGCACCAGGCGGCGACGTTCGGGTCGTGCGTCACGACGACGAGCGAGGCGCCGGCGGCACGCGTCACGTCCAGCAGGATGCGCATGACGTCGGTGCCCGTCGCCTGGTCGAGCGCGCCGGTGGGCTCGTCGGCGAAGACGACGTCCGGCCCGGTGATGAGCGCTCGCGCGACCGCGACGCGCTGGGCCTCGCCGCCGGACAGCTCGCCGGGACGGCGCTCCTCCTTGCCTGCGAGGCCGAGCGAGCCGAGCCACTGCCGGGCCAGCGCGACCGCCTCCGCGCGCGAGGTGCCGAGCAGCATCGCGGGCAGCGCGACGTTCTCCTGCGCCGGGAAGCTCGGAGAGCAGCTGGCCGAACTGGAACACGAAGCCGTAGTGCTGACGCCGCAGCAACGACCGTTCGCGGTCGCTGAGCCGGGCGACGTCCTGACCCCGCAGGACCACCTGGCCCGCGTCGGGCGGGAGGACGCCGGCCAGGCAGTGCAGGAGCGTCGACTTGCCGGAGCCGGACGGGCCCATGACGGCCAGCGACTCGCCGTCGGCCAGGTCGACGTCGACGCCCGCGAGCGCCGTCGTCGCGCCGAAGGTCTTCACCAGGCCGCGGCCCGCGAGCCGCGTGCCAGGGTCGACCGGTCCGGCCGCCGGCGGGGCGAGGGTGGCCGTCCGGGCCAGCGGCAGGGCCGCGCCCCCCAGGGGCGCACCCCCCAGAGGCGCGCCCCCCAGAGGCGGCGGGAAGGGGGCGGCTGCCGTCGTCGGCGGGACGGGTGGGAGCTGGTGTCCGGTCATGCCTCCACGCTCCCGCTGCGGCGGGCGCACCGCGTCGCCCCGAGGTCGCCGGCCGAGTCAGACGCCGGTCGTACGTTCGGGGCTGCGGGATCAGGGGTGTCCCGGAGGTGGGGTCTCGGGGTACCCATCGGGGCGAGGCCGGGTGGCGTGACGGCGCGTGGGCTGAGATACGCTGGTGGCGACCCCTCGTGCGGCGTCATCTCGCTGAACTCCCCCAGGGCCGGAAGGCAGCAAGGGCAGGCGGGCTCTGACGGGTGTGCGGGGGGTCGCTGCATGCCCGGGCACTGCTCGGCGCACCGATGCGTCGGGCAGGGCGTGACAGGTCGGGAGACTTGTCGCGCCATGGGGCACGCAACCCTCCCAGCCTCCGCCATCCGCCGCAGCGCCACCGCCCGCCCGCAGCGCCACCCCCCGCCCCGCGCGAGCCGCCGGCCGCCCCGCGCGAGCCGCCGGCCCCAGCGACTCCCCAGGCCTCACCCAGCGCGCACACAGGTTCGCGGCGCAGCGTCTGTGTCGCGGGCCTCCCTCCGGCCCGACCACGTCCCGGCCGAGAGGTCGGGGCCCACCCCGGGAGAGGTGGCACTCCGGAAGAACCGGGGGAACGTGCCGGCAGGTAGGGAGCCGGCACGTTCCCCCGGTCGCCGCCCCGACGACGTCGGGCGCCCGCCACCCACCGCCACGCCGACAGGTCCGAGGCTGGGAGGGTTGCCGCGCCAGGGCGCACGCAACCCTCCCAGCCTCGGGTCGCGGACGGCACGGACGGCACGGACGGCACTACCGCCGCAGCGCGCGCCGGGCGAGCCAGTTGCCGAGCAGCTGCACGCCCTGCACCACCACCACGATGATCGCGACGGCGACGAGCGTGACCTCCCAGTTGAAGCGCTGATACCCGTGCCGGATCGCGAAGTCGCCGAGCCCGCCACCGCCGATCATCCCGACCATCGCGCTCATGTCGATGACCGCGATGACCAGGAACGTGAACGCGAGGATCAGCGGCCCGAGCGCCTCGGGGATCAGCACGGACCAGACGATCCGCCACCGCGAGGCACCCATCGCCCGCGCCGCCTCCACGACACCCGGGTCGAGCGCCACGAGGTTCTGCTCCACCAGCCGCGCGAACGCGACAGACGCCATGATCGCCATCGGAAAGATCGCCGCGTCGGTGCCGATCGTCTTGCCGATGACCTTCATGGTCAGCGGGCCGATCGCCGTCACGAAGATGATGAACGGGATGGGCCGGATCAGGTTGATCAGGACGTTGAGCACGCTGAACGCCGGTCGGTTCGACAGCAGCCCCCCGCGCCGCGCCGTGTACAGGCCGATGCCGAGCGCCAGCCCGACGACGCCCGCGACGAGCAGCGCCGCGCTCACCATGTAGGCGGTCTCGCCGAGCGCCTTCTGCAGCAGGGGCCCGAGGTACTCCCAGTCGGTGTCGCCCATCAGGGCCTCCTCCTGAGCAGTCGCGCGAACGGGTTGCTCTGTACGGCCAAGGGGTCGACGTCCGCCGCGGCATCGACGGGCCCGAGCCGCGCAGCCTCGGCGCCGGCCAGCAGCGTCGGGCGCGCGTCGTCGTCGGCCCAGTCGGTCTCGCGCGGCCCGACGGCGTCGGGGTCGGCGAGCGGGTGGGCGGCGGTGCCGAGGTCCAGGACGGTCGTGGTGCGGGCGACGTCGGCGATGAACGCCTCGACGTCGGTGTCGGTGCCCTCGAGCGCTCGAGGGTGAGCGAGCCGTACGGCCGCTCGGCGATCTCCGTGATGCCGCCGTACACGATCGTGCCGTCCACGGGGTGCTCGCGCAGCGCGCGCGTGAGGTCCGACGCCGAGGCCCCGTCCTCGCGCACGGCCACCGTGACGATCCGGCCCGGATGCCCGTGCCGCAGGCGCTGCAGGGCGGCGGGGCTCGGCCGGTCACGGAGCGCGGTGCCGACGAAGCGCCGCGTCGCCGCGTGCTGCGGGTTGGCGAACACCGAGTACACGTCGCCGTGCTCCACCACGCGCCCGCCGTCCATCACCGCGACCCGGTCGCACAGGTACTTCACGACGTCCATCTCGTGCGTGATCACGACGACGGTGACCCCGAGCTCGCGGTTCACGCGGCGCAGCAGGTTCAGCACGTCCTGCGTGGTCTCGGGGTCCAGCGCCGACGTCGCCTCGTCCGCGAGCAGGATGCTCGGCCCTGCCGCGAGCGCCCGTGCGATGCCGACCCGCTGCTTCTGCCCACCGGACAGCTGGGAGGGGTAGGCGCGCGCCTTGTCCTCGAGCCCGACGAAGCTCAGCAGCTCGGCCACACGCGCACGACGTCGGGCGCGGTCCCAACGGGCCACCGCCAGCGGGTACCCGACGTTGCCCGCGACGGTGCGCGAGCCCAGCAGGTTGAACTGCTGGAAGATCATGCCGATCCCGAGGCGTACGCGGCGCAGCTCGGCCTCCGGCAACGCCGTGATGTCCCGGCCGCCGACGACGACGCTCCCGCTCGTCGCGGTCTCCAGCGCGTTGACCAGGCGCACCAGTGTCGACTTGCCGGCGCCCGAGTAGCCGATGACGCCGAAGATCTCCCCGGCGGCGATGTCGAGCGTGACGTCGTCGACGGCGCGGACGGTCTCGCCCCGGCCCTCGAAGACCTTGCTGACGCCGCGCAGGCTCACGGCGGGCCCGGTCGCGGCGGGCCCACCGGCGGCGGCCCGGTCGACGGCGGGTGGTGCTGCGGCGCTCATTGCGCCTCCTTCGTGGGTCCGTGCCCGGCCGAGGCGGCGACCCGCCGGGGCATCCCCGGGAGCCGCCGCCTCGACGTGGGCGGGCGGGATCAGGCGTTCTTGGCGTCCGCCTCGACGTCGGTCAGGATCTGCTGGAGCTCGGCGGGGGTCTGGTCCGCGATCACCGCGGTGCCGCCGGACGCCGCCTGCAGCGCGGCCTGGACCTCAGGGTCCTCGTAGATCGCGATGAGGTCGAGGTACCGCTGGTTGCCGGCGTCCGCCGCCTGGGCGGCCCAGATGTTGATGTAGGGCTTGGCGGCCTCGGAGTCGGCGTCGTCGGTGTAGAGCGCCGAGTCGGGGTCGATGCCGGCGTCGGTGAGGAAGTCGTTGTTGACGATCGACGCCGCGACGGAGTCGAGCGCGATCGCCGTCTGCTGCGCGTCCACCGGGGTGACCGTCACGCGGGAGGAGTCCGCGACGACGTCGGCCTCCGTGGAGAACGCGGAGCCGCCGTCCTTCAGGGTGACCAGACCGGCGTCCTGCAGCACGAGCAGCGCCCGGGCGAGGTTGGTCGGGTCGTTCGGGATGGCGACCTCGGCGCCGTCCGGGATCTCGTCGACGGACGTGTACTGCTTGGAGTACAGGCCCAGCGGGTAGATGGCCGTGGCACCGACGGGTACGAGGTCGTCGCCGGCCTCCACGTTGTACTGGGCCAGGTACAGGATGTGCTGGAACTGGTTGAGGTCGAGCTGGCCCTGGCTGAGCGCCGGGTTGGGCTGCGTGTACTCGGTGAAGTCCACGATCTCGACGTCGAAGCCGGCTTCCTCGGCCTTCTGCTGGAAGATCTTCCAGTGCTCCTCGGACGCCCCGACGACGCCGACGCGGATCGGGTCGTCGGCGCCGGGCGTGCCGCTCGCGTCGCTCGAGGCGCCGTCACCGCCACCGCCGCAGGCCGACAGACCCAGGGTCAGGGCGGCGAGCGCGGCGAGAAGACCGGCGGTGCGCGGTCGGCGCGCGTGGTGGCGGGGGCGGCTGGTTGCTGCGTTCATGGCTGTGTCCTTGTCTGGTCCTCGTGAGGGGGCAAGGCGCGCTCAGCGACGCGCGGCACTGCAGGCGGACGGGAGCGCGGGGCTCACCGGTAGGAGTTGTCCACCAGCGTGCGACAGGAATGGCGGGAGCGCCCGGCAGCTGAGGTGCCGGTTGGCCGTGGTCGGAGCGTCGTCGCTCTCAGATCAGCACGGCGGCCCGCCCGAGCATTCGGCAGCAGCACATCATCGAGCGGCAGGCAGCCGCGTCGACGTGCTGGGCGAAAGCCGGGGTGCGGGACATGGGCGCCATGTTGCGCCACCGACGCCGTCGGGAGCAAACCGGTCCCACGGCGGGCCACCCGTACTGGCGCGTAGCGGCCCAAAGTCACCCCTCGACGTCGGCCGCGTCCCTAGGCTGCGGCCATGCTGATCGCCGAGGACCTCCTGCTCCTGCTGACCGACGACCGGAGCGGCAAGACGACCGTCGCCTCGCAACGGCTGGCGTTCGCGCTCGCCGGCGCCGTGCTCGTGGAGCTTCCTGATGGCGGGGCGGCTCGAGATCACGCAGGACGGGTCACGGGCACGCGTGGCGGTGACGGGTGCGCCGACGCTCGGGGACCCGCTGCTCGACGGCGCGCTCGAGCGGGTCGCGGGCAAGCGGCAGCCTGTGGCGGCGCAGAACGTCGTGACGACGCTGGCGCGTGACCTCGCGGACGCGCTGCGGGCCCGGCTGGTGGCGCGCGGGATCCTGCGCGAGGAGCACGGCCGCGTGCTGGGGATCTTCCCGACGCACGCGTGGCCGGCCGCCGACTCGACGCACGAGGAGGCGGTGCGCCGGGCGCTGTGGGACGTGATCGTCGTCGGGCGGACGCCGAGCGACCGGGAGGTGTGCCTGGTGGCGCTGCTGCAGGCGGTGGACCAGGTGCCGAAGCAGTTCGCGGTCGAAGGGATGAGCGCGCGGCAGCTGCGGGACCGGGCCAAGACGCTGTCGGCCGGGAACGTCGGCGGCGACGCGGTACGGCGGGCCGTGCAGGCGACAGAGGCCGCGGTGGCGGCGAGCATGGCGGCGTCCGCCGCTGTCATGGCGTCGAGCTGAGGCTCGCCGTCTCGTTCGTGAGCGCTGCCACCTGACGCGAGCGCTGCCGTTTGAGCGGCAGCGGTCACGCGCGACGGCAGCGGTCGAGGGACGCGCCGGCGACGTCGGGCGGCCGACGTGGGCGCTACTCGCCCGCGCGCTCCTGGGCGGCGTAGACCTGGGCGCGCGTGACGTAGCGCGCGGAGTTGTCGTGCAGGGCGGCGACCTCGTCGTCGGTGAGCTCGCGCCGCACCTTGCCGGGCACGCCCGCGACCAGTGACCGCGGCGGGATGACCGCGCCCTCGAGCACGACGGCACCCGCGGCGACCAGGGAGTCCCGGCCCACGACGGCGTCGGTCAGGACGGTCGCGTTCATGCCGATCAGGCAGCCGTCCTCGATGGTGCACCCGTGCACGACGGCGCCGTGCCCCACACTCACGTTCGCGCCGACGATCGCGGGCGAGCCGAGCTCGGTGTGCACGACGACGTTGTCCTGCAGGTTCGAGCCCGGGCCGAGGACGATCTCGTCGATGTCGCCGCGGAGCGCCGCGCCGAACCAGACGGACGCGCCGGCGTCGACCTTGACCTTGCCGATGAGGGCGGCGGACTCCGCGATCCAGGCGGTCTCGTGGACCTCGGGGCTGCGGCCGTCGAAGGGGAGGCTGATCACCGGGAAAGGCTACGACGGACGCGCGGTCGCCGAAGCCGGCGCCAGCATGAAGACTCCGTCATGACATGCGTGACGGACTCTTCGCGCCGCACCACTCCCGCCGTCGTCGGAGGTCGTCGCCCGCGCCCGTGAACCAGTTCGGTCGCGGGCGGACGGTCCGGTATCCTCGTGCGGCCGGGAGGATTCGCCTAGTGGCCTATGGCGCACGCTTGGAAAGCGTGTTGGGTGAAAGCCCTCGGGGGTTCGAATCCCCCATCCTCCGCGTTGAGAAGGGCCCGTGACCTGCGGTGACGTGGGTTGCGGGCCCTTCGTCGTGATCGGGTCCGGGCGGGCGGAAGGGCTGCGGTAGCAGTTCTGGTAGCAGTTCGCGGCGCCTCGGATCTGGCTCTGGGCACCGCCGCGCGACGCCGGGACGCGCCGCGACCGGTCAGGTGCGGCCGTGCTGCTGGTCCAGTCGCCTCAGCATGTAGTCCGCAACACTGCAGGCCTCGCGCACAACGAGCATCGCTAGGTCTTCACTGACACCCGTGGGCAGAGTCCGGCCGTGCCCGGTGCCCTGCAGGTTGCGCAGATCATTGACGTTGCGGGCGATCGTCCACGACGACTGGTGGATCGCACGAATCGCTTCGAACCCCGGCAGCGACTTGTCCACCCGCTCGGGGAGAACCCCAAGGCGCTCTCGGGCGATGTGCCAGAGGCTGTCGAAGCTCGCGTTCGCGGGCACCTCCATACCGCTCTCCTCAAGCACGAACTTGGCCACCGCCTCGAGGAGGTCCTTCGCCGTGCCAATCAGCAGCGCCGGATCAGAAGTGCTGGAGCGGAGTCTGGCGAGGTTCTCGTCCAGCGCGTCCCGCCCGCCCGTCTCCATGTCGGCGCCGGCGAACGCTCGCAACTGGCCGTCGTCCGTCAACAGCCATCCCGAGCGCCCAAGGGCCAACCGCAGTCGCCGCTCGTCGTCGGTGCGCTGGGCCTCGGGCAGGCCAATCAGCTCGTCATGGCGGAGCGCGGAGAGCAGGCCCTCGACAAGCCTGCGGCCGCCACCCTCGCGCTCGGCGCGCCGGAACGCCTGAAGAACTCGCTGTTCCTTGCTCGTGCCCGACGACTTCGGTTGGTAGACATAGCCATCGCCCAGGCTGGCCGCCGTCAGGACCCGTGAGACTGCCGAGTGCGCTGGACCCTCGCCGCCGTGAAAGAACGACGCGAGAGCGGCAGCGATGTCATCGCTGACCGGTGCGCTAGGCATGGAACGAAGGTATCGGGAGACGGTGCCTCGGCGGGTCGCCGCGGCAGTTCGGCTGGCGGCCCACGCATCCCTGCCGAATCGGGTAGCGCGTCTTGGGTCGATCGTGCGGCGGCACGCCTCCCCCTACACGTCGGGCAATTGGTCGCGATCGTGGAGTCGTCCCCTCCTGTAGGCATAGAAGGGATCCACGGCCTCACACCCCTCCTCCCACCGGTACATGATGCCGATGTAGCCGATCAAGAGTCCGCTTGAGTACATGACGAGCTCGTGCGTCGATCGGCTGACCGCGCCTTGCGCCGGACTGATCCACAGCCCTCGAGCTTCGACCCCATCGCGCAGCCCCCACTGGTATAGATCGTAGTGCTCACGGCTCTTGAAGAGGACCATGTGTACGTCCGGAAGCGCTGCACCACCGTCGAGAAAGCGGGCGATCGAATCGGGGACCCGGTATCCTTCGTGGCACATCCGTGAGCCGAGGTGCTTGGCGATATACCGAGCCAAGTCGAGTACCTTGGCGGGCCAAGAAGGTCCAAAGACCTCCGCCATGTCGACATAGTCACTCTGCCAGAGACCGGCGCTGCGCCAAACATAGTCCGAGAACGCGGAGTACGCGCGGTCGAACGGCTGGCTCCGCTCGTTGTTGCAGCGCGCGCAGAGATTCGGTCGAAAACGCACATCCTTTGACCTACGCAAACTACGAACAGATCGAGTCGACGTGTCACTTCCCCAGACGAGCCCGTCCTCGCTGTCCCACATCCGTGTGAGGTCGCTTCGCTTGAACTTGTGTTCGCTCGTCAGCCCGGGCTCACCGCACCACCAGCACCTCTCGGGTGGCGGCACCCTGATGTCATCGAGCGGTTTACCCTCGGACACGATCCGGCCTCCTACATCCCCCAAACCAGGGTACTCGTCAGCCTGGTTTGTCGGTCTCCCGGGGCGCGGGGGGCGGCCAGCGGTGGAGCCGCGGCCTTGAGGCCCGTACTTCACCTGGGCTCGGCCGACGCCTCCACCCGTGCGCTATTCGACGTATTAGCACGCACCATGGACTGGGAACATTCTTGCGGTATACTGGTATTGCCGCCCAAGAGGCAGCGCTTCGGCGATTGCCGAGCTAATAGAATACCAAAGAAGAGGATGTAGAAATATGAGCTGGGTTAGCAGGATGTTCGACGCTCGACAAGTGTCGAACGGTGGCGTTATTCGTCGCTCTCGTTGGAACGTGGATCACTATGCATCACTCGATCGGATACTCGCAGAAGCCAAAGCCCGCGGCTTTCATGTAATCGAGACTGGGGGTCAGGTAGTTGTACTCTGCCACCGGGGCAGCATAACCGTGCATTGCTAGCCACTCGGCGACGCCCGCCGTTCACCGATCGACGCGCCAGAGCAGCTCGGTCATCCGTCGGTTGGCCTCCTCGACCAGCTCGGGTACTACGTGCTGGTAGCGAGTGGTCATCGCGGGGGAGGTCCAGCCGAACATGCTCATCACGACGCGTTGGTCGACGCCCTGGACTAGCAGGAGCGTTGCGGCAGTGTGGCGGGCGTCGTGGAGCCGAGCGGGCCGAATGCCCAGTCCTTCGAGGAACGCCGTCCAGTGAAGCGAGTGGTCGCGCGGTGCGACAGGTCGCCCGGTGATGGTCGTGAAGACCAACCCGCAGTCGCGCCACACCGTCCCTGCGCGGATGCGCGCCTCGCGTTGCCGCTGACGGTGCTTCCGCAGCTCCGCCAGCAGCGGCGCAGGCAGCGGCAACGTCCGGCGCGACTGCTTGGTCTTGAGCTCGGCCAGCACCAGGCCGCCGTCCTTCCGCTGCGGACACCGCGACGGGCGCTCGTCGCACCGATCGGGGTCGGTACAGCCGTGACGCCAGTCCCGGCGCTCCAGTTGCCGCCGCACTTGGAGCCGTGCGGTGTCCAGGTCGATGTCAGCCCACGAGAGCCCGAGCACCTCCCCGCGCCGCAATCCCAGCGAGATCGCGAGCATGAACGCCGCGCCGTTCGGCTCGCTCTCGGCTGCCGCGAGGATCCGCCGCGCCTCGTCGACCGTGAGCGGCTCGATGTCGGGCGGGTCGTAGCGAGGCGTGTGGGCGAGCATGACGGGGTTGCGCGGGAGGCGCCGGCGTCGGACCGCGTCGTTGAGGGCTTTGTTCAGGGTGCGGCGCACGTGGTGGACCGACCCGGCGTTGAGGCCGCCGGCGAGCAGCACGGCGTACAGGTGCTCGATGTGTTCGGGCTGGAGCGCGTCGAGCCGGTGCTTGCCGATGGTCGGGTTGATGTGGCGGTAGACGTCGACCGTGTACCCCGACAGGGTGCTGGGCCGCACCCGCAGAGCAGTGGCCTTGAGCCAGTCGGTGAGCCAGGTCTCCAGGCGCGGTGAACGGCCAGCGGGCAGCGCGGACTGATCGGACCGCTCGCGCTCCAGCGCGCGGACCTTGCGCACCACCTCGGCGTGGCTGGCGCCGGTGCGCTTGCGTCGGTCGACCGACCCGTCGGGCCGAAGGCCCATCGTCACGAAGCCGTACCAGCGGCCGTCACCGCCCATGAAGATCGACGACCGCTGGTTGCCTGCCCGGGTGCCCATGGCGTCACGGCTCCCTGATGCTCTGCTGACGGCGGCACCGCTCCACGAACTCGCGCAGGCAGTCGGCGGGGACCCGGTGCAGCCGACCGATGTGCACGCTCTCGATCTCGCCGCTGTTGATCAGCTCGTACATCGTGCTGCGACCGACGGACAGGCACTTGGCGGCCTGTTCCACGCTGAGCATCACGCGCGGGGCTTGGATGATCTCGATGTCGCTCATGACGGTTCTCCTTCTCGGTTGGGTTGGGTGACGTACGTCATCGACCCAGCACCGGTCCATCGGGGATCGGCGGCGGGACGGCGGTCAAGCGGTACGGCGCCGGCTGTGGAGAAGGCGCGCCCCACGGCTCCTGTGGACGAACGGGTAGCACGTCGGGCGCGGGCTCGTACGGGTGGTAGGTCTCCCAGGTCTCGGTCGCGGTCGGCTCGGCGTGGCTGGTCGCCAGGATCTGCTCGAGCACCTCCCGGGCCGACGACGGCGCCTGGCCCGGCAGGCATTCCGGGTCGGGTTGGTCGACGACGACGTAGGCGCGGTTGGTGTGGCGGCCGCGGCTCATCGCGACGTACAGGTCCTCGCGGCCCATGCCGGGCGCGGCGATGGTGTGGGTCTCGTCGACGGTCATGCCCTGAGTGCGGGCGACGGTCGTGGCGTAGCCGAGCTCGACGTGCTCAGCGACGTAGGACGCCGGGAGGCGGACGGCGGGCGCCTTGGCGTCGGGCCCGCCGTTGTGGGTGGCGGGGCGGGCGCGGAGCGCGCCGTCGGGCAGGACGTCGGTGACGTCCCAGAAGGCGCCGTTGCGCACATACCCGTCGGCGGTGCCCAGGCGCCGGTGGTTGCGGCGGGTGACGATCCGGTCCCCGACCCCGGCGGTCAGGCCGTCGTGGAGAGTCACCCCGTCGCGGGCGATGGTGCCGGCCAGGATGCCGTCGGCGCGGGCACGTGCGTTGAGGTCGCGGACGGTGCGGTTGTCCACGGCCTGGAGGACGGCGACGCGGCCCTGGACCCGGGCGGTGGTCACGGAGGCCAGGGCGGCGTCGAGCATGTCGTCGTGGACGCCGGAGGCGAAGGCGTCGTGTGTTTCGTACGCATCGAGGGCCTCAGGGTGTGCGCGACGCAGCTCGAGGCTGGCTCGTGCCTCCCAGGGGTGGGCGAACCTCCACAGGCTGGTGAGCTCGGCGGTGGGCCCGCGACGAGCGAGCATCCCGAATGCCCCGCCGGCGTCGACCGAGCCGCGTTGCAGGTGGTCGCCGACGAGGAGCACCTTCGCGGTTGCGTTGTGCGCTTGCTCAACGAGGGCGGCGAGGGTCCGGGTGTCGGCGAGGGATGCCTCGTCGACGATGACGAGCTGGCCAGGGCAGAATCGCCAGGTGTCCTGCTCGATGCGGATCCGCCACTGGTCTTGGTGGGCTGCGCAGGCCTCGATGACGCCGACGGTGGCCTCTCGCTGGACGGCGTCGGCGTACCGGAGGCTCCGTGCAGTGGCGCCGTCACCGGTGGACTCGTAGAGCCACTTCGCGGTCGTCTCGCAGGTGACGCCAAGGGACTCCGACAGGGTGTGCGCCGCGGTCGCCGACGGCGCGAGGCCGATGACAGGCCCGATGTTCTGGCGCCAGAACGACGTCAGGGCGGCGAGCGTGGTCGTCTTGCCCGAGCCGGCCGGGCCGACGAGGACGTCGAGCCGGCAGCCCGAAACAATGACCGCCTCGGCGGCCGCGCGCTGATCTGGCGCGAGGGCGCCGAGGTGGTGCTCGGTCCGCATAGGTAGCTGGCCGAGCGACTCGATCGGCCGGTTTGGAGCTCCGCCGGCTTCCGCGGCGTCGATGAGCACCCTCTCGGCGTCGAGCAGCTCGGTGGTCGTGAAGAGCGACTCCCCGACGCGCTGGGTGGCCGGGTCGCGGTTGTCATCCAGGTGGATACACCCCGCTGCGGCGTCGGTCGTGACCGTGTTGAGCAGGGTGCGCCTCTCGGCCGGTGACGCCATCCGGAGCGGCTTGGTCGCCCGCACCGCAGCAGCACCCAGGTTCCAGGTGGTCCAGACCGATCGCCGCGTCGAGACGTCCGCGAGGACCTGGGCGACCATCGCCGCCCTGACTTCCGGGCCGACGTCGTGCGCGTGGAGCGCCCGGCCGTAGGTGCCGGTCAGCGCGCGGGTCGCGAGGTCGTGTGGCTCGAGCCCGGTCAGTGCTCGGGCGCGGTTGGACCAGTCCGCGAGCAGGTCCGCGAGGGGGCGGACGGTCTTGGGCGGCCGGGTGGCTCGGGTCAGGTGCTCGCGCGCCCGGGTGGTCTCGACGCGCGTCGGTGCCCGGCCGTGGTCGGCTTCAAACTGGGCGAGCCACTCCTGTTCGGCGCAGCGGATCTGCTCAGCCCGAGCGGAGAAGTGGGTCAGGAGATCGTCGTCGAGGCCGGTCAGCTCGAAGGCGGGGTTGCGACGCCGGCCGCGGTCACGCATCGACCACTCGACCGGCAGCCGCCGCGCGAGCTCGTCCGCCAGGAGAGCGTCGTAGAGCTCGGAGACAGTGACGGCTGCGGCGTGGACGGTTCGGCCGTCGACGCTTCGCCAGGCGCCGTCGGGTCCTTGGACCTTGTTGGCGATGACGACGTGGGTGTGCAGGTTCGGGTCACCGGCTCGGGTGTCCCAGTGGTCGAACGCCGCAGCGACCATCCCGCGGGTGCGGACCTGATGACGGCCGGCCTCGCCGATGCGCGTGCGGATGACGCGCTGCTCGACGAACTCCAGCGATGACGCCAGCGCCGCCCGGTGCGCGTCATAGACGATGACGCGCGTCGCGTCATCGGCCAGCGCCCACAGCACCGACACCGACTTCGGGGCAGTGAACGTCAGGTCGTAGCCGACGACCGCGTGACGCTTCCCGTCATCGAACCGGGGGTACGGCCGGCCGAGCGCGTCATCGGTCAACGGGTCGACGCCGTCGCGGAACACTGCCGTCATCGCCGCTTCGGTCACGACGTCGCCCGGCCGGAGGCGCCGCGTGCCGTCGCCGAGCCCGGCGAGTCCCTCGCCGAACCATCGGCCGGCCGGGTTGCCGGTCTGCTCGTAGTAGGCGGTCAGCGACGCGCCCGCCTCCAGGCCGGCGTCGCCCGCGGCGACGTGCCGGGTGAGGTAGGCGTACCCGTCCCCGGCTGTGAGCTTGTGCATCGACATCACCGACAGTCACCTCCCCTCCGCCGTCCACCTCCGCTACCTGCAGGTGTGCGGCAGCGGAGGAGAAGACCCGTCGCTGCGCCGCCGTCCTGGCGCCCCGGCACGCAGGAGCGACCCAGGTCGAGCACACGACGCCAGACTCGTCAGGGCCGATAGCCGGATCGATGACGGTCTTGGGGCGTCGGCAGCGAGGCGATGACGGGTGCGATGACGGCGTCCCAGGCAGCGGCCGGCGGACTCCCATCGAGAGGCATGGCTCTTTCTCGTTTGGCGAGAGATATCCTGCGTCATATGAGAACGCAGGCTCCCGCGCTGATCCCGATCTTCCGGTCGGTCCTGCAGGCTCGACTGCTCCTGCGGGTGCTCACGGACGACGAGTCGCGCACAATCACCGACCTCGCCCATGTGCTCGATGCCCCCGAGCCCACCGTCTATCGGGAGGCCCGCCGACTGATGGACGCCGACCTCATCACGGGAACGCGCGTCGGCCGATCCGTGGTCCTGCGCCCCGCCGACGACAACCCCGCCACGAGCCCCCTGCGCCAGCTCCTGGTCGTCACCCTCGGACCGGTCCCGTTCCTCGAGCGCGCCTTGTCGGGCGTCGACGGGATCACCGAGGCCTACATCTACGGGTCATGGGCGGCACGCTGGCACGGCGAGGTGGGTCCGGCACCGGGCGATGTGGACATGCTGGTGGTCGGCACGCCCCATCGGGACGCGGTCTACGACGCCCTCGACGGAATCGACTCCGCCCTGGGCAGGGAAGTGAACGTCACCTTCGTCTCGCGCGAACACTGGGCGTCGGGCGAGGAGCCCTTCCTGGCCGCGCTGCGAGATCGACCACTGGTGCGGCTCGCGCTTGCCGGCCAGGTGCCCCCTTCCAGCCGATGACGCGGGCGTTCGCTCCGCCGCCAGGCACGACGTGCAAGATGAGTCGTCGCCTCCGCCCTGCCCCGTACGGCTCCGTCGGCGTGAAGTGCAGGTCTGCAAGCTCCCTTTCCAGGTGGGGATCTCGAGGGCGCGACTAGAGAGTGGCTCGCCAGCGCCTGTTGGGCAAGCGCGGCGGGCCTTGTGCCTACTCGTCACTGTTCGGCCTCCCGGACTAGCCGGCGGAGGACGGGCCCGTCAGTCTCGGCCGCAGCCGAGACGGAACATCTGGCGCCTGATCGCCTCCAATGAGACTCCTGCGGCGCCTGCGCTCTCCAGCGTCACGACCGCCCGAGAGAGCCAACGGTCGAGACCCCCAGGTAGAGCAGGGGTGTTGGTCAGCAGCGCGGCGAACAGGCGAGACCACTCGTTGGGTGATCGCGACAACACGTCGTCGGAAACGTCCAAGCCACGCCACATCGTGTTTGACGACGCCAATCCGGTTCCCGCGGCAATTACGCAGTCGACGCCCTCCCCGAGACTGCGAGCGTCAACGGGCGCTGTCAGCCATCCGATCAGGGCGGTCGTCTCCTCAGGGGATAGCGCGCGGGGGGACCCTTTGGCCCGTTGCCTGAGGTACGGCAGCATCCACCGCCGCCACACCGAGGCCCTCGCTTCCGGTTCGAGATCGCTGACCAGCTCAGTGACCTCGTTGATCCAGCTGACAGCGAGATCGACTTCTGCGCACACGACGAATCGCGTTAGCCAGGAGAGTCGCGTCGCGTCGTCGATCGTGCTTTGCACGGTGATCAGCGCTCCAACGCGCGCCAAGGCTCGTGCGATCGTCGGCTCCGCCCGGCTACGGCGGGCGACTTCGGGGACCCAGTCGAGCAGGCCCTCCTGGAGCAGGTCGTCGCTGAACTGGCCCGACAGCACCACACCCCACAGACCCTCGATGTCCGACCAGGCGTTCCGGTACGGGTTGAGCAGGGGCAACAGATGCTCGCGGGTCCAGACGGGGTCTGCGCGGAAGAGGAAGTTCACGTGCAGCATGAGGGGCGCCTGCACGAGGAGTACAAAGCCCGATGGTGCGAGCAGTTCCTCAAGCGCCGAGGCGACTTCGCCCGATAGCCCGCCGCCCGGATAGGTGCCAGCCCGCGCATCCGCCACAGCGGCGCCGATCCAGAACTCGGTCAGAGTGCCCGGAGTGCTGTTGATCGCCTCGGAGTACGGGTCGACACCAGCAACCGATGGCCGGGTGTCGCCCAACGCGGCGGGTAGGCGGCGCGCCAGAGCCCGCCCGTCAGCCCGTCGGACCCAGCGGTCGGCGATCGCCCCGTCGTTTGTCCACGGGCGCAGTAGGCGCGCGACTTCACGGTCGAGGCCATGCAGCTCGACGGCGCCGACCTCCTGGGCGACGCGATCCAGCTGGTTGTCGGACATCGGGGCCGTTGCCCACCCGCCTAGGACGCAAGCGCGCTCCTCGACGTGGGCGATCGGCCAGAGCGAGAGGCCGTCCTCAGCCCACTCCCCAACGACCCGCTCGAGCAGGTTGCCGGCTCCCCACCATCCAATGTCGGGCTCGGTGGGGGGGTGCTCCCGCAGCCGGTCAAGGGCTGCGCGAGGATCATCCAGGACCATCGCGTGGAACTCCTCGGGTTGCCACGGCCACTCGTCTTGGAGACTCGTGCTGCCCGACGTCATGAACCTGGTGAAGTCCGGGTGGTCGTCCTCCTTCCAGTCAGGATGCCGCTGCTGGATCGTGGCAATCTCGGCTGGCGGCTCTGGGCACTGACGGTTCCTCGCCAGCCAGTGGAGGAGGTCATACACGACCCGATCGCGGCGACGATCGTCGGGAGCCCCGCTCTCATCCAACGCTGCTGGCACGGGGATACTGGCGACCTGCGCGACGAGCGCCGCGAACTGGTCATCCGTTAGTCTCGGTGCCGCTGCCGCTAGAACCTCGAACACCTCATGGCGTACACCGCGGGCAGTGAGCAGGTCGCGCTCGACGAGCACGCCAACCTGCCGGCCAGGATCGGACTCCGCAGTCGCGAGGTCATGGAGGGCGAGTCTCCGCAACAGGGGGGTGCGGCTCGCGAGCCAAGCCTGCGCGATGACGGCGGCCGACTCTGCCGCCCTGACGCGCGCGTCGGCGAGCGTGTCGCGCGCGAGATCGATCAACACGCTCTCGGGCTCATGCGCCGAGTGCCGGTCCTGTCCATGCGTTCCGATTGACAAGCGCGAGTATGACCACCCGTCGTAGTCGCGGCCGTGGAGTGCGACTCGACGGTGAGCCTGCTCGAAGTAGGCTGTCAGCCAGTTGAGGAGCTCGCGCAACGCCTCGCTGTCGGGGGCGGGCCGGAGCCTGCCGATGCCCTCCGCGAGCCCGAACTCCAGGTGCAGCCCGGGGGCGTCCACCCAGCCGAACGGTGAGCGGCGCCCGGGCGTCCAGCCGTTGGCCAGAAGGTCGAGCAGCAGCATTGCGTCCTGCCAGGACAGCGCTGCTGGCGACCCCCAGAGCAACTCCAGTTCGAGACGACCGTGGGGCCCGAGATCGGGCCTACCTATGGCCCAGCGCAGCCAGATCGAGCGGACCGACGGTTCGACTTCATTGCTCCCTATGCGGCCGAGAATCGCCGACGAAAGCAGCGGGTCGAGCAACCCCGTCGATGACGTGACGGCGTGGTAGATGCGGTTCATCTGCTCATCCGCCACCGCCTGGTCGGCCACCCAGAGCGCCACCTGCTGCCGCGCCTCGGCTAAGGCCGCACTCTCCCCGTCGCCAATGAGCGCGCGGAACGGCCCTCGCTGCACCATCCAGTCGACCCACTCGTCCCCGCGAGCGATGGCACAGACCTCGCGCGCCAGGATCGGATCGTCGACGGACGCCACGAGGAGGTCGTGATCGTCAGGATCAGCTGGGGGTGTCACGCCGGCGAGCAAGCGAATGCGTCCCGCGCGGTCGAAGGGGGTGTCTCGCGCCCAGGCGCCCCACCGCTCGAGCACGTCGATCACTCGCTCGTGCTCGCCCGAGGCATAGAGGATCGGCGTGATGCGCAGCCGCTCCCACCGCCCGCGGTCGGCGACATCCGTGATGATGAATCGAGGCTGCGCATTCGACGGCAGGCCCTTGGCCAGGTAGTCCATCATCCGGTCGTCGTGGCTGTAGCCGACGAAGCAGACCACGTACTGCGAGAAGACGTCGCGTAGGAACGCCGGAGCCCATCCGCGCGTGACGTAGGCCGTGCCAAAGTCGGCATCTGTGACGACGAGCCGGTCCGGGCGCTGACCAACGCGACCGTGCAGGTGGACGAGTCCCTCGAAGTCGTTGCCGCTCGGCAGCGCCGGAGCCTCGAAGACCGTGTGCCCGATCCCCTGCGCGGCGAGCGCCCGGTGCAGATGGTCGTCGTAGTTGGTCGTCACGAGCCGAGGAGCCCCCGGCGCCGCGGCCAGCACCGCCAACGCGTCGTGCACCCTGTTCCGCCGCCGCTTGCGCCCGATCTCCTGCGCAACGAACCGGTGTACGTCAACGGCCGGGTCGGCGTCGAGGCGCCCCAGGAACACGTCTGGCTCCTTGAGGTCCTCCCAACTGGGTGGCTCAGCCCCCGCGAGCTTGGCGATCGACTGCGTCAGCTCGCCGAAACGTGGAAGACCCGTCGGGGACGGCATCGAGGCGCCGGCCCCGACGAAGAAGACGACGTCTCCACCCGCGTGTGCGGAGATGAGGTCCTGAGGTAGGTCGATCCCGGCGAAGCGCATCAACAGTCACCCGCGACCCTCGTCCGGCACGGCACGTCACCCCATCTGTCGCGATCAACACCACCAAGCCGTGCACTGTCGACGGCAAGGCTATTGCCCGAGTCTGCAGGCGTCAGGCAAGACGACGAGCCTGCAGGGCCTTGCGCGAGGCTCCGACGGCCCCACTCCCTCCTCGGTTCGGCACTTGGTGGCTTCGCCTCCCTCGGGGGTTCAAGTCCACATCCTCCGCGCGTAGAAGGGCGGGTGACCTGTGGAAACGCCAGGAGCGGCCCGCATGTTGTGCCCGGGTGGCGGAAGTCGAGGAGCGGCGCTTGCCGTCCTGGGAGGGATTCCGTGCGCGCTCTTGGAGTCCCCGCGACCGAGCTCGAGCTTCGTCTGTGATACCGTATGACGGTGCTACGATAGTCGTAACACGGTAGAGATCGAGGCCAGCATGGCGGTTCTGAACGTGCGAGTAGACGATCATGTCCGTGACCAGCTCAAGGAACTGGCGGACACGGAGGGGGTGACCCTCAGCGAGTACGTCCGCGATCTCCTGCTGGAGGCGGTAGTGCCCGTGTACGAGCGGGAAGTGAGGCACGGCGATGAGCCCGCGCCAGAGAGCATGCGGACCATCGACCGGCAGGTGCTCTCGCTGCTGCACCGCATCCTCGGGCGCGTGCTGCCGGAGGACGCGAACGACGTTGACGGTGACCTGGAGTACCAGCTCCAGCGCGCAAGGATCCTTGAAGAGGGATTCGCCGGCGAGTACTGGCTGGAAGTCGCCGGCTTCAGGACCGAGTTGTCGCACCGCGACTGTGGTCGAGTGTCCGACCTCCTCCAGATGTTCCGGATCATGACCTTCAGCATCGACCACCTCAAGAAGGACGGCACGCCTGTGGACGAGAAGGTGGCGTCCCGGCTCGAGTTCCAAGGCTTCGATCACAACGACGCGCTGGAGGGCCACATGGCGACGTACGTCGAGTACCAGATGCGGGACGACCGCTGGTCAGAGCTGAAGCCGCAGGTAGCGCGGAACGACGGCGGCAACTCCCACGGAAGGATGCTCGACACCTACATGCGGATGCTGGCCGAGTACCGCCGGGTCATGGACGGCCGCAAGCGCGGGTTCGATCGGCACGACCACCTCCTGACGCTCGACGAGCTGCAGCAGATCGCCGACGCGCGCGTACATCCTTCGAACCGCCCCAGCGCCGAGTGAGCCATGGCGCTCGTCGGAGGTGCACGGACTTGCGCCAGCGCCTTATGCCATACTTCTCAGCACAGAGATCGGACGTGAGCAACTATGGCATACCCGCTATTCCATGAGTCTGGCCCGCGCGACCTCCCCATGACGATGCTCGCGGAGCAGTTCGCCGCACACTTCCCCGGAGAGAGCACTTACGTCGAGTTCAAGCAGGGCGTGCCCGACGCGAAGATCAAGGAAGCGGTCGTCGCCTTCTCCAACAGCGACGGCGGGGTCCTCCTTGTCGGAGTGACCAACTCCGGCCTCGCCGTCGGGACGAACTCAGACGGCGAGGCGGTCGCGCGCATCCACCGGATCGTCGCGGGGGTACGTAACCCTGGCCGCTACGACGTGCGCACGCTCCTTGTCGGCGACAAGTCGATCCTCGTGTTGTCCGTCTGGCGCCGCCGCGAGGGCTTTGCCCAGACCCAGGACGGTCGGGTGCTGGTCAGGCGTGGAGCAATGAACACGCCCGTCTTCGACGCTGAGCTGGCGCGCTTCATCAGCGGCCGGGCCCTCACCCGGTTTGAGTCCACGCCTGTCGAACCCACCCTCGAGCAAGCTGATCAAGATCGTCTCGAGAGAGTCCGTCATGCATATGGCTGGTCGCAGGACCAACTGCCAGACAGGCTCGCCGAGGCGGGGCTCCTCGAGTCCGGCGATCCCCACGCTCACCTCACGGTCGCAGGCGCCCTTTACCTGCTCCGTCAACCGCGCGACGTCCTCGGCAAGGCCTACATCGAAGTCTTCCGGTACCGGGACGAGTCCGAGACCTATGACCGACGGTTCGAAATCGATGGGACCGCAGACGAGCAGGTCGAGCGCGCGACCCGCGAGCTTCTCGACGAGCTCGGGGCGGACCTCGTCGTCTTGGGCGTGCGCCGCCACGAGCTTCCCCGCATCCCAGAGCAAGTCCTGCGGGAAGCGGTCGCGAACGCCGTCGCTCACCGCACCTATGAAGCATCCGGCCAGCCGGTCAGGGTCGAGATCCGTCCCGACCGAGTGACCGTTACCTCCCCTGGCGGGCTACCCGAACCCGTCACCTTGGCGAACATGCGCGAGCAGAACGCCGCACGGAACATCAACGTGATCAGGACACTTCGTCGGTTCCGACTCGCGGAGGACGCTGGCCTGGGCGTCGACGTCATGGAAGACGCCATGGAGGCCGCGATGCTTGAGAAGCCCGAGTTCGCGACCGACGGCTCGCACGTCGCAGTGATCTTGCGCCTCGGGAGCACTGTGACTCCTCAGGAACGCGCCTGGATCGCCGAGATCGAGCAGAGAGGCGAGATCCTTCCGCCTGACCGGGTCCTGGTGCTCCACGCCGCCCGCGGCGAGCTGCTCACCAACACCTCGGCACGAAACCTGCTCAGCGTGGACAGTGTTCACGCGAGGACTGCCCTACACAGGCTCCGCGACCTCGGGTATCTGACGCAACGCGGCCAGCGCGGCGGGGCCTTCTACGCCCTCGCCCAAGGCCTCGGACCCCCAGCGGGCTTGAAGCTGGACCACGACGGGCTCCAGAACGTGGTGCTCGCGATGGCCGCCGAAGCGCGTGTGACCAACGAGGCCGTGCGAGTTCGCACCGGGCTCGACCGTGCGCAGGTCCTCGCCCTGCTCAACTCCCTCGTCGAGGTCGGCTCGCTCATACGCCACGGTTCGCGCCGGGGCACGTACTACACGAGCGAGAGGACGCCGGAAGAGCCACCCGCGGAGCCTGGATGACCGGGCCGGTCAAGCGACGGGGGCGTCACGATCACCGAGCTGACGGGATCCGATGTCGGCGTTGACCTGACCCTCGTGGTTGAGACCGGCTTCTCCCGCGCGCTCGACGACGGCCTCACATCCACCGAGACCTCGATTGGCGCACGAAGCGTCGAAGGCACGCTCATCGGGGCGTTGTGCGGTAGCCGCCTCACCAAGTCTCGGCGTCCGTCGTCGCGCGCCTCGGTGTAGAACCCGAGCATCGGGCAAGAGGCTCCGGCTCCGGCAGGGCAGCACTCGACGCGTTCTGCGAGCGGGAGTTCACCAGTGGTGCCAAGCACGTCGAAGTACACGTCGCGCCAGGAACTCACCTCCCGGACCTCACGCGGCTCCGCCAGTCGGCCGGCCTCCGATGGATCGATGTATCTACAAACGGAGTCGCCAAGGCCCGGTCACTTGGGAAGACACGACCGTCGCCAACTCATGACGCGGCGACATCCACGCCCCAAGCCATCCACCTGCGCGATGATGGGCAGATGGCTACGCGCCTCTACGTCGGCCCCGCGTACGGCGATGACGTCGGCGACACGGAGTGGCGGGCGAAGATCGTGGCCTGGGATCCAGACTCTGGGTCACCGGTACCTCGGCGTGCGCGCAACGGCGAGTACCTGCGAGCTGAAACAGGCGAGTTGATCTGGCTCGGAGGTGATCCGATAACCCTCCCCGTTGACTGGATCCGAGACGAGCGCGTGCGCGACGTCGCCGCCGTTCTCAGGCGCGCCAACGCGAGGCTGGGTGGCTCAAGGGACGACGAGTTCGAGGTCTACTTCACCACAATCCCCGGCGAGGAGTTCCGGGAAGCTCGCAGAAGCGCGGGAGGAGGAGCTCGCCCCAACCCAACTGACCTCGATGGTCGTCGGCCGGAGCATCTCCGTCGTCGTCCGGACTACCGCGCGGCGTGATGCACAACTAACCGATACCGAGATCGGCACGATTGCTTCAAGGCAGCTCTCACCTGCATTTCGCTACCCCGAGGTCGACCTCGGGCGGGCCACAAGTCGCGCCGACTGGGTGGAGATCCGCGCGCAACTCCGGCCACGCTCAGCGGCCACTATCAGCCAGTTCGTCCTTGCAGGTGACGGGCTCTCCGCGTTGCTGCAGGCCGGGCCGCTCGACACCGAGAGCGCCCTGGCTCTCGTCGCAGCAGGAAGAGGGGACCTGCTGGCTGGTCAACGGGAGAGCGACTGGCTCGAGGTCAAGTCGGCCCCCTACCGGTTGTCCGAGGCAGGGCAGGCGATCGAAGCTGCCCAGGACGTGGCCCGACTGGCGAATGGGCAGGGAGGCTTGCTGCTGCTCGGCTACCGGACGAAGACCGGCCCGCGGGGCGAGATCGTCACCTCGGTGGCCCCGATTCCAAGTTCGAGAGCTGAGACCCGGAGACTCCGTCATCTCCTCGATGCCCGTGTCTATCCGCCAGTGCCGGGCCTCCGCGTCGCCTTCCACCCCGTCATCGGCACGGACGGTGGTGTCATCGCTGTCCACGTGCCGAGGCAGGATCCGGTCCTTCGGCCCTTCCTGGTCCACGGCGCGCTAGCAGCGAACCGCATCGAGGGGTCCTTCTTCTCAATCGTGGCGCGCCGGGACGACGACAGCGTCCCCGTCATTGCCGCGCAAGTGCACGCCCTCCTAGCGGGTCGTCTTCTTCATGACCCCGCGCCAAAGCAGCGGACTCCCGAGGCGATGGGCTCAACGCATCCTCTCCCCCTTGTTCCGACTCTTCGCCCCGGCACGTACGCCGACCCAACCAGGAGTGACGGCGCCCGCTGCACTCTCGTCATCCGAGCGGCGATCATCAGGAGCTTGCCGGGTCACCTTCTAGTCCAGATCGAACCCCGGCATAGGAAGCTGCTGTCGGCTGCGCTCGCCTCAGATGGAGGTGGCGCCTGGCAGCAGCCTGGATCAGAGTGGCAGTCGAGCGGGAACGCCGTCTTTACTCGGGGCGACGAGGAGCGCCTTGTCGTCTCGATGGGGACGATGACGCCAGGACTGTACGTCCTCGCGGACCGGGTTCTAGAGGTCAAGGCACCCCTCCCGCTGTCGGACGTCGTGGACTGCTGGGTGGCGCTCCTCCGTGCTGCTCTAGCAACAACTTCGCCGGCCGTCCGAGCCATCGCGCGGGGCGAAGACCGAATCGTCTCGGCTGAGCTACACATGGAGGCGAGGCCGGCAGGCACAGCCGACCTCCGCGAGTTACTCGACCTCACCGCGCTCGGGGCCGGGAGAGACATGCCACTGCAGGCTGCGTCCTCCGCGTGGGAGCGAAGCTGGCTCACACAGGGCGCCGAGCGCTCCGTCGTCCTTGAAGCCCTACGCAAGGCCGCACTCGACTGGGGCTTCATCGACCCAGACACGGCACTTGGGAAGCTCGGCTGGCACGGCGCCTGAGCCCAGAGTCGCGAGTCCGTGCCGGTAGCAGTCTTGGTAGCAGTCTGTCTCCAGACCAAACCCGCCGCGCCAGTCCGCCACCGTCCGCGCAGCGTCCTGACCAGCCCAAACACGTCCACCCGCACCCACCCACCACCCCGCCAGGCCACTTGGAAAGCGTGTTGGGTGAAAGCCCTCGGGGGTTCGAATCCCCCATCCTCCGCGCAAGAAGGGCCCGTGACCTGCGGTGACGTGGGTGGCGGGCCCTTCGTCATGACCGCGTTCGGGTGGCACGAGAGCAGGTGCAGGCCCGGGCGACGTCGTCGTCCGCCCACAGCGGGCGCCCGGTGCAGCAGAGTGGGGGCGTGCCCGCATCGCCACGCGCCTTGATCCAGCCCGACGAGCTGCTCGCCCTGCTCACCGCCAGCCCGGACGCATCCCGCCCGCTGCTGATCGACGTCCGGTGGGCCCTGGCCGGGGCCGACCGCGTCGCCTACGCCGCGGGACACCTGCCCGGCGCGGTCTTCTGCGACCTCGACACCGAGCTCGCCGCGCCGCCCGGCGACGGCGGGCGGCACCCGCTCCCGACGCCGGAGCAGCTCGCCGCGATGATGCGCCGGCTCGGGATCTCGCCCGGTCGCGCCGTCGTCGTGTACGACGGCGGGGCCGGCGGTGCCGCGGCGCGCGCCTGGTGGTGCCTGCGCTGGGTGGGGCACGAGAACACCCGCGTGCTCGACGGCGGTCTCGCCGCCTGGGTCGCGGTCGGCGGTCCGGTCGAGGCGGGCGACGTGCCCCCGGCGGCGACGGACGACGTCGTCGTGCGGGAGGGGTCGATGCCGGTGGTCGACGTCGAGCAGGTGCTTGCCGGGCAGGTCGGCCGGCTGCTGGACGCCCGAGCGGCCGAGCGCTTCCGCGGCGAGATCGAGCCGGTGGACCCGGTGGCCGGGCACATCCCCGGCGCCCTGAGCTGCCCGACGACGTCGCTCCAGGGCCCCGACGGGCACTACCTGCCGCCTGACCAGGTGCGCCGGCTCCTCGTCGGCAGCCACGCCAAGCCCGACGACGACGCCCCGGCCGTCACCGCCTACTGCGGGTCGGGCGTGACGGCCAGCCAGCTCATCCTCGCCGGTCACGATGCCGGGCTGTCGATCGCCCTGTACCCGGGCTCCTGGTCGCACTGGGTACGCGACCCGGCACGGCCGGTCGCCGTCGGGAGTTGACTGAGGGCATGGCCCGCCTCGCCCGCTCGGACCGTCTGCTCGATGTCGCGCCCCTTGTTCGGCTCGGGTGCGGGGCCGCCGTCGGGCTGGTGGTCGCGCTGGCGGTCGTGTGGCCGTCGTACCTGTCCGCCCTGCTCGCGGGGTGGGCGTGCACCGCGCTGGTGTTCGTCGGGTGGACGTGGGCCGCGATCGGCACGATGGACGCCGAGGAGACCCTCGCGCACGCCACCCGCGAGGAGCCCACCCGCCCCGGCTCCGAAGTCGTGCTGGTGGCCGCCGCCCTGCTCAGCCTCGGCGGGGTGGCCGGTGTGCTGTTCGGCGGGTCCTCGCACGACGTCCTGGCGATGAGCGCGACGCTCGCCGCCGTGCTGACGTCGTGGGCGGCGATCCACACGGCGTATGCCCTGCGGTACGCGCGCCTGTACTTCGACGAGGCCGGCGGCATCGACTTCCACCAGGACGCGCCGCCCCGCTACAGCGACTTCGCGTACGTCGCGTTCACCGTCGGGATGAGCTTCGCGATCTCCGACACCGACCTCGCCTCGTGGCGGATGCGGCGCCACGCGTTGCGGCACGCCCTGCTGTCGTACCTGTTCGGCACCGTGATCATCGCGCTGATCATCAACATCACGGCGAGCGCGTAGGTCGCGCCACCTCCGGGCCGGTGGCGACAAACCCCCGGACTTGACCACCCACCCCGTGCGACGATCCCCCGGTGTTCCTGACTCTGACCGCCACCGGCCCTGACGCCACCGACCTCGGCTACCTCCTGCACAAGCACCCCGGCCGCGTGCAGGCGTTCGAGCAGTCGTTCGGCGTCGCGCACGTGTTCTACCCGGAGGCGACCGCAGAGCGCTGCACCGTTGCGCTGCTCCTCGAGGTCGACCCCGTCGGTCTGGTGCGCCAGAAGGGCCGGAGCGCCCCACGCGACGTCGCCTTCAGCCTGGCGCAGTACGTCAACGACCGCCCCTACGCGGCCTCCTCGATGCTCGCCGTCGCGCTCGGCAAGGTCTTCCGGACCGCCGCGTCCGGCCGGTGCGACGCCCGCCCCGACCTGCCCGCACGCCGCTGGGACCTGACCGTCCACGTCCCCGCGGTGCCCTGCCGCGGTGGGGCCGACGCCGCCGTCCGGCTCTTCGCGCCACTCGGGTGGGAGGTCGACGCGCGCCCGGTCGCGCTCGACCCGACCATCCCCGCCTGGGGCGACTCCCGCTACGTCGACCTGCGCCTCACGGGCGCGCAGACGGTCGCCGACGCACTCAGCCACCTGTACGTCCTGCTGCCCACCCTCGACGCCGCCAAGCACTACTGGGTCGGCTCCGACGAGGTCGAGAAGCTGGTCCGCGCCGGCGAGGGCTGGCTCGCCGGCCACCCCGCACGTGACGAGATCGCCCGCCGCTACCTCGCCAACCGGCACAGCCTCGCCGCGTCCGCCGTCGCGCGCCTCGCCGAGGTCGACGACGCCCGCCCGGAGACCCTGGACGACGCCGTCGACCCCGAGGCCGAGGACGCGGCCGCGAGCGCCGAGACGCCCACCGAGACGCCGACGGCGGCGCCCGTCGCCCTGGCACGCCAGCGTCTCGACGCGGTCACCGCCCAGCTGCACGACGCCGGGGCGCGCAGCGTCGTCGACCTCGGCTGCGGCGAGGGAACCCTGCTCAGCGAGCTCCTCGCGGACGCGCGGTACGAGCGGCTCCTCGGCGTCGACGTCTCGGCCCGGGCCCTGTCCGCCGCGGCCCGCCGCCTGCACCTCGACACGCTCCCCGACCGCCTGCGGCAGCGCATCGAGCTTGCCCAGTCCTCCGTCACGTACACCGACGCGCGCGTCGCCGGGTTCGACGCAGCTGTGCTCATGGAGGTCATCGAGCACGTCGACCCGCCGCGCCTCGCCGCGCTCGAGCGAGCCGTCCTGGGCGGCGCGGCACCGGCCACCCTGATCGTCACCACGCCGAACGCCGAGCACAACGTCCGCTACCCCACGCTCGACGCCGGCACGATGCGCCACCACGACCACCGCTTCGAGTGGACACGCGCCGAGTTCCGCACCTGGGCCGAGGCGGCCGCGCACCGCCACGAGTACGACGTCGAGCTGCTCCCGGTAGGGCCGGAGGACCCCGACGTCGGGCCGCCGACGCAGATGGCGGTCTTCCGCCGCACGGCCGGCGCGGCCGGCGCGGCCAGCACGACCCGCACGACGCCCACGACGACCGACGAAGGAGGCGCCCGATGAGCACCTTCACCGTCCCCGCCCTGTCGCTCGTCGTCCTCGTCGGGGCGTCCGGCTCCGGCAAGTCGACGTTCGCCGCCCGCCACTTCGGTCCCTTCGAAACGCTCTCGTCGGACTTCTGCCGCGGCCTCGTCTCCAACGACGTGAACTCGCAGGAGGCCACGACCGCGGCGTTCGACGTCCTGCACCACATCGCCGGGAAGCGCCTCGACGCCGGGCTGCTGACCGTCGTCGACGCCACGAACGTGCAGAAGTCCGCGCGGCAGAGTCTCGTCGAGCTGGCCCGGGCCCACGACGTCCTGCCGGTCGCGATCGTGCTCGACGTGCCGGAGCAGGTCTGCCTGGACCGCAACTCCGGGCGACCGGACCGGCAGCTCGCCACGCACGTCGTCCGGCGTCAGCGCGAGCAGCTGCGGCGCTCGCTGCGCAGCCTCGGCCGCGAGGGCTTCCGCACCGTCCACGTGCTCTCGGGCACCGAGGAGGTCGACGCCGCGGTGATCGAACGCGCCCCGCTCCGCAGCGACCGGCGCGCCGACCACGGGCCGTTCGACGTCGTCGGCGACGTGCACGGGTGCCGCTCCGAGCTGGAGGCGCTGCTCGGCGCGCTCGGATACGCGATCGTGCGCGACGCCGAGGGCCGGCCCATGGACGCCGCGCACCCGGACGGGCGGCGGGCGGTGTTCGTCGGCGACCTCGTGGACCGCGGGCCGGACAGCGCCGGCGTCCTGCGCCTGGTCATGGGCATGGTCGCGGCGGGTCACGCGCTCGCCGTGCCCGGCAACCACGAGAACAAGCTGGTGCGCGCGCTCGACGGGCGCCAGGTCCAGGTGTCGCACGGCCTCGAGACGACGCTCGCCCAGCTCGCGGACGAGCCGGCGGAGTTCCGGACCGAGGTGCGCACGTTCTGCGACGGCCTCGTCGCGCACCTCGTCCTCGACGACGGCAACCTCGTCGTCGCGCACGCCGGCCTGAAGGAGGCGTTCCACAACCGGGCCTCGGGGCGCGTCCGGTCGTTCGCGCTGTACGGCGACACCACCGGCGAGACCGACGAGTTCGGCCTGCCCGTGCGCCTGCCGTGGGCCGACGACTACCGCGGTCGCGCGACGGTCCTCTACGGCCACACGCCCACGCCCGTCCCCACCTGGGTCAACGGCACGATGTGCCTGGACACCGGGTGCGTCTTCGGCGGGCACCTCACCGCCCTGCGGTACCCCGAGAAGGAGGTCGTGCAGGTCCCGGCCGAGCGCGTCTGGTACGAGCCGGCGCGGCCGTTCCCCACCGGGGACGACGCTGCCGACGACGGCGCAGCGGGCGCTTCCGGCGCGGCCGGCGCGGCCCGACGCGACCCCGACGTGCTGGACGTCACCGACGTCCTGGGCAAGCGGGTCGTCGAGACCAGCCGCCACGGGCGCGTGACGATCGCGGAGGAGAACGCCGCCGGTGCGCTGGAGGTGATGAGCCGGTTCGCGGTCGACCCGCGCTGGCTCATCTACCTGCCGCCCACCATGAGCCCGTGCGCCACGGCCGCCGACGGCGAGCTCCTCGAGCACCCCGACCAGGCCTTCCGCGCCTTCCGGGACGACGGCGTCGACCGCGTCGTGTGCGAGGAGAAGCACATGGGGTCGCGCGCCGTGGCGCTCGTGTGCCGCGACGCCGACGTCGCCGCGGCCCGCTTCGGCATGCCCGCCGGGACGTCCGGCGTCGTCCACACCCGCACCGGGCGGCCGTTCTTCGACGACGTGCGGACCGAGCGGCTGCTCGACGTCGTCCGGACGTCCGCGCGGGAGGCCGGGCTGTGGGGGCAGGTCGGCCGCGACGGCGCACCCGCCGACTGGCTGCTCCTGGACTGCGAGCTGCATGCCGTGGTCGGTGAAGGCGGAGGACCTCCTGCGCTCCCAGTACGCCGCCGTCGGCGCCGCAGCCCGCACCGCGCTGCCGCCCGCGACCGCCGCGCTGGAATCGGCGGCGGCGGCCGGGCTGCCGGTCGACGAGCTGCTGGCGCGGACGCAGGCCCGGGGCGCGAACGCGGAGGCGTTCTGCGCCGCGTACCGCCGCTACGTGTGGCCCACCGACGGGCTCGACGGCGTGCGGCTGGCCCCGTTCCAGCTGCTCGCCACCGACGCCGGGACGTTCGAGAAGCGCGACCACCTGTGGCACCTCGGCGTCGCGGACGCCCTGGTCGACGCCGACCGGTCCGGGATCCTCGCCGCGACGCGGCGGGCGGTCGTCGACCTTTCGGACGAGGCGTCCTGGGCCGCCGGCGTCGCCTGGTGGACCGAGCTCACCGGTGCGGGCGGCGAGGGCATGGTGGTCAAGCCGCTCGCCAACGAGGTCCGGGGACGCCGCGGCCTCGTGCAGCCGGGCATCAAGGTGCGCGGGCGGGAGTACCTCCGGATCATCTACGGCCCCGACTACACCGAGCCGGAGCACCTGACACGGCTGAGGGCGCGGCACCTCGGGCGCAAGCGCAGCCTCGCGCTGCGGGAGTACGCGCTCGGGCTGGAGGCGCTCACGCGGCTCTGCGCGGGCGAGCCACTGTGGCGCGTCCACGAGGCCGTGTTCGCGGTGCTGGCACTGGAGTCCGAGGCCGTCGACCCGCGGCTCTGAAGCGCGGGTCGCCGAGGGTTCGGTCGGTGACCCGGATGCAGGCGGAGCGCACCAGGTGGGTGCCGTCGGCCGGCCGGCATCCGCCGCGACCGGCATCATGGGACGCGTCCTGCCGGGAGGAGTCGCAGTGGCCGAGGTCATCCACGTGGTGCTGATGCGGTGGTCGTCCACGGCGGCGCCCGACGTCGCGGCGCGCATCGAGCGGCTGGTGGCGGCGGTGCGGGCGGAGATCCCGGGCGTCGTCGAGACCACCCATGGTCCGGGCGTGAGCCCCGAGGGGCTCGAGCAGGGCTTCGAGTACGGCCTGTACATGCGCTTCGTCGACGCCGCGGCTCGCGACGCGTACCTGCCGCACCCCACGCACCAGCCGCTCGCGCGCCTGATCGGCGACAACGCCGACGCCGTCCTCGTCTTCGACCTGGCGGCGCCGCCGACGGCGTGACGCCCGCCTCCCGCAGGGCCACCGGCCCCGCGGTCAGCCCAGCACCCGGTCGAGCACCGGCACCACGACCATCCAGGCCACGAATGCCGCCACGGCGGTGGAGCACGGGTATGCGCGCAGGAACGAGAACGCCTCAGGCCACTGCTGCCGGTAGTCCTTCGGCCGGCCGAGCACGAGGTTCTCGCGCGTCACCGGCACCCTGAGCCCCTCGCACATCTCGCGCAGCCGACGCTTGCCGACGACCCCGCGCGCCGTCCGGCTCCCGCTTGCTGCGATGCGCACGCGAACGGCACCCTCAGTGTCGATCACCAGGGCGTAGAGCACGACCGCCCCCTTCGGGTACGCCACCTCCACGAGGGCTATCCGCGCGATCTGACCCAGCAGGATCGCACCCGAGGCCCCCGTGCGCGACGGCCAGACGAGCCGGTCGACCTCGACGCGCACGCGGTGCCAGGCGACCCTCCGCGCGCGAGGCCACCTCGCCCGCGCCACCTTCGGCGGCTCACCGACCACCAGGGCGCGCGCCGTGTCGGCGACGTCGGCCCAGCGCCCACGACCGTTCGCTGTCGGTTCGTCCCTCACACCTCAAGACCTCGGGGCGGAGGGCCGCATCCTTGAGCCCAACGTCGGACCAGGCGCTCCCACCTGCCGGCGCAGGCCATGATCACTACGCTGGCCGTACCGGCGATGGAGGCGGCATGACGGCGAGGCGCGGCACCGCGGTCCTGGTAGGCGCACTGGTGCTGACCTGGGCAGTCACCGCCTGCGGCTCGGGTGGCAGCGAGCCCGGCCCGACGCCGTCGGCCACGCCCTCGACATCGGCGCCCGCGAAGACGTCGGCTCCGAAGGCCACCCCGACGCCCACGTCAGCACCCACCCCCACGCCCGACGCCGACGCCCTCCCGCCGGGGTTCCCCGACCCGGCGTCGCTCATCGGCCAGGACTCCTACGACGAGAGCGGCGCGGACGGTGCGTGGCACTGGGTGGTCGGCGGGACGCCCCTGACTCTGGTCACGACGTTCGGCTCGTGCTTCGACGGTGGGAGCGGCGAGACGTGCGGGTACTCGATCGGCGGGGCGGCCGTCGTCGGCCCCGGCGGCACACCTGGGCCCACGGACGCCGCGCTCCTCGCGCTCTTCCGCTCGACAGGGGCGATGGCGGACGGCACCCCGACCTGGGTGGTGATCGACGCCGTCGTCGTGCGCCCGCCGGACGGCACCCCTGCGCTGCTCGAGGCTCTGCGACGGCGCGCCCGCGGCCGCGATCTACCCCGGGTCCGGCGTCTCGACCGGCGAGACCATCCCCGTGCAGGCGGCGTGGGGCCCGAACGCGGACGCGACCGCCCTCGTGGACCTGGACCCGACGTCGCTGACCTGCGCGTCCATGAGCGACTGAGCCGAACGCCCGCCCCCGGCCCCAGCCCGCCTGGGGCGAGGCTGGGAGGGTTGTCGCGCCGGGAGGCACCTAACCCTCCCAGCCTCGGCGCCGCGTCGTCGGCGTGGAGGGATGGTGGCGAGGGTGTGGTGGTGCCCGTGGCGCCGAGCGGGCCTGGCTATGGTCGGGAGCACGGGATGGGCCGGAGCGCGAAGCGGTCGCGAGCACGGGACGGGCGGCGGGACGGGGGCACGGATGAGCGGCCGGACGAGGATCGCCGCGAGCGTGCTGCTCGTCGTCGCGGCAGCGGTACTGACCGGGTGCGCCGACGCCGGCGACCTGTCGATCGAGAACCGAGGCCCGGACGACGTCGTGATCGATCCCGGCGACGAGGACCCGTTCACCGTGGACGCCGACGGCGGCGCCGTGCTCCTGGACTACGGCTGCTCGCCCGGCGACGTCGTCGTCACGTTCCCCTCGGGGCGCCGGGTGACCGTACCGGGGCCGGTGTGCCCCGACCAGCAGATCGTCGTGCGCGACGGGACCGCGCGGGTGACGCCGGCCGGCTGAGGCGGACGCCTGCGCCCGAGGTTGGGAGGGTTGTCGCGCCAGGAGGCACCTAACCCTCCCAGCCTCGGGCGCGGGGGGGTGATGTTCAGCGCGAAGAAGCCGACAGTCCCGACGGGCCGGCTCAGGCCCTCGGCCTTGCTGAGCGCGGTGGCCCGCACGGCCTCGAGGCCCCCGGACAGAACGCGCACGACGCCGGACCCTGCCGTGGCACCATCCGTCCATGACATGGTCCGGTTCCGGTTCCTTCCAGACGCCCATCACCGTCGCCGAGCTGCGCGCGACGACGCTCCCGGTGACCCGCTGGGGCGAGGGCTACGAGATCGAGGCGGTCAACGGGCTGCTGGCCGCCATCGCTCAGGCGCTGGAGGCCCGCGAGCGCGGCCACGCCCCGACCATGACCGCCGACCAGGTGATGAATGCCAAGTTCGGGGCCACGAAGTTCCGCCGCGGATACGTGCAGCGGCCCGTCGACGACCTGCTCGACCGCGCGGCCGCCGCCCTCCGCTGACCGCCCGCGGACGGTCCGGCGGCGGAAGTCCTAGACGCACCGACGTAGGCTCAAGGGCGTGGCAACCCTCAGCTCGGTGACTTCTCAGCACGTGTTCCAGGCGATCGCGGAGTACGACGAGCGGGGCTGCGAGCAGTTCCTCGAGCTCTACGGGTTCGAGCCCTCGCCCGCCTTCACCCTCGTGCACGACGGTCGCAGCTACGACGCTCAGGCGATCCTCGGCGTCGCGCACCGCTTCGCCACCGGGCGCCTCGCGACGCCGGACGAGGTGGGGAACGAGATGCCCGGCGCGCTCGGGATCCTGCGCCGCCGGGGCTTCGACGTGACCGAGCCGACGACGCCGTCCAGCGGCCTAGCGAAGCCGGCCACCCGCGCTGCCCGCACCCCTCGCGCTCCCCGCGCACCCCGCAGCGCCGCCCCCGCCGCACCCCGCCCGCCGACACGGGCGAACTCGGCCCGCGCCGACGTGGTGCGCGAGGAGCGCATGGTGATCTGCCCGACCTGCTTCACGGCGCTGCCCGGCACCGGCGTCTGCGACGCCTGCGGCTGACGCCAGGCGCTTATCGTGGGCGGGTGCCCGCCTCCAGCCCGTCCGTCACGGTCCTCTCCGGCGGTGGCGGCGGCGCCAAGCTCGCGCACGGGTTCGCCCAGCTGCCCGTCGAGCTGACCGTCGTCGCGAACACGGCCGACGACACCGAGCTCCACGGCCTGTGGATCAGCCCCGACGTCGACACCGTCATGTACACGCTCGCGGGACGCATCGACCCGGCCAAGGGCTGGGGCGTCGCGGGCGACACGTCCGTCGCGCACACCGCCATGGGCGAGCTCGGGGCGGACACCTGGTTCCTGCTCGGGGACAAGGACCTCGCCACGCACGTCGTCCGCACCGCCCGCCTACGCGCCGGCGCGACCCTCACCGAGGTCACCGCACAGCTGTGCGCGGCGCTCGGCGTCGGCGCGCGGGTGCTGCCCATGAGCGACGACCGGGTGGCGACGACGCTGCTCACCGCAGCCGGCCGGCTCGGCTTCCAGGAGTACTTCGTCGGACGGCGGCACGCGGACACGGTGCTGGGCGTCGAGCTCGACGGGATCGACGCGGCCCGCCCGGCGCCCGGGGTGCTGGCGGCACTGACATCGTCGGACGTCGTCGTGCTGGGGCCGTCCAACCCGTTCGTGAGCATCGGGCCGATCCTCGCGGTGCCGGGGGCGCGCGAGGCGCTGGCCGGGTCGGCGGCCCGGCGCGTGGCCGTGAGCCCGGTGGTCGGCGGGCGGGCGCTGAAGGGGCCGGCCGCCGCGATGCTCGCGAGCCTCGGCCACGACGTGTCGGCGCTCGGCGTCGCGCGCCTCTACGCCGGGCTCGTGGACGTGTTCGTCATGGACAAGGAGGACACCGCCCTGGCGCCCGCGATCGCCGACCTGGGCATGCGCGTCGCGACCGCGCACACCGTCATGGGCCAGGGCGAGGACCGTGCGCGGCTGGCGCGGGAGATCCTCGCCGCGGCCGAGAACGCCCGGTGAGCAGGGACGACGTCGGCGGCGTCGCCCCGGGAGGCCACGCGCGCGGTCCGGTGCTCGCCGTCGTACCGCTGCGCGACGGGTCGAGCGGCAAGACGCGCCTGGCCGAGCGCTTCGACGACGCCGAGCGCGCCCGGCTCGTGACGCTGCTCGCGCGGCATGTGGTCGGCACGCTGCTCGACGCTCCGGCCGTGGCGGGCGTGCTGGTCGTCACGGGCGACCCGGAGTTCGCGGCGGACGCCCTCCCCACGGACCCGCGCCTGCGCGTGCTGGCACAGGCCCCCGACCGCCGGGGACTCAACGAGGCGGTCGCGCTCGGCCAGGAGGCCGCGGTGGCCGACGGCGCCGCTCGGGTGCTCGTGATCCACGCGGACCTGCCGCTGCTCACGCCCGACGACGTCGCCGCGCTCCTCGCCCCCGACGCCCCGGTGGTCATCGCACCGGACGGCGCCGGCTCGGGGACGAACGCCCTGGTCCTGGGCGCGGACGTGCACGACTTCGTGTTCCGGTTCGGTGTCGGCAGCTGCGCCGCGCACTACGCGGAGGCCGCCGCGCTCGGGCTGGCGACCGCCGTCGTGCAGCGCTCGGGGACGGCGACCGACCTCGACACCCCGGCGGACTGGCTCGCCCTGCCCGACGCCGTGCGCGCGCGCCTGGGCGGCTGACCTCAGGTGGACCAGCGGCCCCGGTGCACCACCTCGTCGAGCGGTCGACGGCGTCGCCGGGACGGCGATCCCGCGGCGCCCGGCTCGGTGGGCGGCGCGGGATGCCCGACGACGATCGCCCCGACCGGCGCGTACTCCTCGGGGATCCCGAACGCCTCCCGCAGCGGCGCGACGCCCGCAGCGGGCACGCCGAAGAACGCCGCGCCGAGGCCCTCGTCCACGGCGGTGAGCAGCGCGAGCAGCGACGCCATCCCAGCGTCGACGTACCAGTACGGCACCGGCCAGCGCACCGCGTCGGCGTCGGTCCAGCCCTTGTCGGGCTCGGCGTAACGGCCGACGTAGGCGGCCTCGCTGGACAGCGGCACGATGACGACGGGCGCGGTCCGCATCCCGCGGAGCCACGCGTCCGGCTCGGTCGCGCGCTCGGGAGGCGTCGTCGCCACCCAGAACCGGTCGACGTCGTCGGGCCGGTCGAGCACGAGGAACGCCCAGCCCTGCGTGAACCCGGCGCTCGGCGCGCGCACCGCCGCGGCGAGCATCCGGTCGACGACAGCCCGGTCCACCGGCTCAGGCAGGTAGCGGCGCACCATCCGCCGACGGCGCACGACCTCCGACAGTTCCACGCCCCGATCCTCGCCTACAAAGCCAGATCAGGGATGCGCGCGATGTCGCAGGCCCGCTCGAGGTCGAGGAGGCCAAGGAAGCGGAAGCCCGTGACACGACGGCGGCCGACAGGTGAGCGGGTTGGAGGCAAGATCGACGGCGCTGCGAGGCTGCCGCCATGAGCTTCGACGTCTACGTGCAGCGCTTCCGTGACCGCGACGCTGCTCCCGCCGACGCGGCGCTCCTGACGGAGCTCCTCCAGCCCTACCTCGAGCCGCGCGACGGCGACCCTCGGCGGGGGAACCTCCGGTTCGCCGACGGCGACGCTGAGATCTACGGCACCGACGACCTCACAACGGGCTTCATGCTGACCCACATCGCGGGGCGCGAGGCGTGGGACGTGCTCGCCGACATCGGCGGACGGGCCGGGCTGACGATCATGCCGGTCGGCTGCCCGACCCTCGTCTTCGACAAGAGCGCGATCGCGCACCTGCCAGACCCGCTCGGGGACGACGTGGTGGTCGTCGCGACGGGTGCCGACATCCTGCGTGCGATCGAGGGCGCATGACCCCGGCCCCGACCGACCCCCGCCCCGAGCGCTGCCCGTGCGGCACCGGCCTCACCTACGTGGAGTGCTGCGGCCCGCTGCACGACGGCGGCCGCGCCGTCACCGCCGAGGCCCTCATGCGCGCCCGGTTCAGCGCGTTCGCGCGCGGCGACGCCGAGTACCTGACACGCACCTGGCACCCGCGCACACGCCCGCACGACCTCGATCTCGACCCTGACCTGCGCTGGTACCGCCTCGATGTCGTGCGCACCGAGCGCGGCGGCCTCGCGGACGACGACGGCGTGGTCGAGTTCCGGGCCCACTACCGCTCACCGAGCGGCCGGGGCGCGCTGCACGAGGTCAGCCGGTTCGTGCGCGAGCGCGGCGCCTGGCTGTACGTGGACGGCGTCGTCGGCCGCGACTGACCCACGCCCCCCACGCCCACCCCGGCCCACCCCCGAGAGACCCGGCCCGGCGTTCAGGGTGCGCTCCGGGGCCTCCCCCATGGGCGCATTCCCCCGGCGACGGAACACTGGTCACGCCGGACGAATCTCCCACGACGCCCCGGCCCACACCGCCACCGTCGCCTTCTCCCAGGGACCCCCATGTCTTCCGTCGCAGGCTGGATCACGCACCGCTATGCCAAGTTCGCGGTCATCGCGTTCTGGCTCATCGTCGTCGCTCTGCTGGGCCCGCTCGCGGGCAAGCTGACCGGCGTCCAGAACAACGAGGCCAAGAGCTGGCTCCCCACCGACGCCGAGTCCACCCAGGTGCTGGACGTCGCCTCGACGTTCGTCTCCTCGGACACGATCCCCGCGGTGCTCGTCTACGAGCGCAAGGGCGGCCTGACCGAGGCCGACACCGCGAAGGTCGCCGCCGACGTCGCGCAGTTCGCCACGATCCCGGCGCTGGACGGCGACGTCGTCGGGCCGGTGCCGTCGAAGGACGGCGAGGCCGTCCAGGTGCTCGTCCCCCTGAACCTGGGACCCGACGGCTGGAAGCTGGCCAAGGACAAGGTCGCGGACATGCGCTCGACGGCGGAGGACGGCGCGAACGGCATGGACGTGTACGTCACCGGGCCCGCGGGTTACGCGGCGGACTCGTCGGGCGCCTTCGACGGCATCGAGTCCACGCTGCTCTACGCGGCGGCCGGGGTCGTCATCGTCATCCTGCTGCTGACCTACCGCAGCCCGGTGCTGTGGCTGCTGCCGGTGATCTCCGCCGGTGTCGCGCTGACGGTCGCACAGGCGGTCGTGTACCTGCTCGTGGACCACATGGGCCTGACGGTGAACGCGCAGAGCTCCGGCATCCTCACCGTGCTCGTCTTCGGCGCGGGCACCGACTACGCCCTGCTGCTCGTCGCGCGCTACCGGGAGGAGCTGCGCCGCCACTCCGACCGGCACGCGGCCATGGCCGTCGCCCTGCACCGCGCCAGCCCGGCGATCATCGCGTCGGGCGCCACGGTCGCGATCGGCATGCTGTGCCTGCTGTTCGCCACCATCCGGTCCAGCTCCGGCCTTGGCCCCGTCGCGGCCGTCGGCATCATCGTCGGCCTGCTGGTCATGCTGACGCTGCTGCCCGCCCTGCTCGTGCTGGTCGGCCGGTGGGTGTTCTGGCCGCGCGTCCCGCACGTCGGCGACCCCGAGCCCACCACCGAGGGGTTCTGGGCCCGGGTCGGCACCCGGATCGCGAAGCACCCGCGACGCACCTGGATCGGTACTGCACTCGTCCTGGCGGTCGCAGCGCTCGGCATCACGCAGCTCAACGCCACCGGCCTCTCCACCGAGGGCTCCTACACCGAGACGCAGCCCGCGATCGAGGGCGGCAAGGTGCTCGCTGCGCACTTCGACGGCGGCGCCGGCCAGCCGGTCGTGGTGATCGCGGACGCCGACGCCGCGCAGGCGGTGCGCGACGCCTTCGCCGGCACGGAGGGCATCGACCCGGGGTCGGTCACGGAGCCCGCGGTCATGGCCGGGCACGCCTACCTGGAAGGCACGCTGACGTCGTCGCCGGACAGCGAGGCGGCGTTCGACACGATCGACCGCGTGCGGGACGCCGTGCACGCCGTCCCGGACTCGAACGCCCTGGTGGGCGGCAGCACCGCGATCACCCTCGACATGGAGCGGGCCGCGTGGCAGGACAGCCAGGTGGTCATCCCGCTGATGCTCCTCGCGGTCTTCCTGATCCTCATGGTGCTGCTGCGGGCGGTCGTCGCCCCGCTGATCCTCATCGGCACCGTGGTGCTGTCGTTCGGCGCGGCGCTCGGCGCTTCGGCACTGATCTTCCGGCACGGGTTCGGCTTCGAGGGTGCGGACGCCCAGCTCCCGCTGTTCGTCTTCACGTTCCTCGTCGCGCTCGGCATCGACTACAACATCTTCCTCATGACCCGCGTGCGGGAGGAGGCCGAGCGCGTCGGGCACCGCCGCGGCTCGCTCATCGGCCTCGCGGCCACGGGCGGCGTTATCACGTCGGCCGGCCTCGTGCTCGCCGGCACGTTCGCGGTGATGACCACCCTGCCGCTGACGACGTTCGTCGAGATCGGGTTCGCGGTCGCCTTCGGCGTGCTGCTCGACACGATCATCGTGCGGTCCGTGCTGGTCACGGCGCTGAACCTCGACGTCGGCCGCGTCATGTGGTGGCCGTCGAAGCTCGCGCGTCGGTCGGAGGAGCCGGAGGACGAGCCGGTGCTGGAGCGGGTGCCGGTCGGGGTCTGACGCGAGCGGACGAGACGGGAGCGGGTGGGTGGCTGCGGCCGCCCACTCGCTCTGCCGTTACATCTCCTCGTGCGTGGTCGGGTCGCCGCCGAAGAGCCGTCCGTCGGGCCGGCCGAGCCCCGTGATCGCCGCCATCTCGTCGTCGGACAGCGCGAAGCCCCCCAGGTCGAGGTTCTCCCGCTGGCGGCCCGGGTCGCCGGACTTCGGGATGGGCACGACGCCGAGCTGCAGGTGCCAGCGGAGTACCACCTGTGCGGGCGTCACGCCGTGCGCCCCGGCCGCCGCGACGACGGGCGCGGCCTCCTTGACCGGCGCAGCCTTGCCGAGCGGGCTCCACGCCTCGGTCACGATGCCGTTCGCTGCGTGGAACGCCCGCAGCTCGACCTGCGGGAAGAACGGGTGCAGCTCCACCTGGTTGACGGCGGGCAGCACACCGGTGGCGTCGGCCACGCGCATCAGGAACTCGGGCGTGAAGTTCGAGACGCCGACGGACCGCACCCGCCCCTCCGCCTGCAGCCGGACCATCGCGCGGTAGGCGTCCACGTACTTGCCGACGCTCGGGTTGGGCCAGTGGATGAGGTAGAGGTCGATCACGTCCAGGCCCAGCGCGACGCTCGAGCGGTCGAATGAGGCCAGCGTCTCGTCGTAGCCGTGGTCGCGGCCGGGCAGCTTCGTCGTGACGACGATCTCCTCGCGCGGCACATCGGTCCCGGCGATCGCCCGCCCGACGGCGTCCTCGTTGCGGTAGTTCACGGCCGTGTCGACGAGCCGGTAGCCGGCGTCGAGGGCGCTGAGCACGGCGTCGGTCCCCGCGTCACCGCGCAGCGGGTAGGTGCCGAAGCCGACGTCGGGCAGGGTCGATCCGTCGTTCAGGACTGGCATGCACCGACGCTAACGCCGCAGAAGCCCGTCACCACGCCAGGCCGCGGGCGTGCAGGAAGGCTGCGATGGCGTCGCGCCCCGACTCACCCACCCCCGGCACCGCCGCGAGCTCGCGGTGGCTCGTCCGCCGCACCATCTGCACGTTCGGGAAGCCCGCCGCACCCAGGGCCGCGACGACGTCGTCGGGCACCGTGCCCGCGAGCGCCTCCAGTGGCGTCAGCTCGGCCGGCTCCTTGGGCGGGTACTCGGCGAGGTCGAAGGCATCCGCCTCGGCCGGGTCGACCTGGAACACCGGGTCCTCGTGGAACTCGCCACGGACGCCGTCGAGCCCGCCCGGCACCAGAGCGAGCGCCATCAGCCCGTCGAACGTCGCGCCGCCGGGCGCGGTGACCCCCACGTCGGCGCCGCGGACGAATCCGAACCGCGGGTAGTAGCCCGGGTGGCCGTAGACGACGACGGCGCGGTGCCCGAGCTTCCGTGGCCCCACCGAGCGTGTGCCGCATCAGCGCGGAGCCGACGCCGGTTCCCTGCGCCGCCGGCTGCACGCTCAGCGGGCCGAAGGTCAGCACCTCGGCCTCGCCGTCCGGCCCGACCACCCGCGCCCGCGTGTAGATGACGTGCCCGACGATGACGCCGTCGTCCTCGGCCACCAGGTTCAGCTCCGGGACGAGCGACGCGGCTCCCCGCAGGCGCCGGACCAGCAGGGGCTCCACACAGCGCGGGATCTCGCTGCCCCAGAACGCGTCGCGGGTCAGGAGCTCGACGGCTCGGTGGTCGGAGGGTTCCTCGCGGCGCAGCGTGATCACGATCGCCAGAATGGCCGCCCGGACGACGCGGCCGCACGGCTTTTGCCCCCGGTCGCGCGGATGCCTGGCCGCGGAGGCGCCCGACGTCGGGCGGTACGGTGCCACGTGGACGACGCCAGGCAGGGTGAGAGACGCCGGGCAGGCGAGAGGAGACCCATGGCCGGGGCAGAGCACCGGATCAGCCGCCGCCCGCGCGAGCGCGCCACGACGACGAGCGGCCAGCGCAAGCGCGAGCAGATCCTCGACGCCGCGGTGCGGGTCTTCGGCACCGGCGGCTCCGTCGGCGTCACGCACCGGGCGGTGGCCAAGGCCGCCGAGGTGCCGCTCGGCTCGACGACGTACTACTTCACCGACCGCGACGACCTGCTGCTGCAGACGATGGGGCACGCGCGCGCGGCCGAGTCGGACCGCCTGGTCGCGATCGTCGAGGCGGTCGAGGGCCCGGTCGACGTGGACCGGTCGGTCGAGATCCTCACGGAGATGTTCTTCGACAAGACCACGGCCGACCCGCTGTACGACCTGGCGCTGTTCGAGATGTTCATGGAGGCGACGCGCAGCGTCTCGTTGCGCCCGGTGACGCGCGCATGGTCGGAGATGATCGGCTCGCTCGTGGACCGCGTCCTGCCGCCGAGCGACCCGGCGATCCCCCGCCAGCAGGTCGTGCAGATCGTGGCCTGCCTCGTGGACGGGCTGATGCTCGAGGCCGTCTCGAACGCCGAGGCTCGAGGTGCCGGACCTCGCCGCGCGGCTGCGCGTCGTCGTCGGGCGGCTGTGCTGCCCGGGCACGTGCGCGACAGGCACCGCGAGCGCCTGAGCCGGAAGTCACCCGCTCACCAGAGCACTGAGGGACGTTGGTCCCTAGGCACCATCGCCCCCACTTGTACGTTTGTACATACCGAAGTTGTACGTCTGTACACACGGATGCCGAGGGCACCCGCCGCGCACAGCCCCCCTTCGGGCGCATGCACCACCCAGCGGCACACGCAAAGGAGCACCGATGGCCGCTCAGACCGACTCCCCCCAGGCGCCCGGCGGCACCACCCCCGCCCGCCCGGCGTTCCGCATGTTCGACATGGTCCTGTTCTCCGTCGCCGCCATGCTGCTGCTCTCGCAGCTCACGGTCACGGCCGCCGTCGGACCGACGGCCATCTTCTGGACCGTCCTGATCATCCTTGCCTTCTTCGTCCCCTACGGGCTCGTCACCGCCGAGCTCGGCTCGGCCTACCCCGACGCCGGCGGCATCTACGCCTGGGTCGTCCGGGCCTTCGGGAACCGTTGGGGCAGCCGCGTCTCCTGGTGGTACTGGGTGAACGTCGGGCTGTGGGTGCCCAGCGTGTACCTGATGTTCTCCGGCGCGATCTCGTCGATGTTCTTCGACGGCGACCTCAACTTCTGGGTCCAGATCGCCATCACCGTCGCGCTCATCTGGATCAACTACTGGGTCAACGCGCGCAGCCTCGAGACCGGCACCTGGGTCTCCAACGTCGGCGCCGGCATCACGATCGCCGTGATCGTGGCGCTCGCCGTCGCAGGCGGGATCTTCGCCACCAAGAACGGCTCCGCGACCGACTGGACCTGGAGCACCATGCTCCCGACCGACGCGCTGCCGGCCTTCGCCGCGGCCCTGCCGATCGTCATCTACAACTTCCTCGGCTTCGAGCTCATGTCCTCGGCCTCCACGCAGATGGAGAACCCGAAGCGCGACGTCCCCCGCACCATCGCGATCGCGGGCGTCCTCATCGGCGGCTTCTACCTCATCGCCACCGTCGGCATGCAGCTCATCTACCCCGCCGACGAGATCTCCGAGACCACCGGCCTGATCGACGCGCTCCAGCACGGCTTCGGCGACTCGACCATCGCCCACGTCATCGTGACCGCCCTCGGCATCGGCGCGCTGTTCTGCTTCTTCGCGTGCCTCGTGCCGTGGACCATCGGCGCCAACCTCGCCGCTGCGGAGTCCGCCCAGCAGGGCGACCTGCCCAAGGTGTTCGCCCGGGTCCACCCGGATCGCGGCACCCCCGTCGGCGCGGCGATGCTCTGCTCGATCGTCGGCACCGTCTTCACCGTCGGCTACGCCGGCCTGTTCTCCCTGACCGACGGCGCGATCGACGACGTCTTCTGGAACCTGTTCGCGTTCTCGTCGGTGATCTTCCTGCTGCCGTACATCGTGATGATGCTGGCGTTCGCCAAGCTGCGCCGCATCGACCCCGAGCGCCCGCGGCCCTACCGCGTGCCCGGCGGCCGCACCATGACGTCGCTGATCACGTGGGTGCCGACCGTCCTGCTCGGGCTCGCCGCGGTGTTCTTCGTCTGGAACCCGTACGACTACTCGTGGAGCACCACCGGCTCGATCCTCCTGGGCCTCGCCGTGACGGTCGCCCTGCAGGAGTGGTTCTGCTTCAAGTCCCCGGCCTGGACCCGCCAGCGCGCCATCGAGCGCGGCGAGGACCCGGACACCGCACGGCAGTTCGCCGACGCCCCCACCGACTGACACTCCCCCGGGCGCGGCCGAGACCCGGCCTGACGCCCCGACCCAAGAAAGGCTCACCATGGTCCACACCGTCGACTCCACCCCCGCGGCGGACGGCTACCGCATGCCGGCCGAGTGGGCGCACCACAGCGGCTGCTGGCTCGTCTGGCCCGAGCGCCCCGACAACTGGCGCCTCGGCGCCAAGCCCGCCCAGGCCGCCTTCACCGCCGTCGCGACGGCGATCGCCCAGACCGAGCGCGTCACGGTCGCCGTGTCCGCCCGGCAGTTCGACAACGCACGCAGCGAGCTCCCCGACGTCGTGCGCGTCGTCGAGATGTCCAACGACGACTCCTGGATGCGCGACATCGGTCCCACGTTCGTCGTGAACGACGCCGGCGACGTCCGGGGTGTCGACTGGGACTTCAACGCCTGGGGCGGGCTCGTGGACGGCCTCTACTTCCCGTGGGCCGCCGACGACGCCGTCGCGCGCAAGGTCTGCGAGATCGAGGGCACCGACCGCTACAAGGCACCGCTGGTCCTCGAGGGCGGCTCGATCGACGTCGACGGCGAGGGCACGGTCCTCGTCACCGAGGAGTGCCTGCTCTCCGCCGGCCGCAACCCCGACCTGACGCGCGAGGAGATCGAGCAGCACCTGCGCGACTACCTGGGGGCCGACGTCGTCGTCTGGCTGCCGTACGGCGTCTACCTCGACGAGACCAACGGCCACGTCGACAACTTCTGCCGCTTCGTGCGGCCGGGTGTCGTCATGCTGACCTGGACCGACGACGAGAGCGACCCGCAGTACGAGCGGTCCCTGGCCGCGCTGCAGGTGCTCGAGGCGACGCGCGACGCGCACGGCCGCGCGCTGCAGGTCGTGAAGATCCACCAGCCCGGGCCGATCTTCATCACCGAGGAGGAGTCGGCCGGTGTCGACTCCATCGAGGGCACGCTGCCCCGCGAGGCCGGCGACCGGCTCGCCGGCTCGTACGTGAACTCCTACATCGGCAACGACATCGTCGTCCTGCCGGTCTTCGACGACCCGCACGACGCCGACGCCGTCGTCGCGTACACGGAGCTGTTCGCGCCGCGGCGCGTCGTCACGGTCCCCGGCCGGGAGATCCTCCTCGGCGGCGGCAACGTGCACTGCATCACCCAGCAGCAGCCCTCCGGGCGCTGACCGACCGTCCGTCCCGCCGGGCACCCCCCGCCCGGCGGGACGGGCCTCCACGCACTCCCCCTCCCGCGCAGTCGTGCCGCCCGCCAGCGGTCCGGCCGATGCGCCCTGCCCTCAACCAGACGAACGAACCCAAGGAGCCGACGATGACCGTCCGCCACTTCATCGACACCCAGGACCTCACGAAGGCCGAGGTGCTCGACATCGTCAACCTCGGCATCACGCTGAAGAAGTGCGTGGCAGTGGGCTACTTCCCGCCGCTGCTGCAGGGCCGCACGCTCGGCATGATCTTCGAGCAGTCCTCGACCCGCACGCGCGTCTCCTTCGAGACGGCGATGTCGCAGCTCGGCGGGCACGCGCAGTACCTCGCGCCCGGCCAGATCCAGCTCGGCGGCCACGAGTCCATGGAGGACACCGCACGCGTCCTGTCGCGACTCGTCGACGTCGTCATGGCGCGCGTCGCCCGCCACCACACCGTCGTGGACCTGGCCAAGCACGCGACCATCCCGGTGCTCAACGGCATGTCCGACTACAACCACCCCACGCAGGAGATCGGCGACCTCATCACGATGGTCGAGAACCTGCCCGCCGGGAAGCGGCTCGAGGACTGCAAGGTCGTGTTCGTCGGCGACGCCACCCAGGTCTGCGCCTCGCTCATGATGATCACCACCAAGATGGGCATGAGCTTCGTGCAGTACGGACCGAAGGCCTTCCAGCTCAAGCCCGCCATGCAGGAGATCGGGCGCGCCAACTGCGCCGTCTCCGGCGGCTCGATGACCGTGACGGACGACCGCGCCGCGATCGAAGGTGCCGACTTCGTCTACACGGACGTCTGGTACGGCGACTACGAGGCCGAGCTCGGCGAGGCCGAGCGGCTCGCGGCGTTCATGCCGACCTACCAGGTGAACGCCGAGCTCATGGCCGCGGCCGGCCCGGGTGCGCAGTTCATGCACTGCCTGCCCGCCACGCGCGGCGAGGAGGTCACCGACGAGGTGCTCGACTCGGACTACTCGCTCGCCTTCATCGAGGCCGGCAACCGGCTCACCGCCCAGCGCGCGCTCCTCGCGTACTTCCTGCGCCCGGAGACGCCGAACCCGCACAAGGTCGCCGCCGCCAAGGCCGAGCTCGACGCGCTGCTCGCCGGGATCCTCTGACATGTCGCGCATCGTCATCGCCCTCGGCGGCAACGCCCTGGGCACCACGGCTGCCGAGCAGCGCGAGCGGATCGACGCCGCCGCGCCCGCCCTGGTCGGGCTCATCGCCCAGGGGCACGAGATCATCGTGTCCCACGGCAACGGGCCGCAGGTGGGGGCGATCAACCTCGCGTTCGACGTCGCCGCCCGGCACACGGATCGGGTCACGCCGATGGCGTTGCCCGAGTGCACCGCCATGAGCCAGGGCTACATCGGCTACCACCTGCAGCAGGGCATCGCCCGCGAGCTGCGCCGGGTGGATATGCCGTGGCACGTGGCATCCGTGGTCACGCAGGTGGAGGTGGATCCGGACGACCCGGCGTTCGCGCACCCGACGAAGCCGATCGGCGCCTTCTACGACGAGGCCACGGCCCGCGACATGATGGCGGCGGAGCCCGGCCTGGTCATGGTGGACGACGCCGGTCGCGGCTGGCGGCAGGTCGTCGCCTCGCCGCGTCCCGTGCGGATCGTCGAGCGGGACTCGATCCTCAACCTGCTCGACCACGAGTTCATCGTGGTCGCGTGCGGCGGGGGCGGGATCCCCGTGGTCCGGACGCCGGAGGGCGACCACCGGGGGGTGGCCGCGGTGATCGACAAGGACTTCGCGTCCGCGGCGCTCGCCGAGGCCGTCGGGGCGGACTACCTGTTCATCCTCACCGCGGTGGACCGCGTGGCGGTCGACTTCGGAACCCCGCAGCAGCGGGACCTCGACGATCTCGACCTCGCCGCCGCGCAGCAGCTGATCGACTCCGGGCAGCTCGGCTCCGGGTCGATGCTGCCGAAGGTGCAGGCCGCGATGACGTTCGCCGCGAGCGGGCCCGGGCGGCGCGCCGTCATCTGCTCCCTGGAGAAGGCGCCGCTCGCCATGCGCGGCGAGAGCGGCACCGCGATCCACCAGTAATCCCCGCACACCCGCACAGTGGAACGTTGCGCTCCGTCGAACCGCCGCGATGGAACGAACGGGCCACGCAACGCTCCACTGTGCGGCGGGGATCTGCCGGGGCGACATACTCGGGCCATGACCCTCCTCGCGCAGGCGCGGGCCCTCGCCCCGGAGCTGTCGGCGCTGCGCCGCGACCTGCACCGCATCCCAGAGATCGGGCTGGACCTGCCGAAGACGCAGGCGCGGCTCCTCGAAGCACTGGCCGGGCTGGACCTGGAGGTGTCGACGGGCACGAGGCTGAGCTCAGTGACCGCCGTGCTGCGCGGCGCGCGGCCCGGACCGGCCGTGCTGCTGCGCGGCGACATGGACGCCCTGCCCGTCACCGAGGACACCGGCGAGCCGTTCACGAGCGAGCACCCCGGCGTCATGCACGCGTGCGGGCATGACCTGCACGTGGCCGGGTTGGTGGGCGCGGCGCGGCTACTGCTTGCACGCCGGGACAAGATCGCGGGCTCGGTCGTCTTCATGTTCCAGCCGGGCGAGGAGGGGCCGCACGGCGCGCGCGTGATGATCGAGGAGGGCGTGCTCGACGCCGCCGGCGACCGCGTGGTCGCGGCGTACGGGGTGCACGTGGCGTCGGGGCTGTTCCCGTCGGGTCAGGTCACCGGTCGGCCCGGAACCCTCATGGCGGCCGCCGACCAGGTGTTCGTCACCGTGCGGGGCCGGGGCGGGCACGGGTCCATGCCGCACCTCGCGGCCGACCCGGTACCGGTGGCGGCGGAGATGGTGCTCGCGCTACAGACCGCGGTGACCAGGCAGTTCGACGCGCACGACCCCGTGGTGGTGTCCGTCGGGCGGATCGCCGCCGGGACCACCGACAACGTCATCCCGGCGACCGCGGAGCTCGCCGCGACCGTGCGGACGTTCTCACCGGCGTCGCACGCGGCCGTGCCGGAGCGGCTCGCGCGACTGTTCGAGCATGTCGCCGCCGCGCACGGGATGACCGCCGACGTCGAGTACGTACGCGGCTACCCGGTGACGGTGAACGACGCCGCGGAGGTGGCGCGCGTGGAGCGCGTGGTCGGCGAGCTCGCCGGGCCGGGGCACTACGCCGAGCTGGCGCAGCCACTGGCCGGCGCCGAGGACTTCTCCTACGTGCTGGAGCAGGTGCCGGGGGCGTACGTCTTCGTCGGCGCAACGCCCGCCGGCTCGGATCCCGCCACGGCGCCGTACAACCACTCGGCGCAGGCCCGGTTCGACGAGTCGGCGCTGCCGCTGTCGGCAGCGGTGCTCGCCGGCCTGGCGCTGGACCGGCTCGCCCAGGGCTGAGCGAGCGTCGTCACCCCCGCCGGCCCCGGCGTCGTCGTCCACAACCGCCCACACGCGGCCCGACGGCTGCGGCACGATGACCCGATGGCGCCGAGCACATTCCAGGCGATAGCGGTGTTCGTCCTCGCGGTGCTGCCCGGCGCGCTCTACACCTGGGCCTACGAGCGGGAAGACGGCGCGTGGGAGGTCGCGCTGAGCGACCGCATCGCCCGCTTCGTCGGCGTCTCAGCGGCGTTCTCGGTCCTCACCGCGCCCCTCGTCTACTGGCTCTACTGCCGGTACACGAGCGCGTGGAGCTCCGAGGACGGCCTGCGGGTGCCCTGGTGGGTCTGGCTGATCTACGCCGCATACGTCGTCTTCCCCATCGCGCTCGGCAGCGCCGTCGGGGTCGCGGCGAAGCAGCGGAAGCGGTGGGCCCGCTACTTCACGGGGCCGTCGCCCGCACCGAGGGGCTGGGATGCACTGTTCCGGTCCCCCGCGCTCACGGGCTGGCTGCGTCTGCGACTCAAGAGCGGCACCTGGCTGGCCGGTGCGTGGGAGGACCCGAGCGACGACGGGGGCGCGCGTCCGGGCAGCTATGCGGCCGGTTTTCCCCACACGCAGGACCTCTACCTGGTGGACACCTGCGAGCTGGACCCGGACAGCGGGGACTTCCTCGTCGACGAGGACGGTGCGGTCCTCCGTCGCGGCATCGCCGTGCTCGTCAACTGGGACCAGGTCGCCTACGCTGCGTTCATCGACCCGTGATGGAAGGGAGCGGCCGAACCATGAGCGACAAGAAGCGGCGGTCGTCGACCACCGAGAAGTCGAGCGGCGACACCTTCCGCGGTGGATACCCGGCGGGCAAGTCCCCGAAGGGCGGCCTGCGGCCCCCGCCCGCGTCGATCTCCAGGGTCAAGACCAGCTCTGCGAAGTAGTCGGCGCCCAGGCGCGCTCAGGTCAGGGCGCTCAGGACCGCGTCGCGGACCGCCGGCCAGGCGTCGGACGCCGGATCGATGAGCGGGAAGTGGCCCGTCGCCGGTATCTCCACCAGCTCGACCTCGGGGTGCGCCGTCGCGTAGGCGCGGGCCGTCGCGACCGGCACCTCCTCGTCCTCGCCGCCGTGCACGAGGATCGTCCGGCAGTCCGGCGCCCCGAGCCCCGCCGGGTCCGCCGCTCGGTAACGGTCCGGCACCTGCGCCGGCGAGCCGCCCATCAGCCGCTCGACCGTCGGTGCCTCGCGGCCCGCGTGGAACTCCGTCAGCGCGACGACCGCACCCATCGGGACGACGCCGGTCACCGCGGGCGCCGTCGCCCGCCACCCCGGTGCACCCTCCGGCAACCGGTCCCGCAGCGCCGACCAGAGCGCGAGGTGCCCGCCGGCCGAGTGGCCGACCAGCACGACGGCGCCGCGGTCCACCCGGGCGAGCCCCGCCGTCTCGATCAGATCGGGGAGCAGGTCGGTCGCGGCCGCGGCGTCCTCGAAGGTCGCCGGCCACCCGCCCGCACCGTCCACGCGCCGATAGTCGACGTTCGCCACGATCGCCCCGAGCCGCGCGAGCGCCGAGGCGAGCGGCCGCACGTGCACGCGGTCGTGCGGCTCACGCCACACCCCGCCGTGCAGCAGCAGGACGAGCGGCAGGGGTCCGCGAGCGCCGTCGGGCACGGTCACCTCGGCGACCTGGTCGGGCAGCGCGCCGTAGGCGACGAGGGTCCAGGGCACAACACGAGACGGCACTCTGAAGGTCACCACAGGACGCTATCCGCCACCACCGACACCCCGCGCCCCCGCCCCCCTCCGCCGAGCGCTGCCGTCTCACGCGAGCGCTGCCATCCACCCGGCAGCGCTCGCGTGAGACGGCAGCGCTCGCGGGAGGGGCTAGTCGCGTGTCGGGCGTCACGGCGTCGGGCGGGAATGGGTCGCGGCGGCAGCGGTTGACGTCCTCATGACCACAATCGGACTCATCGGCTCCGGCCACATCGGCTCCCAGCTCGCGCGCCTGGCCGTCGCGAACGGCTACGACGTCGTCCTGAGCAACTCCCGCGGACCACACACCCTGGTGGACCTCGTCGACGAGCTGGGCGACCACGCGCGGGCCGGGACACCACGGGAGGCAGCCGAGGCCGCGGACCTCGCCGTCGTGACCATCCCCCTGCACGCCATCGGCACCGTCCCGGTCGAGCCCCTCGCCGGCAAGATCGTGATCGACACGAACAACTACTACTGGCAGCGCGACGGGCACATCCCGGAGCTCGACGAAGAGAGCATCACCTCCGCCGAGCTGCTCCAGCAGCGCCTGACGGGCTCCGTCGTCGTGAAGGCGTTCAACCACATCACCGCGGCCGACCTCACCGAGCACGCGACGCCGTCGGGCACGCCGGGGCGCCGCGCGCTCGTGGTGGCCGCCGACGACGCCGACGCGCGCCGGGCCGTCGCCGAGCTGATCGACGCGCTCGGGTTCGACACCGTGGAGCTCGACGGCCTCGCGGAGGGCTGGCGCATCCAGCCGGACACCCCCGGCTACGGTCCGCGCCGCACCGCCGAGGAGCTGCGCACCGACCTCGCGTCCGCCCGCCGCCCCCGACCCGCACCCACCCCGTAACCCCCCGCCCCTCCCCCCCGCCCCACCCCAGCCGCGAGCGCTGCTACGGCACGCGAACGCTGCCGTCCAGACGGCAGTTCTCGCGCGCCGTGGCAGCGCTCGCGGCTGGGGTGGGGAGAGGGGCGGGGCGGGGGGAGAGAGGGGCGGGCAGCGGGTGGGTCGGAAGTCCGCGGTGATGGGACGACTACGCCCGTAACGTCGGTTTCGGCGGCGCGCGTCGGGCCAATTCGCGGCGGCGCAGCCACCCCGCCACCGCCGGCGCCGACCGGCGGTCGGTCGCCGAGAAACGAGGACCCAGTGAAGCGCATCTCTCGCGTCCTGACCGGCGTCGTCGCCGTCGCAGCCCTGCTCGCCGGCTGCAGCTCCGCGACCGAGCCCGCCGCAACGCCGAGCACCACCCCCGACGCCGAGGCCGCGGCCACCACGCCCGCGGAGCCCACCACCATCCGCATCGCGTCCCTCAAGGGCCCGACGACGATGGGGCTCGTCCACCTCATGGACCAGGCGACGACGGGCCAGGCCGCCGAGGACTACCAGGTCACGATGTACGGCAGCCCGGACGAGATCGTCCCGCTCGTCGTGCAGGGCAAGGCCGACGTCGCGATGGTCCCCGCCAACCTCGCCGCCGTCCTCTACAACAAGACGCTCACCGACGACGGCGCCGCGGTGCAGGTCGCCGCGATCAACACCCTCGGCGTCATGGACATCCTCGAGTCGGGCGACACCGTGCAGAGCGTCGCCGACCTCAGGGGCAAGACGATCGTCGCGTCCGGCAAGGGCGCCTCGCCGGAGTACGTCCTCGACTACATCCTGCGCAGCAACGGCCTCGAGCCGGGCGTCGACGTGACCGTCGACTACCGCAGCGAGCACACCGAGGTCGCCTCCGTCCTGGCCAGCGCACCCGGGACCATCGCGATGCTGCCCCAGCCGTTCGCCACGGTCGTGCAGACGCAGAACCCCGCGGTCCGCACGGCCCTCAGCCTCACCGACGAGTGGGACGCGGTCGCCAAGGACTCCGCGCTGGTGACCGGCGTCGTCGTCGCCCGCACGCAGTTCATCGAGGAGAACCCGGAGGCCTTCGCGCAGTTCCTCACCGACTACGAGGCCTCCACGGAGTTCACGAACGACAACCCCGCCGAGGCGGCGAAGCTCATCGCCGACGCCGGCATCGTGCCCGCGGCCCCGGTCGCCGAGAAGGCGATCCCGGGCTCGCACATCACGTTCATCGGCGGCGCGGAGCTGAAGACGACGCTCGGTGGGTACCTGAAGGTGCTGTTCGACGCCGACCCCGCCTCGGTCGGTGGGACGATGCCGGGCGATGACTTCTACTTCGCCGGCTGACCGTCGCACACGTCGCGACCCCCGGGGGGCACTGCGCCTCCTGGGGGTCGTCGTGTTCTGGCTGGCCGTCTGGCAGCTCGTCGCGGCCTGGGTGGGGCACGACTTCCTCTTCGCCCCGCCTGCTGACGTCGCGGAGCGGCTCGTCGACCTCGTGCCGACGGCGGACTTCTGGTCCACGGTGTGGTTCTCGTTCGCGCGCATCACGGTGGGCTTCGCGCTCGCCGTGGCGGTCGGCGTCGTGCTCGCGGCCCTCGCCGCCTGGTCGCGGGTCGCCGACGCCCTGCTGACGCCGTTCCTCGTCGCGGTGCGCGCGGCGCCCGTCGTCAGCTTCATCATCCTGGTGCTGCTCGTGGCCGACAGCGGCAAGCTCGCCGCGATCACCTCGTTCCTGATGGTGCTGCCGGTCGCGTACGTCACCGTGCTGGAGGGCATCCGGCACCGCGATCGCGCGCTCCTGGAGATGGCGACGGTCTTCGAGGTGCCGCTCGTGCGGCGGGTCACCGCCGTGGACGTGCCCGCCGTGCTGCCCTTCTTCCTCGCCGCGTGCCGCCTCGGCGTCGGGCTCGCCTGGAAGAGCGGCGTCGCGGCGGAGGTGATCGGGCTGCCCGACGGGAGCATCGGCGAACGCCTCTACGAGGCGAAGCTCTTCCTCTCCAGCGCCGACCTGTTCGCCTGGACCGCCGTGATCATCGCCGCGAGCTACGGGTTCGAGAAGGGCCTGGTCGCGCTGCTGGGCCGCGCCGAGCGACGACTGGCCGTTGGGCGCCCGACGCCGGTCGCGCCCCCCTCCGGGACGGAGGCGGCGGCGTGATCGAGCTGCGCGGGGTGACGAAGCGCTACGGCGACCAGGTGGTCCTCGACGGGCTGGACCTGACGCTGCCCGACGGCGTCGTGACGGCCCTGATGGGTCCCAACGGCAGCGGCAAGACGACGATCGGCCGGCTCCTGCTGGGCCTCGAGACGCCCGACGCCGGCGAGGTGCGCGGGGTTCCGCGGCGACGGGCGGCGGCGTTCCAGGAGGACCGGCTGTGCGGTCAGCTCAGCGCCGTGCGCAACGTGCGCCTGGTGCTGGGTCGGGCCGCCGACGCCGAGGCCGTGGTCGCCGAGCTGCGGGCGCTCGGCCTGGACGACGACGCGCTGCGCAAGCCCGTGCGGGAGCTGTCCGGCGGGCAGCGGCGCAAGGTGGCGCTGGCCCGCGCACTGCTGGTCCGCGCCGAGCTCACGGTGCTCGACGAGCCGTTCGCGGGGCTCGATGTCGCCTCGCGCGAGCTTGCGGTGGCGCACCTGCGCGAGGCCCACGGCGGCCGCACGATGCTGCTGGTCACCCACGAACGCGCCGACGCCGACGCCCTGGCCGCCCCGCTCGTCCACGTCCCCCACCCCTAGCCCCCCACCCCCCTTCGTCCGCAAAGTGGAGCGAAGTGCACCGACACGCCTGGCGTGTCGGTGCACTTCGCTCCACTTTGCGTGAGGAACCGCGGGGAGAGGAGGGACTCCCCCGTCCGGCTCACGGATCGGGCTTGTCCGGCTCCCGGAAGGGCGGCGTCCGGCTCCCGGGAGGGTGTCCGCCGGCTCCCGGAAAGGCCCGCGCGGCGGATGATCTCGGTGCCACACTCTCGGGGCGCGCCACGAGGCGCACACCTGACTGAAGGATCGGTGCATCACCATGACACCTGGCGTCATCGCCGGGATCGTTGCCGGAGCCGTCGTGCTCCTCGTCCTCCTGGCGTCATTCCGCTTCATCGGCGCGAGTGAGGTCGGTCTCGTCAACAAGCGGCTCGGCCGGCGCCTCAAGGGCGACCAGGCCATCGCGTTCAACGGGGAAGCCGGCTACCAGGCCCGCCTCCTCATGCCCGGCCTGCGCTTCAAGCTGTGGCCCGTCTTCTCGGTGACGAAGCACCCGTGGGTGCAGGTCAACCCGGGCGAGATCGGCGTCGTCATCGCCCAGCTCGGCGCTCCCCTGCCCATCGGCGCCAAGAGCGCCGCGTACAAGCCGTCGTTCGGCAACTTCACGGACCTCGCAGGGTTCCTCGCGGAGGGTGGCCAGAAGGGCATCCAGCGGCCCGTGCTGCCCCCGGGCACGCTGCTGCCGCTGCACCCCCTGGCGTTCGTCGTGCTCACGGCCAGCCGCCTGTACGGCGTGCCCATCCAGCAGGCCGGCGGCCACCAGGTCACGTCGCCCGAGTCGCTCGGCCTGCTCCCCCAGCAGCTCCGCGTGACGGTGATCGCGCCCCAGCAGGGTCAGGACGTCATCGGCGTCGTGACCACGCTCGAGGGCGAGGCGCCCGAGGGCAGCGACATCGCCAGCCGTCTCGGCGGGTTCGAGGACGTCGCCGCGCTCGAGGCCGCCGGTGCGACGGAGAGCGAGAAGATCGAGGCGATCCTGTCCAGCAAGAACGGGGTCCACAACAACTACCAGGACTACCAGGCGTTCCTGGACAACGGCGGCCGCATCGGCCTCCAGCACGACCCGCTGCTGTACGGCTCGTACCTGCTCAACCCGTTCCTGGTGCGTGTCGAGCTGGTGCCGATGCTCGTCGTCCGGCAGGGCGAGGTCGCCGTCATCAAGGCGTACGTCGGTCTCCCGACCGTCGACACGTCCGGGGCGGACTTCAAGTTCGGCTCCATCGTGCGGCCCGGCCACCGCGGCATCTGGAACGAGCCGCTGCGCACCGGCAAGTTCGCGATCAACCCGCGCGTCTACGCGGCGGAGCTCGTCCCGACGTCGATCATCACGCTGAACTGGGCGAACACGACCTCGGCGGCGCACAACCTCGACGAAGCGCTGAGCCCGATCGACGGCAAGTCGCGTGAGGGCTTCGTCTTCGGCATCGACCTGCAGGTGCAGATCCACGTCTCGGACAGCCGAGCACCGAAGGTCATCTCGATGGTCGGCACCATGCAGAACCTGGTCAACGAGGTGCTGCAGTCCGCGGTGGGCAACTACTTCCGCAACGCCCTCCAGCAGCTGCCGGCCGTGCAGTTCATCGAGACCCGCGACACCGTGCAGGCGCAGGCGCAGCAGTACATCACCGGGTACCTCAGCGGGTACGAGGTGGAGACACGCGGCGTCTACGTGCAGGACGTGATCTTCCCGCCGGAGCTGGTCGCCGTCCTCACCCAGCGTGAGATCGCGAACCAGGAACGGGTCACGTACGAGGAGCAGAAGCGCGCCCAGGAGGTGCGTGTCGACCTCGAGCGCGTCCGCGGCACCGCCGACATGCAGACGGACCTCGCGAAGGCGAACGTCAACGTCGAGATCCAGAAGGCGGAGGCCTCGGCCCGCACCGCGCAGGCCGACGGCGAGGCGGCGTTCGTCCGCAAGACCGGTGAGGCCGAGGCGGACCGCCGTCGGGCGATCGGTCTGGCCGAGGCGAAGGCGACGGAGGCGCTCGGGCTCGCGAAGGCGGCGGGCTACGAGGCCCAGGTGGCCGCCATCGGGCAGCAGGCGACGTCGGCGGTCGCGATCGCTGCGGCCGTCGCGGACGGGCACGTCAAGATCGTGCCGGACGTGATGGTGGGCGGGAACGACACGGGCGCCATCACGGGCCTGGCCGCAACCCTCACGGGTGCTCTCCGCAACTGGACCCCCACGTCACCCCCCACCCTCACCTGACCCCCTCTCCATCCGCAAAGTGGAGCGAACGGCACCGACACGCCAGCGTGTCGCGTGCCGTTCGCTCCACTTTGCGCGCGGGGGGGCGGGGGGGACGGCGGGGTTGACGGGGGTGGGGGCACGTCCGCAGGGTTGCCCGGTGACCTCTGCCGACCACCGCTCGAGCCGCGCGTTCCTTCTGTTCGCGGGGCTCGGCGTCGCGTGGGGCATCCCCTACCTGCTGATCAAGATCGCCGTCGACGAGCTGCACCCGACGACGCTCGTCCTGTCGCGCGTCGTCATCGCCTCCCTCGTCATGGTGCCGCTCGCGGTCTCCCGGGGCGCGCTCGCCGGGGCACTGCGGCACTGGCGCGCGGTGGTCGTCTACGCCGTGATCGAGATCGTGCTGCCGTGGTTCTTCCTGACCGACGCCGAGCGGCACCTGCCCAGCTCGCTGACCGGCCTGCTCATCGCCGGGGTGCCGATCGTCGGGGTCGTGATCGCCCTGGTCACCCGCCGCAGCGAGCACCTCGGCGCGCGCGGGGCGCTCGGGCTGGGCATCGGCTTCGCGGGCGTGGCGCTGCTGGTCGGCTTCGAGAGCGGCGCGACGAGCGGCGGCGGCGAGGCGCAGGCCGTCGGGGAGCTCGCCGTCGTGATCCTCTGCTACGCCATCGGGCCGGTGATCATGGCGCGCCACCTCGCCGACGCGCCCGCCACGGGCGTCATCGCGCTCAGCCTGCTCACGGCCACCGCGATCTACGCGGTCCCGGGCGTGGCCCACGCTCCGGACCGATGGCCGTCGGCGAGCGTCACGGCGTCCGCTGTCGGGCTGGGTCTGATCTGCACCGCCGCGGCGCTCATGCTCTTCTTCGCCCTGGTCGCCGAGGTCGGCGCCCTGCGGAGCACGCTCGTCACCTACCTGAACCCGGCGGTGGCGGTCGCGGCCGGCGCGATCGTGCTCGACGAGCCGATCACCTGGCTCACCGCGGCCGGGTTCGTGCTCGTCCTCGCGGGATCCGCCCTCGCCTCGCGCCGCGCACCGGCCGTCGAGTCCGAGCCGCCGACGCCGGAGGGCCTCGCCGTGGTCGCGGCGGAGGCCGGGACCGAGCCGGCGGCCGCCGGCTGCGGCGCCACTGCCGACTGACCGTCCGGTCTCACGCCGGCAGGTGCAGGTCCCGACGGCGGAACGGCGTCGGCGTCGCCGGGCGGCTGGTGGCGCGCCGCGGGTAGCCCGGAGCAGAATCACCGCCACGAGGTGACACGTGCAGATGCACGAATTGCCAGAGTTTGATACCAATTGTTCTGCGGCGCCGTGGCATCGCGCGCTGCCACCTCGGGGGCGCGCGGTGCCGTGCGCTCGCGCCCGCAGGCAGAGCTGCCCGCGGGCCCGCCTGGGGGGAAGGGAACGAAGATGCGAAAACTACGGATAGTGCTCGCCGCGCTGATCGTGGGGGTGCTCGGCATCACAGGGGCCGCCACACCGGCGACAGCGGCTGGGCCGGACCGCCTGCCGATCACGATCGCGAACCAGTCCGGCCGGGGCGAGCAGGTGTTCGTCTACGTGCAGGGCACGAACCTGTCGACGGGCAAGCTCGGCTGGGTGGATGCCGGCGGGACGTTCCACCAGTGGCCGGCGGGCGCCAACCCGCCGTCGCCCGCACCCGACAGCGCCATCGCCGGGCCCACCAACGGAGGCTCGGTGACCGTGCAGGTCCCGCGCGGGTTCTCCGGCCGCATCTACTTCTCGTTCGGGCAGAAGCTGCCGTTCTCGCTCACGCCCGGCGGGCTCGTCCAGCCGGCCCCGTGGGCGGGCAACGACCCGTCGCGCGACATCCTCTTCGACTGGAGCGAGCTCACCTACGACAACGGCGGCCTGTGGCTCAACAGCTCGCAGGTCGACATGTTCGCCGTCCCGCACGCCGTGAGCGTCACGGGCGCCTCGGGTACGACGCGCACCACCGGCCGCCTGGTCGCGGGCGGTCGCCAGCAGATCATCGACGCACTGAAGGGCGACGCGGCGTGGGCGCGCAGCGTCGTCACCCGCTCCGACGGCACCGTGCTGCGCGTGCTCGCGCCGGGCAAGGCGGCGAGCGCCGGGCTGCTGAGCGCCGGCTTCCTGGACAGCTACATCGCCTCCGCGTGGAACGCCTACTCGAGCCGGAACCTCACCGTGCAGCCGTTCGGCGACCGGCCGGAGGTCCGCTACACCGGCCGCACGTCCGGCACCACCATGCGGTTCACCGACTCGTCGGGCCGTGAGGTCGCCTCGTTCAACCGGCCGTCGTCGGCGGACGTCTGGGGCTGTGACGGCGCCCTGCACGCCCCGAACGACCAGGTGGTCGGGCCGATCGCCCGGACGCTGTGCTCCGCGCTGTTCCGCGGGACGCTCGGTGCGAGCACCACCGAGCCCGTGTCCGACGCCGGGCAGTACTACCGCAGCACGCCGCCCAACCTGTACGGGCGCGTGATCCACGCGGCGATGGCCGACGGCCGCGCCTACGCCTTCCCGTTCGACGACGTCGGCGCTCACGAGTCGCTCGTGCACGACGGCGACCCGCGCAGCGCCCGCATCGAGCTGCACCTCGTTCACGGGCGGTGGGGGCACGACGCCGACGCCGACGCCGACCACCGGGACGGGCGCGATCCGTTCCGGCTCGGACGGCAAGTGCCTCGACGTCGCCGCGGCGAAGGACGCCAACGGGACTGCCGTGCAGCTCTACGACTGCAACGGTACGAACGCGCAGCGCTGGACCTTCGGCTCCGACGGAACGCTCCGCGCGCTCGGCAAGTGCCTCGACGTGAAGGACTGGGGCACCAGCAACGGCTCGAAGCTGCAGATCTGGGAGTGCCACCCGGGCCAGTCGAACCAGACGTGGGTCCGCTCGGGGAACTCCTACAAGAACCCCGAGTCCGGCAAGTGCATCGACAACCCGGACGGCAAGGCCGTCAACAGCCAGCGCACCCAGATCTGGGACTGCTACGACAACACCGCCCAGCGGTGGTCGCTGCCGGGCGCCTGACGCGTCCCGCCCGGCCGGCCGACGGCCCGTCCCCCGCTCCGGCGGGTGGCGGGCCGTCGCCGTCCCGGCCGGCCCTCAGCGCCCCGCGGGCCGCCGGTAGGGCTCGGTCATCGCGCCGGTCGGGTCGAGGCGTTCCAGGATCGCCGCGGCGATCCCGCCCAGCTGGGCCACCTGCTCGCGCGTGAGGGCGTCGACGACGTTCGCGCGCACGGTCGCGACGTGCCCGGGCGCGGCCGTGACGACGGCGTCCCAGCCGGCGTCGGTGAGCGTCGCGTTGGTGGCGCGGCGGTCCCCCGGGCACGGACGGCGCGCGACGAGGCCACGGTTCTCGAGCCGGCTGACGACGTGCGAGAGCCGCGCGAGCGTCGCGTTGGTGCGCGCGGCGAGCGCCGTCATCCGCAGGCTCCGGTCGGGCGCCTCGGACAGCATCGCGAGGACGAGGTACTCGAAGTGCGAGAGGTCCGAGTCGCGCCGGAGCTGGGCGTCGAGGACGCCGGGCAGCAGCTCGACCACGGCGATCAGCCGGATCCAGGCGTCGAGCTGCTCGTCGTCCAGCCAGGGGGTCTCGGTGCTCATGCGGCGAGCCTAGCCGATTAGTTGACGCTACAACCACTCGGCCCTACAGTGATGCTTGTCGCTTCAACCACCGCGGGCGTCGGCCCACCAGGCCACCGCCCCCGAGCACCAGGAGGACCGCATGACCACGGTGACCGCCCGGCGGCGTGCGATGAGCGCGCCCCGCGACCTCCTCGGTGACGCGACCGACGTCAGCGCCGTCACCCTCCATACCGACGACCTGGCCGGGCTCGCCGCCTACTACCGCGACGCCGTCGGGCTCACGCCGCTCGCGGAGGGCGACGGGCTCGCCGTCCTGGGCCGGGGCACGACGCCGGTACTCACCCTGCAGCACACGCCCGGCCTCCCCGCCGCGCGCCGGGGCGAGGCCGGCCTCTTCCACACGGCGATCCTGTTCGACACCGAGGCGGACCTGGCCGCCAGCGTCCTGGCCACGGCCCGGCACCCCCGCTCACAGTTCGTCGGCAGCGCGGACCACCTGGTCAGCCAGGCGTTCTACTTCACGGACCCGGACGGCAACGGCATCGAGCTGTACGTCGACCGGCCGCGAGCACAGTGGGCGCACCGCGACGGCCAGGTGCTCATGGACACGCTCGCTCTCGACCCTCAGGACTTCCTGCGCACCCACCTCACCGAGGCGGCCGCGAGCGCGCTGCACGACGCCGCCGCGAAGGTCGGGCACGTGCACCTCCAGGTGGGCGAGATCGCCCCGGCGCGCGAGTTCTACGCCGACGCCCTGGGGTTCGCGACGACGTTCGAGGTACCGGGTGCCCTGTTCCTCAGCGCGGGCGGCTACCACCACCACCTCGCGGTCAACACGTGGCAGAGCCGCGGCGCCGGCCCGCGCGCGTCCACGCTGGGCCTCGGCGGGGTGACCGTCACGGTCGCGGACCGCACGGAGCTCGACGCCGCAGCCGCGCGCCTGCACCACCGCGCGCTGCCCGTGGAGGACGACGGTCGCTCCCTCGTGACGTGGGACCCCTGGCGCAACCGCATCACCCTGGCCCTCCCCGACGCCGCCCAGTGAGGCAGTGCGAGCTCGAGTCCGGGCCGCGAGGGGCAGCCACCTTGAGTTGGCCGTCGCCTGGGTCGATGGGGGGACATGGGGGACGACGATCGAGCATCGCCACGGTGCGACGCAGAGCTTGCCGTGAAGGCGGCGGAAGGGGATACGGGGGCCTTCGGCGTCGTCTTCGACAGGTATGCCCAGGACGTATACCGATACTGCTGGCGGCACGGTGCCGTGCCGACATTGGGCGTTGACGCCGAGGACCTGATGTCGGTGGTCTTCCTGGAGGCATGGCGAACGCGTTCTCGACTCGTCGTCGTGGACGGCACGCTGCGTCCCTGGTTGCTCGGTGTCGCCGCGAACGTGGTCCGCAACCAACGCCGCTCGCTCCGCCGCCATCGGGCAGCAATGCGGCGGTTGCCGGCGCTGGACGTGAGCCTTGACGAGGCTGAGCTCGTCGGCGAGCGGCTCGACGACGTGGCCGAGCTGGGCAGCGTTCTGGCGGCTGTCGAGAGGTTGAGCACGAAGGAACGGCAGGTCGTCGAGCTGTGCGCCTTCGAGGGCCTGAGTACGGCAGTTGTGGCCCAGGTCCTCGGCGTGCCGGAGGGCACGGTCAAGTCGCGGCTGGCCAGGGCGCGCGCTCGGCTGAGATCCATGGGCCATATGGGTGAACCGACCGACCCGACCCCTCGGTGCGGACACGAACGGGACGAGCGTGAACGCCGCGCTCCGGCGCTGGGAGGTCACGGATGGACCCGCTGAAGGTCGATCGGGTGTTCCTGGACGAGCGCCGCCTGCGTCGTCGGAAGGACCACCTCATGGACGAGATCACCCGCCACGAGCAGACGGGTCGTAAGCCTGCACCACGCGTCGGCATGCTGGCGTCCATCACAGTCGGCGCCGTGCTGCTGACAGGGGGCGCGGCCCTTGCGAGCCATGTGCTCGGTGGTCCGTCGATCTGGCGACAGGATGACGGCTCCGTGGCCATCGACGGCGGCTCCCTACGACCCGCCTACCACGGGCGCTACCTGACGGCCGACGAGCTTGCCGACCTGCAAGATCAGGGCCTGGCGACGATCAGCGCCAACAACCGCGAGCTGGCGTGCCAGGGCATCTCGCTGTACTTCGACACCGACGCCGAGTGGCAGGCGTACCTCGACGACTTCGAGGCACGAGAACCCGACTACCCGGCAACCGTGCCCCCCGGGTCGGATCCCTGCGAGCCTTACGCCGACTCGCCACAGCTTGTCTCCGGCGGCTGATCGGTGACGGACCGCCTGCGCCACGCATCACCATCACCGCGAGCGGCCTGATCGCGCTCCGACGCCGCCTGACGCGTACGACCCAGGGCTGACCCCCGCTCAGGGTGCGCTCAGGGTGACAACCGATGGCCCCTGTCGGCGCCACACGGCAGGATCGCTCCCATGGATCCCGTCGACACCACCGCGCCCCTCGGCGCCCCGGTGTCCGTCGCCACCCACGGGCTCACGCGCACCTTCGGTCCGATCACCGCCCTCTCCAGCCTCACCGTCGAGATGCCGGGCGGCGTCGTCGGCCTCGTGGGCGCCAACGGCGCGGGCAAGTCGACGCTGATCAAGGTGCTGCTCGGTCTGCTCCCGCCCAGCTCCGGCCGCGCCGAGGTGCTCGGCATGGACCCGGTGACGCAGGGCCTGGCCATCCGCCAGGCCGTCGGCTACATGCCCGAGAGCGACTGCCTGCCGCCGGACGTGTCGGCGACCGAGTTCGTGGTGCACATGGCGCGGATGTCCGGCCTGCCCTCCGACGTGGCGCGCGAGCGCACGGCAGACACGCTGCGGCACGTCGGCCTGTACGAGGAGCGGTACCGCTCGATCGGCGGCTACTCCACGGGCATGAAGCAGCGGGTCAAGCTCGCGCAGGCCCTGGTGCACGACCCGAAGCTCGTCTTCCTCGACGAGCCCACCAACGGCCTCGACCCGGCCGGCCGCGACGAGATGCTGGGCCTCATCCAGCGCGTGAGCACCGACTTCGGGATTTCCGTCGTCGTGACCTCGCACCTGCTGGGCGAGCTCGAGCGGATCTCCGACCACGTCGTCGTCATCGAGGGTGGCGTGCTCCAGCGCTCCACCTCCACCGCCGACGCGACCCAGCTGAGCGGGGTCCTTCTCGTCGAGGTGACGGACCGCACCGCCGAGCTGGTGGCGCGCCTGCGCACCGCGGGCGCGGCAGTGGCCGAGGCCCCGCACGGGTTCACGGTCGAGATCGCGGGCGACTGGGTGTTCGACGCCGTCACGGAAGGCGCCGCCGAGCCTCGAGGTCGGGCTCGTCCGGATGCAGCCGCGCCGCCACCACCTCACCGAGATCTTCCGACCGGAGGGAGGCGACGGTGACCGTTCCTGAGCCCCAGGGCGCGCCCACGGCGGCGGAGCCCCCAGCAACCACGCCCGACGACGTCATCCACGACATCGGCTTCCGGCACTACGACGGCGAGCGGTACGGCCGCGCCTGGGTGCGCAAGTCGCTGCTCAGCGAGACCGTCCGCGGCATCTTCGGCCTCGGCCGCCCCGCGCTGGCCAAGGCCATGCCGTGGACGCTGGTCTCGTTCCTCACCATCCCCGCGCTCGTGATGGCCCTGGTCGTGGTGCTGACGAAGCAGGCCACGCTGCCCACCAGCTACTCCCAGTACCCGACGTCCTTCTGGACGGTCATCGCGCTCTTCGTCGGCGGGGCCGCGCCCTACTGCGTCTCGCGGGACCTGCGCCACGGCGTGATGCCGCTCTACCTGTCCCGGCCGATGGAGCGCTTCGACTACGTCCTCGCCAAGTTCACCGGGCTGGCGTTCGCGCTGTTCGGCGTGCTGGCACTGGGCGAGACGATGCTGCTGATCGGCGCGCTCCTGGCCCAGCTACCGCCGGGTGACCAGTTCCAGGGCTGGTTCGGCGGGCTCGCGATGTGCGCGCTGCTCGCGGTCGAGCTCAGCGGGCTCGCGCTGCTGGTCGCCGCATTCACCCCGCGCCGGGGGCTCGGCGTCGGCATCATCATGACCGGCCTGATCATGGGCAGCGGGATGGTCGCGGCACTCGTCGACATCGCGCAGCAGAAGGACCTGACGCTGCTGTCCCGCTTCCTGCCGGCGCTCGACCCCTTCAGCCTCGTGGACGGCCTCGCGACGAACGTGCTCGGCGAGAAGTCGTTCCGTCCCTACGACTTCCCGACCGGCGCGGGCGCCGCAGTCACCTACCTGGTGGTGTGGGCCGCCGTCGTGAGTGGCTCCCTGTGGCTGCTCGGCCGGCGGTACCGGAAGGTCGGTGGCGTGTGAGCACCCTCGTCCTGGACCGCGTGTCCCGCTGGTACGGCAACGTGGTGGCCGCGAACGACGTCTCGATGACGATCGGGCCGGGCGTCACCGGCCTCCTCGGGCCCAACGGCGCCGGCAAGTCCACCCTCATCGCGATGATGGGCGGCTTCCTCGCCCCGTCAGCCGGGTCCGTCACGCTCGACGGCGTCGCCGTCTGGCGCAACCCGCAGGTCTACCGGTCCATCGGCCTGGTCCCCGAGACCGAGGCGATGTACGACATGGTGACCGGCTGGCAGTTCGTCCTCGCGAACGCCCGCCTGCACAAGGTGCCCGAGCCGGAGGCAGCCAGCCGTCTCGCGCTCGACCTGGTGGAGATGTGGGACGCCAAGGACCGCGAGATCTCCACCTACTCCAAGGGCATGAAGCAGCGCGTCAAGATGGCGACCGCCCTGGTCCACGACCCGTCGGTCCTGCTGCTCGACGAGCCGTTCAACGGCATGGACCCGCGCCAGCGGCTGCACCTCATGGACCTCCTGCGGCGGCTCGCCGACGAAGGTCGCACGGTGCTGTTCAGCAGCCACATCCTCGAGGAGGTCGAGGAGATCGCGGGCACCATCGAGGTGCTCGTGGCCGGGCGGCACGCGGCGTCGGGCGACTTCCGGCGCATCCGGCGGCTCATGACCGAGCGTCCGCACCAGTACACGCTCCGGTCGACGGACGACCGCGCACTCGCCGCCGCGCTCGTCGCGGACGGCTGCGCGACGGCGGTCGACCTGTCCGGCGGCACAGTCGCCGCCCAGGCCCCGGACTTCGGCCGCTTCGTGCAGGCCCTGCCCCGGCTGGCCCGCAGCAGCGGGGTCCGGCTCCTCGAGGTCTCCCCGGCGGACGAGTCGCTGGAGAGCGTGTTCGCGTACCTGGTGGCCCGATGAACCCCGTCGTCATGCAGTTGACCATCCGCGGCCTCACCGGGCGCAAGCGCGGCCTGCTGCTCGTGCTCCTCCCGGCCGCCCTGCTGACCCTGGCCGCCCTCGTGCGCTGGGCCTCCGGTGGCGACACCTTCCAGGCCGTCAAGCTCGTCAACGACTTCGGCCTCGGCACCCTCCTGCCCCTGACGTGCCTGCTCATCGGCGTCGGCGTGGTCGGGACGGAGATCGACGACGGCTCGATCGTCTACCTCCTCGCCAAGCCGATGCCCCGCCGCACCATCCTGCTGTCGAAGCTCGCCGTCGCCTGGGCGGCCGCCCTCGTCCTCGCGGTGCTCCCGCTCGTGCTGGCGTGCCTCATCACCGCGGGCGACCCCGGCGAGATCACCGGCGCGTTCGCCGTGACGGCGACGCTCGCCGCCCTCGCCTACACCACCGTCTTCGTCGCACTGTCCGTCGCGTCCCGCAGCGCCGTCATCATCGGCCTCCTGTACGCCCTGGTCTGGGAGACGATCCTCGGGGGCTACGTGCCCGGCGTGAAGAACGCCAGCATCCGCCAGTGGGCGCTCGCCGCCGGCGAGCAGGTGCTCGGCTACGACCGCGCCACGCGCCTGGAGGTCGCCTCGCAGGTGAGCTTCGGGGCCGGGCTGGGCCTGCTGGCGGCCGTCGTCGTCGCAGGCGCGGTGATCGCCGTGCGGCGCCTGCAGACCATCCGGCTGACCACCGGCCAATAGCCCTCCGCGTCCGACGTCCGGCCGCTACCCTCGCGCCCGAGGGTCGGCGCGGTCTGCGGCTGACCCCGCGCCGCGAAGGGACCCAGCCATGGACGACTCAAGCCCGTACTACGCCCTGGGCGAGGCCGTCGGGCAGATCACCATGGTCGCCGCGCTCCTCGCCGTCCTGATCTGGCTCGCGGTCCGCGGCCGCCGCGACCGCGCCCGACGCGCCGCGGGCGCTCCAGGTCCGAGCGGCGCGACGCCCGACGCCGACCTGGCGACGCTGGGCCGCTTCCTCACGCTCCACGCGCCGTACGAGCTCGCCGCCTCGGTCGTCGGCCGCGCGCTCGCCCAGCATCCGCTCGTCGCACCGACCACGGGGCCGACACCCGCCTGGGAGGTCGGCTGCGACGGCGTCCTGTACCTGACGCTCGTGCCGACCCCCCAGGGCGCCGTCCTGCGGGTCGCCGAGGTCGAGGTCCCGCTGCGGTCGCCGCAGGCGGCCTCCGTCTGGGGGTGGGTGCTGTCGGCGGTGGCCACCGAGGCAGCGTCGGCACGTCTCCAGACGACGACCGGCCACCAGCCGCTCGCGCCCGCGCGCGCCGTCGGGCCCTACAGCGCCATCTGGGCACCCGCCGTCGGCTGAGCGCCGCCCTGCAAGGATGACGGCGTGACCCTCCCGAGCAGCGTCGTGCGCCTGACCGTTGCCGACGCCGGCGAGGTCCTCACCGTGCAGCGGGCGGCCTACGTGCCGGAGGCTCAGCACTACGGGGACCCCGCGCTGCCGCCGCTCGTCGAGACCCTGGACGAGGTGCGGGCCGCGCTCAGCTCGCCCGACGTCGTCGGGCTGGGCCTGCGTGAGGGCGGCCGGCTGCTGGGTTCGGTGCGGCTGCGCGTGGCCGACGACGTCGCGCACCTCGGGCGGCTGGCGGTCGTCCCCGACCGGCAGGGCGAGGGCCTCGGCACGACCCTGCTGCAGGCCGGCGAGACGGCGCTGCCCGCCGGCGTCCGCGAGATCCGCCTGTTCACGGGCTCGCTCAGCGAGCCGACGATCCGCCTCTACGAGCGACTCGGGTACGTACGCGGCGCGGAGACCGACATGGTGACCCACGCGGTCGTGCACCTGGCCAAGTCGCTGCGCCGGTGACCCCGCACCCGGTCAGATCGCGGACCAGCCGCCGTCGCACGTGACGATGGCGCCATTGACGTTGCTGGCGTCGTCGGAGAGGAGCCAGGTGATCGTCGCGGCCACCTGCTCGGACGTGGCGACGCTCGGGACCATCACGCCCATGAGCGGGCTCAGCACGGACTGGGCGTGCGCCGAGTGCCACGGCACCTCGATGTCCGTCATCACCGCGCCCGGCGCCACGACGTTCGCGCGGACGCCCTGGGCCTTGTAGAACATCGCCGTCGACTTCGTGTAGCCGTTCGCCGCGTGCTTGGACGCGGTGTACGCGCAGCCCGCCGCCGACGCGCGCAGGCTCGCTACCGATGTCACGTTGACGATGGCGCCCGCACCGGCCTCGAGCATGAGGGGCAGCACGGCCCGCGTGGTGCGCATGAGGGCCGTGACGTTGACGGCGAAGACCCGCTCCCAGGTCGCGTCGTCGACCTCGGCGGGTGGGAGGAAGGTGTCCATGATCCCGGCGTTGTTGACCAGCCCGTCGACGCGGCCCTCCGCCGCCGCCACCAGGCGGTCGACGGTCTCCTCCCGCGACACGTCGCCCGCAACGGTCACCAGGCGCAGCTCCAGGTGCTCGACGGCGACCTCGTCGAGGCGCTCGCCGACGATGTCGGACGCGATCACCCGGGCCCCCTCGAGGCCGAGGCGCAGGGCGGTCGCGCGCCCGATGCCCGAGCCCGCCCCGGTGACGATGACGGTCTTCCCCCTGAAGCGGTCGGGGATGAAGGCGACATCACGCATGGTGTTCCCTCCGCCTGGCCGGCGAGCACGCACGCCGGCGCGTCGACTCCCGCTCTTCGGACGGTAGTCCGGCGGCGGGTTCGGAGCGCCCGGAACGCCACAACGGCCGGGCCGAGCCCGAGGTACGAAGGAGACTTCGTCACGCATTTCGTGACGAAGTCTTCGCCTCAGCGTGTGCTTGGGGGCGCGCTGGGGGCGCGGGTCAGTGCGGCTTTTTCTCTTCGATCGGGTAGGCGACGAAGGCGAGGCGACCGCCGTCGGGCGACCAGCTCGGCACGTTCATGGTGCCCTGGCCACCGGTGAGGGTCGCGAGGTCCCGGATGGAGCCGTCCGGCTCACGGAGTCGGACGACGACGCCGACGACGTCGGCCCGGTTCCCCTTCGTGCCCTTCGGATAGCTGACGTAGGCGACTCGCTTGCCGTCCGGTGACGGGTGCGGGAACCAGTTGACCCGCTTGTCGTCCGTGAGCTGCTCGCACACGACGCAGTCGAGCGCGATGCGGAAGATCTGGGACTGGCCCGGCTTGCGGGCGGCCCGCTCGGAGCAGAAGTAGATCCACTCCCCGTCCGGGCCGAGCTCGGCGCCGTCGTCGGGGATCTGGTCGTCCGTGATGCGCAGGTCCTCGCCGCCGGCCACCGGGACGGTGAAGACGTCCGTGCGGACGCGCCCGTCCTTCTTCGTCTTCGCGCCGATGTAGCTGAGCGTGGCGCCGTCGGGCGAGACGCCGTGCACGTAGTGGGCGAAGCGGGGTCCGTGGTCGTTGGTGACGCGCCGGCCCGCACCGCCCTCGAACGGGACGGCGTACACGTGACCGTCGTCGGCCGAGACGTAGACGGTGGCACCGTCGGGACTCAGCACGTGGTTCGTGTCGACGGCCGGCACCCCGGTCATCGGGATCTCTTCCAGTCCCGTCGAGCCGTCGACGGCGACGCGGAAGAGCCGGCCGTCGCCGTTCACGACCAGCCACGCCCCGTCCCGCGACCAGTTGGGCGCCTCGACGAGGATCTGCTTGGTCGTGTGGACGACGCTCACCTCGCCCGTCTCGACGTCGACCACGGAGATCTCAGCCCGCTGGCGCGGGCGGAAGGTGCGGGACATGCGGGCTCCTCAGCCGGAGGGGCCGGTTCGGTCGGCAGGGACGCCGCCCGACGCCGGACGCGTCGAGCCTACGTTCCGCGCGACACCCGTGATGCGGGTCCGTCGTCCCGGTTCGCAGGATTCCCCCCGTGTGAGGGGTGGGGAAGCTCTGGACCGGCGCGCCGGCTCAGGCCTGAGGTCGGCTCGCGGCCCGCCGCAGCAGCCACACGCCCGTTCCGAGGGATGCCGCCGTCAGCACGAGGAGCGCCACCAGCTCGACCAGCACTTCACCGAGGCCGGCGCCCATGGTGACGACCTTCGACAGCCCGGTCACCGCGTGGGTCGGCGGGAGCAGCTCGAAGGGTCCCATCGGGTGCCCGGCGATCGTGAACCAGGTGATGCGCGGCATCGGGAACATCGCGCCGGAGAAGAACATCAGGACGGCGAGCGGGAAGTTCGCCACCACGAACGCCTTGACGACCGTGCGCGTCACCGCGGCGGTGACCAGCCCGACGCCGATCACGGAGAGGGTGGCGAGCGCCAGGAGAAGCCCGGCGACCCACATCGGGCCCTGGCTGCGGAACCCGCAGGCCCACGCGGTGACGAACGTCAACGCGACCGCTGCGGCGCCGAGGACGGCCAGCACGACGCTCGTCCCGATGACGTAGTCGGCGCCGCTCATCCTGGTCAGGCGCAGGCGGCGCATGCCCCCGGACTCGAACTCACGCGCCACCACCATGGCCGACAGGAACACGAGCATGATCACGGCGAACACCATGAGCCCGGGCACGTAGACCTCGAACTCGCTCCGGGTGGCTGAACCGCCGAGCGCCTCCTCGGTGACGTCCACGAGCGGGCTCCGACCGGTCAGTGCGGTCACCTCCTGCTGGACGGCTGCGTCGGTGAGCACCGCCGCGACCAGGTACGTCGGTGACGTCAGGTCGCCGGACACCGTGTAGGGCACGGGCTGCGCGTCGGCCTCCGAGGCGAGCGCCGCCACGCGCGCCGAGAACCCCTCGGGCAGCACCACGACCACGGACGCCTCGTGATCAGCGACTGCCTCGCGGGCGTCCGCGACGGTGGCCGCGTCGCTCACCTCGAGGGCGGCGTTGCCCTCCGCGCCGCGCAACCCGTGCAGAGCGGTGCGGACCTCGGCGGCGGCCGGCCCACCGTCCTGGTCGACCACCACGACGCCGTAGGTGGGCGCGGTCTCGGGGAAGACCATCAGGTACAGCAGCACGATGGCGGGGGCGAACACGAGCGTGAGGACCACCATCACGGGTTCGCGCCACACCTCACGCAGGGTCTTGCGCGCAATGATCCGGGCTCTCATGAGCGCAGGCTCCGTCCGGTCAGGTCGAGGAACACGTCTTCGAGTGACGGGGCCCGCAGGCGGACCTCGTCCGGCTGCGCGCCGGCGGCCGCCAGCGCCGTCAGCACGGCGGGCAGGGCAGCGGTCGGGTCATCGGCGCGCACGGTGAGCAGCCCTGGGGCGGGCCGGACGGTGAGCCCCCGGACGCCGGCGAGGGCCGCCGCGGCGACGTCCTGGGCCGAGCCGTCGCCGACGAAGCGCAGCTCGATGACACCGTCGCCTTGCGCGCGCCGCAGTGCCGCCGGCGTGTCGCACACGAGCACGTGGCCTCGGTCGACGATCGCGACACGGTCGCTCAGACGGTCCGCCTCGTCCATGTCGTGCGTGGTGAGCACCACGGTCGCGGTGCGGGCTCGAGCGCGGATGACGTCACGCACGAGGGAGCGGCTCTGCGGGTCCAAGCCGGCCGACGGCTCGTCGAGCACCACGAGCTCCGGTTCGTGGATCAGCGCCAGCGCGATGCTCAGCCGCCGCTGCTGTCCGCCCGAGAGCGTGCCGGCGAGCGCGCGGGCCTTCGCTGTCAGCGCGAGGTCGTCCAGCAGGGCCTCGGCGCGCGCACCGGCGGTCGCGGCAGGCAGGCCGTACAGGCCGCCGACGAGCCGCAGCTGCTCCACGCAGGTGAGCTTGGGCCACACCACGAGCTCCTGGGGGCAGATGCCGATGCGCGCACGGTCGTCCGGCTTGGCGGTGACGGGCCGGCCGCCAAGGAGGACGCGACCGGCGTCGGGCACGAGCTCGCCGCAGATCATCCGGATCGTCGTGGTCTTCCCCGCCCCGTTGGGCCCGAGCAGTCCGAAGACCTCGCCGCGGCGCACCTCGACATCGAGGCCGTCCACCGCGACGACGCCACCGAACGCCTTGGTGAGGCCTTCGAGCGCGAGCACGGTGTCGGCCGCGACGACGTGCGCTGCGCGGTCGATGGGGTCGGCGACGCCTGCCGCAGCGGTTCGGTCGCTCATGCGGACTCCCCGCCGCCCTGGTGGTCAGTGCCGATGGCGCGGATCAGCAGGTCGACGAGCTGCGGCACCACGACGGACGGCCCGCGGTCGGGCTCGAAGAGCCGGTAGTACTCGTCGAGGTGGGGCAGCAGCTGCGCGTCGCCGGCGGCGACCGTGACCACGTGCACGAGCCGCAGCGCCGTCTCGACGTCGACGTCGGTGCGCAGCTCACCGCGTTCACGGGCGCCTTCGAGGAGGGCACGGAGCACGCGGCGCATCGCCTCGGCGACGGGCCGCACGACGGTGGCGGCGTGCTCGGCCGACCCACCGTACGCGGCGTGCGCGAAGAGCCTGAGCAGGTCGCTGTTCTCCGCGCTCCACTCGACGCCCACCCCGAGGTAGGCGAGGAGGCCGTCCCGCAGCGGCAGCTGGGCCATGGCGGGCGCCGCGTCGTCCAGCCCTGCCGTGAGGTAGCCGACGGCGACCCCGACCGCTGCCGCAACCATGCCGTCCCGCTTCGGGAAGTACTGGTAGAGGGAGCCGACCGCGACGCCGCTGCGCTCAGCGACCGGCTTCACCTGGACGCCGTGCACACCGCGCGCGGCGACCTCCGCGACGATGGCCCCGACGACGGCGCGCTGGCGCTCCGGGTCGAGCCTGCGGAAGGCGCGGGTCACCGTGCCGTCCGCCTCGAGCAACGCGACCTGCCGCTGCCACGCGAGAAGTTCCGCCATCGTCTGAGTCACGGTTCAAGTTTTGTGAATCTGGATTCATCCCGCATCGGCCCAAGGTCCCGACCGGCCGGGCGGCCCGCACGGCGCGCCCGGGTCACCTCACCAGGCGCAAGGTGCGCTCGGCCAGCGCGACGGTCACGGTCTGACCCCAGGTCGCCGTGAGCCGGTCCGCCTCGAGGCCGTCGCCGAACACGACCAGCGCGTCCGACTCCACGACGATGGTCAGCGCCTCACCCTCGGCGAGCGCGCCGCCGGTCAGCGTGACGCCCGTGGCGGGCGACGGCCACGCCTCCCGGACGAACCACGCCAGACGGCGATCCGTCGGGCGCGGTAGGGCGGTCGCCGGGGCACCGCGGTCGCGGGCGATGGAGGCCGCCCAGCCGGTCGAGCCCGTTCCCGTGGCGACGATGAGGCCCGACGACGACTGCCGCTCCCCCTCCCCACGCGCCTCGCCGGCACCCCCGGGCGCCAGCAGCCGGTACCGGGCCGACTGGTGACTGACGTGCCCGACGAAGACCTCGTTCAGCGCCTCGAGCCGGGGGCCGTCGTCGAGCGCCGCGGTCACCATCGCAAGCTCGTCGACCGCCATCGGCCCGGCCCCGGCCGCGCGCAGGAGCCGCGCGGCCGCCCCGGCATGGTGGCGCACCAGCACGCCCGGGTTCTGACCGGGCTCCGGGTCGACGCCGATGACCGGCTGCCCCACCAGGTACTTCGCGAGGTTCGCGACAAGCCCGTCCTGCCCGACGGCGACGCACACGTCCCCGGGCTCGAAGGCGAACCGGTGCAGGTCGCCGCGCTCGACATCACCGCGCCGCCAGTCCCCCGGGATCGCCGCCCGCACGTCCGCGAGCGCCGCGACCTGCGCATCGTGCCGCTCCTGCGCCGCGGCCAGGGTGCGACCCCGCGTGCGCAGGAAGAACTCGGCCTGCCCGCGCGTGCCGTGCCGGTCCAGCAGCTCCTCCAACTCGGTGCGGCGGTGCACGACGACGACCCGGGGGGTGGCCATATCAGCGTCCCCTTGCTGCGGCGTCGGCGGCCGGCCCCGCGCCCGTTCCGAGGAGCCCGGCGAGCGCGCCCGTCAGGAGGTCCGGGGTGACGGTCAGGCTGCCCACGGCCGGCAGGTTCTCGGCCAGGTCGCGCAGCGCGAGCGCGAGCAGGACGCCACGATCGACGGTTCCGTAGGCGGCGAGCCGGGCCGCCTCGGCCTCGGCCTCGGCCGCGCCCACCACGCGCCGACCGTTGGCCGTCGCCTGGGCCTGCAGCTCGGCCCGCTCGGCCTCCGCCCGGGCCTCGATGAGCGCCGCTGCGGCCGCCTCGTCGGCCCGCGTGCGGGCGTTGGCACCTTCCTGGGTCACGAGCTCGGCCTCGCGGCCGGCGAGCTCGATGCGGTTGGCGAGCTCGTTCTCGGCGATGGCGCGCTCCCGCTCGACGGCGAGCGCCCGCCGCTCGAAGGTCGACTTGTCGGCCTCGCCCTGCGCGGCCTCGCGCGCCGGCGTCTGGAGGTACCGCTCCATGTCGGCCTCCGCGCGCACGCTGCCGACGCGTGCGCCGAGCACCGTAATCCCGGTGGCGGCGAGGCGCTGGTCGTCCTGGAGCCCGGCGGTCACGGCGCGCCGCAGCTCCGGCCCGGCGACGACCGCCTCGACGAGGGTCAGGCGCGCGACGGCGTCGATCACCTGCCCGGTGGCGAGCTCGCCGAGCAGGTGGGCGACCTGCTCGAGCGGTGTGCCCGTCCAGGCCCCGGTGCCGGGGTCGATCGCGAAGTCGAGACGCCGGGCGACGAGCGTCGGGTCGTCGAACCGGTAGCTGACGGTGAGCTGCGCGGTGACGGTCTGGAAGTCTGCCGTGCGCGCATGAGCGACGAGCGGCAGCTCGCGGTCGTCGACCGGGACCTCGCTGATGACGGCCGTGAGAGGCCGGAACCAGAAGGCCTGCCCCGCGCCGTCGTGCCGGACCGTCCCGGCCCGCAGGTGCAGGATGTGCGACGTGGGGGCGGCACGCAGGTGCCGCAGGAACGGGTAGCGCGTGATGGTGGCCATGACCGCCTCCTGGGGGTCGGATCTTTTCTCGTCGCCATGACGATATCCGGCACGGCTTGTTCTCGTCAAGTTGACGAGATAGCCTCCAGTCGTGACGACACCCGCCTACGACGCCGGCGCCTTCCCCCCGTTCGCGGTCACCGTGGACCTCGTCGTGCTGACCGTGCGCGACGACGCCCTGCAGGTTCTTCTCGTGACGCGCGGCGAGGAGCCGTTCGCCGGACGCCGCGCGCTACCGGGCGGGTTCGTCCGGCCGGACGAGGACCTCGCGCGGGCGGCATCGCGCGAGCTGACCGAGGAGACCGGCGTCCGCCGCATCCCCGCCCACCTCGAGCAGCTCGGCACCTACGGCGGCCCGGACCGCGACCCCCGCATGCGCGTCGTCTCGGTCGCGTACCTGGTCATGGCCCCGCGGCTGCCGGACCCACACGCCGGTGGCGACGCCGCCGCCGCGCACTGGGTCCCCGTGGCGGAGGCGTTGGCGGACGACCTCGCCTTCGACCACCCCGCCATCCTGCGCGACGGCGTCGAGCGGGCGCGCGCGAAGCTCGAGTACACCTCGCTCGGGACAGCGTTCTGCCCGCCGGAGTTCACCGTCTCCGAGCTGCGGCGCGTCTACGAGGCGGTGTGGGGCGTCACGCTCGACCCGCGCAACTTCCACCGCAAGGTGACCTCGACGCCGGGCCTGCTCGAGAACACCGGACACACCCTCATCGACGGGCCCGGCAGGCCCGCCACGCTCTACCGCCGGGGACGTACGACGGCGCTCATCCCGCCGATCACGCGCGAGCAGGCGTAGCGCTGTCGCGACCTGCAGCCCGCGGGTTGCGGCCCACGAGCCGCGACCGTCCGGCCCTCAGGGCGCCGTCGGCGGGACCGGTGCGGGGCGCTGACCACGGAGGTCGCCCGGTTCGGGCTCCTGGGCGTCGACGAACAGCGTCTGGTCGGGGTCCGGGGTGTCGCCCCCGTAGGTGACGGGGTGCCGCGGCCGGCCCAGGTAGATGTCCTGAACGCCCTCCGTCGCATCGCCGGCAGGTGCCAGCGCGGCCCGCAGCTTGTGCTCGGGGGCGCGGGCGAAGCGGACCGCGAAGCCGACGACGAGCGCCAGGAGCGCCGCCCCGAGCAGCACCGCGATCAGCTGGGGTGCCGCCACGCACAACCAGCCCACGAGGACGCACGCCCCGACGAAGACCACCGGGATCCACAGCCGCCGCACCTGCATCGCCCACCTCCTGCCTGGATCCTGCCACGCCGCGCCCCGCCGCGCCCCGCCCCGCCCTGCCACGCCGCGCCACGCCCCGCCACGCCACGCCCCGCCCCGCCACGCCACGCCCCGCCACGCCACGCCCCGCCACGCCACGCCGCGCCCTGCGCGCGTCCACCCGCTGTGCGCACAACTGTCGCGCGCACAGCGGGTGCATGTTCGTGCGGACCGGGGGCGGCCTCTCGCGAACCCGTCGCCATACGCACGTTTCGCTGCAGCGGAGCGTCGGGGTCCGAGCGCGATACTGGCGAGGACAGCGCTGCCGGTAGGAACGCGACGGCAGCGCCCGGACGGAGAGGACGTCGATGACCGAGCAGACACCGGCGCCGGAGCTCGAGGCGAAGGTCCGCGAGATCGAGGCAGAGCTCGAGGAGCTGCAGCTCGAGCGGTTCACCAACGGCGACGCGCACCGCCTGGGCCTGATCCTGCACCGCTACGCGGTCGACCGCGGCCTGCCCGTGACGATCGACGTCACCCGGGGCATGCAGGTGATCTTCCACCTGGCCATGGAGGGCACCGCCGAGAGCAACGACGACTGGGTGCGCCGCAAGACCCGCGCCGTGCAGCGGTTCGGGGTGCCGTCCTTCCTCATCGGCCTCCGCCCGCAGCTGGCGGGCCGCCGGATCGAGGACGAGGCATGGTTCGACGAGCGCAGGTTCGCCGCGCACGGGGGCTGCTTCCCGGTGCGCGTGCGCGACGTCGGGATGGTCGCCACCGTGACCGTCTCCGGACTGGCCCAGGAGGACGACCACGCCCTGGTGGTCGAGGCGTTGCGCGAGCTCATGGCCTCCGGCGGCGACGACTGAGGGCCCCGCCGGCCCCGCTCAACGCTCCCCGGGCAGCCCCGCCTCGTCGCGGGCGGCCGCGACGCGCAGCCCGGTGACGAGGGTCGGGCTCGCCCCGATCGCCTCGGCGTACGCGTCCACCGCCTGCGTTGCGCTGGCAGTGGCGCGCTCCGGCAGAGCCGCCGCCACGACGACGACGCGCCGCAGGAACGCCTCCTGCCCGACAGCGGTGAGGACGGGGCCAAGGGCCCGCACCCGCGCCATGACGGCGTCCGGCGCGGCATAGGCGGCGACGTCTGCGGCCAGGGCTGCGGCGTCGTACCCCGGCGCCACGCGCGCCGCGCCTGCGAGGCGGGCGATCGCCCGCGCCTCGACCTCCGGGCCGGGCGCCAGGGACACGAGGTGCGCGACGGCGGCCCGGGCGGCGACGGCCAGGGCCTCCTCGAGCTGCGCGTTCGTCGGCGCGCTCAGCACCGCGTCGACGAACGTGCCGCGGCACGCCTGGCACTCGACGTAGGTGCCGACGTCGTCCAGCGGGATCAGGGGGATGAAGAAGATGTGGAACCACCGCCGCGCACGCAGGTGCTTGAACGCGCAGTCGCGCCCGCACCGCGGGCAGTGGAACACGCCGGTGCCCAGAAGCTTCCTCAGCACCCGCAGGCCGAAGATGATCATCTCGTCCGCTCCCCCTCACGCCGGCGTCGCCGGATACGGCGAGGACGCTAGCGCACGGCCCGTGAGCCGTCCGCAGTTCTCCACAGGGGTGCCGATCGGCGCCACGCGGTCGTGGTGCCGATCGATGGATCGCCCTAGAGCTTATGCTCTAGAGCCATGACGGGTCGTCGCGGAGCCGCAGGTCGACGCACCAGCGCGCGCATCCTGGACGCCGCCCTCGAGCTCTTCAACGAGCGAGGAACCGGGCGCACAACCACCAACCACATCGCCGACCACCTGGGGATCAGCCCCGGCAACCTCTACTACTGGTACTCCGACAAGCAGGAGATCGTCCGAGCGCTGTGGCAGCGCTACGCCGCCGCGCACGGCGCCCTGTGGGAGGCCGACGACGTCGCGACGCCCGACGCGCTCATCCACCGGCTCGCCGAGGCCACGGAGCTGACAGCGGCGTACCGGTTCCTCCCGCGCGAGCTGCCCGCGCTCGTGCACGCCGACCCGCTGCTGCGAGACGCCTACCTGACCGACCGCGACCGCAGGACCGCCCTCGTCGTTGCGGTGGTACGCACCTGGCGCGCCGAGGGGCTCGTCCGGCTCGACGAGGCGCACGTCGTCGACCTCGCGCGCGCCCTGTGGCTTCTCACAGAAACCTGGTACGCCTCCGTGGAGGTCGGCGGGCAGCCGACACCAGCCGACGCCGAGCGACTCCTGGGCGCGCTCATCGCGCCCTACATCGCCACCGACTGACGGGATCCGCGCAGGAGCCCTAGGCGGGCGACCACGCCCCGGTCCTCCGGTCGACGTGGCCGGCGGGGACCGTCAGCCCGCCGCACACGTGCACCACGGGCAAGCCGGTGCGCACCGGGCGGGGCGGGCGCAGGCGCACCCCGACGGCGTGCCCCCAGTCCGAGACCTGCCGGAAGTCGCGCCAGTCACCACGGGCCACGTCTCGCTCGAACAGACCCCCGGCGGTCTCGTCGACCTTTCCGGCGAAGACCGCGTAGTCGATCATGCGGACGCCCTGGACGGCCGGGGCCAGGGACTCCGGCAGGACCGCACCCCCGCCGCAGCCGCGCGCGATGAGCTCCTCGCTCTCGGGCGTGCCTCCGACGGGACCGCTGCTGAACAGCCAGAGCGGCCGCTCGTCGAGCTCGAGACGGAGCCGCTTGAGGCACCGGCGGCCCTCCCACAGCCACTGGTCGTGGTAGATCGCGCTGCCGAGGACGACGGCGTCGAACCCGATGACCGAGTGCACGAGGCCGGCCGGGAGCACGCGCACGTGGCAGCCGCACGCGTGCAGCGCCCCGCCCACGGCCTGGGCGAGCGCCCGCGTGGAACCGTGCTTGCTCGCGTAGGCGACCAGCACACGCGCCGACATCGGCGTCTCCCGTCGCGGATCCCGGGGCCCGTCGTGCGGACGCCGCGGGAGTCGGACCAGAACGGGTGGTGGGGCCGGCGACGTAGCCTCGCGCCGCGACGTACCCGCGTCGTCGCGGCGCCCCCGAGCACTGGCATGGGGAGCCTTGGGTGCGGCCCCTCATTCCGAGGGTCTCCGGGACACCCGACAACCGAGAAGGGACTTAAGTCCCAGATCGCCCGGCAGTGTCGGGCAGGCCTTGATCATCCGTGTCGGACGTCGGTCCTAGCGTGCAAGTGGAGCGGCGCCCGCCGCCGGCGAGGAGGCTGTGGTGAGGTACGGCATCGAGGTGGTCCCGTTCGGGCTGTACGCGGAGCCCGGGCCGGTGGTCGAGCTGGCACGAGCCGCGGAGGACGCCGGCTGGGACGCGCTGGCCGTCTGGGACCACTGCCACTTCTGGGGCGGCGTCGGGGACCCGTGGGTCACCCTCACCGCGGTGGCCGCCACCACCTCGCGGCTTCGGCTCGTCACCGACGTCACTCCCGTCCCGCGCTACCGCCCGCACCTGCTCGCCCGGTCCGTCCACGCGCTCGACGCCTTCAGCGGCGGACGGGTGACGCTCGGGGTCGGGCTGGGCGTCGCGGAGGACCTGACGCCCCTCGGCGACCACCACGACGACCGCACGCGCGCAGCCATGACGGACGAGGCCCTCGATCTGGTGACGCGCTGGTGCAACGGCGAGGTCGTGCAGCACACCGGCACCTACTACCGGTCCGACGGCGCGCAGGTGGCCGGGCGGCCCACCCAGTCGCCCCGGGTGCCCGTCTGGGTGGGCGGCTGGAGCCGGCCCGCGCTGCGCAGGGCCGCTCGCTGGGACGGCTGGCTGATGGCAGCGATCGACGAGGAGCAGAAGGTGTGGTTCGGACCCGAGCGCCTCGCCGAGTCCGTCGCCTACCTGACTGAGCACGCCGACGGTCCGCGGGACGTGGCCGTCAACGGCACGACCGACGCCGGCGAGCGGGGCCTCGCCCCCGAGTACGCCGAGGCCGGGGCGACATGGTGGTTCGAGTCGGTGTTCGGGCTGCGCGGCTCACACGAGGAGCTGCTGGCCCGCATCGCCGCAGGGCCGCCACGCTGACGGGACCAGAGGAGGCGACCCGTTGGCACCGGGCCGCGCGCAGGAGCATCGTGGAATACTCCGGCAAGCGCATGGTTGATACCCCGTGGGGTATTCTCCCGACCGTCCCGACCAGCGAGGAGCCACATGTCCACCATCGAGCTGACCATCGACAGCTTCGAGCCGACCGTCACCGAGAACGACATCGTGCTCGTCGACTTCTGGGCGTCGTGGTGCGGCCCGTGCCGTCAGTTCGCGCCGGTCTACGAGAAGGCGGCGGCGGCCAACCCGGACGTCGTCTTCGGCAAGGTCGACACGGAGGCCGAGCAGGCGCTCGCCGCCCAGGCCGGCATCACCTCGATCCCGACCCTGATGATCTTCCGCGACGGGATCCTGCTGTTCGGCCAGCCGGGCGCACTCCCGGCGCCGGCCCTCGACGACCTGATCGCCCAGGCGCGTGCCCTCGACATGGACGACGTCCGCCGACAGATCGCGGACGACGACCACAGCCACAGCCACAGCGGGCACGACCACAGCCACTGACAGGCCGCGCCCGGGCGGTGCCTCCGGTGCCGGGCTACGGCGTCGGAGGCACCCCGCCGGGCACCGCCGCCAGGCCGAGCACCCCGATCGCCCGCTCGGCGACCTCCGCCGGCGCGACGTCGACCTCGATCGCGATCCCGTCCTCGCCCGCCACGAGCGGCTCGAGAGTCGCCAGCTGCGACGGCAGGAGCGCGGGCGGCATGAAGTGGCCGCTCCGGTGCGCCATCCGCTCCGCCAGCAGCCCGGCGTCGGCGGTCAGGTGCACGAACACCACGCGCCCCTCGGCGGAGCGCAGCACGTCCCGGTAGGCCAGCCGCAGCGCCGAGCACGTGACGATGGTGCTGCGCCCCGCGCGCGCCTGCTCCGTCAGCCAGTCGCGGATCGCGGCGAGCCACGGCCGGCGGTCCTCGTCCGTGAGTGGCGTGCCGGCCGACATCTTGTCGATGTTCGCCCGCGGGTGGAACTCGTCCGCCTCGGCGTACGGCCAACCGAGCCGACGGCGCAGCTCCAGCGCGAGGGTCGTCTTGCCGGACCCGGCCACCCCCATGACCACCACATGCGTCACCTCAGCCACGGGCCCACTCTCGCGCCCCGACGCCGCCGCGCGCGACCCGACGTCGGGCGTCGACAGCTCAGTCTCAGGGTGGACGGCCCCCGCAGCGCCCGCCCAGTAGACTCCACCCGTGATCTTCAAGGGGGTCGGCGACGGTCGCCCGTATCCAGACCACGGCTACACCACGCCCAAGCAGTGGGCAGAGGTGCCGCCGCGACAGGTGCGCCTGGACGAGCTCGTGACGACGAAGCGCACCCTCAACCTCGACGCGCTGCTCTCGGAGGACTCGACGTTCTACGGGGACCTGTTCGCGCACGTGGTCCAGTTCAGAGGCGTCATGTACCTCGAGGACGGCCTGCACCGCGCGGTGCGCGCGGCCCTCCAGCAGCGACCGGTGCTCCACGCACGCGTCCTCGTGATGGAGGAGCTGACGGCGCAGTGATGGACCGGTCCCAGCTTGACGCCCAGCATCAGCGCGCCATCCGCCGTCGCCACAAGCACGAGCGCCAGGCCGTCATCTTCGGGTCGTTGGTCGCGGGCCTCGCCCTCGCCGGCTTCGCGGCCACGGCCGTCTACACGGGTGCGATGGACGCACCGTTCCTCGACCGCCAGTTCACGACGCCGTCGCCGGAGCCCACCGGGTCCGCGCTGGTCGTGCCCTGCCCGCCCGACGGCGCCATCTCCGTCACCGGCGGGGAGATCGGGACGAACGTGCTGAACTCCACCAAGCAGTCCGGCCTCGCGGCAACCGCCGCGAGCGAGCTGGCCGCCCGCGGCCTCGGCGTGCTGACCACCGGCAACTACACGGGCGCGATCGTCGCCGGCACCGCCGAGCTCCACTTCGGCGCCGCCGGCCTGCCCGCCGCCTACACCCTCGCAGCCCAGATCGACGGCGCCGTCCTCGCTCTCGACCAGCGCACCGACGCCTCGGTCGACCTGATCCTCGGCGACCAGTGGAAGGGCCTCCTGCCCGCCGAGCAGGTCACGCTCGCCATCGGGGCACCGCTCGAGGGCGCCCCGAGCTGCGTCCCCTACGAGCAGGCGATCGAGATCGCCCCGCCGGGCCCGGCGCCCAAGCCCGAGCCCACGCCGACGGCGCCGAGCGCCTGACCGACCGGCCCCGCCTGACCGACCACACCTCCGGACCGACCGGCCCCGTAACGCCGTGAGGCGCCGACCCCGCAGGGTCGGCGCCTCACGTTCGTCTGCGCGGGATCAGTCCGCGACCGGCTCCGCGACGTCGTCGGCGGCCGGCGTCGCCGCGTCGGCAGCAGCGGGCTTCGCGGCGTCGTCGGCGGCCTCGAGCTCCGTGCCGCCCGGCACGGACGCAGGCGTGGCCGCCTCGATGTGCGTGCCCCGCCACTTCGCGACGGCTCGCATGCCGTGGTACATCACGAGGACCGCAGCAGTGGCGATCGCGATGCCCTTGAACTCCAGGCCGCCGTCGGTGACGAACTGGAAGTCCGCCGCGGCGATGATCAGGCCGACGCCGGCCGTCGTCAGGTTCACGGGGTCGGCAAAGCTCACGCGGTTCTGCACCCAGATGCGGGCGCCGAGGATGCAGATCATCCCGTACAGGACCGTGCCGGCACCGCCGAGGACGCCGGCCGGGACGGTCGCGACCAGCGCGCCGAACTTCGGGGAGAGGCTCAGCAGCAGCGCCGTCGCCGCGGCGACCCAGTAGGCGGCCGTCGAGTACACCTTGGTCGCCGCCATGACGCCGATGTTCTCGGCGTACGTCGTCGTGCCGGAGCCGCCGCCGAGGCCCGCGAGGGTCGTCGCGATGCCGTCGGACAGCAACGCGCGGCCGGTGAGGTCGTCGTAGCTCTTGCCGGTCATCGCGGCGACCGACTTCACGTGGCCGACGTTCTCGGCGATGAGGACGAACACGACGGGCAGGAAGATGCCGAGCTTGCCGGCGTCGAACGTCGGCGTCGTGAAGTCGGGCAGGCCGACCCACGCGGCCTCCTTGACGGCGTCGAAGCTCACCTGGTCCTGCAGCACCGCCGCGACGTAGCCGACGACGACGCCCACGAGGATCGCGAGCCGCCCGAGCATCCCGCGGAAGAACACGGTGACGAACGCGATCGCGGCGATGGTGATGATCGCCGTCCACGGCGCCAGCTTCACGCTGTTCCAGGCGGCGGGCGCGAGGTTGATGCCGATGAGCGCGACGATCGTGCCTGTGACGATCGGGGGCATCACGGCGTCGATCCAGCGCGCGCCCCACAGGTGCACGACCAGGCCGACCGCCGCCAGGACGAGGCCCGCGGTCATGATGCCGCCGAGCGCGACCGACATCCCGCCGTCGGCCATCGCTGCGCCCACCGGCGCGATGAACGCGAACGAGGAGCCGAGATAGCTGGGCAGGCGGTTGCCGGTGAGGATCAGGAACGTCACCGTGCCGACGGCGGAGAAGAACAGGGTGGTCGAGGCGGGGAAGCCCGTGATCGCCGGGACGAGGATCGTCGCGCCGAACATGGCCACGACGTGCTGCATGCCGATGCCGATGGTGCGCGGCCAGCTCAGCCGCTCGTCGGGGTTCACGACCGCGCCCGGCAAGACCCGCCGCCCGTCGCCGTGGACCCGCCACCCGATGCTGCTCATGCACTGACTCCCTCGGTCAAGGGGTCACTGTCCGACGGTGCTGGAGGGGACACCGCCGCGCGGCCCGGCCAACTGTAGCGATCGACCCCGGCGCCGCGAGGACCGTATGGGATGCTGGACAACGCGTGTCGAGCCACCTGGAGCCGTCGTGACCGAGGAGAGCCCCGCAGCCGCGGGTCAGTCCGATCAGCAGCCCTACCAGCAGCCGTACCCGCAGCCCTCGCCGGGCCAGTACCAGCAGCCGTACCCCGCGTACGGCTACGCGGGCCGACCGACCAACACCCTCGCCGTGGTGTCGCTGATCGCCTCCATCGCGGGTGTCACCGTCCTGCCGGTCGTCGCGTCGATCACCGGTGTGATCACGGGCACCATGGCGCGGCGCCAGATCCGCGCGACCGGTGAAGGGGGCGACGGCATGGCCCTCGCCGGCGTCGTCGTCGGCTGGGTCGGCGTCGGGATCGCCGCGATCGGCATCGTCCTCGTCGTGCTCATGCTCGCCGGCGTCGCCGTCTTCGGGTTCGCGGCGGGAGGGGCGAGCTGATCAGCAGGCCCAGCATGCGCACCCAGCTCAGCACCCTTCGACCCCTCGGGGTCGCGCGCGCCCTCGTCGCGCCCGGCCCGGCGGATCGGCGCACGCGCGTCACCGTGTGGGTCGTCTTCGCCGTCGTCCACGCCTGGCTCGCCCTGGTGGGCGTCGTCATCGCACCGCAGGAGTCCTTCTGGGACGTCGACCTGTACCGCTGGTGGATGCACCTCGGTGCGCACGACGGCCAGTGGCCCGTACTCGAGGGGCCGTGGGTCTACCCGGTCGGCGCGATCGTGCCGATGCTGGTTCCCGCCCTGGTCACGACGGTCGACACCGCCGCCTACGCCGCTGCCTGGTGCGCCCTCGTCACGGTGCTCGACGCCGTCGCGGTCGCCTGGCTGCTGCGCCGGGGCCGCCCCGGTGCGCTCGGCGCGCTGTGGTGGATGGCCTACCTCGCGGCGCTCGGACCCGTCGCGATGGGCCGGCTCGACGCCGTCGCAGCGCCGGTCATGGTGGTGGGGCTGCTCGCGGCGGTCCGCCGGCCCCGCGTCGCAGCGGTGATCCTCACGGCCGGCGCCTGGGTCAAGGTCGCGCCCGGCGCCCTCGTGCTGCCCTTGCTGACGGCGGTCCGGCGGCCCGTGCGGGACGTCGTCGTGCCGGCCGCGGCCGTGTGTGCGGCGGTCGCGGCGGTGACGACGGCGCTCGGGGGCCTGCCGAACCTCCTCTCGTTCCTCTCGGCACAGGAGGGCCGCGGCCTGCAGGTCGAGGCGGTCGCCGCGACCCCGTGGGTGCTCCAGCACGCGGCGGGGAACCCCGACGTCACCGTGTTCCTCAACCAGCAGCTCGTGACCTGGGAGATCGCAGGGCCCGGCACGGCCGGGGCAGCCCGGGCGCTGAACGTCGCGCTGGCTCTGGCGGCCGGCGTGACGGCCGCTCTGCTGTGGTGGGCCTCGCGACGCGGCGATGCGACCGCCGTCCTGGCGCCCGGCGCGCTGCTCGTCCTCACCGTGCTCATCGCGTTCGACAAGGTGCTCTCGCCGCAGTACCTCAGCTGGCTGGCCGCGCCGGTGGCGGTGGCCCTCGCGGCGGGGCGTGGCGCGAGTGACGGGGCCGACGCACCCGGCGAGGGCAGCGGGCTGCCGCGCTGGCTCCCGGCGTCGGCCGGGGCGCTGCTCGTGGTCGCGGGCCTGACGCAGTGGGTGTTCCCGTGGGCCTACCAGCAGATGCTGGCCGGGGCGAACGCGGTGAGCATCGGGCTGGCCGTCCGCAACGTCCTGCTCGTGGTGGTGCTCGGGTTGGCCGCAGCCGGTGTCGTGCGCGCCGGGCGGGCCGTGCCGGCAGGGTCGTCAGCCGAGCGCGACGACGACCTGTCCGACGTCGGGGCGTAGCGCTCAGAGCCGGGGCGCGACCTCCGCCGCGACAAGCTCGAGATGGTCGAGGTCACGCACGTCCAGCGTCTGCAGGTAGACGCGCTGGATGCCGAGCTCGGCGAGCGCGCCGAGCCGGTCGACGGCCTCGGCAACCGTGCCGGCGACGCCGACCGTCCGCACCTCCGCGGCGTCCCGCCCGATGGCCTCCGAGCGACGCCGGGCCTCGGCGTCGTCGGCCCCGACGGCCATCACCAGTGCGACGGACCACACGAGGCTCTCCGGCGAGCGCCCGATCGCCGCGCACGCGTCCCGGACGCGGCCGAACGCCGTCGGGATCGTCGCGAGATCCGGGAAGGGGAGGTTGAACTCATCGGCAAACCGCGCGGCCAGGGCCGGGGTCCGCGTGGCACCGGTGCCGCCGACGATCAGCGGGACCCCCGGGACGCCGGGCGCCGCGGCCCGCTCCTGGACCGGCTTGGGCAGGGCGGGCGAGTCCGCGAGGCGGTAGTGCTCGCCGTCGTACGCGAAGCGCTTGCCGACGGGGGTGCCCCACAGGCCGGTGAGGATCTCCAGCTGCTCGGTGAGCAGCCCGAACCGCCGGTCGGGGAACGGGATGCCGTATGCGGCGTGCTCGGCCGCGAACCAGCCGGCGCCGAGGCCCATCTCGAGCCGCCCGCCGGACATCTGGTCGACCTGCGCGGCCTGGATCGCGAGCACGCCCGGCAACCGGAAGGTCGCCGACGTGACGAGGGTGCCCAGGCGGACCCGCTCGGTCTCGCGGGCGAGGCCCGCCAGGGTGACCCAGGCGTCGGTCGGGCCGGGCAAGCCGTCCCCCGAGCCCATGGCGAGGTAGTGGTCAGACCGGAAGAACGCGTCGAAGCCCAGCCGCTCGGTGGCCTGCGCGAGGGCGAGGAGGTCGTCGTAGGTCGCGCCCTGCTGCGGCTCGGTGAAGATCCTCAGGTCCATGCGTGTCCCTCCGCCGGGCGGCTGGCCAGGCCGCGCACGTACTCGACCTGCCCGAACACGTACGGGACCTGCGCGGGGTGGGCGGGCACGGTCGTCACGTGCGTGAGGCCGCCGGAGCGCACCGTGACCTCGACCCACGTCGACACCCGTGTCTCCTTGGCCAGGAGGAACAGCAGCCCGATCGGGAACAGCACCACGGCCAGCACGATCGCCCACACCGGGATGTGCTGGGTGTAGGCGCTGCGCTGCGCGGCCCACCACTGAGAGCCGGCCAGCGGCGCGGTCCCGCTCGGCATCACGACCCAGCTGGGTGAGACGCCGATCTCACCGAGCTGCAGCAGCCACGGCTCGACGGGTGGGACGGGCGATGGGGCGGCGGTCATCGCCGGCCTCCTTCCAGGGGGTAGCTGTCACGATCGCGCGCGTCCGGCCTCGACAGCCGGGACGTGCGTCCCGCGGGCGGTGTCAGTCGTCCACGTCCTCGCCGGCGAGCGCCCGGGCGGCGACCGTCTCGGACTCCGCCAGCTCCCAGACCTCGCGCGCGGCGGTCGCGTTGAGCACGATGATGCCGACGCCGAGCAGGATGTCCGGCCAGCCGCTGGCCGTCCAGGCCGTGACGCCGCCGACGGCGATGATCGCCAGGTTCACCAGCACGTCGTTGCGGGCCGCCAGCCAGGCGCCGTGGGTCAGGGAGCCGCCGTGCCTGCGGACGCGGAGCAGGATGAGCGCGCACGTGCCGTTGACCACCGCGGCGCCGCCGGCCGTGAGGGCGAGTGCCAGCGGCTCGGGCGGCGCGGGGTCACCCGCCTTGACGAACGCCTCCCACGCGGCGGCCAGCGCGGGCAGCAGGATGACGACGGCGAGCACCTTGCCGGTCCGCGCGCGCGCCCGCAGCGACCAGCCGAGCGCGAGGACCACGAGCAGGTTGACCGCCGTGTCCTCGATGAAGTCCACGCTGTCGGCCAGCAGCGACACGGAGCCGATGGCGAGCGCGACCGTCGCCTCCACCCCGAAGTACGCGGCGTTGAGGCCCGCCACGACCAGCAGCGTGCGCCGCAGGCGCCGCGGCGGGATCACCGGCTCGGGGACGGCCGCCTCGGCGGGCTCGCCGCTCACGACACCGACACGAGCGCCGCCGGCTCGTCGCCCAGCCCCCAGACCGGCCCGTCGAGCCGCTGGCCGGGCTGACTCGACATCGCCATGCACGCGACGCGGTGCGAGTCGGTGCCCAAGGGGCCGGCCCCCCAGGTCCGCTCGTCGACGTCCGCGATGATCACCACGTCGGTCAGCGTCCGGTCGGCGCCGAAGACGCCTGGCGCCGCCGCCCAGCACGCCGCGTCGAGCACCGCCCAGTCCTCGGGCGTGAGCGCGCCGGGCGTCACGCGTGTGACGAAGTCCGGCCCGTGCACCGCAGCGTCGTAGGAGAACAGGAACTCGGCGTCGTGCGGTCTCGCGCAGTCGGCCGTCCGGTAGGCGCCGCTGGCGTCCACGGTGCGGCACACGCGGCGCTCCGGCGGCTCGGCCTGCGTGAAGCTCGCGATCGCGGGACGCTCGTCGTCCGACGTCACGCCGGCCGGGTGGCCGTCCGCGCCGCGCCACTCGACCGCGCAGAGCAGGGCGTGCGCCTCCGCCCAGACGCTGGGTGGCGTGGCGACGACGAGCACTCCGCCTGAGAAGCCCGGCCACGCCAGGGCGTCCGGCCCGAGGGGGTCGACGCCGTCGAGCGCCGCAGTCAGGCCGGCCGCCTTGGCCACCATCGGCACGCACTGGCGCATGGCGGGCCGGAAGACGTCGTCGACCAGAGCACCCGACGGGCCCAGGAGGTCGGCGTAGTCGGCGTCGGCGTAGCCCTCGGGCAGCGGGATGGTGCCCACCACCTCCCACACGTGCTCGCGGGAGCACGCGACCTCGCGCGTGATGTCGAAGCCGTGCCCGCCGCTCTGGGCGAAGCACTCGCCGCCCTGGACACCGCGCACGGTGTCGGCCAGCGGGTCCCCGAAGATCCGGTCGCCACCCGAGCACCCGGCGAGCAGCAGGCAGACCACAGCGGCCGATGCCACCAGCCACCGCCGCATCTCCCCCGCCTTCCGCCGAGGACGCCGTCGCACGCATGCGCGCGTCCGGGGACAAGCATGCCGTGCCGGCGCCCGCCCTTCGCACCGACGGCCCCGGTCGCAGTCGGGCGGGTCGGGCGGGTCGGGCGGGCCGGGCGCCGCGGTCAAGGGCAGGCCGCCCACGGCCGCGCGTGCAGCGTCTCGCTCGACTCCTTGAGGATCCCGTCGAAGCCGGCGGCGGCGTCGGCGGCGCAGAAGTCCTCGAGCGTCTGACCCTCGGCCGAGTACTCGACGTGGAACACCGCCTTGCTGAGCGCGACGAAGGCCGCGTAGGCGCCGCACTCGTCGTACAGCGCGCAGCTCTCGTTGAGCGCCCAGTCGGCGACGGGCGCCATCCGCGCCGCGAGGCCCGGCCCGTTCTTCAGGCCCATGGACATCCCGCGCGCGTGCGCGGCCTCGACGAGCGCCGTGTCGTACGCGACCTGGTCGTCCTCGGTGATGGGGAAGCCGGTGTCGGCGGTGTAGCCGTCGTCGAGATCCGGCTCGACGCCGTCGCAGCCCTTGGCCGCCGCCGCGTCCAGCCGCGCCGTCATGAGCGGCAGCAGGACGTCGAGCCGTCGCACGTCGAGCCAGCGCTCCTCGGGGTAGCCGTCGACACCCGCGCCGAGCACCTCCTCGGGGAACGCGGCGGCATCCGCCCGGTACGACTCCCACGCGCCAGTCTCGACGTAGCAGACGACGACGATGCCGGCGTCCTGCAGGCGCCGGATGGTCGCCGCGTCGGTCGCCTCGGCGTCGACGTCGTACATCCGGGGCCCGACGACACCGTCCAGCACGGTCTCGTCGATCGCCTCGCCGTCGATCTGCCACTGCCAGGCGGTGCCGGGGGCGAGCGGGGTCCACGCGACCCCGAGGGGAGCGGCGGTCGGGACCGCGGTGGGATCGGGCGCGGCGGACGGCGTCGGCGTGGCGGACGGCGCAGGGGTGGCGGACGCCGTCGGGCCGGACCGGGTGGGGGTGGGGGACGCGGCCCGTACCGCGGCGGCGATGCCCGCCGCGACGAGCGCGGCAGCCACGACAACGACCACGACGACGGCCCCGCGCCTGCCCTCGAACCCCATGACGGGCGACCCTACGCCGCCGGTCCGACCACCCGATCTGGTGAGTGCGGGCGCGGACGCCCCCCGCGGCTGTCCGATTTGCCCTACGGTTGCCACCGTCCGACGCAACGGGGGTTGAGGGATGAGCAGCACAACGGAATGGGTGGCCCGGCTTCAGCTGGAGGCCCAGCAGAGACTCGACGCAGCAGCCGAGCTCCAGGACGGGCTCCGCGCGGCGCGCGGGGTGGGACGCAGCACGGACCGGACGGTCACCGTCACGGTCGGGCCGGCGGGCACCCTCGTCGACGTGGACTTCGCCGAGCACGCCGAGCGTCTGAACCGCGAGCAGCTGCGCGCGGCGGTGCTCGAGGCAGCCGGACGCGCGCAGCAGGACGTCACCGAGGCCGTCGCCGCCCTCACGGCCGGCATGCCCGGCGCGGACGCGGTGCGCGAGATGATCGCCGGCCGCGTGCCGCAGGCCACGCTGGACGCCCTCGACGCCGAACGGGCGCGGCGGCGGGAGGAGCAGGCATGAGCGTCGCGGGCTTCGAGGTCGACTACGAAGCGCTGCGGACGGCGGCGCGCGAGCACACGACGATGTCGACCCGCTACGGCGAGACTCGAGAGCGGCCGCCCGGCGCTGAACCTCCCCGACGGGAGCCTCGGCAAGCTGCCGCAGTCGGACGAGATCCTCGCCGCGTTCCGCGGCCGGTACGACGGGCTCGGCCAGGCGCTCACCGCCCTGAAGGAGATCTACACGAACATCGGCGACGGACTGCTGGCCGCCGTCGCGACGTACGAGGGCATCGACCGCCAGGCGGCCGACGCACACACCCGCCTCGGGGGGCGTTGATGACCGTCACCGCAGGCATCTCCGTCTGGGACAAGATCAACGCGTGGATGTCGCCGCTCGACGGCCTGATGGACTCGATCCTCCGGCCCGTCGTGGCTCCGCTGGCGGACATGCTGGACTGCGTCACCGGCGACTCGGAGGAAGTGAAGTCCACGGCTCAGCGCTGGCGCGACCTCGCGGCGACCGTGCGCCAGCTCGAGCAGCACCACCGCGACGTCATCGCACCGCTGGCCTCGTCGTGGGCGGGCGAGGCGAGCGACGCCTTCCAGGGCACGATGACGGAGCTCCTCGCGCAAGTGGAGGAGCTCGCCAAGGGCTGCGCCGAGACGGCCGAGTTCCTCGACGACGCCGCCATGGAGGTCAAGACCGCGGAGGACATGGTCGCCGCGGTCATCCAGGAGCTGATCGAGTGGGCGCTGCTGAGCCTGGCGGTCTCGCTCGCCCTGTCGTTCGTGACCTGGGGCGCCTCGGCCCTCGCCGGGGCAGCGGCGGCGGCCGCGGAGGCGGCGGTGGCCGGCTCCCGGATCGCGGCGATCCTCGCGCGCGTCGCACAGCTGCTCACGAAGCTCGCCGAGTTCCTCAAGGCCGTCAACGCGATGAGTGCCTTCAGCCGGGAGGGCTTCTTCATCAAGACGCTCCTGGTGAAGGGCATGATCCTCAAGCCGATCGTGAGCAACATCACCGGCCTCGACGGCAAGCCGATCTCGGGCGCGATCGATGCGTTGCTCAAGGGCGGGCGGGACATCGTCGCGGACGAGATCGACGACCAGCGCTCCGGTCAGACCGGCATGCAGACGCCACTGCGGGACGGGATCGACGACGTCGTGGGCCCGATCGCCGACGCCGTGGACCCGTGGCTGGACCGGCTGCAGCCGGTCACGGACGCGCTCGAACAGGTCGACGACGTGCTGCCGAAGGCGCCGTTCCAGCAGTGAGCGGCGCCCGCGGCGCTCAGGCCGGCGGCGTGCGCCGCCAGAGCGCCGCGGCGAGCTTGGCGCCGCGCACGAGCATCACGACCCACAGGGTGCCGAGCACCACGATGCCGAGGACCGCACCGATCAGCAGGCCCGTCCCGCCGGCGACGAGCGAGCCGATCCAGGCGGGCAGGACGACGAGGACGACGACGGCGAGCGCCCAGACGACGATCTCGACCATGCCTTCGCGGAGGTCGCGGGCCAGCTCCTTGCCGAGCCCGCTCGCGGTCGACGGGGTGCCAGGTGGGTCCTGCTGCGTGTTGTGGCTCACGCTTGCCGACCCTAGCAACCGGGCTGCGTCGGCGCGGCGACCACCACGTCGAGCGTCCACGGGCGGCTGGCACGCAGCGGGGGCGTCAGCTCCACCGGCCACCGGTCGGCGAGCGCGGCGCCGAGCGCCTCGGGCGTGCGCGGGTCTGCACCGGTCTCGAGCAGGTGCCGGGCGACCAGCCCGCGGGTGTGCTTGGCCATGTGACTGACGACGCTGCGGCGGCCGTCGGCCTCCCGCAGGACGCGCACCGCGACGGTCCGGTCGGTGATGCCGGCGGGCATCCCCATGGCCACGTAGCTGGACGAGCGGCAGTCGACGACGACGCCGCGCGGCCCGGCCGCATCCGCCAGCGCGGCCGGGAGCACCTCGCGCCACAGCGGCTCCAGCGCGGGCAGGTCAACGAGCCGCGCACAGACGTTGAGCCGGTAGGGCGGGATCCGGTCGGTGGGCCGGACGGCACCCCACAACCCGGAGACCACCAGGAGCCGGGCGGCCGCCCGTCGCTTCGCCGGCGGGGTGAGCGTCGCGGCGTCGAGCGCGTCGTAGAGGACGCCTGCGTAGACCTCGAGCGCCGGGCGCGCCGGCAGCTCGCGCACCCGCACGTTGCGCGCGACCTCCTCGGCCAGGGAGGGCCCGGCGAGCAGGCGCGCGACGGCGTCGGGCAGGCGGCAGGTCTCGATGAGCGCCGCGAGCACGCGCTCGCGGGTGGCGGTCAGCGCGGGGAACGAGAGCGCCGCGAGGTCGACGGGCCGACCGGCGCGGCGGGGCGGCCGCTTGGACTCCGATGGCGGCAGCAGCACGAGCACGCGGGCAGCCTAGTTCGGCCGCGGCGGGCATCCTCGGCAGCCGCCCACTTCACACACTTCACACTCAACTTCACGAAGTACTTGGCAACTACGAAGTTGGGTGCTGAGATGAAGGCTGTGAACGCCGACGATGTCATCGAGACTCTCTCGGCCCTGCGGCGCATCGGCGGAGAACCGACAGGCGTCGAGGCGAAGCTGGCTGCAGGCGGACTTCCCAAGACGCTTCGCGAGACGCTGTCCGCCTTCTCCAACAGTGACGGCGGCGCAATCCTCCTCGGGGTGGACGAGGACGCGGGATTCGCGACTCGCGCCCTTAGCGACCCGGTCGCGATCCGCGACGGACTCGTGCAGATGTCGAGAGACGACATCACCCCCCCGCTCATCATCAGCACCAACATCGTCGAGGTGGAAGGAAGCAGCATCGTCGTCGCCGAGGTACCCGCCGTGACGGCGGACCGGCGCCCCGTGTACGTGACGAGCCAAGGTGTCGTGAATGGCTCATACCTCCGCGGAGGAGACGGCGACCGGCACATGAGCCAGGCCGAGATCGCGATGGTCATGGCCTCGCGCACCCAGCCCACCTATGACCGCGAGCCCGTTGCGGGCACGTCCAGCCACGACCTGGAGACCGACGCACTGCGGCGCACACTGCAGCGCCTTCGCTCCGGCTATCCCAAGCTCGCACAGGCCGACGAGGCAGGCATGCTCTACCGCCTCGGCATCACCACAGGCCTTGCTCCCGACTCGCCTCTGACCTTGGCCGGCCTGCTCACGTTCGGGCAGTTCCCTCAGCAGTTCTTCCCCCAGCTAATGGTGTCAGTCGTCGTCCACGGCCCACACGACGACTCGGGAACCCGCTTCCTGGACAACCAGACGGTTCGGGGCTCCATCCCAGAGATGGTCGAGACCACCCTCGCCGCCCTCCGGCGGAACCTCGCTGTCCGCGCCGTCATCACCGACCATGGAGGGCGCGTCGACGAGGTGGAGTACCCGCTCGAGGCTGTCCGTGAAGCGGTCGTCAACGCGCTCATGCACCGCGACTACAGCCCGGTCACCAGGGGCACGCAAGTCCAGATCGACCTCCACCCTGACCGGCTGGTCATTCGGAGCCCGGGAGGCCTCTACGGTGGCGTGCTCGTGGATGAGCTGGGCGAGGAAGGCGTCTCTTCCTCGCGCAACGCAGTCCTGGCGAGCCTCCTCGCCGACACATACCTTCCCTCGTCCACCGAGCTCGTCGCCGAGAACCGCTCCTCCGGGATCCCAGCAATGCTCGACGTCGCCCGGCGACGCGGTCTGCCACGGCCGCAGTTCCAGAGCTCGATCACGAGCTTCGTCGTCACCATGGCGCGCTCCGAGCTGTTGAGCGCCGACGCCCGACGCTGGATCGCAGGGTTGCACGCGCACTTGCCGACTCAGGCCCACCACATCGCTCTCGCAATGCTCCGCGAGGGCTATCTCACCAACGCGATGCTGCGCCAGTGGGGCGTGGATCGGATCGTGGCGGGCCAGGTCCTCCGCGACCTCGTCGACCAAGGACTGGCAATCAAGGAGGGCGGCCGACGGTATGCGCAGTACGTCCTCGACCCGACCGCCGTCGGACGAGCCGCCGAGCCGGACCTGTTCACCGGCCTGCTGCCGACAGTCCCTGAGGCCCTGCACCGGGCGCGGGAGCTCACGGCGAACGAGCTCGTGAGCCTCACGGGCCGGTCACGGTCGTCCGTCCTGAAGGACCTCGGCGTGCTTGCGGACGAGGGCTCCGTCGTTGCCATTGGAGCCTCACGTAGCCCCAAGCGCCGCTACCGCTGGGTCGAGCCGAACGCCGAAGACCGCCACTGACCGGAGCCGGGTAGACGACGACGCCCGGACCCCTTGCGGGACCCGGGCGTCGAGCTGGCGGTAGCGGTGAGATTCGAACTCACGGAGGGCTCTCACCCTCACACGCTTTCGAGGCGTGCTCCTTAGGCCGCTCGGACACGCTACCCAGCGCAGAAAGGGTACCCGATCGCTCAGCCCACGACGGCGTGCCCCGGCCCCCGCCCGGCGCCGACCTCCACCGGCAGCTCCATGGGCAGCCCGAAGGCGGGAAAGAGGGAGGTGTCGAAGAACGCGGTGACGGCCGCGACGCCGTCGGCGGTCGGGGTGAGCACGTGCAGCTGGAAGGCACGGTGCACGCCGTCGAGGCCGAGCATGTAGAGGCCGAACGCGGGCGTGCCCCCGTTCGCGCGCGTGTGCCGCAGCCGCATCGACTCCGGCCCGGTTGCGGGGCACTGGGTGCGCACGAGCCGCCCGATGTCCTCCGCGCCGACGAACCACTCCTCGAACGGCGGCATGTCCCAGACCGCGTCGGCGGTGAGCAGCGCGACGATCCGGTCGACGTCGTAGGCCTCGAACGCGGCCACGTACTCGTCGAGGAGCGCGGCGAGCCGTGGGTCGTCGTCGGGCAGGTGCGCCGGCCGGTCGCCCTGCACCCGGGCGAGGTGCGCACGGGCTCGCTGGAGCGTGCTCGTGACGGCGCCGACGGACAGGCCGAGGACGTCGGCGACCTCGTCGGCGTGCCAGGCGAGCACGTCCCGCAGCAGCAGCACGGCGCGCTGCTGGCCGGTGAGGTGCTGGAGGGCGGCGACGAACGCGAGGCGCACGGTCTCGCGGTCGACGACGACGGCGCCCGGGTCCGGCTCGGCGTCTGCCCACAGGACGGCGTCGGGCACCGGCTCGAGCCACGTCACCTCGGGCCGGGTGTGGATGGCGCCCTCCGGGTCGGACGGCGCGGTGCCCAGCCCGGTCGGCAGGGGGCGGCGGGGCGCGGCCTCGATCGCCGTCAGGCACGTGTTCGTGGCGATCCGGTACATCCAGGTGCGCACGGAGGAACGGCCCTCGAAGCCGTGGAACGCACGCCAGGCGCGCAGGTAGGTCTCCTGCACGAGGTCCTCGGCCTCGTGCAGCGAGCCGACCATCCGGTAGCAGTGCGCCAGGATCTCCCGGCGCAGCGGCTGGACGAGCGCGAGGAAGTCCTGCTCGGTGAGCGTCGCGGTCACCCCTCGACGGTAGGCGGCGTCGGCGCCCGATGGCCAGGGCTTCCGGGACAAAAGTCCCGATGAGTTCACCAATGGCCACCGGTCATAACCCTGACCCGTCGATGCGAGACCTGGAGGCGGCCGTGGACCGCATGATCTTCGTCAACCTGCCCGTCCGCGACGTCGGTGCCTCCCGCGCCTTCTACACGGCCCTCGGCTTCGAGGTGAACGAGGAGTACTCCGACCATCAGGTCACGTGCATCGTCATCTCGCGCACCATCGCAGTCATGCTCCTGGCGCACACGCGCTTCCGGGACTTCGTCGACACCGAGATCGCCGACCCGTGGGTGACCACGCAGGCGCTCAACGCCCTCTCGGCGTCGAGCCGTGCAGAGGTGGACGACCTGGTCGCCCGCGCCGTGGCCGCCGGCGGCACGGCGCGTCGGGCGGTCGCCGAGGGCCCGATGTACGGGCACAGCTTCGCGGACCCCGACGGCCACGTCTGGGAGCTCATCCACATGGACCTTGCCCCGGCGGACCCCGCCGAGGTGTCACGCACCGCGACCGGGTGAGCGCCGAGCCCACAGCCACCCCCGCCCCCCGCCGTTGCCGAGCGCTGCCACCCCACGCCAGCACTGCCGTCCCAACGGCAGCGGTCACGTGCGCCGGCAGCGCTCGCGCCTACCGCTGGGCTTCGAAGAACGTGCGTAGGACCGCGGCGCACTCCTCCGCGAGCACCTCCGGCACCACCTCGACGCGGTGGTTGAGCCGACGGTCCCGCACCAGGTCGTGCACCGAGCCGCAGGCGCCGGCCTTCGGGTCCCACGCGCCCATGACCAGCCGCGGCACGCGCGCGAGAACGATCGCCCCGGCACACATCGCGCACGGCTCGAGGGTCACGACGAGGGTGCAGTCGTCGAGCCGCCACCTGCCGAGCCGCTCGGCAGCGTCGCGGAGCGCGAGCACCTCGGCGTGCGCCGTCGGGTCCCCCGTCGCCTCGCGCGCGTTCCGGCCGGTCGCGACCACGGCGCCGTCCGGCCCGACGACGACGGCCCCGACGGGTACGTCGCCCGTGCCCAGGGCGAGGCGCGCCTCGGCGAGCGCCGCCCGCATCGCCCGCGCGTCGTCGTCGTGCACCGTCACGTCGCCACCTCCGCGGCCACGGTAGCGGCACTCGGAAGGCGGCCGACCCGGTACCGTGCAGCCATGCGCCTGCACGTCGCCGACCACCCCCTCATCTCCCACAAGCTCAGCGTCCTCCGGGACAAGAACACGCCTCAGGCGACCTTCCGAGAGCTGGTGGACGAGCTCGTCACGCTCCTCGCCTACGAGGCGACACGCGACGTGCGCACCGAGCAGCGCGAGGTGATCACACCGGTCGCGGCGACCATCGGCACGCACATGGCCGACCCGAAGCCGATCGTCGTCCCGGTGCTCCGCGCGGGCCTGGGAATGCTCGCGGGCATGATGAAGCTGCTCCCGACGGCGGAGGTCGGCTTCCTGGGCCTGCGTCGCGACGAGGAGACGCTCCAGGCGATCACCTACGCGAACCGCCTCCCCGACGACCTGACGGGTCGCCAGTGCTTCGTGCTCGACCCGATGCTCGCCACGGGCGGCACGCTGGCCGCGACTGTCGACTACCTGTTCGAGCGCGGCGCGCACGACGTCACGTGCATCTGCCTGATCGCGGCGCCCGAGGGCATCGAGCTGTTGGAGAACCACGTGGGCGATCGCGCGGACGTGGCGGTCGTCGTTGCCGCTGTCGACGAGCGCCTCAACGAGAAGGCATACATCGTCCCGGGCCTCGGCGACGCGGGCGACCGCCTCTACGGCCTGGTCTGAGCTCCGACCCCACGCCCCGCCGGTCATGGCCGGCGGGGCGTCGTCGTGTCGCCGCTCGGCACGCGCGCGGCCCGCTTGCCTGGCCCCGGCCCGTCGGGCGGGTGCAGCCCTGCGCATGAGGCGCGCAGCGCGCGGCGCGGCCCCCCAAGTCACAGCCGCCTTGTCATACCGGTCAGTAACAGCGCGGCGTGACTACTCCAAACGGGTGATGAGGCAGTCCTTTTCACCCGCGCCGCTTTGTCCGTTTCTGTGCGCTTTTGCGCCGCGTTTTCGCGTATACTGTCGGGGGTAAAGGTCCAGTATTTGAGATCGACCATGGAGGGCGTTGGCGGCGAGGGCATCGCCAGTCACACTCATTCCATGACTGCAGTCTCACTCACTGTGACAGGGGCGCCAGAGGCGCCGCTGCAGTCCCGCACGCCGGTCCCCGGCCTGGCGCTCTACGTCGGCCTCGACACCGACGCCGGGCCGGCCGAGCGCGCCGCCCTGGTGGACCTCGCCCGGGCGATCGAGAACATCGTCGCCGAGATGGCGCCCGACGCCCGCACCCACGCCGCGCTCACGCTCGGTGGGCGCGGGCCGCACGGAGCGCTCGTCACCCGCGTCCGGGAGCAGCTCGCCGCTGCCGACCCGGGCCCCTTCCTCGGCCGCGCACGCCGCATCCACGCGGTGCCGACGCGGCGCGAAGTCATCGTGGACCCTTCGGCCCACGAGGTCACCGTGGACGGCCGATCCGTGCCGTTCACCTACAAGGAGTTCGCGCTGCTGGAGTACCTGCTGCGCGCACCGCACCGGGCCGTCACGCGCGAGGAACTTCTCGAGCACGTGTGGCATCGGCGCGCGGCGTGGAGCAACGGCACGCGCACCATCGACGTTCATGTGCGACGGCTGCGGGAGAAGCTGGGGGGCTGCCCGCAGATCGTCACCATCAGGGGTGTGGGTTATCGCTGTGACCCCACCCCCGAGGTTGTCCTCGTCGGCTCGGGGGATGCTGACTGAGGACCCTGCGCTGCCGGGTCGCCTGAACCAGGGGGCTTCGTTCCGCGGCCCGGCAGCGCAACCTCCACAGCTGGTACTACGTCGGGGGGCGTAGGACCGGCAAGCTGGACCGGCGTCGGGGGGCGCAGGACCAGCGCGAATGGGGCCCGTGCCGGGGGGCGCGGGCCCCTCGCACGTCCAGGGGTCGCTCTCCCCCACTCCCGACGCCGACGACGGGCGCGGGCTGCTCGCGGGCGACGACGGGGCGGTGCCCGACGCCGGGCGGCCGGGTCGAGGCCAGCGCGTGTCAAGGCCAGCGCGTCTCAGGGCCAGCGCGGGTCGGCACCGAGCGTCGCGCGGGAGTGGCTCAGGCGCAGGGCCCCTGGAAGGTCCAGCGGGACGTGATGCTCGGCGGCGGCAGGTACGACACGGCCCCGAAGGTCCGCTCGTAGTTCACCGACATGTACGAGGCGGTCGCGCCGACCTCGTAGTACGCCCCGAACGTCCATCCCGGGGCGCAGGCCGGGAGCTGATCCGTCACGCTGACCGCCGTCGGGACCCGGTCGGTGACGCGCGGGCCGTCGTAGTCGATCCAGCTGACGATCTGCTTGCCGTCGGCACCGTTGCCGGCGGCCACCCTCAAGGTGATGGGGATCGAGGCCCCGGCGGCGAGGTTCTGACCGAGGTCGCACGTGACGGTGCCGTTGGCTCCGGCCGGCCCAAGCGGCGGATGGCAGGTCCACGATGCTCCGTCGAAGCTCTGAAACGTCACGTCTGCCGGGAGGTCGACCGAGAGGTGGACTCCCGTCGCCTTCGCGGTGCCGCCGTTCGTCACGGTCAGCGGCAGCGGAACCTCGGCCTTGCTCTTCACAGTCAGGTTCGTCGGCACCCCGAGCGCGATCGCCGGGGCGGCCGGTGGCTGGAGAGTCATAGTGTGACTCGTCTCGTACACCGGCGTGCCCGCAACCTCCGCGCGGACGCCGACATCCACGGCCTGCGCAACGGCAGAGGCGTTCACGTTCTGCAGGTGGATCGGCCGCAGTTCCGCATAGTCACCTGCGGGAACCGTGACGGTCTGCCGCAACTCGTTGCCCGCCGCTGTCCAGCCCGTCGCCTCGGTCACGTTCATGGAGTCGGGGACGGTCACGACGGCGGTCGCGGTGCCCTCTGCCGACCCTGCGTTGCTCAGCGTGACTGCCACAGTGGCGTTGTCGCCCACGGCCAGCGGGTCGGTACCCGTCATCGTCGACGAGCTGGCCGAGAAGTCCGCAGTCGGCGTCGGGGTCGCCTCGCCGAGCGTGACGCGGTACCGGCCGGCGACGACGTCGCTCCCGGCCATCTCGACGGCCCACTCGACGTCCTGTTGCGCGGCCGCGGAACCCGGGTTCACGTTGCGCACCAGGAGCTGCGTGCTCACCGTGGCCGACGCCGGGACCTCGACCGGGAGCGTCAGGCGACCGGCGGACTCCGTCCAGCCCTGGTTCGGCTGCGCCTTCAGGCCAGGCGGCAGCACGATGGCGACCGTGGCGGACGCCCCCGCCTCTCCGCTGTTGACGACGTCCGCGGTGATGGTGGCGACATGGCCGTTCTCCACGGCGTCCGGCGCGACCAGGACCGTCGATCCGCTGAGGTCGGCCGGGGCGGGGCTGACCCGCAGCGACGACGCCGCGGCGGTCCCGCCCACGCGGACCTGGATCGGGTGCTCCCCGGCCGCCACGTCGCCGCGCGGGGCCACAAGGCGCAGGTCGAGGTCGACGGCTGCACCGGCACCCACGTCGACGGGGCGGCACACGTCGCCCAGCGCGCCGACGGGGCAGGTCGTCGTCCAGTCGTCGGACCCGTCAGGCCCGCCGCGCAGCGCGAACCCTGCGGGGAGGTCGACGGCCACCAGCGCGGCCGGCTCGCTCGTGCGCCCGGTGTTGATCAGGTTCACGACGGCGTCGATCGCAGCGCGCGCGGTCGAGCCCTGGGTGATCTCGACGTCGTACCGGGCCGGCGCAGACCGCACGGTCAGGGCGACGCTCGCGGAGTCGGACGGCCCACTCACGACGACGGGGGCAGTCGTCGCGACGTCGACGAGCGTGGCCGAGTCGGAGAACACCAACGTCAGCTCGCTGGAGGCGTTGCGCGCCAGGTCGTCGAGGTGGCAGGTCAGGGCGTTGCCCCGGGTGCACGTCCACGGGAAGCTCCGCGCGGACACCGACGCCATCCGGCACCCCGGTCACGGTGACGTCCACGGGAGCGTGGGTGCCGCTGTTGGTCACGGTGAAGGTCGCGTCCGTGTGCGCCGGCTCGACGTCGTCAGGCCGGTTCTCGCCCCGCAACGTCGCCGTGGCCACGGTCGGCGCACCAACGCTGATGCGGGCCTTCGGGGAGGAGATCTGCACGCTGGCGCGGGCCGGCGTCGGCGGGGCGCTCAGCGAGGGCACCCAGGTGCGGACGCCGAAATCGAGGGTGCGCGTGCCGTCGAGCGTCGGGTCCGTCACGGTGATGCCGGCGATCAGGCGGCTCGAGGCGCCGGGCGGGCTCCGCCAGACGGCACGACGCGACGACGCCCTCAACCGTGGACGTCGGAGCATCGCAGACCCAGTCCGTCGGTTCGACACCGGCAGCCGACATCCCCACGGCACCGAGGAGCGCCGGGAGCGCCTTGACCGACACGACCGTGCCGGGCGGGAAGACGAAGTCCGTCCGCACCGGCGCGGCGGTCCCGCCGTCGTTGGTGATCGTCAGCTGCACGGGTGCCGCGCTGCCGTCCACGAGCGTGACCGCGGTGAGGTCCGGCACCGGCGCGACGATGTTCGCGGGGGCCGGCGGCACGACGGGCGGGTCCACGGGCGGGCTCACCGGCGGGTCTACGGGCGGGGCGGCGGGCGGCGCCACGGGCTCGTCGGGCGGCACGACCGGGTCGGTGACGTCGGGGACGTCCTCGACGACCGGGATGTTGGTGGGCTCCGTCGCGGGGACCGTCGGCTCCGGCGCGGGTGTCGCGTCGTCCGACGGCTCGTCCACCGGCTCGGTGGACGGCTCGGCCGACGACGTCGCTCCGGCGGTGGGCTCGGCGACCACGGGCTCGTCGGAGTCGAATGCCCCGGCGATCCCGGCCACCGCGAGCGACCCTGCGACCACGACGCTGGCCGCCGCCACGACGACGCCCGCCACCGGGAGGGCACCCAGCACGGCGGCGAGCCCGCCCGCGGCTGCCGTCGCGGCCACGCCGCCCGCACCCGCAGCGCCCGCCGCGGCCGTCGTCGTCGCCGCGGTGCCCATAGCGAGGGTGCCCGACGTCGCCGCGGCCGGCTGGGCCTGCAGCGCCGTCGCACCGATCGCCGCCATGCCCGACGCCGCCGCCGTCGCCAAGGAGCCCGCCCCGGCAGCGCCAGCCGCGCCCGCGCCCGCACCCGCGCCGACCCCGACGCCGGCGCTCGCGGCACCCGCTCCTGCACCAGCCCCAGCCCCAGCCCCAGCGCCGGCACCAGTCCCGACGCTGACGCCGCCACCAGCGCCGATACCCGCACCGCCCGCTGCGCCCGCCGCTCCGGCCGCACCCGCAGAACCGGCCGCTGCCGCGGCCGCGACCGCGCCGGCCGCGCCGCCGAAGCCCAGCCCGTGCAGCACGCTGAGCGCCACACCGCCGAGCACGAGCGGCGCGATGATCGCGCGCATGCCGTGGTTGACGTCGCCCAGCTCGAGCACCAGGGCGCGGCACTCGCCGCACTCGTCCAGGTGCGACTCGACCAGAGCCGTCTCGCGCTTCGCGAGCCCGCCGCGCACGTAGGCGCCGAGCTTCGCGTTGACGATCGTGCACGCCTCGCTGGTCGGGCCGCCGAGGTGCTGCTGCAGGTAGGCCTGCCGGAGGCCCTCACGGGCACGGTACGCGAGCGCGGCCACGCCGTTCGCCGTCAGGCCGAGGACCGGGGCGATCTCCGCCGGCGTCATCTCCTCGACCTCGGTGTACCAAAGGACGGCCTGCCACCGCTCCGGCAGCGACTTGTAGGCGCGCGAGACGACGGTCCGCTCGAAGCCCTCCATCGCAGGGATCTCGGTGGAGTCGGCCGCCCCGAAAGCATCCTCGAACGACGTCATGTCGTCCGTCGCCTGCACCCGGCGACCCGCCTCGACGCGCGTCATGGCGACGCGGCGGATCACGGTGAACAGGTACGCGCGGAAGGCGACGTCGGGGCCGCCGCCGCCCTGGATGGTCGCGAAGACCCGCTGGAAGGCGTCCGAGACGGCGTCGTCGGCGTCGGCAGCGGAGTTGGAGTACTGGTGGGCGACCGCACGGGCCGCGGCGGAGTGGCGCTCGTACAGCACACCGAACGCGGCGGTCTCGCCGCTGCGGACCGCCGTGATGAGCTCGGCATCGCTGGCCAGTGACCAGCTGCTGCTGATGCTCACGCTCCCCCTCCCCGGCACTGCTCGACCCGTGCGCGTGATCCGCGCGCGCGGGTACACCACTCCATCGGAAAGGTTCTCATGCATGTTGAGCCCGGTGAGCCGTCGGATCGGGTGAGAGCGTCACGCGAACGGGTGACGTTGGCGGCGGAACGGGCCACCACGGGCCGAACCCGCGTCATGAACACTCGCGGCGGCCCTCTCATCCTCCGTGACCGCCACCAGCGAGATGCGAGACGCGTGGGCCACCACGCTCCGCGAGCAGTGGCGCACCGAAAGCATCGAGTCGGTGTGGCTGCGACCGGGCGACTGGTACCACCCCGCCATCGACGCCCTGACCGAGGCTGTCGCCGCCGGGATGTCCGCCACGGCGGCCGCCTACCGGCTCGGGCACGTCCGCGGCGCCGCCGGCGTCGGCATCGCGGAGACGCTCGACGACGTCGGCGTCCTGTTCCGGCTCATCGGCCGGGACCCCGGCCTCGAGGTCATCCGGTCCCTCTGCGAGGGCTGGGCGAGCTCGCTCGAGTCGACGCCCCTGCAGGCCAGCTGCATCGACCCCGAGTCCGGCCTGCCCACGCTCGAGTACCTGTCCGTGCGGCTCGCCGAGACGTTCGGTGCCGCCCGCAAGCACGCGCACCACGCGTTCATCACCCACTGCCTCGTCCTCGTCGACGTCGCGACGGGTGACCTGCCGCCGTGGCGCCGGATGGCGCGCTCAGCGGCGATGGGCCGTGCGCTCACCTCCGCGCTCAACCCCGGCCACCCGATGGCGGCGCTCGGCGGCGGCGCGTTCGCCGTCCTCGTCGCGCGCGACTACGACCTCGGCGAGACCGTGCGGCGCATGCGCGAGCAGGTCAACGAGCACGCCGAGACGCTGCACATCACAGACCTCGTCCGGACGCCACCGCGCATCTGGATCGAGCCGCTGCCCGAGACGCACGAGGCCGCGGTCGACCTGCTCAACCACCTCCGGCGGTAGCGCCGGGCACAGACGTCAGCATCCCCCCACCACCGAGGGCGCGGCCGCACAGGCCGCGCCCTCGGGCCGTTCCCGGCTCAGGCCGACGGCGGGGTGCGCGGCCCACGGACAGCCGCGACCAGGTTCGTCACGACGCCGATGGCCGAGCCGACCAGGCCCAGCCACAGCAGGACCCGGAGCACCGTCGGCCAGTGCGAGCCGTCGTCGAACGTGAACGGGAAGACGTCGAGCAGCCGCGCGCAGACGACGACGCCGAGCACCGACGTCACGACCTCGCCCAGGGCGCGGAGGCGGGGCGGGTCGGCCACCACCCACACGAGGTTCACCAGGAGCGAGACCACGACCGAGGCCGCCACGAGCCCGACGACGCGGCCGGCGTCGTCCGTGAGGAAGCTCGCCGCCTCCCAGCCCGGACTCACCAGGAGCACGACCAGGACGAGCACGTCGAACGCGGCAGCCACGAGGTAGCCGGCGCGGCGCGCTGCCCGCGTGGGGCGCGCCCGCCCCCGCGTCCGGCCCGGCCGGCCCGGGTGGGCGGGCTGCGGTCCGACGGCGGGGCTCGTGCCCTCCGGGATCGTCATGGTTCGACCCTAGGACGGTCCCGCCGCGGCCGACGGCGGTTCCGGGTCGTCAGCCGCGCGTCGGCCGCCAGATGACGAGCGCACCGCTCGCGCTCACCCGGGCCGGCCGGTGCCCGCGCGGCACCACGACGACCTCGCCCTCCGGCCCGGCGGTGAAGACGCGCCGACCGGGGTCCGCGAGCATGCGGAGCGCCTCCACCTGCTGGCTCAGGCGCTCAACCTCGGTCTCGAGCTCGAGGATCCGCTTGATGCCGGCGAGGTTCACGCCCTCCTCCTGCGAGAGGCGCTGCACCTCACGCAGCCTGGCGACGTCGCGCAGCGAGTAGCGGCGGCCACGACCCGCCGTGCGACCGGGCGACACGAGGCCGAGCCGGTCGTACTGCCGCAACGTCTGCGGGTGCATGCCGGCGAGCTCGGCGGCGACCGAGATCACGTACAGCGGGGTGTCGGGCGAGACCACGGGTCACCTCACCCGGCGCCGCTCACTGCGCGGCCCTCGCGCGCAGGTCGGCGCGGACGTCGCCGTCGGCGGTCGCGGCGTCGAAGGCCTCGACGGCCTCGCGTGCCTGCGCGGACAGCTTCTGCGGGACCGCGACCTGCACCGTGACGAGCAGGTCGCCCGTGGCCTGCGGGGACGTGACCCCGTGGCCCTTGACGCGCAGCGTCCGGCCCGACGGCGTCCCCGGCGGCACCTTGAGTCGCACCGTCCGGCCGGCGAGGGTCGGGACCTCGATCTGCGCACCCAGCGCCGCCTCGGCGAACGTCACCGGGACCGTGACGCGCAGGTCGTGACCGTCCAGCACGTACACCGGGTGCGGCTCGACGTGCACGGCGATCACGAGGTCGCCGGCGGGGCCGCCGGAGTCACCCGGGCGACCCTTGCCACGCAGCCGGATGCGCTGGCCGTCGCGCACGCCGGCCGGGATCCGGGCGTTGACCCGGCGCCCCTCGACTGTGAGCGACACCGTCGAGCCCTCGATCGCCTGGCGGAAGGGCAGCGTCGTCGTCGCCTCGATGTCCTGTCCCTTCTGCGCGCCGCGCGCGCGGAACCCCGCGCCGCCGCCACCGCCGAAGAGGCCACCGAGGATGTCCTCGAAGCCACCACCGCCGCCGCCCGCGGTGCTGTACCGCATCCGCCCGCCGCCGGCCTCGGGGCCGAAGAGCCCGCCGAGGATGTCCTCGAACCCCGCGGTCCCCGCGCCGCCCGGGCCGGCCGAGAACCGGGCACCGCCGCCCGCCATGGCCCGGACGGCGTCGTACTGCTTGCGCTGCTCCGGGTCGGAGAGGACGGCGTACGCCTCCCCGACCTCCTTGAAGCGGTTCTCGGCGCTCACGTCGTCGGGGTTGTGGTCGGGGTGGAGGGTGCGCGCCAGCTTGCGGTAGGCCTTCTTGATCGCGGCGGCGTCGGCGTTCTTGGGCACGCCGAGGGTCGCGTAGAAGTCCTTCTCGAACCAGTCCTGGCCGGTCATCGCACCTCCCTCCAGCAGATCTTGCCCTGCCCGACGCCGGGCCGGGCGCCCCACGCGACGCCGGTCACAGCGGCGCCGTCACCGCCACCCGCGCAGCACGCACGATCCGCTCACCGATGCGGTGCCCTGGCTGGAGCACCTGGGTCACGGTCGGCTCGGTGACCTCGGCGGACTCGGCGTGCATGAGCGCCTCGTGGACCTGCGGGTCGAACACCTCGCCGGCCGCGCCGTACCGCGTCCAGCCGAAGCGGCCGAGGGTCGCCTCGAGCTTCTCCGCGATGGACGCGAAGGGGCCGCCCTCGAGCTCGCCGTGCTGCCGGGCCAGCTCGATGTCGTCGAGCACCGGCAGGAGCGCCTCGAGCACGCCGGCGACCGCCAGCTCGGCCGAGACCGCGCGGTCTCGGTCCACGCGACGGCGGTAGTTGACGTACTCGGCCTGCAGCCGCTGGAGGTCCTCCAGCCGCTCCGCCGCCACCGCCTCCGCGGCGGACAGGGCGTCCGGCTCGGCGGACGCCTCGGGGCCGGGGGCCCCGCTCACCGGAGCCGCAGCCCCGGTGAGCGGGTCGCCGTGCGGGGCCGCGACGTCGTCGGCCACGGGCGTGCGCACCTGGCCGGTCGTCGGGTCGATCCGCCGCTTGTCGGTGAACCGGACCTCCGTCTCCTCGCCGTGGCCGCCCGGGGCGGAGGCGGCGTGCCGGCCCTGCTCCGTCACTTCTCGTCCTCGTCCACGATCTCGGCGTCGACGACGTCCTCGTCGGAGGCCGGCGCGGCCGCGTCCGGGCCGGCCGCACCCGTGGGCGCCGCACCCGACTCGGCGGCGGCGTCGGACGCGTAGATCGCCTCACCGATCTTCTGCGCGACGGCGGAGAGAGCCGACTGCTTGGCCTTGACGGCCTCGACATCGGTGCCCTCGAGCGCCGTCTTGAGCCTCGGCGACCGCCGTCTCGACCTGCGACTTCACGTCGTCGGGGACCTTGTCGCCGTTGTCGCGGAGCACCTTCTCGGTCGAGTAGACCAGCGACTCCGCCTGGTTGCGGGTCTCGGCCTCCTCGCGACGCTTCTTGTCCTCGGCGGCGTGCGCCTCGGCCTCCTTGATCATGCGGTCGATGTCGTCCTTCGGCAGCGCCGAGCCGCCGGTGATCGTCATCGACTGCTCCTTGCCGGTGCCGCGGTCCTTCGCGGAGACGTGCACGATGCCGTTCGCGTCGATGTCGAAGGTGACCTCGATCTGCGGGATGCCGCGCGGCGCGGGCGCGATGCCGGTGAGCTCGAAGGTGCCCAGCGGCTTGTTGTCGCGCGCGAACTCGCGCTCGCCCTGGAACACCTGGATGAGCACGGACGGCTGGTTGTCCTCGGCGGTGGAGAAGATCTCGCTGCGCTTGGTCGGGATCGCCGTGTTGCGCTCGATGAGCTTGGTCATCACGCCGCCCTTGGTCTCGATGCCGAGGCTCAGGGGGGTGACGTCGATGAGCAGGACGTCCTTGCGCTCGCCCTTGATGACACCGGCCTGCAGCGCAGCGCCGACGGCGACGACCTCGTCCGGGTTGACGCCCTTGTTGGGCTCACGGCCGCCGGTCAGCTCACGCACGACATCGGCGACGGCGGGCATGCGCGTGGAGCCGCCGACGAGCACGACGTGGTCGATGTCGCCCAGCTGGATGCCCGCGTCGCGGATCACCGCGTGGAACGGGGCCTTGGTGCGGTCCAGGAGGTCCGCCGTCATCTGCTCGAACTGGGCCCGGGTGAGCTTGGTGTCGAGGTGGATGGGGCCGTTCTCGCTCATCGAGAGGTACTGCATGGAGATCGTGGTGCTCGTCGCGGAGGAGAGCTCCTTCTTCGCCTGCTCGGAGGCCTCGCGGAGCCGCTGGAGCGCGATCTTGTCCTTCGACAGGTCGACGCCCGAGGAGTTCTTCACCTCCTTGATCAGGTGCTCGACGACCCGCATGTCCCAGTCGTCGCCGCCGAGGTGGTTGTCGCCCGAGGTCGCGCGCACCTGGATCGTGGAGAAGCCGTCCTCGTCCTTGCCCACCTCGAGCAGGGAGACGTCGAACGTGCCGCCGCCGAGGTCGAAGACGAGGATCAGCTCGTCCTCCTTGCCCTTGTCGAGGCCGTAGGCCAGGGCTGCCGCGGTCGGCTCGTTGACGATGCGGAGCACGTTGAGGCCCGCGATCTGGCCGGCGTCCTTCGTGGCCTGGCGCTGGGCGTCGTTGAAGTACGCGGGGACGGTGATGACGGCGTCGGTCACGGTCTCGCCCAGGTACTCCTCGGCGTCGCGCTTGAGCTTGCCGAGCACGCGCGCCGAGATCTCCTGCGCGGTGTAGCCCTTGTCGTCGACGTCGACCTTCCAGTCCGTGCCCATGTGGCGCTTCACGGAGGTGATGGTGCGGTCGACGTTGGTCACGGCCTGGCGCTTGGCGATCTCGCCGACGAGGACCTCGCCGGACTTGGAGAACGCGACGACGGACGGCGTCGTGCGTGCGCCCTCAGCGTTGGCGATGACCGTGGGCTCGCCGCCTTCCAGGACCGCGACACAGGAGTTCGTGGTGCCGAGGTCGATGCCAACTGCACGTGCCATGGGTGCCTCTTCCTAGTGAATCCGCGCGGGTCGCGCGCCGGTCTTGAGCCTGCTGCGCTCAAGTCTGCGTCACGGGATCGGGGGATGCAAGCGGAGACGGCCAAAGTTGAGCGGAAGCGACTCATGTTGCGGCGCCACACCTCCCGCCCCACCACACCTCCCGCCGCACCACACCTCCCGCCCCACCACACCTCCCACCGCACCGAGGGGAGCTGGGAGGGTTGTCTCCCCCGGAGCGCGCAAACCCTCCCAGCCCCCTCGGCGGGACGGGCCCGCAGCGGCCTTGGGCACGTGGGTGCAGGGGCCGGCGAGGGTCAGTCGGCAGCGGCAGCCTCCGCCGCCTCGGAGTCCGCCGAGTCGCGGACCCGGATCAGCATCCGGCGCAGCGCTGCCAGCTCGGCCTCCTCGAGGCCGAAGGCCCGGCCGATGCGATCGGTGACCTCGGCGAGCTCCGCCTCGAGCGCCCGCCCGGCGTCGGTGAGCGTGATCGCGACGGACCGCTCGTCGTCGGGCCGGCGTCGACGCTCGACGAGACCCCGCGCCTCCAGACGCTTGAGCAGCGGCGACATCGTCCCGTAGTCCAGGTCGACCACCGCGCGGATCTCCCCCACCGTCGCAGAGCCGCAGCTCCACAGGACGCGGAGCACGAGGTACTGCGGGTATGTGAGGCCTACAGGCTCGAGCAGCTGGCGGTAGACCCCGGTGACGGCGCGGTGTGCCGCATAGAGGTCGAAGCAGGCCATGCCGTCCAGCGGGGACGGGCCGACGTCGGCTGCCGCACCCGCGTCGACCTGGGGGAGGGCGACCCGTCTTGCGTTCATCCCGCCAGGCTACGCCGAACATCGCAGTCGTTGTGATGGTGCACGTTGTTCACCCGGGTGATGTTGACGTGCCCGATTCCATCGTGCACGATGTATTGACACGGCCCCGCCGGGGTCTAGGCACAGAGGAGCGCCACATGGGCACCATCACCGTCGGGACCGAGAACTCCACCGACATCGAGCTCTACTACGAGGATCACGGCAGCGGGCAGCCCGTGGTCCTCGTCCACGGCTACCCGCTCGACGGGCACTCGTGGGAGAAGCAGACCGCGGCGCTCCTCGAGGCCGGCTACCGGGTCATCACCTACGACCGCCGGGGCTTCGGGAGCTCGAGCAAGGTCGCGACGGGCTACGACTACGACACCTTCGCCAGCGACCTCAACACGCTCCTGACCACGCTCGACCTGCGCGACGTCGTCCTCGTCGGGTTCTCCATGGGCACCGGCGAGGTCGGCCGCTACCTCGGCGCCTACGGCTCCGAGCGGGTGTCCAAGGCGGCGTTCCTCGGGGTCCTCGAGCCATTCCTGCTGCTGACCGACGACAACCCGACCGGCCTGCCGAAGAGCGCGTTCGACGAGCTCTACGCCGCCGCCCGCGCGGACCGCTTCGCCTGGTTCGACGGCTTCTACGAGAACTTCTTCAACCTCGACGAGACGCTCGGCTCACGCATCAGCGAGGCGGCGGTCCGCGGGGCATGGCAGGTGGCCGCCGGTTCCGCGCCCGTCGCCGCCTACGCCGTCGTGCCGACGTGGCACACGGACTTCCGGGCCGACATCGCGAAGATCGACGTGCCGGCCCTGATCCTGCACGGCACCGCCGACCGGATCCTGCCCATCGATGCCACCGCGCGCCCCTTCCACGCCCTGCTCCCGCAGGCCACCTATGTCGAGGTGGAAGGTGCACCCCACGGCCTCCTGTGGACCCACGCGGACGAGGTGAACGCGGCGCTGCTCAGCTTCCTGCAGGCCTGACGCGGGCGGTCCGGCGTCGGGCGCAACTTGCGCAAGAAAAGCGAAAGTGCCCGACGCCGGATGACCTCGCCTAAACGTTTTGGCGGTACAGAACACCACCAAACGGTCTTGTTCTCACGATGGACACCCTCGGAGACTGGGATCGGCGTCCGCGTCTGCGCAGGTGCAGGCTGCGGCGACGCCCGGAAGGATCGGCGGGCGCGGGCCCGCGGCACCTGGATCGATACTTTCGATCGGTGCTCGAATCGAGGGAGTGGAGGGGTGTCCATGAGTTTCGTTCTCGGTCGTCGCACGCCGAGGCGTGGCACGGCCAGGTTGCTGGCGAGCATGATCGCCACAGCAGCGCTCGTCGCGACCGGCGTTGCCGTCGCGACACCGGCCCAGGCGGCCATCACGTCCAACCAGACCGGCACCAACAACGGGTACTTCTACTCGTTCTGGACCGACTCCGCGGGCACCGTGTCGATGGACAACGGCTCCGGCGGCAACTACTCGACGCAGTGGCAGAACACCGGCAACTTCGTCGCAGGAAAGGGCTGGCAGACCGGCTCCGGCCGCACGGTCCAGTACTCGGCGCAGTTCAACCCGTCGGGCAACGCCTACCTCACCCTCTACGGGTGGACCCGCGGCCCGCTGATCGAGTACTACATCATCGAGAGCTGGGGCACCTACCGTCCCACCGGCACCTTCATGGGCACCGTCACCAGCGACGGCGGCACCTACGACATCTACCGGACCCAGCGCGTCAACCAGCCGTCGATCGAGGGCACGGCGACCTTCTACCAGTACTGGAGCGTCCGGCAGCAGAAGCGGACCAGCGGCACCATCACCGTCGCGAACCACTTCGCGGCGTGGGCCAAGGCCGGCATGAACCTCGGCAGCCACGACTACCAGATCCTCGCCACCGAGGGCTACCAGAGCTCCGGCAACTCCAACGTCACCGTGAGCGAGGTCTCCGGCGGCGGGAACACCGGCGGCGACACGGGCGGGAACACCGGCGGTGACACCGGCGGTAGCACCGGCTGCACCGTCAGCGTCACCAAGGCCGAGGACTGGTCCGACCGCTTCAACGCCACCTTTGCCGTCTCCGGCAGCACCGACTGGACCGTGAACATCGGCCTCAGCAGCGGCCAGAGCCTGCAGAACAGCTGGAACGCCGCGGTCACCGGCAGCAGCGGGACCCTCACAGCGAAGCCCAACGGCAATGGCAACAGCTTCGGCATCACGCTGTACAAGAACGGCAACTCCACGATGCCGACTGCTAGCTGCACGGCCGGGAGCACCGGTGGGAACACCGGCGGGAACACCGGTGGCGACACCGGCGGGAACACCGGCGGGAACACCGGCGGCACCACCGGCAGCGCCACGACACTCTCCTCCGCAGCGGCACTGAGCAACCGCTACTTCGGCACCGCGATCGCTGCCGGCCGGCTCGGCGACTCGACCTACTCGACCATCGCGAACCGTGAGTTCAACATGGTCACGGCCGAGAACGAGATGAAGATGGACGCCACCGAGCCGAACCAGAACCAGTTCAACTACTCCAACGGCGACCGGATCCTCAACTGGGCCAAGCAGAACGGCAAGCAGGTCCGCGGACACGCTCTCGCGTGGCACTCGCAGCAGCCCGGCTGGATGCAGAACATGTCCGGCACCTCGCTGCGCAACGCGATGCTCAACCACGTCACGCAGGTCGCCACCCACTACAAGGGCCAGGTCTACGCCTGGGACGTAGTCAACGAGGCCTTCGCCGACGGCTCGAGCAACAGACGCGACTCCAACCTGCAGCGCACCGGCAACGACTGGATCGAGGCCGCATTCCGCGCAGCCCGCGCCGCCGACCCGAACGTCAAGCTCTGCTACAACGACTACAACACCGACAACTGGAGCGACGCGAAGACGCAGGGCGTCTACGCCATGGTCAAGGACTTCAAGGCGCGTGGCGTCCCGATCGACTGCGTCGGCTTCCAGTCGCACTTCAACGCACAGTCCCCGGTGCCGAGCAACTACCAGACGACGCTCTCGAACTTCGCGGCCCTGGGCGTCGACGTGCAGATCACCGAGCTGGACATCGAGGGCTCCGGCAGCTCGCAGGCGGACAACTACCGGCGCGTCGTCCAGGCGTGCATGGCCGTCTCGCGTTGCACCGGCATCACGGTCTGGGGCGTGCGCGACTCCGACTCGTGGCGCTCGAGCGGCACCCCGCTGCTCTTCGACGGCTCCGGCAACAAGAAGGCCGCCTACACCTCGGTCCTCAACCAGCTGAACTCGGCAGGCGGCACGGCTGTCACCACCGGCAGCGACACGGGTAGCACCACGGGGAGTGACACGGGTAGCACCACCGGCAGCGACACGGGTAGCACCACCGCCGCCACGTCCAGCTGCTCCGGCGGCTACGTGGCGCTGACGTTCGACGACGGGCCCAACGCGACGACGAGCAGCCAGATCCTCGGCATCCTCGCGCAGAGCGGCGCCACCGCGACCGTCTTCCCGACCGGGTCCAACGCCTCGGGCAGCCCGTCGGGGATGCAGGCCTACAAGAACGCCGGCGTGCAGATCGGCAACCACAGCTGGGACCACCCGCACGTCGGGAGCCTCAGCTCCAGCGACCTGCAGTCGCAGCTGCAGCGCACCCAGCAGGCCGTCCAGCAGACCACCGGCGTGACGCCGCAGGTCTTCCGGCCGCCGTACGGAGAGACTGGCGGGTCGGTCAACCAGGTCGCCTCACAGCTCGGGCTCCGCGTCGTCACGTGGGACGTCGACTCGACCGACTGGAACAACGCGTCCGCCAGCACCATCCGACAGAAGGCCAGCCAGCTCCAGAACGGTCAGATCATCCTCATGCACGACTGGCCCGCGGCCACCGTGCAGGCCCTGCCGGGCATCCTCTCCGACCTCAAGGCGCGCAACATCTGCACCGGGCACATCTCGCCCAGCACGGGTCGCGCCGTCGCGCCATCGGGCACGAGCACCGGTGGGAACACGGGCGGGAACACGGGCGGGAACACCGGCGGCGGCACCTGCACCGCAAGCGTGACACGGGCGGACGAGTGGTCCGACCGGTTCAACGTGAACGTCGCGGTCAGCGGCTCGAGCACCTGGCGGGTCGCACTCGCGCTGGCCGGCAGCCAGAGCGTGCAGAGCAGCTGGAACGCCAGCGTCTCCGGCACCAGCGGCACGATCGTGGCCACGCCGAACGGCAACGGCAACACGTTCGGCATCACGCTGTACAAGAACGGCACCACCACGCTGCCCACGGCAACCTGCACGACGACGTGAGCGACCGCGTCTGACGGCCTCGCCGTCGGACGCGGTGTGCAATGGCGCCCGGCGGGTCCTGCGCGACCCGCCGGGCGTCGTCATGTGCGAGCAGGGTCAGGACCCCGGGCCCAGCAGCCCGTCCGCGACCAGCAGGACGCCGTCGGCCAGAGCGTCGCCCGACAGGACGGCGTCCGGGGTGCCGCAGACGATCGAGGCGGCCCGCTCCCACGGGCGCGACCGCGACAGGTACGGCAGCTCCTCCGCCATCCACGTGTGCCAGAAGGCGACGCACTCGTCCGGGCTGCCGTTGGCGCCGTCGGCGACGTCACGGGCGATGCCGCGGCGCTCCGCCTCGGCGGCGCCGGACTGGACCCAGACGAGAGCGTCGACCAGGTCCGCGAACGCCGCGTCGCCCGCCCCGACACCCTCCACCACGACGAGGTCGAGCCCCGACGGCAGCTCGATCGCACCCGCGCGGCCACGGCGCTCCCACGCGGGCGGGCGGAAGCGCACCGCCGCACCGGCCCGCGCGGGGCGCAGGACACCGTCGGCCAGGAGCGACGCCCAACCGAAGTACGGCTCCCACCACGCGACGTCGTCGGTGTGCACGACGGCGCAGCGGTCGCCCACAGCAGTGGCGGCGGCCGCGAGGAGGGTGGCGAGGGAGGACTTGCCGCTGGCGCTGCGACCGTCGATCGCCAGGACCATCGGCGCCGCGGCGGGGCGTGCGGTTGCGACGCCCCGGAGGTGGTCGAGGAGCTCGGCGCTCGGCGCGGATCGCCATGCCGGGACGGTCGGCTCGCCTGGGTGGAGCTGCATCCACCCAGGATCGCCGATGGCGTTGCAGCAGCGCTGGGATGGCGCGGCGCGGCCGCGACGCCGGGCCGGCGCAGCGGTGGCCGGGGTCGGGGTCGGCCCGACTCTCGCGCGGGCCCCGGAGAGCTCGCGACCGACGCGGAACGTGGCGCGCTCGTGGCGCGCTGGGGAGCGGTGCGAGGTGGGTCATATGGTACAAATGCGACCGCTGGACATTGAAGTGAGCGTTCACCCGCGCGTCGTCCTCAGGCCCCACGCTTGGCAGCCGATGCTGAAGTTGACCGACCCCCCCGCACCAGTGCCGATCCACCTCCCCCCGGAGGCCCGGCACATCGGACCCCCCGAGGAGGACCGATGAGCGCAGAAGCTGTGGCCCCCGTCGAGTCCTTCGCGACCGTCGACGCTCCCTGGCTGACCGACGCCGCCGCCGCGAAGGCGAGCCGCCACGCCGTCGTCGTGCCGCTGGTCCGGCCGGTCGCGCACCGCGTGGTCGTCGTGCTGCCGGCGTCCGAGCTGGCTTCGGTCGAGCACCTCGGCGTGCCGTGCGCGGCGCGGCCGTCGACGGGCTTCCGGCACTACGACGGTCAGTGCCAGTGCTTCTTCGGTGGCCCGGCGCCGGTCTTCCCGCCCGCCGTCGACCCCCTCGGCGCCTGACGCCACCCCCGCGCCACCCGACGCCACCTCGGCGCCACCCGACACCACCCCCCCGTGAGCGCTGCCATCTGACGTGAGCGCTGCCGTTCGAACGGCAGCGCTCACGTCAGATGGCAGTTCTCGCGAGGGGCGGGAGGCGCGGTTGTCCTCAGGGGGCGGGGGGGCGGGGGCGTGCACAGGTGGGGCGGGCCCGTCCGGCGGGGGGCTCACGCCGCCGCGAGGATGCGGAGCCATGCCACGTCGACCGGGCGACGCGCCCGCCTCCGGACCACCCGCGCCGCCCACGGTGCACCTCGCCCGCGAGCACCTGCCCGCGGACGTCGCCGCGCGGGTCCGCAGCGGGGCATGGCGGCGCGTCGGGGCAGGGGTGTACATCGCCGCCGACGACGTCGCGGCGGCACCCGGCCGCGAGGAGTCCCTCGAACGCGCGCGCATCGCCACTCTCGCGCCACGCCTGCGTGCAGGCTTCACCATCAGCCACGCCTCCGCGGCGCTGGCCTGGGGCCTGCCACTGCCGAGGGCGCCGCGGCGCGCACACGTGACGGGCGGCACGCACCAGACCGGCCGGAGCCGCGACGTCGTCCGCCATGTCAGACCGCTGGAGCCCGCCGACGTCGTCATGATCCACGGCCACCCCGTCACGTCGCTGGAGCGAACGGTGATCGACTGCGCGACGACGCTCGGACCGCATGCGGGTCTGATGGTCGCCGACGCCGCACTGCGGGCGGGCGCGTCGCGCGAGCACTGCCAGGCGACCATCGCGACGATGCGCGGACAGCGGGGTGTGGCCGTCGCCCGGGCAGTGCTGGAGCTCGCCGACGACGGCGCTGAGTCGGCGGGCGAGTCCACGGCGCGCTTCGTGCTGCTGCGAGCCGGGCTGCCGGTCCCACGGACGCAGGTTGCCGTGACGACCCACCTCGGCGTGTTCTGGTCCGACCTCGGCTGGCCGGACTGGCGACTCCTCGCGGAGTACGACGGTGAGGCGAAGTACGAGGCGGGCGGCAGGGCGGCCGACGCCGTCCTGGCCGAGAAGCGCCGCCAGGACGCGATCGAGGACACCGGGCACCGGGTCCTGCGGATCACCCGGCACGACGTCGCCGCACCGGACCGACTCATCCGTCGCGTGCTCTCGATGGCGCCGGCCAGAACCGCCGATGCCCTCGTGTGCCGGCCGGCGCTCGCCACTCGGTCGACGACCGCGTGGTAGCGCCGAGCGCTGCCATCTCGCGCGAGTACTGCCGTCTGGACGGCAGCGGTCGCGTGAGATGGCAGCGCTCACCGACGTGGGGGGTGGGGGACGCGGGGGTGGGGGACGCGGGGTGTGTCGGGGGTGGGGGGGACGATGGGACATGGCTGATGACGCACCGGCGCCCGACGGCGGGCTTCCGCCGCTGCCCGATGACCTGCCGGAGCTCCTCCTGCCCGACGCCGCGGCCTGGCGGACGTGGCTCGAGGAGAACCACGCGGCGTCGCCGGGCGTCTGGCTCGTGCTGCACAAGAAGGGCGGCGACGTCACGACCCTCACGTACGAGGAAGCTCTGCAGGAGGCGCTGTGCCTCGGCTGGATCGACGGCCAGGGCCGGCGCCGCGACGCCGCCAGCGTCTACCAGCGCATGACGCCGCGCCGCCCACGCAGCATCTGGTCCGCCCGTAACGTCGCGCGCATCGAGCAGCTCGAACGCGACGGCCGGATGCACGACGCCGGACGTGCGCAGGTCGACGCCGCCAAGGCCGACGGCCGGTGGGCGGCGGCCTACCCGGCCTCGACCGACGCCGTCGTGCCGGACGACCTCGCGGCTGCGCTGGCCGCGAGCCCCGCCGCGAGCGCCTGGTTCGACGCGCTGACCTCGACCAACCGGTTCGCGATCCTCCACCGGGTGCACCAGGCCAAGCGCCCCGAGACCCGCGAGCGCCGCATCGCCGACCTGGTCGGCAAGCTGGCCCGCGGTGAGACGCCGCACCCGCAGAAGCGGCGCCCGGCGCAGAGTTGACGTGTGACGGAACGGCGGTGGCGACCGGGAAATCGCTCGCGTCGCGGGCCGCGCGCCCCGCACCCTGAGCGCATGTCGTCGTGGACCGTCCTCACCTCCCCAGTACCGGAGTCGCTCGACTCCCCCGAGGCCTGGGCGCTGCACGGCGCAGCGGCCGTCACCGAGCGCGACCAGCTCGCCACCTGGCAGCACACCGACCTGATGTACCCGGCGTCGTACCTGCGCAGCGAGCTCAGGGAGCAGCCGTACGCGCGGCGTCACCTCCTCGTGGCCGTACCCGCCGGGACGGCCGCGCCGACGCGGGACGACGTCGCCGGCTGCGCCAAGGTCGCCCTGCCCCTGGCCGACAACACCCACATGGCCGAGGTCGAGCTCAGCGTGGACCCGGGCCGGCGCCGCTCCGGCGTCGGGAGCGCGCTGCTCGCCGCGGCCGAGCGGCTCGCCGAGGAGCAGGGCCGCACCACCGTGATCACGTTCAGCGAGCACGTCGGCGAGCCGCCGGCCGGCACGCCGGGCACCCTCGAGCCGCCGACGGGTGCGGGCCGGATCCCCGCCGACGACGCCGCGACCCTCTTCGCGCACCGCCACGGCTACGCGCTGGAGCAGGCGGAGCGGTACAGCGTCCTGCACCTCCCCGTTGCCGACGGCGTCCTCGACGACCTCCAGGGCGCCGCCGCCGACCGCGCCGGCGCCGACTACCGCGTGCACACGTGGCACGACGCGGTGCCCGACGAGTGGGCCGGCCAGCTCGCCGCTCTGAAGTCGCGCATGAGCACGGACGTGCCGTCAGGCGATCTCGACATCGCCGAGACCGCCTGGGACGCCGACCGCGTCCGCACGTGGTGGAAGGAGATCGTGGACCGCGGGCACGGGTTCCTGCTCTCCGTCGCCGAGCACGTGCCCACCGCCACGCTCGCCGCCTACACCGTGCTGCGCTTCCCGGTGGCCGCGCCGGAGGTCGTGTACCAGGACGACACCCTCGTGCTGCGCGAGCACCGTGGCCACCGACTGGGCATGCTCGTCAAGGCGGAGAACCTGCGCGCCCTGCGGGACACCCGGCCCCACGCCCGGCGGGTGCACACCTGGAACGCGCAGGAGAACGCCTACATGCTCGCCATCAACGTGGCGCTCGGCTTCGCACTGGCCGGCATCGACGGCATCTGGCAGAAGCGACTCGGCTGATGGGCGACCCGGGGGGCTTCGAGTACTCGGTCCGCGGCGGCGAGGTGGTGGTCACGCATCGCGGCGTCCGGGCCGCCGTCCTGCGCGGAGCGGCGGCCGCGCGCTTCCTGGCCGACGTCGAGCGCGACGACCCGCAGCTGCTCATGGCTCGGGTGACCGGCAACTACAAGCGCGGCAACGAGCGAACCGCGCGGAACCACCCACGCAACCGCCCCCGGCCCCCCTCGCGGGCGTGACCGCTGCCGATCTACGTGAGCACTGCCACCGAGACGGCAGCGCTCACGTAGATCGGCAGCGGTCGCCAGAGGGGAGGGCGGGGCGGGGCGGGGCGGGGCGAAGGTCCTGGCGTTGTGAACATCGGTGGTGTTTGATTGCACACGTGGACAGTTCGCAGCGGGCCGACGCGATCATGGCCGAGCTCACGCGCACCGGCCGCGTCCTCGTGGCCGACCTCGCCGAACGCTTCGGCACCTCCGAGATGACGATCCGGCGGGACCTCGAGACCCTCGAGGCGCACGAGTGCCTGCGCCGGGTCCGGGGCGGCGCCGTCGCGATCGCCGGGCGCGGCGACTGCCTGCCGTTCGCCACACGCCGCCGCCAGGGCTGGGACGTCAAGGAGCGCCTCGCGGCGCGGGTCGCCACCCTCGTCGGCGACCAGGAGACGGTCATCCTCGACAACGGCACCACCTGCCTCGCCGTCGCCGAGCACCTCGCCGGCCGCCCCCTCACCGTCGTACCCCTCTCGCTGCACGCCGCCACCACCCTCGGCTCGCGCACCGGCGTCCGGCTGGTCCTCCCGGGCGGCGACGTCGAAGCAGTCGAGCTCTGCTTCCGCGGCAGCCGCGCCGTCGCCGCCCTGCAGGCACTGAGGGTCGACGTCACGATCCTCAGTGCCTGCGCGGCCGACCCGAGCCGCGGCATCACCTCCACGAGCACCGACGACGCCGACCTCAAGCGCGCCGCCATCGAGGCCGCGGCCCGCACCGTCCTCGTGGTGGAGCCGGGAAAGCTGACCAGGACCACTGCCTTCGGCGTCGCGCCGGTGGGTGCGGTCGACACACTCGTGACCACCGCGGACGCCGACCCCGCCGCCCTGGCCGCCTATCGCGATGGAGGCGTCGATGTCGTCCTCGTCTGACCGCTCGGGCACCGCCCGCACCACCACGCAAAGCCCGCCGACGACGACGCCGGGCACCCGCGCTCGGACGCTCGGCGAGGCGGGGAGCGTGCGGCGCGCCGTCGTCGGCGTGCTGGCCGCCTTCGCCCTGAACGGCATGTTCGTCGGGGCGTTCGGGGCGGTGCAGCCGGGCCTGCGCGACCGGTTCGCCACCGACCGCACGGGCCTCGCCGTCCTCATGGTCGCGGCCGGGATCGCGGCCGTGACCACCATGCAGCTCGGCGGCCGCTGGGCCGACCGCACCGGCGCCCGCGTCCCGACCCTGGCCGCCGCACCCGTCATGGCCGTCGGCCTGGCAGTGCTGGCGTGGGCCCCGACGCACGCGTTCGGCATCGTCGGCGCGGTGGTCTTCGGCATCGGCAACGGGTGCATGGACGTGTGCATGAACACCCTCGCCGTGCACGTGGAGCGCCGCCGCGCGCGGCCCATCATGAGCCGCTTCCACGCCTTCTTCTCGGTCGGCTCCGCGGCCGGCGGAGGGCTCGCCTGGCTGGTCGGCACGGTCGGCGTCGCGCACGACGCGCGCGTCGCCGTCACCCTCGGCGTCACGATCGCCCTCGGGCTCGGCGGGCTGCTCGCCATGCGCACCGCCGTCCCCCAGAGCGATCCCGAGCCGCGCACCCCGGCCGGCGACGTCGTGCGCGCACCCCTGCCGCGCGCCACCTGGCTGCTCGGCGCGATGGCGATCTGCTTCGGCCTCACGGAGGGCACGGGCTTCGACTGGTCGTCCGTGCATGTGCGCGACGTCACCGGCGTGGACACCTCCACCGCGGCGCTCGGCGTCGTCTGCGTGAGCGTGTTCATGGTGGTCATCCGGCTCGTCGGCGACCACCTGGTCGAGCGGTTCGGCCACCGGCGCGTGGTGTCGACGGGCTCGGCCACAGCGGTGGCCGGCTACGTCGTCACCGTGCTCGCGACACCGCTCCCCCTGGTCCTGGCCGGGTGGTGCCTGGTAGGCCTCGGCGTCGGCATGATCGCGCCGCAGATCTACGGCACCGCCGGGAACCTCGGTGGCGGGCGCGTGATGGGCGTCGTCGTCGGCTTCGGCTACACCGCGTTCCTCACGGGTCCGGCGCTGATCGGCACGCTGTCCGACCACGTCGGCATCGCCCACGCCATGATCGTGCCGCTGACGACGGGCGTCGCGCTCGTCGTGATGGCCCGCTGGATGCCACGCGTCTCGCACGCCGACGCCACCGCGCGCCTCGCCGAGGCACGCCCCGTGCCCCCCGAGACCGAGGCCTGACCCGCCGCGCGCCCCTGACCAGGGACGACAGCTAGGCCACCGCGAACGAGTCGACCCAGCCGCCGAGGCTCGTCCACCCGCCCCACGACCCCCCGGGCTCGATCTGCCCGATGGTCCAGACGGCGTTGTCCGCGCCGCGGCCGAACACCTCGAGCCGACCGTCCAGGTTGAACCGGCTCACGGGCGCCTCGATCCACCCGCCGAGCGACGTCCACTCGCCCCACGGCCCGCCGGGCTCCTCCTGCCGGATGTTCCACAGCGCGTCGTCGGAGCCGGTCGCGAAGACCTCGAGGCCGCCGAACACGTTCGGGCCCGCGTTCACGCTGAGGCGGTCGACCCACCCGCCGAGCGACGTCCACTCGCCCCAGGGACCGCCCGGCCCATCCTGAGCGATGCACCAGACCGCGTTGTCCGCGCCACGCCCGAACGCCGTGAAGCCCCGGGTCTCGTTGCGGCGCACCGCGAGCCGGTCGATCCAGCCGCCCAACCCCACCCAGTCACCCCAGGCGCCGTTCGCGCCCGCCTGCTCCTTGTAGACCAGGTGGTTGTGCGCGCCGATGCCGAAGAGGAGCAGCTCCGCCCAGTCCCCGGAGTCGGCGACCGGGTCGGTGATCCAGCCCCCGAGTGACTCCCAGGCCGCCCAGGCGCCGCCCGGCGACGTCTGCACGCGGTGCCACAGCGCGTGGTCCGCTCCGCACGCGAGCACCTCGAGCCGACCGTCATGGTTGCGGGCGACGTCGAGCTGATCGACCCAGCCGCCGAGGGAAGCCCAGGCGCTCCAGGCCCCGCCCGGCGCCGTGCGGGCGATGTGCCACACGGCGTGGTCGGCACCGGTCACGACCACCTCGAGCCGACCGTCGACCTCCCACCCGACGGCGGGGCGGGCCACCCAGCCGCCCAGGGACGACCAGCCGCTCCAGTCCTCCGAGCCCGCCGCCCGGCTCGTGTGCCACAACGCGTTGTCCCGTCCGCGGCAGACCACCTCACGACCGTCCATCCCCCGCTCCGCTCTGTGCGGCGGCCGCCGAGCCCTGCGACCCCCGGCCGCACCCGATGGCTCGACTGTGGACCCGGCGTCGGGCGCGGGCAAGGGGTTCGATCATGTGCGTCCGCCTCGGGCGAGCACGACGGCGCGCGCCTCGTCGTCGTCGTGGGTGCCGAGGCGGCCACTCCGCCGACGGGTGGACCGCTTCCGCGGGCCCCTCCACCCATGGGGTGGCCCACGCTCACCGCCAGGCCGTCACCCGGACCCCTCACGCCGCGACCGGCGGTGGACGCGACCGCGCACGGCCCGCTCCTAGCGTCGGCAGGGTGCCGAACGACGGAGACGTGGACGCCATGAGCGCGACGACCGGACCCGAGCTGACGGTGGACCTCGGTGCCGTCGCCGCCAACACGCGACGGTTCTGCGACATCGGACCGACGATGGCCGTCGTCAAGGCGGACGCGTTCGGCCACGGGGCGGCCGCGGTCGCGCGGACGGCCGCCGCGCAGGGCGTCCGGGCGCTGGGTGTGACCACGACGCGGGAGGCGATCGCGCTGCGCGAGGCGGGCATCGCCCTCCCGATCCTCAGCTGGCTCAACCCGCCCGGCGCCGACCTGGACGAGGCCGTGGCGCGCGACGTGACCTTCGCCGTCGCCGACCTGGCTCTGCTCGACGCCGTCGCCGGGACAGCCGGTCGCCTCGGCGTCGTCGCCCGGCTGCACCTGCACGTCGACACGGGCATGGCGCGCGACGGTGCGCCCGGGGCGGCCTGGCGGGCGCTGTGCGTGCGGGCGCGTGAGCACGAGCGCGGGCACCGGGTGCGGGTCACCGGGGTCATGGGGCATCTGGCGCGCGCCGCCGAGCCGAGCGACCCGTCGAACGGGCGCGCGGTCGCCACGCTGCGCCGCGCGGTCGCCGTCGCGCACGGTGCCGGGCTGGGCCCGCTGGTCCGCCACCTCGCGGCCACCGCCGGCGCACTCGACCTGCCGGGCACCCGGCTCGACCTGGCGCGGGTCGGCGCCGGCCTCTACGGGATCGACCCGGCGGGCGGGCACGGGCTGCGGCGGGCGATGCGGCTGACGGCGCCGCTCGTCCTGGTGCGCGACGCGCCGGCCGGCACCGGCGTCGGCTACGGCCACACGTACGTCACCCCGGCTCCGACTCGCCTGGCCCTCGTCCCGGTCGGCTACGCCGACGGCGTCCCCCCGGCGGCGGCCGGCCGCGCGCAGGTGCAGCTCCGGGGACGGCGCTGCACGGTCGTCGGGGCGGTCTCCATGGATCAGACGGTGATCGACGTCGGCGACCTGCCGGTGCGGTCCGGTGACGTGGCCGTGCTCTTCGGGCCGGGTGACGACGGCGAGCCGACGACGGGCGACTGGGCGGGCTGGTGCGGCATCCCGGAGCACGCCGTGATGACGGGGATCGGTGCGCGGGTGCGCCGGGTGCTGCGTGCCGCCCCGCCGGCGCCGGCACCGACCGACGCCGGCGCCGATCTGCGCTACGCGACAGCCGCGAGAGAGGCCGCCGCGCATGTCTGAGGGCTTGGTGGACGTCGTCGTTGTCGGCGGGGGGCCCGGTCCGGAGCACGACGTGTCGCTGGCCTCCGCCGCGAGCGCCTGCGCCCACCTCGACCCCGGGCGCTACTCCGCCCGGCTGATCGCCATCGGCGCCGACGGCGGCTGGTACGACGGCGCCGGCACCGCACTCCCGGGCGGCACCGAAGGAGCGGTGCGAGCGCTCCGCGCCGCGGACGTCGTGGTGCCGCTCGTGCACGGTGAGGTCGGCGAGGACGGCACCCTGGCGGGGCTGCTCGAGCTGATCGGTGTGCCGTACGTCGGCTCGGGCGTGCGCGCCGGGGCGGTCGGGATGGACAAGCAGCTGACGAAGCTCGTCGCCACCGACCTCGGCATCCCGGTGGCCCCGGGCGTGCTGCTCGACGTGCGGGGGGCGACCGCCGACCCGGACACCTGGTCCCCGCTGGTGGACCACCTGCGGTACCCGCTGTTCGTCAAGCCCTGCCGCCAAGGGTCGAGCTTCGGCGTCGCGCGCGTGCCGGATCCGGGCGGCCTGACCCGCGCGGTCCGATCCGCCGCCCGGTACGGGCCCCAGGTGCTCGTCGAGGAGCAGGTGACCGGCCGCGAGGTGGACATCGCGGCCCTCGCCGCGCCGGACGGCACGCTGCGGCTCAGCCCGCCCCTGGAGATCGTGGTCGAGGCCAGCGCCTTCTTCGACACCGCGCGCAAGTACGACGGCACGGCCCAGTTCCAGGTGCCGGCTCGCCTGGACGACGGCGACCTCGCGCTGCTCCGTCGTCACACCACCGACCTGTACGCCCGGCTGGACTGCGCCGGCGTCGCCCGGTTCGACTACTTCCTCACCGCCGACGGGCCCGTGCTCAACGAGGTGAACACCGTCCCCGGCTTCACCGAGCACTCCCAGGTCCCCCGGATGTTCGCCGCCGACGGGCTCGCCTACGGCGACCTGCTGGCCCTGCTCATCGACGACGCGCGCGCCGCTGTCGCGCCGCCGTCGTGAGCGACCTCGTGCCGACGGCGCCCGCGGCTCCCGTCGTGGCCGACGCGGTGCCCCCGGTGCCCCCGGTGCCGGCCGCTCGTCCCGCTCGGCGTGCGGGCCGCGAGGTCGCGCCCGACGTGCTCCGCGGGGTGTCGATCCTGCTCGTCGTCGTGTACCACGGCTTCCCGCGGCTGCTGCCGGGCGGCGGCGTGGTCGGCGTCGTGATGTTCTTCACGCTCAGCGGCTACCTGATCACCCGGTCGCTGCTGTCGGAGCACCGCCGCACGGGGCGCGTCGACCTGCTCGCGTACGCCCGCCGCCGCGTGGTGCGGCTGTGGCCCGCGGTGCTGGCGGCGCTCGCCGGCGTCGCGGTCGTGACCGTGCTCATCGATCCCCTGGGCGACCGCGGCGGGCTGGGGCGGGCGCTGCTCGTCGGCGGCGCGCTGGCTGTCGACCTGCCCGTCGGCATCGGGTCGCCGGCCGTGTTCCATCTGTGGACCGCGTCCGTCGAGGCGCAGTTCTACCTGCTGTGGCCGCTCGTCCTCGTGCCGGCGATGCGCCGGGGCCGGGCCCGGCGGGCCATGCTGCTGGCGGGGGCCGCCGTCCTTGTGGCGTGTCTCGCGGCGATGGCCGCCGTTGCGCCCGACCTGGACGTCGCCTACCGCTTCCCGACGTCGTGGGGCGTCGCGTTCGTCGTCGGCGGGCTGCTCGCGGCGGCACGGCCGGACGGCGGGTTCAGCGCCTGCCCGCGCACGGTGCGCGTCGGCGTCCTGCTCGTGGCCGTGGGACTCCTGGTGGCCCTCGCTGTCGCGCCGGTGCGCGGGCACTGGTGGACCTATCTCCTCGTCGGCCCCGGGGTCGCGGCGCTGACGGCCGCCCTGCTCGCGCTGGGCCGCACCTGGCCGCCGGGCCACGTGGTGACCCGGGCCCTCGCCTCGCTCGGGACGGTCGCGTTCGGCGCCTACGTGTGGAACTACCCGGTCGTGCTCTGGCTGCGCGACTGGTCACCCACGTGGAGCGGACCGCTCTCCCTCGCGATCACCGCCGTCCTCGCGCCGGCCAGCTGGGTACTTGTCGAACGACCCGCACTCAACCGATGGGCACGCTCATGATCAACCTCACAGCCGAACAGGTGGCAGCCGCGACCGGTGGTCGCCTGGTCGGGGACCCGCGCACCGTCGTCACGGGGCCGGTGGTCTCCGACTCACGTCGGGTGGTGCCCGGCGCACTCTTCGTGGCGCTGCCGGGCGAGCAGGTCGACGGCCACGACTTCGCGGCCCGGGCCGTGGCGTCCGGGGCGGTCCTGGTGCTGGGGGCGCGGGTCGTCGGCGGGCCGGACGGGCCGCTGCCGATGGTGCTCGTGCCGGACGTCACCGTCGCCCTGGCCGACCTGGCCAGGACCGTCCTGCGCCACCTGCGAGCGGCGGGTGACCTGCAGGTCGTGGCGGTCACCGGGTCCGTCGGCAAGACGACCACCAAGGACCTGCTCGGCCAGGTGCTGGGCCAGGTCGGTCCGACCATCTGGCCCGAGGCGTCGTTCAACAACGAGATCGGGCTGCCCCTGACGGTCCTGCGAGCCGACGACACCACCCGGTTCCTCGTCCTGGAGATGGGGGCCAGCGGCGTCGGGCAGATCGACTACCTCACGGCGATCGCTCCCCCCGATGTTGCGATCGTGCTGGTCGTGGGCTCGGCGCACCTGGGCGGGTTCGGCGGGATCGAGGGGGTGGCGCTGGCCAAGTCCGAGATCGTCGCAGGCTTGGTCCCGGGCGGGGTCACGGTGCTGAACGCCGACGACGCGCGGGTGGCGGCGATGGCTGCCCGCGCCCCGGGGAAGGTCGTGCTGTTCGGGGGTGACACGGCGGCGACGGTCCGCGCGACGCACGGACGGCTCGACGACGAGGGCCGGGCGAGCTTCGACCTGAGCGCACCCGGTGGCGTCGCGCCGGTGCGCCTGCGGCTGGTCGGCGGCCACCACGTGCACAACGCCCTGGCCGCGGCCGCGGCCGCCGTCGAGCTCGGCATGGACCTCGCCGACGTCGCCGACGCGCTGAGCTCGGCGGAGGCGCTCAGCCCGCACCGCATGCAGGTCACGGAGCGACCGGACGGCGTCACGATCATCGACGACTCCTACAACGCCAACCCGGACTCCATGCGCGCCGGCCTTGAGGCGCTCGTCCAGCGGGCCGGCGGGCGCCGCCGCACCGTTGCCGTCCTCGGTGAGATGCACGAGCTGGGGCCGGCGGCTGTCGAGGCGCACGACGCCGTCGGGCGCCTCGCCGTCCGCCTGGGCGTGGACCGCGTGGTCGTGGTCGGCGAGGGGGCGTGGCCGATGCACACAGGCGCGCTCGCGGAGGCGTTCCCCGCGCGGCCGTCGGTCCTGGTGGCCGACCTGGACGAGGCGGCCGGCTGGCTCGCCGACGAGCTCACCGAGGGCGACGTGGTGCTCGTGAAGTCCTCGAACGGTGCGGGGCTCTGGCACCTGGGCAGCCGCCTCACCTCGGGAGAGTTCGCCACGACGGCTCGCCCGGCCCAAACGATTAGGGGATGCCTCCCGACGTGAGCCGTGGCGACACTGGTCGACGGGCGTCTCCGCCCAGTACCGGTGCTTCCGCGTGTTCTGTCGTAGCCGGCTCCCGCCGGCAATGGGGGGTTCTCATGGTCAAGACGCGATGGTCGCTCGCCGTACCGGTGCTCGGGGCGGTGCTGCTCGCAGGGGTGGGCCTCGCCGCCACTGATGCGGCACGGGCGGAGTCGAACGGTGGGGTGCGGGTGATGGCCCTCGGCGACTCGATCACGGACGGGTTCAACGTCCCTGGGGGCTACCGCAACGACCTCTGGCAGGACTTCGTCTCCGGCGGCTACAAGGTTGACTTCGTCGGCTCGCAGTCCAACGGTCCGGCGAGCCTGGGTGACCGCGACCACGAGGGCCACTCCGGGTGGACGATCGACCAGGTCAGCAACAACGTCGTCAGCTGGCTGCAGGCGACGAGACCCCAGGCCGTGCTGCTGCACATCGGGACGAACGACATGGGCAACGCGTCGGGTGCGCCGTCCCGGCTGTCGGCACTGATCGACAAGATCACGGCCACGGTGCCGGACGCCGAGGTCTTCGTGGCCACGATCATCCCGCTGTCGTGGGGCAGCTCCGGGGTCCAGACGTTCAACGCGGCCATCCCCGGCATCGTCCAGACCAAGGCCGCGGCCGGCCGCCACGTGCACCTCGTGGAGATGGGCAGCGCCTTGACCACGTCGGACCTCGCGGACGGCGTCCATCCCAACGCGGGTGGCTACGCGAAGATGGCGGCGGTGTGGTTCCGCGCCCTGCAGTCGGTGCCGGGACTCCTCACCGGCGGCACCCAGCCGACCTCCTCACCGACGCCGAGCGTCCCAGGTCCGACCCCGACTCCCACCAGCGGCCCTGGTGCACCCGGATGCACCGCGACGTACGCGGTGGTGAACCAGTGGCAGGGAGGCTTCCAGGCCAACGTCACCGTCACGGCCGGGACCGCCGCCATCTCGGGGTGGACCGTCACCTGGACGTACGCCAACGGCCAGACGGTCAGCACGTCCTGGAACGCGACCGTGACGTCGAACGGATCGACGGTCACCGCACGGAACTCCGGCTACAACGGCAGTCTCGGTGCAGGGAAGAGCGCCACGTTCGGGCTCACGGGTAGCTGGAACGGCACCAACGGCGTTCCCTCGGTGGCGTGCACCGCGAGCTGACACACCGAGCCTCGGTCCTTTGTCGGGCTGTGGCGCGAGGTTCGGGTGCGGCTCGTCGGTCGCGCTCGTGCCCGCCGGGCCGTCATGATCGCCTCATGCCGATGAGCTTCGCCGAGCTGCAGGCCACCTTCCGCCGGATCAACCCCCACGTGCTCCAGATGTGGCGGTGGCACCTCGGCTGGCTCCTGAGCGTGTTCCCGCCGCTGACCGGCAAGATCATGGTGGTCACGCACACGGGCCGGAAGTCCGGCCGGCGCCTGCAGACCCCGGCCAACTACGCCGTCATCGGCGGCGACGTCTGGTGCACGACCAACCACCAGGCGCAGTGGCTGGCGAACATCCGCGCCGACAACCACGTCGAGGTGCACCTGCCCCTGCGTCGCCCGCGCACCGGCGTGGCCGAGATCATGCCGGTCGACGCCGAGCACGTGCGCCACTTCCGCGCCGTCCTCATCGCGAGCGGGTTCGCCGCGTCGCGCTTCGGCGGCATCCGGCCACGGCGAACCAGTGACGCCGACCTCCTCGAGCGCGGCGCCGACTACCGACTGATCCACGTCATCCGGGGCGAGACGATCCCCCGCCGACGAAGGGCCACCGCGTGATCCGCTTCGACAACACAACCTCCGGGTAGACCAGGAGACCGACGACGTCGACGCCGAGCTCGGTGTCCCTTCTAGCGCAGCGTCGCCGCGATGACGCTCCCCATGACGTCGTAGCCGGTCGTGTTCGCGTGGATGTCGTTCTGGGTGCACATCCAGGTCCAGGCGCAGATGTGCCGGGCGGAGCAGCTCGGGCTGTGCGCCTGCGAGTGGAACCTGGTGGAGATGTCGGCGACCCTCGCCCCGACCGTGGCTGCCGCGGCCTCGATGGCATCGTTGAGGGCGGCGTGAAGCGGGATCGTCGCGAGCGCGAACGCGGTCGCCTCCGGGCTGGTGTTCCAGAGCCCGAGGAGAGGGTTGTAGTTGTTCAGGACGACGATCTTCACTCCCGGGGCCGCCTGGCGCAGCTCACCGAGGATCTCCGCGAGGTTCTCGCGGACGACGTCGAGGGGCAGGCAGTCGAGCTGCGTGCACCCACCCCGGATGGCCGGCAGGACGTCGTTGGCGCCGAGGGAGAGCGTGATCGCGCGCGTCGTCTCGGCGTGCTCGGTCAGGAAGGCGACCGCCTGGTCGAGCTGACTGACCAGCTCGTAGGGGCACTTGCCTCCGTCGGCCATGGTCGTGGTGGTCTCGCCCGAGCACGCCAGGTTGACCAGCGTGGTCCCTGGGGCCCTCCTGCTGATGGCGGCGAGGACGTTGTCCGCGTAGCCACCGGTCGGGTCGTCCCCTGTGCCCGGCTGGTAGCCGGCAGCGAGGGAGTCGCCCAGCTGGAGGTACCAGCCCCCGATGACGGGTGGCGGAGGTGGCGGAGGCGCCGAGGTCGCGCTCTGAACAGGACCCGCGAGGATCAGTGCCAGTGTCGCTACGGCGGTGAACATGGCGTTGCGTCGGGACGTTCGGGACATGGCCTCTCCCCCAAGGCAGCAGTCGATGGGCGGATCGTCGCACCCGGGCCAAGCCTTCGGGAGCCGGCGTAACGGTTAGGCGCGGCCCTGGTGTTGGTCAGGCCGCGCCATTGCTTGAGCAGGCAGAAGGCGCATGGGTCTGCTGTGCGGATAGGTGACACCTATCCGCACAGCTGACCCTGACGTCGGCGCTTTCCGGGTCGGGCGCTCACCACACGCGCAGGTGCGACCTCTCCGCGAAGCGGTCCATCGCGTCCAGCACCTCCGGCGCCTGCCACACCCGGTCGCGGGTGCCGTTGCCGATCTGCTCGAGCACGCCGTCCTCCACGAGCCGGTCGATCGCGACCTGCGCGTTGACCGTGCTGACCCCGAGGCGCTCGGCAGCAAGGCGCGCGTCCACCACGGGTCGGGTCGTCACCAGGTCCGCCAACGCCCACGCGGCGGCGCCACGCCGCGCACGGATCCGCTCACCCCAAGCGGCGCGCGCGTTGGTCACGTCGTCGATCAGCCGACGGGAAGCTCGCCAGCGCCGGGAACACCGCCTGGGCGACCTCTGCGACGATCGCGTCGATGTCCCCGTCCCGGTAGACCGTCAGCGCCTGGAAGTACCGGTCGGTGTCGGTCAGCAGCCCCGCCGACACGGGGACGATCGCCTCCCGGGTCAGCCTCCCGTGCCGCAGCTGGGCGTGCAGCAAGGCCCGCCCGGTGCGCCCGTTGCCGTCGGGGAACGGGTGGATGGACTCGAACTGGGCGTGGGTGAGCGCGGCCTGGGCGAGCACCGGCACGTCGTCGCGGCCCATGAAGCCGACCAGGTCGTCGATCGCGGCGGGGATCTGCTCGTGCACGGGGGCGATGTACGCGGCACGGTGCGGGCTGCGCGAGCTGCCGCCGATCCACACCTGCTCGCTGCGCCACCTGCCGGCCGCGGCGGGCAGGTGTCCGGTCATCAGGGCGCGGTGCATCGCCAGGATCGCGTCGGCATCCAGGTGATCGGTCACGGCCAGGGCCTGGGTCATGGCGGCGACGTTGGCGACGATCTCGTCGGCGTTCGCACGACCCGTCCGGCCGAGCTCAGCCAGGGCGATCGCCTTGGGAGAGGACGTGAGGTTCTCGATCTGGGAGGAGCTCGCCGCCTCGGTGCGCAGCAGCAGCGCCGCGAACGACGTCGTCGCGGCGTGGGTCTCCCCGTCGAACCGGGCGATCTCGGCGGACGCCTCGGTCACGAGCGCCACGGTCTGCGGCGAGAGGCGGACGGGGGCGGCGGCGACCTGCGGCGCGACGGCGGCTTCGTACGGTCCGGTGCGCGCGGAGCGTCCGACCCGAGGACCGTAGGCGGCGTCGGCGGAGTGCCACTCGACGGTCTCGGTCGTGAACACAGGCCAAGCCGCGGGTGCGCGCTGTGGGGTCTGATCCGTTGCCACGACCTCACGTTAGCATCGGATATGCGGATAACCATTGCTAACGGCGCGGGCTACCAACGGTTCCCCGAGTACCGCCCGGCCGTGGCAGCCCACGGCTTCCCGCAGCCGCAGCTCAACTGCCGGACGACGGGCGGCTGAGGTCAGGCGGGCACGACGGCGATCGCGGCCGGGTCCGGCGTCAGCCGCACCTCGTCGCCCGCCGCCGGCAGCGCGGCCGACGCCGCGAGGAACGCCCCGCTCGGCTGCACGACGGTGAGCCGCCCGACGCCGTCCACGTCCACCTCGGTCTCCACGACGCCGCGCCGGAACCCGCTGGTGACGACGCGGCCCACCAGGGCGCCGTCGGCCGCGGCCCGGAGCGAGCCCGGGCCCAGGGCGAGCACGCCGGCCGCAGCCGGGGTGACGGCGTCGGGCGCCTCCGCGCCAACGGGCACTCCCGCACCCACGCCCGCGAGCAGCGCGGCCGGCGCATCCGCGACCGGCACGAACGCCTCGTAGCCGAGGAACTCCGCGACCCGGCGCGACGCCGGCCGGTGCCACAGCTCGGCAGGCTCGGCCACCTGCAGCAGGTGCCCCAGGTCCATGACGGCGATGCGGTCGGCGACAGCGAACGCCTCGTCGTGGTCGTGCGTCACGAACACCGCGGTGGTGCCGGTGGCGACCAGCGCGGCCCGCACGTCACCGGCCAGCCGCTCACGCAACGCCCGGTCCAGCGCGGACAACGGCTCGTCGAGCAGCAGCAGCCGCGGCCGCGGCGCCAACGACCGGGCCAGCGCCACGCGCTGCCGCTCGCCGCCGGACAGCGTCGCAACCTCGCGGTGGGCGAACCCGGCGAGCCCCACGAGCTCGAGCAGCTCAGCCACGCGCGCCCGACGAGCCGCCCGGTCCACCCCCTGCATGACCAGGCCGAACGCCACGTTGCCGCCGACGTCACGGTGCGGGAACAGCTGCCCGTCCTGGAACATCAGCCCGAACCCCCGCCGGTGCACGGGCACGCCGGCCAGGTCGCCGCCGTCCCACGTGATCCGCCCGGCCGACAACGGCTCGAGCCCCGCGACCGCCCGGAGCAGCGTCGACTTGCCCGACCCGGACGGCCCCAGCAGCGCCACGACCTCGCCCGGCGCCACGTCGAGGCTCAGCCCGTCGACGGCGGTCGCAACCGTGCCGTCGTCGTCGCGGTAGTGCACGACGACGTCGCGCACCGCGAGACCCTCGCCCGCCCCGTCCCCCTCGCCCGGACCCGCCGACGCCATCAGAACTCCCCCGCACCCGAACCGAGGCGCTCCGCGAGCGCCATGACCGCGGCCGTGACGGCCCCGAGCACCACGCACGCCGCGAACGCCATGCCGAGGTTCTCGGCGCCCGGCCGCCCGATCAGCCGGAAGATCACCACCGGCAGCGTCGGGTGCTCGGGCCGCGACAGGAACGACGTCGCACCGAACTCCCCCAGGCTCACGGCGAACGCGAGCCCGACGGCGATCCCCAGCGAGCGGGCGGCGACCGGCCAGTCGACGTGGGCGAGCACGCGCGCCGGGCCGGCGCCGAGCACGGCCGCGGCCTCGTGGAGGCGGGTGTCGATGGCGCGGAGCACGGGCAGCACGGTACGCACCACGAGCGGGATCGCGACGACGGCCTGCGCGATCGGCACGAGCACCGGCGAGCCGCGCAGGTCGAGGTCCAGCCCGAACGGCTGGTGCATCGACACGAGGAACCCGAACCCGACGGTCACGGCGGACACGCCGAGCGGCAGCATGAACAAGGCGTCGAGCACGCGCACGGCCCGGCGGGTGCCGCGTCCCCGCGGCCGACGCGACACCACGAGCGCCACGAGCCCGCCCACGACCACGGCGAGCGTCGTCGCATCCACGGCCGTGCGCAGCGAGGTGAGCGCGGCGTCCCAGACGGTCACGTCGAGGGTGTTCCGGCCCCCGGTCGTGGCGAGGTTGGCGTAGTTGTCCAGACCCCAGCCCGACGCCGTCCGCAGCGAGCGGACCAGCACCGTGGCCAGCGGCAGGCCCAGCAACCCCAGCCCGACGACGCCGGTCACCGTCACGGCGAGCCGGTCCATCCAGCGCGCGTCGGGCCCGCGCAGCGCGAGCCGCTCAGGCCGCACCCGCTCGGGCGCGCCGAGGGCCAGCGCGCGCTCGCGGCGCGCCCGCGCCCGCCCCGCCGCGACCAGCACGCCCGTGACCATCACCACCTGCAGCACCGACAGCACCGCGGCCGAGCGCAGGTCGAGCATCTGCGTGGTCTGCACCCAGATCTCGGTCTCGACGGTGCCGTAGCGCAGGCCGCCGAGCACGAGGACGACGCCGAACGACGTCGCGCAGAAGAGGAAGACGACCGCGGCGGCGGAGGCGATCGCGGGCGTCAGCGCCGGCAGGGTGACCTGCCAGAACGCGCGCCACGGCGGCGCGCCGAGCGACCGCGCGGCCTGCTCGGTGCGCGGGTCGAGCTGCGCCCAGAACCCGCCGACCGTGCGCACGACCACCGCGTAGTTGAAGAACACGAGCGCGGCGACGACGCCGGCGAACGTCCCGTCCCAGCCGAGGAGACCGAGCGGCCCGTGCGCCGCCAGCACCGACCGGAACGCGACACCCACCACCACGGTGGGCAGCACGAACGGCACGACGACGAGGCCCCGCAGCAGCGTCTGGCCCCGGAACCGCGTGCGGTACAGCAGGTACGCGCCCGGCACACCGAGCACGACGGCGACCGCAGTCGCCACCCCGGCCTGGGCGATCGTCAGCCAGACGACCCGCCACGTGCGGGCGCGCCCGAACACCTCGCCGAACGCCGAGAGGTCGGGGGCGCCGTCGGACACGAAACCCCGCCCCACCAGGGTGAGCACGGGGTACGCGAAGAAGACCGCGAGGAACGCCAGCGGGACGCCCGCCGCCAGCGCCCACACCAGGCCCCGGCCGGCCGCCGCGCCGGACCACCGCGCGCGCATGCTGCGCGGCGGCCGGCCCGGCGCGACGACGTCGGTCACGTCAGCCGACCACCGTGTCGGTCCAGGTCTGGATCCAGTCGTCGCGGTGCGTCGCGATGTCGGCCGGGTCCACCTCGACGGGCTTCGGTGCGAGCGGGGCGTACTGGGTCCACGAGTCCGGCAGGTCGACGTCGGTCGCGGGGTACATGTACATGTTCTCCGGGATCGCGGCCTGCACCTCGGGCGAGAGCAGCCAGTCGACGACGGCGCGGGCACCGTCGGGGTTCTTGGCGCCGGCGAGGACGCCGGCGTACTCCACCTGGCGGAAGCACGTGTCGAGCAGGGCGCCCGTCGGGGCCTCGGTGGCGCCGTCGGGCACCTCGAACGGCGGGGACGACGCGTACGAGAGCACCAGCGGCCGGTCGCCCTCGCTCGACGGGCCGGAGAAGTCGACGTAGTAGGCGTCGGACCAGCTTGCGTCGACCTTCACGCCGTTGGCCCGCAGCGCCGCCCAGTAGTCGACCCAGCCGTCCTCGCCGAACGCGCCGACCGTGGCGGCGAGCCAGGCCAGCCCCGGCGACGACGTCGCAGGGTTCGTGACGACGAGCAGATCCTTGTACGCGGGGTCGGCGAGGTCGGCGAACGTGGCCGGCTCGGCCAGGCCCTTCTCGGCGAACCACTCGTGGTCGACGTTGATGCAGACGTCGCCCTTGTCGATCGCGGTGAGGCTCCCGGCGTCGTCCGCGGCAAGGTCGGCGACCGCGCCATCGGGCGTGTACGGCTCGAGGATGCCTTCGTCGATCGCGCGGCTCGCAAACGTGGTGTCGATGCCGAAGACGACGTCGCCGAGCGGCTCGTCCTTGGTGAGGATCAGCTGGTTGACCAGGGCGCCCGCGTCGCCCGGTGCGCGGACGTCGAGCTTCAGCCCGGTGTCGGACTCGAACGCCGCGATGAGCTCGTCCGGCAGCGCGAACGAGTCGTGCGTGACGAGCACGACGGTGCCGCTTCCCACGCCGGCGCTCGGCGACTGGCCCGGGCCGGCCTGGGCGTCGTCGTCGGAGCCGATCACGGAGCAGCCGGCGAGCGCGGTGGCCGCCAGGGCGGTGAGTGCCGCGAGCGCTGTGGCCCGGCGGCGGTGGGGGATGGTGCGTGTCATGCGTCCTCCTGGACCTCCGGAGGGGTGGGGTCGGCGCCGCACACCGCGGCCCGGCCCTGAGATTCCCGACTCCCTACGCCGGTACCAACCGGATCAGGTTCGAGGGTCTGCGGCGAGCCGCACTCTCAGCGTCCTTCGACGCTCCCCTGTCGTTCGGAGGCGACCTTACCGCTGGTCTCGGCGGGGCGCGGATACGCTCGAGGGACGGCGGCAGGATGCCGTCGCGGGACAGGGAGGTCGCCATGGTCGCGCAGCTCTTCATCGGGACGCACGAGAGCGCACTGCGTCGGTCCGAAGCTCTGGACGCCGGGGCGACACCCGCCGACGCCGCGCACCTGGACCTTGACGTGGCGCCGGAGGACCTCGACGAGCTCGGGCAGATCGTGGCGCGGGTCGTGCGCTTCGGCGCCGGCGACACCGAGCCGATGGAGGTCGACCTCGAGCACGAGACGCTCTTCGAGCTCCCCGAGTTCTGGTGCGAGGCCATGACGGAGCTCGCCGGATCGGACGAGCCGGAGGCCGTCGACGACGTCGCGAACGCCTGGGCGCAGGCGGAGGGCATGGCGCACGCTTCCGGACTGGGCGAGATGGTGCAGCGGCTCGCTGACCTGGCGTCGCGCGCGGCCGACGGCGGCGACACCCTCTACCTCTGGGTCGCCTAAGGCCGTCGCCGCCCGCTCGGCGGCATCCCGCGCACATACGCCCGTCCTGCGCGCAAACGTTGCGCGCAGGGCGGGCGTTTGCGCGCAGGACGGCGGGCGGGTGCCTCGCGACGGGGGGCGGGGGCGGGGCGGGGCGGGCAGGGCGGGCGGGGCGGGGGCGGGGCGGGCGGGGGCGCGGGGGGGCGGGGGGTCCGGCTAGCGTGGGGGGAACGACCGGTGGAGGAGGACGCGTGCGCGAGGCCGAGAAGCAGTCCCTGGTGAGCAAGGTCGCGGGCGTGGCGGCCGCCCTCGCGGCGGCGTGGCTCGCGCAGCGCGTCATCGACACCGTCTGGACGACGTCGCTCGGCCACAAGCCGCCGAAGGCGGACGACCCGGGCGACGCCCGCTTCGCCGAGGTCGCCGCCGCGGCCACCCTCACCGCCGCGCTCGTCGCGCTCGCCCGCGTGCTCGCCACGCGCGGCACCGCCAAGTACCTGCGCTGACGCGCACCAGCGCTCGCGCCCACCCGCGCCCACCCGCGCGCACTCGCACCCACCGGCGCGCTCCGACGCGCACCGGACCTGACGCGTCAGTCGCGGTCCCGCACCGCGTCGTCGTCGGGGCCCGCGCCGCTCGCGAGCAGCAGGTCGCGCGTGAGCTCGTCGACCACGAGCCGCTCGCTGTCGACCTTGCCCGTCCGGTAGCCGGCCCGCGCCACCATGTGCGCGGCGACCGGCGCCGTCACGAGCTGCAGCAGCGCCACCAGCACGAGCATCCAGACCGCCGACGCGTCGCGGATCCGCAGCGCCACCGCCCCGAGCATCAGCAGCAGGCCGAGCACCTGCGGCTTCGCGGCCGTGTGCATGCGCGCCAGCAGGTCCGGGAACCGCACCAGCCCGACGCCGGCCCCGACGGCCAGCACCGCGCCACACAGCAGCAACCCGCCGGCCAGCACGTCCAGCACCCCGTCGACCGTCATCCGGCCACCTCCCCGGGTGCCGGGCCGCCGTGGTGCTCGTCGTCGGTCGCGGACAGCCGGTCGGCCTCGTCCGACTCGGCCCGCCGCTCGGCCTCGAGCGCCGCGACCTCCTCGCGGGTGAGCACGCGGCCCTCCCCCTCGGGCTCGACCGCCGCGAACCGCGCGATCGTCACAGAGCTGACGAAGCCAACCAACGCGAGCGCGAGCAGCACGGCGACGACGTCGGTCCGCCGGGTCCACGCGGCCAGCAGCGCCACAGCGCTGACCAGCACGGACGTGAGGACGTCGAGCGCCACCGTCCGGTCCAGCGTGGTGGGGCCGCGCTCGGCCCGGAGCACCGTGAGCACGGCCGCGGCGGAGAGCAGCACCGCAGCCACGACGACGACGACGACGGTCACCCCGCCACCTCCTGCCGCGTCCCGTCCCGCTCGCCCCGCCGACGACGCGGAGCGCGCCGCGTGAGGCCCGCCGCAGCCAGCTCCTCGTCGGAGGCCAGCGCGCGCAGGATCCGCGCCTCGTTGTCGAGCACGTGCCGCCGCGCCGCCCCGAGCCCGTGCACGATGCTCACGTCCAGCACGTGCACGTAGAGCATCCCCGTCGTCCGGTGCGCCTCGACCACCACCGAGCCGGGCACCAGCGACGTGCAGCTCCGCCGTCAGCGTCATGTAGAGGTCGACCGGGCTGCGCAGCTGCACGCCGATCACCGCGCTGTGCGGCGCCCGCCCGAACCGGAAGGCCAGCCGCACCACCTGGATGCTCGCCACGACGAGGTCCCGCAGGAACACCACGACCAGCGTCAGCAGCGGCAGCACGTGGAGTCGCCCCGTCACCTGCACGGGCGGCATCGGGAAGACCACGGCGACGAGCAGCGCGACCCCGACGCCGACCAGCACGGTCCCGAGGCTCAGGTCCCCCCACAAGAGCACCCACATCGCGGTGAGCCACACGGTCGCGGCGAGCGGGTAGCGCAGCCGGGCGCGCCGACCCCGGGCGCTCATCGGTCGACCACCATGTCGGCGCCGCCTGCGTCCGCCGCCCTGCCGCCTGCGTCCGCCGCCCTGCCGCCTGCGCCCGCCTCCGCGACGCCGTCGGACTCACCCGAGCCGCGCTCGCCGTCGGGCAGGACCGACTGGACGTACGTCGCGCGGTCCCGCAATCCGTGGGCCGCGCGCTCGGTGTAGTCGTAGAGCGGCCCGGCGAGCACGGTCAGCGAGAGCCCGACGCCGACCATCGCGGCAGCCGTCCCGACCATCCCGCGCGGCAGGCGCACGTCGGGCAGCTCGGCCGGCGCCGTCTGCCAGAACGCCTTGTTCCAGGCCTTCACGATCGCGTACAGCGTGAGCAGCGACGTCAGCACCGAGCCCGCGACCAGCACGAACGCCATCGGCGTCCCGACGGCCACGCCCGCCTCCAGCAGACCCGCCTTGCCGAGGAAGCCCGAGAGCGGCGGGATGCCCGCCAGGCTCATCGCCGGCACGAAGAACAGCACCGCGAGCACCGGCGCGACCTTCGCGAGCCCGCCGAGGCGGTCCAGCGACGTCGAGCCGCCCCGGCGCTCCACGAGCCCGACGACGAGGAAGAGCGCCGTCTGCACGGTGATGTGGTGCGCGACGTAGAAGATGGCGGCGGCCAGGCCCGCGGAGCTGCGCGAGCGAGATCCCGAAGATCATGAAGCCGATGTGGCTGACCAGCGTGAACGAGATCAACCGCTTGACGTCCTTCTGCGCCACCGCGCCCAGGATGCCCACCAGCATCGTGGCGAGCGCGGCCGCCATCAGCGCCGCATCCGCGGTGCCCTCCGGGAACAGGAGAGTCTGCGTCCGGATGATCGCGTACACACCCACCTTCGTCAGCAGGCCGGCGAACACCGCCGTCACCGGCGCGGGCGCCGTCGGATAGGAGTCCGGCAGCCACGCCGAGAGCGGGAAGATCGCCGCCTTGATCCCGAACGCCAGGAGCAGCAGCAGGTGGATGGCGTTCGCGACCCCGGCGTCGACGTCGGGCAGCCGCTGCGCCAGCTGCGCCAGGTTCACGGTGCCCGTCGAGGCATAGACCAGCGCGAGCGCCGTGAGGAACACCAGTGAGGACACCAGCGAGACGACGACGTAGATGGTCCCCGCGCGGATCCGCTCGCCCGTCCCCCCGAGCGTGATGAGCACGTACGACGCCGCGAGCAGGATCTCGAACGCCACGTAGATGCTGAACAGGTCCCCCGCGACGAACGCGTTCGCGACGCCCGCGGCCAGCACCAGGTAGGTGGGGTGGAAGATCGCGACCGGCGACTCCTCCCCGCCGTACTGCGTGCCCTGCGCCAGCGAGTAGACGAGGACGCCGAGCATCACGACCGCAGCGATGGTGAGCATCAGGGCCGAGAGCCGGTCCGCCACGAGCGGGATGCCGACAGGCGAGGACCAGCCGCCGACGTCGACCACCTGCGGCCCGGAGTCCGCCGCCACCAGCAACGCGACCGCCGTGACGAGGACGCTGCTCAGGGCGACCACGCTGATCACGCCCTGCGCTCGCTCATGTCGCCACAGCGCGAGGGCGAGACCGGCCGCGACCAGCGGCAGCACGACCGGCAGCGGCACCGCCCAGGAGAGGTCAGCCACGGCGCCCACCACCCGCGGGTGCGTCGTCGACGGTCTCGTCGTGCGCCTCGGCCGCCTCGAGGTCCAGCGTCTCGTCGCTCGCGGCGTCGGCGTCCTCGAACGCCGCCTCGTCGAGTGCGGCGCGCTCGGCCACCCGGCGGTCCTCGAGGTCGTCCTGCACCTCGTCGTGCCGCGTGAGCTGCCAGGACCGGTACGCCATCGCCGCACCGAACGCCACGATGCCCAGCGTGATCACGATGGCCGTGAGGACGAGGGCCTGCGGCAGGGGGTCGCTCATGTCCTCCTCCGGCGTGGTGCCGACGATCGGCGGCCCGCCCGCACGGCCCCCGGCGACCAGGAACAGCAGGTTGATGCCGTTGCCGAGCAGCACGAGACCGAGCAGGACGCGCGTGAGGGTGCGCTCGAGCAGCAGGTAGACCCCGGCGGCGACGAGCACGACGATCACCGCGACCAGCGTCAGGTTGGGCGTCATGTCCATGCCTCACCTCCGGCGCCCCCCGCCGTGGACGGCGTCGCGCCGCTGCCCGCACCGCCCTCGCCGACCTCCTCCGCGTGCCGGTCGATCTCCGACCCGAGCGAGCGGAGCACGTCCAGCACCAAACCCACGACCACGAGGAACACCCCGAGGTCGAAGAACAGCGACGTGACGAGCTTGACGTGCCCGAACACCGGCAGATCGCCCTGCACGACGACGCTCTGCAGCACGGACCCGCCCGTGAGCATCGCGACGAGCCCCACGCCCGCGGAGAGGAAGAGGCCCGAGCCGAGCAACAGGCCCGGGTGCACGGGCACCGTCTCGCCCAGCTCGTACCGGCCGCCCGCGAGGTACCGAACGATGATGGCGATACCGACGACCAGCCCGGCCGCGAACCCGCCACCGGGCGCGTTGTGGCCCGCGAACAGCAGGAACAGCGCCACGACGACCATCGAGTGGAAGACGAGCCGCACCACGATCTCGAAGACCACGGACCGCCGCTGCGGCGCCAGGGTGCGGCCCGCCGACAACCACTCGCTGGTCCGACGACCGCCCGCGCGGCGCAGCGGCGCCATCGGGTCGGCGGCCCCCGCCCACACCTCGCCCTCGGCGGCGTCGCGCGTGCGCAGCACCTCCCCCGACCGTCGCCGCAGGAAGATCAGCGACGCGACACCCGTCGCGGCGACCAGCAGCACGGCGATCTCGCCCATCGTGTCCCAGGCCCGGATGTCCACGATGGTGACGTTGACGACGTTGCGCCCACCCCCGAACTCATAGGCCTCCCGGGGGAAGTCCGCCGAGACGGGTGGCGCGGTGCGCGCACCCGGTGCGGCCAGCGCCAGCGCACCCACGCTCAGGCCGACCGCCGCGCCGATCGCCAGCCGACCCCACCGGCTCGCCGCCAGAGGCCGCACCGAGAAGTACGGCGGCAGCCGCCGCAGCACCAGGACGAGCACGACCAGCGTCACGGTCTCCACGAGCACCTGCGTGAGCGCCAGGTCCGGCCCCCCGTGCAGCAGGAAGAGCAGCGCGACGCCGTAGCCGCTGATCCCGGTGAGGATCACCGCCTTGAGGCGTCGGCGGGCGCGCGCCGCGAGCACCGCGGCCCCGGCGGTGAGGGCGCCGACCGCGAGCTGTGCAGGCGTGTCCCAGGCCCGCACCCCGTCCAGGCCGGGCAGCACGCCCGGGTCGCCCGCGAGCGCGACGGCAGTCATCGCGACCAGCACCAGCAGGATCGTGCCCAGGTAGAAGGGCAGCGAGCCCCGCTGGGTCACCGCCGTGACGTCGGCCGCGACGTCGTCGAGGCGCCGCATCATCCGGCGGTACAGCAGGTCCGCGTCCCAGCGCAGCGGCAGCCGCTGCTGGGCCTTCTCCACAGCCGCACGCCACCGGAAGAGCAGCGCACCCGCGACCAGGACCGCGACCGTGACCAGCAGCGGGAGCCCGACGCCAGCCCACAGGGTCAGGTGACCGGCCTCGCCGGGGTAGGTGTCGGCGTGCGGGCCGAGGACCCGCTCGCCGACGGCGGGCAGCAGGGCCGCGACCAGCCCACCGAGCGCGAGCAGCGCGGCCGGGGCGAGGAGCAGCGGCGTCGGGCGCCGGACGTGGGCCGGGTCGGCCAGCTCGCCGTCGGGCACCGGGGGCACGTCGCCGCTGGCCGGGCCGAACGCCCCCCACCAGAACCGCAGCCCGTACGCGACCGTGAGCGCCGAGCCGAGGGCGAAGGCGACGAGCACCACGACGCCCGCGGCCGTGCCGTCCTCCGCGAGCGCGGCCAGCGCCGCCTCCTTGCCGACGTAGCCCGCGAACGGCGGCAGCCCGATCATCGAGGCGACGGCGAGCGCGCCCACGACGGCGGTCACCGGCAGCGTGCGCGCGAGCCCGCCGAGGCGGCGCAGGTCGCGTGTGCCGGTCGCGGCGTCGATGACGCCGACCGTGAGGAACAGGGACGCCTTGAACATCGCGTGCGCACCGACCATCGCCAGGCCGGCGAGCGCCGCCGACCGCGTGCCGAGGCCCACGAGCAGCACGAGCATGCCGAGCTGGCTCACCGTGCCGAACGCGAGCACCAGCTTGAGATCGTACTGGCGCAGCGCCCGGTAGCCGCCGTGGACGAGCGTCCAGCACCCCAGCACGACGACGATCCACCGCCACGCCGTCAGCTCACCGAACGCAGGCGCGAACCGGGCGACGAGGTACACACCCGCCTTCACCATGGCGGCGGCGTGCAGGTAGGCGCTCACCGGCGTCGGCGCCGCCATCGCCGACGGGAGCCAGAAGTGGAAGGGGACGAGCGCGGACTTCGTCGCCGCACCGACGAGGAGGAGCACCACCGCGGTGGTCACGGCGGGGCCCGACGGCGGGTGCGCCACGACCTCGGAGATCCGGTAGGTGCCCGCCGCCTCTCCCAGCAGCACGATCCCGACCAGCATCGCGAGGCCGCCGAACGTCGTCACGACGATCGCCTGCATGGCCGCCCGCCGCGACGGCTTGCGCTCCGCGTAGTGCCCGATGAGGACGTACGACGTGACGGTGGTCAGCTCCCAGAAGACGTACAGGAGCAGCAGGTCGTCGGTGGTGACGAGCCCGAGCATCGAGCCCGCGAACGCGACGAGCACGCCGCCGAACCGGCCGAGCCCGGCCGCGCGGGACGAGAAGTACCCCGCCGAGTACACGAGCACGAGCGCGCCCACGCCCCCCACCAGCAGCACCATGAGCCACGAGAGCGGGTCCAGGCGGAAGGCCAGCGACAGGTGCAGCTGCGCCACCCAGGGCCGCGCCTCGACCGGGCCTGCGCCGTCGGACACGGCACCCGTGTGCGCGAGCGCCCACACCACGGCCGACGCCGGCACGAGCGCCAGAACCCCGAACGCCCGCCGGCCCCACCACCGCACGAGCACAGGCGCGACGACGGCCGCCGCGATGTGCGCGGAGAGCAGCAGCAGCATGTCCGGCTCCGTCCGAGGTCGGCGGTGGTCGGTGCGTCGAAGGGACCCCACGAGGAGGTCGACGGGTTGTCAACAGGCAGGCGGTCACCCCCGCTGCACGAGCGGAGGGGATGCGTCCAGTCTACCGGCGAGGTGAGGCGACCCTCAGGAGACGGCCGGACGATCCTCCGGGGCCGGTGCGGCAACCACGGCCATCCGCCGCGTCACGCGCCGCGCCCGGTCCATGACCGGCTTCTCGACGACGAACCAGCTCGCGGCCGCGAGCAGCGCCGTCAGGGCGACCGCAGCGATGTCGAGATACGCCATGCGCCAGGCGGTCGCACCCAGGACGAGCAGCAGCTGCTGCACCGGGAACGCGTAGATGTAGACGCCGTAGGAGATGTCGTTGCGGCGCACCCACTCCGGGCAGGGCAGCCACGCACCCAGCCAGAGCAGCAGGTAGACGACGAACGGTGCCGCGAGCTGGGGGCCCCAGGTGGGGCCGGACTCCGCCAGCACGGCGATGAGGGCGGCGGACACCAGCGCGCCCGGCCAGGTCAGCACGATCGTGTGGCGCAGCGCGTGCACCAGCCCGCCGGCCAGGAAGAACGGGAGCAACCAGGCCACCAGCGACAGGTCCCCGTTGCCCTGCGTGTACAGCGCGACGCGGTCCATCTGCGCGTGCAGGACCACGCTGAGGGCGAAAGCGACGGCGAGCGTCAACGCGGCCCGGCGACGGAAGGCCACGACGCTGAGCAGCACGGCGATGAGGACGTAGCAGGCGAACTCGTAGTACAGGCTCCACAGCGAGCCGTCCCACGCACCGGGGTACGGGACGCCCGACGGTGTGCCCGCGACGTCGAAGCTGAACATCTTCAGCGTGAGGTTGGAGAGCACGTAGTTGGCCGGCGTCGTCGCCGCGCCGAGAAAGCCGTCGAGCGTGCCCTGCTCGTGCCAGTACGCCAGCGGCGCGAACCCGAAGGCCGTGACGACGAGGCACACGAGGAACGCGGGGAAGATCCGCGCGAGCCGGCGCAGGATGTAGGCCGACAGCGGCGCGGACAACCGGCTGCCGGTGATGAGGTAGCCGCTGATCGCGAAGAACCCGAAGACCGCCCAGGTGCCGACCGTCTCACCGCCGGGCCTCAGCTCGGGCCGACCCATGAGCGCGTAGCTGTGGGAACCGAGGACGGCGAACGCGAGGGCCAGGCGGACCACGTTCAGGCCGTTGCGCCGTCCGTCGAAGCGGACCTCGCCCGTGCGGAGCCAGCGCCGCAGGCCCGACGCCGGGACGGGCGCCTCGGAGCCGGCGGACTCCGCCGCGCGAACATCGACGGGTTCGGTCGCCGCCACCGCCATCCGTCCGACCTCCGCCCGCGACCACCCTGATCGCCGGGCGAATCCTAGCGGTCGCTGTGGGTTGACCCGGTCCCCGCTGAGGCAACTCCGCCGGACCCGCAGGTACCGTGACCCGATGACCGCCCTGCAGACCACCGCGCTCGTGCTCGCGGTCGTCGCGACGGTGGCCGGCGTCGGCATCTTCGCGCGCGGCGTGGCGGCGATCGTCGCCGCCGTGCGGCGCGGCGGCCCGGCCCCCGACCGCACCACCGAGCCATGGCGCCGCACCCGGCTCGTGCTCGCCGAGGTGCTCGGCCACCGGCGGTTCCGGTCCCGGCCCGTGGTCCGCGCCGCGCACTGGTTGGTCATGCTGGCGTTCCCGGTGCTGTCCGTGACGCTGGTCAGCGGCTACGGCCAGATCCTCGACCCCCGGTTCGCACTGCACGGCATCTACCACTGGCCGCCGCTCGAGTGGCTCGTGGAGGGCTTCGGCTGGACGGGCCTGGCCAGCATCGCCTGGCTGGTGGTGGTACGGCAGCGGGAGATGCGGCGCCCCGGGCGGTCCTCGCGCTTCCTCGGCTCCAACGCCGGGCAGGCGTACTTCGTCGAGGTGGTGATCGGCGTCGTCGTCGCCGCGGCCCTGGCGCTGCGGGCGCTCGAGTACGCGCTGGCCACGCAGTCGCCGACGACGGCGGACCTCGCCACGGGTCTGCACTTCCCGCTCACGGGATGGCTGGGGCAGGCGCTGACGGACGTCGGGACGACGACGCTCGAGAACACGATCGTGGTGCTGGCGCTGATCAAGGTGCTGGTCTCGATGACGTGGCTGGTCGTCGTCGGGTTGCAGCCGGCCATGGGGGTCTCCTGGCACCGGTTCCTGGCCGTCGTGAACGTGTGGGCGCGACGCGAGATCGACGGCACCCCGGCGCTCGGTCCCCTGCCGCCGGTCCGTGCCGCAGGCGCGCCCGTCGACTTCGACGCGCTGGAGGAGCTGCCTGCCGGCGCCCGGCTCGGCGTCGGGCGCATCGAGGACTTCACCTGGAAGGGCCTCCTGGACTTCGCGACGTGCACCGAGTGCGGCCGCTGCCAGGAGCAGTGCCCCGCATGGAACACGGGCAAGCCGCTGTCCCCGAAGCTCGTGGTCCTCGCCCTGCGGGACCACGCCTTCGCGAGCGCGGCGGCGCCCGTCACGTCCGCGGCGGATCCCCACGCCGGGCTGGACGTCCTCTCGCTCGTGGGGGACGTCGTCGACCCGGAAGCGTTGTGGGACTGCACCACGTGCGGCGCGTGCGTCCAGCAGTGCCCGGTGGACATCGAGCACGTCGATCACATCGTCGACCTGCGGCGCCACGAGGTGCTCATGGGCGGGACCTTCCCGCCGGCGCTGACCAAGGTGTTCGCCGGGCTGGAGCGCCAGGGCAACCCGTGGGGGCTGCCCGCACGCCGGCGCATGGACTGGGCGAAGGACCTGGACTTCCCGGTACCGGTGATCGGCCGGGACGTCGACGACGCCGCAGACCTCGACTACCTCTTCTGGGTCGGCTGCGCCGGTTCGTACGACGACGGCGCCCGGCGCACGACCCGGGCGGTCGCCGAGCTGCTGCACGTCGCCGGCGTGCGGTTCGCGGTGCTCGGCGACGCCGAGGGGTGCAGCGGCGACCCGGCGCGCCGGGCAGGCAACGAGTTGCTGTTCCAGATGATCGCGCGCTCGACGATCGACACGCTGACCGGGGTGCGGGCCACGCGCATCGTCGTGACCTGCCCGCACTGCCTCACCACCCTGGGCCGGGAGTACCCCGAGCTGGGCGGCGGGTTCGAGGTGGTGCACCACACCGAGCTGCTCGACCGGCTCGTCGCCGAGGGGCGCCTGACCCCCGCGGCCGGGGGCGACGCCGGGGCCGGCACCCTGACCTACCACGACCCCTGCTACCTGGGCCGGCACAACGGCGTCTACGCCCCGCCGCGCGAGCTGCTCGCCGCCGCGGGGGCCACCCTCACGGAGATGCCGCGGCACGGTGAACAGTCCTTCTGCTGCGGCGGGGGCGGCGCGCGGGTGTTCCTCGAGGAGACCGCGGGCACGCGCATCAACGCCGACCGGGCCGCGGAGGCGCTGGCCACGGGCGCCGACCGCGTCGCGACCGGCTGCCCCTTCTGCGTCGTCATGCTGACCAACGGCATGGGCGCAGCCCAGGCCGACGCCGGCCGGCGCCTCGAGGTGGTCGACGTCGCACAGGTGCTGCTCGAGGCGGTCCGCCCGCCCGCGTGACCTCCCCGCCGCGCGGTGCGGGTGCGGGTGCGGGTGCGAGTCGGCGCGGGTGCGGGGCTCAGAGCGCGCGCTGGGCGCCGAGCAGCGCCAGGAGCGCGGGCAGCACGTCACCGCCCGCGGCGGTCGGCAGCTCCACGGCCGCCCGGCCCGCCACGACCCGCACCTGCAGGATCCCCTGCTGCCGCGGGTGCTCCACGACCTCGACGCCGGCCACCCGCGGCGCGGCGATCACCGTGTGCGCCACGGAGTGTGCCGGCCGGCGCCCGCCCGTCACCCACGGCCGCCGGTGCAGCAGGTGCACCTCGCCGGGCGTCGAACCGACCACGACGGCGTGCATCGTCGTCGGCAGCACCACCGAGCGCAGGCCGGCGAGCGGCCCCGCCGTCTGCACGATCCGGCGTTCCTGTGTCGCGTGCACGACGAGCCCCTCAGCGGTCGCCAGCTCGCGGGCCGCGCTGACGAGCGAGACGTCCGAGCGGCCGACGTCGTCCAGACCGAGGCGGAGCGCGGGCAGCGCCGGCGGCGGGACGGGGCGCTCGGGCGCCGAGGCGAGCGCCTGCGCACGCAGGATCCGCGCGAGCTGGGCGACGACGTCGGCGGACACCCCGTTGTACGCGAGGTCGAGCGCGACGCCGTCCCGGCCCGCGGCGTCCGTCGCGTACAACCGCAGCAGGCCGTCCAGCATCACGACGGACGTGTGCACAGCCGCGATCCGCTCGTAGCGCACGACGAGCGTGTCGTACGCGTCGCCGCGACGGCTCAGCACCGTGCAGCTCCTCGGCGCCGGCGACCAGCAGGTGGTCGTACAGGTGCATGTCCGGGGTCGCGTCCCGACGCGCGATGTTCCGCGGCACCTTGAGCACGAGGCGCGCGGCCTCCACGTCGACGGGGTGGTCCCGGTAGAGGGGCGGGAGGCCCTCGGCGGAGACGACGTGCATGACCCACGGGCCGAAGGCGTCGAACTCCGCAGTCCTCACGCGGCACATTGTGCTGGTCACAGGCCCGCAGCGGGAGACCCGTGTCACTGCTCGGCGCGTCGCGACCCGGCATCCCGCCCCACCCGCGCCCCGCCACCCCGGCATCCGGCCGCCCGCTAGCGTGATGTCGTGCAGCTCGAACCCCCCGACGGCGCCCCGCGGCCCGGCCTCCCCCCGCGGCCCGACTGCGCCGACCCCGACGCCCCCGGCTGGCGCCGACCCCCGCTCACCCGGGACCAGCTGCGCGGCGACGTGGGCCTGGCCGCCGTGCTGCTCGTCGGCGGCCTGCTCTCGATGGTCCTGTGGCGCACCGCCGGCATGTACGACGACCCCGCCGCCGGCTGGGTGAGCGTCACGTGCCTCGTCGGGGTCACACTGCCGCTCGCCGTGCGACGCCGCTGGCCGAGCACGGTCCTCCTGGTCGTGTCCGTCGTGTCCGTCGTGATGAGCACGGTGCAGGTGCCCGAGTCGCTGATCAGCAACATCGCGCTGTTCTGCGCCTTCTACACGGTCGGCGCGTGGGACTCGAGCCGGCGCCGCGCAGCCTGGGTGCGGTGGATCGTCGTCGTCGGGATGTTCGGGTGGCTGCTCACAGCCATCTTCATGACGACGAGCGACCCCGACTCCCTGCCCGACCTGTCGCGGGCGGGCGCGTTCTCGCCGCTCGTCGCGTACATGCTCATCCAGCTCCTCACGAACGTCCTGTACTTCGCCGGAGCCTTCTGGTTCGGCGAACGCGCGTGGGGGTCGGCCCGCGAGCGCGCCCGGACCGAGCTGCGCACGCGCCAGCTCGAGCAGGAGCGGCGCCGCGTGGCCACGCAGGCCGTCCAGCTGGAGCGGCTCCGGCTGGCCCGCGAGCTGCACGACGCCGTCGCGCACCACGTCTCGATGATGGGCGTGCAAGCGGCCGTGGCCCGGACCGTGCTGACCACCGACGCCGAGCGCGCCCGCGCGACGCTCGAACAGGTGGAGGAGTCGGCGCGGGAGGCCATCGACGAGCTCCACGCGATCCTCGGCACCCTGCGCGAGGGCGGCGACGAGGCCGCGGCCGGCGAGGGCGCCGACGAGGCCGTCGCGTCCCTCGACGTCGACCGGCTACCCGAGCTCGTCGCGCACATGCAGGACGCCGGCCTGCCCGTCACGTTCCAGGTGGTGGGCGAGCCCGTGCGGCTGCCGCGGCTCACGTCGCTGAACCTCTACCGGATCGCCCAGGAGGCGCTGACCAACACGCGCAAGCACGCCGGCACGCACGCCCGAGCCGACGTGCGGCTGCGCTACCTCGACGATGCGGTCGAGCTCGAGGTGACCGACGACGGCGTCGGGCTGCACGCCGCGGCCCCGGCCCTGGGCGGCGGGCTGGGCCTGGTCGGCATCCGGGAGCGCGTGTCCGCCGACGGCGGGACGCTCGAGGCGCGCCCCCGCGGGCGCGGTGGATTCCTCGTCCGTGCCCGCATCCCGATCGACCGGTCCGGCGGCGGGGCGGCCAGGCGGGAGGGACGACGTGCCTGAAGCCCCCGTGCGGATCCTGCTCGCCGACGACCAGCCGTTGCTGCGGGCCGGCATCGCGACCATCCTCGACGCCCAACCGGGGCTCGTCGTCGTCGCCCAGGCCGGCACCGGCCGCGAGGCCGTCGAGCGGGCGCGCGAGCTGGACCCGGACGTCATCTGCATGGACGTGCAGATGCCCGACATGGACGGCCTCGAGGCCACGCGGCGCATCGTCGCCGACCCTGCGATCCACTCCAGCGTCCTCGTGCTCACCACGTTCAACCGCGACGACTACCTGCTCCAGGCGCTGCAGGCGGGCGCGTGCGGGTTCCTGCTGAAGAACTCCCGGCCCGAGCACCTCGTCGACGCCATCCGAGCCGTGGCGGCGGGCGACGCGCTGCTCGCGCCGGAGGTGACCCGTGCCGTCATCGCGCGGGCCGTGGGCCGGCCGGCTCCGCCCGCGGACGGAGCCGGCGCCGGGCCCGGCGGCGCGGGCGGCGCGGGCGGCGCCCTCCCGGCCGCGGTGGCCGGGCTCACCGAGCGCGAGGTCGAGGTGCTGGGCCTCGTCGCGCGGGGCTTGAGCAACGACGAGATCGCCGCCGAGCTCGTGCTCGGCCGGGCGACCGTGAAGACCCATGTGTCGAACCTGCTCATGAAGCTGGGGCTGCGCGACCGGGTCCAGGCCGTCGTCTTCGCCTACACGCACGGCGTCGCGCGCTGAGGCCACCGCCCCTCGGCGGCGTCGTCATCCTCGCGGCGGAGCGGCGCGTTCGTTCCCGGGCCGGAGGCGCCGGCCCCTCGCGGCTCCCTAGGTTGGAGCTCGGCCCGGGGCAGTCGCCCGGGCGTCGACCCGAAGGAGCACCATGCTGCAGATCGCGGGACTGGACCGGTCGTTCGGCGACCGGAAGGTCCTCGACGACGTCGGCTTCACCGTCGAGCGGGGCCGGCTGACCGGCTTCGTCGGCGGTAACGGCGCCGGCAAGACGACCACCATGCGCATCATCCTGGGCGTGCTCGCCGCCGACGCCGGAACCGTCACGCTCGACGGCCGGCCCCTCACCGCGGCCGACCGCGTCGACTTCGGGTACATGCCCGAGGAGCGCGGCCTCTACCCGAAGATGCGCGTCGCCGAGCAGGTCGCCTACCTCGGCCGGCTGCACGGCGTCGACCGCACCACCGCTCTGCGGCGCGCGCACGAGCTGCTGGAGCGGCTGGGCCTCGACGCCCGCGCCGACGAGCCCCTGGACAACCTCTCGCTCGGCAACCAGCAGCGCGCGCAGATCGCGGCCGCCCTGGTCCACGACCCGCACGTCCTGATCCTCGACGAGCCGTTCTCGGGCCTGGACCCGCTGGCGGTGGACGTCGTCGTCGGCGTGCTGGCGGAGTACGCGGCGTCGGGCGTGCCCGTCCTGTTCTCCTCGCACCAGCTCGACCTGGTCGAGCGCCTGTGCGACGACCTCGTGATCATCGCCGACGGGCGCATCCGCGCCGCGGGCAGCCGCGCCGACCTGCGGGCCCGGTTCGCGGGCACGCGGTACGAGCTCGTCACCGAGGGCGACGCCGCGTGGCTGCGCGGCGTGCCCGGCGTCGAGGTCGTCGAGTTCGACGGCGGCTACGCCCTGTTCGAGGCGGACGAGGAGGTCGCCCAGCTGGTGCTGCGCGACGCCGTCGGGCGCGCACCCGTGCGCTCGTTCGCACCCGTCCGTCCCACCCTCGGGGAGATCTTCCGCGAGGTCGTCACCGATGTGCCTGCTGAGGAGGTCCGATGACCGCGCCCGAGACCACGACCCCGGGCGGCTGGCGCGTCGGCGTCCCGACCGAGCGTCCCGAGCGGCCCGGCACCGTCCGCGCCGCACTGATGGTGGCCGAGCGCGAGATCACCGCCCAGGTGCGCAGCAAGTCCTTCATCATCTCCACCTGCATCATGCTCGGGCTGGTCCTGGTGTCGATCGTCGCCGGGTACTTCCTCGGCGGCCGCGACTCGACCACGCGGGTCGCCGTCGTGCCCGACACCGCGGAGGTCGTGGCGGGCGTCGACGGGATCAAGGCCGTGCCCGCGGCCGACGCCGACGCCGCCACCCAGGCGGTGCGCGACGGCGAGGCTGCCGCCGCCCTGCTGCCCGACGACAGCACCCTCGGCTACCGCCTCGTCGCGCTCGACGAGGAGCCGGAGGAGGTGGTCCAGACCCTGTCCGTCCAGCCGAAGGTGCAGCTCCTCGACCCGTCGGACGCCGACGACGGCCTGCGCGCGTTCGTCGCCCTCGGGTTCGGGCTGGTCTTCCTGATGTCGGCCGCGAGCTTCGGCTCGACGATCGCGCAGAGCACCGTCCAGGAGAAGCAGAGCCGGGTGGTCGAGCTGCTGCTCGCGGCCGTGCCCAGCCGCGCCCTGCTCGCCGGGAAGATCCTCGGCAACAGCGTCCTGGCGTTCGCACAAACGGCTGCGATCGCCGCGATGGCCGTGGTAGGCCTGGTGGTCACCGGCCAGGACGACGTCCTGGGCATGCTCGGCTCGCCGTTGGTCTGGTTCGTGCTGTTCTTCCTTGTCGGGTTCGTGCTGCTCGCGTCGCTGTACGCGGCCAGCGCATCCCTCGTCTCCCGGATGGAGGATGTCGGCACCGTGCTCATGCCGGTGACGATGCTCGTGATGACTCCGTACTTCTTGGTGATCTTCTTCAACGACAACGACTTCGTGCTGAAGATCATGTCCTACGTGCCGTTCAGCGCCCCGGTGGGGATGCCCATGCGGCTGTTCCTCGGGATCGCCCAGTGGTGGGAGCCGCTCCTCGCGCTGGTGCTGCTGGCGCTGACGACGGTGGGGGTCATCGCGGTGGGCGCGCGGATCTACCAGCGCTCACTGCTTCGGGTCGGGCCGCGCGTGCGGCTCGGCGAGGTGCTCAAGGAGCGCTGACGGTCCGTCGGGCCGACGACGGGGGCCTGCACCTGCGTGGTGCGGGCCCTCGCCGCGTCTACAGGTCGGCCGGGTCGACGACGAACTCCATCATGTCGGTGACCTCGCCGCCGACGACGGCGTGCACGGCCCGCGCGACGGCCGCGACCATCGGGGCGGCGCGGCCCCGCGCCACCCGGTGCATCGGGGAGGGCCGCTCCTCCTCGGCGTCCTCCAGGTCGGCGGGCTCCCAGCGCACCCGGTAGGCGACGGCGCCCTGCACCGCCCACGGCAGGCTCCCGATGACGGGCGGCAGCGTCGTCTCGCCGCTGATCTCGAGCGCGATCATGCCGTCCAGCTCGAGGTCGGCCAGCGCCCCGTACGCCGTCATCGGCTCGGGCTCCTCCATGGCGCGGCGGTCGAACTCGTCGGCCGCGGAGTGCAGGGCCGCCCGCTGCTCGGGGGTCAGCATCTCGGCGCCCCGGGTCGGGCGGTCGGCGATGCCCGTCGGGGCCCCGTACCAGCGGCCGCTCGGCAGGTTGAGGGCGGCGCGCGGCAGCACCTGCCGCATGAGCCCGACGGCAGCGTCCGGGTCGAGCCAGATGTCGCTCCACACCGTGAGGTCGACGGCGGACGCGGGCTCCGGCGTGAGGAGGACGCCCTCGCTGCCGTCACGCTCGGCCACCCGGACGGCGCCGGCCAGGCGCCGCGCGACGTCGAGCGCCCACATCAGCACCCGCTCCTCGTCACGCACGGGCAGACCCGCGGGGAACGCGCGGCGCAGCCCGTTCCGGTCGCCGCCCCAGGGGGCGGGCGGGTTGCCGCGCTCGGCGGGCGCCTCGAGGACGTAGGCGAGGCCCGGCGGGAGGCCGTGGTCCGCGGCGGTCTCCCGGTCGACGGCGAAGGGGCCGATCAGGCGGGAGTGGCGGGACAGGCGCAGGGCGTGCGGGGTGCCCGACGGCGCGGCGACGCTCCCGGCCTCGGGCGCGTCCGGGAACGCGGACGACGGCGCCCCGGGAGTGGCGGGGCCGGTGGCGGTGGTGGTGGCGGGGCCGGTGGTGGGGCCGGTGGTGTTGGGGCCAGTGGTGCCGGCACCCGGGGCCGCGCTGCCTGCGGTCACTCCGGGGCTGGCCGGTCCGCCGTCGGCCGCCTCCCACTGGGCCCGCGGGAAGCGGCTGCGGGCGAGGATCTCGACGACCTCCGGGACGGCGTCCGCGGGGAGTGCGAGGACGTGGTGGCCGTCGGTCCGGTCGAGCGGGGGCAGCGCCATGGAACCAGCCTAGGTCGCCCCACCCGCCACCCCGGTCCCGCCCCACCCCGGTCCCGCCCCACCCCGCCCGCCGAGCGCTGCCATCTCACGCCATCGCTGCCGTCTGAACGGCAGCGATGGCATGAGATGGCAGTACTCGGCGGCAGAGGCGGCAGAGATGGCGGCGGCGTCGACGGTGACGACGGGCGCGCCGGCGTCAGATCTTCGTGCGGTGGAAGCCCTGGGCCGAGCGGGACGCCGTCGGGCCGCGCTGGCCCTGGTAACGGGACCCGTACCGCGCCGACCCGTACGGGTTCTCGGCGGGCGACGACAGCCGGAAGAAGCACAGCTGACCGACCTTCATCCCGGGCCACAGCTGGATCGGCAAGGTCGCGACGTTCGACAGCTCGAGCGTCACGTGTCCCGTGAAGCCGGGATCGATGAACCCGGCCGTCGAGTGCGTCAGCAGCCCGAGCCGGCCCAGGCTGGACTTGCCCTCGAGACGGGCGGCGACGTCGTCGGGCAAGGTGACCTGCTCGTACGTCGAGGCGAGGACGAACTCGCCGGGGTGCAGCACGAACGGGTCGTCGCCGCCGACCTCGATGAGCCGGGTCAGCTCGGGCTGGTCGGCGGACGGGTCGATCACCGCGTACTTGTGGTTGTCGAAGAGGCGGAAGTACTTGTCGAGGCGCACGTCGACGCTGGACGGCTGCACCATCGCGGGGTCGTAGGGGTCGAGGACGACGCGGCCGGAGTCAAGCTGAGCGCGGATGTCACGGTCGGAGAGCAGCACGCCCGCCACGCTAATGCCCCGCCCCGCCCCACCCACCTCACCCACCCCGCCCCCCTTCGCCAAAGTGGAGCGATGCGCACCGACACGCCGGGCGTGTCGGTGCACATCGCTCCACTTTGCGGCGGGTGAGGGGGTTGAGGTGGGTGGGGAGGGTGGGTGGGGGTCGTGACAGGGGCGGGTGTTAGTGACTAACATTGTGGGTATGACGACGTCGCGCGGCGCGCGGACCCGGGCCCGGCTTCAGGCCGCCGCGCTCGAGCTCTTCGCCGAGCGCGGCTTCGACGCGACCACGGTCGAGCAGATCGCCGCGCGGGCCGGCGTCTCGCACATGACGTTCTTCCGCTACTTCCCCACCAAGGAGTCGGTGGTGGTCGAGGACCCCTACGACCCCCTGATCGCCGACGCTGTGCGCGCCCAGCCCACCGACCTGATGCCGCTCGAGCGCGTCCGCCGCGGCCTGCTCGCGGCGTGGCAGGGCGCGCCGCTCGACGTCGACGAGGAGACCCGCGAGCGCGTCGCCATCATGGCGGCGTACCCGCAGCTGCGGGCCAAGGCCTGGGAGAACACGCGCGAGACGGAGCGAGTCGTCGTCGAGGCGCTCATGGCGGCCGGGACGCCGCGGCGCGAGGCGGCGGTGGCCGCAGGCGCCGTCATGGGTGCCGTGATGGCCGCGCTGCTCGACTGGGCGTCGACACCCGGCGAGACCGGGGCGGACCTCGGGCCCGCGATCGTGGCCGCCTTGGCACAGCTCGAGGTCGCCAGCGGCGCCACCGGCCGGCCCGGTCCAGCGGAGACTCGGGTGCCCGACGACGAAGCCGCGCACCCGCCGCCGCGCTGACCCCGGCCGTTCCACGTCACCGGCGCGACACGACGTCGTGCGCCCACTCGGTCCCTTCACTCACCGCACCCGCGCGCCAGGCGCGCCCCCGACCCGTACCCGGAGACACCCGTGTTCACTCCCAGCCCCGCACCGACGGCTGCCCCAGCGGCGGCCGCAGCACCCGCACCCCTGCGCGCCGTCGGCGTCGCGAAGACCTTCGGCGAGGAGGTGGCCCTGCGCGGCGTGGACCTCGCGCTCACCGCGGGCGAGGTCCACGCGCTCGTCGGCCTGAACGGCGCCGGCAAGACGACGCTCATGCGCGTCCTGCTCGGCATGGTCCGGCCCGACGCCGGCACCGTCACCCTCGACCTCGGGCCCACCACCTGCGGCCCGGTCCCGCTCGCCGCCGCGCCTGCCGATGCCTGGGCGCGCGTCGGCCACCTCGTCGAGACGCCGTTCGCGTATGCCGAGGCTCACGGTGCGCGAGTCGCTCGTCGCAGCCGCCCGCCTGCGCGGCCTCTCCCCCGCGGACGCCGCCGACGCCGCTGCCCGCACCATCGCCGACCTCGCGCTCGAGCACTGGGCGGACCGCCGAACCCGCACGCTGTCGCTCGGCAACCGGCAGCGCGTTGGCCTCGCGAGCGCCCTGGTCCACCGCCCGTCAGTCCTCGTCCTGGACGAGCCGACGAACGCCCTCGACCCCGCCGGCATCCTCGCGGTGCGACGCCGGCTGCTCGCGGCCGCCGACGCCGGGGCCGCCGTCCTTGTCTCCAGCCATCACCTGGACGAGATGGCGCGCATCGCGCACCGGATCACGGTCCTGCACCGTGGCGTCGTCGTCGGGACACTGCCACCGGGCGGCACGGACCTCGAGCGCGCGTTCTTCGCCATGGTCTACGCGGCCGAGGGCCTCACGCCCGACGGCGAGGCGGCGGCCCCGACGACGACGCCGGGCACGCCGGCCCCGACCACCCCTGCGGAGGTGTCAGCATGACCGCGCTGCGAGCCGCCCTGGCGGTCGAGGACCTGAAGCTGCGCCGGGCGACCGCCCCGCGCGTGGCGGCGCTCGCCGTCGGGCTGGGCGCACCCGCGTTCGCCGCAGCGGCGACCGCCGCAGTCCGGGCGGACCTCGAGGGCCCGTTCGTGGCGAAGATGGCGCCGATGTTGACGGGCACCGGCTGGGCCGCCCTGCTGGGCCTGGTCGGCGAGCTGCTGTCGGTCGGGCTGCTGCTCGCCGTCGGCGTGGTGGTGAGCTGGTCGTTCGGGCGCGAGTTCACCGATGGCACGTTCGGCGCGCTCTTCGCGCTCCCGACGCCGCGGCGCACCGTCGCCCTCGCCAAGGTGCTCACGCTGGCGCACTGGGCGGTCGACGTCGTGCTCGGGACCCTGGCCGTGACCGCGGCCCTGGGGTTCGCGACCGGCCTGGGCGTGCCCGACGCCGAGGGCTGGGCGGCCGGTGGCGCGACCCTGCTGATCGGGCTGCTGACGACGTGCCTCGCGCTGCCGCTGGCGTACGTCGCGAGCTCGCAGCGGGGGTACCTGCCGGGCATCGGCGCCCTGCTCGGCGTGATCGTCGTGACGCAGGTGCTGGCCGTGACCGGCGTGGGTGCGTGGTTCCCGTACGCGGCGCCGGGCATGTGGTCGGGCATGGGCGGCGCGGAGGTGGCGGCGACCGTGACACCGGTGCAGCTGGCCCTGGCCGTGCCGATGGGGCTGCTCGGCGTCGTGGCGACCCTGCGGTGGTGGGACCGCGCCGAGGTGGTCTGAGCGGGGTCGGCCGGGTGGCCCGGAGGCCCGGAGGCCCGGAGGCGATCGCCGCCGGAGACGATGAGAGGCCCCTCGGAGTAAGCGTCCGAGGGGCCTCACGTCGGCCGTCGAGCCCGGTCCGGTTGTCCGGTCCTGACCCCGCTCTGGCGTTGCGGCTGACCGGCCGCCCGGTTGCCCGGGCCGTCGATCGATGACGACCAGCCTTCCGGTCCGTTCGGACACCTGCGGCGCCATCCGCAGTCCCCTCGGGTCTCCCCGACGAGGTGGTCCACCGTTCTCCGGTTGGCCTGGCGAGCGTTCTGAGCCTCCTCGAACCAGGTTGCCCCGGTTCCTTGGATGCCCTCCGGCGTCGCCGTTGGGTGAAGTTCTAGACCCGCGCAAGAGCGCGTCGCAAGGCCTTCCGTGGCCGACTTTCCGCGCATCGCGCATCCACACCGCTGTCCACAGGTGGCCGTGTTCGTGCGGCAGAGTGCGCACATCCCTGTGGACAAAAGTTGTGCACGCACCGGGCCGTCCGAGCCGAACCGTCCGACGTCGGCCACGACCCGACCGTGGAGGATCTCGGACGTATGCCGTTGCGAACCCTCCTCGGTGCTCTGGCAGCATGCCGGCATGCGAACCTGCCGGCTCCACATCACGGGAGCGAGCGGTTCGGGCACGACGACGCTCGGCCGGTCGGTCGCCGACACCTGGGCGGTCCCGCATGCCGACGCCGACGACTACTACTGGCTGCCCACCGTGCCGCCGTTCCGCGACACGCGCCCCGCCCCGGACCGGGTGGCGCTCATGGAGCGGGTCTTCGTCCCGCGCTCAGCCTGGGTTCTCTCGGGCTCGATGACGGGCTGGGGCGCGCCCGTGCTCGAAGCGGTCGACGCAGTCGTGTTCCTCACGCTCGCCGGCGACGAGCGGCTCCGGCGGATCGAGGCGCGGGAGGACCGCCGGTACGACGGCGCCGTCGACCCAGCTGCGCGCGAGGCCTTCCTCTCCTGGGCGCGCGCGTACGACGACCCGGCGTTCGACGGCCGCAGCCGCCACGGGCACGAGGCCTGGCTCGCGAGCCTCCGCTGCCCTGTGCTGCGACTCGACAGCGCCGCGCCCGTCACGGTGCTGCGCGACGCCGTCCTGAGCTGGGAGCCGGCCACCGCCCCCGGGTAGACGGCGCGCCGTCGGGCACGCCGGGAACGCCCCACTCGGGGCCGTCCTGGTGTAGAACGCCTGCACAGGGGTTCGCCGGCACGAGGAGATCGCGATGAGCACCGACCGTCGTACGGGCCCCGCCCAGCGCCGGCAGCGTCGCTCCGGCCGGGCGGTCATGATCGTCGCGGCGATCCTGGTGATCGCGGTCGGCGTCCTCATCTACCTGTTCGCCCGGCCGGACACGCTCAGCGACAGCGAAGCGTCGACGCCCCCGCAGAGCGCGACGCCGACGCCGTCCGCGGCCGCGACGACCGCGCCCCCGAGCCCCACCCCCACCCCCACGCCCGAGGCGACCCCCACGCCCGAGGCGCCCGCCGGCGTCGTGCTCAGCGCGGACGCCATCGGCGACATCGCCATCGGGACGCCGAACGCCCAGGCCGCGCTGGAGGCACTGTTCGGCCCACCCGGGCGGCAGGAGCCCGGCAACACCGAGTGCGGCGGCCCCGACGACATGACGTACGTGTGGTGGGGCGACCTGAAGGTGTCCTTCACGGGCGGCGCCCTCTACGGCTGGGGCCTGCGGAGCACGACCGTGCCCGACGGCGTCGTGACGGCCAGCGGGATCGCCGTCGGGGACCCGTACGCGAAGGTCGCGGCCCTGCCCGGCGCGGCACCGGAGTACCAGGAGGGCTACGGCCGGGTGATCGCGAACGTCGACGGCGTGCGCTACTGGAGCAGCGAGGGGTCGGACCCGGCGGCCGTCACGGTGTTCGACATCGAGGTCAACCCCGTGGTGTGCGGCTGACGGATGCATGGGTCGCTCAGGCCCTCGTGCACGACGGCGCGGGCGCGGCTGTGAGAGGGGTGGCGGACCCGGTATCATCGTCGGGCACGCCCGAAGGGCGGCGTTCGCGGGTGTAGTTCAATGGTAGAACTTCAGCTTCCCAAGCTGATAGCGCGGGTTCGATTCCCGTCACCCGCTCCCGTACAGAACGGCAGGTCATCGCCGCGACGTCCCCTTCACCTCGCCTCCTGACACACCCGCGGTGGGACACCGCGCTCCACTACGCTCCATTAGGAGAGGTGGTCAGATGGCGAACAAGAAGGGCCGGCGCCAGTTCGGGAGCGTCCGCCGTGAGCGATCCGGACGATGGTCCGCTCGCGTCCCGGTCCCGAACAGTGGCGGGCAGCACCGCAGTCTTGGGACCTTCCCAACGAAGCGGGCCGCGGACGACGCGATCGCGGTACAACGCGCTGCGATCGTCGGCGGAACGTATGTTGATCCCGAACGCGGCCAGGTCACTCTCGCCGAGTACGCAGCGCGCTTCATCGCCACCAACGGCTACCGGGCACGTTCGAAGGCCCTCAACGAACGCATGCTCGAGGAGTGGATCCGCCCGCGTCAGTACGCCACGGTCGAGAAGAAGCCGCTCCCCGTGGAGCTCGGTCCACGTCCACTCCGATCGATCACTGCCGATGACGTCAGGCTCTGGCACACCGCCGTCACTGCAGCGTCGCGAAAGCGAGCGCTGACGAGGCACGCGAAGGCGCAGACCACACCCAGGGCGACAAACGCGGCCATCCGCGAGTGGGCGCGGACGACCGGCCGTGAGGTATCAGCGACAGGTCGCATTCCTGGCGACCTGCGTACCGCTTGGGAGGCCACGGGCGCCCGCTCCACCCTCGTGGTGGACCCGCCTGCAACCGCGGGTGCCACCGAGCCTGCCCAGGCGTACCGGCTGCTGCATGCCGTGCTCGAGCGGGCAGTCGAAGACGGTCTCATCCCTGCGAACCCAGCTCGCATCAAGAGAGCCGGTGAGGTGAGCTACCCGGAGAAGGAGCCAGCCACAATCGGGGAAGTCCGCGTCATCGCTGATGCCATGCCCGGCCGATACCGGGCTGCGGTGTGGCTCGCGGCGATGACGTCGCTGCGATCCGGCGAGCTCTTTGCTCTGCGCCGTCGCGACTACAACGCGCGGACCCGCAGCCTGCGGATCGAACGCGCGGTGGAACTTGAGGCCGCCGAGGGCAACTTCGGAGAAGTCAAGGCCGACTCCTCGCTCCGAACCGTCGTCGTCCCGGGCATCGCGGCCGAGGAGCTCGAGCGCCACCTCGCCGCGTACACCTCCCCAGGTCTCCACGCCCTGATCTTCACCACCACAGACGGCGGCATCGTGTACCCGGACCGCATCGGCAAGCACCTCACACGAGCTCGCCAACTTGCCGGACGGCCGGATCTACGGTGGCACGATCTCCGACACACCGGGCAGTCCCTCGCTGCCCGAGCCGGCGCTGGGATCAAAGAACTCCAGGACCGTGCGGGGCATAGCACCACCAAGGCTGCCGTCAGGTACATCCACAAGTACGCCGACAGCGATCAACGTGTTGCGGAAAGCCTGGACGCACTTGCCCGCCAGGAGATGGACGGCGACCAGTCGTGACTCAGGCTGCCTTCGGAAGCCAGGCGTCCCGTCCGTAGGAGTCTGTCGCGACAGGGCGTGTGGCGAGACGGGTGCACGCCGCGACGTACCGGTCAGCGGTGGAGCGGTGAACGCGTAGCGACCGGCCCATGATCACGACATCGACGCGCCGCTTCTCGATCAACGATCGTGCGAACCGCTCGGTCACGTTCAGGTACGCAGCGAGTTCCTCGCGAGTGAGCAGCGGGTCGTCGTTGACGACGGGCGACGGCATGGGCGCGATCGCCCTGTCCGTCTCGATACCCGTTGCCTTGGTCACGTCACTACTGTCGCGGGCCACCCTGGGTCATGGCCACTGTCGCTCCCTGAAACACCGCTCTTGGACAGAAACGCGGCGCAAAACCGGGCATGACCTGCGCCTTCGCGATTGTCGATGCACGCCGGCGCGACACATCTCGGCTGCGCCCAACCGTCGATACGGCACTACGGTGTGCCGTAACCCACCCCCAACCGCCAACCACGACGGCGCAGTCCAGCCACTCCGAGTTCACCGCAAGCGCGAGAGAAGTCCCCCGGAGAGTTGGTGTCGGGACCTCGGGGAGACGCCGCAGGCTGCGGCGTTTTCGAGCCCCCACATGACCCCGTGAGTGGGTAAGGGGCCTTGTAGGGGTCGCTGTGGGGGTCCTCATCCTCCTGCCGGCAGCTGGAGAGAGAGTGGAGGCAACACGGATGGGAGCTGCCTCAACATGAAGACCGCGAACGACAGACGCCCCGGCAGTGGGCGCGCCCTGCTGACCGCCCTCGACCGGGAGATCCTGCGCCACGCTCTGCGCCATGGCGTTCTCCGTCGAGCGCACATGCCTGCCTTGACCGGCGCGAGCCCCTGGACCGTCAAGGAGCGCAGCGCACTTCTCGCTCGCCGGGGCCTCCTCGTCGCCTCAACGCGCGAGGCGACACTGCGCGACGGGCCGACGGTGTCGAACAGCAGCGTGCGCGTCTGGGAGGCAACCCCGGCCGGCGCACGCCTGGTCGCCCGCTGGACCGTCCCAGGGACCGCCGCAACGGTGCGACTCACCCCCCGCGACTGGCGGGCGTCACCGGCCACTACGGACGATCTCCTGGCTGCCGCCGACCTCTCCGCCTGGTACGGCACGCACGGGTATCGGACACTGACGTGGCTCGAGGCAGAGGCCGTCGACCACGACAACACCGTTGACGGCGACTGGACGACCGACCCGTGGAGCGTCGCCCTCCCGGACGGAAGCGAGCACACGCCTCTCGTCGGCGCCGTCGCGCCGTCGGGCGACCGATGGTGGGTCGACGTCGCGTGGCCTTGGGTGCGACGCGACTGGTCTTCCTTCATCGGTGCCTGTGACGCTGGCGGGCACTCACTGGTGATCCACTGCGTCGGCCTCGGCGCCGTTCATCCCGTCCTGCGGAGTTGCGAGGCGCTTGGCCTCACGACGACGGGTGGACCAAAGGTGCCGGGCGTGGTGATGGTCGCAGGGGGGCGGGTGCGGATCGCTCGTTGGCTCCCTGGCCCGGCTGGCCTCAGGGGTCCGGAGACTTGGCAGTCGCTTCTGCCGGCCGCACCGCCGGCGGGACTGCCGTCGTGGCCCACGGTGCTGCAGAAGCCGTGGCGTGGCCGGCGTCTTCCGATCGACGTCGGCGCAGAGCGAGAGTGGCTCACTGCGGGGTAGCTGCCGCGGCTGGATCGCGTCGCCCGGTTTCCGTGTCCCTGCCGGCTAGTCCTCACGCGGCCGGTGCGAGCGAAGACCCGCCTTGCGGCTCGAGGGGCGGGGAGGCTTGGTGAGCCCGTCGGTTGGTCTGGAGCCACACGGAGCGGACTGTGCCGGCCTGACGTGCCGCCTCCACCACTCGGACAGGCGGCACGTCAGAGGCCAGCAACTCGAGGCAGCCGCGCGCCACGGCCTCCAGCTGCGCCCACGAGACTGGCGTTGTGGTCGTCCGAGTGTCCACCCCCGCCCATGCCCACTCGGTGATGACGGTGCCGATCTCGCGAGCCCAGGCCGAGGCGCGGCTCATGTCGCCTTCGGCAGCACCGAGACAGTCGGTCGCGAGGCGGGCGACGAGGCGCTGGAGGTCGATCTCGCGATCGGTCTCCGGCAGATCGAAGGCGCCGAACAGGCTCATCTGGACTTCGTAGGCCGGCTCTCCAGGGTGATGGGCCACCTCTTCCTCGAGGAACTGCTCACGTGTGCCAGGGTCGTCGGCGTACGCCGCCATGCGAACCAGCCACTCGGCGTGGCGACGAACCACGAGCTTCTCGTACATCTGGCGCTCAAGCCGGTGGCGCTCCCGCACGAGCCTTGCCGCCCCCGCGACCTGCGGTTCGACTGCGTCGAGATCGTCGACCACCTGCATCGGCGCGACGGGTCGGTCGAGATCATGCGGCTTGAGGACGCCGAGGCGGCGGAGCCTCCTGGATCCAGCCCTTTGCTGTCGCCACCGGCACTCCGATGCCCGTCGCGACCTGCTCGCGTGTCCGCGCACCATCCATGATGGCGGCCAGCGCCAGCAGAGGTCCCGGCCGCAGAACGTTCACCCCGAAGTCTCCAGCCGCCCGCTCTTCGTCGGTCACGTACGACGCCGCCGGTCGTCTTGCCCAGAGGAGCCGCGCCTGGGCCAAGTCCGAGCGACCGAGGAGGAGGACGGTCTCGACCGTCGGTCGGCAGGGAACCTCCGGAGTGTCGACGAGTGCCTCAGGATCGAGGCGCCAAACGGTGGCCTTGTCCAGCTCGCCCGATTGCACCTCGACCACTCCTGCCGTCGAACGAAGCGCCCGAAACAGCGAGGTGCCAGCTGCCCCCGTTGCCTCGGCCGCCTGCCGACGTGAGAGCCCGACCTCGACACACCCCACGCGGCCCACGGCGTCGCAGAGCACCGCCAAGCCCAGGAGGCCGGTCGGGGAGGTTACCGCCATCCTCCAGACTCTCTCGGCAATCGCGCGCGGTGCGGCCAGCGCCGGGCCCGATTGCCCGACCATGCCGGCCGCAAGGCTGAGCCGCCCCTCCCAGCAGGCGCGCATCCAGGCCACGTCGCAGGGGCGCTGCCCAATGGGAAATGCATCCAGGAAGGCTTCAACGTCGGCGTCGCTGAAGCCGTGGTCGAACAGGTCAACGACGACGCGGTACTGGCCAACGGAACGGGTGCCGTCGCCGCCCACTCCGGATCCATCGCTGAGCGCCACCCGGCGCTTGTGCCGGTTCAGCGACTCAAGCATCGCCCTCGGCGTGACCCCGTGGGTCCGGCGCGACTGCTCGCCACTGCTGCGCCGCACTGCGCCGGCCCCCCGGGGCAGCGAAGCAGGCACGCCCGCGTCGAGCAGCAACGTGGGGAGGTTGTCAACGGGCACGGAGGATGTGACCTGCAGGCCGATCCGCAACTCCTCTGGCGTCGTCGACGCAGTGACCCCTCCAATGCCGATGACGACGGCGTTCGCGACCTGCCGATCGTCGTGCCACGGCTTGTACGTGGCACCTCCGGGGCAACGGGTGGGCTGACCTACTCGCACCACTCGACCCCAGCCGACGAAGTGGTGCACCAACTGAGCGAAGGCTTCGACGTGGGCCGGCGTGCCTGGGTGGGCGATGAGGGTGACGTGAAGCCCTTCCGCGCCTGCTGACCCGGAGGGCGACCCGCCGACCGTGATGCCGAGGAGTTCGCCAGCACGGGCAACGGCCGCAAGCGTGTCTCCGCGAGCGTCGCCGTCGATCAGAACCCAGCCGTCCCGTGCCCGAACGAGACAGGAGAGACGCGCTCGATGGGCGTCGGACGCGTTCAGCTTCGAGCGCGTGACCAGAGACTCGCCCTCGCGCCACTGGAGCCTGCTGATGGGCGTCGGCTGGATCGCGTCCTCGATGAGTCCGAGCCACGCGTCTGCACCTCCTTCGCGCTCGGGCCTGTCGACACCACGCACCGCCCCTCGCTTTGGATCTGATGTCATCATTTCTGGCTCCTGGCTAGTCGGGGATTCCCCTTCCGGGGAAGTACTGTCCGAACGCCAGGATAGGACCCGCCCCATACACAAGAAACGTCGGCAGGCTCGGGCCGAGGCATGGCTGTGACCAGGCCGAACGCCTAGCATGCAAGGGTGATGGACCGGTTCGCACGCTAGCGTGCTAATCGCACGCCATCAGCCCGATGTTGGACTCATGCTGTACCGTACAGAGAGTTCTCGCGTTCGCAATGGATCGCAGCGTGGCTAGCACAACAGCCAAGCCCCCCCCTTAACCTATTGAATGGACCCGCCAGAGCCACGGTATGACAGAGCCTCGTTGGCCACCCGGCACCTTCGTAGGGAGGCTAGCGGCGAGTCCGGACCGTCGGGCCAAGCCACCCCGGCCGCGCCATGTGCCGCGCGCACGCGGTTGCAGCGAACGCAGCACTGGCTGCGCCCCCGACGAGGCACCACTACCGCCTTCTTGGCAGGGATGCAGGATCGATCACGTACACGCCGCCCGCTCCCCCCCGCGCCCCGACCAACCACTAGGTCCGCGGGTGGGGGTGGCGGCGCCCGACGAGGGCCTCTCCGAAGAGGAAGAACCGCCGCGCGGAGGTCTCAGCAGCGTCGAGCTGGAGCGCGCTGGCCGTCGGGACTGTGACACAGACCATCCACTCCCAGCCGTTGGCCAAGCCTGTGGAGCGATGCCCCGTCATCCGTGCGCCCAGCGTGACGCGCGTCTGACCCGCATACGATGGCCGGCCCCCGGCGTCGAGCGCCAGGTACACGCGTTGCGCTGCATCGGTCGGCCAACTCCCCGCCAGACGACCGTCGGAGATCCGGTAGGCGAGCATCGGGTCGCCTACGACTGGCACCTTCAAGCAACTGACCCACGTCGCCCACGCAGCACCGATCGGCTCGGTCGGTGCCAGTCGCCAAAGCCCCGTCACGGCTGGACTGCCGGCTGCGCGAGGTTGTTGATCCGCTGCACCGACGCAAAGATGGCCAACGACATCTCCTGGGCCTTTGTCGAGGCAACGACAGGGCTCACGCGCCCGCCAGGCACACGGTTCCTTTCGATCTGGTCCAAGCTCGCGGCCATGTTGTCAATGGCGTCCTCAAGCGCCTCGAGACCATCCGTCACCGCCCTGTCGGCGGTGACGACCGGGTCATCGTCGGGGGTTGGGTCATCGGGATCCTCGGTCTCAGGGACCAGCCGCTTCGCGAGAGCGACCAGGTCCTGGCCCAACATGCCCGTGCCTCCCTGACCGCCGGCCGGAGCACCTGCACCGTCCCGCCTGATCCTGTCGGGCTGCGTCATGTCGACGGCGGGCACCGGGTTTACCCCGGAGTCTGGGGCGAAGGTGTTGGCGGCGATCGCAAGCTGGACCAGGCCCTCCTCAGCAGCCGACAAGCGCGCGAACAGCGTGTTGAGCGACATCCGGTCGCGGCGCTTCGAGCCCCCAGCGCCGCCAATGATCGACGTCGTGACGACCCCGTTGGAGATCAGGGCGATGCTCCCGGCGACGCGGAGTTCGTCGCGGGCGTCGTCGTCATTGTCCAGAGCCGGACGAACGAGGTCGAGGTAGTCGTCGGGATGTGACGGCACCAGGGTGCGCCCCAGGACGGGCAGAGCACCGTCGTACCCCCACACCGTCCCGACGCCCTTGATCTGCGACCAGGGCTCGGTAATCACGGGGCCCATCAACTCGGTGACGCGCCGTGCCCAGACGCTCTTGAAGATGCCCTGGCGGCGCATCTCCGTCTTGATTGGCTCAAAGCCCTCCCCCATCGCGAACGCGGCAAGGCTGACAGCGCGGCGCATCGGCGAGGTGTTCTCAATGCCGACCAGCTGGTACACCTCGTCCGAGAGGACGCCGTTGTCATGCATCGCCTCAAGGACGGTGCGGGCCTGGTGGTAGTCGGCATCCTCCTCATCCCACTTCTCAACGTCGGTGTGGACGTCGGCCACGATGCGGTCGATGGCCGCGGCGAGGCCCGGCCCATCGTCGCGCAGGGCAAGGTGAATCGTTGCTGGCATGCGGTTCGCCTGCCGAAGCAGGATCGCCCGCTCCGTGGGGCCGCTCGGCGTGAGGTTCCCCTCGTACTCCTGCTGCACCTTGGTCGCCACCACGTGCATCTGCTTTGACAGCGCGCGCGTGTCGGTAGTCGCCGTCAACTTCGCCTTGGGAACCAGAGCGCTGACGATCTGCGCCGCGGCATCAGCCGGCGCCTTGCTCTCCAGCCCAAGGCGCAGCACCTGCGCGGACGTCCAGCGTGAGATCCCGTCGCGGACGAGAACGACGTACTGGTCGGCCGAACCGTCCCGGAAGGACAGGACGGCCAGGTGGCATGCGACGTCGCGGCGCACGCCTGTCGCCGCGATCTCCAAGTGCCGGTTCCGCCGGATCGCGCGGTCCATCGTCCTAGCGATGGAGTCCTGCAGCCACTTCACGAAGTGCTCAACGTCGTCGAACACCAGCCTGACTTGACCCCGATCGGTGTGCTCCACACTCGGCTCGGGCGCGGAGCGGTAGTCGCGTCCGGTGCGCCCGCGCGGCTGCGGACCCGGGAGCACTCCCGATGCGAGCACGTCTGCTCGGATGGAGATCACTGGTCCGTGTGCGGTACCGGTCCAGTCCAGCGGGGCGCCCAACTTCGCCAGCGCCTGGGTTGGGTCAGCCACAGCCCGCGAGAGCGTGCGAACCAGCCCCGGCTCGGGTGCGCGGACCCCCAGCGCGGTTTCGATCGCCTTGAGGTAGGACGCCTCGTGGCGAGGCAGTGTCACGAGCGATGGCGCCGGCGCCAAAGCTACGACTTCGATAGCTGCGTTGCCGATGTGGAGCACGGGGTGCTCGCGGTCGCCGACTGGAGCCATCGCGGCGTCGCCCACCGGGTCCGCTGCGGGCTGGAGGAACGTGGGAGTGTCGAACATGATGGGAATCCCGTCTCCGGACCAATGCCCGGTACAGGGATGCGGCGATCCAGACCCCTGGTGGGGAGAGTTCCTGCGCTTCAGCCAGCGACGCGTCGACATCTCGCGCTCTGCTCGAAGTGCAACCGCGGGGCCGTGCTGACCGGCCCTGCACCCTTCTGGTAGGCGAAGTCCTCACTTCCGCCGGAAACTCCCCGTGGGAGGCCAGCATCCGTGATGCCTCGGGGCCGGGGCCCCGCAGTCGCTCAAGCGGCCGTCGTCCATCGAACAGACGCAATGATCATAGACCACCCGCTTGACCGGGACGGCTCCTGCCACGGCGGCTCGAGGGGTGCGCGCCCTCCCAGACGTGAGCGCCTGTCCCACAGCCGAGCACCCGCCCAGCCCACCACGGTCCGCAGTCGTGAGTTCGGCGTCGCTTCTGGGGTACGTGGTCACGGCCTCCCCGCGGCGAGCCTTGCCTGAGAGGGCCATCGGAGACGGTCGGCTACGTGCCGATGATCAGTGGGATGGCCGCGGCGACCAAGCCCACCAACGTCCCGATGGGCACCCACCGACTTCGCCGGACCGACGCCGGCGCACCTTTCACACGCGGTCGCGCGGTCAAGTCGCGCGGCATCGCGCGCCTCTAGAGCCCGAGTTCGGCCAGGATCGTCCGGCTGGCGACGCGCCGCTCGGCGGCCCGGGCGTAGCGCTCACCCATCCTGGCCGCTCGGAGGGCTTGCGCGACTGGGAGATCGACCGGTGGGCGGAGTTGACGGAGCCACTCCGCCGTCTCGTTTTGCACCTTCCAGCGGTCGGCACCTCCCTCCGCCAGGAAGAACGCTGCCGCCGCGTCATGGAGATCGTCGACGCGCCGCTCGCGCGCGAGGGCTTGCAGGACGGCTAGGACAAACCGCAGTGGGGCGTCGTAGCGCTCGAAAGACGACCCGCCACCCCACCCCTCGCGAACGTGCTCGGAAATCGCCCTACTCAGGACCGCAGCGTCCTCCGGGAACTCCTGCACCCACACCGCAATCGAACGGCGCGGCGCGTGGACAACGAGGTCGACCGCGGCGAAGTCGTCGCGATGCCGAAGTGCGACCTTCCATGCCTCGTCCGACATCGCTGCGCCAGCCCGAGCAGTCTCGACCCCCGTGGCGAGGTGTGAGAGTGGCCCGCCCGTCGGCGCGTTGAGCACCTCCTCAAGTAGTGCGCGGGCATCCGCCGCGGACTGAGGTCGGCGCATCGGCGAAGGCTCCGTGCACTCGTCCACCCAGGCCCTGAGGATTCCAGTGGGCCGCAGGGCGGAGGTCATCACGGGTGCGTCACCCGTGAGGAGCCGGGCAGCCACGCGGGCCACGCTGTACACGTCTGCGGCCGGTGTCGCGGCATGGGCGTCGCTCCAGAGTTCGGGCGCGGCGTACCCCAAGGTGCCGAGTCGGTTGCCGCCTTTCTCTGTGCGCGGGACCGTCGTCGTTCCGTGCGGGCGTCGGACTATGCCCCAGTCCGCAACAACCCACCGAAGACCTTCTCCGTCGGGTAGCCCAAGGATGTTGCCCGGAGTGATGTCCCGATGGACGAACCCGCGCTCGTGGGCCGGCGACAGCCCGTCAAGGACCGCCTTGACGACGGCGATGGCCGCGTCCTGGTCTTGCACCGCAACGGAGCCGCGCGTCACGAGGTTGTCCAGGTTTCCGTCGGCGAGCGGCATGGTGAACCATCCCTCCTCAGGATCACTCGAGAGGATCTCCATGATGTTCGGGTGCCTGAGCGTCGACTGGACTTCGATCTCTCGGCGCATGCGCGCGTGTGCGTCGGGCTCCTCTGCCTGCGACTTGCTGACCTTGAGCGCGACTTGGCGGCCGGCAGGGTCCGAGGCACGGAACACCCGGGCGAATGCGCCCTCGCCGATCTGTGCGGCCGCACGGTGTCCACCGAACTTCACGAGCGCCCTCCCCGACCCGGTCGTCAGTGTCCCCAAACGCTGGGTCCCAGCGTCCTCCAATCGTCCGCCCGGAGCCCTACCCGTTGTCGAGGGGCGTGCCTTCCGCGCGGGCGCCGCCTTCTGTGCGTGCGCGAGCGGCCCACCGTCGTCCGGCCTCGACACCCGCGAGGGCGATCCACCGCTGTGCCTCCGCCGTGATCCCGGCCAGGTCGACCAAGTGTTTCATCAGCTCGTCCCGGGTGGTGTCCATGCATAGGCGTTCACCGTCACGGCTCAACCGGTGGCCGAAGAACCGGACGCCCGGCTGCGCCGGCCACAAGTTGTGCACTACGTGGTTGCGCCACTCAAAGGCGCCCGCGGCAGCTTCGAGCCACTCGGCCCACCCGGCCCACGTTGGGTCTCCTGCGGGCGCCTGCCCTCGTAGAGACTCGATGACACCCGTCGGCGTGGACTTCGCATGCTCCGACTGCTCACTCAGAGTGAGGGCCTGGAGCAGTGCGACGAGACGATCCTCGAGGAGTGCCGCCAGCGCGACGGTGCGCCCGATCGCGCCCCATACCTCCGGAGGATGGGGCCCGAGCAACCCGGTCGGCACACCAAACTCGTCCAGGGCATCGGAGGGCGGAAACGCCGCCCGCAGAGCATCCATGTCGCGGCCGGACCGGCGCTCAGTCACGCGCCGAGCGTACGACCGCGAGCCCCGAGTTTCTGACCTGGGCCAGCGGAGCCTCAACGATCAGACCCTCGGCAGGTCCGCAACAGAGCTTGGCGTGCCCGACTTCACGACGGTGGTGCGGCCTTCCACCCGTCGCGGGCGTGGTGCTCCTCGCTGTATGGCAAGTACTCGTCACGCCACTTGCGCAACGTCGCCTCGAGGAGGAAGAGCTCGTCGGCCAGCGCGGTCAACCGCTCATCGGTTAAGACCTCGCCCTTGTATGTGCTGCTCCAGCGACGGGCACGAACGGTGCGGTACTCGGCGGGGTCCTCGTCTGCCAAGTACTTCTCGACATCGACCGGCAACCACAGCCCGTGCACTACGAGGTCGCGCTGGCTGTGGAGCGCCCTTGCTCGCCCAAGGAGGCCAATGAGGGTGCTCTGGTCATCGCTCCACACCTGCGCCACCACTTCGCGGATCGCCTGGTCGAGCCACGAGAAAGGCTGCCCCCCGACCAGGATGGCAGCTCGTCTGGAAGCGACGAGGTGGTTCAGGATGCTGGCCAGGGTGGCGTCGAGCTCGGCGCTCGCGACGACGATGCGTCCGATCTCCCGGAGTGACTTGTCCGAGACGAACGAGTTCATGGGCTCAGGATGCTCTCATCTCGATGAGTCAGGCGGAGTCTCAGTGCCCTTGTCCGGTCCGGCCCCCTCGACGCCGTCTAGGAGGCCGGAGGCCCGAAGCAGATGCAGCGTCTTGTAGGCAGTCACCGGCCTTCCCAACCGTCGCTGAGCCTGTTCGATCAACGTGATGAAGCCTCGCTCCCCCACGACTGCGTCGGCGTACCCGGCGGCATGCACGAGGTAGAAGATGTCGTGGAGGTCGTTGGGTTCCCACCTGGCGGTGCTGTTCACGACCTTCAGGTACGTGACCTCACGGACAAGTCCGAGGGCTGGCAAGCCGCGCAGGTCATCGCGCGCCGCTTCGTTGAGCCATGTGCTGAAGACCTCGGGAGTGCATCCGACGGAAGCTGCGGCACGCGCGAACTCCTGAGTCGCATCGCCGATGACGGCGGCGTGGACCGCCTTGGCGGTCAGGTGAGCCGGCTTGCTTGTCTCGCGGACGTGATCGGCGAGTGCCGCCCAGCGGTTCGCCCATCCATTCGGGTCGGCGCGTTCGATCGGATCCTTGTCGAGGATCGTTGCGAAGACGGCAATGGTCGAGCTCGCCGCGTTCGTGGTGAGCGCGAGCTCAGGCGGGAGCCCATCACCGACATCGACGCGGTCGCCGCGAGCAGCTGAAGCAGCGCCCGGCTCAAGTGTCCACACCGTCGGTAGCGGCCACCGGTCTGGGTCAGCACCGACCACAGACCGCATCTCCGCCGACCTGAGGGCGAGAGGGTCGAGCATCTGCCATCCCCGGCTCAGTGTCGCGATGGTCAGTGCGAGCCGACGACGCTTCTCCCGGTTCGTCCAGTGCGAGGTCTCGGTCAGGACACCGTTCGAGTAAGGCAGCACAACTGCCCACTCCTTCACCAGATCCACCAACCAGAGCGCAGCGTCCAGTTCCTTCGGCGGCAGCACCTTCGGTTCGTGCTGCGCCAGGGCCAGCTTCGACCATGCCTGCTGATCGAGGTACACCACGGGCCGGCCGCGCAGGGGAGCGAGGTTCCCGAGCGTCGGCAACTCCACGGTGACGTCTTCACCCCGGTCGGTCGTCGCGACCACGTACGGCACGCCCACAACGTGCAGGCTCCGAGCGATGGGGCTGTCTGGCCTTGGTGGGAAGTCCAACGTCAGGTACTTGCCGTCGGAACGGAAGATCGTCGCGACGCCGCCGACGTAGTCAGCGTCGAGCAGGATGCGGGCCTGTGCCCCACCGCCGGAAGTCGGGGTCGCTGAACTGGAGGGCATCGCCATGCCCACAACCTCCCACCTAGGCCCGACCGACCCGGCACGCAGATGCGCCGCCCACTTGCGCGCCTAACCTCCAGGCCCAGATCTCCATCAACCACGACCGCCGGTGCAAGCTTCACAGCCATAGCTTGGCGGGCCGCTATCTGGAGGTCGCCTCCGCAGCCTGGAGGTGCCGGTACAGCGTCGGTCGCGAAACCCCCACTGCGGCCGCGGCGTCGGTGACGGTGGCGCCGCTCGCAAGCAGGGACAGCGCCGCGGCAAGCTTCGCCGGAGTCACGACCGTGGGCCTACCGAGGACGCGGCCGCGGTCACGCGCCGCCTGAAGGCCCGCGACGGTTCGTTCGCGGATGAGGTCACGCTCGAACGCCGCGAGGGCGCCGAAGATAGAGAGCACCAGACGTCCGCCCGCCGTAGTTGTGTCGATCTCCTCGGTGAGGCTACGCAGACCGACCCCCCGCGCAGTCAGGTCGTCCACGAGCGCCAGCAGGTGCGGAAGGGAGCGCCCCAAGCGGTCCAGGCGCCAGACCACCACGACATCACCCGGGAGTAGGCCGGAGAGCATCGTGTCCAGCTGGGGCCTCGACGTGGCGACGCCGGACGCGGTGTCCGTCCAGATTCGATCGACGCGGGCCGCCGTCAACGCGTCGTGCTGTAGAGCGGCGTCCTGGCCGGTGGTACTGACCCGCGCGTAACCATGCAGGTGCCCGACTGGGCTGGCGGGCGCGGGGGTGGCCTCGAGGGCGGTCTTCGTCATGCCCGAAGCGTCTCTCAAGGGTCTGACATACGCTTTTCGAGACTCAGCTATTGGACACGGCTTTCGGACACCGGCTGCACGGTGCGTCGCCCCCGGGGTCTGAACGTCCAAAGACGATCGTCTTCGGTCACCGAACCATCGTCCAGTCCTCGTGAAGTGAGCATCCGCCCTACGGAAGGATGTGAGGGTGGACACCCCCCTGGCGGGCAACAAGGCGGTGAACTGGCTTGTCGCCTTCCTGGTGGCCAGCGTGGGATGCACCTGGTTCGCCAACGGGGTGCTGGCTCCCGACACGCGGTGGCTGTACCTGCCACCAACCGTCCTCGCACTGGCCGTGGCTCTGACGCTCCCCGGGGGTCTCTTCGCCCGGGACCAGCGCGGGGTATCGATCCTGGCCCGCATCCTGGCCTACCTCATGCTGGCCGCCTACGTGGTCGCGACCGTCGTCGGCAGCAGCGTCCGGTGGTCTCTGCCCGTACTGCTCGTGGCGTCGTCCTGCCTGGCGGGTGCGTCCACCCTGCTCATCTGGCCCACCCTGAGGCCCACCGTCACCCGTGCCGACACCCTGATCGGAGTGGCGTTCCTGCTGTTCGGAGTGACGCTCCTGCTGGCCGGGGTGGCGGCCCTGCGCGACTGGGACACCCTTGTCGGAGTGGCGTTCCTGCTGGTCGGGGTGTCGCTCCTGATGCTCGGGGTGGCGGCCCTACGTGACTGGGACACCCTTGTCGGAGTGGCGTTCCTGCTGAGCGGGGTGTCGCTCCTGCTGCTCGGAGTGACGGCCCTGCGCGACGGGAACACCCTGAGCGGGGTGGCGCTCCTGCTGCTCGGGGTGGCGGGCCCGCTGGGCGGGATCGCGACCCTTCGCGACGGGAACACCCTGTTCGGAGTGGCGCTCCTGCTGTTCGGAACGGCGGGCCCGCTGGGCGGGATCGCGACCCTTCGCGACGGGAACACCCTGTTCGGAGTGGCGCTGCTGCTGTTCGGAATGGCGTCCCTGCTGCTCGGGGTGGCGGCCCTGCGCGGCAGGAGCACCCTGCCTAGAGTGGCGCTCCTGCTGTTCGGAACGGCGGTCCTGCTGGTCGGGGTGGCGGCCCTGCGCGACGGGAACACCCTGTTCGGAGTGGCACTCCTGCTGTTCGGAGTGGCGTTCCTGCTGCTCGTAGTGACGGTCTGGCGGGGCCGCCGCGAGATTCCTCTGGCCCGGTGGTGGGGTCTGTTGGCCCGACGCCGCCCGATCGACTGACGATTGGTTCCGAGACCCGAGGGTGACGACGTAGCACGGTCGCCCTCGGCGCCGGGTGGGCAGGGGGCCCTCCAGTGGGCCCGAAGCGAGAGTGGCAAGGCTAGCGTCGAGCCATGATCGAGCAGGGCCTCCCGGTCGGGCCGCGCGCCGACGCCTTCGGCGATGCTGCGGAGCACCTGAGAGCGCTGGCGGACGAGATGTCGGCGTACCCCCGATTCAAGTCGCCAGCAAAGAGCCCGGCCTCGCGAGAGGCGCGCGACCGGAGCCTCGATGGTGTCTGGGGGCGTGCCACGTTTGAGCTGCTACACGACCCGGCTCCGCGGATCTCTGTCGTGACCGATCACCTCCGAGCGATCGCCGCGGTGACTGACGAACCCGAAACCGTCCTGTCCACCGCCACGCTTGTCCGACCCATCCTCGAGACGCTCGGAACCCTCTGGTGGCTGTATGACCCCGAGATCGACACCCGCGAGCGAGTCCGCCGCCGATACAACATTCGGCTCGCTTCGCTCGTCGAGCAATGGAACATCGCCTCGACCCTAGATGGTGCTTCACGCAGCCCGAACGACGCTCCCCGCGTTCAGGTGGAAGACCTCATCGGTGGGGTCGAGGAGTCCGCACGCACGCTCGGCTTCCGGTTCGTAAGCGAGCGGCCGAGGTTTGACCATCAACTCGGAGGTCGCTACCTCGACTCGCGGATGCCGACAGACGCGAAGTTGATTACCAACGTCGTGGAGTCTGGGGAGGTACGCGGCCTCGGCCGCCTGATCCATCGTCTGACGAGCGCTGTGATCCACGGGCAAGCACACGCCCTGCTGCCGTTCATTGTCGATCGAACTGACACCAAGGTCCCAGGGGTGTCCGTCGCGCACGTCGGAATGACGCTCGGCTGGTACGCGATCCTCACTGCCCCCGCAGTGCTTGCGAGCAACGTCACCATGCACCGGCTGATCGGGCATTTCGGATGGCCCGCCGGACGCTGGGATCGCGTCGCACAGCCGGCCGTGGCCGCTTGGCGGGATTGGTTGACGGCGCCGTGAGCTGGGTCTGACTGTTCGATCCGAGCGGTCGCTGATCGGGGCACCCCCCGAGGCAGTCGGGAGAAGCGGGGCAAGGCGGCTCGCAGCCCGACCTCCGAAGACGCAGATCGTCACTGCCCTCGGCGTCAGCCGCAGTACCGTCTATTGGCGCTTGAACGCGCCGCGACGGCGACGACGTAGGCGTGACGAGTGAGGCGGGGGCAAGTCAGTGAGTGCAGGGGCAGCGGACCCATACCCGTCGGGGTTGGTGCTTGCTTACGTCGACGAGTCCTACACCGCCGAGAGGTTCTACCTCGGCGCCGTCATTGTCGATGGTGCCGCCGCCGAGCGGATCGAGGCGGGGCTCAACGCGATCATGCACGACTACCGCGGCCAGTTCGGCCTCAGCCTGGCAACGGAGATGCACGGGAACCCCCTGTTCCAGGGCAAGGAAGAGTGGAGCGAGGTCCCGACCCGTGTGCGCATCAACGTGTACCAGCGCGCGATGGAGGTTGTTGGAACCTCCGGTGCCCGCGTCATCCTCAGAGGGATGAACGTTCGTCGACAGCGCGAGCGGTACGTCGACCCTCACCCGCCGCACGAGGTTGTCCTTGGGCACCTTCTCGAGCGAGTCAATGACTACGCCCGGTCCATCGACGTTCACGCCCTCGTCCTCGCTGACGAGGTCCACACCCACGAACGGCACCGCACGAACTTCCGGCACTTCCGTCTCGGTGGAACCCCGGGCTACCGCAGCACAATGCTGGGGCAGCTGCTCGACACGATCCACTTCGCACCGTCGAACCACTCCCGCCTGTTGCAGGCGGCTGACCTCGTCACGTTCATGCACCGGCGGCGATGCACCCACACTGAGGCGGACGCCCGCGCTCAGGGGGCGAACGACGCGATATGGGCCCACATCGCACCGTCGATCATCCACGAACTCTGCTGGGAGCCGTAGAAGCACGAGAGCCCCGCCGGGGCGGGGCTCAAGGCGATGCGGGAGGCCCTCCGGCGTCCTGCGATTCTCACTCTACACGCGTACGCGGACATTGGTTCGGCGTACGCCGAGCGTGTCACCGTCTCCCCTCGCCGGCACGGATTGATCGTGCGATCGGGTCGGGCGGGGGAGATGAGAGGGAGGGTGGGGAGGGCGGTGGCGCTACGTGTGCAGGCCCCACGACCGGAGGCCGTCAGGCCCGCTGATTCGCTGCTCCGTCGCGGCGAGGTCGATCCTGGTGTTCAGCACGATGTCCCGCAGGAAGACGTCGAGGTCCTGCCACGGCAACCGCTGCGTCTCGGTGGTCTCGCACCGACCCTTGTGGATTGCGAGGACTCCACCGGTGCGATCGTACGGCGGTCCGGCTACTTGGTCGAAGACGACGATCCCATCGTTGGGACCAACGATCTTCGCGCCGCACGTGTCGCACGCGATGAACGTCGCGGTGCCCCCGCCTTCGTTCAGAGCCGGGTTGTCATGGCTCTCGAAGATCAGTTTCACGCGGACCACCTCGCTCCCCGGGGATGCGCACAAGCGTATCCACTCGCGGTGTCCATCGGGTATGGACACGTTGGGGGCCACGCACCGGATAGCCCGCACCCGCGTCGATCGCCGCTGTAGGGTCCCGAGCGTGGCTCGGACTCCGTCGCACCCGACGCTCGACATTGCATGGGGTCACCCGTCCAGCGGGTCCGACGCTTTCGATCGACTCCGCGACGCGCTAGCTCTCGACACCCAGCTGCGTTCCGAGTTCGAGCAGGCGCTGCGCGCGAACGTCTACCGGGTGAACCCCACGGACCGCGCGAACCGATTCGGGTCAGGTGCGGCCGTCGAGTGGATCCTCGCCTCAGCTGCGTTCGCCGCAGGCGTCCTGAGCGTCCCTGGCGGGCACAACGCCAACGGCTTCGACCTCCGCGAGCTCCGTGAGGATGCCCGCGGCCTGTGGTCGGTGAAGAACCAGACCGCCCCTCGAGCGATGGCCTACCGCATCACGAACGGGCTCGGAGGGTCCGGTGACGGGTTCACCGAGTCCACCGTGTTCTTGTCACCGCACCTGCCAGGCGTCGTCTTCGCAGACCCATCACTACACGTCGAACTTGCGGCAGCGGCCTACGACAGCGGGGATGCGACGATGCTGCCGTTCGCGGCGGTTCGCGCTCACGCGGCCGCTCACCCCGAGTGCGTCGCTCCATGCGCGATGCCCGTGAATCCACGCACCGGGAGTGAGGATCCGTGGCTCGCGTTCATCGAGTCGCTGCTCAACCCCCAGCAGTACCCGACGCTCTCACGCATGTTCGCCGCCTCGAAGCCGACGACCGGCACGCTCGCATCGGAGTTGCAGGCGCTCGTGTTGATGCGGGATGCCGATTCGCTCACGCAGGAGCAGTTCAACGCCGCGGTACAGCGGCTCACCCAGGGAGGGTAGGGAGTGCCACCACGCGCCCGCCGCGGCGAAGGGATTCGCGAGCCGGAGCGACCCCTCATGGGCGCGATCTGTGACGCCCTCGGGATTGCTCATCACGACTGTGGGAGAGGCTCGAACGTCGAGGGCCCCTTCCTCGTCGCGATCGCCGATGCGCTGAGACTCGGTGATCAGGCAACGGGCACCATCGAGGACAACATCGACCTGCTGGTGGAGAGTCTGACCGCCGAGCGCGGCGCTGACTACCACTCCGAGGGTGGCACGATCACGAACCTGGTCCTTAGCGTGATCCTCGACGGGATCCTCGCTGGGGGGCATGCCGTCGTGCCCCTGGGCTGGGGCGCGCCGGCCGCACGAATCTGGATCGCGAAGGCGGCGGAGGACGGCGGCCCCGACGCCGAAGACGCGGCGATCGATGGGCTTGAACTATCCGATGAGCGCAAGCGTTCACTGCGCAGGGCGGTGGTCCGTGAGGGCCAAGGCCGCTTTCGCAGCTTGCTGCTGCGCGCATACGGTGGGCGATGCGCCATCACCGGAACCTCTGTCGAGTACGCGCTTGATGCCGCCCACATTCGCCCATACAGAGGCCCGTACACGAACCGCGCGACCAACGGGATCCTCTTGCGCGCAGATCTGCACAGGATGTGGGACACCGGGCTGCTCGCAGTACACGAGGCCGACGCCACCGTCCTCATAGCCCCGCACATCACGGACCGTGACTACGCCGACCTTCAGGGCCGGCCAATCCGCCTCCCAGACAACCCTATGCAGTACCCATCCGCCGAGGCGTTGCGGCTACAACGGGAGTGGGCCGGGCTCTAGGCCATGCCCTACAAGTGGCCGCGCAGCTCCCAGGTCCTCATCCGACTACGGGGAACATCTCCGCCAATACCTTGTCCGGCGAGTCGGGTGCCATGTCCACGCCCGCGAGAATCGACCGACCAGCCTCGGTTGTCTCGAGAACGTCACGGTCGCGATTGACGTGTTCACGCAGGATGTGCCAGACGACGCCGATGTTGACCCCGTTGCCGAGCTGCCTGTACGTCGCAGCGTCCGGCTGCCCCCCGAAGTCGAAGCCCCGGGGAAGGCCCTGAAGCCGAGCCGCTTCGCGTGGCGACAGTCGGCGCTCACGGGGCCCGACGATGCTCGTCTGGGTGATGGCCACAAGGGCAGGCAAGTAGGTGGGCCGCTTTGCGCGGATGCCTGATGGGCGGAAGTGCATGACCGTCTCCCACAGGCGCGCGGTGTCCTGGGCCTGCCACTCGAGCTTGCGACGAGATGGCGGGAACGCGTCCGTGAAGAGACCCCAGCGCTCTGCCCACTTGTCGAGCGTCACCTTGTGCTCGGTGTAGAACACGGCGTTCTTGGTCAGGTGCGACCGCTTCCACGCCGGCGTGCCGGGCGGGATCCGAAGCTCGTCGACGTCAACCCACGCGTCCGCCCAGATTGGGAAGCCGGGTAGGCGGCGACCTTCTCGCTCCTCCCACATCAGTTGGACGAAGTCGTCCCAGGCGTCGATCCACCGACGCTCCGCCGACGTGATGTCACACCCTGTGACGTGGCGGTCAGGGTCGAGCGGCAGGTCAGTGTCGAGGTCCCAGTCGTCTGGCGCCCAGCCGTCGAACCGGTCGGACATGCGTGCGACCGGTTCCGGCCTGGCGTCGCCGATCCCGGACGGGTTGTACGTCGCTGTGAGGAAGACGCGCTCGCGAACCTGGGGTCGCCCACCGCGGCCCTTCGGGAGGATGTGCGGGCTGAGAATCGCTGGTTCGTCGGCGACGCGGTAACCCTCTTCGCGGAGCGCGCGGACGATGATCGCCCACTCATGCGCGTGCCGCGGACCCGCGAGGTTCCGGACGTTCTCGATCAGCACGATCGATGGGTGGTGCTCCTGCACGATCCTCAACGTGTTGAACCACAAGGTCCCGCGAGTCTCTTCCATGCCGTACTGGAGGCCGGACTTGGAGAACGGCTGACAAGGCAGCCCGGCGGCGAGAACATCGTGCGCAGGCACGCGGACGGCTTCGTCGTTGGCATCCAAGGTGATGTCGCCCCGCGGATCGAGACCCCAGTTCCGCTCGTAGACGGCGGCGGCTCGCGGATCGATCTCGATGGCGTACCGGCACTCACCGCCGTACGCCGACAGAGCTGCATGGAAGCCGCCGATGCCTGCAAACAGGTCCACGAAGCTGAACGTGGCGGCCATCGGCTCGGTGCTCATGGGAAGTACTCCTGAACGTGCTCGAAGTGTGGCCGGTCGGGTTGCCCTAAGCCAAGCTATCAGCTGACGGTTCAGCTAGCTAGCCCCGGCATGCGTGTCGTTCGTTGGATCAAACCTCGAGCCTCTGACACAGCCCTGGGGCAGGCGCACCGGCCCTCAGACGCGCTCGACGGCAGCAAGTACTGTCCGCGCAGCCGCAACGGGATCGGCACGGGGGTCTGCCCCGGGTTCGGTTGACGTTCGGGGTTTGCGGTAGTCAGGCTGCTTGTGCGGCCGCGTAGATCATCTCAAACTCGACCGGGGTGAGCTTGCCGAGGCCGCGTTGGCGGCGTCGGCGGTTGTACTTGGTCTCGATCCAGGTGACGATCGCGAGGCGGAGGTCTTCGCGGGTGTCCCATCGCGTTGTGTTGAGCACGTTCTTCTGCAGGAGGCTGAAGAAGCTCTCCATGCTGGCGTTGTCTCCGGCGCCGTAGGAGCGGCCCATCGATCCGACCAGGCCGTTGTTCGCGAGGAGTCGTTGGGTCTTCTTGGCCCTGAACTGACCGCCTCTGTCGGAGTGACACACGGTGCCGGCCGGTGAGCGCAACGCGATCGCGTTGCGCATCGCTGCTCTGGCCAGGCTCGACTTCATCCGTGAGTCGATGGAGTAGCCGACGATCTTGTTGGAGAAGACGTCCTTGATCGCGCAGACGTAGACCTTCCCCTGCCGGGTGGGGTGCTCGGAGATGTCCCAGAGCCAGACCTGGTTCGTGCTGGTGGCGGTGAACTCGTGCCGCACGACGCCGTGCTCGTCGACCACGGCGAGCAGGTCGTCATGGGGTGCCGGGCCCGTGGACCCGGCCTTGCTGGTCCGCGTCTTGTGGTGGCTCGCGGCGATGGCGGCGACTCGGCACAGTCGGTGCACGCGGTTCTCCCCGACCCTGATGCCGTGCTCGTCAGCCAACTCGTCGGTGAGGAACCTGTAGCCCAGCGTGGCATCGTCGTCGTGGAGGTCATAGAGGACGTCAATGAGATGGGCGTCGTCCCAGTCCCGCCGGGACACCGGATCCTTGAGCCACTTGTAGTACCCCTGGGTCGAGAACCCCAGGACCCTGCACGCCACCGCGACCGGCACCCTGACGGGGGCGCCGGCCGCGGCCATCTCACGGACGAGAGGGAAGACTATTTTCCCGGCAGGTTCGCCTGCGACAGGTACGCCGCCGCCCGGCGCAGGACCTCGTTCTCCTGCTCGAGCAGCCGGTTGCGCTTCTTCAGCTCACGAAGCTCGCCGCGATCGGCGTCGGTCAGGCCGGGACGATGACCGTCCTCGATGTCGGCCTTCTTCATCCAGTTCGCCAGCGAGCCTTCGGAGATACCGAAGTCCTTCGCGATCTGCGACAGCGGTGCCTGACCCTTGCGGGCCACAGCCACGACATCGTCGCGGAACTCCTTGGGATAGGGCTTTGCCACGGGGACATCCTTCCGTGCGAGGACCAGATCCTCACAGCTCAGGTGTCAACCGAACCCGGGGCAGACCCCGGACCTCGTGTTCCCAGATCCGAACAACGGTCCATCCAAGCCCGGCCGCAGCGGCGGTCGAGCGCTCATCGCGCTCCGTGTTGCGGCGCATCTTCTGCTCCCACAGTGACGCGTTTGGCCCGGTCCACGGCTTGCGACGGCCATGGTCCGGGCAGGCGTGCCACCAGCACCCGTCAACGAACACCGCCAGCCGGCGTCGCGGGAGGACTAGGTCCGGCGTGCAGCCGGGCGCGAGGCGGGGGTGGAGACGGAAGCGGGCGCCCAGCGCGTGCAGTGCCCGCCTGAGCTCGACCTCGGGGCCGGTGTTCGTCTTGCGCCGGCCCGCGAGATGGCGGCCGGCGGTCGTTGACACCCAAGACTCGACCACACCGTCACGGTACGACAGAGCGCGCCTTCCCCGAGATCCGTCAGCAGCAGCGCGATGGCTGCACCATTACGCACCATTAGGAGATGTCGTCAACTGTCGTCAGGTGTCGCGAGGTGTCGTCCTTGGTGTGCTTGACGTGCGCGGATGTGTTCACAGTGCCCGCCCGAAACACGACGCCGTCAGCTTCCCAAGCTGAGAGCGCGGGTTCGATTCCCGTCACCCGCTCCATAGCTGGTTCCGGTTTGTCGGCCGTTGTGGTTCCGGTTTCTCCAGCGCCCCTGTCTGAGACCGCCGCCCCGGGCCCTCGATCCCGACCCGACGACCTCCGATGCCCCTGATGACCGGGCCTCGACGTCGTCGGACCTAGCGGGCGGGCGCGTCGATGCAGTATTCGCGCACGACGAGCGGCCCCGCGTCCGGAGTGGACGCAGGGCCTGACTCTGACAGGGCTAGTGCCCCAGTGTGATCGGGGGTAGTCGGTCCAGGATGGTGCGGGCCTCGGGTCCGGGTGCGGGGTCGGCGGGGATGGTCTGGTCGCCGATCACGATGACGACCGAGCGCAGGGGTCGCAGTGCCTGCACGAGCTTCTTGATGGTGGCGCCGGTGGCGTCCTGGAGGTGGCGGGCGATCGCCAGTGCCGCTGTCGACGACGCGTGAAGACTGGGCTGTAGTCGACGGGTGAATGTTGAGCACCCTGGAGTACGGCTTGGGGTGTGATCAGCGTGGAGGATTGGGCTGAGGTTCGTCGGCTGTACCGGTCGGAGGGCATGTCGCAGGCGGGGATTGCCCGGCGGTTGGGGATCTCGCGGAACACGGTGGCCAAGGCGTTGGCCTCGGATCGGCCGCCGAAGTACGTGCGGGCGCCGCGGGGTTCGAGCGTGGACGCTGTCGAGGGGCGGGTCCGGGGGCTGTTGTCGGAGTTCCCCCAGATGCCGGCGACGGTGATCGCTGAGCGGATCGGCTGGACGGGGTCGTTGACGATCTTGAAGGACCGGATCCGGGTGCTGCGTCCGTTGTTCGTCGGGGTGGACCCCACGGACCGCACGGACTACGAGCCGGGCCAGATCGCCCAGTGCGATTTGTGGTTCCCGCCGGTGGGGATCCCGGTCGCGCCCGGGCAGGAGTGCGTGCTGCCGGTGCTGGCGATGACGTCGGGGTTCTCGAAGATGACCGCGGCGGTGATGATTCCCTCCCGCAAGGCCGGAGACATTCTGGCCGGGATGTGGGAGCTGATCGGCGGGTGGGGCAAGGTCCCGCGGACGCTGGTCTGGGACCGGGAGTCCGCGATCGGCGGCAAGGGGAAGCTGACCGTTGAGGCGGCCGGGTTCGCCGGGACCCTCGGGGTCAAGATCGCCCTGGCCCCTGCGCGTGACCCGGAGTTCAAGGGCATGGTCGAGCGACGCAACGGCTACTTCGAGACCTCGTTCCTGCCCGGGCGCACGTTCACCTGCCCGGCCGACTTCAACGCCCAGCTCGGCGGGTGGTTGACCGAGCGGGCCAACGTGCGCCGGATGCGGGTGATCCGCGCCCGCCCCGTCGACCTGTTCGACGCCGACCGCGCCTCGATGGTGCCCCTGCCGCCGGTCGCCCCCGCGGTCGGGCTGACCCACCGGGTCCGCCTCGGGCGGGACTACTACGTCCGCGTCGCAGCCAACGACTACTCGGTCGACCCGCGAGTGATCGGCCGGTTCGTCGACGTGGTCGCGACCCCGGCCCGGGTGGTGGCCACCTGCGCCGGGCAGGTCGTGGCCGACCACACCCGGTCCTGGGGCCGGGAGCTGACGATCACCGACCCCGCCCACCGTGAGACCGCCAGGGTCCTGCGAGCAGACCTCGCCGCCCGCCGGCGCGCGCAGGCGACCCGGTCCCACCCCGATGGGCACGTGGTCGCGATCCGCGCACTGCCGGACTACGACGCCCTGTTCGGCGTCAACTTCGACCTCGACCCGTCGGGCCGGGCCACCGCTGAAGGGAAGTAGATGACCACCACGAAGAGCAAGCCGGCCACGACGGTCGGCGCCGAGCAGCTGGGCTCCAAGCTCGCCTACCTGACCCGGGTGCTCAAGACCCCCACGATCGGGCGCACCTGGGAACAGCTCGCCGATGCCGCCCGGGCGCAGAACTGGTCGCACGAGGAGTACCTCGCCGCGGTGCTCGAGCGTCAGGTCGCCGACCGGGAGTGCGCCGGGGCGACGATGCGGATCCGCACCGCGCACTTCCCGGCGGTCAAGACCCTGGAGGACTTCAACCTCGACCACCTGCCCTCGCTGCGCAAGGACGTGCTCGCCCACCTGGCGACCGTCACGTTCGTGCCCAAGGCCGAGAACGTCGTGCTGCTCGGACCGCCCGGGATCGGCAAGACCCACGTGGCCATCGGCCTAGGCATCCGCACCGCCCAGGCCGGCTACTCCGTGCTCTTCGACACCGCGACCAACTGGATCGCCCGCCTCGCGGCCGCCCACCACGCCGGGGCGCTGGAGGCGGAGCTGAAGAAGATCCGCCGCTACAAGCTGATCATCATCGACGAGGTCGGCTACATCCCCTTCGACCACGACGCCGCGAACCTGTTCTTCCAGCTCGTCGCCTCCCGCTACGAACAAGGCTCGATCCTCGTCACCTCCAACCTGCCCTTCGGGCGCTGGGGCGAGGTCTTCGGCGACGAAGTCGTCGCCGCCGCGATGATCGACCGCCTCGTCCACCACGCCGAAGTCCTCACCCTCGCCGGGGACTCCTACCGCACCCGAGCCCGACGCGAACTCCTCGCCAAAGACCGCGACAACTGACCAACCTGCTCAGTTTTCAGGCGTCGATACCTGCTCAGGATTCAGCCGACGTTGACAGCCGCGAAGACCACAGTGAGGTGGGCTTCGATGGCTTCGCGCTGGTGGTGGAAGACGGGTCGGGCGCGTAGGTCGGGCTTGGTCATCCGGAAGGAGCGTTCGACCTGCCACAGGTCGTGGCAGGCGTCGATCACGCCCTGCCCGGACATCTGCTCGATGGGCAGGTTGGTGACGTAGCCCTTCAGGCCGGCCAGCTGGCGGGCCCGGTCGATGGTGGTCTGGTCCAGCTCTCTGGTCGCGCCGGTGACCTTCAGGAACCTGGCCTTGCGCAGCGGTGTCGTGCCCGCGGCGGGCTTCTCGGCCTTGGCGATCATCAAGTTGATCGTGCGGTCATCATGCTTCTGCCGCTTGAACTTCCACTGGTAGATCACCCGACGGGTGCGGGCCGCCTTCCCGGCGCCCATCTGGCGGGCCGACTCCAGGATCTGGGCGTCGGTGAAGTAGTTCCCGTGCCGGTCGAAGTGGTCGGCCAGGTCGTAGGGGGCCTTGACCAGCCGGGAACCGGTTATGAAGGAGAACCCCGCGTCCTCCAAGGCGTTCAGGTTGGACGCCGAGAGCATCCCCGCATCAGCGACCACGACCAGCCCGGTGATGGCGTGCCGTTCCTGGAAGGCGCGCAGCACCGGGATCAGGGTGGTGGTCTCGGCCTTGTTGCCCTCGAACATGTGCACCTCGAGCGGGAATCCGCTGGGGTCGACCAGCAGCCCGACCTGGACCTGGGGATCGACCCGGTGCTCCCCCCGGTACGAACACCTAGCGCTGCTGGTGGGCGCCCGTCTCGTCGCCGGAGTGCAGGGCGCGGCGGTGGTCGCCGTGCCGACCGTCGGCACCGCCGCCCAGGGGGCCCGGTGGCGTCGGAGGAGCCCGGCGCACAGCCCGCGTCCAGCGCCGTCGACTCAAGCAACCGTCGACGACGCTGGAAACCAGAGAACTGAGCTTCCACTGGACCTGGGGCGGTTCACTCCTCCAGGCCATCACCAACCCGGCCCAAGGCACAGGGCGATTGACCCAACTCAGGGGCTCCGCCGTTCCCGGCGGGGCCACACGGGAGGGGAACTCCAGTGAGCAGGTCCGGGGAGATTCCGGTGAGCGCCGTCAGCCAGGCGTCCCACATCACCGTGCTCGCGCCTGGCCAAGGTAACGTGCCGGCGTCGGTCACTCACGTGTCGCCTGCGGGCGACATGTGAACTAGAGCGGGACTGAGGACTCGGCCCGCGTCAGCCGTGCAGCACGCGCGAGCGTTCCCTGGGGAGCGCGGAACTCCACGAGAGGACCGTCGCCGGGGTCTTGTGGCTCGTCGGCCAAGACCGCATCGAGAGCGAGGTAGACGGAGGTGTCCTGAGGCAGCGGGCTGTGCAGCGTCCACTCCAGACTGCGCCGCAGTCCGGTGGCGGACGAGCGGGACTCACCTGGGTAGGCAACCGCATCCGCAGTGCGTGCCTCCCTGATGGAGACGTCCGAGACAGCAGGTGCGGACACGTCGATGTGAATCGAGGCGCCACCAGGCACTGGATCGGGCCCCACCGACGTCAGGACGATGAAGGTCGGGTACGAGGCGACGCCGCTGTCGTCCCTGCTCCACTCCACACCGATGGTCGCGCCCCACGGAACCGGACCGGTTGACACCGTGGAGAGGTCGACCACCGCCACCTCGGAGCGCCCATGGAGAAGCCGTCCGGACGCCGCGATCGGGCCCTCCACAAGGTCGTCAGGGTAGGCGCGGGCGGCGAGGGCGCCAGCTACCAGCTCGCACGACTCCCCGGCCTTGGCCAGTTGCGGCACGGGCAGCTCAACCTCGGCGCGGTCTCCCGCGAGGGCGACTTCCGGGAGCGGAAGCGACTCCACGACCTCCGACGCGCCGACACGTCGAACGTCCACGGTCGGAGAGGTCGTGTACAGCCGCGCATCCCACGTGAGGCCCACCCGCCAAGGCGCTCCGCTGAGCGGCCCGCTTGGGCTGATCCGGAGGCCGAGGACCGACGGGGTCGACATCAGAGTCCCGTCCGCGGAGGCCACGAGAGCGCCCTCGTCAAGACTGGCGAGGGTCGCGCCCTCGCCGGGCGGGCGAACAGGTGTCGTGCTTGCGAAAGCGCGCCCACCGGGAATCAGCATGAGGGCGACGGAGCCTCCCGCGGCTGCGAGAGCCCCGACCACTGCCCGTCGCGACACGTCACGGCTACCCGCGCTCGCCTGAAGCGACAACTTGTCTCTCACTTCTCCCCCTCGGCTCGTTTCGTCATCGGTCGACTCCCGAGGTCAGCCACGGCACCACGAGAGGAAGCCAGCACAGGCGAAGTGCGACGGACGCGGCGATCCACGTGAGTACTGGCACGCAGGTGCGCACGATGCGCGGCACCCTGTGTCGGCATAGTGCAAGGACGATCGCGACCACCGCGGTGAGGAGCGCAGGCGTCAGGATGAGTGCGGACTGCTGGTACAGCGGCCAGCAACCAGGCTTGGCGCAGCCGTCATCGGGCTGCGCGAAGAACGCGGCATTCGCCAGGCCAAGTCCCACGCCGACCGAGGCGGGCAAGACGACCGCGATCAACCAGAGCCCGACCGGCGTGCTGGCACGATGCGCGGTCGACTCCCGGGGGCCGACCGCAGCGCAGGTGAGGATGGCGACCGCGATCACCAGTGCGTGAACGAGGCACGGCCCGAGGTAGTCGGCCTCGTGGACCACACCAAATCCGCGCTCACTCGGGTCGACGCACTGGACACACCCTGCGCCGATGCCCCAGGTCGCCGCGCTCGCGAAGAGAAGCGCTGCACCGGCGGACAAGACGCCCCAGTGCCGACCCCGCCACACGGACTCGCCGACGTCACCATCATCCATGCGCTACTTGCCCCCCGCGGTCAACACCGCGGACAGGGCCATGGCACATGTACGGGCCTCGTCCTGCGTGGGTAGCCTGGCTCCCTCGATCGCGTGGCTCAGGACGGTCGTCGTGAACCAGATGTTGTCGATGACGCCCACGTCGATCCCGTCCACGAGCGAACTGAATGCCGCCACGTTGTTCGAGCCCGAGCTGCCGAACCGGAGCTCGTGGAACTGGCGCACTCGTTCCTGTGTCGACGTGCGCCACACCCGCCGCAGGGCCTCGGTCAATGTGCAGGACTGGTCGCGCTTCACCCTGGCGACCAGGTAGGCGTCGCCGTCGGCGACGACGTCTGCCATGGAGAAGCAGGGAGGTGAGTCTGCTCCGGCTCCCGAGGTCGCGCCGATCCGGTCGGCCATGTAGCTGAAGAGATCGAGGCCTGGTGACGTCTCGAGGTCGGCTAGGTAACAGCCCCAGAGCGACAGCAGGTCGAGCGCCCAGCCGCCCAGATCCCCCATGCCATAGTTGTTCGGCGACCCCGGCACACCGTGCGTCTCATAGCCGCGGAGACTCGCTGCGAAGTGCTGGAGGTCACGTCGGCTCAGCGCATCGAGAAAGCTGGCGACATCGCCGCTCCAACCAACGCTTGACTGCGCCAACTCCAGACAGGCGTCTTCGGCAGCCCAGCGAGCCATCCTCTGCGCCTCGGCAGCGAAGGTGTCCGGGTCAGGCGTGTAGGCCTGCCACTTAATGTCCCAGTACCTGTGCTTCTGCAGCCAGTGAAGGATGAATGAGCCCACCATCGGCTTGTATGCCTTCAGCGGGTACAAGAAGGTGTCTTGTTCGGATATGAATCGCTCAGCCCTGACCTCGGCCCGCACGAGCCACTCGAAGGCCGCGTCGAAGCCAGTCGCGGAGTAGGAGCCGTCCTGCTCGACCGGCGGCGCCGTCACCGTGGAGAGATCGACACTCGGAGCGGTGCGTGAGACGACGTCCTTGTCGATTCCGACCGTCTGTCCCGCCCATGTCGTCGTGGTCTCGACGATCTGGTTGAAACGCCACGTGTCCGGCATGGCGAAGCCCATGTTCCCGGAGTAGCCGGTCGACACCCCGTTAACCCAAGCGTCTTTCGCCAGGCCTTCCGCGGTGACCCGTCTGCACACGTTCCGGGTGCCGTAGACGCCGATTCGGAGGTCCCAGTTGAGGCTCTCCTCGGTGACGTCACGCACCCCCCGGAAGTAGTCGAGCACCGGGCCGTCGATGGTCTCCTGGGTGGGGTCGAAGTCGACGGTGAAGTAGACGGTCGTCCCGCTGGGGAGGCCGAGCACCCGACAACGCTCGAGGGCCTCGGTCCCGTGGGCCCGACCGTTCTCCTTGGTCATGAGTCCAGGTTCGTCGTTGAACCGTTGGTGGATCGGCGCGAGCCGCAAGCCGGAGGTACGGAGCGCGTCCAGCTCGGTAGCGGTGATGTACTTGCCGGCCCCGACAAGGTAGCGGCCCGCGATGCGGTAGCCCGCGGCGTAGGCGGCTTTGGCTTCGGAAGTGCTCAGCTGACGCTTCGTGTCGAAGCCTGTCGTTGCCATGCTCGGGTCGCCTGACGAAACCACCAGTGCGCACCATGTGGCATAGTCGCCCCGTCCTGTCCCGGGGAGTTCCATGAACTCCTGGAACTCGCGGGTCACGGACGCAGTCGCCTCATCGAACGTCCCCGAGAGAGGGGCATCGAGGCCGTTCAGTCGCAAGGCCGTCTGGAATGCCCGGACGAACCTCTTCGTGCCGTCGACGGTGCCCGATCCGACCTGGCCCTTCGCCTTGAGATCTGTCCGCGTCTTCGGGCCCAGGGTCCCGTTGGCGACATCATCCGTGAAGCCGAGCTCGTACTGAATCCCGTAGATCAGCGCGGTCTGGACCTGTCGAGAGTGGATTCCGTCGCAAGGGACCAGCGCGAAGTCGCGACGGGGGCCATACGTACCATTGAGCCACTGCTGCGCCTCACGGACACGGGAAGTTCCCGAACCGATGACGGTGTAGGCGTCCATCGACAGGAGGGAGGACATCACCTTCACGTCCACAAACGGCGTCTCGGACAGACCTAGATCGCGGCGCAGTTCGGAGACGCTCCAAGCCAGGGACTCGAACGATGTCGCGGTATCCGGAAACAGGCCCGGGTACCCCTTGCACCACATCGCTCCGCTCAACAGGAGCAGAGTGTTCTGCGGGATGGAGTCGTCTCGGATGGAACCGATCTGGGCGGTGAAACGTCGGGTCGTCTCCGGCCCGAACCCGGACGCCACCGGGGAAATGCCGAGTTCGTGCTGAAGCCCTCGCCGGAGACCGTAGATGGTCGACCATCCGGTGCGCCCGTCCACCTCGAGTCGCACCCAACCGGCGACCCCGGCGTAGGTGGCATTCAGCCACTCCTGCGTCGCGGCAACCTGGACGTCCACAAGAGGCCCCCTTGCTCATCGGACAAACCCGCTGCAACCTAGCACACGGTCGGCGCCGCAACGGGGGGCCGACCGTGGACCCTTAGCAGTTGACAGCGTTGCCACATCGGCGCGGACGATCGCCGTACCCACGATCTCGAAGAGCTCGCGACGAGCTGCCGCCTGGGCGGATGCCCTCTTGACGGGATAGTGATCAGCGGTCCAGTCTCATGGGGTCGCCAGGGGGTGCGGACGGTGCACTCGTCCGCTTCGGGTCACGTCGCGCGCGCACGATTCTCCGGTGCAGGTGCCGCTGTTTCGCGCCCAGGATCGGACGGGTGCGCGGTGCGCATTGGCGTGTCACAAGTTACGTGAATTGGGGGTCAAATGCGTGGTCCGCAGGGGTGGGAGTGGCTCGTCATCCTGGCGATCGTCGTGCTTCTTTTCGGTGCTGGCCGTCTGCCGGGTCTTGCGCGCAGCATCGGCCGGTCGCTGAGGATTCTTCGCAGTGAGGTCGACCGTGACTCGGGGGCGAGTGGGGATGACCCCAGCGGCCTTGTTTAGGTCGGTGTCTGCGCCACAGTCCCGACTTGCTTGATTCTCTGGCGTCTGGCGTGGACTCGCCCAGTCCGAGTCCACGCGTCTGTCGCGACACTCGCTGAGCTCGAATCCCGGGGCCCCGTGCCCCGCCGCGACAGCGCCCTGACCAGGGGTTGTAGAACGAGTACACCCTCGCTTGTAGAGAGGAGCCACCAGCGCGCCCATCACCGCAGGTCAGACCCCTTCCGGAACCAGCTTCCATCGTTTTCGCAGGTCAGAGGGTTGCGGCTCACAGCGGCACGGCCTCAGCGAGGGCCGAGTCGGCGACGTGCGGCGCCAGGGCGCTGGCTGGCGCGACGTCGACACGCTCGCCCAGCAGTGCGGACAGCTCGTCCGCGATCGCCCCGAGCGGCAGCAGCCCGCGCGCGCGAACGTCGAGGTCGACGAGCAGGTCGACATCGGACCCCGAACCGTCCTCGCCCCTCGCCACCGATCCGAAGACCCGCACGTTCGAGGCGCCATAGCCGCTGGCGATGGTCCTGATGCGGGCGCGGTTGGCACGGAGCTTCGCCAGCCGCGACACCCCATCGTCGGCCTCACGCTGGGCCTGGGCAGAACCCGGCATAGCTCGACGGTACGGCCCGCGACTCAGCGGAGTCGAGTGAGTACTATAGTTTTCACGTGAGTACTTCACGACTCGCTCGGAGAGTTGATGATGGACGTCTCGAACCCGATCGCCGACGTGGTGCCGTCCGCCCACGGCCCGGTGCTCGCTGTGCTGGCGTCCACCTCGACGCCGCTCACCGGCCGTGCGATCGCCGAGCTCACACGCCCACAAGTCTCTCAGCCGCGCGTCGCGCGCATTCTTGCTGAGCTGAGCGAGACCGGCCTTGTCGACCGGACCCCCGCGGGTGCTGCGTCGCTCTTCTCGCTGAACCGCGAGCATGTCGCCGCCCCCGCCGTCGAGGCGCTCACCTCCCTGCGCCGAGAACTGTGGAGCCGGATCGCCGGGCACGCGGGCGGCTGGGCCCACCCTCCGCAGGGCGTCGTGGTCTTCGGGTCCGCCGCACGGGGCGATGGCAGCACCGCCAGCGACATCGACCTTCTCGTCATCCGCCCCGCAAGCGCCGACGGCGACGACCCGGCCTGGCAAGCGAACGTCACCGACCTCGCCGCACGGATCACCCGATGGGCCGGCAACCCGTGCGAGATCCTCGACCGCTCCCGCGAGGAGCTTCAGGCCATGGCCGCGGCCGGTGAGCGTCTCCTCAGCGAGATCCGCCGCGACGGGCGGGCGATCGTCGGGTCGATCGCCCTCGTGCCAGCTCCCAGGGCGACCTGAGATGGGCACCCGATCTGCCTCCAGCTGACGGGACGCACCGGCAAGTCCGAGGACCACCGCTCCGCCGTCCCGGAGCTCGCGGCGGCCGGACCCGCGGGCAAGGCCCTCGAGTCCACCTTCCGCCGGCTCCTGGGGCTCAAGACCGCCGCGCAGTACCAGGCCGGCCCGATCAGCCGAACGGACGCGACGAAGGCCGTCGAGTGGGCGACGCGCATCGTCGACGCCGCGCGGGACGCCACCGGCTCCTGACCGCCTCACGCTCGCCCCACGGTCCGATGACGGGCGCGACATCGAACCGATAACGCTGCCGCCCACGCGATGACGCCGTCCCGTCACCCGTTCGGCTATCGGCGCTGCGCCGGCAGTTGCGTCCCGGATAGTGGTGTAGCGCCGGTGGCCACCTTGTCGTAGACGACGACGCGGTCACCGCGTGATCCTTCGAGTGAACCTCTCACAGCACCCTCGAACGGAGTCATCACGATGACCGCACCTCGCATTGTCGACCCTGCCGCCGTCCTGGGCCAGGCCCTGTCCGACGCCTCGCCGGACCTGATGCGTCACCTGCTCGGCACGGTGATCAACTCGCTGTTGTCGGCGGAGGCCGATGCGGTCTGCGGGGCCGAGTGGGGCCAGCCCAGCCCTGAGCGGGTCAGCCAGCGCAACGGCTACCGCCATCGGGACCTGGACACCCGGGTCGGCACGATCGACGTCGCGATCCCCAAGTTGCGCACCGGCACCTACTTCCCCGAGTGGCTGCTCGAGCGGCGCAAGCGGGCGGAGGCCGCGCTGATCAGCGTGGTCGCGACGTGCTACCTGCTCGGGGTCTCGACCCGGCGGATGGACAAGCTGGTCCAGTCGCTCGGGATCACGAGCTTGAGCAAGTCGCAGGTCTCCCGGATGGCGGTCGACCTCGATGACCAGGTCGAGGCGTTCCGCACCCGCCCGCTGTCCGAGGCCGGGCCGTTCACGTTCGTCGCCGCGGACGCGTTGACGATGAAGGTCCGCGAGGCCGGAAGGGTCATCAACGCCGTCGTCTTGGTCGCCACCGGCGTCAACGGTGACGGCCACCGGGAGGTCCTGGGCTGCAAGGTCACCACCGCCGAGACCAAGGAGGCGTGGAACGCGTTCTTCGCCGACCTGGTCGCCCGCGGCTTGGCCGGAGTGCGCCTGGTGACCTCCGACGCCCACGCCGGGCTGGTCGAGGCGATCGCCGCGAACCTGCCCGGGGCGTCCTGGCAGCGCTGCCGCACCCACTACGCCGCCAACCTCATGAGCACCTGCCCCAAGAGCCCTGGCCCGCGGTCAAGGCGATGCTGCACAGCGTCTACGACCAGCCCGACGCGACCTCGGTCCACGCCCAGTTCGACAAGCTCCTGGACTCCGTCGCCGGCCCGCTGCCCGCCGTCGCGGAACACCTGGACGCCGCCCGCGCCGACCTGCTCGCGTTCACTCACTTCCCGAAGGAGATCTGGCGTCAGATCTGGTCCAACAACCCCAATGAGCGGCTGAACAAGGAGATCCGCCGCCGCACCGACGTCGTCGGGATCTTCCCCGACCGCGACTCCGTGACCCGCCTGGTCGGAGCCGTCCTGGCCGAGCAGCACGACGAATGGGCCGAAGGACGCCGCTACTTCGCCCTCGACGTCCTGCACCGCGCACGCCTCAACCTGATCACTACCACCGACACCAAGGAGCCCGACCAGCCCCTGGCACTGACCGCCTGAGCAGCAACGGATCACGCCGAAGCACTACACCACGTCCAGGGACTTGACCGCGCCGGCTGGCGGCGACTGCACGAGCCGACCCGAACCAGCAGGGGCGATCCATCTACTCGCTCCTGCCGACGGAGTCGATCCCCTGAACCCTGGCGCCGTCGAAGATCATCCACCCAAGGTCGCTCGCAAGCCGTTCAGAGATCCTCCTTCGGTCGCACACAGGTCATGGGTGCGTCGCTCCACGGTCGGTTGTTCTGCCCCGTTTCGCCCGAGGAGGTTGAGAGCGCTGCCACAGCGAGCCGGCACATCCGGCGTCCGGCGGCGGGCAGCTGATCGAGGGGGGCAATGTTGAGAATCAGTGCTGCTTGTTTGCTCGCTGTCGCTCTGTCCACGACATCCCTGGTTGGTGCGGCACGCTCGGGGACTGCTGGCCCAGGGGCGGACAGTCCACCGGCCAGACCGCCCGTCACGGTGGTGACGGCCTCGACCACCGCGCAGGGCGCGAGCGGTGCGGCCCACACGCTCGGGGGTCCGGCAGGGAGCTCGAAGGGGAACGCGGAGGCCCGGAAGACCGACCGGGTGCCCACGCCACGCCCCGAGTGGTTCGACTGCTCCAGCATCTTCGGGGCCGGGGAGTGCGCGACGGTCGACCTGCCACTCGACTACGACACGCCGCGCGGGGCGACCACCGGGATCGCCGTCCTGCGGATCCCGGCGGCCGACCAGGCCAACAAGATCGGCACCCTGTTCGTCAACCCCGGCGGGCCCGGTGGCTCCGGGGTCGAGATGGCGGCCTACGCAGAGGGGTTCCTCAGCGAGGAGGTGCTGGCGCACTTCGACGTCGTCGGGTTCGACCCGCGCGGGGTGGGCTCCAGCGACAACGTGCGGTGCTGGCGGAACGCCGGTGCGCAGGCAGCCGATCTGTCCGGACTGACGCAGGCGTTCCCGGACACCGACGAGGAGGACGCCGCGGCCGTGACCTCGGCCCGAGCCTTCGGGCGGGCATGCTCGACGACCGGGGCGACCATGGCGGGTTCGATGTCGACGGCCGAGGTAGCGCGTGACATGGACGTCCTGCGCCGGATGGTCGGCGACGAGCAGCTGACGTACCTGGGCTTCTCCTACGGGACCTACCTGGGCGACGTCTACGCGAACATGTTCCCCGACCGCGTGCGCGCCGTGGTGATCGACGGCGTGCTCGACCCGCGTGCCTGGTCGAACAAGGAGGCGTCGATCCCGTCGACCATGCGACTCGGGTCGGGCGACGCCGACGCCACCGCGCTGAACGAGATCCTCGCCCGGTGCGGATCCGCCGGGCCTGAGTACTGCAGGTACGCGTCCTACGGTGACCCGGCGACGGTGTACGCCCAGCTGGTGGCGACCCTCAAGACGGCGCCGCTGGAGATCGTCGATCCGGAGACGGGAGAGGTGACGGGGACGGTCGACTACCCGAAGCTCGTGGCCCTTCTCGTCGGTGACCTGTACGGGCCGGACGCAGCGAGCTGGATCGACGCCGACCTGAGCGACTTCCAGGAACTGCTCGCGGCCCCAGGGGAAGCGGGAAGCGCGGCTGCCGAGCGGCAGAACGCCGCTCGAACGGCCCTGACTGCCAAGATCGGCGCCATCAGGGACCAGCAGGAGCAGCTCGCCGCTGCCCGCGCCGAGCGACAGGCGGCGGTCGGCTTCGCGTTCCCGTACGACAACGGCGGCGAGGCATTCCAGTCCGTGCTGTGCACGGACGGCCGCAACCCCCGTCAGATCAACCGGTGGCCCGCGTTCGCCGATCAGTCCGACGTGACCGGGCCGGGCTTCGGCCCATCGTGGACCTGGGCCTCCGCGCCGTGCGGCTCGGAGTCATGGACGGTGCGGGACGAGGACGCGTACGCCGGTGCGTTCACGGCCGCGACCGCGAACCCGGTACTCGTGGTGGGCAACTACTGGGACCCCGCGACCCCCTATCAGGGTGCCGTGACGGCGGCGGGTCTGCTGCCCAACAGCCGGTTGCTGTCCAGCGACAGCTGGGGGCACACCGCCTACGGCACCTCGGACTGCGTGACGGGCGCGGTCGACGCCTACCTCATCACCGGCGCGCTCCCGGATGCCGGCACGGTCTGCACCGGTGACCTGCAGCCGTTCACCACGCCGCTGGATGCCGAAGGGGAGCCCGAGGTGCCGGCCGGCGTCCGGGTCAGGGAAGACCCCGAAGCCGACTCGACCGACGGCGGGAAGGCCGACGAGCAGCTGCCGGCGCCAGCGCAGACAGCGGTGCCCGACGACGAGAAGATCCTGCCCCCTGTGGTCCCGCCGACCCGGGGTGCCGTGCCGAGGTTCTGACCAGGACCGTCGCCGGGGCCTGGCGCCGTCGCACACCCGTGCGGCGGCGCCGGGCCCGGGCCCGGGTCAGGCCGTGGGGTGGTGCGGGCGCCGAGGACCCGCGGGGATGGCGGGGAGTCCTCGGGCAGAGCCTCAGAACATCAGGGCGTTCGCAACCTGGGTGCACTCGATGAGAGTCGCTTCGTCCAGCGCAGGAACGACATAGCCGCGCTGGCGGATGGTGCTCAACAGCTCCTCGGGCACCGCGACACGGTGAAGCCTGACGTACTGGGTGAAGTCGTGGCGCCACAGCCAGTCACCGTCGGTGAGGATCGAGGAGCCGCCCAAGAACTGCCGAGAGGGCTCGAAGACGTCATCGTTGACGTCCATCATCGAGATGAGCTCGTATCCGGACTTCAGGTACTCGACGACCTCGTCCAGGTCCGGTAGCCCCTCAGGGAGCACCTGCTCGAAGATGCTCTCCTGCGGGATGTCCAGTCCCACGGATCCGAGCTTCCCGAAACATCCCGGCGAACTTCATCACGCGTCCAATCGTCACTGGCCACCACCCGGACGGAAGACTTCCCATGTGCCACCGTCCCTGATCTGCGGCACCTGTCCGAGGGGACCATAGCGGTTGACACCCACCGCGTTCGTGGGAGCCATGACCGGCACACCGAGAGCGTCGGCAACCTGTTGCGCCGCGGGCGCCACACCCGCTGCGGGGTCCACGGTGCCGGAATGGCAGGAGACGAGCCGGACGGGGCCGCCGTCGTAGTGCGGGTTGGTGCGGATGGCGTCGGCGATCTGCGCGGGGTGGGTGAAGTTCGCGGGGTAGTCGCCGCCGTCCGCGCCGACGATGCCCGGTCGGAACATCCCGTTGCGTTCGCCGTGCACAACCACGTCGTGGTAGCCGGGTTCCGGCGCCACGGCGTCGAAGTTCCGCATCGTCCTTCCGTCGTAGCCGACGGCCGTGCCGCCCGGCCGGTGGTAGACCGGGTCGCCCGCCGGGAGGTAGGCGTCTGGTGATCGCGACGGAGGCTGCGGATGGGCGGCCGGGTCGGCCCAGTCCCTCCGGCGCCCCATCATGTCCAGGTCGCCCGTCGCGTCGGGGGCGTGCACGGTGGGCGCGTCGGGGGCGTGGACCGACCCGGGCTTGGCTCCGCGCAGCGTCCGGGCCAGCGTTCCCAGCGCCTCCTTCAGCGCCTCCACGAGCTGCTTGAGCGACCGGACCGAGGTGATCACCTCGGTCACCTTGGTTCCCACCCGCGTCGCCAGCGACGACACGCGCGTCGCCACCTGCGAGGCCACCCACGGCGTCCCCAGGCCCACTGTCAGCGCGATCTCCGCGGCCCAGGAGATCGCCGCGCCGACCAGCTCGGCCAGCGCGTCTCGCACCAGGTCGTGGACGACCTGCACCACCGTCGAGCACACCCGCAGCGCCCCGGCGACCGATCCCGCCGCGCCCGCCGCGGCGCTCACGTGGGCGCCGAAGTCGCCCGCGTAGCGGCCGTAGGCGGCCACCGCCCGACCCGACATCTCCGCCAGGTCCGCGGCGACGACCCGCTGGAGCTCCTCCGCTGCGCCCAGCAACGCGGTCTTCACGTTGTCCCAGGTCGCGGCGAACCCCGCCACCGCGCCGGGGTCGCCGGTCAGGTCGTTGAGCCAGCCCTTCAGCGGCTCCAGGTGCTCCATCAGCCAGCCCAGGCCCGCGGCGAGGAGCTGCCCGATCGGGTCCATCACCGCCGCAGCCGTGTCCATCGCGACGCCGAAGCTCGCCAGCCCGATCTCCAGCCAGGACCCCGACTCCAGGGCCTTCGCATGGTCCCCCAGCGACTCCAGCAGCATCGTCCCGCCCAGCGGCGAGGACGTGTTCACCGGCCCCGCCACCAGCGGGTTGGCCGTCGTCGCGGTCACGCCTCACGCCCCAGGGCCGTCAGACGCGCCGCGACCTGCTCGTCGACCCGCGCGTACGTGGCTGCCATCGCCGTGACCTCATTCGCCATCGAGGCCGCCGTCTCCCCCGACGCGGCGATCGTGTCATCGGTCTGGCCGATCAGGACGTCCACGACCACCGGGAGGAACGCGCACAGCAGCCCGAACGCGCCGTCGTGCAGATTCACCTGCCGGACGGCGCCCCCCGCCAGGGCGAGCTGCTCGCTGACCGGGCCGAGTCGGCCCGCGTGGCGCACCAGCGTCTCCACGTCCACGGTGAACTCAGACACAGCCGTGCTCCGTCTCTGCGCGGCGGCGCTTCGTCAGCACCTCACCGCGCGGGTTGCCCCCTACACCGCCCACCGCGTCGATCCGGTCCCTCACGTCCTGCGCCCACGCGGCACGCTCCTGCGCCGCGGCGATGCCGCTCTGGACCCGGACCAAGGCCGCCTCATCGTCGTGGAGGCAGTCATGAGAGGGCACTGTATGACGATTCGGGCGGTCGCGAGAGCGATCCCGCAGACGAGCCCACCGCTACCGATCGTCACGCGACCGGGCCCACGCGACCGGGCCGGCACTTCATCCACGGCACTGGAGCGGCCGACGACGGCTGGCTCCGGCAGCAAGGCGGGCCGCAGCCTCGGTTCATGGACTCCCCCGGACGGGCGAGCCTTCCGAGACACATCCGGACACCGCCCGCCGAAAGATCCGGTTGCCGAGCCGCGCCGTCGGCGTAGCGTCACGAGGGAGGAACTCCCACTCCGACGGAGATGGTCGACGATGAGGGCAGCGCGATTCCACGGCCGACACAACATCACGATCGACGAGATCCCCGAGCCGGTGTTGCGCCCCGGCGCGGTCGCGATCGACGTGGCCTGGTGCGGCATCTGCGGCAGCGACCTGCACGAGTACCTCGAGGGGCCGATCTTCATCCCGCCGGCCGGCCACCCCCACCCGCTGTCCGGGGAACAGGAGCCGGTGACGATGGGTCACGAGTTCTCCGGCACGGTCACCGCACTCGGGGACGGGGTCACCGACCTCGAGGTGGGCGAGCACGTGGTCGTCGAGCCGTACTTCACGTGCGGCCACTGCGACATGTGCCGGTCGGGCAAGTACCACCTGTGCCGGTCGATGGGCTTCATCGGCCTGTCCGGTGGCGGTGGTGGGCTGAGCGAGAAGGTCGTGGTCGAGCGCCGCTGGGTGCACCCGATCGGTGACGTCCCACTCGACGAGGCCGCCCTGATCGAGCCACTGTCGGTGGGCCACCACGCCTACATGCGGTCCGGCGCTCAGCCCGGTGACGTCGCGCTGATCGGCGGAGCGGGCCCGATCGGCCTGCTCACCGCCGCAGTCCTGAAGGCCAAGGGCCTGACGGTGCTGATCTCCGAACTGAGCGAGGCGCGCAAGGCCAAGGCCCGCGATACCGGCGTGGCCGACTACGTGATCGACCCCACCACCGAGGACCTCCAAGCCCGCGTCCTCGAGCTCACCGACGGCCACGGGGTCGACGTCGCCTTCGAGTGCTCCTCGGTCAACGCGGTCCTCGACGCACTCATCGACGCCGTCAAGCCCGGCGGGGTCGTCGTCATCGTCTCCATCTGGAGCCACCCCGCCGCGATCGACATGATGAAGATCGTGCTCAAGGAGATCGACCTTCGCGGCACCATCGCCTACGTCAACGACCACCCTGCGACCATCAAGCTCGTCCAGGACGGCAAGGTCGACCTCAAGCCGTTCATCACCGCGCGGATCAAGCTCGCCGACGTCGTGGACCAGGGACTCGACACCCTGATCAACCACAAGGAGACCGCGGTGAAGATCCTGGTGCACCCCTGACGCGACCTCAGTGCGGTTGTGCGCCACCGCGGCAACGCAAACGCATTGAGCGTCGGGCACTTGCGCTGCCACGCTAGGTCCCCGGCCCGGGCGGGCCGACGGTCATCGGTTATCCGGACCCGCGGGTCGAGGGTTCAAGTCCCTCCCGACGCTGAGGCGTCGGTAGCTCAGTTGGTAGAGCAGCGGGCGTTCCGGCGGCCACCACCACGCCTGCCCGGGCCGCCATCGCGAGCACCCCGACCCGCACCGTCCGCTCCGCAGCGACGACGACGACCCCAGCCGCATATTCCCTCGTCAGTGCCTGTGTAGCCCCCTACACTCGCCAACGACAGCAGAACACACGGAGAGGTTCGGGTGGGCCGGCGGCTGTCGGTTACCCCTCTTAACGGCCAGGTCGCGGGTTCGAGTCCCGCCGTCACCTCGGTGGCGTAGCTCAGTTGGTAGAGCAGGACTCCGGCGTCATCACACGCCCACCCGAACGTCTCCGGAGCGGGCCGGAGTGTCTTCGGTTACCTGGTAGATGGCAGTGCGGGTTCGAGTCCCGGCCCTTCGGGGTACTGCTCGGCGTCGGAGGACGCCGTTCCGGAGGCCACCCACACGCCCGCTCCACGACGTCGGGGTGGTGGCGGGCCATGCCAGCCACCACCCCGACGTCCGACCTGAGAGGACTGACCGATGGACGTGCTGCGCACGCTCGGCCTGCGGCGTACCCCGCAGAGCGAGCGGGCCGACTCCCGCCAGCAGCTCAACGCTGCCGGCGGCTACACCTTCGTGCTCGACGACGCCGCGCGCCTGCGGCGCTTCCTAACCCTCGGCGTGGACGGCGGCACCTACTACGCCGCACCGCGCGAGCTGGCCCGGGAGAACGCCGAGGTCGTCGGCCGGATGGCCCACGAGGACCCGGAGACGCTGGTTCGCACCATCGTCGAGGTCTCCGTGCGCGGCGCAGCGCCCAAGCAGAACGCGGCGCTGTTCGCGCTGGCCTACGCGGCGTCCGTGCCGGAGTCGGCGCAGCTCGCTCTCGCGGCACTGCCGCAAGTGGCGCGGACCGGGACGCACCTGTTCCTGTTCGCGAGCTACGTCGAGCAGTTCCGCGGCTGGGGTCGCGGGCTGCGGCGCGCGGTCGGTTCCTGGTACACCTCGCGGGAGCCGGACGCCCTCGCCTACCAGGTGGTCAAGTACCGCCAGCGCGAGGGCTGGTCGCACCGTGACTTGCTGCGGCTGGCGCACCCGGCGTCGGTGGCTCCCGAGCTGCGGGCGACGTTCGACTGGATCGTGCGTGGCTCCGTCGGCGACGCGACGCCGGCCCTCATCGAGGGCTTCGTCGCGGCGCAGGCGGCGACCGACACGGCGACGTGGGTCACCCTGGTCCGCCGGCACCGGCTGTCCTGGGAGATGCTCCCGGACACGGCGCTCGGCGAGACCGCGGTGTGGGACGCGCTGCTCGACGTCGGCGTGCCGCAGACGGCGCTCATGCGTCAGCTGCCCCGCCTGACGCGGCTCGGGATGCTCCCGGACCTCGGCGGGCGGACCGACGAGGTCGCGGCTCAGCTGGTCGACGCCGGCCGGCTGCGCTCGGCGCGCGTGCACCCGGTGAACGTGCTGGTGGCGCAGCGCACCTACGCGTCGGGTCGTTCGGCGCGTGGGGTCGGGGAGTGGTCGCCGAGCCGCACGGTGGTCGACGCGCTCGACGCCGCGTTCTACCGGGCCTTTGGCGCGGTGGAGCCGTCCGGGAAGCGCACGATGCTCGCGGTCGACGTCTCCGGGTCGATGGGTTCGCCGATCTCGGGGCTGCCGATCACCGCACGCGAGGCCTCGGCCGCGCTGGCGCTCGTGCAGCTCGCGACGGAGCCGTCCGCGATGGCGGTCGGGTTCACGACGGCGAGCGGCGGGGCGGCGTACACCACGAACTGGCACAACACCGCGCTCAAGCCGTTGACGATCTCGCCGCGGCAGCGCCTCGACGATGCACTGCGCGTGGTCGATGCGATGCCGATGTCGGGGACCGACTGCGCCCTCCCGATGGCGTACGCCACCGAGAAGGGGCTGTCGGTCGACACGTTCGTGATCTACACGGACAACGAGACGTGGGCGGGGCGGATCCATCCGCACCAGGCCCTCGTCGAGTACCGCCGGCGGTCCGGGATCGCAGCGAAGCTCGTCGTCGTCGGAATGACGGCGACGGGGTTCTCGATCGCGGACCCCGCGGATGCGGGGATGCTCGACGTCGTGGGCTTCGACGCCGCGGTGCCCTCGCTGATCACGGAGTTCGCACGTGGGCTCTGAGGATCCACGCCGGGCCCGTCGGCCCGCCAGGGGCGGCACCACTCACGGTGCCGCCCCCCAGCGGGTCGCAGGGCGGTCCGATCCGCTGGGCCCGGAGCCGGTACGGGGCACGTCCGACCCCCGAGCCGCCCGCGCCCGCGAGCTCCACCGCAAAGCCGCCGAGGCCGACGAGCTGGCCGCCCGCTACCGGCTCGAGCGGGACCGCCTCATCAACAGGCTCCGCGCGGAGGATCCAACCCACTGGAGCTACACCGTGCTCGCCGCCGCCATCGGCTGCAGCCGCGAGCTCATCGCCCTCGTCACCCGACGGGCCGGCTGAGGCTTCGCAGCTCTGGCGATCCTCCGATGCATCCCGCAACGACGACGGATGCGGAATCCTCAGAGGGTGGAAGACATCTCTCAGGATCCGGGAGCCCTGGCCAGGGTCATGGCTGCTGCGCAAGCGATCCGTGTGTACGACGGGGGCCTCCACAACGACCGGCCGCTCAACCCCGAGCCGGTGCTGACAATCGAGAACGAGTCGGAAGTGACGGAGCTCCGATCGCTCATTGGCGTCCGCGCTGTCACCGACGGTCGCTGCATGTGCCTCGGGGACTCTGTGCTCGAGTTCCTTTCGGACGGGCACCGTATGGAGATCGTCGGTCTCCACCACACGACGTTCGTTCGGTGGTCCGCTTGGGACGGCGACGCGCGACTCGCCGATGGCCGCGCTCTGGCGGTTTGGCTCGCGAAGCACGGCTACAGCGCTCCACTTGAGCGCGCCGAGGCGGACGACGCTCGACGGGCGCAAGCCGCCGCTGACACCGATGCCTGGCGATCCGCCGCGCCGACGAGCCTGCGTGCGCTTCTGCCCGCGCTTCTCGCGACCAGCCAGACCGGGGTCGTGCGCGACGAGTTGGTCGCCGAAGCGGAGGCCTGCCTCTCCGGCAGCACCCCGAGCACGGTCGGGCGCTGCCGCGAGCTGCTCGCCTGGTACGGCTCCGGCACGGGAAGATGCAGCGGCTTCCCCGTCCATGAGGGGATCCCCGGACGCATCCTGACTGGCGTTCCGATCTCGACCCTCCTGGGGGCATTGACCGACGAGCCGGTCGACGGCCCCGTGTGGATCGGAGCGCTCCGCCACCTCGCGAGCTGGCATTCTCGGACCGACGAGGAGCTCGGACAGGTCTCACCCGCCGTGTGGGACGCGCTCGTAGCCCTCGCCGAGGCTCGCGGGGACTCGGACACGCTGGATCGGGTCACGACAAAGCGGGCAGGCACTAGAGCCGATTGAAAGGCTGGCCGTCCACCGCGCGCTGGTAGTCGGCGATGTCGATCTCAAAGGGCGTCCACACCGCCACGTCAAGGGGCTCGACCGTGAGCTGGCCGAACTCGTCCGCCCGGTGGTACCGGTCGTAGGCGAGCACCACGCCGGAGTCGTATGCCTCGACCTGCTGCTCGATCACACCGTCGTACGTCCAGAAGTAGTAGGTCGCCGGCCCCCAGTCGTCGTACTGGTCGCCGCGCGACTCGTCCCAGCGGCGTCGGTAGAACGGCACGCTTCGAGACTCCCGTGCAGGTGCGAGAACTGCAAGGGTCGCGCCTCTTGATCCAGGAAGAGGCGCCGTGCGCAGTCAGGCTCTAGGGACATCCGCCTACGGCAGGATCGGTGCCTGTGCACCGTCCGGGTGCTTGGACAACTCCTGCAGCCCGCGGCCACGGCCCCGCTGCGGCATCCCGAGCAGCGACTCGCGATCGGCCCCCTCCTCAGTCACTCCGACCAGCCGTCCTCGACGTCGTCGAGCGGGCGGTCAGTGTCCGCAGAAGCTCGCTGCCCGCCCGCCGCGCCGCAGCGGTAGCTTCCGCCACGGAAGTCCCCCGCCAGAGACCGGGACCCCCGACACGGGACCGCAAACCGTCAACTCTCAGACCTGCAGACCGTTAACTGCCCGGACCGCAAAGTGTAAAGTCTCACCATCCGTCGGAAGGAAGCGCATGGACTACCTGCCTCGCATCGCCGATGCGCTCCTCACCGATCGCCTGACCTCAACCGGCGCCGTCCTCATTGAGGGGCCGCGCGCCTGCGGGAAGACCCGGACCGCGGAACAGGCGACGCGGAGCGCCGTCTACCTCGACCGCGACGAGACGGCACTCACCGCCCTGCAGGTGGACCCGTCACTTGTCCTCAGCGGCGAGCCACCGCAGCTGGTCGACGAGTGGCAGCTCGACGCGACTCGCGTCTGGAACCAGGTCCGCGCCCAGGTCGACTCGCGTCAGGCGGCGGGCCAGTTCGTCCTGACCGGTTCTTCCGTCCCTGACGACGACGCACGCCGGCACTCCGGCGCCGGCCGGTTCGCACGCCTGACAATGCGACCGATGAGCCTGTTCGAGTCGGGCGACTCCACGGGGTCGATGTCCCTCCGGGCCCTGCTGACCGGGGATCGACCGTCGGCTCCACCAGTCGATGTCGACATCCACCACACAGTTGAGCTCATCGTCCGCGGCGGCTGGCCCCTGAACCTCGCAATGAACCCAAGACAAGCCGCCGCGGCGAATCGGGACTACCTGCGCACCATCGCCGACGTCGACCTCGCACGCGTCGCCGGGCCACGTCGCGACCCCGTCCGGGTCACCCGCTTCCTCCAGGCGCTCGCCCGCAACACCGCGATGGAGCATGTCGTCGAGCGCCTCGTGGATGAGACGCTCTCCAATGCCCCGGACGAGCAGGGCTCGCTCACGAAACCCACGGCCTACCGGTACCAGGACGCCCTGACCCGTCTCATGGTGCTCGAGCTCCAGCCTGCATGGTCGACGCACCTCCGCTCGCGGTCTCGGCTCCGAGACAAACCTCGGACACATCTCGTCGACCCCTCGCTCGCGGCGGCGGCCCTCGATGCGAGCCCAGCGAAGCTCGTGCGCGATCTCAACACGCTCGGCCTGCTCTTCGAGTCACTCGTCGTCCGTGACGTGCGGGTCTACGCCGATGCGATCGACGCCACGGTGAGCCACTACCGCGACTCCGAGAACCTCGAGGTCGACATCGTTGTCGAAGCTCGCGACGGAACCTGGGGCGCCTTCGAGGTCAAGCTCGGCACCGGGCAAGTCGACGCGGCCGCCGCGTCGCTGCTGAGGTTCGCCGCCAAAGTCGACACCGACAAGGTCGGCGTTCCGGCGGTGCTCGGGGTGATCACCGCGGGCGGCTATGGCCTCACTCGGCCTGACGGAGTCGTGACCATTCCGATCGGAGCGCTCGGACCGTAGGCCTTCACGGCACGTCCGGGACAAGGCGCTGGTGTAGTCGCGCGCGTCGCTCCAGACGGCGTCGGCCTCGGCGGACAGCAGGGCGCCGATGAACGTCGAGAGCAGGTCACGCATCAGGTCCGGGGACGCCTGGGCCGGCTGCTCGTGCAGGAACCGGGCAGGGTCGATACTCGTAGGTGCGGTCATCGTGGAGTCCTTCTTCGAGTCGGTTGTGAGAGATCACTCGAAGGGCCACGCGATGACCGCGTCCTCGTCTACGGCGACACGATCACCGAGCTACCGGTACACCACTCTGGCGGACTCCACTTCGGCCTGGCCTTTGTCGTGAGGCCGCCATGCCGGTCAGCCGGCCATCGGCGGCGCTTCCGGCGCCGGTCTCAGGCCAGGACGCGGCACGGTTGTGCGCCCGAGCGACGTGCCCACGCTCCGCAGCTCCGAGGGTGTGGTCGGCCCCGACGCAGCGGTTGAGCCGCTCCGGCTCCGCGCGAACCGTTTCACCAGGCGCCGACTCGTTGCCACGCTCGGGCGCGCTCGGGACGCTACGTGGGCCACCTCTCGGGTGGCCCGCCGTCACGTCGGCCGCACGCACGCCGTCGTGGCCGCGGTCGCGGCTGGTGAGGGGGCTCGGATGAGGCACACGATGCGCACTCTGGCGGTGATCGCCGGGGCGGTTCTGGCACTCGGTGCAGTGGGGACGACGGCGTCGCCGCCCGCCCACGCGGCACAGCTGCAGCAGGTCACGAACTTCGGGGCCAACCCGTCGAACCTGGGCATGTACGTGTACGTGCCCGACAACCTGCCCGCGGACGCACCGATCGTCGTCGCCATCCACTACTGCACCGGGTCAGCGCAGGCGATGTACAGCGGGACGCAGTTCGATGAGCTGGCGAACCAGTACGGCTACATCGTCATCTACCCCTCAGCGACGCGCAGCGGGGCGTGCTTCGACGTCTCCTCCCCGCAGGCGTTGAAGCGCGGCGGCGGCAGCGACCCGGTGGGGATCGCCTCGATGGTCAGCTACGTGCAGTCCCGGTATGACACGGACCCGGAGCGGGTGTTCGTCACGGGCACGTCGTCGGGCGCGATGATGACGCAGGTCATGCTCGCGAACTACCCGGACGTGTTCGCGGCCGGCGCGTCGTTCGCGGGCGTCCCGGCGTCGTGCTTCGCGACCACCGACGGGTCGTCGTGGAACAGCCAGTGCTCCCAGGGCCAGATCAACCGGACGCCTCAGCAGTGGGGCGACCTGGTGCGCGCGGCCTACCCCGGGTACACCGGCGAGCGGCCACGGGCGCAGCTCTGGCACGGCACGAACGACGAGACGCTCAACTACGCGAACTTCCGCGAGGCCGTGGAGCAGTGGACCGATGTGCACGGCCTGACGACGACGCCGGCCGCCACCGACACCCCGCAGTCCGGGTCCACCCGCACCCGCTACGGCAGCACCGGCCCGCAGGCGCCGGTCGAGGCGATCAGCCTGGCCGGCACCTCGCACAACCTGCCGGTCAACGCGCTGGAGGCTCTGCGGTTCTTCGGTCTGACGACCCCGGCGCCCGACCCGGACCCGGACCCCGACCCGGACCCCGAGCCCGACCCAGGCCCGACCCCCGTCGACATGTGCGAGGTGACCTACCGCGCCACCAGCTGGAGCACCGGGTTCACCGGCTCGGTGACGGTGACGAACATCGGCCCGGCGCCGATCAACGGCTGGACGCTCACGTGGTCCTTCGCAGGCGACCAGCGAGTGACCCAGGCGTGGGGGTCGACCGTCACGCAGTCCGGCACGACGGTGACCGCCGTCAACGCGCCGTGGAACAGCTCGATCGCGGAGGACGCCTCGGTTCAGTTCGGCTTCAACGGCTCGCACTCCGGGTCGAACCCCGCGCCGAAGATCTTCACGCTCAACGGGGCCCCGTGCCGGGCGAGCTCGAGCTGACGCCTTGCTGAGGTGACCTCCGACTGAGTGGTCGAGCTGCTCGACACCGTGTGGGTCAGCGTGTTGACCATGCCGAGAGCGCGGACGGTCAGGGACCGAGGAGCGACACCGATGCCGTCAGGGCGTCGGCAGGCGTTCGGGTCGGTGACCTTGCCGGCGGCGCCCACGCACTTGTTAACGAGAATGAGTCTCGTTACGATTTCGCCTCGTGACACCCGGCAAAGCCCCCGCCCCGTGATGGTCCTGACCGCCACGGCCCTCGGCGCAGCGGCCGGCAGCGGTCCTGGCCCCTCGGGCGAGGCTGGAGCAGCACGGTCGTCGGCCCTGCCCCCCGAAGACCACCCCAGCGCTCCTCACCACGAAAGGCACACCATGCCCACGCTCGACACCCGGGTCCCCGTCACCGTGCTGACCGGATTCCTCGGCTCCGGCAAGACCACCCTGCTGAACCGGATCCTCACCGAGGAGCACGGCCAGCGCATCGCCGTCATCGAGAACGAGTACGGCGAGGTCGGCATCGACGACGCCCTCGTCTACGACTCCGACGAGGAGATCTTCGAGATGAACAACGGCTGCATCTGCTGCACGGTCCGCGGCGACCTGATCCGCATCCTCAGCACGCTGATGAAGCGCAAGGACCAGTTCGACCGCATCCTGATCGAGACCACTGGCCTGGCTGACCCGGCCCCCGTCGCGCAGACCTTCTTCGTCGACGACGAGATCCGGTCGCAGCTGCGTCTCGACGCCATCGTGACCCTGGTCGACGCCAAGCACATCCTCGACCACCTCGACGAGCAGCGGCCGGAGGGCGTCGAGAACGAGGCACTCGAGCAGGTCGCCTTCGCCGACCGGCTGATCCTCAACAAGACCGACCTGGTCTCGAAGGGTGAGCTGGACGTGGTCCTCGCGCGGTTGCGCTCGGTCAACGCGATGGCGCAGATCCTGCCGACGCAGCAGGCCGCGGTCGATCTGGGGAGCGTGCTGGACGTGGGCGCGTTCAGCCTGAACCGCGTCCTGGACGTCGACCCGACCTTCCTCACCGAGACCGACCACCAGCACGACACCTCGGTCACCTCCGTCGGACTCCTGGTCCCCGGTGCCGTGGACGTCGAGCGGCTCAACGACTGGCTCGGCACCATGCTCGGCGAGCGCGGCGTCGACATCTTCCGGTCCAAGGGCATCCTCAACATCGAGGGGATGGCCAAGCAGTACGTCTTCCAGGCGGTCCACATGCTCTTCGACGGCGACGAGGGCCGCCCCTGGGGCGCCGACGAGGACCGGACGAACAAGATGGTGTTCATCGGGCGCAACCTCGACCGCGCCGAGCTCGAGGCCGAGTTCGCCGCGTGCCTCGTGGGGAGCGACGCGTGACGGCGCAGGCCGGGCCACGCACCAGGGCCGGGTGGACCACCCGGGTCGGCGGCGAGATCGTCGCCCTCACGGTCCGCCGCGAGGGATCGCCCGCCGTCGTCGTCGCGACGGAAGACGGCAGCGCCTGGTGGATCGATGCCACCGGGTCGGTCACCGCCCGCACGGCCTCCGACGTCGACCTCCCGACGAGCGTCAGCATCCACCCCCACAAGGACGTCGTCGCCCTGAGCGGCGCGCGGGGCTACGCCACCTGGGAGCTCGGTCGCGACCCGATCCGGCACGGCACCGCCTGGAGCAGCGAGGTGCGCTTCAACAGGTCCGGCGACCTGGCCGCCGCCTCGGGCAAGTACGTCGCGATCCACCACGAGGACGGCCGCCCCGCCTACCTCTCGGACGCCGCGCCGAGCACGATCAGCGGGGTCGCGTGGACCACGCAGCAGAACCGCGTGGCGGCCAGCGCGTACGGCGGCGTGTACGTCTACGACGGGAAGGGCCCCACGCCGACACGGACCCACCCGTACGCGGGGTCGCACCTCGCCGTGGCGACCAACCCGAACGGCCGCTGGGTCTGCAGCGGCAACCAGGACGCCAGCGTCCACATCTGGCGCACGTCGGACAACAACGAGCTCGAGATGTCGGGCTACCCCGAGAAGGTGACCCGGCTCGCCTTCGACGACACAGGCCGTTGGTTCGCCAACAACGGCGCCCCGGAGGTGTCGGTGTGGGACTTCATCGGGCCGGGACCCCGCGGCCGCCAGCCACGCATGCTGACCGGTCACCGTCGCGTCGTCGACCTCGCCTGGCGACCGGGGACGGGCAGCGTCCTGGCGTCGGTCGGGGCGGAGGGCTCGGCCCGGGTCTGGACCCTGGCCGGCTCGACGAGGGGCACGTCCCGCCCCGCCGCCCAGGTGCTGCCCGTCGACGACGCGGTTGCCGTGACGTGGTGGGACACGACCGCGGTCGTGGTTGCGGGCTCCGGGGGCGCCGTCACACTCGTGCCGTGGCCGTCGTCGTGACGGCGAGCGGGCCTCGACCTCAGCGGTCAAGGACACCGCCCGCCGTCACCGTGGGGGAAGGGGTCAGAAGTTCCACTGCTGGTTGGCAGCGCCGTAGCAGTCCCAGATGCTGAGTCGCTGGCCGTCGTGGATCGGCGTGCCGCCCACCGCGTCGAGGCACTTGCCCGACTGCGGGTTGCGCAACGTCCTGGACCCGGAGTCGTAGGTCCACTGCTGTGCCGCCGTGCCGTTGCACCTCCAGATCTGGACGACCGTGCCGTTCGTGGTCCCACCGCCCGAGATGTCCAGGCACTTGCCCAGCGCCTTGATGGTGCCGTCAGCGCCGCGCGTCCACTTCTGGGCGTCGTTGCCGTTGCAGTTGACGACCTGCGCGGGGTTGCCGTCGTGGTCCTGCGCCCACGGCACGTCCAGGCACAGCTTGTCGGAGAGCTTGATGGTGCCCGTGCCGGTGGGCAGGGTCCCGCCGCTCGTGCCGCCCCCGTTGCCGTTGTCGAGCACCCGGATGTAGTCGACCTTCATCTGCTGCGGGAACTGGGTGGACGCGTCCGGGTTCCCCGGCCACTGGCCGCCGACGGCGAGGTTGAGGATGAGGAAGTACGGCTGGTCGAAGACCCAGGTCTTGCTGCCGACGCTCGCCCGCGTCACCTGGTGGTACTGCTTGCCGTCGACGTACCAGGTGATCACGCCCGGCTTCCAGTCGATGGCGAAGGTGTGGAAGTCGTCCGCGAAGGACCAGCCCTGCGGGTGCTGGTACATCCCGGTGATGCCGGAGCCGCCTGAGTAGCCCGGACCGTGGACGGTGCCGTGTACCCGGTGCGGCTCGAAGCCGACGTTCTCCATGATGTCGATCTCACCGGAGTCCGGCCACTTGACCTCGGGGAAGCCGGCGCCGAGCATCCAGAAGGCCGGCCAGATGCCCTGGCCGCGGGGGATCTGGATCCGCGCCTCGATCCGGCCGTACCGGAGCTCGTACTTGTCCCTGGTCGTCATCCGGGCCGACGTGTACGAGCCGTTGGACTCGCGCCGGGCCGTGAGGACGAGGTTGCCCTGGCCATCCAGGGCCGAGTTGGAGCGGGAGTTCGTGTAGTTCTGCAGCTCGTTGTTGCCCCAGCCGTTGGCACCGGTCTCATTGGTCCACACGGAGCCGTCGGGGGCCGAGCCTGCCGAGCCGTTGAACTCCTGCTGCCAGACGATGTCACCGGAGGCCATGGGCGCAGTGCCTGTCGGCGCCGGTGACGCGACCGCGGAGAGGGCGCCGGTGAGAGCGACCGCCGCCGCGGTGGCGACGGCGGTAACGCCCGCCATTCGCTGGCGCCTGCTGAACGTGGGGTGGTGGTGTCGTGCCTGCATGGATCGTGTCTCCGTCGTCATCGGCAGTGGATCCGGTCTGGTTACACGTGACACCCTAGTCACACAAAACATGACTCAGCAATGCAAAGCAGGACTTTTCGGGCACGCCGACGCGCGCCCGACGGAGGCCCGTGGCGGGCTCGCCCGTGCCGCGGGTCAGCCCCCGGCGCCCGGCTGGTCGAGCGGCGCACCGTCGCCCTGCTCGGGCAGGTCGCCACGCTCGATCGGGGTCTCCGGCACCGGGACCTCCTCGAAGAGGTGGTCCAGCTCCTTCTCGCTCGGCACCCGCACGCCCGCCGCGGCCGAGCGCAACGTCGCCGGCCCGACGTCGGCGCCCTCGAGCGCGACGTGCGCCTCGCCCCGCTCGACACCGCAGCGCAGCGACGCCTGCGGCTCGGCGGAGTCGGGCAGGTCGGCGCACGGCACCAGGCCGGGCTCGGCGTCCCGCGACGTCGTCAGCAGGACCGTCGCGAACACCTCGGCATCGTCGTCGGAGTACCCCGCCGAGAAGCCGTCGTCACCCATCACGCCGACGGTCTGCGTCTCGAGCTCGAACCCGTCGATGTCCGTGACGTACACAAGCTCCGGCGCGATCCCGACCGGCGCCGCCCAGGTGGCGATCTCCGCCAGCGCTGCCGGACCGCCGGCGTCGTCCCGACCGTCTGCCTCCGCCTCGCCTGCACACGCGGCGAGCGCGAGGCTCGCGGGGACGGCGAGCGCGAGGGCAAGGACGCGGTGCCAGGTGCTCATCGACGCACCGTACCCGCGCCCGCCCGCGCCTGTGGCGCCATTCCTCGGGCATCGGACCGGTCACCGCACCTCGCGGAACGCACGATCGCCCCGACGGCGCGCCAGCCACACGCCGACCACGCCCACCACCACGAGGCCGCCCGCGACCCCCGACAGCGCGAGCACGTCGAGCCCGGTGCCGCTCAGCTGCCAGCCGTCGCCCGGCTGACCGCCGTCGTCCGACGCGCCGACCACGATGGTCAGCTCGCTCATGAACGTACGGGTCTGGCTCTGAACGACCGTCAGGGTGTACGTGCCCGCCTCGGCCAACGTGACCGTCCACACGACAGTCCCGCGGTAGGCCGAACCCCCGGCGTGGTCGAACCGGGCGGTCTTGGTCAGCGACTTCGTGCCCGCGATCGTGATCGCTGCATCGCTGATGGACAGCGGGGCGGATCTGACCGTCAGGGTTGCCAAGCCGCAACCGGTCAGCATCCCGTGGACGCCACACATGATCCCCGTCGAGGTCACCGTGAACGGCTGGCCGACTCCCGGAGACGAGTCGCTGACCGTCGTGGTGTACGGCGGCGCGTCGTAACCCATCGCGGAGAGCGGAAGCAACGCCAGCCCGAGAGCGGCGACGGACGAGAGAATGATCCGGCGAATCATCAGGCCCCCCAGGAGGTGCCCTGGTGCGCGAACCAACGATGCCGCGGGAGGCGCGGCAGCCCGCATCGCCACCGACACTAGAACGCCTCACGGCAGCACACCAGAGCCGCCGACGCCATCCGCGGATGCCCGCGGACCAGCAGCCTCAGCGCACCTCGACGCTCGCCCGGACCAGCTCCGGGTCCGGCATCCGCGTCACCAGCCCGGCGCCCACCACCAGCAGCCCCACCGCCAGCAGCAGCGACGGGGTGAACGACCCGTCGCTGCCCTTCATCGCCTCCATCACGTAGACGAACACCACCGCGCCCTGCCCGAAGAGCTGGATCAGCCCGTTGGAGGTTGCCTCGGGGGTTGGATAGGTAACCTCCGCCGCGTACTGCATGCCCACGGGCAGGGCGCTGACCAGGAAGAACCCCAGCACGAAGGCCGAGACGAACAGCAACGCCGGCGGCGTCGCGAACGTCAGCCCGAGCAGTCCTGGGATCGCACCGACCACCGCGACCATCAGGTACCGCTGCCGTGTGTGCTGGCGGTCCGAGAGGAGCGGGATGACGACGGCGCCCACCAGGCCGCCCACCACCATCACCGCCCCCAGTGCGCCGGCGTCGGTGGGCGTGAACCCCCGCGGCCGGATGATGCTCTCGATCCACGTGCTGATGCCGTTGAAGATGCCAAGCCCGATCAGCCCGACGGCGAGCATGAACAGGAACGGCTTCACGCGGAGCGCGTGCTTGAGCCCGTCGAGCGCGAGCGACCGGACCTCGGCGCCCGGCTCGCAGGGCGGCGTCGGCGGCGCCTCGCGCGCCAGCGCCAGGAACAGGACCGAGCTGGCGGCGGCCGCCACGCCGTAGATGAGCTGCACGGTCGGCAGCTCGATCGACTCCGTGAGCACCGGCGTCAGCGCCATCCCGATGGCGGTCCCGGTGAGGTTCGCCAGCGTGACCAGGCCGACGGCGGTCGCCCGCCCACCCACCGGGAACCACTTCGCGGGGACCGTGGTCCACGCGTTCAGCAGGAGCGGCTGCGCGACGGCGATCCCGATGGACGCGGCGAGCACCCACCCGTAGCTGTGGCCGGCGAACCCGCGCAGCAGCCCGAAGACCCCCATCAGGGCGACTCCGACGCCGACGGCGACCCGGTACCCGTAGGTGTCGATCAGCCACGACGCCGGGATGGACAGCGGGATGAAGGCGATCATGAACGTCATCGCCAGCAGGCCGATCTGCAGCTCCGAGACCCCGTAGAGCTCGGCGGCGGGCCCGGTGACCGGAGCGTACGAGATCCACAGCACCTGGATGGTCAGGTTGACCAACATGAAGACGGCGAGCACCACCCAGCGGTAGCCGTAGACGCGGAACGTCTCGGCCGTCGTCACTGCCCCCGGCGCGCTCACAGCCCCTTGACCTTCCGGTACAGGTCGGTGAACGTCCGGTAGCTGCGGTCGTGCACCGCCGACGCCGCCGGGTCCGGCTCGTAGTGGCGGGTGATGCGGACCAGACCCGGGATGTCGGACCAGGCCAGCTCGCCGATGCCGATCGCGGCGATGAACGCTGCCCCGCGGGCGTTGGCGAGAACCGGATCCTCGGCCTGACGCATGGTGCAGCCGAGCACGTCGGCGAGCGTCTGGCACCACAGCTCCGACTGCGCCCCGCCCCCCACGTACGTGACGGCGGGGAAGCCGCCGGGCTGCTCGGACCGCACCAGCCGCTCCACCGCCTCCTTCATCCAGCGGGCGTTGAGCGCGATGCCCTCGAACACCGCCCGGACCAGGTCGGCGCGTGACGTCTCGAGGGAGACCCCCACCCAGCCGCCGCGCACGCGCGGGTCGTCGACGGGCGTGCGCTCACCGTTGAGCCAGGGCGCGAACACGACGCCGTTCGCGCCGGGCGGGGAGGTCACGGCGAGCGCGTTCACGCGGTCGAGCGCGTCGGCAGGCGGCGGCGCGCCGTCGCCCATGACGTCGTCGGGGTAGACGACGTTGTCGATGAGCCAGTCGATGGCCTTGCCTGCCACGTCCTGGACGGTCGCCACCCAGTAGCGGCTCGGCACGACGGCGGGCAACGACGCGATGTTGCGGCGCAGGTCGGTGCGCTTGAAGGGCACGTGACAGCTCAGCCACGCCGACGTCCCGATGTACAGGTGCGCCGCGTAGTCCTCCACCGCACCCGAGCCGACGGCCGCAGCGGTGGTGTCCCCCGTGCCGGCCACCACCGCGACCTGCGGCGTCAGGCCGAGCTCGGCGGCCGCCCCGGGCGTGAGCGTCCCCACGACCGTGGCCGGCGGGACGAGCTCGGGAAGCTGCCCGACGTCGAACCCGGACCGTCGCACCAGGTCCGGGTCCCAGCGGACGGCGGCCGGGTCGCGGTTGTCCGTGCACCAGCGCAGGACGGCGGTGTCGAACCCGGCGACCGCGCGACCGGTGAGGCGCATGGTCAGGTACTCGGGCACGTCGAGCAGGTAGGCGGCGGCAGCGTAGACGTCGGGCCGGTGGTGCCGCAGCCACTGCGCCTGACCCACCGGGTCCTTGCCGGACCGCGACGGCACCCCGCCGGTCTTGGTGATCCACTCGCGCAGCGCCCGGGCGTTGTACCCCGCACCGGGCACGGTGATCCCGCCCGACGTGAGCGCGCGCGAGTACGGCTCACCGCGGGCATCCATCCAGATGAGCGCGTTGTGGAGGTGATGGCCCTCGGCGTCCACGGGGACCAGGCCGCCCCACTGGCTGCTCATGCACATGGCGGCCACGGCGTCGGCGTCGACCTCGTAGCGTTCCAGCAGGCGCCGGACGCAGCCGACGATGGCGTCCCACCAGGCCTGCGGGTCCTGCTCGGCGCCGCCGCCGGGCTGCAGGATCAGCGCCAGCTTCGCCTTCTCGTGCCCGACGAGCGTGCCGCCGACGCTCATCAGGGCGACCTTGGGGCCGCCGGTCCCGAGGTCGACCCCGACGACGTAGCGCTCGCCGCCCGCGGGCGCCGGTGGCACTAGACGCCCTCCACCAACGCGAAGACCTCGTCGAACCGGCGCAGGGCGTCGTCGATGACGGCGTCGGTATCGGCCATCGAGGTGTACAGCCGCGAGCCGGCGAGCGTGATGATGCCGTGCGCCGCGTACGCCGCGCCCATCTGCTCGATGAGCTCCTTGCGGGGGCCCTTCTCCTTGAGCAGCTTCACCGGGTTGTGCATGTCGAGCAGCATGACGCCGCTGGACTCCAGGTGGACGATCGACCCGGTGTTGTAGACGACGTAGGGCAGGCCGCGCCTGTCGATCAGCCGCTGCAGCCCTCGGGCCAGACGGTCGCCCGCGCGTCCGGCCACGACCGGCGCGTTCGTCCGCGCCATCTCCTCGATCGCGAAGTAGCCGGCCGCGCAGGACAACGGGTTCGCCGACAGCGTCCCGCCCACCTGGATGTGCGCGCCGGACTTGCCGTCCAGACCCGAGCCGAACACCGCCATGACGTCCGCCCGGCCGCCGACGCCCCCCGCCATCGGGTAGCCGCCCGCGACCGCCTTGCCGAACACCGTGAGGTCGGGCACGACGCCGAAGTACCCCGCCGCGCCGCCCATGCCGACCCGGAACCCCGTGACGACCTCGTCGAAGACCAGCAGCGCGCCGAACTCGTCGCACAGCTCGCGCACGCGGGCGTTGAAGTCGTGCGGCGCGGGCCGCGTCCCGGACTCGGGGCCGAGCGGCTCGACGATGACCGCCGCCGTCCCGCCGCGTGCCCGGTTCTCCACGAGCTTGCGCTTGAGGGCGCCCAGGTCGTGCGGGAAGAGCTTCGCGCGTGCGGCCGGTGGCACCGAACGGGATGCCCTTGGCGTTCATCCGGTACGTCCCGGGTACGCGCAGGCCGTAGACCATGGTGTCCGACCAGCCGTGGTACGCGCCGCCGACCTTGATGACGACCGAGTTCCCGGTGAACGCGCGCGCCGCCCGCACGGCCGCCATCACGGCTTCGGTGCCCGACCCGAGCGAGCGGTACATCTCCACGTGCGGCATGTACCGGTGGATCGACTCCGCGAGCTTGAGCTCGTACTCGTGGAAGAGACCGGTGACCGGCCCGGACTCGCGGATCACCTCGGCGACCCGCTCGTTCACGGGCCCGTAGTTGCTGCCCAGGATCGTGGGACCGCCGGCTTGCAGGAAGTCGATGTACGTGTTGCCGTCGCGGTCGGTCAGGTGCGCGCCGTGCGCCCCGGTGATGGCCAGCGGGAACGGGTAGTTGAAGGCCAGGTTGTGCTGCACGCCGCCGGGGATCCGCGCCTTGGCGCGGTCGGTGATCTCGCGGCTCGCCGCGCACTTCGTGTCGAAGTACTCGAGCACGTCCAGCATCGCGTCGTGCCGCAGCCCGCGCACCGGCTGGGCGAGCAGCGCCTTGAGGCGCCGCGTCGTGCCCTCCACGTCGGGGTACTCGCTGATGGCGTAGCCGAGCTGGGCCGACTCGCTCCCCGGGACGTCGACGAGCCGGGTCTCGGACCGGGGCGCGCCGACGTCGGCGACCCGAGCCGCAGCGTCGTCGGCGCTCGGGAGCTCCTCGGCGGCCGGCACCCGGACCGGCGGGACTGCCTCGGTGATCTGGGCGGCGATGCGCTTCTCGTCGCTGCGGAAGCTTGGTGAACGCGATCTCCCGCACCCAGGCGGGGATCGTGTAGACCTTGCCGTCCTCGGTGAGCAGGCTGAGCAGGTAGGCGATCGACACCTTCTCGAGCAGCGCCATGGCGAAGACGGCGCGGTCCGGGTCGGTCCCCAGTGCCACGACGCCGTGGTTGGCGATGATGAAGGCGTTGTCGCCGCCCGCCACCTGCTTCTCCACGTTCTTGGCGAGGAAGCCCGTCCCGGCGGGCGCGTAGTCGATGATGGCGACCCGCTTGCCGAGGAACCGGACCTGCTCGTCGGTGAGCGCCGGGATCTCCTTGCGCAGGAAGGCGAGCGCGGAGGCGTACGGCTGGTGGGTGTGCACGATGGCGTTCACGTCCGGGCGGAGGCGGTACACGCCTGCGTGCATCTTCGCCTCGACCGAGGGCGCCATGACGGGCGCCGACCCGCTCGTCACGTGCTTCCCGTCGAAGTCGACGATGCAGACGTCCTCGGCGCGCATCTTCGCGTAGTCGTAGTTGCTCGGGGTGACGGCGTAGAGGCGTCGGCCGGGGATCCGCACGGACACGTTGCCCTCGGTCGCCTTGAGGAAGCCCCGGTCCAGCAGCGTGCGGCACATGTCCACCACGTGCTGACGTGCCATGGCGTGTTCCATGTGCGCCCCCTTGAGCGACGTGCTGCGGCCGCAACTATCATCCCGGGTCCACCCGCGCATTCCTACGTTCCTGGTTCCGCATAGGGGCCCGGCGTGACTATCACGGATTGATAGGGTCGTGGGCATGAGCGATGGCGCGGTGTCGCCGACCCCCTGGCACCGGTTGCCCGCTGCCCTCGCGCCCGCGCTGCGTCGCCGTCAGGTGGCGGTCATCGACGCCGTCGCCGGCAGGATCGCGGGATCCGTCTACGCGGGGATCGACGACCCGAAGACCGCCCGGGACATCCACGACGGCGTCGCGGCAGCGGTGGGGCGGTTCGTCGACCTCGTCGGGACGACCCAGCCGGCGCTCCCGGCCGGTGTACGCGAGACCTTCGTGGACCTCGGGGCCGCCGAGGCACGTGAGGACCGCGCGCCCGAGATGCTGCTCTCGGCCCTGCGGACCGCGGCGCGGATGCTGCTCCGCGAGACCTCCGACGCACTCGCGACGGTGGGGCCGTTCGCCGCCGAGGACGTCATCGACCTCGCCGACGCCGTCACCGCCTACGTCGACGAGCTGGTCGCCGCCTGCACCGACGGGTACACGCTGCAGCTCCGTGAGCAGGCGGGCGAGCGGAACCGCCGTCGGCGGCTGCTCGCGGAGATGCTCGTGCGCGGGAGCGCGGCCGAACGCGCCGTCCTGACCGCGGCGGAGGGCATCGGCTGGCGCCGGATCGACGACCTCGTCCCGATCCTCCTTCCGCACGAGCAGACCCGGCAGGCGCTGTTCCGGTTCCGCGACGACGCCGTGGCGCTCGAGCGGGAGCGCGACTCCGTCCTGCTGGTCCGGCAGGGTCGCCCGACGTCGCGCGAGGTGTTCGAGCGGGTGCTGAAGGGCCGAGGGGCCGTGGTCGGCGTCACCGTCGACTGGGCGCGGGTGCCGCAGGCGCTCCGGCTCACCGAGCTCACGGCACGACTGGCGGCCGACCGCGCCGAGCACTGCGATCCCGTCTTCGCGGAGGACCACCTCGCGACCCTCGCGCTCCGTGGTGAGCAGGCCGCGTTCGCCATCCTCGCCGAGCGCCGGCTCGCGCCGTTCGCCGCGCTGCCCGAGGAGACCGGCGAGCGACTCCTCGAGACGCTCCACAGCTGGTTGCGGCACTGGGGGTCGCGCGGCGCCGTCGCGGACGAGCTGCAGGTCCATCCCCAGACCGTGAGCTACCGGGTCCGGCAGCTCCGCGAGCTGCTCGGCGCCGACCTGGACGACGCCGACGCGCGGTTCGAGCTCGGGCTCGTGCTGGCGGACCGCGCGCGGCGGTAGGCCGGCCGCTCGCCGGGCGTTGCTCTGCAATGTGTAAGCGCAGAACCCTGCAGACCGTAAGCGCACGGGGTTCCGTCGAGGTGAGGCTCGGCACCGACCAGCGGCGGGGCAGGCAGGGAGCGCCCGACGTTCGCCTCGAGTCGCGGCGCCGCGCCCTCAGCGCACCCCGCAGAACGCGAACCGGAACACCAGGTCGTTGCCCTGCGGCACGAGGTACTCCGGGTGCGTCCGTGCGCCCCACGAGTCGTCGCCGCCCACGCCCCGCCGCATCAGCGCGGGCCGCAGGATCGTGTGCTGGATCGGCGGCAGCTCGTTCGGGTGCCGGGCGTTCTCGACCTCGAACGGCGTCCACGGCAGAGCCGAGAACTCCATGCCCTCGGCGCACTCGAACCGCAACCCGGCCCCCCGCTCGTCGGTCACCGTGGCCCAGCGCACGCCCGTGTGGCTGCCCGCCTCCTGCGGGCGGACGTACGGCGTGAGCTGGGTCCGGACGTCGGCGTCGTACACCCCGAGCCGCGCTCCGAGGCGCCGGTCCACGTAGCTCTCCGCCGGCCCTTCCCCGTACCAGCGCAGACGGCGCAGGCTCGCGTCGGCCGTGAAGAGCATGCCGAGCTCCGGCAGGTCCGGCAGCCCCGCGCCCGGTCGCAGCGAGAGCACCACCTCGACCCGCCCGCTGCCGAACACCGTGTGCACGACCTCGCACTCGCTGGTCGGCGTCGTCGGCAGCAGGTACGCGTAGCGGACCTCCACCCGGTCCGGGTGCGACGTGACCACGGGCCGGTCCTGGCTGGGCAGCGGCTCCCGGTAGCGGCTCGCGAGGAGCCAGTGGCCGTCCCGGAACGGCATGCCCCAGCCGCGCTCGTTCGACGTCGGCGCGTGCCAGAAGCTCGGGTGCGGGATGGCGCGGAGCAGCTCCCGGCCGCCATCCGGCGTCAGGCCGTACCGGTACGAGACGAGGCCGCCGGCCGTGCGGGAGAAGAGCGCCGTGAAGTGCGCACCGCGCACCCCGATGTTGTGGATCCCCTCGACGACGGTGGGCGGGGCCTCGCGCACCCGGGCGGACGCCGACGTCGTGCCGGCCACGACGATCACCTGCTGCTGCCAGGCGACCTCGTGCCCCGCGGGCGCCCAGCGGGCCGCCTCGTGGAGGCGCAGCGAGACGTCGAGCGCGTACTCCCCCGGCGCCCGCGGCACCGACATCGGCAACGGGTACGTGCGCACCTCGCCCGGCGGTACGTCGATCTCGACGAGGGCCTCGGCGAGCACGGCCCCTTCGCGGCGCAGCGTGACGACGCAGTCGAGGTCGGCCGTGCCCGTGAAGAGACGGCGGTTCTGGATCTCGATCGAGTCGTGGGACACGGCGATCCGGAACGGCTGGTAGAGGTAGCGGACCTCCTGGAGCTTCGGCGTCGGCGTGCGGTCGGCGAAGACGATGCCGTTGGCGCTGAACTCGCCGTCGTGGGGCGCCTCGCCGCAGTCGCCGCCGTAGCCGAAGTACTCCCTGCCCCACCGGTCGGTGAGCCGGATCGCCTGGTCGGCGAAGTCCCAGATGAAGCCGCCCTGGAAGAGCGGCTCACGGTCGGCCAGCTCCAGGTACTTGTCCACCGCACCGAACGAGTTGCCCATCGCATGGGCGTACTCGCACAGGATGAACGGCTTGTCGCGGTGCGTCCCCAGCCACTCCTCGACGTCCGACGCCGGCGTGTACATCTGGCTGACGACGTCGGTGGTCTCCGGGTGGCGCGGGTCCCAGTGCACGCCCTCGTAGTGCACGGGACGGTCGTCGACCTCGCGGAAGTAGTCCGCGACGGCCAGCAGGTTCGTCCCGCCGAACGACTCGTTGCCGCAGGACCACATGACGACGCTCGGGTGGTTCCGGTCCCGGGCGACCATGCTGGCGGCGCGGTCCAGCAGGACGGCGCGCCACTCGGGCCGGTCGCCCGGCCACGCCTCCTCGACGGGGAGGTCGCCCATGACGAGCTTGTCCCACAGGCCGTGCGACTCCAGGTTCATCTCGTCGACGACGTAGAGCCCGTACTCGTCGCACAGCTCGTAGAACGCCGTGGTGTTCGGGTAGTGGCTGGTGCGCACGGCGTTGATGCCCGTCGCCTTGATCAGCCGGATGTCCGCCTCGGTCTCCGCGCGCGTCATCACGCGCCCGTTGAGCCCGAACTCGTGGCGGTTGACGCCGAGGAAGACCAGCCGCTTCCCGTTGATCTTCAGGAGGCCGTCCTCGATGCCGAACCGTCGCACCCCGACGTGCTGCACGACGACCTCGGTCGGCACCCCGTCGGTACCCAGCACCTCGATCTCGACGCGGTAGCGGAACGGGTCCTCCGCGCTCCACAGGTGCGGCTCCGGGACGGTCACGGCGAGGCCCCCGGCGCCGTCGGGCGCCAGCTCGCCCACTCCCACGAGCGTGGCGCGGAGCGACCCCTGCCCGACGACGGCGGCGCGCAGCACCACCTCGGCGCACCTCAGGTCGTCCGAGAGCACGCAGCTGACCTGCAGGTCCTCGAGGTGCACGGCCGGGCGCCGGTAGAGCACGACGTCGCGGAAGATCCCGGAGAACCGGTAGAAGTCCTGGTCCTCGATCCACGACCCGGCCGTCCACTTCACCACCTGCGCCGCGAGCCGGTTCTCGCCGTCGCGCAGCGCCGGGGTCAGGTCGAACTCCGACGGCGTGAACGAGTCCGCGCCGTAGCCCAGGTAGACCCCGTTGAGCCAGACGGCGACGGCGCTCTCCGCACCGTGGAAGCAGACGCTGACGCGCTCGCCGTCCTCCAGCGGGCGGTCCAACGCGAACGTCGTCACATAGCTGGCCACCGGGTTGTAGAGCGTCGGGACCTGGCCCGGCTCGACCGCCTCGTGCCCGTCCCACGGGTACTGGACGTTCGTGTACTGCGGGCGGTCGTACCCGTGGAGCTGGATGTGGCCGGGGACGGGGATGTCGTCCCAGCCCGAGACGTCGTGGTCCGGGCTCTCGAAGCCCGGCACGGTCTGCGCCGGGTTCTTGGCGTAGTGCATCTTCCACAGACCGTTGAGGCACTGCTCGAACCCGCTCGTGCCGGCGGACGCCTCGGCGCGGCTGCGGAACCAGCGGTGGTCGGAGTGGGCGGGCAGGCGGTTCTCCGCGAAGAACTCGGGGTCTGCGACGCGGGCGATGTCGATCACGTGGTGGCTCCGTGGAATGTCACTTGATGGCTCCGGTGATGCCTTCGGCGAAGCTGCGCTGCAGGACCAGGAAGATCACCATCGCGGGCAGCGACGCGATCAGGACGGCCAGCATCAGCACCCCGTAGTCGGTGACGTACCCGGCGCGGAGGTTCGACAGCAGCATCGGCATGGTCTGGACGGCGTTGTCGACGAGGATCACCTTCGGCCAGAGGAAGTTGTTCCACGCCGTCATGAATGTGATCACGGCGGCCGCGGCGAGCGTCGACCGCATCGTCGGCAGGTAGATCCGGAGGAAGATCCCGAGCTTCGCGCAGCCCGTCGAGGCGGGCGGCCTCGACGATCTCGTGCGGGAAGGACCGAGACGCCTGCCGGAACAGCAGGATCAGGAACGGCGTGGAGACCGCCGGCAGGATCACCGCGAACCACGAGTTCACCAGACCCATGTCGGCGAACATCCGGAACAGCGGGATCATCGTCGCCGCGAACGGGATCATGATCGCGAGCAGCAGGACCGCCATCAGCCGGTCCTTAGCCTTGGTGTGGTAGATCTCGAAGCCGTAACCGGCGACGGACGTGATGGCCAGGGCGAGCACCGTCGTCGTGACGGCGATGACGGCCGAGTACCAGAGCGCCGAGCCGAGCGGCTGCGTCGAGGCGAGCGTCCGGAAGTTCTCCGCCAGGTGGGTGCCGGGCAGCATCTTCGAGCCCAGGATCTCCTGGCGGGCTGTTCGTCGCGGACACCGCCATGAAGTACAGCGGGAACACCGACGCCAGCGCCGACAGCGTCAGGAACACGTAGCCGGGGACCCGGCCCCAGGACCTAGTCACGCTTGTCACCCACCCTCAGCTGCAGCACCGCAAGGGCGGCGACGATGATCAGGATCACGTAGGAGATCGCGGCGGCGTACCCGAAGTTCGGGCTGTTCCGGAACGAGACCGAGTACAGGTAGTGCGAGATGGTCATCGAGGTGTTCGCCGGGCCACCCGCGGTGAGGTTGAACGACTCGTCGAAGAGCTGGAGCGTGCCGTTCGTCGACATGATCGCCGTGAGCAGGATCATCGGCCGCAGCTGCGGGATCGTGACGTGCCGGAAGACCTGGAAGGCGTTGGCGCCGTCGGTGCGCGCTGCCTCGAGGGTCGAGCGGTCGATGGTCTGCAGGGCGGCGAGGTAGAAGATCATGTTGTAGCCGGTCCACCGCCACAGCAGGCCCAGGATGATGACCATCCGCGCCGTGCCCGTCTGGCCGAGCCAGTTGACCGGGCCGTCGAGGAGCCCGATCCCGACCAGCACGTCGTTGACCAGGCCGTCCGTGGCGAACATCGTCCGGAACACCAGCGCGTAGGAGACCAGCCCGACGGCGCTCGGCAGGAAGATCGCCGTCCGCCAGAGCCCCTTGAACCGCAGGTTCGGGTTGTTCAGCAGGTTCGCCAGGACGAGCGCCAGGACCAGCATGATCGGGACCTGGATGATCAGGTAGATGAACGTCGTCTTGAGCGTGAGGCGGAAGTTCTCGTCGTCGAGCAGCCGCGTGTAGTTGGACCACAGCGGGTCCGCGTCGTGCAGGCGCGTGCCGCGTCCCGTCTGCAGCGACAGCCGGAACGCCTGCACCATCGGCCAGAAGCTGAGCCACAGGATGAGCAGCGACGCGGGGATGAGGAAGGCCCACCCGGTGAGGCTCCTGCGCCGCTCGAGCCCGCCTGGGGCCGAGGCGCGGGCGGGACGCCGGGAGCGGCGCGCGCTCGCCGACGGGCGGGGGGCCGCCGGCCGGGCGAGCTCGCCGGTCGGCGCGGTCTGACGTGACACGGCTGACTCACCTTCTGGGGATCGCGGACGGGGACCGGACACGGGCGCGGCGGAGAGGAGCCCGCCGCGCCCGGGCCAGGGTCACTGCATCGCGAACTCCACCGTGCTCTGCGCCTCGGCGAGCGCGCCGGCCGGGTCGGCCCCGTTCATGATCGTCGTGATGGCCACGCTGACGGCGTCGCGGCCCTCGTAGTAGTAGGCACCCGTGTTGTTGCTCGGCACGTGGGTCGAGTACTCCACGACCTTGCTGAAGATCGCGTCGCCGCCGAAGAAGTCCTGCGGCTCGGCGTAGACGTCGCTGTCGCCGGCGGGCGTCCAGTTCGCCAGCGCACCCGACGACGGCAGGATCGTGTCGTAGAAGTCAGTCGACCCGGCGAAGGTCGCGCCGAGGAAGTCGGCCGCCAGCGCGGCGTTTCCGCCCGAGCTGATCGCCCAGGACGAGCCGCCGTTCGCCGAGAAGTTGGTCGCGCCGTCGACGCCCTCGAGCTTGGGCAGGTTCGTGACGTCCCACATGCCGGCCTGGTCCTTCGCGGACTGGATCGAGCCCACGATCCAGACGCCGTTGATGGTGCCGGCGACGCCGCCGTTCACGAGGCTGGCGATGTACTCGTCCCAGGAGTTCACCTCGACCATGACGCCGGAGCTGACGAGCTGCTTGTAGGTGTCGATGGCGGCGAGGAGGGCGTCGTTGTCGGTGATCGTCGGGTTGCCCTCGTCGTCGAAGAGGCTGGCCCCGGCGCTCTGCAGCATCATCATGATGAGGTCGGACGAGCCTGCCTGACCGGACAGGAGCGGCTGCCCCGTCTTCGCGAGGATGTCCTTGCCCATCGTGAGGTAGTCGCTCCACGTGATGTCCGTGAAGTCGTCGACCGTGTAGCCCGCCTGCTGCAGGACGTCGGTGCGCAGCGCGGTGATGGCCGTCCCGTTGTCGAAGGGGACGCCGTAGTTGACGCCGTCGACGGTGGAGTAGTCGACGACCGCCTGCGGGAACTCCCCGAAGTCGATGTCGGAGTCCGCGAAGTCCCCGAACAGGTCGGGGTAGTTGATGACGTTCTTCTGGAAGGCGTTGTTCTGCACCAGGAAGATGTCGGGCAGCTCGTCGGTCTGCTGGGACTGGGCCAGGGTGGTCAGCTTGGTCTGCAGGTCCTCCCACGGCGTCTCGACGATGTCGAGGGCGAAGCCGGGGTGGTCCTTGGCGTAGATCTTCTCGGCCTCCTGCAGGGCGTAGATGTTGAACGCCGGGTCCCACGCCCACACCGTGAGCGTCTGGTCACCGCCGGCGGCCTCGCCGCTCCCCGCGGCGCCGTCGGCGGCGTCGCCACCCCCACCGCACGCCGCGAGGGCCAGGGCGGTTGCCACGGCCATCCCTACCGAGGCCGACTTCCGGAACGTGTCCATCTGACCATCCTTCGTCTCGCTGCTGGGCGGGACCGGCTGAGCCGTGCCCCGGGGCTGCCTGTTCGCGTGCGGTGTCGCCTGCGTCGTCCCAGAGCAGCGGTGCCCGTTCGGGTGGTGCGGGCCGATGGTGCTGCCCGGTGTTGCGCTCCGCTCTGAGCCAACAATGTTTAGGTAAACATAGATGGCTGCCATCTCGCGGTCCAGGGGTACGCCGTCACGTTCAGGTAACAAATCTGGGCAATCCGCGAGCCCGACGCATCGTTCAACGTTGACGTCACCATCGCGCTACTAGGATGCGGGCATGGCCGCCACGACAGGTCGAGGCCGACGCAAGGTTGGTCCGTCGATCGAGGACGTGGCCAAGCTCGCCGGCGTGTCCGCGCAGACCGTCTCGCGCGTGTCCACGGGCGCCGACGTCGTCCGGCCGGCGACGCGCGAGCGGGTGCTGAAGGCCATGCAGCAGCTGGGCTACACGCCCAACCGGGCGGCCCGCGCCCTACGCAACGGGAGCTACGGCGCCATCGGGCTCGTCGCCCACCGGTTCGGGCGGACCGGCGAGGCCCTGACCACCGAGGCCGTCGTCCGCGCCGCCGAGGCGGAGGACTACTCGGTGACCCTGCTCACCGTGCGCGACCCGATCGGCGAAGGGTGGGAGCCGGCGGCGCACCGCCTGCCCCACCAGGCCATCGACGGTCTCATCATCATCCGCGCCGAGGGCGCCACGGCCGAGTCGCTCGCACTTCCGCGCGGGATGCCGGTGGCCGTCTCCGACTCCCGGTTCAGCGGGCACTACCCGAGCGTGGTCGCGGACCAGGTCCAGGGCTCCCGCGACGCCACGCAGCACCTGCTGGACCTCGGGCACCGCACCGTGCACCACCTCGCCGGTCCCGAGGACTCCGGGCCTGCACGCGTCCGCGCCGCGGCATGGCAGCGCTGCCTCGAGGAGGCCGGGATCCGGCCGCCCGTGGTGCATCGGGGCGACTGGACGGCCGAGTCCGGCTACCTCGCCGGCCGCGAGCTCGCGGCGGACCCCACCGTCACGGCGGTGTTCAGCGCCAACGACGACATGTCGTTCGGCCTCCTCCGCGCCCTGTCCGAGGCCGGCCGCCGCGTGCCCGACGACGTGTCCGTCGTCGGCTTCGACGCGATCGAGCTCAGCGGGTACTCGACGCCGCCGCTCACCACGGTCCGCCAGGACTTCGGCCAGATCGGCGTCGAGCTGGTCCGGCTCGTCCTGGGCCAGGTGCGGCACGGCGCCGACGCCGTGCACGACCGGGTGCTCGTGCCCACGGACCTCGTGATCCGGTCCAGCACGGCCCCACCACCGCGCACAGATCCTCACATCGGCTGACACCCGCGACGACCTTCGGCCGATGGCAGCGGCGCCCACCGTTGACACGATCGCCACCATGCGACGTGATCATGGAGTTGTCCTGCTCAGCGTGCTGCTCCTCGCGGGGTGCGGCACGGCACACGACGAGCCGTCGCCACGCGCGACCGAGCCGACCGTCGCCTCGACGATCGCCGGCGCCACCACCGACTGGCAGGCGCGCCTCGACGCCGACGTCGCCGCCGCGGTGGCCGACGGCGCATCGCCCGGGTTCGCGATGGCGCACGTGAGCCCGGACCGGGAGGTGACGGTCGCCGTCGGCGGCCAGCGCTCCCACGACGACGCCACGCCCCTGGGCACGGACGCCCCCTTCCACCTGGGCTCGGACACGAAGGCGATGACCGCCGTGCTGCTCGGCACGTTCGCCGAGGACGGCCGCCTCGACCTGGACGCGCCGTTGAGCAGCCTGTTCCCGGAGGCGGCCCTGGCGGAGCCGACGGCGTCGGTCACCCTGCGGGACGTCCTGAGCCACCGGGCCGGGCTGAGCGACGACACTCTCGACCTCGAGGCCCTGCACGCAGCGTCGGACGTCCCGGCGGCCCGCGCCGACGCGGTGCTCGCCGCGCTCCGCACCGCGGGCGCACCCGGCACCTTCGAGTACGCCAACGTCGGGTACATGCTCGCCGGCACGGTCGCGGAGCGGCTCGGCGGGGCGCCGTGGGAGCAGCTCGTCGCCGAGCGCGTCTTCGCGCCCCTGGGCATGGACTGCGGCTTCGGCGCCCCGACCGACGCCGACGCACCCCTCGGGCACCAGGCCGACGGCACGGTGGTGCCCGCCGACGACCCCGGGGCGGACAACCCCGCGGCGCTCGGGCCGGCCGGCACGGTGCACTGCCCGATGACGAGCTGGGCCGCGTTCGCCACCGCCGTCCTGGACGGGCTCGAAGGGCGGGACTCGGCGGTGCTCGGGGCCGCAGCCGCGGCCGACCTGTTCGCGGGCGACCAGGACTACCTCGCAGGCTGGTCCCTCATCGAGGAGGAGGGACAGCACATCTGGGCGCACGACGGCAGCAACACGCTCTGGTACGCCCGGGCCCTGCTCCTCGTCGAGCGGGACGAGGTGCTGCTGATCGCCGCCAACACCGGCGAGCAGTCCGCCGTCGACGCGATGGACCGGGCGACCGAGACGTTCGTGGTCGGGAGCTGACCGGCGCGTCGCGTCGTCGCCCGCGCAGGTCACGGGAGGCTTCCCCCAACCGATCGGGCGGCGTCCGCGTTGTCCCGGCAGCGGCCGCGAGCGGTGCGGCCATGAGCGACGGAGCCGAGTGACATGAGGACGACGAAGAGGACCTGCGCGGCGGCCGGAGCCGTCGCCCTGGGGCTGGCGGCGCTGGGTGGCGGGGTCGCGGAGGCCGCGCCGCCCGACCCGGACGCCGTGGTGCCGCTCATCGGCGTGGAGGTGGACCCCTTCGGTGTCGGCGCGCTCGTCACCGACGACGCCGTGTACGTCGTACATGCGGGCTCCGATGCGGCCGCCGAGGCTCTACCGGCGGGCGCTGACCCCGCAGGGCGAGGGCACCGCCGTCGGGCCGCTCCAGCTCGTCGCACGGACGGCGCCGTTCACCGCCGTCGCTGAGCACGCGGGGACGCTCGCCTACCTGCGCGCCGTCGACGGGCGGCTCGTCCTCCGGGCGCCCGACGGCACCGAGTCGATGCCCGCGTGGGGCGCGACGGCGGCCCTGGCGGCCGGCCCGCAGGTGCTCACGGGCCGGTGGGTGGTGCCGGTGACGTCCACGTACGACGAGACCGCCCTCGTGCTCGACCGGGCCACCGGCCACGCGTACGACCTCGCAGCACTCATCACGGCGCCGGAGGCTGGCGGGCGGCGTCGTGCGGGGGCTGGACGTCACCGACGACCGCGCGGTCGTCACCATCGTCCGCACGACCGCGGGCATCGCGACGTCCGGGGTCGTCACCGTCCCGCTCGGCCCGTCCGGTCCGAGCGGCCCGGCCGAGGTGCTCGACGAGGTCACCTGGGACACCAGCAGCGGCCCGGGCCACATGCTCGTGGGCGTCGGGGTCGAGGGCGACCTCGTCGTGTGGGAGGACGACGCCACCGCCGGCACCGCCACCACGCTGCGCTGGGTGAACACCGCCACCGACGTCACCGGCGAGCTCGCCGACGCCGGGACGGCCCTCGACCTCGAGGGCTCGACCGTCGTGACGGCAACCCCGGTGGGCGGCGGCCTCCGCTACGACTGGCGGGACCTCGCGGGCGACCCGACCGTGCCGCTGCCGAGCCTCACGGTCGACGGCTCGTCGGCCGACTCCCACGGGTCGCTGGTCGCGCTCATCGGCATCGCCGACGGCGAGCTCACAGGCTCCACCACGCTCGTGGACGCCTCCGGCCGCGCACTGGTGGCGCCCCAGGGGGCCGGCTCCCTCGCGGGTTGGCCGTTCAGCGACGTCGCACCGGAGGACCCCTTCGTCGGCGAGCTGCTCTGGCTGGCGGACCACGGCGTCGTGCGCGGCTACGCGGACGGCAGCTTCCGCGCGCTGGCCACCGTGAACCGGGACGCCATGGCGGCGTTCCTCTATCGCGCCACGCACACCGAGGGCCAGGCCGCCCCGTGCACGCAGGCCCCGTTCACCGACGTCGCGGTGACCCATCCGTTCTGCAGCGAGATCGCGTGGCTCAAGACGACCGGTGTCGCGCAGGGCTGGCCGGACGGCACCTTCCAGCCCAGCACCCCCATCAGCCGCGAGGCCATGGCAGCGTTCCTCTACCGCCTCGCGCAGGGGTCCGACGCGGCGGCGCCTGCCTGCGGCTCGGCAGCCTTCGCGGACGTCCCGGCGAGCAGCGCGTTCTGCGGCGAGATCAGCTGGCTCGCCACGCACGGCATCAGCACCGGCTGGAGCGACGGGACCTTCCGGCCGGGCGCGCCGATCGAACGGCAGGCGATGGGCGCGTTCCTGTTCCGGGCCCTCGACGGCGGGCTGATCTGACCGCGCGGCTCAGCGCTCGCGCATGTCCGGGCAGGCGTCGGGCGCGGCCTCGTCGGCGGCAATGTAGGCGTCCTCGCGGTCGTGGCGCGGGTAGTCGATGCGCGAGTCGTAGATCTCCGCGGCGAGGCCCTTGCTGAGGATCTGGAGGCCGACGTCGACGGTCGCGTCCGCCTCTCCTGCGACCTCGACGTACCGGAGCAACCGGCCGTACCGGTCGCGGTCGTCGGAGCTGCCGGCGACCAGCGCGACCGGGCGGTCCGCGACGAGGGTCGACATGGCGTCGCGGGCCTCGGCGTAGCCGCACTCGTCGCGCTCGGGGGTGTCGATGCCGAGGAGGCGGACGCGCTCGGTCACGCCGTCGCGCGTCACGTCGATCGTGTCGCCGTCGACCACGTGCGTTGCGGTCCAGCCCGACGACGGCGGCGCCTCCCCGGGGGGCGTACCGGCGTCGTCGGCGGGCAGGCCCGCGCGCCACACGGCCGCCACGATCGCCGCCAGCAGCAGGACGACCAGCCGGGTCAGCTGCCGTCGCGTCCGCCGTCGCATGGTCACGGCCCGGACCGTACCAGCGGGCGCCGACGCCATCGGCCGCGTGTCGGCGGCCACGCGTAGCGTGACCGTGTGCCGACCACGCCGTGGCCCTGGGCGACGCTGCTGCCCGACCCTCGCCCCTGGGTGCTGACCAGCGACGACCCCGCCGCGCGCTGGGCGCTGCTCACCGGCGTCCTCGACCGGCCCGACGGCGACCCGGACGTGCTCGCCGCCCGCGCGGAGATGCTGGCGCACCCGTCGACGGCCGACCTCCTCGCCCGGCTCGAGCCGTGGGACTCCGGCGCCCCCCTGTCCGGCCACAACCAGCCGTCCTTCGCGCCGAACCTGCTGACGCTGCTGGCCGACCGCGGGCTGCGCACCGGCGACCATCGGGCCGTCGACGCGGTGCTCGCCCAGATGACGCAGCACGCCGACGACGCCGGGCGGCTCCAGTCGTTCGCCTCGCCCCGCCGGGGTGAGCCCGCGGTGTGGGGCACGCTGCTGTGCGACAACCACGCGACCATCGACGTGCTGCTGCGCTACGGCGCCGACCCGACAGAGCCCGCCGTCGCCCGGGCACTGGCGGCCATGGCAGCTGACCTGGCCGACACCGCGCAGGGCCGTGCCTGGCCGTGCCGGCCCGACCCCGCGACCGCCTGGCGAGGGCCGGGCCGGCGCCGCGACTTCTGCCCTCAGGTCACGCTGGAGGCGCTGCGCGCGTTCTCCCGCCTGCCCGACGCCGCGCGGCCGCCGGGCCTGCTCGAGGTGGCCCGGGTGGCGCTCCACGCGTGGGTGCGGCGCGGCGTCGACAAGCCCTACATGTTCGGCCACGGTCAGACGTTCAAGACGTCGAAGTGGCCGGTGACCTGGTACTGCGCCCAGCTCGTCGTCGACGTCCTCGGCCGGTTCCCCCAGCTGCGCCGCCCGCCCGACGCCGACCCGGCCGACCGCCGCGCGCTCGCCGAGCTCGCCGCCTGCCTGGTCGCGTACAACACCGACGACGCCGGCCGCGTCGTCCCCCGCTCGGTCTACCGGGGTTTCGAGACCCACTCCCTGGGCCAGAAGAGGCAGCCGTCGGCGCTGGCGACGGCGCTGTTCCTCGGCGTCCTGCACCGGGTGGACGACCTGGCCCCGGACGCGGCCGCCGTCGACGTGACGGCGCTCGCGAGGCTCGAAGGGCGGCGCCGGCGTGGCCCGGCCGCCCGCGCGGGCCGCCGCCCGGCCCTGACCCGTCGTCCGACGACGTTCGGGCCCGACCCGTCGTCCGACGACGTTCAGCCCTTCCCCGCGCACGCCGCCCGGGTGTGCGATGGGCGCAGGACGCCGCGAGACCGCGGCACGGTCGGCGCGGTCGGCGCAGTCCCCGGCCGACCCCGCGGAGAGGAGTCGAGATGACGGTTCTGGTCGCGTACGCGAGCCGGTACGGCGCGACGGCGGAGATCGCCGAGCGCATCGCGCTCACGCTGATCGGTGCGGGCGTCGACGCGCGGGCCCAGCCGATCGCGGCGGTCCGGGACTTCAGCGGCGTGGACGCGTTCGTCGTCGGGAGCGCCGTCTACTTCGGCAGCTGGCTCAAGCCGGCGACGACGTTCGTCGAGCGGCACCGCGAGACGCTCGCCGAGCGACCGGTGTGGTTGTTCAGCAGCGGGCCACTGCCGACGTCGGTGCCGGCCCAGGCCGGCGTCGAGCGCGCGCCGGACGCCGCACCCGAGGCCGAGGACCCCGAGGGTGTCGCGGCGCTGGCGGCGAGCCTCGGCGCGCTTGACCACCGGGTGTTCGCCGGGCGCTTGGACCCGACGCGCCTCGGCCTGCGCGACCGGATCATCCGCACGATGCCGGCCGGCAAGGGTTTGCTCCCCGCAGGCGACGCGCGGGACTGGTCGAGCATCGAGGAGTGGGCCCGCTCGATCGCGACCGCCCTCCACCCCTCCTAACCCCCACCCCTCCCCCCCGCCCCCTCCCCCCCTCCCTCCCCCCAAGCCACCCCCTCCCGCAAAGTGGAGCGAACTGGTCGGACACGCCAGCGTGTCGCGACCAGTTCGCTCCACTTTGCGGAGGAAGAGGGGGAGGAGGAGGGGGTGAGGTTCGCGTGTCGGACATCTGGGGTTCAGGGGCGCGGCCTAGGCTGGCCCCGTACACAGCAAAGGCCCCTCGGAGTAAGCGTCCGAGGGGCCTTGCTGTGATCTCGACCAATTGCTCCAGCCTGTGCCGACGGCGCCCGGCGAACCGAGCCACCACCGACGACGCCGACGAGGCCACCTGGCGAACCAGGCGCCGCCCCAGCGAGCCGGAACACCGTCCTGACGACCCAGAAGCTCAGAGGTCCCGGCGAACCGGGGAACTCCCGGCGGACCGGGAGAAGTGCACTGGACGAGCAGAACGACAGTCCCGCGCTGACGATGCGGTGGGCCAACGACCGGAGGTTGCCCTCCCGACGCCGATCCAGGTGATCACGTCCCGTCCGGAATCGCACACAGCCCTGTGGCGTCATCCACAGCCCCCGAGTTGCCCCGAGAAGCGCTCCGCGAGCCGAAGCCCACGATGCTGGCCCTGCCGTCATCCGGTCGGTCGTCGACACCTCAGATCAGCCGTTCCCGACCTGATTTCCCAGGTCAGGCCCTCCCGGTTTCCCGTTCGGACCGGCTTTCCTGCGGTGCCGATGACGTAGTTCTAGTCAGCCTCGGAGGGGGTCGCAATACCTTTCGAGCCCCCAGTTTTCATCCACCGTTCAGACACAAGTTCATCCACATCCCCGGCCCCGTACCGGCCCGTCAACGCACACCCCTGTGGACGAAATTTGTGCACGACGCCGGTTGCGCTCGGCCGTTCGGGTGTCAGCCGCGGACGTCGTGCAGGTGGTGCGCGACGTCGTGCACGAAGTACTGCGCGAGCGTCTCGACGCTGAAGCCCGACCCGTTGCCCCGCAGCCCCCGGCGCGACCACTGCTCACCGGAGACCCCCGTGAAGGCCGCAGCGACGTCGTCGGCGGCGACGGCGAGCTCCGCGGCCACCGTCGCCGCGTCCTGCTCGCCGTAGCGCTCCTCGACCGCCGCGGCGTCCTGGTCCCAGTCGGAGAAGGTCGGGTCGTCCACCGCGAGCATCAGCTCAGCTCGGCCGCGGAAGACGCGGCAGACGTCCCGCACGTGGCACGCGTACTCCAGCGGCGACCACACGCCGGGCGCCGACCGGACGCCGACGTCGGGCCGCCGCAGCACCTCCGCCCAACGCATCGCGTAGGCGCGCACGAGCGCGGGCACCTGGACGCCCGCAACGCCCCCCGCGGCCAGTCCGCACTCGGGGCACGGGCGCTCGAGCACCCACGTCCAGTCCTTCGTGTCCGGCTCGATCTCGTCGGCGGTGCCGCTCGCGGCGTCGGTGGCCATGCCCGAACGATAGCCACGGCCCTCGCAGGCATAACACCGCGAGCTCGGGGCCCTCGCCCCGACCCCTCCCCGCGCGGGACAATGCCCAGGTGCCGAAGATCATCGCCGGCTCTCTCACCGAGCACCGCGAAGAGGTGCGCCGGCGGCTGTTCGTCGCCCTCGCGGCGCTGATGGAGCGCAACGGGTTCGACGCGATCACGCTCGCGGACATCGCCCAGGAGGCCGGCATCGGCCGCACCGCCGTGTACAACCACGTACCCGACAAGGAGACGCTGCTCCTCGACTACATCAACGACGAGACCGACCGGTACCTCCAGGGCCTGCAGGCGGCGCTGCGCGGCGTCCACGACCCCGTCGAGCGCCTGCGGCTGTACGTGCGCCACCAGCTGCGAGTGAAGCGCTCCATCCACATGCCGGCCGGGTTGCGCAACGCCGTCTCCCCCGAGACGCAGGCCCGGCTGCGCGAGCACGCCGAACCGGTCGAGGCCGAGCTGCGCCGCATCCTCGTCGCGGGCATGGCCGCGGGCTCGTTCCCGAACCAGCCGCTCGACGTCGTCGTGTCGCTCGTCAACGCCTGCCTCGCCTCCCGCGGCGCACGCGGCCAGGGCGGCGACCACGAGGCGGCCGCGATCGCCACCGAGGCGTTCGTGCTCCGCGCGGTCGGCGCCGCAGGGATCTGACGGCCCTCAGACCGCCGTCGGCTCCACCCGCCTCGCCTCGTGCGCCGGACGGAGCACGCCCGACGGCGGTGCGACCGGCGGTGACGGTGGCACGGGCGGCGCGGCCGGCGGCATCGCCACGGCACGTCCCGCGGCGGGCGGCGCCCCACGCGGCGTCGGCGGGGCGAGCGGCTGGCTCGTGCGGATCGTCGCCGACACCCACTGCTTGGCCTCGGTGACCGCCTGCAACCACGACCGGCTCTGCACCCGCACGACGCCGATCGCGGCCGACAGCACGCAGCCCGCGCTCTGCGCCTGGGAGCAGTCCACCCACGGCGCCGTGATCAGCTCCTCACCCTCGGGGCCGACGAGCACGTCGACCGCGTCGCCGCCCCCCACGCAACCGCCCTTGAGCAGCACCCGCGGGGCCCCGGCGTCGCGCAGGCGACGCGCCTGGGCGAACATCTCGGCGACGTCGACGGCCACCGGCTCGCCGAGCAGCCGCGCCGCTTCCTCGCGGTTCGGGGTCACCAGCGACGTCACGAGCATCAGCCGACGCAGCGCCGAGACGACGGCGTCGGGCGCACCCCGGCGGCCGTCCGCGCGGACGAGGACCGGGTCGAGCACCACCCGCTCGTGCGGGTGGTCCGCCAGGACGCTCGCGACGGCGTCAGCCACGTCCGCCGTCGCGAGCATCCCGATGCGGATCGTGTCGACCTGCACGTCCTCGACGAGCGCGCGCAGCTGGCGCTCGACGAAGTCAGCGGGCACCGCGTGCGTCCCGACGTTGCCGCGCGGCCCGCGTGCGGTCAACGTCGTCAGGACTGCGGTGCCGTAGGCGCCGAGCGCCGCGAACGTGCGCAGATCGGCAAGGACGCCGACGTGCGCGCACGGATCGCTCTCGGCGATGGACAGCGCGGTGGTGCGCCTCACGGCCACCACCTCGCCACGGTCGTGCACATGGCCGCGCCGCGCGGGCGCGTGAGCGCACCCCGCTGACGCCCGGGCCGCGACGAGCGCGTCCCGCGAGGCCTTTCGTCGTCGCTGACGTACCTCACTGGCACCGACCCCCCCTTGGTCGAGTACTCGTCACCCGCGTCGACGCTGACGCGGGTGCAAGTGACGGGGCTTACGGTAGTCCTTCACTGATCAACTTCGACAGGAGCAGCCGCCATCTGAAGTGCGGTTTCGCTCGGGTCCGCCGATCGGTTTCGGCCCGGCCCGCCGATCAGCCCCGCAGGGGCAGCGTGAGGGCGCCCGGGCCGCCGTCGACGACACGCACCGGCACCCCCCAGTCCTGCTGGTTGAGGTGGCAGGCCGGGTACTCGATCGCGGGATCCGCGTCGCACGAGGCGGCCTGGGCGGTGACGTGCAGGACGCCGTCGGGCACCTCGGGGTTGATGCGGAGCGTGCGCGTGAGGGCGACGTCGTCGCCGGCGCCGTCGAGGAGCAGCTCGGGGGGCGTCGCGGAGACCTGCAGGCGGGTCGAAGGGCCGTAGCGGTCGTCGTACTTCTGGCCGGCCGCGGGCGTGAAGACGACGTCGAGGAGCAGCTCGCCCGCGCCGACCTCGGAGACCGGGCGCTGGGTGCGGTGAGCGCCGGCGTCGAGGATCTCGCCCGCCAGGCGTGCGGGGAGCCGCAGGCGCGTGATCCGGTGCGCCGCGGACTCGACGACGACGAGGTCGAGCGTGCCGTCGTCGTGGGCGTCCACGAGCAGGCCGGAGGGCTCGGCGAGGTCGCGCGCGAGGGTGGTGACCTCGCCCGGCCCGTCTGCGCCGGCGGCGGGAGGCGCATAGCGGCGGACGGCGCCGTTGTAGGTGTCCGCGATGACCACGCTGCCGTCGGGGAGGACGGCGACGCCCAGCGGGTGCTGCAGGAGCGCCTGGTCCGCCGGGCCGTCGCGGTGGCCGAAGTCGAACAGCCCCTGCCCGACGGCGGTCGTCACCGTCACGCCGCCACCAGGCTCCGCGCGCAGCCAGCGCAGGGCGGAGACCTCCGAGTCGGCGAGCCAGACCGCCCCGTCCGGGCCGACCGCGAGGCCCGACGTCTGCGCGAACCACGCCTCGTCGCCGGGACCGTCCTGCAGGCCCTCGTTCATGGTGCCCGCGATCCGGCGGACCGTGCCCTGCTCGACGTCGAACGCCCAGAGCGTGTGGTTGCCGGCCATCGCGACGACGACCGCCGCCAGGGCCGGGGACCACACGACGTCCCACGGCGAGGACAGACGCATGCCGAGCGGGCCATCTGCGGGCGTGCCGTTGTCCGGACCGCCCACCATGTACTGCTCGCCGGTGCCCGCCAGGGTGGTGACGTGCCCGTCCGCGAGGCGGACGCCGCGCAGCGCGTGGTTGACCGTGTCCGCGACGACGACGTCGTACCCGACCCGGGCCGCGACGTCGTCGGGCAGCAGGCAGAGGCCGTTGGGCTCGCTGAACCGGGCGTCGTCCGGGCCGCCGTCGACCAGCCCGCGCTCGCCCGAGCCGATGCGGCGGACCAGGGTCTCGGCGTCGGGCGCGAGCTCGGCCAGGGAGTGGTGGCCGGCGTCGGCGACGAGGAGGGTGCCCGGGCGCCCATCAACAGACGGCAGGCGGATCGCCTTGGCCGGGAAGCGGAGGGTGCCCGACGTCGCGGCCGGAGGCACGTAGGGACCGTCGCCGTCGTCAGCAGAGCGGAGCGTGCCGCGTGCCCTGTGCTCGGCGACGAGGTCCGCGACGAGGATCTCGAGGTTGCGGCGGTGCCCCTCGCCGGCCATGTGCGCGACGACGTAGCCCTCGGGGTCGATGACGACGAGCGTCGGCCAGGCGCGGGCGGTGTACGCGGACCAGGTGGTCAGCTCGGGGTCGTCGAGGACCGGGTGGTGCACCTCGTAGCGCTCGACGGCGGCGGCGAGCGCGACCGGGTCCGCCTCGTGGGCGAACTTGGGCGAGTGCACGCCGACGATCACGAGGACGTCGCGGTACTGCGCCTCCAGCTCGCGGAGCTCGTCGAGGACGTGCAGGCAGTTGATGCAGCAGAACGTCCAGAAGTCGAGGACGACGACCTTGCCGCGCAGGTCCGCGAGCGTCACGTCGCGGCCGCCGGTGTTGAGCCAGCCGCGCCCGACCAGCTCGGACGCGCGGACGCGGGGCAGGCGGGCAGGGCTCGTCTCGCTCACATGCGTAGTCAACACGACGCTCGGCGGAGCTATGCCGGTGCGGCTCGGGTCGCAAGGGAGGGCTGGGAGGGTTAGCGCGCTCCAGGGCCGCTAACCCTCCCAGCCTGAGGCCTGCGGACGACGGGACGACGGGCGGCGGGAGGCGGGGGCGCGTTCGTCAGGGGTGGGAGGGGGGCGGGGTCGGCAGCTGCTCGCCGTTCAGCACCATCTCGCCGGCGCGGGCCTTGGTCTCACCGAGGTTCAGGTCCCACAGGTCCGCCAGCGCCTCCATGTCCTCGACGCTGTACCCGGCGCTCCACAGCGCCGCGAGCTGGGCGTCCGTGACGTCCTCGATCCCCGCGCCGCTCGGACGGATCGGCGGCTCCATACCCTCGATCAACATCTGCCCTGCCTTCGTCTTTGCCTCGAACTGGTCCAGGTTCCACAGGTCGGCCAGGGTCCGGACGTCGTCGGCCGTGTAGCCGGCGCCCCAGAACGCCTGTAGCTCGTCCTCGATCTTCCGGTCGACGACCGGTGGGCCGGCCGGCGGCTCGGGCTCCCCGGCCGGCGTACTGCCCGGCGCGATCGGGACGTGCTGGCCGGTCAGCAGCATCTGGCCGGCCTGCGCCTTCGCACCGATGCTGTCCACCTTCCACAGCTTCTCGAGCGCGTACACGTCGTCGATCGTGTAGCCGGCGTCCCAGAACGCGTCGTACTGCGCGCGTGTGTAGCCGTCCGGCAGCGGCGACCAGTCGAGGCCGATGGCCTGCGCCGCCGACTCCACCACGCGCGCGACCTGCGAGTACGGGTCGGCGGCGGCGGCCGCACCGGCACCCGCGACGGCGAGCGCACCGGTCACCACGCCGGTCGCGACGATCTTCCGGCCGCGTTGCAGCCCGGATGGCGCCGCCCCCCGGCGCTCGAGCTCGGCACGTAGACGCGCGGCGACGAAGGCAGCCTCGGGCTGCCCCGCCTCACGTGAGCGGAGCGCGCTCGTGATGCGAGCGGCGAGCTCCTCCTCGGTGACGTGTTCACCGTAGGGATGCGCGGGTGGCAGGGGGGATGGGACCCCGCGGTTCTCCTTCATCATGACTCCGGGGTGGTGACGTCGGCTCCGGCGCAGCTGCGCCAGGGCGTGGGAGGCGTGCGAACGCACTGTCGCGCTCGACGTACCGAGCACGGACGCGATCTCCGTGTCGGTGAGGCACTCGTAGTAGCGGAGCACGAGCACGGCGCGCTGCCGCGGGGGCAGCTCCGCAAGCTGCTGCCACATCGCGTCGTCCTGCCCGACGGCGTCCGTCGGGTCCGGGCACGGCGTCGCGTGGGCGGCCAGGACGACGTCGGCGGCCGGGCGGATCGTGCGCACGTGCCAGCGGCGGCGCCACGACAGGTGCTCGTTCGTGACCATGCGGCGCAGGTACAGGTCGGGGCGGTCGAGCAGCGCGATGCGGGTCCACCGGACGTGCGCGCGCAGCAGCACCTCCTGGACCAGGTCGGCGGCGGTGTGACCGTCGCCCGACAGCACCGTCGCGTAGCGCAGCAGGCCGGGCAGGTGGTCGCGGACGACGTCGTCCAGCGCGCGCCCGGTGGCGTCCGCGGCGGCGGCGATGAGGCGGGGGCGACCCGCGCCGTCGTCGGGGGCGCCGTCGTCGGTCTCGCCGGACCGCACGAGACGCATCGCGGCACCCGCGTCCGGCCGGCCGCTCATCGGGCAACCACCGCCGCGAGCTGGTCGAGGGCGGCGGCGGGGTCGTGCGCGGCGTCGGCGCCGGGCCGCGGCACCGGCTCGGGGTCCAGGCAGCGCCGGAGGAGGCGCTCCACCGTCGCGGCCCGACGCACGATCGCGGCGCCGTCGATGTCGCCCGGCAGGATCCGCACCTCGACGGTGTCGCGCACCGGCCGCTCGGCGACGAGCTGGAGGAGGTTCACGTCGGCGTACTTCGTCAGGCCCTCGCCGCGCGCCGCCTGGCGCAGCCGTGACCAGCCGGAGCGGCCGTCGACGTCGTCCCACGGCAGCTCGACGAGGTCGACGAGCCCCTGCGGCAGCGGCGCCAGGCGTCGGCACGCCGGGTTGGTGCCCAGGGCCGCCCACAGCGGCTCGCGCCAGTGCGCGAAGAGCCGCACGACGTTGGCGAAGGCGGCCGGGCGGCGGAACGGGGCGCCGTCGAGATGGATGTGGACGGCGGCCTCCCGCGGGACCGTGAAGCCCAGCGCGCGCGCCGGCGCGAGGAGCGCCTCCAGGGCGGCGGCGTGCCCGGCGACCAGCGGCGGGGTCACCACCTCGCAGGGCCGCTCGCGACCCGGGGGCAGGGGCATCGCGAGGGCCACGGTCGCGCCCGTGGTGTCGTTCACGCGCGCGGCCTGTGGGAACACCTCCGCGCCGACGCCGAAGATCGCCGCCGCCGGCTCGAGCACGGTGGCCAGCGGCGCGTCCGGGTCGGCGTACCGCTCGACGAGGCGCAGCAGCCGTGCGTCGTCGCACAGGACGCGGTACCAGCCGCGGTGCCCGCGCCGGGCGGGGACGCCCGGCGCGGGCACGAGATCGGCCTCGATGGTGATGTCGTCGACGAGCCGCGCCACCGGCCGCCCGTCGGCGTCCATGACGTCGAATGCCGGCGAGAGGTGCCGGAAGACGCCGACGCCGGGGACCGGCGAGGGCTCGCTGTCGGTGTGGAACCCGCGGCGGACAGCGCCGCCGCAGCGGTCAGCGAGAGCCGCCGCCAACACCTCCCGGTCGGAACCGGGCGGCGCCAGCAGCTCCACCTCGAACCCGGCCCGCATCGACAGCTCGTCCACGCCCGTCCCCTCGACGATCACCGTGTGCCGGGTCCGCTCAGCCGGCGACCGGCGTGCTGCCGGGCACCACCGGGACGGGCTTGCCGTCGAGCAGCAGCTGCCCGGCCTGGGCCTTGGTCGTGACGCACCCGGTGTTCCACAGCGCCGACAGGGCGTCGACGTCCTCGATGGTGTAGCCGGCGCCCCAGAATGCCTCGTACTGGGCGTCGGTGTACTCGGCGTCCGCCTCCGGGATCGCGGCGCACGCCGGGTCGCCGGGCTCGGGGGTCGGCACGGTGCTGCCGGGGGCGACCGGGAGCGTCTCACCGTCGATGACCATGTGGCCGGCGCGGGCCTTGGCCTCCTGGACGTCCACCTTCCAGAGGTCCGCGAGCGCCGCGGCGTCGTAGTAGGTGAAGCCCGCGCCGAAGAAGGCGTCGTAGGCGGCGTCGTCGGGACCGGGGGCCACGTCGTTCGCGGCGGCGTCGTCCGCGGCGCCCGCGTCCACCTGCCCGATCTGCATGCCGAAGGCGTTCAACAGGCTCGCGGCCGGGGTACCGGGCGTGGCAGCGGTGGCGACCCCGGTGCCACCCACGGTGAGCGTGGCGGCGATGAGGCTGCCGGCGACGAGGCGACGGCGGGACGTGGTTCGGATGCTCATGAGTCCTCCTGCGGAGCGGTTGCGGTACGTGCACTCCCACAACGCGGCTCACCGCAGATCTGTGGAGTCCCGCTCCGGCCGTCCCACGACCCGGGACGAGGTCAGGCGCCCGTGCCGATCGCGCCCGTGATCGGGATGACCTCACCCGTCGTCGCGTCGACGAGGCGCCGCTCACCCAGCGGGCTGCGCAGTGCGACGTCCACCCCGTCCCCGCACGCCCGCCCGTGCGTGCCGCCGGTCGCGGTGACCTCGATGCGCACGGAGTCGGCGGACTCGCTCACGTCCGTGACCTCGAGCTGCGCGGTGCACGTCTCCGTCTGGACGAGCAGGCCGCTCACGCCGACGAGCGTCGCCGACACGACCGGCGTCGGGCCGGTGCGCCCCCAGACCGAGAGCTCACGCCCGCTGCGCGCGTCCACGACGGGCCGGTCCCCGAGGGGTGCCGCCAGCTTCACGGTGACGTGGCCCGCGCACCTGGCCGTACCCGACGACGACGACGGCGCGACCGTCACCGCGAGTCGCACCTCGGTCTCACCCTCGACGACGTCGCTCACCTCCGGGGCGCCGTCGCACGAGCGCACCGTCATGGTGAGGGTGCGGGCGTCCCGCAGGTCCACCTCACCGATCGTCACGGATGTCCGTGCGTCGGTCGCGGCGCAGCCGGCCGCACCGACCGTCACCGCCACGGCTGTCAGGGCAGCCGCCACCCACGTTCTCCCCCTGCGCATGCGTTCCTCCTGCAGGGAGCATCGCAAACGTCAGGCCCCTGACGACCTCGTGACGTCACTTCGATGCGCGATCGTCATGGAGGCGTGATCTTGCGTGCCATTGCTCCACTCGGGTGACACGCGGAGCGGTGCGTACGGGCCGCCGTCGGGAGGTACGGTGCCTACGCCGAACCCGACGAAAGGTGCACCATGAAGCTCGTCCTGCCCGTCACCGAGGCGCTCGCGCTGGCTCGCGCGGCCCGGCCGCTGCCCTCGATGATCACCGACGTCCGCGCCAACGGCTCCGCGATCGAGGCGGACATCGACGCAGGGGCCGTCACGAGCAGTGGCGGGGGCCTGCGCGGCCTGATGGGCAAGATGGCAGGCACGGTCACGGTGACCGCGACGTTCACGGGCTACGCGGCGGGCGTCGCGACCTTCGGTGTGAAGGCGCAGGCGCGCGGCATGTCGGTCGAGGGCATGATCGGCCAGTTCGCGGGCACCATCACCCGCGTCGTGACGCGGGCCGGGCTGCCCGCCGACGCCGTCACGTTCCGCGAGGGCGCGGGCGGGCCCGAGCTGCTGATCGACGTGCAGAAGGCCGTGGACGCCAAGGTGAGCGGCGTGACGGTCGAGGACCTGACGATCGCCGACGGCGTCGCGCACGTGAGCGCGGCCGTGGGCGCCGCGTCGCGCGCCTGACGCGCCGAGCTCGGCGGTCCCGCCTGCGGGGTCCGCCGAGCTGACGCCGTCACCTGCCCGGGCGGCCCCCGGCGTCATCCGGCGTGGGGCCGCTCGCGGCGTCGTCCGGGCGGTCGCTCGCGGCGTCGTCCGGGCGGCCGCTCGCGGCGTCGTCCGGGCGGCCCGCGATGCTCGCCCGACCCGCGAGCCGGCCGAGCATCGCGTTGTACTCGGCGAGCTCGGCGTCGCCGTCGCGGTCGGCCGCGCGGTCCCGACGTCGGGCGGTGCGCTCGTCGTCGCGCGTCCAGGCGACGGCGAGCGCGATGGCGAGCGCCAGCATCGGCAGTTCGCTGATGCCCCACGCGATCCCACCGCCGGCCCGCTGGTCGGCGAGCGCCGACGGTCCCCACGGGCGGCCGAGCAGCCCGAACCACTCCGGCACGAGCAGCGTCTGCCCGCTGACCAGGGCGAGGCCGAAGAACGCGTGGAACGCCATCGTCGTGAAGAGCAGCAGCAGCCGCACGGGGTAGCTGGGCCGGCGCGGGCCCGGGTCGACGCCCACCAGCACGTTCGCGAACAGGTACCCGGCGAGCGAGAAGTGCACGACCATCAGCAGGTGGCCGAGGTACGTCGTCAATGACAGACGGAACAGGTCCGTGTAGTAGAAGACGACCATGGAGCCGGCGAAGTTCACCGCGGCCACGATCGGGTTCGAGAAGAACCCGGCGAGGCGCGAGTGCACGACGCCGAGCAGCCACTCGCGCGGGCCGCGTGACCCGTCGCGCCGGAGAGGCAGGGCGCGAGCAGCGAGGGTGACCGGCGCGCACAGCGCGAGGAACACGGGCACGACCATCACCAGCAGCATGTGCTGGATCATGTGCGCGCTGAACAGGACGTGGCCGTACACGGCCGGGCCGCCCGACGTCGTCCACGCGAGGAGCACCAGCCCGACGACCGCACTGATCGTGCGACCCACGGGCCAGCGGTCGCCGCGCGCGCGCAGCCGCAGCACCCACCGCAGGTAGACGACGACGCCGGCCAGGCAGCCGACGGCGAGCAGCAAGTCCCAGCGGAACGACGTGAGCCAGAGGCCGGTGGTCGGGGCCGGGGGCAGCGGGTGGCCCGTGACGATCTCGGCGGGGGTGAGCCGGCCCGGGGTCGGGGCGTCGGTGGGGACGGGGGGCGCGGTCGCCGCAAGGGCGGTGGCGAGGCCCGCGGCCGCCCCCATCACGGCGAGCTCGACGGCGGCCAGGCGCCAGAACGCCGTCGGGCGCTCCCGCAGCCTCGGGATCACGGCGCGTCGGTGCGCCCAGCCGATCGAGCCCAGCGCCCCGAGCAGCACGACCTTTCCGGCGACGAGCGCGCCGTAGGTGGTCGCGAGGTCGCCGCCGAGGCGCAGCGCCGCGTTCACGACGCCGGAGATCCCGACCGCCGCGAAGCACCACGCGGCGAGGGTGGAGTAGCGGCCGACGGCGTCGGTCAGGTCGGGGCCGAGGCGGCGCGCCAGCAGGGCGAGGGTCGCGAGGCCGCCCACCCAGAGCGCGGCCCCGGCCAGGTGCAGCACCATCGAGCCGATGGCGAGCTCGTGGTTCGTGGCGCCGGAGGCGTGGCCCGACTGGGCCTGGAGGATCAGCGGGACGGCGGCGAGGGCCGTGGCGGCGCCGGCGCTGCGCGGGCCCGTGACCAGGAGCGCGACGACGCTGGTCACCGCGGCCACCAGGACCGCGCCGAGCAGCAGCCGGCCCAGCTCGATGTCGGTCACGAAGAGCTCGAGCTCGGCGCCGAAGCCGCTGGACGTCAGGGGCCGGCCAGCGACGTTGGCGTAGGTGAGGAGGAGGCGGACGAGGCTCGCGACGGTCCATGCACCGGCGGCGACGGCGGCGATCCCGACGGCGGCGCGGGCGCCGGTCGGGGGCGTCGGGGCTAGGCCGGTCGGGGGCGTCGGGCGCGGGGGCAGGACCGCGGCGGTGAGGAACAGCGCGCCGACGGCGACCGCCCCGGCCAGGTCGGCGATCGCGGCGGTGGCGGGCAACCCCCAGCGCACGACGGCGCCCGGGTCGCCGAGCAGTGGCGGGTCGGCGGACCCGGCGAGCGCCAACGCGAGCAGCGTGACGGCGACGGCGACCCCAAGCCCGGTCGCAACCACCACCCAGCGACGGGGTGGGCGGGCGGCGTCCTGCACGCGGCCAGCGTACGGCGGGCCTTCCCGCACCCGCCGAGCGGGCGGGCGGGGGTCAGGGCACCATCGAGAAGAACCACCGGATGGCCGCCCACAACCCACGGCCGAGCGCGACGACCGGGTTCTTCCGCCGGCGGCGCGCGTCCAGGACGCCCAACACGGCGACGATCGCACAGCTCGCCGCGCAGCAGCCGAGGCCGGTCGCGAAGAGCCAGCGCGGCGACGTGCCGAACCAGTCGATCACGACGCTCACGAGGACCGGCACCAGGAGAGCGACGGCGAGCACCGCCCACCTGACGCCCGCCGGGGTGAAGCCTCCGGGCGCGCGGAGCGTCTCGCCGTCGGGCTCGGTGTCGAGGGGTGGGAGCACGGGGGTCAGCATCCCAGGGCCGACGTCGTCGGGCGCGCCCCGTACAAAGGCGCGCCCTGCGAACATCGGAAGCGCGCAGGGCGGTCTTGTGTTCGCGCGAGCCTCAGGAGAGCGGCGCGGGGCGTCGGGAGCGGGGCGGCGGCGGCGGGGCCGGGCGGCGGCGCGGGGGTGGCGGGCGCGGGGCAGCGGGGCCGGGCGGCGGCGCGGGGTGGCGGGGGTGGTGTTCCCGGTCAGCCCCAGATCAACCCGTAGGCCGGCTCCTCGAGCACGCGCGCGACGTCGGCCAGGAGGCGCGACCCGAGCCCGCCGTCGACCAGGCGGTGGTCGAACGACAGCGCCAGCTGCGTCACGTGCCGCACCCGCACCTTGCCCTTGTGCACCCACGGCTGCTCGCGGATCGCGCCGAACGCGAGGATCGCGGACTCGCCCGGGTTGAGGATCGGCGTCCCGGTGTCGATGCCGAACACCCCGACGTTCGTGATCGTGATCGTCCCATCGGACATCTCGGCCGGCGTCGTGGTCCCCGCACGCGCCTTTGCGGTGAGGTCGCCGAGCGCCGCCGCAAGGTCGTGCAGCCCGAGGCGGTGCGCGTCCTTGATGTTGGGCACCACGAGCCCGCGGGGCGTCTGCGCCGCGATCCCCAGGTTCACGTAGTGCTTGTAGACGATCTCCTGCGACTCGTCGAGCCACGAGGCGTTGACCTCGGGGTGCCGCCGGACGGCGAGCAGCAGCGCCTTCGCGGCGATCAGCAGCGGCGTCACGCGCACGTCGGCGAAGTCCTTGTCCGCGCGCAGGCGCTCCACGAGCCGCATCGTCTTGGTGACGTCGACCGTGTGGAAGACCGAGACGTGCGGGGCCGTGAACGCCGACGCCACCATCGCCTCGGCCGTGCGCTTACGCACTGACCGCACCGGCACGCGGGTGCTGCGGCCGTCCTCCGAGACCGTTCCGGACGCCAGCCACGGCTGGTCGTCGCCGGCGTACGTGGCGAGCGAGCGAGGCTCGTTCTCCTTCGCGCGCGCCAGCACGTCCTCGCGGGTCACGATCCCGCCCGGGCCGGTCGGTGTCACGGTCGCCAGGTCGATGCCGAGGTCCTTGGCGAACTTGCGCACCGGCGGCTTGGCCAGGACCGGGGAGGCGAACGCTGCCGACGGCGTTGCCGCGCCCGACGGCGTTGCGGTACCGGACGGAGTCGCCGCGCCAGCCGGGCGCGGAGTCGAAGCGGAGGCCCTCGGGGCCGACGCGCCGGCGGCCGACGCAGTCGGGGCCAGCACAGTCGGGGCCGACGCAGTCACAGTCGGCGCAGTCACGGCGGGGGCGGTCGCGGCAGCGGAAGCAGCGGCTGACGACGACGTCGACGCGGCAGTCCGGCGGACGCGTCGTCCCGCGCCGGCCTCGACCGTCCCGTAGCCCACGAGAACGGCACCGCTTCCCTCGCCCGCCGGCGCACCGGCACTGCTCGCGCCGCCCGCGCCAGCCGCACCCGCACCGCCGTCGGGCCCGGGCGCCGTGGCGGTCGACGCCGCGCCCTGACCGGCGCCCGCAACCCCGTCCGGGTCCGTATCGATCGTGATGATCGGCGTGCCCACGTCCACAGCAGCGCCCTCCGGCACGAGCAGCTCGGTCACGACGCCGTCCCACGGCGACGGCAGCTCGACCAGCGACTTTGCGGTCTCGATCTCGACGATCGGCTGGTTGACGCGCACGCGATCGCCGACGGCGACCCGCCACTCGACGATGTCGGCCTCGGTGAGGCCCTCACCGGCGTCGGGCAAGCGGAAGTGCTCGAAGGTGGGCACGGAACTCCTCAGAATGCGATGGCGCGGTCGAGCGCGTCGAGGATGCGGTCGACCGACGGCAGGTACTCGTGCTCCAGCCGCGCGACCGGGTACGGGATGGCGAACCCGCCGACCCGCAGCACGGGCGCCTGCAGGTGGTAGAAGCACGCCTCGGTGATGCGCGCGGCGACCTCGGCCCCGGTCCCGTACGCCACCGGCGCCTCGTGCACGACGATGCAGCGCCCCGTCCGCTTCACGGACTCCGCGACCGTGTCGGTGTCGAGCGGGTTGATGGTGCGCAGGTCGATGACCTCGAGCGAGCGGCCCTCGGTGGCTGCGGCGTCGGCGGCCTTGAGCGCGGTCGCGACGGTCGGCCCGTAGGCGACCAGGGTCGCGTCACGGCCGGGTCGGACGACACGCGCCCGGTCCAGGCCCGCGTCCGTCGCGCCGTAGGGAACGCCCAGGTCCACCTCGCCCTTGTCCCAGTAGCGGCCCTTCGGCTCGAAGAAGATCACCGGGTCGGGGCTGGCGATGGCCTCCTGGATCATCGTGAACGCCTCGGCGGGGTTCGACGGGGAGACCACGCGCAGGCCGGGCGTGTGTGCGAAGAGCGCCTCCGGCGACTCGCTGTGATGCTCGATCGCGCCGATGCCACCACCGAACGGGATCCGGATGACGACGGGCAGCGTGAGCTTGCCGCGCGACCGGTAGTGCATCTTGGCGAGCTGGGTGGTGATCTGGTCGAACGCCGGGAACACGAAACCGTCGAACTGGATCTCGCACACCGGCCGGTAGCCCCGCAGGGCCAGGCCGATCGCCGTACCGACGATCCCGGACTCGGCGAGCGGGGTGTCGACCACCCGGTCCTCGCCGAACTCGCGCTGCAGCCCGTCGGTCACGCGGAACACCCCGCCCAGGCGGCCGATGTCCTCGCCCATGAGCAGGACGCGCGGGTCCGCGTCGAGCGCCGCCGCGAGCCCGAGGTTGATGGCCTTGCCGAGCGTGAGGCGCTGGGTGCCCGACGTCGGGCGGGCGGGGACGGCGTCGGCGGCTGCGGCGGACGCACTGCCGGGCCGGGCGGCGTCGTCGGGCTGCGCCGTGGTGGGCCGGGCGCCACCGGTAGGGGCGGCGTGCGCGGCGCGGGCGGCGGTCATCGTGCTCATCGTGTGCTCCCCTCGGCGGGTCCCGCGACCTGGGCTGACGTGGCCTGCTCCCACTCGGTGAACCAGGCGTGGTCGGCGGCGACGCCGGCGTGCGGCGTCGCGTAGGCGGACTCGAACATCGACTCCGCGGGAGGTGCGCCCATCGCGCGGACGCCGTCGCGCAGCCGGACGCCGAACGCCTCGGCCTCTGCGTCGAGCTCGGCGAGGAACGCCTCCGGCAGCTCGCCGAGACCTTCCAGGTGGAGCCGCAGGCGGTCGATCGGGTCACGACGCCGCCAGGACTCCTCCTCCTCCCGGGTGCGGTACCGCGTGGGGTCGTCCGACGTGGTGTGCGCGCCCATCCGGTAGGTGAAGGCCTCGATCAGGGTGGGGCCGCCGCCCGAGTGCGCGCGCTCCAGCGCCTCGGCAGCGACCGCGTAGCAGGCCAGCACGTCGTTGCCGTCGACGCGCACGCCCGGGATGCCGTAGCCCTTGCCGCGGTCGGCGAGGGGGACGCGCGTCTGGTGCGAGGTCGGCTCGGAGATGGCCCACTGGTTGTTCTGGACGAAGAACACGATGGGGGCGTTGTTCACGGCCGCGAACACGAGGGACTCGTTGGAGTCGCCCTGCGACGTCGCGCCGTCGCCGAAGTACACGACGACCGCGGTGTCCTTGGTGGGGTCGCCGGTGCCGACGAGGCCGTCGCGCTGGACGCCCATGGCGTAGCCGGTCGCGTGCAGCGTGTGCGAGCCGATGACCAGCGTGTACAGGTGCGTGTTGTGCTCGCGCGGGTCCCAGGCGCCGTAGTCGACGCCCCGGAACAGGCTCAGGACGTCGAGCATGTCGATGCCCCGGGCGTGCAGGACGCCGTGCTCCCGGTAGGAGGGGAAGACGAAGTCCTGCGGCGCGAGGGCGTGGGCGGAGCCGATCTGCGCGCCCTCCTGGCCGAGGGCCGGCGCGAAGAGCGCGAGCTCGCCCTGACGCTGCAGCGCCGTGGCCTCGGTGTCGAAGCGGCGGGCCAGGACCATGTCGCGGTACATCGCGCGCATGTGGTCCGGGGTGAGGTGGGCGACGCGCGGGGCGTATGTCGGGTCGTCGACGCGGCTGCCGTCCGGGGCGAGGAGCTGCACCATGGCGGGAAGCTCGCCGTCGGAGAACGCGGACGCGGCGGGGGTGGTGCCGGTCGCGCTGTTCGCCGGAGTCGTGTTCGCCGGGGGTGTCTCGGCCAACGGGAAGGTCCTTCCGGGCTGCTGAGGCTGACTTACGGAAGCGTAGGCTACGCAACCGTAGGTTGGGGCCTGCGGACCTCCACAAAGGCCCGGGCGCGGGTTGTGCAAACCCTCCAACCACCGTCGGGCGCCCCCCGCCGCGCGCACCCCGCGCCCCGCCATCGGGCGCCCCGCCGCGGTCCCCGCCCCGCCGCGCCCCGCTCCCGCGCCCCGCCGTCGGGCGCCCCGCCGCGGTCCCGCGCACATGCGCCCGCCCTGCGAGCTTCGGTTGTTCGCACGGCGGCTACGTGCGCGCACGAACCGCCCACCCCACCGACGCCGCGGGGGTTGACTCTCCTGCAGAGGGAGACCCCAGCGTGGGCAGCGGAGGAACGATGGACAACCTGATCCCGATCGGGCGCTTCTCGCGCGTGAGCCGGCTGTCGATCAAGGCGCTACGGCGCTACGCCGACGCCGGGCTGCTCGTCCCCGCGTGGGTGGACCCAGCGTCCGGCTACCGGTACTACACCTACGCGCAGGCGACGCAGGCCGAGGTGATCCGCGTGCTGCGGTCGCTGGAGATGCCGCTCGATGAGGTCCACGAGGTGCTCGAGGCCTCGGGCGACGACGTCGTCGCGAAGGTGCTGGACCGGCATCGCGGGCGGCTCGAGGACCAGCTCGCCCATCACAGTCGGATGCTGGCGTTCCTCCGTCGACTCATCGAGGAGGAGGGACGACCCATGCCGTACGAGGTGGAGGTCAAGGAGGTCGCGGCCCAGCACGTGGCGGTGCTGCGGCGGCGCGTCACCGCGGAGACGATCGGCGACGACGTCGGCGCGGCGTTCGGGACGCTCATGGGGGCCGTCGCCACGTCCGGCGTCGGGTTCGCGGGGCCGCCGTTCCTGGTGATGACGGAGGTCGTGGACCCCGACGGCGGCTCCGGCGCCATCGAGGTCGGCATCCCAGTGGCGTCCCCGTACCCGACGTCCCCGCACCCGGCGGCCCCGCACCCGGTGGACCCGCACCCGGTAGGCCCGGGCGAGATGGCCGCGGGCGAGGTGGGCGCGGGCGAGGTAGGCCCGGGCGAGATGGCCGCGGGCGGGGTGGGCGCGGGCGGGGTGGAGGGCGCCGTCGTCGGCGTGGAGGTCCCCGTGCACCTGGTCGCGGCGACGGTGCACCGCGGGCGGTACGACGAAGAGGGGCCCGCGTACGCCGCGCTCGAGCAGTGGGTCCAGTCGCACGGCCACGCCAGCGCGGGGCCGCCGCGGGAGGTCTACCTGACGTCGCCCGAGGATGCGCCGGACCCAGCGGACTACCTGACCGAGATCCAGTTCCCAATCACGGTGCCGTAACGCGCCTCACCCGGCCGCTGCGAACATCCGCCCGCCCTGCGCGCATCGTTCGTTCGCAGCGCGGGTGGATGTTCGCAGCGCGCGGCAGGGGTGAGGTGGGGCGGGACGGGACGCGGGGCGGCAGAGGCGGGGCGCGGCGCGGGGCGGCAGAGGCGGGCCGCGGCGCGGGCCGGGGCGGCGGGGGTCAGCGCCAGGTGGCGGCGACCTCCAGCACGCGGTCGTTCTCGGCCGGGGCGCCGATCGTGATGCGGATGCCGTCGCCCGCGAACGGCCGCACCAGCAGGCCGCGCGCGACGGCGTCGGCGGCAAGCGCCGTCGTGCGCTCACCGGTGGGCAGCCACACGAAGTTCGCCTGGCTGTCCGGCACCGCCCAGCCCTGGGCGCGCAGGCCGGCGAGCACGCGCCCACGCTCGGCGACGATCGCGTCGACGCGCGCCGTCAGCTCGTCCTCCGCGTCGAGCGACGCCAGCGCCGCGACCTGCGCGAGGTGGTTCACGCCGAACGGGGTCGACACCGTCCGGATCGCCGCCGCGAGCCTCCGGGTGCGCGAGCGCGTAGCCCACGCGCAGGCCGGCCAACCCGTACGCCTTGGAGAACGTGCGCAGGACGACGAGGTTCGGGTGCGTCGCGAGGAGGCGCTCGCCGTCGGGCACGGCCGCGTCGCGGACGAAGTGCACGTACGCCTCGTCGAGCACCACCACGACGTGCTCGGGCACAGCCGCGAGGAACGCGTCGAGCTCGTCGGCGTGCACGGCCGGACCGGTCGGGTTGTTCGGCGTGCACACGAGCACGACCTTGGTGCGCGGCCCGACGGCGGCGGCCATGGCGGGCAGGTCGTGGCGGCCGTCCGCGTCGAGGGTCACGGGGACGCCGACGGCGCCGGTCAGGCTGATCGCGATCGGGTAGGCCTCGAAGGAGCGCCAGGCGTGCACGACCTCGTCGCCCGCGTCACAGAACGCCTGCAGCACGTGGCCCAGCACCGCGACCGAGCCGCAACCTGCGACGACGGCGTCGGGCGTGACGTTGTGGCGCTTGGCCAGGGCCTCGGCGAGGTCGGTCGCGAACATGTCGGGGTAGCGGTTCATGTCGGCGGCCGCGCGGGCCACCACGTCCACGACGCTCGGCAGCGGCGGGAACGGGTTCTCGTTCGACGAGAGCTTGTACGCACCCTCGACGCCCACGCGGGCGCCGGGCACGTAGGCGGGCAGGGACTGCACGACGCGGCGTGCGGCAGGCCTGGTCACGGCCGCCAGCATGCCACCGGCGGCCCGGGCGCTTGCCCGAGCGCACGCAGACCGGGACGATGCCCGTCATGACCTTCCTCGCGCGCGTCGCCATCAACGCCCTCGCCATCTGGCTGGCCACGCTGGTCGTGGACGGGCTGGACGTCGTCGGCGGCAAGGACACCACCGCGAAGGTGATCGTCTTCCTCGTGGTCGCGCTGGTGTTCGGCCTGGTCAACGCGGTGGTCAAGCCGGTCGTCAAGTTGCTGTCGCTGCCGCTCTACATCCTCACGCTCGGGCTGTTCACGCTCGTCGTCAACGCGGCGATGCTGGCGCTGGTCGCCTGGCTGTCGGAGAAGACGGACTACGGCCTGCGCATCAACAACTTCGGCACGGCGGTCATCGGCGCGCTGATCATCTCGGTCGTCAGCTTCGTGCTGAACGTGGTGCTGAAGACGAAGAAGTAGGTCCGGCAGCAGGGCCGGGATGGGCCCCGACGTCGTCGCGCCGCTGGCTCCATCCCCGGCCACCTGCACGTAGGTCAGCGGATTTGCCTTCCGCGGAAAGCAAATCCGCAAGGGTTGGTCGTCCTCCCGAGCTCCTCGCGGCTCAGTCCCGGGGCGGGCGGGCCCGGCGGAGCACCCACTCGCGCGGGATCGCGAGCGCCGCGACGCCCACCACGGCCACCACCGCGACGCCCCGCAGCCACTCGTGCCCCCCCGGCTGCCATGCGCGCAACCACGCGACGAGCAGCAGCAGGCTCTGGGCCACCGCCTGCGCGCCGACGACGCCGGCCGCCACCCGCAGCAGCACGCCCCGCTCCACGAGCGAGCGCCAGGCGACGTGCCCGGCCAGCGCCGTCGCGACGAGCAGCACGTGCACGGCGAACATCAGGCCCGACATCCGCCAGACGCCGGGCACCGTGCGAGCGGCGTCGACCACGAGCAGATCACCCCGTGCCAGCACCCAGATGCCGACCATCCCGACGTACAGCCCCGCGGCCGGCCCCGACGGCCACACCGTGACGCCCACCACGGCCGCCGCGACCACCCACCAGCCGTAGCCGACGCACCCCCCGAGCAGCGCGAGCAGCACGACGACGACGCCGGGCACCACCCGCAGGACGATCCCCGGTACGGCCCCGTCGAGCGAGATGGTGACCCGCGGCCACGGCGGCACCGGCGTGCCCGTGGGCGGCGGCAGTGGCGCGCGCCCGAACAGGTCGCGCACGCGGTTGCGCCACGCCCACAGCCGCAGCGCGGTCGCGGTCGCCTTCACCAGCCCAGCCGTCGGCCCGCTCAACGCCCCACCCCCGTCGCGCGTCCGGGCCGCCGGTGCGACCGCGCGGCAGCGAGCTGCAGGCGCCCGGTGACGTCGGCGGGGTCGGCCCAGCGCAGCACCTGGATGCCGGCCCGCGTGAGCCTCGGCGATGCGGTCGTCGCGCTCGACGCGCACGAGCCGCAGCGCCAGCCAGTGCCGCGAGTCGAGGCCGCGCGTGCGGACGGCCGGCAGCACGTCGACGGCGATCACCGTGATCCCCGCGCGCCGCCAGGATCGCGCCATGTCGGCGGCCTCCGGGTCGAGGAATGTCGAGAAGACGTAGACGAGGCTGCCGGCGGGCATGCGCGGCGGGCGGATGCGCGTGGGCGGGTCGCCCTCGGGCCGCAGCAGGCCGAGCTGCTGGACGAGCCGGTCGAGCTGGTGCCGCCCAGTGCCGGGACGCAGCGCCCGACGTCGGACGCCGAGGTCCTCGACCGCCACCCGGTCGCCCACGGCGAGGTAGCCCTCGGCGACGGTGAGCGCGGCCTGGCGCGCGAGGTCGAGCGAGGTGGCGTCGTCGGGCCGGACGGGGTGGATGCCGCTCCAGGTGGTCGGGTCGGGCCCGACGTCGTCGCGCGAGTCCACGACCAGCACGACCGCCGCCTCGCCCAGGGCGTAGGTGCGCCGGACGTACAGCTGCTCGAGGCCGGGCGAGCGCCGCGCGGTCACCTTCCAGTCGATCTGCCGCACGCTGTCGCCCGGCAGAAACGGGTGGACGTCGCGCAGCGCGCCACCCTGGCCGAACCGCCGGGAGTCGTGCTGGCCGGTGAGGCCGCGCAGCCGCGCGGGCATGGGCAGCGCCGGTATGGTGCGGCCGCGCGGGAGCACGACGACGGTGCCCGGCTCTTCCGCGACGTGCGGCCCCGAGGTGAGCGCGCCCGCACCGAGGCCCTGGTGCTCGAACCGGAACAGCACCTGCGGGCCGGTGCGGACCGAGCGGGCGGACAGCTCGAGGTCGCGCTCGAAGGGCACGTGGATCAGCGCCTCCTGGCTGCCGTGCCCGGGCCGCGCGATCCGCACCCGCACGCCCACGGTGCCCTGCGGCGTCGTGAGGCGGACGGTCTGCGCGAGGACGCCGACGTCGGTGGTCGGTCTGGGCGCGACGAGGTCCGCCCACACGGGGCCACGCGGGCGCAGCCAGGCGGCGGACAGCGCGGTGAGCAGGGGCGCGAGGGCGAGGAGCGCGACGTCGGGCCGGCCGAGGACGGCGCCGAGCGCGAGGAGGGTCAGGCCAGCCGCGGTCGTCCAGACCAGGCTGCCGTTCGCGGCCCACGGACGCGCGGGCGGGGCCCCGTCCTCCCGGTCGCGCACGGGCGTCTCGGGGCGCGCGGGCTCGGGCGACGGGGCCTCCTCGCCCCACCGCCGGTCGGCGAACCCGTCGTCGGCCATCAGCCCTGCGGCACCGTGCTGGGCGTGGGCACGCGCGAGAGCACCTCGTGCACGACGTCCTCGGCGACGACGCCGGCCGCCCAGGTCGCGGGCGTGAGCGTGATCCGGTGGGCCAGCGCGGCGACGGCCACGTCCTTGACATCCTCGGGCGTGACGAACCGGCGGCCGGAGAGCACGGCGAGCGCGCGGGCCACGAGCATGAGCGCCTGCGAGCCGCGCGGGGAGGCGCCGACCTCGACGGCCTCGTGCACGCGGGTGGCCGCGGCCAGGTCGACGCAGTACCGGACGATGTCCGGGTCCACCCGCACCGACTCCACGCCGGCCTGCATCGCGAGCAGCGTGGGGGCGTCGACGACCCGGGTCACGAGGGCCTCCTCGCGGCGGCGCTCGAGGCGGCGCATGAGGACGTCGACCTCGGCCGCCGCATCGGGGTAACCCACCGATACGCGCACCATGAAGCGGTCGAGCTGGGCCTCGGGGAGCGGGTAGGTGCCCTCGTACTCGACCGGGTTGGACGTCGCCATGACGTGGAACGGGCGGGCCATCGGGTAGGTGGTCCCGTCGACGGTGACCTGGCGCTCGGCCATCGCCTCGAGCAGCGCGGACTGCGTCTTGGGCGCGGTGCGGTTGATCTCGTCCGCGAGGAGGAGCCCGGCGAACACGGGGCCGGGGCGGAAGCGGAACGCCGCGGTGGTGGGGTCCCAGATCGCGGAGCCGGTGATGTCGGACGGCAGCAGGTCCGGCGTGCACTGGAGGCGCCGGAACTCCAGGCCGAGCGCGGTGGCGAGGCTGCGCGCGGCGAGGGTCTTGCCGAGGCCCGGGACGTCCTCGAACAGCACGTGGCCGCCGGAGAGGATCGCGGCGAGCGCGATGCGCAGGGCGTCGTGCATGCCGACGACGGCGGTGCCCACCTCGTCCAGGACGGCGTGCGCGAGCCGGGCGACCTCGCCGGGCGACGGCGGGGCCTGGTCGCCGCGCGGTGCCTGCTCCCCGCGCGGCGTCGGGTCGGTCGGGGGCGTGGTGGTCACGTCTGTTCTCCTCGGTCGGTCGGGAGCTGGAAGCTGAGGGGGGTGCGGGCCATGGTCGGGACCGGCGGGACGGGCGGTCCGGGTGCCAGCGACTCGACGACGTCGATGACGTGCGCGATCTCGCCGAGGGACGGCATGACCCCGCCGGGCGCCGTCAGGATGCGCCACGCGCGGTCGCCGAGCGCGACGCGGGCGCGCTCGCGTAGCTCGTCCTCGACGCCGGGCGCGATGTCCGTGCCGGCGCGGACGCCGCCGGGGATCGCGATCCCGTTCTGGGCGAGCCGACGGCTGGCGTCGATGCGGAGCCGACGCACGGCCGCCTCGGAAACGCGCCCGTCGAGACCGATGAACGTCCAGGTCAGGTGCGTGACGTCGGGGCGTGTCCCGGCCGTGTCCTCGCGCGGCTCGGCCGGCCAGGCGTCCTCCTCGACCGCCCGCATCGCGACGACGACGAACAGCACGACGCCGGTGACGAGCGCGACGAGGAGCGCATCGGCGAGGCGCAGGCCGAGGAGCATGGCGGCGGCCCCGATCGCCGCGGCGCCGACGAACGGCCGCCAGTCGAGGCGGGTCACGGGACGTCCTCGGGGCGGGGCGCGTCGTCGTCGGGGGGCGCGTCGTCGTCGGGCGCCTGGCCGTGGGGCTCGTCGTCGGACGCGACGCCGTCGGGCGCATCCTTCGGCTCGACGGGCGGCCGGTCCGCGTTCCCGACGCGCCAGTCCGAGGTGTCGGCGTCGTCGGGGTCGTTGAGCCCGAGCGCGAGGACGGACAGCGCACTGACGGCCGCCGCGACGTCGTCGGGCGTCATGGGGTCGGAGCCGAAGCGGGCGCGCAGGTACAGGTCGAGGAGGGTGCGGGTGGCCTGCGGGTCGACGGGCGCGGTGTCCAGGACGGCGACGGTGAACTCGGTGGGCGTCGAGGCGGGGTCGCGCACGACGCCGGAGCGAGCCGCCGCGTGCTCGAGGCGAACCCAGGCGGCGATGACGGCGTCGACGGGCCGGGGGAACCGGCGCAGGGCCTCCTCGGCCTCGGCGATGCCGGCGCGCAGGCGCGGGAGGTTCGGTAGGACGGTGCCGGGGCCGGTGAAGGCGGCGTCCAGCTCGATGCCGGCGTCGTCGGGGCCCTCGGGGACGATCGGGGCGGGGTGCCGCCGGAACCAGCGGACGACCAGGTAGGCCGCCCAGGCGATCATCATCGCGACCAGCCCGACGCCGAGCCAGGTCAGGTCCCAGGGGTGCACCGGGTGGGCGTCGGAGAACTGGTCGAGGGGGATGACGGGGTAGGGGGTGATCGACGGGTCCGGCACGGGGCTGGCGACCGGGGCGCTGGTGCGCAGGGGCGGGTGCCACGGGCCGGCGAGGGTGCCGCCGATGACCACGACCGCGAGCAGCGCGACGATGCCGACGAGCGGGCCGGACCGATCCGGCCGTGCGTCGGGAGCGCCCCGGTCCGGGGCCTCGGTCACCGACGGCCGCTCCACCGGGGCATCATCCCAGGCCACGGGGACACGCCGCAGGAGCGTGGGTCGGCTTCACCCGGTGCGCCGTCGTCATCCCGCGCGCGGGATGATGCCGTCGGGCCGTCGCCGCAGGAACCAAGATGGGCCTCTGGATGTGCTTTCCGCGGAAAGGAACTCCAGAGGGGCGCTCGTCCGACGACGCGCCTACTCGGTCCGTCGCCCCGCTTCGCTCCCGCGGCGTCTGAGCACCCGGACGACGGAGCCCAGGCAGCCGAGAAGCGCCGCCGCCGTGACGACCGTCTGGGCCGTCGCGCCAGCGCTGACCGAGAACCAGCCGATCCAGGCGCAGGCCGCGCTTGCGACGGCCGCGAGGATGACCCAGGTCCACCGGCCGAGCGCTCCGGTCGGTTCTCGCCGACCGAGGAGGACGTCGTTCCAGAAATCCCACCAGGAGCGAAGCCCGAGAGCGCGAGCTCCTGGCCGCCGGGTAGGTAGACGGTCGTGGTTCCGGCTTGGCGTCGGATGAGACGGTCGCCGTCTGCGTTGTACAGGTAGCCATCCGAGGTCCCACCGGCCGTCCCAACCGATGCGAGCATGCCCTGTCTTCGCCGCGGTCGACGAGAGCTCGAGCACCGGAGATCCCCGTCCAGACCGCGGGAGCCCCCACCCGCGCCACGCGCCCCGGTGGGATCATGGCGCCATGCCGCGCCGCCGCCTCGCCGACGTCACCCCGCCCATCGCCCTCGGGCCCCTGGACGGTCGCTACCGCGCCGCCGTCGCGCCCCTCGTGGATCACCTCTCCGAGGCGGCGCTCAACCGCGAGCGCGTGTACGTCGAGGTCGAGTGGCTCATCCACCTGACGTCGCACCGCGCCGTCCCGGGCGCCCCCACGCTCGCGACGGAGGAGGTCGCCTACCTGCGCGACGTCGTCGAGGGCTTCGACGCGACCACGATCGCCGAGCTGGCCGAGACCGAGCGGGTCACCGTCCACGACGTCAAGGCCGTCGAGTACCTGGTCAAGGCCCGCCTGGCCGACGCCGCAGCCACGCTGGGCGAGGACACGGTCCTGCCGCAGGTCACCGAGCTGGTGCACTTCTGCTGCACCAGCGAGGACGTCAACAACCTGTCCTACGCACTCATGGTGAAGGGCGCCGTCGAGCAGGTGTGGCTGCCCGCCGCCCGCGCGCTCGTCGCCGACGTCGCAGCGATGGCCCGCGACAACGCCGCCGTCCCGATGCTCGCCCGCACGCACGGCCAGCCCGCCACGCCCACGACGCTCGGCAAGGAGCTCGCCGTCCTCGCCCACCGCCTCGGCCGGCAGCTGCGCCGCATCGAGCGCGCCGAGTACCTCGGCAAGATCAACGGCGCCACCGGCACGTACGGCGCACACATGGCCGCCGTCCCGGGCACCGACTGGGTGGAGGCCTCGCGCGAGTTCGTCGAGCACCTCGGCCTCACCTGGAACCCGCTGACGACGCAGATCGAGTCGCACGACTGGCAGGCCGAGCTCTACGCCGACATGGCGCGGTTCAACCGGATCCTGCACAACCTCGCGACCGACGTCTGGACGTACATCTCGCTCGGCTACTTCGCGCAGGTGCGGGGCCAGGGCACCGTCGGCTCGTCGACGATGCCGCACAAGGTCAACCCGATCCGCTTCGAGAACGCCGAGGCCAACCTCGAACTGTCGTCCGCGCTGCTCGACACCCTCGGCGCCACCCTCGTCACGTCGCGCATGCAGCGCGACCTCACCGACTCCACGACGCAGCGGAACATCGGCCCGGCGTTCGGCCACTCCATGCTCGCGATGGACAACGTGCGCCGTGGCCTCGCCGGCCTCGACATCGACGCCGCCGCCATGGAGCGCGACCTCGACGCCAACTGGGAGGTGCTCGGCGAGGCCATCCAGTCCGCGATGCGCGCCGCCGGCGTCGCGGGCGTGCCCGGCATGGAGGAGCCCTACGAGCGCCTCAAGGAGCTGACCCGCGGTCGGCGCGTGAACGGTGACGACATCCGCGCGTTCGTCGGCGGCCTGGGCCTGCCCGACGGCGTCGCGACGCGTCTGGCGGAGATGACGCCCGGCTCGTACACGGGCCTGGCCGAGGAGCTCGTCGGCTTCCTCGACGCCTGACGGGCCCCGGACGACGGGACCCGCGGCACCGTTCGCGCACCGATCGGCGTCTCACTTCCAGAGCCGAACATCTCGGCTACTGGTCAGTACGCCCGCTAGCCTGACGCCGGCCGAGCCCGACACCGGACCGTGCGCGACGACGTCGTCCGCACCCACCCTCGGAGACGACATGACGACGGTGACGTTCCACAGCGGCGAGCAGCTCCCGCTCGAGATGCACAAGGTCCGCATCGTGCAGAAGCTCACCCTGCGGCCGATCGAGGACCGGCTCACGGCCCTGGCGGCCGCGGGGAACAACACGTTCCTGCTGCAGAACGCCGACGTCTACCTCGACATGCTCACGGACAGCGGCGTCAACGCGATGAGCGACCGGCAGCAAGCCGCGATGCTCGTCGCCGACGACAGCTACGCGGGCAGCGCCACCTTCACCCGGCTCGAGACCGTGCTGCGGGACTTCTTCGGCACGTCCTACTTCCTGCCCGCCCACCAGGGCCGCGCGGCCGAGCACATCCTCGCCCAGGCCTTCGTGACCGAGGGCTGCGTCGTGCCGATGAACTTCCACTTCACCACCACCAAGACGCACATCGTGCTCAAGGGCGGCCGGGTGGAGGAGCTCGTGACGCCCGCGGGCCTCGAGGTCACGAGCACCGTACCCTTCAAGGGCGACATCGACGTCGACGCCCTGCGCGCGCTGGCGGCGGAGCTCGGCGCGGAGCGCATCCCGTTCGTCCGGATCGAGGCCGGCACCAACCTCATCGGCGGCCAGCCCGTCTCGATCGCGAACATGCGCGCGGTGCGGGCCGTGTGCGACGAGTTCGGGCTGCTGCTCGTGCTCGACGCGAGCCTCCTCGCCGACAACCTGTGGTTCAACAAGACCCGCGAGGCGGAGTTCGCGGACGCGTCCGTGGCCGACATCGTCCGCCAGATGGCGGACCTGTTCGACATCATCTACTTCTCGGCCCGCAAGCTCGGCTGCGCGCGCGGCGGCGGCATCTGCGTCCGGGACCGCGCCCTCTACGAGCGGATGCGCCCCCTGATCCCGCTGTACGAGGGGTTCCTCACCTACGGCGGCATGTCGGTGCGTGAGATGGAGGCCATGGCCGTCGGCATCGAGGAGACCCTCGACCTCGACATGATCGGCCAGGGGCCCCAGTTCATCGCCTACATGGTCGACGAGCTGGACCGGCGCGGCGTGCCCGTGATCACGCCCGCGGGCGGCCTGGGCTGCCACGTCGACGCCATGCGGTTCCTCGACCACCTGCCCCAGGACCAGTACCCGGCGGGCGCTCTGGCCGCGGCCGCGTACCTCGCCGGCGGGATCCGCGGGATGGAGCGCGGCACCTTGTCCGAGCAGCGCGAGCCGGACGGCAGCGAGCGGCTCTCCGAGATGGAGCTGCTGCGCCTGGCGATGCCGCGCCGCGTCTTCACGTTGTCGCAGGTGCGCTACGCGATCGACCGGATCGACTGGCTCTACCAGAACCGTCACCTGGTGGGCGGCCTCCGCTTCGTCGAGGAACCCGACGTGCTGCGCTTCTTCTACGGTCGGCTCAAGCCCGTCTCGGACTGGCAGCAGAAGCTCGTCGCTGCGTTCCGGCGGGACTTCGGCGACAGCCTGTAGTCACCTCGCCCCTGCTGCGGGGCCGGACTCGACGACGAGGCCAACGGGTCAGGGCGAGCAGGTCAGCGTCGGTGTGCCGGGCGACCCGGTCCCGATGAACCCGAAGCTCGTCGTCCCGCCGGCGGCCACGCTGCCGTTGTACGGCGCGTTGCTCACGGTCAGCGTCGACCCGGAACCTGTGCGTTCCCCGTTCCAGACGGTGCTCGCGGTCGTGCCGGACAAGGTGACGGTCCACGACGTGATCGCGGAGTCGCCGGCGGTCACCGTGACTTTGCCCTCGTAGCCCCCGGACCATGCGTTGACGGCCTGGAAGGTCGCGGTGCACGCGGACGGTCCGTCAGGGTCGTCCGTCGGGTCATCCGTCGGATCGTCCGTCGGGTCATCCGTCGGGTCGTCCGGGTCCGCCGTCGTGTACTCGACCACCGTCCGCGGCGCCGAGCACTTGCCGCCGCAGCTCTCGGGGAGCGAGAAGGAGTACTCGCGCCCACCGAAGAGGTACTCGTCGTCGACGTCCTTGACCCTGATCCGGTAGTCGGTCCCGCCCGTGGTGGTCGGCTTCACCAGGTAGGACTGCCCCATGTCGGCGTTCATCGGGGTCGTGACCCAGGCGCCGTCGGCGAAGTGCTCGACGCCGTGGATGCCGTTGGGCAGGTGGTTGATCGAGACTCCCGCCCACCACCTCTCCGAGCCCTGGATGAGCCCGATCTCGATGTCACCGGAGTAGTTCGGTGCCTCGATGAACTCCCACGTCACCCGGCGGTTGTTCCAGTGGTCAGGAGCCATGTCGCCGACCGGGGCGCCGTCCTGCATGAAGCGGTTGAGGGCCTGGTGGGCCAGGTCGATGTGATACGGGTCGTCCCGGCACCAGCCGTTGGGGTCGCCGCAGCTGTCGGCGACGAGCATGTCGAGCGTCGCGCCGTTGTACTCGTCCTCGATCCATGCGCCGCCCCGGCAGAATGCCTGGCCGGCGGCGCCGTCGTTGGTGCCGGTGCAGTAGTCGCTGATCGACACCCGCACCCAGCGGCCGCAGTTGCGGCCGTTGTCCCAGATGCCGATGTGGGGGTCCCCTTCGGGCATCGGACGCGAGTACATCGCATAGTCACCCGGGGTGTCATAGACGTTCAGCGCGATCCAGTTCTGCGTCTCGAGCTGGTCCTGCGGCATCCCGCAGCCCCCGTACGGCGAGCCGAGGTTGTCGAACCACGTCGCGGAGCCGGTCATCGGCCCGGACTCGTCATCTGAGGTCAGGGCATCCGCTGATGCCTGCAGGGCGATGAGCGCGGCGCCCGCCAGCAGCACCGTGAGCACGCGGCTCAGTGAACGGACGTTCCAACGCCTGGACATCACAGTCCCTTCCGGCCGCCGACGGATCGCCCCGAGTGTGGACCTCTCCGCGCGGGGCCGGAGGTGTGCGAACCGTTTATGTCGGGCGTCGTCGCGGAGCGGGAGGGGCCTGCTCCTCCTCGACTGGCTCTACCAGACCCGTCACCCGGTGGGCGGCCTCCGCCTCGTCGAGGAGCCCGACCTCGCGCGAACGGGCCGGCACCCCTCAGGCGCCGGCCGGTTCGCGAGAAGGTCAGTCCTTGATGACCACCGTGCGCATCAACAGGTCGGCGAACGTCTGCCGTGCGTCGTTACACAGCGGCCAGAGGTAGCCGAGCCATGTGAGCGCGTCGGCGAGGTGCCAGAGCTCCCGCCCGAAGGACACCGCGGCCCCGACCGGCCGCAGCGTTCGCTGGGACACCAGGCTGATGCGCATGACGCTCTTCCCGAGCGACCGCCCCGTCCGGCCCTGGCGAAAGCCCCGGTTCCAGATCCGGTAGGACCAGCTGACCAGGGCGGAGATCCCGAGCACGAGCCAGCCCCGCTCGGAGATGCCCCAGATCGCGAAGTCCTCCCGTGCGTCGTACAGGACGACTTCCGTCGTCCTGAACGCGAAGACGAGCGCGGCGATCTGGGTGAGCGTGGCGGGAACCTCGTCGATGAGACAAGCGGCGGCGCGCGCGCCCCACGACGCGAGGAGAGGAAACGGGCGGGGTGCGATGAGCATCGGGTAGAAGACGGGTGCGCCCGCGACCGGCGACGCGTCCGGGTTCCCCGGCTGCTGCGACGTCGTCATGGTTCTCCCGTCGGTTGCTCAGATCTCGGGACGTGGCGTCCGGACGTGATGCGAACGGGCCGGCACCCGAGGGGTGCCGGCCCGTTCGCGAGAGGGTCAGCCCTCGACGACGACCGTCGTCATGATCTTGTCGGCGAACGTCTGGCGCTTCGCGTCCCACAGCGGCCACAGGTAGCCGAGGTAGAAGATGCCGTCGGCGATGTGGCACAGGTCGCGCAGGAAGGCCTTGCCGGGACCGATCGGCTGCATCGTCTGCTCGGCGACGAGGCGGAGGTGCATCGCGGACTTGCCGATCGACTGGCCCGTCCGCCCCTGGCGGATCCACCGGTTCCACAGCTGGAAGAGGAACACGAGGATGTATCCGACCGCCATCGCGCCCGCGCCGGCGCCGGAGTACCCGGTGACCTCGTTGCCGTAGCTGTCGTACCCGATCGTCTCCATGGTGCTCAAGGCGATGATCAGCATGGGGATCTCGATCACGATCACCGGCACGGCGTCGATGAGCGAGGCGCCCACGCGCTTGCCCCACGAGGCGAGCGGCGGCAGCGGCTGGCCGTAGCCGCCGTACCCGCCGGCCGCGTACGCGGCGTAGGCCGGGTCGGCGCCCTGCTGGTAGGCGGGCGCCTGCGGCATGCCCGGAGCGGGGTACCCGCCGGGCTGCGGGTAGGTGGGGGGCTGCGGCGGCTGGCCGCCCGTGGCTGCGTAGGGGTTCTCGGGCTGCTGAGGCGTGGTCATGGTTCTCCCAGGAGTGGTGGTCCTGACCGGCGAGTATGCCGCGTCCCGCCCCGGCGCGTACCCCCGTCCACAGGACACGCCGGGCGGCACCGGACCGGCACCATCAGTCCAACAGCTCTGCTAGTCCAACAGCCAGGTCGCGGACGCCAGGTAGGCGCGCGCCACCTCCACCGTCCCGTCCACCTGCGCCACCCAGAGGGCGGGCGGCAGCGCGTCCTCACGGTGCGTCGTCGTCCAGCCGAGCATCTGCAGGCGCCGGACCATCGACAGCGCGCAGCCCATCACGGCGTCGTCGCGCGACAGCGGCCGCACCTCCGCGTACCCGGTCACCCACTCCTGCGCCATCGTGGGCGCCTGGGGCAGATGCTCCATGAACGTCAGCGCGGAGGCGAAGTCGTACATGAACCAGCCGAAGCCGGAGTCGTCGAAGTCGATGACCGTCAGCTCGCCGCCGTCGATCATGATGTTCGACGGCCGCAGGTCGGCGTGGATCAGCCCCCAGTCCGACGACGTCCGCGGCACCACCGCGAGCGCGCCCAGCGCGGCGGCCTCGGCCGCATCGAGGAGCTGCCGGCCGGCGTCGTCCAGCGCCGCGTCCTGCCACCGACCCCAGCGCGGGCTCGGCCCCACCATGTCGGGCACGTCCCACGAGTGCCGGCGGAACCACGACGGCGGCCGCCACGACTGCGCGTGGTCGTGCAGCAGGGCGGTGGTGCGGCCGATGGCGCGGTAGTACGGCACCGGGTCGGCCACGTCCTCGAGCACCTCGCCGGCGACGAACGCCGCGCTCACGCAGCTCCAGCCCACGCCGTGGGTGTCCTCCACCACCGCGACCATCCCGCCGTGCATCGTCTCCAGCGGCTCGGGGACGCGCGTCAGCCGGGACCGTGAGATCGCCCGCACCCACGCGGCCTCGGACTCGAACGCCACGACCCCCGTCATGTACCCGGGCCGCGCCACCCGCACGACCGACACGGGACGCCCGTCCACCGACACCAGGAACGTCGCGTTCTCCGAGACGGTGATGAGGCGGACGTCGGTCCGGCCGGCGGGGTGCCCCCAGGCGCCGACGACGCCGTCGCGCAGCCAGTCGGGCGCGGGGTCGCCCTTGGCAAGGGTGTCGAACGCACCGAGGCTCGGGACGTCGATGAGGTCGGTGTCGACCAGGTCCGTGTCGTGGATCGTCATTGCTTCCTCCGTCGAGATCGCGGAGGGCCGGGCGGCAGCCCCGACCGTAGGCGGCCAGCAGCCTGGGCGCCAGGGCGGCGGGCACCATTTCACGCAGCCGTAACCGGCGGCGTCGCAGTTCACCAGCCTTTAACACCCAGGCCCGAGCGGTAACGCGGCGCTAACGCCACAGCACCGGCGGCGTCGACCGCGGCCGACACGATGGTCGACATCCACAGCGGGCCGGGCGGCCCGTCCGGGCGGTGCCCCCACCGCCACCCCCATCAGCGTCCCCACCCCCAGCGCCGGTCGCAGCGAGGAGTCCCCGTGCCGACACGCTCCACGATCATGGACACGAACAGCTTCCGGGCCGACGACGCCCGCACGCTGCCGCCGTCCACCCGCCGGCTCGTCACACGGCGCGAGCAGGTACTGGGACCCTCCTACCGGCTCTTCTACCGGCACCCGGTGCACCTGGTCCGCGGCGTCGGCGCCCACCTCTACGACGCCGACGGCGTCGAGTACCTGGACGTCTACAACAACGTCGCGTCGGTGGGGCACTGCCATCCGCGCGTCGTCGCCGCGGTCGCGGAGCAGGCCGCGGTGCTCAACACGCACACCCGCTACCTGCACGAGCGGGTCGTCGCCTACTCGGAGGACCTGCTCGGCACCATGCCGCCCGAGCTCGACCGCGTCATGTTCATGTGCACCGGCTCGGAGGCCAACGACCTCGCCGTGCGGGTGGCGCAGGCGCACACGGGCGGCACCGGCGTCGTCGTCAGCGCGGAGGCCTACCACGGCAACTCGGCCCTGACCTCGCAGCTTCTCCCCCGCGCTGGGCACCGCGCAGCCGCTGGGCACCGACGTGCGGACCGTGCCGGCGCCCGACGCCGTCGCCGCGGGCGTCGCGCCCGAACGCCTCGGCGCGTGGTTCGCCGACCAGGTGGCCGCTGCGATCGCCGACCTCGAACGACACGGCACGCGCTTCGCGGCCTTCCTCGCGGACGCGATCTTCTCCTCCGACGGCGTCTACCCCGACCCGGCCGAGCGCGCCTCGTTCCTGGCGCCCGCGATCGACGTGGTGCACCGCGCCGGCGGCGTGTTCATCGCCGACGAGGTCCAGCCCGGGTTCGCCCGGACCGGGCAGGCCTTCTGGGGGTTCGCGCGGCACGGCGTCGTGCCGGACCTGGTGACCACCGGCAAGCCGATGGGCAACGGCATCCCCGTGTCCGCGATGGCGGCGCGCGGCGACGTACTCGCCGCGTTCGGCGACTCGATCCCGTACTTCAACACGTTCGGTGGCAACCCCGTCGCGATGGCCGCCGCGCAGGCGGTGCTCGACGTGATCCGCGACGAGGACCTGCAGCTGCATGCCGACCGCGTGGGCGCCCGGCTCACGGACGAGTTGCGGCGCCTCGGGGCCGCGCACGACGCCGTCGGGCAGGTGCGCGGCGCCGGCCTGTACATGGGCGTCGAGATCCTCGACCCGGCCACCGGCCTGCCGGACAGCGGCACGGCGCTCGACGTCGTGGAGGCGCTGCGCGAGCGGCGCGTGCTCACGTCGGTGTGCGGCGCGGGCGGCAACGTGCTCAAGTTGCGGCCGCCGCTGGTGTTCTCCGACGACGACGCCGACCGCCTCCTCACCGCGCTCGACGACGCGCTGGGGAGCCTGGGATGACCAGCCCCGGGCGCCCGGCGCCGCACGCGTCCGGCACGGCGTCCGACGTCGCCGCCCGGCTGCGCGCCCTCGTCACCCGAGAGGACCTGCGTGCGGGCGACCGGCTGGGCTGCGAGCGCGCGCTGGCCGAGGACCTCGGGGTGCCCCGGGCGCAGGTGCGTGCGGCGCTGGACCTGCTGGAGGCCGACGGCGTCGTCCGGCGGGTGATCGGGCGCGGGGGCGGCGTGCTGGTCGCCGATGGGCGCGTCGAGCGCCACCTCAACACGGTCGAGAGCTGCCCGAGATCGCCCGCTACCAGGGCGTCCGCGTCACGACGACGGTGCTCCGGGTGGAGCTCACCACGGCCGGGTCGCGAGCGCGGCGGCGGCTCGGGCTGCCCGACGGCGCCGCCGTGCACCGGATCGTGCGGCTGCGGAGCGCCGATGGGCGCCCGCTGTCGATCGAGACGTCGCACCTGCCCGCCGACCTGTTCCCGGGCCTCGCCCGGGAGGACCTCGGCACGCTGTACCTGACCCTGCGCGAGGCCTACGGCGTCGTGCCGGAGCACTCGGACGAGACCCTGCAGCTCGAGGCCGCCGACGCCGGCCAGGCCGAGCTGCTCGGCGTCGCGCCGGGCACACCGCTGTTCCACGTGGAACGCACCGCGACGGGCGCCGGGGGCCGCCCGATCGAGTGGGCGCACGAGCTCTTCGTCGCCGACCGCATGCGGTTCCACCTGCACCCGTACGGGTACGTGAAGCCGGAGCGCGACGCGCCCCGGCCCGCGGCCCGGCGACGACGGCCGACGGCGTCCGTCCTGCCCCATCCGGCCGAGCAGGCGATCGGCCGGCCGGCCCAGCAACCAGCCGAGCACTGTGGAGGACGAGCATGAGCACAGCCACCGCCGTCCGGACGTCGGGCGTGACATACGTCGCCGCCGACGACGGCTACTTCGACAAGCGCGGCCTCAAACGCTCGGCAGGCTTCTGGGGCCTGTGGGGCATGGGCGTCGCCGCCGTGATCTCCGGGGACTTCTCCGGGTGGAACTACGGCGTCAGCACCGCCGGGTTCGGGGGCTTCCTGCTCGCCACCGGGCTCGTCACCGTCATGTACTTCGCGATGCTGTTCAGCATCGGGGAGATGTCGGCAGCCATGCCGCACACGGGCGGCGCGTACTCGTTCGCACGCGCCGCGATGGGGCCGTGGGGCGGGTTCGTCACGGGCCTCGCCGAGACCGTCGAGTACGTGATGACCACCGGCGTCGTCGTCTACTTCTCCGGCCAGTACGCCGACTCGATCACCGTGTCGCTGTTCGACGTCTCGCTGCCGTCGTGGGTGTGGTGGGTGGTGATCTACGGGATCTTCCTCGCGCTCAACGTCGTGGGGGCGAACGTGTCGTTCGCGTTCTCCGTGGTGGTGTCCGTGATCTCGCTCGGCGTGCTCGCCGTGTTCGCCGTCATGGCGCTGACCTCGGGGAAGGTCGACCTGGGCGCCCTGAGCAACATCGCACCCGACGCCGGGGCGAGCAGCTTCCTGCCGCACGGCCTGGGCGCGGTGTTCTTCGCGATGCCGTTCGCGATGTGGCTGTTCCTCGGCATCGAGGAGCTCCCGCTGGCCGCCGAGGAGGCGCACACCCCGAGCCGCGACATCCCCCGAGCCGGCCTCTGGGGGATGCTCACGCTGCTCGTGTCGGGCCTGACCGTCGTCGTGCTCAACCCGGCCGTGCTCGGCGCGACGGCGCTCGGCGACTCCGGCGAGCCGCTGCTCGACGGCTTCCGCGCGCTGATGCCGAACAGCGACGTCGCGGCCGTGCTGTCGGCGTTCGCCCTGATCGGCCTGCTCGCCTCGACGCAGGGGATCATGTACGCCGCGGGCCGCAACGTGTACTCGCTGTCGCGCGCCGGCTACTACCCGAAGATCCTGTCCCTCACCGGCGCCCGCAAGACGCCCTGGGTCGCGCTCGTGGCGGGCGCCGTCGTCGGCGTCGCGGCGCTGGTGGTCGTCGAGAACGGTGGCGACGCCGCGGGCAGCATCGTGCTGAACATCGCCGTGTGGGGCGCGGTCATCGCGTACCTGCTGCAGATGACGTCGTTCGTGCTGCTGCGGCGCAAGTTCCCCGACGCCGTCCGGCCGTACCGCTCGCCGGTTGGCGTGCCGGGCGCCGTCGTTGCCGGGGGGCTCGCGCTCATGGTGTTCGTGGGCGTCATGCTCAACCCCGACTACCGGCCCGCGATCGCCGCGATCGCCGTCGTGTACGCCGCGGGGCTGGCGGCCTTCGCACTGTGGGGACGCAAGCGGCTGATCCTCTCCCCGGAGGAGGAGTACGCGCTGACCGGGGCGCTCGGGGCGCCGTCGGCGGAGGCGGGCGACGTCGAGACGTTCGACGACGCCGAGGCCGACGCGGTGCTCGCGGGGCGCTGAGTCCACGGCGGCCGGTGCCGCCGCGAGATCGACGTGAAGAGCTCGTCACGCATTCCGTGACGAGCTCTTCACGTCGGTGGTGAGGGGCGGGGAGCGGGGAGCGGGGGGCGGGTGCGGGGGGCGCGGGGCGGGGGCGGGTGGCGCGGGGCGGGTGGCGCGGGGCGGGTGGCGCGGGGCGGGGGTTAGCGTGTGCCCCTGTGGGGAGACCCGGAGACCCGCGGCGCACGGTGCAGCCTGCGCGGCCCGGCCGCGTCGCGCGGCTCGCCCGGAGCCCCTGGCTGCCGACGCTGCTGCAGCCGCTCGCGCTCGTCGTCGTCGTGCTCGTGGGCCGCGCCGTGGTCGGACCCACCCCCGGCACCGCGACCGAGCGCGTGCTGATCGGGCTGGCCTCCGCCCTGACCCTCCCGGGCCTCGTCGTGTACCTCGCGGCGGCGTGGCGCGCCCGGCCGGCCGACGACCCGAAACGAGCCGACCAGAGACATGACGGCGCGCGCCGTGACGGCCAGAGACGAGCCGGCCAGACTCCGAGCGGCCAGACTCCGAGCGACCAGACTCCGAGCGACCAGACTCCGAGCGACCAGACGACGGACCGCCCTGGGTCGCGCGTCTTCGACCTCGCCGGCCGCGCGATCGCGTGGGGCCTCGGCCAGGCCGTCCTGGACCTCGCGCTGGCGTTGGTGCTCATGGCCGTCCCGGTCGGCGAGTGGTGGCAGTCGGTGCCGGCGCTGCCGATCGTCGGGGGCCTCGTGCTCGCCCTCGTCGCCCTCCTCGTGATCGTCACGGCGCTCGGCGTGGGTGCGATCCGGGCCGGCCTCACGGGCACGGGCGTGCACTGGAGCATGCGCGGGGCGATGCTCTCGCTCGGCCTCGCGCTGGTCGGACTCCCGCTGTTGGCCGTGCCCTACGCCGTCCTCGGCTGGAGCCTGGACCTGCACGTCCCGCGTGGGATCGGCGCGATCCTCGCGCTCAACGCCTTCGCGCTGCGCGTCGACTCCGGCGCGGCCGCACTGGTCTGGGCGCTGCGCGCGGCCACGGTGATGATCGACGCCGGGCTGTTCGGCCTCGTCGTGCTGGGCCCGCTGGCCTTCTGGAACGTCGTGATCCGCCGTCGCGAGCCGGCGCCGCGTGAGACGAAGACTTCGTCACGCATCCCGTGACGAAGCCTTCACCTCACGCTGGTGCGGGGGTGCGGGGGTGCGGGGGCGCGGGGGCGCGGGGGCGCGGGGGTGGACGGGGCGGGCGGGCGGCTCGGGGCGGGGCGGGGGCGGCTCGGGTGGACGGGGCGGCGGCGGGGCGGGGGGTCAGTCGTCGCGCGGGTCTGGGATCTCCCGGCCCAGCAGTGTCTCGATCGCGTCGCGGTAGGCGTCGGCGTGCCCGGCGCGGGCCTCCTCGCGCGCCCGCACGACCGGCCCGTGCAGCAACCGCGCCGCGAAGTGGCGCAGCGCCGCCTCCACCTCCGGCGCGGGCCCCCCGGGCACCCGGCAGAGCTCCTCCTCGAGCAGCTCGTGCACGCGCCCGCGCAGCGCGACGACGGCCGGCACCACCTCCGCCTCGGCCAGGCCCGCGGCGAACTCCTCGGCCTCGTCCGCGACCACGCCGCGGGCCTGGGCGACCTCGGGCAGCTCGACGTGGCGGCGCACCGTGGCGAGGTCGATCAGGGGCACGCCGAGCTCGCGCACCGCAGGGTCGACGTCGTGCCGGAGCGCCAGGTCGACCAGCACCGCCGGCCCACCCGACCGCGCCATGGCCGTCCTCAGGTCCTCGACCCCGATCACGTAGCCCGCCGTCCCGCTGCAGCCGACGACGACGTCCGCCGCCGCCAGCTCGTCGGCGAGCGCCCCGGCGACGTCGAGGTCCAGCGCCTCCGCCAGCTCGCCCGCCCGCCCCGAGGCGGAGTGGACGACGATCTGGCCGACGCTCTGGGCGCGCAGCGCGCCGATGGCCGTGCGCGCGTACGAGCCGGTGCCGACCAGCAGCACCCGGGCGCCGACGAGCGGCGCCTCCTGGGCGGCCAGCTCGAGCGCCACCGCGACGAGGGAGCGGGTGCGACCGAGCCCGGTGCGGGCGACCACCGCGCGCGACGCCCGGGACGCCGTCTGGAAGAGCCGCTCGAGCGCCGTCGTCGTGGTCCCGTCGGCGCGTGCGGCGTCCAGCGCCCGCCGCACCTGCCCGGTGATCTCGCGTTCGCCGACCACCATGGACTCCAGGCCCGACGCGACCGAGAAGAGATGCTCGGCGACGCCGCGCTCGCCCACCACCGGCTGCAGGGTCGCGGAGACCTCGTCCAGCGTGAGCCCGGCAGCCTCGGCGACGGCCTGCACCGCCGCCTTCTGCGCAACCCCGGGGTCGCGGGAATCCAGGTACAGCTCGAACCGGTTGCACGTGGCGAGAACCACGCAACCGGTGATCGAGGCGTCCGCCGCGACGGCAGACCCGGCGGTCCCGGCGGCCGTCAGCCGCTCGAGGAGGTCGAGGTCGACGTCGTGGTGGCTCGCAATGAGAGTGAGGAGAGCCACAAGGCCTCGATTGAACCAAACCCGTCGGCTACCGGCACAATCAGAGGCTGTGAGATCGATCATGTTCGCTGAGGGCAGCACCCCCGCCGAGTCACCCGCGCCCATCCTCCGCGCCCTGCGCGGCGAGCGCCCCGAGACCCTGCCCGTGTGGTTCATGCGCCAGGCGGGCCGCTCGCTGCCCGAGTACCGCGCGGCCCGGGCCGGCGTCGCGATGCTCGACGCCTGCCTCGACCCCGAGCTCGCGGCCGAGATCACGGTGCAGCCGGTCCGCCGTCACCACGTCGACGCCGCCGTCTTCTTCAGCGACATCGTCGTGCCCTTGAAGCTCGCGGGCGTCGACGTGGACATCGTCCCCGGGCGCGGGCCCGTCCTCGCACAGCCCGTCCGGACCGCCGACGACGTCGCGCGCCTCCCCGAGCCTCGACCCGGCCGCCCTCGCACCGGTGGCGGCGGGCGTGACTCGCGCCGTCGCGCTGCTCGGCGGCCCGGGCGGGACGCCGGTCCTCGGGTTCGCCGGCGCACCCTTCACGCTCGCCGCCTACCTCGTCGAGGGCGGCCCCTCGAAGGACCACCTGCGCGCCCGCACGCTCATGCACGCCGACCCCGCCGCCTGGCAGGCGCTCATGGCGTGGACCGCCGACGTCTCGGGCGCGTTCCTCCGAGCCCAGGTGGAGGCGGGCGCCGCCGCCGTGCAGCTCTTCGACTCCTGGGCCGGCGCCCTCTCGCTCGCCGACTACACGGCGCACGTCGCGCCGGCGTCGGAGCGCACGCTCGCCCACGTGCGGGACCTCGGCGTCCCCACCATCCACTTCGGCACCGGCACCGGCCACCTGCTGGCCGCGATGCGGGACGCCGGGGCGGACGCCGTCGGGGTCGACCACCGCACGCCGCTCGACGAGGCCAACCGGGCGCTCGGCGGTCGCACGCCGCTGCAGGGCAACATCGACCCGGCGATGCTCGCCGCGCCCTGGCCGGTGCTCGAGGCGCACGTGCTCGACGTCGTCGCACGCGGCCGCACCGCACCCGCCCACGTGCTCAACCTCGGGCACGGCGTGCCCCCCGAGACCGACCCGGACGTGCTCACGCGGATCGTCGCGCTCGCCCACTCCCTGACGCCGCACGCATGACGGTCGCGATCGTCGGCGGGGGGATCGCCGGCCTGACCGTGGCGCGCGACCTTGCAGCGGCGGGCCGCGACGTCGTCGTGCTGGAGGCGTCCGACCGCGTGGGCGGGACGGTCGCCTCGCACGTCGTCGCCGGCCTCACGCTCGACTCCGGCGCGGAGTCCTTCGCCACGCGCACGGACGCCGTCGCGCGCCTGATCGCGGACCTCGGGCTGGCCGACGACATCGTCACCCCCACCGCGGCAGGCGCCTGGCTGCAGCTGCCCGGCCGCGCTGTCCCGCTGCCCGCGACCGGCATGTTCGGCATCCCCGGCCGCGCGTGGGCGCCCGACGTCCGCCGCGTCGTCGGCGTCACCGGCGCCGCCCGGGCCGCCCTCGACTCGGTGCTCCCCGGCGCTCTCGGCACGGGCGACGGCGCCTCGCTCGGTCACCTCGTGCGCACCCGCATGGGCCGTCGCGTCCACGACCGCCTCGTCGCGCCCGTGGTGCGCGGCGTGCACTCCGCCGACCCCGGCGACCTCGACCCCGACGTCGTGCCCGGCCTTCGCGAGGACGTCCGCCGTCGCGGCTCACTTGCCGCCGCCGCGGCCGCCGCGCGCGCCGCCGCACCCGCGGGCTCGGCCGTCGCCGGCATCACCGGCGGGATGCACCGCCTGGTCACCGCCCTGCGCGACGACGTCGAACGACGGGGCGGCGAGGTGCGCACGGGCGCGCCGGTGGTCCGGCTCGGGCGGGTGGGCGACCTGTGGGCGGTCGACGTCGAGGGCTCCCGCGAGGCGGGCCCCCGGCCGGGCGGCACCGTGCTCGCCGAGCAGCTCGTCATCGCGGTGCCCGGACCGGCGTTCGGCCGCCTCGCCGCGCCGGACCTCCCGGAGGTGCTGTCCGGCCCCGCGCCGCGGCCCGGCCCGCGCGTCGTCCTCGTCACGCTCGTCCTCGACGCGCCCGCGCTCGACGCGGCACCGCGCGGCACCGGCGTCCTCGTGGCAGCCGGCTCCGGCGTCGCCGCGCGCGCCCTCACGCACGCCACCGCGAAGTGGGCGTGGCTCGCGGCAGCCGCCGGCCCCGGGCGGCACGTCGTGCGCCTCTCGTACGGGCCGGCGTCCGCCGTCGGCGGGGTGCCCGTGCACGCGGCCGACCTCGACGACGTCACCGAGCTCGCGCGCGCGGACGCCGCCCAGCTGCTCGGCACACCCCTGCCCGCGAGCGCCGTCGTCGGCGCCGCCCGCACGCTCTGGCCGGGCGGCATGCCGCCCGCGGGTCCGGCTCAGCGGCAGTGGTCCGCGGTCGTGGCCGACGCCGCCACCACCGTCCCGGGGCTCGCCGTCACCGGGGCGTGGGTCGCGGGCACCGGGCTGGCCGCCGTCGTCGCGCACTCCCGCGCCACCGCGACCAGACTGCTCGCATAGGGATTGATCTTGGCGGCCGGCGCGTTGTCCGAGCGTGCGGCCGCGACCGCTTCCACCCACCGGCACGAGCGACGGAGGATCGACACATGACGACGGGAACCGCACCCGCCACCCCGCCCAACTCCTGGACCCTCTGGTCCGTGCTGTCCCGGGTGGACGCTCCTTCCGCGGACGGCGCGCCCCTGTCCGCCGCCCTCGACGAGCTGCCCGACGACGTCGCCGTCCGCGGCCTGTACGACCTGACGGGCATGCGCGCCGACGCCGACCTCATGGTCTGGCTGCACGGCGACCGCCCGGAGGCCCTGCAGGCCGAGCTGCGCCGCCTGCGCCGCACCGCCGAGCTGGACGGCCTCGTGCCGTCGTGGTCCGCGATGGGCGTGCACCGGCCGGCCGAGTTCAGCGCCGACCACCAGCCCGCGTTCATGTCCGACCGGGACCCCCTCGAGTGGCTCTGCCTGTACCCGTTCGTGCGCTCGTACGAGTGGTACCTGCTGCCCGACGACGAGCGGCGCGCGATGCTCGCCGAGCACGGTCGCAAGGGCCGCGACTTCCCGCACGTCCTCGCCAACACCGTCGCCGCGTTCGGCCTCGGCGACTACGAGTGGCTGCTCGCGTTCGAGGCGACCGAGCTGACCGAGGTCGTCGACCTGATGCGGCACCTGCGCGCCACCGAGGCCCGCCGCCACGTGCGCGAGGAGCTCCCGTTCTTCACCGGACGGCGGATCGAGGCGGCCGAGGTCGCCGAGGTGCTCTGGTGAGCTACGACGCGATCCTGCTCACCGGCTTCGGCGGACCCGAGGGACAGGACGACGTCATCCCGTACCTGCGCAACGTCACGCGCGGACGCGGGATCCCGGACGAGCGCCTGGAGGAGGTCGCGCACCACTACCGGCACTTCGGCGGCATCTCGCCCATCAACGACCAGAACCGTGCGCTCAAGGCGGCACTCGAGGGCGAGCTCGCCGCGCGCGGCCTCGACCTGCCCGTGTACTGGGGCAACCGGAACTGGGCCCCCTACCTGGCCGACGCCGTCCGGGCGGCCCACGCGGACGGCCACCGCCGCCTGCTCGCCGTCGTCACCTCGGCCTACTCCTCGTACTCGTCGTGCCGGCAGTACCGCGAGGACCTGGCGGGCGCGCTCGAGTCGACCGGGCTCGCCGGCGAGGTGCAGATCGACAAGGTGCGGCAGTACTTCGACCACCCGGGCTTCGTGACGCCGTTCGTCGAGGGCGTGCGCGCGGCGCTCGGGCGTGCGGTCGCGGCGCTGGGGCCCGACGCCGACCCCGGCCGCGACGTCCACGTGCTGTTCGCGACGCACTCCATCCCGATGGTGACGGCCGCGACGTCCGGGCCGCCCGACGCCGGGTTCGGGCCCGAAGGCGCGTACGCCGCGCAGCACCGCGCCGTCGCGGAGGTCGTCATGGCCGCCGCGTCGACCGGTGCGGACGTCGGCACGGGCGCCGGGCCCGACGTCGGGTGGTCGCTCGTCTACCAGTCGCGTTCCGGCGCGCCGTCGACGCCGTGGCTCGAACCCGACGTCAACGACGCGATCCGCGACCTCGCCGCGGGCGGGACGCGCGCCGTCGTGATCGTGCCGCTCGGGTTCGTCTCGGACCACATGGAGGTCATGTGGGACCTCGACGAGGAGGCGATCGAGACCGCGCACGACGCCGGGCTGTGGGCCGAGCGCGTGCCGACGCCGGGAGTGCACGCCGCGTTCGTGGGCGGGCTCGTCGACCTGGTGCAGGAGCGCCTGGGGTCGGCCGACGCACCCAGGCCCGCGCTGACGGCGCTCGGCCCCTGGTACGACGTCTGCCGGCCCGGCTGCTGCGCCAACCCGCGCGGCCGCACGGCGGCCGTGGCAGGGTCCGACTGATGCGCATCCGGATCGGCACCCGCGGCAGCGCGCTCGCCATGACGCAGAGTCGTCAGGTTGCGGACGCGCTCGCGGCCGCGGCCGGCCTCCCCGCCGACGCCGTGGAGCTGATCCGGATCCGCACCGAGGGGGACGTGCTGCGCGGGTCGCTGGCGTCGCTCGGCGGCACCGGGGTGTTCGTCGCCGCGCTCCGCGAGGCGGTCCTCGACGGGCGGTGCGACCTCGCGGTGCACTCGCTCAAGGACCTGCCGACCGCGGCCGCGGCCGGGCTGGCGATCGGCGCGATCCCCGAGCGCGCCGACCCCCGCGACGCCCTGTGCGCGCGCGACGGCCTCACGCTCGCCGAGCTGCCCGACGGTGCGCGCGTGGGCACCGGCTCCCCGCGCCGGGCCGCGCAGCTGCGGGCCGCCCGGCCGGGGCTGGTCGTGACGGACATCCGCGGGAACGTCGACACCCGGCTCGGCCGGGTGCGCGGCCACCGCGGGCCCGACGGCGAGACCGGACCGGGCGACCTGGACGCCGTCGTGCTCGCCGCGGCCGGGCTGAGCCGCATCGGTCGGCTCGACGCGGCCACCGAGCTGCTGCCGTTCGACGTCATGGCTCCCGCGCCCGGCCAGGGCGCGTTGGCGGTGGAGTGCCGCGCGACGGTCCTCGCCGAGGACGCGTCGCCGGACGACCGGGCGCTCGCCGCGGCGCTCGCCGCGATCGACGACGGCCCGACCCGGCTCGCGGTCACCGCCGAGCGCACGCTGCTCGCCGTGCTCGAGGCCGGGTGCGCCGCGCCCGTGGGCGCCATCGGGTCGGTCGCCCTGGGCGAGCCCGGCGGCGACACGGTGACGCTCGACGGCGTCGCGCTGCGGCCCGACGGGACCGGGGCGCTGCACGCGTCCGCGACCGTGCGGCTCGCGGACGACGCCGGGACGCGCCGCGTCGACGCGGAGGCGGCGGGCGCGGCGGTCGCGCTCCGGCTGCTGCGCGACGGGGTCGCCGCCCTCCTGCCGACCCGGGCGGGCGCGTGACGGGCGGCGCGGGTGGCCTGGGTGGCGCGGGTGGCCTGGGTGGCGCGGACGTGTCCGCCGTCGGCCCGCTGGCCGGCTGGCGCGTCCTCGTGCCCCACGCCGGTGACTGGGGCGAGCGTGTGACCGCGCTGCTCGCCACGCACGGGGCGACCGCCATCGTCGTGCCGCTCATCGAGTTCCGGCCACCCGAGGACTGTGCGCCGCTCGACGCCGCGGTGCGCGGGCTGGCCGACGGCGCGTACGCATGGCTCGTCGTCACCAGCGGCACCGGGGCGCAGGCGCTCGCCGACCGCGCCGCGGCGGTGCTCGGTGGGGGCGACACCGCGCTCGCGCACGCCCTCGGGGGGACGCGGGTGGCCGCCGTCGGGCCCGGGACCGCACGCGTGCTGGAGGCGGCGGGCGTCGCCGTCCACCTGCTGCCCGACGGCGAGCGCTCGGCGCGCGGACTCGTCGCGGAGTTCCCGCCGCGCGAGGTCGCAGACGGCGCGGACGGCGCCGACGGCCTGGACGGCGCGGACGGCCTGCCCGCCGCGCGTCCGACCCGCGTCCTGCACCCGCGCTCCGACCTCACGGACGGCACGGTCGCCGACGGGCTCGCCGCGCTCGGCTGGCGCGTCGACGCCCCGGTCGCCTACCGCACCGTGGCCGGCGACGTCGCCGGCGGGGAGATCCGCGAGGACGTCCGCGCCGGCTGGTTCCAGGCCGTGCTCTTCAGCTCGGGCAGCACCGTGCGCAGCATGCTCGACGTCGTCGGCACGCCCCCGCCGACCACCGTCGTCGCGTGCATCGGGCCGCGCACCGAACGGGCCGCGCGCGAGGCCGGACTGCCCGTCCACGTGGTGTCACGCAGCGCGTCGGCCGAGGGGCTCGTCGCCGCGCTGGCGGAGTACGCGGGCGCCCGCGCCCCGGAGGAGGAGGACCGATGAACGAGACCACCACCCAGGGCGCCTTCCCCGCGGTCCGCCCCCGCCGCCTGCGCGGCACCCCGGCGCTGCGCCGCCTCGTCGCCGAGACCCGCGTGGTACCGGCCCATCTCGTGCTGCCGCTGTTCGTGCGCGAGGGCGCAACCGGGCCGACCCCCATCAGCGCGATGCCCGGCGTCGTGCAGCACTCACGCGACTCGCTGCGGCGGGCCGTCGCGGAGGCGGCCGCGGCCGGCGTCGGCGGCGTGATGCTCTTCGGGGTGCCGATCACGCGGGACGCCACCGGCACTGCGGCCTGCGCCGCCGACGGCGTCCTCAACGTTGCGATCCGGGACGTCGTCGCGGAGGTCGGGGACGCCGTCGTCGTGCAGGCGGACCTGTGCCTCGACGAGTTCACCGACCACGGGCACTGCGGTGTCCTGGACGCCCAGGGCCGCGTGGACAACGACGCGACGCTCGAGGCCTACGGGCGGATGGCGGTCGCCCAGGCCGACGCCGGCGCCCACCTGCTGGGCCTGTCCGGGATGATGGACGGCCAGGTCGCGGCCGTGCGCGCGGCCCTCGACGCCGCCGGCCACACCGACACCGCGGTCCTCGCCTACGCCGCCAAGTACGCCTCGGCGTTCTACGGGCCGTTCCGCGAGGCCGTGCAGTCGACGCTCACCGGCGACCGGCGCGCCTACCAGCTCGACCCGGCCAACCGCCGCGAGGGCGTCCGCGAGGCACTGCTCGACGTCGCGGAAGGCGCCGACGTCGTCATGGTCAAGCCCGCGATGGCGTACCTCGACGTGCTGGCCGACGTCGCCGCCGCCAGCCCGGTGCCCGTGTGGGCCTACCAGGTGTCCGGGGAGTACGCGATGGTCGAGGCGGCCGCCGCGCACGGCTGGATCGACCGGCGTCGGGCCATCGAGGAGACGGTGCTCGGCATCCGGCGCGCGGGCGCCGAAGCGGTCCTGACCTACTGGGCGACCGAGCTCGCGGGCTGGCTGCGGGCGGGACGGTGACATGACGGCGCGGAACGGCGGGGAGACCGGGATGCAGGACGACGCGACGCCGATGACGAACCACGAGGCGTTCGCGCGCGCCATCGGCGTGCTGCCGGGCGGCGTGAGCTCGCCGGTGCGGGCGTACGGGTCGGTGGGCGGGGTGCCGCGGTTCGTGGCGTCCGCGCGCGGGGCGTACGTGACGGACGTCGCCGGGCGCGAGTACGTGGACCTCGTGGGCTCGTGGGGGCCGGCGATCCTGGGCCACGCGCACCCGGCCGTGGTCGGGGCGGTGCAGGAGGCTGCGGCGCGCGGGCTGTCGTTCGGCGCGCCGACGATGGCGGAGGTCGAGCTGGCCGAGGAGGTGCGCTCGCGGCTGCCGTTCGCCGAGCGCGTGCGGTTCGTCTCGACCGGCACCGAGGCGACCATGACGGCCGTGCGCCTGGCGCGCGGGATCACCGGGCGGCCGCTCGTCGTGAAGTTCGCCGGCTGCTACCACGGGCACGCGGACGGCCTGCTCGCGGCGGCGGGGTCCGGCGTCGCGACCCTGGGGCTGCCCGGGTCCGCCGGCGTCACCGATGCCACGGCCGCCGAGACGATCGTGCTGCCGTACAACGACGTCGTGGCCGTGCACGCCGCGTTCGCCGCGCACGGCGACCAGATCGCGGCGGTCATCACCGAGGCCGTCCCGGCCAACATGGGCCTGGTCCCGCCGCTGGGCGGGTTCAACGACGAGCTGCGGCGGGTGACCGCGCGGCACGGCGCGCTGCTGATCCTCGACGAGGTGCTCACCGGGTTCCGGCTGGGGCCTGCGGGCTGGTGGGGAGTCGACGCGGCGATCCCGAGCCCCGCGCGCCCGGCGTGGGAGCCGGACCTCGTCACGCTGGGCAAGGTGCTCGGCGGCGGGCTGCCCGTGGCGGCGGTCGCCGGGCGGTCGGCGGTCATGGACCACCTCGCGCCCGTCGGACCCGTGTACCAGGCGGGCACGCTGTCCGGGAACCCGGTCGCGGTGGCGGCGGGGCTGGCGACTCTGCGCCTGGCCGACGACGCCCTCTACCGGACCCTCGACCAGGTGGCGACCGCCGTCGTCGGCGCCGTGACGGACGCGCTCTCCGCGGCGGGGGTGCCGCACCGGGTGCAGCGGTCGGAGTCGCTGTTCTCCGTGTTCTTCGGGGAGGCGGTGGTCGACGGCGTCGAGGACTACCCGGGCGCGCTCGCGCAGGACGTCGGACGGCACGCGGCGTTCTTCCACGCGATGCTCGAGGGCGGGGTGTCGCTGCCGCCGTCGGCGTTCGAGGCCTGGTTCGTCTCGGCCGCGCACGACGACGAAGCCCTCGAACGCCTGGTCGACGCCCTCCCCCGCGCCGCCCGCGCCTCTCTCCTCCCCCCCCGGTAACCCCCTCTCTCCCGCCCCCTCCCCCCTCCCTCCCCCTCCCTCCGTTCGCAGAGTGGAGCGAAGTGCACCGACACGCCGGGCGTGTCGGTGCACTTCGCTCCACTCTGCGAACGAGGGGTGGTGGGGGTTGGGGGTGGTGGGTAGTGGGGGGAATACCCTGCCGGGGTATGGTGTTTGGGACGGCGACGGCGAGAGAAGGCGGTCAGCATGGCGGGCTACAGCGGCAGCAAGGACGACTACCTCAAGCGGCTCCGCCGCATCGAGGGGCAGGTTCGCGGCATCGCGCGCATGGTGGAGGAGGACGTCTACTGCATCGACATCCTCACCCAGGTCGCCGCGGCGACGAAGGCCCTGCAGGCCGTGAGCCTCGGCCTGGTCGAGGACCACCTGGGCCACTGCGTCGTGCACGCCGCGCGCGAGTCCGACGACGCCGGGGCCGAGAAGGTCCGCGAGGCCGCCGACGCCATCGCCCGGCTCGTGCGCAGCTGACCCGCCACCCACCACGCGACACCCACCACGCGACAGGCAACACCAGCACCCAGCACCCAACACCCGACGAGACACCCACCACACCGAGGAGCACCCCATGAGCACCCAGACCGTCGACGTCCAGGGCATGACCTGCGGCCACTGCGTCAAGGCCGTCACCGATGAGCTGAGCTCGATCGACGGCGTGACCGACGTCGCCGTCGACCTCGTCAACGGCGGCACCTCCCGCGTGACCATCACCGCCGACGCACCCGTCTCCGACGAGGCCATCGCCGCCGCGATCGACGAGGCCGGCTACACCCTCGCCCCTCCGCGCTCCCTCCTCTGACGGAGCCACGGCCCGACGTCGGGCACGCCACCGCCGCACCCAGCACCGCACCACCACCCAGGACGTGATCACATGACCCACGACCAGCACACCCCCGCACCCACCGGCACCACCCTCGCCGGCCGCCCCGACGCCACGGTGCTCGGCACCGTCCAGCTCGCGGTGGGCGGGATGACGTGCGCGTCATGCGTGGCCCGCGTCGAGAAGAAGATCAACAAGATCCCGGGCGCGAGCGCCACGGTGAACCTCGCCACCGAGCAGGCGAACGTCGAGCTCACCGACGACGTCGACGCCGCAGCGATCGTGAAGGCCGTCGAGAGCGCGGGCTACACCGCAACGGTCATGCGGGACAGCCGGGCCGCGCAGCGGGCGCACGACGCCGCCGCCCACCCCGGCCACCCGGACGTGGACATGGCGCTCTCGGGCCACACCATGGCGCCCGGCCACGAGATGGACGAGGACGAGGACACGTCCGCACCGGTCGCCGACCGTGGTGCCGACCTGCGCCGTCGGCTGATCGTCGCGGCCACCCTCGCGACGCCGGTCGTCGCGCTCTCAATGGTCCCGCCGCTGCAGTTCCAGGGCTGGCAGTGGGTCGTCACCGCGCTTGCGCTGCCGATCGTCACCTGGGCGGCCTGGCCGTTCCACAAGGCGGCCGGCCGCGCGGCCCGCCACGGCGCCTCGACCATGGACACGCTCGTCTCACTGGGCGTGATCGCGGCAAGCGCCTGGTCCCTGTGGGCGGTGCTGCTCGGCGGCGCGGGCGAGCTCGGCCTCCGGATGGAGCCGACGCTCGTGCCGCGCGCCGCGATGCCGGGCATGGACACCCCCGAGCTGTACTTCGAGGTCGCCTCCGTCGTGACGACCTTCCTGCTCGCGGGTCGCTACGCGGAGTACCGCTCGCGGCGTCGGGCGGGCGATGCGCTGCGCTCCCTCCTGGCGATGGGCGCGACCGACGCCGCCCTTCTGACCGACGACGCCGGTCGCCGCGTGGAGACGCGCGTTCCTGTGGCGTCGCTGCGGGTGGGCGATCTGTTCGCCGTCCGGCCGGGCGAGAAGGTGGCGACCGACGGCGTCGTGCTCGAGGGCACCTCCGCGGTCGACACCTCGCTGCTCACGGGCGAGCCGGTGCCGGTCGACGTCGAGCCGGGCTCGCGCGTGACCGGCGCGACGGTCAACACGTCCGGCTACCTGGTGGTCCGCGCCGAGCGCGTCGGCGAGGAGACGATGCTGGCGCAGATCGGCCGGCTCGTGACCCAGGCACAGACCGGCAAGGCGCCGGTGCAGCGACTGGCCGACCGGATCTCGGCGGTGTTCGTGCCGGTCGTCATCGCGATCGCGCTCGGCACGTTCGTGGTGTGGCTGGCGACGGGCGGCGGCGCGCAGGCCGCGTTCACGGCGGCGGTCGCGGTGCTGATCATCGCCTGCCCGTGCGCGCTGGGCCTCGCGACGCCGACGGCGCTGCTGGTCGGGACCGGGCGCGGCGCCCAGCTCGGCATCCTCATCAAGGGCCCGGAGATCCTCGAGTCGACCCGCCGTGTCGACACGGTGGTGCTCGACAAGACGGGGACGGTGACCGAGGGCCGGATGGCGGTCGTCGACGTGGTCGCGGCCGACGGCGTCACGCCCGCGGAGCTGCTCCGGTACGCCGGCGCCGTCGAGGCGCGGTCCGAGCACCCGATCGCCCAGGCCGTCGCCGTCGCCGCGGCCGCAGCCGACGACGACGCAGCCGACGACGCCGAGGCCGACGCCGAGGCTCGCTGTCACCGAGTTCGCGAACCACGCCGGCCGCGGCGTCGAGGGCGTCGTCCGCCCGGCCCACGTCGGGGTCGAGCTCGCGCGACGCGTGCTCGTGGGCCGCCCCGCATGGCTGCGCGAGCAGGGTGTCGACACCTCCGAGCCTCGACGGCGCGTTCACGTCCGCCGAGGCCGACGGCGCCACCGCGGTCATGGCGGCCTGGAACGCGGCCGCGCGCGGCGTCGTCGTGCTCCGTGATCCGCTCAAGGCGACGTCGCGGGAGGCGGTCGCCGAACTGCGGGCCCTCGGCCTGCGCCCCGTGCTCCTCACCGGTGACAACGCCGGGGCCGCCCGCGCCGCGGCCGCCCAGGCGGGCATCACCGAGGTGCTCGCCGAGGTGCTGCCGGCCGACAAGGTCGATGCCGTCCGGACACTGCAGGAGCAGGGGCGCGTCGTCGCGATGATCGGCGACGGCGTGAACGACGCCGCCGCTCTCGCCCAGGCCGACCTCGGCCTCGCGATGGGCACCGGCACCGACGTCGCGATGCAGGCCGCGGACATCACGCTGGTGCGCGGCGACCTGCGGTCCGCGGGGCAGGCGATCCGGCTCTCGCGGCGCACGCTGCGGATCATCAAGCAGAACCTGTTCTGGGCCTTCGCCTACAACGTGGCGGCGATCCCGCTCGCGGCGCTCGGCCTGCTCAACCCGATGATCGCGGGCGGCGCGATGGCATTCAGCTCCGTCCTCGTCGTGAGCAACTCCCTCCGCCTCCGCCGCACCCCCTAGACCCCCGGCGCCCGCCTCTCCCCTCGCTCTCTCTTCCGCAAACTGGAGCGAAGTGGCTGGACACGCCTGGCGTGTCCAGCCACTTCGCTCCAGTTTGCGGACGGAGGGGCGGGACTTCGGGGGGGGGGGGGGGGCGGCAGGGGGCAGGGGGGCGGACGGCGGGGTCGCGTAGGTTGGGGGCGTGCCCGACCTGCCCCCGTCGACGACCGGCGACGACGACCGGCAGCCCGAGGCCGACACCCACGCACCTGGTCCCGACCCGGCCCGCCGACGCCGCCTGACCGCCGAGATCTGGATCGTCCTCGGCCTGTCCCTCGGCAAGTCGGGCATCTACGCCGCCGTGAACCTGCTCGACCTCTACACGCGCGACCAGCCACTCGCGAACCAGGTCGCCGACCTCAACAGCTCGCAGTCGGACCGCCCCTGGCTGGACCTCGCGTTCCAGGTTCTCCGCATCGGCTTCGCCCTGGTCCCCGTCGCCCTGGCGCTCTTCCTCCTCGCGGAGCCCGGCCGCCGCGTCCTTCGCCACATCGGCCTGGACGGCACCCGCCCGGGCCGCGACCTCGCCGTCGGCGTGGGCCTCGCGGGCGCGATCGGCATCCCGGGCATCGGGCTCTACGTCCTCGCCCGCGCCCTGGGCCTCAGCGCGAGCGTCCACCCGACGGCGCTGGGCGACCACTGGTGGACGGTCACCATCCTCATCCTCGCCGCCGCCCAGAACGCTCTCCTCGAGGAGGTCGTCGCGGTCGCCTACCTGACTGAGCGCCTGCGCGAGCTGCGCTGGGGCATCCCGGCGATCATCGTGGCGTCCTCGCTCCTGCGCGGCTCGTACCACCTGTACCAGGGCCCCGGGATGGCGCTCGGCAACGTCGTCATGGGCCTCGTCTTCACCACCTTCTACCTCCGACGGCGCCGCGTGATGCCGCTCGTCGTCGCCCACACGACGCTCGACGTCGTCGCGTTCGTCGGGTACGCCCTGCTTCCGGGCAGCGTGCTGACGTTCCTGCACATCACCTGATCGGCCGAACGGCTCATCCGGCGCGCGCATCGCGCCGATGCTTGGGTGACGACGAACTTCGGAGGACGGACTTCGATGGCGAGCCACCTGCGCACCACGGCGGTGGCGCTCGCCGTCCCCGTGGCGGCCGTGCCGGTCCTGTTCTGGCTCCGGGGCCTCGACCTCGTCGCGGGCGACCCCTGGGTGCTGGCGCTCCTGCTCCCGCTCGTCATCTTCGTGGGCGACGACCGGTCACAGGCCCAGCTCGGCAGCGGTCGCCTCGAGGACCTGCCGGCGCTCCGGCTCACCACGGCCGCCGTCATCGGCGCGGCGTTCTGCTGGTTCGCGGGCTGGAGCCTCCTGGTGCCCGCCGCCACCACGCTCGTCGCGGTGCCGCTGCTCAACCGGGCGTCCGTGCGGATGTCGGTGCACGGTGCGGTGGTGGTCGCGGCCACCACGACGCTCGGGGAGATCGCCGTCGCGCTGGGCGGCATCCCGTCGGTGGTCGCGCCCGACGTCGCGCACGTCGGCGCGGGCTTCCTGCTGCTCATCGCCCTCGCCTCGATCCTGGCGATCTCCCGCGGCGCGACCGACCAGCGGGCTGCCGCTGAGGCCCTCCTGCGCGCCGAGGCGCGGTTGCGCGCGCTCATGGAGAGCTCCACGGACGTGCTCACCGTGAGCGACGCCGGCGGGCGCCTGACGTACGTGAGCCCGGCCGTCGCGCGAGCGATGGGCTACACCCCCGCCGAGCTGGTGGGGCGGCCGCTCCTCGACATCGTCGACGCCGAGCACCGGCAGGCGGTCGCCGACCGGCTCGCCGAGCTGACCGGGCAGGGCGGGGACGCGCGCGCGAGCATGGACGTGCTCGTCGTCCACGCGAGCCTGGAGCACCGCTGGTACGAGTGGACGTTCCACAACCTGCTCGACGACGCGCTCGTCCAGGGGATGGTCGTGCAGCAGCGCGACGTCAGCGAACGCCTGCAGGCCCAGCGCCAGCTGCAGCACGCGGCCGCCCACGACGACCTGACGAGCCTGCCGAACCGCGCGGAGCTGATCCGCCGCGTGCGGGCCTCGCTGCCACAGGCCGGCCCCGGTGCCGCCGTCGCCTTCCTGTTCATCGACCTCGACCGCTTCAAGGACGTCAACGACAACCTCGGCCACCAGGCCGGCGACGACGTGCTGGTGGTGGCTGCGCGGCGCCTGGCCGCGTCGCTGCGCGGCCACGACCACCTCGGGCGGCTCGGCGGCGACGAGTTCGGCATCCTCCTGACGGAGGTGCGTGACGAGGAGGAGGTGCGCGCCGTCGTCGAACGCCTGGTCACGGCGCTGGAGCAGCCGATCACGTTGCCCTCGACGACCGTGTCCGTCGGGGCGAGCGTCGGCTACGCGCTGACGACCGACCCGACCGCCCCCGTCGACCGCCTCCTGGCGACGGCCGACGCGCGGATGTACGCGGTCAAGAGCGACCGGCGGCGCTGAGCCCGGTCGGCCCGTCGCCGTGGCCCGGGTGGCCCCCGTGCTCCCCGTGCTCCCCGTGCTCCGCGTGCGCACCTTCGAGCCAGCCGCCGCCGTGCTTGCGGTGCACCGCCTGCCGACTGACCCCGAGCACGACGGCGAGTGCCGACCACGACACCCCGCGCACACGGGCGCGGCGCACGAGGACCGCCTCCCGCCGCTCCAGCTCGGTGCGGATCCCCGCGATGGCCCGTAGCGCGGCCAGCGGGTCCGTCCCATCTGCCTGCTGCAGCAGCTGCGTCATCCGCCCTGTCATCATGACCGGCTCCTTCGCGGGCGCACCGACGACGGGAGCGACGGCGGGACCCACCTCCAGTCCTGGCACGGCCGCCCGCCTGCGTCAACACCCTCGGCCCGACTCCACCCGGTCCTAGACTCGCCACCATGTCCGGCGAGCCCACGACGCTGCGCGGGGGCCTGGGTACCCGGCCTCCCGCGGACCACGGCGTGCGCATCGTGGACACCCCCACCGTGCGGCTGCACCACCCGGCGGACCTTGTCGGCGTCGTCATGGCGATGCTCGGCGTCGTCCTCCTTCTCGTGCTCGCGGTGTACGCGCACGGCACGACGACGGGCATCACCCAGGACGTGCGGGGCATCGCCCAGGTGGTGCGCAAGGTGCTGTTCGTACCGGTCCAGGCGCTGGAGTTCGTCGCGACCTTCGTGGCGCCGGTCGGCGTGGTGCTCGAGCTGGTGCTGCGCCGCCGGCTGCGGCAGGCCCTGGAGTCGGCGGCCGCTGCGGTGCTCGGCGTCCTCGCAGCTTTCGCGGCGACCTGGCTGATCACGACCCTCGGCGTCGCGGATCTGCGCAGCTCCTTCTCCGTCTTGGTGGCCAGCGAGCGCGCGTACCTCGTCAACGTCCCGGTGGTGCTCACGGGCGCGGCCGCGCTGCTCACCGCGGCGGGCGTGCGGTCGCGGCGCCGCACCATCGCGTGGGGCTGGAACTTCGTCTGGCTGTCGCTCGGCGTCGCCGCGGTGATCGGCCTGGTGACGCTGCCCGCGGCGCTCATGGTCGTCCTGCTGGGGCGCGCAGCGGGCCAGAGCATGCGGTACGCGTTCGGCGTCGAGTCGGAGCGCGCCTACGGCGCCGAGCTGGTCGACGGCATCCGGCGGGCGGGCTTCCAGCCGGTGCGCCTCGTGCGCGTGCGCGACGTCGCGGCCGCCCACCCCCGGGGCGACGACGCCCTCGCAACGGACCTGTCCGCCGTCGCCATCACGCGCTTCGGCGACAACCGCGTCTACGCGATGACGACGGGCGACGGTGACCGGCTGGACGTCATCGTGCTCGACGGCGACCGCCAGGTCGTCGGCATGCTCACCCGGTTCTGGCGCTCGATGCGGCTGCGCGGCGTCGAGGGTCGCGCGGTGGTGTCGCTGCGGCAGGCGGCCGAGCGGGCGGCGCTGCTGGCGCACGCGGCGTGGTCGGCGGGTGTCTGCACCCCGCGGCTGCTCGGCATCGCCGAGGCCGAGGACTCGATGATCCTGATCCAGCAGCACGCGCACGGCGCGATCCCGCTGCGGGACGTCCCGGACGAGGAGCTCACCGACGACGTCCTGGACTCGATCTGGGAGCAGCTGGTCGTCGCGCACGGCGCAGGCCTCGCCCACCGGGCCTTGACCGCCGACACCATCCTCATCGGCCCGCCCGGCGCCGAGTGCCCGCCGGAGTCGCCGGCCGCCGCCCTGGCCCACCAGCACGCGCGCGTGGTGCTGATCATCGGCTGGGAGTCGGGGGACGTCGCGTCGTCCGACCTCGCGCGCCGCATGGACATCTCGCATCTGCTCGCCCTGCTCGCGCTGCGCGTGGGCGCCGACCGTGCGGTGGCGTCGGCCGTACGCGCGACGCCGGACAACCTGGCCACGATCGGCCCGCTGCTGCAGCCCATCACCTTCCCCCGGTCCACCCGCGAGGAGGCGCGCGGCCAGCGCCACGTCATGGGCGAGCTCCGGGAGTCGCTGCTCGCCCGGCTCCCGACGGCGGTCGTCGAGACCGAGCGCATCGTGCGGTTCGGGGCACGGACCGTGCTGATGATCGTGCTCGGCATCACGGCCGCCGTGGCGATCATCACCTCGCTGAACTTCAACGAGATCACCGACGCGATCGGCGACGCCTCGCCGTGGTGGGCAGTGACCGCGTTCGGCCTGGGCCTGGTGACCTTCCTCGGCTCGGCAATCACCGTGGCGGCCTTCTCGCCCGTCCGGCTCTCGCTCTGGCGCACGACGCTGGTGCAGGTCGCCGCCTCGTACGTCGCGCTCGCCGCGCCGGCCGGTATCGGGCCCGCGGCGCTCAACCACCGGATGCTCACGAAGCGCGGCGTCTCGAACGCGCTCGCCGCGGCGTCGGTGGGCCTCGTGCAGCTCGCGCAGTTCGTGACGACGCTGGTCCTGCTCGTCATCCTGTCGCTGATCAGCGGCAACGACCCGCTGCAGAACCTGCCGTCCACGACGATGCTGGTCGTGCTCGGCCTCGTCGCGCTCGTCGTGACGGCGGTGCTCGTCGTCCCGAGGGTGCGGCAGTGGGCCGCCGCGCGGCTGCTCCCGATCTGGCAGACCACGTGGCCGCGGCTGGTCCAGCTCATCGGGCAACCGCGCCGGTTCACCGTCGCGATCCTCGGCAGCCTCCTGATGACCCTCGGCTACCTGGGCGCGTTCTACGCGAGCCTGGCGGCGTTCGGCCGCGAGAACGTCTCGCCGATCGACATGGCGCTGGTGTACCTCGTCGGCAACGCGACGGGTGCTGCGTTCCCGACGCCCGGTGGCCTCGGCGGCGTCGAGACCGCGCTCGTCGGCACCCTCACGACGACGACGCGGCTCTCGTTCGCGATCGCGACGCCCATCGTGATCCTCTTCCGCTTCGCCACGTTCTGGCTGCGCATCCCGCTCGGGTGGGTCGCGATGAAGGCTCTGCAGCGCGACGGCGAGCTCTGAGCAAGGCTTCGCCGACGGCGTCGGGCGGTCTTCGCGCAGGGCAGAAGTGCGGGCGGGTCGGGAGCGCGGTGCGCGCTGTTAGCGTCCGGTGAGGGGGCCGCACGAGCCGGAGGAGAGCCACATGAGCGTTGTCGAGGAGAGCGCCGTGACGCGGTCCGAGCCGCTGCTGCGCACCCTGATGGGCGCGGTCCTGCGCCGGACACGCACCGCCCAGGGCCGAACCCTGCAGGACGTCGCCACGCAGGCCCGGATCTCGATCGCGTACCTCTCGGAGGTGGAGCGCGGGCGCAAGGAGGCGTCGTCGGAGGTGCTGGTCGCGGTGTGCCGGGCGCTCGACATCCGGCTCGTGGACCTGCTGGCCCAGTCGACGTCGCAGCTCCTCGCGGTAGATCTCGCCACGGACCTCGACGCCCGACGCCGCCGGGGCGCCGCGCCGCCGCAGCGCCCGACCGCGCGCCTCTCCGTCGCCTGACGCCCCACCCCCGGCGCCCCACCCGGCCCTCCCCGCGGGGCGCCCCGCGCCCCCACTTCCGCCGCGCCATCGCCAGAGCTGGGAGGGTTAGCGCGCCCCGAGGCACTCAACCCTCCCAACCTCCGCTCCAGACCCCGCGGCGCGCCCCGCCCCACACCCCGACCCGCGCCCGACCCGCGCCCGACCCGCCCCGCGGCACCCCGCCCAGCCCCGCGCGGCGCCCAGCCCCACGCCCCGCGACGACCGCGGCCCGGCCGCTCTACAGACCCGCGCGCCGGACGTCCGGTCGGACGTCCTCGAGGTGCTCCACCACCGCGTCGACGAAGCCGTACTCGCGCGCCTCCTCGGCGGTGAACCACCGGTCGCGGTCGGAGTCGCGCTCGATGCGCTCGACCGACTGGCCGGTGTGCTCGGCGATCAAGGTCTGCATCGTGCGCTTCGTGTGACGCATGTTCTCGGCCTGGATGGCGACGTCGATCGCCGTCCCGGCAATCCCGCCCGCGGGCTGGTGCATGAGGATGCGTGCGTGCCGCAGCGCGAAGCGCTTGCCCGGCGTGCCCGCCGAGAGCAGGAACTGCCCGGCGCTCGCCGCCAGGCCCATGGCCAGCGTCGACACGTCGTTCGGGACGAGCCGCATCGTGTCGTAGATCGCCAGGGCCGCGGAGATCGAGCCGCCCGGCGAGTTCACGTAGAGGGCGACGTCGCGTCGTGGGTCCTCGGCAGACAGGAGCAGCAGCTGGGCGCAGATGCGGTTGGCGACGGCGTCGTCGACCTCCTGGCCGAGCACGACGATCCGCTGGTGCAGCAGCCGCGCTGCGAGCTGGTCGTCGAAGCCGCCGCCCGGCGTCTCGGCGAGCAGGGTGGCGGTCGGTGCGGCGTTCATCATGGTGCCTCCTCGGGGCGTCTCGCCGCCCACGCTGGCAGCGCGCCGCGCACGCCGGAAGACGCCTCTGCCGCAGGCAGATCTGCCCCGGGCAGAAGCCGCCCGGACGACGGCGGCCAGGTCCGGCGACCGGACGCCCCCTGGGTGTGGCGCACGGCGTCGGGCAGACTCCCCGGGTGACCCACGCGAGCGCAGCCCCGGAGCAGTGGACGACCATGGACGACCTCGTCGCGGCGCGAGAGCGCTTCGAGGCGGCCATCCCGGGCTGGCGCACGCCGGTCGCGCAGGGCCTCGGCCTGGTGCGGTTCGACGCGCCCGACGCCGTCGAGTACCCCGTGGTCAACACGAGCCAGCACCGGCTCCCCGTCGTCGTGCTCGCCACCGTGCTCGGCCACGCGGCCGGCTCGGCGACCTACGACGTGAGCCGCGACCAGCTCGACGAGGCAGTCGCGACGCTCGCCCCGGCGTCGGCGGCGACGTTCATGGAGCACCCGAACCTCGCGGCCTGGCGCGCGCTGCAGGCCGAGCTCGCGGCCGACCCGACGGCCCGCGCGGTCGCCGTCTTCGTCGCCGACCCTGCCGACGCGGTCACGAGCCCCTACGACGCCGCCCTGCGCACCCTGATCGGCCAGCGCGAAGGCTGACCTGCGTCGGGAGCGCTCCGCGCACGCCAGGGTCAGGGTCAACGGTCAGTGACAACCCTGAGTTCCGGCGTCGCTGAGCTCCGGCCCTGGGGGGAGCCCAGCGCGCCCGTCCCACTCCTACTGTCGAGGTGATCAAGGACCGCCGGGGGGGCGGTCCGATCGTCTCGAGAGGAGACGTCAGCATGATCGGTAGGAGACAACGACAGACCGGGGCCGCAGCCCTGGCCACCGCCCTGGCGCTCGGCGTGACCCTCGCTTCCGTCGCGGGCGGTCCTGCCGCCGCGGCGCAGGCGCAGGATCGGACCGGCCGCGGTGACCACACCGCCCTCGGCCCTCGCCAGCACGACGACTTCGACCACACGAGCCCCGTCGAGGCCACGCGTGTGGACCGGGTCGCGACGCCGAGCCCGACCTGGACGGACTGCAGCGCGCAGTTCTCCCCGGGCAGCCAGTGCGCACTGGTCGAGCTGCCGCTCGACTACGACGAGCCGGGCGGAGCGACGACGAGCGTCGCCGTGCTCCGTGTGCCCGCCACCGACCCCGCACGCCGCATCGGCACGCTCTTCGTCAACCCCGGCGGTCCGGGAGGCTCCGGCGTCCAGATCGCGTCCCGGGCAGCAGCCTGGGCCCCTGCCGAGGTCCGCGCTCGCTTCGACATCGTCGGACTCGACCCGCGTGGGACGAACAACTCCGACCGCGTCGAGTGCTTCACCGACGCCGAGCAGCAGGCCGAGGTGGAGGCCGCGCTCGAATCAGGTGACATGTTCAGCCCCGAAGGCATCGCGGCGACCGTGGACGCGGCCACGGCGTTCGGCACCGCCTGCTCCTCGACCAGCAACGAGCTGGCCGGGTCGATGTCGACCGCCGAGGTGGCGCGCGACATGGACGTGCTGCGTCGCATGGTCGGCGACGAGAAGCTCACCTACCTCGGGTTCTCGTACGGCTCCTACCTGGGCACCGTCTACGCGGACATGTTCCCCGACCGGGTGCGGGCGATCGTCATCGACGGCGTCCTCGACCCGATCGCCTGGTCAGGTATCGGTGACGACAACGCGGACCGGGGGGCCCCGCTCGAGGCGAGGCTCCGCAGCGGGGACGGGACGCATCGCGCCGTGACGGAGCTGCTGTCCCGGTGCGGGAGCGCCGGGCCGGAGTACTGCGGGCTCGCCGGCCTCGGCGACCCCACCGAGTTGTACGACGAGCTCCTGACCAGGCTCGAGAGCGCCCCGCCAGTTCTGGACGACCCGTCGCTCGGCGGGTCCGTCACGCTGACCCGTAGCCTCTTCCAGGGCGTCCTCGGGTCGGCCGTGTACGACGCGGACGGCGCCGAGTACCTGGACTCCTTCATCGCTGCCGTGTGGACACTGACCGAGCCGCCGGGCGACGAGGGCAGCGCCGAGGCCGCGGCACAGGCCGAGGCGCGCGCATTCCTGATCGCGACGTTGGCCGAACTGATGTCAAGCGAGACCACCGGGCCGACCCCCGAGCAAGAACGCGCCGCCTTCGGTCAACCTCCGGCCCGCAACAACTACCTCGAGGCGGGCGTCACGGTGGTCTGCACCGACGGGGTGCACCCGCGCGACGCCGCACGGTGGCCCGACTACGCCGCCGCCACCGACGCGACGTCCGGCGGCTTCGGCAGGAGCTGGGCCTGGATCGACGCTCCGTGCGCCACCCAGACGTGGACGGTCTCGGACGAAGACGCCTACCCGGGCCCGTTCACCCATCGCACGTCGGCACCCGTGCTCGTGGTCGGCAACTACTGGGACCCGGCAACGCGGTACGAGGGTGCCGTCGCGACGTCCCAGCTGCTGCCGAGCTCCCGCCTGCTGTCCAGCGACAGCTGGGGCCACACCGCGATGGGAACCTCGACCTGCGTCGACGACGCCATCACCGCATACCTCGGCTCCGGGTCGCTGCCCGCCCAGGACACCGTCTGCACCGGTGACTACCAACCGTTCACGACACCGCGGGAGGAGCTGCCGCCCGACGACGCGGCCGACGACGCGGGAGCGGACCCGGTTGTCGACCCGCTGATCGAGCCGGAGATCGTGCCGACCGCGCCGGACGAGCTGCGCGAGCCCGCGGCTTCGGCACAGGCGGGCCCGGCGACGTCCTGAACGAACGATGCCCGGGCGGTGGGCTCGCGTTCCCGCCACCCGGGCATTCGCTCGGGCGCGCGCCCATCGGCCGCCGACATGGCTCCGGCCGGACGGACGACGCCGGAGGGCCGACGCGTCAGCCCGCGAGCGTGCCCGCGAACACCTGCCAGGCCAGCAGCGACTTCGCCACGAGGCTGAGCGTGATGTACGAGCGCTCGCCCACCAGGTAGTCCGCCCACCGACCGACCCGCTTGTACTGCAGCCACTGCACCAGCGCGAAGACGTTGAAGAAGACGAAGAGCGACACGACGATCCCGTAGACGAACCCGGGCGTCTGCGCCGATCCTTCGTACCCGGGCCGGACCAGCAACAGCACCACGAGCAGCCACGGCACCGCCCCCGCGAAGCACCCGAACACGAACGGCAGCCAGCCGCCCTCGCCGGGCACCTCGTACCTCTCCTGCAGCCAGCCGAACAGGATCATGCACGCGTTCACGGCGAAGATCGCGACGAGGGCGACGACGTCGGTCACCGAGCAGATCTGCGCGATGAGCCAGATCATCACCGATGACGACAGGGCGTACTCCACCCAGCGGGCCTGGTTGCGCTGCAGCGCCAGGTCGGCCCGGTAGCGACCCCAGCCGGGACCGCTGACCCAGGCGTGGGCGAGGGCACTGAGGACGAAGAACAGCGCCACGCCCCAGGCCAGCGGCACATCCCACAGCGTGGTGCGCGAGTAGGCATCGGTGCCCGGCGGCCCTTCGATGTACGACGCCGTGACCGGGATCGAGAAGTCGTTGGCGAGCGCAAGGACGGCGACCGCCGACGCCGCGTGGAGCACGCCGGCGCCGATGTTCCAGCGCCGCAGGGTGCTCAGCCGGTTCGCCGGGATGTCGAGCGAAGTACGGGTCGCCATCGCAAGCCTCCCCCTTCGTGGCGGCGTGCGACCGCCGTCGACGTGGGCCCGCCGTCGGGCCCACGGGAACTGTCCCACCCGCACCCAGGTCGCGCCCGCCGAGTGCGGACGGTCATCCCGACGGACGTCCCGCCTCGACCGGCCGCGCCCCCGGGAGAATCGGGGCATGCGGTTGATCCTCGTGCGACACGGCCAGACCAGCGCCAACATTGCGGTCCTGCTGGACACCGCGCACCCCGGCGCCGACCTCACGGACCTCGGCCGCGCCCAGGCGGCCGCCCTGGCGACCACGCTCGACGGCGTCCCGATCGACGCCGTCTACGCCTCGACGCTCGCCCGTGCCCAGCAGACGGCGGCCCCGCTGGCCGAGGCGCGCGGCCTGCCCGTGCACGTCCGCGAGGGGTTGCGCGAGATCAGCGCCGGCGACCTCGAGATGCGCGGTGACGCCGAGTCCGTCGACCTGTACCTGAGCACGAGCCTTGCCTGGGTGGACGGCGACCCTGGGGCGGTGCTGCCCGGCGGTGAGACCCGGGACGAGGCGTTCGCACGCTTCGACGCGGTGGTCGCCGAGGCCGCGGCTTCCGGGGTCGACGCCGTGGCGATGGTGAGCCACGGCACGATCATCCGGTCGTGGGCGGCCTACCGGTCGGGGATCTCCGCCGACGTCGCGGCGCGCTGCCGCCTGGAGAACACCGAGGTCGTGGTGCTCGACGGCGACCCCGCGGCCGGGTGGCGCACGCTCAGCTGGGGCGATCGGGACCTGTCCTGACGGATCCTCGGCTCAGGCCTTCGTCGACACAGTCTGCGTCGACACAGTGACGGTGAACTTGGCGTTCCGGTCCGCCTGACGCGTCGGACCCACCAGCTTCTCCAGCACCGGCCGGTACTGCAGGTGCGAGTTCCAGACCACCCACAGCTCGCCCCCGGGCCGCAGGACGCGCGCGGCGTCGACGAACAGCCGCCGCGCGATGCCGGAGTGCACCGTCGACCCGACGTGGAACGGCGGGTTCAGCACGACGAGGTCGATCGACGCGTCCGGGAGGCTCGACGCGGCGTCGTCGCGCAGCACGGTCACCCGGTCGCCGACGCCGTTCGCGGCCGCCGTGGCGCGGGCGGACGCGACCGCCGCCCACGACTCGTCCGTCGCTGTCACGAGCAGCCCGGGTCGCGCCGCGGCCAGGGCGGCGGCGAGCACACCCGAGCCGCAGCCGAGGTCCAGCGCCGACGCTGCGGCGGGCGCCATCCGATCCTCGCAACCGAGCAGGAACCGCGTCCCGATGTCGAGGCCGGTGCCGGCGAAGACGCCGCCGTGGGCGCAGACCGTGAGGCCGACGTCGTCGTGCCGCTGACTGGCCGGCCAGCGCGAGGCCGGCAGCTCCGACGCCGGACGGGGCGCCGACGCGACCAGTACGCGGGACTTCTGCCGGGCGAGCCGCGCCTCGACGCCCGCGAACCCGCGCCCCAGCACGTCGTTCATCGCGCGGGTCATGTGCTTGACCCGGCCTCCCGCGAAGACCTGCACCTCGGCGTCGGCGTGCATGGCAACGGCGGTGACGATCTCGTCGAGCTCGTCCAACGACGTCGGAAGCTGCAGGAGGACCACCCGGGCGCCGCCGAGCGCATCGGCGTCGAGCGCGCCGTGGGAGGTGTAGGCGCCCGACAGCTCGCACCGCTCGGCGTTCCCGGCGAGCGCCTGCTCGCCGATGAGCCCGTCCTGGTGGGTCCGGATGGCGGCCGCCCCGTGCAGCGCCGCGGCCCCGAGGGTGAGCGCCCCGTACCGGTCGCCGACGACGCACACGGTGCCCGCGGGTGCGGCGGCGAGCGCATCGGCCGCCTCGTCCAGGATCAGCCGGTCGGTGGCGTCGGCGGCGAAGAGGTTGATCGCCTCGACGTCCGGGAAGCGGCGCAGGGCCTCGAACGTGAAGGTGGTCATCCGGCCATTGTCCCAGGCCCGGCGGGTGCCTCGGTGGAGGGGAACGCGGGGGGCGGCTCGCCCAGCCCGCGGGCACGCAGCACCCGCTCCGCCCAGACGCACCACGCGAGGTTGTCCCGCTCGAACGACTGGCCGCGGACGGCGGCGAGGTACCGGCCGATGCGCTCGCCGTCCGCGAGGAACTCCTGCTCGCTGCGACCGCCGCGGAGGCGGGCGAGGAGCTCGTCGAACCAGGCGATCCTGGCGCGCAGCTCCGCCGCGCGCTCCTCGAGCTGCTCGACGAGCACCTCAGAGTCCTCTGCCCGCACCGTGTACACCTTGACCAGCAGGTCGTCCCGGATGAAGGAGGGCTTCGACGCGGTGGCGACGAACCGCGTCAGCTCGTCTTGCCCGGCCTCGGTGAGCGCATAGACCCGCTTGTTGGGGCGACGCTCCTGGACGACCTCGCGGCCGGTGGTCAGCCCGGCCGCCTCGAGCCTGGTCAGCTCGGCATAGAGCTGCTGGGCCGCGCAGTGCCAGAAGTACGGCACCGCCGGGTCGAACCACTTGCTCAGCTCGTAGCCCGAGGACTCGCCGTCCAGGAGGGTCGCGAGGATGGCGTGCCGCAGGGCCACGGGGCCTCCGCTCGTCGTCGGGGACTAGTCAAGGAGCAGAGTATTGCGAGGCTCGGCCGCACCTGCTGGGCAGGCGTTGACGCCCGCGGCACCCCCGCATACTCTCAGTAGTGAGTAGTCCTGAATAGGACCATCACGGGGGGCACCGTGGAATCACGAGCTGCACGCTGGTGTGCTGGCATCGCAGGGTCGGGCATGGCGATCGTCGCGGTGTTCCACGTGCTGTGGGCACTGTCCGTCTGGTGGCCGGCGAAGGACGCCGCGGAGTGGAGCAGTGCCGTCGGCGACCCGGACGGCACCTTCTTCGGACAGACACGGGGCTCAGTCGGCTGGCCCCTCGTCTGCTGCGCCCTCGCGGCGCTGTTCCTCGCAGCCGCCGCCCTCGTCGGCAGCCGGGTCGGGCTGCTCCCCAGGGTCGGGCCGCCGCGGGTGTACCGGGTCGGCGCGTGGGGCGTCGCGGCCTCGTTCCTGCTCCGGGGGGCTCTCGGCTCGCAGGGGCTCGACGACGGCGCCACCTACGCCCACTGGGAACGCGTGCTCTACGGACCGCTGTCCGTGGCGCTCGGGCTGCTGACCCTGGCGGCCTGCATCCTGTCGGGCGCTGCGCCCGGCCGTCGGCAGCCCCGATCGACCGAGGAGCTGGTGACGCCATGACGTCGACCATCGCGCGCTGGTGCGGCGTCGCCGCCGCGGCCGGCATGGGGATCATGGCGACCCTCCACGCGCTCTGGGCGCTCGGGGTCGGATGGCCGGCCCGGAGCACGGCTGCGCTGTACGAGGCCGTGACACCGTCCGGTGACGGCACCCTCCCCGGCGGGATCGCCATGGGGTCGGCCAGCGGCATCGCCTTCTGCGTGATCATGGCGGGGCTGCTCTTCGCGGCGGCGTACGTCGTCGGGGCCCGCGCCGGCCTCGCGCCGAGGATCGGGCCCCCGTCGGTGTCTCAGCGCGTCCCGTGGGTTGTCGCCGGCGTCTTCCTCATGCGCGCGGCCATGCGCGGGAGCCCGACGTACGACCCCACGTACCTGGAGTGGAACCGGGGGCTCTACAGCCCCCTCGCGCTGGCCTTCGCCCTGTTGACCGTCGCCGTCTGCGTGCTGTCGCGCAAGGCCGCGCACGAGTCCTCAGCCCCCTGACGCCTACTGTAGTTTCCGCCTGGCCGTTTCGTCGGCCGCACCTGAACCTGATGGAGTCCACCGTCGGTTCCGCCGGTCTGTCCACGACCGTGTTTCGTTTCTCGCATTGACCTTTGCTGGCGGGTGCAATGCGCCGCCCGAGGCTCGTCGCTTGGCGATCCCCTCAGTCCGGCCGCCCGGAGGCGTGCGCTAGTTGTACTGACCACGAAGGTTGTTGACGTAGCGAGAGACCTCCGGGTCGAGTGGGAACTGCTCAAGGAACCCGCTCGAACCAACGGAGGTCTCTCGTGTCTCACGCTAACGCCCGGTTGAACCCTGCGGGCAGGCTGGTCATGGTCCAGCGCATCGCGGCCGGCCGTCCGGTCGCGCATGTCGCCGCGGAGATGGGTATCTCACGCACGACGGCGTGGCGGTGGTGGCGTCGGTATCGTGAGCTGGGTCGGGCCGGGCTGGTGGACCGGCCCAGCCGCCCTCGGTCCCACCCTCGCCAGACGCCGGCGTGTGTGGAGACCAGGGTGCGGATCGCGCGGATGCTCGCGCGGCGCGGCCCAGTCTGGATCGCCCGACAGGTCGGCCTTCCGGCGTCCACGGTCGGGCGAATCCTGGCCCGCCACCACACCCCGCTGCTGCGTGAGTGCGACCCGCTGACCGGCCAGGTCATCCGTGCCAGCCGACGCTCGGCCCAGCGCTACGAACACCCCTACCCGGGGTCGTTGGTGCACATCGACGTCAAGAAGCTCGGACGCATTCCCGACGGCGGAGGATGGCGCGCGCACGGACGCAGCGAGAAGGTCCGCGGGCGCGGGACCGGCTACGACTACGTCCATACCGCGATCGATGACCACTCCCGCCTGGCCTATGCCGAGATCCACCCCGACGAGACCGGCCCCACCGCCGCAGCGTTCCTGGCCCGAGCGACCGCGTTCTTCAGCACCCACGGCATCACCGTCGAGCGCGTGATCAGCGACAACGCCTTCGCCTACCGGCGCTCGACGGTCTTCCGTGACACCGCCGCCGACCTGGGCATCAGCCAGAAGTTCATCCGCCCACACTGCCCTTGGACCAACGGCAAGGTCGAACGGTTGAACCGCACCTTGGCCACCGAATGGGCCTACTCCCAGGTCTGGTCCACCAACACCGACCGCGCCGACGCCTTGCCCGCCTGGCTCGAGCACTACAACCTGGAACGACCCCACCTCGGCATCGGCGGCCTACGACCCATCGACCGCGTCAACAACGCAGTGGGTCAGTACAGCTAGTACGCCAACCCGAGCGACTCCTGCGCTCGGACTCGCCCAGTCACCAGCGCACGCTGCGAGGATCGTTCCGGCAGACGCGGTCCCCTTGTCGACGACGCGTGAAGACTGGGCTGTAGTCGACGGGTGAATGTTGAGCACCCTGGAGTACGGCTTGGGGTGTGATCAGCGTGGAGGATTGGGCTGAGGTTCGTCGGCTGTACCGGTCGGAGGGCATGTCGCAGGCGGGGATTGCCCGGCGGTTGGGGATCTCGCGGAACACGGTGGCCAAGGCGTTGGCCTCGGATCGGCCGCCGAAGTACGTGCGGGCGCCGCGGGGTTCGAGCGTGGACGCTGTCGAGGGGCGGGTCCGGGGGCTGTTGTCGGAGTTCCCCCAGATGCCGGCGACGGTGATCGCTGAGCGGATCGGCTGGACGGGGTCGTTGACGATCTTGAAGGACCGGATCCGGGTGCTGCGTCCGTTGTTCGTCGGGGTGGACCCCACGGACCGCACGGACTACGAGCCGGGCCAGATCGCCCAGTGCGATTTGTGGTTCCCGCCGGTGGGGATCCCGGTCGCGCCCGGGCAGGAGTGCGTGCTGCCGGTGCTGGCGATGACGTCGGGGTTCTCGAAGATGACCGCGGCGGTGATGATTCCCTCCCGCAAGGCCGGAGACATTCTGGCCGGGATGTGGGAGCTGATCGGCGGGTGGGGCAAGGTCCCGCGGACGCTGGTCTGGGACCGGGAGTCCGCGATCGGCGGCAAGGGGAAGCTGACCGTTGAGGCGGCCGGGTTCGCCGGGACCCTCGGGGTCAAGATCGCCCTGGCCCCTGCGCGTGACCCGGAGTTCAAGGGCATGGTCGAGCGACGCAACGGCTACTTCGAGACCTCGTTCCTGCCCGGGCGCACGTTCACCTGCCCGGCCGACTTCAACGCCCAGCTCGGCGGGTGGTTGACCGAGCGGGCCAACGTGCGCCGGATGCGGGTGATCCGCGCCCGCCCCGTCGACCTGTTCGACGCCGACCGCGCCTCGATGGTGCCCCTGCCGCCGGTCGCCCCCGCGGTCGGGCTGACCCACCGGGTCCGCCTCGGGCGGGACTACTACGTCCGCGTCGCAGCCAACGACTACTCGGTCGACCCGCGAGTGATCGGCCGGTTCGTCGACGTGGTCGCGACCCCGGCCCGGGTGGTGGCCACCTGCGCCGGGCAGGTCGTGGCCGACCACACCCGGTCCTGGGGCCGGGAGCTGACGATCACCGACCCCGCCCACCGTGAGACCGCCAGGGTCCTGCGAGCAGACCTCGCCGCCCGCCGGCGCGCGCAGGCGACCCGGTCCCACCCCGATGGGCACGTGGTCGCGATCCGCGCACTGCCGGACTACGACGCCCTGTTCGGCGTCAACTTCGACCTCGACCCGTCGGGCCGGGCCACCGCTGAAGGGAAGTAGATGACCACCACGAAGAGCAAGCCGGCCACGACGGTCGGCGCCGAGCAGCTGGGCTCCAAGCTCGCCTACCTGACCCGGGTGCTCAAGACCCCCACGATCGGGCGCACCTGGGAACAGCTCGCCGATGCCGCCCGGGCGCAGAACTGGTCGCACGAGGAGTACCTCGCCGCGGTGCTCGAGCGTCAGGTCGCCGACCGGGAGTGCGCCGGGGCGACGATGCGGATCCGCACCGCGCACTTCCCGGCGGTCAAGACCCTGGAGGACTTCAACCTCGACCACCTGCCCTCGCTGCGCAAGGACGTGCTCGCCCACCTGGCGACCGTCACGTTCGTGCCCAAGGCCGAGAACGTCGTGCTGCTCGGACCGCCCGGGATCGGCAAGACCCACGTGGCCATCGGCCTAGGCATCCGCACCGCCCAGGCCGGCTACTCCGTGCTCTTCGACACCGCGACCAACTGGATCGCCCGCCTCGCGGCCGCCCACCACGCCGGGGCGCTGGAGGCGGAGCTGAAGAAGATCCGCCGCTACAAGCTGATCATCATCGACGAGGTCGGCTACATCCCCTTCGACCACGACGCCGCGAACCTGTTCTTCCAGCTCGTCGCCTCCCGCTACGAACAAGGCTCGATCCTCGTCACCTCCAACCTGCCCTTCGGGCGCTGGGGCGAGGTCTTCGGCGACGAAGTCGTCGCCGCCGCGATGATCGACCGCCTCGTCCACCACGCCGAAGTCCTCACCCTCGCCGGGGACTCCTACCGCACCCGAGCCCGACGCGAACTCCTCGCCAAAGACCGCGACAACTGACCAACCTGCTCAGTTTTCAGGCGTCGATACCTGCTCAGGATTCAGCCGACGTTGACACCCCTCCCGATCGCCGCCGACTGCCGTCGCGAAGGAGAGCAGCTGGATGGACCCAGAACGGCCTGACGCTGACGAGGACACAGACGCCTCCGAGGGACTGGATGCGACACTGACCGTAGCGGAGGTGTCTGCACTCCTTGACGAGTGCGCGGTCGAGAGCGACTCGTGGCAGCGCATGACGCTGCGCCTGGCGGAGCGGACTGGTGCACCGCTAATGCGTGAGCCTGAGAGCGTGTCGACAGTGCTCGGGGCCGCGCTCGATGCCGCCTACTACCACGTGACATTCGGTGACGACGTCGGCCGACGCGTCGCACTCAAGCCGGCGCACGGGGCTGCCAACACAACCTGGCCGGTCGAGGTAGCAAAGGCCGCCGCAGAGTACGAGCAGACCTGGGTGGAACTGTCGTCGGCCGTCAGCGACCCCGCGGTCCGGGCCCGTCTCCGACATCTGCTGTTCCAACGCAAGGCCGGGCGCGCCCATGAGCACGCCGCCGCCGCCGCGGACAACTACTTGGAGGCGGCGCAGGAAGGATGGACGGCTTCGGACTCCTTGACGTGGACCTACGCAGCCCTCCGTCTAGCCATCGCTGTGGGAGACCGTGCACGGGCCCACGCTGCAGCTTTGCTGGTGCGAGCGGTCATCGAACGCGCCTCGCAGGAGGAGAAGCCCGGAGTGGCGGGTCGGGGGATGCAGCTCCTCGCCGAAGTCGAGGACTTGCCGTTCGAGTTCGCCGAGTTGGTGGAACAGCTGTTGCCCACTCTGACCGGTCTGGTAGCCGACCGCGTTCTTGCAGCGATCATCGCCCGCGCTCGCCCTGCTGATCGTCCCCCTCTATGGCGACGACGCATCGAACAGGCTGTGGCCGATGCCCAGGCGAGCTCCGATGCGCTGGTCCGCACCGCCAAGTTGACGACCGCGCTGCGCCTCGCCGACCGGTCAGGGCTCTCCGATCTACGCCGGGAAGTTGCCGCTGCGCTGCAGCGTTCAGGGCGCCAGCCGCGGCAGATGCTGGACATGTCGATGGTCACCCGGTGGTTTCCCGACGAACTTGAGGGCGCGGCAGACTCGATCATCGGTGACCTCGGGCTCGGCCCCGGCCTGATCCGATGGGCAAAGTGCGGCCCGTTCACGGGGGACGCCGCCGCGAACCGCCACATGACAGAAGCATCCCTGGCCGAGAGCCTGCTTTGGGTGCTCCTACCTCGGCAGGTCCTCGACGAGAACCACCTACCCCGCTACACCGCGCCGTCGGAGGACGAACGCTTCGAGATGGAGTTGGTGGACAACGAGGCTCGTCACCTTGCGATGAGCCAGCCGCTCATCGCCACAGGATTGCAGCGTTTGGGCGAGCGGTACGGCCTCCCGAACCTCGCGAGCATGTACGGGTACCTGCGGACATGGCCCGGACTCGACGACAACACCGCCTACCTCGGCGCCAGCGCGCTGCTGAGGTTCTGGGTGCGGGACTTTGACGGCTCTTTCTACATCGCGACGCCGTTGATCGAGCGGACGTTCCGTCATCTTGTGATCGCCGCCGACGAAGGCGTGTACCAGCTACAGAAGAACCAGCGCCCGGGGTGACGGCGCTCACCTGAATCTCCCCAGACCTGCTCACTGAAACTCCCCACCCGTGTGGCTCCGCCGGGAACGGCGGAGCCCCTTCGAGGCTGGCGGTCTCTGACCACACGCCGGCCGACGAAGGGGCTCCGTTGCTCATGCTCACACGGGAGGAAGACATCGACGCGCACGCGTTGGCCAAGCAGGGGTGGACGATCGCCGCGATCGCCCGGCACCTGGGCCGGGACCGCAAGACCATCCGCGCCTACCTGGCTGGGGAGCGGACTGCGGGGGTCCGGGCAAGGGCGCGCCCGGACGGCTTCGCGCCGTTCGCCGAGTACGTGCGGGCGAGGTTGGGTGAGGACCCGCACCTGTGGGTCACCACGCTGGCCGACGAGCTCGAGCCGCTGGGCTGGTCGGGTGGTTACTCGACGTTGACCCGTCAGATCCGCGACCGGTCCCTGCGACCGGTCTGCGAGGCGTGTCGGGGGTTGAAGGACCGCCCGGTGGCGATCATCGACCACCCGCCCGGCGCGGAGACGCAGTGGGACTGGGTCGAGCTGCCCGACCCGCCGGCGCACTGGGGGTGGGGCAGGAGCGCGCACCTGCTGGTCGGCGCCTCGTCGCACTCGAGCAAGTGGCGGGGCATGCTGGTCGAGTCCGAGGAGCAGGCCCACCTGGTCGTCGCGTTGCACGCGGTCGCCGAGCGGCTGGGCGGGCTGACGCGGGCGTGGCGGTTCGACCAGATGGCCACCGTGGTGACCCCGGGCACGGGGAAGGTCACCGCCACGTTCGCCGCGGTCGCCAAGCACTACGCGGTGAGCGTGGAGGTCTGCCCGCCGCGTCGAGGGAACCGCAAGGGCGTGGTGGAGAAGGCCAACCACGCCGCCGCGCAGCGGATCTGGCGGTCCATGCCCGACACCGTCGACGGCAAGCCGATCACCGTCGAGCAGGCCCAGGCCCGCATCGATGCCTGGTGCGCCGCCAAGGGCGACTCCCGCCGCCGGGTCGTGCTCGAGGTCGACGGCACGCACCGGGCCACGACCGTCGGCGGGCTCGCCGCCGCCGAGCCGCTGCGACCCTTGCCGGCGCCGTTCCCGGTGACCACACAGGTCGCCCGGACCGTCACCGCCCAGGGGCTGGTCGCCTACGCCGGGAACTTCTACTCCGTCCCACCTGAGCTCGCCCGCGCCCAGGTGATCGTCGCGGTGACCCATGGCAGCGGCGAGGTGCACATCGCCGCCGCCGCGACCCCGCAGGTGGTCCTGGCCCGCCACCGCCTGGTCGCACCCGGCACCGGCGCCACGGTCCGCACCGCCCACCACGTGGTCGCGCTGAACACCGCGGCGATGACCGCCGCCGGTGAAGGGCCCCGGCACCGGCACAAGCGCCGTGTCCCGCCCGGCCCGGCGGCCCTGGCCGCGGCCGACGCCCTGCGCCACCCCGCCACCACCGACACCACCACTCAGGCGGTGGTGATCGACCTGGACACCTATGCCCGCGCCGCAACCGGAAGGAACACCCTGACATGAGCACCGCCCCGATGACCGTCTCCGCCGCCTCCACCTACCAGCAGCTACGCACCCACCTGGCGACCTTGAAGCTGACCACCGCCGCCGAGCAGCTGCCCGCGATCCTGGACGCCGCCACCACCGAGGGACTGTCCCTGACCGCGGCCTTGGAGCGCCTGCTCGCAGCCGAGGTCGAGGCGACCGAGGCCCGGCGCCTGGCCGGGCGGCTACGGTTCGCGTCCCTGCCCTCCCCAGCGACCATCGAGGGGTTCGACTTCGACGCCGCCGCCGGCGTCGAGGCGGCCCTGATCGGCGAGCTCGCGACCTGCCGCTACCTGGACACCGCCACGAACGTGCTGCTCATCGGCCCGCCCGGAACAGGGAAAACGGCTCTTCGTGGTTCGTGGTGATGAGGCCGGGTCGCGTCGTTGAGACGTAGGAGGCTCGTGGCCTGCTGGGATGGGTGTTGCTGAGACATCCCGACCAGAAGGACCACGAGCCGTGTTCGAGCCTACGGGCTCGCTGCGTGATGCTGCGAGCACGATCTTCAACCTGCCCGACTACCGCGTGATCGACGCGCTCGAGGTGCCCGGCTGGCGGCGACAAGTCGTCGTGGAGTCCACGGCGCCACCGGGGTGCCCGATCTGCGGGGTGGTCTCGGTGCGGGTGCACTCCCGGCGCCGACAGAGCGTTCGTGACGTCCCGGTCGGCGGCCCGGTGCAGGTGGTCTGGGACAAGCGACGTTGGTTCTGCGACGAGCCGGGCTGCCCGCGCGGGACGTTCGCCGAGTCGACGGTGCAGGTCCCGGCTCGGGCGCGGTCCACGGCCCGGCTGCGCGAAGCGCTGGTGGCCGCGGTGGTCGTCTCAGGGCGGGCCGCGTCGGAGACCGCGCGAGCGTTCTCGGTGTCCTGGTGGGCGGTCCAGGCCGCGCTGTCGACGGTCGCGGTGCGCCTTCCCGAGGTCGACGACGTCCCGGTGCGGCGCCTGGGCGTCGATGAGCACCGCTACCGGTCCGTGCGCTACTTCCGCCGCCCCGATGGGACGTGGGCCCGGTTCGAGCCGTGGATGACGACCTTCGTGGACCTGGATACCGGGGGCGTCCTGGGTGTGGTCGACGGGCGCGACAGCGCCGGTGTCGGGTCCTGGCTCGCCGCGCGCAGCGCTGCCTGGCGCGAGCGGGTCCAAGTCGTGGCGATCGACCCGTCGGCGGCGTTCCGCAAGGCCCTGATCGAGCACCTGCCGAACGCCGCGATCAGCGTGGACGCCTTCCATCTGGTCGCCCTGGCCAACGACATGGTGACCAAGGTCCGTCAGCGCCTGGCGCGCCAGACCCACGGGCGCCGCGGGATGGTCATCGACCCGGCCTGGGCGAACCGGCGCCTGCTGCTGCGCGGGGCGGACACCCTGTCCGCGGCGGGCTGGGCGCGCTTGGAACGGGTGCTGCGCACCGATGACCCGACCGACGAGCTCGGCGCCGCCTGGGGCATCAAGGAACAGGTCCGCCGCCTGCTGAGGACCGGTTCCCTGGCCGACGCTCACACCGAGAAGATGCGCCTGGGCGCCTACGTCCTGGCCGCGGACATGCCCGAGACCGACAAGCTCTACGACACCATCTGCACGTGGTGGCCGGCGATCGAGGTCCTGATCGTCACCGGCGTCACGAACGCCCGCACCGAGGCCGCGAACACCACGATCAAGAACATCAAACGCACCGGTCGCGGGTTCCGCAACGAGGACAACTACCGCACCCGTATCCTGCTCGCCAGCGCCGCGAAGACCGCCGCGTGAACACCCTTCAGCAGGACGTGATCACCACGAACCGCGAAGAGCCGGGAAAACGCACTTGGCCGTGGGCTTGGCGCGCAAGGCCGCCGAGGCCGGCTACCGCACCTACTTCACCACCGCCGCCGACCTGGCCGCCCGCTGCCACCGCGCCGCCATCGAGGGCCGATGGGCCTACACCATGCGGTTCTTCGCCGGCCCGACCCTGCTGGTCATCGACGAGCTCGGCTACCTACCCCTACCCGCCGAAGCCGCCTCCGCCCTGTTCCAGGTCATCGCCCAGCGCTACGCCAAGACCTCGATCATCCTGACCACCAACAGGGGCGTCGCCTCCTGGGGCGAGATCCTCGGCGACACCACCGTCGCCGCCGCAATGCTCGACCGCCTCCTACACCGCTCCGTCGTCCTCAACCTCGACGGCGACAGCTACCGACTACGCGACCACCACGCCCGCACCGAGACCCTGCGACGCACCGCCACAGGGACCCGCCGACCACTAACCTGACACCCGCACCCGGGTGGGGATTCTCGCAGAGCGCCCCTGGGGAGTTTCGGTGAGCGCCATCAGCCACTTGGGTGTGGTTTCACCAGCACGGCCGCGCCGCCCTCGGGGGCGCCTGGAGTCTCTGCGGCCGCTCGCAGGGCGTTGGCGAAACGCCTGTCTGTGGTGAGCAGGTAGTCACAGTCCGGAAGGAAGGACGCGTGCGCCGCGTCTGCACCATTACCGGGACCGAGCCTCATCCCCAGTTGAAGGACTTCAACGGTTCCCTGCCACCATGCCCTCGGCACGTTCCATGCCTCGATGTCGAACAAGAAGAAGCGGTTGAAAGACGCTCGGTCGCGCCGCATCGTCGGCAAGTCGACAACGGCACCCAGAAAATCGCTAATGGTGGTGTCTCGATAGCCTGTGAGTGGGCCGCGAAGCTCTCGGTCCATGTGCGCCCACCAGACGTCTCGGGCGTTAACCCGCCATAGGTGCACCGGCGTGTTCGCCGGCCACCCCATTCGAGAACCGATCTCCGGATCGGGGTGGTCCTCAGCTGTAGTCGCCGCGAGCCCCGCGTACGCGAGCTCGGCCGCCTCGAAGGGCCACACTGCTCTGTTTGCCGATTGGACGCGAGCAATCTCAGCATGGGAGTCATCGTCGACGCTCGATGCCAGGACTCGCGCGATCACGTCTTTGGGCTGCGTCTTCGCTTCACGCCAGTAGACCTTGGTCCAGTAGTCACGGAGGCTGTGCAGCCGGTCGGTCTTCGGCATAGACCTCAGCCACTCCGGTCGCAGGCGTCGGGCCTCTTCAGTCATTTCTTCTGACTGCGCATCCATCGCGCTGCGTAGTTTCCGCCAATGCCTTGAGCACATCATCTCGATGACCAGCGTGCGCCTGGCCAAATCCTCGGTGTACAACACCTCAGTCAGCATCTCGGGGGTGATGACTGCCTCATGCCCGGCTGCCGCCAGCACGCCGGCCAGTGCGTCTGGACCCATCTCCGCACCCAGGTATGACCACAGATTGGTGTCGAGCAGCAGGACGCTCACGCGAGGACCTCCTCAGGCTCCCTCATAGTGTCCAGCGTCGTCGGACGGAGGGATCTAGGGGCGCCGGAGAGAGTCACGCTCGGACCCCACTTCGCGATGCCGGGCAGCAGCTGACGATCGGCAGCCGTATCCATTGGCGGTCGTCACCGTCGCACCGAACGCCCGCGTTCCTGTCAGGCTGCCGGAGCGCGCTTGGGGATGAGTGCGCGTGAGCCGATGACAAATCGCCCGTCACGGCGAACATCCACCAGGAGCGGGTCACGAGCAGCGGCCATGTCGTCGAGCTCGGCGGGGGACCGGTCGATGATGTCGACGGCGTTGCCGGTCCAGGTGGTGATCGCGTTCGAGAACGCGGTGAGGGTCTGATGCCAGGCAGGGTCGTCCGGGTCGACGGACTCGGCTCGGATGACCAGGACGTCGACGTCGGAGTCGATGCCGCCGTCACCTCGGGCGGTGGACCCGAACACGACGAGCCCGACGGGCGGATGTGCCCAAGTGCGGGCGTGCTCTGTCATCGCGTCCCACAGGCGTTCGCGCATCCCGATGAGGGCAAGCAGCGGGCCGGCTGCGAGGTGACCGCGGTTGAGCTGGTACAGGCGGGCACGTCCGGCGTCGTGGGCGTGCGCGAGCCCGGTGTGTGTGAGCTCGTGCAAGATCACAGCGGTGCGTGCGGGCGAGACCCGTGGGCACGTCAGGGAAGCGATCTTGCGGCCAGTCAGAAGCAGGTCGGTGCCGGCGAGCACGGCCAGAATCGGTCCGTGGGCTGAAGGGATCACGCACCGGTAGGGCGCACTGACATCCACACCGACCAGCCACCTTTGTCCATAAAACTGGATAGGTGACCAGCATAGTGGACGAACTCAGGTGTGGGGAGGCTGCGTCCCGGTCATGGGCGGACAGCCCAGAGCGAGCCAGACGGGCGAGGCGGACGTCCGCGTTGGCGCACCCGCCACTCAGTTCCATCACCCATGGACAGGGTCGGTCAGTAGGCGGGCGCGGACATCCGAGGGGAGGACGTGGTGTGCTGACATCAGCCTGCGCGCCAGCGCCAGAACCTGGTCATCTGGCAGTCCCTTCCCTTGCACCCGGAGCTGCTTCCAAACGTCGATGGCGTCGCGCGCGAGGTCGAGCACCTGGTCGAGGCCGGTCAAGTAGACGAAGGGCTCTGCGATGACCGCCGCCGTCGGGTCAACCAGCTCGCGCGGCTCGACGAGCAGCACAGCGCTGTCGTCCGGGATCGCAGCACCGCGGTCGTGCGCCAGCGTCTTGAGTTGGTCGTTGACCTGGCGAACCGTGTCCACTGACACCGGCGCGTCAGGTCGCTCTTCAGACTTCGCCTCAACAGCGAGCCACCAGTTCTGCCACAACCATGCGCTGTCGGTCCTCGCCGAGCCCTTTGGCTTGAAGGCGTCAGCGCCGAGCAGCTTCCCAAGTTCGGTCAGCGCTCGCTCGTACGGCCCCGAGTCCGTACCTTCGAGCCCAGCGATGATCGTGGTGTGCAAGGTCGCCCAGGCCGCCGAGTCGACCCTGCGGGGTCCGTTGTTCATCGCATCGGCGACTGCCGCCTCGTCGATCTCGTCGAGCGTGACCTCGTCGGCTGGAAGTGCCCTGATCTCGCGCAACCACGGTGTGTTCCGGCTCGCTCGGTACGCCTGCCGAAGGTAATCCGCTGCGGCCGTTCGCAGACTCTCATCCCCCTGGACCTCGGCGGCTTCGTTGAGCCAGGCCGACGCGAGATAGAGCCAGAAGGCCCGGTACCCGGCGAGCGCCTTCTCCCTGATCGACTGGGCGGCGCCCACCGCCTCTTGGCTCGCCCTCACCCAGTCGCCGTTCCAGAGCGCCGAGACTGCGGCGACCTCGTGTCGTGCGGCCGCGGCGAGCTCGTCGGCCTCACCAGGTACGACACGGGTCGCGGCGTTACGCGCCTCGATGAGCGCTGGCTCCGCTTGCTCGAGCCAGTCTCGGTCCTGGGCCAGGAACGATCGGACGAACTCGACCATCTCCGCCGGGACAGCGCTGTTCTGGAACCCGAAAGTGACCTCGGCTTGCAGTTCGGGACGTAGACCGCTCAGCACCTCGGGCAAGCCGAAGAACCGTGTGGCCTCGTCTCCTAGCACGACCACGACGCTGAAGTCGTCGAGGCCGCGAGTACATCGACCGGCACCCTGGACGACCCGGGTTCTGATGCGTTCCCGCAGCACGCGACCGGCTGCGAGCGTCTCGGAGGTGAACCTCTCCTGCAGGTGCGCGCCCTTCGGCATCCCGTCCAGCACAGTGATCCGGCACTGCGAGTTGGGCAGGTCCAGCCCGTCGTACCTGTTCGCCAACAACAGCAGTGCCGACCGTGATGCCTTGAACTGGTCGAGCAGTGAGTCGACGCCGCCCGTGGGCCCGAGGAGTAGGGCGCCGTCGGGGCAGAGGTCGGCCCCAAGGATTGCGACCTTCCGCGACGGTGCGAGGACGAGAGCCTTCCCGCCCTCGGCGACTATCGACGTCGCAACCTCCCGTGCGGGCTTGAGCCCCTGCATCTCCGGGAAGAGGAAGAACCGGCGTCCGGCGCCCCGCGAGTTCCAACCCTCCGGGATCGGCAGACGCGCGATCGGAGCACGACCGAACGCCCGCTCGAGCTCTCCTCCATCTCCGAGGGTGGCGGACAGGTACACGCGCTGTTCGGCGGCTACGAAGTGCCGGTGAGAACTAGTGGGCGCCAGCACGGGTCTGATGAGGATCCCGTCCCATGCGACGTACGCCAGGCACCGGTCCAGCCGACCCCCGAGGTTCTCATGGGACCAGTACTGGGACCAGCGGCGATCGACGGCGCGGAAGATCGGCGCAAGGCGCGGAGCGAGAGACCGCATCTCGGCTACGCCGATCAGCTGTACGGACCGCCGAATCGGGTCCTCACCCTCTTGGAGATCCTGATAGCGGACGCCTGACATCGCCTCCCGCAGAACCGCCAGGACTTCCGCGTAGAGATCCGCCTGTTCAAAGCGGTTGATGCTGATGCTCCAGGAGCCTGCGACGTACTGCTCCCCGGCGTGTGCGTCGTCGAACAAGAGCGTCTGTGCTGGCTCGAGCGCAGGAACGGTGTTGAAGACCGTGCTGTACGTGGTGATCCCGACCGAGGCTGCCGTCTCGTAGGCCATCTTTGACGCGACGGCCCAGTCGTGGTGACTACCGGTCAACGTGACAACGTTGAGTCCAATGCTCGCGGCGGCATCTGCGGTCTGGCGAGCGAGCTGAACGGTTGGAGCCGCATAGAGGACTCGATGGCCCAGTGCCCGACGGCGCCACTCAGCGATCAGCAGTCCGGGCAGCGTCTTGCCCGCTCCCGTGGGCAGCTCAAGCGCGACGTCGGCGGTGCGTTGATGTGCCTTGTGGTAGTCGCGGAGGATGTCAGCCTGATGCGACCACAACTGCGCGGGGCCGCCGGTGCGAGTCCTGGGGAGGTCGTCGAACAGCCTCTCTGGACTCTCGGCGACTGGGGTGGCCGGGGCAGCCTTGCGGAATGTCGGCACCATGTCCTGAGTCTGCCAGGGCGGGTCCGCCCGCGCGGGCGGCACGGGAAGGAGAGACCAATGCCGCGTCGTGAGTGCCGGCGAGGCCGGCATACGCCGGGCCCCCCACCCGTGCCCGCGGTGTAGAAACACTCCTAGGCCATCACGCCCGTCTGTGGGAGAAGAGAGGACCGTTGCCATGGCGTCCGAGCCCGCCTCCGAGGTGAGCACCACGCCGACGTGGCATCTTCCCCACCCCACCGTCTACCTCGATCAGTGGGCGTGGGTCCGCCTGGGCCGGGCCCACCACGGCCACGCTGACGCCCGCGGCCACCTCGAGTGCCTGCGGGCCGTGCAAGAGGCGGCCCGAGACGGCGTGCTGTTCCCGCTTTCGGCAACCCACATCGAAGAGACGTTGCGGTTGAAGAGCCCGGGCCAGCGGCGACGTCTCGTCGAGTTCATGGCACCGATCAGCTCCATGTGCACGTTCCGATCCCAGTCTGACCTCGTGCGCCATCAGATCCTGAACGCCTTCCACGAGACATCGGGGCGTCCCTACTTCCGTCCCGTCGCCCCGCAGGTCATTGGGCACGGCGCATCGTGGGCGTTGCGGGGGGTGCAGGCGCGTGTGCGTGTCCTCGGCCCAGACGGAGCGCCCGTCGACGTCGACCAAGCATGGCTGCGGCACGCAAACCAGCACTTCGAAGCTAGCTTCTGAAGGGGCCTTCAGACGAGGAGATTCCTTCTCTGCTCCTCGAGGGATACGTGCACCCGCTCGACCTGGAGAACCAACCGCCGCGGTCAAGTCCCTGGAGGTGGTGTAGCGCTTCGGCGTGATCCGCTGCTGCTCAGGCGGTGAGTGCCAGGGGCTGGTCGGTCTCCTCGGGGTCGGTGGTGATGAGTTCGAGGCGGGCTCGGTGCAGGGCGTCGAGTGAGAGGTAGCGGCGTCCTTCGGTCCATTCGTCGTGCTGCTCGGCCAGGACGGCTCCGACCAGGCGGGTGACGGAGTCGCGGTCGGGGAAGATGCCGACGACGTCGGTGCGGCGGCGGATCTCCTTGTTCAGGCGTTCGTTGGGGTTGTTGGACCAGATCTGGCGCCAGATCTCCTTGGGGAAGCTGGTGAACGCGAGCAGGTCCGCGCGGGCGTCGTCCAGGTGCTCGGCGACCGCGGGCAGGTGGTCGGCGACGTGGTCCAGGAGCTTGTCGAACTGGGCGTGGACCGAGGTCGCGTCGGGCTGGTCGTAGACGCTGTGCAGCATCGCCTTGACAGCCGGCCACGAGGACTTCGGGCAGACCGACATCAGGTTCGCGGCGTAGTGGGTGCGGCACCGCTGCCAGGACGCCCCGGGCAGGTTCGCCGCGATCGCGGCGACCAGGCCGGCGTGGGCGTCGGAGGTGACCAGCCGGACGCCGGCCAGGCCGCGGGCGACGAGGTCGGCGAAGAACACGTTCCACGCCTCCCTGGTCTCGGCGGTGGTGACCTTGCAGCCCAGGACCTCCCGGTGCCCGTCGGCGTTGACCCCGGTCGCGACCAGGACCACCGCGTTGATCACGCGCCCGGCCTCGCGGACCTTCATCGTCAACGCGTCGGCGGCCACGAACGTGAACGGCCCCGCCTCGGACAGGGATCGGGTGCGGAACGCGGCGACCTGGGCGTCCAGGTCGGTGGCCATGCGCGAGACCTGGGACTTGGACAGCGACGTGATCCCCAGGGACTGGACCAGCTTGTCCATCCGCCTCGTGGAGACCCCGAGCAGGTAGCAGGTGGCGACCACGCTGATCAGGGCGGCCTCGGCGCGCTTGCGCCGCTCGAGGAGCCACTCCGGGAAGTAGGTGCCGGCGCGGAGCTTGGGGACGGCGACGTCGATGGTGCCGACCCGGGTGTCCAGGTCGCGGTGGCGGTAGCCGTTGCGCTGGTTGACCCGCTCAGGGCTGGGCTGGCCCCACGCGGCCCCGCAGACCGCGTCGGCCTCTGCCGACAACAGGGAGTTGATCACCGTGGCGAGCAGATGGCGCATCAAGTCCGGGGAGGCGTCGGCCAGGGCCTGGCCCAGGACAGCGGCAGGGTCGACAATGCGAGGTGCGGTCATCGTGATGCTCCGTTCGAGAGTGCTGTGAGAGGTTCACTCGAAGGATCACGCGGTGACCGCGTCGTCGTCCACGACGACCACGGCACCAGCGGCTACACCACTATCCGGGACGCAACTAGGAGTTCTTCGCAGAGCGATTGGCCGCGAACCGTCCATCCACGCGAGAGGAGCTGCGGCGATGGCTCCTAGGTAGGGAACTCGCCCACGAGTACTTGCGCGTACTGATCGCCATCTTCGCCGAGTATCGGCTGGGGCCTGCGGATATCACTCGGAGCCGCGACCCGGAGTTGGCCCTTCGTCACGCGGTTGACTTCGCCGAGCGCATCCCCACGATGAGGGTTGCCGCAGAGATGAAGCTGGAGCTCTTCCGGAACCCGGCGAGGAAGTGGTCACAGAACATGGTGCGGGACATTGACGCGCTTAGCGTCGCGATGCCGTACTGCCACGTCGTAATCACCGACAGGGATGCCAAGGCAATCGCTCTACGCTCCGGCGCTCCGCGACGCCTTGGGACCATGGTCACCAATGACCTCGCGAGCCTTCCGGCACTCCTCGAGGACTTGCGGGCTCAGGCGCGAGCGGTAGGGGGGGATCCAACTGGTTGGGGGGCCGTCGGGCCCGGTGCCGAGTACCGACTTGGACGCCCGCCGACGCTTCCGGACACCCTTCCCCCGGGCTGCACAGTCAGGATCTGTGATCCGGACGGGCACTTCAGCACCGACTCGATCGGCGAACTCGAGTACAGGTAGCGGACCTCAGCCGCATGCCCTGCATAGTGCGTGACCACTTGAGTGGGGCGTGGGCTCGGGCACTGTCGGCCGTCCCTGCGTGGCGCGTGGACCACACAAAGCACCAGGCCCGGAGAGCGGGGCTACGTAGCTTCTGGTGGTCACCATCCGAGTCCTGCTGCGTCAGGTTGTATGGGCGGCGGCCCATCGAGGCGGGCGCCGACTGCGAAGCGGGCGCGGACTTGCGAAACGGCAGCGAAGTCTGGGCGTGGACTGCGAAAGGGCTGCGCGGAACCTACACCTACATCCCCTGCGGCATGTTGACGAACCGCGAGTAGTGCAGCTGGCTCGTCACGACGATCGTGTCGGTCGGGCCGTTACGGTGCTTGGCGACGATCAGGTCGGCCTCACCCGCCCGCGGGGACTCCCGCTCGTAGGCGTCCTCGCGGTGCAGCAGGATCACGACGTCCGCGTCCTGCTCGATCGCACCGGACTCACGCAGGTCCGACATCTGCGGCTTCTTGTCGGTGCGCTGCTCGGCGCCACGGTTCAGCTGCGAGATGGCAATGACCGGCACCGCGAGCTCCTTGGCCAGCAGCTTGAGCGCCCGGGAGAACTCGCTGACCTCCTGCTGGCGGGACTCGACGCGTTTGCCGGAGCTCATGAGCTGCAGGTAGTCGATGACGACGAGCTTGAGGTCGTGGCGCTGCTTGAGCCGCCGGCACTTGGCGCGGATCTCCATCAGCGACATGTTGGGCGAGTCGTCGATGAAGAGCGGGGCCTGCGAGATGCGGCCCATGCTCGCGGCGAGCTTCTGCCAGTCCTCGTCGCGCATCGTGCCCTTGCGCATGTTCTGCAGCGGCACCTGGGCCTCGGCGGACAGCATGCGCATGGTGAGCTCGTTGCGGCTCATCTCCAGGGAGAACATGACGGACGTCATGCCGTGCTTGATCGACGCCGACCGAACAAAATCGGCGGCGAGCGTACTTTTACCGATGGCCGGCCGCGCCGCCACGACGACCATCTGGCCGGGATGCAGGCCGTTCGTCAGCCGGTCCAGGTCGACGAACCCGGTCGGCACGCCGATCATGCCCTCGCCACGATGGCTCGCGGCCTCGATCTCCTCCATCGCGCCGTTGATGGTCTCCGAGATCGGGACGTAGTCCTCGCTCGTCCGCTGCTCCGTGACGGCGTAGATCTCCGCCTGAGCGGTGTTCACCAGCTCGTCGACGTCGCCCCCGTCGGCCGCGTAGCCGAGCTGGACGATGCGCGTCCCGGCGTCCACGAGCCGCCGCAGCACGGCCCGCTCGCGCACGATCCGCGCGTAGTACCCGGCGTTCGCCGCCGTCGGCACCATCGAGATGAGCGTGTGCAGGTACGGAGCGCCGCCGATCCGTGCGATCTCGCCACGCTTGGTCAGCTCGGCCGCGACCGTGACGGCGTCGGCCGGCTCGCCGCGGCCGTACAGGTCGAGGATCGCCTCGTAGACAACCTCATGCGCGGGACGGTAGAAGTCGGGACCGCGCAGGTGCTCGACGACGTCGGCGATCGCGTCCTTGGACAGCAGCATGCCGCCCAGCACGCTCTGCTCCGCGGCGATGTCCTGCGGCGGCGTCCGGTCGAAACCGGGCTCGCTGCGACCCCCCGAGAGCCCTCGCTCGAGCTCCTCGATGCTCACGACCACTCCCCCACCGGGTTGACGACCTCGTACTGACGTTCTATCCCGGATGGCCGACATCGGACGCGCGCCTACCGTGCCGATGGTTCCGTTGGACTCGCACGCGAGCCTAGGCCGCGTCGCCCCGAGCACCAACGCGACCCTGTGTACAGCCCTGTGAGCAGCATGTGGATGGATGGGCGGGTGACTGTGCACAGGCCGTGGACAACGTTGGGGATACCGCGCCGGGTACCGTGCATCCACGCACGTTCAGCACGCACTTCGCCGTGCACCGATTGTGGATGGAGAACGTTTGCGAAGCCGCTCACCATCCGGACGCCCCATCTCGACAGGCGACGACACCGTCCGCCAGCTGGACCGTCGCATCGTCGCTCTGGCGCTGCCCGCGCTCGGTGCGCTCGTCGCCGAGCCGCTGTTCGTGCTGGTCGACTCCGCCGTCGTCGGGCACCTCGGGGCCCGGCCGCTCGCAGGCCTCGCACTCGCCGGGAGCGTCCTGACCGGCGTCGTCGGCCTGTGCGTCTTCCTTGCCTACGCCACCACGGCAGGGGTGGCCCGCGCCGTCGGCGCCGGAGACCGGCGGCGCGCCCTGGCCCTGGCCGTCGACGCGTTGTGGCTGGCCATCGGCCTCGGCGTGCTCCTGGCCGTGGCGCTGTGGATCGCCGCCGAGCCGGTGGCCCACGCGCTGGGCGCCCCCGCCGACGTCGTCGCGCCCGCCGTCGCCTACCTGCGCTGGTCCGCCCCAGGGCTGCCCGGCATGCTCGTCGTCCTCGCCGCCACGGGGGCGCTCCGCGGCCTGCTCGACACCCGGACGCCGCTCTGGGTCGCCGGCGCGGGCGCCATCCTCAACGCAGCCCTGTCGGTGGCCCTCGTCCTCGGGCTGGGGATGGGCGTGGCGGGCTCGGGCCTGGGGACGGCGCTGGCCCAGACGGCGATGGCCGTAGCGCTCCTCGCGGTCCTGGCGCGCGGACTCCGGCAGGACGGTGTCCGCCTCCGCCCCCACACCGCCGGCCTCTGGCGCGCCGCCGTCATCGGGGCACCGTTGCTCGCCCGCACCCTGTCGCTGCGGGCCGCCGTCCTCCTGGCCACCTGGGTGGCGGCGGGTCTCGGCACGGTCGCCCTCGGCGCCCACCAGGTCACCGCGTCGGTGTGGGGCCTGATGGCCTTCGCCCTCGACGCGCTCGCCATCGCCGCGCAGGCGCTCGTCGGGACCGCCCTGGGCGCCGCCGACCCTGTGGCCGCGCGCGCCGTCCTGCGCCGATGCCTGACCTGGGGTGTGGCCGCGGGCACCGCCCTCGCCGTCGTGCTCGCGGTCCTGGCACCGGTGCTGCCCGCCGCGTTCACGCCCGACGCCGACGTCCGCCACGCCGTCACCCTCACACTCTGGGTGGTCGCGGCGACCTTGCCGATGGCCGGCTGGGTGTTCGTGCTGGACGGCGTCCTCATCGGTGCCGGCGACGGCCCCTATCTCGCCCGTGCGGGCCTGGGCACCCTGGTCGCGTACGCCCCTGCCGCCCTCGCGGTGCGCGCGTGGGCGCCCGACGGCGGCGCCGGGCTCGCGTGGTCGTGGGCGGCCTTCGCGGGGCTCTTCATGCTCACGCGGGCACTGACCACGGGACTGCGGGCCCGCGGCGGCACGTGGCTGCGTCTCGGCCTGCCCTGAGGACGTCGCGGCCGGACGCGACGAGGCCCGGCCCCCGAAGGGACCGGGCCTCGCGTGGTGCTGGTGCAGGCGCTCAGGCCTGCGCGACCACCCGGACGTCGATCTGCGCCGCGACGTCCTCGTGCAGACGGATCTGCACCTGGAAGTCGCCGAGCGACTTGATCGGCTGGGCGATCTCGATCTTGCGGCGGTCGACCTGCGGGCCGCCGGCGGCGACCACGGCGGCCGCGATCTCGGCGGTCGTCACGGCGCCGAAGAGACGACCGGAGGCGCCGGCCTTGGCCGACACGACGACCTTCGAGGACTGCAGGCGGTCGCGGACCACCTTCGCGTCGTCGAGCGACGCGATCTCGCGCGACTTGCGGGCCTTGCGGATCGCCTCGATCTGCTTGGCGGCACCCCGGGTCCACGCGGTCGCGAGACCACGGGGCACCAGGTAGTTGCGGGCGTAGCCGTCCTTGACCTCGACGACGTCGCCGGGGGCACCGAGACCGGTGACCTCGTGCGTGAGGATGAGCTTCTGCATGAGTTCGACCTTCCTCAGCGAGCGGAGCTCGAGTACGGGAGGAGGGCCATCTCACGGGCGTTCTTGACGGCCCGCGCGATGGCGCGCTGCTCCTGGACGGAGACACCGGTCACCCGACGGGCACGGATCTTGCCCCGGTCGGAGATGAACTTCCGCAGCAGCGCGGTGTCCTTGTAGTCGACCGCGTCGATCTTGGCGACCTTCAGCGGGTTCTGCTTCTTCTTGGGCTTGCGGACGACCGGCTTGGCCATCGTCAGTACTCCTTGGTCTGCATCGCGGGACGGGCGGCGAGCCCGCCCCCGCGGGGGTCATGGGTCTCGATCAGAACGGGGGCTCGTCGGACGGCCCGCCAGCGGGCGTCGCCCACGGGTCGTTGTCGAACGCCGGAGAGGAAGAGGCGCCACCGCCACCGCCACCACCGCCGAAGCCGCCGCCACCACCGCTGCGCTGGGCACGGGTGACCTTGGCCGAGGCGTACCGGAGGGACGGGCCGACCTCGTCGACCTGCAGCTCCACGACCGTGCGCTTCTCGCCTTCACGCGTCTCGTAGGACCGCTGCACGAGCCGGCCCTGCACGATGACGCGCGTCCCCTTGGTCAGGGACTCCGCGACGTTCTCCGCCGCCTCGCGCCAGATCGAGCAGCGCATGAACAGCGTGTCGCCGTCCTTCCACTCGTTGCTCTGGCGGTCGAAGGCGCGCGGGGTGGACGCGACGGTGAAGTTCGCGACGGCCGCACCCGACGGGGTGAAGCGCAGCTCGGGGTCACCGGTCAGGTTCCCGACCACCGTGATGACGGTGTCACCAGCCATGCCGACTCCTCGTTCTGTAGGACGGCGCTCAGCGAGCGTCGGGGCGCAGGATCTTGGTGCGGAGCACGGCCTCGTTGAGGCGCAGCTGCCGGTCGAGCTCCTTGGCGGTGTCCGGGTTGGCGGTGAAGTCGACCACCGCGTAGATGCCCTCGGACTTCTTCTTGATGTCGTAGGCCAGACGGCGCCGACCCCAGATGTCCACCTTGTCGACGCTGCCGCCCGCGGTCGTCACGACCGAGAGGTACTTGTCGAGGGACGGGGCGACGGTGCGCTCTTCGATCTCGGGATCGAGGATGACCATCATCTCGTACTGACGCATGCGGATACCCACCTCCTGTGGTCTCAGCGGCCACGGTCCATCCGTGGCAGGAGGGTTTTGTGCGTCTCGCGGCCGGCGCACGGTGATCGGCACCGCGGCCCAGCCAGCGACCGCCCATGCTACCGGGTCTGCCGGGGCTCACCGCACGCGGTGCGCCCCGCCTGTGCACGACGCCGACACAGAACGTTCCTCCGATCGGGACCCGGCCAGCACGCGCCCTGGCTACGCTCGGAGCGCTGCGCGCCGTCATGCTTGTCCGCCGTCCGCAGCGCACTCGCGTTGGGGGGCGCGCTGGTCGGCTGGCGATGCTCCCGGCGCCCGACCCACGGAGGACATCGTGCGTACCATCACCCCGCGCCGGACCCGGCGCACCCGGCTGCTCTCGATGCTGGCCGCGGCCGCGATCTCGGCCGGCGGGATCGTCGCCCTCGCCGCGCCCGCGGAGGCAGCCATGCACGTGTGCAACGGCATGGAGAACTTCGACCAGATGAGCAGCCAGTACGTCGTTTCCTACCCGGCATGGATGGACGGCGTCGACTCCGGGTTCGACTGCTACGTCAAGCGCGGGATGGCGGACTACCCCAAGGGCAACGTGGCGGGCATCGCCGCCCTCCAGCGAGCCCTCAACCAGTGCTATGGGGCCGGGTTGACCGTCGACGGGAAGCTTCGGGCCAGCCACCGAGGCCGCTGTCCGGCGGGTCCAGACGCTCGAGAAGATCACGGTGGACGGGGTCTTCGGACCCACGACGAAGTACTCCATGAAGTGGCCGATCAGCGGCCCCGGCTACGTCACCGGCAAGTCGTGCTGGGAGCGCTGGTAGGCCGATCCTGGCCAGAGATGCCGCGGGGCTCCGGGACGCGTTCCCGGAGCCCCGCGGCATCACACTCAGGCGCCGCCGGGATCGAGGGTCGGGGTAGGCGACGGCGTCGGGTCGCCGCCACCCCCGCCACCGGGCGGACCCGACGACACGACGATCGTCACGGTGGCCCCCGGCGCGGCCGACGAGCCGCCACCGGGGTTCTGGGAGACGACGGTGCCCATGGGCACGGTGGCGTCGGGCGCGGACTGGACGCTGACGACGAACCCTGCCCCTTGGAGTGCCGCCCGGGCGTCCCCTTCGGACTTCCCGGTCACGCTCGGCACGGACTGCTGGCCCGGGCCCTGTGACACGGTGATCGTCACGGTCGTGCCCTGCGCCGCCTCGCCGCTGGGATCCTGCGCGATCACGGAGCCCGCGGGCACGTTCGGGTCGTTGGCGCCCAGCACCATGAGGAGGAAGCCGGCGCCCTGGAGTGCCGACGTCGCCTGGGCCTCGGACATCCCGACCACGTTCGGCACCTGCACCACCGGCGGCGTGTTCGGCTTGCCGATGTCGGCCCGCTCGGGGAAGGCGATCGGCTCCAGGCCCTGGTGGGCGGGGACCATGAACGCCGTCCAGATGTCCAGCGGGATGGTGCCGCCGGTGACGAACTTCTTGCCACCGAAGGCCGTGATCGACTCCTGCACGATCTTCGTCGGGTCGTTCGGGTCGACCCCCTCCTGGTAGAGCACGACCGCCGTCGTCATGTGGCCGGTGAACCCGATGAACCACGCGGACTTGTTGTCGTTCGAGCTACCGGTCTTGCCCGCCACCGGCTGCCCCACCTCGGCGGCCTCGGTCGCCGTGCCGCCCCGCATCTCGACCGGCTGCCGCATCGCGTAGATGGTGTCGGCCATGACGTCGGGCGCGAACTCGGTCTTCGGCGTCTGCGAGTTCTGGTACCGCACGCCGGAGCCGTCGAGGTACTCGACCTTCGCGACGATGAACGGGTCGTACCGCTGCCCGTTCGACGCGATCGTGTTGTACGCCTGCGCCATGTCGAGCGGGTGCGGCGAGGCCGTCCCGAGCACGTTGGCGGCGACGTGCTGCTTGATGAACAGGTCGCAGTTCTCCTCGGCCCGCGCCCAGCTCGCGCACACACCGGCCCGCTGCGCGACGTCGAGCGTCACGTCCGGCCCGATCTCGACGTTCATCTGCGCGTACACCGCGTTCACGGACTTCGCCGTCGCCTCGAGGACGTCGATCTTGCCGTAGGTGGAGTCGCCGTAGTTGCGCGCGCCGTTGGTGAACCCCTCCACCGGGAAGCGGTTCGTGCCCATGTACTTCGACTTGAGCGAGCCGCCCTTCTCGAGGTACCCGATGAGCGTGAACGGCTTGAACGTCGAGCCGGCCTGCGCGGCACCCTGGGTCGCGATGTTCAGCGGCTGCGTCAGGTAGTCGGGACCGCCGTAGAGGGCGAGGATCGCGCCGCTGTTGGGCGCGAGCGTCACCAGGCCCGCCTTGAGGTTCGGCGAGTGGTCCGCGGGCATGCCCTGGACCGCCTGGACGGCGAGGTTCTGCAGGTTCGGGTCGATCGTCGTCGTGATCCGGTAGCCCTGGGTGTCCAGGTTCTCCTCGGTGAAGCCGTTCGCGAGCAGCTCGCGACGCACCATGTCGAGCAGGTAGCCGTTCGTGCCGGCGTAGACCTGAGGCTTGGTGAACTCCACGACGGCCGGGAAGGTCTGCGCGGCCCGGTCAGCCTTCGTCAGCGCGCCGGTCGCCACCATGCCGTCGAGCACGTAGTTCCAGCGGCGTTCGGCCTGCGTCTGGGACGCGCGCGGGTCGAAGTTGTTGGGCGACGGGATGACGCCGGCGAGCAGTGCCGCCTCGGAGACGCTGAGGTCGGTGACGCTCTTGTTGAAGTAGGCGTGCGCGGCGGCCTCGATGCCGTAGGAGTCGCGGCCGAAGTAGATCGTGTTGAGGTAGTTGGTGAGGATCTCGTCCTTGTCCTCGACACGGGCCAGCTTGACCGCCAGCATCGCCTCTTCGATCTTGCCGCGGATGTCGGTCGTGGTCTTCCCGACGTAGTAGCGCTCCGCGTACTGCTGGGTGATCGACGATCCGCCCTGGCGGTCCTTGCCGGTGACGTTCAGGTAGAAGGCCCGCGCCATGCCGGCCGGGTTGATCCCGGGGTTCTCGTAGAACGTGCGGTCCTCGGCGGCGACGACGGCGTCGCGCATCACCTGGGGGATCTTGTCGCTCGTGACGATCGTCCGGTTCTGCTCCGCGAACGTGCCCAGCGGCGTCGTGCCGTCGGCGAAGTACACGGTCGTGGACTGGTACGCGGCGAAGTCCGACGGCTTGGGGATCTGCACGCGGCTGTACCAGACGACGACGACGAGGACGCCGAGGAGCACGCACGTCGCCGCGGCACCGAGGAGCAGCCGCCACGAGGGCAGCCACCGGCGGACGCCGGTCTTGTGCTGGCGCGGGTAGTCGATCACCCGGTGGTACCCCGTGCGGCGCGGGGGCTTCCCGCCGCGGCCGCCACGGCCGCCCGTGCCCGTCGCCGCCGCGCCGGTGGAGCGGGTCGACGCCGCGCGCGAGCCACCCGCTGCACGCCGACCGGAGGCTCCGGAACCGCCACCACCTGCGGCTGCGCGGCTGCCCGAGCCGACCGGCCGCGCCGAGGAGCCGGACCTGGCCGACGACGTCGTGCCGCCGCCCGGGACGCCGGTGGGCCCGAAGGGGGACGAGGGGCGGCCGCTGCCGCCGGCGTTGCCGGCGCCGTTGCTGCCCATGACGCTGCGCCGCTGGGGACCGGCTGGGCCCTGGGGGCCCTGCGGGGAACCGGGTGCCACGTGGTGCCTTCCGTCGTCGGGGCGACGGGGGGTGGCCGTCGCCGCGGCCGGTGGGGAGCCGACCCAGGCTCAGGGTACGGACCCTCCCTGGGCCGGAGCGCGTCCAGTATGGTCCCCCGCCGTGAAGACCTTGTGCGCGTGAGGGCCGCCGTCGGGCGCGCCTACCGGGAGCCCGGCGCCCGACGTCGGGCAGGCCTGCGGCCGGAGATGGAGCACCGAACACGCGCGTCGTTCACGTGGTGTTTGCCAAGCCGACGGTGCCACCCCTACTCTCGATGTATCAGTTCGATACATCAGTCCGCTGGATCCCGTCGATAGATCGGGCCGCGGTCCCACAGGCTGGAGACTCCGGGTGCGAGGTCGCTCCGACGTCCTCGAGCTGGCAATCCTCGGGTTGCTCGCCGAGACGCCGATGCACGGGTACGAGCTGCGCAAGCGGCTCAACCTGCTGCTGGGCTCCTTCCGCGCGTTGTCCTACGGGTCGCTGTACCCCTGCCTGCGGACGCTGTCCGATCGTCGGCTCATCGTGGGGACCGACGCGAGTCAGACCCCACCCCCCCACGCCCTCTCCGGCAAGCGGGCCCGGATCGTCTACCAGCTCACGGCCGACGGCAAGGAGCACCTGGCCGCGATGCTGACGGAGTCCGGTCCGGCCTCGTGGGAGGACGAGCACTTCGGGGTGCGGTTCGCCCTCTTCTCCCAGACCGACGCCGAGACCCGGCTGCGGATCCTGGAGGGTCGGCGCACGCGCCTCACCGAGCGGCTGGAGCAGGTCCGGGAGGCCGCCAGCCGCACGAGCAAGCGGCTCGACGACTACACGCTGGAGCTGCAGCGTCACGGTCTGGAGCAGGTCGAGCGCGAGGTCCGCTGGCTGGACGGACTGATCGACAACGAACGCGGCGTCCGCCGCGCACGAAACGACGGGCACGGCCGAACGACCGGCCCGGACACCGCTGACGGCGCAACCGCGCCCCGGCACTGAGTAGATCTGAGGAGCGATGATGAGTTCGATCCGCGTCGCGATCGTGGGCGTCGGTAACTGCGCCGCGTCGCTGGTGCAGGGCGTCCACTACTACGCGGACGCCGACCCCAACAGCAAGGTCCCGGGCCTGATGCACGTGCAGTTCGGCCCGTACCACGTTCGTGACATCGAGTTCGTCGCTGCGTTCGACGTCGATGCCAAGAAGGTGGGCTTCGACCTCGCCGAGGCGATCGTCGCCAGCGAGAACAACACGATCAAGATCGCCGACGTGCCGCCGCTGGGCGTCACCGTTCAGCGTGGCCACACCCGCGACGGCCTGGGCAAGTACTACAGCCAGACCATCGAGGAGTCGGACGCCGAGCCGGTCGACATGGTGCAGGCGCTGAAGGACGCGAAGGTCGACGTCCTCATCTCCTACCTGCCCGTCGGGTCCGAGGAAGCCGACAAGTACTACGCCCAGTGCTGCATCGACGCCGGCGTGGCCATGGTCAACGCGCTCCCGGTGTTCATCGCCAGCGACCCGGTGTGGGCCAAGAAGTTCGAGGACGCGGGCGTCCCGATCGTCGGCGACGACATCAAGTCGCAGGTCGGCGCCACCATCACGCACCGCGTGCTGGCCCGCCTCTTCGAGGACCGCGGCGTCATCCTCGACCGGACGTACCAGCTGAACGTCGGCGGCAACATGGACTTCAAGAACATGCTCGAGCGCGAGCGCCTGGAGTCCAAGAAGCTGTCCAAGACGCAGGCCGTCACGTCCAACCTCCACGACGGTCCGCTGGCCGGCAAGAAGGAGGACCGCAACGTCCACATCGGCCCGTCGGACTACGTCGCGTGGCTCGACGACCGCAAGTGGGCGTACGTCCGCCTCGAGGGCCGCGCGTTCGGCGAGGTGCCCCTGAACCTGGAGTACAAGCTCGAGGTCTGGGACTCCCCGAACTCGGCCGGCATCATCATCGACGCGCTGCGCGCGGCGAAGATCGCCAAGGACCGCGGCATCGGTGGCCCGATCCTCTCCGCGGCGACCTACTTCATGAAGTCCCCGCCCGTGCAGATGGAGGACACCGAGGGCCGCGAGCGCCTCGAGGCCTTCATCCGCGGCGAGGTCGAGCGCTGAGGTAGGCGGTAGCGGGCTCCGGCCCGCACCTCGGATCGACTCAGACGAGGGGCCCGGCACCTGGTGGTGCCGGGCCCCTCGTCGCACGCAGCGCCCGGGCTCGGCGTCGTGCGGTGAAGCATTCGTCACGGAATGCGTGACGAGGTCTTCGCGCGACGGGATGGGCGGCGCCGGTCCCCAGGGGTCCGCGGCGCGACGTCGTCCACAGCGGGCACGGGCCCGGGCGACCGGGTGCGTGCGACGCGTCGCATGCTCGAGGCATGCGCATCACCGCAGCTCGTGTCGACGACGTCGCCCGGCGGCAGGGCGGCGCGGTGACGGTCGCGCAGCTCCAGCAGCTCGGCGCCGACCGGTCATGGATCTCGCGGCAGGTCGACGGCGAGCGCTGGCAACGCGTGCACCGCGGCGTCGTCGTGACGCACACGGGCCCGCTCCGCCCGCGCACCGTCGCGTGGGCAGGCCTGCTCTACGCGGGCCGCGGGGCCGCGCTGAGCCACGAGTCGGCCGCGCTGCGCCACGACTTCACGGCCGACGTCCCCCGTGCCGTCGTCGTGACCGTCCCTGCAGACCGCCGCGTCCGGCCATCACCCGGGCTCGTCGTCCACCTGCGCACGAGCCCGCCCCCGGCGAGCGGCCGCCCGCGCACCATCTGGCGGTCGGACACCGTGGTGGACCTCGTCGCCGCAGCTCGCTCGGTGGACGACGCGGTCGGCTGGGTGTGCCGCGCGGCGAGGGCCGGGGTCCGGCCCCTCGAGATCCTCGCAGCGATCGAGCGCCGCGGCCGTTTCCGCGGGTCGGCGCTGCTGCGCTACCTCGTCGCGGAGGTCGAGGCGGGCCTCGAGTCGGCGCTCGAACGGCGCTATCACCATGACGTCGAGCGACGCCACGGTCTGCCCCGCGCGCAGCTTCAGGTGCGACAGTCGCTCGGTGGCCTGTCGTTGCGCGCCGACGGGATCTACGACGGGTTCGAGGTGCGGGTCGAGCTCGACGGACAGCTCGGGCATCCGGGCGGGCGCACCGACGCCGACACGTGGCGGGACAACGTCGTCCTGCTCGAGACAGGCGATCGCACGCTCCGGTACCGGTGGCGACACGTCGCCGTGACGCCGTGCGCGACGGCCGGTCAGGTGGCTGACGCCCTGGCAGCCGGTGGCTGGAGGGGACACCCGATGCCCTGCGGCCCGGGGTGCGCGCTCGGCGCGAAGGGTTCGTCACGGAATGCGTGACGGCGTCTTCGCGTCAGGCGCGCGCCCGACGGCGGAGCACCAGCTTGCGGGCCTCCTCCGCCCAGAGCACGACGCTCGCGAGCGCGACGCACACCGCCCACTGCCCGAGGTCCAGCGGTGCCGTCCCGAACGCGTGGTTGAGGAACGGCAGGTGCACCACCGCCACCTGCAGCGCGACCGCGAGCACCACCGACCCCCACAGCCACCGGTTGTGCGTGCGGCGGAACGCCGTCGACGTCCCCGAGCGAGCGTTGAACGCGTTGAAGAGCTGCGCCAGGACCAGCACGGTGAACGCGGCGGTCCGGGCGAGGGCCACACCGTCGTGCCCCTCCACGAGCCCGCCGGGCAGGTGGAGGTCGATCGCGAACAGCGACACCACCGCCATCACGAGCCCGATCCACACGACGTCGCGCCACATCGCCGCGTCGATCACGCGGTCCGTCAGGCGCCGCGGCGGCCGGGACATCACGTCGTCGGTCTGCGGGTCGATGCCCATCGCGAGCGCCGGACCGGTGTCGGTGAGCAGGTTGATCCACAGGATCTGGGTCGCGAGAAGCGGCAGCACCACCACCTCGCCGTGCCCGGTGAGCCCGAGCGCGCCCGCGAGCACCACCCCGCCGAACACCGTCAGCACCTCGCCCATGTTCGAGCTCAGCAGGTACCGCAGGAACTTGCGGATGTTCTCGAAGATGCCGCGCCCCTCGCGCACCGCCGCGACGATCGTCGCGAAGTTGTCGTCGGCGAGGATCATCGCGGCGGCCTGCCGCGTCACCTCGGTACCGGCCACCCCCATCGCGACGCCGATGTCCGCCGACTTCAGCGCGGGAGCGTCGTTCACCCCGTCGCCCGTCATCGCGACGACGAGCCCCTCGGCCTGCAGCGCATCGACGATCGCGAGCTTGTGCTCGGGCGCCACCCGGGCGAACACCGAGGTGCCGCGGACGACGTCGCGCCACCCGTCCGCATCCAGCCCGTCGAGCTCCAGCCCGGTCGCCACCCGGGCGTCCGGCCCGACGATCCCGAGGTCCGTCGCGATCCGCAGCGCCGTGCGGGGGTGGTCCCCGGTGATCATGATCACCCTGATGCCGGCACGCCGGGCGGCGGCCACGGCGTCGGCCGCCTCGGGCCGGGCCGGGTCGATGATGCCGACGACGCCGCACCACACCAGGTCCTGCTCGACCCCCTCGTCGGGCGCAGCCGGGTCGACGCCGTCCGGCAGCTCCTCCGCATCGCGACGCCGAGGGTGCGCAGCGCGTCGGCGGACATCGCATCGACAGCCGCCGTGGCCTCGGCCCGCGCGGCGTCGGTGAGGGGCACGACGTCGCCGCCCACCAGCGCGTGCGTGCACCGCGGCAGAAGCACCTCGGGCGCGCCCTTGACCATGACGGTATGCCGGTCACGCTCGGCGTCGTGGTGGACGGCGGACATCGAGCTTGCGCTCGGAGGTGAACGGCACGGCGCCCACGCGACGGAACCGCGCCGCCCGCGCCTCGTGCGTCCCGAGCTTGCGCTCGGCGACGAGGAAGGCCGCATCGGTCGGGTCGCCCTCGATCACCCAGCGCCCGGCGTCGTCGGTGCGCAGCACGGCGTCGTTCGCGGCGCTGCCCGCCCCCAGCACCGCACGCACCTCGGCGAGCAGTGCGCCGTCGGCCGGGGCCGCGCCCGCGGCGGCGAGGAGGGCACCGCCGTCGGCCCGGACCTCGCCCACCGGCTCGAAGCCCACGCCCTCGACGCGCGCGACGCCCGACGCCGTCACCACCCGCACCAGCGTCATCGCGTTCTGCGTGAGCGTGCCGGTCTTGTCCGAGCAGATCACGCTCGCCGAGCCCAGGGTCTCCACCGACGAGAGGCTCTTCACGATCGCCCGCCGCCCAGCCATGCGCTGCACGCCGATGGCCAGGACCACGGACAGCACCGCCGGCAGCCCCTCCGGCACCGCGGCCACCGCGAGCGACACCCCGAGGAGCAGCACCGTCACCCAGTCGGCGAGCGAACGCAGGTCCGAGACGACGACGAGCGTGCCGACCACCACCAGCGCGATGCTCACCACGGCGATGCCGAGCATGCGCCCGACGCCGGCGATCTCACGCTGCAGGGGCGTCGGCGCCTGCTCGGTCTCGGACAGGAGGCGTGCGATGCGGCCCGTCTCCGCCGCCATCCCGGTCGCGGTGACGACGGCCTCGCCCGTTCCCCGCGTCACGGCCGTCCCGGCGAACACCATGCAGGTGCGGTCGCCGAGGGCCGTCGGGCCGGACAGCGCGCCGACGGACTTCGCCACCGCCTCGCTCTCCCCGGTGAGCGCCGCCTCCGCGACGGTGAGCGACGCCACGGCGAGCAGGCGGGCGTCGGCCGGCACGGTGTCGCCCTCGGCGAGCACCAGCACGTCACCAGGCACCACCTCACGCGCCGGCACGCGCTGCCGGACGCCGTCACGCACCACCGAGGCCACCGGCGCGCTGATCTGTGCCAGCGCGGCGACGGCGTCCTCGGCCCGGCGCTCCTGCGCCACCCCCAGCACCGCGTTGAGCACCACGATCACGCCGATCACCAGGGCGTCGAACGGCCACCCCTCGGCGCCCTCGCCCACCCACGCCACCAGCGACACGGTGACGGCGGCGAGCAGCAGCACGACGAGCGGGTCGGCGAGCTGGGCGACCACCCGCCGCCACACCGGCGTCGGCGGCTCGGACTCGAGCTCGTTGGGCCCGTGCTCGGCCAACCGGCGGGCGGCTTCGCCCGCGGTGAGCCCGGCGGTGCGATCGCTCGCCATCCGCCCGACGACGTCGTCCGGCCCGATCGACCACGGCTCGCGCGGGAGGTCCATGCCTCGATCCTGCCCCGGCGGCGTCGGCGGCGGGCCGGATCGCGGGCGCTAGCCTGCGATGGTGACCAGCCCCCGGAGCGTGGCGTGAGCGTCCTGGCCGACCTGCGCACCGTCGCCGTCCACCGCGACTTCCGCAAGCTCTTCACGGTCCGCCTCGTCTCGCAGTGCGGGGACGGGTTCTTCCAGATGGGCCTGACCACCCTGTTCTTCTTCTCGCCGGAGAAGGCGGCGGACACGGGCGCGATCGTGCTGGGCTTCACCGTCCAGCTGCTCCCCTTCACGGTGCTGGCGCCGTTCGTCGGGCCGTTGCTGGACCGGTGGCGTCGCCGACAGGTGCTGCTCGTCGGCAACCTCGTCCGGGCGGCGTTCGCGCTGGTGCTGGCGCTCCTCATGGCGACGGGCGGCGTCGGCTGGCCGGTCTACGTGCTCGCGCTCGTCGCGCTCGGCGTGAACCGCTTCCTGCTGTCGGCGCTGTCGGCCGGGCTGCCGCACGTCGTCCCCCGGCCGCAGCTGCTGATGGCCAACACGGTGACACCGACGCTCGGCGCGGTGGCCTGGGCGCTGGGCCTGGCCGGCGGGCTGCTGCTTCGCCTGGCCCTGCCGGAGGGTGTCGGGCGGGACGTGGCGGCCGTGGTGCTGGGGGCGGCGCTGTTCGCGGGGGGCGGGGCACTGGCGCTGCGGCTGCGCGCGGACCAGCTCGGGCCCGACGGCGGCACGCGCGGCCTGGCGAGCGCGGTGCGGGCGAGCCTCGGGGAGCTGGCGGACGGCGCGCGCTGGCTGGTCCGACGTCGGACGCCTGCCCTGGCGCTCGGCGTGATGGCCGCGCACCGGTTCATCTACGGCGTGAACCTCATGGCGTGGATCCTCATCGCGCGGAACCTGCTCGAGGACCCCGCGGACGCCGACGCCGGGCTCGCGACGTTCGCGCTGATCGGCGGCCTGTCCTTCGTGGGGAACGGGCTGTCGATCCTGCTCACGCCCCTCGCGCACGAGCGGCTCTCGCCCGCCCGGTGGATCGTCACGTGCCTCGGGATCGGGGCCGTGGGGCAGGCGCTGCTCGCGACGTCGTGGTCGCTCGGGGTGGTGGGGGTCGCCGCGGTCCTGCTGGGGCTGAGCGTCCAGGGCGCGAAGATCGCGGTCGACACGATCGTGCAGCGGGACACCGACGACGCCTACCGGGGCCGCGCGTTCTCCCTCTACGACATGCTCTACAACGCCGCACTCGTGGGGGCCGCCGCGCTGGCGTACCTGGTGCTGCCGGACACAGGCTGGTCGCCGGTGGTCTTCATCGCGCTGACAGCGGTGCTCGTCGTCCTGGCGGTGGGGTACGGGCGGTCGAACGCCCGCGCGGAGGCGGAGCTCGACGTCGTCGGCTGAGTACCGACGCGGTCAGGCGCCCGGCACGACCTCCCACGCCGCCACCGGCCCGGGCACCACCATGAAGATCGGATGCACCTCCGGCACGACGACGTCCCGCCAGCGCTCCAGCACATCCGGGCTGCGGGCGGCGAGCTTCGCGCACAGGAACACCCACTCGTACGCGACCTGCCCGTCCGTCACGGCGATCGGCACCACGTCGGGTCGCGGGCCGGCGATGCGCGACCGGTCGAACACGTAGCCGCGCTCGGCCGCGGCGTCGGCCACCACGTGCAGGTACGCGACGACTTCGTCGCCGGGCCATCCGGGCGCGACCCCGTCCGGCGCCGAGCCCGCCTCCGGCCCGGCTGGCGCACCGCCGTCGGCCACCGTGCCCGCGCGCTGGGCCTCGAGCGTGCTGCCCGCCAGGAACCGCTCGAGCTGCGGGTGGCGGCGGTAGCCGCGCGTCGTCCCGGTCAGCACCTTCTGCGCGAGCAGCGCCTCCCGCCAGCACGCGGTGAGACCGGCGCGGTCCAGGTACCGCGGGTGGACGGACCAGAGGCGCACGACGCCGCCCGCTCAGCCCTGCCCGGGCGCAGGCTCGGGCGCAGCCGCGGCGTCGGGCCCGGCGTCGGGCCCGGCGTCGGCCCGCCCCGCCCACCACGCGCGGAGCTCGGCCTCGGCGACCTCCGCCGGCAGTGGCCCGCGGTCCAGCCGCAGCTCAAGCAGGAACCGGTACGCCTGGCCCACCACCGGCCCGGGCGGGACGCCGAGGATCGCCATGATCGCCTGGCCGTCCAGGTCCGGCCGGATCGACGCGAGCTCCTCAGCCTCGGCGAGCGCGGCGATCCGGCGCTCCAGGTCGTCGTACGCGCCGCGCAGGCGCTCGGCCTTGCGCCGGTTGCGCGTGGTGCAGTCGGACCGCGTGAGGCGGTGCAGGCGCTCCAGCAGCGGCCCGGCGTCGGTCACGTACCGGCGCACGGCGGAGTCGGTCCACTGGCCCTCGCCGTAGCCGTGGAAGCGCAGGTGCAGCTCGGTGAGCCGCGCGACGGCCTGCACCGTCTCCTTGTCGAACCGCAGCGCCTTGAGCCGGCGCGCGACGAGCTTCGCGCCCACGAGCTCGTGGTGGTGGAAGCTCACGCCGCCGCCCGACTCGAACCGTCGCGTCGCCGGCTTGCCGACGTCGTGCAGCAGCGCGGCCAGGCGCAGCACCAGGTCCGGGCCGGGGACGGGCCCCGACGGCGCGTCGTGGGTGCCGGTCTCCAGGGCGATCGCCTGCGCGAGGACCGTGAGCGAGTGCTGGTAGACGTCCTTGTGCCGGTGGTGCTCGTCGATCTCGAGCCGCAGCGCCGGCAGCTCCGGGAGCACGTGCTCGGCGAGGCCCGTGTCGACGAGCACCTCGAAGCCCGGTCGCGGGTCGGGGGCCAGCAGCAGCTTGACCAGCTCGTCGCGCACCCGCTCGGCGGACACGATGGCGATCCGGTCCGCCATGGCCTCGACGGCCGCGCGGACGTCGGGGTCGACGGCGAACCCGAGCTGGGCCGCGAACCGCGCCGCCCGCATCATCCGCAGCGGGTCGTCGTCGAAGGACTGCTCCGCGGTGACGGGCGTGCGCAGCCGGCGGGCGGCGAGGTCGGCGAGGCCGTCGAACGGGTCGACGAACACCAGGTCCGGCAGCCGGACCGCCATCGCGTTCACGGTGAAGTCCCGCCGGGACAGGTCGCCCTCGAGCGTGTCGCCGAATGCCACGACAGGCTTGCGGGAAGACGCGTCGTAGGAGTCGGTGCGGTACGTCGTGACCTCGACGACGACGTCGGGCCGCCCGCCGCGTGCGAAGCGCCGGGCCCCGATCGTGCCGAACTCGCGGCCGATGTCCCAGTGCGCGTCGGCCCACGCCGCGAGGATGCGCTCCGTGTCGTCCGGGGTGGCCGACGTCGCGAAGTCGAGGTCGGCGCTGGGCCTGCCGAGGAAGGCGTCGCGGACCGGTCCGCCGACGAGCGCCAGCTCGAACCCGGCGTCCGCGAAGCGGCGGCCCAGGTCGATGGCGTCGGGCGCCAGCTCGGCGAGCGCGTCGACCGCGCGTCGCTGCAGGGCGACGAGGGAGACGTCGGCGGGGCGAGGAGTGGGTGGCACGACACACCAGCGTGCCAGATGCGGTCGATACAGTGTCGTGCATGGCGAGCGTCGACCCCGTGCCCAGGCCCGGACCTGTGCCGACGCCGCCCGGGGGTCACGCCCTCCACCTCGCCTCGGACGAGGGCCACGAACGGCCTCGACGGGCGCCGCGCGCGCTGCCCGTCGTCGAGGAGACGTCCGCCGGCGGCCTCGTCGTCGCCCGCCGCCCCACCACCCCGCACGCCGCCGTGATCGCACGCCGCAACCGCGCCGGCCGCCTCGAGTGGTGCCTGCCGAAGGGCCACCTCGAGGGCGCCGAGACCCCGGAGGAGGCCGCCGTCCGCGAGATCGCGGAGGAGACGGGCATCCAAGGCTCGATCCTGCAGCAGCTCGGCGTCATCGACTACTGGTTCACGGGCGACGACCACCGCGTCCACAAGGTCGTCCACCACTTCCTCCTGCGCGCCGACGGCGGAGAGCTGACGGTCGCGGGCGACCCGGACGGCGAGGCGGAGGACGTCGCGTGGGTGCCCGTCGACCAGCTCCCCGAGCGCCTCGCCTACCCGAACGAGCGACGCCTCGCGGCGGCGGCCCGCGCGGTGGTCGTCTCCGGCGGATGAGTCATGCAGGCGGTCGGACCGCCGCCGGCCTGACGGCCGGCATCGCAGCCGCCCTGCTCGTGGGCGGCCTCGCGGCCACGCCCGCGAGCGGGTCACCGGCGGCCGGCGCCGCAGGGGCGGCCGGCGCCACCGGCGCGACGGCGCGCGCGACCGCTGAGCCGACGCCGACGCCGGACCCGGCGGACCAGGTGGCGACCGGCCTGCCCGTCGAGGTCGCGGTGACGGAGATCGACCCGGTGCTCAGCCTCGGCGACGACCTGCACCTGCGCCTGCAGCTGCGCAACACGTCGACCGGCACCGTCGCCCAGCCGCTCGTCCTCGTGCACCTGGACCGCCGCGCGTTCATCAGCCGCTTCTCCCTCGACCAGTGGCGCACCGCCGCGACGGATGCGGAGCTCCCCACGGCGATCCTGCAGCAGGCGCTCGACGCGCCGCTCGGCCCCGGACAGAGCGCGACCGTGGACCTCACGGTCCCTGCCGCGTCGTTGGGCCTGCCGCGCCGCCTCGCCTCCTGGGGGGCGCGCGGCCTCGCGGTCCAGCTCGTCGACCAGGCGGACGCCGCGCGCGCCCGGCTCGGCCTGGCCCGCACCTTCCTGCTCTGGTTCCCCGACCAGGACGTGACGCCGACGACGCTGAGCCTGGTCGCGCCCGTCACCGGCGTCGGTGTCGACCCCCTCACCGGCTCCTGGGTGGGCAAGCTGGAGGAGCTGACCGGCCCGGACGGGCGCCTCGGTGCGCTCCTCGAGGCGACGGCGGACCACCCGGAGGTCTCCTGGGCGATCGACCCGTGGCTGGTCGACCCGACCAACGGCGCGGGCCCGACGGCGCAGTCGTGGGCATCGGAGCCTCGCCGAGGGCACCGCGGACCGCGAGGTCGACCTCCTGCCCTACCTCGACCCCGACCTCGCGGCGCTCGCGCACGCCGGGACGGCCGACCTGCTCGACGCCGCGATCGCCCGCGCCCGGAACGTCGACACCGCCCTGCCCGACGACGCGGACGTGTCGATCGCATGGCCCGCGGACGAGCTGCCGGACCTCCCGACGGCGTCGCTCGCCGACCGTGCCGGGTTCGACGCCCTCGTCGTCGGGCCGGGCGAGCTGCCCGCACCCGGGGTCCTCACCTACACGCCGTCCGGCCGGGGCTCGGCGTCGGTCGGGGGCGAGGACGTCCCCCTCCTCGTTCCGGACGAGCGGCTCTCGACCGCGTTCGTGACCGGCGTCGTCGGCGGACCGGACGAGGCGGGCCCGGGCGAGGACGGTCGCGTGACGGACGGTGGGTCGGGCGACGTGACGCCCGCGACGTCGTCGGGCGGCGCAGCCCAGGCGGTCACGCCCGCGACGGCCGGGCAGGATCTCCTCGCCGAGCTGGCCGTCATCACCCGCGAGCGCCCGAACGACGGGCGCCACCTCCTCGTGACGATGCCGCGCACCTGGCAGCCCGACCCGGCACAGGTGGAGGGCCAGCTCGACGCGCTCGAGGCCGCGCCGTGGGTGCGCTTCGACACCGTCGCGTCGCTCGTGGACCTGCCCGAGCCCGACGTCGACCGCGGCACCCTGCCGGGCCGCACCGCGGACTCGTCCGAGGTGGGCGCGAACGCGGTCACGACGCTGCGCGAGGCCGTCGAGGGCCGCCAGCACGTCGCGAGCATGGTCAAGGCACCGGAGACGATCCTGGGCGACGCCGAGCTGCAGCTCCTCGCGCCGACCGCCGTGGCCTGGCGCGCCGACCCGGTGGGCCGCGCGCGCGTCGTGCAGGCCACCTGGGACGCGACGCGGGCGCTCGAGGAGCTGGTCACCGTCCAGCCGCCGGCCGGACCCATCAACCTGACGTCGACGTCGGGCGGCCTGCCCGTCCAGGTCACGAACACCCTCGACCAGGCCGTCACCGTCCAGGTCGCGTTGCGGCCGTCGGACCGCCGGCTCGTCGCGGACGAGCCCGTGACGGTGACCGTGGAGGCCGCGAGCGACGTCCTCGTACGGGTGCCCGTGCACGCGGTCCAGTCGGCCGATGTCGGGGTGACGGTGGAGCTGCGCACGCCCGACGGCGCCGTGCTGGACCGCAGCAAGGAGTTCACCGTGCGCGTGCGGGCAGACTGGGAGCGCATCGGCACGGCGGTGCTCGGCGGGCTGCTCCTGATCGGACTGGTCGTCGGGCTGATCCGGACCGTTCGGCGGGGCCGGACGGGGCGGCGCGCCCGCCCGGTCGACTCCGGGCCGGACGCCCTCTCCCCGGAGGAACACGAGGAGCAGGCGGAGGAGGTGCCGCGGCCATGAGCGAGACCAGCCTCGGGCGGAGCGCCGCGGTGATGGCTGCTGGCACCGCCGTCTCGCGCGTGCTCGGCCTCGTCCGCAACGCCATGCTCGTGGCGGCGGTCGGGCTCACCGGCACCCTTGCGGGCGACGCGTTCTCCGTCGCGAACACGCTGCCGAACATCTTCTACATGCTGCTCGGCGGTGGCGTCCTCAACGCCGTCCTCGTGCCGCAGGTCGTGCGCGCCTACCGCTCGGCGAACGGCCAGGAGTTCGTCAACCGCCTCCTGACGCTCTCGTTCGTCCTGCTCGGTGGCGCGACCGTCGTCCTCACGCTGGCCGCCCCGATCATCGTGCGCATCGCGATGCGGAGCGAGCAGAACATCACCCTGGCGACCGCCTTCGCGCTGTGGTGCCTCCCGCAGATCTTCTTCTACGGCGTCTACACGATGCTCGGGCAGGTGCTCAACGCCCGCGGCATGTTCGGGCCGTACATGTGGGCACCCGTCGTGAACAACATCGTGGCCATCGCGGGCCTCGCGGTGTTCATCGCGATGTACGGGACGTTCGAGCGGCCCGCCCGCGGTCAGCCCGAGGACCTCTCGATCTGGGACGGCTCCCGCATCGGCGTGCTCGCCGGGCTCATGACCCTCGGCGTGGTCGCCCAGGCGCTCGTGCTCGTCGTCCCGCTGTACCGCAGCGGCTTCCGCTACCGGCCACGGGGCGGGTGGCGCGGCGCCGGGCTGGGCAGCGCCGGACGGGTGGCCGGATGGACCGTGGCCGCCCTCGCCGTCGGGCAGATCGGCACGTTCGCCATCACGAACATCGCGTCGGCGGCGACCGAGCACGCGCACGAGGGCACCGCGGGCTACCTCGCCTACACGAACGCGTTCGGCATCTTCATGCTGCCGCACTCGCTGGTCACGGTCTCGCTCGTCACCGCGCTCTTCACACAGCTGTCCGACCACGCCGCCGCGCGCGATCTCCGCGCGGTCCGCGCCGACTTCTCGCACGGCCTGCGCACGGTCGCGGTCTTCACGCTGTTCGCCGCGCCCGCCGTTGCCGTGCTGGGCGTTCCGGTCGTGCGAGCGATGTACCCGAACAGCGAGGCGGCCGACGCCGAGGCGATGGCACCGATCATCGTCGCCTTCATGGCCGGCCTCGTGGCCCTCGGCGCATGGACGCTCTGCCAGCGCGTCTTCTACGCCTACGAGGACGCCAAGGGCCTGTTCCGCATCCAGGTGGCGATGGCGGCGGTCGTGGTGCTCGTCGGCCTCCTCGGTCGCGTGCTCGCCTCGCCGCAGCACTGGGTCGCGTGGTGCGCCGCCGGCATGGCGCTCTCCTACGTGATGGGTGCCGTGTGGGGCGGTGCGCAGGTGTGGCACCGGCTCGGTGGCGGGTTGAGCCGCATCATCCGGCTGCACGTCCGCGCCGGCCTGTCCGCGCTGGTCGCGACCGGGGTCGGCTGGTTCGTCCTACGGCTCTTCGGGAACCTGGCCTCCGGCGGCTGGTTCCGGGCCGTCGCGGCATGCGGCGTCGTCGGCCTGATCATGGTCGCGGTGTACGTGGCGCTGCTGCGCCGACTCGGGGTCGCCGAGCTCGACGCCCTGGCGAGCCCCGTTCTTGCGCGGCTTCGCCGTAGCATGAGGGCGCCCGGTGCCGCCCGCGGCGCGGGCCCGGCTCGCGCGGGTTCCGCGCGGGCCGACCGACGTGGAGGTGATCGTCTGGACGTCGTCATCGGTCGTGGCACCCTGCTCGCAGGGCGCTACCGCCTCCACCAGCCAGTCGCGACGGACCTGCCCGGCGTCGAGTGCTGGAGCGCACGCGACCAGATCCTCGACCGCCCGGTGCGTGCCCTCGTGATCCGCGGCGGTGGGGTCGATGTCGCCGCCGCCCAGGACGCCGCCCGGCGCGCCGCCCTGGTCACCGACCGGCGCCTGCTGCGCGTCCTCGACGTCGGCGACCACGAGGGCGTCGCATACACGGTCACCGAGCCGCTCGTCGGCCAGAGCCTCGCCGAGCTGACCGCCCACGGACCGCTCGACGCGGACGTCGCTCGCGCCGTCGTCGGCGAGGCCGCTCAGGCCCTCGAGCTCGCCCGGCGTCGCGGCGTGCACCACCTCGCGCTGCGCCCCTCCTCCGTGCACGTCACCCCGGACGGGTCCGTGCTGGTCGCCGGCCTGGCGATGGACGGCGAGCTGTTCGGCACGGCCGGCGGCGACGCCAAGGCCACCTCGCGCGCCGACACCGTCGGTCTCGTGGCGCTCCTGTACCTGGCCCTGACCGGCCGGTGGCCGACCGCTGCCGCCGTGGTGCCGCCGTCGCCCGGGGTGTCGGCCGCGCCGGCTGTCGGGGGTGTGGCCGTGGCCCCCGCCGAGCTGTCGCCCGCCGTCCCGAACGACCTCGACACTCTCTGCAGCGTGACGCTCGGCGCCCACGACGACGGACCGCACAGCCCCGGTGACCTCGTGCGCGAGCTCGAGCCGTGGGGCGCCGTCGATGCCGAGGCGCTGTTCGCGGCCCTGGACGCCGGCGAGCGCCGCGCCACCGTGCCGTCCGGCCCCTGGAGCGCGGACGGCTCGGCCGCCGCGCGGGAGGCGGCCCGCCAGAGCCCGCTCCCGGACGCCGCGCCCGACGCCTCGGGTGTGTTCGGTGCAGCGGCCGCAGCTGGTGCGGCGGCCGCAGCCGGTGCGATGCCCGACGCCGGTCCGGCCACCCCCGACGCGCAGCCGCGCCCGGTGCAGCGCCAGTCCGTCCGGGAGGCCTTCGGGGCTCCCCCGGCCGGCTCGGGCCGCGCCGCGACGCCGCCCCCTGCCCAGCCGCCGGCCTACAGCCGCCCGCCGACGCCCGCGGTCACCTCGGGAGGTCTCGGGGCGTCCGGTGGCGTCAGCGCCGGCGTGGGCACCGGGTCCGCCCCGATGCCGCCCGTCCCGGCTGCAAGCCTTCCCCCGGCCCGTCCGACGCCGCCGCCCGCGTGGCAGCCGGCGGCCCCGCGTGGCGACGAGTTCGACGCCTTCGTGGGCTCGGACGAGGAGCCGCGCGGACGCACGCTCAACGCCACGCCCATCGTCCTGGCGATCATCGGCGTCCTGGTGGTCCTGGGGCTCGTCTGGGCCGTCAAGGCACTCACCGCGTCCGCCCCGCCCATCGGCGGCGACGGGCCCGATGGCGCCCAGCCCGGCCCGGTCGCGACGCAGACGACCGCCCCCAGCACCGAGCCCACGCCGACGGCGTCCGCGCCCGCCAGCGAGGAGCCCTCGGGCGACACCCCCGTGATCGCGTCCGCCCAGATGCTCGACCCACCGCCGGGTGGCGACAACAACGAGCACCCGGAGGCCGTGCAGCTCGCCATCGACGGCGACCCGACCACCAAGTGGTACTCGCGGATGTACAACAACCCGGACTTCGGCATGAAGCCCGGCATCGGGTACGCGGTCACGCTGGAGGCCCCCGCGACGGTGACGACGGTGACGCTCATCACGGGTGGCACCGGTGGGAACGTCGAGGTGCGTGCGACCGACCCGTCGACGCCGACGCAGGGCGAGGTGCTGACCTCGGGACCGATGAGCCCGACGACGGTGCTCAAGCTCGGCGAGCCGACCGAGGCGCGCACGATCGTGCTGTGGTTCACCCAGCTGCCGCAGAACCCGGCCGGGGAGAACCGTGTGGAGCTCTTCGAGGTGCAGCTCTCCTGAGCGAGTCCGGTGTGCCACGAGGTGGCCACCGTGCCGCGGTGGGACGCCTGTCGGCGCCTGCTGGGACGCTGCCCGGGAGGGAACACAACCGACCTAGGATCGGTTGACGCCCGCAGGATCGACCGACCGACCGAAGGACTCTCGTGACCGACAGCACCCGTGACCTCGTGATCATCGGGTCCGGCCCAGCCGGCTACACCGCTGCCATCTATGCCGCACGCGCGGGGCTTGCCCCCGTCGTCATCGCCGGTTCCGTCACGGCGGGTGGCGCGCTGATGAACACCACCGAGGTGGAGAACTTCCCGGGCTTCGTCGACGGGATCCTCGGGCCGGACCTCATGGAGACCATGCGCAAGCAGGCCGAGCGCTTCGGCGCCGAGATCCTGTACGACGACGCGGTCCAGGTCGACCTGGCCGGCCCGGTCAAGACCGTCGTCACGGGCGGCGGCGACACCTTCCGCGCCCGCGCCGTCATCCTGTCGATGGGTTCCGCATACCGGGAGCTCGGCATCGCCGACGAGAAGCGTCTGTCGGGCCACGGCGTCTCGTGGTGCGCGACCTGCGACGGGTTCTTCTTCCGCGGCAAGGACGTGATCGTGGTCGGCGGCGGCGACTCCGCCGTCGAGGAGGCGACCTTCCTGACGCGCTTCGCGTCGTCGGTCACGCTCGTGCACCGCCGCGACCAGCTGCGGGCCTCGAAGATCATGGCCGACCGCGCAGCGTCGGACCCGAAGATCCGCTTCGCCTGGAACAGCGAGGTGAGCGCGATCCACGGCGACCCACTGGTGAGTGGCGTGACGCTGCGGGACACGGTGACGGGCGCCGAGCGCGAGGTCGACGTCGCCGGTGTGTTCGTCGCGATCGGGCACGTGCCGCGCAGCGAGCTCGTGACGGGCACCGTGGCGACCGACGCCGAGGGCTATGTCCTCACGGGCCGTGACGGCACGCGTGGCACCGCCACGGACGTCCCCGGGGTGTTCGCGTGCGGCGACCTCGTCGACCACGTGTACCGCCAGGCGATCACGGCAGCGGGCAGCGGTTGCGCCGCGGCCCTGGATGCCCAGCACTACCTGGCCGAACTCGTCCACGCGGCCGAGCCGCCGACGCCGGCCACCCTTCCGGAGCAGATCGAGGAGACCCTGTGAGCACTGTGCACGTGACTGACGCGACCTTCCAGGCGGAGGTCCTCCAGTCCGACATCCCCGTCGTCGTCGACTTCTGGGCCGAGTGGTGCGGGCCGTGCCGCCAGGTCGCCCCGGTCCTGGAGGAGCTCTCCGAGACCTATGCGGGTCGCGTCAAGGTGGCCAAGCTGAACACCGACGAGAACCCCCAGGTCAGCCAGGCCTACAACATCATCTCGATCCCGACCCTGAACATCTACAAGGGCGGCGAGCTGGTCAAGCAGGTCATCGGTGCTCGCCCCAAGCCGGCCCTCGTGAACGAGATCGAGGACGTCCTGCGCTGAGCGCAGAGCACATCGTTCGTCTGACGGCCCGTCGGCTCCGCGCCGGCGGGCCGTTCTGCACCGCGGGAAGCGTGGGTTTCGCTCGGCCGCGCGAGGAAGATCCGTCGTGACAACGCACGCCGACGGCGGTTTCCACCGGACGCTGGGTGAAAGGTCTCGGGCCCGAGGGGCCCTGCGTGGCAGACTGCCCCTATGACTCCCGATCACGGTGAGCCGATGGGGCGGGTGGCTCCTGCCCCTCGCGGCGCCGCCCACCCCGTCCAGCCCGGCACCGGGACCCGTCTCGACCCGTGGATGGATGCGTACGCCGATCGCACCCACGGCATGCGCGCCTCCGAGATCCGCGCCCTGTTCGCCGTGGCCAACCGGCCCGAGGTCGTGTCGCTCGCCGGCGGCATGCCGTACCTCGAGGGGCTGCCTCTGGAAGCACTGGCGGAGTCCGCGCACGAGCTCATGCTGAAGCGCGGGACGACGGTGATGCAGTACGGCTCCGGCCAGGGCGACGAGACGCTTCGCGAGCAGATCCTCGAGGTCATGCGGCTCGAGGGCATCCACGCCCACCCGGACGACGTTGTTGTCACCACCGGCTCACAACAAGCGCTGGACCTTGTGACGCGACTGTTCGTCAACCCTGGCGACGTCGTCGTCGCGGAGGCACCGAGCTACGTGGGTGCGCTGGGTGTCTTTCACTCGTATCAGGCCGACGTCGTGCACGTGCCGCTCGACGAGCACGGCCTCATCCCCGAGGCGCTCGACGAGACCCTGACGCGGCTCGCCGCCGAGGGCCGCACCGCGAAGCTGATCTACTGCGTCCCGAACTTCCACAACCCGGCGGGCGTGAGCCTGTCGCTGGAGCGGCGGCCGCGGATCCTCGAGATCGCCCAGCGCCACCATGTGCTGCTGATCGAGGACAACCCGTACGGGCTCCTGGGCTTCGACAGCGAGCCCATGCCTGCGATGCGGGCGATCGACGACAGCGGGGTCGTGTACCTCGGGTCGTTCTCGAAGACGTTCGCGCCCGGTTACCGGGTGGGCTGGGCCGTCGCGCCACCGTCCCTGCGCGAGAAGCTGGTGCTGGCACAGGAGTCGGCGATCCTCTGCCCGTCGAACGCCTCGCAGCTCGCGGTGTCCACCTACCTGACCAACCACGACTGGCGCAGCCAGATCAAGGCGTACCGCGAGATGTACCGGGAACGCCGGGACGCCATGGTCGGCGCCCTCGCCGAGCACATGCCCGAGGCGAGCTGGACCGTCCCAGGCGGCGGCTTCTACACCTGGGTCAAGCTGCCCTACGGGCTCGACGCCAAGGCGATGCTCCCCCGCGCAGTCACCGCCCTCGTCGCATACGTCTCCGGCACCGCGTTCTACGCCGACGGCAAGCAGGGCGCGGACCACATGCGACTCTCGTTCTGCTACCCGCCGCCGGACCGGATCCGCGAGGGCGTGCGCCGGCTCGCCGGAGTCGTGGCCGAGGAGATCGAGCTGGTGCGCGTCTTCGGCACCGACGCGCACCTCGATGAGCATGCCGTCGAGACCGGCGGTCCGGACCTCGTCTGACCTACCGCTCTCCCGCGGGCGGATCAGCGGAGCAGGCCCGGGTCCTCCGGCGAGAGCACCTCGAGGATCCGGTTAAGGTCCTGCACGGAGGCGAACTCGACCGTCAGCCGACCCTTCGTCTTGCCGAGGCTCACCTTCACCCTCGTGTCGAGGCGGTCGGAGAGCCGGCCGGCGAGGTCATCGAGCGCCTGGATGCGGTCGCCGGGTCGCGGCCCGCGCGGCTTCGGTCGCGCCGGCTCCGGGTCTCCCCCGAGCGCGACGATCTCCTCCGTGGCGCGCACGGAGATGCCCTCGGCGACGATCCGCTGGGCGAGCCGCTCCATGGCGGCGGCGTCGGGCAGGCCGAGCAGCGCCCGGGCGTGCCCGGCGGAGAGGACGCCTGCGGCGACTCGGCGCTGGACGTGCGGCGGCAGACGAAGCAGTCGGAGCGTGTTGGAGATCTGCGGACGCGAGCGGTGGATCCGCTGCGCCAGCTCCTCGTGGGTGCAGCCGAAGTCGTCGAGGAGCTGCTGGTAGGCCGCGGCCTCCTCCAGCGGGTTCAGGTCGCTGCGGTGCAGGTTCTCCAGCAGCGCGTCGCGCAGGAGGTCGCCGTCGGCCGTCTCTCGGATGATCGCGGGGATCGTCGTCTCGCCGGCCTCGCCACTGGCACGCCAGCGGCGCTCGCCCATGATGAGCTCGTACCGCTTGCCGTCCTGCTCGGGCTCCAGGCGCCGCACGACGACGGGCTGGAGGACGCCGATCTCTCGGATCGACTCGACGAGCTCGGCGAGCGCCTCCTCGTCGAACACCGTGCGCGGCTGACGAGGGTTGGGGCGGATCGCGTCGAGGGGTAGCTCGGCGAACGAGGCGCCCGGCACCGGTACGAGATCCGTGTCGTTGCTCGTGGACGCGTGGTCGGCGCCTCGCCCGGCACCGTTCCCGTTTCCTGGGACCTCGGACATGGGCACGACGCCGTCGAGCGGACCGAGGTCACGGAGACCCGGCGCGGTGCCGGCGCGGGACGTGTCGGCCGCCGCGTCAGCGGGCGTCCCGGGGAAGAACACGTCGACGGGCCGCGTCTCGCGCTCGTCGGCGTTGGGGATGAGTGCTCCGAGCCCGCGGCCGAGGCCTCGCCTCTTCTCGGCCATCAGGCCTCCTTCGCAAGCTCGGTCGGGGTGCCGGCGGCGTCGTCGACGCCCCGCTCGGCGATCTCTCGCGCGGCAGCGAGGTACGAGAGCGCGCCCGTGGACCCCGGCTCGTACGTCATGACGGTCTGGCCGTAGCTCGGCGCCTCGGAGATACGGACCGACCTCGGGATGGTGGTGCGCAGCGTCTGGGGTCCGAAGTGCTCGCGAACCTCGTCGGCCACCTGGTGCGACAGGTTCGTGCGCGCGTCGTACATCGTCAGGAGGATCGTCGAGACGTGCAGGCTCGGGTTGAGGTGGTTCTTGATGAGGTGCACGTTCTTCAGCAGCTGGCTGAGGCCCTCGAGCGCGTAGTACTCGCACTGGATCGGGATCAGCACCTCGCGCGCGGCGACGAAAGCGTTCACGGTCAGCAGCCCGAGGCTCGGGGGGCAGTCGATGAAGACGTAGTCGATGCGGTCCATCCCGAGCGACTTCCGGTGCTCCAGGTACGCGTCGATCGCGTTGCGGAGGCGGTTCTCGCGTGCGACCAGGGAGACGAGCTCGATCTCGGCGCCTGACAGGTCGATCGTCGCGGGAGCGCAGAGCAGTCGCGGGATCTTGGGGCACGGCTGGATCACCGCCGCCAGGTCCTCGTCCTCGATCAGCACCTCGTAGATCGACGGCGTGCCGGCACGGTGCTCCACGCCGAGCGCCGTCGAGGCGTTGCCCTGTGGGTCGTTGTCGATGACGAGCACGTTGAGGCCCGCCTGGGCCAGCGCGGCGGCGAGGTTGACGGCGGTCGTCGTCTTCCCGACGCCGCCCTTCTGGTTCGCGACCGTCAGCACCCGGGTCGCCGTCGGACGCGGGAAACGGCGGCCCGAGAGCTCGATCCGGCGCCGCGCGTCGGCGGCGATCTGTGCGGCGAGCGGGGTGCTGTCGTCCACCTGCGGGAGCCCATCGATGATGGCTGCCCGACGTTCATCGTCGGCGTGGTCCGCCGTGTGCCACGGCGTACCGTCCTGCTGCTCCACCGCGCCTCCTCCGTCTGGTCGGACACATCCTGCCATCCACAACGTCACGTTCCCGCCGTGGTCCACACGCTTCGGCCGACCAACGCCGCCGCCGGGCCGCCCGCACGACACGTCGAAGCCCTGTGCCAGGCCTCGCGTTCCGCGGGTTCTGGGGCTCGCTGCCGTGTTGAGGAGGTCGCCCGAGGGGTGGCGCGGGCCGGTGCTCAGTCCCGACGCCCTCCAGTGGCCCGCTTCTTGGCGGGCCTCCTGCGAAGCGCCGGTACGGGCGGTGGCACGTCGCGCTCCTTGGTGATGCGCACGACCGTGGTCGGCGTGACGCCGGGAAGAACCGCCGCCTCGACGAGCTCAGGTGTCCCTCCGCCGAGTCGTCGGACCACCTCGTCGGCCGCCGCGATCTCCTCCGCGGCGCGGCTGCCCTTCATCGCAAGGAGGGTCCCGCCGACGCCGAGCATCGGGAGGGTCCATTCCGCCAGGCGATCGAGCGGCGCCACCGCCCTGGCCGTCACAGCCCTGGCCGGACCTGGAAGCGGTACCTCGCCGGCGCGCCCGCGCACAACCTCCGTCGACGGCAGGCCCAGCTCAGCCACCACCTCCGTGAGCCACTGCACCCGACGCTCCATGGGCTCGAGGAGCACCGTGGGCAGATCGGGGCGCAGGCACGCCAGCACGATTCCGGGAAGGCCCGCGCCCGTGCCCACGTCGACGAGGAGGCCGGCCGCTGGAAGGAGTGGTGCGACGGCCGCGGAGTTCAGGAGGTGACGGTCCCAGAGGCGCGGCACCTCCCGCGGCCCGATAAGCCCGCGCAGGACGCCCTGCTCTTCCAGGAGCTCGGCGAAGCGGGCGACCAGCGGATATGCCGCGCCCAGCAGCTCTCGGACCGCGGCGGACGTCGGGTCGACAGGGGGATGGGTCATGACCCTCATCTTCCCGGGTCAGCGCGCCAGCCCGCGCCACCGTCCCAGGCTGTTTCACGTGAAACAGAGACTCGAACGCGCTCCCCCGCCAGCGGTGAGCGGTGGTCATGCCGCTGCGCCAGGCGCGAGGTACCCCGGCGCCGCGTCAGGCAGGACGCGTCGCGGCCGGCACGAGTGGTCGATGCCGTCCGCGAGGTGCTCCGTGCCACATGACGGCGCCGGCGGCTCACCGAGCTCCATGGGACTCGAGGGGTGTTGAGACCGGGTCTCCCACCGACGCCAGGACAACCGGGACTCTGGAGGAGCCTGACTGGTTGGTACAGGCACCGGGCCAGCGGATGATCAGCGGCCTTGAGCAGGCGGGGCGTCCGCGGGGTCGACCCGGTTTCACGTGGAACAGCGCAGAGGTCGGCACCGGCGAGGCACCCGCCCGTCGAGGCTGCCGCCGACGAGAACTCCACTCCGCCCGCTCGGGTGCTGTCGTCGGATGGCGCGCCTCTGGCAGCCAACCCGCGCCAGTTTGTAGGTGAACCGGCCAAGCTGGCGAGGTCGCCGCACCCGAGCAAATCGGAGCGGCCCGACCAGACCGGACCGGCCGAGCAGAACAGAGCGGCCGAGCAGACCAGGGTGGCCGAGCAGACCGGACTCTCCTACGACGTCAGGTTCGGCCATGACTGGCTCAGAGGACCGATCAGGCCGCGCACCCCAGACCCACCGAGTTGGGTCTCGGCCTCTGCACGGACACCACGCACGAATCGACATCGAGCGATCTGGCGACTCTTTGACAGCGACGTCGGAGGTCCGGCGGTGCGCCAGCAGTGACACTCGCGGCCCCGCCGCGGACGACGCGAGAGCCGATCCCGCTCTGTTTCACGTGAAACGCACCGTGGAGATCCAGGCGCGGGGCTCCCAGAATCCGCCGCATGGCTGGCGACCGAACCGGTCCGGCCGTTCGCCTCCTGAACGCCCGCGGCAGTGCTGAGCCACCGGGAGTGCTGCTCCACTACACGTCCCTGGAAGCGATGTCGCACATTCGAGGGCCCTTCAACGACCAACCAACCCCGCGTGTCCAACACCCCGCGGAGCGAGCGGGCTTGCCAAGCTCCTCTGCTCGTCTGAGCCCAGCAGCGCGCAGGCTGATAGGTGCGCCAGCATGTCGGTGCGGGGCGCCCGTCATCGGTGCATCACTCCGCCGCCCAGCCTGGCTCTCAACGGGTCCGAGTTTCCCCCAACTGCCTTCACGCACCGGATGGCGTGCGCGGCGACAAGGCAGTCAGGGACCCGGCGGTCAGTGGTTGCCACATTCGAGAGCGGGCAGCCCCCGCGCACCAGAACAGGCACCACGCAGCATTCCGAGAGCTCGCCCAAAGAGCCTTGCCGACAGGACACCGGGCCGCACTCCCACTCTCCCCGACGGAGCGGCTCGTGGAAGAGCCCCCGATCGGACGCTCCCGTCAGCGCCGTCGCGAACACCCTCTCCGTCGCTATCCTCGCCGACGAGAGAGCCCCGCGCCGACGCTCGCTCGCAGACTCCATCAGTCATCAAGGCGAGCGAGTGTCGTCGTCGACCGAACACGGCAGCATCGGTCGCGTGCCTCGGATGGGGCTGCCTAGATGTCCCGCGCCCCGAGCCCGCCCAGCACAGCGCCCCGCAATCTGCGGAGCAGATCCGGTCCTGCCGCTGTGATCGCCCGCCCGGCCCGGTCGCGACTGAACGCCCACCAATGGGCTCCTGAAGGAACGCGTCTTCCGGTCGACGCATCTGCATGCGAACGGAGCCGGCGAGGCACGGGATGCGATCCCTAGGAAGGCCGACGGGATCCACTCCCGCCACAACGGCGACGCCTCCCACGTGTCATGAGCAGCCCGCGGAATGCGACCGGCGCCGCGAGGGGCGGTCTCTCTCCGCGCCGCTCCTCGAGACCGACTCGGGGACCGACCGGGACGGACTTCTCCCTCATGGCCGCATCAACCTCCACAGGCGGTCGTGGCCCGCCCCGGTGCAGCGACGCTCACCCACTGATCGGATGAGAGGCCGCCCGGTCGTGCCACCGCGCGCCTGTGCACGCTGACCGGCGTCGCGCCTCCTCTGTTTCACGTGAAACGACGTGCTCGGACGACACCGGCTCTGCCCTCGCGCCCCACACCCCGGGAACCGTTCCACGTGAAACACGCCCACAATCGGCCGCGCGCGAGACCTCCGTCGTCGGTCCTCGGATGCCGAACAAGCCCCGCCATCGCGAAACTCCCGGCGGCGACCCGTCCGTGGCCCCTGGCGGTTCGCCCCCGTGCCCGTGGTGACGACAGAACGACGGCGGCCCCGGTTCCCTCAGGAACCAGGGCCGCCGTCGAAGGCAGACGGTCAGCTCGCGGCCGGGTGGACCACCACGTGCCGACCCGGCTCCTCACCCTCGCTGTCGCTCACCAGACCGGCAGCAGCAACGGCGTCATGCACGACCTTGCGCTCGAACGGGTTCATCGGCTCGAGGGCAACGGGCTCGCCGGACTCCTGCACCCGCGCGATCGCCTCCTTCGCGATGTCCCCGAGTACGGCGCGACGACCCGCGCGGTAGCCCGCGACGTCGAGCATCAGGCGGCTCCGCTCGCCCGTGCGCGCCTGCACGGCAAGCCGGGTGAGCTCCTGGAGCGCGTCGAGCACCTCCCCGTCCGCCCCCACGAGACGCTTCAGACCTCGGCCGGACGAGCCCTCCGCGAGGATCGCGACGGATGCACGCGCATGGTCGACGTCGATCTCGATGTCGCCGTCCAAGTCTGTGATGTCGAGGAGCTCCTCGAGGTAGTCGGCGGCGATCTCGCCCTCCTCCTCGAGTCGCCGCGTCAACGTGGCCTCATCAGCGGCGGGCTGCTCAATGCTCTCGGTCATTCCGCTCTCCTGGTCGACGGCGGCTGTGCCGCGGGTCACTGCTCGTCCTTCGGGGTGGACTCCGCACCGTCACTCGACGGGCGCTCCGTCCCGGCATCGCCACCCGTTCGCTCGGGCGTGGCGCTGGTCTTCTTCTGGGCGGCGCGCGGCGCGCGCTGGGCCTTCGCACCGGCAGTGCCGGGGGTCCGCTCGGGGGCGCCCGCCGCCTTCTGGTCACCGGTCGGCTTCTCGCCACCGGTCGACTTTCGCCCGGCCGCCGACTTCCGGACGGCCGCCGACTTCGCAGTCGTCGACGACTTCCCGGCATCAGCCTGCGTCGCATCGCCCGCAGATACGCCGTCGGTAGCGCCAGCTTCAACGCCCGACGATCCGGACGACGACTTCCCGGCGGCGGGCTTCGCCGAAGCAGCCTTCGCCGCACCGGACTTCGCTGCACCAGACTTCGCGGCGGAGGGCTTCGCCGCACCGGACTTCGCTGCACTGCCGCCGGCTGCACCGGACTTGGCTGTGCCCGACGTCGACGCCGCCTGAGCACCCTTGGCTCCCGCGACGCGCGCCGTGCCACCGGTGGGCCGACCCGACGCCGCGGGCTTCGCACCTGCGCTCTTGGCACCGGATCCAGGCTGCCGAGCAGCCGCGCCGGACGACGTCGTGCGGGCGCCACCCTGAGTGGGCCGAGCCTTCGCGCGGTCCTTGCGCACCGGCTGCTGACGCTGCCCCTTGGTGGTCTCTTCCTCGACGGGCTTCGTCTCGTCCTCGAGGACGATCCCCTTCGCAGCCGCCTTGCGCGCCCGACGCTCCTTCATCATCCGCTCGGCCTCGGAGCCGGGGGTCGGGTTGCGTCGGATGACGTAGAACTGCTGCCCCATCGACCAGAGGTTGGTCGTCGACCAGTAGATGAGCACACCGATCGGGAAGTTCACGCCCGACAGCGCGAACACGAGCGGCAGGATGTAGAGCAGCATCTTCTGCTGCTGCGCCATCGGGCCCTGCATCGCCGACGCCGGCATGTTCTTCTGCGTGAGCTGACGCTGCGTCGTGAACGTCGTGATCGACATCAGCACGATGAGCGAGACGGACACGACCCTCGTCGCCGTCGTCGCGTTCGGCTGCAGGAAGACGTCCGAGATCTTGGCGCCGAAGACCTGCGCGTTGTTCGCCTCCTGGGCGAGGCGCTCGGTCAGGGGACCGATGCTCGTCCGGTTGCCGCCCTGGAAGTTGTGCTCAGCGAGGCTCTTGAGGTTCGACAGCACCCGGAACAGCGCGAAGAAGATCGGCGACTGCGCCAGGATCGGCAGGCAGGACGCGAACGGGTTGGTCCCGTGCTTGCGGTAGAGCTCCATCGTCTCCCGCGTCATCGCCTCGCGGGAGGCCGGGTCGGAGCGCCCCTGGTACTTCTTCTGCAGCGCCTGCAGCTCCGGCGACAGCATCTGCATGCCGCGGGCGGCCTTGATCTGCCGCACGAAGAGCGGGATCAGGAGCACCCGGATGATCAGCACGAGGCCGACGATGGACAGCGTCCACGTCAAGCCCGAGCCGGACTCCAGGCCCACCAGCGTGAGCAGCTTGTGGAACATGACCATGATCCACGCGACCGCGACCATCAGCGGCCAGAGCAGGGTGTCGAACCAGTTCATCGCGTCGAGCTCCTCGCGCGTCGAGGCCCGTCGAGGGCCGAGGTCTCAGGTGCCGGCGGGACGTCGTCCACACCGCCGGCCGCCCATGGGTGGCAGCGCGCCAGTCGCCGCACCGCGAGCCATGTCCCGCGCACCGCACCGTGGCGGCGGACTGCTATGACGGCGTACTGCGAGCAGGAGGGGTAGTACCGACAGCTGGGTGGAGTCAGAGGAGAGATGAACTGCTGGTACACCCACAGCAGTCCGAGCAGCGCTCGGCCGGGGAGCCGCACGAGCGCTCGGCCGATCCCGACGACGCCGAGCCCTCCGGCGCTCGAGCGCCCTGCCTCACCCGGGGCGGCAGGCGCATCTCGGCGAGGGACCGCGCCCACGGCGCTCACCCCCCGGCCCGCGATCCGCCCCGGCCCGCGCCTCGCGACTTGGCGAGGGCGGCCGGGAGCGCCGACGCGAAGTCGGCGGCCAGCTGCGCATAGGTGGCGTCGGCGGCAGGCGGCAGCGCTCGGAGCACCACGTCCACGCCCTCAGGGAGCGTCGTCTGCGACTCCACCACGACTCCTCGCAGCCTGCGACGAACCTTGTTGCGCACGACAGCGCCGCCGACCGTGCGTGCCACGACCATGCCGACGTGTGTGTCGGCACGATCCGACACGGGCCTGCAGTGCACGACCAGCGTCGTGCGCCCCGCCCGGGCGCCTCGGCGCACCGCCGCCTCGAAGTCGGCGGACCGGTGCATCCTCAGCGGGGCGGGGAGCACCTCAGGCCGAGAGCTCAGTGCGGCCCTTGCGCCGACGCGCCGCGATGATGGCTCGACCCGCGCGGGTACGCATGCGCAGGCGGAAGCCGTGGGTCTTGGCTCGGCGCCGGTTGTTCGGCTGGAAGGTGCGCTTCGACACGTCAGGCTCCACTGGTTCGGTTGGTCACCGCCATGCCGGCGGACACTCGCGCCCTCCTCGACTCACCCTCCTTCGTGCGCAAGACGCACGCGGAGGGACCCGCAGCACGACGAGGGCGCGCCAGCAGGAGCCGTCGAGAAACGGCGTGGTAACGGTACGCGTCGCCAGCCCGAAGGGTCAAACGGGCCGAACCCCTGCCGCGTTCCCCGAGCAACCGGCCAGAATGCACCCGTACGGCCGATACGCCGTCGCGACACTCCGGGCAGGATGTGGGCGATCCCCACGGACGTCCCCCCGGACGCAGTCGCGCCGGCGTCCTTCCCGAGCGGTTCGAATGCCACGCCGGGCTGCCCGTCCTCCGCACACAGTCTGTGGACAACTGTGTGGAGGAACGTCCGACGTGCGAGACTGCCGCACGGATCAGGGCCTTGCACGAGCGATTTCAGGAGCATCCAGGTGGCACCACAGGACGACTCGATCGCCGAGGTATGGGACCGGGCGGTCGGGCAGCTGGCCACCGACCCCGCCACCACGTCGCAGCAGCTCGCCTTCATCCGGCTCGCCCGCCCCGTCGGCCTCCTCGACGGAACAGTCCTGCTCTCCGTGGACAACACCTTCACCAAGGACTACCTCGAGACGCGCGTGCGGTCCGAGCTCATCGGAGCCCTCAGCTCGGTGCTCGGCACAGATGCCCGGATCGCCGTCATGGTCGAGGAGGGTCGCGCGCCCGGCGACGGCCCCCGTCCGGTCGACCGCCGCCCGGACGAGCGACCGGACCTGCACGACGACGACGTCCACCCGGTCGAGTCACCGCGCCGGGAGATCGACGACCGTCCTCGGCCCGAGCGCCGGCCGAGCCCCTTCGACGACCGTGAGCGCCCGCACGCCCACGGCCACCGGGCGCCGGCCGAGCAACCGCTCCTCAACCCCAAGTACCTCTTCGAGACGTTCGTCATCGGCTCGTCCAACCGGTTCGCGCACGCGGCGGCGGTCGCCGTCGCCGAGGCGCCGGCCAAGGCGTACAACCCGCTCTTCATCTATGGCGACTCGGGCCTCGGCAAGACCCACCTGCTCCACGCCATCGGGCACTACGCGTTCTCGCTGTATCCCGGGGTACGCGTGCGGTACGTGAACTCCGAGGAGTTCACCAACGACTTCATCAACTCCATCGGCGAGGGCAAGGCCGGCGCGTTCCAGCGGCGCTACCGCGAGGTGGACGTGCTCCTCGTCGACGACATCCAGTTCCTGCAGGGCAAGGAACAGACGATGGAGGAGTTTTTCCACACCTTCAACACGCTCCACAACGCCAACAAGCAGGTCGTCATCACGTCCGACGTCCCGCCCAAGCAGCTGGCCGGCTTCGAGGACCGCATGCGGTCCCGGTTCGAGTGGGGCCTGATCACCGACATCCAGCCGCCGGACCTCGAGACCCGCATCGCGATCCTCCGGAAGAAGGCGGCGAGCGAGAAGCTCCAGGCGCCCGACGACGTCCTCAGCTACATCGGTTCGAAGATCTCGACGAACATCCGTGAGCTCGAGGGCGCGCTCATCCGCGTGACGGCGTTCGCGAACCTCAACCGGCAGCAGGTCGACCTCGCACTGGCCGAGATCGTGTTGAAGGACCTCATCACCGATGACGACACCGCCGAGATCACTGCCGCGACGATCATCACGCAGACCGCGAACTACTTCGGTCTGACCATCGACGACCTCTGTGGCTCGTCGCGGTCGCGCGTGCTCGTGACGGCCCGGCAGATCGCCATGTATCTGTGTCGCGAGCTGACGGACATGAGCCTGCCCAAGATCGGGCAGCAGTTCGGTGGCCGCGACCACACCACGGTGATGCACGCGAATCGCAAGATCCGCGAGCTCATGGCCGAGCGTCGCTCCATCTACAACCAGGTCACCGAGCTCACGAACCGCATCAAGCAGCAGCACCGCGGCTGAGCCCGTCCACCGCCCCGTTCACGCCCCGCGCGAGCCGTTCTCGGCTCGCGTCGTTCCGGCACGCCGACGGTGCCACCACCGACACGCGTCCTCTCGTGCCCGCTGAGCGACAAGAAACGGACCTCGTCGTCTGTTCACACCTGTGGACAATCCTGTGGACGAGCGTGGACGACTGCGGTGTCAGGTGTGGACGCCGGGACGCGGTTCGGTGGACGGCACGTGGACCGAAGATGTCCTTCCACCGAACACCTCCTCTGTCGACAGGCTCGTCGACACCCGGGTCCACACGCCCTCATGCGTCCTGACCTGCTCTTCCGGGCCTCATCCACACCATCCACAGCACCGATGACTACGACGAGTCTTACTTCCTAGAGAAATCCCCACACCTTCATTGCCCTGCCGTGCGGCCGTTCGCGAACGGCATCCGACATCCACCCTCCGCCGCTCGGCGCTGTCCGCGCGTCACACGTCTCGCGTACTGTTCACCACGTACTTCCCTGCTTGTGGTTCGGGCGCGCGTCGCCGCAGCGCCGCCGCAGGTGGGAACTTGCCGCGGTACGCGCGGCACGCCGGCGGAGGGATGTGTGATGAGGTTCAGGGTCGAGCGTGACGTCCTGGCCGAGGCCGTGACGTGGACGGCACGTTCGTTGCCCACCCGGCCTCCTGTCCCGGTCCTGGCCGGCGTGCGCATCGAGGCCGACGAGAGCGGCGTGGTGCAGCTCTCGAGCTTCGACTACGAGGTCTCGGCCCGGTCCGAGATCGCCGCGGACGTTCAGGAGCAGGGCACGGTGCTCGTCTCGGGGCGTCTCCTGGCCGAGATCTCGCGTGCGCTGCCGGCCAAGCCGGTCGACGTCGTCGTGGACGGCACCAAGGTGTCCGTCACCTGTGGGGCGAGCCGGTTCTCGCTCCTGACGATGCCCGTCGAGGACTACCCCGCCCTCCCCCAGATGCCTGACGTCATCGGCACCATCGCGGGCGACCAGCTGACCCAGGCGGTGGCCCAGGTCACCGTCGCGGCCAGCCGGGATGACACCCTGCCCCTGCTGACCGGCGTCCGGATGGAGATCGAGGGCGAGAAGATCACCCTGCTGTCCACGGACCGCTACCGCCTCGCGCTTCGCGAGCTGACCTGGCGCCCGGCCAGCCCGGACATCTCGCAGGTCGCCCTGGTCCGTGCCCGCACGCTGTCCGACGCCGCCCGCTCGCTCGGCGGCTCCGACGAGGTGACCGTCGCGTTGGCAACCGGGGCAGGTGTGGACCTGATCGGCTTCGAGGCCGGCGGCCGCCACCAGACGTCCCTGCTCGTCGACGGCGACTACCCCGCCGTGCGACGGCTCTTCCCGGATGAGACGCCGATCCACGCAGTCGTGCCGCTCGCACCGCTGACGGAGGCCGCCCGGCGCGTGTCGCTCGTCGCGGAGCGGAACACCCCGATCCGACTCGCGTTCTCCGAGGGCCAGGTGATCCTCGACGCCGGTCAGGGCGACGACGCGCAGGCGTCCGAGGCCCTGGAGGCGGCACTCACCGGCGAGGACATCACGGTCGCGTTCAACCCGCAGTACCTCCTCGACGGCCTCGGCGCCCTCACCACCGACTTCGTGCGGATGTCGTTCACGCACCCGAACAAGCCCGTCGAGTTCACGGGTCAGGGTTCGCTCGAGGGCGAGGACGACTCGTCGTACCGCTACCTGTTGGTGCCGATCCGCTTCGCGAGCTGAGATGGACCCATGCAGATAGGTCTCGTCGGTCTCGGCAAGATGGGCGCGAACATGCGCTCCCGGCTCCGTCAGCGCGGCATCGAGGTGGTCGGCTACGACCGCAACCCCGAGGTGTCCGACGTCGCCGACCTTCCCGCGCTCGTCGCGGCACTCCCCGAAGCGCCCCGCATCGTGTGGGTGATGGTGCCCTCCGGGGCGCCGACCACCGCTGTCCTGACCGAGCTCGCGGCGCTGCTCGCCGCGGGCGATGTCGTCGTCGAGGGCGGCAACTCGCACTACGCGGGCGACGCCGTGCACGCGGCCGCGCTTGCGGAGCGAGGTATCCGGTACGTCGACGTCGGCGTCTCCGGTGGCGTCTGGGGTCTCGAGAACGGCTACGGCCTGATGGCGGGCGGGGCGGCCGACGACGTCGCGCTGTGCATGCCGGTCTTCGACGCCCTTCGCCCGGACGGGCCGCGCGACGAGGGCTTCGTGCACGCGGGGGCCGTCGGTGCGGGTCACTTCGCGAAGATGGTGCACAACGGCATCGAGTACGGGCTCATGCAGGCATACGCCGAGGGGTACGAGCTCCTCACCGCCCAGGACCTGGTCACGGACGTGCCCGGCACGCTCAAGGCATGGTCGCGCGGCACCGTCGTCCGCTCCTGGTTGCTGGACCTGCTCGTCGCGGCCCTCGAGGAGGACCCGGCCCTGGCGGCCATCGACGACTGGGTCGAGGACTCCGGCGAGGGCCGGTGGACCGTCGACGAGGCGATCGACCGCGCCGTGCCCCTCCCGGTCATCTCGGCGGCGCTGTTCGCACGGTTCTCGTCCCGGCAGACGGACTCGCCGGCGATGAAGGCTGTCGCGGCGTTGCGCAACCAGTTCGGCGGCCACGCCGTCCGTCCGGCCGAGTGAGGTCTGTCCCCCGCCTGAGCCATGATGGGGGCACCGTCCGGGCCTCCGCCCGGCCCCGAGGCGAGGGTGACCTGTGTACGTCAGTCAGCTGTCCCTGACCGACTTCCGGTCGTACCCCGAGCTCGACATCGAGCTCGCGCCCGGCGCGAACGCCTTCGTGGGACCCAACGGGCAGGGCAAGACCAACCTCGTCGAGGCCGTCGGGTACGCCGCCACGCTCGGCAGCCATCGCGTTGCCTCAGACGCCGCGCTCGTCCGCGCCGGCGCGCCCCGCGCGGTCGTCCGGGTGCGGGCCGTCCGCGGCGACCGGCAGACGCTCGTGGAGCTCGAGATCAACCCGGGCCGCGCGAACCGTGCCCAGGTCAACCGGGCCCCCGTCCGCCGCTCGCGCGATGTCCTCGGCATCCTGCGCACCGTCGTCTTCGCCCCGGAGGACCTCGCGCTCGTCAAGGGCGACCCCGACGGCCGACGGCGCTTCCTGGACGAGCTCGCGGTACAGGTCGCGCCGCGGATGGCCGGCGTCCTCGGCGACTACGACCGGGTGCTGCGCCAGCGTGGCGCGCTCCTCAAGACGGCGAGCCAGGCCGTGCGGTCCCGTCGTGGCCGCTCGGCTCCCACCGAGGACGACGCCGGTCACGCCGATCTGCGCACCCTCGACGTGTGGGATGCGAAGCTCGCCGCGCTGGGTGCCGAGGTGCTCGCCCAGCGCGCGCGGCTCGTCGAGGAGCTCCGACCGCACGTGGCAGCGTCGTACGCGCAGGTGAGCGAGGGCGGCGAGGCCACGCTGGGGTACCGGTCCTCGCTGCTGGGCGCGACGGACGACGGCGACGCGCCGCTGATGGCCGAGGGGTCCGGCGTCGGCGGGGGTCTGCTGGCCGTGCCGCACCTGGGCGAACCGGTCGCGGACATCGAGGCGGCGCTCCTCGCGGCGATGGCGAGACTGCGCCCCAAGGAGATCGAGCGCGGCGTGACTCTCGTCGGGCCGCACCGCGACGACCTCGTGCTCGGCCTCGGCGGCCTGCCGGCCAAGGGCTACGCGAGTCACGGGGAGTCCTGGTCGTTCGCCCTGGCGCTCCGGCTCGCCTGTTACCAGCTCCTCACGCACGGGGCCGACGGCGACGACGGGATCGCGGGGTGGGCCGAGGGCTCCGAACCGGTCCTCGTGCTGGACGACGTCTTCGCGGAGCTGGACACCCGCCGGCGCGGTCGCCTGGCCGCCCTCGTCGCGGGCGCCGAGCAGGTGCTCGTGACCGCGGCCGTGCCGCACGACGTGCCGGACGAGCTGGTCGGTGCCCGGTTCGACGTCCTCGCGGGGCAGGTGCAGCGTGTCCGGTGACCGCAGCGACCGCGACCGGCCCGGCGGCGAGCGCGACGGCCAGCCCGGCGGCGAGCAGCCCGGCGAGCGCGAACGCCCGACCGACCAGTCGCCCGTGACACCGCCGTCGGAGGTTGCCCGCGCCGCGCTCAACCGGGCCAAGGCGGCGGCGCGCGCCCGCGGTCTGGAGCCCGGCCGTCCCGCGCCGCGGCGTCGGGGCGCGCCCACGGCCGCCGGCACGGCACGCGACCCGATGCTCGTCGGCGACACCCTTGCCCGGCTCGCCGCGGAGCGCGGCTGGTCGGAGGAGCTGTCGGTCGGCGGCGTGGTCGGTCGCTGGCGGGAGGTCGTGGGCGACGAGATCGCTGATCACTGCACGCCGGAGACGTTCGGCGAGGGGCGTCTCGTGGTCCGGGCGGACTCGACGAACTGGGCGGCGAACCTGCGCGTGTTCGCCCCCCAGCTGCTGGCGCGCCTCGAGATGGAGGTGGGTCCCGACGTCGTCCGCGAGGTCACGGTGCTGGGCCCGGCGGGTCCGCAGTGGGCGCGCGGGCCGCGCCGCGTGAAGGGCCGCGGGCCCCGCGACACGTACGGCTGATGGCCCCGCCGGGCGACCGGCGGGAACCGGCCTTGGACGCGCGGAAGGGCTGCGAGCCACCCCCTGGTCACACCCGGGCCCCGACATCGCGCCTGCGCTGTGGGAAGACGGCCCTGAGGGGCTTCACACGGTAGACTCAGAAGGTCATTCCCGGTTCTCGCGCGCACACGGCCGCGGGCTATGCCTCGGTCGGCGTGCCCCGTTCGCAAGCTGCGGTGCCGGGAGCAGCTGCGCCCACCTGTCCCTGGTGGCGCGCGCACCGCGTGAGGAGCACCTTCGCCCGTGACCGACCAGCCCACCGCCCCGGTCAGCGGTTACGACGCCAGCGCCATCACCGTTCTCGAGGGCCTCGAGGCTGTCCGGAAGCGACCGGGCATGTACATCGGCTCGACCGGCCCGCGCGGTCTGCACCACCTCGTCTACGAGGTCGTGGACAACTCGGTCGACGAGGCCCTCGCCGGCTACTGCAGCCACATCGACGTGACCCTCACCGCCGACGGCGGGGTCCGGGTCACGGACGACGGCCGCGGCATCCCGGTCGGCATCGTCGAGAGCGAGGGCAAGCCCGCCGTCGAGGTCGTCCTCACCGTGCTGCACGCGGGCGGCAAGTTCGGCGGCTCCGGCTACGCCGTCTCGGGCGGCCTGCACGGCGTCGGCGTCTCCGTCGTCAACGCCCTCTCGCACCAGCTCGACGTCGAGGTGTGCACGCAGGGCAACGTCTACCGCCAGACCTACCGCGACGGCGTCCCGCAGGCGCCGCTCGCCAAGGGCGAGGAGACGGACCGCACCGGCACCACGGTGACGTTCTGGGCCAACGGCGACATCTTCGAGACCACCGAGTACGACTTCGAGACGCTGCGTACCCGCTTCCAGCAGATGGCGTTCCTCAACAAGGGCCTGGCCATCTCGCTCACCGACGAGCGCCCGCGGCACACCGGCACCGAGGACGAGATCACCGACGCGAGCGCCTCGAAGCTGGCGCAGGAGGCCGACGGCATCACCGAGGCTGCCGGCAACGGCGTCCCGTCGCGCCGCACCGTGACGTTCAAGTACGACGGCGGCCTCGTCGACTACGTGGCGCACCTCAACGGCGCGAAGAAGGCCGAGCTGGTCCACCCGGAGGTCATCGACTTCACCGCGGAGGACGTGGAGCGCCGCATCTCGGTCGAGATCGCGATGCAGTGGACGAGCGCCTACTCCGAGTCGGTGCACACCTACGCGAACACGATCTCCACCACCGAGGGCGGCACGCACGAGGAGGGCTTCCGGGCGGCGATGACCACGCTGGTCAACCGCTACGCGCGGGACAAGAACCTCCTGCGCGAGAAGGACGACAACCTCACGGGCGACGACATCCGCGAGGGCCTCACGGCCGTGATCTCCGTCAAGCTCGGCGAGCCCCAGTTCGAGGGCCAGACGAAGACGAAGCTCGGCAACACCGAGGCGAAGACGTTCGTGCAGAAGGTGGTCCACGAGCAGTTCGGCGACTGGCTCGACGCCCACCCGGGCGAGTCGCGCGACATCATCCGCAAGTCGATCCAGGCGTCCGCCGCGCGCATGGCCGCGCGCAAGGCGCGCGAGGCGACACGACGCAAGGGGCTGCTCGAGTCGGGCGGCATGCCGGGCAAGCTGCGGGACTGCCAGTCGAACGACGCCGCGGAGTCCGAGATCTTCATCGTCGAGGGCGACTCGGCAGGTGGCTCCGCCGTCCGCGGCCGCAACCCCCGCACCCAGGCGATCCTGCCCCTGCGCGGCAAGATCCTGAACGTCGAGCGGGCCCGCCTCGACCGGGCCCTCGGCAACGCCGAGGTGCAGGCCCTGATCACGGCGTTCGGCACGGGCATCGGCGAGGACTTCGACCTCAGCCGGCTGAGGTACCACAAGATCGTCCTGATGGCCGACGCCGACGTCGACGGCCAGCACATCTGCACGCTGCTGCTGACGCTGCTCTTCCGGTACATGCCGGACCTCATCAAGAACGGGCACGTCTACCTCGCCCAGCCGCCGCTGTACCGCATCAAGTGGTCCAACGCCCCGCACGACTACGTCTACTCCGACCGCGAGCGGGACGCGTTCCTCTCGGAGGGCCAGGCGGGCGGCAAGCGCATCCCCAAGGACAACGCGATCCAGCGTTACAAGGGCCTCGGTGAGATGGACTACTCGGAGCTGTGGGAGACCACCATGGACCCCGACCACCGGACGCTGCTGCAGGTCACGATGGATGACGCGGCCGCCGCCGACGAGATCTTCGCGATCCTCATGGGCGAGGACGTCGAGTCGCGCCGCACCTTCATCCAGCGCAACGCCAAGGACGTGCGGTTCCTCGACATCTGAGGCCCGCCCACGACGAGACCCAGCATCACCCGGCAGGACCCGCTCCGGCGGGCTGAGCACGAGACGAGGACGACGTGACCGACCAGACCCCCCCGCAGGGCGACGAGCCCGAGGGCGGTTCCGACGCTGTCGGCGGTGTCGACGACGTCGCCGAGGGCGTGGTGACCACCGACCGCATCCAGCCGGTGGACCTGCAGCTCGAGATGCAGCGCTCCTACCTCGACTACGCGATGAGCGTCATCGTCGGACGCGCGCTGCCCGACGTGCGCGACGGGCTCAAGCCGGTGCACAACCGGGTGCTGTACGCGATGTACGACGGCGGCTACCGGCCGGACCGTCAGTTCTCCAAGTGCAGCCGCGTCGTCGGCGACGTCATGGGCAAGTACCACCCGCACGGCGACACGGCGATCTACGACGCCCTGGTGCGACTGGTCCAGGACTGGACCATGCGGTACCCGCTGGTCAACGGCCAAGGCAACTTCGGCTCCCCCGGCAACGACCCGGCCGCGGCCCCGCGGTACACCGAGTGCCGCATGGCGCCCCTGGCCATGGAGATGGTCCGGGACATCGACGAGGACACCGTCGACTTCCGCGACAACTACGACGGGCGCACCAAGGAGCCGGTCGTCCTGCCGGCGCGGTTCCCGAACCTGCTGGTCAACGGCAGCGCCGGCATCGCCGTCGGCATGGCGACGAACATCCCGCCGCACAACCTGCGTGAGGTGTCCGACGGCGTCCACTGGCACCTCGCCCATCCGGAGGCCAGCAAGGAGGAGCTCCTCGAGGCCCTCATCGAGCGGGTGCACGGGCCGGACTTCCCGACGGGCGCCACGATCCTGGGCCGCCGCGGCATCGAGGAGGCGTACCGCACCGGTCGCGGCTCGATCACGATGCGCGCCGTCGTCACGGTCGAGGAGATCCACAACCGGATCTGCCTCGTCGTGACCGAGCTGCCGTACCAGGTGAACCCGGACAACGTCGCGGCCAAGATCGCCGACCTGGTCAAGGACGGCCGGGTCACCGGCATCGCCGACATCCGTGACGAGACGTCGGGCCGCACGGGCCAGCGACTGGTCATCGTGCTCAAGCGCGACGCAGTGCCGAAGGTCGTCCTCAACAACCTGTACAAGCACACCCAGCTGCAGGACACGTTCGGCGCGAACATGCTCGCGCTGGTCGACGGCGTCCCGCGCACCCTGTCGATCGACGCGTTCATCCGCCACTGGGTGAACCACCAGCTCGACGTCATCCAGCGGCGCACCCGCTTCCGCCTGAAGCAGGCCGAGGAGCGGGCGCACATCCTGCGCGGCTACCTCAAGGCGCTGGACATGCTGGACGAGGTCATCGCCCTCATTCGCGCGTCGGCGACCGTGGACGAGGCCCGCGAGGGCCTGATGGCGCTCCTTGAGGTCGACGACATCCAGGCTCGGGCGATCCTCAACCTGCAGCTGCGTCAGCTCGCCGCCCTGGAGCGGCAGAAGATCATCGACGAGTACGAGACGTTGATGGCCAAGATCGCCGACTACACCGACATCCTGGCCAAGCCGGAGCGGCAGCGGCAGATCGTCGGCGAGGAGCTCACCGACATCGTCAACCGCTACGGGGACGACCGCCGGACGCAGATCCTCGCCCACGACGGCGAGGTCTCGATGGAGGACCTCATCGCCGAGGAGGAGATGGTCGTCACCATCACCCGCGGCGGGTACGCGAAGCGCACGCGGAGCGACCAGTACCGGGTGCAGAAGCGTGGCGGCAAGGGGGTGCGCGGCGCCCAGCTGCGCGCGGACGACGTCGTCGAGCACTTCGGCGTGACCACCACCCACCACTGGCTCCTGTTCTTCACGAACCTGGGGCGGGTGTACCGCGCCAAGGCGTACGAGCTGCCCGAGGGCGGCCGCGACTCCAAGGGGCAGCACGTCGCCAACCTCCTGGCCTTCCAGCCCGGCGAGGAGATCGCGAAGGTCATCGACCTGCGCGACTACGACGCCGCGGAGTACCTGGTGCTCGCCACGCGCCGCGGCCTCGTGAAGAAGACCCGCCTGGCGGAGTACGACTCCAACCGGTCCGGCGGTCTCATCGCGATCCACCTGCGCGAGGACGCGACCGGCACGCCGGACGAGCTCGTCTCCGCGGTCCTGGTGGACGACGACGACGAGGTCCTGCTGGTGAGCCGCAAGGGTCAGGCCGTCCGGTTCCGGGCGACCGCGGACCAGCTCCGGCCGATGGGCCGGGCCACGTCCGGCGTCACGGGCATGCGGTTCCGCGACGACGACGAGCTGCTGAACATGGACGTCATCCGGCCGGAGTCGTTCCTGGTCACGGTGACCGACGGCGGGACGGCGAAGCGCTCCGACATGCACCGCGTGAACCGCGACGGCAACCTCGAGTACCGCCGCACGAACCGCGGCGGCCTCGGCGTCCGGGCGGTGCGTCTGCCCGACGAACGCGGCGCGCTGGTCGGCGCGACCATGGTGGAGAGCGGCGACGAGGTCCTCGTGGTCATGGAGGGCGGCAAGGTCGTGCGGTCGCTGGTCGACGAGATCCCGGTCCACGGGCGCGACGCGACCGGCGTGATCCTCGCCAAGCCCGACAACGGGGACCGGATCCTCGCCGTCGCACGCAACGTCGAGCGCAACCTCGGGGGCGATGCGGCTACCGTTGACGCGGACGGCGCTGACGACGCCGGCCAGGAGCAGGTCGAGCAGGACGAGCAGGGCAGCACCAGGGACACCGACAGCGACGCCGCCGCGGCTGACGCCGCGGCCGAGACCGCCCCGACCGACGGGGCGCCGACTGAAGGAGACCGATGAGCACCGACGGGACGCAGCCGCCCTCGATCGCTCCGAAGAAGGCCGCGGGGCGCCCGAACCGGCAGCCGTCGGGCGCCAAGGGCGTCCAGGGCCGCACCTCGGACTCCGCAGCCCGCGCGGGCGCCCGCCCGGTCAGCGCCCCGCTGAGCGGCGGCGCAGCACCGTCCGTCGGCGAGCGCATCAAGCGCACGGGCGTCACGGCCACCGACCGGCCTGGGTCGGCAGCGGTGGACGACAAGGACGGGAACCGGGTGCGCACCTCGGTCGGCGCGACGTCGTCGGCGGTGCGTGAGGTCGGGCCGACCCCTCCTCCTCCAGCCCCCCTCGGCCGGGACGGCGCCGCGCGAGCCTCCCTGCCGCGGGAGACGCTGCCGCGGGAGCCGGTCGTGCGAGAGCCCGCCACCTCGTCCTCGATCACGGGTGGGCCGCGCAAGGTACGCCTTGCCGTGGCACGCATCGACCCGTGGTCGGTGATGAAGCTGTCGTTCCTGCTGTCCGTGGCGATCGGCATCATGATCGTGATCGCGGCGTCGGTGACCTGGTACACGCTCGACGGGATGGCGGTGTTCACGAAGGTGAACAGCACGATCTCGGAGATCACGGGTGACGCCTCGTTCTTCAACGTGCTCGAGTACGCGTCGTTCAAGCGGGTCATCTCGCTCGCGACCGTGATCGCCGTCGTCGACGTCGTGATCCTCACGGCGCTCTCGACGATCGGCGCGTTCCTCTACAACATCGTGTCCGCCCTGGTCGGTGGCGTGACCGTCACGCTGACCGACGACTGAGGGGCTCGCCCGCCCCGACGACGGGCGGACGGGACCTTCGAACTTGGGCGCCGGGGTGCCGCTGGGGTACATTCGTGCGGCGCCTCGGGCGCATCCGGGCCTATAGCTCAGGCGGTTAGAGCGCTTCCCTGATAAGGAAGAGGTCGGAGGTTCAAGTCCTCCTAGGCCCACTCCCTTCGTATCCGGAGGACCGATGAAGAAGCTTGTGCTCGCGGCGATCGTCGGCGGGGTCGGGTACGTCGTCTGGCGCCGCTACGCGGAGCAGCAGGACGAGCGCAACCTCTGGACCGAGGTCACCGACGACGTCGCGTGACCGGTCTGCAGGATGCGACGCGGAGCGGATCCGCGGCACGGGGCCATGGCGCAATTGGTAGCGCACCTGCTTTGCAAGCAGGGGGTTAGGGGTTCGAGTCCCCTTGGCTCCACCACACCGAGGGTGACGGCTTGCCGTCCGCGAGTCATCACCCGCCATGTTTGGCTCCTCTCGCAGGTTCGGCGCGAGGGTACCGAGCGGTAGGGACGTCGAGGGGTGCAGCGCCTCGGACCGGGTGCCGATCGCGATCGCGAAGCTACAGGACGGGTCGGTGCCGTCCCCTCGCTCGCACGAGCAGGCAGCGTGCCCGGTGATCACAGAAGCTCGGCGTGCTCCACGAGTGCTGCGATGCAGTCGTCGAACGTTGGGACGTCGTCGCCGTAGACCAGCCCGCGCGCGGCCGCGTACGCCCCGCGGGCGGCCGCGTGAGCGTGGCCCGTTTGGTCGACGAGAGGGCTCGCGACCATGCCGACGTCCGGTCGCGCGGTGAACGGGAAGCCGGTCGCCTCGCTGTGATGGGCGATGTCTTCCCAGAGCTGCCCGCGGCCCGCGGGGCCGAGAGCAGCGAGGGCTTGGGTGGTCTGCCCGTCGTTGAGCAGGCGGTAGACGTCGTACAGGTGACGCCCAGCCCGGTTGAGGCGTCCAGGGTCCTCGGCGAACCGGCAGGAGGCGTCGTGGAGCAGGGCCACCTTCTCGAGCAGGGTCCGCTCAGTAGCCAGGACGACGGCCGTGACGGGTTGAAACTCGGCCTGCTCATCCACGCCGACGCCCATGACGGTCGTGGCGTGATCGGCAATCAGCGAGGTGAGGGTCTTGGCCGCCGTCGGGAACCGCCCGCCGCGGCTGCCCATCTCCAGCAGTACGCCCGCGGTGATGTCTGCATCGTCGTATCCGGTCTCGACAAGGAGTCGGGCGTTGCGCTTGACCCCGGTCGTGGCTCCCTCGTGGCGGACGCGGTCGTCGTCCAGACCGAGGTGGTCGCGAGCGGCGGCGATCACGTCCTTCAGGAACGTGTCACGAGCCTTCGTCGAGACGTTCTCCGGGAAGGGGACCAGGAGGTCGCCGTCCTCAGAGAAGCGCTCTATGAGGCCCCATGCCTTGCTCAGGCTGGTACCGCCCTTGAAGATCGGCACGACGTGGTGCTGCGCCTGGTCCTTGTCCAGCACAGCCCGCGGCACGACGACAGCCCTGAGCACCTCCGTGACCCAGAAGTCCTTCTCGACGAAGGCGGGGTTCAGGCGCAGGTGGGCTGCGGGCGCCGTCACCAGGGCCGCGAGGGCATCGCGGTCGTCGCGCAGCCGCGGCGCTCCGGCGTTCACTCCGCCTTGCCAAGCGTCCTGAGAGCGCCAGTCAGGTCATCGAACCGACGCCGAGCAGCTGGTACGCGCTCGGTGCGCAGAGCCTGCTCGACCTTGGCGAGGTTCACCGTGCCGGACGACACCGCCTCGGCGAGCGCGGTCATCGGCTTCTCCGACAGGTGCTCCCAGTCACGCAGAACCTCGAGCAGAGCGACCTCGTGGTAGCTGAGGTCTCGCCGGGCCATGTTGTTGCGCCGGCGCAACGCGACCCCGGGGACACCGGTGGGCACTGGCCCGGCCACAGCAAGCTTCCGGACGGGCGGGGACCTGCGTGGTCAGTCCGAAGGCCCGGGCGGCCGAGTACCCCGCCGGGCCGACGCCGCGGTGGCCGAGTATCTCCAGGGCGACCTCGACGGGTGCAGGGACAGTCATCCCGTAGCGGGTGCGGGCCCCCTTGAAGTACAGGCCCTTGCGCAGCGCCACCAGGTCACCTCGGGCGGCCGCGCGCGACGCGGCCGAGGCCGCTGCCTGACGCGAGCCGGGCAGGTCCTCCACGCGTACGAATGCCCCCACCGGGACCGACTTCAAGTACCGGCCAGGCGTCGCGGCAGGAGCGCTCATGGCAAGAAACTGTACCGAGTTCCTGTCACTTCGCAAGGGCGGGTGAGTCGCGTCCACGGCCCGGGTCAGCGCCTCCGGGCCCGCCGGGCGACCGTGACCGTCGCCAGCCCCGCCAGGACCAGCGCCACCGCGGCGGCGAGCAGCCACCCGATCTCGGCGCCCGTCATGGCCAGCGCACCCGTGCGGCCCTGGCCGGGAGATCCGGCCGCCGCACCCGCACCCGACCCACCGGCGTCGGCCGCCGCGCCCGAACCGGGGCCGCCGGGGCCGCCGGGGCCGGCCGGCGCGTCGCCACCAGGGCCGGCCGTGGCGGCTGCGCGGTGCACGAGGACCGTGTACGCGCTGCTGAAGCGGCCGTTCGCCGACTTCACCGTGAGCGTCCTGACCTCGGCTACGCCATGCGTGCCCGGCTCGGTGACGGTCTGGCTCCCATCGGTCACGGTTGCGCTTGCACCCTCGACCGCTGCGGTGAGCGCGACGGCGGGCGCATCGGCGTCCGCCGCCCAGTCGACGACGTAGGTGCGCGTCGTGGGGCTGAAGCCGTCGACCGGGGTCTTGTCCACCGTCACGGCTCTCGCGCTCGTCGCGCTAGCCCGGGTGTCGTCGCTGTGGTTGGTCACCGTGACGCTCCCGTCGGCCGCGATGAGCACCTCGGCGGTCATCGCCGCGGCGAGGTTCAGGCGCTGCCAGCTGACGTCGCCCTCCGAGGTGAGATCGAGTGGGTAGCCCGAGTCGAGGGCGGTCTGCTCGAGGATCTCGACGCGCTGCGCGGTGGTGAGGTCCGGGAAGGCGGTGCTGAGCAGGGCAGCCGCCTCGTCCGGGACCGTGATGGCCTGGCCGGCCGCGCTGACCTGGGAGAAGCCGTAGCTGAGCCGGGAGGTGTACTCGTCCACCGCGGCCGTCTCATCGAGGGCACGGTACGGATCGCCCTGGCACTCGGCGAGGGTGTCGCCGTACCCGTGCTCCCGGCAGGCGGCCAGGAGCACGCTCTCGATCTCGGTGTGCGCCGACTCCAGCAGCGGGGCGAACTCCGGGTCCGCCCACCGGTGCGCGACCGTCGCCTGCGAGACCATGCGCCCGCCCATGACGTCGAGCGGGTAGTGGAAGCCGAGGACGATGCGGTTGTTGCCGTACTCGGAGGTCCGGGCAAGGATCCCGGACGACAGCTCCGGCAGCAGCGTCGCCAGCAGCGTGCCTGCGGCGTACCCGCTGTAGGTGTGTCCGCTCGGGAAGGAGCCGCTGGTGGTCAGCCCGCTGTACGAGCCGTTGTTCGACTCGTAGATCTTGCCGCCCTCACCCACGAACCCGAGCCGGACGTAGGGGCGCCGGTAGCCGTACGTGTCCTTGGCCGTCCCGACGACGTTCAGCCCGGACGTGACCTGCCCGAACAGTGCGCTCGTCTCGGGCAGCCGGCCCGACTGCAGGGCGTCCAGGTAGAGCGGGCCGAGCTGCGATCCCAGCCCGTCGGCCAACGTGAGAGTCGGGCTGTTGTCCGCGTCGACATCCGCGCGCTCGACCTGGGCGGCAGACGCCGCGTGGTTGATCCCGATGGCGATCGTGTCGTTCTCGGCACGCACCGACGAGGTGGAGCCCACGGTCGTGTTCTCAGCGAGCATGTCGGTGCTGAGCGAACGCTCGCCGCGCAGCAGGTAGACGAACATGTTCTCGCCGGTCGGGGTCGACGGCCAGGAGTCCGAGGGGTATCCCGCCGCGGACGCCGGGGCCACGGCCGCACCGCGCTCGCTCGCCCGTGTGGCCTGGGCAGTGACCCCAGCGGACGCCGCGGCCCGCACCGTGGTCACCGCTGCTGTGGGCGCCGACGGCGCGGAGGTGCCGGCCGCGTTGATCGCGCTCACCTCGGCCCGGTACGAGGTGCCGACGGGCAGGAGAGCGAAGGTGACCGACCGTTGCGTCGGGTCGTCGATGCGCACCTGGTGATCGGCGCCGAGCGCGACGACGAAGCCGGTCAGGGGCGAGCCGCCGTCGTCGACGGGTGAGGTCCACTCGACCGTGACGCTGGACGCCTCGACCGTGGTGGACGCCGCGGCCGGCGCTGCGGGGACGCTGGCGTCCCGTACGACGAGCGCCGAGAGCGCCGTGGACAGCGCCTGGGCGGCGGCCGCGAGCTGGCTGTCGGTCGCACCGCCGAGGGCGAGCACCTGGTGGGCGCGCGCCAGGGCGTCCTGCAGGTCCGTCCAGGAGGCGCTCGTGTACCGCTCGTCGACGACGGCCGTCGCGGTGGCGATCACGTGGTCGAGCACCAGGCGTGCCCGGGGGACGAGCTGACCGGCCGCCAGCAGCAGGGCTCGCGCCTGCCGGTCGACGTCGTCCTGCACGGTCGGGCTCGTGGCGAGCATGGCTCGGGCGGCTGTGAGCTCACGCATGAACGCCGCGAGGTCGATGGCGCCGAAGCGCGCGCCGTCCTGCTCGAGGTGGGCCACCTCGTCGACCGCAGCGTGCAGGTCGCTCAGGTCGGCCGGTCGGTCGCCGCCGCCCGTCGCGGCCAGGAAGGTGAGCGCGTCCAGGTTGGCGACGTACGCGTGGGTCGAGTCGGGGGTGGTGACCAGGCGCAGGTACACCCGGTGCGTGCCCGTGATCGACGGCAGGTCCACGGTGGTCGTTCCCGCCGCCTTCCACGTTGATCCGGTCACGGGCAGCGGGATCGTCGCGTACGGCGTGCCGGGGCTGGCCGCGTCGAAGTCGTCCAGGTAGAGCTGGATGGCGGAACTCGTGCCGCACCGGGAGGAGTTGTTGACGTAGTGCACCTGGACGCGGTCGTGCGCGCGGGTGCCGAAGTCGATGTCGCCGTAGTCGAGCCACGCGCCGTTGCTGGTGCCCCCGAGGTTGGTGACGGTGGTGCCGTCGTTCCAGGTGGAGGTCTCCTTCTTCAGGCCACCGCCGCTGTTGGCCACCCATGCCGCCGCCTGGAGGGCGACGTCCTGCACGGGGCTGCGGGTCAGCTCGAAGGAGGTCACGTTGGCGACGTACGGCTGGGCGGTGGACTGCGTCGAGGACAGGAAGGACGCGTAGACGTCCTGGACGCCGGTGAACACGCTCGGGTCGAGCTCGACCACCGCGGTGCCGGTCGTGCCCCACGTGGAGCCGGTGTAGCTCAGCGGGACATCCACGACGGTGCTGCTGTCGGGCGAGTCCAGGCGCAGCTCGATGTGCGAGTCGGACGCCGCGCGGCCCGAGGGCTTGTCGTACGTCACCGTGAGGCTGTCGGCGCCCCGGCCCAGGTCCCGGGCGCTCCACAGCGCCCACGCCCCGTTCGTGACGTTCTCGAACTTCCCGCCGGCCAGGTTCAGCGCCCGCGCCCCGCCGCCGGTCTGCGAGACGTTCGTCGCGGTGAGCGCGGCCACGGAGACCGGCTCGTCTCCGGTGGTCACCGGGGTCGAGCTGAGCTGGAACCAGTCGAAGTTGGCGACCCACTGCTGCCCGTCGGGAGCGCCGAAGACGAAGGTGAGCTGCTCGGCGTCCTGCAGCGCCTGCGGGTCGGTGATGTGCGCCGAGACCGTGGTGTAGTACTGCCAGCCGTCGGTGCCGGGCAGGGCGACGGTGGCGACGACCGGTCCGTCGGTCCCGCCGGCGTGCAGCTCGACCGTGCTCGGCGTCCCGGTGCTGGCGGCGCGGCTCGCGTAGCGCACGTCCACGCGCACCGGGGCGACACCGGCGAAGTCCAGGCCGTCGTAGCGGACCCAGGCCCCGTCGGTCACGCCGCCGATGTTGCCGCTCGAGTGGAACGCCTCCCGCGACAGCGAGCCGCCGCTCCACGCGTCGGACTCCTCGGCCTCCAGGACTCGGTAGGCACCCTCGTCGAAGGCCAGGGCGTCGGCGGCCGACCGCAGCGCGTCATGGACGCCGCGCAGCCGCGCGCTGGTGGCGGTGGAGTCAGCGACGGCTGTCCGCGCACGCTGGAGGGCGCCGAGGAACGCCTGGTAGGAGGCCTTGGAGTACGAGCCCGGCCGCACCAGCACCGCCTCGTCGATCAGCTCCTGGAGGGTCACCCGGTCCGCCGACGCGACGGAGAGGGCCAGCGGGCTCACGCTGGACACGCCTTGTCCGGTGACCTGACCGGCGGTGAGCCCGTCCGTGAACGCCGCGTCGGTGAGGGTGAGGAAGAACTTGGCGTTCGTCGTCGTCCTCCCGGACAGGCGCACCGAGACGGACTGCGACCCGACAAGACGCACGTCGGCCGCGACTCCGTCGGGCAGGCCGGCGACGGCGGCGGCGCCGCTCTCGACGAGGCTGCTCCCGCTCGACCCGGCGAACTCGGCACCCTCCTCGAGAGTGAGCGTCACCCCGGCGTCCACCGACCCGTCGGCCGCTGCCTCCACCGACGCCGTGCTCGCGGTGACCTCGACGGTGCTCGGCTCCGGGTCGGCACCCGGGGTCGCCGTGCTCAGCGAGTACGCGGGCTCGGTGTGCTCGCCCCACGACGTCGGCGTCGAACCCATCGTGAACGCGAGGGAGCCGCCCGCCAGCACGTCGGCATAGTCCAGCCAGGTGTTGGCGAAGGCGTGCCCGTCGAACGTCGCGGACCGGATGTAGTAGTCGTCGGGCGAGACGCCGTCCGCGGTGACCGTGAAGGCCGTCCCGCTCGCGTAGTGGATGGTTGCCGAGTCGAAGAACGGCGTGCCGATCTGGTACTGCGAGGAGCCCGCCGTGACGGGGAAGAGGCCGAGGGCCGCGGCCACGAACATCGTCGACATCGTGCCGGCGTCGTTGTCCATGGTGGGGAGGAACCCCGACGGGTCGAGTTCGTAGACCTTCGTCCTCACCGGAGGCGTCAGCTCGCCGTTGCCGCTGGGCAGCTCGGTGGTGCTCCCGGTCGCGATGTAGCGGTTCCACGTCTGCCCGGTGTAGATCGCACGGACCCACTTCTGGGTCTGCGCCGGCTCGCCGACGTAGTTGAAGAGGTAGGGCGCCTGCAGGTCGATCTCATTGGCGTTCGAGTGCAGCATCCCGGACCCGTCGTCGGGACCGTCCGCACCGAACAGGTGCTCGAGCGCGAGCCGGGTCGCGTCGAGACCACCCATGGCCTCGGTGAGGCCGGCCATGTCGTACGCGTCGTACCAGTGGTACTGCCAGAGCGTGCCCTGGTAGAGCGAGCTCGCCCCGAACGCGTCGTAGTCCGCCGAGCCCCACGCGCCCGTGGCGTCGCGCGGAGTCAGCAGGCCGACCTTCGTGCCGTCCGGCGCGGTCCAGGCGCCCGGCTTGATCAGGTTGTCGATCGGCAGTGATGCCTGCGCCCGCAGCGTCTGTGCGTCATCGCTGCGGCCGAGCGAGTCGGCGATGATCGACAGCGCCCAGTCGTCGTAGCCGCGCTGCACCGACGTGCCCGGGTCGTTCGACACGTAGCCCTGCCGCAGCTGCGCACCTGTCGAGTAGCCGGTGTAGTCGCGCAGCGCAGGCCACGCCTCGTCCAGCCGGTCGAACCCGGTGTACCCCTTGGACAGGGCGTCGGCGATGATCACCGCGGACCGCTCCCACCGCACCGTGGGCACCGACTGGGTGAGCGCACCGAGCTTCTTGCCCGACTGCGCGGTGTCCGCGAACAGCACGACGAGGGACTGCACCAGGTCGCGGTACAGCTCCGGGTCGACGTAGGCGAGCACCGAGTACTTGCGGAAGTCGTCCCAGGAGGACCACCCGTCGTAGTAGGTGAAGTCGTCGGCCCGGTGCACGGCGCCGTCGACGCCGCGGTAGGTGCCTTCGGTGCTGGTGGCGTTCATCGGGAGGGCGAACATCCGGTACAGGTGGGTGTAGAAGAGCCGGATCAGGGAGCCGTCCGGGTCGCTGGTCAGCGAGGCGGAGACGTCGACCGTGGCGAGGCGGTCCTGCCATGCCTGGTGCGTCTGCTCCCGCACGTCGTCGAAGCCGAGACCGTCGAGCTCGACGCCCTGGTCGGTGTGCGCCTGCTCCGCGCTGATCGGCGAGATGGTCACCCGAAGGCCGATGTCGGAGGCTGCGGACGGGTCGAACGTCAGGATGACGCCGGTGTCGGAGCCGTCCTGAGCCGTCGCGTCCGTCAGCGCACCCGAATCCGTCCAGGTCTGCACGCCCGTGACCGGCTGGGTCGTCTCGGCGTAGTAGGACAGCTGGTACGGGTACCCGTTGAACGATCCGGCGACCGTCCCCGACAGGGAAGCTCGCCCGTCCGGGAGCGACCCGACGTCCACCGACGAGCTCGTCCGACCGGTGAAGTTGTTCGCGAGATCGACGACCAGGCTCGGGTTGGCGCCCTCCGGGAACGCGTACCGGTGCACGGCCGTGCGCGTGGTCGCCGTCATCTCCGCGTCGATCGTCGCGCCCGTGGTGCTGACCGCGCCGTCGGTGCCCGTGATGTCGGCCAGGGCGACCCGGTAGTAGCCAGGGGCTGCTTCCTCGTCGTCGTGCGAGAAGGCGTGGGCGTAGGACGCCGTGCTCGGCCGCGCGGAGTAGCGGACCTGCGTCGGGACGACCAGGATGTCGCCGCCACCGCCCGTTCCGCCGACGCCGTCGAGGTTCGTCTGCGTGAACCCGGCGATCTGGTCCTCGGTGTAGTCGTAACCCGAGTGGTTCCGGTTCGGCGTGGTGAGTGGGTTTACCTTCGCGATGCCGTTCGGGGCCTGTGCGCCCGGCAGGTCGTTGCCGTCGTCGCCGGCCGTCGACACGAACGGGTCGACGTAGGACGTGTAGTCGGTCGACGACGTGCTCCCCCTGGGCGCCGTCGGGGCGGGCCGGTCGAGGACCGCCGCTCCCGAGGTGACCAGGGCCGTCGGGGCCGTCAGGGCGAACGCAAGTACCGCCGACGCGAGTCGGGCGTGGACGAACGGGGACACCGGATCTCCAACCTCGGGACGCTTCAGCGGGCCGGGGTAGCCGTCCGCGCCGCCGGGTAGCCGACACCCGCGGGCGAAACCGCAGGTGAATGGACGGAATCCGCCGGACGGATGCCTGAGGGACCTTTGGTGGCGGGCGACGGGTGGCCTTGAGCTGCCGGGCAACCTCCTGGGCCCGTCGGGCGTGAGCAGGGCGTGACGGAGCCGGTTGCGAGGAGGGCCGGAGTGCGTGACGACGACGTACTCTCGGGCCGGCGGGTGCGCCGGCGCAGGACCGTGGCCCGATGGTCCGGTGTGGTGGCAGCCTGCGCAGCGGTGGCGTGGCCGCCACGGTGCTCGACGCCTACGCGGCAGTCCTGGACGGCGTGACTAGGCCCTCACCGTGCGTGCCATGTACCGCTGGCTCGGCGGCATCCTTGACGAACGAGCGGCCCCCTCCCGTCGGGAGGGGGCCGCTTCGTCGTTGCTGGTCGGTCGTTCAGCTCTCGTCGGCGCCGGTCGCCTGTTCCGGCACGCTGCCCTCGGGGGCAGCGTCCTTCGGGGTCGCGGGCTTCCGGGTCGCGCGGCGCGCAGCCGGCTTGACCGGCGTGGCCGGGGCCTCGGGTGCCGGCTCGTCCGCCGGGGTGTCGCCCTGCACGACGTCGGAGGCCGCCGTGCTGCTGGCGTCCTCCTTCTCCGTGAGCGAGCGCGCCTTCTCGGCGAGCATCTCGCCCGTGCCGCGGGCGGTGGCGACGGCCTCCCCCGCGACCTCGCCGACGGTGTCGGCGGCCTCGGCCAGCGTCTCGCGGACACGGCTGAGGGGTGCCTCCTCCTCGAGGTCCTCCCAGGGCTCCTCGGCCCACGGGTCCGACGTCGGCTGGTTGCGCCGGAAGGCCGCCAGGACGGCGCCGACGACGGCGAGGCCGGCGATGGACCAGAAGATCTTGGCGCCGGTGCGCGACTTCTTGGGCGGGGGCGGCGGCACGTGCGCGAAGCCCGTCAGCCGGGCGTTCGCGAGGTCACGCGCCTTGTCGGCCCCGATGGCTGTGGCAGCGGCCGCAGTGTTGATCGCCGCGACGAGCTTGGGCAGCAGGTCCTCGACGAGGCGGTCGTGCCCCTTGTCGACCAGCGGCAGCGCGCGCTCGGCGGCCGTCTCGACGGCCTCCTCGATCTTGGGGGCGGCGGCGCGGCGGCCCTCGTACCAGGCGCGCTCGACGCGCGGCGCAGCCCAGTCCTTCGCCTGGTGGGCGGCGTCCTTGGTCTGGTGCGCAAGGTGCTCGGCTGCCAGACCGGCGCGAGCGGACGCCTCGGACAGCACTGCGCCGACCTCGGCCGCCTGGGACTTCAACCGGTCGGTGTCCACCGGCACGCGGCTGCGGCGGAGGCTCTCGAACATGTGCGGCTCCTTGATCGTGCGTGACCTGCCGTTCTCGTCCATGCTGCCACCGTTGACCGGCCCATGCCCGACCTGCATGGGAGGATGTTGCTCATGTTCGCAACCCTGCACACGACGGCCGGTGACATCCGTCTCGAGCTGCTTCCCAACCATGCCCCGAAGACGGTGCGGAACTTCGTCGGCCTGGCCACCGGCCAGATCGCGTGGAAGGACCCGCGTACCGGTGCGGAGCGCAACGACCCGCTGTACGACGGCGTGATCTTCCACCGTGTGATCCCTGGGTTCATGATCCAGGGCGGCGACCCGCTGGGCACCGGCACGGGCGGCCCCGGCTACACGTTCGACGACGAGATCCACCCGGAGCTGTCGTTCGACGAGCCGTACCTGCTGGCGATGGCGAACGCGGGCCTGCGCCGCGACCGCATCACCGGTCGCGTGGCCGGCACCAACGGCTCGCAGTTCTTCATCTCGGTTGCGGCGACGGCCTGGCTGACCGGCAAGCACACCATCTTCGGCAAGGTGGCGGACGACGAGTCGCGCGCCGTCGTGGACGCGATCGCCGCCGCCCGCACGGGCGCCAACGACCGCCCGGCGCAGGACATCACGATCACCTCGGTGACCGTCGACGAGTGAGCGCCACCCCGCCGCCCGGGACGACGCCGGACGGGCCCCCCGTAGCGGAGGGCCCGCCGGTGTGTCCCCGGCACCCCGACCGGGTCTCCTACGTCCGCTGTCAGCGTTGCGAGCGGCCCACGTGCCCGGAGTGCCAGCACCCCGCGCCCGTCGGCGTGCACTGCGTGGACTGTGTGCGCGGCGCGACGAAGGCCGCGGCGCAGCAGCGGACCATCTTCGGTGCTCGGTTGGGCACGGGCCCGACCGTCGTGACGTTCGCGCTGATCGGGCTGAACCTGATCAGCTACCTGCTCCAGCTCACGGTCGGTGAATCGTGGACGCGGGAGCTCGTGTTCTCGCCGGCGGTCGCCGAGGTGGAGCCGTGGCGGTTCCTGACGGCCGCCTTCCTGCACAGCACGAGGTCGGTCTTCCACATCGGGTTCAACATGTACGCGCTGTGGAGTCTCGGGCAGATCCTCGAACCGGCCCTCGGTCGACTGCGGTTCCTCACGCTCTACGTGGTCAGCGCGCTCGCCGGGAACGTGATGCTCGTCCTCCTGGCCGACCCGCACTCCCTCTCCTGGTACCAGTGGGCCCTGGGCGCCTCGGGCGCCGTGTTCGGCCTCTTCGCTGCGTTCTTCGTGATGCTGCGGCGGATGCGCCGCGATGCGCGCAGCGTCATCGCCCTGTTGGTGATCAACGGGGTCATCGGGTTCGTGGTGCCGAACATCGCCTGGCAGGCCCACCTCGGCGGGTTCCTGCTCGGCCTCGGCCTGGGTGCCGCGTACGCGTACGCGCCCAAGGAGCGGCGCACCCTCGTCGCGGTCGCAGTGCCCATCGTCGCCCTGGGCGCACTGCTGGCGCTCGCCGCGCTCAAGTACTCGGCGCTCTGACCGCGCGCGCACGCTCGGACCGGCCAGCCGGTCCGAGGCTGCGGCGCCCCTCGCAACGCCTCTGACCTGGGCGGTTGTCCCGGCGCTGGCCGGGTGATCCGTTGCGCCCCAAAGGCCGTCCAGATCTTCCACGCGGATAATCACAGGATGCGAACTACACCGGTGTAGTTTTCCACAGCTTCGTCCACTGCCTGGGGATGACGGGTGCGGAGAAGAACATGTGATGCGGGGCGCGAGCGAGGTCGCGCCTGCGCGTCTGGGTAGACGAAACCGCCGCCGGGCGCCCTTGCCCGGCGGCGGGTCCTTGGGGAGGCTCGCCGGCGCTCAGCGCCAGCGGGTCGTCATTCCGAAGCCCACCATGATCAGCGCGAAGCCGATCAGGAGGTTGAAGTCCTCGATGCCGGGAACGGGGTAGCGCGTCCCGGAGATGTAGTAGGTGACCACCCAGATGAGCCCGAGCACCATGAGGGTGAGCATCGCGGGCGCCCACCAGCGCGGGCTCGGCCGCTTGTCCTTGGCGACGGGCGGCGGGGTGTAGCTGCGCTTCTTGCGGGTCTTGGACTCAGGCACGATCTCTCCTGTGCGGCCGGGGCGTGGCGTCGGTCAGCCCTGCTCCTCGTCTAGCGTAGTGGGCGGGACGGCGCGCTCTCACCAGGTGCGGTCTCGCCAACGCGCGGGAAGGAGGAGCCGATGCCCGACGACGTCGTGCCCCTGCCCCCGCCACCCCCGCCCCCACCGGACCCGACCGCCGCCGTCGGACCCGAGCGTGACCGCGCCCGGCGCACCGCCCGGGCCGTGGCCCGACGCCGCTGGGGTTCCTTCGGCGTCGTCGCGGTCCTCATGGTGGCCGGCATCCTGTTCACCGCCAACGCCCGCCTCGCCGGCGGCGTCGACGCGCGGCAGCCGCAGGACATCGCCGACCTGGTCGACACCGAGACCGGGCGCGTCGGCAAGTGGCAGTCCGAGGTCGAGCGCCTGCAGTCCGAGGTCGACGACCTTACCGACGCGCAGGTGTCGCCCGGTTCGGCCGCCGACGCCGAGCGCTCCGCCCTCGTCTCGCTCGCCGCGGGCCGCGTCGCCGTCAACGGGCCCGGCGTCACCGTGAAGCTCTGGGACGCCCCGACGGGCGTGCCGCGGCCGGACTGGGTGACCAACGATTACCTCGTCGTCCACCAGCAGGACCTGCAGGCCGTCATCAACAGCCTGTGGGCGGGCGGCGCCGAGGCGATGAGCCTCCAGGGCGAGCGGGTCATCGCGACGTCGGCGTTCCGGTGCGTCGGGAACGTCCTGCGCCTGCACGGGCAGATCTACTCCCCGCCGTACGTGGTGCAGGCGATCGGAGACCCGGAGGAGCTCGTCGCCGCCCTCGACGCGTCGCCCGAGATCCAGCAGTACCTCGACTACGTCGACGCCATCGGCCTCGGGTGGTCCGTCGACGAGGAGGACGAGCTCGAGCTGCCCGCCTACACGGGCGCGGGCGACCTCCGCTACGCCACCGTGCCCCCGGAGGACGCGTGACCGAGGCTCCGCCCGACGCCGGTCCCGGGACCGCTCCGCGGCGCGCCCGCGGCCGCCGGCACTCGGGGGCGGCCGCCGCGCTCGGCGTCATCGGGGAGATCCTCATCACGCTCGGCGTGCTGCTCGGGCTGTTCGTGGTGTGGCAGCTGTGGTGGACCGACGTCGTCGCGGAGCGTGAGCAGGCGCAGGTCGTCGAGGACCTGGGCTGGGCCTGGCAGCCGGGCGACCGACCTGGGCCGACGCCGAGCGCCGCAGCGACGGCCGCACCCCCCGAGCCCGCGCACCGCACCGACGCACCGCCCCCCGAGGCGGACCCTGCGCACGCCACCACCTTCGCCACCCTGCTCGTCCCACGCTGGGGATCGGATTACGTGCGCCCGATCTCCGAGGGCACCTCGAGGCGCGACGTGCTCGACGTCCTCGGCATCGGACACTACGAGGGCTCGGCGATGCCCGGCGCCATCGGCAACTTCGCCGTCGCCGGCCATCGCGTCACCTACGGCAAGCCGTTCAACCGCATCGAGGAGCTGCAGGTGGGCGACCCGATCGTCGTCCAGACGCAGCAGGCCTGGTACGTCTACCGGGTCACCGGCACCGAGGTGGTGTCCCCGCGCGATGTCGGCGTGATCCTGCCCGTGCCGTCGCAGCGCGGCACCGCGCCCACGCAGGCCCTCATGACGCTGACCACGTGCCACCCGATGTTCTCGGCGCGCGAGCGGTACGTGGTGCACGCGGCGCTCGACTACTGGATGGCGGCCGCGGACGGCACGCCCGACGAGATCCAGGGGGAATGATGTACGGCTGGCTCTGGCGGCACCTGCCCGGACCGGTGTGGGTGCGCGCAGGAATCCTGGTGGTCGCAGCGGCGGTTGTCGTGGCAGTGTGCTTCCTCTGGGCCTTCCCGGCCGTGGCTCCCCTGCTGCCCTTCAACGACATCACGGTGGACTAGATGACCCGCATCCTCGTCGTCGACAACTACGACTCGTTCGTCTACACGATCGTCGGGTACCTGGACCAGCTGGGTGCCGAGACGGTCGTGGTGCGCAACGACGCCGTCCCGCCCGTGGGCGAGCGCGCCGGGTACGACGGCGTGCTCATCTCCCCTGGCCCGGGCACCCCGAAGGCCGCCGGCGAGAGCATGCAGGTGATCGAGGACTGCGCCGCCGCCGGGCTGCCGATGCTGGGTGTGTGCCTGGGTCACCAGGCGCTCGGTGAGGTGTTCGGTGCCACCGTCACGCACGCGCCGGCGCTCATGCACGGCAAGACGAGCCGCGTGCTGCACGACGGCGAGGGCGTCCTCGCCGGGCTGCCGTCACCCTTCACCGCGACGCGGTACCACTCGCTGGCCGTCGTGGACGGCACGGTCCCGGACGAGCTCATCGTGACGGCGCGCAGCGAACCCGACCCGGAGGGTGGGCCCGGCGTGATCATGGGCCTGCAGCACCGCGACCTGCCGCTGCACGGCGTGCAGTTCCACCCCGAGTCGGTGCTCACCGAGGGCGGCCACCGGCTGCTCGCGAACTGGCTCGAGGTGTGCGGCCTCGCGGACGCCGTCGAGCGGTCCGCCGGGATGGCACCGCTCGTGCGCACGACGGCGCGCGCGTAGTCCGGGCGTCCGGGGCTCGTCCCGGTACCGAGCCGAGAACGACGAAGGCGGTGGCGCCGAGCGCCACCGCCTTCGTCATCTGCTCGCGAGCGTCACGGGTTGCCGCCGCCGCCCGGAACGGTGCCGTCCTTGGCGATGTAGACCGTCACCGTCGAGCCCTCCTCGACCTCGGTGCCGGCCGAGGGGTTGGTCCCCTCGGCGCGCCCGTTGGTCGACTTGTTTGGGGTGACGTACTCGACCTTCGGGTTGAGGCTGAACTGGGCGACGCGCTTCACGGCGTCTTCCTCAGTCAGGTTGAACACATCCGGGACCTCGACCTTGGCGGGCCCCGGGTCCTGGGCGATGACGATCGACACCGTCGAGTGCTGGTCGACGGAGCTGGCGCCCGGGTCCTGCGAGATGACTGTGCCGGGCGGGTCGCCGGGCGTCTCCTGGAATGACGGGTTCGGCGTCAGGCCGAGCGCCGTGAGCGCGTCCCTGGCCTCCTGCTCCGTCAGACCCACGAGGCTCGTGAGCTGCACCTTGCCGGACGAGATGTACACCGTGATGGAGCCGTCCGGTGCGAGGTCAGCGCCCTCGGCCGGCTCGGAGCTCACGAAGGCGTCCTTCGCCACGTCCTTGTCGTCCACGGGCTGGTAGTTGATGCTTCCGGTGAACCCCGCGTCGCGCAGCGCCTTCTCGACCTGCTGCTTGGTGAAGTTCTTCATCCCGGTGGGGACCGTCACCGACGTCGGGCCGGACGAGAAGTAGACCTTGACCTCCGAGCCGGGGGCGACCGGTGCGTCGGCGGCAGGATCGCTGCGCGTCGCCTGGTCCTTCGGCACGTCCTGGCTGGCCTCGCTGAGGGGCGTGATCTCGACGTCGTACGGCGCCAGCAGGTCCTTGACCTCGTCGAGCGTCTTGCCGGCGACGTTCGGCATCGTGAAGGTGCTCGGCGACGGAGTCGGGGTCCCGCCCGGGTTGCCCCGCGTGAGCAGCACGATGATGCCGATGATCGCGATCACCGCGACGCCGATGAGCACCCACAGGAGCCAGGGCTTGCGGTTGTCCTCGTCGACGTCGCGCCGGTACTGGCCGGGTGCGCCGATCGGGCCCGCGCCGCGGCCGGCGTCGTCCACGCCCAGCGGCGCCCAGCCCGCGGAGACCGGGGCGGGCGGCATCGGCGGGGTCGGCGGGGTGGCGCCGAGCACCTGGGTGGCAGCAGCGGGCGGCTCCGGCCGGATGACCTGCGTCGGGGCGCCCGAACCGAAGGCGGGACCGGCGGCCAGCCCGGCCGCACCGACCACGGGTGCGTTGATGGGGCCACCGCGCATGGCGGCCTCGAGGTCCCCGCGGAACTCGGCGGCCGTCGCGTAGCGCTGGTCGCGGTCCTTCGCGAGGGCCTTCATCGTGATGCGGTCCAGCGCGTCCGGCACGTCCGAGGCGAAGGCGCTCGGTGGCTGCGCGATCTCGCGTGCGTGCTGGTAGGCGACGGCGACGGGGGAGTCGCCGATGAACGGTGGCCGACCGGTGAGCAGCTCGAAGAGCAGGCAGCCGGTGGAGTACAGGTCCGAACGGGAGTCCACGGCCTCGCCGCGGGCCTGCTCGGGCGACAGGTACTGCGCCGTGCCGATGACCGCCTGCGTCTGGGTCATCGTCCCGGCGGCGTCCGCCATGGCGCGCGCGATGCCGAAGTCCATGACCTTGACGGCGCCGGTGGGCGTCAGCATGACGTTCGCGGGCTTGATGTCGCGGTGCACGATGCCGGCGTGGTGGCTGTACTCGAGGGCGGAGAGCACGCCGGCCGTGATCTCCACGGCCTCCTCGATGGGTACCGCGGCGCCGTCGCGCAGGATGTCGCGGACCGTGTGACCCTCGACGTACTCCATGACGATGAAGGGGACGTGAGCGACAGTTCCGCTCGGCTCCACCGAGACGTCCTCGCCCGTGTCGTACACGGCGACGATCGCGGGGTGGTTCAGCGCGGCGGCGGCCTGCGCCTCGCGGCGGAACCGCGCCTGGAACGACGGGTCGCGGGCCAGGTCGGACCGGAGGATCTTGATGGCCACCGTGCGGCCGAGGCGCGTGTCATGGCCGATGTGGACCTCGGCCATGCCGCCACGCCCGATGAGCTCGCCGACCTCGTAGCGGCCGCCGAGGATCCGAGGTGCGTCGTCCACCACTAGGTGTCCCTCGCTGTCGTCGTGAATGCAGTGCCGGACTCTGGGCCGATGATCCCACGGCCGCTCTCCGCCACGGCGGACGCAGCGGTGACGAGACCTCCGGCGTCGTGCGGGGTGGGGGCGGCCCGGGACGGCCCCCAGAGTGTATCCGCGAACGCCGCGCCCAAGAGCGCGAAGACAATCATCAGGACGAGTACCACGAGCGGCCACGACAGGCGCCCCCAGCGCTTGCCCGTGGTGGTGCCCGCGGGGAGCGGCTTCGTGACGCCCTGGGCGACGAAGCCGAGCCAGTGGCCGGCCGCGCGGACGCCGTTGCGCAGCGCCTGGACCGGGTCCGGCGTCGCGCCGGGGTCCGTGGCCGGCGCGACGGTCGGAGGCGGGGCGGGTGCCGCGACGGCGACGGGGGCGGGGGCGGGGGGCTGGAGGTCCGGCGCGGGTACCGCTGGTGTGCCGGGGCCCGACGGCGTCGCGGGGGCGCGCGTCGCGGGGGCGGCGGGTACGACCGGGGCCGACGGCGTCGCGGGCGGCCCGAGCGTGGGGGTGCCGGTGGGCGTCGCACCGGTCGGCGGGCCCTGCCGTGGCACGGCAGGCGCGGCAGGGGGTGCAGGCGCGGGTGCGGGTGCGGCAGGAGTTGCGGGTGCGGGTGCGGGTGGGGGCGCAGCAGCGGGTGCGGCCGGGGGTGCCGGTGCCTCGGCGGACAGCCCGGGGAATGTCCCACTGGCGGCGTCGGCCGCACCGGACTCCACGGCGTCGACGACGTCCGCGAGGCGTGCGTGCCGCCCCAGCACCGCGGGAACCCCCGCCGACGGCGCGCGGTCGGCCATCTCGTCCAGCACGCGGGCCAGCGACGCGGCCGAGCGGGGTCGCTCCTCGGGGTCCTTCGCGAGCATGCGCATGACCAGCGCGGCGAGCTGCGGGTTCACCTCTGACGGCAACGGGGGCACGGTCTGGTTGACGTGCGCCACGGCGATGTCCACCGCCGTCGGGCCGGTGAAGGGTCGGTTCCCGACGAGGGACTCGTAGGCGACGATCCCGAGCGCGTAGATGTCGGACGCCGGGGTCGCGGCGCGGCCGATCGCCTGCTCGGGCGAGAGGTACTGCGCGGTGCCCATGACCATCCCCGAGTCCGTCATGGGGATGCGGCCGGTCGCCGTCGAGATGCCGAAGTCCGTGATCTTCACGCGGCCCGAGCGCGAGATGAGGATGTTGCCCGGCTTCACGTCGCGGTGCACGACGCCGGCCACGTGCGCGGCGTGCAGGGCGCGGGCTGTCTGGGCGAGGATCGGCAGCAGCCGGCGCGTGGGCAGGACGGGCTCGCGGTCCAGCAGGTCGGCGAGGGGCTCGCCGAGGATCAGCTCCATGACGAGGAAGCCCGAGCCGTCCTGCTCGCCGTAGTCGTAGAGCTGCGCGATGTTCGGGTGCGAGAGCTGCGCGGAGTTGCGGGCCTCGGTGCGGAACCGCTCAAGGAAGCCTTCGTCGCCGGCGAACTCCTCGCGCAGCACCTTCACCGCGACGTCGCGCGCCAGCGACTGGTCGTGCGCGACCCACACCTCGCCCATGCCACCGACGGCGATCCGCGAGACCAGCCGGTACCGGTCGCCCAGGGCGACGCCTTCCGCGGGCTTCACGAGGTCACCTCCTGCGCGCCGCTCACCGCAGGGCCGCCTGGATCACGGCCTTGGCGATGGGGGCGGCCACGGCGCCGCCCGTCGCTTCGTTGCCCATGCTCCCGCCGTTCTCCACGACGACGGCCACCGCCACGCGGGGGTTGTCGGCGGGGGCGAACGCGGTGAACCAGGCGTGCGGCGCGGCCTCGGCGGTCGTCTGCGCGGTACCCGTCTTCCCGGCCACCTGCACGCCCGGGACCTGCGCGGCGTGGCCGGTGCCGTTCTGCACGACGCCGACCATCATGTCGCGCAGCGCGGCCGCGGTCTGGGTGGAGACGGCGCGGTCGAGCTCGGTCGGCTCGGTCTGGTCGACCACGGTGAGGTCCTGGCTGCGCACGGTCTGCACGAGGTACGGCTTCATGGGCACGCCGCCGTTCGCGATCGTCGCGGCCACCAAGGCCACCTGGAGCGGCGTCACGCGCACCTCGTACTGCCCGATCGCCGAGAGAGCCGTCTGCGGCGCGTCGGGATTGTCGGGGAACCGGCTCTCCGTCACCTTCATCGGCACGTTGAGCGGTGAGTCGAAGCCGAAAGCCTCCGCCTGCTTGCGCAGGGCGTCGTCGCCGAGGTCGAGGCCCACCTGGGCGAAGGCGGTGTTGCACGAGATCCGCAGCGCGTCGGCCAGCGACAGGGCCCCGGTCGAGCTGCACGACGAGCCGCCGAAGTTGTGCAGCTGCGTCGACGTGCCGGGCAGCGTCAGCACCTGGGGCGCCGCGATCGCCGTCGACGGCGTGTAGCCCGCCTCGAGCGCGGCGGCGGCGGTCACGAGCTTGAACGTCGACCCCGGCGGGTAGGTGGACCCGGCGATCGCGCGGTTGTCCATGGGCCGGGTCGGGTCCGCCTGGAGCGCCGTCCACGCGTCGGTGACGGCACTGAAGTCGTGGCCCGCGAGCGTGTTCGGGTCGTAGCTGGGCTTGGAGACCATCGCGAGGATCGCGCCCGTCTTCGGGTCGAGCGCGACGACGGCGCCCCGCTGGTCCCCGAGCGCGTCCCAGGCGGCCTGCTGGACGACCGGGTCGATCGTCAGCTGGACCGACGCGCCCTGCGGCTGCCGTCCGGTCACCAGGTCCTGCAGGCGTGCGTAGAAGAGGGAGTCGGCCGAGCCGTTGAGCTCGGTGTTCATCTGCTCCTCGATCGCGCTGCGCTGGTAGACGACGGAGTAGAAGCCCGTGATCGGCGCGTAGAGGAGCCCGTTGGCGTACTGGCGCTGGTACCCGAACGGGTCGTCGATCGGCACGGACGTCGCGATCGCGGTGTCGCCCACCACGATCGGCCCCCGCGCGGTGCCGTACTCGCGGTACAGGGTCCGGACGTTGCGCTGGTCGGCGTTCAGGGTGGGCGCCTGGATGAACTGCACGTACGACGTCGCGCCCATGAGCACGAGGAACATGGCGACGACGACGGTGGCGAGGCGGCGCAGAGGTGTGTTCATCGGTCGTCCCCCTCCAGCTGCAGGATCTCCGTCTCGTTCTCCGACCCGGCGGGTGGTGGCGGCGCGCCACCGGGCCCGCCGTCCTCGCCCTGCGGGGCCGGGCGCCGCGCGTTGTCGGAGATGCGCAGGAGCAGCGCCGCGATGATCCAGTTCGCCAGCAGCGACGAACCACCGTACGCGAGGAACGGCATCGTCAGGCCCGTCAGCGGGATGAGCCGCGTGACGCCGCCCACGACGACGAAGCACTGGAACGACACGACGAACGCCATACCGCCGGCGAAGAGCTTGCCGAACCCGTCGCGGACGCCGATGGCGGTGCGCAGGCCGCGCTCGGCGAGGATCAGGTACAGGACGAGGAGGGCGAGCAGCCCGGTGAGGCCGAGCTCCTCGCCGAGCGACGCGACGATGAAGTCGGACTCCGCGTAGGGCACGAGGTCTGGGCGGCCGTGGCCGAGCCCGGTCCCGAACAGGCCGCCGCTGGCCATCCCGAACAGCCCGCGGACGAGCTGCCCCGAGCCGGGCGAGGCGTTGAAGTGCGAGTTGTCGAGCGCGTGCAGCCACACGTCGAACCGGCGTCCGACGTGCGGGAACGTGGTCGCGACGACGGCCGCGCCGGCCACGAACAGCCCGGCGCCGATGAGCACCCAGCTCAGCCGTTCCGTTGCGAGGTAGAGCATCCCGACGAAGAGGCCGAAGAACAGCAGCGACGTGCCGAGGTCCTTCTGCAGCACGAGGACGCCGAGGGACACGAGCCACGCCAGGAGGATCGGGCCGAGGTCGCGGATGCGCGGGAGCTGCAGGCCGAGGAACCGCGGCCCCGCGAGGGCCAGCGTGTCGCGGGTCGTCACGAGGTAGCCGGCGAAGAACACCGCCAGCACGATCTTGGCGATCTCGGCGGGCTGCAGCGACGACGGGCCGACGTGGATCCAGATCCGCGCGCCGTTGATCGTGCGCCCGACGCCGGGCACCAGCGGCAGGAGGATCAGCCCGATGCCTGCGATCATCGCGGTGTAGGTGTAGCGCCGCAGCGTGCGGTGGTCGCGCAGGATCACGACGACGACGCCCGCGAGCACCATGCTGATCGCCGTCCACGCGAGCTGGCGCTCGGCGAAGCCGTCGTACATGTCGCGCGCCGCATACGCGCTGTCGATCCGGTAGATCATCGCGAGGCCGATGCCGTTGAGCGCGACGACGACCGGCAGGATCACCGGGTCCGCGTACGGCGCCCGCGTGCGCAGCACCAGGTGCATGCCCACAGCGAGCGCGGCGAGCCCCGCGCCGTAGCCGACGATGTCGGCCGGCAACGAGCCGGTCACGGCCAGGCCCACCTCGGCGTACGCCCCGATGGACAGGACCAGGGCGATGGCGAGCAGACCCAGCTCGAGGGAGCGGCCGGGTCGGACCGGCATCGGGCTGACTGTGGCCATCACCGCCCCCGCCGCTGAGGGCCGTGCGCCGTCCGAGCGGTCACGGGCGCGCCTCGACCGCGAGGTCCGCCACGCGGGCGCGGGCGTCCTCGAGGTCGTCGGCCGGGATCGTGTCGGCGAGGCGGTCCTGGACGTACTGCGGCAGCTCGTCGGCGCGCGTGCTGCTGCTCTCGACGACGGTGGAGAGCGCGAGCGGGCCGACGTCCTGGGGGATGCCGCGGAACACGGCGATGCGGCCGGAGTCGTCGACGCCCACGTAGTACTGGCGCTGCGTCCACCCGTACCCGAACCAGCCGCCGGCGCCCACGGCCGCGACGACGAGGAGGGTCACGAGCACGGTGAGCAGGCGGCGCCAGGGGCTGCGGCGCGTCGGCGGCTCGTCCTCGGTGACGGTGGCGGGTGGGGCCGGCGAGGCCTTGGCGCGGGTCGCCGCGGAGTGCTCGGCGGCGCGCGCGGCCGGGCCCTTGCCTCCGCGGGACGGCCGGTTCCGGTCGACGGCGGCCGCGCCCACGATGTGCGAAGAGGTGCCGGGCGCGGCGCCGTCGGGCAGGGCATCCACCTCGACGATGTCGCCCACGACCACCGTCACGTTGTCCGGCGCGCCGCCGCGCAGGGCGAAGCCGACCAGCGTCTCCGCACACTCGCCGGTGTCCTCGATCTCGCGGAGGACGTCCGTGATCGTGTCGTGGCTGACGACGCCGGACAGGCCGTCGCTGCAGAGCATCCAGCGGTCGCCGGCGCGTGCCTCCCGGACCGACAGGTCCGGGACGATCTCCATGTCGAAGTCGCCGAGGACGCGCAGCAGCACGGAGCGCTGCGGGTGGTGCTCGGCCTCCTCGGGCGTGAGCTTGCCGGTGTTCACGAGGTGCTGGACGAACGAGTGGTCGGTCGTGACCTGGGTGAGCTCGCCGTCGCGCAGGAGGTAGGCGCGCGAGTCGCCGATGTGCGCCATCGCAAGCTTGTTGCCGCTGCGCAGGAGCGCGGTCACGGTGGTGCCGAGGCCGGCGAGCTCGGGGGTCTCCTCCGCGAGGGCCAGCAGCTCCTCGTGCGCCTCGTTCAGGGCGCGGCCGAGCTCGTCGAGCGCGTCGTCGGGGCCGTGCGCCTCGTCGTCGAGCGGGGCCAGGTGCGCGACGGCGACCGACGACGCGATGTCGCCGCCCGCGTGGCCGCCCATGCCGTCCGCGACGACGAGCAGGTGCGGGCCCGCGTACGCCGAGTCCTGGTTGTTGGACCGGACCAGTCCGACGTCGGAGCGCGCCGCGTAGCGCAGGGCGATGGTCATGGCCGCTACCGCTGCAGCTCGAGCGTGGACTGGCCGACCCGGATCTGGCTGCCGATCCCGACGGTCGTCGGCGCCTCGATCTGGGCCCGGTCGACGAACGTCCCGTTGGTGGAGCCGAGGTCCTCGACGAACCACTGGCCGTCCTCGGGGTAGATCCGCGCGTGCCGGGAGGACGAGTAGTCGTCGTCGAGCACGAGGGTGCACGACGGTGCGCGCCCGATGAGGACCGCCGACGCGCCCAGCGGGACGATGGTGCCCCGCAGGGGTCCCGCCGTGACGACGAGGCGTCGCGGCACGGTGTCCCGGCGAGGGAAGGGCGTGGCCGGCGGCGTCGCCGCACCGGTCGGGGGTTGCCCGACGACGGGCGGCCGGCCGGGGGCAGGCTGCGCGCGCCGGACGCGGCGGCTCACGATGCGCGTGCCGTAAAGGTCGCGCCGGAGCACCGAGATCGCGGCGAGGACGAACACCCAGAGCAGAACTAGGTATCCCAGCCGCAGCAGGGTGATCGTGAGCTCACTCATCCGCTGCGCTCACTCCTCGTCCTCGTCCGCACCGGTCCAGAACAGGATCCTGGTGCGGCCGATGGTGACGGTGTTGCCGTCCACGAGCGTGGCGGCGGGCACCTGGTGCCCTTCGACGTACGTGCCGTTGGTCGACCCGAGGTCGGTGGCGATGACGGCGTCGGGCGTCACGCGGATCTCGAGGTGCCGGCGGGAGACGCCGGGGTCGTCGATGATGATGTCGGCCTCGCTGCCGCGCCCGATGACCGTGACGGGGCCGGTCAGGAGGTAGCGCTGGCCGTCGATGTCGACGAGCGGGTGGCGCTGGCTGGCAGCGACCGTGGTGGCCGGCGCGACGGCGCCGCGCACGGTGGCGCTCGTGACGAGGAAGCGGCCGGTCTCGAGCTCGGCGTTCTCGATGAACGCGACGGTGACCGGGCCGAGGAACGCGTAGCGCTGGCCCGTGGCGTACTCCGTCACGTTGGCGGCGAGCTCGTCCGCGAGGGGCTCGGCGCCCCAGTCGAGGACCTGCTCGAGGTCGGCCGGCGACAGCTCGATGGTGAACGCGTTCGGCACCACCGTGCGGTCCCTGCCGACGACGGCAGCCCGGTCGTCCAGCTCACGGCGCAGGGCGCTCGCGAGCTCGACCGGCTTCACCTCACTCTTGAAGGCTTTGGCGAACGCGTTGCTGACCACGCGTTCGACACCCTTCTCGAACTTGTCGAGGACTCCCATGCCACCTCCTCCCGGCGATCCCGGCGGGCGCTGGGCCCACTGACGTCGTCGTGCCGGGCGATCCGTCCGGCGTCGTACGTCCCCCCTTGACCCGCTGTGGTGGGCGGGCCGTGCAGGGCGCTGACCGTCCGGACCACCGTCAGGTCCGTCACTGATCGTATCTGCCGGGAGGGTGCCTGACCGTCCGCACGCGGGTGGGTGGGTGTGATTCGCGCGTACGACCTGGGGATGGTGCGTGGGCGTGGGGCCCGTTCACGGGTCACGTCGGTGCCGTGCTAGCCTTCTGCGGCGCGCGCGAGTGGCGGAATAGGCAGACGCGCACGGTTCAGGTCCGTGTGCCCGAAAGGGCGTGGGGGTTCAACTCCCCCCTCGCGCACCACGTCCGATGGACGACGACGAGCCGGTGACCCCAGGGTCACCGGCTCGTGCTGTGTCCGGGCCCCGTCGCCGGGACGAGCGCTATCGCGAGGAGCGAGGGATGCTCCCGACGGGCCTGGATGGCGCGTCGGGTTGAGATCGACGCGCAGATCATCGACGACTGGCAGTACCCGATGGAGAACACGAAGCGCCACCCGCCGACGAGGGACGCGCCACGACCCGCTCACGCCTGCTCGCAACTGCCGCGGTCGTCGTCGCCGTGCTCGCGCTGGCCGGCTGTGATGGGCGCAGGGCGACCCCTCACGAGAGCCCTCGTACACACCGCCTGACCACACCTGTCTCACCCGCCTTGACGGGTTCCGGGGGGCCGACGACGAACCGTAGGTGCTCAACGAGCAGGACTCTGACAACCTATGGTTTGAAGAGATGCCCTGAGTTCACAATCTATAGGTTGTCAGAGCAACCCGCCATGTTAACCTATGGGTTGTGGATGCAAGAGTGCTGGCCCGTCGGCAGCTGGACCGACGCCTTCGTGCGTGGCGGGCACTGCCCGAGGCCGCCACTGCCCGCCCGAATGCCGGTTGGGTCCGCGCGATCCGCGATGGGCTCGGCATGAGCACCTACGACCTTGCCGAGCGCATGAATGTCAGCGCTTCGGCCATCATCGCGCTCGAGGACCGAGAACGGCGCAGTGCCGCGACCCTGAGCGCGCTCGAACGCGCGGCCGACGCCCTTGACTGCGACCTCGTCTACGCCCTCGTGCCTCGCCGCACGCTAGCTGAGCAGGTGCAGCGACAGGCGGAGTTGGTTGCGAGGGCTGAACTTGCTCCCACGTTCAACACGATGCACCTCGAAGACCAGGGACTCGATGCGGAGCAGGTGCAGGAGGCCCTCGCGGACCGCGTCGCGGAGCTGATCAACGACCGCGGGCTGTGGCGCAGCGACCGTGACTAGCCCCACGTGGCTCGTGGACCCTGAGGGTGCGACACCACTCACCCCGGACGAGGTCGCCGGCCTCATCCCGGCCTTCATCGCCACGCGCTCGGACCTGAACCGCGCTGAGCAGGGGAACATCGCGGCGGCACGCCAGTGGGCGTTGCGATCTCGTACCGCTCGGACTCTCGACGGCCTCCTTGACGACGTGTTCATCCGTGGCCTCCACCGCCGCATGTACTCGAAGGTCTGGCGGTGGGCCGGGGTGTACCGGACCACCGAACGGAACATCGGGATCGAGCCCGCCCGGATCGCGACGGCCGTGCGTGACCTCGTGGCAGACGCGGCCTACTGGGTGCAACCAGACGTCACGTGGATCACGCCGGAGCGTGCCGTGCTGCGCGTCCATCACCAGCTCGTGGCGATCCACCCGTTCTCGAACGGCAACGGGCGCCACGCCCGCCTCTTCGCGGATCTCCTGGCGCGCGCGTGCGACGTCGCCCCGTTCACGTGGGGTCAGGCAGACCTGACCGCGAGCGGACCTGACCGCCGCGACTACCTTGACGCGCTGCGACGAGCGGACCGTGACCCCGACGACCTTGATGCGTTGCTCGCGTTCGCACGGTCCTGAACGTCACCGGAGCGGCTTCCCACGCCCGGACGGCGTCGGCGGCGCGCGCAAAGCACCGGTAAAGAAAGGTGCGTGAACGCCCCACGTCTCAGCCATGCGCCGAGTACGTTCGGGATGATCGTTCGCGCAGGGGGCGGGGACGCTGATCGTGGCGACCCACGGTCGTCACGGGGGGAACGTGACATGGCCACAGGATCGACTTTCCCGCTGAAGGACGTCGTCAACGGTGCCGTCGGGGCGTTCGAGCCCTACTGCATGGGCTACCAGAACCCGGGCGCGAGCGGCGGCGGCTACATCGCGACGATGAAGCTCTCGGTCGACAAGGTCGACGTCGCGGGCCTCGACAAGGGCACCGCCGGCATCGTCTCCTACGACCGCTGCGAAAAGGACGACGCGTACATCGGCCAGATCAACATGGGGACGGCGTCGTCGTTCTGCGGCGTGAACGGCGCCCTGTGGGGCTACCACCTCGCGAAGGCCCCGGAGATCGCCGACGGCACGCTCAAGCCGATGTTCACCTTCCCCGACGACTACCCCGAGGCAGATCCGCCCCGGCCGCGCCTGCTCGCCGGACAGGGCTCGGTGCCCGTCTACCCGGTGTGGCCCCTGCTCGACGCCGCCGAGCGCCTCTACGGCCGGCTCGACCAGAGCGGCGGCCAGTCGACGGACCTGAGGCGCTTCCCGCCGATGCCCGGGTCGCACGTGATCTGCGCGAACAAGGACTCCAGCAGCGCCGGCCCCGGCTACTTCTGGGCGATCATCGCCATCGCGATCGTCGACGACCGCGAGACCGGCGCGAACCTCTTCATCGAGGACGCCGACGTCATCCCGGCGACGCCCGTCAGCCCCGGCGACCCCGGCGCCGGCTACCGGCCCACGCCCGCCGAGGTGGAGGCGATGCTCACGGGCCACCTGCGCAACGTCGCCGAGAGCATCGTCCTGTGCGGCCAGGACCAGGACGTCCGCTACCGCGAGATCTTCATGGGCGTGAAGTACATCTTCGCCGCCGAGGACGAGTGGGGCTGCGCCCTCACGTGCGCCCCGTACGTGACGCTCGCCCGGGACGCCATCCCGCGGGTCGGCACCGGCCAGCCCGCCGAGATCATCAACATGACGATCGACGAGTGGGAGAAGTCGCTCCACCTCCCGCCCCTGCCGCCCGCGCCGGCGGAGCCGCGCTACGCGGACGCCAAGGGCATCGGCGTCTTCCCGCCCGAGGGCAGCCGCCCGCGCTAGAGGCACGCCGACCAGCCGCACCGACATCGAGGTGGCTGCGCGCCACCGTGGGGGGAAGACAACATGAGCACGTCCGACGTGACCAGCGACATCGTCACCCTGTGGGCAGGGATGAACCCGGCGGCCGGGTACACCGGCGGCTACTACGCCTCGCTCACCAGCCTGTTCATGGAGACGCCCGACAACCTCAACTCCGTGCGCTACCGCATCGCGACGCTCCGGAAGCGCCTCGGGGAGATCGGGGACCCGGACCTGCGCGCCACCGCCGACGCGGTGCTGACATCGCTCAAGACGCAGATCGACCTGGCCCGGCCGAGCGGAGCCGGACCGAGCGGGACCAGCGCCGGGGGCATCGCAGCGGCCGCGGACGGCGTCTTCTACGTCGTCCTGAAGGGTGACGCGGCGGCGTCGTGGGTGCCCGCCTACCTGGACGCCGTCCTCGGGACGGTGCAGTTCGAGACCGCGCGGTGGCAGGGCGGGGACTTCCCGATCCTCGAGCGCAAGGAGTGCCTGGACACGGCCGACTACCTGCAAGGGGCGCTGGCGTCCCTGGTGCAGGTGCGGACCGACCCCGACACCCTCGCCCGGCAGAAGGCGATCCTCGCGGCACTGGTCCCCTACCGGGACGTCTTCGCCGTCGACGGCCTCGACGGCGACTTCCCCACCCTGTGGAAGACGCTGAAGGACTGGGACGCGATGTGGGGCCCGCGGGTCGCTCCGGGCTACCCACGGTGCCTCGTCGACCTCTACCAGATCACGGACACCGCGCACGACATCGGCGTCAAGGCGCAGGCCTGGCTCGACCTCGACATGCCCGTCGTGACCGGGATCGCCCAGCAGGTGTCCGCCCTGCCGTTCGTGCCGCCGTCGGCGCACTCCCTGCAAGCCATCTGGGACGCCGTCTCCGCGCACTACGCCGTCGACTTCGGCCAGGTCATGAGCTCCGTCGTGAAGGCGTGCGACGACTACGGGGCGCGCTACGTCATCGGGCACACGCCCGGGGACCGGGTCCTGTTCGCGCCGACGCCGTCCTACCTGGTCAACCTCGTGACGGGCGGGGAGGACTTCGCCGTCGACTACCTGCGGCCCGACAAGGCGTACTCGCAGCTCTACCTGACGGCCGCGAAGAACACCTCGCTGCTGACGATGATCAACATCCTCGTGCACGAGGCGTCGCACGGGTACAACTTCGTGCTGGCCGCACACTCCGCGGCGCCGCTGCTGAACCTCAACACGGCGCTCGAGGTGCCGCTCACCGAGGGGATGGCGTACTACCGGGAGTACCAGTACTGGGACGCCGCGCAGCAGCTGCTCGGGCGCACCGGGCTCGACAGCGTCCAGACGGCGTACCTGCAGCTCTACGGGACGACGCCGGAGACCCAGGCCCAAGGCGTCCTCTGCGCGCAGCTCGAGACCTACATCTGGCGGGTCATCCGGTACGTGCGCACCCTGTGCGACGTGCAGGTCAACGGCGGGACGACGACGTACACGGCCTTCGTGGAGCAGATGTCCGCGGTCACCGGGCTTTCCGTCGAGACCCTGCACGGCGAGTGCGCGACCTTCATGGCCGCCCCCGGGTACGCCCCGTGCTACGCCCTCGGCGGGGCCGTCTACGCGGACCTGCAGAAGAGCGGGATCTCCCGCGGGATCAGCGAGATCGCGTTCAACACCCACGCGTCGAAGGAGGGCTTCTACGCGTGGCCGGTCGGGCAGCGGCGGCTGCAGGACTTCGTGTCCCAGGGAGAGCAGGCGTGACCGCCGTCGGCGGGCGGCCCGTCCCGGGGCTGGCACCCGTCACTGCCCTGCCCGCCTACGGGCCGGTCCGGCAGCGCCAGCTCGCCGGGAACGTGCCCGTGGACGAGCAGGCGCGCGGCTTCGTCTACATGTGGCTCGTCGAGTCACAGGCCGACCCGGCGCACGACCCCGTGGTGATCTGGCTCAACGGCGGCCCGGGGACGTCGAGCTTCATCGGGCAGTTCACCGAGGGCGGGCCGTACCGAATCGTCACCGAACCGGAGCTGCACCTGGTCGACAACCCGTTCTCCTGGAACCGGCAGGCGAACCTCCTGATGATCGACCAGCCCACCGGCACCGGCCTGTCCGTCGCCCTTGACGACAAGGTCCACGCCCGGACGGAGCCCCAGGCCAGCGCCCAGCTGTACGAGGCGCTCCAGCGGATGTACGACGTCGTGCCGGAGCTCCGGAGCAACGACCTCTACCTGTTCGGCGAGTCCTACGCCGGTGTGTACCTGCCCCTGCTCGCCACGACGATCCTCGACGGCAACGCCGCCGGCCGGCCGCACGTCAACCTGCGCGGGATCGGCGTCGGCGACGGGTGGGTGGACCCGATCGTGCAGCAGCAGACCTACGGCGAGTACGCCTACGCCCACGGGCTGATCGACCCGGTGGAACGGCAGCTCGTCGCCGGCCTGTACGACGACTGCGCGTGCGCGATCCGCGAGTCCGAGCCGGAGACGTCGCGGCACGCGGACAAGGTGTGCAACCGGATCGAGGAGTACATCAGCAAGGTCAGCGGCGGCACGAACGTCTATGACGTGCGGATGATCGGCGACTACGACTTCAGCCCGATCGGCCGGTACCTCGACCGGCCCGACGTGCGTGCCGCGCTGAACGTCGCGCCGCAGGCGCCGCCGTGGCACGAGACGTCCAAGCGCGTCGCCTACCTGCTGGAACGCGGCGAGCAGGACTCGTGGGCGGGCCTCTTCCCCCGGCTGTTCGAGTCCCTGCAGGTGCTGATCTACAGCGGCGTCTACGACATGGACTGCAACTTCATGGGCACCGACGCATGGCTCGCCGAACAGCGCTGGTCCTACCGCGACGCGTTCCTCGGGACGCCGCGGCGGCCGTGGGTGGTGGACGGCGCCGTCGCCGGGGCGCTCCGGCGGAAGGACGCGCCCGCCGGCGGCGGGTCGCTCACGCAGGTGGTGATCCAGGGGGCCGGGCACCTCGTCCCGATGGACGTGCCCGAGGTGGCGCTCGCCCTGCTCGACGGGTTCCTGAGGGGCGACCCGCCGCTGGCGGCGCGCGTGGAGTGACGGGTCAGGCCCCACGGACCCGTCGGGCGACGCTCGGACGGGTGAATCGCTGCGCCGCGGCTCAGCGTCAGGCGACCGGATGCCGATCCCCGAGAGAGCCCAGCCTGCACGGATCGCAGGCGCGGCCCATGCGTGCGCCCGTCGCGCGCCGGGCACAGGCCGCCCAGGGAGGGGACCCGCACGGTGATCGTGACCAGCACAGGCAGGCTCGGCTCGAGGCGCGTTCGCGCCGCCGTGATCGGAACGGTCGGGGCCGTCGTCCTCGCCGGGGCGCTCGTGGCCTTCAGCGAGCCGGCACCCAGCGTCGCCGTCGTCGACGACTGGGGCCCGGGCGACGGACTCACCCGCTACACCGTGACGCTCGCCCCGGGCTCCGGGGCCACGACCGGCGCCGGCACGACGGCGGACGGCGGTGCGGCGGACGGCGGTGTGGCGGACGGCGGTGCGGCGGAGCCGGTGGGTGCGGCGGAGCCGGCAGGCGGGCCGACGGTGGGAGGGGGCACCGCGGACCGCGGCACGTCCCTGTCTCGCGGCACGATCGACATCGGGCTGCTCGCCGCCGCCCAGGGCGAGCTCGGCGCCGGCGGTGAGGTCGTCGTCGCCGGCGGGTTGCCGTACTACGTCGTCGGCGACGCAGTACGGCTGGTCGGGTCCGCACCGGGCGGTGAGGTCGTCCCCGCGCCAGTGCCCGACGCCCCGGCCCCGGTCCCGACGCAGGCGTCGGCGTCCGACGGCGGTGGCGACTCGCAGGCCGCTCTCGCCGCTCTCGCCGCCCGGCCCGGGATCGTCAGCGCCCAGCCGATCGACGCGACCACGGCCCTCGTCGCGACGCGTCTCACCGCGGACGAGCTGGCCGCGTTCCCCGAGGTCGCCGACGTCGTCGTGTCGCCGCAGGTCGACGTGCTGGCCGATGCGCCCGACGACCCGTACCTCGCGCAGTACGGCTGGAACCTGCACAACACCGGTGCGAACGCGTACCAGCAGGCGGCCGTGGCGGGTGCCGACGTCGACGCGCCCACCGCGTGGCCGGCGACGCAGGGCCAGGGCGCGGTCGTCGCCATCGTCGACACCGGGTTCGACTCCGACCACCCCGACCTGGCCGGGAGCCTGTGGACCAACCCGACGGAGGCGTGCGGCGCAGCCGACACCAACGGCAACGGCAAGGCCGGCGACTGCCACGGCTGGAACTTCTACGCCAACAGCGCCGACGTGGACAACGGGAGCCTCGGCTCGCACGGCACGAGCGTCGCCGGCGTGATCGGCGCGCGGCTGGACAACGGCCAGGGCTCCGCCGGCGTCGCGCCCGCGGTGAGCCTCATGCCCCTGGTCGTCGGCGGTGGCAGCCAGGTGGACGTGAACCTGGCCGCGCTCGCCATCCGGTACGCGGCCGACAACGGGGCGGACGTCGTCAACGCCAGCTTCGGTGGGTCCTTCGCCGGCCCGGCCCTGACGGCGCTCTCGTCCGCCATCGACTACGCCATCAGCAAGGGCGTGGTCGTCGTGGCGGCCGCCGGCAACGACTCCGCCGACCGGGACGCCGCCCCGATGTACCCGGCGAGCTTGCCGAACCCCGCCCTGATCACGGTGGCCTCGTCCACGGCGACCGACGAGCTCGCCGCGCACTCCGCGTACGGGGCCACGTCGGTGGACATCGCCGCGCCCGGCACCCTCATCTTCACCACCTACAACGACGGCGGGTACCGGCTCGTGTCGGGCACGTCGGTGGCCGCGCCGCACGTGACCGCCGCCGCGGCGCTGCACATGTCGGTGGCGGACCGCACGCCCGCCGAGGTGCGGACGGCGCTCCTCGACGACGCCGAGCGGCTGCCCGCACTCGCCGGCCGGATGGTCAGCGGTGGCCGGCTGAACGTGGGGCCCCTCGGGGCCTTCGGGGCCGACACGGTCTACACGTTCTCCGGCATGGTCGCGGCGCCGGGCGAGCAGTCGCCGAGCGTCGAGGTGACGTCCGACGCCGCGGGTGGCTCGTACGACGTCGTACTCGGCCTGGCGATGCTCGTCGACGGCGAGATCTGGGCGGTCTCGGGCGAGGACGTCAACCTCGGGCAGACGACGGCGACCACCGGCGACGACGGCACGGTCCGGTTCCCGCTGGGCACGCTCGCCGCGTTCGGGACCCAGACGCTTGCGCCCCACCTCACCCTGGGCGAGGGCAAGCTTCGGTCTGACCGTCCAGGTGCTGCACGACGGCGAGCCGCTCACCCGGCCGTACGCCGCGCCGCTCCTGGTGCGGACGGCAGCGGATCCCGGTGCTGGTGGTGGGACCGATCCTGGTGCTGGTGGTGGGACCGATCCTGGTTCGTCCGGTGGGTCCGACCCGGGCAGTGGCGGTGGGACGGACCCCGGCTCGTCCGGCGGCGGGACAGACCCTGGTGCTGGTGCTGGTGGTGGTGCTGGTGGTGGGACCGATCCTGGTGCTGGTGGTGGGACCGACCCGGGCAGTGGCGGTGGGACGGACCCCGGCTCGTCCGGCGGGTCCGAGCCGGGTGGCGGCGGGACCCAGCCCGGATCCGGCAGCGGGGGCGACCCGGGTGCTGGTGGTGCCGACCCCGGCACGGGTGGTGGGACCGACCCCGGCACGGGTGGTGGGACCGACCCCGGCACTCCCGGTGGGACGGACCCCGGGACCGGCGGCGGCTCCGATCCTGGTGTCGGCGGCGGGTCGGATCCCGGTACCCCGACGCCCGACGACGGGCTCGACGTGAAGCGGTACGACCACGTCGGAGCGTTCGCCGTGACCGAGATCAGCCCCGTCCACGTCGGCGCGGACGGCGGAACCCTGGTGGTCGTGCGCGGCGACGCGCTCGAGCCCGGCTTGAGCGTCCGGGTGGGCGCGTCCGCCGCCGGGCACGTCGTCGTCGGCACAGGCAGTCTGCTGGCGTTCATCACGCCGCCGCGGCTGCCCGGCACCTACGACGTCACGATCTACGGGTCGGGACGCTCGAGCGTCCTGGCGGATGCGCTGGTCTACGGTGCGGCGGGCTCTGGTGGGTCTGATCCCGGCTCGTCCGGTGGGTCGGACCCGGGCTCTGGCGGCAGCGCGGACCCCGGCACGGGTGGCGGGACCGACCCGGGCACGGGTGGTGGGACCGACCCGGGCACAGGTGGCGGAACCGACCCGGGCTCCGGCGGAACCGACCCCGGCTCTGGTGGGTCCGATCCGGGCACGGGTGGTGGGACCGACCCGGGCTCCGGTGGGTCCGACCCCGGCTCGCCGGGTGGTTCCGACCCCGGCACGGGCGGCGACACCCCCACGGCTCCGCAGGCCACGCGCATCGGGCCCAACGGCGAGCGCCTCGTGCGCAGCGACGCGCTCGCTCCGCTGACCCGGCTGTGGACCCTGCAGTGCACGACGAGGTGCGTCGGCATCCAGATGTGAGGCGGGCGGCCGGCCCCGTGGGTCGCCGGTTCGTCGGCGAAGTGCGCCCCGCGCCGTCGTCGTGCGCGGGAGAATCGTGCCGTCGACACGATCTCGCGTGGTGGGGGCACCGATGGGATCCGACATGAGCCCGGCCGCGGCGCAACGGCTCGATCGCCCGCGCGCCCCGCCGTTGCGCGCCCCCGCCCTGCAGCGCACCCGCCGCACCACGTGTGCGACATCAGCGATCAGGTGGCGCGCCCCCGTCGTCCTCCGCACCGCCGCCCTCAGGAGCACCGTTCTGGAGGACCACCATGACCACGCCCGCGACCATCACCACGACGCCGCCGTCGACCGGCGGTGCACCACCCACCCCCGGCCCGTTCGGCCCGACGCCACGGCACCTGAAGTCCGGGGTGTGGCGCGAGGAGGTCCGCTCGCGGGCCGGATCGTTGGCCGCCGAGGCGGCGACGCTGCACGTCACCGGGGCAAGGGCCCAGACCTTCGTGGACGAACAGGTCACCCGACCCATCGCCGAGGCCGTCGCGCTCACCGAGCTCGACGAGGACTTCCGCGAGCGCTGGTCCGGGAGCCAGGTGGAGGAGGCCTGGCGCAACCTGCGGCTCGCCGAGGAGTCGCTCGTCCGGATCACCCCTGACCGTGCGGCCGTCGAGGTGCATGCCCGCAGCGCCAAGGCCCACGCGGGGCGTCGGCTTGCTGCGGACGACCCGCGGCTGACGGCGCTGGAGGCGGAGCTGACGGCGGCGACCCCCGACCTCGAGCGGCTGCGCGACCTGACGGTCGAGGTGCTCACCGTGGCGCACGAGGCGAGCGACGTCGAGCATCGGACCCAGCGGAGCTTCCGGACGACCCTGCGCTGGCTGACGATCGGCCTGATCAGCACTGCGGCCGTCATCGTGGTCCTGTGCCTGACGGCCGGCCGGGACAGCGCCGCGCTGGCGGGCCTGGTCTCGGCCCCGAGCGTGCTCAGCGGTGGGCAGGCCGTGGCCCTGGCGGTCGCGTTCGGGGCGGTGGGCGCTCTCTTCAGCGCCATCCCGTCCATCGCGCAGACCGCGGGGACGGCGACGTCGTTCAGCGCTCGCCGGGACCAGGCGCTGCTCAAGGTGGCCGTCGGAGCCTGGTCGGGGCCCTTCGGCCTGATGGTGGCGACCGCGGGGCTGTCCACGAACGGCGCGGGGACGAACGGGTCGATGGCGGGGTTCGTCATCGCGGCGGCGTTCTTCGGGGCCACGCAGGAGGCGATCACCAGGTTCGCCGACGTGAAGGCGGCGAGCGCCGCCCCCCTGAGCCCGGCGTCGCCGTCGAACTCCGGAACGCCATAGGGCGCGTGTCCGGTCGGTCAGCCGACGCCGAGCACGAAGGGGTGCACGGCGTCGGCACCGGCGTCCCGGAGGAGTGCCGCCGCAACGGTCAGCGTCCAGCCGCTCACCGTGCGGTCGTCGACGAGGAGGACCGCACGGCCCGGCAGCCCCGCCGCAGCGGTCGGCGCCAGGTCGAGGGCGAGCCGACGCCAGACCCCGGCGAGCCGGGTGGCCGAGTTCACGTCGTGCCGTCCCGCGGGCATCCCGTCCCGCGGCGCCACCCGCCCGACGACGGGCACGCCCAGGTGCCGTCCGACCCCGGCCGCCAGGTGGTCCACGAGCAGCGGCCGGGAGTCGGACGCGACGACCACGATGCCCGCGACTGAGGGTCGCCACACGTCGAGCACCCGCAGCACGGGGTCGCGCAGGTCAGGCGGCAGCCCGCCGTCGACAGCCCCGCCGTCGGGCCCCGGTGCGAACAGTGCCCGCAGCGACTGACCCCAGCCGATGCCGTCCAGCCGGGCCACGGCGCGCCCCACCTCCGCCTGCCGGTCCGCCTGGATGCGACCCGAGAGCGGTACGCCGAGCGTCGCCATCCCGGTCGGCCACGCACGCCGGGGCGTCACCTCGACGCCCGGCACACGCGTCGACGCGCGTGCCGCCGCGACCGCGTCGGCCTCCGGCGCCACGTCGGGGAACGGTGCGCTGCACCCGTCGCACCGCCCGCACCGCCAGCCGTCCGGCATCTCGGGGTCGTCGAGCTGCGCGCGCAGGAACGCCATGCGGCAGCCGTCCGTCCGCGCGTAGTCGAGCATCGCCTGCTGCTCCTCGCCGCGGGTGGCGGCCACACGTGCGTACCGCTCGGCGTCGTACGCCCAGGGCTCACCGGTGGCGACCCAGCCGCCCCGCACCCGGTGCACCGCGCCGTCCACGTCGAGGACCTTGAGCATCATCTCCAGGCGCGAGCGACGCAGGTCCACGCGGGCCTCGAGCGCCGGCAGCGAGAGTGGCCTCTGCGCGGCCTCGAGAGCGGCCAGCGTCCCGCGCACGGCGCCCTCGTCCGGGAACGCCTGGTCTGCGAACCACGACCAGACGGCGCCGTCGTCCGTGCCGGGCAGCAGGTAGACGTCCGCGCGGGCGGTCGCGCGGCCCGCACGTCCCACCTGCTGGTAGTAGGCGATGGGCGACGGCGGTGCGCCCACGTGCACGACGAAGCCCAGGTCCGGCTTGTCGAACCCCATGCCGAGCGCCGACGTCGCGACCAGGGCCTTCACGCGGTTGCCCAGCAGGTCGGCCTCGCACTCCAGCCGCTCCGCCGGGTCCGTCTGGCCCGTGTACGAACGCACGTCCAGCCCGGAGCCGCGCAGCGCCGTCGCGACCTGCTCCGCCGCGGCGACGGTCAGGCAGTAGACGATCCCGGAGCCCGTCAGGCGCGGGAGGTTCGCGGTGAGCCACGCGACCTGACCGGCGTGGTCGGCCCGCGGCCGGACGGCCAGGTGCAGAGACTCGCGGTCGAGCGCGCCCCGCAGCACGACGACGTCCCCGGAAGCGCCGTGCTCGAGCTGCTCGGCGACGTCGGCGGTCACGCGTGCGTTGGCGGTCGCCGTCGTCGCGAGGACGGGCGTGCCTGCCGGGAGATCCGCGAGCAGGTCGCGGATGCGGCGGTAGTCCGGCCGGAAGTCGTGACCCCAGTCGGAGATGCAGTGCGCCTCGTCGACCACCAGGAGCCCGGCGTCGGCGGCGAGGTGCGGCAGGACGGTGTCGCGGAAGTCCGGGTTGTTGAGGCGCTCCGGCGAGACGAGCAGCACGTCCACCTCACCGGCCTGCACACGCGCGTGCACGTCCTCCCACTCGGTGGTGTTGGCCGAGTTGATCGTCTCGGCGCGGATGCCCGCCCGACGAGCGGCATCGACCTGGTTGCGCATCAGCGAGAGCAGCGGCGACACGATGACGGTGGGCCCCGCGCCCGCCTCGCGCAGCAGCGCCGTCGCCACGAAGTAGACCGCCGACTTGCCCCAGCCGGTCCGCTGCACCACGAGCGCACGGGAGTGGTCCGCCACCAGCGCGCGGATGGCCGTCCACTGGTCGGGCCGCAGCCGGGCGTCCGCCGACCCGACCAGCTCGATCAGGACCGCCTGCGCGCGGGCGTGCAGGACGTCGTCGGGCACGTTTGCGTCCGTCGCGGTCTCGGTGGGTGCGTCGGTGGAAGTCACGGACGTCAGTCTCCCGGGCCCCTCGGACATGGGCGACCGGCCGTCCACAGACACCACCCACCGGCGTCGTCCACAGGCCCCGGGTCCCTCAAGAGTGGGAGCGTGCGCACCGACAGACACAGGAGCCGCTCGACGTTCCTGGGGGGAACCATGTCCGCACTGCACCGTCGCACGACCGCGATCCTCGTCGCGGGGGCGCTCGCGACGAGCCTCGCCGGCTGCAGCCTCGTCAGCGGGGCCGAGGGCGAGACGATGACCTCCTGGGGCCAGGCCGGGCTCCCCGCCGCGAACCTGCTCGCGGTCACGGACCTGCCGGCCGCCGACTGGGCTCAGGAGCAGCCGCAGAGGACCGACGACGGCTCAGGCGACACCGGCGACGTCTGCGTGTACGACTTCGGCGGGATGGTGCCCGAGGGACCCACCGGCGGGGTGGCCTTCACGAGCGACGCGCTCGCCACGATGGTCACGGAGAGTGCCGGTCAGGCGCCTGACGCCGCAGGGGTGCTCACGCCGATCCTCGCGCAGCTCGAGGGCTGCACGGGGCCCGCGGAGGCGAAGGACGGGGCCTCCATGACCTCACGGCCGAGCGCCATCACGGTGCCCGGCGCTGCCGTGTCGGGCTGCCGGGACGCGGACATCACCCTCGACGGCCAGCCCCTGGTCGGGACCTTCTGCCTGGCGGCGGTCGACGACGCCTTCGTCATGGTCGCGGTCATGGCCGTGAACCCGGCCACCGCTCTCACCGCCGATCAGATCTCCGCGCTGGCCGGCACGGCCCTGGCCAAGGCGAACGCATGACGCGAAGCCGGGCGGCGAGCGTCGTCCTGCTGGCCCTGGCCCTGGCAGGCTGCAACAGCGGGCAGGTCATGAACGACTGGGGCACGGCCGGAGATCAGAAGACCCTGCCGGGGGAACGGCCGACGGGCGTGCCGACGGACTGGGTGGTGGGCGACCAGGCCGATCCCGGCGACCCTCTCGACAGCCTCGTGCTCGGTGCCGGTGACCTTCCCGGCGGCGGCTGGGAGCAGATGCCGCCGAGCGATGGCGTCATGGGCGGGTCGCGCAACAAGCCCGACGCCGCCTGCCTCTTCGACTTCAGCACGAGCCTGACCCTCGAGGAGCTCTTCACCGAGTCCGGGCGCGACTTCATCCAGCCGGACAACGGCCTGATCACGTCCGACTTCGTCTGGTCGGTGACATCGGCCGAGCAGGTCGCCTCGCAGATCAGCGCCCAGCTGGACGGATGCACGGGACCGTACGAGGCCACGGACAGCGAGGGCACCTTCACGATGTCGTCGAGCTCCTCGGACGCCGTGCTCCCCGCGCTACCTGTGAGCGTCTGCCGCTCCTTCGAGATGCGGTGGGACGCGTCGGTGATCACCGGGACCATGTGCATCGGGGCGTCAGGCGGGACGCTACTGGAGGTCATGCTCGGCGGCAGGAACGGGGCCCTCTTCCCGGCAGCGGACCAGGCGGCGATCCTCGCCGCCGCGAGCGCCAGGGCGTTCCCGCCCGCCGGGTAGTCGAGCGGGCGCGAACCGGAGAGGGAGATCTCCTTCTGGTTTTGCCTTCCGCGGAAACCAGATCCAGAAGGGAATGCCGCCCGGCGCGCTGGTGGCCGGCTGCGCCCCGCCCCGCCGCCGCCCCTCAGTAGTCGACGGCGTCGCGCGCGAGCGGGCACGTCATGCAGTGCCCGCCGCCCCGCCCGCGACCCAGCTCGGCGCCGCGGATCTCGATGACCTCCACCCCGGCGTCGCGCAGGTTGCGGTTGGTCGTGGTGTTGCGGTCGTAGGTGACGACGACGCCGGGCTCCAGGGCCACCGCGTTGTTGCCGCTGTCCCACTGCTGCCGCTCGGTCTCCTCGGTGTCGCCGCCGGTCCCGACGACGCGCAGCCGGTCCAGCCCGAGCGCACTCGCGACCACCTCGAGGAAGGGCCGCGACCCCTCGTCGGTCACGTGCAGGCCGCCCGGCCCGGTCCCGGGTCGCAGCGTGAACGCACGGATCCGGTCGACGATCGCGGGGTAGACGGTGACGAGGTCGGCGTCGGCGAACGTCAGGACCGTGTCCAGGTGCATCGCGGACCGCAGCCGCGGCATCCCGGCGACCACCACCCGCTCGGCCGCCCCCTGCGCGAAGAGCGCCGCCGCGAGCTGCGTGATCCCCTGCCGCGACGTCCGCTCGCTCATCCCGACCAGCACTGTGCCGCGGCCCACGGGCATGACGTCGCCGCCCTCGACGGTCGCCTGCCCCCAGTCGCGCTCGGGGTCGCCCCACCACACCGTGGCGTCGCGGTAGTCGGGATGGAACCGGTAGACCGCCTTCATGAGCAGTGCCTCGTCCTTGCGGACGGCGTACGAGAGCGGGTTGAGCACGACGCCGTCGTACAGCCAGGCCGTCGTGTCCCGTGTGTAGAGGGTGTTGGGCAGGGGCGGCAGGACGTAGGTTCGGGCGTCCGGCGACCATTCGGCCAGGGCGGTGTGCGGGCCGTGCAGCTCGGCCGGCAGGTCGTCGACGGCGAGGCCACCGATGAGGTGCTCGGCCACGCGGTGCGACGAGAGCGTCTCCAGGTAGGCGCGGGCCGGGTCCACGAGGGTGAGGCCGGCCGTGTTGGCCGTGACGGTGCGGTCGAGGAGCCAGTCGCGCGCGTCGGGCACCTCGAGCGTCTCGGCGAGCAGGTCGTGGAGCTCGACGACCTCGACGCCGCGGGCCCGCAGCTGCGCCACGAAGTCCCGGTGGTCGGCCTGCGCAGCCTCGACCCACAGGACGTCGTCGAACAGCAGCTCGACGGAGTTCGTCGGGGTGAGGCGGCGGTGCGCCAGGCCGGGCTCGCAGACGAGCACGCGGCGCAGGCGACCCACCTCCGAGTGCACGCCGAGGGTGGTGGCGCTGCCCGACGGCGTCGCGTCGTCCTGACGGGCGGGCTGGGCGATGTCGGTCGACACGGTCCTCCTCGGGTAGCCCGTGGCCGCACGCCCGCGACCGCGGTCCGTCGCCACGCTACGCCGGGGTGATCGCTGCGGCCCGGGCTCCGGAAAACCACGACGGGTGGTGGCGGGCCGGCCGGTAGCATCTGCGCCCCATGGGCCGGATCGTCGAGGCAGTGCTCCCCGAGCGCCTCGGCGTCGCCTTCCGGTGGGTGCTCGGTGCGTCGTGGCTGACCAACCTGGGCGACGGCGTCGTGCAGGCGGCCGGTCCCCTGCTGGTGGCCTCGATGACGAAGGACGCCCGCCTGGTCGCGCTCGCGGCCACCCTCCAGTGGCTGCCGCCGCTCGTGTTCGGGCTGCTGGCGGGCGCGCTGTCCGACCGGCTGGACCGGCGCCGGATCATCCTGGTCACCAACGCGATCCGCGCCGTGGTCCTGGTGGTGCTCGCCGCAGCGGTGCTGACCGACGTCGTCACCATCGCGGCGGTGCTCGGGGCGCTCTTCGCGCTCGGCACGGCCGAGGTGTTCGCCGACAACACGTCCTCGACGCTGCTGCCGATGATCGTGGCGCGCGACGACCTCGCCGTCGCGAACTCCCGCCTGCAGACCGGGTTCATCACGCTCAACCAGCTCGCCGGCCCGCCGCTCGGCGCCGCGCTGTTCACCGCCGGCGCGGCCCTGCCCTTCGCGGGCGAGGCCGTGCTGGTGGCCGCGGGCGCCGTCCTCGTCTCGCGCCTGACGCTGCCCCCGCACGGGCGCGAGCACGACCACAGCCACATCCGCCGCGACATCGCCGAGGGCTTCACGTGGGTGCGGCGGCACGCGGCCGTGCGCACCCTCGTCCTGACGATCTTCACGTTCAACATCACGTACGGCGCGGCCTGGTCGGTGCTGGTGCTCTACTCGCGCGACCACCTGGGCATGGGTGAGGTCGGGTTCGGGCTCCTGACCACCGTCAGCGCGGCCGGCGGGCTGCTCGCGACGACGCTCTACGGCTGGCTGACCAGGCACGTCACGCTCGCGAACCTCATGCGCATCGGGCTGATCATCGAGACGCTCACGCACGTCGCGCTGGCCTCGACGTCGACGCCGTGGGTCGCGATGGTCATCTTCTTCGTGTTCGGCGCGCACGCGTTCGTGTGGGGCACGACGTCGGTCACCGTGCGCCAGCGCGCCGTCCCGCTGTCCCTGCAGGGCCGGGTGGGGTCGGTGAACATGGTCGGGGTGTTCGGCGGGCTGGTGCTGGGGTCGGGGATCGGCGGTCCGCTGGCGCAGCGCTGGGGCGTGACGGCGCCGTTCTGGTTCGCCGCGGCCGGCTCGGCCTTGTTCGTCGTGCTGATCTGGCGGGAGCTGCGGCACATCGCGCACGCCGACTCCTCCCCCGTCGTCGACGAGACCTGACCGGCCCACTCAGACCACGTCCGCCGCCCGGGCGATGACGTCCCGCAGCACCGATTCCACCCAGTCGAACTCCGTCTGGCCCGCCACCAGCGGCGGCGCGAGCTGGATGACGACGTCGCCGCGGTCGTCGGCGCGCACGTACAGCCCCGCCTCGGCGAGCGCCGGGTTGAGGAACGCCCGCAGCCGGTCGCTCTCGGCGTCGGTGAAGCGCTCGCGGGTCGCCGGGTCGCGCGTCAGCTCGATGCCCCAGAAGTAGCCCTGCCCGCGCACGTCCCCGACGATCGGCAGGTCGTACAGGCGACCCAGCGTCCGGCCGAGCGCGGGGCCCAACGTGCGGACGCGGTCGATCAGGCCCTCCCGCTCGAACAGGTCGAGGTTCGCCAGCGCGACCGCGGCGGACACCGGGTGGCCGCCGAACGTGTACCCGTGCGTGAAGACCGTGCCCTCGTGCCGGTACGGCTCGTACACGCGGTCCGAGACGAGGACCGCGCCGATCGGGGCGTAGCCCGAGCTCAGCCCCTTGGACGACGTGATGATGTCCGGCACGTACCCGAGGTCCTCGCTCGCGAACATCCCGCCGGTGCGGCCGTACGCGCAGATGACCTCGTCGGAGATGAGCAGGACGTCGTGCGCGTCGCAGATCTCACGCACCCGCGCCACGTAGCCCGGCGGCGGGACGAAGCAGCCGCCGGAGTTCTGCACCGGCTCGAGGATGAAGGCCGCGACCGTCTCGGGGCCCTCGGCGAGGATCGCGTCCTCCACGGCCTGGGCCGCCCACCGGCCGAACGCGGCGTCGTCGCCCCAGAACCGCTCGGCGGCGCGGTAGGCGTTCGTGTTGGGGACGGCGACGGCGCCGGCGACCAGCGGGCGGTACGGCTCCTGGTAGGACGCGATCTTGGTGAGGGACAGGGCGCCGTGCGTGGTGCCGTGGTAGGCGCCCTTGCGGGAGATGATCTTCCGCTTGGCGGGGTGGCCCACCTGGCGCCAGTAGTGCTTGGCGAGCTTCCACGCGGTCTCGACCGCCTCGCTCCCGCCGCTGGTGAAGAACACGTGGTTCAGGTCGCCCGGGGCGTACGTCGCGAGGCGCTCCGCGAGGTCGATCGCCGGCCGGTGGGCGTAGCCCCACACCGGGAAGAAGGCCAGCTCGCGGGCCTGCCGGGCCGCGGCGTCGGCGAGCTCCGCGCGACCATGGCCCGCCTGGACGACGAACAGGCCCGAGAGGCCGTCGAGGAAGCGCCGGCCGTGCTGGTCCCAGAACCAGACGCCCTCGGCGCGGGTCACCGTCGTGACCTCGCCCCGCTCCCAGCGGGCCTGCCCGGTGAAGTGGCCCCACAGGTGGCGTCCCGCGGCAACCTCGCGCGGCGTGCCGGCGGGCGTCACCCCCGCCTGGCTCAGCGCCCCCGGCTCGAGGAGGGTCCCGGCGTCGGGCGTCGCGACGTCGGCGCTCATCGGGCCGCCACCTCGGCGTCGACGTCAACGCCGTGCTCCGCCCCGGCGCGCTCGGCCGCCGCCTGCGCGGCGAGCTCGTCGGCGAGGTCGCGCAGGTCGGCGTCGAGCTCCACCTGCAGGAACGAGTTCACGATGTTGTTGCCGACCATGAGGATGCCGAACCCGACGAGCGCGACGCCCGCCTCGGCGCCGTACCGCGCGTGCAGGCGGGTGACGAGGCCCGGGTCCGGGCGGTGGTCACGCGTGAGGGACCGACCCAGCTCGGCGAGCTCCTCCTCGGCCAGGCTCAGGTCCAGTCCGTTGATGTCCTCGCCGCGGGCCCGCAGCGCCCGTCGGAAGTACGTCGTGCACAGGAGGCACTCGTTCTGCGTCGAGATTGCGAACGAGTACACGACCGCTGCGCGCGCCGACGAGCCGCTCGACCTCCGCGTAGAGCGGGTACCAGTGCATGAGGGCGTCGTAGGCCGGCCCGTGGTTGAGCAGGGCGCGCTTCATGTGCGTCGGGTCGGCGCCGGAGCGCTCGACCTCGGCGTCCCAGCGGCGCCGGCCGGCCTCGTCGAGGTCGGCGCGCGTGACGAGCGGGACAAGGGCCATGGGGATCACCTTCCGGTCAGGGCCCGGGCGGACGCCGGAGCGGATGTCGACGCGCGGCGCGCCGGGACGTCATCGCGCGATGGAAGCGGAGGCGGCCGGACGCCGGTGGGGGCGGGCCGTCATCCGGCTGGTTGTGACGTCACAACCCGGCCCGACGGCGACGTCAGGTCGCCGTCGGGCGTCCGTAACAAGCGATCAAGGCGCGGACGGGTGTCTTGCCCCTCGGCGGGGGTGCGGGCATGCTGCGGACATGCCTCGCCACCTCGTCGCCGTGACCCCTGCGGTCCAGACGGAGGTCGCCTCCTGCATGTGCATGTGTCGGGTCTGACGCCACCGTCCCCGACCATCGCGCCCGGCACCGTCCGGGCGCCCGGCCTCCGCCGGATCGCACCCCAGGACTGTCATGAGCGCTCTTCCCGTCGCACCCCTGCCCGTCGGGCCGCGGGCCGCTGAGCCCCGGTCGCCGGACGCGCGGGCGCGCGGCTTCGTCCTCCAGGTTGACCTGGGCGAGGACGCCGACGCCATCCCACCGCAGGAGCTGCTGCGCGCGGTGTGCACGCTGCGCGAGCTCGTCGAGGAGTGGTTCCCGGCGTCGAGCACCCGAGCGATGGTCTCGGCGTCGTCCGCGGCGGACGGCCGCACGCCCACCGGTCGCCGCGGGGTCGGGACCGGGGCGACCGGGCGTCCGGCCGCGCCGCAGGGGTCCTTGCGGGACCGGCTCGCGGCGGTGCCGGACCGCAGCCTCGTCGAGGTGGACGTGCCGGCGCGGACGGCGCGCGTCGACGGGACGCCGGTGCGGCTCGCGCCGCGCGAGTTCGACCTGCTCGCGCACCTGGCGCGGGCGCGGGGCCGGGTGGTCACGCGCGCGGAGCTGCTGGAGACCGTCTGGGGCGACGCCGCCGTCCGCGGAGACACGCGCACGGTGGACGTGCACGTGCGGCGTCTGCGCGCGACGCCCGGCTTGGAGGACCTCGTGGCCACGGTGCACCGCCAGGGCTACCGCATCCCGCCGGGCGCGCGCCTCCGCCTCCTCGACGAGCGCTGACCCACCCCCACCCAGGACCCCACCCCCCGTACCCCGCCAACGCAAAGTGGAGCGAACATGCGCGACACGCCAGGCGTGTCGCGACAGGTTCGCTCCACTTTGCGGAAGGCCCCGGGGGTTAGCGGCGGCGGGTCACCGACCAGGCCGTGACCGCCGTGCCGGCGAGCGCCCACAGGGCGACCGTCGCGAACGACGCACCCAGGTTGGTCACCATGCCGTCGGTCAGGCCCGCCCGGATCACCTGCGCCATCGGGTAGAAGGGCAGGACCTCGTGCATCCGCTGCATCGCGACCGGCAGGTTCGCCGCCGGGTACACGATCGGCGTGAACAGCAGCACCAGGAACACCGTGGCGTTCGTGATCAGGTTGATGATCAGCGCGTTCTCCACGAGCATCGCGATCCCGTAGCCCACGGCCACGCACATCACGGCCGAGAGCAGCACCGCCGGCACCAGCACCCACGACAAGCTCAGGTCGACGTCGTACGTCAGGCACCCGACGACCAGCGCGAGCACTGTCCCGGGCAGCGCCAGCGCGCTGTTGAGCAGGAACGACGCGGTCACCTGCGCGCTGCGTGGCACGGGCAGCGACCAGATGAAGTCGTACGTCCCGGCCACCTTCTGCTGAGCGACGCCGGACGGCACCAGCACGAACCCGAGCGGCACGAGCGCCAGCGTGGGCACGCCCGTCGTGATGAGCAGCGCCGTCGTTCTGTCGACGTCCGGGTAGAAGAACCCGTACATCACCGCCATGCCGACGCCCATCATGATCTGCACGATCAGCGTCATCGCGGCCCAGGGCCGCAGGTTGGCCCACTCGAACCGCAGCATGTGCCGGGCGGCTGCGAACCAGGCGCGGGCGCCACGGCGCACGACGACGTCGCCCGGCCCGGTCAGGGCGGCCGCCGCGCCAGGGGTCAGGGTCTCGGCGCTCATCGCCGCCTCCTCAGTGCTCGGATCGCCAGCCAGCCACTCAGCACGCCCCACGCGCACACCACCAGGTAGTCGCGCCCGACGTCGGTCACCAGGCCGTCCGTGAGGACGTCGCGCATGATCGTCGCGCTGGGGCCGAGCGGCAGGTAGTCGTTCGCGGTCGCCAGCCAGTGGGGCATCTGCTCGGCCGGGAAGAGGATGGGCGCGAAGCCCATCGCGAGGAAGACGAGCGCCTGGGTGACCATCTGCGTCGTCATCGGGTTGGTGATCGCGTGGGCGATCGCGTAGCCGATCATCGTGCCGGTGAAGACGATGAGCAGCGTCACGGGCACCACGAGCCACGAGATCGCGAAGCCCGGGTCGTACCGCAGCTGGGCCACCACGAGGGTGACGACCATGCCCGGCAGCCCGCCGATCAGGGTGACGGTGTACCAGGCTGCGGCGGCCGCCGTCGTCGGCACGGGCAGGGCCTGCACGTAGTCGTAGGCGCCGGTCTGCTTGACCTGCGCCACGAGCTGGGGCCCGAGCAGCATGCCGAGCAGGATCAGGTTGAGCACGGGCGTGCCGGTGGAGACCCAGAGGGCCGCGATGCGCGGGATGTCGTCGAAGAACAGGGCGAAGCCGAGCACGTAGCCGACGCCCAGGAGCGCCTGGATCATTACCAGGAGCGTGAGCCACATCCGCAGGCTGGACAGGTGCCAGCGCAGCATCGTGCGGTAGCCGTTCCACCAGTAGGCGGGGCCGGAGCGCAGCGTCGTCGGCGGTGAGAGCACGACGCCGGGGGCGGGGGCGGTCAGGACGCTCACGTCAGCCCTCGTCGTCCGAGACGTGGCCGGTGAGGCGGATGTAGGCGTCCTCGAGCGTGGAGGCGCCGAGCGCGTACTCCTCCGCGGCGCCGTCGTCCACGAGGCCCTGTGCCCACGCGATGCCCCGGCCGGCGTCGGCCTCGTCGAGCCCGATCACCAGCGAGTTGCCGACGCGCACCGCCGCCTGCATCCAGGCGGGCTCGGCCGGCGTCTCGGCGCCCGGCGGCAGCATGACCTGCAGGCGCAGCCGCCCGCGGTCCTCCGCCTTGAGCGAGCTGGGCGTGCCCTCGGCGACGATTCGGCCGTCCATGACGACGGCGAGCCGGTCGACGGCCTTCTCCGCCTCGAGCACGTTGTGCGTGACGAGCATGACGGCGCAGCCCTGCTCGGAGAGGGCACGCACCTGCTGCCAGAGGAGGCGTCGGCGCAGCGGGTCGACGTCGTTGGTGGGCTCGTCGAGGATGACGAGCCGCCCGGGGACGACCACCGCCATGGCGAAGCCGACGAGGCGCCGGACGCCGCCGGAGAGCTTCATGCCCATGGCGCCGCGCCACTCCTCGATGCCGAGCGCGTCGATCAGCTCGCCGGTGCGGCGTCGGACGGCGGTGCGCTCGCCGCCGCGGATGCGCCCGGTGATCTCGATGGCCTCGGTGACCTTGAACGCGTCGATGGGCATCTGCGCCTGGGGCAGGTACGAGCAGAGCTGGCGGGCCACCTCGGGGTGGGCCACGAGGTCGTGCGGCCCGATGGCGAGGGTGCCGGAGGTGGGTGCAAGCAGGCCGATGACCTGCTTGACCAGGGTGGACTTGCCGGCGCCGTTGGGGCCGAGGAGGCCGTAGACCTCGCCTGGCTCGATGCGGAGCGTGAGCCCGTCGTTGGCCCGCAGGCCGCCTTTGTAGACCTTGGTGACGTCGGTGGCCCGGAAGGCCCAGTCGACGTCGGTGATCGTTGCTGTCATGCCGGCTCCCGTGTGGCCGTGAACGAGATATATCGCGTGTGCGGCAGACACGTTATATCGCGTTTGGTGGACCGCGCAAGAGCGCTCCGCGAGCGCGGGCTGCGGCTGGTCTGTGCGCCCGGCGGGCAGTGACCGGCCAGTCGATCATGTTCGCCCTAAGCCGATGTGCGCCGTGGAAAATGTGTCGCGCGATCGGCATGGTCGATGATGGAGACGTGCTCGACGTGCTGGCCTCGACGCCGCTCCTGACGATCTTCCTGGTCGTCGCCTTGGGGACGGCGGTGGGCGCGGTGCCCTTCGGGCCCGTGCGCTTCGGCGCCGCCGGGGCGCTCTTCGTGGGCCTCGCCGTCGGCGCCCTCGACTCCAGGCTCGGCGAGAACCTGGCCCTGGTGCAGACGCTGGGCCTGGCGCTGTTCGTGTACACGGTGGGTCTGGCGGCCGGTGCCACCTTCTTCCGTGACCTGCGGCGGCAGCTGCCGCTGATGACCGTCGGGGTGGTGGCGCTGCTCCTGGGCGCCGCGGCCGTCGCGGGACTGGGCGCCTGGGCGTCGCTGTCCGGCCCGATGTCGGCCGGCACCTTCACGGGTGCGCTCACCTCGACCCCGGCCCTGGCTGCGGCGGCTGCCGCCGCCGACGGGTCGACCGAGCCCGCCGTCGGGTATGCGCTCGCCTACCCCGTCGGGGTGACCGCCGCGATCCTGGTCGTCGCACTCGTCGTCGGGCAGCGGTGGCCCTCGCCGCGCGACCCCGAGCCGGCCGCGGGCCTCGGGCTGGAGGCGTGGACCGCCCAGGTGGACCGGGCGACCGTGCTCGCCGAAGTGCCGGGGTTCGCCGACGGCGAGGTGCGCATGTCGTACCTGTCGCGCGAGGGGCGCACCCGCGTCGTCGCGCCGGGTGACCTGCTCAAGCCGGGCGACCGGGTGGTCGTCGTCGGGCCGCACGACGCCGTTGCCGAGGCGGTCGCCCACCTCGGGTCGCGGCTCGACGAGCACCTCGCGGACGACCGCACCGCCGTCGACCACCGGCGGTTCGTGGTGTCCGAGCGCTCGGTGGCGGGCCGGACCATCGCCGAACTCGACATCCCGGGCCGGTTCGGCGGCGTCATCACGCGCGTGCGCCGGGGCGACCTGGACCTGCTGGCGCGGGACGACCTGAGCCTCGAGCTCGGTGACCGGGTGCTCGCCGTCGTGCCGCGCGAGGAGCTCGGCGCCGTCTCGACGTTCCTGGGCGACTCCGAGCGGCGGGTGTCGGAGGTCGACGCGCTGTCGGTGGGCATCGGGATGGCGCTCGGACTGCTGCTGGGGCTCGTGACGATCCCGCTGGGCGGCGGCGCCAGCTTCGCGCTCGGGTCGGCGGCCGGGCCGCTGATCGTCGGGATGGTGCTCGGCTCGGTGGAGCGCACGGGGCCGGTGGTGTGGGGGCTGCCGCGGGCCGCGAACCTGACGATCCGGCAGCTCGGGCTGCTGTTCTTCCTCGCCGCGGTCGGGCTGTCCTCCGGGCAGGCGTTCGCCCAGCAGGCGTTCACCGTGACCGGGCTGACCGTCGGCGCGATCTCCTTCGCGGTCATCGTCGTGACGTCCGGCGCGTTCGTGGTGGGCGCGCGGTGGGCGGGGGTCAGTGCACCCCGGGCCGCGGGTGCGCTCGCGGGCCTCGTGGGCCAGCCCGCGATCCTGGCCTACGCCGGGTCACGCGTCACCGACGAGCGCGTCGAGAGCGGCTACGCGGCGCTGTTCGCGCTCGGGATCATCGCGAAGATCCTCGCGGTGCAGGTGCTCGTCGTGCTGTGATGCGGCCATGGGCGGCAGGCATGCCAGGAGCGATCTCGATGACCGTGCTCGCCCGGTGGGCCTGTGCGCGGTGTGCGACCTGAGAGTCGACCCGCGGGACGTCCGGGACGAGAGCTCGCAAGCGTTCGCGGTGAGCGAGTTCATCGCCCTGGCCGACGGCGTGCGCGTGCTCCTGCACAGCGAGCGCGGCTTCGCGGTGGGGTCCGGGTCGGGCGGGCCCGTGAAGGACCTGCTGACTGCCGAGCACCTCGTGCGCAGCACGCTGAACACCGTGCTGCCGGACGAGGACTTCGCCGGCGAGCACCCGTGGGAGTGGCTGCTTGAGCTGGCGGAGAACAAGGGCGTGATGCTCACGCTGGCCGAGATCACGGAGCTCCCGTACGAGGTGGTCCTGACCCCGCGCGTCACCGCCTGGCTTGAGGCACGGTAGGTCGAGCGCCACGTCAGCGGTCGTCGGCGTCGTCGTGCTTCGTCAGATGCCGCTGTGCATCGAGGAGGGCGTCAAGGTCCGATTCCTCATCGGCTGCGGCTTGCCGTGCCTCCAGCATGCGGCGCTGCTCGTCGAACTCCGTTCTTCGCGACGGCGGCATCGGCCTTGCGGGGGCGGTCGCCCTTCCAGGTGGTCAGGCCGAGCGACGCTGACAACGGATCGCACCGGGCATCGACCAGCTCGCCCGCCGTGTGCCCCGTGACGGCATGGAGAAGCTTGTTCTGGATTGTGGCGAAGAAGGTCCGGGCTTGCTGGCTGGAACCGTCGTAGTCGGCGCTGGTGGTGGCGAAGAGGTCCCGCACCTTCTGGTAGAAGCGCTTCTCCGACGCGCGGATGTCGCGGATGCGCTCGAGCAGCTCATCGAAGTAGTCCGAGCTCGGGTCCTTGAGCCGCTCGTCCTGGAGGGCGAAGCCCTTGACCAGGTACCCATTGAGGACCGTCGTCGCCCACTGACGGAACTGCACCGCGCGCGGCGTCGTCACGCGATAGCCCACAGCCAGGACCATGTCGAGGCTGTAGACGTCGACGCGCCGGCGGACCTCGCGACCTCCCTCTTGGCGAACCAGAAACTCAGAGTTTCGCGTTGCCTCGCCAACCTCCCCGTCGGCCAGCACCCGGGAGATGATCTGGCCGATGTTCTGCGGGGTGGTGCCATAGAGCTCGGCCAGCTGCCCGCGTGTGAGCCAGACGGTCCCGCCGCCGACGCGCAGCTGAACCTGCGACTGCCCGTCGTCGCTCCGGTAGAGGATCACCTCGCCAGTGGGCTCACTCATGCGCGTCCCCCGTTGCGCCAGCACGCAAGACGTCGGGCGAGGTCCGGAGCGGTGATGCCGGTCCCATCCATCCACTCTCGGACACGTTCGCCGGGTGGACGGCGTAGCTCGGCTCATCGGTCGTCACGCGTTGACCTCCTGAAGTTCGCGGTCATCTCGTCGAGATCATCCTCGTCGGCACCGACATCGGGGAGATCGTCGAGGAGCATCACCACGACGAGCTCGATGTCCGACGGCGAGACGTCGCGGCTCCGCTCCTCGACCCCGGTGGCTACGGCAGCGCGGCGTAGCGCTCCGCGGCGGCTGCCGCGACGGCGTCCGGGAGCGGGCCGTCGAAGGGCTCCAGCTCCAGGCGGCGCCGAGCGCCCGAGCCGACGTGCCGCCAGACCGCGACGGCCCGACCATCAGCCACCACCGTGGGCCGGAACACCCCGTTGCCGCCCGGCACGATGCGCCCCGCGTGGTCAGGGTGCACCGTTGCCGTGCGGTCCGCGTAGCCGAGCACGATCTCGTCGAACCCGGGCAGCAGGTGCACGGCCGCCGCGGCGGCGCGGTGCTCGGCCAGCAGGTCCGGCAGCGCCGGGTCCATGAGGTGCTCGACGCCGTCGACGGTCACCGCGAGCAGCCGGTCCCGGACCACCGCGATCGCCGGCCGCAGGTCCCGCGCCGGCAGGCCCGTCCAGCGCATGAGGTCCTTGACGGTCGCCGGGCCGTGGCCCACGAAGTACCGCAGCGCCAGCTCGGCCAGCGCCGCCGGCCGCTCCGGGCGCCGCGGCTCGCGCACCCAGTCGTCGACCAGCACGAACGCCTGGTCGCCCGACCGGAACGGCCCGAGGCAGAGCACCTGCCGCTGGGCCAGCGCCACGACCAGGTGGTACCCGCGCCCGCCCGCCGTGGCGAGCCCGGCGTCGTCCCACACCGCCAGCAGCTCGGCCCGGCGCAGTGCGGCGCCCCCGGCAAGCGCGACGGCAGCCAGCTCCCCCGCCCGGGCGACGTCGTCGTCGGTCAGCCCGAGCTGGGGGCGCCGCCGGGCCGCGGCGGCCTGCGGGCCGGGCGTCATGAGCGGGAGCATCCACGCCAGGTCGGCCGCCAGGATCGTGTGCACAGTGCCGCGCATGGGCCACGTGCGGACGATCTCGCCCGCGTCGAACGCCGCGACCACGTCCGCCCTGGCCCGCGACCGGGTGCGCAGCGCGACGGACACGAGCGCCCCGGCGTCGTCCTGGGCCTGCACGGCCGCCAGGTGCCCGACGACGTCACGCGCCGAGGCGAGCGGCGGCCCCACCACACGCTGGGCGACCAGGCGCGCCAGCGCGACGTCGTGCGGGGTCAGCTCCACGCGCCCGAGTCAACCAGCCGGCCCGGACACGCGCCCGACGCCGGTGGGCCGGTCAGGCCCCCGGGTCGCGCGTGACGGTGCGCGCGATGGCCAGCGCGTCGCGCAGGCACTCCAGGTACACGCGCGAGACGTCGCCGGGCAGGAGGCCCGTCCGGAGTACGCCCGCGCTGTCGGACTGCTCGTGCGCCTGCACCGCGCGCAGCACGACGCCGAGCGCGCCCTCGCCGTCGCGCACCGCGGCCGCGACGGCCTCGGAGACGCCGACCTTCTCGAGCACGGCCTCCGGCGGTACGCCCAGCTGCTGCGCGAGCGCCGACATCATGCCGACCGTGTACCCGGCGGCGTCGTCGGACAGCCCCTCGCACGCCATCGCCCGGGCCAGGATCACCCAGAGCCGGTCCATCGCGTCCGGCCGGGCGTCCATCGCGAGCGCGGCGACCAGCGTCCACACCTCGCGCGGGCCCAGCAGCACGACGGCGTGCCGCACCGTGTCGACCTGGTCCGTGAGCGCGTAGGCGCCGCTGTTGACCAGGTGCAGGACGCGGAGCGTGAGGATCGGGTCCGTCTCGATGACCTGCGAGACCTCGGAGACCGCGACCTCCGGCTGCGCGAGCAGGTGCATGATCGCGAGGCACTGCTGCTCGCCGGCGCGCAGGACGCGCGGCGGGTTGATCGGCCCGCGCTGCGTGGGCACCTGGGCCGTCTCGGCCTCGCTGACCACGGGCTGCAGGCGCACGCCGTCGACACCCGCGGCCTGGCAGGCGTCCTGGAGCTCGCTGGTGTCGACGCCCGTGGCGAGCACGCGCACGCCGGCCGCGTGCGCCTGGTGCACGAGGTGCGGCATGTGGGGGTCCTCCGCCGCGACGACGACGAACGCCAGCCGCTTCAGCAGCTCCACCTGCAGCGGGTCGCCCGTGAAGGCCGGGAGGCACAGCGCCATCCCGAGGCCGCACAGGGCGCCCGCCTGGTCGACGGCGCCGTGCACCTTCTCGAAGCCGCGCGGCAGGTCCAGCACCAGGCGGCCCGGCACCACCGGCGTCGGGACGAAGCCCTCGAGCATCGCGCGGGTGGCCGGCAGGAACGCGTAGCGGTCGGCGACCACGCTGGCCAGGTCCAGGTCGAGGTAGAGCGCCTCGGCCACCTCGGGACCGTCCTGGCGTGCCCCGGTGATGGTCACCGAGTACCCGATCACGCGCCCGTCCATGTCGACGACGGGCAGGCGATGGACGGTGACCCCTGCGTGCGTGGCGTCGTCGACGGCGGTCACAGCGCGCTGCGGAGCGTTCTCCACGGTGGTTCCCTTCGGGGCACGGACGTGTCTGTCGTACTGATCGACAGCCGCCGGCGCGCCGTGAGGGAAGCCACGGGTGAGTCGAGGGTCCGAGAGGGGCGGGCGCGGACGCCCGGAGCGTCAGGCGGCGGCGCCGAGCGGGGCCCGCAGCGGCCAGTCCTCATCGAGGACGACCTGCAGGGCGGCGCCGGTGCGCGGGTTCACCGCGACCGGTGCGAGGAGGTTCGCGGTCGGCGGGGCGCCGTCCTTGCCCGGGTGCACGACGACGAGGAGCACGGGCAGCTCGTCGCCCAGCTCGAGGGCGGCGCGGGTGCCGGCGTCGATCGACGGCACGTACTCCGGCACGTAGACCCGCGGCGGCACGACGAAGAGCCGCACGCCGTCGTCCTCGGTGCTGCGCATGGCGAACAGCGCACCCGTGTCGTCGAGCGCGTCGAGGCTGAAGCTGCGGAGCGTCATCATGCCGGGCGGCGGCGTGACGAACTCCAGGTGGTCGGGCAGCTGGCGGGCGGCGGCGTCGTCGACCGCGACGAGAACGCTCATCGGAGGAAGTCCAGGAGGCTCGGCTGCAGCACACGTGACGTGGCGCCCAGGGCGGCCTGGTACTGGACCTCTTGCGACTGGAGCTCCACGATCACCTCGGCAAGGTCGATGTCCTCGATGGCGGAGATCTGGCCCTTGAGGTCCACGATCGCCTTCGCCGTCGTCTTCGATGCGGTCTCCAGAGCGTTGTACCGCGTCCCGACGACGGCGCGCTCGCTGAGCATGGACTTCATCCTGGCGTCGATCTCGTTCAGGCGGGGGTTGACGTCCACGCCGGTGCGCAGGTCGGAGGCGATGCTGTCGAGCAGCGCGAAGACGGATGTGGCGCCCTGGCCGAAGGCGGCGATGCCGTCCCCGTCCACGCGCACCGTGGTGTCGTTGGCGACGCGGCGCTCCACCGTGGCACCCGCGGTACCGGAGTGCTGGTAGGGCGGCACGCCGGTGGCGCCCGTGAACGCCACGCTGGCGTCCGAGGTGCCGGCGAAGACCGAGCGGCCGACGTAGGTGGCGTTGGCCTGCGACAGGATGGCGTCGCGGATGCCCTCGAGCTCGACCGCGAGCGCCTCGCGGGAGGTCGGGTTGAGCGTGCCGCTGTTCGCGCCCTGCACGGTGAGGTCGCGCGCCCGGCGCAGCGACGTGGTGGCGTTGTCGAGCGCCGTGTCGACCGTGGAGAGCCAGCCGGTGCCGTTGTCGATGTTGCGCGAGTACTGCTCGGCGGCGCGCTTGTCGGCGCGCAGCTGCAGGGCGCTCGCCGTCCCGCCCGGGTCGTCGGACGGCTTGGTGATGACCTTGCCGCCGGACATCCGCGCCTGCAGGTCCGCCATGGTGCTGAGGTTGAGCTGCAGGTTGGCCAGGCTGGAGCGCTGGATGGTCTGGTGCGTCACGCGGCCGATCATGGGGCTTACCTCCCGACCACGCCGGTGCGATTGATGAGGACGTCGAGCATCTCGTCGATGGCGGTCATCACGCGGGCGGCACCCTCGTAGGCTCGCTGGTAGGCCAGCATGTTGATCGTCTCTTCATCGATATCGACGCTCGCCGAGGAGAGTTGAAGGTTCTCGGCCGTCGCCCGCGCCGACTCCGTGACGCTCGCGCGCTGCGTGGCGGCGCGGCTCTGCACGCCGACGTCGACGACGAACGCCCGCCACATCGCGTCCGGGCCGCCCGCGGCGTTCGCGAGCTGCGCGATGCCGTCGGCGGCCGAGCCGTCGAGCACGCCGTTGCCGGGCTTCGCCGCGGCCACCTTGCGCGGGTCGGTGATGGCCACCGTCAGCGCCGTCGCGGCGGGGCCGGTGCCCATGCCGAAGAACTCGGTCCCCGCTGCGCTGTCGAGGTCCGTCGCCGCGACGTGCGCGGTGTTCACGGTCGTGCGCAGGTTCGTCGCGAGGTCGTTCCAGCGGTCGGCGGCCGTGGCGAGCATGCCGCCCGGCGACAGGTTCGCCACGTGGCTCGCGAGCGTCCCGCCCTCGAGCGCCAGCGGCGTCGTCGGGGAGGCCGCCCAGGCGAGCCGCACCTGGTTGCCCACGGGCGGCTGCGTCGTGGCCTCGGTCATGACACGGGAGCCGATGACGGTGATCGCCTTCGCCTCCACCCCGCGCACGAGCGCGTTGCCGGCGACCATGACGTCGAGCGTGCCGTCGTCGCGCTCGCGCGCCTCGGCGCCGACGAGGCCGCTCAGCTTCGTGACCATCTCGCTGCGCTGGTCGATGAGCTCGTTGGCCGAGCCGCCGGAGACGAGGATCGAGCGGATCTGCTCGTTGAGGTGCGCGACGGCGGTCGCGGTCGTGTTGACCTCGGTGGTGAGCGTGTCCACGGACGTGCGGGCCTGGTCCCACTGGGTCTCGACGGCGCGGTAGCCGGCGGAGATGCGCGTGACGAGGGCCTTGGCGTCCCCGAGCAGCACGTTGCGGGCCGCGGGGTCGTCGGGCGCGTTGGCGACGTCGTGCCAGCTGGCCCAGAGCTGCGAGAGCTGTGCGGCGACGCCGTTGGTCGCGGGCTCCTTCATCGTGGTCTCGAGCTGCGACAGCGCGGCGGCCTGCGCCTTGTGGAAGGCCGCGCCCGACGTCTCGGACCGTAGCCGGGCGTCCAGGAAGATGTCGCCGAGCCGGTCGATCGAGTTGACCTTGGTGCCGGTGCCGGCGACGTTGTTCGTGGAGTACAGCGTCGGCGACGACAGCGCCTCGACCGCCTGCATGGTCACGCGCTGACGCGTGTAGCCGGCGGTCTTCGCGTTCGCGATGTTCTGCCCCGAGACCTCCAGGGCCTGGCGCTGGGCGATCAGCGAGGAGAGCGCGGTGGACAGCCCGGAGAAGGTGCTCACGCCGCGCTCACAGGGCCTTGTCGAGCACGCTCGCCGCACCCGTCGCGGCGGCTGCTGCGGCACCGCGCGGGTCGTAGGTCTGCACGCTCTCCTGGATGCTCATCAGCGTCTCCTGAGCGGCTCGGTGGGACGTCGCGAGGAGCTCGCGGTTGCCCTCGGCGAGCCCGTTGATCTGCTCGGTGAGCTCCACGAACGCCTCGTGGTGCTGCTTCAGCATGTCGTGCCAGGGCGACGGCGCGGCCGTGGCGATGGCGAGCAGGCTGCTGCCCGGGTCGACACCGACCTGCCGTGCGACGTCGTCGGCCTCGATCGAGCGCCCGAGCTCCGCCTCGCGGATCTGGGCGAGGACCGACTCGACCTCGCGCGTGGCGTGACCGAGCCACTGCGTGCGACCGCTCGTCAGGATGAGCTGCTCCTCCTCGAGCTTGAACAGGAGGAGCTCCAGGAGCTGGCGCTCGCGCCACAACACCCCTGAGAACTCGTTCAGGCCCACGACGGCTACTCCTCCATCTGCCCGGTCCGATGCCGGGGTCTCCTGCCTCATCGTCCGCCCCGCACTCATTGTTACGGGTTTGCGGACCGAATCGGGTGAACCCGCCCACGGGCCTGCCACGCGAATAGTCCCGGAGCGGTGGCTGAAGCGGTCGTGACACGCCCAGCACGCTGTGACCCTCATCACAATCCCTAACAGTGAGAGGGGTCCCACGCCCGACATGTCCCGTTTCCAATTCGGACGAACACGCCGAAGCCGGGCTGGACCAGGGCTAACCCCTCGCCCTGCGCCGACCGGGTGAAGACCCTCAAGTCCCCGGACGCCACCGTCGAAACGCCTCCCGTGACCATCGAAGCCCCCGCCGGCAGCGACGCGCTGATCCTCGCGAACCTGCCCCTCATCGGGTACCACGTGAACAGCGTCCTCGGCCGCGTTCCCGCGTACGTCTCCCGTGCGGAGCTGGCCTCGGCCGGCGCCCTCGCACTGGTCAAGGCTGCGCACGCGTACGACGCCGAGACGGGGGTGCCGTTCGAGCGGTACGCCGCCCTTCGCATCCGCGGCGCGCTGATCGACGAGCTCCGCGGCATGGACTGGCTGTCCCGCGGCGCCCGCCGCCGCGCCCGCCAGGTGTCCGAGGTCGGCGACGAGCTCACCAGCCACCTCGGCCGCGTGCCGACCAAGGCGGAGCTCGCCGAGGCGCTCGGTGTCGACGAAGACTCCGTGGACGCCGCGCGCGGGGACGCGGACGTGCGCGTGCTGAGCATCGAGGGCTTCGGCCCCGAGGTGCACGACGTCGTGGTCGACCCCGAGCCGGGCCCCGAGGCCTCGCTGCTCGCGAGCGAGCGACTCCGTTACCTCAAGGCCGGCGTCGACAGCCTGCCCGAGCGACTCCGCTACGTCGTCGAGCAGCTCTTCTTCCACGACCGTCCCGTCGTGGAGCTCGCCGACGAGCTCGGCGTCACCCACTCGCGGATCTCGCAGCTGCGCACCGAGGCCCTCAGCCTCCTGCGTGACGGCATGAACGCCAGCCTCGACCCCGGCCTGCTGCCCAAGGCGGACCGGCCCGAAGGCGTCGCCGAGCGCCGTCGTCGTGCCTACTTCGCCCAGGTCGCCGCCCAGGCGGCCACGAGCGCGCACACCGCGGCCGCCGCCGTCGTGCCCACCCAGCGCCTCGGCGGGCACGACGAGACCGTCGCGCCCGGCCAGCTCCACGTCGCGGCCTGCTGACCGCACAGAACCTGCATCGAGAAAAGTCTCGCCGAAAACCTCACACCCGTTCCTGCGCCGTCGATCTGATCGGTGCTCGCCCAGGGAAGGGCGGCGGTACGGACCCGATTCAAGGAGGAGAGCATCATGGGTCTCTCGATCAACCAGAACATTGCGGCTGTCAACAGCTACCGCAACCTGTCCAACACGCAGAACGACCTCAGCAAGTCGCTCGAGAAGCTGTCGTCCGGCTTCCGCATCAACCGTGCGGCTGACGACGCTGCTGGTCTGGCCATCTCCGAAGGCCTGCGCTCGCAGGTCGGCGGTCTGAAGGTCGCGGCCCGCAACGCCCAGGACGGCATCAGCGTCGTGCAGACCGCTGAGGGCGCCCTGACCGAGGTCCACAGCATCCTCCAGCGTCTCCGCGACCTGGGTGTGCAGGCGGCGAACGACTCGAACAACGCCGACGCCCGGACCAACATCACCACTGAGGCGACGCAGCTCACCGAGGAGCTCGGCCGCATCGCGCAGTCCACGAACTTCAACGGCACCAAGCTCCTCAACGGCGCTGGCACGCTGAACTTCCAGGTCGGCGCGGACGGCGACGCGAACTCGGCCATCGCGGTCGACCTGTCGACGGCGAACGTCTCCACCGTGCAGACCAACCTCGCGAACGGCCTGTACGCCCGCACCGGCTCCGTGGCTGCCGCCACGGTCACGGGCAACCTCTCCGTTTCGCAGGGCTCCGTCGCGGTGACGGTCGCCATGGGTGCCGCCGGCACGTACGCCACCACCGGCGACGTCGTCGACAAGCTCAACAGCGACTCGGGCTTCTCGGCCAACTTCTCCGCCGGTCTCAACACGGCGGGCGACATGGTCGTCACCTCGAAGTTCTCGAACGCGGCTGTCACGGTCGCCGGCACCGGCTACACGGCCGGCGCGGGTGCCGCGGGTGCCCTGGACTTCAGCAGCCACACCACGGCCCAGGCCGCGGTCAACACGATCGACCTGCAGATCAAGAGCATCTCGACCGCTCGTGCAAACCTCGGTGCGATGCAGAACCGCTTCGAGCACACGGTCAAGAACATCAACGTCGCAGTCGAGAACCTGTCCGCGTCGGAGAGCCGCATCCGCGACACCGACATGGCGAGCGAGATGGTCTCGTTCACCCGGGCGCAGATCCTGTCCCAGGCCGGCACCGCCATGCTGGCCCAGGCGAACCAGATCCCTCAGGGCGTCCTGTCCCTCCTGCGGTGATCGACGCGGCGTGAGCCGCACGTAGTACCCCGGCCGGCGGCGGGATGACACACCGTCACCCCGCCGCCGGTCGTACTCATGTCAGGCACGGGCGGGGGAAGGAGAAGGAATCGTGGGTAGCACCCTCGGCATCGACGGCCTCGCCAGCGGCATCGACACCACTGCGCTGATCAACCAGCTCATGCAGGCGGAGGCCGCTCCGCAGGCGCTGCTGAAGTCGAAGCAGACCGAAGCCAAGTCCCTCGTCACCGCTCTGCAGTCCCTCAACGCCAAGGTGGCCTCGCTCGCCGAGGCCGCGACCAACGCGGCCAAGCCGGCGTCCTGGTCGGCGTGGAAGGCCACGAGCAGCTCGGCTGCCGCGACCGCAGCGGTCACGTCCTCGACGTCGTCCGCTGCCACCGGCGCGGGCTCCGTCACCTTCAGCGTCGACGCCGTCGCCAAGAACCGGGTGGCCGTCACCGCGGCCGTGCCCGACAACAGCAGCCTCGTCACCGGCCTGCCGCCCACGGTCACCGTCAAGGGCGCGGACGGCTCCTACGTCACCGTGCAGCCGACCAGCGGCAGCCTCGCCGACGTCGCCAAGGCGCTCAACGCGGCGTCCGCCGCGGGGGTCTCGGCCACGGTCGTGCGCGTGTCCAACGGCGACACCCCGACCTACCGCCTCCAGTTCACCGGCACCAAGACCGGGACCGACGGCGCGTTCGAGGTCTACTCCGGTACGCAGGCGCAGGTCGAGGCGGGTACCGCCACGCGCCTGGACACCAGCACCGTGCAGGACGCCGCCAACGCCAAGATCACGCTCTGGCAGGGCAGCGGCGTCGAGGCGTCGTACGAGCAGTCCTCCAACACGTTCACCGGCCTGATGACCGGCGTCGACGTCACCGTCTCGAAGGTCACCGAGGCGGGCTCGCCCGTCACCGTCAGCGTGGCTCGCGACGACGCCGCGCTCACCAAGCTCGCGTCGGGCCTGGTCGGCTCGATCGGCGTCGTGCTCTCCGAGATCAGCTCGCGGACCGGCACCACGACGAAGACCGACACCGACGGCCGCTCCGTCGTCACCGGCGGGCTGTTCACCGGTGAGGGCTCCGTCCGGACGCTCCAGCAGCGGGTCGTCGAGGCCGCCTCCTACCCGGTGGACGACATCTCGCCGTCGACCATGGGCATCACGCTCTCCAAGGACGGCACCTTCACCTTCGACGAGACCAAGTTCGCCGCTGCGCTCGCGGCCGACCCGGCCAAGGTGCAGAAGGTCGTCAGCACGCTCGCGCAGCGCGTGGCGGACGTCGCCGGTGCCGTCTCGGACAAGTACGACGGCACGCTCACCATGCGGATCCAGGGTGAGCAGAGCGACGTCAACCAGATGGGCACGGAGATCGAGGACTGGGATCGCCGGCTCGCCCTGCGCAAGGAGGGCCTGCAGAGGACGTACTCGGCGCTCGAAGTGACCTTGTCCAACCTCAAGTCGCAGTCGACCTGGCTCACCGGCCAGCTCGCGGCGCTCAACAAGAGCTCCTCCTGAAGGGCACGGACGCCATGAACTACGCCGCCGGCCGTCTCCGGTACATGGACGACACGGTCACCACGGTCAGCCCGGGACGCCTGCTCGTCATGCTCTACGACCGCCTCGTCCTGGACCTGCAGAAGGCCGAGACCGAGCAGCGCGCGGGCCGCCGCGGCGCCGCCGGGCCGCACCTCACCCACGCGCAGGACATCGTCCACGAGCTCGCCGCGACACTCGACGTCGAGGCCTGGGACGGCGCCAAGCAGCTGATGAGCGTGTACATGTACCTCATCACCGAGCTCGTCTCCGCGAACGTCGCGGGTGACGCCGACCGCACCGCCGCCTGCCGGGAGCTCGTCGAGCCCCTGCGGGACGCCTGGTACCAGGCTGCGCAGGAGGTCGCGATGACGGCGACCCCGCTCGAGGTCGTCGGCCGGCCGGCCGGAGCGCTGGGGGTCGGCTGATGCGTACGGCGGTGACGGGCGCGGCGACGCCGACGTGGCAGGCCGCCTGGGAGGCGGCCCTCACGGCGCTCGAGCTCGACGTCGACGAGGCCGAGCGGATGCTCGACCACGAGCACGTCCCGACCGCGACCGACCCGTGGACCGCGCCGACCGGGCTCGGCCCACTCCCCGCCCCGCTCGCCGACCGGGCGCGGGCGCTCCTGGTCCGCCAGAGCGAGGTCTCCCGCCGGGTGGCCGAGGCCGCGATCCTCGCGCGCCGCCACAGCGCCGTCGCGCAGGCGATGCGGGCCAAGCCGCCCGCCGTCCCGGTCTACATCGACCTGCCCGCCTGACGGGTTCTTCACCCGCTCCCCGACGTCGAACGCTCGGGTTTCCCTTACACGGGGCTGCAGTCGGCCGATGGGCGGACTGAGCACGGATCGCTCGCCCCGAGGCCACGGATCGGCCGAAAGTTCGACCCGAGGCAGGACCACCGTGTTCGACTCCGTGACTTATGTCGCCCTGAACAGCGCCCTCGACGGCCTGTCGATGCGCCAGCGCGTCATCGCCGACAACATCGCGAACGTCCAGACGCCGGGGTACCACGCCAAGCGCGTGTCCTTCGAGGACTCCCTTGCCGCCGCCGTCCGCTCGGGCAGCGGGGCCGTGAAGCCGTCCGTCGCCAGCTCGCTCGAGCCGACGCGCGAGGACGGCAACAACGTCAACCTCGACACCGAGACCCTCTCGAACATCGACACGAACCTGCGCTACCAGCTCGCGACGCGAGCGATGGACGGCCAGTTCAGCTCGATCCGCACGGCGATGAGGACGGCCTGAGATGACCATCTTCGGCGCCATCGGCGTGGCCGGCAGCGGCATGACCGTCTACCGCAAGTGGCTCGACGCCGTCAGCGACAACCTCGCCAACCTCGAGACCGTGCGGCGCACCAGCGAGGACGCCTTCCAGGCCCGCTACGTCGTCGCGCAGGAGATCACCTCCGGCGACGGCGGCGCGCAGGTCGCGGGCGTCGCGCTCGGCAGCGCCGAGGGTCGCCTCGTCTACGAGCCCGCCAACCCCCTGGCCGACGCCGACGGGTACGTGAAGTACCCCGACATCGACATGTCGAGCCAGATGACGCAGCTGATCATGGCCCAGCGCGGCTACCAGGCGAACGCCGCCGTCGTCGACCGTGCCCGCGAGGCCTACACGGCCGCCCTCCAGATCGGACGTTGATCATGTCGATCTCCCCCATCTCCGCCCTCTCGGCGATCATGCCCTCGCAGGGGCTCGCGGCGGCGTCGGGCGTCTCCGGCGCCTCGGCCCTGTCGGCGCTCGCCGCGACCGGCGGGACCACCCCGACGTCGGGCGTCGACTTCGCCGGCGCGATCGACTCGCTGCAGGCCACGCAGTCCAAGGCCGACGCGCTGGCCGTCAAGGCGGTCACCGGCGACCTCGACGACGCGCACGACTACACGATCGCGGCCACCCAGGCCGCCGTGTCCATCGAGCTCACCGCCGCGGTGCGTAACAAGGCCGTCGAGGCGTTCAGCGAGATCATGAGGATGCAGGCCTGATGCCCGCCCAGATCACCGGCCTCCTCGGCCGCCTCCAGAACACGATCCGCGAGTTCACGATCGCGCAGCGCACCCTCGCCGTCATCGGCGTCGCGGTGCTCGTGCTCGGCGGCCTGGCCCTCTCGTCCTGGCTCAGCCGCCCGACGATGGCCCCGCTCTTCGCCAATCTCTCGGCGTCCGACGCGAGCGCGATCGTCGACCAGCTGCAGTCCAGCGGCGTCAGCTACGAGCTGGCCGACGGCGGCTCCACCGTCCTCGTCGCGTCCGACAAGCTCTACCAGACCCGGCTCGACGTCGCGTCGAAGGGCCTCCCCACGGCGTCCGAGGGCGGCTACTCGCTGCTCGACAACATGGGCATGACCTCCAGCGACTTCCAGCAGCAGGTCACCTACCACCGGGCGCTCGAGGGTGAGCTCGCCAAGACGATCTCCGCGATCGACGGCGTCGAGGAAGCGTCCGTCAAGCTCGCGATCCCCCAGGACTCCGTCTTCGTCGACACCAAGGCCGACCCGACGGCGTCGGTGTTCGTGCGGACGTCGCCCGGCACCACGATGGACTCCACCAAGGTGCAGTCGATCGTCCACCTCGTCTCCGCCGGCATCGAGGGCATGCAGCCCACCGACGTCGCCGTGATCGACGCCGACGGTCGCGTCCTCTCCTCCGTGGGCGGCACCTCCGGCGGCACCGGCGTCCAGGACGGCCAGACCGGCGAGTACGAGGCCCGCCTGCAGACCAGTCTGCAGTCCATGCTCGACCGCCTCGTCGGCATGGGGAACGCGGTCGTCACCGTCAACGCCGACCTCGACTACGACCAGACGGTGCGCACCACGCAGACGCAGACCACCGACCCGGACCTCCCGCCGGTCAGCGAGACCAAGAACAGCGAGAAGTACACGGGCGCGGCGGGTGCGGCGTCCGGCGTGCTCGGCCCGGACAACATCGCGGTGCCGTCGGGCTCCACCGGCTCCGGCGACTACACGAGCGACAGCTCGACCGTGAACAACCCGGTCGACACCGTGACCGAGGAGCTCGTCTCCGCGCCGGGCAGCGTCAAGCGGCAGTCCGTGTCCGTCGTCGTCTCCGACGAGGCGGCCGGCAGCATGAACCTCACCGACCTCGAGACGGCCGTCGCGGCCGCCGCCGGCATCGACGCCGAGCGCGGCGACGTCGTCTCGGTCACCAAGATGAGCTTCGACACCTCCGCCGCCGAGCAGGCCAAGGAGGCCCTCGCGGCCGCCGACAAGCAGGCGCAGGCCGCGAAGACCACCGAGCTCATCAAGACCGGTGGCATCGGCGGCGGCATCCTGATCGCGCTCGTCGTGGCGGTCGTGCTGGGCATGCGGGCCAGCCGCCGGGCCCGGCGCGAGGCCCTCGACCTGGGCGAGCTCGAGCTCGTCGAGATGCGCAAGGCCGAGGCGCTCGAGGCCGTCGCGGCCGCCCGCGCCCTGCCCGCCGCCGAGCCCATGCACTCCGACCCTGCCAACACCCGGCGTGAGGACGTCATGGCGCTCGCCGCCGAGCAGCCGGCTGAGGTCGCCGAGGTGCTGCGCGGGTGGCTCGTGGGCGGCGGTCGGCGCTGATGCACGCACTCTCCGGCACCCAGAAGGCCGCACTGCTGCTGATCCAGATCGGCCGCGAGCAGGCCGCACGCGTCATGGCGCGCCTCGACGAGGCCGAGATCGAGGAGCTGACGACCGAGATCGCGCGCCTCGAGCGCGTGGACGCCGGGACCGCACAGGAGGTCATCGACGAGTTCTACGAGGCCTCCATCGGCGGCAGCGGGCCGGCGTCGTACGGCGGCATCGGCTTCGCCCAGCAGGTGCTCGAGGCCTCCCTCGGGCGCGAGCGCGCCGCCGGAATGCTGGAGCGCCTCGCCACCTCGCTGCAGGGCCAGCCGTTCGAGTTCCTCCAGTACGCCGACGCCCGGCAGGTCGTCAGCCTGCTCAGCGGCGAGCACCCGCAGACCATCGCCCTCGTCATGGCGCACCTGCGCCCCGACCACGCGTCCGCGATCCTCACGGGCCTCCCGCCGGGCGTGCAAGCCGATGTCGCGCACCGGATCGCGCTCATGGAGCGCGCCTCGCCCGACGTCGTCACCGTCGTCGCGGAGAACCTGCAGCGCAAGGCGTCCGCCGTCCTCACGACGCAGGACATGGCCGCGGTCGGCGGCGTGCAGCCGCTCGTCGAGATCATCAACCGCATCGACCCGACGACCGAGAAGCTCATCCTCGAGGGCCTCGAGGAGCGCGACTCCGCGCTCGCCGAGGAGGTCCGCAGCCGGATGTTCGTGTTCGCCGACATCGTGCTGCTCGAGGAGCGCGCCATCCAGCTCGTGCTCCGCGGTGTGGAGACGTCCGTCCTGGCCACCGCCCTCAAGGGCGTCGAGGGCGAGGTGCGGGACAAGATCACGCGCAACCTGTCCGAGCGGGCACGCGAGAACCTCGACGAGGAGATGGACCTGCTCGGTCCGGTTCGCCTCTCGATGGTCGAGGACGCGCGCGCCTCCGTCGTCCAGGTGATCCGCCGGCTCGAGGAGTCCGGGCAGATCGTCATCCGCCGCGAGGGCGAGGACGAGTATGTCGCCTGAGCCCACGGCCGTGACGTTCCGGCCCGCCGCCCTCACCTCCGTGTCGCGTCCCGACGAGGAGGCCCGCGCCGCCGGGTACGCCGCCGGCTGGGCCGCCGGGGCCCGCGCCGCCGCCGAGAACGCCGCCGCCGCCGAGCGCCGCCGCGCCCAGGAGGCCACCGACGCCGAGGCGCGCCGCGACGGGCACGTCGCCCAGACGCTGGCGACGCTCGCGCAGGTCGCGGACGTGCTGACCGCCCGCCGGGCGACCGAGGAGACCGCGATCGCCGTCCGCGTGCACGAGGCGGCGCTCGAGCTGGCCGCCGCGGTGCTCGGCCACGAGCTCCGGCCCGGTCCCGACGGCGCGCGCTCGATCCTGCAGCGTGCGCTGGCGCTCCCCGCCGAGGTCGGGCTCCACACGGTTCGCGTCAGCCCGGTCGACGTCGCGCACGTGCAGGACCTGCTCGCCGCGGGCGAGGCAACCCTGCCCGACGGCGTCCGGCTGGTCGCGGACGCGTCCCTCGCCCCGGGCGACGTCGTCGCCGAGGCCGCCGAGATGGTCCTCGACGCGTGCATCAACGCCGCCCTGGCCCGGGCCCGCGCCGCCCTGGGGGACTCGTGACCGCCACCCTGACCGCCCCCGCCGAGCGCTGGACCGCCGCGCTCCGCGCCGCCGCGCCCGAGCGGGTCGGCCGCGTGCACGCGGTCGTCGGCCTGTCGATCGACGTGGCCGGTGTGACCGGCGCCGTCGGCGACCTGGTGATGCTGGGCGCGGACGGGTCGATCGGCGCCGAGGTCGTCGCCGTGACGCCGGACGTGCTGCGCTGCATGCCGCTGAGCCGCGTCGACGGGCTGCGGGTCGGGATGCCGGTGCGCACCACCGGGCGCCCCCTGGTCGTACCGACCGGCCGCCACCTGCTCGGCCGCGTGCTGGACGGCCTCGGCCGCCCCGCGGACGGCCTCGGTCCCGTGGCGACCGCAGCGTCCTCGATGGTGCCGATCACCGGCACCGCGCCGTCGGCGCTCGGCCGCACGCGCGTCGCCGCGCCGCTCGGGCTCGGCGTCCGGGCCGTCGACACCATGGCGACCGTCGGCCGCGGCCAGCGCATCGGCCTCTTCGCCGGCTCGGGCGTCGGCAAGTCGAGCCTGCTGTCGATGATCGCGCGCGGCACGGAGGCCGAGGTCTCCGTGATCGCCCTCGTCGGGGAGCGGGGCCGTGAGGTCCGCGAGTTCCTCGAGGACGACCTGGGGCCGGAGGGCCTGGCGCGCAGCGTCGTCGTCGTCGCGACCTCCGACGAGCCGCCGTTGGTCCGCCTGCGCGCCGCGTTCGTCGCCACGCGCATCGCCGAGGCGTTCCGGGCCGAGGGGCGCGACGTCGTCCTCATGATGGACTCGCTGACCCGCGTGGCCATGGCCCAGCGCGAGATCGGCCTCTCGGTGGGCGAGCCCCCGGCGACGCGCGGCTACCCGCCGTCGACGTTCTCGCTGCTCGCGCAGCTCCTCGAGCGTGCCGGCACCGCCGAGCGCGGCTCCGTGACGGGCATCTACACGGTCCTGGTGGACGGCGACGACCACAACGAGCCCGTCGCCGACGCCGCGCGGTCCATCCTCGACGGCCACGTCGTGCTCACCCGTGACCTGGCCGTCGCCGGGCACTTCCCGAGCATCGACGTGCTGGGTTCGGTCAGCCGTGTCGCTGGCCGGGTCACGACGCCGGAGCAGCAGGCCGCCGCCGTCCGGCTGCGTCAGGTCATGGCCGCCAAGCGGCGTGCGCAGGACCTGCTCGACGTCGGCGCGTACGCGCCCGGCAGCAACCCGCTGGTCGACGCGGCGGTCGCCAACGACGACGCCATCGAGGCGTTCCTGTGCCAGCCGCTCGACACGGTCGCGGACAGCGCCGACTCGTGGGCCCGGCTCGGCGCCCTCGTCGCCGCGATGGGCGGTGCGCAATGAGCGGGTTCCGGCTGGGTGGGCTGCTGCGGCTGCGGCGGCTGGAGGAGGAGCGGGCCGCGGCCGAGCTCGCGCAGGCCAACGCCGACCGCGCGGCGGCGGCGAAGCGGCGTGCGCAGGCGGCGGTCGAGCTCGGGACGGCGCAGTTCGCCACGGGCGACGAGGCCTCGTTCCACGCGGCGGTCGCCGGGCGGGCCAGCCTCATGGGCCTGCTCGAGGAGTCCGCGCTGCTGCTCGCGGTCGCGGAGGACCGCGCGGGCACGGCGCAGCGCACCTGGTCCGGGCGGCGGACGCTCGTCCGCACGCTGGAGAAGCTCGAAGAGCGGCACGACGCCGCCGAGGTCACCGAGGAGCTGCGCGTCGAGCAGCAGCTCGCCGACGAGGTCGCCCTGCGCGACCGGGAGAGGCAGGACCCGTGACGATCAGCATGCTGGCGCCCGCACCGGCGCCCGCACCGGCCGCGAGCCGGGGCGGCGCGGGGTCGCGGGGCGACGCCGGTGACTTCGGCGCCGTCCTCGACGCCGCCGTCAGCGGCACGGAGACGCCGCGGTCGGACACCGCACGCGCCGACCGGACGCGGTCCGACGACGCCGCGAAGCCGGGCACCACGCCGGCCGACGGCGCCCAGGACGCCCCGGCCACGGACGCGCCCGCCGGCCCCGACGCGACGGCCACCGACCCCGCGACGAACCACCCGGCCCAGGCCGATGCCGCCGCCACCCCCGCGACGACCGCGGAGGCGCTGCTCGCGCTCCTCGGTGCCGCCGCGGCCGGCACGAGCACCGGCACAGCCACCGGCACGAGCGCGGACGCGCCCGCCGACGCCGCCGACGCGGACGCAGCCGGCGCAGACGCCGCGGCCCCGGTCGCGACGGCGCCCACCGACCTCCTCGCGGCGCTCGCCGCGGCGAGCACCTCGGGCGCCACGCCCGCCGCGACCCCGGACGGTGCCGACGCCGCTGCGACCGCCGCCGCTGCTGCCCCCGCCGCGGCCGGCGCCGTCGCCCCCGTGACCGCCACGTCGTCGGACACCCCGGCCACCGCGCCCGCGACCGACCCGACGGACGCCACGGACACGACCGGCCAGGCCTCCGGCGTCGTCGGCACGGACCAGGCCCCGGCTCGCCCCGCACCCGCCCGTGCGGCGACGGAGCGCACCGCCGCCGACGCGACCGCCGCGACCCCGAGCACCGGTGCCGGCCCCCAGGCCGCCCCGGCCGACGCCGCCCAGCAGGCGCCCGTGCAGCCGGTCCAGCCCGACGCCGCCACGATCGCCCGCGAGGCGCTGCCCGTCGCCGGGCTGCGCGGGGCGGCGCCGACCGCTGCGGCCGCGCCCACCCACGCGGCGGCACCGACGCCCGCGCTCGCGCCCCAGATCACCGAGCAGCTCGCGGCAGGCCTGCCGAAGCTGCGGGCCGCGGGGCTGGGCGAGCACGTCCTCACGCTGCGGGTGTCGCCCGACAGCATCGGGCCGGTGCGCGTCGTCGCGCACATCGGTGCCGAGTCCGTGCGGATCGACCTCGTCGGTGCCTCGGACGCGGCGCGCGAGGCCCTCCGTGTCGCGCTGCCCGACCTGCGGCGCGACCTCGTCGGCAGCGGCCTCGCCGCCGACCTCAACCTCGGCACCGGCACCGGTGCGGGCGCCGACCGCGACGCCCAGGGCGACGGCTCCGGCCGCGCGGCCCGCGGCGCCGGGACCGACGCGCCCGCCACGGCGCAGCCCGCCGAGGCCACCCCGACCGTCCCCGTCCGCGGTCGCGGCCGGCTCGACCTGATCGCCTGAGAGGTGACGATGACCACCACCCCGCCCGTCACGGCTCCGAAGACCTCGGAGACCAGCGGCCTCTACGCGACGCCTGCCAAGAAGGTGGCCAAGCAGGAGATGGACAAGGAGGTGTTCCTCAGCCTCCTCGTCGCGCAGCTGCGCAACCAGGACCCGTCGTCACCCATGGACACCAACGAGATGATGGCTCAGTCCACCCAGCTGGCCAGCATGGAGCGCCTCACCGAGCTCACCGACACCAGCCGGGAGAGCTTCGGGCTCCAGATGCGCGTGGCCGCCAGCGCCCTCATCGGGCGTGAGGTCAGCTACCTCGACGCCGACAAGGTCAAGCAGACGGGCATCGTCACCTCCGTCGACTTCAGCGAGGCGGTCCCGACCGTGACCGTCGGCGATCACGCCGTGCCGCTCGACGCAGTCTCCGTCGTCCGCGCCCCCACGACCACTGCCCCCAAGGCCTGACGGCCGACCACGAAGGGATCCGATCATGCTCCGCTCGCTCTTCTCCGGCATCAGCGGCCTCCGGGCGCACCAGACGATGCTCGACGTCACCGGTAACAACATCGCCAACGTCAACACCACGGGCTTCAAGGCGTCGCAGGCCCAGTTCCAGGACACGCTCTCGCAGATCCTCACCAACGCTGGTGCCGCACAGGACGGCGTCGGCGGCACGAACCCCGCCCAGGTGGGTCTGGGTGTGCGCGTGGCCGGCATCACGACGAACTTCCAGCAGGGCGCCGCGCAGCTCACCAACCGCTCGACGGACATGATGATCAGCGGTGACGGCTTCTTCGTGGTCCGCAAGGGCACCGAGCAGCTGTACTCGCGCGCCGGCGCCTTCGACTTCGACGCCACCGGCCAGCTGGTCACCCCCGACGGCGGGCTCGTCCAGGGCTGGGCTGCCGACGCGGCCGGGAACATCGACGTCAACGGTCCGCTCGTCGACCTGCGGCTGCCGATCGCGACCCTCATGGGTGCGTCGGCCACCACGTCGGCCACCTTCGAGGGCAACCTGCCCTCGGACATCGCCACCGGCACCGTCCTGAACCGCGACGTCGACGTGTACGACGCCGAGGGCAAGGTGACGAGCCTGCAGCTCAGCTTCACGCGCACGGCGACCGGCTGGAACGTCAGCGGCACCCGCGGCGGCGGCGCGCCGAGCACCATCACGCTGACCGACGCCGGCGGCGGTGCGCTCACCGCGAGCGGCGCCCTGACGGTGGGCGGCGTGGCCGTCGACCTGTCGACGGTCACCGGCTTCGCGAAGCTCGACACGGTCGAGGCGTCCGACCAGGACGGTCGGTCCGCCGGCACGCTGCAGTCGTTCACGATCAACGCCGACGGCACGCTGCTCGGCTCGTTCAGCAACGGCCTCAAGCAGTCGATCGGCCGCGTGTCGCTCGCGACGTTCACCAACCCGTCGGGTCTCAGCAAGTCGGGCAACTCGCTGTACGCGGCGACCGTGAACTCCGGCGACGCGCAGGTCGGTGCCGCGGGCACCGGCGGGCGGGGTGCCCTCACGGGCGGCGCGCTCGAGATGTCGAACGTCGACCTGTCGGCCGAGTTCACGAACCTGATCATCGCCCAGCGCGGCTTCCAGGCGAACTCGCGCGTCATCACGACCTCCGACGAGCTGCTCCAGGAGCTGGTGAACCTGAAGCGGTGATGCGTCGGCGCCGCGGGCCGCGGCGCCGACCCCTGGCGGCGCGGGTCAGCAGCGCGCCACCGACCGGACGCCCCGCGGCACGCGCCGCGGGGCGTCCGTCTACCCCCACCCACCCACCCCCCCAAGCCCCCACCCCGCTGCCGCCGAGCGCTGCCGTGCCACGCCAGCGCTGCCGCTCAAACGGCAGCGCTCACGTCAGGTGGCAGCGCTCGGCGGACGAGGGGGGGGCGGGTAACCACTTACGGCCGGGCGACCGCGGCCGATGGGGTGGAGGCAGGGCCCACGGAGGGGCCCGAACGCAACCCCAGGGATGGACTCGCCGTGATCACCGTGACGCGCCTCAACGGACAGCAACTGGCGGTGAACCCTGACCTCATCCAGCGCATCGAGTCCACGCCGGACACGATCGTCACCCTGATCGACGGAACGAAGTACGTCATCGAGGAGACGCCCGCCGAGGTCGCCGACCGGATCATCACCTTCCGGGCCACCGTCGTCGCCCGCACGATGCGCATCGCCGAGCAGGAGGACGCCCAGGCCGGCCGTGACACCACTGTCGCCGCCGTGACCCAGCTGCGGCCGGGTGGCCGTGGCCTCTCCGCCGTGCCAGAGGCCCACTGATGGACCCGGCAACCCTTACCGGCTTCGTCATCGCGATCGGCTCGGTCCTCGCGGCGATCGTCATGGAGGGCTCCAGCCCCATGGCGGTCGTGCTGCCCGCCCCGATGATGCTCGTCATCGGCGGCACCCTCGGCGCCGGCCTCGCGAGCGCGACCCTCCCCGACGCCATCCGCGCCTTCTCGTCGCTGCCCAAGTGGTTGTTCTTCAAGAAGCCCGACATGGACGCGATCGTGCAGACCATCGTCGCGCTCGCCGACCGCGCCCGGCGCGAGGGTCTGCTCTCGCTCGAGAGCGCGGCGCGCGACGTCGAGGACGAGTTCCTGCGCAGCGGGCTGCAGGCCGCCATCGACGGCACGGACCCGGACGACCTGCGCGACATGCTCGAGGACCGCATCGCGAGCAAGCGCAAGCAGGACCGGACGACGGCGAAGTACTTCAGCTCGATGGGCGGTTACGCGCCGACCATCGGCATCATCGGCACCGTCGTCTCCCTGGTCCACGTGCTCGAGAACCTCAGCAACCCCTCCGAGATCGGCCCGCTCATCGCATCCGCGTTCGTCGCGACCCTGTGGGGCCTGCTGACCGCGAACACGATGTGGCTGCCCCTCGGCGCCCGCGTCACGCGCGCCTCGGAGATCGAGACCGCCGCCATGGAGGTCACGCTCGAGGGCCTGCTCGCCATCCAGTCCGGCGCCAACCCGCGCGTCGTCGGCCTCCGCCTGCGCAGCCTGCTGCCGCCCGGCGAGAGCAAGACGAAGGAGAAGGCGGCATGAGCAGCCCGAACAAGCGTCGGCGCAAGCACGACGAGCACGAGGAAGAGGAGAACAGCGAGCGCTGGGCGGTCAGCTACGCCGACATGATGACGGTGCTCGTCGGACTCTTCATCGTCCTGTACTCCATCAGCCAGGTGGACCAGCAGAAGTTCGAGCAGCTGCGCGACTCGCTGGCCATGGGCTTCGGCAACCGCGCGCCCTCGGTGCTCGAGGGCAGCAGCGGTGCACTTGTGGGGGTCGAGGCGTTGGCGATCTCGCCCGACGTCGCCACGGACGCCGACATCACGCCCGAGCTCGTCAAGGGCAACGCCGAGGACGGGCCGACGCAGGCCGAGCTCGACATGCAGGCCGCGGTGGCCGAGTACGACCACCTCCAGGAGATCGAGAACCAGGTCAACCAGATGCTCGGCCAGCAGGGCCTGAGCGACCGGGTGCGGTTCCGCATCACCGAGCGCGGCCTGATCATCGGCATGGTCGCGGACGACGTCTTCTTCACCGCGGCGAGCGCCCAGCTCAGCCCGACGGCGGCGCGCGTCATCGACGCGGTCTCGCCGGTGGTCGTGGGGCTCCCGAACGAGATCTCCGTGGAGGGCCACGCCAACACCCTGCCGGTGTCCGGCCACTACGCCACCAACTGGGAGCTGTCCGCGGACCGCGCCACACAGGTGCTGCGGCGCATGATCGAGGTGGGTGGGATGCCGGGCAACCGCATCTCCTCCGTCGGGTTCGGCGACCAGCGCCCGATCGACGACCCGGGGGTCGACCCCCTGTCCGCGAACCGCCGCGTCGACGTCGTCGTCCTGTCCACCCTCCCGGAGCAGATCCGTGCGCTCCTTCCCGTGATTGCGGCGCAGAGAGGATGAGCGAGATGACCGAGCAGCGCGTCGTCGCCAGCGCCAAGCCCAAGATCGGTGCGCGCCCCCAGGCAGCGCCCGCAGCCGAGCCCGAGAAGCCCGAGAAGAAGAAGGGCGGCAAGAAGAAGCTCGTCCTGATCCTCGCCGCCGTGCTCGTGGTCGGCGGTGGGGCCGGGTACTGGTTCTTCCTCAAGCCGGCACCGCCGGCCGCCGGAGCCGAGGCCGCCCCGACGCCGGAGCCGGAGCCTGGGACGGTGCTCGTCATCGAGCCGATCAGCCTCAACCTCGCCGAGGGCCACTACCTCCAGGTGGGTCTGGGGCTGCAGCTGACCAAGGACGTCAGCGAGGAGCCCGACACCGCGCGGGCCCTTGACCAGGTCGTCTCCCTGTTCTCCGGCCGCACCATGGCCGAGGTCACCTCGGCGGAGGGCCGCGAGGCCCTGCGCGCCGAGCTCGTCACGCGTCTGTCGGAGGTCTACGAGGGCGAGGTGATGGACGTCTACTTCACGGACTACGTCACCCAGTGAGGTGAGCCGAGCCGGCACGGATGCCGGCCACGTCCAGGGCGCCACGGAGGGCGCCGCACCACCGGCGGTGAGCACCGCCGGGTGAGAGGGCCAGGTTTTCCCTCAACGCATGCCGCGGGCTGCCGATCGGGACCTCGTGATGGCGGCGGGCGGTGTCAAGCGGCGTAAGCGATCTGCTGCGCCTGAGACCTACGACTTCCGTCGACCCATGACGCTCGCGCGGGAGCACGGCCGGGTCCTCGAGATGGCGTTCGAGACCTACGCGCGGCAGTGGGCGACGCAGCTGACGTCCCGCCTGCGGGTCGTGTCGAGCGTGACGCTCGAGTCCGTGGAGATGCGGTCGTACGACGAGTACGTCGGCGTCCTTCCGTCGATGACGGCGATGCTCATGTGCTCGGTCGAGCCGGGGCGGTCCACCGCCGTCCTGCAGCTCCCGATGGACACCGCGATGGTGTGGATCGACCACATGCTCGGCGGCCCCGGCGTCCCGCTGGCCGAAGAGCGCGAGTTCACCGACATCGAGTGGCACCTGCTGCGCGACCTGCTGCAGCACGCGCTCACCGACCTCACCTACGCCTTCGCCTCCATCTGCCCGATGCAGGTGCAGCTGAAGTCCGTGCAGTACAACCCGCAGTTCGTGCAGGCCGTCGCCGCGTCCGAGCCGGTCATCATCGGCACGTTCGGGCTGCACGTCGCCGAGCGTGAGACGACGGCGACGCTCATGATCCCCGCCGACACGCTGCTCGCCTCGCTGCGGGCGGGCGAGGCCCACGACACCCGCAGCGCCGACGAGATCGCCGCCCACCTCGCCGCCCACGCGCGGATCACCGAGCAGGTGCTCGACGTCCCGGTCGGCGTCCAGGTCCGCTTCGCCCCGCTGCAGGTCCCGGCCGTCAAGGTCGACCAGCTGGCCGTGGGCGACGTCGTCCCCCTGCGTCACCGCGCGGACGCGCCGCTCGACGTCGTCGTCGGCGATGTCCGCATGGCCACTGCCGCGATCGGCGCGAACGGATCCCGGCTCGCCTGCCTGGTCGTCACATCGGAGGAGAACTGATGACCGCTGTCACCGACACCGCCACCACGATCGCCCACACGGCGGCCGGCGAGCTGGCTCGCCTGCTGCCCGCGTCGGTCCCCCTCGTGGTCGGCGACGTCGCGACGCTGCCCGCGCAGGACGCCGTCGCCGTGCGCGCCGGCTTCGTGGGTGCGCAGAGCGCCGACCTGGTGCTCGTGGCCGACGCCGCGATCGCCGACGCCCTCGCGGGCGGCGCGGTCTCGCTTGCGGACGCCCTGCGCCCCGCGCTCGAGGCGGCCGCCGCCACGCTCGGCCCGGGCGTCCTGGAGGACGCCGTGGCCAGCCCGGTCGGCGGCGCGCTGGAGGAGCCGGGCATCGTCGTCGTCGGGCTCGCGCCGACGACGGACGAGGCCCCCCAGGCCTGGTTCGGCCTGCGCATGCGTGCCCGCACGGAGGCCCCGCCCCAGCAGCGCGAGTCCCGCGACCCCGAGCACGAGCGCTCCGCGCTCCGCCTCCTGCACGACGTCGAGATGACGCTGACGGCGGAGATCGGCCGCACCCGGCTGCCCGTCCGCCAGGTGCTCGACCTCGTGCCTGGCACCGTCCTCGAGCTGGACCGGGCCGCCGGCGCCCCCGCCGACGTCATGGTCAACGGGCGGCTCGTCGCCCGCGGCGAGGTCGTCGTGGTCGACGAGGAGTACGGGATCCGGATCACCGAGATCATCGCCTCCGAGACGGCCTGAGGCGCCGCATGGACGTCGTCGTCATCCTCCGCGCGGTGCTTGCGCTGCTGTGCGTGTTCGGGCTGCTGTGGTTCATGGCCCGGCGCGCGGGCGGCAAGCTGCCCGCCGCGCGGCGTGCGCCGGCGCTGTCCGTCGTCGCACGCCAGACGCTCGGCGGCCGCAGCGCCGTCGCGCTCGTGGAGGTCTCCGGCCGCCGGCTGCTGCTCGGCGTCGGCGAGCACGGCGTCACCCTCCTGACCGAGGTCGAGGCGCCCGCCCCGACCCAGGGCGAGCGCGTCGAGCTCGACGCCGACGAGCTGGAGCGCCTGCTCGAGCTCCCCGAGCCCGACCCCGCCCCCATCGACCTGCGTTCCGACCCCCGCTCCACCTACGGCGCCGGCTCCGCCCCCGCCACCACCCCGTCCTCCCCCGCGGCACGGATGCCCGCGGTCCCCACGCCCCGCAACCCCCTCGAGGGATCGATCCTGGCGCCCACCACGTGGCGTCGGGCGGTGGAAGCGGTGCAGGAACGGACTCTTCGGCGTTGACTGACGTCCTCGTCCGGCCTGCCCGTGCTGGCCGGACCTCCCGCACCCGTCGGGTGCTGCGGGTCGCCGCCCTCGCGGGCGCGCTGACCGTCGGCGGCCTGCTGCTCGCCGCCCCGGCGAGCGCCACGCCGCAGCCGGTGCCCGCCGCCGTCGACGCGGTCGCCGTGCACGCGGCCGAGGCCGCGACCGCCGTCGTGCCCGGCGCGGTCGACCCGACCCCGCCGACGCCGCCCACCGCGCCGACGCAGCCCACCGACGAAGCGTCGGTGACGGTCGACATCAACGGTGCGAACGGCCAGCCGAGCACCTCGGTCGTCGTCCTCATCGCCATCACGCTGCTCAGCGTCGCGCCGTCGCTCCTGCTGATGATGACGAGCTTCACCAAGATCTTCGTGGTGCTGGCCCTCACGCGGAACGCGCTCGGTCTGACCGGCGTCCCGCCGAACCAGGTGCTCGCCGGGCTCTCCCTGTTCCTGAGCATCTTCATCATGTCGCCGGTGCTCGGCGAGGTGAACGACACCGGCGTGCAGCCCTACCTGAACGGCGAGATGACCTTCAGCCAGGCCGTGGACGCGGGCTCGGACCCGCTGCGCGAGTTCATGCTGAAGCAGACGCGCGAGGAGGACCTCGCCCTCGTCACCCGCGCCGCGGACCAGCCGAACCCGGAGTCCCCGGAGACCGTCGAGATGACCACGCTCATCCCGGCCTTCATGCTCAGCGAGCTGCGCAGTGCGTTCATCATCGGCTTCGTCATCTTCGTGCCGTTCCTGGTCATCGACCTGGTCGTGTCCTCGTCCCTGATGTCGATGGGCATGATGATGCTGCCGCCGGTGATGGTCTCCCTGCCCTTCAAACTCCTGCTGTTCGTGCTCGTGGACGGCTGGGGACTCATCGTCACGGCGCTCGTCGGGAGCTACAGATGAACCCCAGTGACGTCCTCGACATCGGCTACGACGCGCTCATCCTGGCCGCGAAGCTGTCCGCGCCCATCCTCGTGACGGCGCTGGTCATCGGCTTCGCCGTGTCGCTCGTGCAGTCGATCACCCAGATCCAGGAGGTCACGCTCAGCTTCGTGCCCAAGGCGATCGGCGTCGCGGTCGCGCTGCTCATCGCCGGGCACTGGATGATCTCCGAGCTCATCACGTTCACCAACGACCTGTTCGGGCGCATCCCGACGCTGCTCGGCGGCTGACGTGATCACCCTCCCGCTCGCCAGCGTCGAGGTGGCCCTGCTCGCCGGGGTCCGCATCGCCGCGTTCCTGATCATCGCCCCGCCGTTCTCGCACCGCGGTGTGCCGGGCACGGTCAAGGCGATGCTGGCGGGCTGGCTGGGGCTGCTCGCGCTGCCGCGGGCGGCCGCCGCCGGTGGGGAGCGGGCCGGGACGGCGCTGACGTCGGGCACCTGGCCGTTCGTCGCGGAGATCGCCTTCCAGGCGTTCGTGGGCGCCGCCCTCGGCTTCATCGTCTACCTGGTCTTCTCGGCCGTGCAGGCCGCGGGCAACACGATCGACCTGTTCGGCGGCTTCCAGCTCGCCCAGGCGTTCGACCCGATGAGCATGAACAACGGCGCCCAGTTCTCGCGGCTCTACCAGATGACCGCCACCGTGCTGCTGTTCACCTCGGGTGGCTACCAGCTCGTCGTCGGCGGCCTGCTGCGCACGTTCGACGCGCTGCCGCTGGGCACCGCGCTCGACCTGGGCCGGCTCGGCGAGACCGCGACCGACGGTCTGACCGGCATGTTCGTGGCGTCGCTGCAGATCGCCGGGCCCCTGATCGCGGTGCTGTTCCTGGCCGACGTCGGGCTGGGCCTGCTCACGCGTGTCGCCCCCGCGCTGAACGCCTTCGCGCTGGGCTTCCCGCTGAAGATCCTGATGACGATCGGCCTCGGCGTGACCGCGTACGTCGCCCTGCCGCAGATCGTCGACTCGCTCAGCGGCAAGGCCATCGAGCAGATGCTGGGGGTGACGCGATGAGCGACGGCCAGGACCGCACCGAGAAGGCCACCCCGAAGCGGATGAAGGAGCTGCGGCGCAAGGGTTCGCTGCAGCACTCCCAGGACGTCTCGGCGTGGCTCGGCGTCGGCGCCGGCGCGCTGATGCTCCCCGGCGTCCTCAGCAACGGCACCGAGGCGGCGCGGCACCAGCTCGCGGCCATCCAGGCGTCCATCGCGGCGCCCGACGCCGAGACCGCGACCGAGTACCTCGGCGAGGCCCTCTGGTCGGTGATCACCACGCTCGCGCCGCTGCTCGGCGTCGTCGTCGTCACCGCCGTGCTCGCCTCGGTGGGCCAGGGCGGCATCCACCCGTCGATGCATCGGCTCAAGCCGACGTTCAAGCAGTTCAACCTCGCCACCGGCATCAAGCGGCTGTTCGGCGCGCAGGCGGCGTGGCAGGGCGTGAAGGCGGCGCTGAAGGCGTTCGTCATCGGCGTCGTGCTGTGGAGCGTCGTGCAGGGGATGGTCCCGATGCTGCTCGGCTCGGGCAACCGCTCGCTGCAGCAGGTGCTGGAGGTCGCCACCGGCGGCACGACGACGCTCGTCCGGACCGCCGTCATCGCGGGCCTGGCGCTCGCGGCGGCCGACGTGATCGTCGTCGTGCGGCGCAACCGGAAGCAGAGCCGAATGACCAAGCGTGAGGTCCTCGAGGAGTTCAAGCAGAGCGAGGGCGACCCGCAGCTCAAGAGCCAGATCCGGTCCCGCCAGCTCGCGATGAGCCGCAACCGGATGATCGCCGATGTCGCGGGCGCCGACGTCGTGCTGGTGAACCCGACGCACGTCGCCGTCGCGCTCCGGTACGAGCCGGGCACGGGCGCCCCGAAGGTCGTCGCGAAGGGCGCCGGGCACGTCGCCGCGCGCATCCGCGAGGCCGCCGCGAAGTCCCGCGTCCCGATGATCGAAGACATCCCCCTGGCCCGCGCGCTGCACGCAGCGTGCGAGGTCGGGCACGAGATCCCGCAGCACCTCTACGTGGCCGTGGCCCAGGTGCTCGCGTTCGTCATGGCCCTGCGCCGCCGCGGCGCATCGGCCGGCATCCACCGGGCCCCTGGTGGCCCGACCCGTCTGGAGGAGGCCGCATGAACGGCACCCGGATGACCCAGCTTGCCGTGCCCGTGGGCGTGGTCGGCATCGTGCTGCTGCTCGTCGTGCCGCTGCCCGCGCAGATGCTCGACGTGCTCATCGTCACCAACATCACGCTGTCGCTCGTGGTGCTGCTGACGAGCATGTACGTGCGCCGGCCGCTGGACTTCTCGGTCTTCCCGTCGCTGCTGCTCGTGCTCACGCTGTTCCGGCTCGGCCTGAACGTCGCCTCGACGCGACTGGTGCTGGGCAAGGGCTACGCGGGCGACGTCATCGGCGCGTTCGGGCACTTCGTGGTCAGCGGGTCGCTGGTCATCGGTCTCGTGGTGTTCCTCATCCTCGTGGTCATCCAGTTCGCGGTCATCACCAACGGTGCCGGGCGCGTGGCCGAGGTCGGTGCGCGGTTCACCCTCGACGCGATGCCCGGCAAGCAGATGGCGATCGACGCCGACCTGAACGCCGGGATCATCGATGAGGACGAGGCGCGGCGTCGCCGGCAGGAGGTCGGCGCGGAGGCCGACTTCTACGGCGCGATGGACGGTGGTTCGAAGTTCGTCAAGGGCGACGCGATCGCCGGCATCGTCATCACGATCATCAACCTGGTCGGCGGCTTCGCCGTCGGCATGCTGCAGATGGGCATGAGCGCGGGCGAGGCGATCGAGAAGTTCAGCCTCCTGACCATCGGCGACGGCCTCGTCACCCAGATCCCGGCGCTGCTGATGTCGGTCTCGACCGGCCTCATCGTCACCCGCGCCGCGAGCGACTCCGACATGGGCACGACGGCGTCCACCCAGCTCACGCAGAGCAAGAACGCGCTGCAGATCGCGGGTGCCGCCGCCATCGGCCTCGCCATCGTGCCGGGCATGCCGAAGGTGCCGTTCGTGCTCGTGGGCGCCACGCTGCTCATCGCGGCGCAGCGGGTCCGCGCGACGCCGGAGAGCGCCGAGCTGGTGGCGCCGGAGGCCGCGGTCGCCGCCCAGCCGGCGGACACACCCGAGGCGCTCATCGAGCAGATGCGCGTGCACGCGCTCGAGATCCTGCTCGCGCCCGACCTGGTGGACCTCGTCGGCAGCGGGACCGAGAACGACCTGCTCTCCCGCGTGCGCGGCCTGCGGCGCAAGATCGCCATGGAGCTCGGCGTCGTCGTGCCGCCGGTGCGCACCCGGGACTCCGTGGAGCTGCCGCGCTCCACGTACGTCGTGCGGATCGCGGGCGTCGAGGTCGGGCGCGGCGAGGCGCCGTCGGGCAAGCTCCTCGCCCTGGGCGACAACCTGGACGGCATCGGCGGCCAGGCGGTCGTCGAGCCGGTGTTCGGGCTGCCCGGCAAGTGGATCCCCGCCGAGCTGCGGCATGCCGCCGAGATGGTGGGCGCGACCGTCGTCGACCGCGTGTCGGTGCTCATCACCCATCTCGGCGCGATCATCGAGGGCAACGCCCCGCGCCTGCTCTCGCGTGAGGACGTCCGCGTGCTCACCGAGGGCGTCAAGCAGGTCAACCCGTCCGTCGTCGAGGAGCTCATCCCCGGTCTCCTCGGCCTGGGCGAGGTGCAGCGCGTGCTGCAGGGCCTGCTCGCGGAGCAGGTGCCGATCCGCGACCTCGCGCGCATCTACGAGGGCCTCACGCTCCGCGCGAAGGTCAGCACCGACGTCGAGGGGCTGGTCGAGGCCGCCCGGTCCGCGCTGGGCCCGGCGCTCGCCGCACCGCACGCGCACGACGGCGTCCTCACGGTCGTGACGCTCGAGCCGAGCCTCGAGCACACCCTGCTCGACTCCGTGCGGCCGTCGGAGTCCGGGGCGCACCTGCTCCTCGAGCCGATGCGCGCCGACCGGCTGCTCGTGTCGCTGCGCCGTGCCGTCTCGCAGGCGGAGTCCGGCGGTCATGAGGTCGTGCTGGTGTGTGCTCCCGCACTTCGGGCGGCCCTGCGCCGTACGGTGTCCCTGGCGCTCCCCGCCCTTGCGGTGCTCTCCTACTCGGAGGTGACGGGAGCCGGCCTGCAGATCGAGACCGCGGGGGTGATCGAGGATGCCCAGGCGCTTGCTGCTGGACGGTGAGGATCTCCCCGCACTCATGCTGCGGGTCAAGGCGGAGTACGGGCCCACCGCCCGCATCGTCAAGGCCGAGCGCGTCCGCAACGGCGGGTTCGCGGGTTTCTTCGCGCGGGAGCGGTACGAGCTGATCGTCGAGGTGCCCGACCCGCCGACGGCCCGGGACCGGATCCGTGCCGCACGCGCGCGCGACGCCGCGAGCATCGAGGACCTGGTCGACGCCGCCGACGCCGCGGACCAGGCGCCCGGGACCGAGCCGGAGCCGCCGCCGGCCGAGCCTGAGCCGTTCGTCTCCACCGCGAGCGACACGTTCGCGCAGGTGTTGGCCTCGATGCGGGACATCGTGGGCGAGGCGCCGGGTGCGGCGGCCGAGCCGGCCGGTGCGGCTGTGGAGGAGCGGCCGCCGGACGCCCCGCCCCTGATGACGTGGCCGCGCGTGCCGGCGCCGGTGCGCGAGGAGGTGCCGCCTGCCGAGGTGGCGGAGGCCGCGGCGGCTGCGGCGGCTGTGGCTGTGGCGGTCGAGCCGCTGCCGGAGGCCGCAGCATCCGAGAACAGAGGGTCCGAGAACAGAGCGCCCGAGAAGACAGCGCCCGAGCAGGGCGCGCCCGCGCACCCCCGCCCCGCCCTGACCGACGACGGCACACCCGTCGCGCGGCTCCTCGAGCTCGGTGTGCCCGTCCGTCTCCTGGAGGGCTTCGGCTCGCTGACGGAGCCGGTGCCGCTGCCCGTGCTCGTGCGGCGCTTCGAGCGCCCGCCGGCCGCCCTGCTCACGCCCGGGACGCTCGTCGTCGTGGTCGGTGACGGCGAGGACACGCTGCGCACCGCGGCCCAGCTCGCCCAGCGAGCCCGCCTGGACCCGCACGACGTCCTGCTCGCGGGCGAGATCGACTCCGTGGCGGGCCACGGCCGCCGCCTGCTCACCGTGTCCGCCGCCGCCCGGGTGCGCGCGCGGCTGCGCGAGGACGCGCCCACGATCGTGGCGCTCGGCGTCGGCGACACCTTTTCGGCGACGACGGCGGCCGCCACGCTGCTCGGCGCGCTCAAGCCGGACCAGGCCTGGGCAGTCCTCGATGCCCGCCTGCGCACCGGTCAGCTGCGCCGCTGGCTGCGCGCGGTCGGTGAGCACCGCGCGTTCGATGCGGTCGCCGCGGTGAACGCGTTCGAGGCGCAGGCGCCCGGCGCGGTGCTCGACGTCGGGGTGCCGGTGGGGTGGGTGGACGGGCTCCCGGCGACCGCTGTCGTGTGGGCGGCCCTGCTCTCGGAGCGCCTCACGGAGGACGCACTGGAGCGCTGACCAGCCTGCGACCGGGCGAGGGGCTAGTCTCGCCGCATGCTCGTGCTCAGCCGCCGTGTCGGCGAACGCCTGATGATTGGTGACGACGTCGTCATCACGGTCATCGACGTGCGCAGCGACGGCGTCCGCATCGGGATCGACGCGCCGCGCGAGGTGCGGGTGACGCGCGCCGAGATCTACGAGGCGGTCACCGAGGCGAACCGCGAGGCCGCGGCCGCCGACGACGCCGCGCTCGACAGCCTGCGCGCCCTGCGCCCACAGAAGCCGGGCCGGCCCGCCGCCCGCGACTGACGGCACCCTTCGCCTGGTGCGCGGGGTGCCTGATGTGTGGAGGTGCCTGATGTGTGGGGTGCCTGATGTTCAGGGACCCGGTGTGCACATGCATTGTGAGTCGAACAGGTGTTCGATATGATGTGTTCATGCCCACGGAGCCCGACCACCCCACGCCGCTGACGGCGGACGCGGTGTCGAGGGTGCACGGGTGGCTCGTCGGCTCGGTGCTCCCCGAGGGGGAGGCGGATCAGGTCGAGCTCCTGCGCGCGCTCGAGGAGCTGCGCTCGGCTGTCACGGCGGTCCAGGCGTCGGCGGTCCTGGCGGTGGATGCGGCCGCGCGGGCCGACCAGGCCAGCGCGGGTGTGCCGGCGGAGCGGCGGGGTCGCGACGTCCCCGTGCGGATCGGGCTCGCCCTGCGGGAGTCGCCGGCGCGGGCGCGGTCCTTCCTGGGCGCCGCGCGGGCCTGGCACACGGAGATGCCCCACACGCTCGCCGCGCTGCGCTCCGGCCGTGTGTCGCCGTGGCGGGCCACGGTGCTGGTGAGGGAGACGGCGCACCTACCGGTCGAGCTGCGCGAGCAGGTGGACGCGGAGATCTGCGCGGATGCCGACCGGCTCGAGGGGCTTGGCACGGCGGCCCTCACGGGACGGGTCAAGCGGCGGGCCAACGAGCTGGACCCTGCGGCGGCCGTTGCCCGGGCGCGCCGCGCGGAGTCGGAGCGTGCGGTGTGGATCCGGCCCGCGCCGGACACGATGACGTATGTGACGGCGCTGCTGCCGGTCGCCCAGGGTGTCGGCGTGTACGCGGCCCTGCGGAGAGCGGCCGACACCGCCGTCGCGACTGGTGAGCCGCGCTCGCGGGGCCAGCTGATGGCCGACACGCTCGTCGAGCGGGTGACGGGTCAGGCCACCGCCGCTGCGGTCCCCGTGACGGTCAACCTCGTGGTCTCGGACGCGACCCTGCTGGGCGCCGGGCACGAGCCCGGCCAGGTGGTGGACGGCGCCGCGGCGGCCGGCCCGGTCCCGGCGCAGGTGGCGCGGAACCTGGTGGCGAACGCGCTCGACGCGGACGCCGCATGGGTGCGGCGGCTGTACGCCGACCCCAGAGGTCACCTGGTCGCGGCGTCGTCGACCGCCCGGTTCTTCGGGGACGGGTTGGCCGCCCTGCTGCGGGCCCGCGACCAGGGCCTGTGTCGCACGCCCTACTGCGACGCGCCGATCCGCCAGCTCGACCATGTGGTTCCGGACGCCGACGGCGGCCCGACCGACCTGGACAACGGCCAGGGCCTGTGCGAGGCGTGCAACCAGGCGAAGAACGCCGGCGGCCTCGTGCAGAGCGCCGGGCGACCACCCGACGGGCGGCACACCGTCGTCACCACCACCAGCACCGGGCACCGGTACGCGTCGACGGCGCCGCCCGCTCCGCGCCCGGCCGGGCGCCCCCGCGGGACCCCGCCATCAGAGTCGCCGGCCGAGCGCCGCCTCGCCGAGCGCGTGGACGTGACGTGGCTCGCCGCCTGACGCGCTCGCCGCACGTCAGGTATGTCCTCACGGCTCGAAGCGGTAGCCCATGCCCGGCTCGGTGACGAGATGGCGCGGGTGCGCGGGCTCACGCTCGAGCTTGCGACGCAGCTGCGCGAGGTACACGCGCAGGTAGTGCGTCTGGTCGGCATACGTCGGCCCCCACACCTCCCGCAGCAGCTGGCGCTGGGGCACGAGCTTGCCGGGGTTGCGCACCAGGATCTCGAGCACGTGCCACTCGGTCGGCGTGAGGCGCACTGCGACGCCGTCGCGCAGCACCCGGTGCGCGGCGAGGTCCACGGTGAAGGCGTCCGTCTCGACGACGGGGGCGGCGCGCTCCGGCGTCGCCCGGCGCAGCGCCGCCCGGATGCGCGCCAGCAGCTCGTCCATGCCGAACGGCTTCGTGACGAAGTCGTCGGCCCCGGCGTCGAGCGCCTCCACCTTGGCGGCCTGCGTGTCCCGCGCCGAGAGCACGATGATCGGCACGGCCGTCCAGCCGCGCAGGCCCGCGACGACGTCGACCCCGTCGATGTCCGGGAGGCCGAGGTCCAGCACGACGAGATCGGGCGGCATGGCCGCGGCGCGGTGCAGGGCGGTGGTGCCGTCCATCGCCACCTCGACGTCGAAGTGGCGCGCGCGAAGGTTGACCCGGAGCGCGCGCAGCAGCGTGGCGTCGTCCTCCACCACCAGGATCCGCGTCACGTCGCCTCCGCCATCGGAACCTCGAGCACCATCGTCAGCCCGCCGCCGGTCGTCTCGGAGGGTCGCACGGTCACACCCATCGCCGAGCAGAAGCCGTGCACGATCGCCAGGCCCAAGCCGGCCCCGCTGCCGGACGCCCGGTCCCCGAGCCGCTGGAACGGCTCGAACATCACCGGCCACAGTTCCCGCGGGACACCCGCGCCATGATCGCGCACCGCCAGCTCGACGCCGTCACCCGCCTCCCGCGCCGTGATCTCCACCGCCCGGCGGGGCGGGCTGTGCCGGACGGCGTTGTCCACCAGGTTCGCGACGACGCGCACCAGCAGCGCGGCATCGGCGAGCACGAGAGGCAGGTCGTCCGGCACGTCCATCCGGACGGCGGCGCCGGCCGGCAGGTCGAGCAACGCGAGCGAGACCACCTCGTCGACGGCGACCGGGGCCAGGAGCGCCGAGACCGCGCCGACCTCGAGACGCGTCATGTCGAGGATGTCCGCGATGAGCGCGGTGAGCCGGTCGGTGCACTCTTCGATCGTGGCGACCAGCTCGGCGCGCTCCTCGTCGGACCACTCGACGTCGTCCTGGCGCAGCCCGCTGACCGCGGCCTTGAGACCCGCCAGGGGGGTGCGCAGGTCGTGGCCGACGGACGCGAGCAGGGCGGACCGCACCTGCGCGGCCTCGGTCAACCGGTCGGCGTGCGCGGCGAGGTGCTGGCTCTCGTAGGTCCGGGCGGCGGCGGCCGCAAGGCGTTCGAGCACCGCGCGGTCCTCGGCGAAGAGCTCGGGGCCGTGTGCGAGGAGCACGAGCTCCGCGCTCGCGGACACCCGGATGCTCGCCGGCGCGTCCGGCATGTCCCCGACGGACGCGACGACCGCCTCCGCGCCGTCCGGCCCGGTCCGGACGAGGGCGGCGGACGTCATGCCGAACGTCACACGGACCCGCTCGAGGACCTCCGGGAGGCTCAGCTCGTCCACCGGCCGCGCGACGACGTGGGAGATGAGGTCGGCCTCGATGCGGCTGCGCGCCGCGTTCGAGCGGGCCCGGGCGGCGTAGTCCCCGGTGATGCTCACGATGAGCGCGACGACCGCGAAGACGACGAGCTCCACCACGCTGTCGCCGCTCTCCACGACCAGCGTGTGGAACGGCGGCGTGAAGTACCAGTTGACGAGCAGGACGGAGGCGGCGGCCGCGAGGATCCCCGGCCACCGCCCGCCCACCGCCGCGACGACGACCACCACCAGCAGGTAGATCAGCAGGAGGCTGCCGAGGCCCAGCGCGTCGCGGGTGCGATCGAGCACGAAGGTCAGGGCCGGGAGGGCCGCCGCGGCGATCGCGAGCCCGGCCGTGCGGCGCGGGCGCGAGAGCCCGGCGGCCGGCCCGGGGAGCGCCAAGGGTGCGGCGGCGCTGGCCGCAGCAGGCTCGGCAAGGTCCACGCACTCAGCCTGGCACGCCCGCGCGGTCCGAGGTGCCCGTCGGGGCCGCGTCCGGCCGCGCTGGCGCGATGGCCGGCGCTGTGGCAGGCGCTGTGGCAGGCGCTGTGGCGGACGGCGTAGCTGGCGCTGCGGCTGGCGCTGTGGCTCGCGCTGTGGCGGACGGCGTGGCGGGGCCGGGCTGCTCCAGGTCGAGCCGCCACGGCACGCTCGTGACCATCACGCCGGGCTGGAACAGGAGCCGTGCCTTGAGCCGCAGGGCGGTCTGGTTGTGCAGCAGGTGCTCCCACCAACGGTCCAGGACGAACTCCGGGACGTACACGGCGACGACGTCGCGCGGCCCCTCGCGCCGGAGGTCCGCGATGTGCTCCACGACCGGCCGGGTGATGTCCCGGAACGGCGACGCGAGCGCCGTCAGCGGCACGGGGACGCCGCGCTCGTCCCACTGCTCCATGAGGCGGTCGGTGTCCTCCGGGTCCGTGCGCACGGTCAGGGCGACGAGCGTCGACGGCCGCGTGGCCCGCGCGTAGGCGAGGGCCCGCAGCGTCGGGGCGTTGAGCCGCGACACCAGGACGACGGCGTGCACCCGGCTGGGCAGCGGGACGCCGTCGGGGGTGGGGGCGAGCGCCCGGTCCACGCGGTCGTAGTGCCGGCGCACCGCGAGCATGGTTGTGACGAGCACCGGGATCGCGACGACGACGATCCAGGCGCCGTGCGTGAACTTCGCGGCGAGGGCAACCACCAGCACCACAGAGGTCAGGGCGGCGCCGACGGTGTTGATCGCCCGCGCGCGCAGGACGTGCCCGCGGGCGCCCTTGGCAGCCAGCCCGAGCTCGCGGGCCCAGTGCTTGACCATGCCCAGCTGGCTCAGCGTGAACGACACGAAGACGCCGATGATGTACAGCTGCATGAGCCGGGTGGTGCTGGCGTCGAAGGCCACGATCATCGCGCCGGCGGCGCCCGCCAGGATCAGGACGCCGTTGCTGAACACGAGGCGGTCGCCCCGGCGGGAGAGCTGGCGGGGCATGAACCCGTCGTGGCCGAGGATCGACGCGAGGATCGGGAACCCGTTGTAGGCGGTGTTCGCCGCGAGCACGAGGACGAGCGTCGTGAAGCCCTGGATGACGAAGAACATGGGGCTGCCGACGCCGAAGACCGCCCCGCCGATCTGGGCGATGACCGTGCGCTGCGTGTACCCCGCGGGCGCCCCCACCAGGTGCGACGGGTCCTCCGCCACGTGCACCTTGGCCGCCATGGCCAGCACGGTGATGCCGATGAACATGGTGACGGTCAGCGCGCCCATGATGGCGAGGGTCGCGGCGGCGTTGTGACTCTTGGGTCGGCGGAAGCTCGGCACGCCGTTGCTCACGGCCTCCACCCCGGTCAGGGCGGTGCAGCCGGACGCGAACGCGCGCAGCACGACGAAGAGCAGGGCGGCCCCGGCCAGCCCGTCCGTCGGCGCTGCGACGGAGATGTGCGCGGACTCGGCGGTGACCGTGCCGCCCGAGAGGAGACGCGTCAGCCCGACGCCGATCATCAGGAAGACCGTGACCACGAACCCGTAGGTGGGCACCGCGAATGCGCGCCCGGACTCCTTGACCCCGCGCAGGTTGACGAGCGTGAGAACCGCCACCAGCGCGAGGGACAGCGGCACGACGTCGGGCGCCAGGTCGGGGACGGCCGAGACGAGGTTGGCGACGCCCGCGGCCACCGAGACGGCGACCGTCATGACGTAGTCCACGAGCAGCGCTGCCGCCGCGACGAGGGAGGCGTTGCGGCCGAGGTTCGCCTTGCTCACGGCGTAGGCGCCGCCGCCGCTCGGGTAGGCGTAGCAGGTCTGCCGGTAGGAGGCGACGACCACGAGCAGCACGACGACGACGCACGCGGCCAGCCACGGCGTCAGGTGGATGAGCGCGAGGCCGCCGGCGGACAGCACGAGCAGGATCTCCTCGGTCGCGTACGCGTTGGAGGAGAGCGGGTCGGAGCAGAAGACCGGCAGCGCCAGGTGCTTCGGGAGGAGGGTCTCGCCCATCCGGGAGGAGTTCAGCGGCCGTCCGACGAGGATCCGCTTGGGCAGGAATGCGGTGGTCACAAGTACCCAGCACACCCCGTCCCGGGGCCGCCGACGGCGTTCTTGACGCCTTCCATACGCGCGTCCGGCAAGCCTTGACGCGCCCGGCACGGCGTCCCCGGACGACGCCGCGGACCGCCCTCGGATGATCAGACCTCACCCGGTCGGGCTGGGGCCGACCCCTCACACCCTCCATGGCGCCGCCGATCGAAGCGGTGACACGGAACGTGCTATCAGCCATGGAGGGCCCTGTGGACGGCTTGGACGAGATCGTTCGGGAGTTCCTCGTCGAGAGCCATGACAATCTCGACCAACTCGACCTGGACCTGGTGGCGCTCGAGAAGGACCCCAGCTCGCGGGACCTGCTCAGCAGCGTCTTCCGCACGATCCACACGATCAAGGGCACGAGCGGCTTCTTGGCGTTCGCCAACCTCGAGCGGCTGACGCACGCCGGCGAGAGCCTGCTGGTCGAGCTGCGCGACGGTCGTCGGGCCATGGACGGGCCCACGGCAGACGCCCTGCTCCGCATGGTCGACACGGTCCGCGTGATCCTCAACGCCATCGAGGCGTCAGGCAGTGAAGGTGAGGTCGTCGTGGACGACGTCGTGGAACAGATCCAGGGCGTGCTCAACGAGCGCCCCGCGCCCAAGCGCAAGATCCGAAAGGCGACCGAGGCGCCCGCGCCCGCCGCCGAGGCACCGGCCCCCGCTGCCGAGGCGCCCGCGCCCGCAGCTGCGGCGGAGCCCGAGGTGGTCGCCGCACCCGCCGCCGACGAGGCCTGGGCGCCCGTCATGGCCGTGCAGCCGCTGTCGAAGTCTGCCCGCGCCGTCGCCGGCAACGGGTCGGTCGACCACGTCGAGAGCGCGTCGGCCGTGGCCGTCGCCGAGCCGACCGAGGCCGCTGCGCCCCCTGCGCCCCCGACGCCGCCCGCCGAGCCCCCGGCCCACGCCCCCACCCCGGGCCTGGCAACGGTGCCCGAGCCCCGCCGTCCCGAGGCACCGGCCGCGCACGCCGAGGACGAGGAGCGCACCAGCCTCGCCTCCGCGCTGGGCAACCGCGCCCGCGGTGCCGCCGATGCGTCGATCCGCGTGGACGTCGAGCTCCTCGACGCCCTGATGCGCCAGGTCAGCGAGCTGGTCCTGGCCCGCAACTCGATCGCCCGGCTCGCCGACGGCGACCAGGCCGGCCTCGAGCTGGCCCGCGCCTCGCAGCGCCTCAGCCTCATCGCCTCGGAGCTGCAGGAGGGCGTCATGAAGACGCGCATGCAGCCCATCGAGCAGGTGTGGCAGAAGGTGCCGCGGATGGTCCGCGACCTCGCCGCCGCGTGCGGTCGTCAGGTGACGCTCGACATGGTCGGTGGCGACACCGAGCTCGATCGCAGCCTCCTCGACGCCATCAAGGACCCGCTGACGCACCTGGTGCGCAACGCCGTCGACCACGGCATCGAGGACGCAGAGGTCCGCGTCGCCGCGGGCAAGCCTGCCGCCGGTGTCCTGCGCCTGCAGGCGTTCCACGCGGGCGGCCAGGTGGTCGTCGAGGTGAGCGACGACGGCGCCGGCATCGACACCGACAAGGTGGCCGCCACCGCCGTCCGGCGCGGGCTGCGCACCGCCGAACAGACGGCGGCGATGAGCCCCGCCGAGCTGCTCCAGCTGCTCTTCCTGCCCGGCTTCTCGACGGCGACCGAGGTCACCAACGTCTCCGGCCGCGGCGTCGGGATGGACGTCGTGCGCACGAAGATCGAGTCGATCGGCGGCACGGTCGACGTCGAGTCGGCGATCGGCCGGGGCACCACGTGGCGCCTGCGCATCCCGCTGACGTTGGCGATCCTGCCCGCGCTCACGGTCGAGTGCGCCGGCAACCTCTACGAGATCCCGCAGGTCAGCCTGCTGGAGCTGGTGGCGCTCGGCGGTCAGGACAGCGAGATTGAGCACGTCCGCGCGGCCCAGGTGTACCGCCTGCGCGGCGAGCTGCTGCCGCTCGTGGACCTGCGCGAGGTCTTCCAGTCCGAGCCCCGGCCCGACGGGCAGCCGCCCGTCATCGCCGTGCTCCAGGCGGACACGCGCCGCTTCGGCCTCCTCGTCGACCGCGTCCTGAACACCGAGGAGATCGTGGTCAAGCCCCTGTCGGCGCACCTCAAGGCCATCGGCCTGTACGCGGGTGCGACGCTGCTGGGCGACGGCCGCGTCGCGCTCATCGTGGACGTCCCCGCGATCGCCCGCCGGGCGATGCCGGAGGCAACCGGTGACGTCGACCGCACCGCCGTCGTCGAGGAGACCGTGCGACGGGACACCGACCAGGTGCTCGTCGCCGGCGTGGACGGCCACCGGGTGGCGATCCCGCTCGCGGCCGTCACGCGGCTCGAGAAGCTGTCCGCGCAGATCGTCGAGCACGTCGGTGGCCGTGAGGTCGTGCAGTACCGCGGCGCGATCACCCCGCTCGTGCGCCTCGACCGCCTGCTGGGCGGTGGCGGCTTCCGCGAGGAGGACGAGCTCACGGTCGTCGTGTCGACGCGTGGCTCGCGCAGCGTCGCGATCGTCGTCGACCAGATCGTCGACATCGTGGACGACGACGCCGAGCTGCACAGCGACGTCGCCGCCGGCGGCCTGGTCGGCTCGACGGTCCTGAAGGACCACGTCACCGAGCTGCTCGACGTGCGGGCGGCCGTCATGGCCGCGGACCCGCTCTTCTACGCCGAGGCCGAGGACGCCCGGCTCGACCTCGTGGGGGTGTGACCGATGCGTCAGCTCGCGACATTCGTGCTCGACGGTGCCCGGTACGGCATCGACGTGCTCCGGGTGCAGGAGGCCCTGCGGCCGCAGGAGCGCACGCCCGTGCCGCTCGCGCCCGCCGGCACCGCCGGCCTGGTGAACCTGCGCGGCCAGGTGGTGCTCACGTTCGACCTGCGGACGCGGCTCGGCCTGGCGCCGCTCACCGACGACGCCGAGCCGATGATGCTCGTCGTCCGCATCGGCGACGAGCCGGTCAGCCTGCTCGTGGACGAGATCGGCGACGTCGTGCACGTCGAGGACGACCTCCTCGCGCCGCCGCCGGAGACCCTGGACCCGTCCCTGCGCGACATCGTCGTCGGGGCGTACACCCTGCCCGAGGGACTGCTGCTGGCGCTCGACGTCGAGCGCGCGCTGGCGTCCTGAGGACCCTGAGCTCCGGCCGGGGCCGAGACCGAATCCTGCTGACAACGGTCAAGGTCCCGGCCGGCTGCTGCACGTGGCCGCACAAAGACGTCCGCCTCAGTTCCTGCCGGATCCGTTGATCTTGCCGATGGGTGGGACGACGAGCAGCGTCATCGCTGCCCGCTGCCACGAGGAGCTGAGATGACCGCCGTTGCCACCTGGGCCTCCGCACCCGTCCGGACCGACCGCCCGGGCATGCCGACGCCCGAGCCGCCGAGCGGGGGCTGGCTCGCGAGCCGCTCGCTGCTGTCCAAGTGCGTCGCGCTCGTGGTCGGGCAGGTCGTCGTGGGCGGCGCCGTCGTCGCGTACGCCGCGGGCCAGGGTGCAGGCGACGCCGTCGCCGCCATGGTCGGGATCGTCACCGTCGGCGCGGTGCTGGGCCTGATCAGCGCGGCGTGGGTGGCCGGCGCCGTGCGCCGGGCCCTCGCCGAGGTCGAGCGCTCGGTCGTGGCGATGGGCGACGCCGACTTCACCGTGGTGCCCCAGGTCCCCCGCGGCGACGAGGTGGGCCGTGTGGCTGCCGCGCTCGCCGTCGCGCAGGCGTCCGTGCGCGCGGCCGTGGGCGGCGCCCAGGGCGCGGCGGCCGTGATCGGCAGCGCCGCGGACCGGACGACGGCCGCGAGTGCACAGGTCGCCGTGGGCGCCGATGAGACGTCGGCCCAGGCCGCGGTCCTGGCCACGGCCGCCGAGCAGGTGTCGCGCAACGTGCAGGCGGTCGCCGCGGGCGCGGAGCAGATGGGCTCCTCGATCCGCGAGATCGCGCAGAACGCCCACGAGGCGGCGCGCGTCGCGGAGCAGGCGACCGGCGTGGCCGAGGCGACCACGCAGACCGTGGCCCGGCTCGGGACGTCCTCGCAGGAGATCGGCGACGTCGTGAAGGTCATCACGAGCATCGCGGAGCAGACGAACCTGCTGGCCCTGAACGCGACCATCGAGGCCGCGCGGGCCGGGGAGGCGGGCAAGGGCTTCGCCGTCGTCGCGGGCGAGGTCAAGGAGCTGGCGCAGGAGACCGCGAAGGCCACCGAGGACATCGGCCGCCGGGTGGAGGCCATCCAGGCCGACACCGAGCAGGCCGTCGCCGCCATCGGGCAGATCACGAGCATCGTCGCGCAGATCAACAGCTACCAGCTGACCATCGCCTCGGCCGTGGAGGAGCAGACCGCCACGACCGCGGAGATGTCCCGCGGCGTCACCGAGGCCGCGACGGGCTCGACCCAGATCGCGGAGAAGATCACGGGCGTGGCCGCCACCGCGGCGACGACGTCCGATGTCGTGACCCAGATGGGCGCGGCCCTGCAGGAGCTGGCCGAGACGGCCGCGCGCCTCCGGACGGACTTCTCGGCGCTGCGCGTCTGACCAGGCCGTCCCCACCAAGGAGCCCCCATGCCCCGCACGCCACGCCCGCCGCTCGACGGGACGCTCCTGCCGAGCGGCCGCCTGCGCCTCGGGGTGTCCGCGAAGGTGCTGGGCGTCGTCGCGGCGCTCGTCGTGTGTGCCTCGGTCGCCGGTGTCATCGCCGCCACGGGCATCGCCAGCCTGGCGTCCCGGACCGACACCGTCGTGGAGACGCAGACGACCGTGAGCGCCGCGCTCGGCGTCGTGCAGCAGAAGCAGATCGAGGCGCGGTTCCTCGTCGCGCAGGTGGTCGCCGCGGCGACCGCGCCGCAGCGCGAGAACTGGATCCGGCAGATCCCGGCGACGGACGAGGCGTTGGCCGCCGCGGCGGACGTCGTCGACGGCGCGCTCGGGCCCGACAGCGCGCGTCCCGACGAGAACTGGGCGACGTTCCGCGACGACTGGGCGGAGTGGACGTCGCTGCGCGACGACGCGATGATCCCGGCCGCCCAGAACGAGGACCGCAACGCCGTCGAGGCCATCCGGACGGCGCGCGGCCAGAGCCTCATCGACGCGGTCGTGGCGGACCTCACCGCGGTCGAGGAGCACCTCGACGCCTACGTCGCAGGCATCGCCGCCGACGCCCAGGCGCAGGCCACCAGCACGCGTGTCCTGGTCACGCTCGCGATCGCCCTCGGCGTCCTCCTGTCGGTGGCCGCCGGTCTGGTCGTCGCCCGGTCCATCCGACGGTCGGTCGGCGCGATGCAGGCGTCCCTGGACGCGCTCGCGGACGGCAACCTCACGCACGTCGCACGCGTGAGCACGCGCGACGAGATCGGCGCCATGGCGAGTGCGCTCGACAAGGCCCAGGTCGCGTTGCGCGGCACCCTGGAGCGCGTCGGCGAGGTCGCCTCGGCGGTCTCCGGCTCGGCCGAGCGACTGTTCGCCTCGGGTGCGCAGGTCGCGTCGGGTGCGGAGGAGACCTCGGCGCAGGCCGGGGTCGTGGCGGCGTCGGCCGCGGAGGTCAGCCGGAACGTGCAGGCGGTGGCCGCGGGTGCGGAGCAGATGGGTGCGTCGATCCGGGAGATCGCGCAGAACGCGCACGAGGCCGCGAAGGTCGCCGCACAGGCCACGGACGCGGCGGCCAGCACCACCCGGACGGTCGCCCGGCTCGGTGTCTCGAGCAAGGAGATCGGCGACGTCGTCAAGGTCATCACGGGCATCGCGGAGCAGACGAACCTGCTCGCGCTCAACGCGACCATCGAGGCGGCCCGGGCCGGCGAGGCGGGCAAGGGCTTCGCCGTCGTCGCCGGTGAGGTCAAGGAGCTGGCGCAGGAGACCGCTCAGGCGACGGAGGACATCAGCCGCCGGGTGAAGGCCATCCAGGCCGACACCTCCGGCGCCGTGGCCGCGATCGAGGAGATCGCGCAGGTCATCGCCACGATCAACGACTACCAGCTGCACGATCGCCTCCGCGGTCGAGGAGCAGACCGCGACCACCACCGAGATGTCCCGCGGTGTCACCGAGGCCGCGACCGGAAGCGGCGAGATCGCCGCGAACATCACCGGCGTCGCCGCGGCGGCCGGGACGACGTCGGAGGTGGTCACCGAGATGGAGACAGCGATCCGCGAGCTGGCGGCGATGTCCGCCGACCTGCGCGAGCACCTCGGTGCGTTCACGTACTGACGATCACCAGCACGTCATGACAGCCCGTACCGACGATCGATCACGAGGAGAGACCATGGCGGTCGTCCCTGAGCAGGCCCAGCAGTCCGTCGTCCCTGCGCGACGCACCTGGTTCGCCAACCGGCCCCTGCCCGTGAAGTTCGGCGCGCTGCTCCTCGCCGCATTGCTCGGCGTCGGCGGCCTGCTCGGCGCGTTGCTCGTGGGGAACGCGGGCGTCGCCGCAGCCAAGAACGACCTCGTCATGCACAACCGGGCGCAGCAGCTCGTGCTCGCGCTGGAGACGCGTGCGAGCAAGCTGACGGTCGACGGCCTCAAGGCGCTCGTGCGGGACGACCCCGAGGAGCAGGTCACCGAGCTCTCGGCCGACCTGGCCGCCGCGCGCGAGATCATCGACGAGCTCGCGACGATGCCGCTGACCGGCGACGCCGCGCACGCTGCGGCAACCCTCCAGGGCGCTTTCGCCACGGACACCGAGGCGATGCGCTTCGTGGTGCAGAACGCGGCCCTCGACCAGGAGTCCGCGCGGCAGGACTGGAAGGCCGTGCAGGACGGCGCCGGTCCGATGGACGACGCGGTCGCCGCCGCCGCCGAGGTGCTGGACGCGGCGACCGCGGCGGCGTCCGCCCGGCTGGACGACGCCGTCACGACCAGCCGGACGGTCGCCATCGCCGTGGCCGCCGTGGGTCTGGCCGTCATTGCGGTGCTCTCCTGGCTCACGATGCGCTCCGTCGTCGGGCCGGTGGGGCGCGTGCGCCGGGCGCTGGAGGCGCTCGCGGGGGGCGACCTCACCGTGGCGCCCGGGGTGGCCGGGACCGACGAGGTGGGCCGCATGGCGGCGGCGCTGGCAACGGCGCAGACGTCGCTCCGTGCGACGCTCGCCGGGGTGGGCGAGGTGTCCGCCCAGGTGGCGGGGTCGGCGCAGGAGATGTCGTCGGCCGGCGCGCGGGTCGTCTCGGGCGCGGAAGAGACGTCGGCGCAGGCGGGCGTGGTCGCGTCGGCTGCCGCCGAGGTCAGCCGCAACGTGCAGGCCGTCGCGGCCGGCGCGGAGCAGATGGGTGCGTCGATCCGCGAGATCGCGCAGAACGCGCACGAGGCCGCGAAGGTGGCCGCTCAGGCGACCGGGGTCACCGAGCAGACGACCCGCACGGTCGCGCGGCTCGGTGACTCGAGCCGCGGGATCGGCGACGTCCTGAAGGTGATCACGACGATCGCGGAGCAGACCAACCTGCTGGCGCTGAACGCGACGATCGAGGCCGCGCGGGCCGGGGAGGCGGGCAAGGGCTTCGCCGTCGTCGCGGGCGAGGTCAAGGAGCTTGCGCAGGAGACTGCGAAGGCCACCGAGGACATCGGTCACCGCGTCGCGGCGATCCAGGCCGACACCGAGCAGGCGGTGACGGCAATCGCCGAGATCGCCCAGATCGTCGCCTCGATCAACGACTACCAGCTCACGATCGCCTCGGCGGTCGAGGAGCAGACCGCCACGACCACGGAGATGTCCCGCGGGGTCAACGAGGCCGCAACGGGCTCGACCGAGATCGCGCGCACCATCACCGGCGTCGCCACGACGGCCGGGACCACGACGGACGTGGTGGGCGAGATGGAGTCCTCCATCCGCGAGCTGGCCGCCATGTCGGCCGACCTGCGGGCCCGGGTCGCGGCCTTCACGGTCTGACGCAGGACCTCACCCGCCGGGTGCGGTGACGCCCGCTCACGGCAGGTCGCCGTCGGTCGATGGAGGGTGTGAGGCGTCGGCCACAAGGGCCCGGCCCATCCGAGGAGCCTGCGATGACCGCCACGCTCACGTCCCCCCGCCGTGCCGGATCGGTGCGCTGGAAGATCGCCGCCGCGGGTGCGGTGGGAATCGTCGCCGCGTTCGCCATGGGCCTGGTGGCGTGGTCGGGCCAGGCTGCTGCCACCGACCGAACGGCCGACCTCCAGCGGCTCTACGACCTGCGGCTCCAGGTGGCCGACATCTCGCGCTACAACTCCGACGTCAGCGGCTGGCAGACGGCGTACGCCTGGGACGCGAGCACGCTCGGCCCGGCCGAGGCCGTCGCCCCGGGCGCCGCGAACCGCCAGGGCTACCTCGACTCCGCGGCGGCGCTGAAGGAGCTCCTCGAGCAGGTGGACGTCGCCGCCATGACGAGCGAGGAGTCGGCCGTCTACGACGGCATCGTCGGCAACTGGGACGCGTTCTTCGCCGCGGACGACCAGGTGGTCGACCTCTACGCCTCGGGTACGCAGGAGGCGAAGGTGCAGGCGGACGCCGAGATCGTCGGGCCCGTCTACGGCATCTACTTCGACATCACCGAGCAGACGGCGGACCTGGACGCCAAGCTCGGCGAGCGCACGACGGCGCTCATCGCGCAGGGCGAGGACGAGAACGCCGCCGAGCGCCTCGCCGTGGTGGCGGTGCTCCTGGTCGGGTTCGCGCTCGTCGCCGGCGTGACGTTCATCGTGGCGCGGGGCCTGACGCGTGCCGTGGCGCAGGTGCGCCTCGCCGTGACGGCGATGGCCGCGGGCGACCTGACGGTCGATCCCGCGGTCCGCACGCGGGACGAGCTCGGTGAGATGGCCGGCGAGCTGGCGATGGCGCAGGCCGCGGTCCGGGCGACGCTGACGCAGGTCGGCGAGGTGTCGGAGGCGGTCGCCGGCTCGGCGGAGGAGATGTCGGCGTCGGGTGCGCAGGTCGCGGCGGGCGCGGAGGAGACGTCGGCGCAGGCGGGTGTCGTGGCGGCCGCGGCGGAGCAGGTCAGTCGGAACGTGCAGGCGGTGGCCGCCGGTGCGGAGCAGATGGGCGCCTCGATCCGGGAGATCGCGCAGAACGCGCACGAGGCCGCGAAGGTCGCCGCACAGGCGACGGACGCCGCCGCGAGCACCACCCAGACGGTGGCGCGCCTCGGGGTCTCGAGCAAGGAGATCGGCGACGTCGTGAAGGTCATCACCACGATCGCCGAGCAGACGAACCTCCTCGCGCTGAACGCGACCATCGAGGCGGCGCGCGCGGGCGAGGCCGGCAAGGGCTTCGCCGTCGTCGCGGGCGAGGTCAAGGACCTCGCCCAGGAGACCGCGAAGGCGACTGAGGACATCTCCCGCCGGGTCGCGGCGATCCAGGCGGACACCTCCGGTGCCGTGGCCGCGATCGAGGAGATCGCGCAGATCATCGCCTCGATCAACGACTACCAGCTGACGATCGCCTCGGCGGTCGAGGAGCAGACCGCGACCACGACGGAGATGTCCCGTGGCGTGCAGGAGGCCGCGACCGGCTCGGTGGAGATCGCCTCGAACATCACGGGTGTCGCGAGCTCGGCGGGCACCACGACCGCCGTGGTGACGCAGATGGAGACGGCGATCCGCGAGCTCGCCACCATGTCGGCCGACCTGCGCGCGCGCATCGGGGCCTTCCGGATCTGACCGTCATCACCCGCAACAGTCCTATCGCCGGCGCGCCCCGTGTCGATCGAAGGGAGGGTCGCCGGACGACCCTCCCTTCGATCGACGTGATAGAGGTCCCCGCACCATGAGCCAGCAGAAGTCACGACGTCGGACGTGGGCCGATGTGTCCGTCCGCACCAAGGTCCTCGCCGCCGTGGCGGTCATGGCGCTCACCGCGCTGCTCGCAGCGGGTCTCGCGCTGCGCGCGTTCGCGGGGCTGCGCGCCGACGTCGACGCGATGTATGACGGGGCCGTCGTGCCGCTCACCCAGCTGACCGAGATCCAGCGCGCCTACCAGGGCGACCGTGCCCGCGTGATCCAGTACGGCATCGCCGACGAGGAGATCCGTGCCGAGCTCGCCGCCGAGCTCAAGGAGCGCCGCGTCGACCTCGACGCCCAGGTCGAGGCGTACCGCCCCGGTGCCGTCGACCCCGCGGCCGTCGATGCGATGGTCGCCGCCTTCGACGCCTACTACGCAGCCGCGAACGAGGAGCTGTTCCCACTGCGCGACGCCGGTGACGACGAGGCGTTCGGAACGTACTTCCAGGAGACGATCCGCCCCCTCACGACCGCCGTCATGGACGCCATCCAGGCCGAGACGACCGCGCAGGAGGAAGCGTCCGCGGCCCGCGTCGCCGACGCCCGCTCGCTCGTCGGCTCGTCCCAGCTCACCGTGACGCTCGTGATCGCGCTCGGCGGCGTCCTGTCGCTGGCGCTCGCGTGGCTCGTGGCCCGCTCGCTGCGCCGCCGCCTCGACCTCGCCGTTGCGGGCCTCGAGGCGCTCGGCGAGGGCGAGCTGCGCAACACCGTCGAGGTCGAGGGCAGGGACGAGGTCGGCCGCATGGTCGCCGCGCTGGGCTCGACGCAGGTCCGCCTGCGCGACGTGATGTCCGGCGTGGGCGAGACTGCGTCGGCCGTGGCTGCGGCGTCGGAGGAGATGTCGGCGTCGGGTGCGCAGGTCGCGGCGGGCGCGGAGGAGACGTCGGCGCAGGCGGGTGTGGTCGCGGCCGCGGCGGAGCAGGTCAGCCGGAACGTGCAGGCGGTGGCCGCCGGTGCGGAGCAGATGGGCGCCTCGATCCGGGAGATCGCGCAGAACGCCCACGAGGCCGCGAAGGTGGCGGCGCAGGCGACGGACGCCGCCGCGAGCACCACGCAGACGGTCGCCCGGCTCGGGGTCTCGAGTAAGGAGATCGGCGACGTCGTCAAGGTCATCACCACGATCGCCGAGCAGACCAACCTCCTCGCGCTGAACGCGACCATCGAGGCCGCGCGCGCCGGTGAGGCCGGCAAGGGCTTCGCCGTCGTCGCCAGTGAGGTCAAGGACCTCGCTCAGGAGACCGCCAAGGCCACCGAGGACATCAGCCGCCGGGTTGCGGCCATCCAGGCGGACACCTCCGGTGCGGTCGCCGCGATCGAGGAGATCGCGCAGATCATCGCCTCGATCAACGACTACCAGCTGACGATCGCCTCGGCGGTCGAGGAGCAGACCGCGACCACGACGGAGATGTCCCGTGGCGTGCAGGAGGCCGCGACCGGCTCGGTGGAGATCGCCTCGAACATCACGGGCGTCGCGAGCTCGGCGGGCACCACGACCGCCGTGGTGACGCAGATGGAGACGGCGATCCGCGAGCTCGCGGCGATGTCGGCGGACCTGCGCGCGCGCATCGGGGCCTTCACCTACTGAGGAAGCCGCTGGGGTGACTTTGATCTTCACCCGGTGGGTTCGCTCCCAACGCGTCCCGACGGTCCGATCGGAGGTCTGACGCCGGCGCCCCCCTCCGGCGGCCCCCGCTCGTCTCCGAGGAGTTCCGATGGCACCGTCGGTCCAGCCTTCCCCTGTCCCCCGTCACCTGATCGCCGACCGCTCGGTCCGGGTGAAGATCCTTGGCCTGGTCGGGGCGCTCGCCCTGGTGGCGGCGCTGATCGCCGCCTCGGGCGCGATCGGCCTGCGTGACCTCAAAGCAGACGCGGAGGACGCGTCCACCCAGGAGTCGACGGTGTTCCACGCGCTGTCGGCCCTCCAGGACGGGCTGTGGGCGGTGCGCAACGGCATCTCCGCCGTCCCCGGCTATGTCACGGACGAGGACAAGCAGAAGCAGTACGACAACGTGCAGAAGGCGTACGCCACGCTCGACGAGCGGATGGCGGCGTTCGTCAGCGCCTTCGAGGCGAACATCGGCCCGATGCCGAAGGAGTGGGCGGCCTTCACCGAGTCCTTCGACGCGTACCGGACCGGCGTGGACGACACGCTGATGCCGGCAGCCATCGCGGACGACCGCGTCGCTTGGGTCGCGGCGCGCGGTGCGCTGGCCGACCGGGGCGCGACCCTGGTGGAGTCCCTCGCGGCGATCTCGACCTACTTCGACGACGCCATCGCGCAGGCGAACGCGGACTCCGCCGCCAAGGCCGACTCCGCCCTCCGGACGATGCTGCTGGTCGCCGGCCTCGGGATCGCCGCCGGCATCGCCCTCGGCGTGATGCTCGCGCGGACCATCCGCCGGTCGGTCATCGAGGTCAAGCGGGGCGTGGACGCCCTCGCGACCGGCGACCTCACCGTGGTGCCGGCCGTGCACGGCCGTGACGAGCTCGGCCTGATGGCCGAGAGCCTCGCCCACGCCCAGGCAGCCCTGCGGGCGACGCTGGCGCAGGTCGGCGAGGTGTCGGAGGCGGTCGCCGGCTCGGCGGAGGAGATGTCGGCCTCGGGCGCGCAGGTGGCGTCGGGTGCGGAGGAGACGTCGGCGCAGGCCGGTGTCGTGGCCGCTGCGGCGGAGCAGGTGTCGCGCAACGTGCAGGCGGTGGCCGCCGGTGCGGAGCAGATGGGCGCCTCGATCCGGGAGATCGCGCAGAACGCGCACGAGGCCGCGAAGGTCGCCGCACAGGCGACGGCTGCCGCCGCGAGCACCACGCAGACCGTTGCCCGGCTGGGTGTCTCCAGCAAGGAGATCGGCGACGTCGTCAAGGTCATCACGGGCATCGCGGAGCAGACGAACCTGCTGGCCCTGAACGCGACCATCGAGGCGGCTCGGGCCGGCGAGGCGGGCAAGGGCTTCGCCGTCGTCGCCGGTGAGGTCAAGGACCTCGCCCAGGAGACCGCCAAGGCCACCGAGGACATCGGCCGCCGGGTGGAGGCCATCCAGGCTGACACCACGGGCGCCGTCGCGGCCATCGAGGAGATCTCCCAGATCATCGCCTCGATCAACAACTACCAGCTAACGATCGCCTCCGCGGTCGAGGAGCAGACCGCGACCACCACGGAGATGTCCCGCGGCGTGAACGAGGCCGCGACCGGCTCGGTGGAGATCGCCTCGAACATCACGGGCGTGGCGGCTGCCGCAGGCACCACGACCGCTGTCGTCTCCCAGATGGAGACGGCGATCCGCGAGCTCGCCACCATGTCCGCGGACCTGCGCGCGCAGATCGGCGCCTTCACCTACTGACGCATCGCCCCCGGCCCCGGCGACGGGGCACCCCCCCCGCGGACCCTGTGTCGGTCCGCTCAGCACGAGGAGCACCTCCGCATGTCCCCCACCGTCACGGCCGCCCCTACCCGCCTCGCTACCGTGCCCCAGCAGCACGGGCCCCGGGACGTCGGTGGTGGGGGGCAGGCGCCTGAACCGGCCGGGCGCGGGCGCTTCATGTCCGTGCGCGTCAAGGTCGCCGGCGCGGTCGCCGTCGCCGTTGTCGCCGGGATGATCACCGGCCTGCTCGGCGTCAGCTCCCTGGAGCAGAGCGCCGACAGCACCCAGGCGCTGTACGCGCGCCACACCCTGGGCGCCCAGCAGGCGGAGGAGCTCCGGTTCCTCTTCACGAGCTACCGCCTGGCGACCGTGAACCGCACGTACGTGGCGGACCTGGAGGCCAAGAAGCGGTTCGTGCAGGAGCGCGAGGACATCGGCGTCCAGATGACCGACGGCTTCGAGGCGTTCCGGGCGACCGACCCGACGGCGGAGGTCGCGGCCCAGCTCGACGCCGTCGCCGCGGACTTCGATACGTACCTGAAGATGGTCGCCGAGCTCGACGCGCTGGCCGCCGCTGGCCGGATGGACGAGCTCCAGGTGCGCCGTGACAAGGAGATGACGCCGCTCGCGTCGTCGATCGTCGAGCAGCTCGCGGCGCTCTCCCAGAGCGCGCAGGACGCCGCGGCCTCGAGCGCCGCCGACGCCAGGGACAGCGCGTCCCAGACCGGCCGGCTGCTCATCATCGTGATGGCCATCGGCGCGGCCGGCGCCCTCGCGTTCGGCCTGCTCGTCGCGCGTGGCATCGCCCGGTCCACCGGGGCCGTGACGCACGCGGTGGCGCGTCTCGCTGAGGGCGACCTCACGGTCGACGTGGACGTGCGCAGCCGGGACGAGCTCGGCCGCATGGCTCAGGCGCTCCGCTCGGCGCAGGCGGGCCTCCGCTCGATGCTGTCGGGCGTCGCCAACGTGTCCGACGCCGTGGCCTCGGCCTCGGAGGAGATGTCCGCCTCGGGCGCGCAGGTGGCGTCGGGCGCGGAGGAGACCTCCGCTCAGGCGGGCGTCGTGGCGGCCGCGGCGGAGCAGGTCTCCCGCAACGTGCAGGCGGTGGCCGCGGGTGCGGAGCAGATGGGCTCCTCGATCCGGGAGATCGCGCAGAACGCGCACGAGGCCGCGAAGGTGGCCGCGCAGGCGACGGGCGTGGCCGAGGAGACCAACCGCACCGTGGCCAAGCTGGGTGTGTCGAGCAAGGAGATCGGTGACGTGGTGAAGGTGATCACCACGATCGCGGAGCAGACGAACCTGCTGGCCCTGAACGCGACGATCGAGGCGGCCCGGGCGGGTGAGGCGGGCAAGGGCTTCGCCGTCGTCGCGGGCGAGGTCAAGGAGTTGGCGCAGGAGACTGCGAAGGCCACCGAGGACATCGGCCGCCGGGTGGATGCGATCCAGGCGGACACCGCGCAGGCGGTGGCGGCGATCGAGGAGATCTCCCAGATCATCGCCTCGATCAACGACTACCAGCTCACGATCGCCTCGGCGGTCGAGGAGCAGACCGCGACGACCACCGAGATGTCCCGCGGGGTCACCGAGGCCGCAACGGGCTCGACCGAGATCGCCGCGAACATCACCGGCGTCGCGACCGCAGCGGGCACCACGACCGAGGTCGTGGGTCAGATGGAGACGGGGATCCGCGAGCTCGCGGCCATGTCCGCCGACCTGCGGGCGCAGATCGGGCACTTCACCTACTGACCCTCACGGCCGTGCGTCATGTCCGACATGTGGGACATGACGCACGGCCGTGTCGGCGTGACCAGGGGATCTACGGCTTCACCCCCGGTTCCGCTACGGACGGTGCGCTGTGGGGCGATTGACCTGATCAAGACCCGCATCCCCCCGAAGCGGGCCATCCGAGGAGAGATCCCATGCCCCCCACGCCCGCACCGGCGCTCGCTCCCTCGCTCGCTCCGACGCCGTCCCGCACCCTCCGCGCCGCCGCCCCCGAGCCCGGCGCCCCGCGCCCCGGCGTCGTGGGCACCGGTGCCCGACGCCGGCTCGTCGCCGACCGCTCCGTCCGCACCAAGATCCTCGGCCTGGTCGCGCTGTTCGCGGCGGTCGTCGCGGGTGTGGGCGGCTTCGCGATCGCCGGGCTGACCAGCCTGAAGAGCGAGGCGCAGATGCTGGCCTCGACGCAGGCCGGCGTCAGCGGCGGCCTGACGGAGCTCAAGGACTCGCTGTGGACGATCCGGATGACCGTGTACACGGTCGTCGCCGCCACGCCGGACGACAAGGACCGGCCCTCCGGCGACCTCGCCGCCGCCTACGCGACCTTCGAGGAGGAGCTCGCGGCGTTCGAGGGCATCCACCTCGACCACCTCGGCACCTCGCCCGCAGGCTGGGCCGAGTTCCAGGACGCGTACACGGCGTACCGCACCGCGCTCGACGAGCAGGCGATCCCGGCCGCGCAGGCCGACGACCGGGAGAAGTTCGAGGAGCTCCGCGGCGGCGGGCTCGCCGATGCCGGTCGCGCGCTGGTCGGCTCGCTCGGTGACGTGGAGAAGGGCGTCGCCGCGGCGATGTCCGCCACGGCGAGCGACGCGAAGGCGTTGGCCGACGCCACCATCCGTGAGGTCGTGGTCGTCGCGCTGGTCGGCCTCGCCGCTGCCGTCGTGGTCGGCGTTCTGCTCGCGCGGGCCATCCGCCGCGCGGTCGTGGACGTCAAGCGGACCGCCGACGCCCTGGCGAGCGGTGACCTCACCGTGGTGCCCGTCGTGCACGCGCAGGACGAGCTCGGCCAGATGGCCGAGAGCCTGGCGCGCGCCCAGTCGGCGATGCGGGCCACGCTCGCCCAGGTGGGCGAGGTGTCCGAGGCCGTGGCCGGCTCCGCCGAGGAGATGTCGGCGGCAGGTGCGCAGGTGGCGTCGGGCGCGGAGGAGACCTCCGCTCAGGCCGGCGTCGTCGCCGCCGCCGCGGAGCAGGTCTCCCGCAACGTGCAGGCGGTCGCCGCGGGCGCGGAGCAGATGGGTGCCTCGATCCGCGAGATCGCGCAGAACGCGCACGAGGCGGCCCGCGTGGCCGCGCAGGCGACCGGCGTCGCCGAGGCCACGAACCACACCGTCGCGAAGCTCGGCGTCTCGAGCAAGGAGATCGGTGACGTCGTGAAGGTCATCACCACGATCGCCGAGCAGACGAACCTGCTGGCGCTGAACGCAACGATCGAGGCGGCCCGGGCGGGTGAGGCGGGCAAGGGCTTCGCCGTCGTCGCCGGTGAGGTCAAGGAGCTGGCGCAGGAGACCGCGAAGGCCACCGAGGACATCAGCCGCCGCGTCGACGCGATCCAGACCGACACTGAGCAGGCTGTCGACGCCATCGCCCAGATCGCGCAGATCGTCGCCTCGATCAACGACTACCAGCTCGACGATCGCCTCGGCGGTCGAGGAGCAGACGGCCACCACCACGGAGATGTCCCGCGGGGTCACCGAGGCCGCGACGGGCTCGGTGGAGATCGCCGCCAACATCACCGGCGTCGCGACGGCGGCCGGCACCACCACGCAGGTCGTCGGCCAGATGGAGACGGCGATCCGCGAGCTGGCGGCCATGTCGGCCGACCTGCGCGCGCGCATCGGGGCCTTCACCTACTGACCGCATGTCGACCGCTGCTCGGCCGTGCGCCATGTCCCCCGCGGGACATGGCGCACGGCCGTGTCGGCGTCCATTTGTGGGACCGCTCCCGGTTCTGCTACCGAACGTCCCCTCCTGGGCGATTGTCCTGATCATGGAACCGCAGCGTCCGCTGCGGGCTGTCCGAGGGGGTTTCCCATGCCAGTTCCGCTGGCGCAGTCGTTCGCGCCAACACCGGTTCGCACGTCCATCGCCTCGCCCCGGGAGGCAGGTGGTGCGCCGAGCTCGGACCGGGTCGACGTCGCTCCCCGTCGTCGCCTGATCGCGGACCGTTCGGTCCGCACGAAGATCCTCGGCCTGGTCGCGCTGTTCGCGGCGGTCGTCGCGGGCGTCGGTGGCTTCGCCATCGCGGGCCTGACGAGCCTGAAGAACGAGGCCCAGACGCTCGCCACGACCCAGGCGGACGTGAGCGGTGCCCTGACCGAGCTGAAGGACTCGCTGTGGACGATCCGGATGACGGTCTACGCGGTCGCCGCTGCGACGGCGGACGACAAGGACCGCCCGATGTCCGAGATGACGGCGGCCTACGGCGCCTTCGAGGAGAAGCTCGCGGCGTTCGAGGGCATCTACGTCGAGCACCTCGGGACCTCGCCCGCGGGGTGGACGGAGTTCCAGGCCGCGTACACGGCGTACCGCACCGCGCTCGACTCCGAGGCGATCCCGCCGGCGATGGCCGACGACCGGCAGCAGTTCGAGAGCGCCCGCGGCGGTGGTCTCGCCGACGCCGGTAGTGCGCTCGTCGACTCCCTTGCCGCCGTCGAGACCGGTGTCGCCTCGGCGATGTCCGCGACGGCAGCCGACGCGAAGGCGTCCGCAGACTCGACCACCCGCCTCGTCGTCGTCGTCGCGCTGCTCGGCCTGACGGCCGCGACCGCCGTCGGCGTCCTGCTGGCCCGGACCATCCGTCGCGCCGTCATGGACGTGAAGCGCACGGCTGACGCGCTCGCCGCCGGCGACCTCACGGTCATCCCGGCGGTGCATGCCCGGGACGAGCTCGGTCAGATGGCCGAGAGCCTGGCGCACGCCCAGGCGACGCTGCGGTCGACGCTCGCCCAGGTGGGCGACGTGTCGGAGGCCGTGGCGGGGTCCGCGGAGGAGATGTCGGCCTCAGGTGCGCAGGTGGCGTCGGGTGCGGAGGAGACCTCCGCTCAGGCCGGTGTCGTCGCGGCGGCGGCCGAGCAGGTCAGCCGCAACGTGCAGGCCGTGGCCGCCGGTGCGGAGCAGATGGGCGCGTCGATCCGGGAGATCGCGCAGAACGCCCACGAGGCCGCCCGCGTCGCGGCCCAGGCGACCGGGGTCGCCGAGGCGACGAACCAGACCGTCGCCAAGCTGGGTGTCTCGAGCAAGGAGATCGGCGACGTCGTGAAGGTCATCACGACGATCGCCGAGCAGACGAACCTGCTCGCGCTCAACGCGACGATCGAGGCGGCGCGCGCCGGGGAGGCCGGCAAGGGCTTCGCCGTCGTCGCCGGTGAGGTCAAGGAGCTGGCGCAGGAGACCGCGAAGGCGACCGAGGACATCTCCCGCCGGGTGGAGGCGATCCAGTCCGACACCGAGCACGCTGTCGCGGCGATCGGCCAGATCGGCCAGATCGTGGCCTCGATCAACGACTACCAACTGACCATCGCCTCGGCGGTGGAGGAGCAGACGGCGACGACGACGGAGATGTCGCGCGGCGTCACGGAGGCTGCCACGGGTTCGGTGGAGATCGCCTCGAACATCACCGGAGTCGCCACGGCCGCGGGCACCACGACCGAGGTGGTCACCCAGATGGAGACGGCGATCCGCGAGCTGGCGGCCATGTCGTCCGACCTGCGCGCGCGCATCGGGGCCTTCACCTACTGACGCACTCCGACGGTGACGGCCGACGCGGGCCCGGGGCAGTCGCTCCGGGCCCGCGTTGGTCGTTAGCAGCCGTTTGTGGAGGTGTCCGACGGGACGTCCGCTTTCACCCGTGACACTGATCACGGGAGCGCGCTCACCGTCGATCGTGCAGGTGTACCCGAGAAGGAGACTTCCCATGCCCACGATCGCCGCTCGGCCCACCGTCACGTCCCCGCTCTCCCAGCCCGGCGCCCGGTTCGGGCTGCAGCTCGTCACGGGCTCGGTGCGCACCAAGATCCTCGGCACGGTCGCGCTCTTCCTCGTCGCTGCGGTGGTGAGCGGGATCGTCGCGATCGTCGCGATCGGTGACCTCTCCGAGAACACGGCAGAGCTCGCGCACGTCCAGGAGAAGATCTCCGCGCCGCTGCAGAGCGTCCACCAGAACCAGCTCAAGGCGCGGATGCTCATCGCCCAGATCGCCGCGGCGCCGTCGGACGCCGACAAGCAGACGTGGCTCGCCGACCAGGAGTCGAACGACGCCGAGGTCGCCGACGGGATCGCGGCGTACGAGGCTGCGGTCGGTGCGGACGTGCCCGCGGAGTGGCGCACCTTCACCGACGCCTGGGCGCAGTGGCAGTCGATCCGCGACAGCGAACTGGTGCCGGCTGCCCTGGCGGACGACCGCGCCACGTTCGAGGACGTCCTCCTGAACAAGGCCGAGCCCGTCAAGGGCGCGTTCGTCGACGCGCTCGACGTCGTGGAGGCGGCCCTCGTCGAAGAGTCCACCGGTGTGGCCACGAGCTCGGCCAACGAGGGCAGCACCTCCGAGCGCACGATGGTCATCATCCTGATCGTCACCGGCCTGGTCACCGTGGGGCTCGGCTGGGTGGTCGCGCGCAACATCCGGCGCGCCGTCGACCAGGTGCAGCGCGCCGTGACCGCCATGGCCGCGGGTGACCTCACGGTCGAGCCGGACGTGCGGTCGGCCGACGAGCTGGGCCGCATGGCGTCCGAGCTGACCGCCGCGCAGCGCAACCTGCGGTCCACGCTCGCCGGCGTGGGCGAGGTGTCCGACGCCGTCGCCGCGGCCTCCGAGGAGATGTCCGCCTCGGGTGCGCAGGTCGCGTCGGGTGCGGAGGAGACGTCGGCCCAGGCCGGTGTCGTCGCCGCTGCGGCCGAGCAGGTCTCCCGCAACGTCCAGGCCGTGGCCGCGGGTGCCGAGCAGATGGGCGCCTCGATCCGCGAGATCGCGCAGAACGCCCACGAGGCCGCGAAGGTCGCCGCCAACGCCACCGACGTCGCCGCGGCCACCACCGCGAGCGTCGAGCGGCTCGGCACGTCCTCGCAGGAGATCGGCGCCGTCGTGAAGGTCATCTCGACCATCGCGGAGCAGACCAACCTGCTCGCGCTCAACGCGACGATCGAGGCGGCCCGCGCAGGTGAGGCCGGCAAGGGCTTCGCCGTCGTCGCCGGTGAGGTCAAGGAGCTGGCGCAGGAGACCGCGAAGGCCACCGAGGACATCAGCCGCCGCGTCGAGGCCATCCAGGCCGACACGACGGGCGCCGTCGCCGCCATCGAGCAGATCTCGCAGATCGTCGCCGAGATCAACGGCTACCAGCTCACGATCGCCTCCGCGGTGGAGGAGCAGACGGCCACCACCACGGAGATGTCCCGCGGCGTCACCGAGGCCGCCACCGGCAGCGGCGAGATCGCGGCCAACATCACCGGCGTCGCCGGCGCGGCCCAGACGACCACGCAGGTCGTCGGGCAGATGGAGACCGCGGTGCGCGAGCTGGCCGCGATGTCGGCCGACCTGCGCGCCCGTATCACCACGTTCCGCTACTGACCATCCGCTCGGACACGTCTTCACCCGCGGTCGGCCCGCGGCCCGCTCACAACGAGCGGTCCGCGGCCGATCGGAAGCCGTAGGCGTCCCCCCGACCCGTTCGACCCCACCGGAGAGAGGCCCTGTGTCCCCCGTCACCGTGCTCGTGGTCGACGACTCTGTCGTCGTCCGCCGGCTCCTCGTCGGCGCCCTCGCCGAGGACCCGGCCATCGAGGTGGTCGGCGTCGCCGCCAACGGGCAGATCGCCCTTGGCAAGGTGGCCCAGCTCAAGCCCGACCTCGTCACGATGGACGTGGAGATGCCGATCCTCGACGGGATCGCCACCGTGCGCGAGCTACGGGCAGCCGGCCACCGGATGCCCATCATCATGTTCTCGACCCTGACGGACCGCGGCGCGTCGGCCACCCTCGACGCCCTCGCCGCCGGGGCCACCGACTACGTGACCAAGCCCAGCGGCGTCGGGAGCCTCGCCGAGGCCCTCCAGCGCGTCGCCGAGCAGCTGCTGCCGCGTATCCACGCTCTCGTGCCCCGCGGCACCGGGCACGCCGCCCCGGCCGCCCCGGGCAAGCCCGCGGCCCGTGCCGCGAGCCCGACCGCCCCCGAGCGCCCGACCGTCCGGCTCCTGCCGATGCCGGAGCCGCGGCACCTGCGTGCGGTCATCGTCGGCTCCTCCACGGGCGGCCCCGAGGCCCTGTCCCAGCTGGTCCGCGGCCTGAGCGTCCGGCTGCCGGTGCCCGTCGTCGTCGTGCAGCACATGCCCCCGGTCTTCACGCGGCAGCTCGCCGCGCGGCTCGACCGGCTCGGCCCCGCCACCGTCGTCGAGGTCGCGGGCGGTGAGGAGCTGGTGCCCGGCACGATCTACATCGCGCCCGGCGACTACCACCTCGAGCTCGCCCGGTCCGGCGCCTCGGTGCGGACGCGCCTGAGCCAGGCGCCGCCCGTCAACTACTGCCGGCCGTCGGTCGACGTGATGTTCAGCTCCGCCGTCGGCGTCTACGGGGGCGACCTGCTCGCCGTCGTGCTGACGGGCATGGGCTCCGACGGCCGCAACGCCAGCCGCGAGGTGGTCGACGCCGGCGGTCGCGTCTACGTGCAGGACGAGGCGACCTCCGTCGTCTGGGGCATGCCGGGCGCCATCGCCACGGGGCCCGGGGCGCACGCGATCATCCCCCTGCCCGAGGTCGCCGACGCCGTGCAGCGCACGGTCCTCGGCAGAGCGGGTGCCGGCCGGACGGGAGGTGCGGCGTGAGCATCACCTCCGAGAGCTTCACCTACGTCGCCGACCTCGTGCGCCGGCGCAGCGGCATCGTCCTGGAGTCGGGCAAGGAGTACCTCGTCGAGGGACGCCTGCTGCCGCTGGCCCGGGCCTCCGCAGCGGGCGACGTCGACGCCTACGTCCGCGAGCTGCGCCAGGCGCCTCACCCGGCCCGGCTCGAGCTGATCGTCGACGCCCTGACCACCAACGAGACCTCGTGGTTCCGGGACGCCCAGCCGTTCACCGCCCTGACCGAGCACATCCTCCCCGAGCTGCGCGCGGCCGGGCCGCTGTGGCCGATGCGGGTGTGGTCGGCGGCGTGCTCGAGCGGCCAGGAGCCGTACTCGATCGCGATGGTGCTCGCCGACCACCTGGTCGCGGGCCAGACGCAGATCCTCGCGACGGACCTGTCCGCCGAGATGATCGAGCGTGCGCAGACCGCGCGCTACAGCCAGCTCGAGATCAACCGCGGCCTGCCCGCGGCGATGCTCGTGCGTCACTTCGCCCGCTCGGGCGCCGATTGGGAGGTCACGCCCGCGCTGCGTGACCAGATCACGTTCCGCCGGCACAACCTGCTCGAGTCGCCGCCGCTGGGCGGGCCGTTCGACATCGTGTTCCTGCGGAACGTCCTCATCTACTTCGACCTGGCGACCAAACAGGACGTCCTGCGTCGGATCCAGAGCGTGACGCGTCCCGGGGGTTACCTCGTCCTCGGCGCGGCAGAGACCACCTTGGGCATCGACGACTCGTGGGAACGGGTCCCCGTCGGTCGGGGCGCCGTGTACCGGAACACCCGGAGGGCAGCATGAAGGCACTCGTGATCGACGACTCGCGGACGATGCGGCGAATCATCGCCGGCATCCTCAGACCGCTCGGCTTCGACACCGTCGAGGCCGGGGACGGCCAGGAGGCGCTGGATGCCCTCGAGGAGGGCCTCGAGGTGGACCTCGCCTGCATCGACTGGAACATGCCCAACCTCGACGGCCTCGGGTTCGTCACGGCGGTGCGCCGCGACGGACGCTGGCGGGACGTGACGCTCATGATGGTCACCACCGAGAGCGAGCAGGGCCAGATCGTTCGGGCGCTCGCGGCGGGCGCCCACGAGTACGTCATCAAGCCGTTCACCCCGGACGCCATCCGGGACAAGCTCCAGCTGCTCGGGCTGGTCGAACTCCAGGAGTCGGCATGACCTTCGACGTGGACACCCTCGACTTTCATGGGACGGACCCCGTCTACACGATCGCCGAAGAGGTCTTCTCCGCGATGATCGACGGCGAGACCGGGCACCTCCGTGCCTGGTCAGGCCCTGATCCGGTGCTCGACGACGTCGTGCACGCGTGGGTGGACGTACATGGCCAAGGCCGGGTCCTCCTCACGACGGAGGAGCCGACCGCCCAGCGCATCGCCCGGGCACTCCTCATGATGGAGGCCGACGAGCTCGTCGGTGACGCCGACCTGCAGGACGCGCTCGGCGAGGTCGCCAACGTCGTCGGCGGGAACCTCAAGGCGCTCGTCCCGGAGCCCGGCGCGCTGACGCTGCCCGAGGTGAGCCACGACCGCCCGCCGACGAACGCCGACGACCTGATCTACGAGCTCGCGCTCGACTGGCGCGGGCTGCCGCTCGTGATCACGCTGTGGAGTCTGCCGTGATCCTGCGGTCGACTGACGAGGGACGTCCGCCCATGCCGGCGGACGCCGAGGAGGGAGGTGGCTGCCATGCGCGTCCTCGTGGCTGATGACAGCCGGGTGATGCGGCAGATCGTGATCCGCACGCTGCGACAGGCGGGTTACGACTGGTGGGACATCAGTGAGGCCGGGGACGGCAAGGCTGCGTTCGACGCCGTGTGCGCCGACCCGCCGGACTTCGTGCTGTCCGACTGGAACATGCCGGAGATGACGGGCATCGAGCTGCTGCAGAGCCTGCGTGCGGCCGGCGTCGACACGCCGTTCGCGTTCGTGACCTCGGAGGGTTCGCCGGAGATGCGAGCCCAGGCCGAGGCCGCCGGGGCGCTGTTCCTCATCTCGAAGCCCTTCACTGCCGACGTCTTCCGCGAGACTATCGACCCGTATTTGGAGTGAGAGGGAGACGATGCCGCCGACCACACCGTTGCCGACCGCGTTGGAGGTGCGGGAGCTCCTCGAGGGGCTCCTGGGCCGTGACGTCGAGGTCGAGCTGACGTCGACGGGCGCCGACCCGCGCAAGCACCCCGGTGCGATGGTGGGCGTCTACACCGACAACACCATGCAGGTGCGAGCGCTCCTGCTGTTCGATCTGGCGCTGTCCGCGTCGCTCGGGGCCGCCATCGGGCTCCTCGGCTTGCGCATCGCCGAGGAGGTCGGGCGCACCGAGCTTCCTGTCGCCGGCGCTGTTCGACAACGCGTCCGAGATCCTCAACGTGGGTGCCACGCTGTTCAACGCGGAGGGCGCGCCGCACGTGCGTCTCGCGGAGACGTACGCGCCGCGCGAGGTCGTCCCGTCCGACATCGACACCCGCCTGCGCGGGATGGTGCCGCGCATGGACCTCGACGTGACCGTCTCCGGGTACGGCGGCGGGAAGCTGTCGGTCGTCACGCCGTAGCGGTCACCTCGCGTCCCGGGCGCCGGCGTCGGTCATCGGACCGGCGTCGGCGTTCGTGCGTCCGGGCCGGCCTCAGGCCTTGAAGGGCTCGTACTCCCAGTGCCACGGCTCGCGGCCGACGTTCTCGTGGTAGCCGTAGGTGGCGCCGTTGGCGCGGATCCACGACTGGGCGGACGAGTCGAGCTTGAGGTCGAGCGCGACGCCCCAGCCGTGCCGGCTCGTGCCGGGCTCGGCGGCCAGGCCGCCCTGGGAGTACAGGCCCTTGCGCTGGACCAGCGACACCTGCGTGTCGTAGGTCCGGTAGGAGTCCGTGATGCCGATGGTCACGCCGTCGGCGGCCGCGGCGGCCCGCATCGCCTCGAACGAGCGCGCGGCGGGTGTCCAGAGCTCGTGGCTGGTGCCCGCGATGGGGCTGAGGGCCGACGACGGGATGTGGCCGTTGCCGTAGGCCTTCAGCTCGATCGGGATGTTCTTGCTGTCGACGGCGCCGAGGCCGCTGCCGACGGCGGCGGTCGCGGTCGCGCTGGGGGTGACGCCGCTCGTGACGCCCGAGGTGGCCGCGGACGACGTCGTGCTGGCGGCGGTCGAGAGCTGGCCGAGCACGGCCATGCCGAGGACGGAGTCGAAGGACGTGCCGGAGGTGCGCTGCGGGCTCAGCTGGCTGATCCGCTCCTGGATGGCCGCGATGCGTTCGGTGACGCCGGCAACTCCCTGCATCCGTCCCCCTCTCGGTGTCGTCCAGCCCTCCCCATCGGCAGGGCGGCGCCCGATGTGAGGGGTCGCCCCGATCGGGGCCCCGGGGACGGCGTCGGACCGGGCCGTCCTCGAGCGCCCGCACGACGCCGCAGGTCAGGGCGATGTGCGCGCGCACACCCCGGAACGTCCTCGGGTATCGGCCGAAGGGGTGAATTCCCGTGCGTGGGAGCGCTGCAGAGAGCCTCGAGGGCTTCCGCGTGGGCGCGGGATGGGTACCCTGGTCGGCATCAGCGAAAAGGCAAACCCGTCGTAAGGCGGGGACGCAAAGCCACGGGACCCTCAGGGTCAGCCGGGCTACCGAACGAAGGATGGCCCCCCATGTACGAGCCGCCCAGTGTCGTCCCCTCCCACGACACCACCCCCGAGCCGGAGCTCATCGCCGGGATCCTGCAGCGCATCGCGAGCATGTCGCAGACCGATCTGCTGACGTTCGTGCCGACGCAGGAGCTGCAGGCCACGGCCTGACGTCGTCTCGCGCGTCGGCCCCCCGACGCCGGCCCGCCCGGCCTACTGGTAGCTGACGAGGAACGGCGGCGGCTGGACCGCGTACGTCTGGTCCGGCGTCAGCATCGGGACGTCCTCGTCGATGAAGTTCTTCCAGCCCCATGCGACGCCCGGGGGCGCTCCCTGCTGCAACGCCGCCCAGGTCCCCGCCTTCGCGGGCTGGCTGCCCTGGCCGTCGACGTGGATCAGCGTGGCGAGCTCGGGGTGCGTGGTGTCGAGCCGCTCCCGGCCCGCGACCATGCGCAGCTGGAACTGGTGGAGCACGAACAGCTTCTGCGGCAGGTGGCGGTCCCGCGTGAGCTGGGCGAGGTAAGCGGCGACGGCGTTCACCTCGTCCACGCCCACCGAGCCGATCTGGCGCAGGTGCACCTGATCGGGCGCGAGGCGCCACTCCGGGTCGAGCGCCAGGCCGACGTTCGGGTACTCGAGCAGCGGGGCGTACCGCTGGGCCTGCGTGAGGAAGTCGGTGCGGCCGGGCTGGAGGTCGAGGACGACGTAGATGCCGGCGTCGCGCGCCGCCTCCACCCATGGGACGAACATCTCGACGGGCAGCTCGTTGGAGTAGTTGCCGTCGTCGCCGGCGCCGGATGACGCGATCGTCACGATGATCTCGAACGCGGGCACCACCCGGTCGGTCGTGAACGGCTGGTACTGCGCGGCGAGGCCCTGCGCTCGGGCGACGGACGTCGGCAGGTCCTGCTCGCCCAGGATCCCGAGCGCCGGGAACGACGGGGTGCCGTACATCGCGATCATGCGCCGGTGGTTCAGGACGGTCTGCCCGCCGCCGGGCAGCTCCACGCCGGTCGCGGCGGTCGCGACCTTCCAGCCGAGCGTGTCGGGTGTCCCGAACGCGGTGCCGAGGGCGAGGGTCGACGTCGGCGCTGCGGCGGCGATCGCCTGCACGTCCGCGGACTCCACGCGCGGGTCGGCGCCGGTCACGGTCACGACGGGGACGCCGGCGGCGCGGGCGGTGGCGACGGACGCGGTCTGGCTCGCGTCGCCGGTGGTGAGGACGAGCGCCCCGGCGGGCGTCGCGGCGAGCACCGTGGCGGGGAGTGCCGCCGACGGCGTCCCCTCAGCCGGCCCGGTGGGCTCGGTGGGCTCGCCGAGCAGGTGGGCGAGGTCGGGCGTCCCGGTGGGCCGGGCCGTCGGCGCGGCGGTGGGCGTGCCGGCCGTCGGGGTCGGCTCGGGGGTCGCGGCGGGCTGGGGCGCGGGATCGTCGGGCGAGCGCAGGAGCACCGGGGCGGCGCGGTCGAGGGCGGCGACGGCGGCAAGGTCGGCCCCGGCCGCGACGTCGCCGGCGCCCAGCGTGACGCCGAGGACGTCGGCGAGTTCGGCGTCGTCGGCGGGGGCGGCCACCACGGCGGCGTCCCCGGGCGGCGTCACCGCCACCTCGCCGACCGTGAGCACGGCGCGCACGTCGAGGCGCTCCAGCTCGCCGTCGGCGGCGTCGCCGGCCAGGAGCAGCGGCGCGCCGATCGCGACGGCGGCGCACGCGCCTCGGCGCACGGCCGCGGGGTCGGCGGCGGTCACGACGGCGATCGGGGCTGACGCGTACAGCGCGCGGCTCGTCGCGAGGGCGAGCGCCGCCGGGTCGTCCGTGCCGAGGACGGTCGTGGCGGCGTCGGGCACCCGCAGCTGCGCCGCCGGGACCGGCTCGGTGGAGGCGGTGGGCGTCGGGGTCGGCGTGGGAGTGGCGGACCGACCGCCGTCGGGCGTGGCCGGTGCCGTGCAGGCCGCCGCGAGCAGGACCGCCGCCAGGACGGCGGCGACGCCCGCCGCCGTCACCCGTCCGCGTCCCCTGCCCGGTCCCATGCCCGGTCCCATGCCCGGTCTCCTCCCGGTCGCCCGCTCCACCGGTCCCTGAGCCTAGGTGCGCCACCCCCTGCTCGGCAGGCGTGGGGCTGGGCGTGGGGCGGCTGGGGCGGCGTGGGCGCGCGTGATCCGGATCACCCGGGAATTGTCTTGGCACCCGCCGTGCGCAGTCGTAGCGTCGATGGCACACGGGAAAGGAGGTGGTCCAACAGATGAAGTCTTCTTGGACGCGTGAGGTGACTGCCAGCTAGTCGCCCGAGAGCATCGGACGGAGTGCCTCCGGTCCCGAGCCGCCCAGGCGGCCAGCGAGACCCCGGCAGTCACCGCAGCCCGTGGGGGCCGTGCAATCGTCCAGCACGGCAAGCCGCAAGGCACCCCGCGGGCTGTCCCATGCCCGCGCACCTCCCCGCGAGCGCTGCCATCTCACGCCAGTACTGCCGCCTGAGCGGCAGCGGTCGCGCGCGACGGCAGCGCTCGCCGGCGGAAGAGGGGGCTACAGCCGCGCCCATCGCGACAGGGTTGCCCGGGCCAGGCCCGCGGCGACGCCCATGGTCGGCGCGAGCACCATGGTCAGGTCGGGACCGAAGAACGCGCCCACCGTCGCCCCGAGGACCGCGCCGGCGAAGGCGAAGACGAGGACGTGCACGGACTGGTTGGGCTGGTTGCGCAGGAGCTTGCCGAGCAGGAAGGCCACGGCCGGCCCGAGCGCGACAAACACGACGCCGGCGAGGCCGCCGCCCAGGCCGAGCGTGAGCTGACCCACCGTCGCGTCGATGCCCGCGTCCTTGAGGGCGCCCGGCCCGACGAGGACCTGCAGCCAGAGGTAGACCAGCCCCACGAAGAGCACCGCCCCGAGGGCGCAGCCGGCCATCACGGCCCACGGCGAGAAGCTGACGAGCCACGGCTCCTTGGGGGGCTTCGGGCGGCGGGCCATGCGCGCAAGCCTAGGGCCCGCGGTGCAGGCGGCCCGCGGTCGCGTCGGCCCGCCGTGGCAGGATCGCCCGGTGCCTCGCTTCGCGCCCTTCGAGCCCGACGCCGTTCGCGCGCCGGACCGCGCGCGCTCCGTCGTCGTCCGTCCGGCTCGCGCCGACGACGCCGCCGCGGTCGTCCGCGTCGCCGAGACCCGTGGCTCCCAGCGCCCGGGCCTGGCCGGGCGCGTGGCCGGCTGGACGGTCGACCCGGGGCGTTGCGTCCTGGTGGCGACCGCTGCCGGCGAGCGGGACGACGTCGTCGGCTGGTCGATGATCTCGCGCTGGGCGCACGACGACGCCCCGGCCGAGCCCATGATCTCCGCCCTCACCGTGCACCCCGACTGGTGGCGCCGCGGCGTCGGGCGGCGGCTCACCTCCGGGCTCCTGGCCTGGACCTGGGCGCGCGCCGACCGCGCCTGGAGCCTGGTGAACCTGCGCAACGAGGCGTCGCTCGCGCTGCACGCGGAACTCGGCTTCGTCGAGGTGCGCCGCGGCGCGGAGCTTCGTCGGCGTGAGCTTCGACGGCGGCGCCGGCGTCCTGCTGTGCGCGACCCGACCCGAGACCGAGGAGGCGCGCCCGTGACGGACGAGGCCGTGACCAGCGAGTCCACCCCCTACCGCGTGATGACGGTGTGCACGGGCAACATCTGCCGCTCCCCCATGGCCGAGGTGATCCTGGCCGAGCGCTTCCGGGCGGCCGGGCTCGACGGCGCCGTCGTCGTGGACTCCACCGGCGTCAGCGACGAGGAGCACGGCAACCCGATCGACCGGCGCGCCGCGCGCGTGCTCACGGCGCACGGGTACCCGGTGCCGGACCACCGGGCCCGCCAGGTGGAGGCCGAGGAGCTCGCCGGCCGCGACCTCGTGCTCGCGATGACCGCGTCGCACGCCCGGGCCCTGCGGTGGATGGAGCCCGACGTCGCCGACCGGGTCCGGATGCTCCGCAGCTTCGACCCCGCGGCGCCGGCTGACGCCCCCGAGCGGCACCTCGACGTCGCCGACCCCTGGTACGGCCCGGACGAGGGCTTCGAGGACACGCTTGCCGAGATCGAGGCGGCCGCCGACGGCGTCGTCGAGCACGTCCGCGAGGCGCTCGCCGCCCGCGGGTGGTCCGCGCCGGGCTGAACCCGCGGCCTGCCCTATGCTCGGCACCACAACCGAACACCTGCTGTTCGAGCCGCGGTGGGAGAGCTCGCGGCGGGCCGTGTGCCCGCCCGGCGCCGAAGGAGCAACCTCCCCGGGAATCTCTCAGGCCCATGTACCGCCGCGGTGAGGCAACTCTGGAAAGCGGCCGCTCCGGCGGCCCACCGACGGTGCACGTCGCCCGGCCCCGGCCCGGCGGCATAACTCTCAGGTGGGGGCTTCGCCCCTGAGGACAGAGCGGGGAGGCCCATCCGCCCGCCCCGCGCCCGGGTCCCCACCGCCCGAGTCCGCCAGCAGGAGCCGCCCGTGACCTCCGCCTCCGCCCCGCCCGCCCGGGAGTTCGTCGACCGCCATGTCGGCCCCCGGCCCGACGACGTCGCGCGCATGCTCGAGCGCATCGGCGCGCCGTCCCTGGCCGCGCTCGTCGACGAGGCCGTCCCGGCCGCGATCCGCACCTCCCGCCCGCTGGCGCTGCCGGCCGCCCGGAGCGAGGCCGAGGTGCTGGCCGCGCTGCGCGCGACAGCCGCCGAGAACCGCCCGCTGACCTCGATGATCGGGCTCGGCTACCACGGCACCCACACGCCCGCCGTGATCCGCCGCAACGTGCTGGAGAACCCCGGCTGGTACACGTCGTACACGCCGTACCAGCCGGAGATCAGCCAGGGCCGGCTCGAGGCCCTCCTGCTCTTCCAGACCATGGTCGAGGACCTCACGGCGCTGCCGGTCGCGGGCGCGTCACTGCTGGACGAGGCGACGGCCGTCATGGAGGCCGTGCTGCTGATGCGCCGCGCAGTCAAGGGACGCGAGGACGGCGTCGTCGTCGTGGATGCCGACTGCCTGCCGCAGACGCTCGCGGTGGTGCGTGGGCGCGCGGCGGCGCTCGGCCTGCCGATCGTCGTCGCGGACCTCGCCGACGGCCTGCCCGACGACGCCGACGTCGTGGGCGTGGTGGCGCAGCAGCCGGGGACCTCGGGCGTGGTGCGGGACCTGCGGTCGCTCGTCGCCGCGGCGCACGAGCGCGGCGCCCTGGTCACCGTGGCCGCCGACCTGCTCTCGTTGACGTTGCTGACGCCGCCGGGCGAGCTCGGTGCGGACGTCGCGGTCGGCTCGGCGCAGCGCTTCGGCGTCCCCCTCTTCTACGGCGGCCCACACGCCGCGTACATCGCGGTGCGCGCCGGGTTGGAGCGGTCCTTGCCCGGTCGCCTGGTCGGCGTCAGCCACGACGCCGACGGCGCGGTTGCGTACCGGCTGGCGCTGCAGACGCGGGAGCAGCACATCCGGCGCGAGAAGGCGACGAGCAACATCTGCACGGCGCAGGCCCTGCTCGCCGTCGTCGCGGCGTTCTACGGCGCCTACCACGGGCCGGACGGGCTGCGGGAGATCGCCGAGCGGGTGCACCGCCACGCGGTGGCGCTCGCGGACCGGCTGCGGGCTGCCGACGTCGACGTCGTGCACGAGGTGTTCTTCGACACGGTGCTGACGCACGTCCCCGGGGCGGCCGACGCCGTTGTCGCAGCGGCCCTGGCCCGCGGCATCAACCTGCGCCGCGTCGACGCGGACCACGTCGGCGTCACGACCGACGAGACCACCACGCCGGCCCACGTCGCCACGGTGCTCGCGTCGTTCGCCGACGCGCTCGGCCGCCCGCTGGTCTCGCCGGCCGGGACGACGGCAGGCATCCCCGACGCGCTGCGGCGCACGACGCCGTACCTCACCCACCCCACGTTCCACCGGTACCGGTCCGAGACGGCGATGATGCGCTATCTGCGCCGCCTCGCCGACAAGGACCTGGCGCTGGACCGCACGATGATCCCGCTGGGCTCGTGCACGATGAAGCTCAACGCGGCCGTCGAGATGGAACCGATCTCGTGGCCCGGCTTCGCCGACATCCACCCGTTCGCGCCGGCCGACCAGGCCGCCGGGTACGCCCGGATGCTCGCCGAGCCTCGAGGGCTGGCTGGCCGAGGTGACCGGCTACGCCGCGGTGAGCGTGCAGCCCAACGCGGGCTCCCAGGGCGAGCTCGCCGGCCTGCTCGCCATCCGCGGCTACCACCGCTCGCGCGGCCAGGGCGACCGGCGCGTGTGCCTCATCCCGGCGTCGGCGCACGGCACGAACGCGGCCTCGGCGGTGCTCGCGGGCATGCGCGTGGTGGTCGTGAAGACCGCCGACGACGGGACGATCGACCTCGATCACCTGCGGGCGCTGCTCGCCGAGCATGCCGCCGACGTCGCGGCGATCATGATCACCTACCCGTCGACGCACGGTGTCTACGAGGCCGAGGTCACCGACGTCTGCCGCCTGGTGCACGATGCCGGCGGTCAGGTCTACATCGACGGTGCGAACCTCAACGCGCTGGTCGGGCTGGCGCGGCCGGGCGAGTTCGGTGGCGATGTCTCGCACCTGAACCTGCACAAGACGTTCTGCATCCCGCACGGCGGCGGCGGGCCCGGCGTCGGGCCGGTCGCGGTTGCCGAGCACCTGGTGCCGTTCCTGCCGGGCCGCTCGTCGACGCCGGTCGCGGCGGCCCCGTACGGGTCGGCGGGGATCCTGCCGATCTCGTGGGCGTACGTCGCGCTGATGGGCGCGGACGGGCTGCGGTCCGCCACCGAGCACGCCGTGCTCGCGGCGAACTACGTGGCGGCCCGGCTCGGCGAGCACTTCCCGGTGCTGTACTCCGGGCCCGGCGGCCGCGTGGCGCACGAGTGCATCCTCGACCTGCGTGCCCTCACGGCGGCGACCGGGGTGACCGCCGAGGACGTCGCCAAGCGCCTCATCGACTACGGCTTCCACGCCCCGACGTTGTCCTTCCCGGTGGCCGGCACGCTGATGGTCGAGCCGACCGAGAGCGAGGACCTCGCCGAGCTGGACCGGTTCTGCGACGCGATGGTCGCGATCCGCGGCGAGATCGACGATGTCGCCGCCGGGCGCTGGACCGTGCAGGAGTCGCCGCTGCGGGGGGCGCCGCACACGGCAGCCGCCGTCGCGGCCGACACCTGGACGGCCGCGTACCCGCGCGAGGTCGCGGCGTTCCCGCTCCCGGCGCTGCGCGCCGACAAGTACTGGCCGCCCGTGCGGCGCATCGACAACGCCGCCGGCGACCGCACCCTGGTGTGTGCCTGCCCACCCGTGGAGGAGTACCTATGAGCGAGCCGACCCGGTCGCCCCTGCACGACGAGCACGTGGCGCTCGGCGCGACCATGACGCCGTTCGCGGGCTGGCTGATGCCGCTGCGCTACACGTCCGACCTGGCCGAGCACCACGCGGTGCGTCAGGCCGCCGGTCTGTTCGACCTGTCGCACATGGGCGAGATCCGGCTCAGCGGGCCCCGTGCGGGCGCCGCGCTGGACCGCGCGCTCGTGGGCTGGTTGTCCGCGCTCGTCGTGGGCCGGGCGCGCTACACGATGATCTGCGCCGACGACGGCGGGGTGATCGACGACCTGGTCGTCTACCGGATGGGCGAGGAGGACTTCGTCGTCGTCGCCAACGCGTCCAACGCCGCCGTGGTGACCGCCGAGCTGGTCGCCCGGTGCACCGGGGAGGGGGTGGCGGTCGTCGACGAGTCGGCGGACACCGCGCTGATCGCGGTGCAGGGGCCGCTCGCCGAGGGGATCGTGGCGTCCGTCGTCGACGCCGCCGCGCGGGACGCCGTCGTCGGGCTGCGGTACTACGCCGCGACGCCGGCGCAGGTCGCGGGCGTGCCGGCCACCGTGGCCCGGACCGGCTACACCGGCGAGGACGGCTTCGAGCTGTTCGTGCCGGCGGAGCGCGCGGGCGAGGTCTGGGCGGCCGTGCGCGACGCCGGGGGCGCGGAGCTCGTTCCTGCCGGCCTCGCGTGCCGGGACAGCCTGCGCCTGGAGGCGGGGATGCCGCTCTACGGCAACGAGCTCGACCGCACCACGACGCCGTTCGACGCGGGCCTGGGCCGTGTGGTGCGTCTGGACAAGACCGCCGCCGACGGCGCACCGGTGGACTTCGTGGGGCGCTCGGCGCTCGAGGACCGGGCCGCGCGTGAGCCGGATCGCGTGCTCGTCGGCCTGGTGGGCGAGGGCCGTCGCGCCGCGCGGCACGGGTACCCGGTGCTGCGCGGCGGCGACGTCGTCGGGCAGGTCACCTCCGGTGCCCCCTCGCCGACGCTCGGCCGCCCGATCGCGATGGCGTACGTGGCGCCGTCGGCCGCCGAGCCCGGCACCGAGCTGGCCGTCGACGTGCGCGGCCGCGCCGAACCGGTGCGCGTCGTGCCCCTGCCGTTCTACCGTCGGACCACCTGAGCGAGGAGAGACCGTGAGCCAGATCCCCGAGGACCGCAAGTACACCGCCGAGCACGAGTGGGTGACCGACGAGTCACCAGCGACGGTCGGCATCACCGCGACCGCCGCCGACGCGCTCGGTGACATCGTCTTCCTCGAGCTGCCCCCGGTGGGCACCGTGCTGACGGCGGGCGCCGTGTGCGGCGAGATCGAGTCCACCAAGTCCGTCTCGGAGCTGTACGCGCCCGTCAGCGGGACCGTCGTCGAGGTCAACGAGGCGGCGGCGGACGACCCGGGCGTCGTCAACTCCGACCCGTTCGGTGCCGGCTGGCTGATCAAGGTCGACGTCACGGGTACCGGTGAGCTGCTGTCGCCCGAGGAGTACGCGGCCGTCGCGGCGGGCTGACGCCGGCGTGCACCGGGCGGCGTGACGCCCGCCCTCGCGCCGCGGCGATCGGGCGGGCGTCACTCTCACCCGACCGGCACGACGGGGCCCTCGCCGCGCGGGTCGTGCGCGGGGTCGTCGAGGAGGCCCTGCCAGCCGTGGACGCCGCCCAGGCCGAACGCCTCCATGAGGGTTTCGGCTCGGCAGACCTCCTCGGGCGTGCCCGAGGCGACCACGCGCCCGCCGGCAAGCACGACGTGGTCGGCGGCGCGTGCCTCGCCCAGGTCGTGGGTCGTCAGGATGACGGTGGCGCCGCCGGCGCGCTCGGCGTGGATGATCCGGTCGATCGTGCGCGCCGAGACCACGTCGAGGCCGGTCAGCGGCTCGTCGAGGAGCAGCAGGTCGTGCTCCTGGACGAGGCCCTGCGCGACGTAGACCCGCTGGCGCTGGCCGCCGGACAGCTCGCGCAGGTGCCGCCCGGCCAGGTGCTCGATCTCGAGCCGGCGCATCGCCTCGTGCACCATGGCGCGGTCCCGCGGTCCCGGCCGGCGGAACCAGCCGAGGCTCGGGTAGCGGCCCATGGTGATGGTCTCCGCAACGGTCATCGGCGTCGTTGCGGGAACGGCCATCGACTGGAGCACGTCGCTCACCCGGCCGCGGGCTCGCTCCGGCGTCGCGCCGAACACCTGGAGCGACCCTGCGGCGGGCGCGAGGAGGCCGGTCACGGCGTGCAGGAGCGTCGACTTGCCGGAGCCGTTGGGCCCGATCACGGCGGTGATCCGGCCGGCGGGCAGGGCGAACGACGATCGGTCGAGCGCCGTGTGGCCGTCGTACCGGAGGACGATGTCGCGGCCGAGGACGGCCGTCCCGGTTCCCGCCGCCGGTGTGGGCTCGACGAGGGGCCCGACGGCGGTTGCTGGGGACTCCGCCGGCTCGGCGTCGACGTGTCGCCGCGTCCGCACCCGTACCCACGCGAGCGTCAGGAAGAACCCGACGATCGGCACCAGGGCCATGGTGGCCGAGGCCGCCGTCCCGAGGTGGTAGCTCAGGACGAGCCCGAACCACACGGAGGCCACGGAGATCGCGGCCGCGGTCGCCATCATGTGCGGGACGGTGCGCACGAGCAGCGCGGCGGTCGCGGGCGGGCCGATGAGCAGCCCGAACACGAGCAGGGTGCCGACGGCCTGGTAGCTGCCGATGACCGCCGTGGCGATGAGCGCGAGCATCGCCGCGTGGGCCAGGCCGGGGCGCATGCCGAGCAGCTCGGCCTTCTGCCGGTTGAACGCCAGTGTCAGGAACGGCCGGTACATGAGCGCCGAGGCCGCCAGCACGACGACGGCGAGCACCGCCTGCTGCACCAGGTCGCTGCTCGTCACGCCGAGGGCGTCTCCGAAGAGGATCGACGTCAGACTGCCCGTGTACGAGTCGACGCTCGAGATGATGACGACGCCGAGGGCGAGCATCCCGACGAAGAGCAGCCCGATGGCGGTGTCCTCGCCGAGCGTCGAGCGTCGGTTGACGAGCTCGATGCCGGCCACCATCACGGCGGCCGCCACGGCCGCGCCCACCGCCGGGTCGATGCCCAGGACGATGGCCGCTGCGATGCCCGGGACCACGCCGTGGACGAACGCGTCGCCGAAGAAGCTCATGCCCCGCAGCACCAGCCACGTGCCGACGACGGCGCACATGACCCCGGCGAGCGCGCCGCCCAGGAGCGCGCGCTGGGCGAACCCGAGGGCGAACGGTTCGGTGAACCAGGTGATGACGTCCATCGCGCTGCTACTCGCCCAGCGCCTGCGCGATGAGCGTGGCGTCGGTGCGCATCATGCCTGCGTAGGTGTCGGCACCGGACCCCGCCGGGCCGACGCTTCCGACGTAGAGCTCGACGACATCGACGTGGCCGACCTCGGCGGCCAACGCGTCGACGAGGTCGGTGGCGCGGGCGGTGTTGGCGAAGATGGCCCGCACCCCGGACTCCTGGAGCACGCCCACGAGCGCGGCGAGCTCGGCTGAGCTCGGCGCGCCGAGCGTCGAACCACCCGGCACGACGACGCCGGGGATCTCGAAGTCGTACGCCTGGGCGAAGTATCCGAAGGCGGCGTGGTCGGTGATGAGGACCCGATGCTCGGCCGGGACCGTGGCGAGCGTCTCGCGGACCTCTGCGTCGAGGGCGTCGAGCTCCGTGCTGACCTTCTCGCCGCAGGTCGTGAGGGCGTCGTCGCCGGTGATGCGGGCCAGCTCGTCGCCGATGAGGCGGGCGGCGTGGGCCATCCGCGCGGCGTCCAGCCAGAAGTGCGGGTCGGTCGAGCCGTGGTGGTGACCGTCGTCGTCGGCCTCGTCGTCGGCCTCGCCCTCGGCCTCGCCCTCGCCCTCGTGGTCGTGGGTGTCGGCCATCGGGATGGGGTCGAGCAGGGGCGCCAGCTCGAGGATGGTGGCGCCGTCGGCCCGGGCCGAGTCGAGCGCGGTGGCCATGCTCTCCTCCAGACCGAGGGCGTTCGCGACCACGAGGTCCGCCCCGACGATCGTGGCGACGTCGGCGGACGAGGGCGCGAAGTCGTGGGGGTCGGCGCCCACGGGCATGAGCGTCGTGACGGTCAACCCGCCGCACTCGGCGACCTGCCCGGCGACGTCGCCGAGCATCGTGGTCGTGGCGACGACGGACGTGGTGCCGCTGGGCGTCCTGCCGGCCGCCGGGCTGCTCGGCGTCTCGCCCGCCGCGGGGCTGCACCCCGCGACGCCGGCAACCGCGACGCCGATGCCGGCGACGACCGCGGCGGTCCGTCCTCGCCGCCGGGCGGGCCGGGCTCCGTCCTGCATCCTCACTGCGGGCATCCTCACGGCGGGCATTTCTGTGCTGCTCTTGATCGATTCCATGGTGGGAATGATAATCATTCTCGTCTAGACGGCAAGACGCGCCTGGAGGAGCCATGGACGCCAGAGAGGTCGTGGGGCGGCAGACGGAGCAGCGCCGGGCGTTGCTGGCGTTCCTCGGCTCCGCCCACCGGTGCCTCAGCGCGCAGGAGATCCACGCGGAGCTGGCGCGCAGCGGCGTCGCGGTGTCGCTCGCCACGATCTACCGGACGATGGCCCGTCTCGTGGCCGCGGGAGCGCTGGATGTCGTGCTCCGCGAGGACGGCGAGGCGACGTACATCGCAGGGTCCTCACGGCACCACCATCACCTCGTCTGCCGCGAGTGCGGCCGTGCCGACGAGATCGCCGAACCCGCCGTGGCTCGCTGGGCGGACCAGGAGGCGACCCGCCACGGCTTCACCGAGGTGACTCACGTCCTCACGCTCGTGGGCGTGTGCCCCGGGTGCCGTCCGGACGTGGCGGCGGCCCGCAGCGTGTCACGTCGCCCGTTCGGGTGATCGGCCATGCGGGTGACAGCGCTCTCTCGGCCCGAGTGGCCTCCCGATCCCTCGGCCGGGTGATGGCGTGCCGCCGTCCGGGTGACATCTGGGCGGCACCCGTATTGCGTTGTATGCCCGGAATCAGTGAGCTATGCCCGGCCGGATGTGCCCGGGTAGCGACTGTTGTGAGCGTTCACTGCCTTGGTGTCCGATACCCCGGGCAGTTCCCCCGTTCGCGGTACTCCGAACGGGTGAACTTCGCCCGCGCGCGAGTGGCGCGCTCCCACGTCTCTGACCTGCGATAACACACCAGTCATAGGTGCCGTTACCGCGTTCGGTCGCCCTCCGCAACCACAACCCCGCGAAATCGCGGGTGAAAACCGCGTCATGAGGGGTGAAGTCCGGGCTCCCATCTGCCGTAAGAGATGTTGCGGTTGCCCCCCAGCACCGAGCACCGAATACCCCGGAGGTCATCATGATGGAACTGCGAGTGGTCCCCACCCAGCGGGTTTCCCCCGAGCCGCTGACCCGTCGCGAGCGCGTGATCCTGTCGAACCTCGACGAGGACGTCACCCTCGAGCAGATCGCCACCCGACTCTTCGTCACGCGCAACACGGTCAAGTCCCAGGTGCGCAGCGTGTACAAGAAGCTCGGTGTCTCCAACCGTGCGGAAGCCGTCGCCTGCGCCAGGGCCATCGGCCTCCGCTGACGCTGCGGCACGTACGTCATCTGACCTCACGGGCCCGGGTAGGGTCGGAGCACTGAGCTCCGGCCCGACCCGGGCCCCGTCGCGTACAAGGGGAGCAGTGGAGACCACGCCCGTCCCGTCGACCGGGGACGAGCACTGGGCGCCTCCGCACCTGGTGCTGGCCCGCCGCGTGCTGACGTACGCAGGGCGGCTCTTCCCTGAGCGCGACGCGGCCGGCATCGTCGTCGAGTACTCCCCGCTGGCCGGCATGGCCGCTGTCGAGCACCGCTACCCGGCGTGGGCGCTGGGGCCCTTCAGCCGGATCGAACCGGAGTTCGCGCTCCCCGAGCAGGCCGGCGTCTACGCCCTCGTGACCGCAGGCGTCACCCGCTACGTGGGCCACGCCCGGGACCTCGACGCGGCGTTCGGACCGCGCGTCGGCATCGGGCACATCAGCCGGCGTCAGGCGCAGCATGCCCGCTCGGAGGAGCGGTGCCGCCTCAATCGCCTGGTCACCGCCGAGGCGCGCGCGGGGCGCACCGTCGACGTCTACCTCCTTGCGATGGACCGCTCACCCTGGTGGCGGCCGACGGGCCGGGGGACGGAGTCGCCGGCGGCGGTGGCGGCCGAGATTCTCGAGACCAACCGCGGCGACTGGCACCTGCCGGAGTGAGGGGGCGGGTGTGGCCGACGTGATCGTGGTGGCCGCGGCTCTCGTCGACGACCTCGAGTCGCCGACGAGCCTGCTCGCGGCCCGTCGCGCGCGACCCGAGCACCTCCGCGGGCGCTGGGAGTTCCCGGGCGGCAAGGTCGACCCGGGCGAGACGGCGGAGGGCGCGCTGCACCGCGAGATCCGCGAGGAGCTGGGCGTGGGAATCAGCCTGGGCGCAGAGCTGCCGGGGCCCGACGACGGCGCCTGGCGCATCTCCGAGCGGCACCTCCTGCGGCTGTGGTCGGCCGTCGTGGTGGACGGTGTCCCGGCCGCGCTCGAGCACGAGGAGCTCCGCTGGCTCGGCCGGTCCGACTGGCTCAGCCTGGACTGGCTGGAGGCTGACGTGCGGATCGTCCGTGCGCTGCTCGACCGCGTCAGCGGGGACGGAGCGGCGCGTCGCACGTGACCAGGTGGTCGTCCACCAGGCCGCACGCCTGCATCGCCGCGTAGGCGGTCGTCGGGCCGATGAACCGGAAGCCCAGTCGCTTGAGCTCCTTGGCCAGGGCGACGGACTCCGGGGTCGACGGCGGTACCTCGGCGTACGACGCCGGCCGGGTCGCTCGGGGCTCGGGCGCGTAGGACCAGACGAGATCGGTGAGCGTGCGCCCGTCGTCCCAGAGCCGGAGCACCGCCCGCGCGTCGTCGATCGCGGCCGCGATCTTGGCCCGGTTGCGCACGATCCCCGCGTCGGCCAGGAGGCGCGCGGCGTCGTCGTCGGTGAACGCGGCGACCGCGGCGGGGTCGAAGCCCGCGAACGCCGCGCGGAAGGCGGGCCGCTTGCGCAGGATCGTCAGCCAGGACAGTCCCGACTGGAACGCCTCGAGGCAGAAGCGCTCGAGCAGCTCGGCCTCCCCGCGCACGGGGACGCCCCACTCGGTGTCGTGGTAGTCCGCGTAGAGCGGGTCGCCGTCGCCGAAGCAGCGCATCCGGGCCTCCTGGTGCCGTCGTCCCGTCCGGGCTCGGCGGGTCGTCTGCGCGGAACGCTAGCGACGGCCTCCGACGTCGGCGGGCGTCGTGCACACCTGGTGCCGGCGCTCAGTCCTCCACAGACAGGTCGGCCGCCTCGGCGCGGGCCATCAGGGTGGCCACACCGTCGAGCATCAGCGCGACCCGGAAGTCCGGCCCGGCGTCGTCGGCAGTCACGTCGAGCGCCCCGGAGTCCAGCGCCGCCCAGATGTGCGGGTGCCCCTCGCGCTGCGTCAGCGCGCGGAGCAGGCCGCCGAAGTCGACGAGTGCGGGGTGTGCGTCGGCCGCCGGGGCGCCGCTGTCCCCGCCCGTCGTCCTTGCGCCGCGCTGGAGCGACGCCGCCAGCAGGATGCCCTCGCTGAGCACCAGCAGTGCCGCCGCACCCACGACCTCGACGCGGAGCGGCACGGGCAGCGGGGTATCGGCGAGCGCCGCGAGCCCTGCCTCGAGGAAGGCGACGCGGTGTGGCCCGAGCGCGGGCCCGGCGTCGACCGCCTGCATGAGCCACGGGTGCCGCACGGTGAGGGACAGCTGGTGGTCGCACCACGCGTGCAGGCGGACCCGCCACGCCGGTGCGTCGTCGGGCGGGGGTGCAAGGACCGGGGGGCCGGGCTCGTCCGCCATGGCTGCGTCGCACATGAGGTCGAGCAGCTGGTCCTTGGCGGTGACATACCGGTAGAGCGCCATCGTCGTGACGCCCAGTGACTCGGCCACGCGGGCCATCGAGAGCGCGCGGAGGCCCTCGGCGTCGGCAAGGACGATCGCCGCCGCCGTGATGCCGTCGAGGGTGAGGCCCGGCCGCGGGCCGCGCCGCGGGGCGTCGACGGTGCGCCACAGCGCCGCGAGGGGTGCGGGCAGGTCGGCCGTCGGGGTCGGGCCGGCGGCCTCGGCGCGCAGCCGGACCCGCTCGGCCTCGTCGTCGGTCATGGCACCTCCTTGACACCCCGCGGTAACTGTGTACACCATACACAGCATCAATCGTGTAGGGCATACACAGAAAGAGGGGCCGTCATGGTCGTCATGATCGAGACGCGGGCGGTGACGAAGAGCTTCGGGTCCACGCGGGTGCTCGACGGCGTCGACCTCGCCGCGCCCGAGGGCAGCGTCCTGGCCCTCCTCGGGCCCAACGGTGCGGGCAAGACGACGCTCGTCAGCATCCTCGCCACGTTGCTGCGGCCCGACGCCGGGGTCGCCCTGGTCGGCGGCGTCGACGTCGTGCGCCGGCCCGACCAGGCCCGCGAGCTCTTCAGCCTCACGGGCCAGTCCGCCGCTGTCGACGAGCTGCTCACCGGGCGGGAGAACCTCGTCCTCATGGCGCGGCTGGCCCACCTGCCGCGCGCCGTCGTCCGCGCCCGGGCCGCCGAGCTGCTCGACGCGTTCGACCTTGCCGACGCTGCCGACCGGCTCGTCCGCACCTACTCCGGCGGGATGCGGCGCCGCCTCGACCTGGCGGTCTCGCTCCTGACCAGCCCGCGCGTGATCTTCCTCGACGAGCCCACCACCGGCCTCGACCCGCGTAGCCGCGCGGACCTGTGGGAAGTGATCCGCGGCGTCGTGCGTGATGGCGCGACCGTCCTCCTGACCACCCAGTACCTCGACGAGGCGGACGCGCTCGCCGACCGCATCGCCGTCCTCGACCGCGGCTGCGTCGTCGCGGAGGGCACTGCGGCCGAGCTCAAGCGCCGGGTCGGCAGCGCGCACGTCGAGCTCGAGCTGGCGGACGGGCGCGTGGAGCGGCTCGCGACCGACGGTTCCGTTCCGGACGCGCGGCGGATCCTCGCGGGCGTCGAGGCGGACGGCCTGCCAGTGGCCCACTGGCGGCTCGTGACGCCCACGCTCGACGACGTCTTCCTCACCCTCACCGGGGCGCACGTGCCTACGGGCGCGACCGCCGACGACGCCGGTGCGGGCTCGCGGGGCAGCCGCGGCGCCCGGGACCTGCAGGAGGTGGCCCGATGACCGCCGTCGGCGTCCCGGCGCCCGTGCGCGTCGTGCCGCGTCGCCCCGGCGGCCTGCGGGTCGACCTCGGCGACACCGCCGCCCTCGTCGGGCGCACCCTGCGGCGCTCGTCGCGCACGCCCGACACCCTCATCATGGGCATCGCGCTCCCGGTGATGATCATGGCGATGTTCGTCTACGTCTTCGGCGGCGCCATCGACACCGGGATGCAGTACGTCGACTACGTGGTGCCCGGGATCGTGCTGCTGTGTGCGGGGTACGGCGCGGCGACGACGGCGGTGGCGGTGGCCAGCGACATGACCGGCGGGCTGATGGCCAGGTTCCGGTCGCTGCCGATGCGGCCCGCCGCCGTGCTGACCGGGCACGTCGCGGAGTCCATGGTGCGCAACGTCGTGTCGACCGTGCTCGTGGTGGGCGTCGCGTACGCGGCGGGCTTCCGGCCGACGGCGGGGCTGGTCGAGTGGCTCGGCGTGGCCGGGCTGGTGGCGCTCTACGTGTTGGCGCTGACCTGGGTGGCGGTGTGGATCGGCGTGGTCGGCTCCTCGCCGGAGGCTGCCAGCGGGTTCTCGTTCGCGATCATGTTCCTGCCGTACGTCTCGAGCGCGTTCGTGCAGCCGGAGACGATGCCACGGGTGCTGGAGCTCGTGGCGCGCTACCAGCCGGTGACGCCCGTGACGGACACCGTGCGCGCCTGGCTCGTCGGCGCGGGCGAGGCGCAGCCCTGGCTCGCGTTCGCGTGGTGCGGCGGGATCGGGCTGGCGGCCGTGCTCAGCGCGACGACGGCGTTCCGGCGTCGGACGGCGCGGTAGTCGGTCCGGCGTGGGCCGGGGTGGGCCGGCGTGGGCCGGGGTGTCGACCGGGTGTCGTCAGCCGGCGGCGCGGGCCTCGGGCTCGTCGTCGGCTCGGCTGCGCGCGGGACGGTGGTCCGGCAGTGCGACGAGGCCCTTGTGGACAGCGCGGAGGACCGGCATCTCGGGCGCCGCGTTCGACGTCAGCGCGGCGCGGGCCTGCGCGATGTCGGTGGCCTTGTCCGTCATGGCCGTAAATGTACCGGTGGTGGTATCGGAAACGTCGGTGCTGCACTGCTCCCGGCGTGGCGCGGCCCGCTGAGGCAGGGCGGGGCCGGTCACCGCCGGACCGCCTCGAGCGCGATGGCGTCCATGTCTCGTCCGTTCCGGCGCAGGGTGTCGTCCGCCGGTGCGGAGCAGTGTGGCCAAACCCTGGCAATCCGGACAGAACGGTACCCGCTGTCGGGGGTCTCGTGGGGCTTTACCGGTCACGCTTCTCAGTGGGTGGAAGGCTGGGAGGGTTGTGTCCCGATGGGCGCGGCAACCCTCCCAGGGCAATGGTTCCTGGGTCAGACGGGACGCGGCGTCCCGGTCGGTGCGGCCGGCGCGACCGGGTGGTCGAATCGGTAGAGGAACGCAGCCATGGCGTCGCGGGCGATCGGGAGCCGCGGACGGTAGCTGCCGTCGGGCCAGCCCGTGCTGATGGCTGCCTCGGCCATCCAGGAGATCTCGGCGAAGAACGGGTGGCCGACCTCGACGTCGTCGAACAGCGGCTGGGCGGGCGGCTCGTAGTAGCTACCGGCGTGGTCGAACCGGTAGAGGAAGGCCGCCATCGCGTCCCGGTTCACCGGACCGGACGGGCGGTAGGTGCCGTCGGCGTAGCCCGTCGTGATGCCGGTCTCGGCCAGCCACGAGATCTCGGTGTAGAAGGGGTGGCTGCGCGGGACGTCGGAGAACAGCGGCGTCATCGGCGGCTCGTAGCCGGCGAGGTCGGCGCCGGCGTACCGGTAGAGGAACGCCGCCATCGCGTCCCGGTTGATGGCGGCCGCCGGGCGGTAGGTGCCGTCGGCGTAGCCGGTCGTGATGCCGGCCTGCGCCATCCACAGCACCTCGTCCGCGAACGGGTGGTCGGCGGGGACGTCGCGGAACAGCGGTGCGCCCGGCGCGACGACGACCTCCACGGGGGCGCTGCTGACCTCGTCGCCGTTGGGATGCACCACCGTGACGACCACGGAGTGCCGCCCGGCGTCCGCGGGGAGTACGAGCTCGCCCACGCCCGGGCCGACGGTGCGCACCGGGTTGCCGTCGAGCGTCACGACGGCGAGCGCCCCCGGCACGGCCGGGCTCGCCGTCCACCGGACCCGGAGCGGCGAGCTGCCGGCGGCGCCCACCGGCACCGCCGTCACGCTCACCGTGGAGGGCGCGACCGTGAAGGTCGTGGTGGTCGCGGGCGAGCTGCCGACGGCGTTGCGCGCGCTGACGGCGATCGTGTACTGGCCTGGCGCCAGGTCGGTCAGGGTGGGCTGGGAGGCGCCCGCGGCGATGAACGTGGTGCCGCCCGGGGTCAGCGTCACGTCGAAGCCGATGGCGTCGGGGTAGGCCCGCTCGGGCTGCCAGGTGACGCGCACGCTGCTGAAGCCGGCATCTGCCCGCACGTTCGCGGGAGCGGGGGGCAGAGCCCCGGCCGAGACGGCGATCGGCGCGCTGGTCGAGACGTTGCCCGCGCGGTCGACGGCCTGGACGCGGAACTCGTGCGCTCCCCGGCTGAGGGAGGCGGTGTCGCTCGTCGTCCCCGCCGGGCGCGGCGCCCCCGGGCGACCGTCGGTCACGAGGCGGTAGCCGACGACACCCGTGCCGGCGTCAGCCGCTGCCGTCCACGTGACCGGGTTGAGCATCTGCTCCCGGACCCAGCCCGCGGACGCAGGCGCGGTGATGACCGGCGCGCTCGGCGACGCGGTGTCGAGGCTCCTGGGGGTGACCGCGACGCTCGCGCCGACCGAGTCACGGGCGAGGACGGCGATCGCGTAGTCGGAGTCGCGCACGTCCAGCACCGCGCCGGCGTCGAACGCGAACTCCGCCGTCGTAGTGATGTGCAGGCGCTGGCTCACGATGGCGTCGTCGCGGACGAGCAGTCGGCGGACCGCAACGCCCTGCGGCTCGGGCTCCACGTAGAGGGCGGTGCCGTCCGCGAGGGGGACGCGCACCGCCGTCGTCGGCGTGGCACCACTGCCGACGGTGAGCGGCAGGACCAGGCTCTGGGCCGGGTCGGCCGGGGTCGAGCGCGGCCAGCCGAGGGCCTCCGCCGCCGGTGCGCTGACGGCGAGCGTCGCCAGCGACAGTGCGGCCCAGCTGTCCATGACGTCGCGGCCGGTGGAGCTGGAGAGCTCACAGCCGCCCGTGATGGTGACCGAGGCGCCGGACGCCGGGCAGCGCAGCGTCTCGGTGTCGTCGAGCCCGAGGGTGTGGCCCACGGCGTGCGCCCAGACGACGTCGCTCGACGACCCGTTGACGACCGCCTCGGGGCCGCTGACCGACGACGCCGCGACGAAGCAGCCGACGCGGTCCTGGGTGTAGACGACCACGTGGACCGATGGGTCCAGCGGCGCGGTGATGCCGTGCGCGGCGAGGGCGGCGTTGCGCAGGATCGCCGGGTCGCAGGAGCTGGGCTGCGCGATGCGGACGGGCGCGCGCACATCTGTGGCCATGGTCATCCCGCCGGCCGACGCCGACGTCCAGAAGGTGGCCGTGCTCGCCGCACGGTAGCCCGCGACGTAGGCCAGGCTGGAGACCTGCATGTCGGTCGCCGCGGCCCAGGCGACCGGAAGGACGAGGAGCGTCTGGGGGCCGAGGACGGTGGGCGGTGCCACGGGTGCCGGGCCCCTCGGGACGACCTCGGTCACCGTGACATCGCCGGGCGCCGCGCTGCCTGCGGCCCCGAGGGCCTGGGCCAGCGAGAACGACGTCGGCGCGGTGAGCTTCAGGGTCACGGGCTCCGCGGTGGTGAGCCCCGCCGCGAGGTTCGACGGGACGGGAACGTAGGTGCCCTCGGCGTCCACGACCACGGAGTCGGGGGTCTCGAGGCCACTCTCGTACGTGAAGGTGCGCACCACGCCGTCGATGGCGAGGGTCTGTGTGTCAGCCGCCTGGGCCGCGACGGGGGTGAGGCCGGTGAGTACGAGGGCAGCTGCTGCCGCCGCAGCTGACTCGCGCAGGCGGGGTCGGCGTCCGGACATGGGGGACTCCTGGGTGTCGACGGGGCACCCGCGTCCGCGCGAGGCCAGGGACATCATCGGCCGTCGTGCGGTGGGACGTGAGGGCCACACGGGTGTCGCGGGCGCCTCTGCTCAGCCGGCGATCGCCGCCCGCACGCGCTTCACGGAGACCGGGTGGGCGGTGCCGAGCTGCTGCGCGAACAGCGACACCCGCAGCTCCTCGATCATCCAACGGGCGCGCTCCAGCCGCTCGTCCCGGTCGGCGTCGGGCGCGGACGTGCGCGCCGCAGCCACGGCGTCGTCGTAGGCGTCCGTGATCTCGGCGACCTGCCAGGCCAGCGACTCGTCGCGCGACGGGTTCTCCGCCGCCTTGGCCAGCCGGTAGCGCGCCCCGCGCAGGTAGCGCACCAGGTGCGGGAGCCGTGCGGCGCCGGCCTCGGCGACGAACCCGTCGTGCACCAGCGCCACGAGCTGCCCGCGCACCTCGTGCACCGTGGAGAGCAGGGCGAGCGACGTCGTCGCGCGCAGCTCCGCGTCCAGCTCGCGCGCCGCCGTCAGGACGCCGACGACGTCGCGCGCCACCGCGTAGGTCCCGTCCTCCAGGGCGTCGCGCAGGGCGTCGCGCAGCGCCGCGTACGACGGCGCCTCGCGCACCTCGCGCAGGACCACCCCGCGCTCGCCGGCCACCGCCTCGATCGCGGCGCGCTGCAGGTCCGTGACCAGGGCGTCCGTCGTCGGGTAGGGGCTCGACCCGAGCGCCAGCGCCTCGGCGCCCTTCCACCGCGTGGTGACGCGCGGCGTCGCCAGCCCGACCTCGGTCAGCAGCAGCTCCCGCACCCCGGCCCCGTGCGCCCGCCGCTGCTCGGCCTCGGTCGCGAGCACCCGCAGCGCGACCTCGCGTACCCCGCGGCGCACCCCCGCCCCCGGCCCGACGACGAACGTCGGGTACGCGCGCACGCTCACCCCGGCAGCACTGCCCTCGATGACCTGGGGCACGACGCCGTCGGGCAGCTCCGGCCAGGTGACCAGCCCACGCCGCTCCAGGCCCAGCCCCCCACCCTCACCCCGGGCGCCGCGGCCGGGCGACCCGACCTGCGAGGTGTGAGCGCTGGCGGCCCCGCCAGGGCTCGGCTCGGGCATCGCCGACGAAGGAGGCGCGGGCGGGGTGGGGCCGCCAGTGCTCACACCCGACCCAGCCACGCCGGACCCAGCCACCCCGGACCCTGCAGCCTCGTCCATCGCGGCCCGGACCGCCGACCGCACGGCCGACCGGACGGCGTCGGCGGACCGCGCCGCGAGCCGCCGCTGCAGCGCGACCAGGTCGTCGCCCTCGTCGACGACCGACACGGACCGCCCGCGCTGCTCGACCACGCGGAACCGCATGCGCAGGTGCGCGGGCAGCCGCCCGGTGTCCCAGGCGTCCTCGGGCACGTCGACACCCCGCACGGTGCTCGCGGCCGCGGAGAGCGCCGACGCGAACGACGGCGCCATGTCGGCGGCGCGCACCGCGTCCGCCCAGTCGGGGGTGTTCGACCCGAGCCAGGCGACGAGCTCGCGGGCGGCGTCGGGCGCGGGCACCAGGGGGACGCGCAACGCCTTGGGCAGCGAGCGGATCAGTGCCACCACCAGGTCCTCGGCGAGGCCCGGCACCAGCCGGTCGAAGCCCTCGGGGCGCACGCGCGGCAGCACCGGCAGCGGGATCTCGACCGTGACGCCGTCGGCGGACGTGCCCGGCTCGAACTGGTAGGTGAGGGGCAGCTCGAGGTCGCCCTGCGGCCAGGCCGCAGGGAACGCGCGCTCATCGACCGCGACGTCGCCGACGAGCATCTCGAGCGAGAAGTCGAGCAGCTGCGGCGCGCGTCGGCGGGCATCCTTCCACCAGCGGTCGAAGTGCCGGGCGGAGACGACGTCGGCGGGCACGCGCTCGTCGTAGAAGTCGAACAGGGCGTCCTCGTCGGCGACGATGCCGCGGCGGCGCGCCCGGTGCTCGAGCTCCTCCGCCTCCTCGAGCAGCTCCCGGTTGCGCGCGAAGAACGCGTGGTGGGTGGTCCAGTCGCCCTCGACGAGCGCGTGCCGGACGAACAGCTCACGCGCGTGCTCGGCGTCGACCTTCGCGTACAGGACCCGGCGCCCGGCGACGATCGGCAGCCCGTAGAGCAGCACCCGCTCGGTGGCGACGGCGGCGCCCTGCTTGCCGGACCACGTCGGCTCCGAGTACGTCCGCTTGACCAGGTGCGCCGCGAGCTCCTCCGCCCACTCCGGCTGGATGCGCGCGACGTCGCGGGCCCAGAGGCGCGAGGTCTCGACGAGCTCGCCGGCCATCACCCAGGCCGGCGACTTCTTGGCCAGCGGCGACCCGGGGAACACCGCGAACCGTGCGCCGCGCGCGCCGAGGTACTCGTTGCGGGCCTGGGGTCGACGGGCGCCGGCTGCGGCGCCCTCCTTCCCCTTGCCCTTGCGCCCGACGGCGGACGCGCGGACCTCGGTGGCCTCCTGCATCCCGAGCTGCGACAGCAGCCCGGCGAGGATCGCCTGGTGGATCCGGTCCGCGTCCCACTCCCCCTTCAGCAAACTGGAGCGTTCCGGCTCCGACACGCCGGCGTGTCGCGCCACTTCGCTCCAGTTTGCGGACGAAGGGGGTGGGGTGGTTCGGGTGGGGGGGCGGACCGTGATGCCGAGGGGGCGCGCGAGCTCCTTGAGCTGGCCGACGACGTCCTGCCACTCGCGGACGCGCAGGTAGTTGATGTACTCGGCGCGGCACAGGCGACGGAACTGGTTGCCCGACAGCTCGCGCTGCTGGTCGCGCAGGTAGTGCCACAGGTTCAGGTAGGAGAGGAAGTCCGACGTCGGGTCGGCGAAGCGCGCGTGCGAGGCGTCGGCGAGGTCGCGGACCTCGGCGGGGCGCTCGCGCGGGTCCTGGATGGACAGGGCCGCAGCGATGACCATCACCTCGCGCGCGACGTCGCGCCGACCACCCTCGACGATCATCCGGGCCAGGCGTGGGTCCATCGGGAGCTGGGCGAGCGCGCGCCCGACGTCGGTGAGGCGGGCTCCCTCGCCCGGTTGCGCCTCGAGCGCGTGGAGCTCGGTGAGGAGCTGGACGCCGTCGCGGACCGCGCGCACGTCGGGCGGGTCGACGAACGGGAAGCGCGCGACGTCGTCGGGCGTGGTCGCGACGCCCACGGCGACCATCTGGAGGATGACCGAGGCCAGCGAGGTGCGGAGGATCTCCGGCTCGGTGAACTCCGGGCGGGACGTGTAGTCCTGCTCGGAGTACAGGCGGATCGCGACGCCCTCGGCGACGCGGCCGCAGCGGCCCGAGCGCTGGTTGGCGCTGGCCTGCGAGATCGGCTCGATGGGCAGGCGCTGGACCTTCGTCGCCTTGGACCATCGCGAGATGCGGGCGGTGCCGGGGTCGACGACGTAGCGGACCCCCGGCACGGTGAGCGAGGTCTCGGCGACGTTGGTGGCGAGCACGACGCGGCGGCGGGTGTGGGGCTCGAAGACGCGGTGCTGCTCGGCGGCGGAGAGGCGCGCGTAGAGCGGCAGGATGTCGACGCCGCGGGGGTGGCGCGGATCGGTGACGCGTTCGCCGAGGTGGGTGCGCAGGGCGTCGTCGGCGTCGCGGATCTCGCGCTCGCCGGAGAGGAACACGAGGACGTCGCCGGGCCCCTCGGCGCACAGCTCGTCGACGGCGTCGCAGATGCCGGTCATCAGGTCGCGGTCCTCGTCCCGCAAAGTGGAGCGAACTGGTCGCGACACGCTGGCGTGTCCCGCCGGTTTGCTCCACTTTGCGGAGGGGGTGGTGGTGGGGGCGTCTGGGTCCGGGAGCTCGTCGTCGGGGAGGACGTCGTTCGCGGTGAGCGGGCGGTACCGGATCTGCACCGGGTACGTCCGGCCGCTGACCTCGACGACGGGCGCGGGGACGCCGTCGGGCGCGTCGAGCGTGGGGGGTGCGCCGAAGTGCCGCGCGAACCGCTCGGAGTCGATGGTCGCGGAGGTGATGACGACCTTGAGGTCTGGGCGCTGGGGCAGCAGCTGCGTGAGGTACCCGAGGATGAAGTCGATGTTGAGCGAGCGCTCGTGCGCCTCGTCGATGATCAGGGTGTCGTAGGCCAGCAGCCGCGGGTCGCGCTGGATCTGTGCCAGCAGGATGCCGTCGGTCATGACCTTGACCAGGGTCTGCTCCGACGACTGGTCGGTGAACCGCACCTGGTACCCGACGATCTGACCCAGCGCGGCCGAGCTCCCGCTGATCTCGTCGGCCAGGCGCTCCGCGACGGTGCGTGCCGCGATCCGGCGGGGCTGCGTGTGGCCGATCTGCCCGTCCCGCCCGCGGCCCAGGTCCAGCAGGATCTTGGGCAGCTGCGTCGTCTTCCCCGACCCGGTGGCGCCCGACACGATGACCACCTGGTGGTCCCGGATCGCCGCCGCGATGTCGTCGCGGCGTGCGGAGACCGGCAGCTCCGGCGGGTAGGTGATCGGGGGCACGACGACGTCGCGGCGTGCCTGTGCGAGGCGGGCCCGCCTGGCCGCGGCGTGCGGGGTGTGGGCGTCCGACGTCGTGCGCGGGCGCCGCTGTCCCCGGCGTCGGGCGCCGCCCGACGCCGGTCCGCGGTCCGGCTCCTCGCTCACGACCGACCATTCTCCCCGACCGTCTCGGCCGCGAGCGACCAGGTGGGTCACGTCGTGGGTGCGGTACACCCGGTTCGGCAAGCACTGAGGGTGCCCTCGCGGGCGATCAACGCGCGGATGCTCTACGCTCGCCTGCGGCCCCGGCCGCGGCTCATTGGTGCGTTCGCGGAACTCGGGGCCCGGCCCGCTCGTCCAACACTGTGGCGAGTGCCGGCCGCGAGACGAAGAGGTGCTGTGGACCACGACCTGCCCGAGCAGGGTCACATCGACGTGTACGACGACGGCGGGCGCGCATGCGTGCGGCTCCGGGGCGACATCGACGCATCACTGCGGGACCAGGCGAGCGCCGCCATGGTCGAGCTGGTGCAGCGCGGGGGGCCCTACGTGGTCGACGTCGCCGAGGTCACCTTCATCGACTCCTCCGGTATCGCGTTCATCCTGCAGCTCCACAGGCTGGCCACGGAGGAGGGCTCGACCGCGATCCTGCGGGACCCGCCCGGCCTCGTGCGAGACATGCTCGACCTGATCGGCCTGAGCGGGACGATCCCGCTGGAGTTCAGCGCCGGCGGCGAGTCGAGAGTGGTCGCAGGGGCCTGACGCCCGACGGCGTCGCCCGGGAGTCGTGTCGGCGTCGCGTCCTAGGGTGCCGGTCATGATCACCGACGACGGCGCGCTGCTCGCCGAGCTCCTGGCCCTCGAGACGGCTGCGATGGACCGCTGGGGGGCGGGCGACCCGGACGGGTTCCTCGAGCTCAGCGCCGACGACGTGACGTACTTCGACCCGTGGCAGGCCGCCCGGGTGGACGGGCGCGCCGCGCTGGGCGCCGTGTACGACGCCATGCGCGGCCAGGTGCACATCGACAGCTACGCGTTCGTGGAGCCCGCGGTGTGCGCCGCGGGCGACCTGGCGGTGCTGAGCTACCGGTTCGAGTCGACCGGTGGTGAGGGCGTGATGCGCTGGAACACGACGGAGGTCTTCCGGCGCGTGGCCGAGCCCGGTGACGGCCCGGCGTGGCTCCTCGTGCACACCCACTGGGCGCTCACCGAGGCCGGTGCGGCACTCTCCGCCGCCGGGGCGCTCTGAGGCCGCCGGCCCCGCGCGTCACTCGACGACGACGTCCTCGTCGTCGGGGAACGCCAGGTCGTCGATGGCCCACGCCCCATCCTCCTGGACGAGGGTGAACACGACGTCGTCCCACGTCTCGGGCTGGTAGGTGCCCGCGGTGTCGCGGAGGTGCCCGTGCACCGTGGCGGTCCCGTCGTCGACGGTGACCTCGTCGGCGGTGAAGGCGATCTTCAGCACGTTGCCCTCGTCGTCGGTGGCCTGGCAGTCCTCGTCGGTCGAGGAGTCCTCGCGGCGATCGCTGGTGAGGAACTGCACGGCCCTCGCGCAGTCGGCCTCGTTGGTCGCCGCGATGAAGGCGTCGATGGTGCGGGCCGGTCCGTCGTCGTCTCCGCGCGTGAGCACGACCACGACCACGGCCACTGCAGCGATCGCGACGAACGCGATGCCGCCCCAGATCAGCGGCAGGTGCGACCGCCGGGGCGCGGTCCTGGCGACGCCCGGAGCCCCGGAGACGTCAGGACCGCCGTCGGCCAGCGGGGAGTCGGGAGCCGCGGCCGCGCGCTGCTCGGTCCACTGCGTCCCGTCCCACCACCGCATGCCCCCGGCCGGCTCGGGATACCAGCCCGGCGGTGTCTGCGACATCGGTGTCTCCTCGGTCACTGTGGGATGCGGTGGCGGGTGGGACGGGTGGCGGATGGGGCGTCAGATCAGCCGAGGACCTCGGGCAGCGCCGGGGCGCCCTTGGCGAGCACGTGCTCGCCAAGGAACCCGAGGACCACCTGGTACCAGAGCTTCGCGTGCTGCGGGCTCAGCACCCAGTGGTTCTCGTCCGGGAAGTACAGGAACCGGTGCACGGACGTCCCGTCCTCATCGGCCGGCAGGCCCGACGACGAGAGCAGGTCGTACCAGAGCCGCAGGCCCTCGCCGATCGGCACGCGGTAGTCCTTGTCGCCGTGCACGACGAGCATCGGCGTGCGGATGTTCGCGACGTTCCGGTGCGGCGAGTACTTCTCGATCATGTCGGGACCGACCTCGCGCTCCCAGTAGTACGAGACGTCCGTCGTCGGCCCGAACTGGTCGAGCGCCCAGATGCTCGCGTGCGTGACGATCGCGTCGAAGCGATCCGTCTGGCCCGCGACCCAGTTCGCCATGTAGCCGCCGAACGAGCCGCCCATCGCCGCCGTCCGCTGCGCGTCCAGGTCGCCGGACTCGAGGGCGGCGTCGGTGATCGCCATGAGGTCGGTGTACGGCGCCGCGCCCCAGGCGCCCCAGCCGCGCTGCACGTTCTCCTGGCCGTAGCCCGTCGAGAGCGTGGGGTCCGGGAGCAGGACGGCGTAGCCCTGGGCCACCATCAGCCACGGGTTCCAGCGCCACGACCAGGTGTTCCACGAGCCGAGCGGTCCGCCGTGGATCCACAGCAGCATCGGCGCCGGGTTGGCGTCGGAGGCGTCGTCGGGCAGGCACAGCCACGCGCGCACCTCGTGTGCGTCGTCGCCCTCGCCCGTCGTCGTGCGCACCTCGGTCAGGCGACCGGGGAGCGTGGGCGGCGGGGCCGGGGCGCGGAGCACCGTGACCGAGCCGCGGGGCCGCAGCTCGTCGCCGACGAGGTGGATGCGGACCGGGTGGGCCGGCGCCAGGTAGGAGGCGCGCAGGGCGTACGCCACGGAGGCGTCCGGCGCGATCTGGACGTCGGTGTAGGAGTAGTCGTCCTGCGTGAGCTGCTCGACCGTGTCCGTGGCGACGTCGATGTGGAAGACCGGCGCGCGGCCGTCCTGGTCCGCGGTCACGAGCAGGCCGGAGCCGTCCGGCAGCCACTGGTGGCCCGTCGTCCAGCGGTCCCACTCGGGGGCCAGGGTGCGCGGCTCGGCGTGCTGACCGGGGCCGTCGCCCAGGGCGAGGAGCTCCAGGGTCTGGCGCGGCGCCGTCGTCGGCGAGGCGAGCGTGGAGCGCGTGTAGGCGACCGCGGAGCCGTCCGGCGAGATGACGGGCGAGCCCAGGTCGGCCTCGAGGTCGTCCACGAGCACCGTGCGCTGCTGGGTGTCGAGATCGATCCGGACCAGCACGGCACGGGAGGCGCCGCAGCCGGTCGGCACGAACCACGTCGAGACCACGAAGGTGCCGTCGGGCGAGAGGTCGAACTCGGCCTCCAGCAGGGCGTGACCGGGGGTCGGCGTGAGGTCCGCGACCTTGAGGTGCTCCACGGAGAGGCTCGCGACCTCGACCGAGCGCGCGACGTCGTCGCCCGCCTTGAAGTGCCAGCCGAGCAGGTGGGTGGCGGCGGGGCCGAGGTCCTTGTCCCAGTAACGGACGGGGTAGCCGTCGTGCAGGACGGCCGAGACCTTCTTGTCCTTGCGGAGCTTGCGGAGGCGCTCGTCGTCGGCGCCGTCGACGGCGCGGGGCAGCATGCTCGAGGAGAACACCACCGCGTAGGACGAGCGGGCCGTCTTCACCTGCCCGACGCCGCCGGGCCGGTTGGCCACGATGCGCGCCTCGCCGCCGCCGGCCGGCAGCACCCACAGCGCCTGCGTGTCGTCGTCGCTCTCGTCGTCCGCGGCATCCGCGTTCGGGCGGGACGAGGTGAACAGAAGGTCGCCGTCGGGCGTGAACGCCGCACCGGACTCGCCCTGTGCGCTGCGCGTGAGCCGGCGGGCCGGCCGCGCGCGCGTCGGGTAGACCTCCCACAGCGCCGAGTGGGTCTTCGTGCCGTCGTGGTTCAGCGTCGAGACCTGGGTGACGAGCCGCGAGCCGTCCGGCGAGAGCACGAGACCGGACATGCGCGGCAGGCGTACGTACTCGTCGAGGTCATGGAACGGGGTGGTGAGCGTCGGGTAGGCCTCGTCGGTGTCCTGGACGAGGCGAAGCCCGCGACCGGGCTCGTCGGGCGACGGCATGGATTTCCTCCTGGGTGCGAGCGCAGCCACCCCCGCGACGGCGCGCTGGGGACGTCGATGACCTCATCGGCGGCTCGGCGCTGCCGCTTGACCGCGCGGGTGAGATCTCACCCGCGATCCTTTCACCCCAGGTTCGGTGCGGCCGGGTCTTCTCACCTGGTGTGTCTGATCTGCCCGCATTTGCCCCGCGCGTCCGACGGTCGGCGCGTCGGGTCCGGGGTCGCGCGGCGGTGGCGTCGAGGCGGGCGGGTGTCGGTCGCGGTGGTGTCGGGGGCGGCGGGTACCGTCCGGGCCATGCGGATCCTGCACACGAGCGACTGGCACCTCGGTCGCACGCTGCACGGTGTCGATCTGCTCGCCCACCAGGCCGCCTTCCTCGACCACCTCGTGGCGCTGGTGCAGGCCGAAGGGGTGGACGCCGTCGTCGTCGCGGGGGACGTGTACGACCGCGCGGTGCCGCCGGTGGAGGCCGTGCAGCTGCTCGGCGACGCGCTACGGCGGCTGGCCGAGCACGCGGCGGTGGTGCTCACGCCCGGCAACCACGACTCGGCGATCCGGCTCGGCTTCGCCGCCCCCCTGCTGCGCGACGGCGTGCACGTGCGGGCCCGGGTGGCGGACGTCGGGCGCCCGGTCGTGCTGGCGGACGAGCACGGACCGGTCGTCGTCCACGCGCTGCCCTACCTGGACCCGGACGCGGCGCGCCGCGAGCTGGCGGACGACGACACCCCGGACGGCCTGCTGCCGCGCTCGCACGAGGCGGTGCTGTCGGCGGCGATGCGCCGGGTGCGCGCCGACCTCGCGGCCCGGGCGACCGGGGACGGGTCGGTGCGGTCCGTGGTGGCGGCGCATGCGTTCGTGGTGGGCGGCGCAGCGTCGGACTCGGAGCGCGACATCCGGGTGGGTGGGGTCGACGCGGTGCCCGCGGGTGTCTTCGCGGGGGTGCACTACGTGGCGCTCGGGCACCTGCACGGGCCGCAGGAGCTGCGCTTCCCGGCCGCGGGAGCCGACGGCGAGGGTGCGGTCGAGGCGGCGCTTGTCCCCGTGCTCCGGTACTCCGGGTCGCCGCTCGCGTATTCGTTCTCCGAGCTGCACCAGGCGAAGTCCACGGTGCTCGTGGAGCTGGGGCCGGACGGCGTCGTGGGCACCACGCTCGTCCCCGCGCCGGTGCCGCGGCGGCTGGCCGAGGTGACGGGCACCCTGGCGGAGCTGCTGGGCGCCGCGGGCGAGCGGCACACGGACGACTGGCTGCGCGCCGTCGTCACCGACCCGGTCCGCCCGCCGGAGCTGCACGCCCGGCTGCGGGCCCGGTTCCCGCACCTGCTGGTCGCCGAGCACCGGCCGCCCGCCGGGACCGCCCGGACCGGCGCCGCCGTCGTGACCGCGGCGCACGACCCGCTGGCGGTCGCCACCGACTTCGTGGCGCACGTGACGGGCACGCCGCCGACGCCGGACGAGGTCGCCGTGCTGCGTGCCGCCTACGAGTCGGTGCTGGCCGCGGAGCGGAGCGCCTGATGCACCTGCATCGGTTGACGTTCCAGGCGGTCGGCCCGTTCCCAGGCCGGCACACGATCGACTTCGGCGCCCTCGGCGCCGCCGGTCTGTTCCTCCTCGAGGGGCCGACGGGGGCCGGCAAGTCCACGGTGATCGACGCCATCGTGTTCGCCCTGTACGGGAAGGTGGCGTCCGCCGACGCCAGCGAGGACCGCATGCGGTCGGATCACGCCGAGCCCGCGGCGGAGACGTTCGTCGACCTGGTGTTCGAGGTCGGCTCGGGCATCTTCCGCGTGCTGCGCACGCCCCGCTACGACCGCCCCAAGCAGCGCGGCTCCGGCACGACGACGCAGCAGGCCTCGGTCAAGCTCTGGCGGCTGACCAGCCCGGACGCGCCCGACGACGGCGAGCTGCTGAGCGCCCGCCTCGACGAGGCCGGCGCCGAGCTGACGCGCGCCGTCGGCCTGGACCGCGAGCAGTTCGTGCAGACGGTCGTGCTGCCGCAGGGGGAGTTCGCGAGCTTCCTGCGCGCCAAGCCGGAGGACCGGCGGGCCGTGCTCGAGCGTGTGTTCGGCACCGAGGTCTACGAGCGGCTCGAGCGGCGGCTCGCCGCCATGCGGGCCGAGGCGGGGCGGGGGCTGGAAGCGGCGCGGGTCGAGGTGGGCCGCGCCGTCGCCGGGTTCGTGGGTGCCGCCGGGTGCCCGGAGGACGTCGCGGCCGGGCTGCGGGAGGCCGCCGCGGCCACCGAGGTGGACGTGCCCGCGCTCGTCGGGGCCGTCGAGGCGCTGGTCGCTACGGCGGCGGGGGACGCGGCGGAGGCCGACGCAGCCGCCGCACGGGCCGGTGAGCGCTGCGCGGCCACGGAGCGGGCGCGCGACGCGGCGCGTGCGGCCATGGCCGCCGTCGAGCGGCGCGAGGGCCTGCTGGCCGAGCGGGCTCGGCTCGTCGCCCGGGCCGACGACCACGCGGAGGACGTCGGGCGCCGAGCCCTCGCCGGCCGGGCGCGGCTGGCCGTACCCGCCGTCGCGGGGTTCGCCCAGGCCGAGGCGGCGCTCGCCGAGGCGACGACCGCGGGGGCCCGCCGCCGCGCCGCCGTGCTCGCCGGGATGCACGCAGACCTCGCCGCGCTCGTGCCCGAGTCGGCCGAGCCGGGGGTGCAGCTCAAGGCGCTGGCCGACGAACGCGAACGGTGCACGGGTGCCCGCGCGCGGCTGGACCGGGCCCTCGAGCTCGAGGCGACGCTGCCCACGCTGCACGTCGCCGTCGCAGACCTCGCCGCCCGGGTCGAGCGACGCGCCGCGGAGCGGGACGCCCTCGTCGACGGCCTCGCCCGGCGGCCGCACGAGCGCACGGCGCTGCGCGAGCGTCGGGACGTGCTGGCGACGGCCGCGCAGGGCCTCGCCGACGCGCAGGTCACCCTCCGCGGCGCGGAGGGGCGACGTGACCACGCGGTGCTGCTCGCCGAGCTCGAGCCGCGCGTCGCTGCGGCGGAAGGGATCGCGGCGTCGGCCGCGGGCGCGGCGGCGTCGGCGGCCGAGCGTGCGGCGACGTTGCGCCAGGCGAGGATCGCCGGCATGGCGGCAGAGCTGGCGCTCGAGCTCGCACCCGGCGTGCCGTGCCCCGTGTGTGGCGGGGTCGAGCACCTGCAGCCCGCGGCGCCGTCGGCGGAGGCGGTGACGGCCGATGCGGTCCGGGAGGCGGAGGATGCGGCGGCGGCCGCGGGCGCCGCGCTCACCGAGGCGGGGCGCGTGCTCACGGAGCTCCGCACGCGGCGCGACGCCGCGCGCACCGCCGCCGACGGCTGGGACGTCGCGCGGGCCGACGCCGCGGTCGCGGCGGCCCGGCTCGCGGTCGAGGAGGCGCAGGCGGCGGCCCTCGAGCGCGACGAGGTCGACGCCCGGCTCGAGGCCTTCGACGCCGGCACGCTCGCCCTCGAGCAGCAGCGGGCCGAGCTGGACCGGGTCGTCGGCGAGGACGGCGTCGCGCTCGCCGGCCGACGCAAGGAGATCCGCGACGCGGAGACGACCGTCGAGGCGGCGCGAGAGTCGTCGGAGACGGTGCGGTCCCGCGCCGCCGCGCTCGACGCGCGGCTCGGGCTGGTCGCCGCGTGGTCGGGCGAGGCGCAGCGCGTCGTCACGGCCGAGGAACGACGTGCCGAGCGGCTCGGCGAGCTGGGCCGGGCGCTGGCCGAGCACGGCTTCACCGACGTCGCCGCGGTCCGGGCGGCAGCGCTCGACGAGGCCGCGACCGCCGCACTGGACCGCCGCATCCGGGAGCACGAGTCGGCGCTCGACCGCGTCGGGCGCGCCCTCGACGAGCCCGCCGTGCGCGACGTCGCCGACCTCGCCACGGAGACCGCCCGCGCGTCGCTGGCCGCGGCGGACGCTGAGCACGCGGCCGCGGACGAGGCAGCCACCCGCGCCACCGGGGAGGCCGCGCGTCGACGCGACCGGGCGTCGTCGTCCCAGCGGGAGGGAGCCGGGGTCGCGCGCGCCGGCCGGGCGCTCGTCGCCGCGCGGGACACCGCCGGCCCGGTCGTGCGGATGGCGAACGTCGTCGCGGCGAGCGGCGGGGACAACGCGCGGCAGCTCTCGCTCGGCACGTACGTGCTCGCCCGGCGGTTCGAGGACGTCGTGGCCGCCGCGAACGGTCGGCTCGTCGTCATGTCGAGCGGCCGGTACGAGCTGGCCCGCACCGAAGAGCGGGAACGCGGCGGGGCCCGCAAGGTCGGCCTGGCGCTGCGGGTGGTGGACCACCACACCGAGCGGGAGCGGGACCCCAGCACCCTCTCCGGCGGTGAGACGTTCTACGTGTCCCTCGCGCTCGCGCTCGGCCTGGCCGACGTCGTCACCGCGGAGGCCGGGGGCACCGACCTGGGCACACTCTTCGTCGACGAGGGCTTCGGCTCGCTCGACGGCGACACCCTCGACGTGGTGCTCGCCGAGGCTCGGTCGGCTGCGCGACGGGGGCCGCGTGGTCGGGGTCGTCTCGCACGTGGACGCGATGAAGCAGTCCATCGCCGAGCGCATCGAGGTGCGGCGTGCGCCGGACGGGACGAGCACCCTCGCCGTGCGCGCCTGACGCCGGCGGGTCACCACAGGCGGGTCACCACATCCAGCCGTGCTCGGCCAGCTCCAGCTCGTCGGCCATGCGCTCCGGCTCGCTGCGGTGCCGCAGCCCCGGGCCGATCCGCGCGGGCGCGTTCGCGACGCCCGCCATGAGGCGCGCCTGGTCGAGGAGGTCGTCGTAGGCGGCGAGCGTGGCCTCCATGCGGCGGCCGATGCCGAGCGTTGCCGGGTCCGCCTCCAGCTGGTGGAGCTGCGCGGCCACCGCCGTCAGCCGCATCTGCAGGGCGAGCGCCTCGAACGGGTCGGGTTCCACGAGGCCGCGTGCGCCGACACCCGCCCCGGCGCCGTCCGTCGCGGCCCGCTCCGCGCGCGCCCGACGCCGCGAACGGCCGCGGAGCCGATGCAACCCTCGTCGCCACCAGGGCGGTGGGCCGGGATCGGGGAGCAGGGTGGCGAGGAGGCCGTAGACGAGCCCGGGAAGGAGGATCCAGAACAGGGCCTCGATGACCATGGTGTGCCTCGTCGTCGCTCCCTCCCAGCGTAGGACGGGCACGCGGCGTCCGGAAGGGTGGACCCGACGCGACGTCGGGCGCCGAGCCTGCATAGGGTTCGACGCATGCGCCGCCTGGTCACGATCGCCGTTGTGCTCGCCGTCGTGGCGGGCGGGGCGGCCGTCGTGGACACGGTCGCCCGCACTCGTGCGGAGGGCGAGATCGCCCGGTCGGTGACGGCGATCCCCGGCGTCGACGGCGAGCCGGACGCCAGCATCGGCGGCTTCCCGTTCCTCACGCAGGTGTCGGCCGGCGTGCTGGGCAGCGTGCGGCTGACGGCGCACGAAGCCGTGCTCGGCGGCCTCCGGCTCAGTGGGGTCGCGGTCGACCTCTCCGACGTGGGCACCGACCCGCCGTACACCGCAGCCCGCGCCGTCCTCACCGCGCACGCAACCCCCGACGACGTCGAGGCGGTGCTCGACGGCGGCCTCGACCTCGAGATCCGCCGGGGCGAGCTGGTGGCGACGACGACGGTCCTCGGCCTCCCCCTGGACGCCGTCCTCGCGCCTCGCGCCGTCGGTCGTGACGTCGAGGTGGACGTGACCGGGTTCACGCTCGCCGGCGTGGGGGTCGCCGCGGACGAGCTGCCCGCCGACGTCGCGGACATGCTGCAGGGCCTGCGGTTCGCCGTCGACGACCTGCCGCCCGGCATGGAGCTCACCGAGGTGGGCGTCGCAGGGGACACCGTGGTGCTGCGGGCCGCGGGGACGGATCTCGACCTCGCCACCGTGGCCGCGGCGGCCCGCTGACCCGGCGCTCGCGGGAAGCAATCCCACGATCCCCGAGGCGCCCTCACGGAACCCGCACACCCGGGCGATAGATTGGCGGCCATGGCCACCCCGCACATCGGCGCCGAGCCCGGCGACTTCGCACCTGACGTCCTCATGCCCGGCGACCCCCGCCGCGCACAGCGCATCGCCGAGACGGTGCTCGAGGACGTCCGCCAGGTCACCGAGGTACGCGGCATCGTCGGGTACACGGGCAGCTTCGACGGCCGCCCGGTCTCGGTGCTCGCGTCGGGCATGGGCATCCCGTCGATCAGCATCTACGCCACGGAGCTGTTCCGGTTCTACGGCGTCGAGCGGATCATCCGCATCGGCACGGCGGGCGGCATGGCCCCGCAGCTGGAGGTCGGTGACGTCGTCATCGCGCACTCCGCGCACACCGACTCCGACGTGAGCGCCAACCGCATCCCCGGCATCCACTACAGCCACACCGCGTCGTTCGCGCTCACCGCGGCCGCGGCGGCAGCCGCCGGCGTCGGGCACGGTCGCCCGAGCCGCCCCGACGAGGGCGCGACGGGCCGGCGTCGTCGGCGCAAGAACGGCCACGTCTACGTCGGCACGGTCTTCTCCTCCGACGTCTTCTACGCCGACCGCCCCGCAACCATGGAGGCCATGGTCAAGCACGGGACGCTCGCGGTGGAGATGGAGGCCGCAGGCCTCTACGCCGCCGCCGACCAGCACGGCAAGCAGGCCCTCGCCATCTGCACCATCAGCGACCTCCTGTTCAAGGACGCGTCGCTGTCTGCGGAGGAGCGCGAGCTGCTCTTCGACCGCTCGGTCGCCTTCGGCCTGGCGGCCTTCGCCACCGCCTGACACTCGCACCTCGCCGGGCGGGCGGAGCGACCCTCGTCGCGAGTGACGCAGGTCACGGAGCGGGTGAAAGCGGCACCGATCCGCCCGTCTCGCGTCACAGCGCCCGCCTCACCGCGTCTCAGACCACGAAGGCGCCGGGACACCGGCGGCGGACGTGACGAGAGAACGAGGAGGTGCCCCCGTGACCCAGACCGCGCTCCCCCCGCGAACGGTTCCGACGCAGCCCGCGTCGGGTCGGGTCCGGCCCCCCGCCATGCGCCCCGCAATCTCGATCCACGGCGAGGACCCGGCCTCCGGCATCCCCGCGACCTGGCATGTGTCCCCTGCCGACGACGACTCCCTCGGGGAGTTCGTCATCGAGCGCGCCGACGGCGACATCCGCAACCCGCACGTGTGGATGCAGGCCCGTCGGGACGCGCGCGTCGGCACCGAGAGCGACGTCATCGAGCTCATCCGCTCGGTGATGGTCGGACGATGAACACCCCTCGGGGCGGATGCCCCCGCACCCACTCCCCCCAGCCCGGGCGCGACTTCTGCCCCGAGGGGCGTTCATCCCAGCACTCCACCCGCTGCACACAGCCCCACGAACGCCCCGAGCTCGGCAAGTGCCTCTGGAGTCGGCGGCACGTCGTCCGTCAGCCGCGCTGACCGCACGACGACGGCCCGCCACCGGGCCCGCGACACGGCGACGTTGACGCGGTTCCGGTCGAGCAGGAACCCCATCCCGCGGGGCACGTCCGCCGGCGAGGACGCTGTCATCGTCACGACGACCACCACGGCCTCCTGCCCCTGGAACCGGTCGACGGTGCCCACCCGGACGTCGGGCAGCCCGGCGTCGGTCAGGGCGCGGCGCACCGTCCACACCTGGGCGTTGTAGGGCGCGACCACGACGACGTCCCGCTGCTCGAGCGGGCGCTCGGTGGGTGCGGCCGCGGGGTCGTGCCACGTCCGGCCCAGGACCGCCCGGACCTGCTCGACGACGACGGCGGCCTCCTCCGCGGACGCGACCGCGTTCCCCTCGTGCTCGACCAGCACGCAGCCGACGCCGGGGGGCACGCCGTCGAGGCGCCGCTGCGCCGCCGCGGGCATCGCGGTCAGCCGGCCCTCGTACGACAGCCGGGACACGGCGTCGCACAGCGCCGGGTGCATCCGCCAGGTCTGCGCCAGGAAGTAGCCGAGGCCGGCGGGCAGGGTGCGGTGACCGGCGGCGAGCCAGCCGAGCGCCGATCGGTCGACCGGCTCGGGGTGGCTGCCTTGCGTCACCTGCGGCAGCTGCTGCGGGTCGCCGAGCAGCAGCAGCCGGCGCCCCGCGGTGGCGACCGCCACGGCGTCGGCCAGGGCGAACTGGCCCGCCTCGTCGACGACGACGAGGTCGAGCGGGCGGTCGGGCAGCCGACCCGGGTGCGTGAGGTCCCAGGCGGTGCCGCCGACGACGTAGCCGCCCGTCTGCGCGGCGTGGAAGGCGCCGAACCGGTCGGCCGCGAGCCACGTCCAGGGTGCATCGGGCCGCGCGGGGCCGTTCGGCTTCTTGCCGAGGCGCTCCCGGGGCACGCCCGCGGCCGCGACCGCGTCGAGCAGGTTCTCGACCACGGCGTGCGACTGCGCGACCACGCCGATGCGCCACCCGCGCTCCACGAGGGTTGCGATCACGCGTGCGCCCGTCCGCGTCTTGCCCGTGCCGGGTGGCCCCTGCACGGCGAGGCAGCGGCCGTCGTCGTCGGGCAGGTCGAGGAGTGCGGCGGTGATGGCGGCCGCGTCGGTGCCGGGCGGCAGGCCGTCCGGGCCGGTGCCGGGCGGGCGCCGGCGCAGCAGGTCGAGGGCCGGGTGATCGGGCAGGTCGACGACGCCGACGAGTTCGAGGTGGTCCGCTACCTGCTCGGCGAGCCGACGGACCGCCGCGGCGATGCCGGACGCGTCCGGCGGCCGCCCCGGTCCGAGCGCCATCGGCAGTGCGTCGTGGCCCGGCTGGCCCTGGCCGGCACGTTCGGTGACCACGACGACGTCCCGCGCTGCCGCGCCGTCGCCCTCCGCCGCCACGGCGGTGACCTGCACCTTGTCCGTCCAGCCACGCCCGCCGTCCGCCGCAACGACGAGGCCGTCGGGGACGGGCGGGTCGTACACGGCGCAGACCTCGGCGCCCGGGGCGATCGTCGCGCCGGGTTCGAGTCGGCCCACCAGGCGGAGCACGCGGCGGACGGTGCGGGCGCGCGGCGGGAGGTGCCATCCGGTGGCCACGTCCGCGCGCTCGACGACGAACGTGCCGCGTCGGTCCGTCCATTCCGCGGGGTCGCTGACCAGGCGGTCGAAGTGCGCCCACCAGTAGGGCTTCTCCTCGCGCCGGTGGTAGCCGACCGCGGCGGCGAGGAGTGCGAGCGCCTGCTGGTCGGGGGTGCGTTCCGCCGACGTCGGGCCGCCCGCGAACGCGAGCAGCCGCGCCGCCACGGCCGCCTCCCCGGCGCGCCGCTCGGCCCCGCGGCCGATCTCGGTGCCGGCCCGGTCCGTGGGCGGCGCAGCGGCCACCCGGCCCGGCGTCACGCCGACCTCGGCGGCTCGCGCGAGCAGCCAGTCCCGCAGCCGGAGCGTCGAGAGGCAGTCGTAGGCGTTGTACTCGGCGATCCGCCCGAGCCGCTCCGTCCACTCGTCCCACCGGCCGGCGTCGCGCACGTCGCACGCCTCCGCGTACGCCACCACCGACTCCCCCGCGGTCTGCACCTCACCGGTGCGGGCGGCCGGCATGTACAGCGGCTCGAGCTTCTTCAGCGAGTACGACGGGCTGCCGACGCGCAGCGCCCCGCGCACCACCCGGTACAGGTCCACGAGGACGCCGTCCCGCAGCAGGGTGTCGACGCGCTCCTCGCCGACGCCGTAGCGCGCGGCCAGGCGCAGCAGCGCCGCCTTCTCGTAGGCGGCGTAGTGGTAGACGTGCATGCCCGGGTGTGTCGCCCGCCGCGCCTCGACGAGGTCGAGGAAGTCCAGGAGCGCCTGCCGCTCCGCGGCGCGGTCGTGCGCCCAGAGCGGACGGAAGCCCGGGGGCAGGGGGGCCGCGCTCGGGTCGGTCCCGGCGTCGGGCGCCTCGAGCATGCCGAACAGGTACTCCAGGCCCGCCTGCCCGGCGTCGTCGGTCCAGAGCGGGTCGCCCTCGAAGTCGAAGAACAGGTCGCCCTCGTCGGGCAGGGGGAGCTGGCCGACGACCTCGGGCGCGACCAGGTCCACCGGCGGCGGCGCGCCCGGCGTCGCCGCCACCTGCAGCCTCGCCTGCGTGCGCAGGCCCGCGAGCACGCGTGCCCCGACGCCGGCCACGTCACCCTCGGACTCCGCGAGGGCGTCGACCGTCACGATGCCCGCGGCCGCCAGGGCCGCACGCTGCGCGCCGCGGACGCCCGCCACTCCGAGCACGTCGCGGCGCGCCGCCAGCTCGGGCACGCAGACGTCGCAGCGCAGGCAGGCGCGGTACCGCTCGTCGCCCCAGGCGACCGGGCCGTCGTCGGCCAGGTGGGTCGCGAGGATCCGCTCCAACCGGTCGCGGCGCAGGTGGTGGATCGGGAGCAGGTCGTCGAGCCGGTGGTCGGTGGACGTCCGGTCGCCGAGCGCCAGGTGCACCTCGTCGCTGAGCGGGACGCCCGCCGTCCGCAGCGCGGCCGCGTACGCCGCGACCTGGAGCAGCGCGGGAACCGTTGCCCGACGCGCCAGCTTGGCGTCGACAACGGTGTACCCGGCGTCGGTGCGGACGAGCAGGTCCGGGAAGCCGAGGAACCGGCCGTCGAACAGGCAGCCCTGGTAGACGGCGTCCGCGCCGCCGCGCAGGGCCGCCAGTGTCCGGTCGTGCGCCGCAGCGAGCGCCGCCGGGTCCGCGCCCGTGACACCCGTCGGCCGGGTCAGCTCGAGGACGCCGCGGCCGGTCGACGGGTCCCACCGGCCGAGGCGGCGGCGCAGTCCGGCCAGCACCTCGCGTTCGTGGCGGTCGCCCAGCCGGGCCAGCCGCTCGAGCATCGCGTCTTCTGCGGGCCGGACCGGCGCCGCACGCCCGAGGCGGCCGTCCAGCTCGCGCAGCAGCGCGAACTCGCACGTCGCGGCGATCGACAGGTCGCTCGCGCTGTGGACGACCGTGCCGTCGTCGAGCAGGAGCATGGCCGCAGGCTACGGCCCGGGTACGACGCCGGTCAGGCGCCCCCGCCCATCTCCTCGATGGCGCGCTCGAGCTGGCCCGGCTCTGTCCAGTTGTACGCCTCCGGGTCGAGCAGCTTGCCGTCGATGACGACCTGGGGCGTTCCGAACGGCGACCAGTCCGTCCGAGCCTGCGCCGTGGTGTCCGTGACCCAGCCGGCGAGGCTGGTGTCGCCGGCCTCGATGCGCGCCGCGACGTCGTCGGGCACCCCCGCGTCGCGGGCGATGGACGCGAGGTCCGCATCCGACGGCCCCTCGGTGCCCTCGTCCGGCTGCGCGGCGAACAGCGCCATGTGGAAGGCGAGGAACGCCTCAGGCGCCTGGTCGGCCACGAGCGCGACGGCGGTCGCGGCCCGCGTCGAGTAGCGCGCGCCGTCGGACGCGTCGTCGAGGATCGCGACCGGGTGGTACTCCACGACGATGTCGCCGGACTCGCGCAGCTCGTCGAGCGTCGTGCCGTTGAGCTGCTCGAAGTAGCCGCACCACGGGCACATGTAGTCCAGGTAGAGGGCGACGACCACGGCGTCGGTGTCGGCCTCGCCGGCGACGCCGTCCGCCCCCACCGGGATGCCGCCGTCGCTGGTGGCCGGGCCCGGGACGCCGTCCTGGGGCGCCGCCTGGGTGGAGCCGGACGACGAGTCGTCGCCGACGGGGTCGAGGGCGGCGACCACGCCGCCGAGCACGAGGGCCACGCCGCCGACGATCGCGCCCGCCGTCGCGAGCCCGCGCCCGCGGACCACGCGCATGCCGATCATGCCGAGGGCGACCGCGACGAGCCCGGCGAGCGCACCTCCCACCGCGAGCGGGGCGCCGACCGCGGCGAGCGCGATGCCCGCGAGCACGACGCCGGTGCCGCCCACCGCGAGGGCGGCGACGCCGGCCGCGGACCCGCCCGGCCCGGCAGCCGCCACCGGGCGTGCCGAGGGGCGTGCCGGAGGCGGCGGCGGTGCGAAGCCGGGCTGCTGATAGCCGACCGGTGGCGCCGGGGGCGCGGGGGGCGCGGGGGGTGCAGGTGGCGCCGGGGGCGCCGGGGGCGCCGGGGGGGCGGGCGGCGCGGCGGGAGCAGGCACGGGTGCCGGGCTCTCCTCGGGCGTCGCGGTCGGATCGGTCGGATCGGTCGGATCGGTCGGATCGGTCGGATCGGTCGGATCGGTCGGCTGGCTCATCGGGTCCCCCGGGACGTGGGTGGGCGATCTGGCCGAACCCTATCGGCGCCGGCCCGACGTCGGGCGTGACGAGGGGGTGCCTCCCGGCGTCGGCCCGTGGGTGGACGCGGGTGGCACCCCCTCGTCGGGTGCTCAGCTGTTGGCGGCGTCGTCCAGCTGCTGCTGCAGGTCGTCGTTGATCTGGTCGAGCTGCTCGTTCACCTCGTCGTTCCACTCGTCGCTCGCGTCGTCGGCGGCGTTGAAGATGGCGATGGTGAGGACGAGCCAGACGATGGCGAGGAGCGCGCCGATCGCGCCGGTGATGATGCCGGCCGTCGCGAGGCCGCGGCCGCCCACCTCGGGCGCCTTCCGCTTCGCGAGCACGCCCAGCACGATCGCGACGGCGCCGATGAGCACCGAGACGATGCCGACGAACGGGATGAAGCACATCAGGATCGCGGCGATGCCGGCGATGAGCGCGCCGATGGCCATGCCGTTGGACTGGCTGCTCTGCGGGGCGCCGTACTGCAGGGTCGCCGGCTGGCCCGGGTACTGCTGCGGGTAGGGCTGCCCGGGGGCGGGGTAGCCCTGGCCGGCGGGCGGGTACTGCTCGGCGGGCGGGTACTGCTGTGCCTGGTTGGGGTCGACCGGCTGGTCGGGGAGCGGGCTCTCGCTCATGGTGGTCCTTCGTCTCGGGATCCGCGGACCGGTGGCCCCCTCGCCGCGGCGGCGAGGGAGGGGAGGAGGGCCGGTCCGCCACGTGGCACCCAGGGTGCCGGAAGAGGCCGTCCTCCCGCGGGCGATTCCATGCGCGACATCTCCGGCGCGGTCCCTGCGGGTGCGTGCGGAGCGTCAGCCGGGGAGCGCCCGGCCTTGGTCGCCCATCCGACGCTACGTCGGGTTGCTCGTGGGTTCCCGCCAGGCGACGACGGCCGCGAAGCCGAGCAGGAGCGTGACGGGCAGCGCCCAGAGCCACAGCCCGAGGGCGGCGAGCCCCAGGTGGAACGCAGCGCCGCCGGCGAGCCCGAGGGCCCGGCGTCGGCGGCCCCGGGACAGGCAGAGCACGGCGACGACGAGCTCGTAGCCGACGCCGAGGATCGGCACCCAGGCGCGCGGGTGCATGCCGACGGTCGCGTCCCAGGCCCGGTCGAGCGGCCCGGGGGCGCCGAACCAGTCGCCGAGGTCCACGTACGCGCCGGGCGCCACGAGCGTGACGGCGGCGTTGACGATCGCCCCCAGGAGGAAGGCCGTGCCGACGACGACGGCGGCCCACACGGCCCAGCGCGGTGTGCCGGCGTGGCCGTCGGTCAGCTCGTCGGGGGACGCCGCCGGGGCCGTCGGGGGCGCCGACGACGAGGGCGTCGCCCGGGTGGGGGGTTCCGAGGCCATGGCGGTCAGTGAATCAGGAAGGGCGCGGTGGGCGTCGGGTCGATCGTCCTCGGGCGCGTCGCAGTTCACCCGGCACTGCAGTTCACCCGGCACTGCAGTTCACCCGGCACTGCCGGTGACCGGGCGGCGGGGGCCGTCGATCCTGCAGGTGCGGCCGCGAGACCCGTGCGCCGCGAGGAGGTCATGATGCAGTCGTCCACGGCGGTCGGTTACGGGATGCACCCGATGCGGGGCTACCCCGTCACCTTCCACATCACGCCGGTGCCCGGCCGAGGGATGTTCCTCGTCGAGCGGGCCGACGGCCGGATCTCCGACGCCGATGCCTGGCGTCTCGCGTCGAAGGACACCCAGCTCCTGTCGGGCCCGCAGGCGGCGGACCTGGTCTCGAGGCTCACGCAGCGCGCCTGAGCGGTCACACCCGCGAGATCGTGAACGCCACGAGGGAGCCGAGCGTCTCGACCGACCCGAGCTCAATCGGTCGGCGTGAGGACGAAGAGCGGGATCTGCCGCGTGGTCCGGGTCTGGTAGCCGGCGTAGTCGGGCCAGACGGCGACGGCGCGCTCCCACCACAGGTCACGCTCGGCGCCGCTGGCCTCCCGCGCGACGTAGTCCCGCTTGGCGCTGCCGTCCTGGAGCTCGACGTGCGGGTTGGTGACCACGTTGTGGTACCAGACGGGGTGGCTGGGCGCCCCGCCCTTGGACGCGACGACCGCGTACTCGCCGTCGTGCTCGACGCGCATGAGCGGCGTCTTGCGCAGCCGGCCCGTCTTCGCGCCCACCGACGTGAGCACGATGATCGGGACGCCGTTGAGCAGGTTGCCCTCGGTGCCGCCCGAGGCTTCGAAGGTCTCGACCTGCGTGCGGGCGAAGTCGCTGGGGCTGGGGACGTACTCACCGGTGAGAGGCATGCCGTGGCAAACGCCCGTGCGGGGGTGGTGCATTCCGTGGCGCGCTGCCGTGCCGCCGCGGTCAGTCCCACCACAGCCGCCAGCACGGCTCGTAAGGCCGCCACGGGTTGAGGTGGCGGGTCGTCGCGTCGGGCGGGCGGCGCGCGTCGTCCAGGCCCAGGGCGAGGGCCGCGGCCCACACGGCCTCATCGGACGTGTCCGCGAACGGCACGCCGTACAGGTCGACCCCCTCGGCGGAGATCCGCTCGTCGGTGCGCGCAGGGCCCACGAGGTACCCGTGCACCTCGACGTCGTCGGGGTGTGCGAGCGCGGCGCGCAGGAGTGCGCCGAGCGCCGGGGCGTCGTTCTGGCGGTCGTCGAGCTGCCCGGGCGTGAGGAGGGTCAGCAGGTCCGCCGCGGCCTCCGCGTCCAGCCCGGCGTAGCGCGCGAGGTCCGCGTCGTCGTCGGGCAGGGATGTGACGTACGGCTCGACGACGTCGACGACGCGGCGCGTGACCAGCCAGCCCCGCTCCTCGTGCAGCTGCGTCGTTGGCGCCGCGCCCGGGTCGGCGAGCACGTCGTCGCGCTGGAGGGCGTAGATCGTGCGCAGGGTGCGTGGGCCGACGCTGTCGAGAGGGTGCTGCGGCATGGGGGTCCTCGTCGCTCTGGGGTGTGGTGACCACCCTCGCGACGGCGCCGTCCCCCCCGCCGGACGGGCCCGCCCCGGCTGTGGACCGCGGCGTCGGGCCGGGCCCTGTGCATCGGTCCGTCGAACATCGTGTCCATCGAACCCCGCACGCCGCCCCGGACCCGCGCCTAAGGTGCGACGCATGACGGTTCTCGTGGCCTACGGGTCCAAACGGGGCGGCAGCGCCGGCCTCGCGGAGATGATCGGCGACGCCCTGCGTGACGCGGGGTACGAGGTGAACGTGGAGGCCGCTCGCCGGGTGCGGGGGCTCGACGGGGTGGAGGCGGCCGTCGTCGTCGGCGGGCTGTACGCCAACCGCTGGCACCGCGACGCCCGCGTCTTCACGGCACGCCACCGCGCGGCGCTCGCGGCGATGCCCGTCTGGCTCGTGGCCTCCGGACCGCTGGACCGGACCGCCGACGCCGGCGAGGTCCCTCCCGTGGCGCACGTCGCCGCCGCGGCCGCCCGGATCGGCGCGCGCGGGCAGGTCACGTTCGGTGGTTTCCTCGCCCCGGACGCGAAGGGCTTCCCGGCCAGCGCGATGGCGAAGAACGGCAAGGCCGGCGACTGGCGCAACCCCGATCGCGTGCGCGCGTGGGCCGCCGAGGTGCACGCCGAGCTTGCGGGCGGCTGACGGGAAGCGCTCGGGCCCGCCGCGTGTTGCCACCGGCATGGACCTCGACGACATCGCCCTGACCACCATCGACGGCGACCCCACCACGCTGGCCGCCTACCCCGGCGTCCGGCTGGTCGTGAACGTTGCCTCGCGCTGCGGGTTCACCCCGCAGTACGCCGGGCTGGAGCGCCTGTGGGAGAAGTACCGCGACCGCGGGCTCTGGGTGCTCGGCTTTCCCAGCAACCAGTTCCTGCAGGAGCTCGGCAGCGACGAGTCCATCGCCCAGTTCTGCTCGACGAGCTACGGCGTGACCTTCCCGATGTTCGCGAAGGTGCGCGTCAACGGGCGCTCGCAGCACCCGCTCTTCGGCGAGCTCACGCGCGTCCCGGACGACCAGGGCAAGGCCGGCAAGGTCGCGTGGAACTTCGAGAAGTTCCTCCTCGCGCCCGACGGCGTCGCGCGCCGCTTCCGGTCACGCACCGAGCCGGAGGACCCGGCGCTGGTCGACGCGATCGAGGTCGCGCTCGCAGGCTGAGCGGCGGGCCTCAGCGGGACCTCGCCACCTCGAGGGCGATCGCCGGGGCGTATCCGGGCGGCGCGATCCCCGCGAGGCGCAGGACGAGCAGCCCAGGGATGGTCTGCGTCTCACCGACGTGGAGCCGCGTGAACGTCAGGTCCGGGCGCTCGCCCACGGTCAGCGTCGTGAACCCGCCGACGTCGTCGGCGCCGGTCTCGAGGACCGTGACCTTCAGCGAGCCGGTCGCGTAGGTCCCGCCCACCTCGATCGTCACACGTTCCGCCATGACCAGCCTCTCCACCCGCTCACGCCACATTGCCGGACGGCGACGACGTCGTCGCCCGAGTGCCGGGACCATCTTGTCGGTCCGGTCGTGGTCGGGGCCAGCCGCCACGGTGGTGAAACCCCGGGGGGTTTCGTGTGGGCGCGTATGTCCGAAAGATCCCGGCCCGGGTACGTACGTCCGCTACAGTCGCCGTCCGTGACCGCCTTCCACGACCCGGACGAGGCTCTCGCGCGCATCCAGCGCGACATCTCTGCCGCGCAGGACCGTGCCGCCCGCGCGCAGGAGGTGCGTGTCCAGATCGATGCCGTGCGCGGCGTCGGGCGCAGCCCGCGGGGCGAGGTCCGGGTCGAGGTCGACGCGTCCGGCATGCTGCGCGACCTGGTGCTGGCCGACGCCGCGATGGACCTGCGGGCCACGGATCTGGCCCGGCTCATCACCGACGCCGCCCGCGCGGCCCAGCGCGACGCGGGCACCCGCTCCGTCGCGCTCGCCCAGGACGCGTTCGGCGAGGACTCGCCGCTGGTGAACCACCTGCGCACCGAGGTCGAGCAGCGCTATGTCTGAGGTCCACGTCGACACGACGCACCCCTCGGTCGTCGCCGGCAACGTCACGATCGAGACGTCCACCATCGCGCCGGCGTTCGGCCAGACTGGTGGCGGCGTGCAGTACAGGTTCTTCGACTCGGCAGGTAGCAGGCTCAGCGCCGCGGACCTCAAGGCCCTCGGCATCATCGTCCCCAACTGACGTGAAGGAGGCGGCGTGGAACCGACCCCGGAGGTTCTGGCACAGCTGGTGGCGCTGCGCGACGAAGGCGAGCGCCGTGGCTTCAGCTACGGCCTGGACTTCGCCATCGCGCATGTGCCCGTCGCGATGAGCAGCGAGCTCGTCGTCCTCACGGTCGACGAGGGCGACGTCGTCGTCCACTACCGCGACATGGGGCAGAACCGCGAGCTGCGCCGGGCGGCCACCGTCGCCGAGATCGCCGAGCCGTTCCTCGAGGAGGTCGGCCGGCTGGCCGGCCCGCGCGGCCGCGGCCCGTACGTGGGCCAGGAGCCGCCGGACCCGTTCGCCGGGATGTCGCAGGAGCAGGTCCTCGAGGAGTACCGGCGCCGCGGCCTCGCGCTGTGATGGCGCTCATCGTGCACGGCCGGAAGCTCCGCGAGGACGCCGGCGAGGTGGCCTACTCCTACGGTTCGGCGCCGGAGGCGTCCGAGGGCGTGCTGGTCATCCCGGTCGACGACGTCGAGGCATGGCGGGTCGACGGCCAGGAGGGCCACCCGTTCGGCGCCCGCCGCGTGTTCCAGAAGGCGTTGCGCGAGCAGCGGGCCACAGGTGCGTGGCCGGAGGACGCCTCGCACTACGCCTGACGCCGCGCAAACCACCCGCGCGGTCCGCACGGCGCGAGTACGGTCGAGCCATCCCCCACAACCGACACCCGAGCCCCCCGGCCCGGGCCGGCGTCGGCCGCGACGGCGCGGCCGGAGGAGAGAGGGGCTCGTCATGATCCGGGACATGGTTGCGCTGCTGCGGATCCTCGCCCGGCACAACCCGAGGTTGTGGGAGGCGGTCGTTCCGAACTTGCCCGTCGGGTGGGTCGTCGGGGCCATGCAAGACCCGATCCCGCCGTCGCGGCACGTCGAGAGTGACCTGCAGCTGGAGATCCGTGAAGCCGTCCGGGTGGTCGCCTCGGCAGCGCTCGGTGCGGCGGCGGCCGGGCTCGAGGGCGACGCCCGGCGCATGCTCGCCGAGGTCGGCGACGACTGGTGCGGGAACTCCTGGCCCGGCCGGTGGCCGAAGCCGGGGCCGCGCGTGGAGGCGTACCTGCTCGAGGCGCCGTCGGCGGCGTGGCCCGTGGTCCAGGCGGCCGGTGCGCTCGGGTTCGGGGCCTACTCCGCCGCGATCGCCGACGCCGAGGTGGCCGGGATGTTCACGGAGGTCGCCGAGCGGCTGGCCAAGACGGCGTTGAGCTCGCAGCGGTAGGCCTTGCGCTGAACCTTCGGGCGCAAGGTGGCGCGGGCCCGCGACATGTTCGATGTGCAGGCCCGCGCCGCCGTCCCGTGCGGGGCGGCGGCGGGCCCGCCCAAGGAGGTCATCGTGCGTACTCGTCCCTTCCCCCGCGCGCGGGGTCCCGTCGGTGCGATCGTCGCGGCCGCCCTCGTCATCGGCCTGGCGGCGTGCCAGAGCCTGTCCGGGTCCGGGTCCGGGTCCGACGGCGGTGACGTCGGCTCGCCGGGCGGCGACCTGCCCACGGGCGACGCGTCGACGCCGGTGCTCGTCGTGCGCGTCGCCGGCGGCTTCGTGCCCATGGGTTTCGACTTCTCGGCGATGCCGACGCTCGCGGTGTACGGCGACGGGAGCGTCGTCGTGCCCGGGCCGCAGACCCTGGTCTTCCCGGGCCCCGCGCTGCCGAACCTGCAGGTGGCGCACCTGAGCCCGGCCGACCTGGCGGGCCTGGTCGGGGCCGCCGCCGACGCCGGTCTGCTCGGCGCCGCCCCGGACTACGGGATGCCGAACGTCACCGACCTGCCGACCACGTACGTCTCGCTCACCGTCGACGGCCAGGCCTACGGGCACGCCGCGTACGCGCTGGGGTTCGGCGACGGTGACGACCTGGGCGGCGACGTCGGCGGCGACGTGGCCTTGCCCGACACCGGCCTGACGCAGCAGCAGCTGGTCGCGCGCCGGGCGCTGACCGGGTTCCTGGACCGTGCGACGGCGCTGGTCGGTGCCGACTACGACACCGAGCCATACCCCGTGACGGCGCTCGCGGTGATGGCGCAGGAGGCCGAGCCGGCCGGTGAAGGGCAGGCCGGTGACCGGCCGGAGCAGGTGTCGATCCCGTGGCCGCTCGACGGCGTCGCGCTCGCGGACGTCGGTAGGTGCGGGGTGGTCGACGGGGCTGACGCTGCGACGTTGCTCGAGGCGCTCGCGCAGGCGAACCAGGCGACGACCTACACGCAGGACGGCGTGACGTACGGCGTGTGGTTCCGTCCGCTCCTGCCGCACGAGCACGGGTGCGCGGACCTGGGCGAGCGAGTCGTCCCGCTCTGAGCCGGCCTGACCCGCGCGCCGTCGGCCCCGCGCGCCGTCGGCCCCGCGCGCGCCCCTGCCCCTTGCGCCGCCCGCCCGCGCGTCGTCGTCCCTGCCCTTGTGCCGCTTCCGCCCGCGCCCCTTGCGCCGCCTTCGCCCGCGCGTCGTCGTCCCCGCCTCCGCCCGCCCCTCCCCGCCCCCGCCTTCGCCGGCGCGTCGTCGTCCCCGCCCTTCGCCGCCCCCGCCCCCCCATCGGCCGCGCGAGGTTGGGAGGGTTGCGTGCCCTGCGGCGCGGTAACCCTCCCAGCTTCCGGACGGGCGGCGCGTGGGGGCAGCGCCATGGGGGGGCTGGGATGGCGTCGGGGTTAGGGTCGGGCCGTGCCGTCGTACCGAGTGCGGATGATCGTCGGGGATCTGCGACCCGGCGTCGACCCGGCCGACGTGCTCCCCGCCGCCGCCGACGCCGCGCGCGAGCTCACCGCCGTCGAAGGCACGTCGCTGGAGGTGGTCCGGGGTGAGGCGCGGCTGACCGTGCGCTTCGAGGCGCCCGACGACGAGACGGCGGGCGCCGTGCGGCACGTCGTCGTGACCGGCACGGATGCGCTCGTGGAGGTGATGGTCGGCCGGGTGACACGGCGCTGGGGCGCCCGGTGGTACCCGATCCGCGGCTGAGTGAGGGCTCGGCTCGCCGTGGACGCACCGGCGCCGGACGCAGCAACGCCCGGCGGGTGGTCACCCGCCGGGCGTCGTCAGCGATCGACTGCCGACCGTGTCAGCTGTTGCCGTCGTGCACGTGCTCGGTCCACTGGCTGCCGTCCCAGTAACGCAGCGGCGCCTGGCCGTGCGGGTCCGGGTACCAGCCGGCGGGCTGTGCAGCGGCCTCCCCGGTCGGCTGCGCCGGCGCGGGCGGCGCCACCGGGGCCGCCTGCGCGGTGACGGGCTGCGCGGCGACGGGCTGCCCGTAACCCTGGGCCGGTGCTGCGCCCTGGGGCGGCAGGCTGTAGCCCTGCGTCGACGACTGGCCGAAGACCTGCTTGAGCGCGGCGCTGTCGGCCTTGCCGCCGGTCACGAGACCGAAGACCGCGAAGCCGGTCGCCGCAAGGGCGCCCAGGACGACGAGGATCAGGCCCACGCCAGGCTTGATGTCGGCGAACCCGCCGAGGTCGCCGAGGCGGCTGGAGTTCGAGGCGAGGGCGTGGAACGACACCACGACGAGCGTCCCGGCCACGGCCGTCGCCGCGAGGATCGTCTCCCGCTTCCAGAACCAGAGGAGGCCGGCGATCGCGAGCGCGCCGAGCAGCGCGACGGGGCCGTCGTTGCCGTACTCGAAGCCGCCGGCGGTCTCGTCGACGCCGGACACCGACCACCAGGGCAGGAATGATCCGAGCAGGATCACCGCCGCCGACACCAGACCACCGATCTTGCCCAGCATGTGTTCTCCTCGGTACGGGCACCGCGGTGCCGCCTTCAACACGTCACGTGTGCGCGCCAAGCATGGCAGGCATCGGCGTCAGAAGCGGCATCGACAACCCGACCAATGTGGACAAATCGACGTCAGGCGCTTCCGCCGCCATGCACGTGCTCGGTCCACCCGGTGCCGTCCCAGTAGCGCAGCGGGGCCTTCCCGTACGGGTCCGGGTGCCAGCCGGCGGGTACCGCTGCGGGCTGCCCCGGCTGCCCAGTCGGGACGCCGGGCATGCCACCCGGGGCGCCGGGCCCGGGCTGGGCGGCCGGCGTCGTGTACGTCTGCGAGAAGTCCTCGGCGCCGAGGCGGGTGATCCGCTGGCCCTCGGTGAAGAGCGGGATCCGGCCGTCGGACTCGACCGACGGCTGCCCGAAGCCGGTCGGTGCAGGCCCGTACCCGGTTCCAGGCCCGTACCCGGCGCCCGGCCCGAACCCGCCCGGCTGCTGCCCGTACCCCGGCGCGTAGGCCTGTGCGGGCGCCTGGCCGAAGGTCTGCCCATAGGGCTGCGCGAGCTGGCCGTACGGCGTCGGGCCCCCGAAGGCGGGACGCTTGCCGAGGCTCGTGATGCCCAGCACCGCGCACCCCGTGGCAGCCAGGCCGCCGAGCAGGACCATGATCAGGCCGGCCCCGGGCGAGATGTCGCCGAAGCCGTCGAGCTTGTCGGCGACGCTCGCGAGGTCCACCAGGTCGTAGACGGCGGTCATCACAACGATCGCGCCGAGGACCACGGCCGCGATGGCCGTGCCGCGCTTCCAGACGCCGAAGAGCACTGCGAGCGCGAGCGCGAGGAGCAGCGTGAGAACGCCGTCACCCTCGGTGCCCTTCACGCTGACGGAGCCGAACGCGGACGACACCGTCGCCCACGGCAGGAACGACCCGAGCAGGATCAGGGCCGCAGCGACCAGTCCGCCGACTTTCCCCAGCATGTGCACTCCTTCGTCCGGCCACCGTCGCCCGCCCAGCATGCCAGCCCCCCACCCCCTCTCTTGTGCAAAGTGGAGCGAACCGGCGCGACACGCCAGGCGTGTCGCGCCAGTTCGCTCCACTTTGCGGCGGGGGGTGGGGTTGGGGGGTTAGGGGGTGAGGGTGGTGGTGACCGGTGTCGGGGTGGTGAACAGGTCGAGGACCGGGCAGTGCCTGTCGACGGCGTCGTGCAGCTCGGCGTAGCGCTCGGCCGTCTCTGGCCCGGTGAGCTCCACGTCGAGGCGGATCTCGCCGAAGCCCGGGCGGACGTCGTCGTCCAGGCCGAAGAACCCGCGCACGTCGAGGTCGCCGACGGCGGAGACCCGGACGCCGTCGAGCCGGATGCCCAGGCGCGCGGCCCAGAACCGGTACGTCACCACCTGGCAGGAGATGAGCGCCCCGAGCGCGTACTCGACGGGGTTGGCGGCGGAGTCGTCGCCGCCGAGTGACGCCGGCTCGTCGACGACGTACGCGTGCTGGCGGCTGGTCAGGTCGGTGGCGACCCAGCCGCTGCCGACGCCGGTCGCGCGGAACTGGACGGCGGCTACGTCGGGCACGTCGGCGAGGGCGCCGGCGGTGGCGGTGATGATGGCGCCGAGGCGCTCGTCGCGCTCCTCGCGGATTGCGGTCGCGACGGTGCTGCCGGTGGTCGTGGTCATGGTGGTCTCCTGCGCTGTCGGGTGTGGGCGGGCGTCGGGCTCCGAGGCGGAGCGGCCCGGTGACGGGTGGCGGCGGGCGCGGCGACGGCGGAGGTGCGCACGGGCGGCTGGAAGGCCGGCCGGCAACGGCGCATGGGTGTCCGCAGGCGGGGAGGAGCCGCGCCCTACGGCATTCGACAGCTGCGCATGGCGCAGGCGAGGGCGTCGCGGTCGCGGCGCACGACGGCGCGCGGGCTCGCGATGAGCTCCGTGGTGCGCGCGCCGGTCATGAGAGGAGCACATCACCCGGTCCGGGGCGTGACAATCCTCGTCCCGCCATGCGGACATGCGGTGGGGGTCGCCTGCCGCCTGCCGCCGACGGCGGTGAGCGCTGCCAGACCACGTCACCGCTGCCGCCACAGCGGCAGTACTCGCGTGCGACGGCAGCGCTCGGGGTCCGCCGGTCGGCGACCGCGCCACGCCTAGAGGTCCGGCAGCACCAGCGCCTTGACCTCGGCCCGCAACACCTTGCCGAGCATCGACCGCGGCGTCTCCTGGATCTGCACGATGCGCCGCGGCACCTTGTAGGCGGCGAGCTGTTCGCGGCAGTGCGCGCGCAGGGCGTCCTCGTCGAGGGTTGCGCCGGGCTCGAGCTCGACGGCGGCCGCCACCATCTCGCCGCCGCGCTCGAGCGGCTTGCCGAAGACGGCGGCGTCGGCCACGTCCGGGTGTGCGCGCAGCACAGCCTCGACCTCCGACGGCGACACGTTGAACCCGCCGGTGATCACCAGCTCCTTGGCGCGGTCGACGATCGTCGTGAAGCCGTCCCCATCGACGGTGACGATGTCGCCGGTACGCAGCCAGCCGTCGTCGGTCAGGGTCTTGGCGGTCTCCTCCGGGCTGTTCCAGTAGCCGCCGAACACCTGCGGGCCGGCGATCAGCAGCTCGCCCGGCTCGCCCCGCTCGACCTCGCGCGTCGGGTCGTCGATGTCCACGACCTTCATGCGCGTCGACGGGAACGGGACGCCGATGGTGCCCGCCCGCCGCGTCGGGTGGAACGGGTTGCCGAGCGCCACCGGGGAGGACTCCGTGAGCCCGTAGCCCTCGACGAGCAGGCCGCCGGACATCGACTCCCACAGCTCCACCACGTGGTTCGGGAGGTTCATCGCGCCCGAGATGCAGAACCGGCAGGTGCGCAACGAGACGCCGCGCTCGCGGGCCGCCATCGCGGTGCGCTCGTAGATGGGCGGGACGGCGCAGTAGACGGTGGCGGGCGAGCGCTTCATCGCGTCGAGGATCATGCCCGGGTCGAACTTGGGGAACAGCACCAGCAGCGCCTGCTTGAGGATCCCGTACGTCAGGTACAGCGTCATGCCGAAGGCGTGGAACATCGGCAGGATCGCGTAGAAGATCTCCTTCCGGTACTCCGCGCCGTGCATCCACGCCTCGCCCTGCAGCGCGTTGGCGTAGAGGTTGAGGTGCGTGAGCATCGCGCCCTTGGGGCGACCCGTGGTGCCCGACGTGTACTGGATGGCCGCGAGGTCGTGCACCGAGGGGCACGGGTGGTCGACGTCGAGCGTCCCGTGCGCGAGGAGCGCTCGCCACGGGATGGCGCCGGGCGCGGGTTCGGTGAGTGAGCGGCGGGTGGCGCGCACGCTCGGGACGGGGAGGCCGAGGGCGACGCGCTTCGCCGTCGGGAACGCCTCGAGGAGGTTCACCGCGACGATGTGGCGGGGGGCGACGTCGGGCGGGAAGGACCGGATCGCCCCGACGGCCTTGTCCCAGACGATGGCGACCCGGGCCTGGTGATCCTCGAACTGGTGGCGCAGCTCGCGCGACGTGTAGAGCGGGTTGTGCTCGACGACGACGGCGCCCAGGCGCAGCACCGCGTAGAAGGCCACGACGTGCTGGGGGCAGTTGGGCAGGATCAGGGCGACGCGGTCGCCGTGCCGGACGCCGAGGCGGCGCAGGCCCTCGGCGCAGCGGGCGACCTGGTCGCCGAGCTCCGCGTACGTGGTGCGGCGGCCGAAGAACTCCATCGCGGGGTGGGCGGCGGCCTCGCGCACGGAGCGCTCGAGCATCGCCGTCAGCGGCTCGGTGGGGAAGCTCGATCTCGGCCGGGACGCCCGGTTGGTAGTTCTTGACCCAGGGCTGCTGCGCGTCGTCAGGCACGAGTCGTAAGGCTACGACGGTGGGGTGCGGAAGCGGCGCAGGCGAGGCCCGACGGCGGTGGGCCGGGCGCCGCGCCCTCCCCACGGCGAGAGGTTGGGAGGGTTGTGTCCCTCCGGGCGCGCTATCTCTCCCAGCTTTGGGCTCGGTCCGCCTCGCCTCGACGGGGTGGGTCGCGGGTGGCGCGCCTGACGCTGCCGCGGCGGGAGGTTGGGAGGGTTACGTCCCTTCGGGCGCGCTATCTCTCCCAGCTTCGGCGGTGCGCCCCTGCGGGACGCGTGGGCGCGTGCGATGGGGGCCCGGCGTCGCCGGCGCGGGAGTGCCCGACGCCGCTCAGCGCGGAAGCTGGGAGGGTTGCGTCCCTTCGGGCGCGCGAACCCTCCCAGCTTCGACGGGGCGTGTGCGTGGCCCTCCTCGGTGCGGGCGGTGGGGTTAGCAGCCGGGGGCGTGGGGGTGGTGGTGGCAGTTGCCGGAGACGAGGTGGGTGGGGGCTTCGACGGTGGTGATGGGTGGGCTGGTGGTTGTTGTGGTGGCGGTGCCGGTGACGGGGAGCCAGGTGGTGGTGCCGGTGGGTCGGTAGCGGCCGGTCCAGGTGGTGGTCAGGGTGATGGTGTAGGTGCCCAGGGACGGGTAGGGGTGGGCGATGTCGTGGTCGGGGTAGGGGTGGCCGGGGCTGGTGGTGGTGATGGGGTCGGTGTGGTCGCCGAAGTCCCAGCTGAACGATGTCGGGGTGGCTTCGACGTCGAGGGGTTGGCCGAGCAGGGTCGGGGTGAAGGTCTGGGTGGCGGGGTCGGTGTAGACGATGGTCGGCTTGTTGACCAGGACCTCGGGGCGGTTCGGTTGCACATGCAGCGCGGACGGCGCGATCGGCAACCGGCGTAGGTCGGCCTCTGTGAAGACGACGGCGGCCGGGTCGCCAGGGCAGGTCCAGCCCAGCGCGATGGACCAGTTGCTCCAAGGGCTGGTGACCGTCTCGCGGTGGCGGTGCAGCAGCGGGCGCAGGGGCTCCGGCCCGCCGCAGTCGGGTCGCGGGACGTCGGCGGCGTAGCCCGAGCAGTCCGCGTTGAGGTAGGCGGGCGCACCCTCAGTGCCACACGCGTCGCGGGAGTACTCATCCAGGACCGGATCATCCGAGCTGCTCCCCGGCCGCACGCCACCGTCGGAGTGCGCGCCGATGACGTCGATAGCGCTGCCGTGCGCTTGTGCGTCGTAGTCGACCAGCGGCGGCGGGTCGGACGCTCCCACCAGGACGGACAGGACCAGAGCCGCTGCCCGGATGATCACGGTGACACCGGGTCGACCTTGGTGGGTGTCACTTCCCTGACCAGCCACCTGCTGCCGTCGTGGGTCACCGCGAGGTCGACCTGGAAGCGTGCGGCGTCTGGCGAACCGCCGATGACCTTCCCGGAGCGGTCGAGCGACTGCGACGGCCCCTGGTCAAGCTCCACCGCGACGGCCCACCAGGCATCGACCTCGGTCTCGAGGGAGCTGACGTCGTGAATGGTCGGGACGCCGCCGGTGGTGCGCTGTCCGGCGGCAGCGGCCTTCTCGACGCCGTCGATGACGCTGTTGCAGAAGACACACTCGGTGTCGGCGAGCTCGCGCAGCTCTGTGACATCACCGGTGGCGTAGCCGTAGGGCACGAGCTGCATGTAGTAGACGGCGAGGGCCTCGGCGCCGGCGCTGTCGAAGGTGTCCATGGCGGTGGGGCGTTCGGGCTTGATCGCGGCGGGGTCGAGCGACGGCGTTGGTGTCGAGTGGGCCACAGGCGTCGCTGGGGTGGGGGTCCAGTCCGGGGCATGGTCGCCACCGGTGCACCCGGTCACGGCGGAGACCGTCAGGGCGAGCGTGAGGAGGGTCGCCGCGACGGTGGTTCGGCCCCGAGCCTGGCTGCCGCGGTGGTCGCGCACGCCGCCAGGACCCGGTCCACCGTCGCGGCCGCGGTCTGACGAGCGGGGCCTGTGGCAAGCGTGATGTATGGCGGTAGTCGGCGTGTGCGTGTTCCCCCTGCGCATGCCCGCAACCTATCGAAGTGTGCACAAACCGGACAGGGCCTCCGGGGTGCTGTGGACGACCAGAGGCCGCGACCGGCGTTGTCCACAGATCCGGGAACCTGCTTACGGTCGCCGGTGCGGGGTCTCTACGGTCCGTTGTCGTGAGCGATGACCAGGGGCCCGAGACGTCGAGCGGCGTGAGCGTGGTGGCGCCGTCGGCGGCCGGGCCAGCCTGCGCGGTGGCGGTGGGCCGGTGAGCGTGGGGTTGGCGGCCGAGGAGGTGTCGGCGTCCCCGTGGGCGGGGGCGGGTCTGGTGGAGTCGGTCACGGACCTCTCGACCGCGGTCGGGGACGGGGCGTGGCTGGACATCACCCTGGCCGGGGTCGGCACGGTCGCGGACGTGGCGGCGGCGGTCTCGGACCCGCTTGGAGAGCTGCTAAGTGCGGGCCTGGGCTGGTTGATGGAGCACCTGGATCCGTTGCAGGGCTGGCTGGACGACTTGACCGGAGACCCCGCCGCCGTGGGTGCGTTCGGGTCCACCTGGCAGAACGTGGGCCAGGCGCTGACCGCGGCCGGACACGAGCTGGACCGGATCGTGACCGTGGATCTGGAGGACATGACTGGGGACGCGGTGGCTGCCTACCGGCTGCGCGCAGCCGAGATGGCCGAGGTCTGCAGGGGCCTGGGGCAGGGCGCCAGCACGATCGTGACCGGTCTGGGCCTGGCCGCGACGGTCGTGCAGGTCGTGCACGACGTGGTCCGTGATGCCCTGGCCGACGTCGTCGGCGCGGCGATCTCCTGGGCCGCGGAACTGGTCTGCTCGGTCGGGTTGGCCACCCCGCTGGTCATCGAGCAGGTCACGACCCGGGTCGCCTCCCTGGCGACCCATGTCGGGGTCAAGATCACCGCCACCCTGACTTCCGCCCACGCCCTGCGCGACCTGCTCACCCAGCTCACCACCGCCATGGGCGCCCTAAGTCACGGCCTGCACGCCGCCATCGCCCCGGGGCCGGCCGACTCCCTGCGCCGCGCCGCCGACGACGTGACGGACACCGCCACCCACACCGGCGACGAACTGGCCGCACCGATCGTGGCCGCACCCTCACGACGCCCGGACACTCGCACCCACGCCCAACCCGGCGACCTACCTACCGGACGCCGAGTGACCGAGCCGTCACGCCCGCCCGACCCGAACGCCACGCCCCGCGGTAGGCCCGAGTTGCCTTCGGCGAACGCCAGTGCGGACAACGTGCGCAGCCTGCTGCGGCAGGACGAGTCAGCGCGCACGCTCGCCCAGCACGGCTACGACATCGAGCGAGGGCCGGCAACTCCTGGACCGAAGAACCCCGACTACCGCATCGAGGGCAAGATCTTCGACAACTACGCACCGACTGCCGACAAAGCCCGCAACATCTGGGACGGTGTTCGCCGCAAGATCACCGACGAACAGACAGAGCGCGTGGTCCTGAACCTGGATGACTCTGCCGTGAGCCTCAACGCGTTGCGCGAACAGTTCCGCTACCCGATCGACGGTCTCCTCGAGGTCATCGTCGTCAAGGGGGGCGACGTGATTCCGTTGTTCCCCTAGGTGCTCGAGGAAGGCGATGCTCGTGTGGACGTACACGCTCCTACTGTGCTCGGAGACACCACTCGATGTGATCGAGGCATGGCTCATCGCGAGGCTGGGCGAACCGAACGATCACGGCTCCATGGAACGGGGCGCGCTTTCGGTATCCGTCGAGGGTCCGAGCCCGCTCGGGACCGAGGAGTACGACCACATACTCGGCGGACCGGTCACCGGTGACATCGTCTGGTTCGTCGAGAACCGTGGCGACCCCGACGCGCGCGAGGAAGCCGTTCGCGCCCTCTTCGTGATGGTGCCTCAGCTCGTCATGGAGTTCGACGCCTCCGTTCTCTTCCTGTGGGAACGCGACGTGGTCTACATGGCCCGTGCTGGAGGCGAGATGGTCATCTACGACCGATGCCCCGACTGGTTCCGGCCCGATGTCGAACCCTTCCTCCCGCCGCACACGGTCTCCTCCGAGTACCGCCCGGCCTGACCGTCCCGCCCTCGTACGGGAGCCGGTCGAACTGGACGCGCCAGCCCTCGTCCTGTGGGACGGTGTCGACCTCTGAGCCAACCGCTCGCCGAAGGAGGTCCGCCGTGTTCGACGCCGAGCACGCCGTCGTCGTCCAGCTGCCGCTGCGTGGGGAGTGGACGGCCGTGCGGTCGCCCGGCAGCAAGGTGCCGAGCCACGGCACCGACATCCTCGGCCAGCGGTACGCCTTCGACTTCGTCCGGCTCGACCAGCGCGGCCGGTACGCCGACGCGTCCTGGCTGCGGGGCGCCGTCGTCGGCGTACCCACGCGCGACTGCTACGGCTGGGGCGAGCCGATCCATGCGGCCGCCGACGGCGAGGTGGTCGCGGCGGTCGACGGGATCGCGGAGCGGGCCCGCGTGCAGGTGGTCCGCGAGCTCGGGGCGGTCCTGCGCACCATGGCGCGGTTCGACCGCGACAACCCTTGGCCGGTCGCAGGCAACTACGTGCTCGTCGCGTCCGACGTCGGGCACCTCCTCTATGCGCACCTCGCCCCGGGCACGGTGGCGGTCCGGCGAGGCGACCGCGTGGCGGCCGGCGATGTCCTCGGCCGGGTCGGGCACACGGGCAACTCCACAGCGCCCCACCTGCACTTCCACGTCATGGACGGTCCGGACGCCCGTACAGCCGCCGGCGTCCCCGCTGTCCTCGAGCGGTACGAGGTGTGGCGCGACGGCGGATGGCAGCTGGTCGAGCGCGGCGTGCCGACGACGGCGGAGCGCATCCGCTCGGTCGGCTGAGCACCCGCAGCAGGTGCCGTGACGGCGCCGCGTGTGAGGATCGAACGGTGGAGGTGGGCCGCGCAGCGGGCGAGCGCGTGACGGTCGCGGTCGACGGGCCGCTCGACCTGCACCGCACCCTTGCACCGCTCGGCCACGGCCCCTACGACCCTGCCTACCGGGTGACCCCGACGACGCCACGACCTTCGCCCCGCCCCCCCGGCGTCGTGCGCGATGCCTGGCGGTGCACCGTCGGCCTGCGTCTCCTCCGCACCGACCGGGTGTTCGAGGCCCTGGTCCCGGCCGTCCTCGAGCAGCGCGTCGTGACCAGCACGGCGTGGGCGGCATGGTCGTGGCTGGTTCGCCACCACGGCGAGCGCGCGCCCGGCCCGACGCCGGACGGCATGCGCGTCCCCCCGCCCGCCGAGGTCTGGGCGGGCATCCCGGTGTGGGACTTCCATCGCGCCGGCGTCGACCCGCGGCGCGCCCGCGCCATCGTCGCCGCCGCGCGCCGCGCCGACGGACTACCGGGCGTTCTGAGCGGGCGCCGGGCTTGGCGCCGGCGACGGTATCCGGTTCGCGGGCGCGCCCTCCTGTCAGGGGCGTCGGCCGGCGCTCGCACCCATCGCCGTCGCGAGCCCGGCTGACGCGAGACCCGCCGCGATGCCGATGCGCGTGTGCGGATGGCTGACGCCGCGGGCGGCCAGGCGCTCCCCGAGCCGGTAGAGCGCCCGCTCGCCCGCCAGGACGCCCGCGCCGCCCGCCGCGAGCATCAGGCCCCCGACGCCGACGGCCGCCGCGAGCCGAGCCGGGCCCGGTCCCTCGTCCGCGAGCCCGAGTGCCCCGGCGTCGAGCACCGGCTCCGCGGAGGTCAGCGTGCGCACCCGCGCGAGCGTGCCGTCGCCCGCGGTGAACTCGGACGGGGCGCCGGCCTCGCCGTCGGCCCGTCGCGCCTGCGCCACCCCGATGAGTGCCACGGGCACCAGCAGCGCCGCCTTGAGCCAGCCACGCACCCGGCGCGAGCGGACGGCGTCGGGCATCGCGTACCAGGCGAAGCCCACGACCCCCGAGGCCACGACCTCCGCCGCGTCCAGCCGATCCATGACGTCCCCCTTCGTCGCCCTCCTCGTTGAACGAAGCGCGACGCCGGGCCGTTCCCGCCACATGGAGGTCCGCTAGCATCGCGACTGCCTGGCCCAGGCCGGCTGCGCGGGGGCGGCCGCCGTCGTCGTGACGGTTCGCCGCCGCGACGAGCACTCGTGAATCACCGGAGGCGACAGTGGGACTCATCAAGGCATTCGCGGGTGCGCTCGGTGGCGCTTTCGCCGACCAGTGGAAGGACTTCCTGGTCCCCCCGGCGGGGCTCGAGCCGACGGCGGCCCTGTTCCCCGCGGTTCCGCAGGGGCAGAACGCCGGCCGCGGGTCGAACACCCAGGGCTCGCAGAACATCATCAGCAACGGCAGCCGCATCGTGGTGCCGGAGGGCTACGGCCTGCTGACGTTCCAGGACGGCCAGCTCACGGCGCTCGTCGCCGAGCCGGGCGGGTACATCTGGAACTCCGACGACCCGAACTCGAAGTCCCTGTTCGCCGGTGACGGCATCTTCGGCTCGACCTTCGGGATGTCCTGGGAGCGGTTCAAGTTCGGTGGGCAGCCGGGCTCCCAGCAGCTGGCGTTCTACGTCAACCTCAAGGAGATCCCGAACAACCGGTTCGGCACCCAGTCGGAGATCTACTGGGACGACGCGTACCTGGGCGCACAGGTCGGCGCGGTCACGCGCGGCACCTACAGCCTGCGGATCGTGGACCCGGTCCTCTTCGTCAAGCAGTTCGTTCCGCTGACGTACTACACGGCGACGGCGGCCGTCTTCGACTTCTCCGACTTCGAGAACGACGCCGCGAGCCAGCTCTTCAACGAGGTGGTCGGGTCGCTGTCGCAGGCGTTCTCGCTCTACACGAACGACCCCAGCAAGGGGAACCGGATCGCCCGCATCCAGAGCGACTCGGTCGGGTTCGCGCAGTCGCTCGCGGCGGCCGTCGAGGCCGGCTACCAGTGGACGACGGACCGCGGTCTGCAGATCGTCAAGGTCGCCCTGCAGGCCGTCGAGTACGACGAGGACACCCGCGCCCTGCTCAGCGACGTCAAGAAGGCCGACGCGCTCGGTGGCGCCCGCGGCAACTCGTTCATGCAGCAGGCGGCGGCCCGGGGCATCCAGGCTGCCGGCGAGAGCGGCGGCGGGGGCGCCAACATGGCCGTCCTGGGGCTGGGCATGGGTGCGGCCGGGAGCGCGGTGAGCGGCCTCCAGCAGCAGCCGAACACGACGCCGCCCGCCGCCCCCGCGGCACAGACGCCGCCGCCCGCGCCGCCTGCGCCCGCGCCGGCCGCGCCCGCAGCGGACGACCCGGTGGCGAAGCTGACCCAGCTCAAGGCGATGCTCGACCAGGGCCTGATCACCCAGGCCGACTACGACGCCGCCAAGAACAAGGTCCTCGGGCTGTAGTCGTGAGCGTCCTTCCCCCACCGCCTCCCCCCGCGACGCCGCCACCTCCTCCCCCGCCACCACCGGCGTCGGGCGGACCGGCGTCGGGCGGGCCCGCCATGCCTCCCCCGCCCCCGCCACCTCCGGCGTCGGGCGACGAGCCACGCGTGGTCCAGACCGACGCCGACGCCGCGGACGGGCTGACCAAGTGCGCCCGGTGCGGGTCCACGGAGATCAGCCAGAACCCGGCGACGGGTCAGTTGCGGTGCGCGTTCTGCCGGTTCGAGTGGCAGCCGGTCGGGGCGCTGGCGGAGTTCGGCCTCGACGGGCCCATCGAGGAGCTGCGCGGCCTGGTCATCGGCTCGGGCGCGTCGCGGATCGAGTCGACGGACACGGTGCTGACGTTCCGGTGCGGCGCGTGCGGGGCGGACGTCGTCGTCGACACGAACCGCAGCACCCAGGCGCGGTGCCACTGGTGCCGCAACGTCCTGTCGATGAACCAGCAGATCCCGAACGGCGCGGTGCCGGACATGATCCTGCCGTTCCGCCTGCCCAAGGAGGCGGCGGTCGCGAAGATCCGCGAGTTCGTCAAGAAGCGGCAGTTCTTCGCGCACCCGCGGTTCAAGAAGGAGTTCGCGCCCGAGAACGTCCTCGGCGTGTACCTGCCGTACATGGTGATCGACGTCAACGCGCACGCCTCGATGAGCGGCGTCGGTGAGCACGAGCTGCGCCGGTACACCGTCAAGGTGGGCGACAGTCACGAGACCCGCTACGACGTGGCGATCTACCAGGTGGCCCGTGAGTTCGACCTGCACGTGAACGACCTGACGGTCGAGTCCTCGAGCACCCGGCTGGACCAGCGCGCGTCCGAGAACACGAACAACATCATCAACTCGATCATGCCGTTCGACACCGGCAATGCCGTCCGGTACGACTCGAACTACCTGGCGGGCTTCACCATGGAGCGCCGCGACAGCAACCTCGACCAGCTGATGCCGCTCGCCCAGCTGCAGGCGGGTGACATCGCGCGGTACCAGTGCAACTCGACGCTGGACTTCTACGACCGCGGCGTGCGCTGGGACGCCGAGCGGATGGACGTCGTCGGGCAGCGCTGGGTGTCCGCCTACCTGCCCGTGTGGCTGTACAGCTACTACGAGCGTCGCAAGAACGGCACGGCGTTCCTGCACTACGTGGCGGTCAATGCCCGCACCGGCGAGACCATGGGCTCGGTGCCCATCAACAAGGCCAAGCTCTTCGCGGTCTCTGCGGTGGTGCAGGTGATCGGGATGGTGCTCGGCACGATCATCCTGGTGGTGGGCCGATGAGACTCGAGCTGCTCCACCAGGTCATCGTCGCCTCGGGCGACAGCTCGTCCAGCTCGTCGGACCCGCGGCTCTTCGGGCTGGTCCTGTTCCTGTCCGGGTTCGCGTTCTACGGGTTCGTCTACCTGCGGTACCGCAACTCCGACAAGCACCACAACTACGAGTCGGAGACCGAGGCGCGGATGGTCGACGTGCGGGCCGCGGACCAGCAGGTCGACACGAAGACGGGCGTCAAGAACTCGAGGATGAAGGGCGCGAACAACCACGAGCTCCGGGGCCGGAACGGCGACAACGGGCTGTCCGGCGTCGTGAACGGCGCGCTCCGAAACCTGCCAGGCGGCCCGCAGCTGTAGGCCCCGCGTCCCGCAGCGGCGGCGCCCGGCGGGGGCTTGACGTCGTTGCGGCTCGCCACGCACAAAGGTCCGCGCTGCGCACATCAGATGCGCGCACCGCGGACCTTTGCTCGCCGCGAGCCACGGCAGCCGAAGGCGCGCCAGCCCGTGCCGGCGAGCGGGGTGCCCCTCGACCTGGTGGCGAGCGCTGCCACTCCTCGCGAGCGCTGCCGTGTAGACGGCAGCGCTCGCGTCAGATGGCAGCGCTCGGCGGGTGGCTGTTTGGTGGGGTTCAGGGGCGGACGGCGTAGCGCAGGTAGAGCTGGCCGTGGGGGAAGCGGCGGTGGGTGAGCAGCTCGAAGTTGGCGCGGACGCCGTCGGGCAGGGCGCGTTTGCCACCGCCGACGACGACGGGGTGGATGACCAGCTGGACCTCGTCGACGAGGCCTTCGCGGAGGGCGGTGGCGCCGAGGGCGGCGCCGCCGATGGCGAGGTCGGCGGTGGCGGCGGCCTTGAGATCGCCGACCGCGGCCGGGTCGAAGGTGCGCTCGATGCGGGTGCGGGCGGTGTGCGGGGCGTCGAGGGTCGTGGACCAGACGACCTTGTCGGCGGCCTGCCAGAGGTCGGCGAACTCGGCGGTGACGGGCGAGTGGGTCGCGAGGTCGGGGTCGGTCTCCCAGACGGCCATGCTCTCGTACAGGCGGCGGCCGTAGAGGAACGTGCCGATGGGCCGCGTGAGGTCGTTGAAGAACTGGTGCAGCTCCTCGTCGGGCACGCTCCAGTCGAAGCGACCCGAGGTGTCCTCGATGTAGCCGTCGAGGGAGGTGTTGGTGAGGTAGATCAGGGTGGGCATGGCGTCGTCCTCGTCCGCTGCAGGTGCCAGATCGTCAAGGTGGCAGACCGGCGTCGGGCGGCGGACTGATCGGGGTGCGTCAGGAGAGCGGCCCCGCCGGCCGGAGCACAGGCTGCACGTCGTCCCGGGCGTCGTCGTCGGGCGGCTTGTGCGCCTGCCGCGGCGGGCGCACGCTGGTGGTGGAGGCCCTGCCCGCTGGCGGCGGCGTGCTGCTGGCGCTGGAGATCCATCGTCGGGAGGAGAGGCCATGAAGCCCATCGTCGGAGAGATCCTCATCGATGCGCCGGCCGAGGTGGTCTTCGACTACGTCGCCGACGAGTGCCACGAGCCGGAGTACAACTCGCGGATGCTCAGCGTGGAGCAGCTGACGCCGGGGCCCGTGGCGGCCGGCACGAGGTTCACCGCGCTGGTGCGCACGCGGCGCCGGCCCATGCCGGTGGTCACCGAGTACACGGTGGTGGAGCGGCCGCGCGCGATGGCGTCGGTCAGCCGGATGCCGGGCATGGACGTCGCGGGGCGCCTGACCTTCGAGCCCGAGGGTCGGCGGACGCGGATGCACTGGTCGCGGGACGTGCAGTGCCGGGGGTGGCTGCGGGCGGCGTCGCCGGTCGTGCACGCCGTGAGCGCGCGGCAGGAGCGGGCCGTCTGGGCCGGGCTGCGGGACCACCTGGAGGCGACGCTGCCGCCCGCGGATGACGAGGGACAGGGCTGAGGCGCGGCCTGCCGGAACGAGGCTGCGCTCGTGGCGAAGGCTTCGTCACGCAATGTGTGACGAAGCCTTCGCCACGGGTTCGCACGCCAGTGGGAGTCCGGCGCGCGCATGACGGCGTGGAGGAGATCGCCGGGGTGGAGGTCACCGTCGAGCAGTGGCTTGTAGCGGAGCATCCCGAACGCGGTCGGGTTCAGGGTGGGCCGGCCGTCGTCAGGCACCCGGGGCGAAGGGCCCCTCGGCGTGCGTGCCAACGAGGCGCTGTCGGCCGACCGCTCCGGCGAGACCCGTACGCGCCGCGGGATAGCGCCGGTAGTGCGCGATGGCCTCGATGAGTGCCTGCGCGTCGATCTCGAGGGCGGGGCCGGGGACGTCCACCCACGGTCGGGTGGGCACTGTCGCGTACAGGAGCCGTGGCCGACGGCGGTACCGCCACGACGCCGCGCCGTCCACGCCGACGATGCGGATCACCGTCCACTGGTTGACCTGCTCCACGCTGAAGCCCCGGACGTCGTCCCAGGTGAGCCACGCGTCGCCGTCGGCGCCGGTCACGCCGATTCCTGTCGGCGACATGACCAGGCGTAGGTGCCGGCGTAGCTGGAGCACCCTGTCCGGGAGGAAGACGGCGACGGGCGCGACGACGGCCGCGGGAATCCACCAGCCGGGGTTGTCGTCACCGAGCAGCACCACCGAGAGCCCGACCCCGAGCACGACGACGAACGTCGCGACGGCGAACGGCTGCGACAGGAACGTCGTCCGCCACGGCAGCACCACCGCGCGCTCGCCGTCGACGTCCGTGACAGCCACCCGGCGACCCGTCATGGGCGGCACGTGCAGGTAGTTGCGGTGGAAGCTGAACGACCCGAGCGCCACCCAGGCCGCGGCGCCGACCGCGACGACGACGCACGTCGTGACACTCCACGCGCGGTCCTCGGCAGGCCCCACGAGTATCCCGACCGCGACCACGAGCAGCCCGACGCCAAGCACGGCGTTCACGACGACGACGAACCACAGGAACGGACGACCCATGCCCTTGCGGGGACCGCCACCCCGGCCAGGATGGGCGCCCCGCCGGGGCGGGGTGTCGCTGCCGATGTCAGAAGATCGCATTTCAGGTTGCCTCCAGGGCTCCGCCCGGGCCGCTCTCGGCGCCGATTCGGGGGGTCCACAGGCGGTCGACGGGTACGGCGTGCAGTCGGTCCTCGTAGGTGTAGCTGCGTTCGCCGAGATAGAGCACCACCCCGGCGAGGAAGGAGTCCCCGGCCGCCTCGCGCAGCTTGCGCAGTCCGCGCATCTCCGCGCCTGGGACCCGCGAGGCCGCCTTGACCTCGAATGCCACCACGGCACCGTCATCGCGTTCGACCACGAGGTCGACTTCGTCCTGGTCGTGGGTGCGCCAGTGCCCGATGACGGCCACGTCGTCGAGCCAGGACGCCTGCTTGAGGAGTTCGCCGACCACGAAGGTCTCGAGAAGGTGCCCGAACTCGGTCAGTGCTGCCGGCGTTCGTTCGGACAGCTTGGCGGGTGTGAGTCTCAGCAGTCGGGCGGCGACTCCGGAGTCGACCATGTGGATCTTGGGGGACGCGCTGGAGCGGGCCGTCAGGGTGGTGCCCCACGCGGGGAGGCGGTGGAGCAGGAACACCGCTTCGAGCAGTCGGACGTAGGAGTCGGCGGTGGCTCGGTCCAACCCGACCGCCGAGGCGGCTGCGGTGATGTTCAGCACCTGGGCGGTCTGCCCGGCGAGCTTGTTCGTCAGCGCGGGCAGTATCGCGCCCTGACGAAGGTGGCTCAGGTCGCGGACGTCGCGTTCGAGAGTCAGCCTCGTGTAGTCGTCGAACCACCGGTGGCGAGCGGCTTGTCCGCGCTGGATGGCCAGGGGGAACCCGCCGGCCACGACCCGGTCGATGTACTCCTCGCGTGACGTCGTCGAGCGACCCTGCGGCAGGGCCGCGTTTCGGTGCAGGAGGTCGGCCAGGAACGTCTCGTGGACGCCGCCGATCTCGCCCTGCGAGAGCGGGAGCACGGGGATGCGGTGCAGCCGTCCCGTCAGGGCCTGGGCAACTGTCGGCAGTGCGGTGTGGCGGGTGGAGCCGGTCAGCAGGAATCGTCCGGGGCGCCCATCGCGGTTCAGCTCGGCCTTGACGGCGTCGAGCACGGCAGGGGCGTGCTGGTACTCGTCCAGGCAGACCGGTGACGGGCCGGCGACGAACATGGCCGGGTCAGCGGCGGCGGCGTCACGGGTGGCGAGGTCATCCAGGTCGAGGACATCGACATGGTGGACGGCGGCGACGGCTCGCAGCAGGGTGGACTTGCCCACTGACCGCGGCCCCTCGAGGAGGATGACCTGCTCTTCTGGCAGCCGGGATGCGATCAGCGCCTCGACGCGGCGCGTGACCATGCTTGTGAGCTGTGGCGACACGTGCTCAGCCTAGCGTGAACCTGCGATTCCGAGGGGCTTGAGCCAGCGATTTCGAGGGGCTTGAGCCAGCGATTTCGAGCGCCGCGGTGGTGGGGCCTTCGCTGCCAGGCTCCCGTTTGCCGAAGGCGCTGGTTGTTCGCGCGAGGTCGGTCGGGAAGCCGCCGGCGGCCGCCTTGGCTTCGACGGTCGTCGTGTCGCCGCCCTCCTCGCGGAGCGTTGCGATCAGGGTGGCGAAGCCGTCGGTGTCCACATCGACAAGTCGCATGGCCAACCCTCGGCGAGGGAGGGGAGTTGGCGATCTGGTTGTCCATGTCCGCTTGGCCGCCGCACCACAGGAGTCCGGGACGTCACAGAGTTGCTGCGAAGGAGCCCGCGGAATGGGAGCGAAGCAACTTCCCCGCGCCCACCTGCGGGGAGTCGCCTCAGAGCCTGTCAATGACAGAAGACGCCCCGTCCGGTCTGGCTGACGCCTACTCGCAGCCCACGCCGTCCCCGTCGCGATCGAGACCAGAGCGGTAGCCCGGATCACCGGTGCGGACGGGGAGCTGCGCCGGCAGCTCGAGCCGCGTCGCAGTTCTCGTAGTAGGCGGAATCGCCGGACGGCGGCGGGGCACTCACCGGTGGAGGTGCCGCCGCGGCTGCAGCAGCCGCGGCCTCGCGCTGGGTGACCTCTGCAGCGCGGGCGTCAAGGGCCTGCTGAGCCGTGGCAAGCGCCTGCTGGCCGGCGGCCAGCTGCGCCTGAGCGGCGGCGAGGTCCTCGACGTCGGTCACGGCCGCATCTCGGGCTTCGACTTCGGCCTCACGATCGTCCAGCTGCGCTTCGCGTTGGTCCAACGCGTCGGCCTCGTCGTCCTGTTCGGCGTCGGCGTCCGCGACGAGCCGTTCTGCCTCGGCTCTCTGGTCGCTCGCTTCCGCCACGAGGGTCTCGGCCCGGCCTGAGGCGGCGTTGCCGCTGGCGGTGCCCATGCCGAGGCCCAGGATCAGGCCTGCGACGGCCGCACCCGTCGCGAGCGGCCAGCGAGGCGACGTGTAGACCCACAACGGCCAGCCAGGCGGCGCCGGCGGCCATTCGGGGTCGGGCACCCAGCCGGCCTCCGGCACCCATCCGGTGGGCGGGACCGGCCAACCCGGCGGTGGATTGAATCGCTTGCTCATCGATACCCCCCGGTGCTGATGAACTCACGTACCCGGACGCCCGATGTGCGCCGCGGGTCTCACTACCCCTTCTCGGGCGCGACGCCCTGGAACTCCTGCGGCGGGTACTTCGCGCGCGCCGCCGTGTGCTTGGCCCGCGCAGCCGCCATGAGGTCGACGCCGAGCACGTCCGCGAGGCGGACGAGGTACAGCAGGACGTCGGCCAGCTCTTGCTCGACCCGCTCGCGCCGGCCGGGATCGTCCGCCAGCGCGACCGCGTCCTCGGCGGGCAGCCACTGGAAGAGCTCGGCGAGCTCCCCGACCTCGCCGACGAGCGCGAGGATCAGCGACTTCGGGTCGTGGAACCGGGCCCAGTCGCGCTGCTCGGTGAACTCCCGCATGAGGCGGGTCAGCTCGCCCAGCTGCGGCTCCGGCGTCGTGCTCACACGACCACTGTGGCACGCCGGGCGGGGCCGCGAGCGGTCGCTTCTCCCGTGTGCCGCGCCCCCGACGTCGGGCAGCCGGGTTAGTGTCCGAGCCGTAAGCGGGCCGACGGACTTCCGCCGCGCGCCTTCAGGCGCCGGAGGACATGTCCCCTCCGCACGATCCTTCGTGCTGCCAGGGGACGACGTCGGTGGGGTTGAACCGGATGAGCGCGGGCGCGCTCGCGGCAATGACGGACAAGGACGCGACCGAGCTGGAACGCGTGCTGGCGGAGCACTTCTTCGGCAGCGGCTGGGGCGCGCCGGGAGCGGGCGAGCGTCGGTCATGGCGCAACAGCCTGCCCGCGCTCGCGCGCGACCTCCGCGACGCCGGCCTGACCAAGGTCGAGGTGATCCTGGAGCACCGGCTCCCGTTGAGCAGCAAGCGGGCCGACGTCGTCCTGGCGGGCGTGCACCCGACGACGGGAGCGCCGTCGTACCTGGTCGTCGAGCTGAAGCAGTGGGGGACGGCGTCGCGATGGGAGGGCAGCGACACGCTCGTCGAGGTCGACGGCGCGCCCTACCGGCCGTCGTTGCACCCGTCCGCGCAGGTCGCCGGCTACGTCGACTACCTGCGCGACTTCACCGCTTCGCTGGCCGAGGCGCCCGACGCCGTCGCGGGCGTCGCGTACCTGCACAACGCGACGGACCTGGGTGTCGAGGACCTGCGCGTCATGTCTGCCGCGCAGGAGGCGCGCCTGTTCACGGGGCAGCGCCGGGGCGAGCTGCACGACTTCCTGCGCTCGCGGTTCGCGGCGGAGTCGGGCGCCGTGGCTGCGGACGCATTGCTGGGCTCGGCCGTGCGCCCGTCGCGGCAGCTGCTCGCGGTGGCCGCCCAGGAGATCCGGGAGCGCGAGCAGTTCGTGCTCCTCGACGAGCAGCGCGTCGCCTACGAGCTGGTGCTCGCGGCCGTCGACGACGCCCGGCACGCGGACGTGAAGACCGTCGTCGTGATCGCGGGTGGGCCGGGGAGCGGGAAGAGCGTCATCGCGTTGTCGCTGCTCGGCGAGCTGGCGCGGCAGGGCCGGGCGGTGCTGCACGCGACGGGGTCGAAGTCGTTCACGCAGACGCTTCGGCAGGTGGCCGGGAAGGGCTCGTCGCGCACGAAGGACCTGTTCAAGTACTTCAACAGCTTCATGGGCGCGGAGCGCAACGGGCTCGAGGTGCTGATCCTCGACGAGGCGCACCGGCTTCGCGAGAAGTCCGTCAACCGCTACACGCCCAAGCCGCTGCGCGAGAAGGCCCGCCCACAGATCGAGGAGCTGCTCGACGCCGCCCGCGTGCCCGTGTTCCTGCTCGACCAGTACCAGGTGGTGCGGCCTGGCGAGATGGGCAGCGTGCCCGAGATCGAAGCTGCGGCCGCGGGGCGCGGGCTGCAGGTGCGGCCCGTGGACCTCAACGCGCAGTTTCGCGCCGGCGGGAGCGACAGGTACATCGACTGGGTGCTGCGGCTGCTGGGGCTGCGCGGGGACGGGCCGGTTGCGTGGCGGGACGAGCCGTCGTTCTCGGTGGAGGTGGTGGACTCGCCCGCCGAGATGGACGCGCGGCTGACCGGGCTGATGGCGAAGGGGTACGGGGCGCGGATGACGGCCGGGTACTGCTGGCCGTGGAGCGACCCGCGTGCTGACGGGTCGCTTGTGGCCGACGTGCAGATCGGCGCGTGGTCGCGGCCGTGGAACCTCAAGAGCGAGCGCTCGGTGGGTGGTGCGCCGCCGTCGTCGCTGTGGGCGACGGACCCGGCGGGGTTCGGCCAGGTGGGCTGCGTCTACACGGCGCAGGGCTTCGAGTACGACTGGAACGGCGTGATCATCGGGCCCGACCTGGTGTGGCGCGGGGACCGGTGGGTGGCTCGGCGGGAGTTCAACAAGGACCCGGACTTCCGGAGCCGGGCGAGCGTGGACGACGCGACGTTCGACCGGTTGGTGCGGCACGTCTACAAGGTGCTGCTGACGCGCGGGATGGTCGGGACCGTCGTGTACTCGGCCGACGAGGAGACGCGGGCGATGCTGCGGGAGTGTCTGAGGGGCTGACGGCGACGGTCACCGGCGTCGCCCTGTCGCCCCCGGTCCATGGCGGCGAGAACGAAGGACGTAACGTCCTGCTGCTGAGCGGCGGCTGCCTCGCGGACTATGGAAGGGGTGCTGACACGCAGCGCGTCTTCCCGAGCGCATGCCGTAGGTGGGGACCGGTCGGCGTCGGGCGTCAGGTGTCAGACCGGAACCGCGCGACGGACCTCTCGAACTCGCCGTCGTCGAACGTCGGGTAGGACGGGTCGTCGCGGTCGAGGCGCGACAGGGCTTCCCGGAGCGCTTCGAGCTGGTCGGGGTTCGCGCGCCAGTACAGGTCAGGAACCCGCATGACGGCCTGGAGTAGATCGCCCGGGTAGTAGTCCCCCTCGGCGAGCGGCTGGTGGCGGAGCATCCCGAGGGCGACTGGGACGAGCGTCGCTCGAGCAACGTCCTGGCTGATCAGGAGGCGAAGGCCCTCGACGCCGAGCTGCGCGAGCGGGACCTTGCGCAGCGCGTGTGCGCGCCGCACGAGAGCGCTCGCGTCGTCGGGCGACGCGCCCCATGCCGGCGGGTCGAGCTCATCGAGCGTGCTCTCGGCCAGCGCAGTCACCTCCGGGGGCACCTGCGCGGCCCTTGTGTCTTGAGGCTGCGGCGCTTCGGTCATCGGCGATCCCTTCTCCGGGGCGGCTCCAGGCATCACGGCGCTGGAGGGACGAACTCGCGGGAGTAGTCCAGCAGACGGCTTGCCTCCGAGAGCTCCGATTGCGCTGCACCTCGTGCTTCCTCCGAGATGCGGGAGTCGGCAAGCATCCGCTTGAGCTGCTCGATCCGGTTGGCAAGACCTCGTTGAGCGTCGCGCACCTCTCCGACGTGGTCCCACGGGGTGCCGCCAGACTTCGTCGCGACCACCTCGCCGTCCAGCTCCCGCCGCGCCGCGTCGAGGTCTCGGTCAGTCAAGTGCTCCTTGCATCTGTCGGTCTTCGTGCCCGACCGACCCTGGGAGCCTGTCCTTGGCTCCTCTGCCCGCGCCTCCATGGGCTCGACCCTGGAGTCTGAGTTCGCGTGCGTGGAGAGGGAAATGGCCCCAGTCCCGGCGAGCGCCGCACCGGTGACGAGCCCTGCCGTAGCGACAACGTTGAGCGGTATCCCGCCGATCGCGCCGACTCCGGTGGCATCGAGGAGAAGCCCGCCGGCCTCCCCGAGTCCGCTGACTCCCATGAGCATGAGCCCCCCGAGCGCCGCCGCGGTGTCGCCCGGGTGATGGATCATGGCGTTGCCGTAGGAGGCTGCGCCGTTGATGATGGCGACTCCGGCATCCTGGGCCCCGTGGAGGAGCCACGTGCCTGCATCGCCCGCCGCTGAGCCGAGGGTCTCCCAGAACGTCGGCTCCTCGGGAGCCAGGTCGAGCGCTGCGGCGACCTCGCGGCCCTCCCTTTCGCCGGCGTCGCGCAGCTGGTCTCGGGCGTGCTGAAGGAGCTCGCGCGCAGCCTCGCGGGTTGCCTCACCGCGGTCGTAGAAGGGCGGGGCGACGGTGGCGCCGGTCATCACCGCGTGCCCTGCCGTCAGCGCGTCGTGGGTTGAGCGCGCCTGAGCAGTCTGACGGTCGCCGAGGGCGTACAACTCGATCGCGTCTGCCCCGCGAGCCTGGGCCCACGAGAGAGTCGACGTGTATCGGTCGAGTGCTGCTGCAGTCGCGGCGAACGCGTCGCCCGCCTCGCGCCAGCGCCGCGGCTGCGTGTGATAGCTATCGCGGAAGCTGTCCGCAGCCGCGCCCCGCCAGCCCTCCTCGGTGTCGATCCGGGCTAACCCGTCGCCCGCGGCGACGAGTGCGTCGCCGTAGCCGCGTAGCTGCCACACGAGATCGGCCAGCGAAGAGACCGAGCCAGGCACGAGCTCGCGCGGGTCGCTCGTCGATCCCAGATCCGTCATCAGGAGACTCCCGGGTCCGTGCCCGTGGTGCGCCCGATGACGCCGCCGAGATCGGCTGCGGCGGCCTCGTCCGTCCCTGCATACGCACGGAGGCACTGCACGAGCCGATCGGTGACGGAGGCGACATCCTTCTCGAGGTTCTCGACTCCGATGTCCCACCGGCGGCAGAACTTCCGGAGAGTGGCAGCGAGCTCGTCGTGACCCATGGCCGCTTCCGGTGGATCGAGGTCCTTGACCCTCGCTGTCGACATCTGGTCCATCGTGTCGAGAATCGCATTCGTCGCCCGGCTCAGTGCCGCTAGATCGACGGAGAATCCGGCCACAGGCCCCCCCGGAGTTGTCCGACTTGTCCGGTTCGAACGTAGCGGCTGGGGGCAATGCCCCGTGGCTGTCCACAGGGCAGGGAACCGTGACCCGCGGGCGCTCGCGGCCTGCGATCGTTGCCTGTGTGAACCCACGCGCTCCCGAACCCCCGCCTCGCCGGGCGTTGCGATGAGCTGGCTGCTCGTGGCGGCCCCGCTACGCGACGCGGTGGCCGGCGACCAGGACTGGGAATGGCTCGCGACGAGCGGGCTTCCCGGGGTCCCCGACGTGCGCCCGACGTTGACGTACCGGCTCACCGTCGCGGACGTGGCCGACGCGTTCCGTGAGGTCGATGCCGCAGGCGACTGCTGGTCGACCATCGCCGGCCAGGGTCCCTACCTGCGTCCGCGGGTGACTCCCGAGGACCCGGGTCTCCGGGGGCTCGGTGAGGTGACCATCCACGCCGTCGGGCGGGCGTTCCGCGAGCCGATCGAGCCGGATGACCTGGTCGACAGCGTCGGGTTCCGGAGCCCCGACCTGGACTGTGCGCCGCCCGCCGTCTGGGCGATCGCGCGGCGCGCGCCCATCGTCGTCATGCTCGCGGAGGACATGCAGGGCCTCGTCATCGACAAGGATGCGTCGCTCGAACAGGTCATCACGGCCTGGCCGTGGTGACGCCCGACGCCGATCGTGTGCCGCCACACAACCAGCCCCACCCCGCCCGCGAGCACCACCCAGAACCACGGCGGCGGCGCGTAGGCCAGCTTCACGTGCCCGCGAGTACCGCCGTCGGACCGCCTGCCGTCCTCGTCCACGCCTGCCAGCGCCTCGGCCGTCGGCGGCCGGATGGACCACACGACGACGCACCCCCACGCCTGCTGGCACAACCAGTCGCCCTGGCCCAGCGTCGCGGAGGGCCCGCCGCGCCCGCCCAGCAGCACGCGCGCCGTCGGCCCGTCAACGCCCGCGCCCGGGCGGGGTGATTCCCGAGTGGCGCGGTTCGACCGGCCGGCCCCGGCGCCACACGTGGACGGCAGCATGTGTTGCTAGCCTTAGGGCGCTTTTCAAGACTCAGATAAACCGCACCAAGACTTGTAAGGCAGGCGCTGTGGATCCGGTGAGCAACCCGTACACCCCCAACGCGGGCGCCCGTCCCGATGCGCTCGTCGGGCGCGACGACCAGCTAGCGTCCTTCGACATCCTCCTGAAGCGCCTGGCGCGGGGGCGGGCCGAGCAGTCGATGATCATCACCGGGCTGCGGGGCGTGGGCAAGACCGTGCTGCTCGGCCAGTTCCGGGAGAAGGCCCTGGCCGCCGGGTGGGCCGTGGTCGAGCACGAGGTCACCAAGCATGACGAGGAGGCCTTCCGTCGGGCGACGGCCCTCAAGCTCCGCACGGCGCTCCTCGAGCTCGCGCCGCGGGCACGGTGGACCGATCGGTTCCTGCGCGCCGCCGCGGCGCTGAAGGCCTTCACGCTGACCGTGGACCCCTCAGGCCAGGTGCGTGCCGGGCTCGACGTCGACGTGGTCGACGGGTTGGCGGACCACGGTGACCTCGCCATGGACATCACGGACGTCCTCGTGGCGATCGGCGAGGCCGCCCAGGGCGACGGCCGCGGCGTGGTGCTGTTGCTCGACGAGGTGCAGTTCCTGGCCAAGAGCCAGCTCGAGGCGCTCATCATCGCGTTGCACAAGGTCGTCCAGCGGGGATTGCCCGTGACGATGGTCGGGGCGGGGCTGCCGCAGATCGCCGAGCTTGCCGGTGACGCCAAGTCCTACGCCGAGCGCCTGTTCAAGTTCCCGACCATCAGCAACCTCTCGACGCAGGACGCACACCGCGCGCTCGCCGAGCCGGCGCGCGCCGAGGGGGTCGAGTACGACGGGCTGGCGCTCGCAGCCGCCGTCGAGCTGACCGGCGGCTACCCGTACTTCGTCCAGGAGCTCGGCTACGCGGTGTGGACGGTCGCTGAGCAGAGCCCGATCACCCAGGACGACATCCGGAGCGCCATCGACCTGTACGAGGCCAAGCTCGACTCGTCCTTCTTCCGGGTCCGCCTCGACCGGGCGTCCGAGCTCCAGCGGGCGTACCTGCGGGCCATGGCGCAGCTCGGGCCCGAGCCCCAGAAGGCCGCCGACGTCGCCGCGCTCCTCGGCCGTGACTCAACCCAGGTGGGCCCCACCCGCGCCGAGCTCATCGACATGGGGCTGCTCTACACGCCCGCGCACGGCTACGCCGCCTTCACCGTTCCCCACTTCGACCGCTTCATGCTCCGCGCGATCCCAAGCCTCGTCGTGCCGCCGCTACGCCGTCGGCAGCGCAGCGGGGAGAGCGCAGGGGCCGCCGAGACGTCATGATCATTCGTGACACCGATGTGGCCGGGCTGCCCGACGTCCGTGTTCGCGTCAGGCCACCTGCCGCTCCGCGCCGGCCGATCTCTCAGTGGGCAGGAGCCTGCGCCTGAGTCCTGAGCTCTGACGCCCGGGTGCGAGTTGGCTACTCGCGGCGGTCGATGATGCTCCTCCACTGGAAGAGGTCGAGCGCCTCTTTCGGAGTGGGGCCTCCGTTGCCGTGGTCGCTCGACTGCCCGGTCACCAGGTCAGTCACTCGGACGTTGTAGCGGTAGTCCCCTGCGCTCTCGGTGTCGAAGGTCTCCACCCGGTACTCGATGCCCTTGACGTCGAGCAAGTAGACATCGACCAGGCGGCGCGCTTCGCTGTTCGCGACATGGGTGTTGAGCCACTCGACGAGGCTGGGTTGCTGCACAAGCCACCTCCCGTCGCGACGATCGGACGATGCGACAACTCGACCATAGGACCCGGCCCCGCAGGGTGGAAGTGCTGGTGCTCGCGACGTCGGTGGGCCGCACCGCTCCGGTCACACACGCTCGACGAGCCGCTCGCTCCCGTACCCGAACACGTGCGCACTGAGCACGTCGACCTCTCGCCGCTCGTCGCCGAAGAACGCCTGCAGCCGGTGGACCACCCGCACGTACGGCCGCTCCCGCGCACTCCCGGCCTCGTTCCAGTTGGCCATCGGCACCACGAGGAACAGGTGGTGGGCGTCCTTCGCGATGTGCGTCTTCCAGAAGTCCTTGAGGTCGTGGTTGTTCGTCGTCGTCCCGCCGCGCTCGATCTCGGCGATGATGCCGCGCCCCTCGCCGAGCGAGTAGTAGAAGTCGGGCCTCGCCCGCGTCACGAAGCCGTCCTGGGGCGTGAGCACGACCTCCTCCTGGAAGCCGACCGTGCCCAGCAGCTCCCCGACGACGCGCTGCACGGCCATGCTCTGTGCCCGAAAGACGTGCACGGCGTCAATGCGCGTCGTTGTCTCCTCGAGGTATCCGGCCAACCGCTCGGCGATGCCGTCGACGACGGCGATCTCCGCTGCCTGCTCGGGGGTCGGGTGAGCGCACACGAGTCTCGTGTGACGGCCGCCCATGTCGGGCAGCTTCGCGGAGTGCGGGCCGCGAAGCTAGCTCCAGCCGGGTGAGACTCGTGGTGCCGTCCGTCGCGGCCCCGGAGCGGCCCATGGGCGAATGGAGAGGTTGCGGAGAGGCGGACGTGGAGGGAGCAGGAGTCCCGATGCGCAAGTGGCAGCCGGTCGGCCCCGTTCGGCCCTAGGGTGACGACGCCGAGAGCCCTAGCCTCGGTCGCGACGGGTGAGCAGCCAGCAGGGGGCAACATGACGCACGACCAGAACGCGCCGCAGGGGCCGCTTCCCCAACCGCTGCCGGAAGCTGCCGACAACCCCTACGCGGCGCCGGTACCGTCCGCAGCACCCGACCCGAACGCAGCACCCGACCCATACGCGTCGTCCGGCCCGTACGCGGCCCCCGGTGCGTACCCCGCCCCCGGCGCGTACCCCGCCCCCGGCGCGTACCCGGCGTCGGGCCAGTACCCGGCGTCGGGCCAGTACCCCACCGCGAGCCCGTACCCCGGCCAGGCCCCTTACCCCTACCCGTACGGGCCGGCGGGCTACGCCATGCCGGCCAAGCGTCCGACGCCGACGCTCTCCATCGTCGGGTTCGTCCTCGCGATCCTCGCGGCACCGATCGGCCTCGTCGTGTCGATCATCGCGCGCGTGAAGGCGCAGCGGACCGGTACCGGGCGCGGCCTCGCCACCGCGGGGATCGTCATCGGGTGCTTCTGGATCGCCCTCGCGGTGGCCATCCCGGTGATCCTGGACCAGCGTCTCGGCGGCGCCGACGGCAGGGGCCCGCGCGAGGCGTACGAGCAGATGCAGGACTCGCTCATCCACGCCGACTGCGACGCGTTCATGGCGAGCACCACCGAGCAGATCCGCAGCCAGGTCGGTATCACCACGTGCGACGAGTTCGACACGATGATCGACCTTGCCGGCTCCGACACGTTCGGCTCCACGCCTGTCACGGAGGTCGACGTCGACGGCGACGCGGCCACCGTCTGGGTCATGGAGCGGGTGCCGGACGAGTCCGGCAGAGAGACGGTGCAGCGCGTCGAGTACCGCGCAGTCCGGGAAGCCGGCGTCTGGCGGATCGACTGGGTCGACCTCAGCTGATCGATCGGCGGCGCCTACCGCCGGAGCGCGGCGAGCGGGATCACGTTCACGCCGTCGGGCCTCCGGTAGGCGTACGTGCCCCCGGCGATGACCACGAGCGCGTCGGGCGGGCGCGCGACCCGACACTCCGCGACCGCGCGGAGTGTGGCCGCGGCCTCGTCGGCCCCGAAACGGGGGGGGCCGGGACCCAAACCCCGTGGTTTTCAACCAGAGTCGCCCATTACACTGGACCGGTGGATAAGGCCTCTGAGGTTGATAACCGAGCTCTCGCGCTCCTCGGGCGCACCCTGGAGCGTGCCGGCGGCGGCGCCTTCGGCCTCACTGAGCAACCGGGCGCCCGGCTCGCTGTCGACTACCACGGGGCGCGCAGCGTCCTTGTCCCCGTCTGGGCCGGAGAGGGGTTCCCGCAGGACGCGCGGGCCGCGCTGCGCCGTCTGGCCGAGCGTGGAGTTCGTGCGCGGGAGACCCCCGTCGTCGTGGCGCAGGAGATGTCCCCAGGGGCGCGCTCCCTCCTGGAGGAGCAGCTCGTCGCCTGGCTGGACGCCGCCGGTCGCGCGCGGATCGTGGCGGAGCCCGGTCTCGCCGTCGTGCTCGACGGGCCACCTCCGTCGAGCGGTCCGGCAGACAGGGGCGTGCGGTGGACCGAAGCATCGGGAGCGGTGGCCGAGATCGTCCTCGGACGAGCGCAGGCCGCAGCTGATCGCGGCGACGCGCCGCTCGAGCTGCCGTCGGTCGTCGAGATCGGCGAAGCGTTGGGTGTGTCCGCGACCGTCGTCTCTCGCGCCCTCCGGTCGTTCGACGGCGCCGGCTGGACGGCGAAGACCGGACCCGAGCGAGGGCCGCGCTCGCGTCGGGTGCTCGTCTCCGCGGGCGACCTGCTGAGCGCGTGGGCGGCCTGGCATCGAGCGGGACGTGTCCCCACCGTCGACGCGCACGCCCTGATCCGCGACTCGGACGTCTTCGTCGATCGTGAGCTCGCCGCAGCGTGGACCGACGTGTGGTGGGCGCTCACCGGGGCCGCCGCCCTCGAACGCCGGGCTCCCTACTTCACGAGCCTCCCCGTCGTGGACCTGTACGTCGACGTGTCACTGCTCAATGACGACACCGCGCTCGACGCGGCACTCCGACGGGCGGGTCTGCGGCGTGTCGACACAGGTGCCCGGGTGCGGATCCATGGCGCCGACCGGTACCTGCCGCGAATGATCGCCCCGTCCCCCGTACGACTCGTCGGCGACGTCCGCCTGTACGGGGACCTGCTGCGCTCCGGGGGGCGCGGCCTGGACGCTGCCGAGCACCTGCGCGAGACCCGGATCGGTTTCTGATGCGCAGTCGAGAGACGCGGGCCTGCGCGATGGGGTCGCGCTCCCCGTCGATGTGCTCGCGCGGGACGCCGTCGCCGCCGCGTGGACGTGCCGTGAGGCGTTCCTGGCATCGGACGACGGCGAGGTGTGACGCCAGCCGAACGGCGCAGGCCACGCCCGCAACCCGCCCACGCCGTCGGCGTGGACGTCCTACCGTGGCCGTGACAGGGAGGCAGGACCCATGACCGAGCACGTCCTCGTGGCATACGGGAGCAAGCACGGCAGCACCGCGGAGATCGCTGAGGCGATCGCGGCCGCGATGCGCGAGGCCGGCGTCGACGCCGAGGCCCGACCCGCCGGCGAGGTGAGCGACCTCAGCGGCTACGGCGCCGCCGTCGTCGGCAGCGGCGTGTACGCCGGGCGGTGGGCGGGCGACGCGCGCACGTTCGTCCGCAAGAACGCCGGCGCCCTGCGCGCGATGCCCACCTGGCTGTTCTGCAGCGGGCCGACGGGCGGCAGCCCCGACGACGAGGCCACCGCCAAGGCTGCAGGTCCCGGCGTGATGGACGCCTCCATGCGGAAGATCGACGTCGGCGCGCGCGGGTACGCGACGTTCGCCGGGCGTGTCAGCGAGGGGATGGGCGGGCCGTTCGCGCGGTGGGTGCCCAAGGGCGACTGGCGCGACTTCGAGCAGATCGCCGCATGGGGCCGGCAGATCGCCGCCGAGCTCGCCGACGCCTGACCGGCCGAGGTCACTCGCCCCGGCCGCCGACGTCGCCCCGGCCGCCCACGTCGCCCAGTTCGCGCACGTCGACCGTCGCCCGCGCGGTCTCCACGACGTCCGCCGTCAGGCCCTGCTCCGCGTAGAAGCCGGCCACCGCTGCGACGTCCGCCGCGACGTGCGCGTTGGCCGGTCCGATCGTCGGGGGACGCTTCGCGGCGACGGCCGCGGCGACGTCGTCGGCGGCGCCCGCGTCCAGGTACGCGCGCTCGAGCAGGCCCGGGTCGGCGACCACCGCGTCCGCCTGCGCCACCAGGGCCCGGTAGACCCCCGCGACCACGTCCGGGTGCGCGTCCAGGAACGCCCGGCTGACCACGTGCACCGTCGGGTTCGTCGCCCCGATCTCGGCGGCGGTCGCGACGAGAGTGGCCCCGGGGGTCAGTTCCGCGGACGCCAGGTACTGGTCCCAGGTGGCCCACGCGTCCACCCGACCCGTCGCGAACGCGGCCGCGGCTTCCGGCGGGGACAAGGGGACGGGCGTCACGTCGTCCACGGTCATGCCGGCCCCGTCCAGCGCGAGCCGGAGCAGGTAGTCGCCGGTGCCGCCCTCGTTGATCGCCACCGTGTGCCCGGCCAGGTCCGCCACCTCCGTGATGCCCGTGCCCGGCGCGGCGACGATGCCCTGCGTGTCGCCGTCGTTCACCTCGACCGCGAAGACCACCAGGTCCGGGTTGCCCGCCAGGGCCGCCACCAGGGACGTCACCGAGCCCGACGTCATGTCCACCTGCCCGGCCGCCATCGCCTCCGCGGCCGGGGCGAACGCCGGGAACGTGGCGACCTCGGCCACCCGCGCACCCGCCGGGACGGCCTCGGCCACCCGCCCCTTGCGGATCGCGAGCGTCAACGTGTTCTGCGTGTTCAACGGCCCCACGCGCAGCACGACGTCGTCCCCGGCGCCGGGTGCGCCGGCGTCGGCGGCCGCGGTGCCGGCCGCGCAGCCCGACGCCGCGGTCAGGGTCAGGGCCAGTGCAGCGAGATCGCCGACCACGGCCCGCGCGTGACGCACGGCCCGGGGTCGATGCGCGGCTCCCGGCCGACGCGCGGTCGTCTTCAGTGAGGTGGTGAGGGAAGTCAACGCAGCTCCATTCGACGGGTCCGGGCCGGCTCCGGCCCGGACGGTTCGTGCAGGTCCAGGCCCCGTCGGCGCAGGACGGGTCGTTCGACGGCGCGCACCACCGCATCGGTCGCGACCCCGAGCAGCGCGTAGACGGCCACGCACACCAGCACCACGTCCGTGCGGACGTAGGTGCGCCCGGTCGTCAGGAGGTGCCCGATGCCGGACGTCGCGTTCACGGTCTCGGCGACCACGACCGCCACCCAGGCCAGGCCCAGGGCGTGCCGCAGGCCCACCAGCACGGTGGGCAGCGCCCCGGGCAGCAGCACGTGCCAGACGGTGCGCAGGCGGCCCAGGTGCAGCGTCGCGGCCACCTCGCGCAGCAGCGGGTCCACACCGCGCACGCCCCCGACGCCGTTGAGGTACATCGGTACCGCCGTGGCCAGTGCGACGAGCGTGACCCGGGGCGCCTCACCGAGTCCGGCCCACAGCACCAGCAGCGGTGTGAGCGCGGTGAACGGGACGGTCCGGACCATCTGGATCGGGCGGTCCACGACGTCCGCGCCCACGCGGGAGAGCCCGGCGAGCAGCCCGAGCGCGAGCCCCACCGTCACCCCGATCGCCGATCCCGCGGCCGCTCGACCGAGGCTGACGAGCAGGGCGTGCGGCAGGGTGCCGTCGCGGACGAGGCCCGCCGCCGTGGACAGCACCGTCGACGGCGTGGGCAGCACCGTCGGCGGGACGTGGCCGGCCGACGTCGCGACCTGCCACGCGACGAGCAGTGCGACGGTGCTGAGCCACGGCCGGACGGCGCGGATCACACCGGCCCGGGCGCGGGCATGGCAGACAAGGATCGACGTCCCTTCGCTAGTACGAACTAGATCAGGTTCGACGGGTGTGATCTCAGCCGCTGCGCTCGAAGCCCAGCGGCACCCCGCGTCGGCGCCCACCGTAGACGCATGCCGGGGGCGACGTCGACGTCCCGCCCACGACGTGCCTCGCTCTGTGGCCCCAGGTCAGCCGACGACGGGCAGGTCTGTCGACTCTCGGGCGATGAGCTCGAAGTCGCGCTCGATGGACTGCGCGGGTGCGTCACCGTTCTTGTCGGCGAGCCGGGCGAGCAGCAGGTCGAGGGCCTGGGCGGCGATGTTCGCGCGGCCCGGGTCGATGGTGGTCAGCCGCGGGTGGGAGTGCCGGGACTCGATGATGTTGTCGATCCCGACGACGGCCACGTCGCCGGGGATGGTCAGCCCGGCGTCGTGCAGGGCCCGGATGGCGCCCAGCGCAAGTGCGTCGTTCATGCCGAGCACGGCGTCGAACCGCACGCCGCGGGCGAGCGTGCTCTGGGTCGCGAGCAGTCCCGCCTCGTGGTCCCACGCGTCGACCTCGACGACCAGCGACGGGTCGGGGTCGATGCCGGCGTCGGCCAGGGCCTGGTGGAAGCCCGTGAGTCGGGTGGCGGCGGACGCGCTCGTGCGGGGGTCGCCGGAGAGCAGGAGGATCCGCCGTCGGCCCCGGCGCACCAGGTGGGTCGCGGCGGCGCGGGCGGCCTCGGCGTTGCGGAAGGTCACGTGGTCGAACCGGTCGCCCAGGTGACGTTCGCCGAGCAGCACGGTCGGGGAGGTACGCGGCAGGCTGTCGACGTCGGGCGGGTCGAGCTCGAGGGCGTTGAGCAGGAGCCCGTCGGTCATGCTGCGCCGCGCCGAGGACAGCGCGGCGAGCTCCTTGGCCCGCAGCCCGCCGGTCTGCTCGATCAGCACGACCAGGCCGAGCCGCTCGGCCGCGTCGACCACCGCGGCGGCGAGCTCGGAGAAGTGCCCCGACGTCGTGAGCTCCGGGATGGCGAGGCCGATCACGCCGGTGCGCCCCGAGCGCAGGCGTCGCGCGCTCAGGTTGGGCTGGTAGCCGAGCTCTGCGACGACGGCCTCGACACGGGCACGCGTATGCGGGGCCACGCGGGCGGAACGGTTGACGACCTCCGACACGGTCTTGATGGAGACGCCGGCGGCGCGCGCGACGTCGTGCAGCGTCACGCCCATCGCCCACCTCCGGCTCGTTCAGCGCCTGCGCGGTCGGTGCGAGCGGACCCTAGCAGCCCCCGGTTCTCAGGCGCGGGGCGGGCTAACCGTTTAGATCACAACGTTTACCTCCGCGTCCCTTGAACGGCCTCACGTCGCGCTCCTAGCGTCCGAACCGCCGTCGCGACGACGCGTCGGCAGCGGCCGCAGGGCCGCCGACGAGAGGAGTGCCATGTCCCACACCGGTCGCAGGCATCGGGGCCTGCTCACTCTGGCTGCGGCCGCTGTCGGCCTCAGCGTTGCGGTGGTCGCCGCACCGCCAGGCGCCGCGTCGGCGCCGTCGGCGGGGGACGGCGGGACGTTCATCGGGGTGTTCCGGGACACCGCCCCGCTGACGGCTGTCGCCGACGGCCTGAAGGCCGACACCGGCATCACGCCCGCGAGCGTGCTCTGGTTCGAGGCGTGGAGCAACAAGCGGGCGTTCCCCGTGCAGCAGGCACGCGACCTGTGGGACCGCGGGATCATGCTGCACGTCACGTGGGAGCCGTGGAACCCCGCCCTGTCCACGACGGATCCTGCCCAGATCACCCTGCAGGACATCCTCGACGGCGAGTGGGACGCCTACATCTCCCAGCGTGGCGCCGAGCTCGCCGAGCTCGATGCGCCCGTCATGGTCCGCTGGGGGCACGAGTTCAACGGGGACTGGTACCCGTGGTCCACCGGCCTCAACGGCAGGGACCCCCAGAGGTACGTGCGGGCGTACCAGCGGGTGCACGACCTGGTGACCGCCGCCGGCGCGACGAACGTCCAGTGGATCTGGTCCTACAACAACTCCTCCGTCCCCGGCGACTCCTGGAACCAGGCCGCGGCCGCGTACCCGGGCGACGACTACGTCGACTGGGTGGGCATCGACGGCTACAACTGGGGCAAGGGCCCGTCGTGGGACCCCGCCGGGGACCACTGGACGTCGTTCGACGGCGTGATCGGCGACGCCTACCGCACCGCCATGCGGATCGCACCGGACAAGCCGGTGGCCGTATCGGAGACCGCCAGCACCGAGGACGGCGGCAACAAGGCCGCCTGGCTCGCCACGATGTTCGGCGACCTGGCCGCCGGTCGCTACCCGAACATCCGCCTCCTGACCTACTTCGACATGCTCAAGGAGGAACCGTGGGCGTTGACGTCGTCGGTGGCGGCCCGCAACGCGTTCACGGCCGGTGCCTCCGGCGCGTCCTTCCAGGGCAACGGCGCCGAGCTGGCGCAGGTGGCCCTCGGTACCACCCCGACGCCGACGCCCACCGAGGGGTCGGCGGGATGCCGCGCCAGCCTCGCCGTGACCTCCCAGTGGAACGGTGGGTTCACCGCTGAGGTCCGCGTGACGAACACCTCGGCGGTCGCCGTCAAGGGTTGGTCCTTGGGCTTCAGCCTCCCGGCCGGCGTCACGGTGCGCAGTGGTTGGAGCGGGACCTGGTCCCAGCAGGGTCAGTCAGTGACGGTCCGCGACGCAGGCTGGAACGCCAGCGTGGCCGCAGGCGCGACCGTGGCGCTCGGCTTCGCCGGCAGCGGGAGTGCTCCGTCGCTGTCGAGCCCTGTCACCTTCGCCGGGTCGACCTGCACGGTCGACTGACGAACGCCGCGGGAGGGCTGAGCTCCTACGGCCCTCCCGCGGTTCCGCGGGCTCGGGAACGCCACGGGCGCAGGAGGTGCGCACCCGGATCGACGCGGTGCGCGGCGTCGGGCGTAGTCCACGGGGCGAGGTGACGGTCGAGGTCGACGCGTCAGGGACGCTGCGGGACGTGCGCCTGACCGACGCCGCGATGGACCTGCGGGCGGCCGACCTCGAGCGGTTGATCACGGACGCGGCCAGGACCGCGCAGCGCGACGCCGGCACGCGGGCCGCTATGTCTGAGTTCCACGTCGACGTCCTCCTGCAGCACTCGTCGCGGAGGCCCATGCCGCTGCGACCAAGGTGGCGGACTGGTGGAGAGCCGTGCGGGCGTGCCCGCTCGATCAGGGACGCGATCGCCCGAGGCGGCGTCCACAGCACGCCCGTTTCGTCCCACCCGTCCCTTAGGCTGACGACGACGCCACGCACGCACCTCAGCGGTGCACACACCAGCCGGGGGGCCCATGAGCCAGCCGTTCGCCGTCGACAGCGACAGCCTCCGCGCGCTCGCCGCCGCGTGGGACGACGTCGTGACCGACATCGTGGCGAACGCCGGTCCGGAGACGGTGCACGGGGTGCAGTCGCGGCTCGCCGGCTCGCACACCACGTGGGTCTGTGGCCAGGCCGCGCACCACGCCGTCATCGAGGTGATCGCTGCCGCCGACCGCATCGCCGCGATGGCAGGCGCGACCCAGTCGAGCGCCTCGACGTACGACGGCGTCGACGACGTCCAGGGCGACCTCTACTCGGGCATGGGGAACTAGCCGTGCGGCCCACGATCTCCGCCCTGCGCCAGTGGGCGCCCGACGCCGTGCTGGGGGATGCGGTCGCCCTGCGGCAGTCCGCGCAGGGTCTGGAGTCCGCGGCCGACCGCCTCGTCCGGGAGTTCGACGGGCTGGCCGGCTCCTGGTCCGGTGACGCGGCGTCGGCGGCACGCGAGCGGGTCGGTGCCGAGCGCAGGACGCTCGTCGCGCTCGCGGACGGCTGGACCGATGCCGCAGCCGCGCTCGAGTCCGGCGGCAACGCGCTCGTCTCGCTGCGCGCCACGGTGCTCGGCCTGGTCAGCGCCGCAGAGGGTGAGTCGCTCCACGTCGACGACTGCGGGGGTGTCCGGGCAGAGCTCGCCTGGCTCGATATCCAGGAGTGGATCCGGCGCATGCGCGCCGCGAAGGAGTACCAGGCCTCGATCGACACCGCGCTCACCGCGATCGACACGGCCGACCGCGACATGGCCCTGGCGGTGGCGAAGGCTGCGGGCGGCGCGGCGGACCCGGCGTCGATGCTCGAGGGCGCACCGCCGATTGGTGAGAAGCCCGGCCAGGCGGGCGGTGAGGCGTTCGTCATCGGCGATCCCACCAGGCCCGAGCTGACCTGGGACGAGGACTTCGTCTACGGCTCCGCCGAGCCCGGCTTCGACGACTACAAGGACGCCGCCGAGTGGAAGGCCAAGATGGCCGGCGCTCGCCTGCTTCGCGGTGACCTCGACGACGCGCTCGACGCCTACTCCCATTACTGGGACAACAACGGCGAGCCCTTCCGCATCGACTACGACGAGGCGTGCCGGGAGGACACGGCAGTCAAGGCCAACGTGGACAGCGAGGTCGCGCGTGCGACGGCCGGCGCGGAGCGCCTGATCGCCGCGGGCAACACGTCGTTCCGGATGTCGGGGGACGCCGCCCCGGCCCCCAACTACCCCACCACCGAGAACTGGCAGAAGACGGTCGGTGGCTACCAGCAGTGGAGCAGCGCCGACGTCTCCGTGCAGGGGAGCACCGTGACCATGACCGTCACCGTGCACGCCGAGGACTACTACAACTTCAACCGCGGCCAGGCCGACATCGCGAGCGGCGCCCCCGACAACGCCAACGGCAGGTTCACCGAGGTCGGGTGGGCCAAGCCGTTCCCGACGAGCGGGGAGGTCATGCGCACGGTGACCTGGCAGGTCGGGAACCCCGGGTCGGCCACGGTCGTCGACACGCCGAAGGATGCGGGGCGATGAGACCCGGGCCCGCCGGGCGGGCGTCCACGCGGGCGGCGCTGCCCGCCGTCCTCCTCGCCCTGGCGGTCGGCGCGACGGCCGCCTGCGGGCCCTCCGACCTGTCCGACGACCCCTCCACGAGAGCGAGCACCGAGATGTCCCCCGAGGCCACGAAGTCCGGCGACGGCGCCGAGCGGCACGACCTGGACCCGCTGCTCCGCCGCATCCCGGCGCTCGAGGGCGCGACGGCGGCCACCTGGTTCAGCGGCACGCTCGGTTCGCCCGACGCGCCCGGCCCGTCGCTGTACTGGATCGACGCCGTCGTGACGCTGCCCGCCGGCACCGGCGACCAGCTGCGGGACACCCTCGCGCTCACCCCCGCGGCCGCGCAGCCCGACGTCGTCGACGCGCTGCTCCCGGCCGTGCCCGACGGCGGCCTCCTCACGGGCGCCGACCTCGACGCCGCGTTCAGCCACGAGGGCTGGCGCACGACGGCGTACCTCGGGTCGTCGGGCGACGAGGTCGTCCTGGTCGTCGTGGGCGAGTAGGCGCGAGGGCTCGCCCAGCGCTCACCAGGGCAGATGCGCCTCGAGGTCCTCGACCCGGGCGCCCTGGGCCACCGTCACGCCCTCCATTCCGCCCGCCTCGAAGAGCACGAGCGGGGCCTTCGCGGCGAGCGCGCAGGCCGCTGCGAGGGCGCCGCGCGGATCCGGTCGGTCGAACGACAGGACCGTGAAGACGTCGGCCGGTCGAACTGCCTCGCGCAGCTCACGCTCCGGGACCTGGAACGTGATCGTGCCGACGTCGCAGCCTCTCGGGACCAGTGAACGGTCCGGCTCGAGGAGGAACGGGCCCACCTCCGCGACCTCCGGCCAGCATTGACCGTGGGCGTCGATGGCCCGCAGGGCGTCGATGGCGTCCGCGACCGTGAGGCGGTGGCCCGGCGTCGGGCGCTCCGCCGGCATCCCGGCGATGGGCAGCGACGCGAACCACTCCCAGCCGTCCTCGCCGTCGGGCACCTCGCGCAGCGGCATCGCGATCAGGTCGAAGCTCATGCTCTCGTTCGCCTCCCGAGACGGACCATGGGGCGTGCCCGGATTGTCCCAGTGTCACACCGCTGTCCGGTGCCCGACGGCGTGTGTGGAGGAAATGAGTTGACGCGGGCCGGATCGTTGCCTACCTCACACACGTTTCACCCGGCCGTCCCTGCCTGTCGCGCTTGCCCGGTGTCACACTCGAACGGTCCCCGCCGCCCAGAGTCAGGCCGAAACCGCGTGACCCTTGCTGACGTGCAGGCCCCCGAGCTCGCGCTCTCCACCACCACCACCACCGACGCCGAGTCGACCGTCGTGCCCGACGCCGCCCGCGCGACGGACCCCGCGGTCGGCGCCAACCGCGTCCCGGCGTGGGTGGCGACCGGCGTCGTCATCGCGACGCTCGTGGCCGTGAACGTCGTCGAGCACCTCGTGTGGCAGGCGTGGTGGCTGGGACCGGTCGTCGCCGGCGCCCTCCTCGCCTTCGCGCGGTGGAACGGGCTGACCTGGCACGAGCTCGGGCTGCACCGCGACCGCCACCGGTCCGGCGTGCGCTGGGGGCTCGGCGTGATCGCGCTCGTCGCCGTCGTCTACCTGATCGGCGTGCTGCTGCCGATGAGCCGCACCGCGTTCCTTGACGCGCGCTACCACCTGGGCGTGGGCAGCGCGCTGTTCGCGGCGTTCGTGACCATCCCGGTGACGACGATCCTCGTCGAGGAGGTCGCCTTCCGCTCCGTGCTGTGGGCGGTGCTCTCGCGGCACGCCACCACGTGGCGGGTGCTGCTCACGTCGTCCGCGCTGTTCGGGCTGTGGCACATCCTGCCGTCCCTGCACATCGCCACCGCGAACGCCGGCATCGGCGACGCCATGAAGAGCGTCGGGATCGCGGGCGCCGCGGCCGGTGTGCTCGTGATCGCCGGGATCGTCCTGTTCACCGCGATCGGCGGGGTCGTGGCCGGCGAGCTGCGGCGCCGCAGCGGCAGCGTCATCGCCAGCGCCGGCATGCACTGGGCCACCAACAGCCTCGGTGTGCTGTTCGGGATCCTCGCCTGGCGACTGGCGGCCTGAGGCTGCGCCGGCCGCACGCCTGACGCCCCGCCACCAGACCCCCCGCCACCGGACCAGGCGCAGGCTGGGAGGGTTGCCGCGCCCAGGGCCACGCAACTCTCCCCGCTTCACGACGGCGGGGCCGTCGGCAGCTCGGAGTACGCGATCGGCAGCACCGCGACCGACTGGACGTGCCAGCCGTCGCCGTCGTGCGTCACGTCGAAGTCGAGGTGGTTCGTGACCGTGGCGGGCGTGCCCCCCGGGACGACGGCGCCGCTCGCGTCGACCACCGTGCAGGGCTCCTGATCGAGGTCCACGTCGACGGTCCACCCGCCCGAGTCGAGCACGAACGCCTTGACCCAGGTGATGTGTGCCGCACCGCCGACGGTGTGCTGACCGGCGGCCTCCTGGGCGGCAAGTCCCTCGAGCGCCCTCGCGCACGTGGTGCACGCCGCGGCGGAGAGCGCACGGAGCTTCGCCTCGTCGCCGGTGGCGGAGGCATAGGGCCAGAGCTCGGCGAAGTAGCGGGCCGCGGCCTCCGCCCCGGCGGCGTCCGCCGTGCGCAGCGCGTCCGGCCGCTCGGGCGGCTCCGTGACTTCGCGTGCGGGCGCCTCGGACGGCTCCGGGGACGGCGTCGCGGCCGCGTCGGGGGCGGGGGCCGAGGGCGTCGGGGAGCCCACCCCGACCGACGCCTCCGGGCCCCCGACCTCCTGCTGCGCGCCGTCGTCGCCGCCCCGTGAGCACCCGGCGAGCCCGCCCGCTGCAACCGCCGTCGTGAGTGCGGCGACAGCGATGGCTCGCACCGTCGCCCGTATGCTCCCTCGGATCTGCATGCCCGGCACCGTACTGAGATCCGGCTCCTCCGCTCGGGCGGGGACGGTTCCCTGTGGATGAACACCCCTCGCAACCGCCATCAACCCGTCTCTGTGGATATCGCCCGGTCGATGTCGTGAGCCGTCAGGATCGGCTCACCCGTCCTGGTCGGCTGTGCTCGGCAGGCGGGCTCAGGTGCTCGGCGATCGAGGGGACGTCCATGGGTAGGCCGGTGCGGGCGGGGCGCGTGGTGCGGCCGCGCGACGGCGGGCGGCTTCGGTGTGCGCTCGCTGCGGTCCTGGTGCTGGCCGTCGTGGGCCTCCCCGGCTGCAGCGTGACCGCTCCGACGGGTCCGCGCGTCGGCGCGAGCGTGGCTGCCGCCGCGGTGCCGCGCGTGGGTGACTGCTGGAGCGCGCCCGACGGCGACGCGGCCGAGTCCTGGACCTGGTGGCAGGGCGCGCCGCCCGTCGACTGCGCGACGGAGCACAACGCGATCACGCTCGCCGTCGGGCAGCTCCCGGACGACTTCCCGTACGAGCCCGATGGCGACGGGAGCCTCCCCCTGGTCGGCGAGAAGCTCGGGGCGGTCGCGGCCGCGTGCCGAGTGCCGGGCTGGGAAGGCATCGGCCTGCGCGAGGGCAGCCGCGTCACCTCGCTCTGGTACCTCCCGACGCCGAGGGAGTGGGCCGCGGGGGCGCGTTGGGTGCGGTGCGACATCGCGCTCGTCGCGTTTGGTCCCCTCAGCCCCCTGACGCTGGAGCCTCTGCCGCCGACGGCCGACGCGCTGGTGCCCGGGCTGGCCGAGGAGTACCGCCTGTGCCTCGACACCAAGCACCCCGCGATCGTGTACGGGCCCTGGTACGACCCCGAGGCCAACTCCGCGGTCCCCTGCGGGCCGGACGCGCAGTGGGAGCTCGGCTTCCGCGTCCAGCTTCCCGACGGGCCGTTCCCCGGTGGCCAGGACGCTTCGAGCCCGGACGGCCAGCGGTGCCAGGAGCTGGTGAACTCGCGCGCCCCGGAGCGCTGGGGAGGTCAGTACGAGTCCCCGAACGCCGAGACCTGGGTGGAGGGCAGCCGCGGCGACCGGTGCTGGCTCCGATGAGGGAGCGGGGCGCCGCGGTGCCCGAGAGGCCGGGAGGCTTTCCGCGGGCGAGGGCACGTAACCCTCCCAGCCTCACGCCGGCGGAGGCGTCGGTGTGCGCGAACTCCGACTGCCGACGCGCGGCGCGGTCTCGGTTGTCCGCACCTCAGACGTGGTGCCGCGTTCGACCGGGCAGGATATAGCCGTGTCGTTCCCCACCTTCGACGAGTGGCTGGGCGCGCTCGACGCCCCAGCGCTTGAGCAACTGATCGCGCTGCGGCCCGACGCGACGCTGGGGGCGCCCGTGCAGGACATGGCGGACCTTGCGGAACGCCTCAGCCACCCTGCGTCCGTCGCCGCCGTGGTCCACGAGATCCCAACGCCCGCGCTTCAGGCGCTCGATGCGCTCGCGGCCCTCGGCGTGTCGGCATCGGAGCAGCGCTTGGCGGACCTGCTGGCGCCCGGACCGCGCCGTCCGCAGGAGCACGCCGACGCAGTTGCCGACTGGCTCGCCCACCTCTTCGTGAGCGGCCTCGCCTGGCCCGACGGCGATCGCGTGCGGCTGAACCCGGGCGTGCTTGCGGTCCTGCCTTGCCCGCTCGGGGTGGGTCAGTCCGCGGCCCTGCTCGTCCCCGAGGTCTCGGCGGAGGCCCTGCACAAGGTCGCGCGCCGGTGGGGCGTGGACGTGCCGAAGCGCAAGGCGGATGTGGTCGATGCGGTTCTGACGACCCTCGGTGATCCGGCGGCGGTCCGACGCATCGCGGGAGCCGCGCCCTCGGGCGTCACCGACGTCCTTCTCTCCCGCGCTCGCGACGCTGCCGCGCGCATGGAGGGCACCGCCGGCGCGGATGGCGGGCTGCCCGACTACCTGCGCACCCCTGGGGCCTTCGGGCAGTACCGGATCGCGTCCGCGTGGGCGGTCGACAACGGCCTCGCCTTCGGCCCGATGTTCGATCCGCTCCACGCCGAGCTGCCGAGCGAGGTGCTGCTGGCCCTGGCTGACAGTGACCGGCGCGCCCCCTTCGCTCCCGACGAGCCCGTGCTCACGACGGCCCCGCTGGCACCCGAGCAGGCCGCGACGGCTGCGTCGGCGTCCGTGACGGAGCTGGTCGGCACGGTGATGGCGACGCTCGAGCACCTTCTGCGGGCACCTGTGTCGATGCTCAAGAGCCGTGGCGTCGGTGCGCGCGAGATCTCCCGGCTCGCGAAGGCCGTCGACGGCACGACCGGCGACGTGCGGCTTGCGCTCGAGCTCGCGGCCCATCTCGGCCTCCTCGGCTCGGGCGGCCCCGGTCGGCTGGGCGTCGGCGAGGAGTTCGCCCGGTGGCGGCGGCTTCCGCCGGCTCGTCGCGCAGCCGAGGCTCCTCCAGGTGTGGGCGAGCGTGCCCTACGTGCCGACGGCGGAGCGGGACGACGAAGGCAAGGCCGTTCCCGCGCTGGCCAGGCTGGGCTCCGACGACGCGGCTATCGCGGCACGCGCCGTGATGCTCGGGGTCCTCGGCGAGCTGCCTGACGACGTCGGCGCGACCTCTGCGGAGGCTGTCGCTGCGGTGGTCCGGTGGCGGGTGCCCGTCGCCGTCGGCGAGGTGGTTCCCGACGTCGCACTGCCGACGCTCGCCGAGGCCGAGCGGCTGGGCGTCGTCGCGTTCGGGCGGCTCACCGGCGTCGGTCGGGCCATCATCAGCGGATGGACCGTCGAGGAGCTCACCGCCAGGTACGACGGGATGCTGCCCGACGTCCAGACCCGCGCATCAGTCGGCTCCGACCTCACGGTCGTCGTCATGGGCAGTCCGGCTCCTGAGGTCACCGACCTGCTCGACGCCGTCGCCGTGCGCGAGGCTCGGGGGAACGCCTCGACCTGGCGCCTGACGTCGTCGAGCGTCAGAGGTGCGCTGGATGCCGGGTACGCCGCGGACGACGTGCTGGGCGCGCTGCGCCGCCTGGCCGGCGGGGAGCTGCCGCAGCCGCTCGAGTACCTGGTACGCGACGTCGCGCGACGCCATGGCCACCTGGCCGTGCAACCAGCGGTCGCGGTGATCACGAGTGCGGACGAGGCCCTTGTCCTCGAGGTCGCCGTGCACCGCGCGCTGCGTGGCCTCGGGTTGCGCGTCCTCGCGCCGACAGTCCTGCTTGCGGCTACGCCTGTCGACGAGGTGCTCGTTGCGCTCCGCGGGGCCGGCTACCTGCCCGTCGAGGGCGGGCCAGACGGCAGCCCCGTGGTGTCGCTGCGCCGCTTCGCGGTCGATGGGGTAGTGGCGGAGGCCTCGCAGGGTGCCGCCCCCGTTGGGGTGAACGACGCCGACGACGGCCTCGTGGGGGCAGGCGGTGATGGCGCCGACGCGGCGCTCGCACGATGGGTCGCCGAGTTCGGGGGGCTCGGTGGGCTTGCCGGGGTCGACGGCAACGGCCTGCCGTCTCCGGGCGCGCGGGTGGCACCGCCCGAGCCGCCCGCCCCGGAGTCGCCGGCGGACGTGGTGGACCGACTCCTACGCGGCGGTGCGCCACCGCGCGCAGGTCGTCTGGACGGGCTCGCGGCGGAGCTGGCCCGACACGCCCCGCGCCTCCGGCGGAGTGAGATCGAGCAGCTCGCCCACGCCGTCGCGCACCGGCTGCCGGTGCGGATCCGGTACCGCTCGCGCTCCGGCGGGGTCACCGTTCGGGTGATCTCGGACCTCGACGTGCAACACGGGTACCTGCTCGCCTGGTGCCACCTCCGGCAGGGGGCCCGATCGTTCGCTCTGGCAAACGTGCTGGGCGTCATCGCGGAGCCGGCCTGAGGGTCCTCCGGCGGAGCGCCGGAGCGGCCGGGCGGTTCCGCCCGATCGGCGCTAGGACGACAGTCGGCGGTCTCTACGGTTGGACGGCTTGCTCGGGGCGAGAGGTGGGGAGAGACGCGATGGAGCACGACGACGTCGAGCGCGGTTCTGGGAACTGGTTGCCGCAGCCTCCGGTGGACGGCAGCCCGACCGCGCCAGGGCAGGCGCCGGCGGCCTGGACCGCGCCGACGCCGCACTCCGCTGCCCCGCAGCCGCCCCACCCGACGCAGCCGTATGGCGCGCCCGGACCGTACGGCCCCCACGGGTACTACGGCCAGCCGCCGCAGCCGTCGACGCCGACGCTCGCGATCGTGGGCCTCGTGCTCGCGTTCATCGTCCCGCCGGTGGGGCTGATCCTGTCGGTCGTCGCGCTCGTGCGCGTCCGGCGCGGGGGCGTCCTCGCCAAGGGGCGCGGCCTGGCGATCGGCGGCGTCGCCGTCGGGCTCGTGCTCAGCCTGCTCACCGCAGCCGCCGTGTCCGTGGTCGTGCTGGAGGTGCGGACGCGGGACGAGGTCCGCAGCGCGTTCACGCAGACTCAGGACTCGCTGAACGACGGCGACTGCGACGTGTACATGGCCAGGTCGACGGAGAGGTTCCGCGCGGCGCTCGGCGTGGAGACGTGCGACGACTTCGCCGCGTTCGTCGCCAGCTCCACGGGCGGGAGCGGCTTCGGTGTCGTGCCGGTGACCGGTGTCGACGTCCATGGCGACACCGCCACCCTGAGCACCGTCGAGAACATCGCCTTCGGCAGCGGTGATGCGCCAGAGATCCATTCCTTCGACTACACGCTCGTTCGGCAGGACGGCGTCTGGCGGGTCGACGCGGCGGTGCTCACGGACTGACGCCGCAGGTCAGGGGCGCGCGTCCAGGCGTTCGAGCATCCGCCCGAAGGCCTGCTCGGTCACGATCGGGATGCCGTACGCCGACGCCCTGCGTGCTTTGCCCGAGAGCGAGTCGGGGTCGGCGGCGACGACGAGCGCGACGGCGCGGGTGACGTTCGGCCATGGCACCAGCCCTGCCGCCGACGCCGCGCGCACCCATTCGTCGCGCGGCCGGTCCATGTCGCCCGTGAACACGACGCGGTCGCCCCGGTGCAGGGTGAACCGCGCCACTGGCGTCGGCCGCGGCGCATCCTCGGGGCCGTCGGTGTCCCCGCACGCGACGCCCGCTCCCCGGCACGCCGCCTCGACGGCCATCATCGCCTCGTCCTTCTCGACCGCGAGGAGCTCGGCGACACCGACCAGGTCCATGACCTCGTCCTCGGTCACCACGCCGTCCCGCACGGCTGCGTGCGCCAGCCCGGCGAGGTAGTCCCGGTGCAGTCGGACGGCCGTCGCGCGATCGATCCCGACGCCGTTCGCGAAACCGACGAGCGCATCCCGCTCGCGCAGTGAGATGAACCGGTCGAGCAGCGCCCGGTCCAGCAGCGCCAGGTACTCCTGGTGCTCGGCCGGCCCGCACGTCCGGGGCAGCCGCTCGACGATCCGGGACAGGAACGGCTGCTCCGCCTCGGCCGCCGCCGCGCCCCGGTGGCAGCACGCGGCGTCGTGCACGGGCACCGTCGGCCAGGTTGCGGTCTCGGCCAGCTCGACCGTGCGGCGCCACTCGTCGTCGCGCCCGACGCCGTCCGTTCCGCCGGGCGTGCCGAGCACCGTCAGGTAGTGCGCGAGCAGCGCGGCTGTGGCGGTCGCGTCGACGAGGGCCGCGTGCTGCCCGACCAGCGGGATGCCCACGTGCGCGCAGCAGCCCGCGAGCGAGCGCGGCGCCGTCGGGAGCAGCCGCCCGGCCCAGTGCAGCGTGCACAGGGACGTCTCGGGTACCACGGGGACGTCGAACCCGAGCGCGGCGAACTCCGCGCGCACGAAGCGCATGTCGAACGAGGCGTTGTGCGCGACGAACGCGCGGCCCGCGAGCAGGCCGGCGAGCGTGCCGGCGACCTGCTCGAACGTCGGTGCGCGCAGGACGTCGGCAGCCACGATCCCGTGGATGTGCTGCGGGCCGAGGTCGCGGCCGGGGTTGAGCAGGGTGGACCAGGAGCGCTCGGGGGTGCCGTCGGGGGCGACGTGCACGACGGCGACCTCGACGATCCGGTCCGAGCCGCCGGGGAACAACCCGGTGGTCTCCAGGTCGACGACGGCGTAGCCCGCCACCCGCACCTCCTCGACGTCGGCGGCCCGTGCCGCCCGCCGCCACCCTGCACCCGGCGCGGCCCCGGTGGCGGGGACCCTGGTCCCCGGTGGGCCCGCGCCCGCGCGCACGGAGCGCCGTCCTGCGCGACCATGGCGGTGGTGCCCACGAACGAGCGGAGGACCTGTGCCGAGCGACCTGAGCATGAAGGCGATGAACGCCGTCCACCGGGCCCTCATCGCGGTGACGCGCGGGCGGCGGGGTTGGCGGTTCGGGAGCACTCCCGTGCTCGAGCTGACCACGACGGGCCGGCGGTCCGGCGAGCTGTGCACGACGATGCTGACCTCGCCGCTGCAGCTCGGCGACGCGCTCGTGATCGTGGCCTCGCGCGGCGGTGATGACCGCCACCCGGCCTGGTACCTCAACCTCGTGGCGAACCCCGACGTGCGGGTCGCTGTGGCCGGGCGTCCCGCGGTACCCATGCGGGCGCGCGTGGTGACGGACGCCGAGCGTTCCGAGCTCTGGCCGCGCATCACCGCCACGCACGCCAACTACGCGGAGTACCAGCGCAAGACGCAGCGGGTGATCCCGCTCGTCGTGCTCGAGCCGGTCGCCTAGCCCGGCAGTGCCTGGCGGGACCATCAGCCCGGAGACGTATACCCCCACCCGTATAGCCTGGGACGGCCAGGTCAAGTCATGAGGAACCGGGGAGTGACCGTGAAGGTCGTCGTGGTCGGTGGTGTCGCTGCCGGGATGTCCATCGCCGCGCGCGTGCGCAGGCTGGATGAGTTCGCCGAGATCGTCGTGCTCGAGCGCGGGCACCACGTGTCCTTCGCGAACTGCGGCCTGCCGTACCACGTGGGCGAGGTGATCGCGGACCGTTCGCGCCTGCTGCTCCAGACGCCGGAGTCCCTCGCCGAGTCGCTCGCCCTCGACGTGCGGACCGGCGTCGAGGCCGTCGCGATCGACCGCGGCGCCCGCACCGTGCGGGCGCGCATCGTCGACACCGGCGAGGAGTACGACCTGCCCTACGACGTCCTTGCGCTCGCGCCCGGTGCCGAGCCGGTGCGGCCGCCGCTGCCCGGCATCGACCTCCCCGGCGTCCACGTGCTCCGCCGGATCGGCGACATGGATCGCATCAAGGCGGCTGTCGACGGCGACGCGTCCGGTCGCGCCGCACACGCCACCGTCATCGGCGCCGGGTACATCGGGCTCGAGATGGCGGAGAACCTGCACCACCGCGGCCTGGCGGTGGAGGTCGTCGAGATGGCCGACCAGGTGCTCCCCGCCCTCGACCGGGAGCTCACCACCACCGTCGAGAACTACCTGCGGGCGCACGGCATCGCGCTGCACCTGAGCACGGCCGCCGCCGCGTTCTCCCCCGGCCGCGAGCGGCGCCTGCGCGTGGAGCTGAAGAACGGCGTCGTGCTGGACACGGACCTCGTCATCCTCGCCGCCGGCGTGCGGCCCGCCACGGCGCTCGCCGTCGCGGCGGGGCTCGAGCTGGGCCCGCGCGGCGGCATCGCCGTCGACCGCCACATGCGCACGTCCGACCCGCACATCTACGCGGCGGGCGACGCCGTCGAGGTCGAGCACGCCGTGCTGCCGGGGTCCTGGCTGGTCCCGCTGGCCGGACCGGCCAACCGCCAGGGCCGGGTGGCCGCGGAGAACATCTGCGGTCGCGACACCGAGTTCGAGGACGTCCAGGGCACGTCCATCGTCAAGGTGTTCGACATGGTCGCGGGTGGGACGGGTGCCTCCGAGCGCCAGTTGCTCGCCGCCGGCGTTCCGTACGAGACGGTGCAGACGCACCCGCACGGCCACGCCGGCTACTACCCCGGCACGTCGATGATGCACGTCAAGCTGCTGTTCGCGCCCGACGACGGCCGCGTCCTCGGCGCGCAGGTGGCCGGCTTCGACGGCGTCGACAAGCGCCTCGACGTCCTGGCCACCGCGCTGCGTGCCCGGCTGACCGTCTACGACCTGGAGAAGCTCGAGCTCGCGTACGCCCCGCCGTTCGGCTCGGCGAAGGACCCGGTCAACATGGCCGGCTTCGTCGCCGCGAACGTCCTGCGCGGCGACCTGCGGCTCTGGCACGCCAAGGACTACCCCGATGCCGTGGAGGGCGCCCGGGTGATCGACGTCCGCGGCCGCGACGAGTACGACATCTGGCACCTGCCCGGCGCCGAGAACGTGCCGCTGGGAGAGCTCCGCGAGGCGTGCGAGACGTGGGACCGTGCGACGCCGATCCGGCTCTACTGCGCCGTCGGCTTCCGCTCCTACCTGGCCTACCGCGCCCTCGTGCAGCGCGGCTTCGAGGACGTGAGCACGCTCTCCGGCGGTTCGACGACGTTCCGCGCGTTCCACCAGGTCGCGCCGACCGAGGTGGACGAGCCGGTGCCGATGATCAACTACGCGGAGCAGGTGGACCGGCCGGCCGCGACGGCTGAGCCCGCGGAGCCGGGTGCCGTGATCGACCTCGACTGCACGGGGCTCGCCTGTCCGGGCCCGATCATGAAGCTGCAGAGCACGTTCGCCGGCCTCGCCCCGGGCGACGAGGTGGTGGCGCACGTGTCCGACGCCGGGTTCCGCCTCGATGCGCCGGCGTGGGCAGGCAAGAACGGCCACACCCTGCTGTCGATCACGCCCGAGGGCCCGGGCTACGTCGCGCGCATCCGCAAGGGCGGTGCGGCGGAGCGGGCCGGGAGCGCCCTGGCGTCGGGTGGGCGGCCGTCTGCCGTCGTGCCCGCTGCGGCGGCGCGGCTGAAGGACAAGAAGTCGTTCGTCGTCTTCTCCGGAGAGCTGGACAAGGCGATCGCTGCGTTCATCATCGCCAACGGCGCGGCGGCGATGGGCGACGAGGTGACGATGTTCTTCACCTTCTGGGGCCTGAACGCGCTGCGTCGCGAGAAGCCCGCGCGGCGGGAGCGGTCCGCTATGGACCGGATGTTCGCCACCATGATGCCGTCCGGTGCGGAGCGGCTGCCCCTGTCGACGATGAACATGCTCGGCGGCGGGCCGGCGCTCATCAAGCGTGTGATGCGCAAGAACCGGGTGCCCTCCCTGCCCGAGCTGATCGCCTCGGCACAGGCGGCGGGCGTCCGCCTCGTCGGCTGCACGATGACGATGGAGCTGCTCGGGATCGCCGAGACCGACCTCATCGACGGTGTCGAGCTCGGCGGCGTCGCTACGTTCCTCGGCGAGGCCAACGAGTCCAACGGGGCCTTCTTCATCTGATCTACGCCACATCGACGGGCGTTCAGCCGACCCGCGCGCTCGCCGGTGAACAGGTGCGTTGCGCTTCGCTAGAGCATCTGCTCGATTTCTGGTCCGATGCTGCCGGATCTGGTCGCCGGTGCTCGTGGTCACGGCACCGAGCTCTCGGGGAGCACCGGCGCGCCCGTCATCGCATCCAGGATGTTCCGCCAGGCGGTCGATCCCTCGGTGAACACGCCGGAGTGGGCCCACGGCCCGTCGACCCGCCCCGACGACGGCTCGCCCGCCCGCATGTAGCCCGTTTCGAGCCGCGTCACGCCGTCCAGGAGGTCCGGGTCGGCGCCGTGACCGAAGGCCCCGAGCTGTGACCCCTGCACCAGCGCGATGGGGTCGCCGGGCGCCGTCATCGAGTAGCGCTGCGTCTCCGGGCGCGCGTAGTCCCAGACCCCGCGGACGTCCGGGCCGGCCCCCGCCGACTCCACGTGCACCACGCGGTCCACGTCCAGCCCGGCCGCCTCGGCCGCGCCGATGACCGAGCCCCCGTAGGAGTGGCCGACCGCCGCCAGTGACGCGCCCTCGGGTCGGTCGATCCCCGCCGCGAAGTCGGCCAGCCGCGGGCCGATCAGCCGCGCCGCGCCGTTGCCCGCCGCGGCGTCGAGGTCCTGCGGCATGTCGCCGCCCAGGTAGGTGATGACCGCGAGGCTCCCGGGCGGGCGGGCTGCGGAGACGAAGCCCATCGCGCGGTCGTACTGGCCGTCCATGTTCCCCGCGTCGGTCCCGGTGCCACCCACGAGGACGGCGATCGACGTCGTCCGGGCGTCGATCGACCCCACGACCTCAGCGAACCGGCCGCCGTCGGGGTCGAACAGCACCACCTGGTGGCCGGGTACGGTCACGGGCCGGCCATCGGCGTCCCACGCCACGGTCGTCGGCCCGGCGATCAGGTCCTCGTAGCGACGGATCCTCTCGCGGCAGGCGTCGAGCGCCGCCCCCGCGTCCGCGTGCCCCGCCAGGCGCTCGGCCAGCCGCCTCTCGCGACCCAGCGTCGCGACGATGACGGCGCGGTTCGCCAGGGCGCGCACCCGCAGCGGGATGCCGTCGAGGTTGCCCAGCCGCCCCGGATGACGCGTCAGCAGCAGCGTCCGGGTCGCCACGGGCAGCGCCGCCCACCAGAGGGCAACCTCCGACGGCGCCGTCCCGGCGGCGGGCACCCGCGCGGCGTCGGTCACCCAGCCGCCACGCCGCCAGGGCGCGTCGCCCGGGCCGCTCGGGCGGTCGCTCCCGGCGACCGACCCCGCGGCGAGGGCGCGCAGCGCCGCGCGCACGAGGTGCGTCGCCTCGCCGTCGGCCACCGCGGCGTCCGCGAGCGCGGCCCGCACCATCGCCCGCACCTGTGCAGCCACACCGGTGCTCGCGGGGCCGGGCGCCGCAGCCCCACCTTCGCCGGTGGCCGTCCCGGCGCCCGCGCCCCCGCCCGACGCCGGCACGACCGCCCCGACGTCCGTCACCCGCAGCCCATGCTCGGCGGCCAGGGCGCGCGCCCGATCGAGCGTGACCCGCGCCGCCGCGAGCCCGTCGGCGCCGACCGCCATGCCGTGCCCGACTCCCGACGCGGCCGTCACGAGCGCCGCAGCACGCGTCGCCCGGACCCGTGCGACGCGCAGCGCGGCGTCCCCGGCCGTCCCGCGCCAGCTCCGCGCAAGCCCCCGCGCGACGTCGTCCAGGCCCTCCGCCGAGCGCTCGAGCCGCCGTCGGACCACCGCCACGTCGTCGCTGGCGGTCGTCAGCGCCGTCGGCCGCATGCGGCGCAGCTCCGCGACGGTGATCACGATGCCGCCCACGCGCCGCGGGGCGCCCCCGCGAGCCGGCGCAGCCCGTCGGCTGCCTCGGCGTCGGCGGCCTCGTACGCGCCCATGGCTGCCGCCACGTCCTGCGACCACTCCTCGGTCTCGCGGCCGAGCAGCCGCAGCCGAGCGGCCAGCTCATCACCGGCCTCGCCCAGCGCCACCGCGAGTGCGGTGCCTGGCACCGCGCCCGCCCCGGCCGCGACCGCCGCAGCGAGCCGCCCCACCGGCAACGCCCCCGCGATCTCGGCGGCCTCCACCGCCGTCGCGCGCGTCGTCCTGGTCTCGACGTCCATCCGCATCCCCTCCCGCTCCGAGCCGGAACGGTCGCACGGGGCGCGCACGCGGATCACGACGGGCCCGCGCACCCTGGGGACGACGCCGCGGCGAGGGGCCGCGTGGACGACGCCGGGTACCGGGTGTGCGGCATGGGACCTACGACATCGGGCCTAGGACATCGGGCCTACGACAACCACCACCGGAACGCAGAGACCGAGTCGGACCCGCTCCCGGGCCCCGAGACCACGACGGACACGTCACCGGGCACGGCGATCGCGTCCGGCGGCACGTCCATGCACACGTCGATCTCGGCGGACTCGCCGGGCTGCAGCACGCCGACCTCGGCGGACGGCCGCGCCGTGAAGGCCTTGCAGGTCATCTCGGAGTAGAGGAGGTCGTCCTGGCCCCACACCGAGCCCATGAGCTCCATGTAGGGGCGGGTCGCCGTCGGGCCCGTGTTGGTCACGGACATCGACACGAGGACGTAGCTGCCCTCCGCGGGGTCGTTGTAGTCCGATGTCGCGAGCAGTGCGTCGTCGGCCCCGAGCTGTGTGCCCGTGACGGTGACGGAGTAGGTGCCCACCGTGGCCGTCGTGCCGATCGGTCCCTCGGGCACGCCGCCGGCCATCCACTCGTCGTCCTTCGGCGCGGGCTCGGGGGCGGTGCTCGACGACAGCCCGGCGTCGTACCCCTCGTCCCAGCCGTCGCTCCAGCCGCGGTCGTAGTCGCCGCTGACGCCCATAGGGTCGTCCGTGCCGCCGTCGCCCCCGTCGTCGTCGCTGCTCGTCGCGATCGCGACGAGGATGAGACCGCCCAGCACGAGCGCGACCGTCGAGATGACGATCCCGGCGATCGCGCGGCCCCGGCCGTCGACGGTGCCCTGCCGGGCGCGGCGCACCCCGGCGATGCCGAGCCCGATGCCGACGCCTCCACCGACGATGCCGAGCACGCCGAACGAGATCAGGTTGCCGATCGTGAGCGCGATGATGCCGACGACGAGGGACGCCGTCGCCAGGCCGTTGGTGCGGTTCGGGGCGCCGTACCCGTAGGGCGCGTAGCCGGGCCCGTAGCCGGCGGGGTGGGCGCCGTACGGCTGGGCCGGGTAGGGCGACTGCCCGGGGGCTGCCGACCCGTAGGGCGCCGGACCGGCCGGGCCGTACGGGGCCGGCCCGTAGCCCGGCGCGCCCGGCGCTGCTCCGTACACCGGCACTGCTCCGTACGCGGGCGGCGCCCCGTACCCGGGAGCCGCCCCGTACCCGGGAGCCGCCCCGTACCCGGGGGCCGCTCCGGACGGCACGGACGCGTAGGGCGCCGCCGCGCTGCCCGGTGTCGACTGGCTACCGGTGACGGCGCCGCCCTCGGTCCAGACGTACGGGGCGGTGGGCGTCGTCGACGGCGTGGCGTCGCGGCTGCGGCCGTCGGGCATGGACCAGGGCTCCGGTTGGCTGTCGCCGGACGGCGCGTAGGGGTTCGGGTCGGTCACAGGGCGCTCCAGGGTCTCGGCCCGGGCCGAGCAGGACGGGCGCTGCCCCTACCGAACCGATCCGGACGGCGTCGTGCAAGGGGCCGTGGGCTTGGTCACCCGATCGGCGGCGCGGCAGGGCGCGGTTGCACCGCTCGTGTCTCTATTCTTAGGACACCAGCGGTGCCCGATAACGCTGGGCTGGCCTAAGAATAGAGACACGCATGCTGCAGCCGTACCCCGACCTCGACGCCCACGACCTCGCCGTCGTCGCCGAGATCGGCGCCATGCGCACCGAGCTGGCCGCGTACCTGCAGGTCAGCCGCCCGTGGACCGCCCGCATGCTGCGGACGGCGCGCGCCGCAGCGGTCCGGGGCTCGGTGATGCTCGCGGGCTACCAGGTCGCCCTCGACGACGCCGACGCTGCGCTCGACGACCTCGGGCCGCTCACCCCGGAGCGTCCCGACGACGCGCCGCCCCACGCGCGGTCGGTCGACGCCGCCGTCCGCGGCTACCGCCGGGCGCACGCCTTCGCCCTCGCCGCAGCCGCCGACGGCGTGCCCCTCGACGCCACCGCCCTGCGCGCCCTGCACCACATGCTCCTGGCCGACGCCGCGGCCCGGCCCGGCCGTCTGCGCACCGGCCCGGCTCCGATCGGCACCGTGCCCACCGTGCCCACCGTGCCCGCCGTGCCCGCGCCGCCCGGCGCCCCCGCCGACCAGCTCGGGGAAGCCCTCGCGGAAGCCCTCGCCGGGGCCTTCCCGAACGCCGCCCACCCCGACGCCGATGCGGTCGTACGCGCCGCGATGGTGCACCTCCGCCTCGTCACGCTCCGGCCCTTCGACGACGGCAACGGTCGGCTGGCCCGGCTCGCGCAGGCATGGGTGCTCGCCGCCGACGGCGTGCCCGAGCCTGAGGCCGACGGCGTCGTCGAATGGCTGGGCGACCACCCGGACGAGTACCGCCGCGCCCTCGTGGCCGGCGGCGCGGGCGCCTGGCCGCCGGGTGGCGATGCGCACCCGTGGGTCGTCCTCGTGCTCCGCGCGCACCACCTGCACGCGCAGGCGCTCCGGGGGCGCTGGTACCGCGCGGCCCAGGCGTACGCAGACCTCGACGGCGTCGTCGCGGAGCACCGGCTGCCCGCCCGCGTCGTCGACCCGCTCTATACGGTGCTCCTCGGCTTCCGGCTGCGGCGCGCCACCTACGTCGCGACCACCGGCACCGACCTCCGCACGGCGAGCCGCGACGTGAAGGCGATGACCGACGTCGGGCTCCTCGTTGCCGTCGGGGAGACGAAGGGGCGGCACTACGTCCGGGGGTCGGGGCTCGACGACGCCGCCGCCCGCCTCGCGCGTCCGACGCCGGTCCGCGACCCCTACGCGTGGGGCTGACGGAGTTCACCCCGGACAAGAGGCGCCGGTACCCCGCGGGAGCCGTACACTCGAACGTACGTTCGAGAGGATCTGCCCATGCTCGCGCCGACCCGCAGTGTCGCCAACGGCGACCGGCCCGCCCACGTGCCGGTCAAGCCCATGGGCAACGTGCCCGTCATCGTGCACGTCGTGTGGTCGGACGGTGCCGAGGAGTGGCGCCCCGCCCGTGCGGTCCGGTGGACGGCGACGCACGTCATGGTCTGCTGGGAGGAGGGCGCGGGCGGGCGGCCAGGCCCCGGCATCCCGACGGTGTCGGCCGCGCGCCGCGACGAGCGCTGGGAGTGGCTGCGGGCGCAGGACGTGATGCGGTCGGTCTCCTGGCTCGTCCCGCCGGGGCGTGCGTGAGTGTGAACAACACGTCACCAAATGTCCGGATGGCGGACGAAACACCTCAGAAACACCGGTAAAGGACCTAGGTCACCTGCTCGCGAACCGTTCCGCGCCGCCAAGATCACCCCCGTGCACACCTACCTGGGCTGCTATCCCTGCTTTGCCCGCCAAGCGCTCACGGCGGCCCAACGCTCCGGCGCGGACGAGGCCACGGCGCACGAGGTCGTCGTCCAGGCGCTGTCGATCCTGCAGCGTCAGGCCCCGGGCGCGACGCCGCCGGTCATCGCCCGCGCCGTCGCGGAGCTGGTGCGCACGCGCACCGGGCGGGCCGACCCGTACCGGGACGCCAAGGACGTCGGCATCCGCGGCGCGCTCGCGATGCTCCCCTACCTGCGGGAGGGGATCGCCGCGGCCGAGGACCCGCTCGTCACGGCGCTACGCCTGGCGGCCGCCGGTGCTGCCGCGGGCGGCGACGGGCCCGAAGCGGTCGGCGGCCTGTCCGCAACCGTCGCCCGCGCCCTCGCCGGGCCGCTCGTCGTCGACCACGTCCGCGCGCTCCGGGAGGCGCTGGGCGACGCCGACCACGTCCTGTACCTGGCGTCGAGCGCTGCGGGGGCCGTCGTCGACCGGCTGCTGATCGAGGCGCTCGGCGTGCCGGTGACCTACGCCGTGAAGAGCGCCCCCGTGCTCGAGGAGGCGACGCGCGCCGACGCCGAGGCCGCCGGCATCGCGGAGTGCGCGACCGTCGTCGAGACCGGTTCGGACGCCCCCGGCACCCTCCTGACCTCATGCTCGCCGGCGTTCCGCCGCGTCTACCGGGCCGCGCCGGTCGTCGTCGCGCCCGGCCAAGCGAGCTACGAGACGCTCAGCGACGCAGGCCCGCGCGTGTTCGCGGTCCTGCTCGTGACCTGCCCGGTGATCGGGCGGGACCTGGACGTGCCGGTGGGTGGCGTCGTCGTGCGGCAGGCCACTGGCCGCGACCGCCGTCGATCCACCCAGACGGCGACGCCGCACGGCCGGCCCCGAACCGCAGTCGCCGCCGCAGGGGGTCGGCGAGGCTAGGGGCCGGCCGCTTGCCGGGGTCCACGCGCAGGGGTGCCGCCGCGCGCCCGCATGCGCCATGGTGGTGCCAGGCCGTCGGCGCCGACGCCGGGCCGGGGAGGTTGGCGATGGTCGAGGACCGGGCTCCCTCGTGGGAGCGCGCGGTGTCGGGGTACCTGGTGCTGCTCGCCGGGTTCGTCGAGGGGCGGCTCACGGCAGACGACGTCGAGCGTGACCTCGAGCCGCTGTACCACGGCGACCCCTGGCCGCCGGAGCTCTTCGAGATCGTCGACCGGCTGTTCGGGGACGTCGAGGCATACCGGGCCGCGCCCGACGCCGACGCCGCCGAGGTCCTGCGGGCGAGCGCCCGGCGGACGGTCGACCTCCTGGAGTCGGTGCTGCAGGAGGACTGATGCCTGCACAGAAACGGTGCGCATAACGGGACCTGGGTGGTCAAAACGCCGCTCTTCGGGTGATGCTGGTGGTCCGCCGACCCGCGACCCGGACGCCGTCGTCCACGACCAGGAGATCCGATGGCCGACCGTCAGCGCACTGCCAGCTCCGCCCGTCCCACCGCCGACACGCCTCGCCTGGGGCGCCGGGTCGACCCGAGGCGCCGGGCTCGCTTGGGGGGCCGGGCTCGTTTGAGGGCGGCCGTCGTCGGCCTCGCTGCCGCGGCCTCGCTCGCCCTCGCCGGATGCTCCACCTCTCTGGACGCCGGTCCGGAGCCCGGTCCGGGCGCGGCGTCCGGCACTCCGTCCCCGACCGTGACCGCCGCGCCGACGACGACCGTGGCCGTCGACCCGGCCGCGTTCACCGCCATCGACCGGCCTACGTGGGACGCGATCGCCCACGACCCCGAGGCCGCCAAGGGGCAGCGCGTGGTCGTCTACGGCACCGTGGAGCGGGTCTTCACGTCCGCCGGCCCCGGCGTCCTGCAGGCCCGCGTGACCACAACGCAGCCCGCCGACCCGGCCGAGGGAACGGGCGCCGTCGTGCGCGTGGACGCGGCGGCGGCCGCCGACGTGCAGCCCGGCGACGTGCTGGAGCTGCGCGCGACGGTGGCAGGCGCCTTCGGCGGTGCCACGGGCGCCACCAACCGTGCGCCGGAGCTCACCGCTGTCGCCGTCGACGAGGTGGGCCTGCGGGACCTGCGGGCCGACGTCGTGATCGGGACGCCCACGACGGACACGGCGGGGGTGAGCCTGCCGGTGGTGATCACCAACAGCGGCGACGTCCCCATGGACTACAAGGCTGCGGTCATGGCGGCCGGTGCCGACGGCACGACGAGCTTCGGCACGATCACGGCCCACGCGTCGACCGTCGCCCCTGGTCAGGCCGGCCAGGCGAAGGCGCGGTTCGGTGGGGCGCTGCCCTCGGGGGTGACGTTCACCCTGGTCAGCGTCACCCGGACGCCGACGCCGCCCGCCCCGACCCAGTGACGCGCCCGGGCTGGGCGGCGGTCTCGGGGAGTCCCGGCGCCGGTGGCGCGGAGCCACGTCGTTTGCCGGTAGAACCTGTATCGGCAGCCTTTGTCCGACCTTGAGCCGGAACCAGCGGAATTCACCCGATCGGAGTAGTGGAGCCCGGCTCGGCGCCCGTCGGGGGCTCGGTGTCGCCGTCGGCGAGCAGGCGGTAGACGTCCTTGCGGGTCCGAGTGAGGATCGCGGCCGTCGCCGTCTGCTGGGCGGGCGTCCCGACGCGGGCCATCTGCGCGACCGCGTCCTTGAGCGCCAGGATCTCGTGCCGCAGGGCGAGCGCGGCGCCGACGTCGATGCCCGTGGTCGCCCAGGGGGTGCCGAGGCGCTCGTGGTTCGCGGCGACGTACGCGACGCCGTCGTCGGTCAGCGACGCAGTGCGCCGGCCGTGCTCGTGCTGGATGGTGACGAGGCCCTCGTCCTCGAGCGCCTGAAGCGTCGGGTAGACCGAGCCCGGGCTGGGCGTCCACGCCCCGTTGCTGCGCGCGGCGATCTCCTGGATCAGCTCGTAGCCGTGGCGGGGCTGCTCATCGAGCAGCAGCAGGATCGCGGCGCGGACGTCGCCGCGCGGGCGTCCACCGCGGCCGCGCCAGCCGCGCGGGCCGCCCGGGCCGCCCGTCGGGCCCATGCCACCCATCGGGCCCATGCCGCGCCCCATGCCGGCCATGGGGCCGCCCGCGGTCTCCATGCCCGGGCCCATGGGGCCGGGTCGGCGGTGGCCGCGCCGCCCGCGGGGGGCATCGGCCTCGTCGTCGGGCCACTCGGGCCGGAAGCGGGGGCCGTGGTGGTGGCGTGCCGGTCCGGCGTCGTGGTCGTTCTCGGGGTGGTTGTGGTTGCGCATCGGGGCAACTCCTCTCGTTGACACGCTCACGATATATCGGAACGTGTCGCGACGCAACGGAGCGGGGGCCGGCCCGGCGCCGGACGGCACCCCGGTCCGGCGTCGGGGGCGCCGAGGGTCGCGGCGTCGGACGGCACCCGAGTCGCGGCGCCGGACGGCACCCCCGAGCCGCGGCGCCGGAGGCTGGGAGGGTTGTCCTCCCCCTGGCGCGATAGGTCTCCCAGCCTCCATCGGGGGGGGGGGCGTCTGGAGCGAGATCGAGACCGCGAGGGGAGAGCTGGGAGGGTTGTCGTCCCCCTGGCGCGGTAGGTCTCCCAGCCTTCGCCGGGGGCTGGGGGCTGGGGGCCGGGGGCCGAGGGCTGGGGGCTGGGGCCGGGGCCGGGGGTTGCGCGCGGGGCCGGGCCCCGCTGACGTCGGCGCTCCGGACGTCGTCGAGGCGCCGGCCCCGGCGCGTCATCGTGCTCGTGCTGGTCGTGCTGCGGCCCGTGGCTGAGGACCTGTCGGCAGGCTAGGGCCGACGCCGCGCCGTGCGGCCGCGATCGCCCAGCCGGTGCCGTTCCGTTACCGAACTGGTGGGTGGCCGTGACGTTCGGGCCGTCGGCGACACCGCGCGCCGCCGTCGTTACCGAATCGACGCCGAGACAGTGCCGCGATCCCCCAACCTCCGACGCCGTCCGGACGTTCACTGGGTATGAGGTGCCACGACACGAGGGGGGCGTCATGGAGCCGCGACGCGCGGTGTGGCTGGTGCTGTGGCCTGCCCTGTCGGTGCTGGCCGCGTGGGTGGTCGGGCTCGCGGTGCTCGCGGCCGCAACCCTGGGCGACGAACCGGCCCGAGGTGAGCGCGCCACGGGTGTGCGCCTCGTCCTGGATCGCGCCGCGGACGCCGCCGACCTGGCACTCGGGGACCTGACCGGCTCGTTCGCCGTACCAGGTGCCCTCGTGCTCGCGCTCCTGGCGTGGCTCGTGACCCTCGGCATGGGCGCGCAGCGGTACTTCCCGGAAGGTCGGCGCCTGGTGCCCGCCGCCACGGCAGTCGCAGTGGCGGCCGCGCTGACGGCCGGCTCGGTCGAGCTCGCGGGTGGCGTCCCGACGCTGGGCACCGTCGTCGGCGTGGCTGCGGCGTGGGCGCTCGTCGCCGGCGCGGCGGTCTTCTATGTCGCGGGGCGTCGCTGGCAGGCGGGTCCGCCGCACCGCCACGAGCCGGCCGTGGCCGCGCACCTCGCCGACCTGCTGTAGGCGGTCAGGTCGGCCGCACCGCCCGGACGAGCGCCGCGACCACGCCGTCGGGCGCGCCCTCGACGGGCCCGGAGGCAACCTCGACCGCCGCGAGGTCCCCGAGGGTGACGAGCGCGCGCAGCTGCGCCGTCCCGAAGATGAGCTGCCCGACGGCGAACGCGTCCACCTCGGACGAGGCGCGCCCCAGCGTCTGCTCGGCGCGTAGGTAGGCGACGGTCGCGGCGACGGCGTCCTGCGGGCCGCACTCGCCGTGCAACCGCGCGAAGAACTCATGGAACAGGTGCGGCTGCCCGACCAGGCCTGCCATCAGCGGCACCAGACCTGCCTGCATGTCCTGGGCGGCGCGGGTGAGCGTCGCGAGGTTCGCCTCGAGGGTGTCGGACCCGGGTTCCGGGACCGCGGCGAGGAACGTGGCGACGAGCGCGCTGCCTCGCTCGCCCATGGCCGTGAGGACCAGGTCGTCCTTGCCGTGGAAGTGGTTGTACAGGACGCCGTCGGCCACCTGCGCCTCGCGGGCGATCTGGCGCGTGGTCAGCCCTGCGGCGCCGTGCGCGGCGAGGAGGCGCTGCGTCGCGGCGATCAGATGACGGCGCAGGGCCCCGGGCGAGGTCTCCTCGCCCAGGGCCTTGGCGCGTCGGGGGCTCATGTGCCCGATCCAAGCACGGAGTCAGGCGATGTCGCGTCGCCGGGTCGCGACCACGGCGCCCACCGAGGCGACGCCCGCCCATGCCAGTAGCACGAGCCCGCCGCCGGCCTGGCTGAGCAGGCCGTCCACGGGCGCGTTCCCGAGCGCGCCGGCGGCGGTGCCGGGCAGCCACTTGCCGACGTCGACGACGATCCCCGCCAGGGCCATCTCGACGATGTACAGCCACACGACCGACGTCACGATGGCGGGTGCCGGCTGGCGGATGAGCGCGCCGATCGCCACACCCAGCGCCGTGTAGAGCACCGTCCAGAGCGCGACGCCACCCACGCTCGCCCGCACGACGCCGGAGGCCAGGTCGAGGTCGACGTCCTTCGCCGCGTACCAGGCGGCCGTGGCGCCGAGCGTCGCCGCGCAGCTGACTGCGCCGGCGACGAGGCCCGCGAGGCCACCGGCCACGAGCTTGGCCACGACGACCCGCCACCGGCGCGGCTCCGTGAGGAACGTGTCCACCGCGCTGCCGTTCCGGTACTCGCCGGCGCTCACGAGGATGCCGAGCACGAGGGGCAGGATCGCGCCCACGCCGCCGTGCTGCAGCACCAGCCGCAGACCGTCGGAGGTGGCCAAGTCGGCGTCGGACACGGCGTCGCTCGCGACGGACCCGCTGAGTGCGAGCACCGCGAGCCCGGCGCCGCCGACGAGGAGCCACAGCGTGCTGCGGACGGACAGCAGCTTCGCCGCCTCCGCGCGGACCAGGCCGATCATGCTGCCGCTCCGATCGTGAGGCGCAGGAAGGCGTCCTCGAGGGCGCCCGCGTCGTCCGCGCCGTCGGCGAGGTCGGCGAGCGGCCCGTCGAAGCGCAGGCGGCCCTCGCTGATCACCACGATCCGGTCCGCGGTGCGGGCGACCTCTGCGAGGAGGTGGCTCGACACGAGGACCGTGCGCCCGTCGTCGGCCACGGAGCGCAGGAAGCGGCGCAGCCAGGCGATGCCCTCGGGGTCCAGGCCGTTCGCGGGCTCGTCGAACACGAGGACGGCCGGGTCGCCGAGGAGGGCGCCGGCCAGGCCGAGGCGCTGGCGCATCCCGAGGGAGTAGCCACCCACGCGGCGGTCGGCGGCGTCGGTCAGCTCGACCAGTTCGAGCACCTCCGGCACGCGCGTCGTCGGCAGGCCCGCGGCGAGTGCGAGGACGCGGAGGTGCTTGCGCCCGGTGCGTCCGGGGTGGAACCCGTCGGGACCGAGGACGGCGCCGACGGTGCGGCGCGGCGAGGTGAGCTCCGCGTACGGGTGCCCACCGATCAGGGCCCGGCCCGACGTCGGTGCGACGAGTCCGAGCGCCATGCGCATGGTCGTGGTCTTCCCGGCGCCGTTGGGCCCGAGGAACGCGGTGACGCTCCCGGGCCGCACGTGCAGGGACAGGTCGTCGACGGCGGTGACGGCGCCGAAGCGCTTGGTCAACCCCTCCAGCCGGATGTCGGTCATGCTGGTCCCTCTCGTTGTGAGCGCACGTTCATGAACATGCGCTCACCATAGGACCGCGGCGCGCACGCGTCAACGCCGCCGGGCACACGCGAGCCCCGGGCGCACGGGGCGCCGGGCACGCGCGAGCCCCGGGCGCACGGGGCGCCGCACTCTGCGCGAGAAGCGCCACCTCGACTCGAACATGCACACGCTGTGCGCGCGACGGTTGTGCGCAAGGCGGGCGGATGCGCGTGGGGCTGGCTGGGCGCGTGGCAGTTGTGCGCAGGGCGGGCGGATGCGCGTGGGGCTGGCTGGGCGCGTGGCAGTTGTGCGCAGGGCGGGCGGATGCGCGTGGGGCTGGCTGGGCGCGTGGCAGTTGTGCGCAGGGCGGGCGGATGCGCGCGGCGGCTGCGTGTGGGGGTGCGCGCGGGGCTGGCTGCGTGTGGGGTGACGTCACCGCGCACGTGGGTGGACCGCGCGGTCCCGGCGCGGGGCGGCGTCGACGCCCGGGCTCGACCTCCGAATCGGTTCAGGGCCTGCGCCGCCGCGCCGTGGGTGCCGAGACTTGGCCGGTTCCCACCGGCGGCGCTGCCCGGCGTCCCGGACGGCAGACAGGAGTCGGCATGAGGACGACGCGGACGCGCGCTGGAGCGCGTCGAGGGAGAGCCCTGGCGGCGCTGGCGGTGGCGGCCGCACTCGGCGCGACGGCAACACCGGGCGCGACGGCGACACCGGGCGCGACGGCAACACCGGGCGCGATGGCGGCACCGGGCGTGGCTGCGGACGCGGGCGCGATGGCGACACCGGGCGCGATGGCGGGGCTCGCGGCGACCGGCGTCCCGAGCGCCGTCACGGCCGACTCGCTGAAGGCACTCGCCACCGCGGCGGGCTTCGACCTGGGCTTCGCTCTGGACCCGAACCGCCTGAGCGAGTCCCAGTACGCGGCGATCGCGGACGGCGAGTTCACGCTCGTCGTCGGCGAGAACGCGATGAAGTGGGATGCCACGGAGCAGTCCCGGAACAACTTCACCTGGTCCGCTGCGGACCGCGTGCGCGACTACGCCGCCTCGACGGGCAAGGAGCTCTACGGCCACACGCTCGTCTGGCACAGCCAGCTGCCCGGCTGGGTGCAGAACATCAGCAGCGCCACCGACCTGCTCGCGGCGATGCGCACGCACGTCTCCACGGTCGCGGGCCGGTACGCGGGCGACGTGTCCTCGTGGGACGTCGTCAACGAGGCGTTCGAGGACAACGGCAGCCGTCGTCAGTCCGTCTTCCAGCAGCGCATCGGCAACAGCTACATCGAGGAGGCGTTCACGGCGGCTCGCCAAGCCGACCCCGCCGCGAGCCTGTGCATCAACGACTACTCGATCGAGGGCATCAACGCCAAGAGCACCGCGATCTACAACCTCGTGCGCGACTTCAAGGCCCGCGGCGTGCCGATCGACTGCGTGGGTTTCCAGTCCCACCTCATCGTCGGCCAGGTGCCGTCCGACATGCGCCAGAACCTGCAGCGCTTCGCCGACCTCGGCGTCGACGTCCGCATCACCGAGCTCGACATCCGGACCAGTACCCCGGCGTCGTCGCAGGCGCTGACGCAGCAGGCGGCCGACTACCGCGCAGTCGTCGAAAACTGCCTCGCCGTCGACCGCTGCCAGGGCGTGACCATCTGGGGGATCAGCGACAGGTACTCCTGGATCCCGGACGTCTTCCCTGGTCAGGGCGCCGCGCTCGTCTGGGACACGTCCTACCAGCCCAAGCCGGCGTACGCCGCGATCGCCGCGGCGCTCGGCGGCACGATCGACCCAGACCCCGACCCGGATCCCGACCCCGACCCGGAGCTCGGCTGCACCGCGACCCTGCGGATCGTGAACAGCTGGCCCGGCGGCTACCAGGGTGAGGTGCGGGTCACCGCCGGCGCCGCTGCGGTGACCGGCTGGCGCGCGACGTTCCCGGCCGGCGCAACGGTCAGCCAGGTCTGGAACGGCCAGATGACGACGTCGGGCGGCGCCGTCTCCGTGAGCAACACCCCGTACAACGGCGCCCTGCCGTCCGGCGGCGCGACCACGTTCGGCTTCCTCGGCAGCGGCGCGACGCCGTCGGGCGCCGTGACCTGCACGGCGAGCTGAGCGTGACGGGCCTTCGGGTCCGACGACGGCGGGCGGGTCGCCGGCGCGTCCCGCCCGCCGTCGCAGTCAGCGGCGGACGCCGTCAGGGGCGTCACGCAGTGCGGCCACCTCGGCCGCCCGCAGCGTCTCGCCCGCATCGGTGAAGCCGCGCAGCCCGTCGACGACGCCGACCGACAGCATGCGGCGGCGCTCCGCCGGGACGTGGTCGAGCAGGGCGGCGAGGCGGTCGACGCCCCGGGTGCCCGGCCGGTCCACGAGCACGCACGCCAGGCAGTCGTCGCTCACCCGCCCGACGACGTCGCCGTGGCCTGCGCCGTCGGCGAGCAGTGCGGCCGTCGCGGTCACGGCGTCCGGGTCGGCGGCGTCGTGCTCCCCGCCCGCGCGGTCGGCCGCCGCCCGGCACACGAGCCCGAGCGCGGCGTCCCCTGCGCCACGCTGCACCAGCCGCAGGACGCCGGACAGTCGGTCGAGGAAGGCGGCGCGGTTCGGCAGCCCGGTCTCGGTGTCGCGGAGGACGCCCTCGGCGAGGGCCAGCTCCCGCTCCTTGCGTTCGGTCACGTCGACGAGGGCGCCGATCATGCGCGCCGGGACGCCCGCCGCGCTCGGGACGGTGAAGACCTCGCACAGCATCCAGCGGTAGCCGCCGGAGGCGTGGCGCAGCCGGTGCTCGACCCGCACCGGGCCGGCCGCCCCCCGAGCTGCGCCGCCACCAGGGAGGACACCGTGACCCGGTCGTCGGGATGCACCCGGTCCAGCCACTCCGACGGCTGGTCGCCGAGCGCCTCGGGTGCGACGCCGACGAGCGATGCCCACTGGGCCGACCACTGGACGCTCCCCGACGCGACGTCCCAGTCCCACAGGCCGTGCCCCATCGCGCGCAGCCACAGCTCGCGCCGCTGGTCCTGGCGCTTCAGCGACTCGCTCACGGCACCGGCGTCGACGGCGGCCCGCTCGATTGCCGCGAGCTGGTCCCGCAACCGACCGAGCGCCTGCTCACGGTCGAGCGCAGCCGCCAGGAGCGCGGCCCAGTGCTGGTGCCGGTCGCGCGAGTAGGTGCCCCGCGTGTCCGCGCGGCCCGCGACCGCCAGGAGGCCCCAGTCGTGCACGGCGGAGGCCACGGGGACGACGAGGACGAGCGTCTGACCGTCCGGCGGCTCGCCGCGCAGCAGCGCCGTCGGCGGGAACTGGTCAGCGCTCATGCGCCGCCCGACGGTGCGGGCCAGCGCACCCGAGCGGGCCTGCGCGCCCACGACCTCGAGCTCGCGCTCGCCCGTCGCACTCTCGGCGCCGGTCCACAGCCCGAGGCAGGCGGACGTCCGGCCGCCGCCGGGCAGCCAGGTGAGCGACCGTGGGTCCATGCCGCGCAGTGTCGCGACGTCCATGTCCACCTCGTACTGGTCCGCCATCGCCCGCTCGAGGAGCGCCTCGCGCATCAGCTGGGGGCGCATGCAGCCGCGCGTGAGCGCCAGGAGGAGCTCGGTGGTGGTGCGCTGCAGGGCCGCGCGGCGGGTGTCGTCGGGGAGCGTCGCAGCCAGCTCGTGCTCCACCTGGCGGATCGCGGTGACGCACTGCTCGAGCGTCTCCGGGTACGGGCCGAGCGTCGTCGTGAGGTCCTGGAGGCGGCGCAGGGCGGCGACGGTCGGCACGACGGCGCGGGTCGCGGCGGCGTCCAGGGCACCGAGCACCGTGGCGTACCAGGCGTCGCGTGGGTCGGCCGGGGCGGTGGAGCCCCGCGGCTCGCCGCGTCGGGAGCGGACGCGGACGGAACCGGCGAGTCCATGCTCCGCGACGTGCGCGAGCTGCGCGCGGCCCGGGGTGGTGGCGGGTTGCTGCGTCGCATCGTCGGGCCGGGGTGCGTCGTCGTCGGGGTGCGGTGCGGTGTCGGGGTGCGCTGCAGCGTCGGGGCGCGCTGCGTCGTCGTCGGCCGCATCGGCACCGGTGGCGGGGCCGGCCTGCTCGCCGCCGCCGACGGCGCAGGAGTCCGCGCGCCGCGTCCCGACCCGGTCGCAGCCGCAGGATTCGCGCGTGACGAGGGTCGCCGGGACGCGGGTGGGCGGCTCGGGGCGGTCCGCCCCGCCGCGCAGGCGCACGAGCAGGTGCGCGACGGCGAGCTCCCCCACGCGGTCGTGGTGCGGGTCGACGGTGCTGAGCCGTGGCACCTGCCGGCCCCCGCCGACCGTCCGGTCGAAGCCGATGACCGCGTGGTCGCGCGGCAGCGCGGCGCCGGCCGCCTGGAGGCCGCGGACCAGGCCGAGGGCCGCGAGATCCGTCGCGGCGAGGGTCGCGGTGGTCGGTCGGCCGGCCTCGTTGAGGGCGTCGGCGGCCTCGGCCCCGCCCTGCACCGAGTTGCCGGGGGCGTGCACGAACCACGACTCGTCGGGGTCGATGCCGTGCCCGCGCAGCGTCGCCCGGTAGGCCTCGAAGCGCTCGCGGACGTCGCCCTGGGCCAGGTCACCGGCGAAGCCGATCCGCGTGTGACCGTGCCGCAGCAGGTGCTCCACGGCGGCGCGGGCTCCGCCGACGTTGTCCGGGCGCAGCACCGGCACGCCGGCCGGGGCGTCGTCGGTGCCGATGAGGACCACCGGGCGCTCCGCGGCGAGCCGCTCGAGGCGGTCGCGGTCGAGCGCCTCGGTGACGACGACGACCCCGGCCATGACGCCGAGGCCACCCCGGTCGCCCGGCAGCGCGGTGCTGCGGTGCTTCTCCCGCGCCAGCCGGCCCGGGAAGGTCTGGACTGCGACGACGCGCATGCCGGCGCGGGCGGCGGCACGTGTCACCCCGGCGACGAGACTGCCGAAGTAGAACCCGCCTACCAGCGGCGATACGACGCCGATCACTCGTCCCGCACGCGCTTCGTCTGATCGATGCGGCTGTGCCCCCATGCCACTCGCCCCTCGTGGAATCAGCCGGCCGCGGGCGTCCTCGCCCGACACGGCGCACTCACACTAGCGATGGGGAACGTTCAGCGACAACCGTCAGGGTTGTCGCGGTGGGAGCGTATCCGGCCAGGTCGTAGGCTTGCTGTGACAGCGCTCCGAATGTGCCGTGCGGCACGGGAGTTGAATTCATGAATTGTTAACGAAAAGCGGCCGCGATTTTCGGAACGGTTCGAAAGCACGACGAAAGTGCGGCATCTGTTGACCGGTCCAGGCTTTCGGATGAGACTTCCGGTGCATCCGCGGGGGCGGGGCGGTGCCGGCGCAGGGGGCCGGCGAAGACCGAGGGGACGACGATGACCCGGACGAGTACACGCACGCACCATCGGCCCACCATCACCGACGTCGCGCGCGCCGCGGGCGTCTCGACGGCGGTGGTGTCGTACGCGCTCAACGACCGCCCAGGTGTGTCGGCGGCGACCCGAGAGCGGGTGCTGCGGGTCGCCGAGGAGTTCGGTTGGCGGCCCAGCGTCGCCGCCCGGTCGGTGCGGTGCGGCACGCGCACCGTCGGTCTCGTGGTGACGTGCCGACCCGGCACCCTTGCCGCCGAGGCCCACTTCCTGGAGTTCGTCACGGCGGCCACCGAAGTCGTCAGCGGGCGTGGGCTCAGCCTCGCCGTCCACGTGGCGGACGCCGACGAGGACCTCGCGCAGACGTACCGCGAGTGGTGGGCGGAGCGGCGGTTCACGCTGATGGTGGTCCCGGACGTGCGGACCGACGACGAGCGCGTCGCGACCCTGCGACGGCTGGGCGCGCCCGGCGTCGTGCTCGCCCCGGCCGTGCCCGCCGAGGGGCTGGGCAGCGTCACCTTCGACGAGGAGCAGGTCGCCGAGCGGATCGTGTCCGCCGCCGTCGAACTCGGCCACCGAACGATGGCGGCCATCACCGGCCCCATGGACCTGCGCCGGACGCAGGTGCGTGTCGCGGCGCTGCGGTCCGCCGCCACCCGGTTCGGGATCCAGCTCGCGCACCGCGCCACCGACGCCAGCGTCGAGGCCGTGGCGGCCGCGACGAACGCGCTCCTCGGCGGGCCCGACGCCCCGTCCCTCCTCGCCTACGACACGGACACCGGCGCGCTCGCCGGGCTCGACGTCGCCCGCCGCAGCGGGCTCAGCGTGCCCTGGGACGTCTCGATCGTGGCGATCGGGGACTCAGGCCTGTGCCGGCTCGCGATGCCGCCGATCACGGTGCTGCCGTTGCCGATGGCGTCCCTCGGGGCGGCCGTCGGCGAGGCGGTCGTGGCCGTGCTGGACGGCGACACCGACCACCGCGTCGTCGTGCCGGTCGGCGGGCTCGTCCTGCGTGGTAGCACCAGCCCCCACGTGCCGGTGGGCGCCCGAAACGATTAAGTGCCCCGCCCGGGTGGGCGTGGCGTCCGGATTGCGACGTATCGTGCGGTTTCGCGGCCGGGTCAGCGCGGGGATCCGGCAGCGACGTCGGCCCGCGCACGACATCTGGGGGTTCTATGCGACGCACCGTCGCCTGGCTGCTCGGCGCCGCGCTGGCCGGTGGTACCGCGATCGGCCTCGCCGCCGCTCCGCCCGCCGTCGCCGCCACGCAGATCTGCGAGCAGTACGGCAGCACCACCATCCAGGGCGGGCGGTACGTCGTCCAGAACAACCGCTGGGGCACGTCCGCGACCCAGTGCATCACGCCGACGGACTCCGGTTTCACGGTGGACCGCGCCGAGGGCAGCGTCGCCACCAACGGCGCGCCGAAGTCCTACCCGTCCGTCTTCTTCGGCTGCCACTACGGGAGCTGCAGCGACACCGGCGGGCTCCTCGGGGCGACCGGCCTGCGTGCCTCCGACCAGCGCTTCCGCCAGATCACGACGAGCGTCGGCATGCGGTACCCGTCGTCCGGCACGTATGACGCCGCGTACGACATCTGGTTCAACAAGAGCCAGCCGTCCGCGACCACCGGCCAGAACGACGGCGCCGAGCTCATGGTGTGGCTGAACCACACGGGTTCGATCCAGCCCATCGGCTCGCGCGTCGGCACGGCCACGGTCGCCGGTGCAACCTGGGACGTCTGGTACGGCAACAGCGGCTGGAACGTCATCTCCTACGTGCGGCAGCAGCCCACGGCGTCGGCTGACTTCGCGGTCGCGGACTTCTGGGACGACGTCGTGCGGCGGGGCTACGGCTCCACGAGCTGGTACCTGACGAGCATCCAGGCGGGCTTCGAGCCCTGGGAGGGCGGCGCCGGCCTCGCGGTGGACAGCTTCTCCGTGCAGACGGGCAGCAGCCCGACGCCGGCCCCCACCCCGACGCCCACGACCACCCCGACGCCCACGCCCGGCGCCGGCTGCTCGGCGTCGTACACCACCGTGAACTCGTGGGGCGTCGGGTTCCAGGGTGAGGTGACCGTGCACAACACCGGCACGACGCCGCTGAGCGGCTGGACCGTCGGCTGGACGTTCGCCGGTGGGCAGACGGTCGGGAACGCGTGGAACGCGCAGGTGAGCCAGAGCGGCACTGCCGTGACCGGCCGCGACGCCGGGTACAACGGCGCGGTACCGGCGGGCGGGAGCGCCACCTTCGGCTTCGTGGCGAGCGGCTCGGCGCCGTCGTCGGCGACGTTCAGCTGCGACTGACGGGAGCGTTCCCACGAGTCCGCTCGCCTAAACGGTTCGGACGCCTGACGCCCCCTGGACCCGGTGCCACGCTCGCAACGGTCGCCGAGGATCAGGGGGCGGCCGGCGTCGGCGCTGCCGGCGCGTCGCTCGATCCTGGAGGTTTGCGTGTCGATGATGACCGCGCGGCGCAAGGCAGCCGCCATACTCGCTCCCACGGCGGTGCTCGCCACCGTCGGCGTGGGCCTGGCGGGGCCGGCCGAAGCCGCCCCGACGCACGTGGACAACCCGTTCGTGGGCGCCACGTGGTTTGTCAACGAGAACTGGTCGGCGAGTGTCGAGGGCGCGGCCGCCAACGCCGGCGGCACCCTCGGCCAGCAGATGATGGCGATCGCCGACGAGTCGACGTTCGTCTGGATGGACCGGATCACCGCCATCACCGGCAACGCGGACGGCCCGGGCCTGCGCGCCCAGCTCGACTCCGCGCTCGAGCAGAAGCAGGCCGGCACGCCTCTGGTCTTCGGCATCGTCATCTACGACCTGCCCGGCCGCGACTGCTACGCCCTCGCGTCGAACGGCGAGCTCCCCGCGACGGACGCGGGCCTCGCGCGCTACAAGACCGAGTACATCGACGCGATCGCGGACATGCTCGCCGAGCCGCAGTACGAGGACATCCGCTTCGCCGCGGTCGTCGAGCCGGACTCGTTGCCGAACCTGGTCACCAACAGCAGCGAGGCCGCGTGCTCCCAGGCTGCCCCGTACTACCGGGAGGGCGTGAAGTACGCGCTCGACGCGCTGCACGCGATCCCGAACGTCTACACCTACATCGATGCGGCGCACTCCGGCTGGCTCGGTTGGGACAGCAACTTCGGCCCGTCCGTCCAGCTCTTCGCGGAGGTCGCCAAGTCGACGAAGGCCGGCCTCGCGTCGGTCGACGGCTTCGTCACCGACACGGCGAACACCACGCCGCTCAACGAGCCGTACCTGCAGAACTCGGGCCTGAACGTCGGCGGCAACCCGATCCGGTCGTCGTCGTACTACGAGTGGAACCCCTACTTCGACGAGGCTCACTTCGCCGCCGCGTTCTACGACAAGGCGGTCGCCGCGGGCTTCCCGCGCACGATCGGCATGCTCGTCGACACGAGCCGCAACGGCTGGGGCGGGCCGAACCGCCCGACGGCCGTCTCCACGAGCTCGGACCTGAACACGTACGTCAACCAGTCCCGGGTGGACCGCCGCAACCACCGCGGCGCGTGGTGCAACCCGCTCGGGGCCGGCATCGGTGAGCGCCCGACGGCGGCGCCCAGCGGCTACGCGCACATGGACGCCTTCGTCTGGGTGAAGCCTCCGGGGGAGTCCGACGGCGCGTCCAAGGACATCCCGAACGACCAGGGCAAGAGCTTCGACCGCATGTGCGACCCGACGTTCAACTCGCCCAAGCTGTCCAACCTCCTGACGGGCGCGACGCCGGACGCACCGCTGTCCGGCCAGTTCTTCGAGGCCCAGTTCCGCACCCTCGTGGCCAACGCCTACCCGGCCATCACCCCGGGCGGCACGCCTGACCCGGACACCACCGCCCCGACCGCCCCGGGTACCCCGGCGGCGTCGTCGATCACGGCGACCGGTGCGCGCCTGACCTGGACCGCCGCAACGGACAACCGCGGCGTGACGGGCTACACGGTGCGCAACGCGGCCACGGGCGACACGCTGGCGACATCGACGAGCACCTCGGTCAGCCTCACGGGCCTCACGCCGTCGACGGCGTACCGGGTCGTGGTCGTGGCGCGCGACGCCGCGGGCAACGTCTCGCCCGCCTCGTCGGCCGGCACGTTCACGACGGCGGCCGGCGGCACGGGCGACACCACAGCCCCGACCGCGCCGGGCGCTCCGGCGGCGTCGTCGATCACCTCGACGTCGGCGACGATCTCCTGGACCGCGTCGACGGACGACGTCGCCGTCACCCGCTACGACGTCCTCGACGCGGCGGGCACGGTGCTCGGCACGTCCACGACGACGCGGGTCAACCTCACCGGCCTGTCGGCGGACACGGCGTACGCCCTGCGGGTCGTCGCACGTGACGCCGCCGGGAACACGTCGGCGCCGTCCACGGTCAGCTTCCGCACGACGGGCGGGTCGACGGGTGGCTGCTCCGCAGCGCTCACCGTCGCGAGCTCGTGGTCCGGCGGCTACCAGGCGACCGTGACTGTCACTGCCGGCGCGGCCATCACGGGCTGGTCGACGACGATCGCGCTGCCGAGCGGCGGCTCCGTGGCCCAGGTCTGGAACGGAAGCCTGTCGAGCAGCAGCGGCTCCATCACGGTCAAGAACATCTCTTGGAACGGCGCGCTCCCCACGGGTGGCACGGCGTCGTACGGCTTCATCGGCTCGGGCCCGGCGCCGAGCGCCGGTTCCGTGACCTGCACGGCCAGCTGATCTGACGCTCCACGACGGGGCCACCCACCTCACCGGTGGGTGGCCCCGTCCGCGCGCCCGCCCCCGCCCTCGCCCCGCGCCCCCGCCCCCGTCCCCGCCCCCGCCCCCGCGGGAGGCTGGGAGGCTTTCGTCCCGCCCGGCGCGGCAACCCTCCCAACCTCCCCGCCGGCGGGCCGCTGGCCCGGGCCCAGGTCTGATTGCGCCGGGCCAGGCCGGGTTAAACGGTTCGGGGGTGTGCTCCTCGCGCGGGCGCGTGTGACCGTCGGGAGGCGTCCGGCGCCGTTGCCGGCGCCACGCACCCGTCCAGGAGGGCACCCGACATGTCCGCACGCACGCGCCTGCGCCGGTGGGCGCTGGTCGCCACAGCCGCGCTCGTCGCGACCCCGCTCGTGGTTGCCACGCTGGCCGCCCCGGCGAACGCCCACGGCTCCGTCACCGACCCACCCACCCGCAACTACGGGTGCTGGGATCGCTGGGGCTCCGACCACCTCAACCCCGCGATGGCCGAGCTCGACCCCATGTGCTGGAAGGCCTTCCAGGCCAACTCCGACGCCATGTGGAACTGGAACGGGCTGTACCGCGAGAACGTCGGCGGACGCCACGAGGAGGTCATCCCGAACGGCCAGCTGTGCAGCGGTGGCCTCACGCAGAACGGCCGCTACGCGGCGATGGACACCCCGGGCCCGTGGAAGGCGACGCCCGTCGACCCGACGTTCACGCTCACGCTCACCGACAGCGCGAAGCACGGTGCGGACTACCTGCGGGTCTACGTGTCCAAGCCGGGCTACGACCCGCTCACGGAGCCCCTCGGCTGGGACGACATCACGCTGGTCAAGGAGACCGGGCGCTACGGGACGACCGGGCTCTACCAGACCGACGTCGACCTCACCGGCCGGTCCGGGCGCGCCGTCCTCTTCACGATCTGGCAGGCCAGTCACCTCGACCAGCCGTACTACCTGTGCAGCGACATCATGATCGGCGGCTCGACGGACCCCGACCCCACCCCGGACCCGACGCCAGACCCCACGCCCACGCCCGACCCGACCACCGGCACCTGCACCGCCGCGGTCACCGTCGTCAACAGCTGGGCCTCCGGCTACCAGGCCGACGTGAAGGTGACGGCGGGCAGCACCGCACTGAAGGGCTGGTCCGTGAAGGTCGGCGGCGCGACCGTCACGCAGGCGTGGAACGGCTCCCTCTCCGGCGCCACCATCACCAACGCGAGCTGGAACGGGAGCGTCGCGCCCGGTGCGTCGACGTCGGCGGGCTTCATCGGCAGCGGCAGCCCGAGCGGCCTGACGGCCACCTGCTCGGCGAGCTGAGCGACGCAGCACGCACGACAGAGGCGCCGCCCCGGCGAGGGGCGGCGCCTCTGAGTCGTACGTGCTGTGCTCGGAGGCCCGACGTCAGGCGGACGTCGTCAGACCTGGAGCGGGGTGAGCGCCAGGTACTCCTCGATGCTGCCGTCGCGCAGGCAGACCTCGATGATCTGCCGACCCAGCGGGTCGAGCTCGTCGGTGAGGTACTGCTTGAGCTCGCTCTTGAAGAAGTCGGTGATGATCTTCGCCCCGGCGTCGTACGCCTCGAGCCCCACCTGTGACTGCTTGTCGGGCCGGAGGAACGTCGGGCGGATCAGCTGGCCGTCGATCTTGACCTCCTTCAGCGTGTAGCCGAAGAGGGCGCAGCGCGACGGGACCAGGTGCTCCGGGCGGATGCGGCCGGAGCCGCGGCGAGCCAGGTACTCGCGCGTCAGCCACTGCGCGGCGAAGCCGACCCGGTACGCGCCCACGTGCTGGTTGGGCGTCAGGACGTAGCGCGTGCGCGGGCTGTCGACGATCTGCCGCAGCAGCAGGTTCGCGCCGTTCACCTTGGTGCCCGTGGAGAAGGGCCAGAACGAGCCGACGCCCTCGGAGACCATCCCGCCGCTGGTCAGCGCACCCTCACCCGAGTCGAGGATCGACGGGTTCTTGTCGCCGCGCGGGGCGATGAGCCGCCACAGCCAGGCCAGCGCCGGCGGCACGATGTGCATCATGCCCATGATCCCGTAGGTGGGGCTGGTGCGGGTGCAGGCGGGCATCCGGACGCCGAACGTCCGGACGTCCACGTGCTCCGGCTCGTTCACGACGTCGTCCACCAGGCGCCTCGGGACGACGACGCGCGGGTTGGGACACGGCTTGCCGTTCGAGTCGAACGTGTGCTCCCACGGCAGGCACGTGGCGTCCGGGATGCCGTCGATGTTGAAGAAGACGAGCGGCTCGCGCGGATGGATGATTGTCTTCTCGAGGTTCACGTCGTCGCCGTACGCGGTCAGGTTGTCGACCCGCACGAACCAGCCGTCCTCGGCGTCGGCGATCACGAGCTTGCCGGAGCCGTCCTGCAGCTTGCGGTGGCAGAGCGTCATGTCGTCCGTCACCGGCTCCAGGCGGCTCGTCTCGCCGAGGGTGATGACGTACGGCTCGTCGGTGACGACGTTGGTGCCCAGCAGGACACGGCCGTCGTCCCGACGCCGGATCTCCTGGCACATCTCGGACTTGCCGCCGCCCGAGGCGCCCTCGTGCATGACGATCGTCTCGTTCTCGTACGGCGTGGTGACGCGGACCGACGACGCGTGAGCGGTCAGCCAGCCCTCCTGCGCGCCGATGTCGAGCAGCACCGAGAAGACGCCCTTCTTGGCGCTCGGGCCCGGGTACAGGTTGTAGGCGAACATCTCGTGGAGCGCCGTCGTGCGCTCGTGCACGACGACCTGTCGGCCCTGGAAGTGCGTGTGCCGGAATGGCGGCGCCACGTAGAGGATCGAGCGCGGCGTGAAGGCACCCAGCTCTTCGAACGTGCACCAGCCCTGCAGGTCCATCAGCGCGAGTGTGAAGAAGGACGCGTTGACCGGCACGATGGCGAGCGACGGGTCGCCGTAGGTGGGGCCGCCGGCGCGGAACGGGATGACGACGAGCTCCTGCTGGGCGAGCCAGGCGAGGGTGTCGGCGCGCGTGGACGCGAACTCCTTGCCGTACTTGTCGCGGAAGCGCGGCTTGTCGGTCGGCAGGTCGTCCGCGATGCGCATGCAGTCGGGGTCCCGACGCCGCATGTAGTCCTCGGGGTAGTTCACGGCGATGCCGTTCTTGCAGCGCACCACGGTCGCCTCGGTGACGGGCGTGCCGTCGACGTCGTAGTCCACCGAGAACGTCGGACCGCCCTGCGGGCCGAGGGCGAGCTGGTAGAGCTCGGCGCGGGTGGTCGGCGTGGTGATCGAGGCGCCCTCCAACGCGGCGCGGACGTCGTCGGGGAGGGTCACGGCGGCCAGTGGGCTCACGTCGCGCTCCTTGCTCTGGACCGTGGGAACGGTCTCTCGGGGATGGCAGCGGCGCCGTCGTGCCCGCCATCGGACCAGAGCGCGGCACACGCTTTTGCCGAATCATTGCCTGGCACCCGGGGGGTCTGTCTAGGACTTTGGGGGTCTCGGCGTCTCACTACTCGTCAGTAGCGGTCACATCGTGAGATTCCGTGCGGGACGCCGCTCGGCTGATCGTTGTGGTCAAGTTCACCCAGAGACGTGCCGACAGCATCTCCGTGAGTCCTGCATCCGGCTGGTACGACGATGGCAACACCCCTGACGTCCTGCGGTGGTGGGACGGCACCGCCTGGACCGCGCGGACGACTCCCAAGCCGACCCAGGCACAGGCACCGGCCGCGGCTGCGGCTGCACCGAGGGCACAGGCTCCTGCGACGCAGCCGGCGATGGCCCAAGCCCCCGCGGCCCAGCCCGCCATGGCCCAGGCTCCCGCGGCCCAGCCCGCTGCGGCGACGCCGGTCGCGCCCACCCGCTTCGGCAGCCAGGGGTTCGAGAGCGGCGCTGCGTACGGCTCCGGCGCCGGGTACACCGCCCCGGCCAGCGCCGGCTACGGCGGCACGACGCCCGGCTACGGGACGACGCCCGGCTACGGCGCACCTGGCGGCGCGGCCACCGGCTTCGGCGCCCCGCCTGCCAGCACCGGCTACGGCGCGCCCGGCGGCGCGGCCCCCGGCTTCGGCGGCACCTCGTCCGGCTTCGGTGGCACCCCGACGTACGGGGCCCCCGGTTACGGCGGCTCCCCGACATACGGGGCGCCCGGCTACGGCGGCTCCTACGCCACCATGTCCGGTCCCGTGGCCGACGGCTCGACCGAGCGACGCATGGGGTGGGGCCTCCTCCTGGCCGGCCTCGTCGTCCTGGGCGTCGCGTCGATGCTCGTCCACAACGCGTGGGACGAGGACGGCGGCTACTACTGGACCGGTGGCTTCGTCGTCGGCCTCCTGCTCGTGATGCGCGGCTTCGGCTCGCTGAACGCGGCGCGCCGGATCGCCGGCGGCTCGCTCGGCGTCGCCTACCTCGCCGCCCTGGTGGTGGTCGCCGGGTGTGGCTACCTGCTGCTGAACACGTTCGGCGTCGTCGGTCCCGCGAAGCTCGAGGACCTCGGCACGGGCGCGTGCTTCGCGACGCAGGACACGACGAACCTCAAGCACGTGCCGTGCGGCGACACGCACGGGTTCCAGGCGGTCTCGCAGGTCACCGACAAGCAGAGCTGCGCGAGCGTCGGCGACGGCGTGTGGGTCGCGATCCCGAACGGCACCTTCCTGTGCCTGGCGGCCGACTCCTGACAATGCCTGCGGTGCCCAACGCCGGCACGCGGCCTCAGGGCAGCGGCTGGCACCCGGCGCACACGTAGACGGCGCCGCCGAGGTACGTCTCCTTCGTCCGGCGGCCGCCGCAGCGCGGGCACGGCAGCTCCAGCGTCGTGCGGCTCATCACGGTCGAGTACCGCCCGGGGCGCCCCAGCAGGTCCCGTTCGGTGTCCCGGCCGCCGGCGTCCGTCATCGCCCGCAGCGTGCCGACGACGGCGCCGCGCAGGTCCGCGACCTCGGCGTCGGAGAGGGTGGCGACCTTGCGGCGCGGGTGCACCCGCGCCGTCCACAGGATGTCCTGCAGCACGCCGTTGCCCAGCCCCGGGATGCGCTGCTCCGTCGCCAGGAACGCCTTCGCGGACAGCCGCCCGACGCCGTCGGCCGCCAGCAGGCCGGCGAACCATGCCTCGTCGAACCCTGGGCCGAGGGGCGAGGGCGCCTCCCGCGCGGCCGTGAGGTAGGCGTTCTCGGCATCGCCGTCGACGAGCAGCTGGATCCCGCCGTACATCGCGACCCTGACGACCAGTGCGGCGCCGTCGTCCAGGTCCACGCGCAGCTGGTGGCGGTCGGGCAGCCGCTCGCCCGCGGCGTGCCAGCGCGGGTTCGCGGCGTCGCTGAGCACCAGTCGCACGTCGCCCGCCTCGAGCTGCACGTGCCCGGCGTGGGCGCTCGCGCCGGTGAATGTGCGGCCCGTCAGCGCGGCGCGGTAGGCCGACGGATCACCGGTGAACCACGTGAGCCGGTGCGGGGTGTGACCGGCCTCGGCGGCCGTGATCGTCCGTCCCGTCAGCAGCTCCGTCGCCTGGGCGGCCAGGGTCGCCGCCTCCGGCAGCTCGATCATCGTGGCCTCCCCGTCGTCGCGCGCCGTCCGACACCCAGCCTGGCACCGAGCGCCGACACGCGGGCGTGATCTCTCCCGCCCGGCACAGGAGCGCCACAGGGGGCGCTCAGCGCCGAGCCCTAGAACTGGGGGCACACCCACCCCGAGGAGCACCCGTGCGCGCACGAACCGCCGTCGTCGTCATCCCGTTGGCGGTCGCCGCCCTGCTCACCGGCTGCAGCGCAGGATCTGCGCAGAGCACGACGGCGACGGCGGCTGCGACCTCGGCGACCGTGACCGCCGAGGACGCGATCGCCCTCGCCGGGGCCGCCAACGCGCCCGACCACGACGACGCCGCCGACCACGACTGGGACGAGGCGGACGTCGTGGACGTCGCGCTCACGGGCGACGGCGCGGACTCCGACAGCACCTCGGTGACGGTGGACGGCTCGACCGTGACCATCTCCGCGCCGGGGACGTACCGCCTGAGCGGCGAGCTGACCGGGGCGGTCGAGGTGCTCAGCCCGACGGACGGCATCGTCCGGCTGATCCTCGACGGCGCCGACGTGACCGGCGCGGACGGCCCCGCGATCGCCGTCCTGGACGCCGACGAGGTGATGGTGGTGCTGGCGGACGGCTCCACGAACAGCCTGACCGACGCCGCGGGGTATGCCGACTCCGACGACGTCCCCACGGCGGCGCTCGCCAGCGTGGCCGACCTCACGGTGGCGGGCGACGGCGAGCTCGTGGTGACCGGCCGCGTGGCCGACGGCATCGCGACCAAGGACGGCCTGGTCGTCACGGGCGGCACCCTCGCCGTCACCGCGGTGGACGACGGGATCCGCGGCAAGGACTACGTGGTGGTCGACGACGGCGACCTCACCGTCCGGACCGAGACCGGTGACGCCGTGACCTCGGACAACACCGACGACCCGGCGAAGGGGTACGTGTCGGTGGCGGCCGGGCGCCTCGACCTCACCGCCGGCGGCGACGGCATCGACGCGAGCACCGACGTCGTCGTGACGGGTGGGGACCTCGCGGTCGCCAGCGGTGGCGGGTCGACGACGGGCCCGGACGCCGAGGTGTCCACGAAGGGCGTGAAGGGCGCGGTCAGCGTGACGGTGAGCGGCGGGACGCTCGCGGTGGATGCCGCCGACGACGCCGTGCACTCGAACGGGGCCGTTGCGCTCGCGGGCGGCGACCTGACCCTGGCCAGCGGCGACGACGGCGTCCACGCCGATGCCGACCTGCACGTGACGGGCGCCGCGGTGACCGTGACGGCGTCGTACGAGGGCCTCGAGAGCGCCGCCATCACGATCGCCGACGGCGACGTGGACATCACGGCATCCGACGACGGCCTGAACGCCGGCGGTGGCGCGGACGGCTCGGGCCAGCAGGCCGCCGGCGGCCCCCCGCAGGGCGGCGCGGCGCAGGACCGGTTCGCGGGCTCGGGGGACTTCACGCTCACGATCACCGGCGGCCGACTGGTCGTCGACGCGGGCGGCGACGGGCTCGACTCCAACGGCAGCCTCGCCGTGACGGGCGGGACCGCGGTGGTCAGCGGCCCCACGAACGACGGGAACGGCGCCATCGACGCCGACCCGGCGACCGCGACGGGCGGAGTGGTGGTGGCGGCGGGCAGCGCAGGGATGGCCGTCGCGCCGTCGGGCCAGGGCACGGTGGCCGTCCAGTTCGGCTCCGCCCTGCCGGCCGGGACGGTCGTGCTGCTCGCGACCGCCGACGGCGACGTCGTCGCGGGCCTCACGACGACGAAGGCGGCGGCCACGCTCGTCGTCTCGAGCCCGGAGCTCGTCGACGGGCAGACCTACGAGGTGTTCACGGGCGGGTCGGTCGTGGCGACGGTCGGCACGTACGGCGCCGACGGCGACCTTGCGGGGGCAACGTCGCTCGGCACCGTGACCGCTACCACCGAGGGCGCGGGCGGCGGCATGCCGTGACGGCCCGGACGGCCAGGGCCGGCCAGAACGGCCAGGGCCGGCGCGCTCAGACGAAGCGGTCCGGGTCGCCCGCGCCGAGCCGGACGACCTCGGGGTAGCCCTCCGACCAGTCGACGACCGTGGTCGGTACTGTTCCGCAGTCCCCGCCGTCGACCACCGCGTCGACAACGTGGTCCAGCTCCTCCTTGACGAGCCAGCCGTCCGTCATCGGCTCGTCCTGGCCGGGTAGCAGGAGCGTGCTCGAGAGGAGCGGCTCGCCGAGCGCCCGCACGAGCGCCTGCGCCACCGGGTGGTCGACGATGCGGACGCCGACGGTGCGCTTCTTCGGGTGCGCCAGGCGCCGGGGGACGTCCTTCGTGGCCGGCAGGATGAACGTGTACGGGCCCGGGGTGGCCGCCTTGATCGCACGGAACGCCACGTTGTCCAGCAGCACGTACTGGCCGACCTGCGCGAAGTCGGCGCACACCAGCGTGAAGTGGTGGCGCTCGCCGAGGTGCCGGATGCGCCGGATGCGGTCCGCGGCGTCGTGCGCCGCCATGCTCGCCCCGAGCGCGTAGCAGGAGTCCGTCGGGTAGGCCACGACGGCGCCCTCCCGCAGCATCCCCACCACCTGGTCCACCAGGCGCGGCTGCGGGTCGCGGGGGTGGACGTCGACGTACCTGGCCACCCCCCGAGCCTAGGCCGTGCCGCGGCCCGCAGCCGGGCTCAGCGGATGCCGAAGCGGCTGCCCGTCGGGTACAGGAGCGCCCAGGTGGCGTCGTCGTAGTCGCGGTCGTAGTCCTGCGGCGGCCGGACCCCGGCCGCGGGCATCGCCGGACCCGTGGGCGCCAGCGGGGCCACCGGCACGGGGCCGGGTCCCTGCCGCGGCACGAAGTACGCCGAGGTGCCGCCCCCGCCCGCGCTCGCCGGGTAGAAGACGGTGCCGTTCGAGACAGCGGCGCCGCCGGACGCGACGAGGGGTGTCACGGGGCTCTCGACGGAGCGCGTGAGCCACCGGGAGATGTCCGTGACGTCCATCGGGGTCAGGCGCTGCGGCAGGTTCACCAGGGTGCTCGCCAGGTGCAGGCGGCCGACGACGAGCGTGCCGCCGCACATCGCGGGCGGCAGGTCGCGCGGGGTCACGTGGATGACGCCGAGGATCGGCTGGCCCTGCTGCTCGGCGGGCAGCAGCGCGGCGACGGCCGTCATCGCGGCCTGGAGCTGCTCGATGTCGCGCTCGCACCGGAACCCGTCGTGCCGCAGGACGCCGCCCTCGACGACCACGTGGCCCGACCAGGCGCGCTCGGCCACGACGACGACGCCGCCCGGCCCGACCGCGACGTGCACGTCCGGCACGTCGGGCTGCCGGGGCCAGCGCCGCTCGCGCAGCGACGTCCAGCCGTAGCGGCCGAGGAGCGCGAGCGCGGCGGCGGTGACCTGGTCGCCCTCCTCGCCGTCGGACACCTGTGCCCAGGCGAGGCGCTGGCGCTCGACGTGCGCGACGTCGGCCGCGACGCCTGCGACGACCGGGTCCGGCGGAGCCGCCGGTGCGGCTGCCTGCTCGACCTTGTGGCCGCGGCGCGCGCCGCGTCGATCAGTGGTGCCGATGCTCATGGTGACCCCCCAGCCACGTTCCACCTCACTATCGGCAGGCGACCGTCGGATGGGGATCGGCCGAACGGGCGATTGTCGGTCACCCCCCGGTAACAGACCCCCACCCCCACCCCCCAACCCCACCCCATCCCCCCGAACGCAAACTGGAGCGAAGTGGCGCGACACGCCAGGCGTGTCGCGCCACTTCGCTCCAGTTTGCGTTCGGGAGTGAGCGGGTGGGGTGGGTGGGGTGGGTTAGTGGTCTTTGTGGTCCTTCGCGTGGTCGCGGGCCTCCTTGGCGGCGGCCGCGATCTTCTCCACGAGGTGCGACGGCACGACGTCGAAGTGGTCGAAGACCGCCGTGAACGTCCCGCGGCCGCCGGTCAGCGAGCGGAGGTCGAGCACGTACCGCTGCACCTCCGCCTCGGGCACCATCGCCTGGATCTCGCTGCTGCCTTCCGCGAGGGACGTCGTGCCGGCGATCCGGCCGCGCCGCGAGGACAGGTCGCCCATGACGTCGCCCTGCAGCGCCGTCGGGATGTGCACCGTCACCATCGAGATCGGCTCGAGCAGCACCGGCGAGGCCTTGGCCATCGCCTCGCGCAGGCCCATGGACGCCGCCGTCCGGAACGCCATCTCGGAGGAGTCCACGGGGTGGAACTTCCCGTCGTAGCACTCGACCCGCACGTCGACGACGGGGAACCCGTAGACGCCGCCGGTGGACATGGCCTCGAGCACGCCCTTCTCCACCGCAGGGATGAAGTTGCGCGGGATGGCTCCGCCGACGATCGAGTCGATGAACGCCGAGCCCTCGCCGCGCGCCGCGGGCGACACCCGCAGCTGGCACACGGCGTACTGCCCGTGGCCGCCGGACTGCTTCTTCAGCTTGCCCTCGGCCTCCGCGGCGTGGGTGATGGTCTCCCGGTAGGCGATCTGGACGTCCTCGGTCACCACGTTGACGCCGAACTTCCGGGCGAGCCGCTCGAGCGCGACGGCGATGTGCGTGTCACCGGTGCCGCGCAGCACCGTCTGCCCGGATGTGCCGGACCGGTCGATGACAAGCGACGGGTCCTCGCCGACGAGCCGCTGCAGCGCAGACGACAGCTTGTCGTCGTCGGCCTGGGTGAGCGGCTTGAGGGCCAGGGCGTACGGCGTCGTGCGCTGCGCCGGGCCGGGCACGTGCACGGTGTGACCGCGCTTGGCCAGGGCCGTGCCCGTGGGGGTGCCGGCGAGCTTCGCGACGGCGCCGAGGTCCCCGGCGGCGAGGCTCTCGACCGCAAGGTGCTCCTTGCCGCGCAGCTTGAACAGCCCGTGCAGGCGCTCCTCGGTGCCGGTGGTCGCGTTGACGAGGCGGTCCTCGTTGCGCACGACGCCGGAGAGCACCTTGAAGATCGACACCTGGCCAACGAACGGGTCGGCGACCGTGCGGAACACGTACAGCAGCGGGTCTCCGGCGGGGTCGGCGGCCACCTCGGTCTCCGGCCCGTCGGGCGTCCCGGCGCGGACGGTCACGGGGCGGTCCGCGGGCGACGGCGCCAGCTCGCACAGGTAGTCGGCGAGGCGGTCGACGCCGACGCCGGTCAGCGCGGAGCCGACCAGGAGCGGGAACTCCGCGCACTCGCGCACCTCGTGCACCAGCGCGGTCTCGAGCTCCTCGGCCGACGGCACCTCGCCCGAGAGGTACCGCTCGAGCTGCTCGTCGTCGCCGGAGACGATCTCCTCCGCCACCTCGTCGTGCAGGCGGTGCTCTTCCTCCGCGACGCCGTCGGGCAGCGTCTCGTCGTGGCGAGTGCCGTCCTTCTCGTAGCCGAGGCCCGTCTCGGAGAGCACGTCGGCGATGGCCGTGAACGCGTCCTCCTCGGCGAACGGCATCTCGAGCGGCACGATGCCGGCGCCGAAGGTGGCGCGCAGCTGCTCGAGGACGCGGTGGAAGTCCGCGCGCGGCTTGTCCTCCTTGGTGAGGAAGAGCATCCGGGGGATGCCCAGCTCGGCGCACTGGTTCCAGACGATCTCGGTGCCCACCTCGACGCCGTCGACGGCGCTGACGACGACGAGCGCCAGGTCCGCGACCGCGAGGGCGGCGTCGACGCCGGCCGCGAAGTCCGCGTATCCGGGGGTGTCGATCAGGTTGATCGTGTACTCGCGACCGTCGGCCGCCTTCCACGGAAAGGGAGCGATCGCCGGCGACAGCGAGATGCCGCGCTTGATCTCCTCGGGCTCGGTGTCGCACACCGTGGTGCCCTCTTCGACCTTGCCGAGCCGGGGGACGACGCCGGCCCGATGCAGGAGTGCCTCGGCCAGAGTCGTCTTGCCCGCACCGCTGTGGCCCACCAGGGCCACGTTTCGGATGGTTGGCGTGACCGCCGTTTCCACCATGTCGGATCTCCTTCGTTGGAGTGGCCCTCGCTCGCAGGGTAGTCACGACTCCCGCTCAGGGGTACAGGACCAACGTCGTCGGGTGAAAGCCGTCACTCCCGGCGTAGCCGGGACCTTCGAGCGGTACCGGCGACGGCGGTCCCGTGGCTACTATTGGCGCAACCGTGGGAGCGCTCTCGCCACGACGACGTGTCAGTTCAGCCACCGACGCTGCCGTCGCCGTGCGCGCGCGACCCCATCCCGGTCCCGCCACCACCGAGAGGCTCCCCACCGATGCGCTTCGGGCACTTCGACGACGCGGCTCGCGAATACGTCATCACGACCCCGCTCACCCCATACCCGTGGATCAACTACCTGGGCTCCGAGGAGTTCTTCTCGCTGATCTCCCACCAGGCCGGGGGCTACTCCTTCTTCCGCGACGCGCGGATGCGCCGGATCACGCGGTACCGCTACAACAACGTCCCGACCGACGTCGGCGGCCGCTACCTCTACGTCAACGACGACGGCGACGTCTGGACGCCGTCGTACCTGCCGGTCAAGGCGGAGCTCGACGACTTCGAGGCCCGCCACGGCCTCGGCTACACGGTGATCACCGGCGAGCGCCGCGGCGTCCGCGTGGAGAGCCTCTTCTTCGTGCCGACCGGCGAGAACGCCGAGATCCAGCGCGTCACGGTGACCAACACCTCCGACGCCGCGAAGCGCCTCACGCTCTTCTCGTTCGTCGAGTTCGCGCTCTGGAACGCCCTCGACGACCAGACGAACTACCAGCGGAACCTCTCGATCGGCGAGGTCGAGGTCGAGATGGACTCCCCGCACGGCTCGGCGATCTACCACAAGACCGAGTACCGGGAGCGTCGCAACCACTTCGCCGTGCACGCCGTCAACGTGCGCGCGGTCGGCTTCGACACGGACCGCGAGTCCTTCACGGGCCCGTTCAACGGGCTGCACGAGCCGGTCGTGCCGGCGGCGGGCGTCTCGTCCGGGTCGGTGGCCTCGGGTTGGTACCCGATCGGCTCGCTGAGCGTGCCGCTGGAGCCTCGCCCCGGGTGAGTCGCGGACGCTGACCTTCGTGCTCGGCTACCTCGAGAACCCCGACGAGGAGAAGTGGGCCGACGACGCCCACCAGGTCGTCAACAAGCGCCCGGCGCACGAGCTGCTCAGCCGGTTCGCGACGACCGAGCAGGTCGACGCCGCGTTCGAGGCGCTGAAGACGTCCTGGACCGAGCTGCTGTCGGGCTACACCGTGCAGTCGACGGACCCGAAGCTCGACCGGATGGTCAACATCTGGAACCAGTACCAGTGCATGGTCACGTTCAACATGTCGCGCTCGGCGTCGTACTTCGAGAGCGGCATCGGTCGCGGCATGGGCTTCCGGGACTCCGCGCAGGACCTGCTGGGCTTCGTCCACCTCGTGCCGGAACGCGCGCGGGAGCGGATCCTCGACGTGGCCGCCACCCAGTTCCCCGACGGCTCGGCGTACCACCAGTACCAGCCGCTGACGAAGCGCGGGAACCTCGAGGTCGGGTCCGGTTTCAACGACGACCCGATGTGGCTCGTCGCGGGCGTCGCCGCCTACCTCAAGGAGACCGGCGACGTCTCGATCCTCGACGAGAAGGTGCCGTTCGACAACGACGAGTCGATCGCTGACACCCTCTTCGAGCACCTGACGCGCTCCTTCCGGTACGCCGTCGAGCACAAGGGCCCGCACGGCCTGCCGCTCATCGGGCGCGCCGACTGGAACGACTGCCTCAACCTCAACTGCTTCTCGACGACGCCGGGCGAGTCGTTCCAGACCACGGAGAACCAGGCGGGCGGCGTCGCGGAGTCCGTGTTCATCGGCGCCCAGTTCGTGCTCTACGGCACCGACTACGCGGCGATCGCGGAGCGGCGCGGGCTGACCGACGTCGCCGCAGCGGCACGCGCCGAGGTGGCGGCGATGAAGGCGGTCGTCGAGGAGCACGGGTGGGACGGACGCTGGTTCCGCCGCGCCTACGACTACTACGGCACCCCGATCGGCACCGACGAGGACGCCGAGGGCAAGATCTTCATCGAGCCGCAGGGCTTCGCGGTGATGGCGGGTATCGGCGTCGACAGCATCGACCCGACGACGCCGGAGCACGCGGCCAGCAAGGCGACCTCGGCCCTCGACGCGGCGGAGGAGCTGCTCGGCTCCGAGCACGGCATGGTGATCCTGTACCCGGGCTACACGACGTACCGCCTGAACATGGGCGAGATCACGACGTACCCGCCGGGGTACAAGGAGAACGGCGGCATCTTCTGCCACAACAACCCGTGGGTGATCATCGCCGAGACGGTGATCGGGCGCGGCGACCGGGCGTTCGAGTACTACAAGCGGATCACCCCGTCGTACCGCGAGGAGATCAGCGACGTCCACAAGCTCGAGCCCTACGTGTACGCGCAGATGATCGCGGGCAAGCAGGCGCCGCGGAAGGGCGAGGCCAAGAACTCGTGGCTGACCGGCACGGCGGCGTGGACGTTCACCGCAGTGAGCCAGTACCTCCTCGGCGTCCGGGCCGACTACGACGGTCTCGTCGTCGACCCGCAGATCGGCCCCGAGGTGCCGGAGTTCACCGTGACGCGCCGGGCCCGCGGGGCCACGTACGTGATCACGGTGCGGAACTCGGGCGCGCCGGGCGCGCGGGCGCGCCTCACGGTGGACGGGCAGGCGATCGAGGGCCGGCTGGTGCCCTACGCGCCGGCCGGAGCGACCGTGCAGGTGACCGCGGAGGTCTGACCCTCGGCTGAGTCGGCGGCCCGGCACCCCTCCTGGGGTCCCGGGCCGCCGCCGTCCCCGTCCCGCCCCCCGCCGCCCCCGCCGTCCCCGTCCCGCCCCCCGCCGCCCCCGCCGTCCCGCCCCGCCCCCGCCGTCCCGCCCCGCCCCCCGCTGTCCCGCCCCCCGCCGTCCCCGCCCAGCCCTGCGCACATCTGCCCGGCCTGCGCACAACGGTTGTGCGCAGGCCGGGCAGATGTTCGAGGCGAGGGCTGACCACGCGGCCCGGTGGCGCAGTTCAGTACCGCGCAAGTTTCCTGGTCCGCGCGGTGGGAGCGATACCATAGGATGTCGGCGCCGACGCGGCGCCGCGCACCTCCGCCCGACCCGCGTGCTCAGACGCCGGAAGGACAGCCATGCAGTTCGGGTACTTCGACGACGCCGCGCGCGAGTACGTCATCACGCGCCCCGACACTCCCCGCTCGTGGCTCAACTACCTCGGCTCACGCCTCTACGGCGGCATCGTCACCCAGAACGCCGGCGGCTACTCGTTCTACAAGTCGGGCGGCACCGGCCGCGTCACGCGGATGCGGTTCAACGGCGTCCCGGTCGACGAGCCCGGCCGCTACGTCTACCTTCGCGACGACGCGGGCAGCGCCGTCAGCAGGCCGGGCGACTACTGGTCGGCGTCGTGGCAGCCCGTCGGCACGCCCCTCGACGAGTACAGCGTCCGCGTGCGACACGGCCTCGGCTACTCGGTGTTCGAGGCGGAGCACGCCGGCATCCGGTCGGAGATGACGTGCTTCGTGCCGGCCGGCCAGGCGTTCGAGTACTGGTCCGTCGTCGTGACGAACCCGGGCACCGAGGCCCGCACCATCTCGCTCTTCTCCTACGCCGAGCTCGCCAACGAGTGGGCGTACCGGCAGGACCTCGAGAACCTCCAGTACAGCCAGTACGTCGTGCAGGCGACCTACCGCGACGGCATGATCCGCCGCTGGAACTCGACGCGGGAGGCCGCGAGCGAGGTGTGGTTCGGGGTCACCGGTGCGCCCGTCGTCGGCTTCGACACCGACCGCGACGCGTTCCTCGGCCCGTACCGGACGCAGGCGAACCCGCTCGCTGTCGAGCGCGGCGAGTGCTCCGGGACGCAGACGGTCGGCGATAACGCGTGCGCGAGCCTCCAGGTGCGGCTCGAGCTCGCGCCCGGCGAGAGCCGCCAGGTGATCTACTGCCTCGGCGTCGGGCACCCGGACGAGCCGTGGCGCGACCTGCGGCCCGGCATCGGGCACGCCCCGGACGAGCCGAGCCTGCGCCCCGGCCGCGAGCTGATGGCCGAGTACGCGACGCCGGAGCGGGTCGCAGCGGAGCTGGCGGCGCTCCGCGAGGAGTGGGCGGCACACCTCGCGCCCCTGCAGGTCGAGACGCCCGACGCCGAGCTCAACTCGATGATCAACGTCTGGCACGCCTACCAGACCCACATGACGTTCAACTGGTCCCGCGGCGTCTCGCTGGTCGAGGCGGGCGACCGCGACGGGCTCGGCTACCGCGACACGGTTCAGGACATGCTGGCCGTCGCGCACGCCATCCCGGACGCCGTCCGCGAGCGCCTGGACCTCGTCCTCACCGGCCAGACGGCGGAGGGCGGCGCCATGCCGCTGATCAAGCCGCTGAGCCACCGGCCGGGCCACGAGACGGCCCCCACGCTGGAGCAGTACCGGTCCGACGACGCGCTGTGGCTGCCGATCACCGTCGCCGCCGTGGTGCACGAGTCCGGCGACGTGGCCTACCTCGACCGCGTGCTGCCGTACGCCGACGCCGGCGACGCGAGCGTGTTCGACCACCTGCTGCAGGCGCTGCGGTTCAGCCTCGCCCACCGTGGGCCCAACGGGATGGTCCAGGGGCTGGCCGCCGACTGGAACGACTGCCTCCAGCTCGGCACCACCGGCGAGTCGGCGTTCTCGACGTTCCTCCTGGCCAACGGCCTGCGGGTGACGCGCGAGCTCGCGGCCGAGTCGGGCCGCCCCGACGCCGCCGCCTGGTGTGCCGAGCGCCTCGCCGAGCTGCAGCCCGCCATCGACGCGGCCTGGGACGGGGGCTGGTTCATCCGCGCCATCTCGGCGACGGGCGCGCACCTCGGCTCCCGCACGGCCGACGAGGGGCAGATCTATCTCGAGCCGAACGTGTGGGCCGCCATCTCGGGCGCCACGTCCCGGGAGCGTGCCATCGCCGCCCTGGACGCCGTGCACGAGCGGCTGGCGAGCGAGCACGGTGTCGCGCTGTGCGACCCGCCGCACACCAAGCCGATGGAGGGCATCGGCCTGTCCCTCCTCGTCTTCCCGGTGGGGCACAAGGAGAACGGCGGCATCTTCTGCCACGCGAACTCCTGGGCGATCGTCGCCGAGGCGATGCTGGGCCGCGGCGACCGCGCCTACGACTACTACCGCGCGTACCTGCCGGCCCGGTACAACGCCGAGGCCGAGGTGCACCAGGCTGAGCCGTACGTGTATGCGCAGTTCACGCACGGCCCGACGTCCCCGCGCTTCGGCCAGGCGCGCAACCCTTGGCTGACCGGCACCGCGAGCTGGACGTACGTCGGCGTCACGCAGCACATCCTGGGCGTGCGGCCGGTGCTCGACGGGCTGTGCGTCGACCCGTGCCTGCCGACGGCGTGGGACGGCTTCACGATGTCGCGGGAGTTCCGGGGGCGGACCGTGACGATCCGGGTGACCAACCCCGACCACGTGAGCCGCGGCGTCGTCGCGCTCGACGTGGACGGGCGGGCGGTCGAGGGCTGCGTGGCTCCCGCGGACCTGCTGCGCGACGGGTCGGTGGTCAGCGTCCGGCTGGGCTGATCCCGGCCGGGTCAGCGGGCTCGGGCGCCGTCGAGGAAGAGGCGCACGACGGCGGCCGCGCGCGCCCGCACGTCGGGACGTTCGCCGCGCAGCCCGGGCGGCATGGCGACGTCGTCGGGCAGAGGCGCGACGCTCTGGGCGAGGCTGAGGAAGGACCAGCCGAGCAGCTCGGGGTCGCCGACGAGCTCGCCGTCCGCCACTGCCGTCCGCACCAGGTCGATCACCGGGTCGATGAGGGTGCGGCAGTAGGCGCCGGAGACGTCGGCGCGCACCTCGTCGGACACGTGCCGGGTGCCGTCGTAGACCTGCTGGCCCACACGGGGGTCGGGGGCGTCGTCGGCGGCGTCCAGCAGTGCGACGGCGATCAGCCGCCACTCGAGGTCGGGCGCCGCGGCGAGGGCGGCCGCGACCCGCTCCTCCTCGTGTGCGACGTACGCGAGTCCTGCGGCGCGGAACAGCGCCTCCTTCCCGCCGGGGAAGTGGTGGTACAGGCTCGCCTTGCGGACGCCGACGTCGGACGCGACGGCGTCGAGGGACACCCCGAGGTAGCCCTGGTCGGCGAGGCGGGCGGTGAACGCCTCGACGATGCGCGTGCGGGTGTCCCGGCCGGGTGCTGCAGGCATGTCGTTCATCGTGCCGTCTCCGCGTGCCGGAACGCCGCCGCACACGCGATCGCCCCGGCGGCGGTCAGGACCACCACGACGACGGCGCCCGCCTGGACCGAGCCGGCCGGTGCCACGCCGCCCGCGACGTCGCGCAAACCCTCGAGCACGTAGGTCAGCGGGTTCGCCGACGCGACCACGCGTAGCCACCCCGACAGGTCGGCCCGGGGCGCGAAGGCGCTGGTCAGGAAGCTGAGCGAGAAGACGAGGGAGAACACGGCGTTGACGGCGGCGGCCGAGCGGGTCCACAGGGCGGTCGCCACGGGCAGGAGTGCCACCGCGGTGCCGGCGAGCGCCGTGCCGACGACGAGGCCCACGAGGCCGGAGGCGGGCACGTCGCGCAGGCCGAGGCCCAGCCCGACGCCGACGACCAGTGTCGCCTGCAGCACCAGGACGGCGGCGGTTGCGACGAGCGGTGCGGCGAGCACCCGGCCACGGCCGACCCCCGCCAGGAGCAGGCGGTCGTGGTAGCCCGAGCCCATGTCGCGTGCCAGGAGCTGCCCTGCGATGACAGCGCCGCTGAGCGCGGTCGTGAGCAGCACGAGGGGCAGGACGAAGGCGAGGTAGGAGCCGGCCGGCAGCATCGCGCCGCCCGCGCGGCCCAGCTGGCCGGAGTAGATGACGAGGAAGAACACGCACATGAGCAGGGGCGAGGCGGCGAAGGCCGGGACGCGGACGAGCGTGCGGGCGGTGCGGCGGAGGAGTGCGGGGAGCATGGGTGTCCTTTCAGGCCGTGAGGGCGATGACGGCGTCGTCGAGCGACGGGGCCTCGACGCGGATGTCGGCGACCTCGGTGCCGGCGGCGGCCAGCGCGGCGAGGTCGTCGAGCGGGACGGGGGCGTTCACGGGGAGCGGACGGCGAACCTCGGAGTCGTCGGCGAGGCGGACGACCAGCGACCGGACGCCCGCTGCCGCACGGAGGCGGTCGGCGGTCGTGTCGGCCACCACGCGGCCGTCGCGCAGGACGACGAGCCGGTGCGCGAGTTCCTCGGCCTCCTGCAGGTCCTGGGTGCTGAGCAGGACGCCGACGCCGCCCGCCGCCAGCGTGCGGACCTCGGACCAGAGCAGCCGGCGGCTTGCGGGGTCGAGGCCGGTCGTCGGCTCGTCGAGGACCAGGAGCCGCGGGTCGCCGATGGTTGCGGTCGCCAGGTCGACGCGTCTCCGCTGGCCGCCGCTCAGCGCCGCGATGCGGCGGTCGGCCAGGTCCGTGAGGTCGGCCCGGGCGAGGGCGGCGTCGGCGACGGCAGCGGCGGCGCGCGCGCCGGCGCCGCGCAGTCGTGCTTGCAGCTCGAGCACCTCGCGGGGCGTCTCGACGCCGTCGAGGGCCGGGGCTTGCAGCACCGTCCCGACGGCGGTGCGCACGGCGCGCGGGTCCGCGGTCGGGTCGGCCCCGGCGACCCGGACCGAACCCTCGGTGGGCCGGCGCAGGCCGCACAGGATCTCCAGCGCCGTCGTCTTGCCGGCGCCGTTCACGCCCAGCAGCGCGACGATCTCGCCCGGCGCGACGTCGAGGTCGAGGCCGTCCAGGACCCAGCGCGGGCCGTAGCGCTTGCGTAGGCCGCGGACCTGGACGAGGGCGGGGGCGGCGGGGTCGGTGCGGTCGGTGGTCCGGCGGGTGAGCGTCGTCATGAAGACACCCTACCTACCGGTAGGTAGGGTGTGCAAGGTCGACGAGAGGGCCCCGGGTCGCGCCCGGGGCCCTCGTCGCGGATCGGTCGGGCGTCAGCCCTGTGCGGCGCCCGTGGCGTCGAGGATGTCGACCACGAAGATCAGGGTCGAGTTCGCGGGGATCGTGCCCTTGTCCACGTCGCCGTAGCCGAGGCTCGGCGGCACGATCAGCAGCACCTGGCTCCCGACGGTCTGACCCACCAGGCCCTGGTCCCAGCCGTCGATGACGGCGCCGACACCGATCTGCGTCTGGAACGGCGAGCCGTTCGTCCACGACGAGTCGAACGACGTGCCGTCCCACAGCCAGCCGCTGTACTGGAAGCTCACGGTCTGGCCCGCCTGGACGGCCGGGCCGGCGCCCTTGATCAGGGTCTGCGCCACGAGCTCGGTCGGCTGCGTCGCGTCCGCCGGGACCGCGATGGACGGCTCGCCGTCGTCGGCCAGGGTCACCGTCGGGAGGCCGGCGGGCGGCGTGACCGCCTCACCCTGCGCGCGGGTCGGGACGTCGCGCGCCCCCACGACCTCGAGCACCATGATTGTCGCCGCGGACGCGGCGGCGCTGTCGGTCGCCGCCGTGCCCGGCATCGCCGCGACGATGCGGACGCCGATCTTCTGGCCCTCCAGCGCGTCGTTGAGCGTCGAGATCATGGCCGGGTCGCCCATGATGATCGACTCGGTCGCGCCGTTCGTCCACGTGGAGCCGAGGGCCGTGCCGTCGTCGCCGCCCAGCAGCATGTAGTTGACGTCGAGCGTCTGGCCCTTGACCAGCGCCTCCCCGGTCCCCTCGACGTCGACGCGGGCCACCGGGGCCGACGTCGCGAAGGGCTGCTCGAACGTGACCTTCGGCTCGGCGCCCGTGGCGCCCTCGACCTTGACGGCCTCGAGCGCCGCGATGTCCTCCGCCGTGGGCTCGGTGGCGGTCGCCCCCGGCTCGGCCGTCGAGCCGGTCGAGCTCGTCGGGTCGGGCGACGCGGGGGTGTCGGGGTCGCTCGCGCACCCGGCGAGCAGCAGGCTGGCCGCGAGGGCCGCGGTGAGGAGGACCGGTCGACGCACGGTGAAGTCCTTCGGTTGGGAGGTGCCGTCGCACGACGGCGCAGCAGGTCCGGAGCACGGACGCGTCGATGCTACGGCCTGTCCCTGTGCGGCCCCTTGCGGCCCCGTGACGATCCTGCGCAGATCACGGCCCCGCCCGCGGCGTCGCGAGACGCCCCTGGTCGGCCCCGCGGGCGCGCCCTAAGGTGAGGCGTCCCATCACGAGCGGCCGAGAGATCTGGCTCGACGACGCCGCAGCAACCCCCCGAGCCCGGGAGCGGGTGCTCACCGCCAGATTCGATGGAGCGCCACGTGAGCACCGACCCCACCCGCAACCCCAGCGGCGTCGCCGCGCGCCTCGCGGCCGCCGACGCCGGCCCGTCCGTCTCGTTCGAGCTCTACCCGCCCAAGACGGACGCGACCCGCGCCGCGCTGCCCGCCCGCATCGAGCGGCTCGCCGCCGCCCGGCCGGACTTCTTCTCCGTCACCTACGGTGCGTCGGGCAGCAACCGGCCGATCGCCCACGACCTGGTCCGCTGGATCCTCGCGAACACCGCCGCCGACGTCGTCGCGCACCTCACGTGCATCGGCCTGCCCTGGGAGCGGGTGCGCCCCGTCGCGGAACGCTTCCTTGACGACGGCGTCCGCAACGTGCTCGCGCTGCGCGGTGACCCGCCGGCGGACGTGCCGGGCTGGCGGCCCGAGCCCGGCGGCCTGGTCCGGGCGAGCGAGCTGGTCAGCCGCCTCCACGAGCTCGCCGACGAGCGTGGCGTGCCGCTGAGCGTCGGGGTCGCCGCGACGCCGACGAGTCGCTGGGCCGTGCCGCCCGCCGCTCCCGCCCCGGACGACGACGACGTGCAGGCGCTGCTGGCCAAGCAGCGTGCGGGCGCGGACTACGCCGTCACGCAGGTCTTCTTCGAGCCCGACGTCTACGTCGCCTACCGGGACGCCGCGCGCGCCGCCGGGGTGACGATCCCGGTGCTGCCCGGCGTCGTGCCGATGGAGAACCCGGCCCGCCTGCGCCGCCTGCAGGACATCAGCCGCGTGCCGGTCCCGCCCGAGGCGCTCGCGCGCCTGGACGCCGCCCCCGACGACGAGGCCCGCCGCGCCGTCGGGCGAGCCATGGGCGCATCGCTCCTGCGCGCGGTCCTCGACGCCGGCGCGCCGGGCGTGCACGTCTACACGTTCAACGAGGACGCCGCCCCGCTCGCGCTGCTGGCGGGGGCAGGCCTGCGCTGAGGCGCTCGTCCTACGGCCGTCCCACGCTGCGATGGGAGGCTGTGGGCATGGCACCCACCCCCGCTGACCTCCGTCGCTGGCGCCGGTACCTGGCCGACGAGCGCGCCGAGGCCACCGTCTACCGCGACCTCGCCCGACGCCGCGAGGGCGAGGAGGCGGAGATCCTGCTCGCGCTCGCCGAGGCGGAGGGTCGCCACGCCGCGCACTGGGAGGAGTTGCTCGGCGACGGCGTCGGTCGCGTCCCGCGCCCCAGCCTGCGGTTCCGCATCCTCGCCCGGCTGGCCCGCTCGTTCGGCTCGGTCTTCGTGCTCGCGATCGCGCAGCGCGCCGAGGTACGCGCCGAGTACGACGCCGACGTGGACGCCACCCCCCGCATGGCGGCCGACGAGCGCATCCACGCCGAGGTCGTCCGGGCCCTGGCCACGCGCGGCCGTAACCGGCTCGCCGGCAGCTTCCGCGCCGCCGTCTTCGGCATGAACGACGGCCTCGTGTCGAACGTCGCCCTGGTGATGGGCGTCGCTGCCGCGGGGACCGAGAACTCGGTGGTGCTCCTCACGGGCCTGGCCGGCCTGCTCGCCGGGGCGCTCTCGATGGGTGCGGGCGAGTTCATCTCGGTGCGTTCCCAGCGTGAGCTGCTCTCGGCCTCCACACCCGCCGCCGACGCCGCGGAGGCGCTGCCCCACCTGGACGTCGACGCCAACGAGCTCGCCCTGGTCTACCGGGCGCGCGGCATGGCCGCCGACGAGGCGCAGCTGCACGCCGACCGCGTCCTCGCGGACATCGCCGAGCTGGGCTCCGCGAGCCACCGCTTCCACGCCGACACCGACCCCGAGCACGACCCGCACGAGGCCGTCGGCACGGCCTGGGGCGCTGCGATCTCGAGCTTCCTCATGTTCGCGTCGGGCGCGCTGATCCCCGTGGTGCCGTACCTGCTGGGGCTGACCGGCACGACGGCGCTGCTCGTCTCGCTCTGCGCGGTCGGGGTCTCCCTGATGACCGTGGGGGCGTTCGTGGGCCTGATGAGCGGCGGGCCGCCGGTGCGGCGCGCGCTGCGTCAGCTCGCGATCGGGTACGGCGCGGCCGGTATCACGTACGCGCTCGGCGCGGTCTTCGGGACGTCCGTCGGCTGACGGACGTCCGGTGGATGGCGGCGCAGCCGTCGGCCCGACGGCCGCGCCTCAGGCGTCGAGGCGCCGCAGCAGCTCCTGGCGCGCCTGCACGAGCTGCCCGACGTAGCCGTCGAGGTCCGGCCAGTCGTAGCCGCGGGGCACGACCTCGATGGTCATGACCAGGGCGAGGTAGAGGCGGTAGAGGACGAGGCGCCGCTCCGCGGCCGGCCCGAGGCGAGCTCGACCCCGACCTCCGTGCTGCCGGCCACCGGCTCGCCGGGCAGCGCGCCGCCGGCCTCGAGGCACCCGGCCACGGGGTGCGGCGGCAGGCCGTCGATGCGGAACGGGTCGTGGCCCACGAGGTCCATCAGCGGGTCGCCGAAGAGGCCCCGCTCGAAGTCGATGACGCCGGTGATCTCGCCCGACGCCGGGTCGAGCAGCACGTTGCCCGGCCAGAGGTCCATGTGCACCAGGCGTGGGACGGTGACCTCGGCGAGCGCGGTGCGGGTCGGCTCCGCGGCCAGCGCCGCCTGCACCCGGTGCGCCTCGACGTCCACGCCCCAGTGCTCGGCGTCGTCGAGCAGGACGGTGACCATCGCGCCGAAGGCCTCGGGCCAGCTCGCGCCCCCGACGCCCGACGCCTCCGCCGGGTACCCGAAGCGCTCGCCGAGGACCGAGCCCAGCCCGGCCAGGATGCCCCCGAGCCGACGCCCGGCCGCGACCTCGGCGTCGGGCGCCATCGACGCCCGGGCGGCGTCCCACGACGACCCGGGCATCAACTCGGCGACGAGCACGTCGACGTCCACCGCGCTGCGCGTGAGGTCGGCGTGGAGCACCTCGGGTGCGGGGACGCCCGGCACCGCCGAGGCCAGGCGCAGCAGGGCGATCTCCCCGCGCAGCAGACGGCGCTCGTGGCTGAGGAGGCCGGTCGAGTCGTCCGGCTGGCCGGTCTTCACGACGACGGTGCGCCCGTCGGCGAGGTCGACGGCCTGGACGGAGGCGAAGTAGCCGCCGCCGAGGGCCCGCTCGGCCACGGGCCGGCCGACCGGCGCGAGGACCTCGCCCAGCTCGGCCAGGGTCAGGGGCCGACGGGTGCTCACGCGGTTGCCGCCGCGTCCGGGAGGGTCGCCTCTCCCGGGGTCGCGCCGGGCAGGCTCGCGCCGGCAGGTGCCCGGTCGGCGCGCAGGGTCGGCAGCGCGACGAGCGTGGCCGCGACCGCGACGCCCGCCGATCCGACCACGACGAGGAACCCACCGTGCGAGCCGTGCCGGTCGATGGCCGCGCCCGCGATGGCGGCCCCCACGGAGACGCCGATGCCGAGCGCGGTGCCGACCCAGGCCAGGCCCTCGGTGAGCCTGCTCGTGCGGGACGAGCTCCTGCACGAGGCCGTTGCCGTTGACCAGCGTCGGCGCGATGGAGAAGCCGGTGACGAACATGACGGCTGCGAGCACGGGCAGGCTGGTCACCACGAAGAACAGGGACGCGCCTACGCCGAGCGCCACGACGCCGATCGCGAACCGCCGCCACAGCGGGCTCACCCAGTGGCGCAGGCCGTAGCCGAGCCCGGACAGCATCGAGCCCAGGGCGAAGATCGCGAGGACGAGGCCGGTCCACGACTGTGCGTGCCGCTCGGTCGCGAATGCGACGACCGACACGTCGTTCGCGCCGAAGATGGCGCCGATCCCGGCGAACACGACGGACAGCACCGCCATGCCCCGAATGCGGACCATGTGCGGGCGGCGCGCGGCGTCGGGCGCCCGGGGCCGCACCGGGGGCTCGGTCGCGCGCTGGCGCAGCAGCAGTACCCCGCCGACAGCGAGTGCCACGGTGGGCAGCCAGAGGCCGGCGGTCGGCGCGATGGTGGTGGCGAGGAGCGTCGCGAGGATGGGCCCGACGACGAAGACGAACTCGTCGAGGGCGGCCTCGAGCGAGTAGGCCGTGTGGATCTGCCGCGCGTCGTCGAGCACGTAGGTCCACCGCGCCCGGACGAGCGCCCCGACCGAGCCGATGGACGACCCGGTGACCACCGCCGCTGCGAAGAGCCACGCGGGGTGCGACTCGAGCGCGATGGCGACGACGAAGCCGAGCATCCCGGCCGTCGCGACCGCCACGGCCGGCCGCATCACGCGCGCCTGCCCGTGGGAGTCGACGAGCCGGGCGAGGGACGGGGCCGCGATCGCGTGCACGATGACGTAGACGGCCGTGATCTGGCCGGCGAGCCCGTACGACCCGTAGATCTTGGACACACCGATGACGACGGCGATCCCGATCATGGACATGGGCAGGCGCGCCAGGACGCCCGCGGCGGAGAAGGCCAGGGCTCCTGGGCGCGCGAGGACCTCGCGGTACGGCTGGAGCATGATCACCATCCTCCCGCGCCCCACCGACACGCCCTACCCGATATCGCTCCCCGGGTCTGTGACGCCTGCCACCACGGTCAGCCGAGCGACTCCGTGACCAGCGCCTTGGCGGCCTCCTGGACCTGCGCCAGGTGCTCGGCGGAGACGAACGACTCCGCGTACACCTTGTACACGTCCTCCGTGCCCGACGGCCGCGCGGCGAACCAGGCGTTGCGCGTGGTCACCTTGAGGCCCCCGATGGACGCGCCGTTGCCGGGCGCCTCGGTGAGCCGGCCGGTGATCTCCTCGCCGGCGAGCGTCGTCGCGGACACCTGCTCGGGCCGCAGCCCGGCCAGGGCCGTCTTCTGCGCGCGCGTCGCAGGGGCGTCGACGCGCGCGTACCAGGAGCGGCCGAAGCGCTCGACGAGGCCGGCGTGCAGCTGCGACGGCGAGAAGCCGGTCCGGGCGGTGATCTCCGAGGCCAGCAGCGCGAGCAGGATGCCGTCCTTGTCGGTGGTCCACACCGTCCCGTCCTGGCGCAGGAAGGACGCGCCGGCGGACTCCTCGCCACCGAACCCGACCGACCCGTCGAGCAGGCCGGGCACGAACCACTTGAACCCGACCGGCACCTCGAGCAGTCGGCGGCCGTGGTGCTCGGCCACCCGGTCGATCAGCGCGGACGACACCAGCGTCTTGCCCACCGCGGCGTCGGGCGCCCACCCGGGCCGCGCGGTGCCGTAGAGGTAGTCGATCGCGACGGCGAGGTAGTGGTTCGGGTTCATCAGCCCGGCGTCGGGCGTGACGATGCCGTGCCGGTCGGAGTCGGCGTCGTTGCCGGTGGCGATGTCGTACGGGGAGTCGCCCGCCATCGCCTTGACCAGGGACGCCATCGCCGACGGCGACGAGCAGTCCATCCGGATCTTGCCGTCCCAGTCCAGGGTCATGAACGCCCAGCGCGGGTCGACGGTCGGGTTCACCACGGTGAGGTCGAGGTCGTAGCGCTCGCCGATCGCGCCCCAGTAGTCGACGGCCGCGCCGCCCAGCGGGTCCGCGCCGATCCGCACGCCGGCGGCGCGGATCGCCTCGACGTCGATGACCGACGACAGGTCGTCGACGTACGCCGAGAGGAAGTCGTGCTTCGCCGTCGTCGGCGCCGCGAGCGCCGTCTCGAGCGAGACGCGCCGGATGCTCCCGACGCCGGAGCGCAGCAGCTCGTTCGCGCGCGCGGCGATCCAGCCCGTGGCGTCCGAGCCGGCGGGGCCGCCGTGCGGCGGGTTGTACTTGAAGCCGCCGTCGCGCGGCGGGTTGTGCGACGGCGTGACGACGATGCCGTCCGCGAGCCCCGTGCCCGTGAGCGCGCCGCTCGTGCGCACGCCCTCGGCCGTCGTCGCGCCGTTGTGCAGCAGGATCGCGTGCGAGACGGCGGGTGTCGGCGTGTAGGCGTCGCGGGCGTCGATGCGCACCTCGACGTCGGCGGCGGCGAGCACCTCGAGCGCCGTCTGCCACGCGGGCAGGGACAGCGCGTGCGGGTCGCGTCCGATGAAGAGCGGCCCGTCGGTGCCCTGGCTGCGGCGGTACTCGACGATCGCGGCCGTGATGGCCAGGATGTGCGCCTCGTTGAAGGCGCCGTCGAGCGAGGACCCGCGGTGGCCGGAGGTGCCGAAGACGACCTGCTGGCCGGGGTCGTCCGGGTCGGGGACCCGGTCGTAGTAGGCGCCAACGAGGGCGTCGGTGTCGATGAGGTCCTCGGGGCGGGCAAGGGTGCCGGCGCGCTCGTGCATGAGGCGATCTTCGCACCCGGGCCGACGCCGCCGCACGGGCTGCGCGCGGACCCGGTCCCCCCGGTACCCTCGCTGACCATGGCCAAGGCTGAGTTCGTCCTGCGTCCGTTCGAGGGTCTGCCCGCGGAGCCCGACTGGGTCGCGATGCGCGAGGTGGTCCCCGCCGCGACGGCGACCGCCCGCACCACGGCCGCGTACGGGGCCGCCGACGTCACGATCGTGACGGTGCTGCCCATGGCGTGGGCCGCCCTCAAACGTGCCGACGGCGTCGTGATGGTGGCGCTGCAGCAGAACGCCGGCTCGGGCGACGCCTCGCGCGACCTTGCCGCCATCGTGCTGCAGGCGCTCGACCTCGAGCCCGGTGGGACCATCCGGTCGGTGCCCATGGCCGAGCCCGGCCCCCGGCTGCAGGACGTCCTCGACCTCACCGTCCCGTTCGAGGTCACCGTCCACGAGACGTTCGGCTTCTGGACGCCGGAGGGCACCGAGCTCACGGCCGAGGCTCAGCAGCAGCGCGACGAGCTCGAGGTGCTGCCGACCCGCCGCCTGACCTCCGTCGACGCCGCCTACTGGACGCGTATCAGCGGCCGGGAGTACCTGCGCTGGGCGCAGCCGCACGACGAGGAGGCGTTCATGGACGCCCTCGCGCGGCTGCACGCGGCGCGGCGCTCGGGCCTCGGCACCGACGGCGAGCACGGCCGGTTCCTCGGTGCCTTCCGCTCGTGCGGGCTGGTCGTGCCGGTGTGGGACCTGGCGCTCGACGTGCCGGCCGAGACGCTCGAGGAGGAGGTGCTCGCGCTGCGCGGGCGCCTCGACGAGGCCCTCGCGGTGGACGGGCCGCTCGACGCGAACGGGCGTCGCGCCCGGGCCGGGCTCGTCGCGCGCCAGCTCACCCTGCGTTGAGGCGGGGCGCCGCTCGGCGCCCTGGCCTCTCAAGATGACCATGCGTTGACCTCGCCGTGGTGAACCGATGATGCGTGCCCCCCGGAACGCACTAGGGTGTGCACGTGGCTACGCCCCGCCGCTCCCGGACCGTCGAGGAGCAGGGGTCTGCCCCGGTGGCGTCTGATCAGGTGCCCGGCGACGGCGCGGCGGCGGAACCGACGCCCGTGCGGCGCCCGCGGGCCCGCAAGGCCGCGGTGCCGCCGCAGCCCCAGCAGCGCGTCGCCGTCGTGATCCCGGCCAAGGACGAGTCCCGGCGGATCGCCGCGACCGTGCGCGCCGCGCGCGCCATCCCGCACGTCGACCTGGTGCTCGTCGTCGACGACGGGAGTGAGGACGCGACCCAGCACGTCGCGCGCGAGGCGGGGGCCGTCGTCGTGCGGCACAGCCACAACCGCGGCAAGGCAGCGGCCATGGAGACCGGCGCAGCCGTCGTCGCGATGCGCGACGTCGAGGACGGGCCCGCCCGCCTCCTCCTCTTCATCGACGGCGACCTCGCCGAGACCGCGGTGAACACGGCGCCGCTCGTGCCGCCGGTGCTCGCCGGCGAGACCGACGCGACGATCGCCCTGCTCCCGCCGCAGCCCGGGGCGGGCGGCCGCGGCATCGTCGTCGGGCTCGCGCGCCGGTCCATCCAGTCCATGACGGGCTGGGTCCCGACGCAGCCGCTGTCGGGCATGCGCTGCCTCACGCGCGCCGCGTTCGAAGCGGCGACGCCGCTGGCCCACGGCTGGGGCGTCGAGACGGGCATGACGATCGACCTGCTCACGCAGGGTTTCCGCGTCCAGGAGGTGCCGTGCGACCTGCGGCACCGGCCGTCGGGCAGCGACTGGCGGGGTCAGGTGCACCGCGCCGCGCAGTACCGGGACGTGCTCCTGGCGGCGAACGCCCGGCGCGTCCGGCGTGCCGTCGGCCGCGTGCGGCGGCGCGCCGAAGAGGACTGAGCGCCCGGGTCGCTGAGCGCGCCCGACGGCGTCCCGACGCGCCCGTCCGACGGCGTCCTGCCGCCCGGACCGTCTGACAGGTGGAAACGCGGTACCAGAACGTGGACGGATCTCTACCATCGGTCGCGGAACCCCGGCGCGGACCACTGCCGCCCCGCACCGGGCGCACGTCCGGCGCGGCGCGGTTCTCGTCCGGAAGGAAACCCCGTGAAGCACCCCCAGCCCACGGCCGCCGTCACGCTGCTCGCGGCCGCGCTCCTCCTCACCGCGTGCAGCGGGAACAGCGACGACGCCGAGACCTCCACCGAGGGCTCCACCGCCGGCACGAAGGTCTCGATCGGCATCAGCCAGATCGTCACGCACCCGTCGCTCGACGCGTCCCGCGACGGCTTCAAGGCCGCGCTCGCCGACGCCGGCTACGACGTCGACTACGACGAGCAGAACGCCGAGGGCGACCAGTCGATCGCGGCGTCGATCGCGGGCACCTTCGCCTCCGAGGACCTCGACCTCATCCTCGCCATCGCCACGCCCACGGCGCTGTCGATGGCTCAGGCGATCAGCGACGTGCCGGTGCTCTTCACCGCCGTGACGGACCCGGAGGGTGCGGCCCTCGTCGACAGCATGGACGCGCCGGGCGGCAACGTCACCGGCACCTCGGACGCGGTGCCCGTGAAGGACCTGCTGGAGCTCGTGACGAAGGTCGCGCCCGACGCGACATCCGTTGGCATCGTCTACAACGCCGGCGAGCCGAACGCGGTGACGCAGGTCGACTGGGCGAAGGAGGCCGCCGCCGACCTCGACCTCGAGATCAAGCTCGCGACCGCCGACACCTCCAGCGCCGTCCAGCAGGCCGCCGACTCCCTCGACGTCGACGCGTTCTTCGTCATCACCGACAACACGGTCGTGAGCGCGCTCGAGACGCTCATCCAGGTGGCGGAGGACAAGGACATCCCCGTCATCGCGTCCGAGGGCGACTCGGTGGCCCGCGGCGCCATCGCGACCATCGGCATCGACTACTACCAGCTCGGGTACCAGACCGGCGAGATGGCCGTGAAGATCCTCACGGGCGAGGCCGACCCGGCGGCGATGCCGGTCGAGACCCAGTCCGACCTGGCCCTGTACCTCAACACGGGCGCGGCCGAGCGCATGGGCGTCACGATCCCCGACGACCTGCTGGCCGAGGCCGACCCCGAGAACGTCACCGAGTAGCGCGAACAGCCGAGTAGCGCGAACAGAACGAGTAGCGCGAACAGAACGAGTAGCGCGCACCGCACCGCAGGAGGAGCACCGCCATGATGACCGCAGTCGAGCTTGGGCTCATCTACGCGGTGATGGCCCTCGGCGTCTACCTGACCTTCCGCATCCTCGACTTCGCGGACCTCACGGTCGACGGAAGCTTCACGACCGGGGCGTCGATCGCCGCCGTCGGGATCGTCAACGGCATGCCGCCGGCGCTCGCGACGGCGCTGGCGTTCGCCGGGGGCCTGGGGGCCGGCCTGATCACGGGCCTCCTGCACACCAAGGGGCGCATCAACGGGCTGCTCGCCGGCATCCTGACCCAGATCGCCCTCTACTCGATCAACCTGCGGATCATGGGGAAGGCGAACGTGCCGCTGCTGCGGCGGGACACGTTGATCACACCCTTGAAGGACGCCGGGCTGCTGGGCACCTGGGCGAGCATCGGCATCTTCGCGGCGGGGGTCGCGGTCATCCTGGCCGCCATCGTGTGGTTCCTCCACACGGACGTCGGCCTGGCCATGCGCGCCACCGGCGACAACCCGGACATGATCCGGTCGTTCGGCGTCAGCACCGACAACCAGAAGCTGCTCGGCCTCGCCCTGTCGAACGGGCTCGTCGCCGTCTGCGGCGCGGTGATCGCCCAGTACCAGGGCTTCGCCGACATCGGGCTCGGCATCGGCATGATCGTCGCCGGCCTCGCGTCGGTGATCATCGGCCAGGCCATCATGGGGCGGTCCAGCGTGGCGATCGCCGCTACCGCCGTCGTGCTGGGCTCGGTGCTCTACCGGGTCGTCATCTACCTGGCCCTGAAGGCCGGACTGAACCCGAACGACATGAAGCTGATCTCGGCGGTCCTCGTCGTCATCGCGCTCGTGCTCCCGCAGTGGAAGGGCTTCGCCCGGATGGGCGGTTTCATGCGGCGCCGGATGACGTCGATGAGCGAGACGGCCCTCGTCGAGAAGGAGGGCTGACCATGCTCACGATCGACGACGTCAGCATGACGTTCTTCCCCGGCACCCTGAATGCGCGGACGGCCCTGGCCCACGTGAGCCTGGACGCTCGCGCCGGGCGACTTCGTCACGGTCATCGGCTCGAACGGCGCGGGCAAGTCCACGCTGCTCAACGTCGTCGCGGGCACCATCCGCGCGGACGGCGGGAGCATCCGGATCGACGGTCGCGACGTCACCCGGCTGAGCGACCACCGGCGCGCCCGGTGCATCGGGCGGGTGTTCCAGAACCCGGCCGCCGGCACGGCCCCGCACATGACCATCGAGGAGAACCTCGCGATGGCGCTGGAGCGGGCGCAGCGCCGGGGCCTGCGCCTGGGCGTCACGAACGCCAAGCGCGAGCGGTTCCGGACCGAGCTGGCGGCGCTCGAGCAGGGCCTGGAGACGCGGCTCGGCGACTGGGTCAGCCTGCTCTCCGGGGGCCAGCGGCAGGCGCTGTCGCTGCTGATGGCGACCTTCAGCGAGCCGAAGATCCTGCTCCTCGACGAGCACACCGCCGCGCTGGACCCGCAGCGCGCCGCCCTCGTCACCCGGCTGACGGCGGAGATCGTCGAACGCTTCTCGCTGACGACCCTCATGGTCACGCACAACATGGACCAGGCGCTCAGGCTCGGCAACCGGCTGATCATGATGCACGAGGGCCGGATCGTGCTGGAGCTCGACGCCGAGCAGAAGGCGCGGATGACCGCCAAGGGCCTGCTCGCCGAGTTCGAGAAGGTCAAGGGCGCGGCACTGGACGACAGCCTGCTGCAGTAGGGAATGACGTGGACGACGCCGCGACACCGGCCTACGGTGGCCGCGTCGTCGACGAGGGGAACGTCATGAAGCTGTGAGATCCGGCGCCTGATCGGGTGCCACGACGGCCCGCACCCATCGCGACCCTCGGGATCTCCCATGCCTTCTCCCAGCACGCCCCCGCCCGCCGTCGTCGTCGACGGCCTCACCTTCACCTGGCCCGACGGCACGCCCGTCCTCAGGGACGTCTCGTTGACCTTCGCCGTCGGCCGGACGGGCCTGGTCGGCCCCAACGGCTCGGGCAAGTCGACCCTGCTGCGCCTCGTCGCGGGCGAGCTCCGGCCCGACGCCGGCAGCGTGCGGGTGGCCGGCGACCTCGCCTTCCTGCGGCAGGACGTCGCGGTCGCGCCCGACGCCACGGTGTCCGATCTGCTCGGGATCGCCGCCGCGCGGCGGGCCGTCGCGGCGATCGAGGCCGGCTCCCTCGACCCGGCGGACTTCGACGCCGTCGGCGACGACTGGAGGGTGGCCGAGCGCGCGCTGGCCGAGCTGACCGCCCTCGGGCTCGACGCCGACGCCGCGCTCCTCGATCGCCAGGTGAGCGCGCTCTCCGGCGGGGAGGCGATGCAGGTGGCGCTCACCGGGCTGCGCCTGGCGCGCAGGTCGGTCACCCTCCTCGACGAGCCCACGAACAACCTGGACTCCGGCGCCCGCGCGCGCCTCTACGCCGCGGTGGACCGCTGGCCGGGCGCGCTCGTCGTCGTGACGCACGACCGCGAGCTGCTCGAGCACGTCGACGCCGTCGCGGACCTGGGGCGGCCCGGAGCCCCCGTGTTCGGCGGCACGTTCAGCGCGTACGACACCCACCGCGCGGTGCTGCGGGAGGCCGCCGAACGGGACCTGCGCGACGCCGAGGCGGTCCTCCGGGTCGCCCGCCGGGAAGCCGTCGAGGAGGAGACGAAGCTTGCCCGCCGCTCGGCGGGCGGGCGCAAGGCCGCCGCGTCGAACCGGTACATGCCCGTCGTCGCGGGGGCGAAGAAGCGGGCCGCGGAGGTGTCGGCGGGGCGGGTGCGCGCCGTGCACGCCGCACGCGTCGACCAGGCGGTCGCCGCCCGCGCGGCGGCGGACCGGGCCGCCCGCCCGGTCGACGTCATCCGCATCGACCTGCCCGCGACGGCCGTGCCGGCGGGCACCACCGTCCTCGCCCTGGCGTCGGGGGGCCGGGCCCTGAGCATCCGGGGGCCGGAACGCATCCGGCTCACGGGCGCCAACGGCGCCGGCAAGTCGACGCTGCTCGCGACCCTGCTCGGGCGCGAGGTGGCGCACCGCGCCGAAGTCTTCGGCCCGGGCCTCGTGGTCACGACGCCGGTCGCCGTGCCGGTCGGGCACCTCGCCCAGCAGACGCTCGCCCTGGACGTTCACCGCGACGCCCTCGACGCGGTCCGCTCCGCGGCGCCGAGTCGCACGCCCCACGAGGCGCGGGTCATCCTCGCGCGGCTCCTGCTCACCCGCGACGCGCCCGTGCGGCCCCTCGCGGCGCTCTCCGGCGGTGAGCGGTTCCGCGTGGCGCTCGCCCGCCTTCTGTTCGCGGAGCCCGCGCCACGCCTCCTCGTGCTCGACGAGCCCACGAACAACCTCGACATGGCCAGCGTCGACCAGCTCGTCACGGCCCTCGAGGGCTACCAGGGCGCGCTCGTCGTCGTGACGCACGACGAGCACCTCGCCCGCGGGCTGCGGGTGGACCGGACCTGGGTGGTCGAGCGGCCCGACGGCGGCCCGGCAGTCGTGCGCGACGCCGACCTGGTGCGGTAGGCGGCGGGTCAGGCCGGGGCGACGGCGGGCGCGACGGCGTCGGCCCCGGGGACGCCCGGCTCGTCGTCGGCATCCGGCTCGAACAGCCGGCGGCGCGCCGCCGCGGCGAGCAGGAGCGGGACCGCCAGGGCGATCCCGGTGGCCGGCACGATGATGCCCGAGTCGTTGATGGCGAACCCGACGCCCAGCACGAGCGTCACCGCGATCACGCACGCGCGGACCAGGGGGACGGCGTCGGTCAGGCCGGCGAGCGGGCCGCGGCCCCGCAGGCGCCCCCGGGTGGCGGGGCCGCGCAGCACCAGCGTGGTGACGAGGATGCCGCCGAGGGCGAGCACCAGGTACCGCCACATCGTCAGGACGCGCAGGTGCACGGCCATCTTGCGGTGCACGACCTCCCAGACGCCACCGTCCATCACGGTCGCGAAGAACCGACCCAGGTGGGTCCGCTGCGCGGGGTCGCGCAGCCAGTCCAGCCACGCGAAGCCCATCACCAGGACGGCGCCGACCGCGGCCACCAGGAGGAGTGCGCGCCACCGCACCCGCCGACCCGCCACGATCGTCACCAGCACGGCGAAGGCCAGCAGCATGCCGGGCGGGCCGCCGAAGTCGCTGCCCGCCCCCGGTGCGCCGTCCACGACGATCACCAGCAGGCCGATCCCGACGACGGACGCGACCGCCCAGCCGCGCCGCCCGCGCTGCAGGAACGCCTCCGCGACGGCGGTCGCCAGCACGAGCCCGCCGGCTGCGACCAGGGCGAACGCCTGGTTGCTCATGCCGTAGAACCGCGCGGCCATCAGGCGGTGGGCGCCCATCGGGGAGTCGATGACGAGCGGTGAGCCGATCAGGGCGTCCACGACGAGCGTCAGGACCGTCACGCCGGCGACGACCGCCGCCGGCCCGAGCGTCGCGCGCCGCCACGGTCCGGCGAGCGCCACGCCCGTGATCACGGCCATCCACGCCAGCAGGGACATCCAGAAGGCCAGCACCGTGTTGTCGGCCCGCCACCACGGCAGGGCCCCGACCAGGAACGACGCGACCGGCGCCGAGCCGAGCGCGAGCGCCACGACCTCGAGTGCGCGCAGGGCGAGCCGCACCGGGACGCGGCGCGGGTGCGTGAGCTTGGTCAGCATGAGGACGGCCACGACGAACAGCGCGGCCTGCGCGAGGACGAGCCGCGTCAGGTACGAGCCGCTGACGCGCGTGACCTGCTTGGCCTCTGCGGCGATGTCGTCGAGCATGCGCACGCGTGCCGTGCCCGTCGTGGGCCCGGCGATCGACTCGATCGGCGCGCCCGTGGACGAGTCGGGAACCGGCAGCCCGAGGAGCGCGAGCAGGGTGCTCGTGAGGTCGACCGTCTGGATCACGCCCTGCTGGCGGGTGGTGCCCGAGGTCAGGAGGCTCTCGCCGTAGTGGCCGCCGTCGGGGGCGGGGCCGGACGCGACCGCGAGCTGCAACGCGACCCGACCCGAGTCCGCCAGCGACACGACCAGCACGGTGGCGCCGGAGCTGCGGGCCGCGCGCAGCACCGCATCGATCCGTTCGTCCACGGCGCGCAGCTGCTCCGCCCGGCTCGGCTCGACGAACGCGTCCAGACCGTCCGGCGGGTCCTCGTCGTCGGACGGCAGGAGCGCCGGGTCCTCCGGCTCGCTCTCGGCCGTCGGCGTCGTGCCCTCGGGGTCCGGCCGCGCGGCCGTCGCGCGGCCCGGCTCGCGCACCGTTCCGGCGTCGACCACCACGAGCCGCGCCGTCTCCAGCGCCGTGTGCGTGACCCGCTCGAGCTCGCGTGCCGCCGACGGCCGCACCACGTGCGTCCCGACGGGGATGCCCGAGGAGTCCGCGACCGCGATCGCAGCGCCCGGGCCGATGCCCGTGACCGCGATGTCGCCCTTCCTGAGCGCGTCGCCGAAGGTCCCCGCGACGGCGCCATAGGGCTGCTCGGCCGCCGCCGCCGCGTAGTCGGCCCAGCCGTGCACGAGGGCGCCGTCCGCGCTGTCGCGCAGGCTGCGGCAGCCCAGGCCGGGGACGACGAGGTCCGCGAGCCGGGTGCCCGCGCTCACCGCCAGCCAGCCGTCGGCGGGGCACGCCGTGGTGCGGTCGCTCCGGGCCGCGACCGCCCCGACGGACCCGCGCCGCGAGATGTCCCAGAGCGCCGGCGTCGAGAGGGTGTGCACGTCGTCCCAGCGCACCCCGGTGACGCCCACGACGATCACGGGCGCCGGTGCGTCGCCGGTCTCCGCCGCACCTGCCGGTGACCCGACCAGGAGACCCCCCACGAGGACGACGGCCAGGGCGGCGAAGCGGCGGGACAGGGGCACGCGACCAGCGTAGGGGGCACTACGCTCGCTGCGGCGGCGGCGGTGTGGCGACGGGTGCAGGGCTTCGTGAAGGAGCCGCGGAGGAGGACGGGCGCATGACGACGGAGCGACCTCGGTACGCCTACCTCGGCCCGGCCGGCACCTTCACCGAGGCGGCCCTGCGGCAGGTCGTCAGCCCGGCGGAGGCCGAGTACCTCCCGCAGGTCGACGTAGTGTCCGCCATCGAGGCCGTCCGGCACGACGAGGCGGACTTCGCCGTCGTGGCGATCGAGAACTCCGTCGAGGGCGGCGTGACCGCGGTCCTCGACACCCTCGCCACCGGGCAGCCGCTCGTGCTGCTGCGCGAGATGCTCGTGCCCGTCTCCTTCGTGCTCGCCGCGCGCCCGGGCGTCACGGCGTCCGACATCCGCCGCATCTCGGCGCACCCGCACGCGTGGGCGCAGTGCCGGCGCTGGCTGCGGGCCAACCTGCCCGGCGTCGTGCACGTGCCCGCGACGTCGAACACCGCTCCCGCGGCGCTCCTCGCCGGGACGCGCGAGGACCTCACCTTCGACGCCGCCCTGATCCCGCCGGCCGCGCTCGAGCACTACGGGCTCACGGCCCTGGCCACGGACGTGGCGGACTCGGAGTCGGCGGTGACCCGCTTCGTCGTCGTCGGCCCGCCCGGCCACCCGCCGGCCCCGACGGGCGCGGACAAGACGACGCTCGTCGCGCACCTGCCGCACAACAAGTCCGGCGCGCTGCTCGACATGCTCGAGCAGTTCTCGACGCGCGGCGTGAACCTCTCCCGCATCGAGTCCCGTCCGATCGGGGACTCCCTCGGCCGCTACTCGTTCTCCATGGACGTCGAGGGGCACATCGCGGAGGAGCGCGTCGCGGAGGCCCTCATGGGCCTGCACCGCGTGTGCCCGCACGTGCGGTTCCTCGGGTCCTACCCGCGGGTGGACGAGCCGCACGGCGGCGTGCACGTGGGCACGTACGACGCCGACTTCCACGCCGCCCGCGCCTGGGTCACCGCGCTGCGTGAGGGCCTCGCCACCTGACGGCCGCCGTCGGGCCGGGCGCGGTGGGCGCGGTGAGCGCGGTCAGGGGGCCGAGGGCCCGTCGCCGTCCACCCGCACGACCAGCGCCAGCGGCTCGATGCGCGCCGAGATCTCCAGTGCGCGACCGATGATGTCGCCGTCCACCTGGATCTGCTGCGCCTCACGCGTGCGCACCCGCAGCTCGCGGACGCGGGCGTGCTCGATCTTCCCCGCCTTGTTCGGCAGCCGCGTGCGCACGCCGAAGCGCTGCAGCGCGACCTCGCCGAACAGCTGGGTCCACCCGATGAGGCCGACGCGCGTGTCGATCGCGCCGATGTCGAGCCACCCGTCGTCCACGACGGCGTCCGGCAGCAGCGCGATGCCGCCGGGGAGCATGCCGCAGTTGCCGATGAGCAGGCTGCGCAGCCGCACGTTGTACCAGGGCGACTCGTCGAGGGACATCTGCAGCCGCATGCGGCGCGCGTGCAGGTGCCTGATGCCGGCGACGAAGTAGGCGATCCAGCCCATCCGCGCCTTGAGCTGCTCGTCGGTGTCGGCGACCATCGCGGCGTCGAACCCGAGCCCAGCGATGACCAGGAAGATGTGGTCGCGGGCCGTCTCGTCGGCGTCGGCCGGGGTCTCGCCCGGCGCAGCGGCGTCGGGGTCCGCCTCCGCGACCGTGTCGGCCACCTGGGACTCGTCGCGGACCATCCGCAGCCACCCCACGTCGATCGGGCGGTCGACGCCGGTCAGCGCGATGCGCAGCAGGGCGTCGACGTCGCCCAGGGGCAGGTCGAGGTTCCGGGCGAGCAGGTTGCCGGTGCCCTGGGGTACGAGTCCCATCGGCACGTCGGTGCCCGCGAGGCCCTCGGCCACGGCCCGGACCGTGCCGTCCCCGCCGATCGCGACGACGACGCGCGCGCCCTTCTCGAGCGCCGCGCGCGTCTGCCCGACGCCGGGGTCCTTCGCGGTCGTCTCCAGCCAGAGGGGCTCCGGCAGGTAGCGGGCGGCACAGGCCTGCACGACGGCGTCGCGCAGGGCCGGGACGCCGGGCTTGGTGGGGTTGGCGACGAACGCCACGAGGGTGCGCGCGGCGTCGGTCGTGCCGGTGGCCGCCGTACCGTCGCTGCCGGCCGCGGCGGCCGAGGGGCGGGCGGACGCGCCGTGGCCGCGGAGGGCCCGCCGGTTCATCACCGCCAGGACCACCGCGACGGACGCGAGGAGGACTGCCGCCACGGCAACCCAGCCGAACCAGGGCATGGCGAACACCGTACGGTGCGTGCGGCCACCGCACACCCCCATTCGTGCCCGATACCCTCGTGGGGTGATCGACCCCCGCCTGCTGCGCACCGAACCCGACGCCGTCCGCACCAGCCAGCTGCTGCGCGGCGACGACCCCGCCCTCGTCGACACGGCCGTGGGCCTGGAGGAGCGGCGACGCTCCGCGCTCACCCGGTTCGAGCAGCTGCGCGCCGAGCAGAAGGATCTTGGGCGGCAGGTGGCCAAGGCCTCCGCGGAGGAGCGGCCCGCCGTCCTGGCACGTGCCAAGTCCCTCGCCGACGACGTGAAGGCCGCCGAGGCCGACGCCGCCGCGGCCGCCACCGAGCTCGACGCAGTCCTGTGGCGCATCTCGAACGTCGTGCTCGACGGCGTGCCCGCGGGCGGCGAGGACGACTACGTGGTGCTGCGCCACGTCGGCACCCCGCGCGACCTGGGCGCCGAGTACGGCCCGGAGTTCGCCGTCCGCGACCACCTGGAGCTGGGCGAGCTGCTCGGCGCGATCGACGTCGAGCGGGGCACCAAGGTGTCCGGCTCGCGGTTCTACTTCCTCACGGGCATCGGCGCCCGGCTCGAGCTGGCCCTGCTGAACGCGGCGGTCGACCGGGCCGTGGCCGCGGGCTTCACGCTGATGACGCCGCCCACGTTGGTGCGGCCGGAGATCATGCGCGGCACCGGGTTCCTCGGCGCGCACGCGGACGAGATCTACCACCTGTCCACGGACGACCTGTACCTGGTCGGGACGTCGGAGGTCGCGCTCGCGGGCTACCACTCGGACGAGATCCTCGACCTGTCGGCCGGGCCGCGCCGGTACGCGGGCTGGTCGTCGTGCTTCCGACGCGAGGCCGGCTCCTACGGCAAGGACACACGCGGCATCATTCGCGTCCACCAGTTCAACAAGGTGGAGATGTTCAGCTACGTCTCGCCCGAGGACGCCGAGGCCGAGCATGCCCGCCTCCTCGCGTTCGAGGAGGAGATGCTGGCGCTCGTCGAGCTGCCGTACCGCGTGATCGACACGGCCGCGGGCGACCTGGGCTCGAGCGCGGCCCGCAAGTTCGACTGCGAGGCGTGGCTGCCGAGCCAGTCGCGCTTCCTCGAGCTGACCTCGACCTCGAACTGCACCACGTTCCAGGCGCGCCGGCTCGGCATCCGCGAGCGGACGGCGTCGGGCGAGACGCGTGTCGCGGCCACGCTGAACGGCACGCTCGCGACCACCCGCTGGTTGGTCGCGATCCTCGAGAACCACCAGCAGGCGGACGGCTCGGTGGTCGTGCCCGCGGGCCTGCGGCCGTACCTCGGCGGGCTCGAGGTGCTGCGTCCGGTGGTCGCGTGAGCGTGCCGGCTGCGGACGGGCGGTGGCTGGTCGCCGTCGACGTCGACGGCACGATCATGCGGGCGGACGGCACGATCGCGCCCGCGGTGCTCCAGGCCGTGGACGACGTCCGGGCCGCAGGGCACCACGTGGTGCTGGCGACCGGCCGCTCGGTGATCTCCGCCGCGCCGATCGCGCGCGGCCTGGGGCTGCTCGCCGGCCCGGCGGTGTGCTCCAACGGCGCGGTGACCGTGCGGATGGATGCGGCCGCGCCGCACGGGTACGAGGTGACCGACATGGTGACGTTCGACCCGGCGCCTGCGCTGCGTGTGATCCGCGAGGAGCTGCCCGACGCCGCGTACGCCGTCGAGGACGTGGGCCGCGGGTTCTTCGTCACGAAGCCGTTCCCGCCGAACGAGATCGAGGGCGAGCACGTGCTCGTCGACTTCGAGCACCTGTGCACCCTGCCCGCGACGCGCGTCGTCATCCGCAGCCCGGAGCACACGCAGGCCCAGTTCCACGCCCTGGTGGAGCGGATCGGCTTGCAGGAGGTCTCGTACTCGGTGGGCTGGGTCGCGTGGCTCGACCTGAACCCGCAGGGGGTCTCGAAGGCGACCGCGCTCGACTCCGTGCGGTCGGCACTCGGGGTCGCGCCGGAGCGGACGATGGCCATCGGCGACGGCCGCAACGACCTGGAGATGCTGGCCTGGGCGGCCCGCGGCGTCGCGATGGGCAACGCGGACGACGTCGTGAAGGCGGCAGCGAGCGAGGTCACCGGCGAGCTCGCCGCCGACGGCGCAGCCCAAGCCCTCCACACCCTCCTCCCCTAACCCCGCCGCCCCCCGCGCCTCCCCGCTGAGAACTGCCTTCTCTCGCGAGAACTGCCGTCAGGACGGCAGTTCTCGCGAGAGACAGCAGTTCTCGCGAGATGGGTGGGGGTGGGTGAGGGGGGCGGGGGGTTAGGGGGCGGGGGATTTGTGGTCGAAGTGGGCGACGCCGCGGCGCCAGTAGGCGGTCAGGGCCGAGTGGTCGCGCCCGACGCCGGCCGCCGCGAGCCTCCGCGCGGATCCGCGCCAGGGTGGTGGCCTCCGCGGCGGCCCACCACCAGGTCGGGGCCGTCTCGTCGGCCGGCCCCTCGTGCTCGGCGAGCAGACGCCCGACGGCGTCGGCCAGGGGCTGCGTGCCCGGCCCGACGGCGTCGGGTGAGGTCGGCCGGTGCAGCCAGGTGACGTCGACCGACGCGACCGCCGGCAGCTCGACCCGGCCTCCGGCGTCGGCGAGCTCGGCCAGCACGGTGACGTGCGCCGTCGGGGGAAGGCGGTCCAGCCAGTTGCGCAGCGCCGGCAGGCCGGTCTCGTCGACCGCCAGCACGTAGCGCGGCCGGTCGAGGGGCCGCAGCACCGACGTCTTCGGCCCGAGCACGACGACCTCCTGCCCGGGGGTGGCCTGGGCCGCCCAGCGCGAGACCGGGCCGTGGTCGCCCGTCACGATCTCGAGCGCGAGGTCCTCGCCGGGCCGGTGCGTGCGCACCGTGATCTCCCGGTAGGTCAGCGACGGGTCGCCCTTGTCGAGCCACACGCCGTCCGCGACGGTCGGCGGCACCACCGCTGCGCCGGGCCGGGCGGGGACGAAGAGCTTCACGTGGTCGGTGACGCCGAGCGCGCTGAACCCGGCCACCGCCGGCCCACCGAGCACGATGCGGCGCAGCCGCCCGCCGGCGCTCTCGGCGCTCTGGACGACGAGCCGGCGCGCCACGAGCGGGTGCCGGACGCGGTCCGTGGCGACGGTGGTGGTCATGGGTCCCCCGGGTCCGTGGTCGATGTCGGCATGGTGGCTGACTAAGGTCACCCTAACCTCGTATGGGGCGCGCGGCGGCCGGGTCGGCCCGTCCCGGGTGGACCGGGTCTTGACGGCAGGAGCAGAATCGGCCGGCATGGGCCCAGGGATCGATGACGTCGCCCGGGTCGCAGGCGTGTCGACGGCGACCGTCTCCCGCGCGCTGCGCGGGCTGCCCAACGTCAGCGCCGCGACGCGAGCGCGGGTCCGCACGGCCGCGACGGAGCTGGGGTACGTCGCCTCGCCGTCGGCGGCGAGCCTGGCCTCCGGGCGCACGCGGACGATCGGCCTCATCAGCCCGTGGATCAACCGCTGGTTCTTCGCCAACGTGATCGAGGGTGCCGAGCGCATGCTCCGCTCGCACGGGTTCGACGTCCTGCTCTACACGTTCGACGCCCGCCGGCATGGCGAGCGGCCGCCCGTCGACCCGAGCGTGCTGCGCAGGCGGGTGGACGGGATCCTCGTCGTCGGCTTCCCGCTGTCCGCCGACGAGGTGGACGCGCTCCGCGCCCTGGGCAAGCCGATCGTCTGCATCGGCTGGGGCGGGTACGGGCAGGTCACCGTGCGCCTCGACGACCGCGCAACAGCGATCGGCGCGACCCGGCACCTCGTCGGGCTGGGCCATACCCGCATCGCCCACATCACGGGCTCACCGGACGACATCGCGCCGTGGTCACCCCCGGTCGAGCGTGCGGCGGGCTGGCGGACCGCGATGACGGAGGCCGGCATCGCGCCGCTCGCCGAGCCTCGAGGGTCACGGCAACTTCGACCTGCCCGGCGGGCGCTCCGCCACACGCGAGCTGATCGGCCGGGTGCCTGACGTGACCGCGATCTTCGCGGCCTCCGACGAGATGGCGATGGGCGCGATCCTGGCGCTCCGTGACCTGGGCCGTCGCGTGCCCGACGACGTGTCCGTGATCGGCGTCGACGGGCACGATCTGGGTGAGCTGGTGGGCCTGACGACCATGGCGCAGCCTGCGAACGAACAGGGTGCGGCCGCGGCCCAGATCGTGCTGAACATGATCGCGGGGGCGACGCCCCCGCCGGAGCTCGTCTACCCGACGGTCCTGGTCACGCGCTCGTCGACGGGTCCCGCACAGCGTTGAGAGCGTGACCGGTGCCGTTGCGGAATCGTGACCTCTTTGGGACCGCCACGTGGCCGATGAGTGTTGCAGCACGGTTGTGTAAACGCTTACATGAGGCATGCATGACGCCGGTCGTGCGGTCGAACGGCCGCAGACCGTGAACCACGACGAGGTGGAGGATCAATGCGCAACACGAGGCACCGCGCCACCGCGGCTGTCGGCGCGCTGGCGCTGGCGCTGACGCTGGCAGCCTGTATGCCCGACGACGACAAGGACGAGGGCGGCGGCACGAGCGGCGGCGACGAGACGACCGCGGCCGGCTGCGAGGAGTACAGCCAGTACGGCGACCTGAGCGGCAAGACGGTGACGGTGTACACGTCGATCGTCGAGCCCGAGTCGATCGACCAGGAGGAGTCGTACGCCAAGTTCGAGGAGTGCACCGGCGCCGACATCAAGTACGAGGGCTCGCGTGAGTTCGAGGCCCAGCTGCAGGTGCGGCTCGAGGCCGGCAACGCCCCCGACATCGCCTACATCCCGCAGCCCGGTCTGCTCAAGACCATCGTCCAGCGGTACCCGGACCTGATTCAGCCGGCGCCCGAGGGCACCGTCGCGAACGTGGACCAGTACTTCTCCGCGTCGTGGAAGGACTACGGCACGGTCGACGGCACCTTCTACGCCGCCCCGCTCGGCGCCAACATGAAGTCCTTCGTGTGGTACTCCCCGAGCATGTTCGCCGACGCCGGCTACGAGGTCCCGGAGACCTGGGACGACATGCTGGCCCTGTCCGACAAGGTCGTCGCGGACAACCCTGACGGCGCAGTGAAGCCGTGGTGCGCGGGCGTCGAGTCCGGTGACGCGACCGGCTGGGCGGCCACCGACTGGATCGAGGACATCGTCCTGCGCTCCGCCGGGGCCGATGTGTACGACCAGTGGTACACGCACGAGATCCCGTTCAGCGACCCGGCGATCAAGAAGGCGTTCGACTACGCCGACGCGATCCTGCGCAACCCGGCCTACGTGAACGGCGGCATCGGTGACGTCGCTTCCATCGCCACCACCCCGTGGACCGACGGCGGCTTCCCGATCCTCGACGGCAAGTGCTACATGCACCGCGCCGCGAACTTCTACCAGAACCAGTGGCCCGAGGGCACGAAGATCGGCATGGACGGCGACGTCTTCGCCTTCTACCTGCCGCCCATGACCCCGGACAACAAGCCGGTCCTCGGCGGTGGCGAGTTCGTCGCCTCGTTCGCCGACCGTCCCGAGGTCGCCGCCTTCCAGACCTTCCTCTCCTCCGCCACGTGGGCGAACGAGAAGGCCAAGGCCACCGAGGCCGGCGGCTGGGTCTCCGCGAACAGCGGGCTCGACACGGAGAACCTTGCGACCGACTTCGACAAGCTGGCCGCCTCGGTCCTCGGTGACCCCGAGACCGTGATCCGGTTCGACGCGTCCGACCTGATGCCGGGCGAGGTCGGCGCGGGCACCTTCTGGTCGGAGATGGTCAACTGGTTCGCCAGCGCCAAGAGCACCGATCAGGTGCTGGCCGACATCGAGGCCTCGTGGCCGGCGAGCTGAGCTAGTCCTGCGGTAGGCAAGCAGCAGGGGCCCGCGCGCACAGAGCGGGCCCCTGCCGCGCACCGCCGTCCAGGACGGTGGTGCTGGACCGGCGCACCGCGCGGCAGGTCCGGGGCTGTTCGCCGTGCGGGCAGCCCCTTACGTTGAGGCTTGAGACGGTGGCCCCCGCCAACGGCGGCGCGGTGGCACCGGACACGGGAGGTCGGTGTGGATTACATCGGGCGGTACCTGAGCTGGTTGTTCGAGTCGATCAAGGACTTCTTCCTCGAGACCGGCGATACGACGCACAAGCTGATCTTGATGGTTCTGGCGGTACTTCTGTTCGCCGCGGTGATGGGCCTGATCCTGTGGGCGGTCGACCGACCGAGGAAGGCGCCCTCGTGGCTCGTGGCGGCAGGTTTCGTCGGCCCGACGCTCCTGGCGCTCGGCTTCGGCCTGGTCTACCCGGCGCTGGTGACGATCAACGCGTCGTTCAGGAACAAGGACGGCTCGGACTACATCGGGTTCGACAACTACCAGACCGCGTTCACCCAGCCGGCGTTCCAGGCGGTGCTCCGGAACACCGCGTTGTGGGTACTCATCGTGCCGGTCCTCGCGACGTTCATCGGCCTCGTGTACGCGGTCGTCGTCGACCGCACCCGGTTCGAGCGGGTTGCGAAGAGCCTCATCTTCATGCCGATGGCGATCTCGATGGTCGGCGCCGGCATCATCTGGGGCCTGGTGTACGACGCCCGCTCCGGTTCTGACGGCAAGCTCGGCCTGATGAACGCGTTCCTCGGCCTCTTCGGCGTTGACCCGTTCGACTACCGGCTCCAGTCGCCGCCGACGAACACGCTCTACCTCATCGTCGTGATGATCTGGATCCAGACGGGATTCGCGATGACCGTGCTCTCGGCGGCCATCAAGGCGATCCCCGACGACATCATCGAGGCCGCGAAGCTCGACGGCCTCGGGGGCCTGGGGATGTTCCGGTACATCACCGTGCCGAGCATCCGGCCGGCACTCATCGTCGTGCTCACGACGATCGCGATGGGCACGCTGAAGGTCTTCGACATCGTCCGCACGATGACCAACGGCAACTACGAGACCTCGGTGGTCGCGAACGAGTTCTACAACCAGGCGTTCCGGCAGTACAACGACGGCCTCGGCGCCGCGCTGGCGGTCCTCCTCTTCGTGATCGTCATCCCGATCATCATCTACAACGTCCGCCAGATGCGACTGTCGGAGGCGATCCGATGACCACCACCCCGCTGCCCCCCGAGGCGGTCACGACGGCTGACCCGGGCGAGATCACCGGTCCGCCCAAGGAGAGCCGGCTGGGCCGACGCGCACGGGTGGCGAGCACCAAGCTCTCGTCGCCGTGGGCAACGCTCATCGCGATCATCCTGGCCACGCTCTGGACGATGCCGACGCTCGGGCTCTTCGTGACCTCCTTCCGCCCGCAGTCGGAGATCCGCACCGGCGGCTGGTGGAACGCCCTGATCCACCCGTCGTTCACCTTCGACAACTATCACGAGGCGCTGTTCGGTGGGCAGAACAAGCTCATCGACTACTTCGTCAACTCGCTCGTCATCTCGGTGCCGGCGACCCTCATCCCGATCTCGGTCGCGGTCCTGGCCGCGTACGGGTTCGCATGGGTGGAGTTCCGCGGCCGGAACGTCCTGTTCATCGCGGTGTTCGCCCTGCAGGTCGTCCCGCTCCAGATCGCGCTCATCCCGCTGCTGAAGAGCTATGTGAGCGCCGGAGTGGCGGGTTCGTTCTGGACGCTGTGGCTCTCGCACACGATCTTCGCGCTGCCCCTGGCCGTCTTCCTCCTGCACAACTTCATGAAGGACATCCCGAGGTCGCTCATCGAGGCTGCGCGCGTGGACGGCGCCGGACACGTGAAGATCTTCTTCCGCATCATGCTGCCGCTGCTCACCCCGGCGATCGCGTCGTTCGGCATCTTCCAGTTCCTCTGGGTCTGGAACGACCTGCTGGTGTCGCTGACCTTCACGGGTGCGACGCCGAACGTCGCACCGTTGACGGTGCGCGTGGCCGCGATGGCCGGCACGCGCGGCGGTGACTGGGAGATCCTCACGGCGGGCGCATTCATCTCGATGGCGGTCCCGGTGCTGGTGTTCCTCTTCCTCCAGCGGTTCTTCGTGCGCGGCCTCCTGGCCGGCTCCGTGAAGGGCTGACGGCCCCAAGGAACACCTCCGCGGCACCCGTAGCCTGGCCCGGTGAGACTCTCGCCGGGCCAGGCGCTTGCCCGGGTCCCGGCGCCTCTGCTCTTCGTCGGGTCGGGCCTCGGCCAGTACTTCGGCGCGGGCCTGGCCGCTCGCGTGCTGTTCGACGACGTCGAGGCCGCCGGGGTGGCCTGGCTGCGGATCGCTGCGGCGGCGCTCGTCCTGGTGGCCTGGCGGCGCCCGTGGCGGGCGACGTGGGACCGGCGCGGGCTGCTCTGGACGGCGGCGTTCGGCCTCGTCCTGACGGGCATGAACGTCGCGTTCTACATCGCGATCGACAACCTCCCCCTCGGCACCGCTGTCGCGATCGAGTTCGCGGGTCCGGTGGCGGTCGCCGCCGTCACCGGGACGGGGTGGCACGAGCGGGCCGGCATCGCCCTGGCCGCGCCCGGCGTCGTGCTGCTGGCGGGTGTGAGCCTGCACGCTGGCGACGGCGACGTCGTCCTGGGGCTCGTGGCGATCGGCATCGCGGCGGCCCTCTGGGCGGGCTACATCGTGCTCGGGCGGCGCGTCGCGACCACCGGTGACGGCGTGACGCGGCTGGCGGCCGGGATGGCGCTGGGCGCCGTCGTGTTCGCCCCGCCGCTGGTACCCCGCGCGGCGCCCGCCTTCGGCTCGTGGCGGCTCATGCTCGTGGTGGTCGTCGTGGCCGTGCTGTCCTCGGTGGTGCCCTACGCGGTCGAGCAGGTCGTGCTGCGCCGGGTCACGCCGGCGACCTTCGCCATCCTGCTCGCGCTGCTGCCCGCGACGGCGGCCGCGATGGGCGCCCTGCTGCTGCGCCAGTGGCCGCACGCGCTGGACCTCGTGGGTCTCGCGCTGGTCTCCGGCGCGATCGTGCTGACCAACCGGCACCGCCCCGAGCCCGTCGCCGAGCCCGACGCCGGGCCGTAGCCCCGCAGGCTCGCGCGCTCAGAGGTACTGGCCGGGGGCCCGCTGGTCGCGGCCGTCGCCGTCCTCGTCGGTCGCGCGCGCCACGATGAGGCCGGGCGGCAGGGCGCGACGGGCCTGCGCGAGCTGCGCCTGCGTGGTCAGCTGCTGCGCCACGAGCGCCGTCTGGAGGCCGTGGAACAGGCCCTCGAGCCACCCGACGAGCTGGGCCTGGGCGATGCGGAGCTCGGCGTCGGACGGGTGGTCGTCCCCCGTGAACGGCAGCGTGATGCGCTGCAGCTCCTCCACCAGCTCCGGCGCGAGGCCGTCCTCGAGCTCCCGGAGCGACCGGGCGTGCACCTCCGCCAGACGGCCGCGTGCGGCGTCGTCCAGGGGGGCGCTGCGCACCTCGTCGAGCAACTGCTTGATCATCGTGCCGATGCGCATGATCTTCGCGGGCTGGCCGATGAACACCTCTCCGACGTCGGCGGGCTCGGCACCTGTGCCGGTGGTAGCCGGCTGGTGCTCGGGGCGGGTCTCGTCGCTCATGCGCGCCATTGTCCCCCGGGAGCGCGGCGCCGCGCGGGCCCACGGTGCGAGCCGCGCGGTGCGGCCCTCTGCGGGCCGGGGAGCAGGCCGCTAGCGTGGGCGCGGGCCGGGCCCGGGAGCCCGGGGCCCAGGGAGGCGTGCGATGACCTGGCTGACCTCCGCGGCGCATGGCCGCTGGCTCGAGCAGGAGACCGACCGGCTGCTGGCCTTCGCCCGCAGGTCCCGCCTGGCCGCGGGCTTCGGGTCCCTCGCCGCCGACGGCGCCGTCCCGCCGGACGCTCCCGTCCAGCTCTACGTGACCTGCCGTATGACGCACTGCTTCGCCTTGGGCGCCCTGCTCGGCCGCCCCGGCACCGGCCCGCTCGTGGATCATGGCGTCGCCGCGCTCGACGGGCTCCTCCGCGACCGCGAGCACGGCGGCTGGTTCGACGCCGTCGGGCCCGAGGGGCCTGTGGTGACGGGCAAGACGGCCTACGGGCACGCGTTCGTCGTCCTGGCGGCGGCGAGCGCGACGGCCGCCGGGCGGCCCGGTGCGGCGGCCCTCCTGGCCGAGGCCCTCGACGTCAGCCTGCGGCACTTCTGGGACGACGACGCCGGGATGGCCGTCGAGGCGTGGGACCGCGCGTTCACGGAGGCGGAGGCGTACCGGGGGGTCAACGCCACCATGCACACGGTCGAGGCGTACCTGGCGGCGGCGGACGTCACGGGCGACGTCGCATGGCTGGACCGGGCGGCCCGGATGACGGAGCGCGTCGTGCACGGCTTCGCCCCCGCGCACGCCTGGCGGATCCCCGAGCACTTCGACGCCCGGTGGCAGCCGCTGCCCGACTACAACGCCGACACGCCCGCGCACCCGTTCCGGCCCTTCGGCGCCACCGTCGGGCACTGGATGGAGTGGGCCCGTCTCACGCTGCACGTGCGCGCCGCGCTGGCCGCACGCGGGCGCCCGACGCCGGACTGGATGGTCTCCGACGCCGCGGCCCTGTTCGCCGCGGGCGTGCGCGAAGGCTGGGCGGTCGACGGCGCCCCGGGATTCGTCTACACGGTCGACTGGTCCGGCGTTCCCGTGGTGCGCGAGCGGATGCACTGGGTGCTGTGCGAGGCCATCGGTGCGGCGGCCGCGCTGCACCAGACGACCGGGGAGGCCCGGTACGAGGCCTGGTACCGCGTGTGGTGGGATCACGCCGCCGAGTGGTTCATCGACCTCGAGGGCGGCTCCTGGTGGCACGAGCTGGCCCCCGATGGTGCCGTGTCGCGCACCGTCTGGGCCGGCAAGCCGGACGTCTACCACGCGATCCAGGCGACCCTGCTGCCGCGGCTGCCGTTGACGCCGGTCCTCGCGCCCGCCCTGGCGGCGGGTCTGCTGCGCTGAGGCCGGCGCGGCGCCGGCGGTGTCAGGGCACCAGCAGCAGCTTGCCGAACACCGCGCCGTCCTCCAGGAGCGTGTGGGCGCGGGGTGCCTCGGCGAACGGGATCCGCTCCTGCACGACCGGCCGCACCCGCCCGTCCGCGACCATCGGCCACACGTGCGCGGCGACGTCGGCCATGATCGCTGCCTTCTCGGCCGGCGGCCGGGCGCGCAGCGTCGCAGCGTGGACGCTCGCCCGCGCCGCCATCAGCGCCGCCAGGTCCAGCTCGCCGCGCCGGCCCTGCTGCAGGCCGATGACGACGAGGCGGCCGCCCGTCGCCAGGGTCGCCACGTTGCGCCCCAGGTACGCCCCGCCGACGACATCGAGCACCACGTCCACGCCCCGGCCGTCCGTCGCCGCCCGGACGGCGTCGACGAAGTCGGTGCCGCGGTGGTCGATCGCGACGTCCGCGCCGAGCGCGGCGCAGCGGGCCGTCCGTTCCGGACCGCCCGCGGTCGCGAGCACCCGTGCCCCGAGCGCCCGGCCGACCTGGATCGCCGTCGTGCCGATGCCTCCCGAGCCGCCGTGCACCAGGAGCGTCTCGCCCGGGCGCAGCCCCGCGGTGTCCACGAGGCTCGACCACACGGTGCAGGCGGCCTCCGGGAGCGCGGCGGCGTCGACCAGGTCGATGCCCTCCGGAGCCCTGGTGACCTGCCCCGCGGCGACCGCGACACGCTCGGCGTAACCGCCGCCGTCGAGCAGCGCACACACCTCGTCGCCCGGTCTCAGGGCCGTTCCGGGTGGGGCGGACAGCACGACACCAGAGATCTCGAGGCCAAGCCCTGGCGGTGCGCCCGGTGGTGGGGGGTAGTGTCCTGCCCGTTGTAGTGCGTCCGCGCGGTTCACCCCCGCCGCGGTGACGGCCAGGATGAGCTGGTCCGCCGCGGGGACCGGATCTGGGACGTCGGCCAGCTCCAGGGCCTCTGGTCCGCCATGGCGGGTGAACTGCACGGCGCGCATGGGCAGAGTGTTGCAGGCGGGTGAAAAACGGCCGATATCGTGTGCTGCGCGCCACCTCAGCGCCCGGATGGCCTAATGCCGGGCCTGTTCCTAGCCGATGCTGTCCGCACGGCGACGGTCGATGGGAACGTCTGTCGGGAAGCAGCACGTTGTGCGGCGGTGCGCACCGGCCGCACAGTGAAGGAGACGCCATGCTTCGCAGGTTGGGCATCCGAGGGAAGGTCCTCGCGGCCCTGTCCGTGCCTGTGCTCGTGCTCTTCCTCCTGGCTACCGTCGTGTCGTGGCAGTCGATCCAGGACGTGCAGACGCGGCGCGCCACGCAGGACGTCATCAAGGCGCTGGAGTACGCCGGGGAGCTCGTGACCGCGCTCCAGGACGAGCGGGCCGCTGCCCTGCCCCTGATGGGCGAGCAGGGCAACGCTGAGGACGCGCAGTCCCAGGGCCGCTACGAAGACGCCACCGCCAGCACCGACGCCGCGCTCGCGCGCTTCAAGACGATGGCGGCGAAGATCGACTTCGCTGCCCTCGATGCCCAGGTGAAGGCCGACTTCACGAGCTTCGGCAAGCAGCTGGACTGGATCGACACCCCGCGCACGTACGTCGCCGCCGGCCAGACCCCGGTCGGCACCGTGGACCGGTCCTACCAGGACGGCCTCGAGACGATGATCAAGTTCCGCGGCACGATCGCGGCCGGCATCGACGACCGACGCGTGGCCCGCCTGCTCACCTTCGAGAGCAACGCGACGGAGCTCATCGAGGCCTACCGGCACGAGCAGGCGCTCGGCCGCGAGGTGATCCTGGTGGACGGCCGGTCCGTCGACGTCGACCGGCTGGTCCGCGCCTTCGCGAACGCCGACGACCTCCGCATGGACCTGTACGCCGAGCTGACGGACATGGGCCTGACCGCGCAGCTGCAGGCGGTGCTGCTCGACACCGGTCCCGGCAGCTTCTCGCGCATGCGTGCATCGATCACCGCCCTGCCCCAGGGCGTCGCGCTCCCCGCCGCCGTCACCACCGACGCGTGGACGAACGCGGCGGTCGAGGAGACGGACGCCATCCAGGCCGTGCAGGACGAGGCGCACACCAAGGCTGTGAAGCGGGCCGCGTCCGTGGAGAGCAGCGAGTTCCGCGGTGCGGTCCTGACCATCGGCGTCGTCGTCGCCGGTGTGATCCTGTCCGTGGTCACCGCGCTCTCCATCGCCGGTGGCATCGTGCGACCGCTGCGGCGCCTCACCGAGGCGGCCGGTACGGTCCGCGACGAGCTGCCGCACCTGGTCGAGCAGGTGGCGATCCCGGGCCAGGGGCCCGACCTGCGCCTGACCCGCATCCCCGTCACCTCCCGCGACGAGGTCGGCCGCCTCGCGGCCGCGTTCAACGAGGTGAACCAGACCACCATCGAGGTCGCCCAGGAGCAGGCCGCCCTGCGTGCGTCCATCGCCGAGATGTTCGTCAACGTCGCCCGTCGCGACCAGGTGCTCCTCAACCGCCAGCTGTCGTTCATCGACGCGCTCGAGCGGTCGGAGGAGAACCCGAAGATCCTCGCCGACCTCTTCCGCCTCGACCACCTCGCCACCCGGATGCGCCGCAACGCGGAGTCGCTGCTGGTCCTGGCGGGCATCGACACCGGCCGCCGTCTCCGCGAGGCGCTGCCGACGTCGGACGTGATCCGGACCGCGTCGTCCGAGATCGAGCACTACGAGCGCATCCAGCTCGACCTGCCGGTCGACCCGATGATGCTGGGCCACACCGCCCTGCCCGCCGCGCACATGCTCGCGGAGCTGCTCGAGAACGCGACGGTCTTCTCCGACCCCGGCACGCCCGTCTTCGTCTCGACCGGCATCGACGAGAACCACGTCATCATCACGATCCACGACCAGGGCCTCGGGATGCTCCCCGAAGAGCTCGAGATGGCGAACACGAAGATCGCCAAGACGTCCGCGTCGGACGTGCTCGGCTCGCAGCGCCTCGGCCTCTACGTCGTCGGCCGCATCGCCGCGCGCCTCGGTGCGAGCGTCGAGCTGACCAAGGGCATCGACGGCAAGGGCACGCTCGCCACGGTGCGCATGCCGCTCGTGCTCTTCATGGACCCGCAGTCCATCCCGCTCACCGCGCCGACGCAGCGCCAGGTGCAGGCCTTCGTCCTCCCGGAGGAGGCGGCCGCCGTCGTGCACGACACGGCGTACGCGCCCGCGCCGGCCAGCGTCCAGGACGTCGCCCCGGGCGCCTACGGCTCGGCGGAGAACCCCGCGCAGGAGGTGGACCTGGCAGCCCTCACCGAGGGCACCACGGGCCTCGGCCTGCCGAAGCGCCGCGGTCACAGCGACGCGCCCAGCACCTGGGACATGGCCGCCGGCGACCAGGCCGCTGCGTCCGCCATCCCGCTCGCGCCGTCGCCCGACGCGCTCGCCGGTGCCGCGGCGCTGGGTGGCGTCGAGGAGACCTGGCAGCCGCCGGTCGTCCAGACGTCGAAGCCGCTCGTCTCCCGTCGCCCCGTCGACGCGCCGCCGACGGCACCCGCCCTGCCGGCCCGTCAGCCCGCCGCCGGCGGTCTGCCGGTCCGCGCGCCCAGCGGTCCCGCCACGGGCGCCCAGCTCCCCGTCCGCGGCGGCACGGGTCAGCTCCCGGTGCGCACCGCGACCGGCAGCCAGCCGCCCGTCCCGCAGTCGCTCGTCGGCGGCCCGACGGCGTCGGGCCTGCCTGCCCGCCGGCCCACCGGGCCCGGTGGGCCGACCGCGCCCGAGGCCGTCTCCACCGCCTCGGCCACGGGCCCCGAGAACGTCGAGGGCCGGACCGCGATGTTCGCGGGCTTCCGCTCCCGTCGTGCCGAGGTCCAGGCCGCCGCGATCCAGGAGGCCGGCGCGGCGCAGCAGGACGACGCGACCGACGCCGTCGACCGCCTGGCCGCCGCGGCGACCGGTGCAGCAGCGTTCTTCCGGCGCGGCGACGCGTCGGCCGACGAGCCCGTCCAGCCGCAGCCCGAGCCGTACGCGGAGGCACCGGCAGCCATGTCGGCGCCGGCCGAGCCGGTGCGTGCCGACGGCATGGTCATCCCGTCCCTGGTTGACGACGACGAGGGCTTCGGCGACGCCGCGTTCGCGCCGGGGGCACCTGCGCAGCCGGCTGCCTTCCAGACGCCTGCGACCGGGTCTGCCGAGCCGTGGGCGCCCCAGTGGCAGCTCACCCCGCCGCCCGAGGCCGCGCAGCCCGCAGCCGCGGAGCCGTGGGCACCACAGTGGGCCGAGCCCGAGCCGGTCGCCGACGCCTTCCGGCCGGTGCCCGTCGAGGAGCCGATGGCACCGCCCGCGGCCGCACCCGTGGCTGCCCAGCCGTGGGCGCCGCAGTGGGCCGAGCCCGAGCCCGTCGCCCAGGCACCCGCCTGGCAGGCGCCGGTGCCCACCGCTGACGCCGTCCCGATGCTCGAGCCCGACCCCGTCGCCCCGGCGTTCCCCGCCCCGGTCGGCGAGCCGGTGCAGCCCGCCGCGGCCCAGCCGTGGGCAGCCGTGCCGAGCGCCTGGGTCGGTGCCGACGCGCCGGCTGCACCCGCGCCGGCCCCTGCCGCAGAGGCCCCGGTCTGGCCGTGGGAGCAGGCTCCGGCCGCCCCCGCAGCTCCCGCCCAGCCGCCTGCGTACCAGCCCCCGTCGTTCGGCGCCCCGGCGCCCATGCCGACGGCGACTCCCGCGGCGGCCGAGGGCTTCGGTCACGGCCCGGTGGACTTCGCCGACCTGGTGCAGGGCCCGACGCGGCGCAGCATGCGCGAGCCCAAGCGCCGCGGCGGCCTCTTCCGGCGCCGCAAGGAGGCCGAGTACGAGCGGCCGGAGACGCTGTCGCCCGAGTCGGCGCCGATGCCGGCGCCGCTCCCGCCGGTGGCGTCGGGTCCCCCGGCCCCGGCGTTCGCCCCGCCCATGGGCGAGCCCGCCGGTGCGCCGTCCTTCACGGAGACGCCCGTGCGCCAGTCCGCGTGGGGTGCCCCGTCGAACGGCTCCCACGCCGTCGCGGAGCCCCAGCCCGAGCCGGCTGCCTGGCAGGCGCCCGCGTTCGGTGGGCAGCCCGCGCAGTTCGCCGCGCAGCCCGCGGATGTCGCCCAGGAGTGGCCGGCCGCGTCGTGGCAGGCCCCGCAGCCGGCCGCCCCGGTCGCCCCGGTCGAGCCCGTCGCGCCCGAGCCGGTCGCGGCGGCCCCCGTCGCCCCGGTGGCGCCCCAGGCCCCGTCCACGGGCGCCTGGCAGCCCGCGCAGGGTTGGGCGCCGGACGAGAGCTGGCCGCAGCCCGCAACGCCGGCGTTCACGCCGCCCGTCGCCCAGGCCCCGGCCGCTCCCGCAGCACCGGCGGCCGCTGCCCCGTTGCCCGGCCGCGCGCCTGCGCAGTCAGGGTTCTCGGGTCCGACGGCGTTCTCGCCGCAGCCGATGTTCGGCTTCGACGACGAGATGACGAGCATGCTGGCGCAGCGGGCGGACATCGCCCAGCAGGCACTGGCCGAGCTGAACCAGCTGTCGATGTACCGCCCGCAGGCGGTCGCGTCGACGTCGTCGCTCGTCCGGCGTACGCCGACCGCCGTTCCTGCCGCACCCGCCATCTCGACGACGTCCTCGTCGCCGCGTCCCTCGCGCGACGCGAACCAGGTGCGGTCCTTGCTGTCCAGCTTCCAGTCCGGCACCTCGCGCGGACGGCAGCTGGCGGACAGCGGCGATGACGCCGCCCAGAAGCTCCGGCGATTACGGCCTCGCCGGGAACGAGGAGGGTCCGGCCGGACACGGGATGCCCGTGACCACGCCGGACACCGACCTGACCACGCGGGACACGACATGGTGACCGCCAGGACCTTCAGCCACGCACAGGCCGGCTACCTCGAGGAGGACACGTGACAGCGCTCAGCTCGGAAGCAGCCAACTTCGGCTGGCTTCTAGACAATTTCGTCAGGACGGTGCCAGGCACCCGGCACACGCTCGTGGTGTCGGCCGACGGCCTTCTCATGGCCATGTCGGACAACCTGGACCGCACCAGTGGCGACCAGCTCGCCGCCATCGTCGCGGGACTCTCGAGCCTCACCCGCGGCGCCGCTCGCCAGCTGCAGGCCGGGGACGTGCGTCAGGCCATCGTCGAGATGGATGAGCTCTTCCTCTTCCTCATGAGCGTGTCGAACGGTTCGGTGCTCGCGGTTGTCGCGGACACCACGTGCGACGTCGGCCTCATCGGGTACGAGATGGCCATGCTCGTGTCGCGGACCGAGACAACGCTGACCCCGCAGCTCGTCACCGAGATGCGCGGTCACCTCCCGGTCGACGGTGCGGTCCGAGCGGTCGGGTGAACGTGTCCATGGCAAACGAGCAGCCGTTCGGGGGGGCGCACCGCTCCGCCCACGGCGCGGACGACGGCGGCGAGTACGAGGCTCGCACCGTCCGTCCGTACGCCGTGACGGGTGGCCGGGTCCGTGCCGCGAACTCCGACCTTCCCCTGGAGGCGCTCGTCGAGATGCTTCCCGCAGCGGCCAGCCAGGGTCTCCCGCCGGAGAAGCGCGCGATCCTTCAGCATGCCGCCCACACCTTCGTGTCCGTCGCCGAGCTCTCCGCACTCCTGCGGATGCCGATCGGTGTCGTGCGCATCCTGGTCACGGACCTGTCCGAGTCGGGCTTCATCCGTGTCCACACGTCCACGCCGGTCAGCGTTCACACCGGCCAGTCCCCTGCTCTGTCCTTGAGCGTGCTGGAGAGTGTTCTCAATGGCATTTCAGCCCTCTGACACCGCCGTGACCGACCGGACCGCCGTTCCCGGGGGCGTCGTTCCCACCGCTGTCAAGATCGTGGTCGCAGGCGGCTTCGCCGTCGGCAAGACCACGTTCATCGGCTCGATCTCCGACATCGAGCCGCTCAACACCGAAGCCGCGATGACGGAGCACTCGGTCGGGGTCGACGACGCCGGTGGCGTCACCGACCGCAAGACGACCACCACCGTCGCCATGGACTTCGGCCGCATCGCCCTCCCGGGCGCGCTGTGGCTCTACCTGTTCGGCACCCCTGGCCAGGACCGGTTCCTGTTCATGTGGGACGACCTCGTGCGCGGCGCCATCGGCGCTGTCGTGCTGGTCGACACCGAGCGGCTGGACCAGTGCTTCCCCGCGGTGGACTACTTCGAGAGCCGGGGCATCCCGTTCGTCGTGGCCGTGAACTGCTTCGACGGCGTGGCCCGGCACCAGCTCGACGACGTCCGCGAGGCCTTGTCGGTGCCGGCGCACGTCCCGCTCATGTACACGGACGCGCGCTCGCGGGCTGCCACCAAGCAGACCCTGATTGCCCTCGTGCAGGTCGCCATGGAGCGGCTGCGCGGCTGAGCCGCCGACGGCGGTGACGCGGACGTCCTCCCGCGTCGCCGTCGTCGTCGGCCGGCACGGTCATGCCCACGGGCGGCCGTGCGGGGACCACGGGCGCGCCTGGCTAGGCTCGGACGCACACCCGACGTGTCCCTGGCAGGACGGACCGCATGCTCTACTACGCCGACGGCTCTGCGCTGAGCCGGTCGTTGACCGGCGACGCCGAGTCCGCGTCGTGGCTGCGGTGGGCTGACGGGCACGCCGGCCAGATCATCACCTCGCCGCTGGGGATCAGCGAGCTGCGGCGGGCCGCCGCGCTGCTCGGGCACGTCGAGCGGCAGAAGGCGCGGGAGATCGCCGAGCAGGTGACGGTGGTCCGCTTCTTCGACCGGTCCCTGGAGTCGGCGACCGAGTCCGCGTCGGTGCTGCCGGCGTTCACGGCGATGCACCTGGGGATCGCGATGGCGCACCCCGACGTCGCCGGCCTGGCCACCTACGACCGGCTTCTCGCCCAGGTGGCGGCGCTGCACAAGGTGACGGTGATCAGCCCGGGGCGACCGCCGTACTGGTGGCTGTAGCCGTCCCCGTGGAGCCGCGCACCGTGAGCGTGGTGACGAGCTGAACCTGCCGCGACGCGGGCAGCGTCCCCTCCGCCATGGCCAGGACCGTCTCGACGGCCATCCGTCCCATCCCCGTGAGCGGCTGGTGCACGGTGGTGAGCGGCGGCGTCGTCCACATGGCCTGGGGGGTGTCGTCGAAGCCCACGACCGACAGGCGGCCCGGCACGGGGACGCCGAGCTCGCGCGCGGCCGCCAGCACGCCGACCGCGATCTCGTCGTCGCCGCACACGACCGCGCTCGGCGGGTCGGGGAGCCGTAGGAGCTCGGCGCCGCCGGCCATGCCTGTCTCGACGGAGAACCAGCCGCCGCGCACCAGCGCCCGGTCGACTTCCAGCCCGGCGGAGGCGAGCGCCGCCGCGTAGCCGTGGAACCGCTCGGTCGACGCCGACGACGCGGGTGGGCCGCCCACCCACCCGATCCGGCGGTGCCCCAGGTCGAGGAGGTGCTCGGTCGCGGTGCGACCGCCGGCCCAGTTGGTGGCGCCGATGCTGACGACGCGGGGGTCGCGCACGTCCACGGGGTCGACCATCACGAACGGGATCCCCGCGTCCTTGGCGGCGGCGAGGAGGGCGTTCGGCTCGCCGAGCGTGAGGCCGATGATGCCGGCGACGCCCGCGGCGGTCTGCTCGGCGACCCAGGTGCGCGCGGTCTCGCCGCTTGAGCGGACGTCGCGGTCGGGAGCCAGCCGGACCAGCAGGTTGGCCTGCCGCGCGGTCGTGGCCTGCAGGATCCCCTGGAGCACGTTCGAGATGTACGGGGACTCGATCACGTCGAAGACGACCGCGAGGGTGCGCGCGGCCTGGGCGTCCCACGGCGCGGTGGTCGGGTGGTAGCCGAGCTCGGTCACGGCCTCCTGCACCCGGCGCCGGGTGTCCTCGGCGACGTCGCTGCGGCCGTTGAGGGCCTTGGACGCGGTGCCCTTGGACACCTGGGCGTGCCGCGCGACGTCGGCCAACGTCACCCGGTGCGGAGTCGACCTGCCGGCCACGATGCCACCTTCCGCCGAAACTATTTCGAGCATAGCACGCGCCAGTGACACGTGGTGGTGCGATGTCGCGCCGTCGTGCGGGAGGCGCGCTGCGGAACTGCGCGCCGCCGATCCCTTGACCGGGCGAAACCGGACCATGTACCGTCCCGCTCACGACCAAAACGGTTGCGAAACTATTTCGAACCACTCTCAACGTGGAGAGGAGAGATCGATGCGGTTCTCGAGGAAGGTAAGCCTCCTCCCGGTCGCGCTCGTCACGGCGTCCGCGCTCGTCGCGTGCTCGGGATCCGGTGGGGGCTCGGACCCGACGTCGGGCAGCGACGGAGGCGGCATCACCGACGACGTCACGATCACCGTGTGGAGCTGGGACGGCACGGTGGAGAAGGCGGTGCCCGGGTTCGAGAAGGAGCACCCGAACATCACCGTGGACGTGGTGAACGCGGGCTCGTCCTTCGACGAGTACCAGGCGCTCGACAACGCGATCCAGGCGGGCGACGGAGTCCCCGACCTGGCGATGTTCGAGTACTTCGCCGTGCCCTACTTCGCCATCCCGGGCAAGCTCGCCGACCTCGACGAGTTCGGCGCCGGCGAGGTGCAGGACGCGTTCGTCCCGGCGGCATGGAACAACGTCAAGATCGGCGACGGCGTCTACGCGCTCCCGTCGGACTACGGGCCCGCCGTCCTGTTCTGGAACTCCGCGACCTTCGCCAAGGCCGGGATCACCGAGGCCCCCGCCACCTGGGACGAGTACTACGAGGACGCCAAGGCGATCCACGCTCTCGGCCCGGACTACTACATCGCACAGGACACGAACGACCTGTTCTTCCTCCTCTCCCTCATCTGGCAGGCCGGTGGCCGGCCGTTCCAGGTCGACGGCACCTCCGTGAAGGTCGACTTCACCGACGAGGGCACCACGCGGGCTGTCGAGTTCTGGCAGAAGATGCTCGACGAAGGCCTGATCAACACCAAGATCAGCGCCTGGTCGGACGACTGGAACCGCACGCTCAACGACGGCACCCTCGCCTCCCAGAACATGGGTGGCTGGCTCACGTCGACGCTCCCCGAGCGTGCGCCCGACGCCGCGGGCTCGTTCCGTGTGGCGCCGATGCCGCAGTGGGACGAGGGCGAGCAGGTGGGCGCCGAGAACGGCGGTTCCTCGTTCGGCATCCCGGAGGCGGCCAAGAACAAGGAGGCCGCGTACGCGTTCCTGGAGTACTTCACGCACGGTGACGGTCTCCAGACCCGCGTCGACGCCGGCGCCTTCGTACCGAACACCTCCGTGCTCGACAGCTCGGAGTTCCAGGCGGCGGAGAACCCGTACTTCGGCAACCAGAAGACGGGCGAGGTGCTCGCGCAGGCCTCCGAGTCGGTCGCCGTCGGGTGGCAGTACCCGCCGTTCTTCGAGTACGCGCGGTCGATCTACGCCGACATCGCGACGCCGTTCTACGCGGACGGCAAGGGCTCGCTCGCCGAAGTCCTCGAGACGTGGCGGGACCAGATGACGACATACGGCAACGAGCAGGGCTTCGACGTCAAGTGACCGGACCGTCGTCGGCGGGCGCCCCACCAACACCGGCGCCCGCCGGCGACCCGAAGCAGGGAAGGAGGGCGAGATGAGCCAGACGGCGCAGAACCCGGTCGCCGTGGCCGCGACGCCCGCGGTCGGGACGGCCCGGACGCCGCAGGTCCGGCGTGCTCGACGCAAGAACCGGCAGATCGGCTGGGCGTTCGTCGCGCCGTTCGGCGCGCTCTTCGCGCTGGTGCTCGTCGTGCCGATCGGGTACGCCGCGTACCTCAGCCTCTTCCAGGACCGGCTGCTCGGCGGCCGCGTCTTCGTAGGCATCGCCAACTACACGAAGCTCTCGGGCGACCCGCAGTTCTGGGACGGCGTCTGGCGCGTCATGCGGTTCACGGCCGTGCAGGTGCCCGTGATGCTGCTGCTCGCGATGGCGCTGGCCCTTGCGCTGGACTCCCGCAGGCTGCACGGGTCGCGCTTCTGGCGTGTCGCGATCTTCGTCCCGTACGCCGTGCCGGCGATCGTGTCGACGCTGCTCTGGGGCTTCATGCTCGGCGTCCGCTACGGGCTGGTGCGGAACCTCAACGACTGGTTGGGCACGGACGTGAACCCCTTCCAGCCGAGCACCACCATGATCTCCATCGGCGTGATGGTCACCTGGATGTTCACCGGCTACAACATGCTGATCTTCTACAGCGTGCTCCGCGCCGTGCCCACCGAGCTCTACGAGGCGGCGGCGCTCGACGGCGCGAACGAGTGGCGCGTCATCCGCGCCATCAAGCTGCCGGCCCTTCGGGGCGCGCTCGTGGTGACCGTGATCTTCTCGATCATCGGCACGTTCCAGATGTTCAACGAGCCGCAGATCCTTCCGTCGATGGTGCCCAACAGCGGCATCACGACCTACTACACGCCGAACCTCTACGCGTACCACCTCGCGTTCACCGGCTCCCAGCAGGGGTACGCGGCGGCCCTGGCCCTCGTGATGGCCGCGATCACGATCGCCATCGCGTACGCCGTCCAGATCCGTGGCATGCGACGTTCCCTCAACCGTTGACCAGGTGACCCCCATGACGACGACCGCAACGACGGCGCGCACGGCGCCCGGCTCCAGCTCCGCGCGCCGGACCCGCTCCGCACGCCGGACCCACTTCTCCATCACGAACCCGCGCAAGAACGTCATGCTGACGGCGGTGACCGGGCTGTTCGGCCTGTACTGCCTGCTGCCGCTCGTGTGGCTCGTGATCAACGCGACGAAGACGCAGGGGGACTTCGTCTCGACCTTCGGCCTCTCGTTCGGCAAGAGCTTCGCGTTGTTCGACAACATCCGCGAGGTGTTCACGTACAACGACGGGATCTTCGGCAGGTGGGTGCTGAACACCCTCCTGTACGTGATCGTCGGCGCGACCGTCTCGACGTTCCTGGCGGCCCTCGGCGGCTATGCGCTGGCGAAGCTCGAGTTCACCGGGAAGCGCGTGTTCCTCTTCGTCGTGCTCGGGTCGATCTCCGTGCCCGGCATCGCGCTCGCCATTCCGCAGTTCATGCTCTTCGCGCAGCTCGGGATCACGAACACACCGTGGGCGGTGCTGATGCCCGTCGTTCGTCAACCCGTTCGGCCTCTACCTCATGTGGGTGTTCGCCACCGACGCCGTCCCGACCGGCTTGCTCGAAGCCGCGCGGATGGACGGGGCGGGCGAGTTCCGCACGTTCTGGCGCATCGCGCTCCCGATGCTCGGCCCGGCGAACGTCACGGTGCTGCTGTTCTCGTTCGTGTCGATCTGGAACAACTACTTCCTGCCCTTGATCATGCTCAAGGACCCCACCTGGTACCCGCTGACCATCGGCATCAACCAGTGGAACAAGCATGGCGTCGACGGCCGGCAACGCCGAGGTGCTGCAGAACCTCGTGATCACATCCTCGCTGCTCACGATCATCCCCTTGATCGCCGCCTTCGTCGTCCCTCCAGCGCTACTGGCAGTCCGGGCTCGCCCTGGGCGCCGTCAAGGAGTAGGCCCCGCCGCCGATCCGCCGCCGGCCGACGCCGGCCCACCCCCACGACGACCGCGCTCGGTCGACGCGCGACCGAGCACACCGCAAGGAGAGCAGGCCATGGTGAACCAAACCCAGCGCACGTCCCTGACCGTGGACGGGCAGCGGCCCGACGTCGCCCCGCTGCGGCACGTGTGGAACGAGTGCCTGGGCGCCGGCCGGGCCAACGAGGTGCTCCGGGCCGACTGGCAGGCGCACTTCCGTGAGGCCGTCGACGTGCTGGGCGCGCGGTACGTCCGCTTCCACGGGCTCTACCACGACGACATGTTCGTGTACCGGGCGAGCAACGGCGGCGGGTTCGGTCCGCCGACGCCGCTGGACAAGCCCGTGCACACGTTCGCCTACGTGGACAAGGTGATCGACTTCATCCTCGAGGCCGGTGCGCGGCCGTTCGTCGAGCTGGGCTTCATGCCCCGCGAGCTGGCGACGCAGACGGAGACGCTGTTCTGGTGGAAGGCGCACTGCAGCCCGCCCACCGACATGGGTGCGTGGGTGGAGCTCGTCACCGCGACGGCGCAGCACTGGATCGAGCGGTACGGCGTCGAGGAGGTCCGCACCTGGCCGTTCGAGGTGTGGAACGAGCCGAACCTCGTCCCGCACTTCTGGACCGGCACGCGTACGGAGTACTTCGAGCTGTACGAGGCGTCAGCGCGCGCGCTGAAGGCCGTGGATCCGCAGCTGGCCGTGGGCGGACCGGCGACCAGCGTGTTCGTTCCCGACGACCGGTACCGCGGCGAGACCGAGGACCGCACTGTGCAGCATGCGACCTTCGAGGCGCCCGACGTCGACGCGCTGGACTGGCGGCCCGTCTGGGTGGAGGAGTTCCTCGACTGGTGCGCGGAGCGCGACCTGCCGGTCGACTTCGTGACGACGCACCTCTACCCGACGGACCACGCCTACGGGGGGAACGGGGATGCGCGCAGCATCCACCGTCACGTCGACGCGACCGTCGATGACCTCCGGCGGCTGCGCTCGGTCATCGACGCCACCCGGTACGTGGGCGCGCCCGTCCACATCACGGAGTGGTCCAGCTCGCCGTCGAGCCGGGACTCCATGCACGACACGCTCTTCGCGGCGACGTTCATCGCGCGGGAGTTCCTGCGGTGCGCCCCGCTGGCGGACTCGCTCGCGTACTGGACGTTCACGGACGTGTTCGAGGAGGGCGGCGCGGGGATCGGTCCGTTCCACGGTGGCTTCGGGTTGGTCAACGAGCAGGGGCTGCACAAGCCGACGTTCCACGCGCTGGCGATGCTCGCACGGCTGGGTGACGAGCTGCTGCTCTCGGCACCGCACGGCGCAATCACCCGAGACAGCCGGTCCGGTGCCGTCGCGGCGTTGTTCCTGAACTACCCCGAGGAGATGGGGACGCGGCCGATCGGCTCGGCCCACACCTACGCGTCAACCCGTGCCCTGGCGGCGCAGGGCCCCGCGCGACGGGTGCGGCACGTCGTCGGCGGCCTGGAGCCGGGGGCAGTGTTCATGGTCGAGACGGTCGACTGGGAACACGGGAACGTGGCGGAGGCATGGCACGCGGCCGGGGAGCCGCTGAACCTCACGCGGGAGGTGGAGGCACACCTGCGCGCCGTCGCGGACGGCTTGCGGCGGGAGACCCTGACCGTGACCGACGACGGCGAGCTGGTGATCGACGTCGAGCTGCCCGCGTGGGCGGTGACCTCGGTGTACCCGGCGCCGTGATCGGCCGGTGCCGGGTGGGGCGGGCGCGACGAAGGTGCAGGTCACGACCGCGAATGCCCAGGTCAGAAGGCGTTTCTGGTAGGGTCGGCCCGTTCTGGAGGGCTGGCTGAGCGGCCGAAGGCGACGGTCTTGAAAACCGTTGGTGCGGTTACCCCGTACTCAAGGGTTCGAATCCCTTGCCCTCCGCAGAAGCAGTAGACGTGCAGGTCAGAAGGCCAGATGGTCGCGGCGCTCCGCGGCGCCGTCGCAGCTCAGGCGCTGCCGGTTCTCGCCGTTTCGCGCACGTCGGTGGTTGTCAGGTGGTTGTCGGGTGGGCGCCCGTGGTTGTCACCGTGCTCTACCCCGCGGGGTATCGGAGGTGTGATCTGCTGCCGGGGACGCGCGCGACCCGGCACACGTGACGCACGTCGCCCCCCACCCCGTCTTCTTCTCGTCTCTGTGCGCCCACTGGCCGTGGCGTCACGCCCCGGGGCCGGGGGTTGGGTCTTTCGCGTGCCCGACCGACGTCGTGGGGCCGATGGGGCGGTGGAGTTGGTGGTGGGGGTCCGGTGGTGGGGTGGAGGCCAGGGTTACGGGGCGGACTGCTCGTACGGTGCGAGCTCGCCAGCGTTGATCATCGGGCCGGCGACCTCGAACGTCGCCCCGACGCTGGGGTAGGGGCTGCCGGTCTGGACGTGCATCGCGAGCAGGAAGCCCGCTGTGGACGGCGCGCCGGTGATCGTGTGGCTGACGCGCTGCCAGGTGCCATCCGCGACGAACGCCTTGGCGCTCTCTCCGCGCCACCCCCGGTTCTGGTCGACGACCCTCGCGACGAGCCACATCGGCTGCCCCTGCGGCCCGCGCACCCAGGCGGAGACTGTGTACTGCTCGCCCTGGACGATCGGGTGCGTCGCGGGCATCGGAGTCTGTGCCGAGGGGTAGATGATGACGCCCTGCTCGGCCGAGCTCCAGCGTGTGCTGACCTGCAGCGCCCGCGTCCCAGCCGGGTTCGCAATGTCGCGGTAGGACCAGAACGGCGAGCCCTTCCCGGCGAGGTTGAGCGCCGAGCTGAGAGCCCCCACGTAGAGGTGACCGGGGTCCGGGCGCTGGAACCCGGAGTCTGGAACCCAGTTGAGGTCGGCGCTGACGGGGCCACCCCCACCGGTCCCGCCAGTGACGGGAGCGCTCATGGTCGGCGGCGCAGAGGAGTTGCACGCCCCGTCCGGCGTGGTGCTCAGGCCGCCCCCGAGGCTGTCGTAGAAGAGCGGCTCCTGAGGCGTGTACACGTTGGGGTCGCTGGTGTAGCCGGCGACACAGAAGCCGGCGCTCGTCCCGGTGATACCCCAGCCCACCTCGGGTGACAGGGAGAGCGCGACGCCGTGCCCGTATCCGTCGATCACGTCGTACGCGCCCGAGCTTCCGGCAGAGCTTCCCCTCGAGGTCCGCGGCGGCACCCTCGACAGCCTGGCCGATTGCGCGGAGGTCGGACTTGACGGCGGCGTCGTGCGCGGACGCCCTCTGGTTGAGGAACAGCGGGATGGCGATGCCGGCGAGGATGCCGATGATGATGACGACCACGAGTAGCTCGATGATCGTGAAGCCCTCGTCGGTGCTGCGTGCTGGTCATGGTCCACCCCTGAACTCGTCGAACGCGTGTGCTAGTCCACGCCTCCAGGCTAGGTGGTAGACCAGACGCGGGGGTCGCGTCGGCGCAGGTCAGGGCCGGTATCCGAGCCTCCAACACGCGCGTCTCGCCGGTACGGTCGACCACGTGGACCTGACCCCGCTGACCGCCCCACACGCCGCACTGAGCCGTCAGGAGCGGCTCCTGTGGTGGCGTGGCTGCGTCCTGGCCGGTCGGGTCGCAGGTGACCCCAGGGGTGCGATGAAGCACGCCCAGGGCGAGCTGCCACGGCTGCGCCGAAAGGCTCGGACGGCGGACGACGTCGAGGTGCTCGATGCCTGGGAGCGGCTGCTCGACGGACCGACCGTGGGCGTCCTGGCGGTCCTCACGGCGGTGGACCCGGACGCCCACACCCTGCGGTCTCTGTGCCCGTTGACGACGTGGCCGAGCCCCGCTGAGCGCCGGACCACGCTGCGGCTGTGGCGTGTGCACGACGGAGGCCTCCCGCCTTCCTGAGCGCCGCCGGGGGTTTCCGTGTCCCCTCGCGCCTGGGTGTACACGCGCACCTGACCACGACACCGGTCACGCTTCGACCCCGCTCCGTGCTGGTTGTCACAGAGCGATCCTGCGGTGCGCACGCGCGGTCACGGCTGCGGGTTCCCGGCACGGGAGCGCCCTGAGCGCCCCCACAGCACGCACCACGGACCCGCGAGGGGGTGTCAGTCGGTGGGTGCGTCGTCCTGGTCGACCCTCCTGACCCACGGCCGCTCGACGTCGTGGGGGTAGGTGACGATTCCTCCGCTGAGGTCCTCTGCCCACGTGCGACGTTGCTCAACGTGCGCACGGAGCTCGTCGGCAGTGAGGCGGTCGTACTCGGCCCAAGCAACACCGAACGGCGGGGTGGGGTCAGGGGCGACGTCGTCGTGGGCGGGCCGGCTTACGGCGTCCGGCTCGGCGTGGCCGACCACCACAGGCGTCACGCCCCAAGCCGACGCGGCCCGCGAACGGGCCGTCGTCAATGCGAGAGCGCTACTGGAGTGCTGGTCAGTGACAACTCGGTGCCGAGCGCCTTGGCGATCTTCGCGACTGTTGCGATCGTGGGGTTAGCCGCGCCCCTCTCGATGCGGGAGAGATCGGCCTGCTGGACCGCCGCGAGTGCGGCGAGCTGCTTCTGAGACAGGTTCGCGGCGGTGCGAGCGGCAGCGATCTCCCGGCCGATCGCGGCCTGGGCGGCCGCCTCTACCGTGAGCTGCTCACCGAGGCGCTCACGGAACTCGCGAACCTCGGGAGTCCACTCGGCGCGCGCGGACTCTGTGGCTGCCTTGTACGGGCGGGTTGGCACGGGGCACCTCCTCTGTCGAACCTCAGTATGTGTCAAGCCACATAGGGTGTCAACGGGTGCGCCGAGCCGTTGCTCTGTCCCTGGCTTGCTCCTGTCGCCATGCCTTCAGGTGCTTGCGAGCCGCCTTGATCTCCCGGTCCTGCCGACGCTCGCTCGGGTCGCGACGCTTGTCGTACGCGTTGAACAGCAAGACCACGCGGTTGCCGTGGAACGTCACGAACAACCTGAGCAGCACGCCACTCGTCTTCGCGCTTCCGTCCTCGCTCGACCCTGATTCCGCCGGTTGGCCCCAGGTCAGCACCTCGTCGAGAGAGCGACGCACGCGCACCTCGTAGGGCCCGTCACCCAGCGCCTTTCCCCACTCCCAACCGCAGATGTCGATGCCGTGCACCGTTAGGACGTGCTCGATGACAGCGTCCAGGACTGCCTGCTCGTACTGGCCCAGCTTCCTGTAGGAGGACATGAATGGGGAGTGCCCGGACGGGTCCTCCCACACCTCTACCGTCCATGCCGGTGTGCCCGCGCCAGACATCGGGCCTCCCTTAGCCGTCACCGGGACTCCGGTGCGATGCCGGCGACTGTCGGCGCCGCCTCGGGACGCGGAGGCATATGCCGATACAACGTCGCCCTGCTGAGCCCGGTGCGCTCGACGATCTCGGCCATCGAAGCGCCATCGACGTCGCGCAGGTGGGTGGCGTAGGCGAGCTTCTTCGGGTCCACGACGCTCGGCCGGCCGACCTGACGACCACGAGCCGCAGCGCTGGCCCTGGCGGCGGCGGCACGTTCCAGCATGTACGTGCGCTCCATCTCAGCGAACAACGCCAGGAGGAGCACCGCGAGGCGGCCCATCGCAGACTCGCCCGCGCTCGTGTCGATCGGGACCGCGTCCTTGAGGGTGCGAACCCCGACCCCGCGCTCGGTCAGGTCGTGGAGCATGTTGAGGGTGTCGCGCACGGTGCGGCCGAGACGGTCGAGGGTCACGACGACGATCGTGTCGCCGGGCCGCGCGTCGGAGAGGAGCGCCTGGAGGCCCTCCCGGTCGGTGGTGCTACCGGTGCGCTTGTCGACGAACGTGCGGTCCTCGGGGATGCCGACCTCGGCCAGGGCGTCGAGCTGCCGGGTGAGGTCCTGGTGGGTCGTGCTGACCCGCGCATATCCGAGCCTCCATGATCACAGCGTATCATAAGTCGGCTCCGGACGCAGTCTTGAGACGGATGCTCTGAGACAGATACTGAGACGCTGCGCCACCCACGGGCCGCCGGCCGGAAACGACCCGCGAACCCGCGTTCCACTACCAAGGTTCCGAGACGCGTGAAGGCGAGACGGTGCCGTCGGGACGAGGGACTGGCCTGGCAGAAGTCCAGCCGCGGGTGTTGTCCGTCGTTGCGGCTGTATGCACCACACTGCTGACCACACGGACGGTTGCGATGCGAGCCATGATGGGTGTCGCGGCACGGCGCGACGGAGGAGTCGAAGTGGTCCAGAGCACTGCTCTTGCCAAGGCGCTCCGCTGGATCCTCGGGATCGGCGGCCTGATATTGCTCATCGGCGGGCCGGCGTCGTGCCAGGCCGCGACCACGCAGGAGACGATCTGTGTTGGGCCAGTGACCGAGTGCATCGTCGCGGAGACGCCTGACTGGGGTCTGCCGGTCGCCATTGCGGGCATCGGCGTGGGCATCACCATGCTCCTGGGTGCGCTCTTCGTCCGTTCCCCGGCTGAGGAACGTCGAGACCGCGAACTGGTCGACACCCACTACGCCAAGGTCAGGGCCGTCGTCGACGCGGTTCGCAAGCGCGACGGCGGAGTCTGCCACGAGTGTGGTGCGTCTGATGGGACCGAGGTGGTCTACCGGACCACCACACCTCCTCCTCCGCGTGACCCTCGGCGCTTCAGCTCGTCGGAGATGTGGCTGGCTTGCGCTGTCCACGCCAAGGGCCTTCCATCGGTGCGTGGGGCGCTCGGACTCCCGCCTGGTGCGTGATGGGCGTCGCCACCTGACCACCACTCCCCGGCAACACCCTCTTGCCGGCCACCCCACACCCACCGTGTTCGTCCCGTAGCGCCCCGTCCCGAATCGGTGGCGGGGCGCTGGTTGGAGGGGTGGGGGTGGGCTCAGCCGAAGTCAGGGTCGCCTGAGTCCCAGCCAGGAACGCCGTGATCGATCCAGCTGGCGGCGATTGCCTCCGCCGTGATGCCGGGTGTGAGGTCGACGTGCCCGTTCCAGCCCGGGTCGCAGGCGATGACCCGAGGGAACTCCACAGGGAGGAGTGACCGGTACCAAGCGACGGCGTCGGCGACCTCCTCGTCGCCCGACTCGAAGCTGACCGATGAGTTGTCCGCGAAGTGGGAGACCGTCAGGCTCTCCGCAGGGAGTGCAACGTACAGGTGGAAGTCCGTCTCCCATCCCTCCGGCGAACGCTGGACGCGCGCGTCCTCGCCGAAGCGCGCGTGGGCAGCGTCGATGAGTGCGTCGCCACCGAGAAGAGGCGCTCCGCCGGGCGCCATGACGATGAGCTTCATGGTTCGAGGACCCCCACGACGTCGAAGTTCGGACCGAGTATCTGTCGCGCGCGAGCGACCATGAACTCCACGGTCTCGGGTGTGTTGGCGATGATCCGCAGGCGCCCGACGGGGTTGCCGGCATCATCCATCACAGCACCGTACCGGCGGACTTCGTCGTCGAAGTCGCGCAGGAGGATGTCCTGCATTCGGGGGTCCGCTGTCCCTGCGTACGGGGACCGCAGGGGGTCGTCGGTGAACTTCGCGTCAACAGCCACGACCTTGTCGGCGTCCACCGCGATCCCATCGGCCCGGATCACCTCACCGCCGCCCCGAAGGTCATACTCGATCGGCCCCGCCACGCGTCGCTGATAGTCCGCCCACCCTGTCGTGCTCCTCTGCGGGTAGGCGTCGGGGCCATTGACGAGGTCGTCGACCCACTGCTGGCGTGCGCCGGGGTCGGACCAGCGTCCACCTGGCCCGAAGAGCCCATCATTGGCGCCGACTCCGACGAGCTCCTCGCCACCCCGACCGAGGAGCCGTGCAAGCCACTCAGACCGGGTAGCGGCGACGCCGGCGGGGAGTGCGGCGAGGGCGATGTCGGGTGCGGCGTGGCCCCACCACCGGCCGGGGTTGTCGTGCAGGGTGTCGCGGTCGAGCCATACGGGGTAGCCCTCGTCGTCCACGTCGAACGTGTCGAGCACGCCCTGCCCCAGGTTCTGGCCGTCCTCGATCATCCCGTCCGGGTCGAGGAGGAACCTGGCGCCGGTGAACTTCACGCTCAGTTGCGCCAGCCCGGCGACCCACTCCCCGATGCCGCCGGCGAAGTCGTCGAGGTGGAAGCTGCCGTCGGGCAGGCCCTCCGACATGCCGTCCAGGGCCTGGCAGGCGGCTGCCTCGGAGGCGTGGACCTCTCTCCAGGCGACGTCCAGGACGTGTTCGGCGGACCGGCGCAGGATCGCGCCGGGGTCGGTCTCGGGGAATGCGGGTTGCTGACCGAAGGGACCGGTCTGCTGTGGTCGCATGGTCAGGGTCGGGATCCCGGCGTCGGCCGCCTTCGCTACCCCAGCGGCCCACAGCTCGATAGCCAGGGCGGCCCGACCCTGGCCCCAGCGGAGTACCTCGGCGTGTGCCTCCAGGACGGCGGCGGCGACGTCGAACACCTGCGCGACGCCGGTCAGGCCCTTCGCGACGTTCGCGCGCCGGACGTCGCACCGCTCTGCGGCGTCGCCGACCCACGCGGCGACGTCGCGCGAGATCGGCCTGTCGTGCTCGTCAAGCACCTCACGGGCCCGGGTGCGCAGGTCTTGGGCGTCGGCGAACAGGGTCGCGAACGACCCGGGGATGAGGCGCACAGGGTCCGTGGTGGTGCTGAGCCGACCGATCACGGCAGCTGGTCCGCGATCGTGGCGTGGTCCTCGGCGATCATCGCGTCGACCGCGTTGTAGGTGAACGCGGACGTGCGCATCGCGTGCCCGATGCCCTCCGACTCGTCGCCGAGTGTGCGCAGCAGGTAGGTGAACCTGTCGGCGAACCGGGCAGCTGTGCGATCGAGGGCGCCGCCGGTCTGCCCGTAGGCGCTGTGCCCGAGCATCACGCCCTTGGCCGCCGTCGCCTCCAGCGCGTCCCGGCGCCCAGCATGGCGCTACCGCGAGCCCGCAACTCGCCGGTGTCTACCTCGTACGCCTGCCCCACTACTGCCCCCTGCCGTCCCTGTGTTCGGCCTCGACCTTGGCCGGTGGTGTCCGCTCTGTCCGGCTCTGGTTGTACTGACCGGAGAGCGGAGTGATCGGGTCAGGCGCACTCCGCGATCATGGCCGCGGGCGCGGGGTGGCGCCGTCGGTTGTGGCGGCTCGCCTCGTCGTAGGCGTCGGTCATGGTCGCCTGGTCGTTGCTGATCCACCCGCACGCCGAGCAGACCACCCACTGCACCTGACGGCCGTCCTCGACGTCGGAGATGACGCGGGCGGGGCCGGGGTCGGTGATGCCGTTCATGCGGTGGACCCTGCCACCCGCCACCGACACGGGGCGCACGGCGCACCGCGGCCGCAGCTCCACGGCTCAGATCCCGTGCAGCGGACGGCTGGCCCCTCTCCGACGAGACGCTTCCTCTCGGGAGGCGTACTGCCCGATCAGGGTCGTCACCTGCAGGCCGGGGGAGATGCCCAGCTCGTCGTGAAGCAGGTCCCGGTAGGAGGCGTACTGGCGCAGTGCGTCGCTGACGTTGCCCTGTCGAAGGTGGATCTCGATCAGGAGTCGTTGAGCGCTCTCGCGAAGGGGGTCGATCTGCACGACGCGCAGAGCGTGTGGAAGGGCCTCGGCGACGCGCCCGGCGGCGAGGATCTTGGTCGAGAGCATCTCGAACGCCTGCAGCTGGAGCATCTGCACCGCTGTGCGGTGGGGGTCGAGCCATGCCTCGCTCCACGCGGGCAGCAGGACCGCGCCGGCGTTGCGTGGCGGTTCCCAGCGGTCATTGGGCAGGGGGGCGATGTCCAGGCTCAGGACGTGGCGTGCCCACTCAAGGACACGGGTGACGTCCACGGCGACCTCTTCGCGCAGAGCGAGCGTGTCCCCATCGACCTCGACGTAGTCCGGGTTCACGCGCCCGAGTCTCCACAGTGCGGTGCGGAGGTCGCTGTGGGCTCGTTCAGGCGGCAGATCCGGCCAGAGCTGGGTCGCGATCTGGTCGCGATCGGCGATCTCGTTGAGCGCCAGGAACGCCAACAAGCGCCGCGTGCTCGAGGGGAAGTTCAGGATCCGGGCGTCTGCAGACGCCCGGAAGACCCCGAGCAGGCGCAGGCGCAGCCCGACGACGGGCTCTGACCATGCCGGCCTCATGACCTGCGGGACGCCCCGTGAGCGATCCCTACGGCACTGTCAGCCATGTCCACGCCCCCCGACGCCGATCTGCTCGGGCACAGCCTAGGACTGCCGTGCGCGGTACAGATGTGCGGCGCGCTCTGCCTGTCAGACCGGTCGGTCAACAGAGTCTCTCCCCGCAGCCAGGTCGCGCCCGGCGGCCGAGACGCGACGGAGACGCCGTGGAGACGCACGGGTTGCGCCATGGCAGCGCAGGTACGGCGCAACGCGGCCGCGGGCGCTCATGCCGGGGAGGCGCGCCCGAGGCGGCTGGCGCAGTGGCGCCGCCGTCCTGAGCCGGGCCTCCGTGCTGGATCGTGGGGACTGCAGGTCTGTGACCTGCGGTGATGGCGCCAGCGGATCGTGCGGCAGATCGGCACGGGCACGACGCGGGCGCGGGGTCGGTGCCGGTCGCGACGTCGCGCGCAGGTTCTGCGCACCTGCGGCCCGACGCTGCTCGACGCCCTGGCCGCAGTGTCCGACCAGCTCGGGCTCGACGTCGTCGGTGACGCGTGCTTCCTGGTCCTGGGCCATCACGACCCCGACCGCAAGGCACCGATCCGGTCTACCCAACTCAGGTGAGATGCCGGGGAGGCGCACGCGTTGCGCCGTGACAGCGCAGGTACGGCGCAACGCGGCCCGCGCGCGTTCATACCAGGGAGGCGCGCCCGAGGCGGCTGGCGCAGTGGAGTCTCCGTGGCTGCCGGATCGGCCGGCGGCGCACCCACGAAAGGAACGGCCATGCGCTTCGACTGCACCAGCAGCGCGATCGGCCCGGTGCGGCGCGTGACGCTTCTCTCCCCGCCTGAGGCCACGCTTCCCGTTGCCTTGACGGCCGGCCTGGCCGCTCATGGTTGGACGTGCACGCTGGCGGAGGCGCCAGCGCGAGGTGGGGTGGCTCTGGTCGGGCCCGCGATCGTGATCCTGGAAGACGATCGGGGCGGCGCAAGCCAGGCACTCCCGGGGACTCCTGGACCGCACACGGTGTACATCGGCAGCTCACGGTCGCTGGATCGACTCATCGAAGCCTGCGAGGCAGGCGCGCTCGTCCTGGATCAGGACGTCCCGTTCCTACGTCTGGTCCACAGCCTGACCGCCGCCCTCGTCGCGGTCGACGACGGACATGACCCGAAGCGCGCGAGGATCCTGGCCTCGCTGCGCGCGCTGAGCGACGGCCAGGCCAAGCTGGCCCTGTTGACCCCCCGCGAGCGGGACGTGCTGTGCGACCTGACCGAGGGGCGGGTGGTCGCCCAGATCGCGGCGGACGGCTTCCGGTCGCTGAGCACGGTCCGCACCCAGGTCCAGCGGGTCCTGCTCAAGCTGGACACCACGTCCCAGGTCACGGCAGTGGCCCTGGCGCATCGATGTGGTCTTCGCGAGTCGGTCGGACGCGCGCCGATCGGCGCGATTCATGAATTTTGCTGACGACTCCGCACCCGGCAGTCAGAAGAGTGGGAGATGCATCACGGAACCGTACGTCAGCTGTTTCGTACGGGATGGGCGCGGCATCGGAGCCGCGCCCGGTCCGCGGGGGGCCTTGGCAATCCAAGCCCTTCGTCCGCGTCCGCGCGGGCGTTGCACATCACATCCATTCCCGAACAAGGGGGCCAACCCGATGTCACCGATCACCACCCGGATCCACATCCACAACGGGATCGACAAGGACAACTCCAACGTCATGATGCTCTTCCTGCAGCCGGTGGAGCCCAAGGAGGACTACGTGTACTCCGCCTGGAACGTGCTCAACCCCAGCCGGAACTCGCAGCAGCAGTGCGAGCTGGCCACCAGCTTCGCGGCGAGCATCGCCTCGTTCGAGAGCCCGAACGTCAACTACAGCGACCCCGTCGCGCTCACGCTGGGCGCCGCTGCGCTGATCACCAACAAGAACGGCCTCAGCCCGGCGATCTCCGGCATCTCCAACGCGGCCATCACCGAGAGCGAGGTCGGCCTCGACAACCAGGCCACGACGCCGCCGACCGACCTCAGCGTCACCTGGTACGTCAACGGCAACAAGGTCGTCCAGACCAACAACACCCGCGAGAGCACCCTCAACCCCGGCTTCATGTCGACGTTCCAGCTCAAGCAGGCGGTGTGGGTGATGTTCGGTCAGCAGCCCCAGATCACCACCACCTTCACTGCGCAGACGTTCGGCCGGGCCCTCGAGGTGCCCATCCCGAACGGGGCCACCGACGTGTACATCGCGTCCTACACCGAGAGCAACGGGATCGACACCTTCAAGCCGGTCTCCGCTGCCGAGTTCGACGCGCTGACCCGCCAGGGCGCGTAGGACTCCGTCGGCTGCCTCCGTCGGGGCCCTCGCTCGGACGGAGGCAGCCGTCACCGGTGCCCCCTGTGGCCGCACCGGGTGCGCCGCACGACGCGGCGACATCAGCACTCACACCGAGGAGAAGCGACATGCCGTACAACGACCTTCCAGCCAACGCGAACGACGACGGGTCACGCCCCGACGTGCTGATGAGCACGGTCAGGCAGCGCGACCCGTTGAGGATCGTGTTCGCGCCCGACACCCGCGAACGCATCACGCCGACGACGACCCCCCCGTGGACCAGCCTCGGCCAGCTCATCGTGACGTTCCCGGACGCCAACGCCTACTCCGGGACCGGTGTCGTCATCGGCGAGCGCCACATCCTCACGGCTGCACACAACGTCTTCGACCACGAGCTCGGCGGCTTCGCGGTTGCTGGCGTCTTCCTGCCGACACGCGACGGTGCAACGATCCCCGACCGCGCGTACATCGACCGGGTCTTCGTGACCGACGCCTACAGCGGCCGGACGCCGTCCCCGGATGCTGAGGACTACGCGGTCATCCGCCTGTCCGACGAGATCGACTACCCCGTCCTCAGGCTCTTGGCGGCGACCGACGAGCAGCTCGACCGGGCGGCCGTGACCGTCGCCGGCTACCCCGGTGACAAGCAGCCGGACAACACGCTCTGGTCGGCCTCCGGAAACCTCGCCGCGCCGGACGACGACTTCCTCTACTACCAGATCTCCACGTTCCGCGGGGAGAGCGGCGCGCCCGTCCTCCTGCCCCCGGGCCAGGCCGCGCCGTCGATCGTCGGCGTGCATGTCGCGGGCGACAGGACGCGCCAGACCAACTTCGCCGTCAGGCTGACCGCGGAACGCATCCGCCAGATCCAGGCGTGGATGGCGAGCTGATCTGCCCGCCTCGACTCACACCGGCAGGCGACGATCGCACCGGGGTCGACCATCCCCAGGGTCGGCCCCGGTTGCGTCGTCGGGCGCGTCAGCGGGTCACGCGGCTGAGCCCGACGTCGCCGTGCAGGCAGCCCCAGCCGGTATCGGTTTGGTCGTTGCGGCCCGATGGCGCACCCTCAGGAGTCATGAGCGCCGAGCGGACCGACCACACCTCGGCCCCGGCATCGATGAGCACCTCGCCGTGGACGCCCGGGCTGCGAGGGGTCACCGTCGGCATGATCGGCCTCATCGCGCTGACCGCGTTCGAGTCACTCGCCGTGACCACGGCGATGCCGGTGGTGGCGCGGGCGCTGGGCGGCCTCGACCTCTATGCCGTCGCGTTCGCCGCCCCCGCGGCCGCCTCGGTGCTCGGCGTCGTCGCCGCCGGTGGCTGGGCCGACCGCGCCGGGCCAGCGCGACCGCTGATCACCGGGATCGGCGCCTTCCTTGCCGGCCTGCTCGTGGCGGGCACGGCGACCGCGATGCCGACCGTCGTCGCCGGCCGCGCCGTCATGGGCCTCGGGTCCGGGGGTCTGATCGTCGCCCTGTACGTGGTGGTCGGGCAGCTGTACCCGGCCGCCGTCCAGCCGCGCGTGTTCTCGGCCTTCGCCGCCGCCTGGGTGGTCCCGTCCCTGGTCGGGCCCGCGATCGCGGGCTGGCTCGCGCAGGACGTCGGCTGGCGCTGGGTGTTCCTGTCCGTGCCGATCGTGGCCCTGCCGCTGCTGCCCGCGCTGCGCCCCATCCTGGCCCACCGCCCGGAGCGGCAGCCGCAGACGACGCCGCAGGGTCGCCGTGTGCTGCGTGGTGCCGGCGCCGGCTTGGCCGCTCTGGCGCTGCACTGGGGCGGCCAGCAGTCCGCCCCGGTCGCGGCCGTGACCGGGCTGGCCGCGCTCGTCCTCCTTGCCCTGACCGTCCCGGCTCTCCTCCCGCCCGGTGCGGTCCGCTTCGCGCGCGGCCTGCCCGCCGTCGTCGTGCTCCGGGCGCTGCTGGGCTCCGCGTTCTTCGGTGCCGAGGTCTACCTGCCGCTGGTCCTCACGCGGGAGCGGGGGCTCGACGCCGCGCAGGCCGGCCTGGCGCTGACCGTCGCGGCCGTGGCGTGGTCCCTGGGGTCGTGGCTGCGCGGGCGGCACGAGGGGCAGTGGTCCGACGCCGCGGTCCTTCGGGTGGGTGCGCTGCTCGTCGCGGGTGGCGTGGTCGCCGTCGGGCTCGCGCTCTGGCCGGCCGTCCCGGTGGCCGCGACCGTCGTCGGCTGGGGGCTCGCCGGGCTCGGCGCCGGCCTGGCCTACCCGACGACGTCGCTGCTCACCCTGCGTCTGTCGGAGCCGGAGCAGTTCGGCGTGAACAGCGCGGCGCTGCAGGTCTCCGAGGCCCTGGCGATCGCGGTCTCGCTCGCCGTCGTCGGGCCGGTGTTCGCCCGGATGGTGGCGGACCGGCCCGTCGCGGCGTTCGTCGTCGCGCTCGCGGTGCCGGCCTGCCTGGCGCTCGCGGCTGCGGCGACGGCGGTCCGCGTGCGGGTGGCGCGGCCGTAGCATCGGGCGATGCTGCCGAGCGACTGGATCGAGCACCGCCGGCCGGGCGACCGCGAGCTGGTCGGCTGGGTGCGCCCCGACGGCGACGGGTTCGTGGCCATGGACCGGCTCGGACGCGCGGTGACCGGCGTCGTCGACTGGACCGACGCCGAGGAGGCCCTCGAGGAGCGCGGCCTGCGGTGGCTGGCCGACCTGTGGCAGCTCGCCCACGACGACGGGACGCGCGCCCGGGTGCGGATCGTCGAGGTCGGCGCGGAGCGCGTCGTCGTGAAGCTGGACGACTTCGGTGCGGTGGGCGCGGAGCTGCGCACCTGGACCTTGCCCTTCCCCGCGCCCGGCACGCTGCGCCCGTTCGAGGGCGACGCCCACGTGATCACGGGCCTGTCCGCGGGCGACTGAGGCGCTGAGGCGGCGGCGCGAAGACCTCGTGACGAATGGCGAGACGAAGTCTTCGCCGCGCCGCTCGGGATGCGCGCCCGCCTCAGCCCAGCGGCTCCGGGTACGGCAGCGCCTCGGGCGGGGGCGCGTCCGGGTCAAGGCGGGTGCGCACGGCGACGTCGGCCGCGACGTAGCCCCAGCTGACCAGGCGGTGCCGGGTCGCCTGGGGCAGGTGCGCGAGCCGTGTCGGGGTGTGGGCCAGCGCGGTCGTGGCCGCGAACGGCGCAGGCGGGCCACCGGGGGCGGCGAACGACGCGCGGTCGGAGCCGATCGCCCAGAACGCCCCGGCGCGCGCCCCGGTGGCGAGCAGCCCGACGACGTGCCGGCGTCTCAGCCGCCGCACCTGCACGTCGACGGTCTGCAGGGTGCGCAGCGTCGCCCGGGCCCAGTCGCGCGCGGGGTCGGCCGGCTCGCCGAACGTGCCGCCGCCGTCGCTGACCAGCACGGTCCCGCACGTCTTCACGACGGGCTCCAGCCCCAGGTTGTCGTACACGCCGCCGTCGGTGAGCTGGACCGGGCGCCCCCGGACGCGCAGGACGTGCGGCGACAGGAACGGCGGGAACGCCGAGCTCGCTGCGACGGCGTCGGCCAACAACAGGCGCGGCGAGCGGACGGGCGGGCTGCGCCAGTCCCGCATGTAGTCGTGCGTGAACCGCCAAAGCGTGCCCGTGGAGAGGTTCGTGGCGAGGAGCACGAAGTGCGGCCCCTCGCCGTCGGCCGGCAGGTCCTGCAGGGTCGCGCCGTGGAAGAGGTGTCGGTCGTATGCGGCGGCAACGCGCCGGGAGATGCGGCCCGGCCACAGGCCCGTCACGACGGCGGGGACGTCGAGCGTGCGCCCGGCCAGGTCGAGCAGCGGCCGCTCGACCTGCTCGGTGAAGCTGCGGGCCACGCCGGCGTCGTCGAAGTCCAGACGGTCCCAGGCCAGCGCGAGGACGCCCGCCGTGATCGAGCCCCCCGAGACCGATGCGACGCGCGTCAACCGGGACAGCCAGCCGAGCTCGTTGAGGCGGCGCAGGCCCCCGACGTGGAAGAGCATCGCGCGGTACCCACCGCCGGACAGGCACAGCCCGACGCCAGGCCGCCTCTCGCCGTCGGGCACCGCACCGCCGTCGGGCACCGCACCGCCGTCGGGCACCGCACCGCCGTCGGGCACCGCACCGCCGTCGGGCACCGCACCGACCGCCCGCGCGCCCTCGTCCACCGGCCCGGCCCCCATGCGTTCACGCTAGTGGGCGCTGGTCCGCGCATCGGCGGTCCCATGTTCAGGCTCCGAGGGAGGCGCAATCATATGGCGCATGTCGACCCATGACCGCCGCCCTCAGGAGGACGTGCTCGAGCCGCTGGAGCTGATCCGGCAGTCGGGCGCCGTCCTCCGCATGGGCAAGGCCATGCTGTCCTCCGGCACGGGCTCGTACCGGGTGAAGTCCGCGATGCAGCAGGTCGCGCGCGCCTTCGGTCTGGACCGCCACGAGGCCCACGTGACACTCACCGAGATCACGACGACGTCGCACCGAGGCTCGATCTTCCGCACCGAGGTCGCGGAGGTGCGCGCCGTCGGCGTGAACGCCCACCGCCTGGGCGAGCTCACCGAGTTCGCGAACACCCTGCAGCCGGGGGCGACGGTCGAGGAGGTCAACGCCGAGCTCGACCGGGTCGAGGCGCTCAAGCCCCTCTACCCGGCGCTGCTCAACGCGCTCTTCGCGGCGGTGGCCTGCGGCGCGTTCGCGTTCCTCAACAACGGCGGGGCGGTCGAGGTCGTGGGCGCCTTCCTCGGTGCCGGTGCCGGGCAGGCGCTGCGCCGCTTCTTCGCGCACCGCGGGTTCAACCAGTTCGCCGTGTCGATGCTCTCCGCGGCGCTCGCGTGCCTCGTCTACCTCGGCTTCGTGTCGCTGCTCGAGCTGGGCCTCGGGGAGGCGGCGACCAACCACCAGGCCGGCTTCATCTCGGCGGTGCTCTTCCTCGTGCCAGGGTTCCCGCTGGTCACGGGCGCGCTCGACCTCGCGAAGATGGACTTCTCCGCAGGCGTCGCGCGCACGACGTACGCGCTCCTCATCCTGCTGTCCGCGGGCCTGAGCGTCTGGTCGGTCTCGTGGGTGACCGGCATGTCGACCGAGCCGCTCGCGAAGCCTGACGTCGCGGCGATCGTCCTCCTCCTGCTGCGCCTGCTCGCGAGCTTCCTGGCGTGCGTCGGCTTCGCGTTCATCTTCAACTCGACCGTGCGGATGGCCGTCGCGGCGGCGCTGATCGGCATGATCGCGAACACGATCCGGCTCGAGGTCGTCGACCTGGGCGTCGCGATGCAGGCGGGCACCATGCTCGCGGCCCTGGTGGTGGGGCTCCTCGCGGCGGTGGTGGCGCCTCGGCTGCGCATCCCGCGGATCACCGTGTCCGTCCCGGCAGTGGTCATCATGGTGCCGGGTGCTGCGGTCTACCGGGCCGTCGTCGGGCTCAACAACGGCGACCTGGAGGTGGCCGTGAACTCCGGTGTGCAGGCCGTGTTCGTCGTCGTCTGCATCGCGATCGGGCTCGCGGGGGCGCGCATCCTCACGGACCGGGCCTGGGCGTTCGAGAAGTAGCGGCCTGCTCGCGGGCGGTGCGCGACGCCGTCGGGCGAGGTCCTTTGCTCGCGGCCACGGGCGCCGGGTACCCTGCAGTCTGCTGTCTTGGAGACGTCGCATAGTCAGGTCTAGTGCGCGGCCCTGCTAAGGCCGTGAGGGGGGCAACCTCCTCCGTGGGTTCAAATCCCACCGTCTCCGCTCCTCGACCCGGTCCGCCCGCGCGGTGCCGGGTCGTTCTGCGTCCGGGGTTCGGGGCGTGCCTGGGCCTCGTCGGCGTGCTTCCGGAGCGCCGTCGACCGGCAGTCTCGGCCGTGCTGGCGGATCGCGGTTGGGGACCGGGCCTCCGGGCATGTATTCTCGTCTGCGGCCCTCGTGGCCATGCGCCCGTAGCTCAATGGATAGAGCATCTGACTACGGATCAGAAGGTTGGGGGTTCGAGTCCCTTCGGGCGCACAGAGGTGAAGGGTCCCGCTACCGGCAGCAGCCGGCGGCGGGGCCCTTCGTCGTTCCCGCTGTCAACGTGCGCGCACGCCGCCCGCGGCGAGGCTGGGAGGGTTGCGGTGCCCAGGGCGCGGCAACCCTCCCAGCCTCGCCGCGGGCGGCGGCTGCTCGTGGTGCAGGGGGCCCGGAGTGCTCGAATCGATTCGAGGTAGGCTTGCGGCCGTGTCTCACGACGACGCCGCCCGGCTGGCGGATGCCCCACCACCCGCCGGCGCTGGTGCGGCCGACGCGACTGCGCCGGTCACCACGCCGGTCACCACGCCGCGCGCCACCGCGCGCCGCCCGGGCGACGCCGCGCTCGTCGTCGTGCTGGGCGCCATGGCCTTCCTGCCGGCGGCCACGACCGACATGTACCTGCCGTCGCTGCCGCAGGTGGCCCACGACCTCCACGCGTCGCAGGCCGCGGTCCAGCTGACGATCTCCTGGGTGCTGGTCGGCGGGTCGCTCGGTCAGATGATCATCGGTCCGCTGTCGGACCGGTGGGGCCGACGCCGGCCCGCGACCTGGGGCCTGGCCGCCTACGTCGTCGTCGCGCTCGCGTGCCTCGCGGCGGGCAGCATCACTCAGCTCGTGCCGCTGCGCGTGCTGCACGGCGTCGTCGCGGCGTCCGCCACGGTCGTCGCCACGGCCGTCATCGGCGACCGCTGGCGGGGCGCCGACGCCGCACGCCTGCTCTCCCGGCTCTGGCTCGCCATCGCTGTCGCGCCGGTGCTGGCGCCGCTGCTCGGCACCGTGATCGCCGACCACTGGGGCTGGCGGGCCATCTTCGCCGTCCTCGCCGCGATGGGCGCAGTGCTGGGCGTGGTCGTGTGGCGGGCGCTACCCGAGACGCTGCCGCCGGAGCGCCGCGTCGGCGCCGGCCTCGCGACGTCGCTGCACAGCTACGCGGGCGTGCTGCGGGACGGGCGCTTCCTCGCCCTGGCCGTGCTCCCGGGCCTGGGGCTCGCCGTGCTGATGAGCTACGTGACCGGCTCGTCGTTCGTGCTGCAAGAAGAGTATTTACTCTCACCTCAGGCGTATGCCCTGGTCTTCGGCCTGGGTGCGACCTCGATGCTCGTCGGGTCACAGGTCAACGCGGCGCTGGTACCGCGGCTCGGACCGGAGCGATTGCTCGCGGTTGGTCTCCCCGCGACGGTCGTCACCACGATCGCGCTGGTCGTCGTCGCGGCCGGGCACCTGGGCGGCGTCGTCGGGCTGCTGATCCCGCTGTGGCTCACCGTCGGCCTCCTGAGCGGCATCATCGCCAACGCATCGGCCCTGGCGATGGCGCGGCACCCTGACCGGTCCGGCACCGCCGCGGCCGTGATCGGCGCGCTGCAGGGCGGCCTGGGCGGCGCGGTCTCCCCGCTCGTCGGATTCCTCGGGGGCGGCGGTGTCGCCATGGGTTCGGTGATGCTCGGCGCGGCTGCGATCGCGACGGCGGTCCTCGTGCTCGGGACGCCGGTGCTGCGCCGCCGGGCCTAGCGGGTCAGTACCCACAGCGTCGGACCGCCCCCTCCCGACGCCGCCCCGCCCCTGCCCCCCGCTCTCCCGCCCCTGCCCCCCCGCTCTCCCGCCCCCCCGCTCTCCCGCCCCCCGCTCTCCCGACGCCGTCCCCGCCCCTGCCCCTGCCACGGCCCCCGGCGCCGGCGCCGTCGCCGTCGCCGGGTGAGGCGAAGACTTCGTCACGTATCCCGTGCCGAAGTCTTCGTCCGGGTCGCCGTCGCTGGCGCCGGCGCCGGCGCCGACGAAGCCCACCGTCGGCAGGTATGCACCGGCTCGGCGAGGGGGCGGGGTGGGTGGGGCGGAGGAGGGGGTGGGCCTGGACCTCGGGCGGCCCCGCGGGGCAGAGTGACGGCGTCGGACGAGCGAGGAGGGCGCGTGCGCGCGTGGTCGGTGGTCGGTCCCGGTCGGCTCGAGCTCGTGACGGCCCCGGACCCCGAGCCCGGGCCCGACGAGCTGCTCGTCCGCGTCGTGGCCTGCGGGGTCTGCCGTACCGACCTCCACGTGCTCGACCACGACCTCCCGCCGCACCGACCCGGCGTCGTGCCCGGCCACGAGGCGGTCGGCGAGGTGCTGAGCGCGCCGGAGGGGGCGACGTCGGCGGACGGCGCGCCCGTGCGGCCGGGCGACCTCGTCGGGGTCGCGTGGCTGCGCCGCACGTGCGGCGAGTGCCCCGACTGCCGCGCGGGCCGGGAGAACCTGTGCCGACGTTCGCTCTACACCGGCTGGGACGCCGACGGCGGGTACGCCGAGCTGCTCACGGTGCCGGCGTCGTACGCGTACCGGTGGCCGGCCGGCCTCGACCCGGTCGAGGCGGCGCCGCTGCTGTGCGCGGGCATCATCGGGTACCGCGCGCTGCGCCGGGCGGAGCTGCCCGACGGCGGCGTGCTGGGCATCTACGGGTTCGGCGGCTCCGCGCACCTCACCGCGCAAGTCGCGCTGGCCGCCGGGGCGACCGTGCACGTCATGACCCGGTCCGACGACGCCCGGCGCCTCGCCCTCGAGCTCGGCTGCCACTCCGCCCAGGGCGCCGCCGACGCCCCGCCCGAGCCGCTCGACTCCGCGATCCTCTTCGCGCCCGCCGGCGAGCTCGTGCCGCCGGCCCTTGAGGCACTGCGGCCCGGCGGGACCCTCGCCGTCGCCGGCATCCATCTCAGCGACGTGCCGCCCCTGGACTACCAGCGGCACCTGTTCCACGAGAAGCAGCTGCGGTCCGTCGAGGCCAACACGCGCGCCGACGGCAGGGAGCTCCTGGCCCTCGCCGGGCGCATCGGCCTGCGGGTGACGGTCGACCGCCGCCCGTTCGCTGCCGCCGATGTCGCGCTCGCGGATCTGCGCGCCGACCGTGTCACGGGCGCTGCGGTCCTGGCGCTCGGCTGATCCGGACGCGCGGTCCGGCGGGAGGTCGGGGAGGAACCGCGGACGGCGCTCCTCGGCTTCCGCCCGCCCCTGCAGGCGACCGGGGCGGCGCTCGACGCTGCGGCGTTCAGCCAGGGTCGGCCGCCGCTGCTCGTCGTGCCGCTCCGGGTGGTCCCCGCCGCGCGGCTGACCGGCGCCGTCGTGACCGCGCCCGCGAGCGCGGTGCGGAAGTAAGGGCGGACGGGGGGCGTCCTGTCGGTGGCTGACCGGGTGGGCGCGTTGGTCGGGGCCGTCAGCCGGTGTACGCGGGCGGCATGACCACCGGGGCGGCGGCCGGCGTCGTCGGCAGCGGTGTGACGGGCGGAGCGACCGGCGGGTTCACGGGTGGGCCGACGGGTGGGCCGACGGGTGGCTGGACCGGGCCCGAGAAGACCACGCTGAACGCCAGGTCGGCGTTGACAAGGATCCAGGGGGCCACGGTCAGCCGCGACTCGTCGGTGCCGTTGAGGAAACCGACGGCCTCCCCGTCGGCGTAGGGGGTGGCGGACGACGCGAACCAGCTGCTGCCGGCGAGCTGGGTCTCCCAGTCGTAGCTGAGGGTGAGGTACGCGACGTACGTGCCCGGCTGCACGGCGACGTGCGGGCTCACGGTCACCGTCTCGCGTTCCGTGCCGCCCGTCGACATCGGGTCGCTCATGTAGAGCGGCGCCCCGGTCGCGTGCGAGGTGGTCGGGTCCCACTGCTGGAGTACGGCACGGAAGGCTGTCGTGGTCGGAGCTGTGCAGCTTCAGGGAGAAGGTGTCGAGTGCCGCCGGGCCGTCCGGCACCACGAACGTCTGCCCGATCGTCGCCGCGCCGCCGAACCCGAGATAGCCGACGAGGCTGTTGGAGCTGGCGGAGTAGTCGAGGTCCCACTGGCTGGTGGCGGTGGCGGGCTGCACGGCGACGGCGACGAGCGCCGTCGTGACCGCGCCGATGAGCGCGGTTCGGAGGAAGGGGCGCAACGGGACGTCCTGTGCTCTGGGGGGATGATCATGGTGAAGGTAGCGGGCGTCGCCCTCGACGTGCAGGGCCGAACGGGTTGGCGGCAGCAGGTTCCTGCCAGCCGGTGCAGGCGGGCGGGAGGAACACCGGGACCCACCTCAGTGACGTCCCGCCGTCGGACTACCAGCGGCACCCGTTCCACGAGAAGCACCTGCGGTCGGTGGAGGCCAACACGCGCACCGACGGCCGGGAGCGCTGACCCCGGTTCGGGCGTCCCTGGCCTCAGCCCGTGTAGGCCGGCGGCAGGATGACGGGCGTGGCGGCCGGCGTCGTCGGCGCCCCGGCGGGTGCCCCAGCGGGTGCCGCAGCGGGCGGTGTAGCGGGCGGGTCAGCAGGCGGGGTTACGGGCGGGTCCACGGGAGGGTCCACCGGTGGGGCGGCCGGTCCCGAGAAGGCGACGCTGAACGCCAGGTCCGACGGGAGGACGAGCCAGGGGTCTCTGGCGAGCTGTGACTCGTCTGTCCCGTTGAGGATGGCCACGGCGGTGCCGTCGGCGTAGGGGCTCGTGGTCGCGAACCAGCCGCCGTTGGCGGGCTGGCTCTCCCAGTCGTAGCTCACGGTGAAGTAGGCCACGTAGGTGCCAGGTGGGATCGCGACGGCCGGGCTCGCGGTGACGACCTCGGACGACGTGCCGCCCGTCGACATGGGGTCACTCATGTAGAGCGGTGCGCCGGTCGCGTGCTGGGTGGCGGGGTCCCAGGCCTGCAGCACGGCGCGGAACGCCAGCCCGGAGGACGTGCTGAGCCGCAGCGAGAAGGTGTCGAGCGTTGCCGGGCCGGTCGGCACCACGAAGGTCTGCCCGATGGTCGCGACGAAGCCCACGCCGAAGATGCTCACCCCACCCCCCGAAGGGGCGAAGTAGTCGAGGTCCCACTCGCTCGTCGCGGACGCAGGGAGCGGGGCGACGGCGATGGCCGCGGCTGCGATCACGCTGACGAGCGCGGTGCGGGGGAAGGCGCGCAATGGGGATCCTTGTTCTCGGCCGGACGTGGGTATGGCGAGGCGGGGGTCGTCAGCCGGTGTACGCCGGCGGGAGGATCACCGGCGTGGCGGCCGGCGTCGTCGGCTGCAGGACGGGGGGTGCGACCGGCGGGGCGACCGGTGGCGCCGTGTAGACGACGGTGAACGCGACGTCCTGGGCTGCGAAGGTCAGCCAGTTGCTCGTGAGCAGGAGGCTCTCGTCGTTGGCGTTGTTGGTGTAGACGAACGCGCCGTCTGCGTAGGCGTCCGCCGCCGCGGCCCACGTGTTGGCGTTGGCGCCGGGCGTGCTCGGCTGGTCGTCGTAGCTCAGGGTGAAGTAGGCGACGTAGGTGCCGGGGGTGATCGCGACGTCGGGCGTGATCGTCACGGTCTCGCGCGTGGCGGCCGTGGTGGACAGCGGGCCGCTCATGTACAGGGGTTCCCCGACGGGGTGGCGGGCGCCGGTGTCCCAGGCCTGCAGCACCGCGCGGAAGACCGCCTCGGGAGCGACCTCGAGCTGGAACGAGAAGCTGTCGATCCGCGTCGGTCCCTCGGGCACCACGAAGGTCTGCCCGTAGGTCGCAGTGTTCGGGATGGCGAAGGTGCCGATCCTCTGCGTGCCCGCAGGGTAGTCGAGGTCGTAGTCGCTCGTGGCGGCGGCGGGCAGAGTGGTGACGGCGAGGGCTGCCGCCGCGACCGCGCTGACGAGCGCAGTTCGGGGGAAGGTGCGCAACGGGAATCCCTGTGCTCGGCGGGAGTGATCATGGTGAGGGTAGCGGCCCCCGCTTCTCGACGTGCAGGGCCGAACGGGTCGGGTGATGATGACCGCGACGACGCCCCGGGGCGCGGTGGGCGGCTGTGGACGCAGGCCGAACGAGGGAGCTCGACGTGACACAGGATCCAGCCCGCGGCGCGCTGAGCCGCCGGGCCGTGCTGGTGGGTGCAGCGGCGGCGGCGGGCGTGGGTGCGCTCGCGGCCTGCCAGTCGTCGTCCGGGTCCGGTGGTTCGGGCGAGGCGGGTGCGGGTGGCCCGACCGCGACCGGCACGACGGGCGCGACGGCGTCGGGCGGGCTGGTCGCCCTGGCCGACGTCCCGGTGGGTGGCGCGGTGGCGGCGACCACCGCCGAGGGCGACGCGGTGATCGTGGCGCAGCCCGAGGCGGGCACGGTCGTCGCGTTCAGCGCGATCTGCACGCACCGTGGGTGCCAGGTCGCGCCGCGCGACGCCGACCTGGTGTGCCCGTGCCACGGCTCGGTCTTCCGTGCCGCGACCGGGGAGGTCGTCCAGGGCCCGGCGACCGATCCGCTGCCGAAGGTCACGGTCCGTGTGGATGGCGACCAGGTCGTCGAGGGCTGACCGTCGGCCACCCGCCCGTCGGTGGGCGGCCGACGGCGATCAGCGGTCCGGGTAGACGAGCACCCAGGGCGACCCGCCCTGGACGGGCGTGCCGGGCTCCTGGTCCTGCGTCCACCACTTCGCCTCGTAGGCGACGCGGTCGACCTGCACGCGCGAGCCCGCGGTGTACGCCGTCGTGGCGTCCCACGCCGGGTACGTGCCGGCCGGGAACGTCGGCAGGGGCGCGGGCCGGTCGCCCGGCAGCACCGGACCGAGCAGTGTCCAGGGCGAGTCGAGGGCGGTGGCCACGGCGGTGTCGGGTGCGACGCCGCTCGTCCAGTAGCGCGCCTGGTAGACGTTCTTGTGCCAGACGACCTTGGTGCCGCCGGGGTAGTCGCCGGCCGGGTCCCACACCGCGTACGGGCTCGTTGCCGGGTCGTCGACGACGGCGTCGGGTGCGGTCGTCGACGTCGGTGCGGGCGTGGCGGTGGTTGCCGGTGCCCGCGTGGGGGCGAGGCTCGGGAGCAGATCGAGGTCGGCCGCGAGGGCCTCGGCGAAGCTCCCGCCCCGCTGGTCGATGCCGCTGCACATGGTCTGCACCACGGTCAGCACGGAGGGAAGCGGCGCGGTGCAGGTGGCGTCGCGGTTGAGGGACCACATCGCCAGCAGGCCGACGCCCTTCTCGCGCGCAAACGTGTTCACGGCCGCGGCGTCGTCGAGCGTGAACCGCTCGGTCACCACGTCGCTCTGGCCGATCATCGGTGTGATGCCGGTCCGCGCCCACGCGTCGCCGGAGTCGAGCGACCTGCCGGCGACCGCGAACGCCGTCCGCACCTGGCCGTGCAGCGCCGTGGCGGCGCGGACGACGACGTCGGACAGTGGCGCCCCCGCGGTGGTCGTCACACCGAAGTCCATGGTCATGCCGTTGACGCCGGTGAGGTCCACGCCCGCGGCGAGCGTGGTCGCCACGGCGGCCTGGCCGGCGTCGGTGAGGCCGTCCCGCCCGACCGGGAGGGTGAGCCATACGCCGAGGTGCGACCCGGACGACGCCGCGGAGTCCTGCACGTCCTTGAGCGCCGCAGCCCGGCGCGTCATGGCGGCGGTGTCGTCGAGCGCTGCCCCCTCGATGTCGAGGTCGATCGTCCGGAGGTCGTACCGGTCCACGACCGCCGCGTAGGCGGCCCGCAGCTTCGTCGGGTCGGTGCAGGCGGAGGCGAGCTCTGTGCCGGCCTGCCCGCCGAAGGAGACGCGCACGTCGCCGCCGGTGAGGCGGAGCTGGGAGATGCGGCGGTCCAGCTCGAGGTCCGACGCCGCCGCGTCCAGGTCGTAGTACCCGCCCCAGGAGGGCCGGCACGGGGCCTGCGGGTCGGCGACGACGAAGGAGAGCGCGACGGTGGACTGCGCGGGCCCGGACGGGGTCTCGAACGCGTACCGCGGTGTCGCGGTGACGTCCACGTACGGCACGAAGAGCGACGGGCCGGGCTCGACCTGGCGCGCGACCAGGGCGGAGACCGCCCGGGTGCCCGACCACCCGATGGCCGTGACGGCGACCAGGACGACGAGGACGCGCAGGAGCGAGACCCGGGTGGGGGGTCGGTGGTCGGTGCTGGTTCGACGACGCATGGTGGTCACCTCTGCCGGGCTCGGGTGTCGCCGCGACGGGCGAACGGGATGTCGGACAGGGTCGGCGCCGCACCGCGGCCGGCGGGTGCGTGGTCGGGGCCGAAGTACAGGACGGACTCCCAGTCGAGCCGGTCGGTGGGCGCCGGGGTCGCTGCAGGGGCGGTGCGGACCGGTACGCGGACCCAGCGACCGAACCCGAGGACGACGTCCACGACGGCGTTGCGCAGCCCCATGAAGGCGACGACCGCATACGTCGTGAGCAGCCCGTTGAACGCCGCGAAGGCGGCGTGCCACCAGTTGCCGGCGAGCACCGCCGTCGCGAGCGTGAAGAAGGAGAAGAGGGCGATGAACACCGCAGCGAGCACGTACAGGGCCGGCGCGGCGGTCCGGTCGTTGACCTTGGGCGTCCGTGCGAACGCGATCTTGGACTTGGCGGCGGCCTGCTGGAGGGACTTCAGGGTTCCGGCGAGGTTCACGGCGAGCAGCACGAGGTTGAAGGCGTACACGCGGAAGACGTCGCTGCGCTTGTAGCCGAGGCGCCGGAAGTCCGCGGCCATCGCGAGGAAGTACGGCGCGGCGGCGAGGACGAGCACGGGGCTGAGCAACCGCTGGTCGAAGGGGAACACCAGCAGGACCAGCAGGCCGAGGCTGGCCCACGAGATGGAGGCCATGTACGTCATGCGGAGCGCGACGGCGGCGGGTCGCACCCGCCGGCCGTCGTGCCGGCGACGTCGCACGTGTCGCCAGAACTTCGGCGCGATGAGGAGCCCGCCGTTCGCCCACCGGCCTCGCTGCACGACGAGCGACCCGAAGTCGGGCGGCGTCGCGGAGTAGCTCAGGCGCTCCGGGAAGTTGTGCAGGGTCCAGCCGTGGACGATGAGGTCGATGCTGGACTCGGTGTCCTCGATGACGGTCCGGTCCTGCACGTACCGGCGCACCTCCTGCCCACGGACGTAGCTCACCTCGACGATGTCGTCGAGCGCGACCTTGCGGATGACGGCGTTCGCGCCCACCCAGAACGTGGCGTCGAAGTACGTCAGCCCCTGGTGGACGATGTGCTGGACGTCAGTCGTGGCGCCGGCGATGCGCTCGAGCCGCGTCGGGGCACCCCGGAACGCGGAGTAGGGCGTCTGCACGACGGCGATGCGCTCGTTCCCCGGCGTCTCCAGGTGGTGCACCAGGCGCAGGCAGTACTCGCGCAGCAGCACGCTGTCGGCATCCAGGGTGAGCAGGTAGTCGGTGTCGGGGATCAGCTCGGCGGTCGCGTCGTCGTCGGCCACGCGCAGGACGCGACCGACGCGCGTCTCGACCGGCCGGACCCGGTGTCCCATGAGCGCGATGTAGGCGTTCAGGTTCATCGCCTTGTTCGCGTCGTGGGGCAGGTTCTCGTACTCCTTGCGCGAGAACGCGCTGATCTGCGAGCCGAACGTCCAGACGAGTCGCCGGCAGAGCTGTGCGAGGCGCTCGGAGGGGACCGGGGCGTGCTCGTCGAGGGCGGCGAAGAGCGCCTGCGCGGTCACGTCGAGGTCGTCGGCGAGTCCCCCGAGCACCTCGTCGGCAAGGAAGTCGTCGGCGTGGGACTCCCGGGCGTACCCGGCGGCGAGGTCCCGCAGCCACGCCGCGGCCCAGCGGTGCTCGAGCGCGAGCGATCGGATCTCGTCGGTTCCGGCGGCGCCGGGGTGCAGCGCGGCCGCCTCGTACGCCACGAGGGCCCCGGAGAACCGCTCGTACGGCTCGGCGAGGAGGGCCATCAGCTCGTCGGGGAGCGCCTGGCAGGCGGCGAGGGAGGCCGCGGCCGCCGGGTCGCGCGGTGCCGGCGGGTCGTCGAGCAGGAGGACCACGCGCATCCCGGGGTACTCCTGGAGCGCGGCGGACAGCAGCGTCGCCCGGACGACGGAGGGCTCCTCCGCGTACGACGGCACGAGCACGGTCAGCGAGGGTCGGGAGACGCCGAAGTACGCGTCGATCTCGGCGCGGGGCACGCGGACGTGGTCGCGAGAGCGGTAGAGCGCCCCCTGACGCGCGAGCAGGTACATCACCGAGGAGAAGAGCAGGAGCGTCATGACCACGAGGTAGACGACGGTCTGCGCGACGAACCCGCTGCCCCGCACGCCGTGGTCGATGAACCCGGAGATGACGGTGCTGGTGACGTAGACCGCCCACGCGACGACGGTGACCGTGATCGCGAGGCCGCCGAGCCACGTGGCCGACGGCCGGGCCGGGTGGCCCTGGGCCGGCAGCGGGGGGCGGGGGCGCTCGGCACCCCACTGCCGCCGCCGTCGTGGCGGGCGGGCCGACGGCGTCGTCCCGGCGGGTGGCGCGGTGCGGGGCCGCGTCTCGCGCGGGGGCGCACCGGTCGGTGGCCGGACGTCGATGGTGGTGTCGTCCGGGGCGGGTCGGGGCAGGTCGGTTGCGGTCGTGCGGGCGTCGGGGGTCGCCACAGGGGGTCCTCTCCGGGGGCAGAGGGCGTGCGTGGGTACGGGTGCGATGCGGACGCCCGTCCGGTGGGGAGCCGGCGGGGCGGCCGCGTGCCGCGAGGTCAGGTCGGGGACGGTTCGGGGATGGGGGGTGACGCCGTCGTCGTCACGAGCATGCCTGAGGACTTTGGTCCCATGGGGGTTCTTGGTCAGATTTCACCCGGTCGGGCGCGTGAATGAGGCCGTGCGAAGGCGTGCGCGGCGGCTCAGGCCCGCCGGAAGACGAGGTCCGCGATGGGACGGCCGGCGGCGACGCCGCGCACCTCGAACCGGGTGACCGGACGGTGCGCCGGCCGCGGCGCGAAGCCGACGTGCGTGTTGACCAGGCCGGGGTCGGCGGTGAGGACCTCGAGCATCCGGTCGGCGTACTCGGGCCAGTCCGTGGCGAGGTGCAGGATGCCGCCGGGCCGCAGGCGCGACCGGATCAGGGCGACGTGGGCGGGCTGGACGAGCCGCCGCTTGTGGTGGCGCGCCTTCGGCCAGGGGTCGGGGAAGAATGCATGGACGGCGTCGAGCGAGTCCGGGGCGACCCGTGCCCGGAGCAGGTCGAGCGCGTCGCCGTGGGCCACCCGGACGTTGTGCGGTCCGCCGCGGCGCAACGCGATGGCCACGCCCGCGACGCCGGGGACGTGGGCCTCGACGGCGAGGTAGTCGCGCGCCGGGTCGGCGGACGCCATGGCGAGCACCGCTTCGCCCATGCCGGACCCGATCTCCAGGACCACGGGTGCGGTCCGGCCGAAGAGCGCGGTGGTGTCGAGCAGCCCGGCGGCGGTCAGCGGAGGCGGCGCGGCGTCGTCGTGCACGGAGAAGCCGAGCCTCGGGCCACAGCGACTCGAGGGCGGCCTGCCGCTCGGGGCCGAGCGCGCCGCGCCGCGGGTGGAACGTCCGCAGCGGCTCGTGCGGGGCGCGCAGGCGGTTGCGGACGACGCCGGGGCGCGCGGCTCCGGCGCCGTCCACCGGGTCAGGCCTGTGCGTCGGCCGCGCCGCAGCCGCACCCACCGCAGCCGCAACCGGCCTGCTCGGTGGTCTGCGCGGCGGGCTCGGGCTTCGTCGTGATGCTCACCGGGTTCGTCGCCATGAGGTCCTCCTGGTCGCGGGATGCCGAGCGCCTACGGTAACCCGGCGGCGCCGCGGTGGGTCACGGGCTGGTCACGAATGCCCGTCGCGACGACGATCGCCCACGCGGCCCAGGGCGCTACCGATACCATGCCGCACCGGCGCACGCGCGCCCGTCCCCCCTCTCCCGAACGTCCCGGGGACTTGCGCACGCTGTACCGCTCCGGCCTGGCGCGACGGCCCCGCTCCGGCCAGTCCGAGTTACCCCCTACACGAAGGACACCTCATGCGCGGAATCCGTACCGCCTCGGCCCTGGCGGTCGTCGCCACCGCCGGGCTCGCCCTGACCGGCTGCTCGATCTTCGGCAACGAGGACAGCGTCTTCTCGCTCGAGGTCGGCGACTGCCTCAACGTCTCCGACCTCGGCAACCAGGTCCAGAACATCCCGACGATCGACTGCTCGAAGCCCCACGAGGGCGAGGCGTACGCCTCCACCAAGCTCGACGACGGCGACTTCCCGGGCGAGGAGGCCGTCACGACGAAGGCCGAGGCGTTCTGCACCGGCGAGTTCCAGGGCTTCGTGGGTACCGCCTACGACGAGTCCGAGGTGTACGCGTACTTCCTCACCCCGTCGTCGGACTCCTGGGGCCAGGGCGACCGTGAGGTCGTCTGCATCGCCTACCTCGACGGTGACACCACGACGGGCACGCTGAAGGGCAGCGGCCGCTGACGAACGCCCGCCCGTAACGACGACGGGGCCCGGTGGTCATCGACCACCGGGCCCCGTCGTTCGTCCTGGAGCGTGTGCTCCCGTTGCGTCGCTACGCGACGGGCGGCGGGGGCGGGCTCTGCTGGTCGTCCGCCGGAGGGGCGGGCGGTGCCGGCGGTGCTGCCGGAGCCGGAGGCACCGGGGGTGCCGGCGGGGCATAGCCCTCCGGAGTCACCGGTGCGGCCGGGGCGAACCCCTCGGGTGCGGGCGCGTAGCCCACGTAGCCCTCCGTCGGGTACCCGGCGGCGACGGCCGGCTCGGCCTTGCGACGCCCGCGGAGCACGAAGAAGAGCACGAGCCCGATGAGGAGGAGCGCAGCGGCCGCGATCCCGGCGATCAGTGCGATCGGCAGGTCGGAGCCACCGCCCGGAACGGCGGAGCCGCGCGCGGAGATCTCCGTGCGCTCGCCGTACTTGGGTGCCCACGTGACCGTGTTCCCGTTGAGCTCACCGGTGTGGTCGGAGACCTTGCCCGGGAACGTGATGGAGATCTTGACGTCGAACGAGTCGGCGAGGCCAGGCATGGCGGACAGGTCGGTGCCGCTGGTGTCTGCCAGGTCCATGGCGCCGGTGACGACGAACTCGTCGCCGTCGCGCACGATCTGCAGGGAGTCGGACTCGGTGCCCTCGCTGGCGAAGGAGTCGATCGGCGCGTCGGTGAAGGTCACCTTGGTGCCGACGTACTCGCCGTCGTCGTAGGGCTCCTGCTGGTAGTCGCCCTCCTCGCCGCTGGGCAGCACGCTGGACTGCATCTGCTCGGCGAGCGAGGCGGCGTCCTCACCCATCATCTCGGCGGCTGCCGAGCTGATGCCGAAGATCATCGTCCCGTCGATGGTGTTGTCGGACTGGAGCTCCATCTGCATGTCGACCTTCATGCAGCCGGCGAGCCCCGCCACGACCAGGGTGCTGAGCGCCGCAGCGCCCAGGAGTCGGCGATTTCGCATATGCGGACTTTCCCACACCCAGCCGTCTCACAGATACCGGTTCAGGGGTGTGCGGGGCGTTCGTTGCGGTACCGCAACGCCGGGCCCGCCGCCGCCCCGCCCGGTCGTCCGGTCGCCAAATCAGACTTGAGTGACCTAGACTCAACTTTGAACCGGCTCGGCGCTGACCGAGCGCGACTGGTTCCCCGTACCCGCGCAGCAGGAGGCGCACCCGCATGGAGCCGAAGTTCACGACCAGGTCCACCGAGGCGCTCGCCGCCGCGCTCCGCGCCGCGTCCGACGCAGGGAACCCCCAGCTCGAGCCCACCCACCTGCTCGAGGCGCTCCTCGCGCAGCCGGACGGCGTCGCGGGTGCCCTGCTCGACGCCGTCGGCGTGGACCGCCCTGCCCTCGCCCAGCGCGTCGCGGCCCTGCGCGCGACGCTGCCCACGGCGTCGGGCGGCTCGGTCGCCCAGCCGAGCGTGTCCCGTGCCATGAGCGCCGTCATCACAGCCGCCGGGAACGAGGCCAGGGCGCTGGGGGACGAGTACGTCTCCACCGAGCACCTCCTGCTCGGCATCGCCGCCGGGGCGTCCCCCGCGGCCGAGGCGCTCCGTGCGGTCGGCGCGACGCATGACACGCTCGCCGCCGCGCTGCCTGCCGTGCGCGGTGCCGCGCGGGTGACGGGCCCGGACCCCGAGGGCACCTACAAGGCCCTCGAGCAGTACGGCATCGACCTCACGGCCGCCGCGCGCGAGGGTCGGCTCGACCCCGTCATCGGGCGCGACGCCGAGATCCGGCGCGTGGTGCAGGTGCTCTCGCGGCGCACCAAGAACAATCCGGTGCTCATCGGCGAGCCGGGCGTGGGCAAGACCGCCGTCGTCGAGGGGCTTGCGCAGCGCATCGTCGCCGGCGACGTCCCCGAGTCCCTGCGGGGCAAGCGGCTCGTGGCGCTGGACCTCGCCTCGATGGTCGCGGGCGCCAAGTACCGCGGCGAGTTCGAGGAGCGGCTCAAGGCGGTGCTCACCGAGATCAAGGGCGCCGAGGGCGAGGTCGTCACCTTCATCGACGAGCTGCACACCGTGGTCGGGGCGGGGGCCGCCGAGGGCTCGATGGACGCAGGCAACATGCTCAAGCCCATGCTCGCGCGCGGCGAGCTCCGTCTGATCGGCGCCACGACGCTCGACGAGTTCCGCGAGCGGATCGAGAAGGATCCGGCGCTCGAGCGGCGCTTCCAGCAGGTCTTCGTCGGCGAGCCGAGCGTCGAGGACACGGTTGCGATCCTGCGCGGGCTCAAGGAGCGGTACCAGGCGCACCACAAGGTGGGGATCTCCGACGCCGCGCTCGTCGCAGCCGCGACCCTCGCCGACCGCTACATCCCCGCGCGCCAGCTGCCCGACAAGGCGATCGACCTCGTCGACGAGGCGGCTTCGCGCCTGCGCATGGAGCTCGACTCGTCGCCCGTCGAGATCGACGAGCTCCGGCGCACCGTCGACCGGCTCACGATGGAGGAGTCCTACCTCTCCGAGGCCGACGACGAGGGGTCGCGCGAGCGGCTCGAGCGGCTGCGGGCCGAGCTCGCGGACCGTCGCGAGGAGCTCGCCGCGCTGACCGCACGGTGGGAGCGCGAGAAGGGCGCCCAGAACCGCCTGGGCGACCTGCGTGCGCGCCTCGACGAGCTGCGCGTCACCGCCGAGCGCTACCAGCGCGACGGCGACCTCGCGGCCGCCTCGCGCGTCCTGTACGGCGAGATCCCCGCCGTCGAGAAGGAGATCGCGGCGGCCGAGGCCGCCGAGGTGGGCGTGCCCGACGGCGAGGTGGCCCGGATCGAGGGCCCGGCGGAGGCGCCGATGATCGCCGAGAAGGTCGGGCCGGACGAGATCGCCGAGGTCGTGTCCGCGTGGACGGGGATCCCGACCGGCCGGCTGCTCGAGGGCGAGACCGCGAAGCTGCTGCGGATGGAGGAGGTCATCGGCGCCCGGCTCATCGGCCAGCGGCGCGCGGTGGCCGCAGTCTCCGACGCCGTGCGGCGCGCGCGTGCGGGCGTCTCCGACCCCGACCGGCCCACCGGTTCCTTCCTCTTCCTCGGACCCACCGGCGTCGGGAAGACCGAGCTGGCCAAGTCGCTCGCGGACTTCCTCTTCGACGACGAGCGCGCCATGGTGCGCATCGACATGAGCGAGTACGCCGAGAAGCACACCGTCGCGCGCCTCGTCGGGGCGCCCCCCGGCTACGTCGGCTACGAGGAGGGCGGCCAGCTCACGGAGGCCGTCCGGCGTCGGCCGTACTCGGTGGTGCTGCTCGACGAGGTCGAGAAGGCGCATCCCGAGGTCTTCGACGTGCTGCTGCAGGTGCTCGACGACGGTCGGCTCACCGACGGCCAAGGGCGCACGGTCGACTTCCGCAACGTCATCCTCGTGCTGACGTCGAACCTGGGCTCGCAGTTCCTCGTGGACGGCACCCTCGACGACGCCGCGAAGCGCGAGGCGGTGATGGCGGCGGTGCGCGCGGCGTTCAAGCCGGAGTTCCTCAACCGGCTCGACGACGTCGTCGTGTTCGACGCCCTGAGCCTGGAGGAGCTCGGCCGCATCGTGGAGCTCCAGGTCGACCGGCTGCAGGCCCGGCTCGCCGAGCGGCGGCTGGCGCTGGACGTCACCCCGGCCGCGCGCGAGTGGCTGGCCATCGAGGGCTACGACCCGTCGTACGGCGCACGCCCGCTCCGGCGCCTCGTGCAGCGCGAGATCGGCGACCGCCTCGCGCGGATGCTGCTCGCCGGCGAGGTGCACGACGGCGGCACGGTGGTGGTCGACCGGCCGGCCGACGAGCTCGCCGGGGGCCTGGAGGTGCGCGCGGGCTGAGGGTGCGACGGCTCGTGACCCGGCCGGGGAAGTGCCGACCGCGAAGCACCGGGCGCGGTCCCGCCGTCCGGCGTAGCGTCGAGATGTGCGGGCCGACGATGCGGGCGCAGTGCTCTTCGACCTCGACGGCGTCCTGACGCCTACGACCGACGTGCACATGCGCGCGTGGCGGGCCATGTTCGCCGCCTTCTTCGCGGCCGAGGGGCTCGAGCCGCCGTACGGCGACGCCGACTACTACGCGCACGTCGACGGACGGCCCCGCTACGACGGGGTCCGGGCGGTGCTCGCCTCTCGTGGCGTCGTCCTGCCCGACGGCGACCCCGCGGACCCGGCCACGGCCCGGACCGTGTGCGGCCTGGGGAACGCGAAGAACGACGTCGTCGACCGCCTGCTGGCGAGCGAGGGCATCGCCGCGTACCCGGGCTCGCTGGCGCTCGTCGAGCTGCTGGCGGCCCGCGGGGTGCCGATGGCCGTGGTGTCGAGCTCGCGGAACACCGGTGCGGTGCTGGCCGCCGCCGGGCTGGCGGGCCGGTTCGTCGTCGTCGTCGACGGGGTGGTCGCCGCGCGCGAGGGCCTCGCAGGCAAGCCCGCGCCGGACACCTTCCTGCGTGCCGCGGAGCTGCTGGGCGTGCCCGCCGAACGCGCCGTCGTCGTCGAGGACGCCCTGTCCGGCGTGGCCGCGGGGCGCGCGGGCGCCTTCGGCCTGGTGGTGGGCGTGGACCGCGGTGCCGGCGCGCAGCGGCTGCTGGACGCGGGGGCGGACGAGGTGGTGACCGACCTACGGGAGCTGGTGACGCGATGGCAGACCGGATGACCGGGAGCGGCGCAGACCCGCTCGGACCGGACCCGCTGAGCCTGGACCGCCTCGACCGGCTGCGCTTCCCGGTGCACCCCTGGCGGCTCACGGAGGAGTTCTTCGACCCCGATGACCTGGGTCGCACGGAGACCCTGTTCGCCGTGGGCAACGGGTACCTGGGCATGCGTGGCAACCTCGAGGAGGGCCGCGACCGCCACGCCCACGGCACGTACATCAACGGGTTCCACGAGACGTGGCCCATCCGGCACGCGGAGCTCGCCTACGGCCTGGCGGAGGTCGGCCAGACGATGGTCAACGTGCCGGACGCGAAGGTGATGCGTCTGTACGTCGACGACGAGCCGCTGCTCCTGTCCGTCGCAGACCTCGTCGCGTACGAGCGGACGCTCGACATGGCCGACGGCGTCCTACGCAGGGACCTCGTGTGGCGCACGCCCGGAGGGAACCGTGTGCGGGTGCGCACCCGGCGCATGGTGTCGTTCACCCAGCGGCACCTCGCCGTCATCACCTACGAGGTCACGCTGCTCGACAAGCAGGCGCCCGTCGTCGTCTCCTCGCAGATCATCAACCGCGAGGAGGGCCTCGACGAGTACCGGTCGGTCCGCAGGCCGGACCGGGCCGGGATCGCCGATCCGCGGCGGGCAGAGCGTGCGCCGGAGCGTCAGCTGCAGCCGTGGAGCCACTGGGCCGCCGAGGGGCGCTCCGTGCTCTCCTTCCGGTGCCCGCACTCGGGGATGACGCTCGCGGTCGCCGCCGATCACACCGTCGAGAGCGAGAACGACGTCGAGGTGCTCACCGATGTGGAGGAGCACTTCGCCAAGCAGGTGTTCCGGACTTGTGCCGAACCAGGCCGGCCCATCCGCATCACCAAGGTCGTGAGCTACCACACCTCCCGGGGAGTCCCTCCGAACGAGCTCGTGGACCGGTGCAGGCGCACCCTGGACCGGGTGCGCCACCTGGGCGTCGAGCGGCAGTTCGCCGACCAGCGTGCCTGGCTCGACGGGTTCTGGGCCCGCTCGGATGTGGAGGTCGACGGCCAGCCGGAGATCCAGCAGGCGCTGCGCTGGAACCTCTTCCAGGTGGCGCAGGCGGCCGCCCGTGCGGAGGGCTCGGGCATTCCCGCCAAGGGGCTGACGGGCGACGGGTACAACGGCCACTACTTCTGGGACACCGAGATCTACGTCGTGCCCTTCTTTGCGTACACGACGCCCCTCATCGCGCGGAACGCCCTGAGGTTCCGGTACACGATGCTGCCCGCCGCCGAGCGCCGCGCGGAGAAGCTGACCGAGCGCGGCGCACTGTTCCCGTGGCGCACGATCAACGGTGAGGAGGCGTCGGCCTACTTCGCAGCCGGGACGGCGCAGTACCACATCGACGCCGACGTCGCGTATGCCGTGAGCCTGTACGCCTGGGCAACGTGGGACGACGAGTTCATGAGCGGCGAGGGGATCGACATCCTGGTCCAGACGGCGCGGCTCTGGGCAGATCTGGGGTTCTGGCGCGGCAAGGGGCCGGGGGCGTTCCACATCCACGGGGTGACCGGTCCGGACGAGTACACGACCGTGGTGAACGACAACCTGTACACGAACGTGATGGCGCGCTTCAACCTTCGCCGGGCTGCTCAAGCGGTGCGTGACCTGGCGCGGTGGGCTCCCGACGACCACGCGCGGATGGTGGCGCGGCTGCGGCTCGACCCCAGCGAGGTCGACGAGTGGGAGAGGGTGGGCGACGCCATGGCGATTCCGTACGACGACGCCCTCGGCATCAACCCGCAGGACTCGCACTTCCACCAGCGTGAGGTGTGGGACCTGCCGAACACGCCATCGGAGAAGCGGCCGCTGCTGCTCCACTACCACCCGCTGGTCATCTACCGGTTCCAGGTGCTCAAGCAGGCAGACGTGGTGCTGGCGATGTTCCTGCAGGGCGACAGCTTCACCCCGGAGCAGAAGCGCGCGAACTTCGAGTACTACGACCCGATCACCACCGGGGACTCGAGCTTGTCGGCGGTGGTGCAGTCCGTGATGGCGGCGGAGGTCGGGTACCACGAGGTCGCGCTCGCCTACTTCGGGGACGCCTTGTTCGTCGACCTCGCCAACCTGCACCGCAACACCGCCGACGGCGTGCACGTTGCTTCGGCGGCCGGCGTGTGGGGTGCGGTCGTGCACGGGTTCGGCGGGCTGAGGGACCACGAGGGCGTCATCACGCTCGACCCGAGGCTGCCCGTCGGCTGGACGGGCGTGACGTTCCGGCTCACGATGCGCGGCTCGCGCCTGCGCGTGACCGTGCGGCAGGACGAGGTCCAGCTCGTGCTCGAGACCGGTGCGGACGTGGAGGTCACGGTCCGTGGTGAGGACGTCGTGGTGCGGGTCGGGGCACCGGTGACCCTTCCGCTCGACGGTCAGGGTCCGCGCATCGACGGTCGTCCGCACTCCGTCGCTCTTCACGGAGTGCGACGCGAGGACGGGACGATCGTGACGGCGTCCGTGCCGCACCACAGCGGGCCGAACGGCTGAGTCGGAACCGGCGTCGGGCCGCTACGGGACCTGGACGTCGCCGTCCTCGAACGAGCCCGTGAACTGCCCGTTCGGGAGCCATGCGATGCACAGCGCCTTGTGGTCGCCACGTCCCCAGCCGGACTCGGAGGGGGTCCACGTGACGCCGCGGAAGCCCATCTCGACCTGCGTGCTCGACATCTCGCACGCCCCCGCGGCGTCCTCGTTCACGACGGTCTCGCCGGGCCACCCGTCGTAGTCGAGCGAGGTGCGGGCGAGGACCTGTGCCTCGTGGGGCTCGGAGCACGGGACCAGGGTCACTCGGCCGACCGAGCCGTCCTCCGGCAGATCGCGGATGCAGTGACCCGGGCGGACCTGCTGAGTCGTCACGGCGGTGGCGCTCGTGACCGTCCCGATGCTTCTGGTCTGCACCAGGTAGAGCACGGCGACGACGACGCCGGCCACGAGCACCGCGGAGAGCACACCGATGAGGGTCCAGAGGACGGCGCGCGTCGACTTCTTGCCGGACGTCGGCGGCGTCGCCTGCGCGGGGGTCCACCCGGGCGCGTAGAACGACTCCTGGGGGTAGTAACCCGCTGGGGCCGTCGTGCCGGGGGCGGTCGCCGGTGCGGGTGTGGCGGCAACGGCGGCGGGAGCCGGGAGCGGCACCGGAGCGCTTCCGGGTACGGGAGGGGGCACGGGAGCGCTGGGGTAGCCGGCCTCGGTCGGGGGCGTGTAGCCCGTGGTGGGCTCGGGTGCGGGTGCGGGTGCGGGCTCGGGCTCGGACTCGGACTCGGGCTCGGACTCGGACTCGGGCTCGGCGCTGGGCTCGGACTCGGGCTCGGCGCTGGGCTCGGGCTCCGCGCCCTCGGCGGTGGCGTCGTCGGTCGCCTCTGCGGGCTGCTGCTCCGCGGGCGACTCATCGGCGGGCGTCGTCGCGTCGGCGGGGTCGTCGCGACGCTCGGGGTCGGTCGACGGCGGCGGGGGCGGGATGGCCATGGTGGGAACCTAGCGCGCCCGCGAGCCGTCGGCGGGTCAGTCCACCAGGTCGAGGATCACGGGCACGTGGTCGGACGCACCCTTGCCCTTGCGCTCCTCGCGGTCGATCGAGGCAGCCTGCACGCGGGGCGTCAGGGCGGGCGACGTCCAGGCGAAGTCGATGCGCAGGCCGTTGTTCTTGGGGAAGGCCAGCTGCTGGTAGTCCCAGTAGGTGTACTTGTGCTCCTCCGGGATGAGCTGCCGCGTCACCTCGGTGTAGCCGATGTCCCCGAAGGCGAAGAACGCCTCCCGCTCGGGCGGGGTGATGTGGGTGTGGCCCTCGAAAGCGGTGACGTCCCAGACGTCCGTGTCGAGGGGGATGACGTTCCAGTCACCCAGCATTGCGATCTGCGCCGCGGGGTCGCCGAGGAGCGGGTCGATCCAGGTGTCGGCCGCCTCCTTGAGCTGGTCCAGCCAGTGCAGCTTGTACTCGTAGTGCGTGTGGCCGGGCTCACGGCCGTGTGGCACGTACAGGCTCCAGACGCGGACGCCGCCGCACGTGGCACCGATCGCCCTGGCCTCGAGCGCGGGATCGGGGTCCCCGTAGTGCGGCTGGCCGGCGAAGTGCGTCTCGACGTCGGCGATCCCGATGCGCGACGCGATGGCGACGCCGTTCCACTGGTGCGTCCCGAAGTGGGCGACCTCGTAGCCGGCCGCCTCGAAGACGGAGTGCGGGAACTGCGCGTCGGAGCACTTCGTCTCCTGGAGCGCGAGGACATCGGTGCCCGTGCGCTCGAGCCACGCCACCGCGCGGTCGGCCCGCGCCCGGATCGAGTTGATGTTCCACGTCGCGAGCCGCATGCAGCCACGCTACCCGGCTGCGGCGACACGTAGTCTGACCTCATGGCAACGGCATTGGTGACCGGCGCTAGCGCTGGTCTGGGGCTGGAGTTCGCGTGGCAGCTCGCCACAGCCAGGCACGACGTGGTGCTCGTCGCGCGCGACGCCGAACGGCTCGAACGGCTGGCCGGTCAGCTCCGCGCGGCGGCAGGCGTCCGCGCCGAGGTGCTCCCCGCGGACCTCGCCGACCGCGACCAGACCGAGCGCGTGGCCGAGCGGCTCCGCGCCACCGAGCGACCGGTCGGTCTCCTCGTCAACAACGCCGGCTTCGGCCTCGGTCAGCGCTTCGTCGGGGGCGACCTCGCCGCGCACGAGCGCGGTCTCGAGGTGATGGTCCGGGCGCTCATGGTGCTCAGCCACGCCGCCGCCGGCGCGATGGTCGAGCGGGGCCGCGGCGCCATCCTCAACGTCTCCTCCATCGCCGCGCTGACGGCGTCGGGCACCTACGCGGCCGACAAGGCCTGGGTGCGCCTCTTCACCGAGGTGCTCGCCATCGAGCTGAAGGGCACCGGCGTCACCGCCACCGCGCTCTGCCCCGGCCTCGTGCACACCGAGTTCCACGAGCGCGCCGGCCTCACGCGGCCCGTCCCGGAGCTCGCGTGGCTGAACGCCGACACCGTGGTCTCGGCCGCACTCGCCGACGTCCGCCGGGGCGCCGTCATCTCGACGCCGAGCCTGCGCTACGGCGTCCTGTCCGAGGTGGTCCGCGTGCTGCCGCGTGCTGCCGTGCGTGCCTTGTCCTCCGACGCCCGCGTCGGCATGGTCGAGCCCGCCGACGACGCCGCGCGGTAGCGCCCGACGACCGTCCCGGTGCGATGGGTAGCCTGTCCGCCGTGACGACGCCCCGCGACCAGCTCCGTGACCTCATCGTCGACCTCGCCGTCGTGCACGGGGAGGTGACGCTCGCCTCCGGCAAGGTCGCGCAGTACTACGTCGACCTGCGCCGCGTGACGCTGCACCACCGGGCGGCGCCGCTCGTCGGGCACGTGATGCTCGACATGCTCGAGGAAGCCGGCTTCGGCACCGCCGACGTCGACGCCGTCGGCGGCCTGACGCTCGGTGCGGACCCCGTCGCGGCCGCCCTGCTCCACGCGGCGGCGTCGCGAGGCCAGGACCTCGACGCGTTCGTCGTCCGCAAGGAGGGCAAGGCGCACGGCATGCAGCGCCGCATCGAGGGGCCGGATGTCGCGGGTCGCCGAGTCGTCGCCGTCGAGGACACCTCCACGACCGGCGGCTCCGTGATGACGGCGGTCGACGCGCTGCGCGAGGCGGGCGCCGACGTCGTCGCCGTCGCCGTGATCGTGGACCGCGCCACCGGCGCGCGCGAGCGCATCGAGGCCGAGGGTCTGCCGTACCTCTCCGTCTTCGGGCTCGACGACCTCGGCCTCGCCTGACGGCCCGTCGTCGGCCCACGTCACTCCCGGCCGGTCCGGAGCGGCCCGGCTGTTCACGAGGGTCGTCATCGGTGCCGATGCCCCCAAGCATGCGACTCGACCACGTGCCGGCCGACGTCAGGGAACGTCAGCTGTCCTGGCGTCACGGGTTGCTGATCGGCGCCGCCGGTGTGGCGTGGGTCGTCGCGGCGTGCGTCGTGAGCGATCAGGCCTTCCTCTGGGTCTCCATCGCGGTGCTGAGCGCGATCGTGCTCGCGGCGGCCGTCGCGCCGGTGCTGCTGCGGCCCTCGGGCGTCGTCGGGCGCTGGGCCGCGCAGCACCACTGGCGCTACCACCCCGAGTCGGCGGACGACGCAGGGTCGAGCCGGAACGTCATGACCCGGACCGTCGATGGCGTCCGGGTTCTCTCGTACGAGGCGCTGGCGACGCCGGAGCTCCGCTCGGGCAAGGACGAGTCGCGCAGGCACGTCCTCGCCGCGTTGGTGCCCGACTCGCGGTTCCCCCGGGTGGAGATCGTCGCGCGGCGGTCGTCCTGGGAGCGAGCGGCCAGCGACCCGCGCGAGGTGCCCCTGGAGTCGGTGGACGTCAACCTCCGCTGGCGGGTGACGGCCGATGACGTGCGCTTCGGGCACGCCTTCTGCCACCCGAGGGCCATGGAGCGCCTCATGGCGGACGTGCCCGACGACGTGTCCGTGCTCGTGGAGGACGGAGCGGTGGCGGTTCACGCGCCAGGGCCCACCGCGCTCGACCAGGTCGACGCGCGGGCCCGGCTCGCCGTCGACCTGGCGCTGCTGACCCCGCCGTACCTGCGGGCCGACCGCGCGGCGAGCGGCGTGACGACGAGGGGGCGCCGCGACCGCCGTGCGGTGCGGACGCGGCCCAAGGAGGGCTTGGCGGGCTTCCTCACCTTCTGCGCGCTCGTCCTCCCGCTGGCGGCGCTGGCCTGCGCCGGCGTCGCGGAGATCGCCATCGGTGAAGTGCTGCGGGGAGTCCTGACCCTGCTCGGCATCCTGGGAGCTGTCGCGATCGTCGGCGGCGTGCTGGGGCGCGACCGCAGGCGTCGGCCGCCGGACGACCGCGGGGATCCGCCGGGTGAACGTGCGTAGCACGCGCGTCCGTCGGCACGGTCGCGTGTCAGGCTGTGAGCCGTGATCGGGCCGTTCGGTGACTCCTCCTTGCTGGTGCTCGGTCTGCTGCTCGCGCCCGTGGTGCTGGCGCTCGGCATCTGGTCCCAGCGGCGGCGTACCAGGACGATCCAGGCGTGGGCGACCGCGGCCGGCTGGCGGTACGTGGGCAGCGACCCCTCCCTCGTGACGCGGTGGCGGGGGACGCCCTTCGGCGTCGGGCACGGCCATCAGGTCTCCGACCTGGTCACGGGTCGTTTCGCGGGCCGCCCGTCGATGTCGTTCACCTACCGGTACCGGACCGGCTCCGGCAAAGAGGAGTCGACGTACACGTTCCACGTGGTCGCGACCAGCCTGCCGGCCTACCTGCCGAACCTGCAGCTGACGCCGGAGCACCTCGGCGCGAGGATCGCCCGGGCGTTCGGGCGTCAGGACATCCAGTTCGAGTCCGAGGACTTCAACCGTGCGTGGCGGGTGCAGGCCGGCGTCGAGCGGTTCGCGCACGACGTCCTGCACCCCCGGCTCATGGAGCGACTTCTGCAGCCGGACGCGCGCATGAACCTGCGCATCGAGGCGACGGACATCCTGTGCTGGGCGCCAGGGAGTACCTCGTTGTCGCGCGTTGCGGCCCGCCTGGGGGTGCTCGCGGCGGTCGTCGACGCCGTCCCGCGCTTCGTGTGGCAGGACCACGGCTACGACCCCGGGTACGGGCCTGACGCGGGACGTCCGGGAGTCGCTCCGGCCGAACCGCCCCTCGGCGCGACACTGGAGCGACCGCCGTCGGTGCCGCCGCTGGAGGGCTCGCCCTATCGGCCGCCCACGACCTAGCGCCCCGCTCGGCCCGTCACCGCGTCGCTACGATCGCCACACGCTCACCCTGGAGGCCCTGTGTCCGCCCCGATCATCGTGCTCGTCGTCCTCCTCGTGCTGGTCGCGATCCTGCTGCTCTGGGGGGTGGGGATCTACAACTCCCTCGTCCGCCTGCGCAACCTCGTGCAGGAGGCCTGGCGGCAGATCGACGTCGAGCTGCACCGGCGGCACGACCTGATCCCGAACCTCGTCGAGACCGTCAAGGGCTACGCGGCCCACGAGCGCGGGGTGTTCGACGAGGTGACCGCGGCCCGTGCCGCCGCCGCCAGCCCTGGCGCCACGCCGGCCCTCCAGGCCGAGCAGGAGAACGTCCTGACGGCGGCCCTCGGCCGGCTCTTCGCCGTCGCCGAGGCGTACCCGCAGCTGCGTGCCAGCGAGAACTTCATGGCCCTGCAGGCGGAGCTGACCAACACCGAGGACCGCCTCGCGGCCGGCCGTCGCTTCTACAACGCCAACGTGCGCCAGCTGAACACGAAGGTCGAGAGCTTCCCGTCGAACCTGGTCGCGGGCTGGTTCCACTTCACGCGCGCCGAGTACTTCGAGGCGGCGGACCCGGCCGTCCGTCAGGCGCCCACCGTGACCTTCGGCGGCCCGCAGGACTGAGCGGCCCGACGCCGCGGCTCAGAGCGGCGCGAGCGTCAGCACCAGGCCGAGGACGAGGCTCGCGGCGATCTCGCCCATGCCCACGGCGACCGGGCGCGCGCGGGGCCAGCGCCGGGGCACCAGAGCCGCCCGGGCCGTCGTCGCCCAGCAGAACGCTGCCACCGCGGGCACCGGCGTGAACGCCAGCGCCGCGACCGCGTGGTAACCGACCGACCACCGGAGCATCGCGCGGTTGCCGCGCTCGCGGATCATCGTCTTGACGTACAGCGCCGTGCCGACGAAGTACGCGAGGACCGCCGCCGCGAGCACCCACGCCCGCGCGGTGGCGGTCCCCGGCAGCCAGGCCGCGTCGTCGTGCGCGAGCCCGGAGGCCACGACCGCCATGACGCTCGCGGCGGCGATCGTCACGACGTCGTTGGCGAGCGCGCGCTCGGCGCGGCGGGCGGAGAACGTCAGGCTCGTCAGCAGCAGCGGCGCGTACACCACGCCCCAACGGACCAGCTGCGGCTCGGCGAACAGCAGACCGCCGCCGACGACGCCGGTGGCCGCCGCGTAGGCCAGCACCGGTGGGCGGTAGCGCGGCTTCCGGGCCGAGCGCAGCCACAGGGCCGTCGCCTGGAACGCCAGGTAGGCGACGAGCCACGCCGCGAGGAGCCAGAGGTGCACCCAGCGGGGGCCGCCCCGCAGGGCGCCGACGGCCAGGGGCAGCACGAGCATCGCCCAGGCCCCGTGCTCGCGGGGCACCCAGCCGGCGGGACGGCGTCGCATGGCCGGACTCTACGGGCGGCCGTCCGGTGCCCGCCCGCACGACCGCCGTCGGAAAACCCGAGATGCTGAGGCGCGACGTCAGCCCGGCGCGGTAGGACGGGCCGTACGCGCGCCGTCGGGCGCACGACGGCGGAGGGCGAGCGATGCGGACGGCGTACCGGTACAAGAAGATCGACGCGTTCACGTCCGGTGACTCCCTCGGCAACCCCGCCGCGTGCCTCTACCTCAGGCCCGACGAGCGCCTGGACGAGGACCAGATGCTCGACATCGCCCGTCGCCACCAGGGTTTCGTGTCGGAGGTCGTCTACTGCACGACCGACGACGACGGCGGCATCCACCTCACCTTCTACTCGTCCGAGTGCGAGGTGGACTTCTGCGGTCACGGCACGATCGCGTGCATGTACGACCTGGTCGCGAGCGTCCCGGAGCTGCGGGCGCGGGACGCGATCACCATCAGCACGAACCGCAAGGGCGATCTCACGGTGCTCAACCGGATCGCGGACGCCGACGCGGTGCTCATCACGGCCCCGGCCCCGGTGCGCCTCGGCACCGGCCTCGGTGCAGCCGCGGTCGCCGCGGCGCTCGCCGTCGAAGCGGGCGAGCTCGACCCGACCCTCCCGCTCGACGTCGTCGACGCCGGGCTGCGCACCCTGCTCGTCCCGGTCCGCGACCTGGCTACCGAGGTGACCATGCGCCCCGACGAGCAGCGGCTCCGGGCCTTCTGCGCGGACCAGGACGTCGACATCGTGCTGGCGTTCACCAGGGAGGTCGCGGCGGTCGGTCACCTGGCGCACTCGCGGGTGTTCGCGCCGAAGTTCGGCTACCTCGAGGACCCGGCGACAGGGTCCGGCACGAGCGCCCTCGGGTACTACCTGCTCGACAACGGCCTGTGGGACGGCCGCGACGGTCGCGTCGAGCAGGGCGGCGCCGACCGCGTCTTCAACGAGGTCCGGCTCTCGTACGCCGACGGGACCGTGCTCTTCGGGGGCGGGGCGACCGTCCGCATCGACGGCGTCTACCTCGTCTGAACGGGCCGGCCCTGCGGGCTCAGCCTTCGATCGCCTCGCGCTCGACGGGCTCGCCGACGGCGGCGGCCTCGGCCGTCTCGTCCACGGCGAGCCGGACCTCCCGGCCCTTGCGTAGCGCCTCGATCACCATCGGCACGACAGAGACCAGCACGATCCCCACGAGGATGTACTCGATGTTGTGCTGGACGAACGAGAAGCTGCCGAGCCAGTAGCCCAGCGAGGTGACCCCGACCGCCCACAGCAGGGCGCCGATCAGGTTGTACGTGACGAAGTGGCGGTAGTTCATGCGCCCGACGCCGGCGGCCACCGGGGTGAACGTCCGCACGATCGGGACGAACTGGGCGAGGACGATCGCCTTGCCGCCGTGACGCTCGAAGAACGCGTGGGTCCGGTCGACGTACTCGCGCTTGAAGAAGCGGGAGTCGGGCCGGTCGAAGACCCGCGGTCCCACCCGACGCCCGATGAGATAGCCCGTGGAGTTGCCGACCACTGCCGCGATGAACACGACGGGCAGGACGACCCCGAGCGGCGTGTCGATGTCGCCCGACCCGACGAACATCCCCAGCGTGAAGAGGAGCGAGTCCCCGGGGAGGAAGAAGCCGACCAGCAGCCCCGTCTCGGCGAAGATGACGGCGCAGACGCCGACGACGGCCCACGCGCCGAGCCAGCTGACCAGGTTCGTGATGATCGTGCTCGGGTCGAGCCAGCTCGGCCCGAGAGTCGACACCGGGCCGTGCCCGCCGATGGTCAGGAGCGTCGCGATCACGGGTCCAGGGTACGGGCCGCTCCTGGTCGGCGCCGGGCAGCCCGGTGCGTGACCCGGGCAGCGCCGGTGAGGGAGGCGTGAAGGACGGCGGGCGCGTCGGTAGGGTTCGTGGCGAGCGAGGAGGAACGGTGGGCGAGCTGCGGGTCAGCGGCGTGAGCCGCGCCTTCGGGGGTCGCGTCGTGCTCGACGACGTGAGCTTCGCCGTCTGGCCGGGTCGGCTGACGGGGTTCGTCGGTGCGAACGGCGCCGGCAAGACCACCACGATGCGCATCATCATGGGGGTGCTCTCGCCCGACGCCGGTCGCGTCACGTTCGGCGGCGCGGACCTGACCCTCGCCCTGCGCTCGCGGTTCGGCTACATGCCCGAGGAGCGCGGCCTCTACCCCCGGATGCGGGTGGCCGAGCAGCTGGTGTACCTGGGCCGCGTGCACGGGCTCGATGCCGGGACGGCGCGGCGGCATGCGACGGACCTCCTGGAGACCCTCGACCTCGCCGACCACTCCGATGACCTCCTGCAGACCCTCTCGCTGGGCAACCAGCAGCGCGTGCAGGTGGCTGCGGCGCTCGTGCACGACCCGACCGTCCTCGTGCTCGACGAGCCGTTCTCGGGCCTGGACCCCCTCGCGGTCGACGAGCTGGGCGGCATGCTCCGCACCCGCGCGGCGGCGGGCGTCCCGGTGCTCTTCTCCTCCCACCAGCTCGAGCTGGTGGAGCGGCTGTGCGACGACGTCGTGATCATCGACCACGGCCGCGTCGTAGCGGCCGGGCCCGCCGCCGAGCTGCGCAGCGGGCGCACGGGCCGGCGCTACCGGGTCGTGCTGGGGTCGGGCGCGGCGGCGGAGGCGCGCGACCTCCTCGTCGGGGCCGTGCCGGGCGCTGCGCTCGCGCCCGACGACGCGCTGGTGCCCCATGCCGCGCCCCAGTCCGACGCCGCGACGGCGGACGCCCCGGCCGGCGACGGCGAGCAGGTCGTCCTCGTGGACCTGCCCGACGACGGCGACGAACAGGCGCTCCTCGCCGCTGCCCAGGCGCAGGGCCGGGTGCGCGAGTTCGCCGTGGTGCGACCGAGCCTCGCCGAGATCTTCCGGGAGGTCGTGCGATGACCGCGCCGGCACGCAACGCCCTGTCCACGACCGCGGTCGTCGCGCGCCGCGAGATCGTCGTCAAGCTCCGTGACCGGGCCTTCATCTGGACGACGGTCCTCATGCTCGTGCTGGTCGCCGTCGCGACCGTCGTGCCCGCGCTCCTCAGCCAACGCACCCCGAGCCTCCGCGTCGCGGTCCAGGGCCCGGCTGCGGTCGACGTCATCGAACGTGCCGCCCTGCTCGGCGCCCAGGCCGAGGACGACGGCGAGCCGCCCACCCTCCCGGACGCGCTGATCGACGTCGGTGGGCTGCCGCCCGCGGTCATCACCTGGGTCGCGGCGGAACCCGATGTCGACCTGGGCCGCCTGCTCCGCGACGGCGACGTCGACGCCGTCCTGGTGGGCGACGAGCCGGGTGCGCTGCGCCTGGTCGGCCTGCACGAGGTGGCGCCCGAGCTCCGCTCCCTGATCACGGCGGCGGCCGACGAGCTCCAGGTCGCGGCGGAGGCGGAGGCCGACGGTCTCTCGCCGGCCCAGGTCACCGCGCTGACCCAGCCCACGCCGCCGGTGGTGGACATCGTCGAGCCCCGCCGCGAGGGCACCGTGGCGCCCGAGCTGCTCATCCTGGCGTTCGCGTTCCTCTTCTACGTCTCCGTGCTCACGTTCGGCATGTCGATCGCGCAGAGCGTCGCGGAGGAGAAGCAGTCCCGCGTCGTCGAGCTCCTCGTGGCGGCGATGCCGGTGCGCTGGCTGCTCGCGGGCAAGGTCGTGGGCACGACGATCATGGCGCTCGTCCAGGTGCTGGTGGTGGTGGGCGCGGGCGCGATCGGCGCCGTCGTCGTCGGTCAGCGGGCGTTCCTCGGCCAGCTCCTCGGCGCCTCGGGCTGGTTCGTCGCGTTCTTCCTGCTCGGCTTCGTGCTGCTCGCGTGCCTGTGGGCGGTCGGTGGTTCGCTCGCCGCCCGCGTGGAGGACCTGAGCTCGACGACCGCCCTCATGCAGATCCTCGTCGTCGCCGCCCTGTTCGCGGCGATCCTGCCGATCGACGACAGCGTGCGGGCCGTCCTCTCCTACGTGCCGTTCACCGCGCCCCTGCTGATGCCGGCCCGGGTGGTGCTGGGCACAGCCGACGCCTGGGAGCCGTACGTCTCCGCGGTCGGGGTCGCCCTGACCGCCGTCGTGCTGGTCCGGTTGAGCTCCCGGCTGTACGCGCGGTCGGTGCTGCACACGTCGGGGCGCCTGCGCGTGGTCCAGGCCTGGCGGGGCGTGGAGTAGGTTCCGGGCGGACCCGCCCCCGATGCCAGGATGCGATCATGACCGCCCTCCCGCCGCCCGCCGCCGCGACCAGCCCCGTGACCCTCGGGACCCCCCTGACGTCGGGCGCCACCCGTGTCCTGCTGCTCGGCTCGGGTGAGCTCGGCAAGGAGGTCGCGATCGAGCTGCAGCGGCTCGGGGCCGAGGTGGTGGCGGTCGACCGGTACGCCGGGGCGCCCGCGATGCAGGTCGCGCACCGCTCGCACGTCGTCGACATGCTCGACCCGGCCGCGCTCAGGGCGGTGCTGGCCGCGGAGGCACCGCACGTCGTCGTGCCGGAGATCGAGGCGATCGCGACTGCGGTGCTCGCCGAGGTCGAGGCGACCGGGGTGCGCGTCGTGCCGACCGCCCGCGCGACGCGCCTGACCATGGACCGGGAGGGGATCCGGCGCCTGGCCGCGGAGGAGCTCAGGCTCCCGACGTCGCCGTACCGGTTCGTCGACTCCCTCGCCGAGCTGCAGGCGGCGGTCGAGGCCGTCGGGCTGCCGTGCGTCGTGAAGCCCGTGATGTCCTCGTCGGGCAAGGGGCAGTCGGTGGTGCGCACGCCCGACGACGCCGCGCACGCCTGGTCGTACGCGCAGACGGGGGGCCGCACGGCCGGCTCGGGCGCGGTGGCGCGCTGCATCGTCGAGGGTTTCGTCGCGTTCGACTCCGAGATCACGTTGCTCACGGTGCGCCACGTGGGCGGCACGGTGTTCTGCGAGCCGGTGGGGCACGTGCAGGTGGACGGCGACTACCGCGAGTCGTGGCAGCCGGCGGCGCTGCCCGACGGTGTGCTGGCCCAGGCGCAGCGGGTTGCTGCTGCCGTGACGGCGGCGCTCGGCGGCTGGGGGCTCTTCGGGGTGGAGCTGTTCGTCGTCGGGGACCGCGTGCTCTTCTCCGAGGTCTCGCCCCGGCCGCACGACACGGGTCTTGTCACCCTCGTGTCGCAGGACCTGTCCGAGTTCGCGCTGCACGCGCGTGCGGTGCTCGGGCTCCCGGTCGAGGCGCCGCTGCGGCTGGGCGCTGAGGCCGGGCAGGGGGCCGCGGCGTCGTGCGCGGTGCTCGCTGAGGGGGACGGCGTGCCCCGGTTCGTGGGCGTGGACGCCGCGCTCGCGGTGCCGACGGCGCAGCTGCGGCTGTTCGGGAAGCCGCGCGTGGCCGGTCGGCGGCGGGTGGCGGTGGCGTTGGCCCGCGGCGCGGACGTCGACGAGGCCCGCGTGCGGGCGCGCGCGGTGGCGGGGGCGTTGACGGTCGAACTCGAGCCCGAGGGCTGATCGGGGTCGACCCCGAGGGCAGACCGGGTCAGCCGACGCGACCGAGGGCGATCGCGGCGTACATGAGGGCCGCGACGGTCTCGCCGTCGGTGATGGTGCCGTTGGCGACCATGCCCAGCGCATCGGCCCACGGAACCCGATGCACGGCGGTGATGCCCTCCTCGGCCCGGCCGTCGCCGTCGCCGTCGTCGGCCGCGGTGAGGCCGCGCGCGAGGAACACGTGCTCGGGCGCGTCGCACACGCCGTTGAGCGCGAACATGCGGCCGATCGCCGTCCACTCGCGCGCGACGAGGCCGGTCTCCTCCCGCAGCTCGCGCGCGGCGGCCCGCAGGGGCTCCTCGCCGTCCGACCCGCCGGCCGGGACCTCGAGCGACGAGGCGCCGACGGTGTAGCGGTGGAGCTCGACGAGCACGACCTCGTCGTCGGCGGTCAGCGCCACCACGAACACCGCCGGGTGACGCAGCTCGACGACGCCGTAGATGCCGGGGTCGCCGCCGGGCCTGGTCACCTCGTCCTCGCGCACCCGGATCCAGCGGTTCTCGTACGCCGTCCGGGACGTGTGCGTCTGCCAGCTCGTCATCCCCCGAGGGTGTCAGACGCAGCCGACCGCCGACGTCGCGGGCAGGATGGCGACCGTGCGGAGCGACCCCGAGGACCAGGTGACCGGCGTCGGCGCGCCGGTGGATGCCCACGAGGGGCCCGGCGACATCGACGAGCGCACCGTAGGCGTCGGTCCGTGGCCGGGCGGCCCGGACGCCTGGCCACGCCTCGGACCCGACCCGGCTGCCCCGCTCGACCCGCGGTACGACGTCGGCCTGCTCGCGGAGGGCGACCGGCGCAACGTCGTCGACCGCTACCGGTACTGGACCGTCGACGCCGTGGTGGCCGATCTCGACACCCGTCGGCACCCCTTCCACGTGGCGGTCGAGAACTGGGCGCACGACATGAACATCGGCTCGGTCGTGCGCAGCGCGAACGCCTTCCTGGCGGCCGAGGTGCACATCGTCGGGCGACGGCGATGGAACCGGCGCGGGGCCATGGTCACGGACCGCTACCAGCACGTGCGGCACCACCCCGACGTCGCCGCGCTCGCGGGCTGGGCGGCCGGTGCCGGGCTCCCGCTGCTGGGCGTCGACAACACCCCTGGGTCCGTGGCGCTCGAGGGCTACCCGCTGCCGCGCGCGTGCGTGCTCGTCCTGGGGCAGGAGGGCTCGGGGCTGTCCGACGCCGCTCAGGCCGCGTGCACCGACGTGCTGCACATCCGGCAGTTCGGCTCGACGCGGTCCATCAACGCGGGCGCTGCCGCCGCGATCGCGATGCATGCGTGGGTGAGTCGCTGGACCTGAGCCGTGCCCTGGGGCGGCCGTGCCGTCAGGACAACCCTGGCGTCAGGCGAGCCGTGCCGTCAGGGTCTCGACGCCGGGGCCGGACAGCTCGGCGAGGGCCACGGGCCGCCCGGTCATGGCGAGCGCGAGCGCCTCGGCCGGCCCCTGGACCTCCGGCCCGGTGCCGTGGGCCCAGTCGACGTCCGTCGAGACCAGCCGCAGGCCCGCAATGCGAGGCGGGACGCGTAGGCCACGGTCCTCCGCGAGTGTCGCCAGGATCGTCGCGAGGACTGCCTCGTCGAGCGTCGGCGAGCCGGTAGGCGCCGCAAGACCCAGCGGGCGCCGGACGTCACGTGCGTGCACGTACAGGTCGTCGAGCACGTGCTGGGGCCGCCGGCCCGGCGGCGTCGCGCGGCGGGGGGCGGAGGCCCGGAAGTCGGCGAGCACGGCCTCGACGGGCGCGGACCCGCGGCCCACCGCGTCCTCGTGGATCATCCGCGCGAGGCTGAACCTGGCCCGGACGAGCCCTCCCAGGGCCATCCCGAAGTGCTCGGGCAGGGTCACGTGCGCGACGACGTCCCGCACCCGCCAGCCGCTGCACAGCGTCGGCCCGTCCCAGGCCGCGGCCGGCAGCTGGGCGAGCTGGTCGGCGAGCTCGGTACGGATGGTGGCGACGGCGTGCCAGGTCGCGTCGGCGTCGGTGGTCATGATCAGGAACCTAGCGTCGGGCTCCGACAAGCGGCGGGTGCTCGCCTGCCTCAGGCCGCGAACCACAGCACGCCGGCCAGGAGCGCCGTCATGACGGGCGCCTGCCAGGTGGCGACGAGCCCGGCGACGCGGCCGCCCTGCCAGCGCGGCGGCGGCGCGTTCGGGACGACGAGCGGCGACGCGTCGAGCTTCGCCCGGCGCAGGCCCCAGACGACCCCGGCGCCCAGGGCGGCGGCGCCACCCAGCAGCACCGGCCAGGCGGGTGCGGCGATCAGCGTGCTCGTCGCGAGCAGCAGCGGGGCCACGATCGCGGCGAGCGCGCCCATCGCGGCCACCATCGCCACGACCGGCCGCTCGACGACGAGGCGGAGCACGGGCGTGCTCCACACGACGAGGACCGCGATGGCGGCGGCGAACGCTGCGAGCATGGCGACGAGCCCCGTGCTCACGTCGACAGGCTCGCCCCGTCGGAGTGCGGGCACGGCCCACAGGACGGCGAGCATGCCGAACGTCTGCAGGACCGGCGGCAGCGCCGCGATCGCGATGCCGGCCCGCGCCGAGTCGTCGTCGGGCAGGCCCAGGCTGCGGGCGTAGGCGACGGGGTCCCCGAACGCCTCGGCCGCGGGCTCGCCGCTGTCGACGCAGTGGGCGTCGACCTCGGCGAGCGCGGCGCCCACCCGCTCGCCGGACACACCGAGCAGGCGCAGCTCGAGGATCGCGGCCTCCGCCCACTCGGGCTCGACGTGGGGCGCGAGGGCGCGCTCGACCTCGTACCGGTCGATGCGGGGCCGACGGCGGCCGCCGTGCTCACTCATGAGTCCTCCTTCGGGGTGGTCGTGGCGGCGTCGTGCATGAAGCGCGTCGTGGCTTCGGCGAAGCGGGCCCAGTCGTGCGCGCCGGCGGCGAGCGCCGAACGCCCGGCGTCGGTGAGGGCGTAGTACTTGCGCCCCGGCCCGCCCTCGCCCGCGCGCCACTCGACGTCCACCAGCCCCGTCTGCTCGAGGCGGCTCAGCAACGGGTAGAGGGTGCCGCCCTTGATCGTGCCGAGGCCGCCCGCCGCGAGCCGGACGACCAGCGCGTACCCGTAGGTGGGCCCCTCGGCGAGCGCGTGCAGCGCACACAGCCCGAGCACCCCGCGCAGCCAGTCGCCCGGCCAGGCGTCCGGCGTGACATCGCCGACGCAGGGAGGCTCGGGGGGTCTGGTCACGGCTAGACAGTAACGCCGACTACTAGGTCTGTCTATCTACCTGGACACCCGCTGGTCGCTGCGGGCGAGAGGTCCCGGCGGGGTGGGACCGATCCGTGACACGATGGCCGCGAAACCCACCCTCGTACTCAGCAGGAGCACCCATGGCTATCGCCACCCCTGAGGCCTACGTCGAGATGCTCGACCGCGCGCGGGCCGGTCGCTTCGCGTACCCGGCCGTGAACGTGACGTCGTCCCAGACCCTGACCGCCGCCCTCCGGGGCTTCGCGGAGGCCGAGTCGGACGGCATCATCCAGGTGTCCGTCGGCGGCGCGGAGTACGCGTCCGGCGCCACCGTCAAGAACCGCGTCGCCGGCTCCCTCGCCCTCGCGGCGTACGCGGCCGAGGTCGCCAAGGGCTACGGGATCACCGTCGCCCTGCACACCGACCACTGCGTCAAGGCCAACATCGACAGCTGGGTCCGCCCGCTGCTCGAGATCGAGGCCGCGCAGGTCAAGGCGGGCAAGCTGCCCACCTTCCAGTCGCACATGTTCGACGGCTCCACCGTCGTCCTCGAGGAGAACCTGGTCGTCGCGGCCGAGCTCCTCGAGCTCTCGCAGGCGGCCCGCACGATCCTCGAGATCGAGATCGGCGTCGTCGGCGGCGAGGAGGACGGCCACGAGGCCGCCATCAACGAGAAGCTCTACACGACCGTCGAGGACGGCCTGGCAACGGTCGCCGCGCTCGGCCTGGGCGAGAAGGGCCGCTACATGACGGCCCTGACCTTCGGCAACGTGCACGGCGTCTACAAGCCCGGCGCCGTCAAGCTGCGCCCGGCCCTGCTCAAGGAGATTCAGGACGAGGTCGGCGCCAAGGTCGGCAAGGCGAACCCGTTCGACCTGGTGTTCCACGGCGGCTCCGGCTCGACCGAGGCCGAGATCGCCGAGGCGGTCGACAACGGCGTCATCAAGATGAACATCGACACCGACACCCAGTACGCGTTCACGCGTCCGGTCGTCGACCACATGTTCAAGAACTACGACGGCGTCCTGAAGATCGACGGCGAGGTCGGCAACAAGAAGGCGTACGACCCGCGCGCCTGGGGCAAGTCCGCCGAGGGCGGCATGGCCCAGCGCATCTCCGAGGCGTGCCGTCAGCTGCGCTCGGCCGGCCAGTCGATCGGCTGACCCTCAGTCACGACGACGGCGCCCGTCACCCCTCGGGGTGGCGGGCGCCGCTGTCGTTGCAGGGGGTAGGCGCGGCGCCCGACGGCGGCTGCCGCGCGAGCGGTGCTACGCCGCGTCGTCGGGCGTTCGGCCCACGGGTGCGCCGATGCGGGGGACGTCCGCGGGGACCGCGGCCGGGACGTCGTCCACCAGGTCGAGCAGCTCGCCGATCCTCGTGACCTCGAGCAGGAACCGCACGGGGTCGGGCGCCCGGAGCACCCGCACGCGATCCGCGGACCGGGACGCGAGGCGCGCCAGGAACGCGATGCCCGAGGAGTCCATGAACGTGACGTGCGTCGCGTCGACCTCGATGGGTAGGCCGGTGGCCTCGGCGTCCGCGGCGGCCTCCTGCAGGTCAGGGCCGAGGTCCGCGTCGATCTCGCCGGAGACGACGATCCGCGTGCGGTCGTGCGTGACGATCACGTGGACCGACGCGGGCTCGCCGGAGCCCGGCGCGCTCGGGCCGTCGGTGACCTGGACGGGTGCATCGTCGGAGGTCGTGGGACGCTGGTCGCTCGGGTCGTTCCCCCCGGACGTCACGTCCGTCGTCGCAGGTTCGTCGTGCCCGGACTTGTTGCCGTTATGCACGTCGTTCCCCCCAATGGCGACTGGCGAATCGGGCGGACGCCCCGACGCGCGGCGCAGCGGATGCGTCTGATCGAACGCTAGACGATCGGAGGCGGTGATGGTCAATCCCGAGGCGCCCGAGGTGGCGCGCCTCGCGGAGATCCGCGACCGCGCTCTGCACGCCACCGACGTGTCGATCGTCATCACCGACGGCCGCCGCGCGGGGTCGCCGATCGTGTGGGTGAACGACGCGTTCACGCGCACCACGGGCTACGCCGCGGAGGAAGTCCTCGGGCGCGGCCCGAGCGTCCTGCAGGGTCCCGAGACCGACCGGGACCAGGCCGCGCTCCTCGGCCAGGCCGTGCGGGAGGGGCGGTCCGCGACGGTCACCGTGCTGAACTACCGGCGCGACGGCGGGTCCTTCTGGAACCAGGTGTCGGTGTCGCCGATGCGCGACGAGAGCGGCAAGGTCACCCACTGGGTGGGCATCCAGGTCGACGTCACGGACCAGGTCACGCGGGCGGCGCAGCAGCAGCTGTCCTTCGAGGCGGAGCGCCGCGCGCGGACGGGCCTCACCCTGGTCACTCGCGTGTCCGACATCCTCTACGACCTCGAGAGCCCCTACGTCCTGCGCGAGATCGCCGGTCTCCTGCGGGACGACGTGGTCGCCTGGGCCGGGTTCTTCGTCGACGAGGGCGGTCTGCGCCCGGCCGACGGGATCTCGGCGACCCCCGCCCCGCGTCGTCGTCGCGCCGCCACCGCGGTCGGCCCGCTGCTGCCCGACCCGCTGCTGCCCGACCCGGTGCAGGAGCTGCTCGACGGCGCCGTCGAGGGCCCCATCGAGGTGCGGCTCGACACTGGCGACGCCGGCCCGTCCACCGCCTCGCTGGCGGCCCGGCTGCGCACCGCGGTGCCGGACGGGGTGCCGGCCGTCGTCGTGCACGCGGTGGCGGGCCGCCGCACCGCCCTCGGCGTGCTCGCGACCGTGCCACGCCAGGGCACCGGTCTCGCAGGGCTCGACGACAACGATCGCGCGGTGCTCTACCTCGTCGTGCGCCGCGTGGGTATGGCGGTCGACAACGTGCGCCTCTACGCGCGCGAGCACCGGCTGGCCGAGACGCTGCAGCGCGCGATGCTGCCTGAGCAGGCGGAGGTGCGCGACCTCGACGTCTGGACCTACTACGCCCCGAGCTCCGGCCACGCCCAGGTGGGCGGTGACTGGTACGACGTCCTGCAGGTCTCGCCCGACGTCGTCGCGGTGGTGATCGGGGACGTCGTCGGGCATGACGTCGAGGCGGCGGCCGCGATGGGCCAGCTGCGCTCGGTCGTGCGCTCCTGCGCGTTCGAGCCCGACGCCGAGCCGGGCGCCGTGCTGAACCGCGTGGACCAGCTCGTCGCCGGGATGCGCGTGCCGCGCAGCGCGAGCCTCGTGCTCGCCACCCTCAGCCGGGTCGAGCGGGGCTGGCGCCTGCGGTACTCCCGGGCCGGGCACCTCCCTCCGCTGGTCGTGCGGGGCACGGAGGTGCTGCGGCTCGACGACGCGGGGGGCTCATTGATCGGGTTCGGCAGCGGCGGTCGCTCGACGGCGGCCCTCGACCTGCAGCCCGGCGACGTCCTGCTCCTGTACACGGACGGCCTGATCGAGCGTCGCAGCCGCACGCTCAAGGAGGGTCTCGCCGCGCTCGCGGAGGCCGGTGCAGCGATGGCGGGCTCGGACGCGGCCGGGATCGGCGAGGAGCTGCTGTCCCGCCTCGCCGACGACCCCGAGGACGACGTCGCGGTCGTCGTCGTGCGGATCCCGGACCCTGAGCAGGACAGTCGGCCCACCGGGAACGGCGCGCCCCGGCGGCGGCGGTGGTCGCTCCCCAGCGAGCCCGAGTCGATCGGGCGGGCCCGCCACGCCGTCGTGCGCACGTGCGCCGCCTGGGGCATCCCAGGCGCGGCGAGCGCCGAGCTCGTGGTCTCCGAGCTGGTGGCGAACGCCGTCATGCACGGGTGGGGGCACGTCGTCCTGCGCCTCTTCGACACCGGCGACGGCCTGCGGATCGAGGTCGAGGACGCCAACCCCGCGCCGCCCGTGAGCACCGACGGGCACCCCGGCCGTGTCGGCGGCTTCGGCATGCGGATCGTGGAGCGGCTGGGTGACTGGGGCTGGCGGCCGTCGGGCGACGGGAAGCTGGTCTGGGCGCGGGTGCGCCCGCGCGACTTCGGCGGCCCGGACGCCCAGGCCCTGGTGGACGCCGAGGCGTCGGACGAGCGGCCGACGCCCGAGGCCTGACGCGTACGCGACCGGGCGGGCCGCCTCGGCTACGACCGCGGCGCGGTGGGCACGGCGTCGCCGTCGGCGGTCGCGCACCCGTGGTCGGTGTCGATCCGGAAGAGGTCGAGCGCGCCGCACACCTCAAGGACGAACAGGTCCCGCTCGCTGCAGCCCCGGAGCACCGTGGCGCCGCCCCGCTTGCGCGACGCATCGGCCAGGGAGATCACGAAGGCCGCGCCCGTGGAGTCCATGAACGTGACGCGGCACATGTCGAGGACGAGGAGCTGCCGGCGCAGCCCGGTGACGCGGGCCGCGACGCCCGGGAACTGCTCGCGTGCGAGGAGGTCCAGGTCGCCGGTGATGGCGACTGTCGTCGTCGTCGGCGAGGTCGCGATCTCGAACATCGACTGCTCTCTGGGGCCGGGGCGCGTGTCGCAGGGTCATCCGACTGTAGCCACGGCCCCTGCCGGTCGCACTCGGAGCCGGACCGGTCCGGCGTCCACCCCGCGTGCGTGCCCGCGCCGACATCGCCCGAGCAGGTAACCTCGGTGCGGCCGATCGCGTCAACGTCGTGGAGGTAGGTCATGCCAGCCGTCGTCGTGCTCGGCGCCCAGTGGGGCGACGAGGGCAAGGGCAAGGCCACCGACCAGCTCGGCAGCCGCGTCGACTACGTGGTGAAGTTCAACGGCGGCAACAACGCCGGACACACCGTGGTGATCGACGGCGAGAAGTACGCGCTGCACCTGCTGCCCTCCGGCATCCTCTCCCCGGGCGTCACGCCGGTGATCGGGAACGGCGTCGTCGTCGACCTCGCCGTGCTCTTCGCGGAGATCGACGCGCTCGACGTCCGCGGCGTCGACACCTCCCGTCTCGTCGTCAGCTCGGCGGCGCATGTCATCGCGCCGTACCACCAGACGATCGACAAGGTGAGCGAGCGGTTCCTCGGCAAGCGCCGCATCGGCACGACCGGGCGGGGCATCGGGCCTGCGTACGCCGACAAGATCAACCGGGTCGGGGTGCGCATCCAGGACCTCTTCGACGAGCACATCCTGGCGCAGAAGGTCGAGGGCGCCCTCGACCAGAAGAACCACCTGCTGGTGAAGGTCTACAACCGCCGTGCGATCACGGTCGACGAGACGCTCGACGCCCTGCTCGCGTACGCGGAGCGCCTGCGCCCGATGGTTCAGGACACCCCGCTCCTGCTCAACGACGCGCTCGACGCCGGCAAGGTGGTCCTGTTCGAGGCGGGTCAGGCGACCATGCTCGACGTCGACCACGGCACCTACCCGTTCGTGACCTCGTCGAGCGCGACGGCCGGCGGGGCCTGCACCGGCTCCGGCATCGGCCCGACGCGCATCGACCGCGTGGTCGGTGTCATCAAGGCCTACACGACCCGCGTCGGCGAGGGTCCCTTCCCGACGGAGCTGAACGACGACAGGGGCGAGTGGCTGCGCACGACCGGTGGCGAGTTCGGGGTCACCACGGGCCGACCGCGGCGGTGCGGCTGGTACGACGCCGTCGTTGCCCGCTACTCCGGCCGGATCAACGGCCTCACGGACCTCGTCCTGACCAAGCTCGACGTGCTGACCGGCCTGGAGAAGGTGCCGGTGTGCGTCGCGTACGAGGTCGACGGCCGCCGCTTCGACGAGATGCCGTCGGGGCAGTCGGACTTCCACCACGCCACGCCCGTCTACGCCGAGCTCGACGGCTGGCAGGAGGACATCTCCGGGTGCCGCACCTTCGACGAGCTGCCGGCCAACGCCCAGCGGTACGTGCTGGCGCTGGAGGAGATGAGCGGCACGCGGATCTCCGCGATCGGCGTCGGCCCGGGCCGTGACGCGACCATCGTGCGCCACGAGCTGCTGCCCTGATCGCGGGCGTCCGCCCGGTCCGCCGCAGGCGCCGATAGGCTGACCGCCCGTGAGGATCCTGGTCATCGGTTCGGGCGCGCGCGAGCACGCCATCGTCCGCGCGCTCGGTGGTGCCACGGAGGGCGGCCACGAGCTGCACGCCGCCCCGGGCAACCCCGGCATCGGCGCGCTCGCCACCCTGCACCCCGTGGACGCGAACGACGGCGCCGCGGTGGCGGAGCTGGCCACCGCCCTGGCGGCGGACCTCGTCGTCGTGGGACCGGAGGCGCCGCTGGTCGCCGGGGTGGCGGACGCCGTCCGCGCGGCCGGCATCGCGTGCTTCGGCCCGAGCGCGGCGGCTGCGGCGCTCGAGGGCTCCAAGGCGTTCGCCAAGGAGGTCATGGCCGGTGCCAGCGTCCCGACCGCCATGGCGCACGTGTGCACGACGGAGGCCGAGGTCGCCGAGGCGCTCGACGCCTTCGGCGCGCCGTACGTCGTCAAGGACGACGGGCTGGCGGCAGGCAAGGGCGTCGTGGTCACCTCCGACCGCGACGAGGCCCTCGCCCACGCCCGCGGCTGCCTCGAGCGGCGGACCGGCGCCACGGTGCTCGTCGAGGAGTACCTCGACGGGCCGGAGGTCTCGCTCTTCTGCCTGTGCGACGGCACGACGGTGGTGCCGCTCGCCCCGGCGCAGGACTTCAAGCGCGCCCTCGACGGCGACGCCGGGCCGAACACGGGTGGCATGGGCGCCTACTCGCCGCTGCCGTGGGCGCCGGCGGGCCTCGTCGAGGAGGTCGTGGCCCGTGTGGCCCAGCCGACCGTCGACGAGATGCACCGCCGCGGGACGCCGTTCTCCGGCGTCCTCTACTGCGGGCTTGCGCTGACGGCACGCGGCCTGCGGGTCGTGGAGTTCAACGTGCGCTTCGGCGACCCCGAGACCCAGGTGGTCCTCGCACGGCTCGCCACCCCGCTCGCTGAGGTGCTGCTCGCCGCCGCCCGGGGCCGCCTCGACGAGATGCCGGCCCTGCGCTGGCGGCCCGACGCCGCGGTGACGGTCGTGGTGGCCGCCTTCGGTTACCCGGGCACCGTGCGTGCGGGTGACACGGTCGAGGGCCTCGCGGAGGCGGACGAGGTGCCCGACGTGCACGTCCTGCACGCGGGGACGGCCGCGACCGACGACGGTGCCGTGGTCTCCGCGGGCGGTCGTGTGCTGTCCGTGGTGGGCCTCGGGCCCGACATCGAGGCGGCGCGCACCGCGGCGTACGCGGGCGTGGACCGGATCAGCCTGCGGGGGTCGCACCACCGCACGGACATCGCCGCGCGGATGCCGCAGACGCCGGGCATGCCGGCGGAGTGACGCCGGCCCCGTCCCGGGGCTGTGCCGATGGCGCCGCCCACCGATGACCGGTGGCGGGGTCAGCCGGCGGCCTGCGCCCGCATGATCGCCGTGAGCGCCTGCCGGACGGCGACGTCGGGCGGCGTGCGCGCCGTGTCCACCCGTCCGGGCTCCGGCTCCCACGTGTCGTAGCGGCGGCGGAGGACGTCGTCCCACGTGGGCAGCTGGAACCCGGGGATGTCGGCCGTGCGCCCCTCGATGCGCGCGCGCAGGACTGCAGGGTCGGAGCAGATGACCTCGATCTCGACGACCGGCGACCGGGCGGCCTCGCCGACGGCCCGCCACGCCTCTCGGGTGAGGGCGATGGGGTTCACCGCGTCCGCGATCACCCAGTGTCCGGCCTGCAGGTTGTCCAGCGCGACGGCGTAGGCGATGCGGTAGCCGGCGTCGCGCAGGTCCAGCGGTGCCGCCGCAGCGGGCGGGGGGCTCGCTGTCTCCTCGGCGGCAGTGGCCTCGGCACCCTCGACGACGGCGTCGGGGCGTACGAGCCCGGTGCGGCGGAGCGCCTCCTCGATCGAGTCGATGCGCACGTGCACGGCGCTGAGGTCCCGCGCGAGCCCTCGGGCGATCGTGGTCTTCCCGGTGCCCGGCAAGCCGCCGAGCACGATCAGGAGCGGCACGTGCACCGACTCCGCGACGGCGGAGCGCATCGGATCGGTCACGCCTCGATCCTCGCACCCCCCGCCGGGGCCGCGGACGCGGCCGGGCCGTGCGGCGGGTCGTTCAGCCGGTGAACGACGGGTCGGCGGTGACGGCGTGTGCCGCCGGTGCCTTGCCGGTCGCGGAGGGGGCGGGAACCGCGGGGGTAACGGGGGCCGCCGGCGCCTGCGGAACGACACGGGACAGCGCATCGCCCTCGGCGGGGAGCGGCTCGCCCGTCGCGACGTAGGCGACGACCGCGGTGGACGTGGTGCACTCCGCGCCCTGTGCGTGCCACGAGACGAGAGCGATCTCGGGGGTCACCGCGACGTGCAGCTTCTCCAGAGGCGCCGGGGCTCACGGGCACCAACCCACCGATGGGGCCGGCCACCGCGAGCGAGACGTCCACCGCTCCGGCCGGCCGCGTCACCGCAAGGGTGATCGTGCGGGCAGCCGGGTCGACGTCGACGGACGCGCGGACCGCGCAGCCCTCGGCGCCGCCGACGAGCTCGGCACCTGCGCCCGGCACCACGTCGCTCGCGGACCATGCCTGCGTGGCGCCGTCGGCGGTCGTGACCGTGAGGGACAGGTCCACCGCGCCGTCCGCGGCGGTGGCGGGGGTGCCCGCCAGGGCCAGCCCGACGGCGCAGAGCCCGGTGAGCGCAGAACGGAGTCTCATGCTCGATCCCTGGGGGTCTCGGGGAGTGGGGGGTCTCGGCGCGAAAACGGACACATCAGACGAAGCGGACCAAGACTATCCCAACCTCGCGATGTGCGCACTGATCATCTTTACGGACTGTGCGCCCGGCGTGTCGGGGGCTGCGCACCTGGTGAGCGGCGTGTGCGGGCCGCCCGTGCCAGCGGGTACCTTGTCGCGCATGTCCCGTCTGCGCCTCGTCGGCGCGCTGTCGTGCGCCGCCCTCCTCGGCGGCCTCCTCGCCGGCTGCTCCGGGGGCTCCGAGCCCCGCCCGTCCGCCAGTGCCCCCGCCACGTCGGCGGCCCCGTCACCCGAGGCCACGCCGACCCCGACGCCGACACCGACGCAGGACCCGAACGTCTCGACGATCGCGACAGCGCCCGCGGAGGCGGTCGACGTCTACGCCGAGGCGGGTGCCACCGCGCCGTCCAGCACCATCACGGCCGCCGACGTCGTCTCGCTGCCCGGGCAGATCCCCCTCACCTTCCTGGTGCTCGCGCAGCAGGACGGCTGGCTGCAGGTCGCGCTGCCCGTCCGGCCGAACGGCTCGACCGGCTGGCTCAAGGCCGCCGACGTCACGCTGAGCACCACCGACCTCAAGGTCGAGGTGGCCCTCGCCGAGCACACGCTCAAGCTGTACAAGGCGGGCGAGGTCGTCCTGCAGGCGCCGGTCGGCGTCGGCGCGGAGGACAAGCCGACCCCCGGCGGGACGTACTACATCAAGGAGCTGCTGCAGCCGCCGACGCCGGGCGGGGTCTACGGGGCGTACGCCTACGGCCTCTCCGGCTACTCGCCCGTGCTGCAGTCCTTCGCCGGTGGCCAGGGGGTCATCGGCATCCATGGCACGAACGAGCCGGACACCGTCGGGACCGACGTGTCCCACGGGTGCATCCGGATGCTCGACGCCGACATCACCCGCCTCGTCCAGGAGTTCGGCCTGCCGCTGGGCACGCCGGTGCAGATCCTGGAGTGAGGCACCACCGAGAGGGGAGCCGCATGCCCGACGCGCTGCCAGGCTGGACTCACGTCTACTCGGGGAAGGTGCGTGACCTGTACCTCCCGGGGCCGGGCTCGCCCGCCCAGGCCGAGCACGGCGACGTCGTGCTGGTCGTCGCGAGCGACCGGATCAGCGCCTACGACTTCGTGCTGCCGAGCGTCATCCCGGACAAGGGTCGCGTGCTCACGCAGCTGACCCTGTGGTGGTTCGAGCAGCTCGGCGAGGTGGTGGGCAACCACCTCGTCACCGCCGAGCCCGGTCCGGCCGGGGTGCCCGACGCCGTCGCGGGGCGCGCCATGGTGTGCCGCCGCCTGGAGATGTTCCCCGTCGAGTGCGTCGTCCGCGGCTACCTGACCGGCTCCGGCCTCGCCGAGTACCGGGAGGTGGGCAGCGTCTGCGGGATCGCCCTGCCGGACGGGCTGACCGACGGCTCGAGGCTGCCGGAGCCGATCTTCACGCCGACGACGAAGGCCCCCGTGGGCGAGCACGACGAGGCGGTGTCCTTCGAGGGCGTCGTCGAGACCGTCGGCGCGGACGACGCCGCGGTCCTCCGGGACCTGACCCTCGCGGCGTACGCCCGGGCCGAGGAGCTCACGCGCGAGCGCGGCATCATCCTGGCGGACACGAAGCTCGAGTTCGGCCGCGCCGTCGACGGGCCCCTGGCAGGCCAGGTCCTGTTGGGCGACGAGATCTTCACGCCGGACTCCTCGCGCTTCTGGCCGGCGGAGACCTGGGCGCCCGGCGGTGCCCAGCCGAGCTTCGACAAGCAGTACGTGCGCGACTGGCTGACGTCGCCGGCGTCGGGCTGGGACCGCAAGGGCAAGCTGCCGCCGCCCGAGCTTCCGGCCGACGTCGTCGAGCGGACGCGTGAGCGGTACCTCCAGGCGTACCGGCAGCTGACGGGCCGCGATCTGCCGGCCTGATCACCGTCGTCGCGGGCGTCGGTCCTCCGGGGCCGGCGCCCGTTGCCGTCACCCGGCCCAGACGACCTCGATGGGCGCGGCCCAGATGCGGTCGCTGACTGCCACCGACGTCTGGCCGGTGTGCAGGACGACGCCCGCGACGAAACGGTCGCCCAGGTCGTCCCGGAGGCTCGTGAGCCAGCGGGTGTCCGTGCTGGTCACGGTCGCGCCGGCCTTGACCTGCAGGCCCGCGACGCGGCCGTCGGGGGTCTGCAGCACGAGGTCGACGGACGGCCCGTTGCGGTCGCGGTAGTGGTAGAGCGTCGCGGCCTCCTCGGACCAGCTCAGCTGCTTGCGGACCTCCGCGGCGACGAACGCCTCGAGGAGGCGGCCCGCGTACTGCGGGTCTCCTGCGGGGCCCGCGCCGGCCGGTGAGACGTTGACCAGGCTCGCCGCGAGGCCGGTGTCGAGGAGCGCGACCTTGGGTCGCGTGACGGCGCGGGTGGCCAGGTGCGGTGACCACCCGGGCAGGCGGTGCACCAGGTACAGCGTCTCGAGGAGGCGGAGGTACGGCGGCAGGGTGTTCGCCGGGATGCCGGCGTCCGCCGCGAGGCTGGTCTTGACGAGCTCGGTAGAGGTGCGGGTCGCGAGCAGCGTCAGCAGCTGGGGGAGCTCGGCGAGACGCTGGAGGCCCGAGACGTCCTGGGCGTCCCGCTCGACGAGGCGCGCGACGTAGTTGCGGAACCAGGCGGTCCGGCGTCGGCCCGCGGTGCGCTGCAGGGCCTCCGGGTAGCCGCCGGCGCAGGCCAGCTCGAGGTAGTCGGCGCGCGCCAGGGCGCTGCGGTGGACGAGTCGCTCGCCGCCGAGGAGGCGGTCCACGAACGTCTCGACCCGGCCCGCGAGCTCGCCCTGCGAGAGGCCGTAGAGCTCGACGGTCTCGGCGCGACCGGCGAGCGAGTCCTGCGCGGCGGGCAGGTGCAGCAGGTTCGCCGAGCCGGTGATGAGGAAGCGGCCGGGACGAGGGTCCTCGTCGACCGCGAGCTTCAGCGCCGTGACCAGGCCTGGCGCTCGCTGCACCTCGTCGATCGCGAGGAGGCCGCCGCGGTTGGCGTTGACGAAGCCGTGCGGGTCCGCCTCGGCCGTCTCCTGGGCGAGCCGGTCGTCGAGCGTGACGAGCATGCCGCCGCGTTCGGCGACGATCGCCTTGGCGAGCGTCGACTTCCCCACCTGGCGGGCGCCCTGCACCATCACGATGCGCGTGTCGTCCAGCGCCTCGTGCACACGGGGCGTGATGGAGCGGTGCAGGCCCGACGACGTCGCCTCGGTCACGTGGGGAGGGTAGCCGCGCGGTGGTGCCGGGGCGGGGAGGGCGCGCCGGAAGGTCGTCGGAACGCTGCGGGTTGCTCGTCGTTGCGCTGCGTGATGCTCGTGAAAACGCTGGGTTATGCCCGTGGTTCCGCTGGGGCTGTCCCGGGCGTGCGCAGGGCGGTCCGCGCCCGGCCCGGGCGCGGACCGCCCCGTGGTGGCCGCGGGACCGACCTCAGCCCTCCCTGCCGGTGTCGGGCGCGACCGTCCTCTGGGAAGAGACCCGGGGCGCGCCGGTGATGCACGCCCTAGCCGCCCGAACGGCTGCGCGCGGGGTGCGCGCGGTGGTTCGGTGTGGGTGGGAGGTGGTCGGCATGCGCAGACGGGCGCTTGTCGTGATGACGGTCGGAGCGGTCCTCCTGCTGGGGGCATGCGCAGCGGGGGCCAACGACGTCGCGGGGACGGCCGCTGCGGGCGGCGGGGAGCCTGCGGGCTTCCTGCTCGGCGTGTGGCACGGCTTCATCGTGCTGTTCACGTTGGTGATCTCGCTGTTCTCGGACTCGGTGAGCATCTACGAGGTGCACAACACGGGGGCCGCGTACGACATCGGGTTCGTGATCGGCGTGATGCTCGTCTTCGGTGGGGGTGGCGGGGGCGCCGCGCGCGGTCGGCGCTGAGCGTCGTCGGGCGGCTGGCTGCGGTCGGCGCCGACGGCTGGTGGACGCCCGGCAGCGAGGTCCGGCGTCGTCGGTACGCTGTGCCTCGGTCCAGCGGTCGCGCGGCGGCCGCACCCAGCCGAGCCAGGAGAGTGCTCCGTGGGACGCGTCGTCGTCGAAGTGATGCCCAAGCCCGAGATCCTCGACCCGCAGGGTAAGGCGGTCGCGGCCGCCCTGCCGCGGCTCGGCTTCACCGGGTTCACCGGGGTGCGCCAGGGGAAGAGGTTCGAGCTCGAGGTGGCCGGTGAGGTCACCGACGAGGTCCTCGAGGCCGTCCGCCAGGCCGCCGCCACCCTGCTGTCCAACCCCGTCATCGAGGACGTCGTCTCGGTGCAGGTGGCCGACGGGGCCCCGGCGTGACGACGGCGGAAACCGTCGGGCAGCGCGCGGCGTCGGGCGCGCGCATCGGAGTCGTGACGTTCCCGGGCTCTCTGGACGACCGCGACGCCCAGCGCGCGGTCCGCCTTGCCGGCGCCGCGCCTGTGGCCCTCTGGCACGCCGACGCGGACCTGCGCGGGGTCGACGCCGTCGTCCTGCCCGGTGGGTTCTCCTACGGCGACTACCTGCGGGCCGGTGCCATCAGCCGGTTCGCCCCCGTCATGGACCGCCTGGTCGACGCCGCGCGTGGCGGCCTGCCGGTGCTCGGCATCTGCAACGGCTTCCAGATCCTCTGCGAGGCGCACCTGCTGCCCGGCGCGATGATCAAGAACGACCACCGGGCGTTCGTCTGCCGCGAGCAGCTCCTCACGGTCGAGAGCACGGCCACCGCCTGGACGCGCGACTTCACCGCCGGCGAGCGCATCACGATCCCGCTCAAGAACCAGGACGGCCAGTTCGTCGCGGACGAGCGCACGCTCGACGCGCTCGAGGCGGAGGGTCGCGTCGTCTTCCGGTACGCCGACTGGAACCCGAACGGCTCACGCCGGGACATCGCCGGCGTGACGAACGAGGCGGGGAACGTCGTCGGGCTCATGCCGCACCCCGAGCACGCGGTCGAGGCGGGTTTCGGGCCGGACGGCGCCGAAGGCCCCCGCCGCGGCGTGGACGGCCTGCGGTTCTTCACGTCCGTGCTGGGCGCCCTCGTCGGTTGACGGCGGTCCGGCTGACGCGCGGCTCGTCAGGCCTCGCCGGTCGCCGTCCGTCTGTCGAGAATCCCCATGGGCTGGCGACGGGGTGCGCGGTTACCGTCGCCAGGTGCAGCACGACCTCGTCCTGACCGGCCACGGCATCACCCTTGTCCCGCGAGCCCCGGAGCACTCCGCGGCGCTCTTCGCGCTCGTCGATGCGTCGCTGTGGGCCGGGATGACCACGCCGCCGCCCGCCGCGCCCGACGACGTCGCGGTCGCCACCGTCGCGGCTCTTGACCGCCCTGGCCACGTGGCCTTCACGGTGCTCGGCGCGGACGGCGAGGTTCGCGGCACGACGGCGCTCTACGACGTCGACCCGGGTCAGGAGCGCTGCGAGATCGGGCACACGTTCTACGGGCGATCGTGGTGGGGTGGCGGGACGAACCCGGCCTGCAAGTACCTGCTGCTCGAGCACGCGTTCGAGACGTGGGGGATGCACCGCGTGGCCCTGCGTGCCGATGCCCGCAACGCACGGAGCATCGCGGCCATCCGCAAGCTCGGGGCGGCGCCGGAGGGCGTGCTGCGGGGGCATCGGGTCGCCTCGGACGGCTCCCGCGGCGACACCGCGTACTTCTCCGTGCTGGCCCCGGAGTGGCCCCGGGTGCGTGCCGGCCTGCTCGCGCGCCTGGCCGGCTGACCCGGCCGGGACCGCTCAGTCCACGGCGGTGATCACCACAGCCCCGTCGTCGTCCACGGTGAGGCCCGGGTTGTGGGCGACCTCCCAGGGGGTGCCCGCCGGGTCCGCGAAGTACCCGTGGTACCCGCCCCAGACGGCCCGCTGTGCGGGCTTGAGGATCGTCGCGCCGGCCCGCTCGGCCTCTGCCAGCACGGCGTCGACCTCGGCGTCCGAGTTCACGTTGTGCGCAAGCGTCACGTTCCCGACGACCGGCGCTGCCGTCCGGTCCGGCGCGATGTCGTGCGCGAGCTCCGTCGCGTCGTAGAGCGACAGCAGGACGCCGGGCGCGACCTGGATGAACGCGACGGCGCCGGCGATGTCGAGCACCGGCGTCCAGCCCAGCCCTTCGAGGTAGAAGCGCCGCGCCTCGTCGAGGTCGGGCACGCCCAGGGTGATCAGGCTCAGTCGCTGCTCCATGTGCCGACCGTAGGGCCGCCCGCCGACACTCAGCGGACGAGGACGCCGAGCTGTGCGGCGAGCGCCGGAGCGAGGGACATGAGCTGCTCCTCGCTGATCGTGGCGCCGGCCAACCCGACGAGGCCGTCGATCTCGGACAGGTCGGCGCCACGCAGGTCGACGTCGGTCAGCCGGGCGTTGGTGAGGTCGAGCCGACGTACCCGGCAGTCCTGCACGACGACGTCGCGCGCCCGGGCGCCCGCCAGGTCGAGGTCCCCGATGGTGACCCCGACGAGCCGGAGCCCCCGGATCGTCGCGTCGCGGAGGTTGAGGTAGTCGATCTTGCCGCCGGTCAGGGTCACCCGCAGCAGCTCGCCCGCGAAGGCCCGGACGGCGCCGAGGCGGCAGTCCGTGACCGCGACGTCACGCCACTCGGCGCGCGGCACGTCGAGGGTGGCGGCGCGGACCTCGACCAGCGAGGTGTCGACGAGGTGCGCGCCGGCCAGCTTCACGTCGTCGAGCACGCAGCCGTGCAGCGCACAGTCGAGGAAGCGGGCCTCGCGCGCGTCCTGACCGGTGAGGTCGAGGCCGTCCAGCTCCAGGCCGTCGTAGTAGCCCTCGCGCTCGAGCGCGCCCCGGTACGGTTCCACGCCACTCACCCTGCCACCACCCCCCGACACCCCCCGACACCCCTCCCGCCCCCCGGACTCGGCCCGGACTCACCCCGCCGACCGGCTCGACGGGATGGGTGGGGCAGGCGGGGTGGGTTAGGGGAGCGGGGCCACGGTGCCGGTGAGGTGCACGCGCCCCGAGCGGGACCAGCCGACGACGTCGAAGCCCCCCTCGCCGTCGGGCGCGATCCGCACCGAGACGGCCGCGGGCAGCAGGACCGGCGACGCGAACTCGACCGCCCAGGCGTAGGCGTCCCCGCGAGCGGTGCCGACGTCGGCGAGCGCGCGGGCCGCCGTGAGCATGCCGTGGGCGATGGGCCGGGGGAACCCGAACGCCCGCGCCGCCAGCGCCGACGTGTGGATCGGGTTGTGGTCGCCGGACACCGCCGCGTAGCGCCGCCCGGACTCGCGGTCGAAGCGCCAGAGCCCCGTGGGCGCCGGCGGCTCGAACATGGGCCGCTCGACGGCGTCGGGGGCGGGCGCACCGGCCACCCGCGCGCCCTTGGCGAGGTAGGTGGACACGCCGCGCCAGACGACGTCGTCGCCTACCATCAGCTCGGCGACGACGTCGACGGTCGCCCCCCGGCGGTGCGGTGCGAGGTTGCCGGCGTGCACCCGTGCATCCAGCGCCTCGCCGAGCGTCACCCGACGCCGCAGCTCCGCCCGGTTCGCGACGTGCACCATCCCGAGCGCCGGCAGCGGGAAGTCGGCCCGCGCGAGCATCGCGGCGGCCAGCGGGAAGGCGAGCACGTGGCAGAAGCCCGACGGCAGTGCGTCCCCCACCGTCTCGCCGACGAGCTCCTGGTACTGGGCCAGCCGGTCGACGTCGGGCCGGATCCCGGATCGGACCAGGGCGACGTCCGGCAGCGCACCCGCGACGGTCCCGCCCCGGCCCACGCCTCGCACGGCCGCCGCCGCCCCGCGCGCGAGCAGGGCGAACGTCGGCGGCGCGCCGTCCGCCGGCACCTCGCGCCGGGCGGTGTTCATGCGCCCACGACGCTCTGGCCGCACACCCGCAGCGTCTGGCCGTTGATCCCGCCGGCCTGCGGGGAGGCCAGGAACGCGATCGCCTCCGCGACGTCGACGGGCAGCCCGCCCTGCTGCAGCGACGACAACCGCCGGGCCACCTGTCGCGTCAGGGCCGGCATCCGCGCGGTCATGTCGGTCTCGATGAAGCCGGGCGCGACGGCGTTGATGGTGCCGCCGCTCTCGGCGAGCGTCGGTGCCAACGCGCCGACCATGCCCATCACCCCCGCCTTGGCGGCCGCGTAGTTCGTCTGGCCACGGTTGCCCGCGATGCCGCTCGTCGAGGCGACGGCGACGATGCGCGGCGCGGGGCCGAGCGCGTTCCCGGCGGCCAGCAGGTGCTCGGTCACCCGCAGCGGGGCGAGGACGTTGACAGCCAGCACCGGGTCCCACATCGAGGGCGTCATGTTGGCGAGGAGCTTGTCCCGCGTGATGCCCGCGTTGTGCACGACGACGTCCAGCCGCCCGTAGCGCGCCGCGTGCGCGCGGATCCGGTCGGCGGCGTCGTCGGCGGTCACGTCGAGCTGCAGCGCGGTGCCGTGGATCTCGTTGGCGACGGCGGCGAGCGCGTCCCCCGCGGCGGGCACGTCCACGACGACCACGCGCGCGCCGTCCCGCGTGAGCGTGCGTGCGATGGCCGCGCCGATGCCGCGGGCCGCTCCCGTCACGACGGCGACCCGGCCCGCCAGGGGCTGCTCCCAGTCCTCGGGCGCGGCGCCGTCGGACGTCACTGCCACCGGCTGCCCGTCGACGAACGCGGACCGCCCGGAGAGGAGGAACCGCAGCCCGCCGAGCACCGACGGCGCCCCGACCATGACGCCGTCGGCGACCACCAGGCCGTTGGCGGTCGCGCCGCCGCGCAGCTCCTTGGCGAGCGACCGCAGGATGCCCTCGACGCCGCGCCGGGCCGTCGCCTGGGCGGCCGAGGCGGCCCCGGTGGCCGGCCGGGAGACCGTGACGATCCGGCCGCCGCGGGCGAGGTCACGCAGCACGCCGCCCACCTCCAGCACGGGGCCGCCCAGCTCGGCGGGCGAGCCGAGCGCGGTGAGCACGAGCACGACGGCGCCGAAGCGGTCTCTGCCGCCGTGCCGCCGGACGTCGAGCCCCCACTCCAGGAGCGCCTCGGCGAGGGTGTCGGCGTCGGGCGCCGAGGCAGCGTCGGCGACGACGAGCACCGGCCCCGGGGCGAGCGGGTCGCCCGGGCGGTGGCGGCGCAGGACGGCGGGTCGTGGCAGTCCGAGCTTCTTCGCCAGGGCCGCAGTGGGCCCCGAGTTCACGAGGTCGAGGTAGCGGTCGGTCACGGCTGCACCGCCTCGAGGATCAGGGCGTGGCCGAGTCCGCCGGCGGCGCACACCGTGACGAGCGCCCGGCCCTCGCCGCGCTCGGCGAGGAGTTTCGCGGCGGTCGCGACGATCCGGCCGCCGGTGGCCGCGAACGGGTGGCCGGCGGCGAGCGAGGAGCCGTGCACGTTGAGGCGCTCACGGTCCACGGTGCCGAGGGGGCCGTCGAGGCCGAGCCGGTCGCGGCAGAAGTCGGTGTCCTCCCAGGCCTTGAGCGTGGTCAGCACCGTGGCGGCGAACGCCTCGTGGATCTCGACGAACGCGAAGTCGTCGAGCGTCAGGCCGTTCCGCGCGAGCAGGCGCGGGACTGCGTGGACGGGCGCGAGTAGGAGGCCGTCGGCGCCGTGCACGAAGTCCACGGCTGCGGACTCGGCGTCGACCACCGCGGCGAGGGCGGGGAGGCCGCGCTCGGCGGCCCAGTCCTCGGCGGCCAGCAGGACGGCGGAGGCGCCGTCGGTCAGGGGTGTCGAGTTGCCGGCCGTCATGGTCGCGGGCGTCGACAGGTGCGTGCCGAAGACGGGCGCGAGCGTCGCGAGCTTCGCCAGGGACGTGTCCGCGCGCAGGGTGGTGTCGCGCGTCGTCCCGCGGAACGGCGTGACCAGGTCGTCGAAGAACCCGGCGTCGTAGGCCGTGGCGAGGCGCTGGTGCGAGGCGAGGGCGAGCTCGTCCTGGGCTTCGCGCGTGATGCCCCAGGCCGCCGTCGTGAGCGCCTGGTGCTCGCCCATGGAGAGGCCTGTGCGCGGCTCGCCCGTGGTGGGGGCGGACGGCGCGAGGTGCTGCGGGCGCAGCCGGGCGACGGCGGCGATCCTCTGCTGGGGTGTCCGGGCGCGCGAGAGGTCGAGGAGGATGCGGCGCAGCGGCTCGCTGACGGCGATCGGCGCGTCCGACGCCGAGTCGACACCGCCGGCGATGCCCGCCTCGATCTGCCCGAGGCGGATCTTGTTCGCGACGCCGACGATCGCCTCGATGCCGGTCGCGCAGGCCATCTGGACGTCGTGCGCGGGTGTCGAGGGGGAGAGTGCGGAGCCGAGCACGGCCTCGCGTGTGAGGTTGAAGTCGCGCGAGTGCTTGAGGACCGCGCCGGCCACGACCTCGCCGAGCTGCTCGCCCGCGAGGCCGAAGCGGGCCACGAGCCCGTCGAGCGCGGCCGTGAGCATGTCCCGGTTGCTGACGTGCGCGTAGGCGCCGCCGGCGCGGGCGAACGGGATGCGGTTGCCGCCGACGACGAGGGCGCGGCGGGGGCTGCCGGGCGCGCCGTGCGGGGCGGCCGGGGCACCGCCGGGCGCCGGGGTGGGGGTCTGGGCCATGTGCGGGTGTCCTCTCGTCGTCGAGACGCGAGACCGGTCGTCGCCGAGGGACGGACGTCCCTGGAGGATGACGTGCCGATCTGGTATGCCCGAGACCCACAGTACCTGATACCGTCGGTTTCGTGAGTCCGATCACACCGGCGACGCCGCCGGGCGGCAACCGGAGCGCCCTCGCCGCACCGGAGGTCGACGACGGCCTCGCAGCTCTCGACGGCCGCTCCACCCGCTGGGCCGGCCACCGCCTCGCCCGGCGGGCGGAGCTCGTGCACGCGGCGCGGCGGGCCGTGCACCGCCACGGCCCCGACGTGTCGATGGACGAGATCGCTGCCACCGCCGGCACATCGAAGTCGATCGTCTACCGGTACTTCATCGACAAGCCCGGACTCCAGATGGCGGTGGGGGCCGCCGTCGTCGACCAGATGCACACGGCGATGGACGAGGCCGCCCGTGCCGCCGCCACCCCGCGCGAGGCGCTGCACGCCATGATCGACATCTACCTCGAGATGGCCGAGGCGTCGCCGAACGTCTACTGGTTCGTCACCCGTCCGGTCTCGGAGGAGGCGTCCGCACCCCTCGGGCACTTCCTGGAGGCCGTCGCCGAGCTCATCGCCCGGCCCTTCGCGCGCGCCGTCGCCGATCCCACGGGCGCAGCCGGCGCCGACGTGTGGGCCGCCGGCGCCGTCGGCTTCGTCCGCGGCGTGGGCGAATGGTGGCTGCTGCACCGGGGGACGCCGGACGCCCCCGCCCGCGAGGACCTCACCGAACGCGTCGCCGCGTGGCTGTGGACCGGACCGGTCAGCGGCCTCGCGCGCACCCGACCGTCAGCACCACCGGACCCGTCAGCCCCGCCGAAGGAGCAGCCATGACCGCCCTCAGCCAGCGTCCCGGCCCTGCCACCCCCGCTGTCCCGCGGGGCCCGGCCGCACCCCTGCCCCGCATCGACGTCGACCACCTCGAGTCCGTCCTGCTCGGGCGTTGGGGCGGCATCCGGCGCGCCGCCCGAGCCGCGCTCACCGACCCACGGCTGCACCGCGTCGAGGGCCAGACCGCGGCCGAGCACCGCGCCCTCGTGCTCGAGCAGCTGCGGATCCTCGTGCGGGAGGGCGACCCCCTACGGGCCTTCCCGACCGAGCTGGGCGGCGCCGACGACCCCGGCGGTTCGATCGCGCGGTTCGAGGAACTCGTCGTCGCCGACCCGTCCCTGCAGATCAAGGCCGGGGTGCAGTGGGGCCTGTTCGCGTCGGCGATCCTGCACCTGGGTACGGCGGACCATCACGCCCGGTTGCTGCGCGACGCCATGGTCCTCGACGTCCTCGGCGCCTTCGCGATGACCGAGACGGGCCACGGTTCCGACGTCGCCAGCATCGGGACCACCGCGACGTACGACCCGGCGACCGAGGAGTTCGTCCTCCACACCCCGTTCCGCGCCGCGTGGAAGGACTACCTCGGCAACGCCGCCCAGCACGCCACCGCGGCCGTCGTCTTCGCCCAGCTGCGGACGCTCGGCGTCGAGCACGGTGTGCACGCCTTCTACGTGCCGCTCCGTGACACGCGCACCGGGGCCTTCCTGCCCGGCGTCGGCGGCGAGGACGACGGCCTCAAGGGCGGGTTGAACGGAGTCGACAACGGCCGTCTGTGGTTCGACCACGTGCGCGTACCGCGCCGCGACCTCCTCGACCGGTACGGCTCGGTGGCCCCGGACGGCACCTACAGCTCGCCGATCGCCAGCCCCGGTCGGCGGTTCTTCACGATGCTCGGAACGCTCGTGCAGGGCCGCGTCTCGCTCGACGGCGCCGCCGTGAACGCCGCGAAGGTCGGGCTGCAGGTCGCCGTGACCTATGCCAACCAGCGGCGGCAGTTCGCCGGCGCGGCGACGGACGAGGTCGTGCTGCTCGACTACGGCGAGCACCAGCGCCGCCTCCTGCCGCGTCTCGCGCAGACGTATGCCGCCGTCTTCGCGCACGAGCGCATGCTCGCGACGTTCGACGAGGTGTTCTCGGGGCGGGACGACAGCGACGAGCGCCGGCAGGACCTGGAGACGATCGCCGCCGCCCTCAAGCCGGCGTCCACGTGGCATGCCCTCGACACCCTCCAAGCGGCTCGCGAGGCGTGCGGCGGCGCCGGGTTCCTCACCGAGAACCGGCTCACCTCGCTGCGCGCCGACCTCGACGTGTACGCGACGTTCGAGGGCGACAACACCGTGCTCCTGCAGCTCGTCGCCAAGCGGCTGCTCGCCGACTGGTCCAGGGAGTTCGCGGGCATCGACGCGACGGCCCTCGCCCGCTACGTCGCGGGTCGGGCGGCCGACGCCGCGCTGCACCGGACGCCGCTCGCCCGGGTCGTGCAGACCCTGGCCGACGGCGGGGACGTGCGGCGCGCCGTCGGGCACCTGCGCGACGCCGAGACGCAGCGTGAGCTCCTCACCGACCGGGTCGAGACGATGGTCGCCGAGGTGGGCATGGCCCTGCGGCCCGCGATGAGGGCGCCCAAGGAGGAGGCGGCCCGACGCTTCAACGCCCAGCAGCACGTGCTCATCGAGTGCGCCCGGGCTCACACGGACCTGCTCCTCTGGGAGGCCTTCACGGCCGGCCTCGAGCAGGTCACGGACCCCGGGACGCGCCGGGTCCTGACCTGGGTGCGCGACCTCTTCGGCCTGACCCTCGTCGAGCGGAACCTCGCCTGGTACCTCATGCACGGGCGCATCTCCGCGAGCCGGGCCCGCACGGTCACCGCCTACGTGGACCGGCTCCTCGCCCGGCTCCGGCCGCACGCGCAGGACCTCGTCGACGCGTTCGGGTATGGCCCCGAGCACCTCCGGGCCGCGGTGGCGAGCGGCGCGGAGCGGGCGCGCCAGGCCGAGGCGCGCGACCACCTGCGGCGCGAGCGGGCGTCCGGTGCCGCGCCGCAACCGGAGGGCAACCTCGGACGCGCCTGATGTGTGGAGACCTGCTCGGCGGGCCTCCACACATCAGCTCGGTCGTGGTCAGGCGTGCCGGCCGCTGCCGCGAAGGCGTGCCCGGCCCCACAGGAGCAGGCCACCCAGGGCGAAGGCCATGACGGCGGCGATGCACAAGGGCAGGGCGGTCGCGCCGGTCGAGGCGAGACCCTCCGTCGGGGTGGTCCGCGGGGCCGGCGTCGCGTCGGAGGCGGCGGGTGCGGGCTTCGGGCCCTGTGCGACGCCGCCCGTGGAGAGGACCCCGGTCGAGATCGGGCCGGCGGGCGGCTGCCCGGGGCCTGCCTCGGGCGCTGGGGTCGGAGCGGGAGTCGGGTTCGTGCCGGGGGTGGGCGTCGGCGTGGGTGTGGGCGTGGGGGTGGGTGTCGGCGTCGGGGTCGGGGTGGGCGTGGGGGTCGGGGTGGGCGTGGGCGTGGGTGTCGGCGTGGGCGTCGGCGTCGGAGTGACTACTGGCGTCGGTGTCTCGCGGCAGACGGGGCTCTGACCGCCCTCGCCGAAGTGCTCGTTGTACCCGTGCACCTGCACCCAGACGATGCATGCGTCCGCCGGGAGGCCGAGGCGGGACCACGTCACGCTCGTGGCACCTGACAGGTCGAACCACGAGGACCCCGGGCCCTCGAGGTGCATGTTCACCGTGGCGCTCCCCGTGGAGCCCGTCCACCGGACGTTGACGTCGCCGTGCTCGGCGAAGGTCGTGCCCGCCGGCAGCACGAGGCCCGTCGTCGTGACCTGGTAGGGCGGGGGTGCATCCGAACCGCCGGCGACGGCGGCGCCCGCGCCGACGAGGACGAGGGTGGCGGAGGCCACCGCGGACAGGACAGCGACTCGGCGGGGGACCATGCGAACCTCGGCGTCTCAAGTGCGCGACCATGATCAGTGGCGCGGGGATGCACCGTAGGTTAACAGGGCGAAATGGACATGCCGCCTGTTTCGGGCATCGATTCTTCGGCCGGTCGCGCGTCGTCGCGTCGGTCAGCTGGGACCTGCTGCGAGCGCAGCAGGTCAGCGCTCGTCCTCCAGGAGCGTCGTCGCATAGTCGGGCACGTAGCGCTGGGTGTCGCGCGGCGGCCGGACGTAGCCGGTGGACGGCGGCCGGGGCGGCAGCACGATGGCCTCCCGCGCCACGTCCCGGTAGTCGAGCGTGCCGAGGAGGTGGTGGACCATGTCCAGCCGCGCGCGGCGCTTGTCGTCGCTCTCGACCACCCACCACGGGGCCTCGGGGATGTCGGTGTGCACCAGCATCTGGTCCTTGGCGCGGGAGTAGTCCTCCCAGCGCGTGATCGACTCCAGGTCGGTCGAGGAGAGCTTCCAGGAGCGCATCGGGTCCGTCAGGCGCGAGCGGAACCGCGCCTCCTGCTCGGCGTCGGACACGGAGAACCAGTACTTGCGCAGCAGGATCCCGTCCTCGACGAGCATGCGCTCGAAGATCGGGCACTGGTGCAGGAACCGGTGGTACTCGTCGGCCGTGCAGTAGCCCATGACGCGCTCGACGCCCGCCCGGTTGTACCAGGAGCGGTCCAGCAGCACGATCTCGCCGGCCGCCGGCAGGTGCTGGATGTAGCGCTGGAAGTACCACTGCGAGCGCTCGCGCTCGGTCGGCGTCGGGAGGGCGACGATGCGCGCGACGCGGGGGTTCAGGTACTCCGCGACCCGCTTGATCGCCGACCCCTTGCCCGCGGCGTCGCGTCCCTCGAAGATCACGACGAGCCGTTTGCCCTCGGCGCGCACCCACTCCTGCACCTTCACGAGCTCGCCCTGGAGGCGGTACAGCTCGCGCTCGTACATGGCGCGCGGGAACTTCACGCGCCCGACGCCGTTCTGCTCGTGCCCCGTCGCACCGGCCATGTCCGGCAGCCTAGGCCTGTGCGACCCCTCCTCACGCGAGGACGTCGGTCAGGTCGAACGAGACGGGTCGCTCGAGCTGGGCGTAGGTGCACGACGCCGGATCGCGGTCGGGCCGCCAGCGCACGAGCTGCGTGGTGTGCCGGAAGCGCGGACCCTCCATGTGGTCGTAGCGCACCTCCACCACCCGCTCCGGTCGGAGCGGCGTGAAGGACAGGTCCTTGCCCGCCGCCCACCGGCTGGTCTCGGCCTCCCGCGGGGTCCGGGTGCCCGCGTCCTGGGCGGCGCGCGTCCAGGGGTGGTCCGCGGAGTCGGTGACGAGGGGCTGGAACTCGTCGAAGAGCTCGCGGCGCCGGGCCATCGGGAAGGACGAGCTGACGCCGACCGACGCGAGCCGGCCCTCGTCGTCGTACAGCCCGAGCAGCAGCGACCCGATCGCCTGCGGGTCGTTCTTGTGGATGCGGTAGCCGGCCACCACGCAGTCGGCCGTGCGCTCGTGCTTGATCTTGACCATGACCCGCTTGTCGGGCTGGTACGCCAGGCGCGGGTCCTTGGCGACGATGCCGTCCAGCCCGGCGCCCTCGAAGGCGGCGAACCACTCGCGCGCCTCGGCAAGGTCCGTCGTGGAGCGCGTGCGGTGGACCCCCGGACCGCCGCCCGGGACCGCCGTCTCCAGGCGTTCGCGACGCTCGGCGAACGGCAGCGGCGTGAGGTCCTCGCCGTCGAGCGCCAGCAGGTCGAAGACGACCAGCACGGCCGGCGTCTGCGTCGCGAGCAGCCGCACCCGCGAGGCGGCGGGATGGATGCGCTGCAGCAGCGCCTCGAAGTCCAGCCCGGCGCCGTCCCGCGTCGCGACCACGATCTCCCCATCGACGACGCAGCGCGGCGGCAGCTCGGCCCGCACCGCGTCGACCACCTCAGGGAAGTACCTGGTCATCGGCTTGCCGGTGCGGCTGCCGAGCTCGACCTCGTCACCGTCGCGGAACACCACCGTCCGGAAGCCGTCCCACTTCGGCTCGTAGACCATGCCGGGCGGGATGTCGGGCGCGGCCTTGGCGAGCATCGGGGCGACGGGCGGCATGACGGGCAGCTCCATCGCCTCAGTCTGCGGTCCGCCGCCGAGACCGTCGAGCGCGGGAGCGGCCACCTGGGGTGGCCGATGCGCGCTAGCCTCTCCGGGGCCCGCCGCGAGACCGCGGGCGTCGGATCCTAAGGTGGAGCATGACCGTCAGCGAGCAGTCGACCGTCTCGGTCGCCGACCCGCATCCCACGGGCGGGCACGCACCGCGCCGCCCCGTCCTCGCGCCGGTCCTGGCGGCCGTTCTCGTCGCCGCAGGCATGGGCGCGCTCGTCCTCTCGCGCCTCCTGCCCGGCCCGCTGCTGCTCGCGGTGGCCGGCGTCGTCGTCCTCGCGGTACCGACGTCGAGGGAGCTGCCGCGCCGCGTCGCGTACCTCGGCTGCGTCGCCCTCGGCTTCGCGCCGATGGTGTGGCTGGTGCGGCTCCCCACAGATGTGCCGCGGGTCGGGCTCGGCGTCGCCGCCGTTGCGGCGGGGCTGGCGGCCTGGGTCGCCGTCGACCCCAGGCGGCGGGCACCCCGCCTGCTGCCGCGCTGGCGCGCCGCCGACGGCCTCCTGGCGCTCGCGGCCGGCTGGATCGGCATCACCCTGATGGCGTTCCTGCGCCCGGGCAGCGCGGAGCGGGCCCTCGCGCTGCTCCAGGCCGGGTGGGACCACTCCGCCCACTTCTCGATGACCATGTCGATCCGCGGCGGCGGGGCGCTCGTGAGCCAGCTGCCGGAGAGCGACTTCGGCGACTGGTCGTACGCGAGCTACCCGCAGGGCTACCACACCGCCGTCGCGAGCGTGATGGAGCTGCTCGGCGGCCGCCACGTGGGCACCGCCCCCCAGGAGGTCGTCCTCTACGACCGTGGCATGGCGATCGTCGTCGGCATGGCGCTCGTGACGCTCGCTGCCGCGCTCCTCAGCCTGCCGGCGCTGCGTCGGCGCCCCCTCGCGGCAGCGCCCGTCCTGGTACTCCTCGTGGTCGCGTTCACGGAGGGCCCCGGCGGCCGCCTCCTCGTGGACGGGTTCCCCAACTTCGTCGTGGCCGTGGCGCTGCTCGCGGCACTGCCGCTCCTGGTCGTGCCCCTCGAGCGCCCGCTCGCGCCGGTGCCCCTCGCGGCCGTCGCCGGAGCGGCCCTCGGCGTGGCGCACAACTGGATCATGCTCGTGCCGATCGCGGCGACGGCGCTCGTCGTCCTGGCGTTGCCGCTGCGCCGTCGGCGCTGGCCGCGCCGCGGCCGGGACTGGTGGGTGCCGGGCGTGATCGCGACGCTCACCGTCCTCGGCGTCGGGCACGCCGCCCTCATCGCCAGCCCGAGCATGACCTCGGGCCGGACGCTCATCACCCCGGGCGGGATCGGCGAGGTCTCGATCGGCCTGCTCGCGACGCTGCTGGCGGCCGCGCTGGCCGTGCCGCTGCTCGCGGTGGCCGCCGGCGCGCGCCCTGCCGGGCTCAGCGCGGATGCCCGCCTCCGGACCGGCTGGACCGTCGCGATGGTCCTCGTCGGGATGGCCCTGGCGACCGTCATCGGCGTCATCCAGCAACGCGGTATGGGCGGGCTCTCCTACTACTTCTGGAAGCTCGCGGTCGGCGTCGAGCTGCTCGGTGTCGCGGTGATCGCGGTCGGTGCCGTGGCGGCTCTGCGGCCTCGGCCCGCGGTGACCCGGGGGGCTGCCGCGGCGCGGGTCACCGGGGTCGTCACCCTGTGCATCGCGCTCTCGCAGGTGTTCGGGGTCACGTTCGCCGCCAGCGGCACCGATCCGCTCGCCGGTGCCTCGTCGGGCGCGCAGACCCGGCAGGCCAGCGCGCACACGGAGGTGACGGTCGGTACCGCCCTCGTGCTGGGTGCCTCGACGGCCGCTCCGCCGGGGCAGCTCGTGGCGCTGGTCCCGTACCCGAACCCGGGCTCCCTGAACGTGATCTCGGCCGCCCAGTGGGTGAACGCCTTCAGTCAGAGCTGGACCAACCGCGCGAACAGCCTGGCGGCGCGCGTCGGCACGAGCTTCACCAAGGCGAACGAGGCGTTCGCGGTGCCCTCGGACCCGACCCCGGCGGAGCTTCAGGACGCCGCGGTGCACGTCGCGCGTGTTCTCCTCGCGGCCGACCCGGACGTGCGCGTGCTGGTGGCGCCGCAGTACGTCGACAGTGTCCGGGACGCTGTGGCGCACCCGGAGCGCGTGCTGTCCTGGTGACGGGGCGGGCCGTCGCCGTGGCGGGCGCCCTCGTGGGCGCGGCGCTGGCGGGCTGCGTCGCGTTGGCGGGCTGCGTCGCGGCCCCCACGGCGGCCTCCTCGCCGACGCCGACGGCCGCCTCTCCGACGGCCGCAGGGCTCCCGACCCCCGCCGCCTCGCCGAGCCCCGCTCCGGTCGCCCCGACCGCCGACGCCGTCCGGGCCGCGTCCCCGGCGGCCCGGCCCGGCCTGCCCGCCGCCGTCGAGCGTCTCCGTCGCGCGGCCGCAGCGACGGTGCAGCCGGACGGCTCGGTCGTCCTGGACTGGCCCGCCGGGTCCGCCGAGCCGCTCGTCGTCCTCCTCGCCGCACCCGCGGGCGGCACGCTCGACATGCGCTCCGACGGCTCGCTCCTCGTCCGCGACGCGGCCGGTCGCGCCGTCGGTGGCGTCGCGCCCGTGGGGCCGGCCACCCTCGCCGGTCCGGCCCCGGACCTCGTGACCGCCACCGCCGCCCCCGGCGCCAGCCTGACGCTGCACGTGTCCGACGCCGCCCTGGCGGGCGCGACCTGGGGCGAGCGCGAGGGCGGGCGCTCGCTCGCCGTCGTGCCCACGGCCTGGGCCCGCACCGCGGGCGAGGCCGGCCTCGACCTCCTGCAGGAGGAGCTCCTCGTCGCCGTCCCCGAGGTCGACGCCGCGACGATGCGCGACCAGCTCGCCTGCCACGCCGTCGGCGCCCCGGACAAGGCGAGCTGGAACCTCGAGCCCTGGCGGCCCGCCGTCGGGCTCCTCGCCACGATGGCGGCGCGCTGCAACCCTTGACGCGCGCGGACGCCCGCCCGATCGGGTGAGACGGCGCCCGTCGGGCCCCCGGCGCGCGGGTAGCCTGTGCCCGTCCGCGCGCGCCGTCCGGTAGGGAACCCATGACCACCGCTGACTCCACCCCCGAGCTTCGCCCCCACCGTCGCCTCCGGCGCCCCCGCGGACGGCATCGACGCCCGCACGGACACGGTCGACCACGCGGCGGCCACCCCGGACGTCCCGCAGCCGTTCGCCGAGCTGGGCCTCAAGCCCGACGAGTACGCGCAGATCCGCGAGCTCCTCGGCCGCCGTCCCACCAACGCCGAGCTCGCCATGTACTCGGTGATGTGGTCCGAGCACTGCTCGTACAAGTCCTCGAAGATCCACCTGTCGAAGTTCGGCGAGCGCACCACGGAGAAGATGCGCGAGCGCCTGATGGTGGGCATGGGCCAGAACGCGGGCGTCGTGGACATCGGCGACGGCTGGGCCGTGACGTTCAAGGTCGAGTCGCACAACCACCCCAGCTTCGTCGAGCCGTACCAGGGCGCCGCGACCGGCGTCGGCGGCATCGTGCGCGACATCATGTCGATGGGCGCCCGGCCGGTCGCTGTCATGGACCAGCTGCGCTTCGGCGCGGTCGACCACCCCGACACCGCGCGCGTCGTGCACGGCGTGGTGGCCGGTGTCGGCGGCTACGGCAACTGCCTGGGCCTGCCGAACATCGGCGGCGAGCTCGTGTTCGACAGCTCCTACCAGGGCAACCCCCTGGTCAACGCGCTCTGCCTCGGCGTCCTGCGGCACGAGGACGTGCACCTGGCCAACGCGACCGGCGTCGGCAACGCGGTGATCCTGTTCGGGGCGCGGACCGGCGGCGACGGCATCGGTGGCGCCTCGATCCTGGCCAGCGAGACGTTCGTCGACGGCGTCCCGTCGAAGCGCCCGAGCGTGCAGGTGGGCGACCCGTTCATGGAGAAGGTCCTCATCGAGTGCTGCCTGGAGCTCTTCCACGCCGGCGTCGTGGAGGGCATCCAGGACCTGGGCGCGGCGGGCATCTCGTGCGCGACGTCGGAGCTCGCCAGCAACGGCGAGGGCGGCATGCACGTGGACCTGGAGAAGGTCCTGCTGCGCGACCCCACCCTGACCGCGGGCGAGATCCTGATGTCGGAGTCGCAGGAGCGGATGATGGCCGTCGTCCGCCCCGAGGACCTGGCGGCGTTCCTCGCCATCACGGCCCGCTGGGACGTGGAGACGGCGGTGATCGGCGTCGTCACCGACACCGGGCGACTGACGATCGACCACTTCGGCCAGCGGATCGTCGACGTCGACCCCCGCACGGTGGCGCACGAGGGCCCGGTCTACGACCGCCCGTACGCGCGCCCGGCCTGGCAGGACGCGCTGCAGGCCGACACGGTCAGCGGGCCGGCGGGCGCGGCCCGCTACGCCCGCCCGGAGACCGGCGCCGAGCTCCGCGAGACGCTCCTGCGCCTCGTCGCGTCCCCGAACCTCGCCAGCAAGTCGTGGGTCACCGACCAGTACGACCGCTTCGTGCAGGGCAACACCGCTCTCGCCCAGCCCGACGACGCCGGTGTGGTCCGCGTCGACGAGGAGACCGGGCTCGGGGTCGCGCTGGCGACGGATGCGAACGGCCGCTACGCGAAGCTCGACCCGTACGTGGGCGCGCAGCTGGCGCTCGCCGAGGCGTACCGCAACGTCGCGACGGTCGGCGCGCGGCCCCTCGCGGTGACCGACTGCCTCAACTTCGGTTCCCCGGAGGACCCGGCCGCGATGTGGCAGCTGGTCCAGGCGATCGAGGGTCTCGCCGACGCGTGTGCCGAGCTCGGTGTGCCCGTGACCGGCGGCAACGTGTCGCTGTACAACAGCACCGGCGAGCTGGGCAGCATCGACTCCTCGATCCACCCGACCCCGGTCGCGGGCGTGCTGGGCGTGCTCGACGACGTCGCACGCGTCGTGCCGTCCGGCTGGCGCACCCCCGGGCAGGCGGTCTTCCTGCTCGGCACCACGCGGGGCGAGCTGGACGGCTCGGCGTGGGCCGACGTCGTGCACGGCCACCTCGGCGGCCTGCCGCCGCGCGTGGACCTGGGCGCCGAGCGGGCGCTGGCCACGGTCCTGGTGACCGCGGCGCGGGACGGCCTGGTCGACGCCGCGCACGACCTTTCGGAGGGCGGCCTCGCGCAGGCGCTCGTCGAGGCGTCGCTGCGCTACGGCGTGGGCGTGACGGTGGACGTGGCCGCGCTGTGCGAGCGCGACGGCGTGACCTCGTTCGAGGCGCTGTTCGCGGAGTCCGCCGGGCGGGCGCTGGTCGCCGTGCCGCGCAGCGAGGAGGTGCGCCTGGTGGACCTGTGCACCGCCCGCGGCGTCCCGGCGCTGCGCATCGGCGTCACGGACGACGCGGCGGGCTCCGACGCTGCCCCGGCGCTGGTCGTCACGGGCCTGCTCGACGTCGGCCTCGACGAGCTCCGCCTGGCCCATGTGGGCACGCTGCGGGCGCTCTTCGCCTGACACCGGTGGGCCCTCGGGCCGCGTCGGACCCGCGCAGGTCAGGACTCCGGTCCTAATCTTGACGTCAAGACATCCGACACGATGAGCCCACGGGCCGCCTGCGGCCCGGGCACACCGCCGTGCCACCACGCCTTCACGCGAGGCCCGCGCACGGCCCGGACGCCGGTGACCCCGGGGCCCGGACGCCACCGCCGTGGCCGGCAGCCGGTCCACGGCACAGCGCACTACGTGAGGAGCAACACGATGGACAGTGCCCTCGAGCCTGTCTTCACACAGGTCTTGCGTCGCAACCCCGGTGAGGTCGAGTTCCACCAGGCCGTCCGCGAGGTGTTCGGGACCCTCGGTCCCGTCATCGCCCGCGAGCCCGAGTACCTGGCGGTGCTCGAGCGGCTCTGCGAGCCGGAGCGGCAGATCATCTTCCGGGTGCCCTGGGTCGACGACCGGGGCACGGTGCAGATCAACCGTGGCTTCCGCGTGGAGTACAACTCGGCGCTCGGCCCGTACAAGGGCGGCCTGCGGTTCCACCCGTCGGTGTACCTGGGCATCGTGAAGTTCCTCGGCTTCGAGCAGATCTTCAAGAACGCGCTCACCGGGCTGCCCATCGGCGGCGGCAAGGGCGGCTCGGACTTCGACCCGCACGGCCGGTCCGACGCCGAGGTGATGCGCTTCTGCCAGTCGTTCATGACGGAGCTGTACCGCCACCTCGGTGAGTACACCGACGTGCCCGCCGGGGACATCGGCGTCGGCGGCCGGGAGATCGGCTACCTCTTCGGGCAGTACAAGCGGATCACCAACCGCTACGAGTCCGGCGTCCTGACGGGCAAGGGCCTGTCGTGGGGCGGCTCCCTCGTGCGCACCGAGGCGACCGGCTACGGCACGGTCATCTTCGCGGCCGAGATGCTCAAGACGAAGGGGCAGTCCTTCGAGGGCAAGCGCGTCGCGGTCTCGGGCGGCGGCAACGTCGCGATCTACGCGGTCGAGAAGGCCCAGGCCCTCGGCGCGCAGGTGGTGACCTTCTCGGACTCCTCCGGCTACGTCGTCGACGAGGCCGGCATCGACCTCGCCCTGATGAAGGACGTGAAGGAGGTGCGCCGCGGCCGCGTGGCGGACTACGTGGCCGAGCGTGGCTCGGCGCGGCTCGTCACGGAGGGCTCGGTGTGGGACGTCCCCGTGGACGTCGCACTGCCGTGCGCCACGCAGAACGAGCTCACCGCCGACGACGCCCGCACCCTCCTCGCGAACGGCGTCCTCGCCGTCGCGGAGGGCGCGAACATGCCGACGACGCCGGACGCCGCCGACCTCTTCCAGGCGTCCGGGGTGCTGTTCGGGCCGGGCAAGGCCGCGAACGCGGGCGGCGTCGCCACATCGGCGCTGGAGATGCAGCAGAACGCGGGCCGCGACTCCTGGACGTTCGAGTACACCGAGCAGCGCCTCACCGACATCATGGTCGGCATCCACGCGAACTGCGCCGAGACCGCCGCTGAGTACGGGCAGCCCGGCAACTACGTGATGGGCGCGAACATCGCGGGCTTCGTCAAGGTGGCCGACGCGATGCTGGCGTTCGGCATCATCTGACGCACCGGGTGACCTTCGGCGGGAGGATCCCCATCGCCTGGCGATCGGGATCCTCCCGCCGACGCGTCTGCGGGCGTCGCCGACCGGGGGCCGAAGCGCCTGTGCCAGGCGCCGGTCGGGGCTAGCGTTCCAGGCGTCAGGGGGCGGTATGGCCCCCCGGGCACTCGCGGGGGCGACCATGGTGCATCCGGCAGCGCACGGCGTCCGTAGCCTCGTCTCGGCCGTAGCGGCGGGAGTTCTCGTCGCCACCTGCGCCGTCCTTCCCGCGGCGGCGGTCGAGCCGGATCCGGTGGCGCCCGACATCGCGCGGATCGACCTGCTCGAGATCAACGACCTCCATGCCCGGCTCGAACCCGCCCCGCCCGTGCCGGGCGTGGCCGTCCTCGCCGGTGCGGTGAACAGCGTTCGTGCCGCGAACCCCAACACGCTGCTCGTCTCGGCCGGCGACAACTTCGGCACGTCCCCGTTCGCGTCGCTCGTCCAGGACGACGTCCCGACCGTCGACGTGCTGAACACCATGGGCCTCGACGTCTCGGCGATCGGCAACCACGAGCTGTTCCGGGGCCGTGCGGACTTCGACGACCGCGTCGAGCCCCTTGCGCAGTTCCCGTACCTGGCCGCCAACCTGTACGACCGCGCGTCGGGCGCCCCGGCGTACCCCGAGTACTGGGTCACCGAGGTGGACGGCGTCCGGGTCGGGTTCATCGGTGCGATGACCGAGGGTCTGTACTCGCTGCTGACCCCCACGGGCGTCGCATCGCTCGAGGTCCGGCCCGTCGTCGCCGAGGTGAACCGGGTGGCCGTGCAGCTCAGCGACGGCGACGCCACCAACGGCGAGGCCGATGTCCTGGTGCTCCTGGCGCACGAGGGCCCGGTGTCCAGCGCCCCGGCCGACGCGACCGACGACTCCACGTTCGGGCGCATCGCGCGGGACGTGAGCCCGGAGGTGGACGTGATCTTCGCCGGGCACACCCACAAGGCGCACGCGCACCTCCTGCCCGTCAGCGGGTGGCCCGAGGCGCTGCGGCGGCCCGTGGTGCAGTCCGGGCTGCATGGCCGTCGGCTCGCCCGCGTCACCCTGGACGTCGACCGGGGCACCGGCGACGTCGTCGCGAGCGCCGCACAGCTGATCGCGTTGCCGGGCACCTACCCGGCCGATCCCGAGGTGGGCGCGCTCGTCGCTGCCGCCGTGGCCCGCGCGACGGAGATCGGGTCGGTCCCGGTCGGGCAGATCACCGGCGACGTGCGGCGCGCGCTGCACCAGGGGGACGTGTCCAACCTCGGCGGCGAGTCGCCGATGGCGAACCTCGTCGCGAGCGCCCACCTGTGGGCCACGCAGTCGACCGGCGCGCAGATCGCGTTCACCGACCCCGGTGGGGTGTGGGCGAACCTCACGTACACCTCGGGTGGACCGGGCGACCCCGACGGCACCGTGACGTACCGCGAGGTCGTCGAGGTGCAGTCGCACGACTACCGCCTGGTGACGATGGGCCTCACCGGCCGACAGGTGCTGGACGTGCTGGAGGAGCAGTGGCACCCGCCGGGTGCCAGCCGGCCATCCACCAAGCTCGGCATCGCCGGTCTGACGTACACGTACGACCCGACGGCCGATCGCGGTCAGCGCATCACGCAAGCCTGGGTCGGCGACCAGCCGCTGGATCCCGACGCCGAGTACACGGTGGTCGCGAACACGTTCATCGCGGCCGGCGGCAACGCCATCGACACGTTCGGTGAGGTCACCGAGCGCCGCGAGACCGGCGTGCTGGACGTCGACGCGCTGGAGACCTACCTGCGCGCGCACTCGCCGCTCACTGCCGACCTCGCCCAGCGCGCCGTTGGCGTGCACGTCGACGTGCCGGAGGGCGGGTTCGCGCCCGGCGACCAGGTCACCGCCCAGCTCTCGTCGCTCGGTTTCAGCGCCGGCGAGCAGCAGGACGCCGAGGTGGGCATCACGGTTGCCGGCCGGCTTGTCGGCACCTTCCCGATCGACCCGACGGTCGTGGACCAGACCGACGAGGTCGGCCGCGCGACGGCGACCTTCGTCGTGCCGCCCGGCACGCCGCCGGGCGCCATGGAGGTGGGTGTCTCGATGCCGGTCACCGGCACGCGGACGTCGTTCACCGTCCCGGTCGCCGCGGTCGTGACCTGCGCGGTCGAGTACGACGCCGTGCGTCTGCACAGCGGCGTGATGGTCGCCGGGGCGACCATCACGAACTCCGGGAACACGCCGGTCGGGAGGTGGCAGCTCACCTGGGACTACACCGTCGGCGAGCGCGCCGTGCTCGGGCTCGGGGCGTCCGTCGGCCAGGTCGGGTCGCGGGCGACGGCCGTCGGTGTCGTGTGGAACCGCAGGATCGAGCCGGGCTCGTCGGTGTCCTTCGCGGTCCTCGGCCTGGCGCCGCGGGGCGTCGGCACGCCGGCGGGGTTCACGCTCAACGGCGTGGTGTGCGCCGGGCCCTGACGGCCGACGGCGTGCTTCGGCCGGGTGGTCAGCTGCGGCTGAGGTAGCCGTCGTCGGACGGCTCGGGGAGCGCGGGCTGGCCGGTCGGCCGCTTGTAGTAGGCGTGCGGGAACCACGACGACCCGACGCGCGTCCAGCCTTGCTCTTCCAGGGCGCGGCCGGCTGCGCGCGAGGCGAGCACCCGCTGATGCTCCCACTGCACGTCCGACTTGCGCACGATGACGGTGCCGGGCCCGGAGCCCACGAGGTGCCACCCGTAGCGGGCGGCGTTGTCCAGCGCCCTCATCTCCGTGAACGCGTTCAGCCAGCTGATCTGGTGGGTGCGGGCGGCGGGGTCGTCCGGGGCGGAAGCAGCGACGGGCGGGTCGGCGGGGTTCGGCGCGGCGTCGTCGTCCGTGGTCCCGTACCGCTGCTGGGCGGCCTGCTTCGACATGCCCAGCACGCCGCCGACGGACTCCCAGGTGCAGCCTGCTGCGCGTGCGCCGGCGACCGCGAGCCGGAGCAGGGTGTCCGCCTCGGCGCGCGCGTGCGCGGTGACGGCGATGAGGTCGAGGTAGGCGGCAGGGTCGGTGAGGAGCCGCTCGCGGATCGCCGGGTCGGTGGCGATGATCGCGTCGGAGAGGCGAGCCCGGAGGGAGTCGGCGTCGGTGCCCATGTCCGTCAACCTAGAGTTGACGCCACCGTGGGTCAACCCCGCCCCGGAGCTGTCCCGTCACTCGTGCCGCCGTGCGCCGTGGTTGCATGGACCGGTGCCTCCCCGCCGCCGAACCGATCCCGCCGTGGGCCGGGCAGCACTCGTGCGCTGGGCCGCCGACCCCGCGGGCGCGGACCGCGCGGACGTCCGCACCGCCGTGCGGTACGGCCTCGAGGAGCTGGCCGCCGCGGTCCCGGGCGCGGCCGTCGAGGTGCGTGTGCCGCCCGACGGAGCCGTCCAGGCCATCCCGGGTCCCGGCCACACCCGCGGCACGCCACCCAACGTCGTCGAGACCGACCCGACCACCTGGCTCGAGCTCGTCACCGGCCGGCTCGCCTGGGACGAGGCGCTCGCCGCGCACCGGGTGCGCGCGTCGGGCCTGCGCGCCGACCTCTCGCCCTGGCTGCCGCTCCTGCGCATCCGCTGAGGCATCATCCCGATGGCCGCATCGTGAACCGACATCGCGGTGAACTGCGCAACCGTGAGGTGAACAGTCGCGACGCGCGACCCTCCGGACGCCACAGATGTCTGGCATTCGTGGGTACCCGGGGCTAGCGTGCGCCAGGTCAGGGGCGCCCACCAGGCGCCTCAGCCACTCTCTCCGGAGGTTGTCGATGCTTGCACCACGGCGCCGCACCAGGCGTCTCATCCCCCTCACGGCAGCCGGCTCACTCGCCTTGGCTGCCGTTCTCGTTCCCGGGGTCGCCACCGCGGCCCAGCCCTCGGCCGGCGGCATGGTCCCGGCTGCGCCGACTGACCCCGTCGTGATCGACCTGCTCGGCATCAACGACTTCCACGGCCGGCTGGAGGTCGACGGCACCAACGCCGCCGGCGCCGCCGCGCTGGCGGGTGCCGTGACCGCGTTCAAGTCCACGCACCCGAACACCCTCTTCGTGTCCGCCGGCGACAACATCGGCGCCTCGACCTTCACGTCCTTCATCCAGCAGGACCAGCCGACCATCGCCGCCCTCAACGCCGCGGGTCTCGACGTGTCGGCGCTCGGTAACCACGAGTTCGACCAGGGTCGCGTCGACATCGACGACCGCGTGCGCCCCGCCGCCGACTTCGCCCTCCTCGGCGCCAACGTCTACAACCGCATCACCCATGCCCCCGCGTACGACGACTTCTTCCTCTCGAGCGTCGGCGGCATCACGGTCGGCTTCGTCGGCGGCGTCACCGAGCAGCTCCCGTCCCTCGTCACGCCGGCCGGCATCTCCACGCTCGAGGTCAAGCCGATCGTCCCCGAGATCAACCGCGTCGCCGCGACCCTCTCGGACGGCAACGTCGCCAACGGCGAGGCGGACGTCATCGTCGCGCTGCTCCATGAGGGCCCCGCGTCCGCCGACCACGTCACCGACGACGCCACCTTCGGCCCGCTCGTCAGCGGCCTCTCGGACCAGGTGGACGCGGTGTTCTCCGGTCACACCCACCAGAAGTTCGCCGTCATGCAGCCCGTCGCGGGCTGGGCGGGTGGCGTCCAGCGGCCCGTGGTCCAGTCCGGCTCGTACGGCCAGAACCTCGCGCACGTCGCACTCACCGTCGACCCGGCGACCGGCGACGTCGTCGCCAACTCCGCGGACATCGTGCCGCTCGTCGGTGCGGGGGCGGCCACCTACACGCCCGACCCGGCGGTCGCGACGATCGTCGGCAACGCCGTGACGGTCGCCAACGACCAGGGTGCGGTCTCGCTCGGCTCGATCACCGCGGCGGCCAACCGCGCCCGGCAGAGCGGCGGTTCGGAGAACCGTGGCGGCGAGTCCACGCTCGGCAACCTCGTGGCCGACGTGCAGCTCTGGTCGACCCGCGAGCTCGGCACGCAGATCGCCTTCATGAACCCGGGTGGCCTGCGTGCGAACCTGCCGTTCGCGTCCTCGGGTGCGGGCGACGTCGACGGCAACGTGACCTACAAGGAGGCCGCGACGGTCCAGCCGTTCGCGAACACCCTGGTCACCGAGACCCTTACCGGCCACCAGATCTACCGGGTGCTCGAGGAGCAGTGGCAGCCCTCGGGTGCGGCCCGGCCGTTCCTCAAGCTCGGCGTCGCCGGCCTGACCTACACCTACGACCCGTCGGCGCCGGCGGGCGCCCACGTCACGCAGGCCTACGTCGGTGACGCGCCCCTCGACCCGGCCGCCACCTACAAGGTCGTCGTCAACTCGTTCCTCGCCTCGGGCGGCGACAACTTCGCCACCCTCGGGCAGGGGGCCGACAAGGCCGACTCCGGCCGCGTCGACCTCGCCGGGTTCGTCGACTACCTCGCCGTGAACACCCCCGTCACCCCGGGGCTGGCGCAGCGCGCGGTCGGCGTGCACGTGACCACCCCGGTCCCGAGCGGCGGGTTCGTGCCCGGCGACGAGATCAGCGTGGACCTGTCCTCGCTCCTGTTCAGCGGCGGCGAGACGCAGGGCACCACCGTGAACCTGAGCATCGGCGGCACGCAGGTCGCGACGGCCACGATCGACCCGGCCATCGTCGACACGACCGACGAGGTGGGCCGCGCGTCCGCGACCTTCACCGTCCCGGCCGACACCCCCGAGGGGGCGCTCAAGGTCGTCGCCACTGTGCCGTCCACCGGCACGACGACGTCCTTCATGGTGCGCGTCCAGTCCGACGTGACCTTCTCCGACGTGGACGCGGGCGACCCGTTCTACGACGAGATCCACTGGATGGGGCTGACCGGGGTCACCGCCGGCTACAGCGACGGGACCTTCCGCGGCCTCGCCCCGGTCGCCCGTGACGCCATGGCGGCGTTCCTGTACCGGCTGATGCACGCGGGCGCCGAGGCGCCGGACTGCACCGTCAAGCCGTTCTCGGACGTCTCGACGACCCACCCGTTCTGCGGCGAGATCGCGTGGCTGAAGTCCGAGGACATCTCGACCGGGTACACCGACGGCACGTTCCGCCCGGCCGCCCCGGTCGCGCGTGACGCCATGGCGGCGTTCGTCTACCGCCTGGCGAAGGGCGACACCGCCCCGACCGCGTGCACGACGAAGCCGTTCGACGACGTCCCGACGACGCAGCCGTTCTGCGGCCAGATCCAGTGGCTCAAGGACAAGGGCCTGTCGAACGGCTGGCCGGACCACACCTTCCGGCCCTCGATCACCATCGAGCGCCAGGCGATGGCGGCGTTCCTGTACCGCCTCTCGGACGGTGGGTTCCTCCCGCAGTGACCCGGTCAGGACGTCCGGCGTCCTGACGTGATGCCCCGGGGGGCGGTGCGCTCGCACCGCCCCCCGGGTGCGTCCGGGCGGCCACCCGGACGCACCGCGCCGTCGCCCTGGCAGGATCGGCGCATGACCACCGGCACGCGCGGACGACTGCGCACGACGACGGCGCTCGCCGCGGGCGAGCTGGCCCTCCTCGGGCTCCTGGCCGGGTGCGGCGCCGACGGGGCCGACGGTGGCCAACCCGCCCCCGCGCCCACCGCCCCGGTCACGCGGACGCTGCCCCCGTCGCCCGCCGCGCCCGACCCCGTGCCCCCCGCACCGACGACGGCGCCGACGTCGTCGTCGACCCTCTACGTGAACCCGGACACGCAGTCGCGCGAGGCGTACGACGCCGCCGCAGGCCCGGACCGCGACCTGCTCGGCCGCATCGCCCTGACGCCGCAGTCGTTCTGGGTCGGCGACTGGTACCCGACCGCCGAGGTGACCGGCGTCGTCGCCGACTACACGGGCCGGGCGTCCGCTGCCGGGGCGGTCGGTGTCCTCGTCCTGTACGCGATCCCGGGCCGCGACTGCGGCCTGTACTCGGCGGGCGGTGTCGCGGCGGACGAGTACGCGGGCTGGGTGGCCGCCGTCGCCGCCGGCATCCAGGGTGCCCCGCTCGTGGTGCTGGAGCCGGACGCGCTCGCGTCGCTCGGCGACTGCGACGGCCAGGGCGACCGGGCCGCCTACCTCGCAGATGCCGCCGCCACGCTGACTGCCGCGGGCGCGCGCGTGTACGTCGACGTCGGGCACAGCCACTGGCTCGCGCCCGAGACGGCGGCCGAGCGGTTGCGGGCGCTCGGTGTCGGGTCCGGTGTGGCCGGCTTCGCGCTGAACACGTCGAACTACCAGGCGACCAGCGACGAGCGCGCCTACGGCGAGCGCGTGGCCGCGCTGGTGGGCGGCGAGGTCGGCTTCGTCGTCGACACGTCGAGGAACGGGAACGGCTCGAACGGCGAGTGGTGCAACCCGAGCGGCCGCGCGCTGGGCGAGGCACCCCACATGGTCGACGACGGCACGCACCTCGACGCGCTCCTGTGGGTCAAGGCGCCGGGGGAGTCCGACGGCGAGTGCAACGGCGGCCCGGCGGCGGGCCGGTGGTGGCCGGAGGGCGCCCTGGAGCTGGCGCGGAACGCCGGCTGACCGGTCCGCTCGCGCGGTCCAGCACCCGGGCGAGGGGTCGGCGGCGCCCGCGACGTATGACACCATGACGCCGTGGCCCGCGGAGACGGACGACTCAACCACGACCTGCTCCCCGGCGAGAAGGGCCCCCAGGACGCATGCGGCGTCTTCGGGGTCTGGGCTCCCGGCGAGGAGGTCGCGAAGCTCACCTACTTCGGGCTGTACGCCCTGCAGCACCGCGGCCAGGAGTCGGCGGGCATCGCGACGTCGAACGGCGAGCAGCTGCTCGTCTACAAGGACATGGGGCTCGTGTCCCAGGTCTTCGACGAGGGCGCGCTGAACGCGCTGACCGGGCACATCGCCATCGGGCACACGCGCTACTCGACGACCGGCGCGACCACCTGGGAGAACGCCCAGCCCACGCTCGGCCCGACGGCGGGCGGCACGATCGCCCTCGGTCACAACGGCAACCTGACGAACACGGCGGAGCTCGTCGAGCTGGTGGCCGAGCGGTACGGCAACGCCCGCCGCGGCGCCCTGGCGCGCGGCACGACCACCGACACCGCGGTCGTCACGGCGCTGCTGGCCGGGGACCCCGACCGCACCCTCGAGGCCACCGCGCTCGAGGTGCTGCCGCGCCTGCGCGGCGCCTACTCCCTCGTCTTCATGGACGAGCACACCCTGTACGCCGCCCGCGACCCCCACGGCGTCCGGCCCCTCGTGCTGGGGCGGCTGGAACGTGGCTGGGTGGTCGCCAGCGAGACCGCCGCCCTCGACATCGTGGGCGCCGCGCTGGTGCGCGAGGTCGAGCCCGGTGAGCTCATCACGATCGACGCGGACGGCCTGCGCACGCAGCGCTTCGCGGAGCCGACGCCCAAGGGCTGCGTCTTCGAGTACGTCTACCTGGCCCGGCCCGACACCACGATCAGCGGCCGCTCCGTCCACGCGGCCCGCGTGGCGATGGGCCGCCAGCTCGCCCGCGAGCACCCCGTGGACGCCGACATGGTGATCCCGGTGCCGGAGTCGGGCACCCCCGCGGCGATCGGCTACGCGGCCGAGTCGGGTATCCGGTACGCCCAGGGGCTCACGAAGAACGCCTACGTCGGGCGCACCTTCATCCAGCCGTCCCAGACGCTGCGCCAGCTCGGCATCCGGCTCAAGCTCAACCCGTTGCGCGAGGTGATCCGGGGCCAGCGGCTCGTCGTCGTCGACGACTCGATCGTCCGCGGCAACACCCAGCGGGCCCTGGTGCGGATGCTCCGGGAGGCCGGCGCCGCCGAGGTGCACGTGCGGATCTCCTCGCCGCCGGTGCAGTGGCCGTGCTTCTACGGCATCGACTTCGCCTCCCGCGCCGAGCTGATCGCGCCGGGGCTGGCCGTGGACGAGGTGGGCCGCTCGATCGGCGCGGACTCCCTCGGCTACATCTCCATGGAAGGGATGGTGGCGGCCACCGAGCAGGACGTCACCCGCCTCTGCACGGCGTGCTTCAGCGGCTCCTACCCCATCGAGCTGCCGCCCGACGAGCGGCTCGGCACGAACCTGCTCGAGCAGAGCGAGCTGGCGCTGGGCGCCCCCGCGGACGGGCTCGCCACGCTGATGACGTCCGGGGGCGCGCCCGGAGCGCTGGAGCGGCCATGAGCGACCCCATCACATACGCCTCCGCGGGCGTCGACACCGACGCCGGCGACAAGGCCGTCGAGCTCATGAAGGCGGCCGTCCAGGCCACCCACGACGAGCACGTGCGCGGCGGTGTGGGCGGCTTCGCGGGCCTGTACGACGCCGGCTTCCTGACCCGCTACCGGCACCCGCTGCTCGCCACGTCCACCGACGGCGTCGGCACCAAGGTCGCGATCGCGCAGGCCATGGACGTGCACCACACGATCGGGTTCGACCTGGTCGGCATGGTGGTCGACGACATCGTGGTGGTGGGCGCCGAGCCGCTCTTCATGACCGACTACATCGCGACCGGCTCGGTCGTGCCGGAGCGGGTCGCGGACATCGTGCGCGGCATCGCCGAGGCGTGCCGGGTCACCGGCACCGTCCTGCTCGGCGGGGAGACGGCCGAGCACCCGGGCCTGCTGGCGCCGGACGAGTACGACGTCGCGGGCGCCGTCACCGGCGTGGTGGAGGCGGATGCGCTCCTCGGGCCGCAGCGGGTGCAGGCGGGCGACGTCGTCGTCGGCATGGCGTCGTCCGGGCTGCACAGCAACGGCTACTCGCTGGTGCGGGCCGTGGTGAAGGCGGCCGGCTGGGCCCTCGACCGCGACGTGCCCGAGCTGGGTCGCACGCTCGGCGAGGAGCTGCTCGAGCCGACGCGCCTGTACGCCCGGGCCTGCCTCGACCTCGCCGCCGACGACGCCGCGCAGGTCCACGCGTTCAGCCACGTCACGGGCGGCGGGCTCGCGGCGAACCTCGCCCGCGTGCTGCCGGCGGGCCTGATGGCCGAGGTCGACCGCGCCACCTGGACCGTCCCCCCAGTCTTCGAGCTCGTGCGGTCCCTGGGCTCGGTCCCGTGGCGGGACCTGGAGTCCACGCTGAACCTCGGCGTCGGCATGGTGGCCGTGGTCGGGCCGGACGGCGTCGCCCCGACCCTCGCCGGGCTTGCCGCGTCCGGCATCCCGGCCTGGGTGCTGGGCCGGGTGCACCACGACGACGGTGCGCACGGGCGCGAGCTCGTGCAGGGCACCAAGGGCGTGCACGGCGGGGCCGTGCTCCTGGAGGGGGAGTACCGGGTCGCCTGACCCGGTACGTCGACCGGCCCGGGGCAACCGGGCCGGGTGGCATCAGGCCGTGCCGACCAGGGTCGGCCCGGCGTCAGCGCTCGTCGCTGTACCAGTCCGCGTAGTCGTCCTCGTCGCTGCCCACGTCGCTCGCGGGCTCCGTGGCCTGTGCGGCGACGGACTTGCCGGAGGTCAGTTCCTTCTCGAGGGCTCGGTAGTCCGTGGCCGGAGTGAAGTACTTCAGCTCACGAGCGACCTTGGTCTGCTTCGCCTTCTGACGGCCGCGCCCCATGGCATCGACCCCCTCTAACGTGGAAGCGGGGCGGCACCGTGCTGTCACGTGCGGCCCCGGGGTGCTGTATTCGTCGTCGCAACGGTACATCGTCCGGAGCGGCTCAGGCGAGCCGCGCCCGGCGCTCGGGACGTCGTGACCGACATCACGTCGTCGGAGAGGGGGGCGACCCGGGCGGTGGATCCGGTGACGCGTCCGGGCCGGACCATCGGATACCGCCGACGATCATGACATGTCGGGCGTCATCGGGCGACATCCGTCACCTCGACGCGCCGGCCTGGCGCGTCTGTCCAGTGTGCGGCATTTTGACACGCCTGCGAAGATGGGCAGGTAGGTTGCGAAAGGCGCCGGTCCACCCCCCCTGGGCCCGCGCCGTCGTCCGTCGAAAGGAGGCACCGTGAACCCCCGACCCGAAGAGTCCGAGACTCTGCTGACACCGTCAGAGGTCGCTGCGTTGTTCCGTGTGGACCCGAAGACGGTCACCCGTTGGGCGAAGGCCGGCAAGATCTCGTCCATCAAGACTCTGGGCGGCCACCGTCGGTACCGAGAGTCCGAGGTGCGCAAGCTGCTGCACGGCGTGCCGGGGCAGCGCGACCTCGACGCGTGATCTGAGCGACCGCGGGCACCCGCCCGCGGTCGCGGTCATCTCGGGGGCCGGCGCACCGCCAGGTCCGATGCCCGCCAGAGCCGGCGGCAGCCGCCCCGCAGAATGAGGGCATGACGTCGCCCGCCCTGCCCGACCCGGAGGTCGCCTACCGCGCCGTCGCGTCGCGCGACCCGCGGTTCGACGGCCGGCTCTTCGTCGGCGTCCTGTCCACGGGCATCTACTGCCGCCCTTCGTGTCCGTCGCGGACGCCGAAGCCCGCGCACTGCGCGTACTACCCGTCCGCTGCGGCGTGCGTGGCCGCCGGGTTCCGCGCCTGCCGCCGCTGCCGGCCTGACGCGCTGCCGGGCTCACCGGACTGGGACGTCGACGCCGACCTCGCGGGCCGAGCCCTGCGCCTGGTCGCGGACGGCGCCGCCGACGACGACGACGGGGTCTCGGGCCTGGCGCGACGGCTGTCCGTGAGCCCCCGCCACCTGCACCGGGTGCTCGTGGCGCAGGTCGGGGCGTCACCGCAGCAGCTCGCACTGACGCGGCGCGCACAGGTGGCGCGGATGCTCGTCGAACAGACCGGGTGGCCGATGGCGGACGTCGCCTTCGCGGCCGGGTTCCGGAGCGTGCGCCAGTTCAACGACGTGATGCGCGCCCACCTCGGCGCGCCGCCGAGCACGCTGCGGCGTTCGGGGCGGCCGCCCGTGGCGGCCGAGGGCCCGCTGACCCTGCAGCTGCGCCACCGCGCCCCGTTCGACGCCGACGCATGGCTGGCCCACGTGACCGCCCGTGCGATCCCGGGCGTCGAGGCCGCCGTCGGGGCGCGCGTGCGGCGCGTCGTGCCGGGTCGCGCCGGGCCCGCGCTCGTGGACGTGGAGGCGACGGGGACCGGCGTCGTCGCGCGGCTGGACCTGCCCGCGTTGGACGACCTGACGCGCGTCGTCGGGCGTCTGCGGCACTGGCTCGACCTGGACGCCGACCCGGGCCGTGTCGCGGCGGCCCTGGCCACGGACCCGCTCCTCGCCCCGCTCGTGGGCCACCGGCCCGGCCTGCGCGTCGCGGGTGCGGCCGACCCGGCCGAGACCGTCCTGCGGACCGTCCTGGGGCAGCAGGTGAGCGTTCCGGCGGCGCGGACCCTCGCGGGGCGCCTCGTGGAGCGGCTCGGCGCACCGGTGGGGTGGGGTCTGCACCGCTTCCCGACGCCGGCCGAGGTGGCGGCCGCGGGGCCGGACGTCCTGCGCGCGATCGGGCTCACCGGGGCCCGGTCCGCCACGCTGCACGCCGTTGCCACGCTCCTCGCCGACGGCCTCGAGGTGGGGCCGGGCGCGGACCGCGAGCTGGTCCGCGCCGAGCTGGGCCGGGTCGCCGGCGTCGGACCGTGGACCCTCGACTACGTCGCGCTGCGCGCGCTCGGCGACCCGGACGCCTTCCCGTCCGGGGACCTCGTGCTCCGGCGGGCGATGGGCGTCGAGACGCCCGCAGAGGCCCTGCGGCGGGCCGAGGCGTGGCGGCCGTGGCGTGCCTATGCCGCGCAGCACCTGTGGACGCATGCGGCCGCCGGACGGCCGTCTGCGGGGCCGAGGACCGGCCCGACGACCGCCAGCACCGACCAGGAGGACCGATGAGCACCATCGACCGGGCCGCGGCCCCCGCGGCGACGGCGTCGCCGACCGGGCTGGTCGTCGCGACGCTGCCCACCCCGGCGGGCGACCTCGTCGTCGTCGTGGACGACGCCGGGACCGTGCGCGCGGCGGGGTTCGGCGACGCCGGGGCGCTCCTGGCGCGGCTGGGCCGTGATGCGCGGCCGGTCGCCGGAGCGGACCTGCCCGACGCCGTGGCCGACGCCGTCCGGCGGTACTCCGGTGGCGACGCGGGCGCGCTCGCGTCCGTGCCCGTGGCGCAGGCGGGTGGCGCCTTCCACCAGGAGGTGTGGCGCGTGCTGCGCACGGTTCCCGCCGGGCGGACGGTCAGCTACACCGAGCTGGCCGCGATGGCGGGCCGGCCGGCGGCCGTCCGGGCGGCCGCGTCGGCGTGCGCGCGCAACCTCGTGGCGCCCTTCGTGCCGTGCCACCGCGTGCTGCGCACCGACGGGACGCTGGGCGGCTACGCGTACGGGCTCGACGCCAAGCGCGCGCTCCTCGCGCACGAGCGACGCGCGGTCGAGGGCTGAGGCGCCGCGGGTCGGCGCTCCGTCAGAGCTTGCGGACGACTGTTCCGACCGCGGCCGCGGCGAGGGCGGCGGCCGCGCCGAGCACGAGCCAACCTGTCCGGGTGGGCTCCGGCTCGTCCGCCGCCGGGACCTCGCCGGTGACCTTGCGCCGCAGCGTCGCGAGGGCGATCTTGGCCTCGCCCAGCGCCTCCTCGGCCTGGGTGCGAGGGTTCAGGCGATCGGACAGCTCGTCCACCGTCGCGCGGAGCTCGGCGCGGGTGCGGGCGATCTCCGCCTCGATCTCGGCCTGGCTCCGCGGCGCGGCTGCGGGCGTCGTGCTCATCGCTCCTCCTTCGCGAGGCCCTGCTTGAGGGCGTCGACGTCAGCCTTGATGCTCGCCTGCGCCCGCTCGGGGACCGGCGGCGTGCCCTTGTCCAGGGCCCGCTTGCCGAGGATCCCCAGCAGTGCGGCGGTCCCGAAGACGGCCACCGTGACGATGAGGGCCGCGAGCCAGGCGGGCAGGCCCTCGGCGATGCCGAGCACGATCGTGGCGATCAGGACGCCGGTGCCCCAGAACGCGAGCACCGCGGCGGCGCCGAACAGCCCGATGCCGATGCCGGCGTGCTTGGCCTTCTCGGCGACCTCGGCCTTGGCGAGCGCGATCTCGTTCCTGATCAGGCTGGAGAGCTTCTCGGAGAGCGCGGAGATGAGGTCTCCGATGCTCGCTCGGTCGTCGCGCCTGACGTCCACGGGGCCCTCCGTTGCTCGATGATCACCGGCCGCACCCATTCTCTGCCACGTGGGGGCGGAGCGCAGGGCGTTCCCCGCGCGGCACGCCGTGACCAGGTGGGACGCCCCCGGCGCGGCCGTGCCGGGACTCGACGACGCCCGGATACGACGACGCCCGGATACGACGACGCCCCGCCGGTGAGGGCGGGGCGTAGCGGCTGTTCGGTGGATCACGTTCGGACGGTGGCCACTGGCAGGGTCGAACTGCCGACCTTTCGATTTTCAGTCGAACGCTCTACCAACTGAGCTAAGTGGCCGAGACGGCCACCCGAATCTCTCCGGATGGCCGAACCGAGCGACCCCGACGGGACTTGAACCCGCGACCTCCGCCGTGACAGGGCGGCGCGCTAACCAGACTGCGCTACGGGGCCTCGAGTGATGCTGAGGCTGTCGTGCTGTACCTCTGTGCTGCGATCCTGCTCGTTCGTACCCCCAACGGGATTCGAACCCGTGCTACCGCCGTGAAAGGGCGGGGTCCTAGGCCGCTAGACGATGGGGGCCCGTACGGACGCCCGGTACCTCAAGCGCCGGAGACCTCGGAAAGCATACGGTCTCGGGGCCGGGAACTCCAAAGCCGATGGGTAGCCGTGCTCGCGGGCGGCCTCCGGTGTCGGTCCGGGGCAGCACAATGGCGGTGTGGTCGACATGTCGCGCGAGCGCTTCGAGGACGCCGTCCGGGACGCCCTGGACCTCATCCCGCCCGAGCTCGCGGCCCAGATGGACAACGTGGTCGTGCTCGTGGAGGACGACCCGCCGCCCGACGAGGAGCCGGACCTCCTGGGCCTGTACGAGGGCGTCGCACTGACCGAGCGGGACGGCTGGTGGGCCGCCGGCTCGCTGCCCGACCGCATCACGATCTTCCGGAACCCCACCCTCGCCATCTGCGAGACGGCGGCGGAGGTCACGGAGGAGGTCGCGGTCACCGTGGTCCACGAGATCGCACATCACTTCGGCATCGACGACGAGCGGCTCCACGAGCTGGGTTGGGCGTGACGCGATGAGAGTCGGGATCGTGCTCCTTCCGCAGGACCCGTGGCGCGTGGCCGCCGACCGGTGGCAGCGTGCGGAGGCCTACGGGTTCGACCACGCCTGGACCTACGACCACCTGGCGTGGCGCTCCCTGGCGGACGAGCCGTGGTACGCCACGGTGCCGCTCCTGGCGGCCGCGGCGGCCGTGACCGGGCGCATCCGCCTGGGCACGTGGGTGGCGAGCCCGAACTTCCGCCATCCCGTGCCCTTCGCCAAGGACGTGATGGGGCTGGACGACGTGAGCGACGGGCGACTGCTGCTCGGCCTCGGTGCTGGCGGCACCGGGTATGACGCCGAGGTGCTCGGACCCTCGTGGTCCCCGGCCGAGCGGGCGGCGCGGTTCGCCGAGTTCGTCGACCTGCTGGACGAGCTGCTGACCCACCCGGTGACCCAGCGGAGCGGGGAGTTCTACGCGGCCTACGGAGCCCGGATGATCCCGGGCTGCGTGCAGCGGCCACGTGTGCCGTTCGTCGTCGCGGCGAACGGGCCGAAGGCCCTGCGCGTCGCCGCGCGCCACGGGCAGGGCTGGGCGACGTACGGGCCACCCGCGGCCGACGACGCCGGCCCGGGCGGCGTGGCCGACGCCTGGGAGGCGTGGTGGGCCGGCCTGGGCGCTCTCGTGGGCAGGTTCGAGGCCGCGGCACGCGAGGCCGGCCGGGACCCGTCGACCGTCGACCGCTATCTCAACGTCGACGCGGCGCCCGTCTTCTCGTTGAGCCTCGACAGACGTCTTCGCCGAGTGCGTCAGCCGGGCGCGGGCGCTCGGGTTCACCGACGTCGTGACCCACTGGCCGCGCCGCGAGGGTGTCTACGCGGGGCGCGAGGACGTGCTCGAGGACGTCGCGACGATGCTGCCGGAGCTGCGCGGCCGGTAGCGGTCGATGGTCGCTAGTGGCCCGGCTGACCCAGCCAGGCGCTCGACACCATGTCGGCCAGCGTGTGCCGCATGGCCCAGCCGAGGTCCTGCGCGGCGAGCGAGCCGTCGGCCACGATTCGCGCCGGATCGCCCGGCCGCCGCGGGCCCACCTCGGGCGTGAACTGCTTCCCGGTCACGTGGGCGACCGTCGTCATGATCTGCCGCACCGAGACGCCCTCGCCGCTGCCGAGGTTGTACACGGGCCGCAGCGGCCGGCCGTCGGCGAGGGCCCGAGCAGCGGTGACGTGCGTGGCAGCGAGGTCGGCGACGTGCACGTAGTCGCGCACACAGGTGCCGTCCGGCGTCGGGTAGTCGGTGCCGTTGATCCGCGGCGTGCGGCCCTCGGTGAGCGCCCCGAGCACCAGCGGGAACAGGTTGTGCGGGCTGGCGTCGAACAGCTCGGGCGATCCCGAGCCGACGACGTTGAAGTACCGCAGCGACGTGTGCCGCAGGGGCGCGGGCCCGTTCGCGGAGGTGCGGGCGACGTCGGCGATCAGCCACTCGCCGATGAGCTTGCTCTCGCCGTACGGCGACTCGGGCGTGGTCGCCGTGTCCTCCGTGACGACGTCGGAGGTGGGCGTGCCGTACACGGCGGCACTGGACGAGTACACGAGGGCGGAGACCCCGGCGTCGGCCATCGCCTGGAGGAGGTGGGCCGTCCCGGTCACGTTCTGCTCGTAGGTGTGCAGCGGCACCCGCACGCTCTCGCCCGCGAACTTGTAGCCCGCCAGGTGCACGACACCGGTCACCGCGTGCTCGCGGAGCGCGGCCGTCACCGCGGCGGTGTCGAGGACGGACGCCCGCACCAGGGGGACGCCGTCGGGCACGAACTCGGCCCGGCCGGTGGACAGGTCGTCCAGGACGACGACGTCGGTGCCGTCTGCGCGGAACGCCCGCACGACATGGGCGCCGATGTAGCCGGCCCCTCCGGTCACGAGCCAGGTCATGCGTCCTCCAAGGGGGATGGTCGGTCGGCTGCGGGCTGGCGGCGCGCGCCGCCGGACACCAGCATGCCGGATCAGACGGTGCAGCGGTGACGGCCCATGCGGGTGGCGGCGATGTGCACCCTGGCCGCGGCCGGCGCCAGCAGGATGAGCAGCTCGACGCCGTCGCTGCCCGGGGTGCGCGGCGGGGGATTTCTCCGCATTCGCCCGGGACGTCCTACTCTGGGGCGATGATGCCCAGCGCCGTCCCGCCCCACGAGGCGGGCCTCTCGCCGGTCGCCGTCGTGCTGGCCGTGGCTGCCGCCCTGATCCTCGCCCTGCTCCTGGCGGAGGTCCTCTCCGTCCTCGCGCGAGGTGGCGGGCGCCGTCGGCCGCTGCCCGGCCACGTCGTGCGCGCCGTCCGCCTGCCCCTGCGGGCGTTCCTCGTGGTGGCCTGCGTGGGGGGCGCGGTGGCGCTCGTCACGGACCGCCCGGCGCGTGCGTTCAGCACGACGGTCGCCCTCCTGACCATCGGCACGGCCGCGTGGCTGCTCGCCGTCCTGCTCCCCGCAGCGGTGGACGCCCTGCTGCGACGCGACCGGCCGGACGCGCCGGGCCACCGGTACGCGCGGGGGAGCGCCGCCCTCGCCCGGGGCCTGCGGCGTGGCGTCCTGGGGCTCGTGCTGCTCCTCGGCCTCGCCGGGGTCCTGCTCGTGCTGGGCCGCACCCGGCCCGCCGGGCTCCTCCTGGTGGTGACCGCACTCGTGGTGCTCGCTGCCGCCGCGATCGCCCTGACGCCCTGGCTGCGCGACGCGGCCGCCGGTGTGCAGCTCGCGGTGACCGACGCCGTCCGCCTGGACGACGTGCTGTCCATCGACGGCACCTGGGGTCGCGTGGAGGAGGTGACCGCCACCTACGTCGTGCTGCAGGCGTGGGACGACCGCCGGCTCGTGGTGCCGGCCCGGCGACTGACGCGGGGGACGTTCGAGAGCTGGACCCGCCGCGACGCGGATCTCCTCGGCAGTGTCGAGCTCGACGTCGACGTCGCGCTGCCGGTCGCGACGCTGCGCGGTGCGCTGCTGCGCGCGGTCGACGGCAACGACCTGTGGGACCGGCGGGTCGCGGTGCTGCAGGTCGTGGGGTCGGAGGGCGACCGCGTGCGCGTGCGCGCCACCGTGAGCGCGCAGGACCCGCCGCGCCTGCACGACCTGCGCTGCGACGTGCTGGAGGCGCTCGTCGAGTGGCTCCGGACCGATGGGCGGAGCGCGGCCCTCGGCATGCGGTCGCGGGCGGGCGAGGGGGTCGCGATCGGGTCGGCGATCGGCTCGGCGCTCGGCGCCGGGGCTCGCGCCGACGGGCCGGATGCGACCGCCCGGCTGGACCCGCGCAAGAGCGCGCGGCTCTTCACCGGGAGCATCTTCGCCGTCGAGCGGTCCGAGGCGTTCATGGGGGCGGGGCCGGGTGTGCTCGACGTCGGCGATGCGGCCGCCGAGGAGCCCGACGGCGCGTACGCCTGACGCCGACCGGTGACGGCGCGCATCGCACGGTGCGCGCCGGTGATTTGCCGGGTTTGTCCGAATCGCGGGACTACCGGCGCGTTCGGCTTGCGGGCTGGTCGGCGTCCTGTGAGCGTGGTTGCTTCCCATTTGCCCGAGGAAGGAGCACCGGGATGCTCACGCTGACCGAGAACGCCCGTCACGCTGTCGAGGACATCGCCGAGCGTGCCGGACTGCCGGAGGCCGGCGGGCTGCGGATCGCCGAGGCGGACACGCCTGGGAAGCTTCGAGCTTCTCCCTCGTCGCGGAGCCGGCCGACGGGGACGACGTGATCGACACCGGCGCCGTGCGCGTCTACGTCGCAGCGGAGACCGTCGAGATACTCGCCGACCACCAGCTCGACGCGACGCCGTCGGCGGACGGCACCGGCTTCCTCCTCGCGCCCCAGGACGCCGAGAGCGTGCAGGCCGCGGGGGGCGCGCAGGACGAGCAGGACGTGCAGGACGAGAGCACTGACCAGGGAGCCGAGAGTCCCGTCTGGGATGCGACGAGCCCCGTCTGGGATGCGGGGAGCCCCGCCGAGGAAGCCGAGAGCCCCGTCTGGGAGGCTGGGAGCCCTGTCTGGGAGGCCGCGAGCCCCGACTGGCACACCGCCAGTGCTGAGTGGCCTGAGCGGGCCTGGAACGCCGAGAGCCCCCAGGACCCTGAGGGTCCCGGGGGCTCCGGCGAGCTGTTCTGAGCGTCGGCCCGCTCAGCCGAGCGCGGGCACCGCGGCCAGGACCGCCGGCGCGAGCTGCAGGCCGGGGGCGTCCTTCCGGTTGGCCAGGATCGTGTCGGCCCCGTGCAGCCAGGCCGCGACGGCCTGACGCTCGACCGGCAGGCCCGGCCGGAACGTCCCGTCGGGCCAGCCGCGGGCGATCCGCATCGCGTACGAGGCCTCGATGTACCCGCAGAACGGGCTGGTCGCGGTCACGTCGCTGAAGATGCGCGCGCCGGTCGGGCAGGTCCCCGAGATGTCGAAGACGCGGATCAGCATGGCGGTGAGCCCCTCACGGGTCACCGGGTCCGACGGGTGGAAGGTGCCGTCGGTGAAACCGGTGGTGAGGTGCAGCCCCTGCATGAACTCGATGGCGGCGCAGAACGGGTTGTCCGCGTCGACGTCGCTGAAGATGCGCGTCGCGCCCGTGCATGCGGGGATCGCCGCGGTGTGCCGAAGCCAGCGGTACATGAACGCGGCGACTGCCTCGCGCGTCACTGGCGCCGTCGGGCGGAACGTGCCGTCCGTCCACCCGGTGGTGATGCCGCTGCTCGCCAGCCAGGTGACGTCGGCGTAGAAGGTGTCGTTGGGACCGATGTCCGAGAACGACGGCGCGGCGGCGGCGAGGGCGTCGCTCGCCACGGCCGGCTCTTCCGCGTGTGGCGTGGTGGCGGCGGCGATGCCGCCACCCGTCAGCGCCAGGATGACTGTGATGGCGGCCAGTGCCGCCCTGCGACCTCGCATGGCTGGTCCTCGTCTCTTCCCCCTGCCCCGGACCGCCCGGAGCGGCTCCACCGTAGTAGGCCGGGTGTCCGGTTCGGGCGCTTTTCCACCGTGATGTGGACCACCGCCGAGCATGCGCGTGGCCCCCGGTGCGGTGCACCGGGGGCCACGGTCGTGCAGGTGGCGCTCCGTCAGACGCGCCCGATCAGCGGGCGATCAGTCGACGGCCGCGCGGAAGAGGAACGCCGCCATCGCCTGACGCTCCACGGACAGGCCCGGACGGAACGAGTGGTCCGGCCAGCCGGTGGTGATGTTCTGGGTGGCGAGCCACTCGATGGCGCCGCAGAACGGGTGGCTGGCGGTCACGTCCGTGAACGTGCGTGCGCCGGCCGCGCACGCCGGGATCGCGCTCTTGGTGAACGCCCGGTACAGGAAGGCGCCCATGGCCTCACGGCTGACGGGCTGGCCGGGGCGGAACGTGCGGTCCGGCCAGCCGGTGGTGATGTTCTGGGTGGCGAGCCACTCGATCGCGCCGCAGAACGGGTGCGCGGCGGTCACGTCCGTGAACATCCGGGTGTCGCCGGTGCACGCGGGCAGCGTGCTCGTCTTGTTGAGGAAGCGGTAGAGGAACGCCGCCATGGCCTCGCGGGTGACCTCGCCGGCGGGCCGGAAGGAGCCGTCGGGGTAGCCGGTGGTGATGCTCGCGGACGCGAGCCACTCGACGGGCTGGTAGAAGGTGTCCGTCGGGCTGAGGTCGGTGAACTGGTACTCGACCGCGATCAGGTAGAGGAAGCCCTTCGTGCCGCTGACCTGCCAGCCGATGCCGACGTGGTTGATCTTCGGGTCGAGCGCGAACTCGGGCTTGTTCGTGAGCAGGTTCGCGACGTGCGCCGAGAGAGGGATGAGGATGTCGCCCTGGCTCCCGAGCTCGACGAAGAACCCGTCGACCGGGTAGCCGGGCAGCGGCTTGCCCGCCGTGCCGAGGTCGGGGTCGAGTGCGAGCGAGCCGATCGCCGCGGCGTTCGTCGCCCAGCTCTGGGCAAGCGTGGTCAGCCCCGGCTCCTCGCGGAGGGTGGGCAGCCCGCGCTGGGCCCGCGCCTGGTTCAGCTGCGTCAGCGCGACCGTCGCGCTTCCGGACATGGCGGCGCTCAGGTCGTCCTGGGTGCCGGCGTCGGGCGCCGTGACGTCCCCGCCGGGTGCGGCCGGCGCCGCGGCGGTGTGCGCGGCCCCGATGGTCGTCGGGTCGTCGCCGCCGTCTGCGGCCGCAGCCGCTCCACCCGACAGCATCGCGGCGGCAATACCCGCCGCGATCAGTGCTCGTGCTCTCATTTCTTTCCCTTCAGATGCGCCCCTGGGATGTTCCCCCTGGCGGGCACACCGTAGTGAAGGTCACCGACACTCGGGGTGTGGTTTCAGGCATGGGAACGGCGGTCACCCGTTCGGCCTAGGGCCGGACGGGTGACCGCCGCCGTGATACGGACCCTTGGTCCCCAGTCGGTCAGGTCGGCTGGTCGGACCGGTGCAGGAACGCGGCCATCGCCTGCCGCTCGATCGACAGGCCTGGCCGGAACGTGCCGTCCGACCAGCCCTTGGTGATGCCGTTCGCCGCCATCCACTCGACGGCTGCGAAGAACTGGTTGCCGGTGCCGACGTCCGTGAACGTCGGGGTGGTCGGGATCTTCGTGGCCACGAGGGTGGGGATGAGCCGGTACAGGAAGGCCGCCGTGGCCTCGCGCGTCACCGGCTCGCTCGGCCGGAACGTGCCGTCAGGCCAGCCCTGGGCGACACTGCGGGCGGCGAGCCACTCGATGTCCCCGCAGAACGGGTTGGTCGCCACGACGTCGGAGAAGCGGCGGGTGGTGCCGGTGCAGGTCGCATCCGGCGCCTTCGGGTTCGCGTACCGGTAGAGGAAGGCGGCCATGGCCTCACGGGTGACGGGCGCCGTCGGGCGGAACGTGCCGTCCGCATAGCCGGTGGTGATCCCGGAGTCCGAGAGCCACTGGACGTCCGGGTAGAAGGTGGCCTCCGGGCCCATGTCCTCGAACTTGTAGGTGACGTAGAAGAAGTACAGGTAGTCGTAGCCGCCGGCCGTGGCGAACCCGACGCCCATGTGGGTCGGGCCCACGATGAAGAAGTTGGCCTGCTGCCACACCTGCAGGATCAGGTCGAGCTGCCAGCTGGACTCCGGGCCTCGGATCCACCACTGGTAGATCGTCGGGTCGGTCGGCTCACCGGGCAGCATGATCGTGTCCTGGACTGCGCCGGTCCCGGTCGACGCCAGGTGGTTGGCCCAGTCCTGGGCGATGATGCCCAGCGCTGCGTCGTAGACGAGCGGGCCGACGTCGTGCAGGCTCCGCTTCCAGTTGATGAGGTCCCCCGCGGTGCGGGCGTTCTCCGCGGCCGGGGTCTCCTCGCAGCGTGCAAGGTCGGCTGCGGGGGCACCTGCGGCGGCGGTCGTGGTGGCCGAGCCGGAGGTGATGTCGTCGGTCGCAGCCGTGGCCGCGCCCGTCGACGTCGTCAGGAGTGCTGTCGTCAGAAGTGCTGTCGTCAGTGTTGTTGCGAGGAGCGCCATCGGTCGTTTCATCGTCATGGTCCTCACGTCGTGACTGCCCCGCCCCGGGGCACTTCGACGCTAGTGATCATGGCGTGCGGCGATGACGTCCTTTCGGGTGAACGGTGCCGCGGACGAGGGAGCCGTCGCGGCGTCCGCGACCGTCAGCTGAGCGCGCGGTGCAGGAACGCAGCCATCGCCTGACGCTCGACGGAGGCCCAGGGGCGGAAGGAGCCGTCGGGCCAACCGGTCGTGATCCCGCTGCTGGCGAGCCACTCGACCGGGCCGCAGAGGGTGTCGAAGGAGCGCACGTCCAGGAAGCGCCGCGAGCCACCGTTGCAGACGGGGTCCGCGCCGTCGTTCATCGTGCGGAACAGGAACGCGGCCATCGCCTCGCGGCTCACGGGCTCGCCGGGCCGGAACGTCCCGTCCGGGTAGCCGGTGGTGATGCCCTGCCCCGCGAGCCACTCGATCGCGCCGCAGAAGGGGTGGGCGGCGGGCACGTCGCCGAAGGCACGGGCCCCACCGGCGCAGGCGGGCACGGGCTGGCCGGTGACGGCGCGGTAGAGGAACGCGGCCATCGCCTCGCGCGTCACGGCGCCGCCGGGCAGGAAGATGCCGCCGGTGTAGCCGGTTGCGATGCCCGTCTGGAACGCCCACTCGATGTCGGTGTAGAACGTCGCGCTGAACGGCACGTCGGCGAACCGCGGCAGTGCCGCCGCTACCGACTGGGGGTACTGCGCGAAGACCTGCGTGCCCCAGCCGCGGCCCGAGGCGTCGACGGTCCAGCCGATGCCGATGTACTGGAACACGGGGTTGAGCAGGTTGTGCCGGTGACCGTCGGAGGCCATCCACGCGTCGTGCAGGTAGCTCGTGACGGCGGGCCTGGTGTAGCCGACGTTCTCGCCCCAGGCCAGCCAGCCGGCGGGGATCTGCGCGCTCGTGTACGGGTTGTGCGCCATGACGCCGCTGGCCGCCATCTGGTTGCTCCAGGCCTGCGCGACCTGCGTGAGCGAAGCGTCCACCCGCAGGGCCGGCGCGCCCGCCGCGGCGCGCGCCGCGTTCGTCTTGGCGAGCAGCTCGGCGGCGGGGCCTGCCAGGTCGACGGTTGCGACCCGGCTCGGCCGGACCGCCGTCGCACTGACCCCGGCGGAGGCTCCGGCATGCTGGGCAGCGGGAGCGGCGGTGGCCGGCAGGACGCCGAGGGCCAGGGCCAGGAGTGCGGTGACGACGGTTCGCGTGCTCACCCTTGAGATGTCGGATCGCCGGATGTCGGGCTTGAGCACTTTCCTGGGGTTCGTGGCGGGACGTCGCTCACACCCGCGCGCCGCGCACCGACGCGATGGTGACGCAGTGCCCGGCGACGGGGAGCGGTCCCGGCCGTCCGACGAGATATCCCTGGACGGCGTCGGCGCCGAGGGCGGTCCAGATGCTGAGGTCCCCGACCTCCTCGATCCCCTCGACGATGAGCTGCGCGTCGGTGCGCTGCGCGAACTCGATCAGGGCGCCGGCCAGGGCTCGGCGCAGGGGACTCGTGCCGACGCCCTGCGTGAGCGAGATGTCGAGCTTGATGATCTCCGGGGCCAGCTGGACGATGTGCCGCAGGCTCGAGATCCCGGCCCCGGCGTCGTCGACGGCGATCCGGACGCCGAGCGCGCGCATGCCCTCCACGGTGTCCTGGAGCAGGTGGTAGTCCTCGACGACCGCATGTTCGGTGATCTCGAGGACGACGGGCCGACCGCAGCCGCCGAGGATCCCGCGGAGGCGCTCGGCGCCGAGGGTCGCCGGTGACGCGTTGAGCGACAGCGTGACACCGGGCGGCAGGCCGACCGCGCCTGCGACGGCGGCCTCGATCGCGGCGATCTCCAGCTCGGTGCCGATGCCCGCGGCTGCGGCGGCGTCGAACCAGAGGTCGGGTGTGCGGCGTGGCTCGGCGTCGAAACGGGTGAGCGCCTCCACGGCGAGCAGGGCGCCGTCGGCCAGCGAGTAGATCGGCTGGTAGACGATGTGGAAACGGTGCGCCGCGAGGACGTCGGCGACGAGGGGGACGAGCGCCGGGTCGACGGGATGGCCCGGCGCGGCGCTGCTCGACAGGGCCCGCTGGACCTCCGCGGAGAACTCGCGCTCGGCGAGCTGCTCGTGGAGCTCGATCGCCACGTGCGCGAGGACCCCGATAAGCATGAACATCGCTGCGCGGAAGAGCCAGGACGTGATCTGCTGCGCCTCGCCCGTGGTGCTGTCCAGTGGCATGAGCGGGCCGCAGAGGACCGAGGACACCGCGGCGGTGCCGAGGGCCCCCCACCAGCGGAACGACAGCGCGGACATGACGATCGGCACGTAGAAGAGGTGGGTGAAGGCCCGCTGCGTGCCGCCCGTGTAGTAGACGGCCAGGTAGATGAGCCCGACGAGCGCCAGCAGGTACGAGGAGGCGACCCACGCGGGCAGGCGCTGCATCCAGCGCGCGACGCGGCCGAGGACCGTGGTCGACAGCGAGTTGCTCGGGGACGCGACGTCCGTGAGCCGTGCCGTCACCTCGTCCCCCTCGGGGCTCGGTCCGTAGCGCCGACCCTCGACGCCGTGGCGTGCCCTCGACCCGCGGCGTGCGCTCGCTGGGGGCGGCGGTGCGCGGGCAGCTCGACAGCCGCCACCCGTCTGATCGGCAGGTGGGGTGGCGGACGTGAGACAGATCACCCGTCCGGTCCTGGGCGCGCGGTCGTGTGGGCGGGGCCGCGGGCGGCGGTTGCGACCGTACGCCGGAGCCCAGGAGGGGACGAGGTCCGCGTCAGGTGGAGGTCCTCTGCAGCTCCGGGGCCCAGCGCCTCGGGGCGCGCGAACTATGGCCGGCCATAGTAAGGCGGACTGAAGTAGGCCCAGGTGGGGAGGGGGTGCGGCTGGGCCCCGGCCGCCGACGTGCGCCCCCGCGGCAGGTGGAGCCTCACGAGTGCTCAGTGGGCCCCGTGGGGATCGAACCCACAACCCGCGGATTAAAAGTCCGCTGCTCTGCCGATTGAGCTAGAGGCCCGGGGACGTGGCGATCGCGGGCGGCGCCCCCATGCGGCGTCGCGCAGAGGGCGCGGCCTGCTAGCCGCCTCGTCCGAGGTCAGGTTACGCGGCCGCCAGCGCCGTCGGCGGACGCTCGCCCCCACCGCCCGCAGCCTTCGGCTGCGCCACCCCGGCCTCCCGGACGTCGCGTGCGTAGCTTGTCGCCCGACGTCCGCAGACAGATCCGGTGAGCGGCCTACCGCGCGCCCACTCTCGAGGCTGCGTGGCTGCCGGCCTCGAATGCGGCTTCCTGGGCGGCCTTCCTCTGGAGCGCTGCGGCCTCGATGAAGGGGTCCATGGCGGGGTTGACCCCGGCCAGGGTCAGTTCTCGCTCGATCAGGGTGAGCTCGGCGCCCCAGACGCTTGCGACGATCCGGCGCAGGTGGGCGGTGTTGTGGTCTCATCCCTCGCGGGGTGTGCCCGTCCCGTACCCGCCGCCACGGGCGGGCACCACGACCGTCGGCTTGCCGTCGAGGAGTCGCTCGCCGCTGCCGCCACCGGTGATGCCAGGTCGATCCACGCCTTGACGTGCAGGGAGACGCCCCACGCCGACGCAACGCCGTGTGGCCCCTTGGTGCCGCACCGGGCTGGTCAGGCCGCGGCTCTGGGCTGCGGTCCTGCGTGTCGAGGGCGCGAAAATGTCTACATTTCTGCGTGTCGGACCTCCAGGAACGGATACGATTCTGCGCGTGGCTACTCGCATCGGTCAGCTTGCCCAAGAAGTCGCAGCCCAGAACCCCTGGTGGCGGGGGCCCGATTGGGAGCGGCGAGACCGAGAGCTGACCCAGGTTGCTCAGTCCGGCCTCAACTACCACTCCGGCGCCCTGGGGGACCTGCAGCAAGGTTGTCTCTACGTGCTGCGCGGGCCGCGACGGGTGGGCAAGACCGTGGCGATGAAGCAGCTGGTCGTCGACTTGCTTGCAGCCGGCGTGCCCCCGACTGCCGTCGTGAGGGTGGCCGTCGATGGCTGGGCCGCGAAAGACCTCCGCACGCTGACGCAGAACGCTGCGTTGCCCAGAGTGCCCCCCGGAGCCCGCCGATACTGGCTGCTCGATGAGATCACGTCGGTCACCGGTGACTGGCCGGAGCAACTGAAATGGCTCCGCGACAACGACCCGGAGTTCGGTGATGCCACCGTCGTCCTGACAGGTTCCAGCGCCGCGCGCCTGACCGAAGCGGTCGGCGTCCTCGCTGGGCGTCGCGGCAGAGGCGCCCACCTGGACCGCACGCTCCTGCCCATGGGCTTCCGCACGTTCGCCGGCCATGTGATGGCCGACCTGCCGCCATCGGTGGGACGGCTGCCGCTGAACGGCCTGAAGACGGCGGCGGCGGCAGACGTGTACCGAGACCTGACCCCGTGGCTCGACGGACTCGTGCGAGCGTGGGAGCTGTACCTGATGTACGGGGGGTACCCGGTCGCGGTCGTGGCCGCCAAGGACGGTGCCGCAGTCCCGGAGTGGTTCGTCAATGACCTGTTCGACATCGTGGCCAACGACGTCTTCCGAACGTCTCAGCTGCCCGCGACCGTTGAGATGGCGTTGCTCGAGCGGCTGTGGTCGACGATCACGAGCTTCGCCGTCTACTCCAAGATCGGCCAGGACCTGGGAGTCAGTCACGAGGTCGTCGCGCGCCACGTCGGGTTCCTGCGCAACGCCTACCTCCTGTGGCCGTGCCCTCAGAGGGATGACCGGTCCTGGACGCCCAAGGAGCGCGCCCAGGACAAGGTCTACGCCGTCGACCCCTTGGTCGCTCGTCTGCCCCATCTGCGCAACCGCGCCCGCGCGGACATCGACACGACCGCCCTGGTCGAGATGCAGCTCGGCAACGCAGTCCGGCGGCGGATCGTCAGCGAAGTACCGCTGAGCCTGACCGACCACGTCGTCTTCCACGTCCGTACCCCGGCCCGCAAGGAGATCGACTTCGTCAGCGAGTACCTCGGGGGTGTCGCGCTCGAGGGCAAGTACACCGAGGGCGCCTGGAGATCTGAGGCGGCGACCGTCGATGCGTCCCAGTGGTCCGGGCTCCTCGCGACCCGCAACGTGCTCGAGCTGCCTTCCGAGGGCACCCGGGCGTGGGCCGTGCCTGCGGCGATGCTGGCGTACCTCATCGACGTCTGAGGCTCGCCCGAGCCCGGCGCCGAGCACCCCTCCGCCCGCGCCCGCAACCTCCCGGATACACAACGCCGAACGCTCCCGCCGCACGCCCGGTGCCCTCTAGTGTCCGAGGCGGACGCGCCCCGATGCCGCACCGCTGCGCGAGGGCACGTCCGGTGGCGTCGACAGGGGGTCGGTGCCGGACGGCAGAGGGGGAGCCATGATCGTCAACTTTCTTCGCGTGCCCGCGGGCTCCACCGACGAGCGCGCGGCCTACCTGTCCCGGGCGATGAGCACCTCGCCGGCCTGCGCCGACGCCGCGCCGCGGTGGGCTGCCACGCTCGCCGACGACGTCGTGCCGCCCGAGCTCGTCGACCCGGCCGACTGGCCGACGCTCAGCCCGGCGCAGCAGGCGGTCCTCGACGACCGCATCGCGTGCGCGCGGCGCACCGTCGACACGGTGCTCCCGCTCGACGACGGCGAGACCGTCGAGGACGACGTCGTCAGCTACCTCGCCGCGGACTGGGGCGTCCTGCCCGCGGGCACCCCGGTCGTGCGCCGGACCACGAGCCGGGCCGTCGTCGACTGCCTGTTCGACGACGTCGCGATCACCCCGGAGGGGCCCGACGTCGTCCGCGCGGTCCGCTCGCCCGTCCCGCTCACGGCGGGGGACGACGGCGTCGGCGGGCACGTCGTCCGCGGCATCGAAGGCATCGCCCTCGACCTCGCCGAGGCCCTGCTCGAGAAGCTCGGCTCCTACGCGATCGAGACGATCATGGGGTCGAACGTGCCGGACTACTTCGGCGAGGTGTACCAGGAGATCCGCACGATCGTCGCCGAGGAGCTCGACGTGCACATGATCCGGGAGCTCACCGACGAGTTCGTCGGCAAGCAGGAATGGAACAACCGGCACTACCTCCCGCTGAAGGAGTCCGGGGCGTCGGCCGCCACGCTCGATGCCCAGATGGCCGACAAGGCGGACGAGTTCTACGGCTACCTCGCCAAGCTCAAGGACGCGAAGGTCGCGCACGTCGCGCTCGGCGAGTTCCTCATCGGCGCGAGCATGCACCTCGCGTTCCTGCAGGAGCTGGTGTCGCTGGGCGTCGTGCCGAGCTGGGGTGTGGAGCTGTCGAAGAACGCGATCGCCGACGCCGAGCACGTCGAGAAGACCTGGCCGACGGTCGCCGCGGACCGCGCTGCGCTCATCACCGCCGAGGCGGACAAGAGCTGCGTGCCGGTCAACGGCTACTCGAAGTGCTCGTTCTTCTGGTCGACGTACGACAACGCCACGACGTCGTGGGGCCGCAAGCACTGGTACGTCGTGGGTGACAAGGACAGCGAGAAGGCAGCGAAGACCGCCGCCGAAGCGGACCGGGACGCCTGGCGCGTCGACGCCGTCGCGGCGCTGAGCACGCGCCTCGGGGAGCCGTTGCAGACCGCCGCCGCCTGGCGCGGCCTCGCCTGAGGTGCCGAGCGGCGTCCGCGGGAGTCGTGGACCGGGAGGCTGGGAGGGTTAGCGCTGCTGAGGCGACGCAACCCTCCCAGCTTCGGGGAGAGAACGCGGCCCTATGCCACCCGGACGACCACCTTCCCCGCCGGCACCCCGCCCGCCACGGTCGCCAAGGCCTGTGCGGCGTCGGCCAGCGGGAAGCTCCGCGTGGACGACGGGGGTGAGCCGGCCCTGCGCCCCCAGGTCGGCGGCGGCCGTCAGGATGCGCCCGTGCGCGGCCCGGCCCTCCCCGGTGAGCAGCGGCAGCAGCGTGAAGACGCCCGAGTAGGTGGCGCCGCGGAACGACAGCGGGGCGAGGTCGTGGCGCCCCCAGCCCAGGCTGCTGACGACGCGCCCGGTGTAGCGCCGGACCGCCAGGAACGACCGGTCGAGGTTCTCGCCGCCCAAGGTGTCGAGCACGACGTCGAAGCCCTCCCCGGCAGTGTGCTCCCGGACGTACTCCTCGACCGTGGCGTGCTCGGCGTCGATCGGGACGGCGCCGAGGCCGCGGATGACGTCCGTGTGGCGCTCGCGCCCCGTCGCCCACACGCGCCCGCCGCGCGCCAGGGCGAGCTGCACGGCGAGGTGGCCGACCCCGCCGGCACCGCCGTGCACCAGCACGGACTCGCCCTCGGCGACGGCGGCCCGGTCGACCAGCCCCTCCCACGCCGTCACGAAGCCCAGCGGCACTGCCGCCGCTTGCACGGCCGACCACGCGGTCGGCCGGAGGGCGAGGAGCGCCGCGTCCACCGCCACGTACTCGGCAAGCGTGCCGGGCACCCCGCCGACGCCGCCCACCAGCCCGTAGACCGCGTCGCCCACGCCGAAGGTGGCCGAAGGCGCCGCGCCGTCGGGGCCGGGCGCCCCGACGGCGACGACCGTCCCGGCCATGTCCAGGCCGAGGACTGCGGGTGGGGTCACGCGTGCATGCGCCGCCTGCCCTGCCGCGATCTTGACGTCGAGCGGGTTGAGGCCGGCGGCTTCGACGCGGACGAGCACCTCGCCCGGTGCCGGGGTCGGCACGGGGACCTCGACGAGCCGGAGCGGCGCGCCCGCCTCGGTCAGCACCTGCGCGCGCATCGTGGCCGGGTGCGTCACGACGCGAGGAAGGCGAGCAGCGCGGGGTTCACGACCTCGGGGTGCGTCCACGCGATGTTGTGCGGGCCGTCCGGCACGGTGACGAACGTGAGGCCCGGGATCAGCGCGGGCATCCGGGCGGCGGTGGCGGCGTAGGGCAGGATCCGGTCGGCCTCGCCATGCACGAGCAGCACCGGGACGTCGATCGCCGCCAGATCGGGCCGGAAGTCGGTGAGCCACGTGTCGACGCACGCGTGCACCGCGAACGGGCCGGCCTGGAGGGCCATCGCGAACGCGGCCTGCCAGGCGGGCTCGCTGATCCGGGTGCCGCCGAGGACGTCCACGTTGAAGAAGTTGTCGAGGAAGTCCTTGAAGTACGCCGGCCGGTCCGCGACGATCGCGGCCTTGACGCCCTCGAAGACCTCGCGGTCCACACCCTCGGGGTTGTCCGCCGTCTTCAGGAGGAACGGCGGGACTGACGCCATGAGCGCGGCCTTGCGGATCCGCGCCGAGCCGTGGCGGGCGAGATACCGCACCACCTCGCCGGTGCCCATCGAGAAGCCCACCAGGATGGCGTCGTGCAGGTCGAGGTGCTCGACGAGGGCGTGGAGGTCGTCAGCGAAGGTGTCGTAGTCGAACCCGACGGTCGTGCGGGTCGACTCGCCGAAGCCGCGGCGGTCGTAGGAGATGACCCGGTAGCCGGCGGCGAGGAGCACGCGCTCCTGCTTGTCCCACGATCGGCCGTCGAGGGGGAAGCCGTGGATGAGGACGACGGGCCGGCCGGCGCCGTGGTCCTCGAAGTGGATCTGGATGTCGTGGCCGTTCTCCTGGCCGACGGTGAGTGCGGTCATGGTGTCCTCCTGGCTCGGCGGACGGCGGTTCCGTCCGGCCCGGCCAGTGTTCGGCGCGGCCGCGCGGGCGAGCATCAGTCGATCGACCTAACGCCCGCCGTCGGCCCCCGTGTGCTGCGCCAGCGCGTCGCGGAGCGCGGCCCGCGTCGTCACGCCGAGCTTGGGGAACGCCCGGTACAAGTGGGCGCCCACCGTGCGCGGCGACAGGTGCAGGCGTTCGCCGATCTCCCGGTTGCTCAGGCCCGACGCCGCCAGCTCGGTGACCTGCTGCTCCTGCGGGGTGAGGTGAGCAGGCTCGCCGTCGGCGGCCACGCGGGTGCCGCCCGTCGCCTGCCGGGCGCTCTCGGCGCGGGCGAGCCATCCTGGGGCGTCGAGCGCCCGGAAGCCCGCCGCCGCTCGGTCCAGGTGTGGACGCGCGCGGCGCATCTGGCGGTCGAGCCGCAGGCGCTCGCCGTAGGCGAGCTCGACGCGCGCCTGCTGGAAGCCCCAGCGCCCGGCGTCCGCGTCGTCGACCACGGTGTCGAAGGCGGCGACGTAGCAGTCCTCCGGGGCCACGAGGGCGGCGGCGGCCATCGCCTCGAACCGCATTCGCGGCGAGACGTGCGCGAGGGTGGCCGCTGCCGCCGCGTGCCGCCGCGCGTCCGCGGGTCGGCCCGCCCGGACAGCGGCCTCCACGACGTCCAGCACGTTCCACATCAGCACCTGCTCGTGGGGCGCGAGGTCCCCCGGGACGGCGATCGTCGCGTACGTCCGGTAGGCGTCGGTGAAGCGCCCAGCGCTGAGCGCCGCCAGGCCGTCGACGTTCGCCGTGAACGTGCGGGCCGCCAGCATCTGCCGGGGAAGGGCCCACTGGTGCATCCGGCCGCGCGTCGCGGCGAGGAACTCCCCGTCACCGCGCGCCGCGGCGAGGAGCAGTCGCGGGTTGAGCGCGCCCCACTCGAGCAGCCGGTACCCGTGGTCCACGCACAGGGCGATGGCCTCGTCGGCGATCGTTGCGGCGTCGTCCCACCGGCCTTCGTGGTACGCGGTCATCGCCCGCATGACGAGGGCGTGCGCGGCCAGGGCGACCGGTCCCCCCGACCGGCCGGAGGCGGCGATGCGGTCCAGCGCCGCCGACGGCTCGCGGTCCACGTAGTGGCCCGCGATGGCCACCTCGAGCACCTCGACCGGGTTCGCGACGTCGTCGGCCCCTGCGACCAGGGCGTCGAGCGCCGCGAGCTGCTCGGGCGTGGCGCGGGCCGGGTCGGCGAACGTGACCGACGCCAGGCGCAGCGCCGGCGAGAGGTGCGGCCAGGACTGTGCGACGGCCGCGGCGAACGCGTCCCACAGCTCCGCGCGCGCCCCGAACGCGCACACCAGCATCAGCGTGTGCACCGCGGCCTGCACCACCGCCGGGTCGGCGCGGTCCACCTGAACGCCTGCGAGCGCCCGGGTCAGCATCCGGTGCGCCGTGTCCACGCCGCCGTCGCTGTTCAGCAGGTGCGCGGCCGCAGCCGTCGCCATCTGGAGGGTGCCGGTGGCGTCGGGGTCGGTGGTCCGCGCGAGCTCGAGCAGAGCCGGGGCGCCGGTGAGTGTCCCGGTCACGTTCGCGCCGAGGTACGCCGCCGCCGCCAGGCGTCGCGCCCGGTCGGGGGCGGCCGCGGTCAGGTCGGCCGCTCGCAGCAGGACGGCGACGGCGTGGTTCGGGTCCCCGATGCCCAGTGCCGCCGCGGCGACGTCCTCCAGCTGGCGGGCTACCGCGTCGTCGGTCCCCAGCGCCGCCTCCGCCCGGTGCAGCGCGCGGACGTGCGGATCGGTCGCGAGGTCGGCGAGACGTCGGTGCGCCATGCGTTGGTCGGGCGCGTCGGCCAGGTCCACGACGGCCGCCCGGGCGAGGGGGTGGGTGAATGCGAGGCGGCGTCGCGTCGCGTCGACGCGGACGAGGCCCGCCGACTCCGCGGGGCCCAGGTCCGCCGACGAGCCCGCGACGATCCCCATGAGCTCCGTGTCCGCGCCATGGTGGAGTGCTGCAAGCAGCAGGAGTCGGCGGGTGGGCTCCGGGAGTGCGGCGACGCGGGACGTGAAGAGGCGGCGCAGGCGTGCGCCGAGCGGCAACGTCGGGGGCAGGGCGTCCGCCGCCGACTCCTGGGCCGGCGTCAGGCTGCGCGGCAGCTCGATCAGGGCCAACGGGTTGCCCCCCGCGTCCGCGACGATGCGTTGCCGCACCGAGGGGTGCAGCGCCGGGTGGTGCGCGAGCAGCAACGCCCGGGCGTCGTCGTCGGGCAGGGGCGGTAGCTCGAGGGTGGGGACCGCCACCCGGTCGAAGAACGTCTCGGCGGCCGACCGCTGCGCGAGCAGCAGACCGACGGCGAGCCCCTCGAGTCGCCGGGCCACGACGCTCAGCAGCAGGAGGCTGGCGCGGTCCACCCACTGCAGGTCGTCGACGACGACGAGCACCGGCCGGTCCCGGGCTGCACGCCGGAGCAGCCCCAGCGTCGCGCCGGCGAGCATGAGGAGCTCGGGCGGGTGATCGGCCCCGAGGCCGAGCAGCGGCCGCAGGGCCCGCGCCTGCTCCAGTGGCAGGTCGCCGAGCGCGTCGGCGATCGGCAGCAGGAGCTGGTTGACGGTGGCATACCCGAGGCCGGTCTCGAACTCGACCCCCGCCGCGCGCAGGACCAGCGCGCCCCACCGGTCGAGGGCGGCCCCGGCGGCTGCGTCGAGCAGGGCCGACTTGCCCATGCCGGCGTCGGCGACGACAACGAGGACGTCACCCGCCGTCGTGGCGCGGTGCAGGAACTCCTCCAGGGCCGCGAGCTCGCCCGGACGGCCGAGGAGCGGGTGGTCAAGTCCGGCGTCGTCCCGGGGTGTCGTCACCGAACCCCCTGTCATCGCGCCCCTGGGGGCTCGGTCGCGATCGGCGTGCCGCCGGCACGCCCCGGGACGCCGGACGGCGATGAGGTCGTTCGACAGATGTTCGTGCGGCCGGGACCGGAGAGGCTGCGTTCGGCGGACCTGCCGCCCAGTGAACCAGGAGAAGCCGATGTCCGAAACGCTCGAGATCACCATGCTGCGCCCGGCGCCCGGGCGAAGCGTGGACGACTTCATCCGTGCCAACGAGGACATCGACGCGTACCTCGTGCGCCGGCCAGGGTTCCTGTGGCGGCGGATCGCCGTCGCGGGCGACGGCACGGTCGTCGACGTCGTGGCCTACGACAGCCCGGCGCACGCGCGGGCGGGCGCGGCCGGCATCACCGGCGAGATGGCTGGCTCGCCGGTGCACGCCACGATCGACCAGGACAGCGTCGACTGGCGCCTCGCGACCGTGCTCGCGCGGCTCGACGGACCGGGAAGTTGGGAGGGTTAGCGCTGCTGAGGCGACGCAACCCTCCCCGCTTCGGGGGAGCACGTGTCCGGGCAGCACGACGCCCCCGGCCATGCGGGTGACCGGGGGCGTCGTGGCCTGTGGGGGTCAGGCCTCCGGCGCGGAGGTCTGCTCGTCGATGCGGTGCCGCTCGTCGCGCACGACGGCGCCCGCGGCGATCAGCTTGAGCTCGTGGTCGCGGTAGTGGTGCCCGCAGAACAGCAGGTCGAGGCCGTCGACCGATGGGAGGGTGGCGCGGACGAACGCCTGTGCGCCGCAGCGGTCGCAGCGGTCGGCGTGCGTCAGCTCGGGCAGGGTGGCCAGGCCAGCGGTCATCGTCTACCTCGTTTCGCAGTGGAGCGGGGCCCGCGGCCGAGCTGCGGGCGACACCCCTACGAACGGCGGGCGGGGCGCTCAGATTCCGGATCGGCCGTTCGCCGTGCGCGGAAAGGGGAACGGCGGGGCGGATGGGGCCCGGCGCGTCAACCGGATGGGCGCGCCGGCCCTGCCACCGGGTCGGCGACCCGCACCCCGCCCTTGCCGTGGTGCTTCACCGCGTACATCGCCAGGTCGGCCGCGCGCAGGATGTCGGACGCGTCGACGTCGTCGTCCGCGGCCGCGGCGACCCCGAGGCTGCCGCCCACCTGCACGTCGCGGCCGTTGACCGTCAGCGGTGCGCGGAGGGCGTCGAGCATGCGCTCGGCGATCGCTTCGGCGTCGTGCGCGGCGGCCCCGACCAGGAGCACCGCGAACTCATCGCCGCTCATCCGGAACGCCGCCGCGTCGCCCTGCCCGGCCAGCACGCCGGTGAGGCGGCCTGCCGTCTGGACCAGCACGTCGTCGCCCGCTGCATGCCCCATCGTGTCGTTGACGACCTTGAAGTCGTCGAGGTCGAGGAACACCACCGCGAGCGCGTCGCCCGTGGCCCTGCGCTGGGCGATCGCCGCGTCGAGTCGCTCGTGCAGGAGGACGCGGCCGGGCAGCCCGGTGAGCGCGTCGTGCGTCGCCTGGTGGCGCAGCTGGCGCTGCGTGCTGGCCAGTCGTTCGACGAGCGCGCGGTTCTCCATCAGGGTCACCTGCTGCCGCGCCAGGAGTAGCAGCACCATGACCACCGCGACGGCCGTCTCCTCGGGCGGGATGGTCGCGAGCAGGTACTGGCCGAGCAGCGTCGCGCCGGCCGGGGCGAGAAGCACGTACGGCGTGTAGACGAGCGGCCGGTGGGTGCTCAGGACCTCCCTGCGCTCGGTGGTGCCGTGGAACGTCGTCGTCGACAACGCGAAGCACGCCCAGCCGACCGCCCAGAAGGGCCGCCCGCCCACGCCCCACACGACGTCCGACGCCGCGACGACGACGAGGCCCGTGATGACCAGGGCCGGCATCGCGCGCCGCGACGGCACGATCTCGGTCAATGCGACGCCGCACGCCATCACGGCGGCCGCCACGGTCGCCAACGGCACCGCGACGGCCAGGACGCCCCCGGTGCCGTCGCCGCGATGCGTCAGCACGTCGCTCAGGACGGGCGCCCACAGCACCGTGAAGGCGGCGGCGCCGCCGAGGAGGCTGTCGATGAGGAGTCGGACGCGGGACCAGGTGTCTCGCTCGAGCGACGTGAGCCACCATCCGGTGCCGGCGAGGACGGCGAACGCGAGCCGGCCGACGATGGCCACGCCGTCGGGCAGCGGAGTGAGCCAGGCGATCGGCGCAAGGCACCAGACGGCGACTGCGGCGGTCTCCGCGTGCCAGCCCAGGCGGCTGCGACCGGGCCGTGCGCGCTGGGCCGCGGCGAGCGTGGTGACGATCGCGACGGCGGCGAGCGCCACGTCCAGCGCGAGGCCGGCGCTCGCGGTGCCGAGGGCGAGGCGGAGGGCCGCGAGGCACGCGAGGGCGCCGGTCGCCACCGCGATGCGGGTGGCCACCGAGCCGCGCGTCGCTGCCATCGGTCCTCCTGCACGTCTCATCGACCGTGCCTGAGCGTTCTGAGCGCTGGAGGGTGCGCGACCGCGGGAGATCACCCGGTCGGGCGGCGGTCGACCTGGCGGCAGTCGCCCGGGTGCCGGGGCGCTACGCCTCGTCGGGGCCGGCCGCCTTCTCGTAGAGGCCGACGTCGTTGCCGTCCGGGTCGGTGAGGACGGCCCACCAGCTCGTTTCGTCGATCGGGGTCCTGGGCTTGCTCACCTGCGCCCCGAGTTCGACCGCGGCGGCGAGGGTCGCCTCGATCGAGTCCACCTCCACGTAGCTGCGCGGCTGGGTGAACCCCTCGCTGCGTGGCGCGAGCCCGCCGCCGCTGATGCCGTTGGGCGCCTGCCACATCGGGTAGTCCTCGTAGCCGGGGTAGGCCTGGATCGTCCACCCGAACAGGTTGCTGTAGAACGCCGTCCCCGCACCCAGGTCGCTCACCGGGATGTCGATGTGCGTGATGTCGCCGTGTGCCATGTCTGCCTCCCTGGTGGCCGCGCCAGCCGCGGCCCGACCACTCGACGGTAGACCCGGGCACTGACATGCAAAACAGGTGCCGACGCGGCGGCGGGGCGCCGGTCCGCAGACCGGCGCCCCGCCATGGAGTCGCGCCAGGGGGTCGGCTCAGACGGGCAGGCCGATCAGCCCCACCTCGTCCGACACCTCGTCCGGCACCTCGTCCGGTGTCGCGTCGGCGCCCTGCCCCGTCGCCCCCGCCGGGCGCGCGCTGATCATCAGCGCGGCCACGATCGCCGCGACCAGGAGGAACCCGGACGCGTACCAGGTCGCCACCGAGAAGCCGTGCACCGTGCCGACGGCGACCGCGACCGGGCTGTCCGCCCCGTGCGTCGCCAGGTACGACGTCGTCGCGGAGGTCGCGGCCGTGTTCAGCAGCGCGATGCCGATCGAGCCGCCCACCTGCTGTGCCGTGTTGACGGTCGCCGAGGCGACCCCGGCATCGCGGGGGGCCACCCCGAGCGTGGCCGTCGCCATCGCGGGCATGAAAGTCATGCCCATGCCCAGGCCGAGCACGACGAGCGCCGGCAGCACGTGCAGCACGTACGACGAGCCGACCTCGATCTGCGTGAGCCAGGCGAGCGCCCCGGACGCGAGCAGCAGGCCGGGCGCCATGAGCGCGCGGGGTGCGACGCGCGGCAGCAGCCGGCTCGCGATCACGACGGCGCCCGTCATGGTGCCGGCGGTCATGGGCAGGAATGCGAGCCCGCTCTGGACCGGCGAGTAGCCCTGGATCACCTGCAGGTAGTAGGTGAGGAACAGGAACACGCCGAACATGCCGATGGTCGAGATGCCGACGGCGAGCAGCGCGCCGCCGCGGTTGCGGTCGCGCACCACGCGCAGCGGCAGCAGGGGGTGCTCGACCCGCTGCTCCGCCGCCACGAACGCCGTCAGGAGCGCGGCGCCGAGGGCGAACATGCCGAGCACGGGCCCGGACGTCCAGCCACGTGCCTCGGCCTGGCTCAGGCCGTAGACGATGGCCAGCAGGCCACTGCTGGCCAGGAGTGCGCCGACGACGTCGAGCCGCGTCTCGCGCTGGGTGCTGCGGTCGTGCAGGAAGAGGGTGGCGCCGACGACCGCCACGATGGCGATCGGCGTGTTGACGAGCAGCGTCCAGCGCCAGTCGAGGTACTCGGTGAGCAGGCCGCCGAGGATGAGGCCGAGCGCGGCGCCGCCGCCGGCGATCGCCCCGTAGATGCCGAACGCGCGGGCGCGCTCGCGCGGCTCGGTGAAGGTGACGCTCACGAGCGAGAGGGCCGCGGGCGCGAGGAGGGCGGCGAACACGCCCTGCAGCGCGCGGGCGCCGAGAAGCATGCCGAGGTTGGCTGCGATGCCGCCGAGGGCGGACGAGGCGGCGAAGCCGAGCAGGCCGATGACGAGTGCGCGCTTGCGGCCGATGAGGTCGCCGACGCGGCCGCCGAGCAGCAGGAGCCCACCGAAGGCAAGGGTGTAGGCGGTGATGACCCACTGGCGGTCGCCGTCGGAGATGCCGAGGTCGACCTGCGCGGAGGGCAGGGCGATGTTCACGACGGTCATGTCGAGGACGACCATGAGCTGGCTGACGGCGATAGCCACGAGCCCCCACCAGCGGTGGGGGTCAGGGGCGAGTGGGCGTGCGGAGTCCATGACGGTGCCTTCCTGACGACAGGAACGAAGGTGGGGTGAGCCGCGTCGCTCGGGTCGGCGACCGGGTACGCGCCGGCTGCCGACGGTCGGGAACTAACTAGCCGACCGGTAAGTTGTCATCGACGCTAGATGCTTCCTAGCCGGCCGTCAAGTAAGATTTCCCGCATCGTGGAAGAGAGGAGAGTCGAGCCCATGGCCACCCCGACGCGCCGCCGCGCCGACACCCGAGGTCAGATCCAGCGGGCCGCGCTGCAGCGCTTCACCACCCAGGGCTACGACGCGACGTCCCTGCGCGAGATCGCCGAGGACCTCGGCGTCACCAAGGCCGCGGTGTACTACCACTTCCCGACCAAGGACGACATCCTCGAGAGCCTCCTGTCCGACCTCGCGAGGTCGCTGGACGAGCTCATCACCTGGGCCGGGTCGGAGCCGTCGACGCGCGAGCGGCGCATCGAGCTGCTCCACCGCCTCGCTGTCTCGACCCGCGGCTCGCTCGGGCCGCTCATGCGCTGCGCCCAGCAGAACGAGCTGGCGCTCGCGGCGATCCCCGCGGGCCTCGACGCGGTCAAGCAGTACAAGCGCGAGCTGTGGGCGGCCGCGACGCCGCCCGACCCGACGGTCGAGGACGTGCTGCGCGCCCGGCTCGCGATCATGGCCGTGCTCTTCGCCAACCAGGCGGGCGACGACGTCGGCGGTACCGAGGACGAGCGGATGGCCGCGGCGCTGCGCATCGCGGACGACGTCCTGCCCTGAGCGGGCCGCGCACCCGGGCGAAGCGTTCGTCACGTATGTCATGACGAAGTCTTCGCGGCAGCAGGGGGTGTTGCGTGTTGCGCGCGAGAGGCCGGCGCGCGGGTGGCGCCGGCCTCTCGTGTCGGTCGGGGTGCTGCTCAGGCGTTGTCGCCGCTCGCCCACGACGGCGGCGGGGGCGGGGTCGCCGGCGCGGCGGGCGCGGGCGCGGGCGGTGCGGGCGGTGCGGCGGGCGGCGCCGCCTCGGCCGGCGGCGGCGGCGTCATGCCGGGCGCGGGCGGCGGCGGGGTGGCGGCCGCCATGCCGGGCGCGGGTGGCGGGGCCATGGTGCCGGCCATGCCGGGTGCCGGCGGGGCCATGGTGCCGGCCATGCCGGGTGCCGGCGGGGCCATGCTGCCGGCCATGCCGGGTGCCGGCGGGGGCGTCGTCTGGAGCGCGAACCGCAGGGCGTTCTGCCCCTCGAGCTGACGGAGCCCGTCCAGCACGCGCTCGCGCTCGGCGGCGTCGGCGGGCCGGCCCGTGAGGTCGAGGTACGTGAGCACGCCCAGGTCCCGGAAGTACTTGTCGGCGTCGGCGGGGCGCACCCCACCCCCGGCGGCCGTGCTGTTCAGTGCCGAGTCGGCCTTGGCGGCAAGGTCGCTCGCGGCGGCCTTGGCCTTGTCCAGAAAGCCCATCTGACGCTCCTTCGCCTTCGTGACATCCGGGACCGTTCGCCCGTTCGGCTCGAAAGCCTACGCACGGGGTGCCCACCTCGTTAGGGTTCGAGCAACCCGTTCACCCGGGTGGCGCCAGACATCGAGGAGAAGACCGTCATGCCGATCCACGGCTCGCTGTTCAACGACTTCAAGGAGAACGCGTCTCAGGACCCGTTCTCGTTGCAGAACAAGAAGTTGCTCAAGATCCAGATGGGCTTCGGCCCCGTGTGGGCCAAGACGGGCTCGATGGTCGCGTACCAGGGCGACGTCAAGTTCGTGAACACCGGCTCGGGCGGCCTGGACAAGCTCATCAAGTCCAAGCTGACCGGCGAGGGCGTCGACATGATGCAGTGCACCGGCGTCGGTGAGCTGTTCGTCGCCGACCTCGCCTCGGAGATCCAGGTCATGTACCTGGAGAACGACATGATCTCCGTGAACGGTGCCAACGTCCTCGCCTTCTCGTCCTCGATCGAGTGGGACATCCACCGTGTCCAGGCCCGTGGCGGCATGATGGCCGGCGGCCTCTTCAACGTGTCCCTGCGCGGCACCGGCTACGTCGCGATCACCACCAAGGGTGACCCGGTCGCCCTCGACGTCGCGTCGGCCCCGACCTTCGCCGACGCGCAGGCCGTCGTGATGTGGACCGCGGGCGTCAGCATGGACATCCGCGTGGACACGGGCGGCCTCAAGTCCATGCTGCGCGGCGGCTCCGGCGAGATGGTCCAGATGGCGTTCGGCGGCCAGGGCTACGTGCTCGTCCAGCCGAGCGAGTCGGTGGTCCAGGGCGGTGCCCAGCAGACGCAGCAGAAGTCGGGCGGCCTCGGGGGCATGCTCGGCATCTAGGGTGCACAGCATCTAGGGCTGCACGGCATCTGAGCCTGCACAGCATCTAGGGCTGCACAGCATCTGAGCCTGCACAGCATCTGAGCCTGCAAAGCATCGACCTCACGCAGCGCACGACGGCGCCCCGTGGCCACCCGGCCGCGGGGCGCCGTCGTGACGTGGCCGAATCGAGACCTGAACGCCCCGGACCGCCCTGACGTGCGCTGCTATACACGGTGGATGCGCTCCCACCCCCGCCGAGGCGCCGTCCTCGCCCTCGCCCTCGCACTGGCCGGCACGTTCACGGCAGCCTGCTCCGACGACGGCGGGTCGCCCGCCTCCCCGGACGCCACCGCCACCGCTGCGGGCGACGCGCCCACCGACCCGTCGGCGCTCATGCCCCTGAAGCCCGCCGACCCCTCGGGCTGCTGGCCGGACGGCGGCACCGGCGTCGTCGGCGGCACGGCCCAGATGCCGGCCATCGCCGTCCTCCTCGGGGACGGGCCGCACGGAGTCGTGCTCGCGCCCCAGGCCGGGTCGGACTACTGCGGCTGGGCGGCGCAGGCCGAGCGCCTCGCCGGGCAGGGGTACACCGTGGCGTCCTTCATGTGGGCGTCCGACGGCGCGATCTCCTTCCGGACCGCCGTCGCCGCCCTGCAGGACGCCGGCGTCACCGACATCGCCTTCATGGGTGCCTCCCGCGGCGGCTGCTTCGCCGCGGCCCTCGCCGACGAGCTCGACGTCACGCCCGCCGCCGTCGTCGCGCTCGGCCCGCCCTCGGAGTGCGACGTCGACGCGAGCGCCGCCGGCAGCGGCTACACCGGTCCGCTCCTGGTGATCGCCTCGACCGACGACGGCTCCGTTGCCGTCGACGACTCCCGCCTCGTGGCGCGTGCCGACGACCCCGCCACGTTCGTGGAGCTCGACGGCGGGGCGCACGGCTGGGCCTTGTTCGACGGCCCGCACGCGAGCGAGGTCGAGGCGATGATCGACGAGGTCCTCGGCGCCGCGTTCGAGTGACCGGTCACGCCGTCGGACCGCGTCAGCGGGTGGCGAACCGGTTGAGGAAGGCCGCCATCGCCTCGCGCGAGACGGGTGCGGCGGGGTCGAAGACCGCCGTGCCGTCGGCGCGCACCGTCCCCGTGGCGATCCCGGCGGCCTGCAGCCAGGCGATCTCCCGGTAGAACGGGTGCGCCGGGGTCACGTCGATGAACGGCGACCGCGCGGGCGGCGTGAATGCCGGCGAGCCGGCCATGCGGTAGAGGAACGCCGCCATCGCGTCGCGGGCCACGGCCGACGTCGGCAGGTAGGCGACCGTGCCGTCGGCCAGCCGGGTGCCGGTCGTCACGCCGCGCGTCGCCAGCCAGGAGATCTCCGGGTAGAAGGCGTGGCCGGTCGTGACGTCGACGAACGGTGACGCGGCCGGCGGCGCGAAGCCGGGCCGACCGGACAACCGGTAGAGGAACGCGGCCATCGCGTCGCGGTTCACGGGCTGGCCGGGCCGGAACGTCCCGTCGGAGTACCCGGTCGTGATGCCCTGGAGGGCCAGCCACTCGATGTTGGCGCGGAGCGGGTGCGCCGCCGCGACGTCCGAGAACGCGGTGACGGCGACGACGAGGGTGAACGGGTCGCTGGCCGCCGTCGAGTTCCAGTTCCGCAGGCGGTACTGGGCGGTGGCGGCCGGGCGGACCGTCGCGGTGCCGGCGCCGCCCGAGATGGCCACCGAGCCGACGTCGACCCACGCGCCGGCCTGCTGGACCTGCAGCGTCACGGTTGCCGACGACACGGGTGCGCCGTCCTTGCTGTAGGTGACGGCGACCGTGGTGGCGCCGCCGGGTGCGACGGCCGGCGGCCCGGTGACGACGGCCTTCAGCTCGGCGACGGTGACGGTGACCGGCGCGGTCACCGCCGAGGTGTCCCAGTTGCGCACGCGGTAGGTGGTGGTCCAGGCGGGCCACAGCGCCTGCGTCGCGACGCCGTTGACCACAGGGACGGTCTGGAGGTCCACCCAGCCGGTCCCGACCTGCGCCTGCAGGAACACCGTGGCCGCCGGTACCGGCTGCGTGTCCTTGGTGTACGTGATGGCGAGGCCGGTCTGCCCGCCGAGCGGCACCGTCGTCGGGCCGGTGACCGTGGCGGTGACGTCGGCGACGTTGATCCGGAACTCGGGGGTCGCCGCGGAGAGGTCCCAGTTGCGCACCCGGTACGTGGTCGACGTCGAGCCCGGGGAGAGCTGGACGCGCGCCGCCCCGTTCGTGACCGTCACCGGCTCGGCGTCCACCCAGCCGCCGTTGACGACCTTCTGGACCGTCAGGGTCGCGGCCGGGACGGGCTTGCGCTCCTTGGCGTAGGCGAGGTCGATGGTGGTGGTGCCGCCCGCGGGGACCGTCGTCGGGCCTGCCATCGTGGCCGTCACCGACGGGCCCCAGTACGCCCAGGCGGCGCACGGTGTGCCGAGGGTGCGCGTGATGTCGTTCAGGCCCCACTCGATCTGTCGCTGCGGGATCTGCAGCCACGCGGCCGCCTGGGTGGAGCTCGTCCAGCTCGCGCCAAACACCTGGGCCATCGGCGCGAGCGGGATGCCGCGCTGGTCGCCGGCGCCGACGACGCGGTACTCGAAGCCCGTGCGCAGCGTCCACAGGTTGGTGAGGCACTGCCGCTGCATGGCGCTGTCCCACCCGTAGGTCCTGGTCAGCTCCATGGCGAGGGCCTGCGACTGCGCCGCGTTTCCCGACGCGACCGCGCCGCCGTACTCCCAGTGCCAGGGCTCCGGCAGCGAGCCGTAGTACTGCGCCCAGGCCGGCTGGAACCAGCCGAAGCGGTTGGCGTTGCTGCGCATCCAGTTGTGCTGCGCGGTGCCGTACGTGTTGATCCCGCCGCCGAAGTCGATCGCGAGCGCCCAGCCGTGGTTGGAGGTGCCGGGCGCGGCGGCGCCGACCGGGTCGGCGTTGTGCAGGGCCAGCTGCTCGGCGTAGGTGCGGTAGGCGGACGTGAGGGAGATGTTCGTGCCGAACTGTGCGCGGTAGGCCGCGTTCATCTGCTCGAGCGCCTGCGCGGCGTCGCAGCGCACCTTCTTGGTGCTCCACGACGGGGAACAGAGGGCGGCCAGCGGGATGCCGCCGTTGCTGAACCCGCCCCAGGCGCCCATGAGGCCCTTGACCTCGCCGCTGTAGCCGGTGGGCGGCATCGCGGGGGCGGCCGCGGCGAGGCCGAGGAAGTCCTGGGCGGCGGCGAGGCTGCGGGCGGTGGTGGGTGCGGTGGTGGTGTCCGACGGCGCGGGCTCGGGGTCCGGCCCGTCGCTCGCCACGGCGGGTGCGAGGCCTGTCAGGCAGAGGGCGACGGCTGCGGCGACGGCGGTCGCGGCCCGGCGGGTGCGCGTACGGCGCGCGGCGACGGGCGTCGAAACGATGTGCGCGGCGGACACGGCAGGCTCCCTGGTGGTCGGTGGCTGCCCGGTTGACATCGGCCGCCCCCGGGTGCGGCTTGAGCGGATACGTCCATGGTCGGCCTGCTCGCGGCCTTGCGCGCGGCGCGCGGGCGCCCACTCCCGTCGCCGAGACGGGCGTCCGACCGGGCTGCGCAGCGTCGGACCCCTCGCCAGATGACCGATTTGCCCGGTACGGTCGAGTCATGACGACGACGTCCCACCGCCCCGTCACCCTGCTCGCCCTTGTGTTCGGCTGCGCCGCACTCGCCCTCGCCGGGTGCTCGGCCGAGCCGGTGGGCACTGCCCCCGCGACCGTCGAAGCCCCACCGCCAGACGTGCGCGGGCTGCCCCCGGAGCCGTCCGCCGTCGCGGCGGTGGCCGCTGTGATGCCGATCGATCCGTCGGCCCCGTCGGCGGACATCGCGGCCGCCGAGGCGCGTGTCATGGAGCTGGCCAACGAGGCGCGCGCCGCCGCCGGGGTCCCGCCGCTCCAGCGCAGCCCGGAGGCGGACCTCGTCGCCCGGGGCTGGTCGGACTACCTCGCCGACGAGAGCCTGGACCTGGCCCACAACCCGGACGTGTCGGCGGAGCTGACGCCCGGGTGGTCGGGCTGGGGCGAGAACGTCGGCTGGACGTCGGCCGCCGGCGAGGCGCCCACCCACGTCGCTGCCGACATGCACGAGGGTTGGATGGACTCCGAGGGGCATCGGGACAACCTGCTGAACCCCGACTACACGGAGATCGGCATCGGCGTGGCCGTCGGCCCGAACGGTTGGTACCTGACTCAGGACTTCGTCAGCCGCTGACGCCGGAGCGGCGCGCCGCCGTCGCCAGCCGTGGGTGTGCGGGCGGGGCCCGCCCACCGACCTCCACCAGGTCCGTTCCCCGGCCTGGTCCGAGTGTCGGGGGCGGGTCGCCGCCTACAGACGTACTCGTCGGGGGTTGCTCACCGTCGTGTACGTGGGCTCCGCACGGTCGACGGTGCCCTGCTGGTCGTTCGTGTGCTCGTCCATCCCGGCACCTCCTCGCGTCCTTCGGAGTTCGTGCTTCGAGTCTGCGGGCCGCATGTGGCGGCCGCATTCGCTCCGTGTGAACGGTCGGTGAACCTTCCGCATTCCCGGACGAGCAGCGCGCGGGACGCCCCTCGCGCGTCAGGCGCGGGGCGGGAACGGCGGTGCGAGGAACGCGAGGAGAGTGACGCCGTCGGCGCCGTCGTTGCGGGCTCGCAGCTCCTCCGAGCCGTGCAGGACGGCGAGCGCGGCGGCCTCCAGGGCCACGTCGCCGTCGGGCGTGTCCAGCGTCGCGGTGCCCTCGACGCAGTACAGCAGCAGGTCGGAGTCGCCGTGCGTGTGCGGCGGCAGTGCCTGGCCGGGGGCGAGGCGGATGAGGCGGGCGTTGGACTGCAGACCCTCGGCGAAGGGCACAGCCACGAACCGTGCGGAGTCGTAGTCGGGCGCGTCGGACAAGCGGCGGATCTCCATCGACCCAGTATTCGCCGTGGTCGCCGCGTGGGCGATGCGGCTGCGCCGGGAGAACCCCGGGCCTACCAGAGGTCGGTCAGCGTGAACTGGTTCGCGTCGTCGGTCAGCCAGCGGTCGAGCACCGGCGAGTAGGTGCGCACGGCGATGGTCCCTGCGGCGGGGTCCACTGTGAGCAGCCGGAGGTCGCCGGTGACGCCGCCGCCGGCAGTCTGGTAGTTGGCGAGCAGACGCTGCACGGGACGCCCCGAGGCGTCGTCGGCGACGGACCGACCGGTGGTGCCCTCGACGACGTGGCCGTTGAGGGTCAGCACGATGTTCGACGCCGGCGCGATCAGCCGGTCCCAGAGCTCCTGGCCGGTCAGCCGGGGCGGCTGGGGGATGGCCTGCGTCGACGTCGAGGCCCCGCCCCGCAGCTCGCCGTCGGGCCCGATGAGGTCGTGGGTCAGGAGGATGACCTGGGCGTCGGGGTGGTCGCGTGTCACCTGCAGCGCCCAGTCCGCCACCTCGGCGCGCGGGCCGAACTCCAGGCTCAGGACGAGGAACTCCTGGTCGCCGGCACGGAAGGTCGAGTAGGTGTTGCGCGCGTCGGTGTCGGAGAAGGACCCGCCGAAGCCCTCCATCGTGCGGGCCGCGGACAGCGGGAAGGCGGCGTCGTACTCCGCGGGGTGGTCCACCGGGTCGCCCGTCGTGCAGCCCTCGTAGTGGCGCACGTCGTGGTTCCCGGCGCTGATCAGGTACGGGATCTTCGCGGTGGTTAGCAGCGACATCGCACGGACCGCGCGGTCCCACTGCGCCGGCTCGCACGCGGAGTCGACGACGTCGCCCTCGTGGAGCACGAGGTGCAGGTGCAGCGCGTCCTTGTTCACCGCGAGCCACGTCGTCTGGTCGAAGAGCACTGACGCGTCCGGGTCGACGTCGGCGGCCGTCGCGTACTGCGTGTCGGGCAGCACCGCGATCGTGAAGGTCCCGTCCGGGACCGGGGCGGCCGGCGACGGACCCGTCGGCTCGTCGTGGCGCATCAGCATCGTCAGCCCGACCGGGATCAGGAACGCGATGATGACCGCCGCGACGAACCCGAGCACGACCGGGCGCGGGGCGCGCAGCGTGGCTGCCTTCGACGGCATGGGGGGTCCTCTCGGGTGGGTCGGCGTGACCAGTGTGCCTGCCGGGTGCCGACATCACGGAAACCGTGGGCTGGGAGCGTTACCGGTACCGTCGTCCCAGTCGATCGAGGAGGACGCGTGACCAGCAGGGGGACCCGAACGGCCCGGCTTCGCCGGGGTGACCAGGACGGACGCAGGGGCGGGGGTGCGGCGCCGTTGCGCGCGGGCGCCGCGTCGCTCCTGGCCGCGGCGCTGGTCGCCGGGTCCGCGGTAGGTCCCGCGGGCGCGACGAGCCCAGCCGCGCCGCCGACGGACGAGGTCACCGTCACGGGCACGGCCGTCGTCGTGATCGTCGACGACTTCCCGGAGGCCGGGTCCACGGCCCCGGCGGACACGATCGTCTCCGTCGAGGTGGACGGCACGCTGGTGCCGGTGCCCGACGCCGAGGGCGCCGGCCTCGCGGCCGGCGACGAGGTGAGCGTGACCCTCGAGACGCCCGCCGGGATGTCCGCCGACGCCGCGGTCGAGGCGGCCGCGGACGCCGGCTCGGGCGTCGAGGTGCTCGACGTCGAGCCCGCCATCGGTGCGGCGGGTGCAGCCCCGCGGACGGCGGCCCCGAACGCGGGTACCGCCGGCGAGCTGGCCGCCGCGAGCCCCGCCGGCGCGCACACCCTGGCAGTCCTCCCGGTGCACTGGGTCGGCGGAGCGGCCCCGGACGTGACGACCGCGCAGCTCACCGAGATGGCCCAGGACACCGAGGCGTACTGGACCGAGACGTCGCGCGGCACCATGACGTTCGCGGCCCCCGTCGTCGAGGACTGGGTCGAGATCCCCGCGCCGGCCACGTGCGCGGACGCCTCCGGCGCGGTGCAGCAGGTCTACGACGCCGCGCTCGACGCGCACGGCTACCCGTACAGCACGCTCCTGCCGCCCGGTCCGGCCACGCACGTGGTCGTCTACTTCCCGGACTGGACGGACTGCCGCTGGCTCGGGCTGGCCTCGGTCCACGACGGCCGGGTGTGGATCAACGGCGACCCGCGCGCCGAGGTGCTGGCGCACGAGCTCGGCCACAACCTCGGCATGGGGCACGCGAACTCCAAGACGTGCCGGACGCCGTCGGGCGCGGCCGTGCCCGACCTGATCGAGGACCCGGGCACCACGGCCGACGGCTCCTGCACCGTGACGGAGTACGGCGACTGGGCCGACCTGATGGGCAGCGTCTGGAACCGGCCACCCGGCAACCTCACCACCGCGCTCGCCGCCAACCTCGGCTTCGTGACCCTGCTCGATCCGCCGTCGACGGGCATCAGCACGGCAAGCCTCGTCCCGTTGGGTGACGAGTCCGGCCTGCGCGCCGTGCGCATCCCGAGCCTCCGCGACCCGCTCGTTCTACGTGGACTACCGGCCGGCCGCCGACCGCGACACCCGCCAGCCGTCGTGGGCGGGCGTCCAGGTGCACGAGCGTGGGGTCGACAGCCGCGGCTCCGCCGTCTCGTACCTGCTCACCATGAACCCCGGCGGCGCCGCGGTGCCGCTCGGGCCGGGGTCCCGCTACACGTTCCCCGCCGTTGCCGGCGGCGGCTGGACCGTGGTCCTGGACGGCGTCGGCGCCACGGCGGACCTGCGCGTGATCCCGCCCGCGGGCTTCGTCGACGTCTCGAGCGCGCACCCGTTCTACGCCGACATCGCCTGGCTGCGGCACTCGGGCGTCTCGACGGGTTGGACGACGCCGTCGGGCCTGGTCTTCCGGCCGGGCGAGCCCGTCTCCCGCGAGGCCATGGCGGCGTTCCTGTACCGGGCGGCGGGCTCGCCCGCGGTCACCGCGCCCGCGGTGTCCCCCTTCGCGGACGTGACGACCGCGCACCCCTTCTACGCGGCCATCGCCTGGCTCGCGCAGCAGGGCATCTCGACGGGCACCGTGACGTCGAAGGGCGCGTTCTACAAGCCCGGCGACCCGGTGGCGCGCGACGCGATGGCGGCCTTCCTCTACCGCGCCGCGGGCAGCCCGCCCGTGACCCTCCCGGCGACGTCGCCGTTCATCGACGTGACGCCGTCGCACCCGTTCTACGCGGCGATCGTGTGGATGGCGCAGGCCGGCATCTCGACGGGCAGCGCGACGCCGTCGGGCCCCGCGTACAAGCCCGCCGACGCCGTCTCACGCGAGGCGATGGCCGCGTTCCTCTACCGGTTCGACTCGTGGCGCCGCGCTCACGCGGTCTGAGGCGACCGGCCGGTTACGACCGGTGCAGGAAGGCGGCCATGGCGTCGCGGGCGATGGAGATCCCGGGGCGGTAGCTGCCGTCGGGCCAGCCGGTGGAGATCCCGGCCGAGCGCATCCACGCGATGGCCGCGTAGAACGGGTGCGCGGTCGTGACGTCTGCGAAGGGGGACACCGCGGGGACGGCGATCCACGGCGACCCGGCCGCCCGGTACAGGAACGCCGCCATGGCGTCGCGCGCCACCGGGTCGCCCGGCTTGTAGAACGCGCCCTGCGACGTCACGGTCCCCGTGGAGATCCCGCTCGCGGCGAGCCAGGCGATCTCGCGGTAGAAGGGGTGGCTGGTCGCGACGTCGACGAACGGTGACGTGGCCGGTGGCGTGCAGGGCGGGCTCCCGGCGGCGCGGTAGAGGAAGGCCGCCATGGCCTCGCGCGTGACCGACGCGGCCGGTCGGAAGGTCCCGTCCGGGAACCCCTGCGTGATGCCGGACGATCGGAGCCAGGCGATGTCGGGCGCGAACTGGCCGGTCAGGGGCACGTCGGAGAACCAGGCGGGCGGGTTCGAGGTCGGCGGGCCGGCCGGGGGCGTGCCGACGACGAACTGGCCGGCCGCGAGCGTGAGCGGGCTGCCCGCCGTGTCGGCGTTGCCGGTGAAGTCGGTGATCGCGAACGTCGGTGAGCTCGGGTAGAGGTGGCCCCAGCGGCCGCCGCCGAAGACCGAGCCGCGGTAGGCGATGTTCACGCCGAACGAGTACACCTCGTAGCCGCCGCCCGTGAACCGGGAGTCGGCCACGGTGACGTTCCGGTTGCCGCCGTCGACGTCCTCGAGGAAGAGCGCGGCGTTGTACCGGGGCTGGTAGGTGCCGAGGTCCACCGCGACGCGCTGCAGCGTGAGGCTGTCGACGCCGCGCACCTGGATGCCGTCGTAGTGGGACGTCGGGGTGACGAGCGGGTTGTGCACCCAGGTGTCGGTGATCGTGATGGCGCCGGCCTGGCCGGTGCCGGACGTCGAGGTGATGTGGATGCCGTCCTGCCCGACGGCGCCGGCGACGTCGACCCCGGACACCCGTACGCCCCATGTGCCGGACAACGACAGGGCCCCGACCTGGGAGCGCTCGATGACGACGTTGTCGCCGCGGATGACGGCGTGGCCCGTGACACGGACGTTGCGGAGCGTGAGGTTCGAACCGGTGAACAGGGCGTCGCCGTCGATGACGGCGTTCGCGATCGTGGTGCCGCCGGCGGGGATCGTGCCGCCCGGGAGCGGGGTCAGTGCGGTGCCGTCGGGTATCCCGACGGTGCCTGCGACGGGCAGCGTGGCGGCGACGGGGGCGAGGGTGCCTGCGACGGGCGCCGGTGCGTCGTCGGCGTGTGCGGACGGCGCGGGGACCGCGGTCGCGACGGCGAGGCCGAGGGCGACGGCGACGGCGGTGCGGACGATCATGAACGGTCCCTTCCGGTTCTACTTCCTGAGTAGCGGCACCCGAGCCGCTGTCCTTGAGGCCGGGACGCCCGGTGCCGTCCGTCGCAGCGGGTTGCTGCGACGGACGGCACACGGGTCGCGGGCACCGCGCGGGCGGTCAGGAGATCGCGGTGCCGCTGTAGACCAGCGGCGTGCCGGCCGGGGTCGTGTTGCCGGTGAAGGTGCTGAGCGGCTTCGACGCCGGGTTCAGGTACCCGGTCCGCGGGGTGCCGAGCACTGAGCCGGTGACGCGCACCGTCGTGCCGTAGCTCGACAGGGTGTAGTCACCGCCCAGCAGGCGGGAGCGGTTGATCGTGACGTTCTTGCTGCCGCCGTTGTCCGTCTCGAGCAGCACCGCCGCCTGGAAGCTCAGGCTTGAAGGCGCCCAGGTCGACCAGGACGTTGTCCAGCGTCAGACCGTCGACGCCGCGCACCTCGACGCCCGCGTACGTGGTGCCGGAGGTGATGACCGGGTTGTGCACCCAGGAGTCGCGGATCGCGACGCCGGTGACGGGGCCGCTGCCGGCCGTGATCTGGATGCCGTCCTTGCCGCGGACGCCGAAGACGTCGGCGCGGGTCACGGTCGCGCCGGCCGTCCCGGACAGGACCAGGGCGCCGAACTCGGAGTCCACGACGGTGACGCGGTCGCCGCGGAGGATCGCGGTGCCGGTGACCCGGACGTTGCGGAGCGTGAGGTCGTCGCCGACGAACGTGGCGTCACCCGTGATGACCTTGTTCGCGATCGTCGTGCCGGCGGTCCGGATGTAGCCGCCGCTCATCGTGGCGAGCGTGGCGCCGGCGGGGACGCCGGTCGTGGCCGCCGTGGGCGTGCCGGCCGTGGTCGTCGGGCTGGGGCTCGGGGTGGGTGTCGGCGTGGGCGTCGGGCTCGTGGTCGGCGTCGGCGTCGGGCTGGGGGCCGTCTGCGTCGTGGTCGTGGTGACCGTGGTGCCCGAGCAGGTGAGGACGTAGCCGGTGGGCGACGTGTTGCCGGTGAACGTGGCGATCGGGTCGGAGCTCGGGTAGAGGATCCCGAAGTTCGCGCTGCCCAGCACGCTGGTCGTGATCGACGTGTTGGTCGCGTCGTTGTAGAGGACGTAGCCGCCGCCCAGGAGCCGCGAGCCGGTCACGGTGACGTTCCTGTTCGCCACCGTGACGTCCTCGAGGAAGAGGGCCGCGTTGAACTGCGGCTTGTAGGCCCCGAGGTCGATGACGTCGTTGTCGAGCGTGAGGCCGTCGACGCCGCGTACCTGGATGCCGTCGTAGTGCGAGGTCGACTTGACGATCGGGTTGTGGATCCAGCTGTCCTTGATGACGATGTCGCGGGCGTTGCCCGTGCCGGACATCGACGTGATGTGCAGACCGTCCTGGCCGGAGTTCCCGAACACCTCGACGCGGGTCGCGCGCACCGTCTGGCTGCCCGAGAGGGCCCACGAGCCGAACTCGGAGTCCTCGATCGTGATGTTCGTGCCGCTCCGGAAGATCACGTGCCCGGTGATGCGCACGTTGCGCAGGGTGAGGTTCGACCCCGTGAACGTGGCGTCGCCGGTGATGACCTTGTTCTGGATGGTCGCGGAGCCCGTGCTGATGTAGCCGCCTGCCATCGGGGTGAGCGTCACACCGGCGACGACGCCGGTCGTGCCGGCCGACGGCGTCGTCGCCGAGGCCGTCGTGGCGGGGACGATAGCGACGCCCGCCAGGAGGAGCGCCGCGGCACCCCAGGTCCTGATCTTCATGGTTGTTCCCCCAACCCTGCGCCGCACGGTGCGGCGACGTCACCTACAGCGGCATCCGAGGGGTGGGGTTGACGGGACGAACGGGGTCGTCCCGCAATGACCCGGGCGGAATCTGGACAAATGATCATGACTTGAGGGACGTACGTCCCTGGGCACCTATGGTTCGGGTCACAGAACGGCGCTCCGCCGACGCGGACGCCCCAGGGCCGTCGGCCTGCGCTACCTTGCGGGGCGTGAGTCCGGAGAGCCCTGCGCGCGACCTCGCGGCGCTGCTGCGTGCGCGCGTCCCGCTCGTCGTCGTCGAGACGCGGGACGAGGAGCGGGCCCTCGCGGCCGTGCTCGACGTCGCGCGCGCCGCCACCCCACCCCTGCCGGTCTTCGAGTGGGCGGTCTCGCAGGGCCTGCGGCGCGCCGACGTGGAGATGGGCGTGCAGGCGTTCAACGCCGACCCGGCGCGCATGCTCATGACGCTGCTGGACTCGATCCCCGGCATCTACGTGCTGCTCGACTTCCACCCGTACCTGGACGACCCGCTGAACGTCCGGATGCTGCGCGACGTCTGCCAGGCGTACGACGTCGCGCCGCGCACGGTCGTCCTCGTCAGCCCCCGCATCGACGTGCCGGTCGAGCTGGCCGCCCACGCCGCGCGCTTCGAGCTCGCGCCGCCGGACGCGCCCGCGCGCCGCGCCATCGTGGACCAGGTCGCCCGCGAGTGGGTCGCGCAGCGCGGCACCTTCGTGACGGCCGACGAGCGCTCGGTGGACCTTCTCGTGGAGAACCTCGCCGGGCTACCCGCGACCGACGTCGAGCGGCTCGCGCGCGAGGCGGTGTTCCGGGACGGCGCGATCACCGCCGACGACGTCCCGCTGGTCACGCGGGCGAAGTACGACCTGCTGAGCCGCGGGGGCGTCCTGTCGTTCGAGCTCGACACGCCCGCGCCCGAGGAACTGGCCGGCATGGCCCGCGTCAAGCAGTGGCTCGAGCTGCGCAGGCCCGCGTTCCGTGGCGAGGCGCCCGACCTCGACCCGCCGCGCGGCCTGCTGCTGCTCGGGGTGCAGGGCTGTGGCAAGAGCGTCGCTGCGAAGGCTGCCGCGCGGCTCTTCGGCGTCCCGCTGCTGCGGATGGACCTCGCGGCCGTGCACGACAAGTACGTCGGCGAGTCCGAGCGCAGGCTGCGGGAGACGCTCGCGACCGCCGACCTCATGGCGCCGTGCGTCGTGTGGATCGACGAGATCGAGAAGGGGCTGGCCACCTCCGACGGCGACGCCGGCTCCTCCACGCGCGTCCTCGGGACGTTCCTCACGTGGCTGGCCGAGAAGCGCGGCCGGGTCTTCGTCGTCGCGACCGCCAACGACATCTCCCAGCTCCCGCCCGAGCTGATCCGCAAGGGCCGTTTCGACGAGGTGTTCTTCGTCGACCTGCCGGGCGCCGCCGTCCGGGCGCAGATCCTGGCCCTCCACGCGTCACGTCGCGGGGTGGTGCTGACCGCCGCCGATGCCGTCGCGCTCGCCGCGGCCGCCGAGGGGTTCTCGGGGGCGGAGCTCGAGCAGGCGGTCGTCGCCGCGGCCTACGCCGCGCACCCGGACGGCGGGGTCGTCATGCCCGCCCACATCCTCGGCGCCCTCCAGGCCACGCGGCCCCTCAGCATCGTGATGGCCGAGCGGGTGGACGCGTTGCGCGCGTGGGCGAGCACGCGCACGGTGCCTGCGGACTGAGGCCCTGCCGACGGACTGAGGTCCTGCCGACGAGGCCAGCGCCGAGTGGTTCGGAGTGCGGCCTTCCTGATGTCTGCCGGGCTCCTCAGGTGCCCCGCCCGGGAGCATGATGGTGGGACGGGGACTCGACGAGGAGGTCGACATGCATGCGTCGGTCGGTGACGTGGTCCACGTCGCATCGAGTGTGGTCAGCGGCGCGGTCCGGGAGGGCCGCGTGGTGGAGGTGCGGCACGAGGACGGCTCGCCGCCGTTCCTCGTGGAGTGGACGGACTCGGGGGAGCGCACGCTGGTCTTCCCCGGCCCCGACACCCGGGTGCTGCGCGCCGGCGAGCGTCGCGCGTGACCCTACGGGTCGAGGACGTCCGCGCGCGGGCCGGTCGGCCGGAGCCTTTCCGACCGAGCGACGCGCCCTTCTGGCAGGACCCCTACATCTCCGCCCAGCTCCTCGCCGTCCACCTGGACGACTCGACGGAGCTGGCGAGCCGTTCCCAGCCCACGATCGCCGCGACGGTGGAGCGGCTGGTGCGCGACGGCGTCGTCGGGCCGGGCAGTCGCGTCCTGGACCTCGGCTGCGGCCCGGGCCGGTACGCGGAGCTGCTCGCGGCGGCGGGCTGCCGCGTCACGGGGGTGGACTTCTCCGAGCGGTCGGTGGCGGCGGCCCGCGGGCGCGCCGCCGACCTGGGACTCGACATCGCGTACCGCGTCCAGGACTTCCTGACGCTGGACGACGTCGCCGCGTTCGACGTCGTGCTGCAGGTCTACGGCGAGGTGTCGACGTTCGCCGACGACGTGCGGGACCGGCTGCTCGCGGCTGTGCACCGGGCGCTCGTGCCGGGCGGGGCCCTCGTCCTCGAGCTCTCGACGCCGGGGCTGCGGGCGCGCGCCGGGGCGAAGCACGCGTGGTCGGTCGAGGGGGCGGGGTTCTGGCGGCCGGGCCCGCACCTGGTGCTCACCGACGGCTTCGCCTACCCGGACGACGTGTGGTGCGACCAGTTCGTCGTGGCCGACGACGACGGCGCGACGGCGTACCGCATGTGGTTCCACGACTACACGCCCGAGACGCTGACGCCCGTCCTGCGCCGAGCCGGGTTCACGGTCGAGGCGCTGTGGGAGGGCCTGGACGGCGGGCCCTACGCGGGCGGGGACTGGCTCGGCGTGGTGGCGCGCTCCTCGGCCGGGTCGCACGCGTAGTCGTCGAGCCAGGTGACCGCCCGCAGGACGGTGCCGCGCGCCGTCCTGCGCACCTGGAGCAGGTCCGCGAGCTGGTGCGCCATCCAGAGCCCACGGCCGCGCGGCTGGTCGAGGGTGGGGTCCACGCGCCCGGCCAGCGGGTCGGTGATCGTGCCGGCGTCGGACACCTCGACGACGAGGCGGTCGGGCTCCCGCCACATCCGCAGCATCCCGTCGCCGCCGCCGTGGTCGATGCTGTTGGCGGCCAGCTCGTTCACGGCGACGCACAGGTCGTCCGCGCGGTCGTCGGGCAGTCCGGCGGCGCGCGCCCGGTCGAGGACGAACCGCCGGATGCGGGCCAGGTCGCCGCAGCGGTAGCGCCGGAACTCGGCGACGGTGCCCTCGAGCGGGCCGGGCCTCGGCAACCGCTCGGCGGCGAGAGTGGTCGCGTGGTCCGGGCCCGCGTACTCCGCGCTGCGCTCGTGGGTGCTGCCCGGCCGCGTGAGGCAGGGGTGGCTGCGCCGCGCCTCGCGCAGTGCGGCGTCGTCCAGGCCGCCGACGTCGTAGGGGCACAGCAGCCAGAGCGGCGTCCCGGCCGCGATGGCCACGTTGAGCGTGGCCTCGTGCACGTGGCCCTCGGCCCGCCGCGCCGGGTCCTGGTCCGGCCAGACGGCTTCGCCGAGGCCGCGGCACGGCGCCTCCCCGGCCTCGTCGGCGAACCGGCGCCAGACGGCCATGACGCGCGCCGGGCTGTGGCCGAGGCGGGCGAGGTCGACGTGGTCCACCCGGGCCGCGTCGTCGTCCAGGGCCTTGGCGAGTGGTGCCCAGCGGTCGGCGTGCACGGCGGCCATGACCGGCTGCCCGGCGGCGATACCGTCCCGCACGAACGGCACGGTCGCCGCGAGGTACTGGTCGATCCCGTCCCACAGGAGCGCCTCGTGGCGAAATCCTCCCGGGTGCGGCTCGCAAGCGGCCACTGCGTCCCCCTCCGACGTCCGGGTCCACCGTAACCGGCCCCGGCCGCGTGCCGGCCACCCAGCCGTCGCACCGCGCTACGGGTCGCGGACCAGGGCGTCCAGGGTTGGTCGGGGGCGCGGCATCACGGGTGGCGACCCGGCACCTGGTGGCGCAGATCGCCTCGCCTGCCACACTCCACGCATGGCCGCCGACCGTGCCCCGCTCCTCCTCTTGGACACCGCGTCGCTGTACTTCCGCGCGTTCTACGGGGTCCCCGAGTCCGTGCGCGCGCCCGACGGGAGCCCGGTGAACGCCGTCCGCGGCCTGATCGACATGACGGCGCGCCTGGTCAACGCCCGACGGCCGGCGCGGCTCGTGGCCTGCTGGGACGACGACTGGCGGCCGGCGTTCCGGGTGGCCGCGATCCCGTCGTACAAGGCGCACCGGCTCGCGCCCGACGGTCCCGCCGGTCCCGACGGGGCCGAGGACGTCCCGGCGGCACTCGCGCCGCAGGTGCCCCTGATCGCGGAGGTGCTCGACGCTCTCGGGATCGCGCGGGTGGGGTCGCCGGGCTACGAGGCGGACGACGTGATCGGCGCGCTGACGGCGCGTGAGACGGCCCGCCCGCCGGCCGAGCGCGCACCCGTCGAGGTGGTCACCGGCGACCGCGACCTCTTCCAGCTCGTCGACGACGCCGCAGGCGTGCGCGTCCTGTACACGATCAAGGGGATCGGTGAGCTGGACGTCGTCGACGACGCGCGCCTGCTCGAGCGGTACGGCGTCGACGGGCGCGGCTACGCGGACATGGCCGCCCTGCGCGGCGACCCGAGCGACGGGCTGCCCGGCGTGCCGGGCATCGGGGAGAAGACCGCGGTGGCCCTGGTGCGTCGGTACGGCGACCTGGCCGGCGTCGTGCGGGCGGCGGTCGACGGCGACGCCGGCCTCACCGCGACGCAGCGCCGCCGGCTCCTCGAGGCGCGCGACTACCTCGCGGTCGCGCCCACCGTGGTGCGGGTCGCGCGGGACGCCCCGCTGCCCGACGTGACCGGGGAGCTGCCGCGCACGCCGAAGGACCCCGAGCGCCTCGTCGCGCTCGCGGAGCGGCTGCGCCTGGGCTCGAGCCTCGGCCGCCTGGTGGACGCCCTGAGCGTCAGCGTCTGATCAGCAGCCCGGCCAGCGCCGCACCCCATGCCGCGGCATTCTCGAGCTCGCCCGGCATCAGGCCGTCGGCCTTGCCCTCCACCCAGAAGGTGCGGGGGTCCGCGACGGCGCGGGCGCCCATCTGGCTGAGCTTCTTGTCCGTCGACTTGCCGGCCGAGCCGGGCAGCTTGGGCTTGAGCACCTTCGTGTCGAATGCCGCGTAGCGCACGCCACCCATCGGCAGCTTGAGGACCTCGAGCCACTCGCGGACGCCCAGCTCGGTGTTGAGGGTGGACGCGGAGTCGCGCGCGGCGTCCTGCCGGGTGCCCGGGCGGCTCAGCCCGAACGCGTGGGTGGGCGCGCCGACCACCAGGAGATCGACGTCCATGCCCAGGGTCCGCCCGCCGGGTGCGGCGGCGAGCACGCCGACCTCGATCACCCGGACGGGGCCTGCGGGGGCCAGGCCATGCCCGATTGCCTCTGCGACAGCCTGGGTGCTCCCGTACATCGATTCGTAGACGACGAGTGCTGTCATGGCCGCCACTCTCCACCCCGGCTGACCAGGCTGCCTAGTGCCGTTACCGCCCCGTAACGGGTAGACCCCAGATTCACCCGTCGGGGTGATCGGCCGGGTGAACGGTCAGGCCCGCGCGGACAGCAGATCGGGCAGCAGGAACGCGGTGCCGGCGACCGCTGCGGCCACCGTGCCGAGGAGGAGGACGCCGACCCACAGCGCGCCCGGGACACCCGTCACCGTGGCGAGCTGGTCGGCGTCGGAGGTGCGAGCGGTGCGCCGGTGCCGGGACCCGGCGAGCTCGAGGACCGTGCGCGGCGCCGCCAGCAGCCAGAACCACGTGAGCGTGTACGCGGCCGCCGACTGCGCCTCGGGCGGCGCCCACCAGGTCACCGCGGCGATGCCACCGCCGACCACGACGAGCACCCACAGGCCGAAGAGGTTGCGGACCATGAGCAGCATCAAGGCCAGGACCGTCAGGAGGCCCCACAGGACGCCGACGGCGTGGCCCTGGGCGAGCAGCGCCGCCGCGCCCAGGCCCAGGAGGGCCGGGCCGAGGTGCCCGGCCAGAAGCATGGCCACCATCCCGGGGCCCCGCGGCCGGCCGCGGGACAAGGTGAGGCCGGACGTGTCGGCGTGCAGCCGGATGCCGGTGAGCCGTCGGCCCGTCAGGACGGCCACGATCGCGTGGCCGGCCTCGTGCGCGATCGTCACGACGTGCCGCGTCACCGGCCACAGCCCCGGCACGACGACGAGCGCGACCGCGAGGGCGGCCGTCGCCACCACGACGCCGTGCGACGGGAGCGGTTGGACGGCGGCGACGCGATCCCAGAGATCCATGGCCGCCATGGTGCCAGGGGCGGACGCGGGTTACGGCGCGTCGACCGCCTGGGGGGCGAGGACCGTGCCGAGCAGCGCACCGGCCGACTCGCCCGGCAGCGCCTTCGCGTACAGCCAACCCTGCGCCGTCTCGCAGCCCATCGTGCGCAGGTGCTCCGCCTGCTCCGCGGTCTCCACGCCCTCCGCGACGACGTCGAGCCCGAGGACCCGCCCCATGTCGACGATGATCCGCACGAGCTCGGTGGTCTGGTCGTCCATCGCCAGCTGGTGCACGAAGGCCTGGTCGATCTTGAGCGCGTCGACGGGGAACGCCCGCAGCGCGTGCAGCGACGACTGGCCGGTGCCGAAGTCGTCGATGTGCAGGCGAACACCGGCCGCCCGCAGGTCCGCCATGATCTGCCGGGCCGCGTCGGGGTCGGACATGATGACCGACTCGGTGATCTCCAGGACGAGCGTCTCGGGCGGTACGTCGTGCGCGGAGAGCGCGCTCGTCACCGTGCCGAGCAGATGGTCGCTCCAGAACTCGCGGTGCGAGAGGTTGACCGAGACGGCCACCGGCCCGTCGTACGTGGCGCGCCACGTCGCGATCTGGGTGCACACCGAGTCGATGATCCACTGGCCGAGCACGACGATCGTCCCCGACTCCGCCATGATCGGCAGGAACTCCGAGGGCAGCAGCAGGCCACGGTCGGGGTGCGCCCACCGGACCAGGGCCTCGAAGCGCGTCAGCGGGCCGCCGTCGAGCGCCACGACCGGCTGGTAGTGGACGACGAACTGCTCGGCGGTGAGAGCGGCGCGCAGCTCGGACTGGGCTCGCAGCCGCGACGTCGCGCGCGTGTGCATGATCGGGTCGAACACGCAGGCGCTGCCGCGCTCGGCGTCCTTGGCGTGATACATGGCGATGTCGGCGTCGCGCAGCACGTCCTCGGCGCTCGTGTACCCGGTGTCCGACGTCGCGATGCCGACCGAGGCGGTCACCGAGACCTCGTGGCCGCCCAGCACCACGGGCACCGCGATCTGCTCCTGCAGGCGCTCGACGATCGATGCCACGGCCTCGGCCTTGAGGCCGTACAGCAGGATGGCGAACTCGTCACCGCCGAACCGCGCGGCGGTGTCGACGCTGCGCAGGTCGGACCGGAGCCGCTCGCCGACCACCTGCAGCAGCTGGTCGCCGACGAGGTGGCCGAGCGAGTCGTTGATGAGCTTGAAGCCGTCGAGGTCCAGGAAGACGACGGCGAACCGGGCGCCTTCGCCGCGGCGCGTCTGCTCGACCGCCCAGCCCAGGCGTTCGAGGAAGAGCCGCCGGTTCGGCAGGCCCGTGACCGTGTCGTAGAGGGCGGCGTGCCGCAGCTGCTCCTCGAGGCCCTTGCGTCGGTCGATGTCGGCGAGCGATCCGACGATCCGGACCGCCGACCCGTCGGGGCCGGCGACGGCGAACGCGCGGAGGAGGAGCCAGTGCACGGCGCCACCCGTCCGGATCCGGCGGTGCTCGACCTCGACCGGCACGCCGGGTCGCAGCCGGGCCTGGTCGAGCGCTGCCCGGAGCGTCGCGACGTCGGCGGGGTGCGCCCCCTCGAACGCGTTGGCCGCCTCGAGCGTGACCCCCGGCGCGAGGTTCAGCAGGTCGCGGCAGCGGTCGGACAGGTACGTGGCGCCCGTGACGAGGTCCCACTCCCAGAGGCCGTCCTTGGCGGCGCGCGCGGCCATCGCGTAGCGCTCCTCCGAGCGTCGGACGTCGGCCAGCATGCGCTTCTCGCGCAGAGCCGCGCCGAGCAGCGCCGCCCAGTAGTCGTAGGTGCCCCGCTCGACCGCGTACTCGTCCTCCAGCGGCGCGACGATCGAGAGGATGCCCTGGTCGCCGATCGCGCCCCGCACGGGGATGAGGTAGTTGACGAGGCCGTCGGCGGCCGACGCGAGGCTCGCGACCTCGCGCGGCGGGAACGCCTCCACGGGGACGACGACGCCCCGGTGGTCCGCGGCGGCGTCCTCGGCGTCGAACGTGCCGGCGATCTCGAGCGTGCGGTGGCCGTCCTCCGTGCGCCAGAGCCCGAGGCAGCCGGCGCGGATGCCCACGGGGCGCAGCCACCGCAGGCCGGCGGGGTCGGCGTCGATGTCGCCGAGCAGACCCATGCCGACGCTGTGCTGGCGCGCGATGGCGTTCGACAGGTTGCTGATCCGGCCCAGGCTGGTGGCGGCCTGCGACCGCGCCAGTGCTGCGGCGGTCGCGGAGACCGCGTACTCGGCGAGGGCGTGCCGGATCCGGTCGCCCGGCTGGCCGAGGGCCGGCGCGAGCGCGCGGACGGCCTGCTGGGCGAAGCCCGCGACGGCCTCGGGTGCCGGCTGGACCCGCAGCATGCGCGCGACCGCGGCGTCCACGACGCGCTCGACGTCGGCGACGGCGGCCGACATCACGGCGGTCGAGCTCTGCCCCGCGGCGGCGGTGATGAGACCCGAGACGGAGCGGGCGAGGTCCGCGCCGGACTGCGAGGCGAGCCCGCTGGGTGCGACCGGCGCCGGCGGGCAGCCGCACGAGCGCCGGACCACGAGCTCGGTCGGGAGGACGTGGTGCTCGGGGGTGCGGTCGTGGTCCGCGATCTCGGCGAGCAGCAGGGCGGCCGAGCGCGCGCCGACCTCGCGGAAGTCCTGGTGGACCGTGGTCAGCCGCGGCTCGGCGTACCAGCCGGCCTCGATGTCGTCGAAGCCGATGACGGCGACGTCCTCGGGCACGCGCATCCCGAGCTCGTCCAGCGCCTCGAGCAGCTCGATGGCGGTGCGGTCGGTGGAGGCGATGACGGCGGAGCAGCGCACCTCGGGCCGCTGGGCGGCGAGCTGTCGGGCGGCCGCGGCGCCGCCGAACTCCGCGCCCTCGGTGAGACCGAGCAGCGGCAGCACGGGCAGGCCGTGGGCGGCCATGGCCACCTGGTAGGCGACGTGCCGGTTGTGGATGTCGCTCTGCGCGATGTTGCCGACGAATCCGATCCGGGTGTGCCCGTGGCCCACGAGGTGGTTGACGGAGGCGCGGATGGCGCCGTGGTTGTCGACGACCACGTTCGACGTCGCTGGGTCGCCCATCGTGCTCGCGGCGAGGACGACGGGCTTCCCGGCCGACCGGGCGACACGCACGAACTCGTCGTCGACGCTCCAGGTGATCCCGACGAACCCGTCGATGTGGTCCCACGCGATGGGGGGCACCGGGTTGCGGCTCAGACGGAAGTCGTCCCAGGTCTGGCCCGCATCGAGGGTCTGCACGAGCGTGACGCACCCGCCGGCCGCCGCAACCTCGCGGACGACGCCGGCCAGCACCTCGCCGAAGAAGAAGCCGCCGGTGACGGGCGAGACGACACCGATGTGCACCGGGTGGTCGGCCACCCGGTGCGCGGGAGCATGCATGACTGCCTCATCGGCGGCTGCACCCCGGTCCGTGAGGTTTCCGGCCCGGGCTCGGCGATTTTCGCGCACAGCTCTCCAGGTTCGTCGGGCCCGGCCGCGCGGTCGGGGTTGCAGGAGCGTACCCAAGCAGGTGGCCGTCGCAGCCCTCGAACTGCCGCCCCCGCAGGATCGGAGGGAGGATGGGCGCGAGGAGGCCCCCATGACTCAGGTGCACAAGACCGACGACGAGTGGCGCGCGGAGCTCAGCGCGGAGGAGTACGCGGTGCTGCGCGAAGCCGCCACCGAGCGGCCCTGGACCGGCGCGCTGCTGGACGAGAAGCGGCTCGGCGCGTACCGCTGCCGTGCGTGCGGTGCCGTCCTCTTCCGCGCGGAGACGAAGTTCGACTCCCACTGCGGCTGGCCGAGCTTCTACGCGCCGTCCGAGCAGGACGCCGTCGTCCTCCGGGAGGACCGCAGCCTCGGCATGGCGCGCACGGAGGTGCTGTGCGCGAGCTGCGGCTCGCACCTGGGCCACCTGTTCGACGACGCCCCCCAGACGCCGACCGGTGACCGGTTCTGCATGAACTCCGTCTCCCTGACCTTCGACGCGGACGACGCGTGACCGAGCGCCGGCCTCGTCGGCCCGCGATGCTCGACCCGTACCAGGCCGCGGCGGTGCCCAGCGGGCTCGACCCGTCGGTGCGCGGCGACGTCGCGCACACGACGGCGCGCGCGCTGGTCCAGGGCGGTCGTGCGAGCGTGGACCCGGTGGTCCACGACCGGCTGCTGCGGCTCGTGGAGGCCGAGGGCCTCGACACGATCGCCGAGCTCTGGGCCGACAGCTCCGCGGGCACCCTGCCCGGCGCGCTGTGGCGGCTCTACCTGCTGCGCGAGTGGGTGCGCCGCGACGCCCCGGCGGTGGCGGCGCGCTACGGCCTGGGCACGTCGCGCGCCGAGGTGCACGACGCCGTCGCGGGCGTCGCGAGCCCGCCCGGCCCCGACGAGGTGCGGGCGCTCGCGGACGCCGTCCTCTCCGGCGTGTACGCGGCCGACCTCGCGGTCGCCCTCGAACGGGCGGCCGCCTTCTGCCGCGTGGTCGCCACCGGATCCGCCGTGGACGCCGACCTCATGGACGACGCCGACGCCGCCGGCCGCGTCACGCGCGGCGCCTCCGGCCTCGTCCGCACGGCCGAGGAGCTGGAGCGGGCGGCCGTCCTCTGGCGGGACGGCACGCTCGACTGACCCGCCCGGCGACGAGCGTCACCCGCTCCTGGGATGTCGCCCGCCGCCCGGGCCGTTTACGATGGGGGCTCGACGCCGGGTCGCGGTAGCCCCGGGCTCCATTTCCAGCCGCTTCGAGCGGCCTTCGCGCCGAGAGGCGCTCCCGGCCCGGCGTCGACCACACCCCATCCCCCCCGGCGTGCGCGCGCCGTCGTCCGGCACGGTCCGTGCGTCTGTGCGCCACCGGGGTGTTGCCTTCGCGACACCCCGGGGGTTGTGCGTTCACCTGACGGCTCCCCTACCCTGAGGCGACCGACTCCCTCCTTTTTCGTGGAGACTCCCGTGCGTCTGCGCCTCACCCCGCGCAATGCCTCGTTCTTCGACCTCCTCGCCGAGCAGGCGCAGCACCTCACCCGGGGCGCGGACCTGCTGAGCGAGCTTCTGGGCGCTCCCAAGGAGGAGCGCAAGGCCATCGCGACGCGCCTCCGTGAGGCGGAGCACGATGCCGACGAGGCCACCCACACGATCATGCGGAACCTCAACCAGACGTTCGTGACGCCGTTCGACCGCGACGACATCTACGCGCTGGCGAGCAGCCTCGACGACTGCATGGACTTCATGGAGGAGGCCGGCGACCTGGTGGTCCTCTACCAGCTCGAGGAGCTCCCGCCGCTGGTCATCAAGCAGGTCGACGTGCTGCGCCGGTGCGCGGAGCTCACGGCCGACGCCATGCCCCGCCTGCGTGTGATGAAGAACCTCGGCGAGTACTGGGTGGAGATCAACCGCCTGGAGAACGAGGGCGACCGCACGTACCGCAAGCTCGTCGCCGAGCTCTTCAACGACGGCCTCGAGCCGATCCTGCTGATGAAGCTCAAGGACGTGGTGGACGCCCTCGAGGCGGCGGCCGACGGGTTCGAGCACGTGGCGAACCTCGTCGAGACCATCGCCCTCAAGGAGTCCTGAGCCCGGTGGAGACGGCGCTCGTCGTCCTGGTCGTCGCGTTCGCGCTCGGCTTCGACTACACGAACGGCTTCCACGACGCTGCGAACGCGATCGCGACGTCGGTGTCGACCCGTGCCCTGACGCCGCGCGCGGCGCTGCTCATGGCTGCGGTGTTCAACCTGCTCGGTGCGATGCTCGGCACGTCCGTTGCGCACACCATCGGCAGCGGCATCATCGACATCAACGAGGCCGGCAGCACGCACCTCGGCCTCGTCATGGTGCTCTCGGCGATCATCGGCGCCATCGTGTGGAACCTCATCACGTGGTGGCTCGGCCTGCCGTCGTCGTCGTCGCACGCGCTCATCGGCGCGCTGACCGGCGTCGGCGTCGCCTCGGGTGTCACGGTGCACTGGTCCGTGATCCTCGACAAGGTCGTCATCCCGATGGTGGTCTCGCCGATCGTGGGCTTCGGCCTCGCCTTCCTCGTGATGGTCGGCCTGCTGTGGCTGTTCCGGAACGCGAGCCCGCACAAGGTGACGCGCCGGTTCCGCATCGCGCAGACGGCGTCGGCCGCGGCGATGGCCCTCGGGCACGGCCTGCAGGACGCCCAGAAGACGATGGGCGTGATCGTGCTCGCGCTCGTCGCGGGCGGCATGCACGACGGCGAGTCGATCCCGCTGTGGGTCAAGCTCGCCGCGGCGTCGGCCATCTCGCTCGGGACGTACTCCGGCGGGTGGCGGATCATGCGGACGCTCGGCCGGCGGGTCATCGAGCTGGACCCGGCACGCGGCTTCGTCGCCGAGTCGGTCGCCGCGTCCGTCCTCTACACGACCGCGTTCGCGTTCCAGGCACCGGTCTCGACCACGCACACGATCACCTCGGCGATCATGGGCGTCGGCTCGACCAAGCGGCTGTCGGCCGTGCGGTGGGGCGTCGCCGGCAACATCGCCGTCGCGTGGGTGCTGACCATCCCCGCCGCCGCCTCGGTGGCCGCGCTGATGTACTGGCTGCTCTCGCGCGTCGTCGGCTGAGCCGGGCGTACCAGGTCAGACGTTCCCCGCGCGGTGCTTCTCGGTCGCCGGGCGGTGCTGCTCCAGGGCGACCACGCGTACGGCGTTGCCCTCGGCGACGACGTGGGCGACCAGCACCTCGCCGGTGCGCAGGTACGGGTCGTGCTGCGGAACGGTCCCCGTCGTCCACCGCCGTGTGGCCTCGCTGACCACCTCGAGCAGCGCGGGCAGCACAGGCCGGTGCATCGCGACGACGGCGTCCGCGGGCCGGCGCAGCAGCTCCACAGCGGCGTCGAGGGCCGCCGCGGGGTCGGCCGCGTGCGCGGACTCGGTGAGCGCGTCGAGCGCCTCGACGGCCAGACCGGCCCGGGCGGCGTACGGCGCGACCGTGTCGAGGCACCGCGTCCACGGGCTCGTCACGACCTCCCGCACCCCGAACGCGGCCAGCACGGGCACCAGGGCGGCGGCCTGCGCCCGGCCCTGCGCGGTCAGCGGGCGGTCGGCCTCCTCGCCGTCCCACGCCGACCGCTGCCTGGCGCGGCCGTGGCGGGCGATCGCGAGCACCCGCGTGGCGAGCCGCCCGCTCGCCCAGAGCTGCCCGACGACGTCGAGCGGGTGCTGGTCGGTGGGCCGCGTCAGCAGGTCGCGGGCCGTCTCGGCGGACACCCAGACGACGTCGTCGATCTCCGTGAGTGGCGCCCGGGCCACCGGGGGACGTGCGGCGCGCGGTGCGACGTCGTCGGCGGTGACGGCCCGGCCGGCCCAGTAGCGCACGTGCTTGCGGTTGCCGTCCGGGGTCCGGTACGTCATCGCGGGCAGGGGCACGCCGAGCACGACGGGTGTGCCCGTCTCCTCCTCGACCTCGCGGACGGCCGCGGCCGCCGTGGCCTCGCCGGGGTCGAGCTTGCCCTTGGGCCACGACCAGTCGCGGTAGCGCGGCCGGTGGACCAGCGCGACCTCCAGCCGCCCGGCGCGCTCGCGCCACAGCACGGCCCCCGCGGCGTGGACGACGGGGGTGACGGTCCCCGTCGTGCTCACCGGTCGCGGCCCGGGCGGCGGCGCCGACGCGCGATGAGATGCTCCTGCAGGTCGCGCAGGCGCCGGCCGTTCGCGCGGTCGTGGTGCGTCCAGGTGTCCTCGGGGCCGAGGTGCCAGCTCGCGGTGTCGTCGCCCGCGGACAGGGCGAGGAGGGCGATGAGCTCGGCCGCGTGCTCCGGGCCGAGCGTCACGAGCGTCTCGACCCGGCGGTCGAGGTTGCGGTGCATGAGGTCCGCCGAGCCGATCATCACCTCGGGCTCGCCGCCGTTCGCGAACGCGTACACGCGGCCGTGCTCGAGGAACCGGCCGAGGATCGAGCGCACCCGGATCGTCTCGGAGAGCCCGGGGATGCCGGGCCGCAGCGCGCAGATGCCGCGCACCATGAGCCTCGACGGGCACGCCGGCCATCGACGCCCGGTAGAGCGCGTCGATGGTCGCTTCGTCGACGATCGCGTTGACCTTGATGCGGATCCACGCGGGGAGGCCGGCCTGATGGTTCGCCGTCTCGCGCTCGATCCGCTCGATGAGACCCGAGCGCATGGCGCGCGGCGCGACGAGCAGGCGGGTGAACCGCGCCTTGGGGGCGTAGCCCGAGAGCTGGTTGAAGAGGCGCGTGAGGTCGTTGCCGACGTCGGGGTCGCAGGTCAGCAGCCCGAGGTCCTCGTAGAGGCGGGCCGTCTTGGGGTTGTAGTTGCCCGTGCCCACGTGGCAGTAGCGGCGCAGGTTGTCGTCCTCCTGGCGCACCACGAGCGAGAGCTTGCAGTGCGTCTTGAGCCCGACGATGCCGTACACGACGTGCACGCCGGCCTGCTCGAGCTTGCGGGCCCAGGAGATGTTGGCCTGCTCGTCGAACCGTGCCTTGATCTCGACGAGGGCGAGCACCTGCTTGCCGGCCTCGGCGGCGTCGATCAGCGAGTCCACGATCGGGGAGTCGCCGGACGTGCGGTAGAGCGTCTGCTTGATCGCGAGCACGTGCGGGTCGGCCGCGGCCTGCGCCAGGAACGCCTGGACGGAGGTGGCGAACGAGTCGTAGGGGTGGTGCAGCAGGATGTCCCGCCGCCGGATGGCCGCGAAGATGTCGGTCTGCAGGGCGCTCTCGACCTCCGCGAGGTGGCGGTGGGTGCCCCCGACGAAGCGCGGGTAGGACAGGTCCGGACGGTCGAGGTCGGCGATGAGCGTGAGGCCCGTCAGGTCCAGCGGCGCGGGCAGCTCGTAGACCTCGGAGGGCTCGACGCCGAGTTCGCGCACCAGTAGGTCGCGTACGCGCGGGGCGATGTCCTTGGCGACCTCGAGGCGCACGGCCGGGCCGAAGCGTCGGCGCAGCAGCTCCTTCTCCATCGCCTGGAGGATGTTCTCGGCGTCGTCCTCCTCGACCTCCACGTCCTCGTTGCGCGTGACGCGGAAGGTGTGGTGCTCCTGGACCTCCATGCCGGGGAAGAGCGTGTCCAGGTGGACGGCGATGACGTCCTCGATGGGGACGAACGACGTCGGGCCCTTGCCCGGGTCCGCGGTCTGGGTGCTCGGTGCGCTGGGGCGTCCCCGCGCGTCGACGGCGATGAACCGCGGCAGCAGGGGCGGCACCTTGACGCGCGCGAAGTGCTCCTTGCCGGTCGTCGGGTTCACGACGACGACGGCGAGGTTCAGGCTGAGGCCGGAGATGTAGGGGAACGGGTGCGCCGGGTCGACGGCCAGCGGTGTCAGCACCGGGTAGATCTGGCGCCGGAAGAACTTCCGCAGGCGCTCCTGCTCCTCGAGGCCCAGCTCGTCCCAGTGCACGAGCGCGATGCCCTCGGCGTCGAGCGCGGGCTGGACGGAGTCGATGAAGACGGCGGCGTGGCGGTCCATGAGCCGGTGGGCCTGGACGCTGATCGCGTCGAGCACCTGGCGCGGGGAGAGGCCGGATGCCGCGGTGACGGCCATGCCGGTCGCGATGCGCCGGCGCAGGCCCGCGACCCGGACCATGAAGAACTCGTCGAGGTTCGAGGCGAAGATCGACAGGAACCGGACCCGCTCCAGCAGGGGCAGTTCCGTGTCCTCGGACAGCTCGAGCACACGTTCGTTGAAGGCCAGCCAGGACAGCTCGCGGTCGGCGAACCGGTCCGGCGGCAGGTCCGTGGCCTGCGGGGCGCCGGGGACGCCGTCGTCGGGCTCGAGGTCGTCGACGCCCTGGCCCGTGAGGTCCTCGCTGGGGGCGTCGGTGAGGCTCTCCTCGTCGGCCAGGGCATCGGTCGGGGGTGTGGTGTCCGGCTCGTTGCTCGTCTGGGTGCCGGGCTGCGCGCTCATGACGGGAATCGTCGCACCGAATCCCCGGGTCTGCGCCAGCCCTAGCCGTACTGGACGTCGACGCGGGCGCGGGTGAACCCCGCCGAGGCGTAGGTGCGCACCGCAGCCGTGTTGTCGCCGTCGGTGTAGAGGATCACGCGCCGCAGCCCGCGGGCCGCGAGGTGGTGGAGCGTGCGGGCGGTGAGCATGCGGCCGAGGCCCATGCCCTGGGCCATCGGGTCCACGCCGAGCACGTAGAGCTCGCCCTCGTCCGCGCCGGGCTCGACCTTGAGCCAGACGAATGCGAGCAGCCGTCCGCCGCGTTCGGCGAGAAGCAGGTCGTCGGCCCGGAACCAGGGCTCGGCCTGCCGCGCCGCAAGGTCGGTGACGGTGAGCCGCCCCTGCTCGGGGTGGTGCGCGAAGGCGCGGCCGTTGACCGCGAGCCAGGCGTCCTCGTCCGAGCCGGGCACGAACTCGCGCACGACGACGTCGCGAGGCGCCGGGGGCACCGGGGGCAGGTCGTCGCCGTCGAGGGCGCGCGCCAGGAGCAGCAGCTCGCGCCGCACCGTCAGGCCCGCGGACCGGGCGAGCGCCCGCGCGGCCGGCAGGTCGCCGTGCGCCCAGACCAGCGGCGTCGCGCCCGTCGCCTCGAGGGCGGCGGCGCGGACCGCGTCGAGGAGGGCCCTGCCCCGGCCCTGGCGGCGGGCCCCGGGCGCGACGACGAGCTCGGCCGTCGGCCGCCCGCGCAGGTCCAGCCACGCGTACGCGTCGTCGGCGAGGAGGTGCCGCGCGTCCGCGTCGGCGGTCAGGTCCAGCAGGGCCTGCTCGCCCAGCGGCGCCACGCCGTCGTCGTCGGTGGCCGCCTGCGCGAGCGCGCGGACCTGTGCGACCGTGGGGTCCGGGAGCGGACCGGGGCGGAGCTCCATCCCGCCATCCCATCACCCGCACTGGGCGGCGGCGACGTCACCCGGTCGTGGGGTTGAGCCCCGGCGGCCGCGCGCCGATCACACCGGGGGGCGTCGCGCGGTCCGCGCGCGCCCGGAGCTTCGTCGCGAGGAGGTCGGCCGGGTGCCCGAGGTGGTCGTGATCGGTGCCGGACAGGCGGGCCTCGCGACGGCCTACCACCTCTCCCGGGCCGGGCTGAGCGACTTCGTCGTCCTGGACGACGCCGAGGGCCCGGGCGGCGCGTGGCGGCACCGCTGGGACGGGCTCACCCTGGGCCGCGCCCACGACGTGCACGACCTGCCCGGCATGCCGCTCGGCGAGGTCGACCCCGCGGAGCCGGCGAACGTCGCCGTGCCGCGGTACCTCGCCGCCTACGAGCGCGAGATGCGGCTGCCGGTGCGGCGGCCGGTGCGCGTGCGCGCGGTGCGTCCGGCGACGGCCGAGGAGAGCGACGCGCCGGACCGGCTGGCCGTCGACACCGACGCCGGCACGTGGCTGGCCAGGGCGGTCGTCAGTGCGACGGGTACCTGGCAGCGGCCCTTCTGGCCCGCCTACCCGGGCCAGGCGTCGTTCCGCGGTCGGCAGCTGCACGCGCGCGACTACCGATCGGCCGCCGAGTTCACGGACCAGCACGTCGTGGTGGTCGGTGGCGGGACGTCCGCGGTGCAGATCCTCCTGGAGGCTCGCCCACGTGGCCAGCACCACGTGGGTGACGCGCCGCCCGCCCGTGTGGGGGCCGCCGGACTTCGACGAGGACGCGCGCCGTGCCGCCGTCGCGCGTGTGGACCAGCGCACGCGGGCGGGCCTGCCGCCGCTGAGCGTCGTCTCCGCGACGGGGCTGCCCCTGACCCCGGAGTACCGCCGGGCCATGGACTCCGGAGTGCTCTACCGACTGCCCATGTTCGCCCGGATCGAGCCCGACGGCGTCGTGTGGGACGACGTGGACGTCCCGCCCGCGCCCGGCTTCCTCTCCGCGGACGCGATCTGCTGGGCGACCGGCTACCGCGCCTCGCTCGAGCACCTCGCGCCGCTCCGCCTGCGCACGCGTGATGGCGGCATCGTCATGGACGGCCCGCAGGTGGCGGCGGACCCGCGCGTGCAGCTCGTCGGCTACGGCCCCAGCGCCAGCACGGTGGGCGCCGCTCGCGCCGCCCGCACGGCCGTGCGCAACCTGCGCCGCCTGCTCGGCTTCTGAGCCGAGCCCGATGGCGTGTCCGCGCGCGTCGCCTGAAGCGCCGGACCGGCGTCCCCCCGGGCACCGGCCCGGCGCGTCCGGGGCCCCCTGTCAGCCCTCCGCGGTGGTCGCCGGGCCGGCGAGGCCGACGGCGATCAGGTCCATCACGGAGGAGTCCGCGAGCGTGGTGACGTCGCCGACGGCACGGTGCTCGGCGACGTCCCGCAGCAGCCGGCGCATGATCTTGCCGGAGCGGGTCTTGGGCAGCTCGGTGACCACGAGGATCGTGCGCGGCTTGGCGATGGGCCCGATCTCCTTGGTGACGTGCGCGCGCAGCACGGTCGCGACGTCGGCGCCGTCACCGGACGCGAGGTACTCGGCGCGCAGGATGACGAACGCGACCACGGCCTGGCCGGTGGTCGCGTCGCTCGCCCCGACGACGGCGGCCTCGGCGACCATCGGGTGCGACACGAGCGCGGACTCGATCTCCGCGGTGGAGAGCCGGTGGCCCGAGATGTTCATGACGTCGTCGACGCGGCCGAGGAGCCAGATGTCGCCGTCGGAGTCCTTCTTGGCGCCGTCGCCCGCGAAGTACTGGTCGGCGAACCGCGACCAGTAGGTGTCGACGTAGCGTTGGTGGTCGCCCCAGATGCCCCGGAGCATCGCCGGCCACGGCTCGGTGAGCACGAGGTAGCCGCCGGAGCCGTTCGGAACCGGGTCGCCGAGCTCGTCCACGACCTCGGCCGCGATGCCCGGCAGCGGGGTCATCGCCGAGCCGGGCTTGGCGGCCGTCACGCCGGGGAGCGGGGAGATCATGATCGCGCCGGTCTCGGTCTGCCACCACGTGTCGACGATCGGCGTGCGGTCGCCGCCGATAACGCGGCGGTACCACATCCACGCCTCGGGGTTGATGGGCTCGCCGACGCTGCCGAGCACGCGCAGGCTCGACAGGTCGAACCCGCCCGGCACCTCCTCGCCCCACTTCATGCAGGTGCGGATCGCCGTCGGCGCCGTGTAGAGGATCGAGACGCCGTAGCGCTGGACGATCTCCCACCAGCGACCGCGGTGCGGGGTGTCCGGGGTGCCCTCGTAGATGACCTGGGTGGCGCCGTTGACCATCGGTCCGTACACGACGTAGGAGTGGCCGGTGACCCAGCCGATGTCGGCGGTGCACCAGTAGACGTCCGTCTCCGGTTTGAGGTCGAACACGCTGAGGTGCGTGTATGCGGCCTGTGTGAGGTAGCCGCCGGTGGTGTGGAAGATGCCCTTCGGCTTCCCGGTGGTGCCGGACGTGTAGAGGATGAACAGGGGGTGCTCCGCGCTGACGGGGACGGGCACGTGCGTGTGCGAGGCGGCACCGACGGCGTCGTGCCACCAGACGTCGCGACCGGGCGTCCAGGCGACGTCCTGCCCCGTGCGGCGGACGACGAGGACGTGGCGCACCGTCGTCCCGCCCACGAGGGCCTCGTCGACCGCGGGCTTGAGCGCGCTCGCGCTGCCACGCCGGTAGCCGCCGTCGGCGGTGATGACCAGGGTCGCCTCGGCGTCGGCGATCCGGGACCGCAGCGCTTCGGCGGAGAAGCCGCCGAAGACGACGGAGTGCACGGCGCCGACGCGCGCGCAGGCGAGCATGGCGACGACGGCCTCGGGGATCAGGGGAAGGTAGATCGCGACGCGGTCGCCGACCGCCACGCCGAGCGCGGTCAGGGCGTTCGCCGCCCTGGACACCTCGTTCTGGAGCTCGGCGTAGGTGAGCTCGCGCCGGTCGCCGGGCTCGCCTTCGAAGAGGAGGGCCACGCGGTCGCCGTGGCCGGCCTCGACGTGGCGGTCGACGGCGTTGTAGCAGGCGTTCAGGCGGCCGTCCGCGAACCAGCGGGCCACCGGGGCGTTGGACCAGTCGAGCACCTCGGTGAACGGGGTGTCCCAGTCGAGGAGGTGGCGGGCCTGCTCCGCCCAGAAGCCGGCGCGGTCGGCCTGTGACCAGGGGTAGAGCTCGGCGCGGGCGTTGGCCTGTGCGGCGAACTCGGCCGGTGGCGGGAAGCGGCGGTCCTCGGCGAGCAGGTTCTCCAGCGGGCTCGAGGCCCCGGCGATCTCGGTCACGACATCTCCCTCGGGCGCAGCGTCGACGGTGCGGCTCCCCTGGCCGCGACGACCAAGGGCCGAAAGTGGGGATGCTAGCCCAGTACGGGACTTAAGTCCTGCCGACGCCGGGTTAAGTGACCGCTGCTGCCCCGCCCCGCCGCGCGTGCGCTGTCTCGCGCGAGGCGCTCAGAGCGGGGTGCTCGGTGCGCGCACCGAGCCACCGGTGGGCATGGAGGTGGACGTGGCGGTGGAGGTGGACGTGGCGGTGGCCTCGTGCTCTGCCGCCGCCCGGTCGGCGGCCACGACCGCCTCGGCCCAGCGGCGACCGTTCCGGCGCGCCACGCCCGCCGCGACGCCGGCGGTCACGAGCAGGACGCCGATGGCGAGCAGGTAGCCGCTGGTCGCGGAGTCGGCCAGCTGCCGGATCGGCTCGGGCACGGTGCCGTCCGAGGTGACGTCGACGACGGCGTCGGACGGCACCCAGGGCGCGGCGAGGTAGGTGATGCCGAGCCCGATGCCCCAGACGAGCCCGCCCGAGACGGGCAGCGCCGGGCTCCACGAGCCGAGCAGCACGAGCGCGGCAAGGACCGCCACGCCGGCGACCAGGAGTCCGAGCGAGAGGTAGTCCGCCGCGACGCTCTTCGTGTCGGGGATGTCCTGCAGGCCGGCGGCCCCGATGCCGACGAGCAGCAGGCCGAACGGCGTCAGGAGCAGCCCGAGGACCGTGGCGAGCGCGTGCCGGCCGAACCCCGGCTTGCGCGGGCGCTCGGGGAGCGCAGGCGTGGCCGGTGCGGGCGTCGCAGCCGGGGTGGCAGGGTCCGCGGTCGACCCGACCGTTGCCGACCCGACTGTTGCCGACCCGACCGTTGCCGACCCGACCGACGGCGTCGGCCTGACCGACGGTGCCGGTCCAGCCGGGAGGTCGACGGGCTCGGCCGTCCGCGGCCGTTCGCGCGCCGCCGCGCCGTCGAACCCGGACGGCGTGGTCCAGCCGCCGGGCGCGCCGGCCGGTGGGGCAGCCGTCGGGGTGGCGGGGGTCGGGGGGGCGGGCGGCGCCGTCGGTGGGTCGGGCCGGGGTGCGGCGTGCGCCCCGCGCCCCGCTGCAGTTTCGGGCGCTGCAGTTTCGGGCGCTGCAGTTTCGGACGCCGGGGCCTCGGACGCCGGGCCCTCGGACGCTGCAGCGTCGGGAGCCGTGGCCTCGGGCGTGACCGGCCGGGGGGTCGTTGGAGCGGGCGAGAGGGCGTCGTCGCGCCCGTCGGGGGTGGTGGACATGTCCCCTCCTTCTGGTCGTCTCCGCCACAAACTAGCGCCGGGAGGGGTGCGGCGCGCGATGCAAGATCAGCGTGCGGGCGTCGCCTGCGGCGTCGCGGTCGCGGTGGCGAGCAGGTTCTCGACGTCGCTCTCGAGGTCGGTCGCGGCCTTCGGGGCGTCGTCCGTCGCGGCGGGCGTGCGTCCGGCGACGACTGCGTACGCGGCGCCCACGACGACCGCCCCGCCCACGAGGTTGCCGAGCCCGACGACCGTCATGTTCCGCGCGAAGTCGGCCCAGCCGGCGTCGGGCACCCCGGCCAGGACACCCAGCCAGTACGTCGTCATGTTCGCCACCACGTGCTCGAAGCCGGAGGTGATGAACGCGAGCAGGCACCAGAACACGACGACCAGGCGGGCGACCTCGCTGCGCAGCCGTGCGGCCGCCCAGATCGCCAGGCACACGAGCATGTTGCAGAGCACCCCGCGCCAGAAGAGCTGGCTGCTGGACTCCTCGGCCTTCGCCGCGAGCATCCCGCGCAGCATCTGGCCGGCCGGTGTGCTCTCGCTCAGCAGGCCGGTGCCGTGCACCATCGCCGCGAACGCGAGGGCCCCGAGCAGGTTCCCGACGAACGAGAAGAGGAGCGTGCGGACCGCGGGCACCCAGCCGAGCACGCGCCCGATCACGCCTTGCGTGAGGGTCATCATGTTCGACGTCGCGAGCTCGCCGCCTGCGGTCACGACGAGCGTGAGCGCGACGCCGAAGACGAGGCCCTGGACCAGCTTGGTCCACGGGGAACCGGCGGCCAGCAGGGGCCCGGCGGCCGACACCATGAGCACGACGGCGATGCCGATGTAGCTGCCGGCGAGCATGGCCTGCACGGTGTAGGCCACGGGGCGTCGGGTGTAGCCGACCTTGGCCTGGGCGGTGTGGAGCTGGTCGCTCCAGGTCTGGGCGATGGTGAGCACGTTCCAGGGTCGCTGGCGTGCGTCGCGGAATCATGGGACGAAAGCCACGGTTGTCGCCGGGGGTACCTGCGCTGAGATGGGCGTGGGGACCCCCGTCGTGCCGAAGGAGTGCGTCCGCATGCTGCTCGAACCCATGACCCTGCGGGGCCTGACGGTCCCCAACCGCATCTGGCTGGCGCCGATGTGCCAGTACTCCGCCGCCGACGGCGTGCCCGGCGACTGGCAGCTCGTCCACCTCGGCGCCCGTGCCGCAGGCGGTTTCGGGCTGCTGCTCACCGAAGCCACGGCCGTCGTGCCGGAGGGGCGCATCACGCCGCAGGACGTCGGGTTGTGGAGCGACGACCTCGTGGCGCCGTGGCGCCGCCTCGCCGAGCTGGTGCACGGGCTCGGCGGGCACCTCGGCGCCCAGCTCGCGCACGCGGGCCGCAAGGCGTCGACCTTCCGGCCGTGGTCCCCGGTCCAGGGCAGCGTCCCGGCGGCCGACGGCGGCTGGCCCACCGTCGCGCCGTCCGCGCTCGCGTTCCCGGGCTACGCGGAGCCCACCGCGCTCGACGCCGCGGGTCTGGAGCGCGTGGTGGCCGGCTTCGCCGCGGCGGCCCGGCGCGCGCACGAGGCGGGTCTCGACGTCGTCGAGGTGCACGCGGCCCACGGCTACCTGCTGCACCAGTTCCTCTCGCCCCTGTCCAACCACCGCGAGGACGCCTACGGCGGGTCGCTCGAGAACCGGGCCCGCCTCCTCACCGAGGTGGTCACCGCCGTCCGCGAGCAGTGGCCGACAGAGAAGCCCCTGTTCGTGCGCGTCTCGGCCACCGACTGGACGCCGGGTGGCCTGACCCCCGACGACGTCGCGACGGTCGCCTCGTGGCTCGGCCCGCTCGGCGTCGACCTCGTGGACGTCTCGAGCGGCGGCCTGGTCCCTGCCGCGATCGCCGCGGGTCCGGGCTACCAGGTGCCGCTGGCCCGTGCGGTGCGCGCCGGGTCCGGGCTGCCGGTCTCCGCCGTCGGGCTCATCTCCTCGGGTGCCCAGGCCGAGCAGGTCCTGGCTGACGGGGCCGCCGACGCCGTGATGATCGGCCGCCCGGCGCTCCTGGACCCGATGTGGCCGCTACGCGCGGCGCACGAGCTCGGCCGGGCCTCCGACGACGCGGTGGCGTGCCCGCCGCAGTACCAGCGGGGGCTGTGGCGCTGACGGCCCGCTGACGTGGCGCCGATGTGCTGCGGCGCTACGCCTGCGCCCGGGCCGCGCGCTCGACCGCGGCCGCGACCCGTGTGGTGACCTCGGGGTGGAAGACGCTCGGCACGATGTAGGTGGGGTTGAGCTCCTCGGGCGTCACGACGTCGGCCAGGGCGCGCGCCGCCGCGAGCAGCAGCTCGGTCGTCACCCGGTGCGACTGCGCGTCCAGCAGGCCCCGGAACACCCCGGGGAAGGCCAGCACGTTGTTGATCTGGTTGGCGAAGTCCGAGCGCCCGGTGCCGACGACGGCGGCGTGCCGGGCGGCGTCGTCGGGGTCCACCTCGGGCAGCGGGTTGGCGAGCGCGAAGACGACGGCCTGGTCCGCCATGGTCGCGATGTCGTCGCCCGTCAGGATGTCCGGCGCCGACAGGCCGATGAGCACGTCCGCACCCACCAGGGCGTCGCGCAGCGTGCCGGTCAGGCCCCGCGGGTTGGTCGCCTCCGCGCACCACTGCAGCGACGGGTCCAGCCCGGGCCGCGTCGCGTGCACGACGCCGTCGACGTCCGTCGCGACGACGTCCCGCGCCCCCGCGGCGAGCAGCAGGCGGAGCACCGCCGAGCCGGCCGCTCCTGCGCCGGAGAGCACGATCCGCACGTCGGGCAGGGCCTTGCCCACGACCGTCAGCGCGTTCGTGAGCGCGGCGAGCACGACGATCGCGGTGCCGTGCTGGTCGTCGTGGAACACGGGGATATCCAGGCGCTCCCGCAGCCGGCGCTCGATCTCAAAGCACCGGGGCGCGGAGATGTCCTCAAGGTTGATGCCTGCGAACACCGGCGCGATCGCGCAGACGGTCTCGACGATGGTGTCGACGTCGGTGGTGTCGAGCGCGATCGGGAACGCGTCGATCCCCGCGAACCGCTTGAAGAGCGCGGCCTTGCCCTCCATGACCGGCAGCGCCGCGAGCGGGCCGAGGTCGCCGAGCCCGAGCACCGCCGTGCCGTCCGTCACGACAGCGATGGTGTTGCGCTTGATCGTGAGGTTGCGGGCGTCCTCCGGGTGCGCCGCGATCGCCTCGCAGACCCGTGCGACGCCCGGCGTGTAGACCATCGAGAGGTCGTCCCGGTTGCGGATCGGCACCTTGGACTCGATGGACAGCTTCCCGCCGAGGTGCACGAGGAACGTGCGGTCGCTGACGCGCTCCACGGCGATGCCGTCGAGCCCGCGCAGGGCGGCGACGATCTCGGCCGCGTGGTCCTCGCCGCGCGTCGCGCACGTGACGTCGACGCCGATCCGCTCGTGCCCGGACGTCGTCACGTCGAGCGCCGTGACGATGCCGCCCGCGAGCTCGATCGCCGTGGTGAGCTCGCTCACGGCGGTCGGCCGGGCGCGCACCTGCAGCCGGACGGTGATGGACGACGACGCGCTGGGGGCGGAGGTCATGCCCCATTGTGGCCGGTCGCGCCCCGGGCGGCCCGGCCGCGGATGCCGGGGGGGCGCTGCGGGCGGGCTGCCCCCCGGGGTATGCGCTCACCGCGGCCCGTGCCTACCCTGGCGCCGTGCCGCACCCGCTCGAGTCGCTGATGCCCGAGGTGGCCGACGTCGTCTCGGACGCCCGCCGCGCATGTGACGCGGTCGCCCGCCGGACGGCCCGCGCCGACCTGCCGACGCTCCGGGCGGAGGCCGCCCTGCGTGCCGCGCACGCGGGCCTCGCGCTGGACGGCGTGCGCCTGTCCCTGGACGCGGTGCGCGACGTCGCGCGCGGTGTGATGCCTGCGCCGTCCGGCCCGCAGGGGCTCGCCGTGACCGGTGCGCTGCGGGTCGCCGCGGACGTCCAGCGCGCGCTCGTGCCGAGCGACGAGTGGACGCCGACCGGCCAGGAACCGCTGCCGCTGCCGCAGCGGCTGGCCCGCTGGCATGCGCTCGCGACGGCGGGGCTGGGGTTCGGCGAGCCGGGTCGGCTGCGCGACGCCGGGCAGCCGGGCGACCCGATGGGGCTGGGGCCGGCGCCGGTCGGCCCGCCGCTCGCACGGCGTATGGCCGGGCTCGCCACGTTGGTGGCGCAGCCGGTGCCGCCGGTGGTCTCGGGGGTGCTGGTCGGCGCGGTCGTGCACGCGGAGCTGCTCGCCATGCGCCCCTTCCCGGCCGCGAACGGCGTCGTCGCGCGGGGCGTGCTGCGGTGGCAGCTCGCGTCCTTGGGGGTGGACCGCGCGGGGCTCCTGGTGCCCGAGGTGGTGTGGGCGGAGGCGCCCGAGCGGTACCTCTCGGCGGCCGCCGGGTATGCCACGGGGGAGTGGTCGCGCGTTGTCGCCTGGGTGCGTTCGGTGGCCTTCGCGGTGACCCGCGCGGCTGACGTGGCGCTGGATCTCGCGGAGGGGGTCGGGCGCTCGTGATCAGGGATTTTGACACGGCACAGAACGTGGTTTGACCTGGGTCGGAAGTCCAGCCTCCCGGCATTTTCCTCGCCTTACCGTGAAGGAGTTGCCGTCGTAGGCACGCCCCCTCTGCGCAGAGGGGTGGCGAAGGTACTCGGGCCGCCAAGAGCGCGCACGGGACCACGGGACACGGAGGTCTAGTTGCGCGAGCTGGATGAAAGCGACCGCATCACCGTCACGGTGAACAACCGCGAGATCGAGGCCTACGGCGGCCTGACGATCTTGCAGTCGCTCGTCATGGAGGGCATCGAGGTCCCGTCCCTCTGCCACGACATCCGCCTGGAGCGGTCGAACGGCAACTGCGGGCTCTGCGTCGTGGAGGTCGGTGCCGACCAGCCGCGCGACGTCAAGGCGTGCGTCACGCCCATCCAGCCGGGCATGACGATCACGACCCACTCGCAGCGGCTCGAGGACTACCGCAAGGTCCGCCTGGAGCAGATGCTCTGCGACCACAACGCCGACTGCGTCGCGCCCTGCGTGCAGACCTGCCCGGCGAACATCGACATCCAGACGTACCTGAGCCACGTCGCCGACGGCAACTACGAGGCGGCGGTCCGGGTCATCAAGAACCGCAACCCGTTCCCGTCGGTCTGCGGCCGTGTCTGTCCGCACCCGTGCGAGGCGGCCTGTCGCCGCAACCTCGTCGACGAGCCCGTCGCCATCAACTTCGTCAAGCGCTTCGCCTCCGACTGGGACCGCGCGCAGGACCAGCCGTGGCAGCCGCGGATCGCCGAGCCCACGGGCAAGCGCATCGCCGTCATCGGCGCCGGCCCCTCGGGTCTCTCGGCGGCCTACTACAGCGCCATCGGCGGCCACTCGGTCACGGTGTTCGAGAAGCAGGACCACGCGGGCGGCATGCTCCGCTACGGCATCCCCGAGTACCGCCTCCCCAAGGCGACGCTCGACGAGGAGATCGGCCTCATGCAGGCCATCGGCGTCAAGATCGTCACGGGCAAGGCGCTGGGCACGCACCTGAGCCTGGAGGACCTGCGCCGCGACTTTGACGCCGTCTACCTGGCCATCGGCTCGTGGCGGGCCAGCCCGATGCGTATCGACGGCGAGCACCTCGAGGGCGTCGAGCTCGGCATCGACTACCTGCGCCACGTGACCAAGGGCGTCGAGATCAACCTCGGCGAGACCGTCGTCGTCATCGGTGGCGGCAACACCGCCATCGACTGCGCCCGCACCGCGCTGCGCAAGGGCGCCAAGAACGTCAAGCTCGTCTACCGCCGCACCCGCGACGAGATGCCGGCCGAGCCGTTCGAGGTCGAGGAGGCGCTGCACGAGGGCGTCGAGATGGTCTTCCTCACCGCGCCGACCAGCGTCACCGCAGGCCCCGACGGCCGCAAGGAGCTGCACTGCGTCCGCATGGAGCTCGGCGAGCCCGACCGCTCCGGCCGCCGCCGCCCGGTCATCGTCGACGGCAGCGACTTCGTCATCGCCGCCGACTACATCATCGGCGCGATCGGCCAGACGACGGACACCGGCTTCCTCTACAACGACCTGCCGGTGCGCCTGAACAAGTGGGGCGACATCGACGTCGACGGCCACACCATGCAGTCCTCCGAGGGGAACATCTTCGCGGGCGGCGACTGTGTGACCGGCCCGGCCACCGTCATCCAGGCCGTCGCCGCCGGGCGCCGGGCGGCGCTGGCGATCGACGAGTTCGTGACGCGCGGCTACGTGCGGCCGAGCGAGGAGGACTACGCCTGCAGCCGCGGTTCGCTGGAGGACCTCCCGCAGGCCGAGTTCGCCGACTTCCCGAAGCTCGCCCGTGAGCGCATGAACGCGCTCGCCGTCGACGACCGCATCCACAGCTTCGTCGAGGTCGAGAAGGGCCTCACCGAGGAGCAGGCTCGGGCCGAGGCGGCCCGCTGCCTCAAGTGCGGCTGCTCCAAGCAGAACAACTGCGCGCTGCGCAACGAGGCGACCGGGCACGGCGTGCAGTTCGCGACGCCGCTGCACGTGCGGCCCTACACGCCCATCGTCGAGGACCACCCGTTCATCGTCCGCGACAACAACAAGTGCATCTCGTGCGGTCGCTGCGTCGCGGCGTGCGCCGAGATCGAGGGCGTCGGCGTCCTGGCCTACCAGTTCCACGAGGGTCGCCTGACCGTCGGCACGCACAACGGCCAGCCGCTGTCGATGACCGACTGCGTGTCCTGCGGCCAGTGCGTGCGGGCCTGCCCGTGCGGCGCGCTCGACTACAAGCGGGAGCGCGGCGACGTCTTCACCGCCATCAACGACCCGAGCAAGGTCGTCGTCGGCTTCGTCGCCCCCGCCGTCCGGACCGTCATCGCCGAGGAGTACAAGCTCTCGGTCGAGGAGGCCTCGGCCTTCATCGCGGGCCTCATGCGCAAGGTCGGCTTCGACAAGGTGTTCGACTTCACCTTCGCCGCAGACCTCACGATCGTCGAGGAGACCACCGAGTTCCTCGGCCGTGTCGGCAACGGCGGCACGCTGCCGCATCTCACGTCCTGCTGCCCCGGCTGGGTGAACCTCGTCGAGCGCCGGTACCCGGAGCTGATCCCGAACCTGTCGAGCTGCAAGTCCCCGCAGCAGATGATGGGCGCGACGGTGAAGCACCACTTCGCCGAGAAGGTCGGCGTCAGCCTGGACGACCTCTACGTCGTCTCGATCGTGCCCTGCATGGCCAAGAAGTACGAGGCCGCCCGGCCGGAGTTCGCGCCCGAGGACCTGCGCGACGTCGACGCCGTCCTGACCACCACCGAGTTCCTCGAGATGGTGCAGATGCTGCGCCTCGAGCCGGGCGACATCGAGCCGGCCGAGTTCGACGAGCCGTACCGCCGGGTGACCGGCGCGGGCATCCTCTTCGGCGCCTCCGGTGGCGTGGCCGAGGCCACGCTGCGCATGGCGGTGGAGAAGCTGACCGGTGAGCCGCTGCAGGACTCGCTCGACTTCGAGGCGGTCCGCGGCTTCGAGGGCATCAAGGAGGCCACGATCACCGCGAACGGGACGACGGTGCGCGTCGCGGTCGTCTCCGGCCTGAACAACGTCGCGCCCATCGCCAAGAAGATCGCGGCGGGCGAGGACACCGGCTACGACCTCATCGAGGTCATGGCCTGCCCCGGCGGCTGCATCAACGGCGCCGGGCACCCGGTGCCCGAGAAGGTCGGGGAGATGGCGGCCCGGCAGGGCCTGCTGGTCGACATCGACAAGGTCTCCAAGTACCGCAAGTCGCAGGAGAACCCGGACATCCTCCGGCTCTACGACGAGTACTACGGCGAGCCCAACTCGGAGCGGGCGCACCACCTGCTGCACACGTCGTACGAGCCGTTCCGCGACTGATCGCGGTGGCATGACGAGCGTGGCGTGACGCGAGTTGCGTGACGAGGGCCCCGGCGCGATGCGCCGGGGCCCTCGTGCGTCGCGCCGCGTGCGTTCGCGCTCCCGCGGGCGCGTGTGCCCGGTCACACGAACGACGGCGTCCCCGAGGGGACGCCGTCGTCGACAGCACTGGACTCCGGGGTATCAGGCGCTGCTCGAATCGTGCCGCTACGGGCAAGCCCGGTCGGCAGGTCCTCTCGCGGACTGGTCGCGCGTGGGTTCTCGGGATCCATCGGTGTGCTGTTGTGCTTCCTTTGTACGCCTGGCCCGTCGGAAGGGGAAGCAGCGGGCAGAGGTTCACCCCCGCGGGCCGCTGACCTGCGGCGATGCATGTCCCCACGTCCGCGGGGCGGGACGGATCTGCTCGCCTGGCGACCATGGGACGACCGCTCGGAGGGGTCGGTGAGGTGATCAGGCGAGGCGGCGGCGTCGTCGGCGGCGGACGACGAGCACGACCGCGAGGGCGGCCGCGCCCACGAGCACGGCGACGGGAACGCTTCGTTGCGGCGGCGGGAAGGTGGGCCGCAGCGCCACGGGGCGGACGAACGTGAGCGGCTCCCAGCCGCGCTCGACCGCGAGCTTGCGCAGGCTGCGGTCGGGGTTGACCACGAACGCGTGCCCGACGAGGTCGAGCATCGGCGCGTCCGTCTCGGAGTCGGAGTAGGCGTAGCTCCCGGCGAGGTCGTAGCCGTTGGTGCGGGCGAGCTCGTTCACGGCCGCGCCCTTGGCCTCGCCGAAGTTGTAGTAGGCGACGTCGCCCGTGTAGCGGCCGTCGACGATCTCCATGCGGGTGGCGACGACGTGGTCCGCGCCGAGCATGCGGGCGATCGGCTCCACCACCTCGGCACCCGAGGCCGAGACGATGACGACGTCGCGCCCCGCCGCGCGGTGCTCCGCGATCAGCGAGAGGGCCTCGGCGTAGACGCTCGGCTCGATGAGCTGGTGGAGCGTCTCGGTGACGATCTGCGAGACCTGCGCGACGTCCCAGCCCTTGACCATCGAGGAGAGGAAGAGACGGAGGCGCTCGGTCTGGTCGGCGTCGGCGCGGCCGAGGAGGAAGAGGAACTGGGCGTATGCCGCGCGCAGCACGTCACGACGCGTGATGAGCCCGCCGGCGAAGAAGGGCTTGGAGAAGGCCGTCACAGACGAGGTCGCGATGATCGTCTTGTCCAGGTCGAAGAATGCGGCCGCGCGCGCCACAAGACCCTCCCTCCCTCGTCTTGGCGTCGAGCGTAGCGGGCGTGGGTGACGGTCGCGGGCGGGCGGATGTCCACAGGCCCGCGCTGCCGACGTCGTCCCCAGCCCGGGCGGGCCCGGGTCCGCCCGCCGCGCCCCGGTGCGGCAGCGTGACCCGCGGCCACAGGACGGCGAGGGGGTGCGGGATGACGGCGCGGGTGACGGTCGTGGTGGGGGCGGTGGGCGGCGTGGGTGCGTCCACGCTCGCCGCGCTGCTCGCGCGGCGCCGGGCGGCGGCCGGCGGGTCGGCCCTCCTCGTCGATCTGGATCTGGGGCGGGGCGGGATCGACGTGCTCCTCGGGCTGGAACGCGCGTCGGGTGTGCGGTGGCCGGACCTGGCCGGCGTGCGCGGGACCCTGGCGCTCGACGACCTCGACGGTCTTCTCCCGCGCTGGCGGGGCGTGGACGTGCTCAGTGCGGGGCGCCCGGCGGTGACCCGCGTGGCGGCCGGGAGCTCCTCGGGAGCCGACGCGTCCGCCCAGGGCTCCTGGGGGGCCCGTGAGGCAGTCGGACCGCGAGCGGTGGCCGCGGTCTGCGCGGCCGTGGCGGCGGCGGGTCGGGATGTCGTGGCCGATGGCCGGGACGTCGTGGTGGACCTGCCCGCCGGGGTCCTGCAGGGGCCGCTCGCCTTCGCTGCGGGTGTTGCCGCCGGTCCTCAGGGGGCCGACGGCGACGGCGAGCGGGGCGCGGCGCTGCTGTCGGGGTCGCCGTGGGCCGAGCTGCTCCGGGTGGCGCGCGTACTGGTGGTCACGGGGCAGGACGTGCTGGGCGTCTCGGGCGGTGTGGCCGCGGCCACCGCGCTCGGCGTCCGGTGCGACGGTCTCGTGCTGCGCAGGCGGCGCCGCGCGCGGGTCGCACCCGTGGAGGTCGCGGACGCGCTCGGCGCCCCGGTCGCCGGCCTGCTGCCGAGCGACCGGGCTGTCGCGGCGTCGACGGACCGGGGCCTCGGGCCGGTGCCGGTGCCCTGGTCACCGCTGGCCCGCGCGGTTCGGCGGATCGACGGGGGCCGGTCGTGACTGCCGTGACCCCGGAGGTGCTGGCCCGGATCCGGGAGCGCGTGGCGGCCGGCGGTGACGTGCCCGACGCCGCGGAGCTCCGCGCGCTCGTGCGGGGCGCCGGCCAGGTGCTGAGCCGGGAGGACCTCGCGGAGCTGCCCGGCAGGGTGCGGGCCGAGCTCCGCGGTGCCGGTCCCCTGCAGGCCCTGCTCGAGCTGCCGGGCGTCACGGACGTGCTGGTGAACGGGCCGGGCGAGGTCTGGGTGGACCGCGGCGCCGGGCTGGAGCGCGCCGACGTCGTCGTGCCCGATGTCCGGGCCCTCGCAGTGCGTCTCGCCGCCGCGGGCGGGCGACGGCTCGACGACGCGGCCCCGGCGGTCGACGCGGCGCTGCCCGACGGCACACGGTTGCACGCCGTCCTGCCGCCGGTGTCGGTCGACGGCCCGCTGATCAGCCTCCGCGTGCTGCGTCGCGTCGCGTTCTCCCTGGCCGATCTCGTGTCGGCCGGGTCCGTCACGCCGCCGATGGCGACGACGCTGCGTGCGCTCGTCGCCGGACGCGCCAACCTCCTGGTCTCCGGCGCGACGGGCACCGGCAAGACGACCCTCCTCGCCACCCTGCTGGGGCTCGTCCCCGCGGGCGAGCGGATCGTCTGCGTGGAGGAGGCGCGCGAGCTCGCGCCCGACCACCCGCATGTGGTCCATCTCGTGGCGAGACGCCCGAACGTCGAGGGGGCGGGGGCGGTCGACCTCGCCGAGCTGGTGCGGCACGCGCTCCGGATGCGACCCGACCGCATCGTCCTGGGCGAGTGCCGCGGCGCCGAGGTGCGTGAGGTCCTGACGGCGCTCAACACCGGTCACGAGGGCGGCTGTGCGACGGTGCACGCGAACGCCGCGACCGACGTGCCGGCCCGGCTCGCCGCCCTCGGTGCGCTCGCCGGGATGTCGCCCGACGCCGTGGACGCCCAGGCGGCGAGCGCGCTCGACGCGGTCGTGCACCTGCGGCGCTCCGGCGGGGTGCGGCAGGTGGTTCAGGTGGCGGCCGTGGTCCGAGGCGCGGCCTCCGGGGGACGTGCGGGCAACTGGGCGGTCGTGCCGGCGCTGGAGCTCGCCGCCGACGGGGGGTCGCGTCGCGGTCCCGCGTGGGGCGGCTTCGCCGAGCGGTGGGGCCTCGAGGCGGACCTCGTGACGAGCGGCGGAGGTCTCGGGTGCAGCGCTTCCAGTCGGGCCGGCGCTTCCGGCCGGGCCGGTGGTGAGCGGTGAGCCGTCTGTCGGCGGTCGTCGGCGATGTGCCGCGGGCGGCCGCGCGGGGCGGGCGGTCGGCGGAGCACGGCACGTCGGTGCCGGCGGGGCTCGCCGGCGTTGCGGCGGCGTTCCGCGGGGGCGCGACTCCGGCGGAGGCGTGGTGGCACGGCTGGCGTGTGCGGTGCGACAGCGGCGCGCCCCGATGGGACGACCTCGTGGACCGGTGCCGCGGCGACCAGGCGACGGCCGCCGCCGTCCGGGCCGCCGCGCGCCTCGCCGTCGGCAGCGGGGCCGCACCTGCGGCCGTTCTCGATCGCCTCGGGGCGGCGCTCGCCGACGAGCAGGAGGTGGCCGCCCAACGCGGTGCCGCCATGGCCGGGCCGCGTGCGACGGCCCGGCTTCTGGCCTGGCTGCCGGGGTTCGGCGTCGTGCTGGGGATGGCGGTCGGCGCAGACCCGCTGGCCGTGCTCGCCGACGGTCGCGCCGGGACGGGGCTGCTCGTGGCCGCCGTGGGCCTCACGGTCGCGGGCCGACGGTGGAGCGCGCGGTTGCTGGTGACGGCGGAGCGCGCGGGTGCGGAGGCTCCCGTCGGGCGCAGGACGCCGTGACCCGCCGGGTCGCCGGGCTGACGGGCGCGGGGCTGACGGGCGCGGGGCTGAGAGTGGCGGACACCCCCTGCGCCGCCGAGCCGCAGGTCGAGGTGGCGGTGGCCGTCGTGCTCGACCTGGTGGACGCGGCCTGCCGGTCCGGGTCCAGCGTCCCGGGTGCGCTGACCGACGTGGGCGCGGCCGTGGCGGGCCGCCGCGGCGCCACCTTGCGTTCGGTCGCGGCGGCGCTGTCCCTCGGCGCGCCATGGGCCGAGGCATGGCCCGACGACGCCGGGCTCGCGCCGCTGGCCGACGCGCTCGAGCCGAGCTGGACCCAGGGAGTCGCGCCCGGTGACGCGCTGCGGGCGGTTGCCGCGACCCTGCGGCGCGAACGTCGTGCGCGGGCGCTGGAGGAGGCGGGCCGCCTCGGTGTTCGACTCGTCGTGCCGCTGGCGGTGTGTCACCTGCCGGCGTTCGTCCTGGTCGGGCTCGTGCCGGTCCTCATGTCCCTCGCGGGCCTCCGGTGAGCAGCGGCTGCGGTGCGCGCTCCACAGGGCCCGCCCCCACGCGCCCATCCACCGGTGGCGCAGGCCCGTCTGCAGGCCCGGCGGGGCTCCCCGGCACCGTGGGCAGCCGGCACGCGCGTGCCGACCGGGCCCGCCGGACCGCGGGACGGAAGGAGCAGAGATGACGGCGCTGACACAGGAGAGGTGGGCGCGTCCGAAGGCGGCCGCGCCGACGACGGGCGAGCCGACGACGGGCGAGCCGACGACGGGCGAGCCGACGACGGATGAGCCGAAGGCGGCCGCGCCGACGACGGGCGAGCCGACGACGGGCGAGCCGACGACCGACGAGCAGGACCCGGTTGCCCAGAGCAGGACCGATGGCCCCGTCGCCGGTACGGGACGATGGCTGCGGCTCGTCGAACCGTCGGACGCGGCAGCCGATCCCGTCGGCCCCCTCGCCAGCGCCGAGGTGCCGGACCGCCTGGCCCGCCATCGGCAGCCCGGGCCGGTCACGCGTGCCGCGCGGGTGCTGGCCGGTGTGTGGCGGGCTGTGTGCCGGGCGGTGTGCCGAGCGGGCGGGGCCCTCCGGCGTCGGGCGGTCGGCTCCCGTGGGTGGGGCGCGTGCCGGGCCTCGTGCGACGCCGGCATGGCGACGGCCGAGTACGCGATCGTGACGGTGGCCGCGGCCGCGTTCGCGGGACTCCTCATCGCGATCCTGCGCAGCGACGAGGTCCGCGGCCTGCTGCTCGGCATCGTGCGCGGGGCGTTGTCGGTGTGAGTCGGGCACCGGCTCGCGAGCGGGACGAGGGCTCTGTCACGGCGGAGCTGGCGATCGGCATGATCGCTGTCGTCTGCCTGCTGGCGCTCGTCCTCGTCGCGGCCGGTGCGGGGGCCGGGCGTCTGCGGTGCCAGGACGCTGCGGCCGCGGGCGCCCGGGTCGCGGCCCTGCACCGGCCCGACGCCGAGGTGGCCGCGGTCGCCCGCCGGGTCGCGGGGAGCGACGCCTCTGTCGCAGTGTCGCGGAGCGCCGGTTGGGTCGAGGTCAGGGTCGCGGGCCGGGTGACCGGTGCGTGGTTCACCTCGGGGCCGCTCGCCGTGTCGGGGACGGCGACGGCGTGGGTGGAGCCATGAGGCCGCCGCGGGGTGAGGAGGGCTCGGGCACGGTGCTGGTCGTCGCCGTGATGGCGGTCGTCGTGCTGCTCGCGGGTCTGCTGGCGGCCGCGGCGGCCGGCATCGCGGCGGCCAACCGCGCGCAACACGCCGCTGACCTCGCTGCCCTCGCCGCCGCGGCCAGCATCGCGGTTCCGGTCGGGGTCGGCCTCGACGGCGCGGCGGTCACGGCGGCTGACCCGTGCGGGCTGGGCCGCCGCGTCGCGGAGCGCAACGGCGCCGACCTCGTCGGGTGTGAGGTGGGGGCGGACGGCGTCGTGCAGGTCAGCGTCGCGGTGCGGGAGGGACGCGGGATCGGCGGCGACGGACATGCGCAGGCTCGGGCCGGCCCGACGTGGGTGCGGGACGCTGCCTCGGCGGACGCAGGCTGACCCCGGCCACGCCCGATGCCGGCCGAGCGGGCCCGACGCGCACCAGGCGCGGTCGGCCGCCGGCGTCCCGGCGGCCGGGCCGCCTCGACGCCGGGCCACCGGGACGCCTCGGCACCGGGCCGCCTCAGCACCGGGCCGCCTCAGCGCCGGGCCGCCTCAGCGCCGGGCCGCCTCGGTGCCGTCCACGCGCCCGGGAGCGTTACTGCTGCGAGTCCTCGGCCAGGACGGCGTCGAGGACCCGCAGGGCGCCCGCCTTGTCCAGCGGGTTGTTGCCGTTACCGCACTTCGGCGACTGCACGCATGCGGGGCAGCCCGCCCCGCACGGGCAGCCCGCGATGGCGTCACGCGTCGCCCGCAGCCACGCGGGACCCAGGGCGAAGCCGCGCTCCGCGAAGCCGGCACCCCCGGGGTAGGCGTCGTGGACGAACACCGTGGCGCACTCGGTGTCTGCGTGCAGCGCCGTCGACACCCCACCGAGATCCCACCGGTCACAGGTCGCGAGCAGGGGCAGCAGCCCGATGGAGGCGTGCTCTGCGGCGTGCAGCGCCCCCGGCACATCGCCGTCGGTGAGCTCTGCCGCGCGCAGCACCTCCACGGGCGCCGTCCACCAGACCGCGGTGGTGCGCAGGGTCCGCGCCGGCAGGTCCAGCGTCTCCCCGCCCACGGGGACCAGGTCCGGGATCCGTCGCTTCTGGTAGTCCATGACCTGGCTGGTGACGTCGACATCCCCGAAGCCCCAGGTGACGGCTCCGGCGCGCCGCTCGGCCCGGACGGTGTCGATGGCGATCGACGTCACCCACCGCGACCAGGTGCCGTAGTCGACGGTGCGCCGCCGGACCAGCGCGACGGAGCCCTCGAGGTCCAGCTCGTCGACCACGTACGTCGCGCCCTGGTGCACGTACACGGCCCCGGGGTGGACGGTCGCGTCGGCGGCTCCGGCGTCGACGGTGCCGAGCAGCCGTCCCGTGGCGGCCTCGACCACCCGCACCGGCTCACCGCCCGACCCGCGCAGGTCCGTGAGCCGCGCCGCCGACTCCGGATGGGTCCAGTACCAGCCCGAGGTCCGACGACGCAGCCAGCCCGCGGCCACGAGGTCCGCGAGCACCCCGGCGGTCGCCGGCCCGAACAGCTCCAGGTCCTCCGCCCGCACGGGCGCCTCAGCGGCCGCCGCGCAGAGGTGCGGCCCGAGTACGTACGGGTTCCCCGGGTCGAAGACCGTCGCCTCGACGGGCGTGCCGAACACGGCCTCCGGGTGATGCACGACGTACGTGTCCAGCGGGTCCTCCCGCGCCACGAGCGCGACCAGGCCGTCCGCCCCTGCTCGCCCGGCACGGCCGGCCTGCTGCCAGAACGAGACGCGGGTGCCCGGCCAGCCCGCGATCAGCACGGCGTCCAGGCCGGAGATGTCGACGCCCAGCTCCAGGGCGTTCGTCGTCGCGAGAGCGTGCAGGTCCCCGGTGCGGATCCCGTGCTCCAGCTCGCGCCGCTCCTCCGGGAGGTACCCGCCCCGGTAGGCGGCGACCTGCGTGCCCAGACCCGGGCGTACGTCGTCCAGCTGGTCGCGCACGCTGGCGGCGACCGACTCCGCCGCCCGGCGCGATCGCGTGAACGCGAGCGCGCGCGCTCCGCCGACCACGAGGTCGGCGAGGAGGGTCGCGACCTCCGACGTCGCCGTGCGGCGCGCCGTCGACATGGGTGCCTCCGGCGCCGCGGCCCCGTCCGCCGGCCCCGCCTCGTCGTCGGGTGCGCCGGGCACCACGGGAGTCGTGCCCGGCAGCAGCGGCGGTTCCCAGAGCACGATGGTCTTGCGCCCGCGCGGCGACGCGTCGTCGGTGACGGCCACGACGTCGTCGGGCGGGACCCCGAGCAGACGGGCCGCGGCCTCGGCCGGGTCCGCTGTGGTGGCGGACGCTAGGACGAACGTCGGCTGCCGACCCTGTGCGGCCGCGAGTCGCCGCAGCCGCCGCAGGACGAGGGCGACGTGCGCGCCGAACACCCCGCGGAAGGCGTGGCTCTCGTCGACGACGACGTACCTCAGGCCACGGAGCAGCCGCTCCCAGCGGCGGTGGTTCGGCAGCAGGGAGAAGTGCAGGAAATCGGGGTTGGTGAGCACGACGTCGGCGTGGTCGCGGACCCAGCGGCGCTCCGTCGGGTCGGTGTCGCCGTCGCATGTCGCGACCCGTACGTCCCGCACCTCGGCGGCCGCCAACAGCCGCTCGAGGCCGGCGAGCTGGTCCGCTGCGAGCGCCTTCGTCGGGCACAGGTACAGCGTCGTCGCCCGCCGCACCGAGGCGCGGCCGTCGGGCTCCGCCACCGACCGCACCGCGCTCAGCGCGGGCAGCCAGAACGCCAGGGACTTGCCTGATCCGGTCGAGGTCGCCAGCACGGTGTGCCGGCCGGCCCACGCCGCTTCGGCCGCCGTGACCTGGTGCGCCCAGGGCACGGGTACGCCCAGCGCCTGGTAGCCGCGGACGACGTCGGGGTCCGCCCAGCCCGGCCACTTGCCCCCGACGCCCTCCCGGGGCGGCAGGTCCTCGACGTGCGTCACCCGGTCGGCGCGCCGGCCGCCGGCGAGCAGCACGTCCAGCAGCGGGGTCGGGTCCGGCACGCGGCCGATCCTGCCACCGGCCGCCGACGTCGGCCCCAAGAGCGGGGCGGTGCTGCGTGGCGGCGGCCCTGGTCGCCGCAGGGACGCTGCCCGGTCGCCGCAGGAACGCCTCCCGATCGCCCGAGGAACGCCGCCCCGATCGCCCGAGGGACGTAGGTCCGAAGGCAACCGCTGAACGGGTGAAGACACTGGAAGTCCGCACCGAGCGGCCCGGGGAGGCGCTCCATGACACCCACGTCGCTGCACGCGATCCCGACCGACGTGCTGTGGTCGGCCGACACTCTGACGATCGCCCGCTGGACCACCACGGCCGCCGACGACTGGCCCGGCCGCACCGTGCTGACCGTGCTCATGCAGGGCTGCCCGTGGAGCTGCACGTCCTGCGAGACGCCGGACCTGCGCGACCCGGTGACCGCCGGATCGGTGACGTGGCAGGAGGTGCGGACCGTCATCCAGCGGTCCCGTGGGGGGCTCGACGGCGTGGTCTTCTCGGGTGGCGAGCCGACGCGGCAGGACGGCCTCGCCGACGCGATGGAGCAGGTGCGGGCGATGGGCCTGCCGGTCGGGCTGCACACCTCGGGCTCGTACCCGCAGCACCTCGCCGCCGTGCTGTCGCTCGCCGACCGCGTGGTGCTCGAGGTCAAGGCGCCCGCCACGCTCTACCGCGCGGTGACCGGCGTCGGCGCCTCGGCGCACAAGGCTTTCGCGAGCCTGCGGCTCGCGCTGGACTCGGGTGTCGATCTGCAGGTGCGCACCCTCGTCGACCGGTCGGTGATCAGCCCGGAGGCGCTCGCGGGCCTGGTCAGCAACCTTGCCGCGATGGGCGTCACCGACCACGTCGTCGTGGAGGTCGGCGCCCCGGTGGCGTGAGACCGCGGCTCGCCCCGCGTGTCCCACCGGGCGCGGTTTGGTTCAATGGTCCCGTCCCCGGCCGCCCCTGAGCGCCACGGGGCGTCCCGGAGGAGGCCGCTGTGGAGGTGTCCGTCACCACCCGCGAGAGCGGGGCGCGCACGGTCGTGCACGTCGCGGGCGAGATCGACGTCTACACGGCGCCGGTCCTGCGCGAGGAGCTCGCGACACTGGTCGACTCCGGCCACATGGACCTCGTCGTCGACCTGACGGGGGTGCCGTTCATGGACTCCACCGGCCTCGGCGTGCTCGTCGGGGCGCTGAAGAAGGTCAAGACGCACGGCGGTGAGCTGCGCCTCGTCATCGACCAGGAGAAGGTCCTCAAGGTCTTCCGGATCACCGCGCTGACGCAGGTCTTCCCGATCTTCGGGACCGTCGCCGAGGCGCTGACGGCGGAGACCGCGCCCGAGGCGTGAGCCCGAGGAGCGTTTGCGGCCCCACAGCAGGCACTGCTGACGCCGACGGCCGGGATCGCGTGTGCGACCCCGGCCCCCGGCGACTCTGCCCCCGCGCGGGTCAGAGTGCGTCTCTCCCGATGACGTCCATCACGACGCCGCTTCGGATCTGGAACCAGTAGAAGCTCGCGCGGGGCAGCCGGTTGGCGTCGGTGCACTTCGCCAGCGGTGCACCGTTCGGCTCCGACGCCGCCAGCCACTCGGTGAGGGTCCGCTGGTAGTTCTCGGTCGTCAGGTTCTCGTTGTCCGCGACGCACGGGTCCCAGAAGCTCGCGCCCTTCGAGAGCGGGAGCGTCGTCGTCGTGCTCGCCTCGTTCGCGAGGTAGGCGTCGCCCACGACCGTGCCACCCGGGTGAGCGGCGACGTAGTCGTACGCCGCCTGGCCGACGTAGAAGACGGCGAGGTCCAGGTCGATGGTCCGGCCCGTCGAGTCCACGCCCCTGATGTAGCCGACGTAGTCGCCGTCGGGGAGGGCGGCCCCCTCCTTGAACAGCGCGCTGTGCCCGTCGATGAGCTGGGTCTCGGGCGCGGACGGGAAGGTGCCGTCGTTGGACGCGGCGACGGTGAGACGCACCGGCCCTCCGAGCGCCGTGCCGCCCGCGACGTCCGCCGCCGGCACCAGCACGTAGACGTCGTAGGCGCCTTCGGGCACGTGACCGTCCGGCGCGTCCCCGCACGACGTCAGCGGTGCCGCGATCTCGCCCGTGGACGTCCCGGTGCCCGTGGTCTCGTCCCGGCTCACCTCGTTGGCCGTCACGCTCACCTCGCTGACGGCGACCACGCCGCCGTTGCTCGCCAGCACGAGCCGGACGCCTTCCCCGAGCTCGGGCACCGTCGTCGGGTCGGCCTTGACCTCGAGCCGGCCCGCAAGATCCTCGCCCACCCGCACGACGTCGCGCGCCAGGGTGACGTCCACCGCCGCCGCGCGCTGGTCGCCCAGCTCCGCGACCGCCGTGCCGCACAGGCTCAGCAGCTCGGGTGCCGGAGTCGCGGTCTCCTCGGGCGTCGGCTCGGGCGTGGCGGGCGCCGTGACGCCGGGCGTCGGCTCCCCGGTCGCTGCCGGTGCCGCGCCGTTGCGCTGCCCGAAGGCGCCCAGGGCCGCCGAGCCGCCCACGGCCACCACGGCGACGGCCGCGACGGTCGCCACGGACATCCCGGCCGCCCGCACCCGGCGGTTGCGCCGCGCCCGTGCCTTCATCAACGTCGTCGGCAGGCCCACGCCACGCGTGTGCTCCAGTGCCGCCCGCACGTACAGGTCGTGCAGGCCCTCCTCGAAGTTCTCGCTCATCGCCGCGCTCCTCCAATGACGTCCACGTCCCAGCGTTCGTCGTCACCGAGCATCGGTGCGAGGCGATGGCGGGCGTCGGACAGGTATCTCTTGACGGCGCCCTCCGACAGCTCCAGCCGGTGGGCGATCTCATGGACCGTGAGGTCCTCGAAGTGCCGCAGCACCACGCACGCCCGTTCGCGCGGGGACAGGCGTGCCAGCGCAGAGTGCACGTCGGCGCGGTCGGCCACGATGGCCTCCGGTCCGCCGTGCCACTCGTCCTGCGCCACCAGGTGCATGCGGTCCCGCCAACGCTGGTTGCGCCGGCGGGAGTTCAGATAGGTGTTCAGGATCGCCCGCCGCACGTACGCCTCGACGAACTCGACGTCGTCGCGCTGGCGGCGGGAGAAGGTGGCGACCAGGGCGTCTTGGACGAGGTCCTGTGCTGCGTGCAAGTCACCGGTGAGGAGGAAGGCGTAGCCCACGAGCGCTGGTCCGCGCTCCCGAGCTAGTTGCTCCATCTGGTGTTCCCACGCCATCACGGCCTCCGCTCGTGCCCGGTTGTCCCATCCTTCACCTGCTCAGACAGCGGGAGACGAAGATCGGTTGGGGTGTGCAGGGGAGCGGTTCAGAGGGGACGGTCGCTCCGGCCCGTCCTCAGCCTGCTGTGTCGCCGCGCAAGGCGGCCTCGGTGACGATCGCGAGCGGCCAGGGCCCACCGACGACGGTCACGGCGCCGGCGCGGTCGACGCCACCCAGGACCTGGGCGAGGTACAGCGAGTACGTGCCGCCGTGCAGCGGCTGCGGGGTGGTGCCGACCTGGGCGCACTTGTTGAGGCCGACGTCCGTGACGAGCGGGATGGTCGAGCCCCCGGCGACGGGCCCGTACTCGGCGGCGTCGCGAGTCTCGGCCAGGGTGTCGAGCGCGGTGCCGCCGACCACGACGCCGGCTGCGTCGACGATGATCCCGACGGGTTCGGGCCGCAGCTGCGCGGGCAGGCCCGCGAGGTCCCCGACGACGAGCGAGGCCTCGACGTGGACGCTCCCGGCGAAGACGGCCGGGCCGAACGTGGCGTCTTCGATCCGCAGGTTCTCGACGCCGTCCGGCACCGCCACCGCCGGCATCGGCTCGCCGCAGGCCACCTCCCCCTCCGGTGAGGCGGCCGCGGGCCAGATGTCGCCGTCGTCGGAGCCTCTGCACGAACCCCAGCGCGATCGCCCCGACCGCCGTGGCCCCGACGGCACCCTGGGTGACCGCGCGGCGCTGCCGACGGCGGTGGATGCGGCCGAGCACCGGCCCGGCTCCGAACCCGGGCGCGGCGGCGGCGCTGGTGCGGGCGGCGTCGCGCAGGGCGGTGCGTAGGTCGATGCTCATCGGATCTCCAGAACCATCTCGACGGAGGTGTCGGGTGCGTCGGGGTCGTCGGACACGCCCTCGATCGGGCCCAGCAGCGACTCCATGCGGCGCGCGGCGAGGCTCAGGTAGCGCTTCACGGTGCCGACGCCGAGGCCCAGCTGCTCGGCGATGTCCGCGACCGTGAGGTCGTCGTAGAACCGCAGCACCATGCAGGCCCGTTGCTGGGGCGGGAGCTGCGCGAGGGCGGCGGCGACATCGATCCGGGTTGTCGCCGCCGCCTCCGGGCCGGCCACGTGATCCGGCTCGGCGGCAACCGGCCAGCGCAGCGACCAGCGCCGGCGCTTCCGCCAACCGTCGAGGTAGAGGGTCAGGATCGCCCGGCGCACGTAGGCCTCGGCCGAGTCCAGGTACAGCCCCGCCCGGCGGCGGCCGAAGGTCTTGACCAGGGCGTCCTGAACGAGGTCCTCGGCGTCGTGCACGTCACCGCACAGCAGGTATGCGTAGCCGGTGAGCGCGCGTCCGCGCTGCTCGATCAGCTGCTCGACCACCTCGTCGCCGGCCGCCACCGCCGCACCTCGTCCCGTCGTCGCGGTCCTCCTGACCGCTCATGATCAGTGTGACGCGCGAGGTGCTCGTGGGGTTGCACACGCCGACCCAGGAGGTGTCCCGGTGGTCTCAGTCGCAGCCGCCGGTCCAGCTCCGGCTCAGTTCGGGCACGCCGAAGGGCAGGTGGCTGGGGGGCGTCCCTGCTCGGGTAGGTGGCGTGCCACCGGTCGGCGGCCTTCAGCGCGTGCGGACCGCCAGCGTCCCCGCGGCGGTGGGCTGAGCAGACGCGGGCGCCGCCGACGCGGTGACGGGAAGCCAGGCGCGGACGCGGCCCGTCGCGACGTCCTCCACGTCGATGAGCCACGCGGGGTCGGCCGGGCCGGCCAGGTCCTCCGTGCTCCGCGCGTGGGGGCTGACGAACTGCGCGGTGGTCGCGCCGACCGGGGTCGGCGGCGTGCCGTAGACCCACGGGGGCTCGGCGAACGGGTGCACCTCGCCGATGGCGTCCCCGGTGCTCACGACGAGGTAGCCCCTCCACCCGCCTGCGGCCGTCTCCTCGAGGCCGCTCGCGCGCAGCGCGTCGTTGCCGTACCAGAGGGCGTCGTCCCGCAGGTCGGCGTCCCACTCGCGGACGACGCCGCCCGTCCGGTCCAGCACGACGGCGCGACCTGTGTACGGTGCGGCGTCGTCGTGTGCGCCGACGGCGAGCAGCGACCCGTCGGGGGAGTACCCGAGCGCTCCCACCTCGGCGAGGCTCGCGCCGTCGAGGGTGGCGAGGAGGGTCGACGAGCGGTCCGCCAGGTCCACGCGGAACACGAGCACCGGCCCGTCGGCCGTCGCATTCGTCAGAACGGCGAGCCCCGTGCCGTCGGGCGCGAAGTCGGCGTCCGCGACGATGCAGGGGCGCCCGTCGGCCTCGAGGCCGACGACGTCCGTCCGCGCACCCGTGGCGACGTCGATGAGCACGAGCCCGGGGTAGCCCTCGTCGGGGCGCGTCTCGGCGGCCACTGTCCGGCCGTCGGGGGACAGCGCGAGGACGACGGGTCCGTAGCGCTCGTCGTCCGCCGGCCACGCGGCGCGCACCCAGGCGCCGTCCGTGGGGTCCATGAGGAAGGTCCGCGTCTCGCCGTACGACGGCCGCTCGGGCTCCGGCACGTCGATCGAGAGCGCCGCGAGGGCCTCGCTGATCGCGCGCGTGGGCGCCGTGCTGACGTCGAGCGCGGAGTCGGGGTAGAGGTCCCATGCCGCGGTGGACCCAGGGACCGGCGGGACATCCGGCGCCGGGGTTGCGTGCGCCGTCGGCAGCGACGTCGCCGCCGCCGGGTGCGGAGCTTCGGGCCACCAGCCGAGCCCCGTCACGGCCAGCGCGCCTGCCGCTCCGACGCCGACGGCGGAGGTCGCGACGGCGCGGGACGCGCGCCGGCGGTGGACCCGGGTCAGCAGCCGCGCGGTGGGGGCGGCGCGGTGGGGCCCGGTGTCGGCGAGGGCGGTCAGGGCGTCGTGCAGGTCGAGGTTCATGGCGTCTCTCCCAGGAGTTCGTCGTCGAGGAGCTCGCTGAACAGTGCGGCGGGTGTCGGGGCCGGGTGCAGGGGCAGGGTCGGGTGCGGGTTCGGGTGCAGTGCGGCGGGGTCGGCCGGCACGAGCACCCGCTCGGCCGTCCGTGCCGGCGCCACCGGGCCGAGCGTCGTCTCGAGCTGGCGCATCGCCATGCTCAGGTAGCGCTTGACGCTTCCCTCGGCGATGCCCAGCTCCGCCGCGACCTCGGCGATCGACAGCTCGTCGTAGAAGCGCAGCACGACGCACGCGCGCTGCCGCCGCGGGAGCCCGGCGAGGGCGTCCCGGACCTCGACCCCGGCGCCCGCGGTCACCTCCGGCCCGTCGACGGCGTCGGGCCGCGCGAGCAGGTGGATCCGCTCGCGCCACCGCCCGCGGCGTCGGTGGCCGTCGATGTAGATCGTGAGGATCGCGCGCCGCACGTAGCCCTCGACCGTGGCCGGGTTGACCGCCCGGCCACGCGCGAACGTTCGGACGAACGCCTCCTGAACGAGGTCCTCGGCGGCGGCGCGGTCGCCCGCGAGCAGGAACGCGTACCCGGTCAGGGCGTGCCAGCGGTCTTCGGCGAGCGTGACCAGTGCGTCGTCGGCGGGTCGTCGCCACGCCTGCGCCATCGTCGCTCCTCCCGTCGTGCGGCACCCGGAGGGGGAGCCGTCACAGGCTAGGACGAACATGTCCGTGCGGGGGTTGTCCCGGTGGGGCGCCCGCCCGGAGCGGGCGCCCTAGAGCATCGCGGCCGCGGTGATGAGCAGCACCATCCCGGTCAGGCCGACGACGGCGGCCAGGGCGACCGCTGCGGTGGGCATCACCCGGGCGCGCCGGCGGAGCCGCCGGGCGGCCCGCCGGACGCTGCGTGCGGCGCGACCGGGCCGCGGGGCTCCGGCGACGGCCGGGAACGTCGTGACGCTCTGCGCGGCGCTCATCGGAGCGTGACCTCGACGGGCGCGCTGCGCACGACGACGGGTTCCCACGGCGCGCTCTGCTTGATGTCGAGCGCGGGATCGTCGACCGTGAGCGTGAAGGCGGCGTAGGCCTGGTAGTCGCCCACCGGCAGCGACGCCGCGGCGGCGTCCGCGCCGGGGAGGCTGCACAACGCGAACTGGGCCACCGCGTCGACCGCTCCGGCGCCGTCGGCCCCGAGCGCGATCTCCGGGGCGTCGCCCCCCGGTGCGGCTCGCCCCACGACCACCCCGTCGCGCGTCAGCACGACCACGGGCTCGTCGGCGGTGAGCCGCGCATCGGCGGACAGGGCCGTCGTGGCGCGCACGGTGACGGGCGTCGAGAAGGTGGCGCCGGCGTCGTACGCGCTGTCGGGCAGGGCGAGCTCGAGGGCGACGGGGGCGTCGGCGTCGGGCGGGACGGCGGATCCGCACACCGGGAAGTCCGCCGCGGATCGCGCGGCGTTGTCCAGGAGGTCGGTCAGCATGGCCGCGCGCGCGGCGGGGTCGTGCGCGGCGGGGTCCTGCGCGGCCGTGTCGGCTGCGTCTCCCTTGCCCTCGTCGGCCACGCTGATCGTGAACGGCGCGGCCGCGCTGATCGCGGCGCGCGTCGTGCCGTCGGCGAGATCCAGCCGGACGCCGGCGACGAGCGTGTAGTCGCCGTCGCCGAGCGGGGAGTCGCCGCCGCATGCCGTCACGGCAACGCCTGTCTCGGTCGCGTCCGTGCCCGGCGTGAGCCCGAACGCCACAGGGGCGACCTGAGCGGTGCCCACCACTACGCCGTCCTGCGCGACCGCGACGTTCACGTCGGAGTAGCTGGTGACGGACATGGACATGAGGTTCGTCAGGTTCAGCCTGAGCGGCACGGGGTCGCCGTATGGCGCCGCCCCGGGAATCTGCGCCGCGAGCACGAGGTCCTGCGCCTCGGTCGCCGCGGGCGCAGGGTCGCCGCAGGCGGGCCATGCGGCGTCGGGAGCGTCGGTCGCCACCGGTGCCGTCCGGTCGCCGTCGCCCTCGGCGAGGTGCGCGCCACCCACCACGACCGCGGCGGCCGCGCTGAGCCCGACGACGCCGGTCGCGGTCGTCCGGGCCGCCCGGCGCCGCCGCACCTGGGCGACCATCCGGTACACCTGGCCGTTCATGCGCTCGGCCAGATCGTCGTCGTGCACGGAGCGCGCCATGTCGCGGAGCGCGTGCTCGAGGTCGAGGCTCATCGGGTCCTCCGGTAGTCCTGGCTCGTGCTGATCAGCACCGCCACGTCGTCGTGGTCGGGGAGGTCGACAGGACCGAGCAGGTCCTGGATGCGCCGGACGCCGTCCGACAGGTAACGCTTGACCGAGCCCTCCGCGAGCGAGAGGGCGTCGGCGATCTGGGGGACGGTGAGGTCCTCGAAGTAGCGCAGCACCACGCAGGCGCGCTCCCGGGGGGTGAGGGTGTCGAGGGCGGCGCGGACGTCCACGTGCGCGGTCACGGCCGCCTCGGGTCCGGTGCGGGTGTCGTCCACCGCGACGAGATGCCGGACGGCGGCCCACCGTCTGCGGCGCCGGAAGCCGTCCAGGTAGGTGGAGAGGATCGCGCGGCGCACGTAGCCCTCCATGCTCTCCATACGCGTTCCGGCGCGGCCCCGGGCGAACGTCTTGACCAGGGCGTCCTGGACCAGGTCCTCGGCCTCGCCCCGGTCGCCGCAGAGCAGGTAGGCGTAGCCCACCAGTGCGGTGCCGCGCGTGCGGACGAGGTCCTTGAGGGCCTGTTCCCACGCCGCCATCGATGCTCCTTCTGTCCCGGGGAGCGCGCGGGGTCGGTCCCGCGGTGCTCTCACGATGGATGACGCCGGAGGAGGCCGGATCGTTGGGTCGCCGCCGGCATCTCGTCCGGTGGCGGGGTTGGCGCGGCGCGTCCAAGATCGATCCGAGGATTGCGGGACGGAGCGTCCCACGTAGACTGCGCACTTTCCCGCGGCTTAAACCCGCTCGCCGCCGGCAGTGAAGCCGGGTCCCGACGACTTGGAGGACGGATGCCTGAGCTCGGTACGTCGAGCCTCGTCACCGTCAGCGTCATCGCCGCCATCGCGGCCGCGTCGCTGGCCTTCGCGGTGATCCTGCGCCGACAGGTGCTGGCCGCCCACGAGGGCACACTCCGCATGCAGCTCATCGCGCAGGCCGTGCAGGAGGGCGCCGCGGCGTACCTCAACCGCATGCTGCGCACCCTGGTGATCTTCGCTGCGGTCGTGTTCGGTCTGCTGTTCCTGCTGCCCGGCGACGCGGGGATCCGCATCGGCCGGTCCGTGTTCTTCCTGGTCGGAGCCGGGTTCTCGGCGGCGATCGGGTACCTCGGCATGTGGCTCGCCGTACGTGCGAACGTGCGTGTGGCGGCCGCCGCAGGCGAGCCGAACGGGCGTGCAACGGGCGCCGCGATCGCCTTCCGCACGGGCGGCGCGGTCGGTGCGTCCGTGGTGGGCCTGGGCCTGCTGGCGGCCGCCGTCGTCGTGCTCATCTACCGCGGCGACGCCCCGGCGGTGCTCGAGGGCTTCGGGTTCGGGGCGGCGCTGCTCGCGATGTTCATGCGGGTGGGCGGCGGGATCTTCACCAAGGCCGCCGACGTCGGGGCGGACCTGGTCGGCAAGGTCGAGCACGGCATCCCCGAGGACGACGCGCGTAACCCCGCGACGATCGCGGACAACGTGGGCGACAACGTCGGGGACTGCGCAGGCATGGCGGCCGACCTCTTCGAGTCGTACGCGGTGACGCTCGTGGCCGCGCTCATCCTCGGCAAGGTCGCGTTCGGGGAGCAGGGGCTCGTGTTCCCGCTCATCGTCACCGCGATCGGGGCCGTCACCGCGGCGCTCGGCGTGCTCCTGACGCGCGTGCGGGAGGGCGAGAGCGGGCTCTCCGCGATCTACCGGGGCTTCTACCTCGCGGCGCTCGTCGGTGCGGTCCTGTCCGCGATCGCCGCGTTCGTCTACCTGCCGTCCTCGTTCGCCGCGCTCCGCGGCGTCAGCCCGACGCTCGCCGACCACGTGGCCGACCCGCGGGTCGTCGCGACCCTCGCCGTCGCCATCGGGATCGTGCTGGCCGGCGTGATCCTCTGGGTCACCGGCTACTTCACGGGCACGACGTCGAAGCCCACCCTGCACGTGGCGCGCACCTCGCTCACGGGTCCGGCGACGGTCGTGCTCTCCGGCATCGGGGTCGGCTTCGAGTCCGCCGTGTACACCGCGGGCATCATCGCGGCCGCCATCTGCGGCGTCTTCCTCATCTCGGGCGGCTCGATCACGCTCGCCCTGTTCCTCATCGCGCTCGCCGGTTGCGGCCTGCTCACCACGGTCGGCGTCATCGTCGCCATGGACACGTTCGGGCCGGTCAGTGACAACGCGCAGGGGATCGCGGAGATGTCGGGGGATGTCGACGCCGCCGGCGCGCAGGTCCTCACCGACCTCGACGCGGTCGGCAACACGACCAAGGCGATCACCAAGGGCATCGCGATCGCGACCGCCGTGCTCGCCGCGACCGCGCTGTTCGGCTCCTACACGGACGCCGTCCGGCAGGCGGTCGCCACGCTCGGGGACGCGGTCAACACGTCGCCGACGGCGCTCGCCATGGTGTCGTACGAGGTGATCTCCCCGATCACGCTGGTGGGCGTGATCCTCGGGGCGGCCACGGTGTTCCTGTTCTCGGGGCTTGCGATCGACGCCGTCACGCGCGCGGCCGGCGCCATCGTGTTCGAGGTGCGGCGCCAGTTCCGCGAGATGCCCGGCATCATGGCGGGCACGACGCGGCCGCAGTACGGGCGCGTCGTCGACATCTGCACGCGCGACTCCCTGCGCGAGCTCGCGACGCCGGGTCTGCTCGCCGCCTTCGCGCCGATCGCGGTCGGCTTCGGGCTCGGCGTCGGGCCGCTCGCCGGGTTCCTCGCCGGGGCGATCAGCGCCGGTCTCCTCATGGCCGTGTTCCTCGCGAACTCGGGCGGCACCTGGGACAACGCCAAGAAGATCGTCGAGGACGGGCGCTACGGCGGGAAGAACTCGGAGGCGCACGCCGCGACCGTCATCGGCGACACGGTGGGCGACCCGTTCAAGGACACGGCCGGGCCCGCCATCAACCCGCTCATCAAGGTGATGAACCTGGTGGCGCTGCTGATCGCGCCGGCCGTCGTCCAGCTCAGCGTGGCCGAGGACGCCAACCAGGTGGTGCGGCTCGCGGTCGCGATCGTGGCCGCGGGCATCGCGTTCGGCGCGGTCATCGTGTCCCGGCTGCGTGCCGCCGCGGTCGACCGGGAGGGTGCCTTCGAGCGAGAGGCGCACCTCGCCCAGGAGGCCCAGGAGGCGTAGGGCACGTGGATGCCAGCAGGGGCCCGCGGATCGTCCGTGGGCCCCTGCTGCGCTGTCGGTTGCTCTACGCGCTCACTTGCGGTGCAGGACCGTCTCGACGGCGCTGCCCAGGCTCGCGTTGGTCATGGCGATGGTCAGGGTGTCGCCCGCGCAGGTGTAGGCGACCGTGGAGCTCGACTTCAGGCTCTCGCGCATCGCGTCGGCGTAGCCGTCGAGCCCGGCCTCCACGGGCGTGTCACCCATGAAGGTCTGCATCGTGATGTTCATCGTGCTCGCGTCGGCGATCGTGACGGTCACGTCGGTGTCGGTCGCCGTGTAGGTGCCGGACATGGTGCCGTCGAGGGTGGTGACGGAGCGGACCTCCTGGCCCTCCATCGACATGGTCACGTCCGTCACCTGCTTGCCGTAGGTGTACGTCGCGGTGCCGCCGGAGAAGGTCATCGTGACGTCGCCGGTCATCTCCAGCGTCGCCTCGAGCTGGGCGGCCTCGAGCGCCTGCTGCGCGGCCTCGATCTGGCGGGTCATGTCCGCGGCCCACGAACCCTCGAGGCAGCTCGCCCCCTCGGAGGCCGCGCCGCCCGCGTCGGTGTCGCCGTCGGCCGAGTCCGAGTCGGTGTCCCCGTCGGAGTCCTTGTCGCCCTTGTCGGCACCCTGGCTCGCGCCGCTCGTCGGGCTCGCGTCGTCGCCGGAGTCGCCGTCCGAGTCGCCGCCCGAGCACGCGCTGAGCAGCAGTGCGACGGCGACGAGCGGGGCGAGCGCCGCCGTGCGGCGGGCGAGGCGGGTGCGGGTGTGCATGGGTGTCCTCCGTACGTGCGGAGGCGCGGTCTGGCCTCCGTCGGCGCTCATCGTGCCATCTTCGGCGGCCCCTGCGGGGGGCGTCACGAGCGGTGGTACACGGAGATGAAGGTGCCCGGCTCCAGGCCCGGCGCCTGCGGGGTGATCCGGAGCTCGTCACCGTTGCACTCGAAGGTCGACGTGGCGTCCACCTCGAGCGCGTCGACGGTCATCGTGGCGGTCGCGCCGACGTCGTAGGGCGTGCCGTCGATCGTGCCCGTGAGGTCGTACGTGACGGCGCTCGCGTCGAGGTCCGACGTCGTCACGTCGCTGCCCGCCACCGAGTACCGGCCCACGAGCACGCCGTTCATGGTGCCGACCGAGCGGATCTCCTGCCCGCTGACCGGGATGACGAGCTCGGCCTTCTGCTGCTGGTACTCGGTCCGCATGGACCCGTCCGCGGCGAACGAGAGGTACGCGTCGCCCGTCACGGTGACCTCCGGCGTGTAGTCGGCGCCCGCACCGAGCGCGAGGGACGCCACCGCGGCGTCGATGACGGACTGCCGGTCCACGACCCAGGTGCCGACGAGGCACTCGGCCCCGGCACCGCCGTCCTCGCTGCCGCCCGCCTCGACGTCCTCGGCGCCGGCGTCGCTGCCCGGGGTCTTGATGTGCTCGCCCGCGGGCGCGGCGGCGTCGGGCTCAGCCTTCGTCCCGCCGTCGTCACCGGAGCAGCCGGCGAGCCCGAGCGCGAGCGCGGCGCTCACGGTCGCGGCTAGCAGGACGGTGGTGGTGCGGCGCATGGGGGCCTCCTCGACAGCGGGGGACGCGTCCCGCCCCCCGGCGGGCACATCGTGGCAGGCCGGGGCCGGTGCCTGCCAGGGCCGTTCGGGGCTGCTCCCCGACGCCTGGTCGTCGCGGCCTTTACCGCGCACCCTCAACTCGGCGCGCCCTCGCGCCGAGAGAGTCTGCGGCGATCATGATCGAGACGGCCGTGTCGACAGGGGGAAGGCACAATGAGCCGGATGACTTCGCTCCGCGTGATGACGTACAACGTCCGCCAGCTCCGGGATGACCGGGCCGCGGTCCTGCGCGTCCTGCGCGAGGCCGAGCCCGATGTCGTGGCGCTCCAGGAGCCGCCGCGCGGACCGATCGGTCGCATCCGGGTGCGGCGGCTGGCCGAGGCGGCCGGGCTGGTCCCGATCGTGAGCGGCGGTGGTGCGCGCACGACGGCGCTGCTCGCCCGCCCGGGACTGCCCGTCACGCTCCACCGGCCGCAGCGGCTGCCGATGACCCCGTGGCACACGCCGCGTGGGATGGCGATCGCCGACGTCGCGGGGCTGCGGGTGATCAGCGTCCACCTGGGGTTGAGCGCGCGTGACCGGGCCCACCACCTCATCCGCATCCTGCCTGTGGTGCAGCTCGGCCGGCGGGGTGGGCTGCGTCGTCGCGGGCGACCTCAACGAGCTGCCGGGCGGGCCGTCCTGGCGGCGCCTCGGGATGCTGCTGCGCGACCTCACGGCGACCTCGGGCCCGACGCACCCCGCCACCCGCCCGATCAAGCGGATCGATGCCGTGCTGGGGACGGGTGGCCTCGTCGCCTCCGGTGCTCGCACCGTGCGCGACGAGGCCGGCAGTCGCGGCAGCGACCACTTGCCGGTCGTGGTCGACGTGGCGTGGCCGTGAGCGTGCCGACGCCGGTCGGCCCCGCGCTCGACGCCCTGCGCGACGACCTCGCCCGGGTCACCACCGACGACGTCGAGGAGGCCCTGGGCCCCGTCGCCGCCGCGGCGCTGGACCGCGAGCAGGCCGTCCCCGCGCTGCTGGCGACCCAGGCGCTCCTCGCTGCGGGCGACCCGCCGCCCGCGGCAGTGCTCGTCCGGCTCTTCGTGCTCGGTGCGCCGGTGCCGCGCGCGCTCGTCGACCGCGCCCTGCCTTCGGCGCGGACGTCCGGCCTGGTCGAGCTGGGCGTCGTCGCGGCCGCCGGGTCGGCCGATGACGACCAGGTGCGCGCCCTGGTCGACCTCCAGCCCTACGCCGCGCACGACGCCGCCGGGGACGTCCAGTGGTGGTTGGCCTCCGACCGTGGCGAGCTGGCGACGGGCCAGGCCGTCCATCCCGACCACGTGCTCGGCGTCGGCGGGGCGTCGCTCTCGCTCGCGCGGGCGACCGTGCGCGACCCGCGGGGGCGCGCGCTGGACCTGGGCACGGGCTGCGGCGTCCAGGCGTTGCACGCGTCGCGGCACTGCGCGGCGGTCGTCGCCACCGACGTCTCGGCGCGCGCCCTCGCGTTCGCCCGGTTCAACGCGGCGCTCGCGGGGGTCGAGCTGGACCTGCGCGAAGGATCGATGCTCGAGCCGGTGGGTGGTGGCGGTCCCGCGCCCGAGCGGTTCGACCTGGTCGTCTCGAACCCGCCGTTCGTCATCACGCCCCGGGCGGGCGGCGTCCCGCGCTACGAGTACCGCGACGGCGGCCGCGCGGGGGACGACGTCGTGCGCGACCTGATCACCGGCGTCGGGCGGGTGCTCGCCCCGGGTGGGGTGGCGCAGCTGCTCGGCAACTGGGAGCACCGTCACGGCGAGGACTGGCGCGAGCGCGTCGGGGGCTGGCTGGACGCCTCCGGGCTCGACGGCTGGGTGGTCCAGCGCGAGGTGCTCGACCCGGCCCACTACGCCGAGACGTGGCTGCGCGACGGCGGGACGACCGCCGAGCGCGACCCGGGGGCGTGGCGGGCGGGCTACGAGGCGTGGCTCGAGGACTTCGCGACGCGGGGCGTCGAGGCGGTCGGGCTCGGGCTCGTGGTGCTGCGCCGGCCAGGGAACGCCGGTCGCGGGGCGCGGTCCCCCCTGCGCCGGCTCGAGGTTCAGGACGGACCGGTGCCGCGGCCCCTGGGCGGGCACGTGGCTGCTGTCCTCGCCGCGCACGACTGGCTGGCCGCCGTCGACGATGCCGCCCTCGCTGCCGCGCACCTGCGGGTGGCGCCCGACGTCGTCGAGGACCGTCACCATGTGCCCGGCGCGGCCGACCCCTCGGTCGTGCGGCTGCGCCAGAGCGAGGGCTTCGGGCGTGCCGTGCCGGTGCAGCTCGGCGGTCGCGGCGACCGTCGGGGCGTGCGACGGCGAGCTCACGGTGGGTCAGATCGTCGGTGCGGTCGCGGCGCTCACCGACCGCGAGGCGGCCGAGGTCGCCGCCGAGGTCCTCCCTGCGGTGCGCGGGCTGGTGCTCGACGGGCTCGTGCTCGTCGCGGGCTGACGATCACCTCTGCTCGGCGGGGCTCTGCCCGTCGGGGCCCCGCCCGTCGGGCCTCAGGAACGTCACCACGAACGTCGTGGCGCCCGGCGTCCCGTCCACGTCGATGCGGCCACCGTGGGCGTGCACCACGGCGTGCGCGATCGAGAGCCCCAGGCCGGTCGACCCCGTGCCCGGCGAGCGTGACGCGTCGCCGCGGGCGAACCGGTCGAAGAGCCTGCTCTGCAGCTCGGGGTCGATGCCGGGCCCGTCGTCGCGCACGGTGAGCACGACGGCGTCGGGCCGGGCCTCGACCGTCGTCTCCACGACCGTGCCCGCCGGGGTGTGCACCCGGGCGTTCGAGAGGAGGTTCGCCAGGACCTGGCGCAGCGCGTGGTTGTCGCCCAGCACCAGTGCGGGCTGCGGGTCCGCGTCGTGCTCGTCGGACTCCCCGGGCAGCGTGAGACGCCACACGTGGTCCTGGCCGGCGGCGTGCGCGTCGCCGACGGCGTCGGCCGCGAGGGCCGACAGGTCCACGGGCTGGCGTTCGAGGGGTCGGCCGGCGTCGAGCCGAGCCAGCAGCAGCAGGTCCTCGACCAGGGACGTCATCCGGACGGCCTCGGACTCGACCCGGCCGATCGCGCGCAGGACGTCGTCGGGCACCTCCTCGGGCATCCGGCGGACGAGCTCGGCGTAGCCGCGGATCGACGCCAGCGGGGTGCGCAGCTCGTGGCTGGCGTCGGCGACGAACTGGCGGAGCTTCGTCTCGGACGCCTGGCGGGCGCCGAGCGCGTCCGACACGTGGCCCAGGAGCTGGTTGAGCGCGGAGCCGACCCGGCCGACCTCGGTGCGGTCGTCGGTGTCGGCGTCGGGCACGCGCTCGGCCAGGGTGACCTCGCCGCGGTGCAGCGGCAGGTGGGCGACGCGACTCGCGGTCGCGGCGACGCGGGCCAGCGGCCGCAGCTCGCGCTGCACGAGGAGCATGCCGAGGAGGCCGATGACCACCAGCCCGGCGAGGGTCACGACGACGGTGGTGGCCACGTAGCGCGTCGTCGTCGCGTCGATCTCCTTCATCGGCAGGCCGACGAGCGTGACCCGGTCGGTCGCCGCGGTCGCCATGACCCGGTACCGGCCCAGGCCGGGGACGGTGATCGTGCGGGCGCGGCCGTCCGTCTGGGTGTTGTACAGGACCCGGCTCTGCGCGGTCGTCAGCGGGCGGACCGCGTAGTTGTCGATGTAGCCCTGGCGCAGGATGACCCAGTCGGTCGACGAGCTGCGCGTGAACTCGACCCACACCGTGCCGTCGCTCTGACCCGGGATGCCGAGGGCCGGCGGCTCGCCGTCCTCGAGCCACTCGGAGTCGGCGTGCGGCTCCCGGTCGCCGCGGTCGACGGCCTGCGTGAGCTGGGTGTCGAGCTGCTGGACCAGCGAGGTGCGCAGCGCGACGGCGGAGACGCTGCCGATGACCGTCGCCACCGCGGCGAGCAGGAGAAGGACGAGCGTCACGAGCCGGGCGCGCAGGGTCCAGCGCGAGGGGCGCGGGAGGCGGCCGGAGGTAGCACGCGGCGGCGCGGGAGGGGGCGTGGGTGGTGGCGGGGGTGCTGGCAGGGGCGTTGGCGGGGGTGGCGGCGGGGGCGGGCCGGGGCGCGGTGCCCGCGCGTCATCCGGCGCCGACGACTGCGGGCCCGGCGTCCCTGAGGTCCCCGGCGTCCCCGAGGTCCCCGAGGTCCCCGGTGTCCCTGAGATGCCCGAGTCCTTCGTCACGTCACTGATCCCACGTCACTGGTCCGCGGGCTTGAGGACGTAGCCGGCCCCGCGCAGCGTGTGGATCATGGCGGGCCGCCCGGCGTCGATCTTGCGACGCAGGTAGGACACGTAGAGCTCGACGATGTTCGCCTGGCCGCCGAAGTCGTACTGCCACACACGGTCGAGGATCTGCGCCTTCGAGAGCACCCGGCGGGGATTGCGCATGAAGTAGCGGAGCAGCTCGAACTCGGTCGCGGTCAGGTGGATCTCCTCACCTGCGCGGAACACCTCGTGGCTGTCCTCGTCGAGCACCAGGTCGCCGACGACCAGCCGCGCGTCCGCGGCCTGCGCGGTCGCACCGGCGCGGCGGAGCAGGGCGCGCAGGCGCGCCACGACCTCCTCGAGGCTGAACGGCTTCGTCACGTAGTCGTCGCCGCCGGCGGTGAGACCGGCGATGCGGTCCTCGACGGCGTCCTTCGCGGTGAGGAAGAGCACCGGCACCAGCGGGCGGGACTCCCGGAGCCGGCGGAGCACGTCCAGCCCGGACATGTCGGGGAGCATGATGTCGAGCACCACGACGTCCGGGTCGAGCGTCGCGGCCGCCTTCACGGCGGTGCGACCCGTGACCGCGGTCTCGACCTGCCAGCCCTCGTAGCGCAGGGCCGTCGAGAGCAGATCCCCGAGCAGGGGCTCGTCGTCGACGACGAGGGCCCGCACCGGCGAGCCGTCGGGACGGGTGAGCCGCTCGCGGGCGGCGGCAGTCTTCTCCATGCCGCCATTCTCTGGCCGCTGCCCGTTCGTCGTCTGTGCCATGACTGTGCGGAACCTGTGAGCCGTCAGAGTCGGACGGCCGCGAGGGGCTCGCCCGAGAGGACCCAGGCCCGCAGGGACCGGAGCCACCCGGGCACGGGGCCGTCGCCGCGCTCGGCCTGCATCGCGAGGACGAACAGCGTCAGCCGGTACCGCATCAGCAACGGGACGTCGCCGAGCCGGCCCGACGGCAGCGGGTACTGCTCGAGGTAGGCGGCGACGGCGTCGTCGACGAACGGCTGCATGCGCGCCGGGTCGCGACGGCGGAGGTCCCAGAGGGGATGCGCAAGCAGGATGGCGAGATCCGTGGCGTACCAGTGGCGTGACGCCACGTCGAGGTCGAGGACGGTGACGGAGCCGTCGTCGTCGAGCAGGAGGTTCCCCGAGTGCAGGTCGTTGTGCACGACGCCGAAGCAGTCGGGTGTGGTGGGGAGCGCGGCCAGGGCCTCGCCGAGCTCCGTCCACACGACCCCGACCGCGTCGTCGTGGCAGTCGGCCAGGAACATCGCGTGCTCGTCACGCCAGGTGAGCAGGGCCTGCCCGCCCGACCAGTCTCGCGTCGCGGCGTGGAAGCGGCCGAGCGCGCCCGCCCAGGCGCGGACCACCGCCGGCGTGAGGTCGGCCGGCATGGAGAGGTGTCGGCCGGCGGCGCGCGCGGTGAGAGTGGCTCCGACGAGGTGGGTGCCGTCGTGGCTGCCCGGCCCAGGGCCGTCGTCGGGCACCATCTCCAGCAGGTGGCCGTCCAGGGATGTCAGGTGGACGGGGATGCGGACCCACGGGCGGACGCGTTCGACGAGCGCGACCCGGTCGTACGCGGCAGCCAGCGGTCGTGCGCTCGTGGCCCCGTCCGGCGTCGGTGGGCAGGCAGCGACGGGCGTCAGCTTGAGGAACGCCGCCGTGCCGTCCCGCTCGCACGGGTAGACGGCGCCGTCCGGGGCGCCACCGCGCTCGATCGGAGCCCCCACGACCACGCCGAACCGTGCCGCGGCGTCGGCCAGGGTTGCGGGAGCGACCATGATCGGCATCCCGGCACGCTAGCGGCCGCCCCCGACACGAGGACCCGTGGCGCTCGTGGTGTCCCTGGTCTACCGGACGTGTCTACCGGACGTCACGCAACCGTGGGGGTTCGGTGGAGATGCCCGCCGTGCGCTGCCCTGGTCGGCGCGTCGCCTACCGTGATCGGGTGACCCCCGCCACGCCCCTCCGACCGTCCCGCGCCGAGACGACCCTCCGCGGCGCACGCGCAGGCGCCGTCGTCGGGGCCCTGGTCTCGGCCGTCGGCGTGTGGGCCGTCTGGCGCGTGTTCGTCGGCACCCGTTCGGGCCAGCTGCTGGACCAGGCGGCCTACGAGGGCGCGGAGCTCGGTCGGACGTCGCTGTGGCGCGTGGCGGAGCCGGTGCTCGACGTCATCTCGGTGCCGTTCATCGCCACGGTCCTCGGCCTGAGCGTCGTGGTGGCCCTCGTGCGGCGGCGCTGGCTGCTCGCCGGCCAGGTCGCCCTGCTGATGGCCGGCGCCAACCTCACCACCCAGCTGCTCAAGTACGGCGTCCTGGACCGGCCCGACCTCGGTGTCGGGGACCGCCTCGCGAACACGCTCCCGAGCGGCCACACGACGGCGGCGGCGTCGTGCGCGGTGGCGCTCGTGCTCGTGGTGCCGCGCCGATGGCGAGCCGTGGCCGCCGTCCTCGGTGCGGTCTATGCGGCGGCGACGGGCGTGTCGACGCTGGTCGGTGCATGGCATCGGCCGGGCGACGTCGTCGCGGCGGTCTTCGTGGTCCTGACCTGGACGTGCATCGTCCGGGCGCTCGGCCCGGCGGGCTCGGCCGGGACGCCGGCGCAGCACCGACGCGAGACCGCGGCCGCGAGCCTGCTCCTGGGCGGTGCGGCTCTTGCGGCCGCCGCCGCCGGGGTGGCGATCGAGGCGACCCGCACGGCGCTCGACTCCGTCGGGGACCGCTTTCACTCCACGGGGCTGACGGCCCGGGCGGATCTCGCGACGGCGTACGCGGGCGGCGCGCTCGGCATCGTCGCGGCGGTCGCGGCGCTCGTCGGTCTGGCGCTCCTGCTGCTCCGACTCACCGAGCCCCGGCCGCCCCGGGACGTCCACAACGACCCGCCCGCGGAGCCGTGGGCTTGACGACAGGCCGTAGAGTGCGCTGCCGACACCCCTCCACTCAGGACCCGACTCGACGAACCCGCTCAGGAAGAAGGACGTGATGGCCCGCAAGCTCGTGATCGTGGAGTCGCCCGCCAAGGCGCGCACGATCGCCGGCTACCTCGGCGAGGGGTACACCGTCGAGGCGTCGGTGGGGCACATCCGCGACCTCCCGCAGCCCTCGGAGCTGCCTGCGGACATGAAGAAGGGGCCGTTCGGGCGCTTCGCGGTCGACGTCGAGAACGGTTTCCAGCCGTACTACGTCGTCGACGCGGACAAGAAGAAGAAGGTCGCCGAGCTGCGGCGCGCGCTGAAGGACGCCGACGAGCTCCTCCTCGCCACCGATGAGGACCGCGAGGGCGAGGCCATCGCGTGGCACCTCCTCGAGGAGCTCAAGCCCAAGGTGCCCGTCAAGCGCATGGTGTTCCACGAGATCACCCCGGAGGCGATCCAGCGTGCGCTGGCCACCCCGCGGGACCTCGACGAGCGCCTCGTGGACGCGCAGGAGACGCGCCGCATCCTCGACCGCCTGTACGGCTACGAGGTGTCGCCGGTGCTGTGGCGCAAGGTGCGGCAGGGCCTGTCGGCCGGCCGGGTGCAGTCGGTGGCGACCCGCATGGTGGTGGAACGCGAGCGCGAGCGGATGGCGTTCCGTTCGGCTGAGTACTGGGACGTCCGGGGGACCTTCCGCGTGAGCGCCGGTCCCGGGGCGGAGGACCCGGCGTTCGACGCGCGGCTGGTCCAGCTCGGCGGGGCCCGGGTGGCCACGGGGCGCGACTTCGACGACCGGGGCGCGCTGCGCTCGTCGTCGGTCCGTCAGCTCGACGAGGCTGCCGCGACGGCCACCGCCGAGGCCCTGCGCGGGGCGGCGTTCCGCGTGCTGGACCTCGAGACCAAGCCGTACACCCGGCGCCCGGCGGCGCCGTTCACGACGTCGACGCTGCAGCAGGAGGCCGCGCGCAAGCTTCCGCATGGCGTCGCGACAGACGATGCGGGTGGCGCAGGGGCTGTACGAGAACGGCTACATCACCTACATGCGTACCGACTCGCCCGTGCTGAGCACGCAGGCGATCGACGCGGCCCGGCGTCAGGCCGCCGAGCTCTACGGGACCGAGTACGTGCCGGAGTCACCGCGGCTGTACCAGGCGAAGGCCAAGGGCGCGCAGGAGGCGCACGAGGCCATCCGGCCCGCCGGGGACCACTTCCGGACGCCGGCCCAGGTGGCGCGCGAGCTCTCCGGCGACCAGTTCCGGCTCTACGAGCTGATCTGGAAGCGCACCGTCGCCTCGCAGATGGCGGACGCGCGAGGGTCGACGGCGTCGGTGCGCCTCGGTGCGTCGGCACCCATCCCGGCCCTCGGCACGGGTGACGCGCCCCAGGACGCGGTGCTCGCGGCGTCGGGCACGGTCATCGCCTTCCGCGGCTTCCTTGCCGCGTACGAGGAGGGCCAGGACGACGAGCGGTACGGCGACGCCGACGCGGGCTCCGGCGCTGCCGGGGCGGGCGCCGGGTCTGCCGCCGCGGGGGGTGCGCGACTGCCGCGGATGGCCGCCGGGGACGCGCTCGACGCGCTCGCGGTGGACGCCGACGGGCACCACACCTCGCCGCCGCCGCGCTACACCGAGGCGAGCCTGGTCAAGGCGCTGGAGGAGCGGGGGATCGGGCGGCCGTCGACGTATGCCGCGACCATCTCGGTCATCCAGGACCGCGGGTACGTGACGAGCCGTGGGCAGGCCCTCGTGCCGTCGTGGCTCGCGTTCGCGGTGACGCGCCTCCTCGAGGAGAACTTCGACCGGCTGGTCGACTACGGGTTCACCGCCGAGATGGAGGAGGACCTCGACCGGATCGCTGCCGGGGACCAGGACCGCGTCGAGTGGCTGACGCGGTTCTACTTCGGCGAGGGTGCTGGTGCTGGTGCTGGTGCTGGTGCTGGTGCTGGTGGCGGGTCCGGTTCGGGCGCTCCGACCGGGCTGCGTGACCTCGTGGAGGGGCACGCCGAGATCGACGCACGCGAGGTGAACTCGGTCGACATCGGCGACGGGATCACGCTGCGCGTGGGCCGGTACGGGCCGTACCTGGAGGACGCGAGCGTCGTCGGCGAGGACGGTGCGCCCCGCCGGGCCTCGGTGCCCGAGGACCTCGCTCCGGACGAGCTCACGGTCGCGAAGGCGCACGAGCTGCTCGAGACCCAGCCCGACGGCGACCGCGAGCTGGGTGCCGACCCGCAGACCGGCACCATGATCGTGGCGCGGACGGGGCGGTACGGCCCGTACGTCACCGAGGTGCTGCCCGAGCCCGAGCTGCCCGAGGGTCTCTCGGCCGCCGAGCGCAAGAAGCGGCTCGCGGCGGCCCCCAAGCCGAGGACGGCGTCGCTCTTCCGGTCGATGCAGCTGATGTCCGTGACGATCGAGGACGCGCTGCGCCTGCTCTCCCTGCCCCGGGTCGTCGGGGTCGACCCGGCCACCGATGAGGAGATCACCGCGCAGAACGGTCGGTACGGGCCGTACCTGCGCAAGGGCACCGACTCCCGGACGCTGCCGAGCGAGGATGCCCTCTTCGACATCACCCTCGAGGAGGCGCTCGCCATCTATGCCGAGCCCAAGCGCGGGCGGGGGGCGCCGGCTGCGGCGCCGCTGCGCGAGCTGGGCGCGGATCCGGTGTCGGGCAAGCCGGTCGTCGTGAAGGACGGCAGGTTCGGACCGTACGTCACCGACGGCGAGACCAACGCCACCCTGCGCAAGGAAGACGCGGTCGAGTCGGTGACCCTCGAGCGGGCCGCCGAGCTCTTGGCCGAGAAGCGGGCCCGTGGGCCCGTCAAGCGGACGGGGCGCAAGGCCGGGGCCGCGACGCGTGGCGCCGCAGGCAAGTCGGGTGCGGCGAAGGCTGCGTCCGGCACGGCTGCGTCGGGCAAGGCTGCGTCGGGCAAGGCTGGGGCCAAGAAGTAGCCGCGTCTGGCACTGCTGCGTCTGGCACTGCTGGGTCCGGCACTGCTGGGTCCGGCACTGCTGGGTCCGGCACTGCTGCGTCGGCGAAGCCCGGGGCCATGAAGTAGCCGCGTGTTGGCCCGAGCCGCGAGGACCTCCTGTGGCTGGAGCGGTTCCTTGACGGCTCCACGCCACGACGACGGGTCTTTGCCCATCTAGACCCTGGGCTGAGGCTTCACACAGACCCGACCAACGTGTCTCGACGTCACAGCGCGCTCGTGCGCTGCATCGCGAGGATGGCCGGCGGCATGTCGCCCGCCGCCAGGTACTCCAGCACGACGCGTTCGTGGGGGACCACGGGCTCGGGGAGCGCGCTGAGCGGGAACCACTGCATGTCGGCGCAGCGGTCGGGCTCGAGGATGGCGGGTTCGCCGGTCCAGGCGCGGGCGCGGAAGAAGTAGTCGCAGCGTTGCTCGATCTGCGGTCCGCTGGGCCAGGAGCGGTGGAGCGTCGTCAGCGGCATGAGGTCTTGGGGCGCCACCAGGACGCCTGACTCTTCCGCGACCTCCCGCACAGCTGCCGCCACGATGGTCTCGTCGTGCTCGAGGTGGCCCGCGAGCACGGCCCAGTGGTCGTCCATGTAGCCGGTGCCGCGGCGCAGCTGGAGGAGCACTTCGTCATCCCGCTGGAGCACGACGTACGCCGCCGCGACGAGCAGGGTGCGATGAGCAGGGAGGTCGGTGTATGCCACCACGTCACGGTAGTGGCGCGGCCCGAGCCGTCGCCCCGGACCAGGAGCAGGCCGCTCGGGCATGCGTCAGCTCGGCGTGGCGGGGCTGGGGCAGAGGTGCCGCGGGTGTCAGAACGGCGGCGGATCGCCGCGCGGTGGTGGTGACGTCAGGCGGGCATCACCCGGCCTGGGTCGCCAAGGTCCCTCGGCGTCGCGGTCCGGGGCGCTCGTGTAGCCGTGGCCCGTCGGTGCGGTCCATGTGGTCTCGCCCGTGGTGGCGTCACGCTCGCTCACCCAACCGGCAAGGGTCTTAAGCCGGTGGTGGTGGCGGCACTTGGCGTCCATCGCATCGACCACCGTCTGCTCGTCGGCGGGCCGGGTCGGGTCGAACGGGGTGTTGTGGTCGATGTCGCACCGAGTTGCCGACACTCGACAGCCAGGGAACGTGCACGTGGCGTCGCGGTCGACGATCCAGTGCGCCTGCGCGGCAGACGGCCGGTACGTGTGGTGCCCGCGGGCCGCGAGCCCTCCGGTCTCGGCGTCGACGAGGAGCGGCGTCCACGTCGCCCCAGCCGCGATCTGGCGGGCCATCTCGGCCGAGATCGGCCCGTACCCCGCCAGCTCGCACGGCATCTCGTCGAGGCCCACCAGAGTCGTGGCGCTCGCCGTGACAGACAGGTGGGGCCGACGCCGCTGGCGCGTCGGCAGCTCGCTGCCGTCAGGGGCGACCCCCGCGTCGAGCCACCGCGCCACGGTGTCGACCAGGGCGTCCGCGCGCCGGGCATCCATCGGACGAGGGTCGTCCGCGCCCTGCGCGTCGGCGATCGCACTCAGCGCCGCGTGGACGGCCACGGCCTCGGGAGCCGGCAGGAACGCATGGAGCCACGCCATGCCGTCGTGGACCGGATGTAGCTTCCACCCGCCGGTCGGCCCGCGCGCGCCGGTGCGCACGGGCGGCGGCCTCGGGGTCGAGGGCGAGCGCGGCGCGCCGCACCCGTGCCCGGAGCTGCTCCGCGGTGCGCACCCCGGCGCCTTCCATCGCCGTCCTCGTCACCGAGGCACGCGACTCCTCGGGGACGGAGAGCAGCTCGTCGCTGAGGACGCGGCTGCGCCGTACGTCGAGGACGCCGGCCGCGAGGGCGTCCCACACCTCGGGAAGCCTCTCGAGCGCCAGTGCATAGCCGACCTTCGCCTCGCCGCCCGCTCGGGATGCCGCAAGACGAGCTGCGACCTCGTCGCCCACGAAAGCGCTGCGGCCCTGCGCGTCGCGCCGCCGACGGAGCTCGTTGATGTGGGCCGCCTGTCCCGCCGCCGCCCACGAGGCGACCCGCTCCCAGCCGGCGATGGCCTCGACAAGGGCGGCATCGTCGATCTCCGCAGGTACGAGCTCGCTGAGGTGCGCGGCGAGTGCGGGGCCTGGTGTGGCGGAATCGAGCTCGACGGCGAGCCGGTGCTCCTCGTCCCAGTCGAGGTCCCGTTCGGACTCATTGGAGTCGGTCGGTGCTGTCGCGTCGCGCTCTGCCTCGGCAACCTCCAGAGGTGCGGCGCCGTCGTGGCCGCGCAGCAGCGTCAGTGCACCCGGCGCGTTGATGCGTTCCCGACCGGCGCCCCTGCCCCTGCTCGTGGCGGGCGGACGAACCGTGCCGACCGGCGGACACGGCGCGGCGACCTCGGCGAGGGTGGACAGGGAGTCGAACATGTGTGCAGTATATCCGCCATGGCTGACAAAGTGTCGATGAGGGTCGGAGCCTGTGCGCGAGGCGTTCTGCGGGTCCATGGGCCGGCGGTGCGTCCGGCGGCCGCCTCACCGCCCTGCGCCGCCGTCTCGCTGGCCCGCTGCCCGGCAGGCGTCACACGCGTCGAACGGGGGCCGCCCGCCTGTGTGCGGTTCGCCGGCGGCCCGGCGGGCGTCACGCGCGTCGATCAGGGGTCACCCGGCTGTCAACGGGTCAGGTGCTGCCCGCCTGCGTGCGGTTCGGCGGCAACGAGGGCCGTCCTGCCCGCTCCGCCCAGCCGTGCGCCCCAGGCGCGGCCACGGACGCCGAGGCGACTTGGACGGCCCACGGCAAGGCCATGTGCACATGCTGGGTCAGGGGTCGTCCTTCGGCCCGCCCGCGGCAGCCGTTGCCGTCAACTTCGACGATGTCGCCGGTTGCGCTGCCGACGTCGTCGCAACGGTCACCAGCAGCGGCGAGCCAGGCCGCGAGGGCACCGTGGAGCACGTCCCCGGCGCCGAGGGTGTCGACCACCGCAACCTGCGGGACCGGAACCTCCTGCATGTCGGAGCCCGCGAGGACACGGAGCGGGCCGCCGCCGTGCGACTGCGCCACCACCGCTGGTCCGAGCGCGCGCACCCGAGTCAGCAGACTGTCACCGGCGGGCGACCGGGTCGACGCCTGTGCGGGTCTCGACGGCTGTGCGGGGCTGAACGGCTGTGCGGGGCTGAACGGCTGTGCGGGGCTGAACGGCCGCGTTGGGGTCGATGGCTGCGCCGTCGGTGCGACGTCCTCGCCCGGCGGGACGCCCGGCGCAGCTTCTGACGGCGCGACGTCGTCGGGCACCGTGAAGTCCGCCGAGAGCACGGCGACGTCCACCAGCCGGAGCAGCGCTTCCAGGCCCGGTTTCCACGAGCCGCCGTCGAGCAGGACGACGACGCCGCGCCGTTGCGCCTCGGTCGCGCACTCGAGGGCGAGGTCCAGGTGGTGGCCGTCCACCAGCAGAACGCCGACGCCGTCCCACAGATCCCCCGATGGCGCGACCTGGCCGGGGCCGGGCGTTGGCGACGGCGACGACGACGTGAGGCTGGTGGCGTGCGAGGCCGCCACCGCTGCGGCGTCCGAGGGCGCCGCGCCCGGCAGTGCCGAGGGCGCCGCGCCCGGCAGTGCCGAGGGCGCCGCGCCGACGTCCCGCCGCCCCGGCCGGGTCGCGTTCACGGACACGACGGCACGCTGGCCCGTCGACCGCGTCACGAGCACCGTGGAGACCGGGGGCGTCTCCCCGGGAACCGCGCGGTCGACCACCTCGACCCCTCTCGCCGCGAGGTCGCCCCTCACCACCGCGCCCAGGGCACCCAGGCCGATCCGCGTGACGAGTCGCGCCGGAACCCCCAGCAGCCGCGCCGTCACGGCGGCGTTGGCGGCGGGTCCGCCGGCGGCGACGAGCAGGTCCGTCGCGACGAGCTTCTCGTCCGGCCCCGGGACGTGATCGACCGTCTGCACGACGTCGAGCGTCGTCAGCCCGCAGGCGAGAACCGTCGAGGGGCGCGAGTCGGGAGCGGTCGCGAGGCCGGCGTCGTCGGGCACGTCGCCAGGCTAGGGCCGGGCGCCTACGAACGGACCGGCGTCGTCCACAGCCCGCGCCTGCAGCTGCGCCCACGGCCTTGTCCGTGGCGCCAGCCGGCCCGCGCATCCTGTGGCGCCAGCCGGCCCGGGCGTCCCGTGACGCCAGCCGGCCCGCGCGTCCCGTTGTCCGCCTGGTTCGTCGCGGCGCCAGCGAGGACCTCTGCCGCGCCCGTCGCCCCGCCGCCACCATCACCTTCGACACGCCTGGCAGCGCCCGATCTCGCACTGCCGCGCGCCCACACGGTTCGCCTACGGTGAGGGGCATGACCTATGCCGACGACCCCCGCACCGCACCGCCGCTCCGTTGGGGCATCCTCGGCCCCGGCGGGATCGCCCACACGTTCGCCCTCGCCGCGCGCCACCACACCCGCCAGCAGATCGTCGCCGTCGGGTCCCGCAACCGCGACCGTGCCGAGCGCTTCGCCACGCAGCACGGCGTCCCCACCGTGCACGTCGGCTACAAGGAGCTCGTCGAGGACCCGCAGGTCGACGTCGTCTACGTCGCGTCGCCGCACTCGGCGCACCACGACCACGCGCTGCTCGCCATCAACGCCGGCAAGCACGTCCTCGTGGAGAAGTCGTTCGCGCGCAACGAGGCCGAGGCCCGCGCGATCGTCGATGCCGCGCGAGCCGCGGGCGTGTTCTGCATGGAGGCCATGTGGACGCGGTTCCTGCCCCACGTGGTCGCCCTGCGCTCGGTGATCGAGCGCGGCGACGTCGGGCAGCCGATCGGCTTCATCGCCGACCATGGGCAGGCGTTCGCGGGCCGCCCGGCGACCCACCGCATCCACAACCCCGAGCCTCGCGGGCGGTGCCCTCCTCGACCTGGGCGTCTACCCGGTCTCCTTCGCGCACGACCTCTTCGGCGTCCCCGACCGCATCCAGGCCGTCGGCTCGCTCACCCCGACGGGCGTCGACGGTCAGATCTCGATGGCGCTCGGCTTCGGGCCGGACGTCCAGGCGTCGCTGCACACGACGTCGCTGGCCAGGACGGCGACGACGGGCGTGATCTTCGGCGGCGAGGGCCGCGTCGAGATCGCGAGCGACTTCTATCGCCCGACGTCGTTCACCGTGACCCGCAACGACGGCACCTGGTGGTCCTACGACCGCGAGGTCGACGGCGGCTTCCAGTACCAAATCGCCGAGGTCGCCCGCCGCATCGCCGCCGGCGAGAAGGAGAGCCCCGCCATCACGCTCGAGAACTCCCTCGAGGTGATGCGCACGATGGACGAGATCCGGCGCCAGGTCGGGGTGGTCTACCCGGGCGAGTGACCGGACACGGGCACTGTCGTCGACGCCGACTAGCCTGACGCCGTGACCCCCGACCTCCCGACGGCGCCCGCTGCCCCCGCTCAGGCCCAGGCGCCCGCTCAGGCCCAGGCACTCGGCACCTTCATCTCCTTCGAGGGCGGCGACGGCGTCGGCAAGTCCACGCAGCTGGCCCTGCTGCGCGACTGGCTGGCCGGCCTGGGCCGCGAGGTCGTCGTGACGCGTGAGCCGGGCGGCACGGCCCTCGGGCTCGAGCTGCGCCAGGCGGTGCTGCACGGCGGCCACGTCGCCCCCCGCGCGGAGGCGCTCATCTACGCCGCCGACCGCGCCCACCACGTCGCGACCCTCGTCCGCCCGGCGCTCGAACGGGGCGCCGTCGTGCTCACGGACCGCTTCCTGGACTCGTCGGTGGCGTACCAGGGAGTCGGGCGCGGCCTGGGCGCCGACGTCGTCGAGCAGCTCAACCTGTGGGCCGTCGACGGCCTCCTCCCGCACCTGACGGTCCTCCTGGACCTCGACCCGGCGGTCGGCCTCGCGCGGATCGTCGGCGAGCCGGACCGGCTCGAGCGCGCCGGGGCCGACTTCCACGCCCGCATGCGCCAGGCCTACCTCGACCGGGCCGCGGCGGACCCGGCGCGCTGGCTCGTGCTCGACGCCGCCGAGCCGCCCGACGCCGTCGCGGCCCACGTGCGCGAGCGGCTCGCCCGCACCCTCGGGGTGGCCCCGTGACGGTCTGGGACGCCGTCGTCGGGCAGCCGTCCGCCGTGGGGGTGCTGCAGACCGCCGTCACCGACCCGGCCGCGATGACCCACGCCTGGCTCATCACCGGCCCGCCGGGCTCCGGTCGGTCCGTGGCGGCGCGCGCCTTCGCGGCGGCCCTGCAGTGCGAGCGCGGCGGCTGCGGCACCTGTCAGGCGTGCCTGACGGCGCTGGCCGGCACGCACGCCGACGTCACCGTCGTCGCGACCGAGAAGGTGACGATCTCCATCGAGGAGGTGCGCGACCTGATCGGTGTCGCCCAGCGCTCCCCGGCTCAGGGGAGGTGGCGCGTCATCGTGCTCGAGGACGCCGACCGGATGGTCGAGCGCACCTCGAACGTGCTGCTCAAGGCGATCGAGGAGCCGCCGGAGCGCACGGTCTGGCTGCTGTGCGCGCCCAGCCCGCAGGACGTCGTCGTGACCATCCGCTCGCGTTGCCGCGGTGTCGTCCTGCGCGTGCCACCCGTGGCCGACGTCGCCGCTCTCCTCGTGGCGCGCGACGGCGTCGACCCGGCGCTCGCGGAGGAGGCGGCGCGCGCGGCCCAGAGCCACATCGGGCTGGCCCGGCGCCTCGCCCGGGACCCCGAGGCCCGCCGACGCCGGGCGGAGACCCTGCGGCTCGCCGGGGGCATCCGCGGGGTGGGCGACGCGGTGCTGGCCGCCGCCGAGCTGGTCGAGGTCTCGACGGCCGAGGCCAAGGCGGCGACCGCGGACCGGGACGCCGCTGAGCGGGCCGAGCTGATGCGGATGCTGGGCGCGACCGAGGGGCAGACGCTGCCCCCGACGCTGCGCGCCCAGGTGCGCCAGCTCGAGGAGGACCAGAAGCGGCGGGCCACCCGCGCGCAGCGCGACGTCCTCGACCGCTCCCTCGTGGACCTGCTCTCCTTCTACCGCGACGTGCTGGTGGTGCAGCTGGGGGCCGTCGTCGATCTGGTCAACACCGCCGAGGAGGCGCAGGTGCGGGCGCTCGCCGCGGCCTCGACCCCCGAGCAGACCATCCGCCGCATGGACGCCATCGGGGAGACCCGCGAGCGCCTGGCGGGCAATGTCGCGCCCCTGCTCGCGATGGAGGCCATGGCGGTGGCGCTCCGGCCGCAGGGCTGAGGTTCGCGCTGCACCACGGGCGCGCGCACCGGCGTCGGCGGCATTGGCTACGGTTGAGCCCGTGCCGAACGTGTCCCGCCGCCGTCCTCTTGCCGCCGCAGCGCTCATCGCCGTCCTCGGGCTGCTGCTCGGGGGGTGTGTCGAGCCCAAGGAGCAGACGACGCTCCCGGAGCAGCCGACGGGCGAGCCGACTACGGCCGGCCCCGACGGTACGGATGCCACGGGCTGGACCCTCGACGAGTTCTACGCGCAGGACGTGTCGTGGTCCGACTGCGGCGACGGCTACGAGTGCGCCACGGTCCAGGCGCCCCTGGACTACGCGGACCCGACGGCGGGCGCCGTCGAGCTTGCGCTGAAGCGCGCCCCGGCCACGGGCTCGGACGACGAGCGGGTGGGCTCCCTCCTGGCGAACCCCGGCGGCCCCGGCGCCTCGGGCGTCGAGTTCGTCTCCTCGATGGCCGACGGCGTGGTGAGCGCCGACATCCGCAAGGCGTTCGACGTCGTCGGCTTCGACCCCCGCGGCATCGGTGAGTCCAGCGCGGTCGACTGCGGCGACGACGCCACGCTCGACGCCTACTTCACCTCCGACCTCCCGCTGGAGAACCAGGCGGACGTCGAGGCGGCGCGGGGCGTGGCCAAGACCTTCGGCCAGTCGTGCCTGGACAGCACGGGCCCGCTGCTCGGCAAGGTCGACACGGTCAGCGCGGCCCGCGACATGGACCTCATGCGCGGCGTCCTGGGCGACGAGAAACTCTACTACGTCGGCTTCTCCTACGGCACCTTCCTCGGCGCGACGTACGCCGACCTCTTCCCCGAGAAGGTCGGCCGTGTGGTCCTCGACGGCGCGCTCGACCCCTCGATGAGCAACGACGACCTCGTCGTCGGGCAGGCCGTCGGCTTCGAGAAGGCCCTGCGGGCGTACGTCGAGGAGTGCCAGACGCAGTCCGACTGCCCGCTGACCGGGTCCGTCGACGACGGCATGCGACAGATCCAGGAGATCACCCAGCGTGCGGAGGACTCCCCGATCCCGGCAGGCGCCAGCGACGTCAACGGCACGATGGCGTTCTACGGGATCGTCGTCACGCTGTACGACGACGCGTCGTGGTCGTACCTGACGATGGCGCTCGACGAGGTCATCAACTCCGGGACCGCGTCGATGCTGCTGCAGCTCGCGAACTTCTACCTCGACCGCACCGAGGACGGCCACTACACGGCCAACGCCATGGAGGCGTTCAGTGCCGTGAACTGCCTCGACTACCCGATGGAGGTCCGCGACTACGACCAGATGGTCGCGTTCGCCGACCAGGTGGCCGCGCAGGCGCCCACGTTCGGCCGGGACTTCGCGATGGCGATCGGGTGCGAGGCGTGGCCTTTCCCGGCGACGGGCGAGCGCGGACCGATCGCGGCGTCGGGGGCGGACCCGATCCTCGTCGTCGGGACGACCGGTGACCCGGCCACGCCGTACGAGTGGGCGGTGTCGCTGGCCGACCAGCTCGAGTCCGCGCGGCTGCTCACCTGGGAGGGCGAGGGCCACACCGCCTACGGGCGCGGCGGCCCGTGCGTGAGCGACGTCGTCGAGACCTACCTGCTCAAGGGCGAGCTGCCCGCCGACGACGTGCGCTGCAGCTGAGGGAACCGTGCCGGTCCGCCGGGGTGCCCCGGGGGGCTCCGGACGGTGCCCGGCAGGTCCGTCCCGGAACCGCTTTGGAGGCGGCGGCCGGGCCTGGGTACAGTAGAGCCCGCTCGCCGGTCGCCCGGCGCGCGCGCCGCCTTAGCTCAGTCGGTAGAGCGGTTCACTCGTAATGAACAGGTCAAGGGTTCGACTCCCTTAGGCGGCTCGGACGCGAAGAGCCCCGCCATCTGCACACGTGCAGGGGCGGGGCTCTCGCTGTGCATGGACGTGGGAGGGCTGGGGCCCCGCCCGCCTCGCCCGCCTCGCCCCGGGTCCGCGCCCGACGCGCCGCGTCCACAGCGGTGGTCCTCGACGCCGTCCCGGCACCTGACCCCCTAGGCTGCCTCGTGACCGGATTGTGCCGAATCGCGGTGAGGACGCTCTACAGATGGCTCGTGTGACACTCCAGACGATCGCCGAGCGTGTGGGCGTGAGCCGCATGACGGTGTCGAACGCGTTCTCGCGGCCGGACCAGCTCTCCGCGGGTCTGCGCGAGCGCATCCTGGCGACGGCCGCGGAACTCGGCTACGCGGGTCCGGACCCCGCGGGCCGTGCGCTGGCGCGAGGGTCCACGGGCGCCGTCGGCATCCTGCTCACCGACTCGATGGGCACGGCCTTCCGGGACGACGTCGCGACGACGTTCTTCGGTGCGGTCGCGGAGGAGCTCGCCCCCACCGGCCTCGCCGTGACCCTGCTGCCGCTGTACGGGTCCAAGGACTCGATCCCGGCCCGCGACGTGCCGATCGACGGCGCGCTGGTCTACGCGTGCCCGGATGGTGCCGACGCGCTCGACTGGCTCGTCCGGCGCCCCATCCCGCTCGTCTTCGTCGACCGGGCTGCGACGCCCGGCTCGTCCAGCGTCACGCTCGACGACCGCGGCGGCGCGGTCCAGGGCGCCGAGCACCTCCTGGCCCTCGGGCACCGGCACGTCGGCATCCTGACGATGGCGTTCGCTGGCCCGCACGGCATCGTGCAGGACGTGGCCGCATCGACGGCGGATCACGTCGCGCACGAGCGGGCGGTCGGTTGGACCGAGGCGCTCGCCGTCGGCGGGGCGCGGGTCCGCTCCGTGCAGGTGAAGGAGAACACCGAGCAGGACGCCTACGAGGGCGCCACCCTGCTCCTCGATGTCGACGACCACCCGACGGCCATCCTGTGCTTCTCCGACCTCATGGCGTGGGCGGCGATCCGCGCCGCCACGGACCTCGGGCTCCGCGTGCCCCAGGACGTCTCGGTGGTCGGCTTCGACGACGCACAGATCGCCCGGCGCGTGCGGCCGTCGCTGACCACGATCCGCCAGGACGTCGTCGCGAAGGGGCGTGTCGCGGCCGCCCAGCTGACGACCGCCATTGAGCGGCGCCGACGCGGCGAGGTGGGCGAGCCTGCGCACGTGGTCATGCCCACGGAGCTCGTCGTCCGGTACAGCACGGGGCCGGCGCCGGCGGAGTAGCCGGGAGCTGGGAGTCAGGGCTGGACCAGGGTCGGCGCCGCCGCGGCCCAGGTGGGGGCGGGGGCGGTGCGGCGGCGCCGGGTCCGGGGCCCCGTACCGCCGGGCTCCAGGGGGCGCGGCGACCGGCGGTACGGGGTCTGACACGAAGAGAACCGCCGGGTCCTGAGCGAGCCGTGTGCGGAGCCTGTGCGCACACTGAGAGCCGCGCACAGCCGAGCCACGGGCGGGACACAGCCTGGACGCAGCGCCGCCCCGTAGACCTGAGGGTGGCGGCGCCGACCGGCGTCGGACCAGCGATCCTCGGAGTGCACCGTGTCCCACCTTCTCCTCATCGCCGGCGACCTCCTGATGGTCTCCGTGCTCGTGTACGGCTCGTACTTCCCCCGGCACCACCGCCGGGACATGGAGGTCGCGTACCTCGGGTTGAACGTGGGGGTGCTCGCGGTCGCCACGGTGCTCACCGGATCGCCGGTCAGCATCGGCCTCGGCATGGGTCTCTTCGGCGTCCTCTCCCTGATCCGGCTGAGGTCCACCGAGCTCAGCCACGAGGAGGTGGCGTACTACTTCGCGTCCCTGGCCCTGGGCCTGATCTTCGGCCTCCAGCCCGACCCGCTCTGGCTGGCACCGGCGCTCGGCGCGCTCATCGTCGCCGTCATGGCTCTCGTCGACCATGCACCCGTGCACGCCGGCTCCCGGCACCAGACCGTCACGCTCGACCAGGTCATGACCGACGAGGCGGCCCTCGTGGCGCGGCTCGAGGGCCTGCTCGGGGGCGTGGTCCAGGCGGCCACCGTCACCTCGACCGACCTCGTGCGCGACTCGATGGTGGTCGACGTGCGCTACCGCGTCGAGGCGCGGCAACGCGCGCGCGTTGCCGCAGGGCAGGGCGCGGTCGAGCTGGCGCACGCGTGAGCGCGGCGGCCCCGTTCGAGGCGCTGGGCACCATCGGCCTGGCGCGGCTCGCGGACCTGCCCGACCTGCAGACGCGGATGGACCGCAAGTACGTGGTGCCCGATGACGTCGTCGCGCGCCTCGGTGAGGTGCACGCGGGCTCGGCGGTCCTCGCCGTCGGCGGCACTACCGCGCTGCGGTACGCCTCGGTGTACTTCGACACCCCGGACCTCGCCTGCTACCGCGCCGCGGCGACCGGGCGTCGGCGGCGCTACAAGGTGCGCACCCGCGCCTACCTCGACACCGGCGTGTGCCTGCTCGAGGCGAAGACTGCCGGCGCCCGGGGTGAAACGGTGAAGCTGCGGGCCGCGCACCCGTTCGACGCGCGCGGCGGGCTCGACGACGCCGCGCGGGAGGTGCTCGCGGGGTGGCTGGGCCCGGACCTGCCTGAGCTCGTGCCCACGCTGACCACGACGTACCGCCGGACGACGCTCGTCGACCTCCGCACCGGGCAGCGCGTCACCATCGACACGTCGGTGGTGGCGACGACGCCGGACGGCAGGTCGGCGCTCGTGTGCCCGGGAACGCTCGTTGAGACCAAGAGCGTCGGGCGGCCGAGCGCGACCGACCGGTGGCTCTGGGCACAGGGCTGCCGGCCGATGCGGATCAGCAAGTTCGCCGTCGGGCTCGCCGCCCTCGCCCCGGACCTGCCGGCGAACCGCTGGCACCGCGCGGTGGTCCGCGCTCGGTGCGCGGGCTGAGGGGGTGCCTCGGCCTGCGGGCGTCGGCGGCCAAGCCTCCGATGGGGGAGCTGAGTCTTCCGGCGCCGGCCGCGGCCGATCGCGGTCCTTGCTCGGCTGGACCCGCTTCGGCTCGCCCGGCATCTTCGGGTACTCCGGCGGGTAGGGGAGGTCACCGGCGCCGTGCTCGTGCTCGTCTCGGTCGGCGAGCTCGAGCAGGGGCTCGATGGAGTACCGGGGCCCCGCACCCGCGCGGAGCGGCGCGAAGAGGTCCCCGACCTCGGCGAACCGGGCCGGGACCGTGGCGACCGTGAAGTCGTCCGGGTGGACGGCGTCGACCTCCTCCCAGCGCAGGGGGGTCGAGACCGTGGCCCGCTGGTTGGGGCGGATCGAGTACGCCGAGGCGATCGTCCGGTCGCGGGCCATCTGGTTGTAGTCGACGAAGATCTTCTGGCCGCGCTCCTCCTTCCACCACCGGATCGTCACCTGCTCCGGGAGCCGGCGCTCCAGCTCGCGGCCCAGCGCGATCGTGGCGCGGCGCGCCTGCGTGAACGTCCAGCGCGGCTCGATGGGTACGAAGATGTGCAGCCCGCGCCCGCCCGAGGTCTTCGGCCACCCCTCCATGCCCAGCTCGTGCAGGATCTCCCGTACGTGCGGGGCGACGCGTGCCGCGTCGGCGAAGTCGGTCCCCGGCTGGGGGTCGAGGTCGATCCGCAGCTGGTCGGGCGAGTCGACGTCGTCCCTGGTCACGGGCCAGGGATGGAACGTGATCGTGCCCATGTTCGCGGCCCAGGCGACCACGGCCAGCTCGGTCGGCGCGACCTCGTCGGCCGTGCGCCCGCTCGGGAAGCCGATCGTCGCCGTCTCGACGTAGTCCGGCGCGCCCTGCGGCACGCGCTTCTGGTAGAACGCGTCGCCCCGGTTGTCCGCCCGGGTCGCCATCACGGCCCCCTCGAACACGCCCTTGGGCCACCGCTCGAGCGTCGTGGGCCGGTGCAGCAAGGCCCCGAGGATGCCGTCGCCGACCGCGACGAAGTAGCGCACGACCTCAGAGCTTGGTGATGCCGAGCGCGGGGAACACGACGCGGTCCGCGCTCGTGACGCGCACCGTGCGTCCGCCGACGTCGAACTCGGTCGCGGGTGCCTTCGCGGCTGCCATGGGGTCACGGTAGGCGGGGCCGCCGACGCCGGCGAGCGGGAGCCCGGCGGCACGATCGCCCCGGGTACCGTCTCGCCATGGACCTGCACGAGATGAGCTGGCGGTCGATCGACGGCTTGCCCGGCGTCGCGATGGCGGCGCTCGCCGACACTCCGCTGCCCGAGCGTGTGCGCGTGGACCTTGCGCTCATCGAGCCCGGGGCGTCGCTGCCGCGGCACCCGGCCGGCCGCACGCAGACCTTCGCGGTCGTCACCGGGACCGGCAGGGTTGCCGGGCCCGACGACGTCCCGGTGCCGATCGGGCCCGGCTGGGTCGCCACGTGGCAGCCCGGCGAGGAGCACACCTCGTGGGCTGACAGTGCGATGACGGTGCTGATCATCCAGCGCAGCACGTTGGCGTAGCCGTAGCCGTAGCCGTAGCCGTAGCCGTAGCCGTAGCCGTAGCCCGACGTCGGGCGTGGCGCCTCAGGCACCTCAGGTCCGGGCGTCGGGCGGTCAGTGCGCCGGATGCAGGCGCGGGGCCGCCGCGGCCAGCTGGTGCACGGCGTCGAGCAGGACACGGGTGAACGCGACGGGCGCGTGGCTGTTCACGTCGTGCCCGGCGCGCCGGATGACGTGCAGGGATGCCCCCGGGCGGGCCGCGAGCACGCGCCGCTCGCCGACGCGCAGGGCGTCCCATCGCCCGTTGACGATCCACACCGGGACGGCCAGCCGCCGGAAGTCCGCGAGGCTGGAGTACCCGTGCAGCTCCGCCAGCATGTCCTCGACCACCTGCCACGACGCGCGCCGGTGCGGCAGCAGGCCCGCGACGATCTGCGACGACACCTGCCGGTAGAGCCGCAGTGGCTTGCCCTTGATCTGCGTGGAGCAGCCCGCCAGCACCACCCCGGCGACGGCGTCGGGATGGCGCGCCGCGTAGGCCAGCGACGTGTACCCGCCGAGCGACAGCCCGACGAGCAGCGGCGGCGTGTCGAAGCCCCGCACGGCCGTGTCGATCGCCGCGAACGCGGCCCGGATGCTGAAGCGCGCGTCGGCGTTGGTGCCGTGACCGGGCAGGTCGACCGTGGCGCAGGCATGCCCGAGGCGGCGCATCGCGGCGACCTGGGGCGCCCAGATGGCCGACGACGTGCTGACGCCATGGACGAAGACGACGGGCCGGCTGTGTCGCATGAGGACGTCACTGTAGGCACGTCGCGAGCGCGCTGCGCGGCCGTCGGCGGGTGAATCCGGAGCGTCGGCCGGGCCCCCCGGTGCGGTGCGCGAGACTGTGCGCATGACCGAACCGGTGAGCGCCGCGCTGCGGGACGCGAAAGCCCGCGCCCGCTCCAACCACTACACGGTCGGCACGCTGCAGCGGGACGCGGACGGCACCGTCTGGCTCGAGTGCTCGTGCGGCACCCTCCTGCGCAACGGCCCCACCTGGACGCTCGACGAGCACGTCCGCCTGCACCGGGCGGAGGCGAAGTACCTCGAGCTTCTCCGCCGCCGCCCCGCCGGGCATCCCGCGGCTGATCGACCCCGGCTACTGACCGAGGCGCGATGGGGACGGGCGTCGACCTCCCGTCGCCCCGATCGGCCCAGACCGGCTCGCGACGCGCGTGCGAGGCTGACCGCGTGCACCGAGCCGACCCCCGCCCCGTCCTGGGCCGTACCTTCGACGCCGTGCTGTTCGACATGGACGGCACCCTGATCTCCTCGACCGCGTCCGTCGTGCGCAGCTGGACACAGCTCGCCGTCGAGTACGCGATCCCGGCCGAGCGCTTCGGCGACTTCCACGGCATCCCCGCCCGCGCCCTCATCGACCTCCTGCTCGCGGACCGGACGGCCGACGAGCGCGACGCGGCCGAGGCGAGGATCACCGAGCTGGAGATCGCCGACGGGCGCGGCGTCGTCGCGCTCCCGGGCGCGGCCGAAGCGATGGCGGCGCTCGCGCCGGCAGGTCGCTGCGCCGTCGTGACCTCGGCGAACGCCCGCCTCGCGACCGCCCGGCTCACCGCCGCCGGCCTGCTGCAGTGCCCGGTGGTCACGGCCGACGACGTCGCGCGCGGCAAGCCCGACCCTGAGCCGTTCCGTGCCGCGGCCGCCGTCCTGGGCGTCGACCCCGCCCGCACGCTCGTCGTGGAGGACGCGAGCGCCGGCGTCACGGCCGGGCGCGCCGCCGGAGCCACCGTGCTCGGGGTGCGGACGACGTCGCGCGAGCTCGCCGCGGATCTCGTCGTCGACGACCTGGCGGCGGTGCGACTCGTCCCGGTGCTGGGCGGCGTCGAGGTCCGTGACGGCGGCGTCGAGGCGCGTGAGGCGGGCCTCGCGGGGCGTGACGCAGGCGTCGAAACGGGGCCGCGGACCTCGCGTCACGGGTGAAAGAGGCCGCCCCGTCCCACTTCACCCGGCCCCGGCGCGCCGGTGTGCGCGATCGGGGGCAGGCTGGTTGTGTGCTCGGTGCGTCCGACGGCGTCGAGAGGAGACCGGGATGAGCGGGGAGCCCGTGCGTCGCACCTCGACCGGGCATGCTTTGCGCCTCGTCGCGGCCGAGCCTGTGCTCGAGGCGCCCGGCGACGTCGTCACCCTGACCCTCACACCCGAGCGGCAGTCGGTCGCGATCGGGCGCCACTGGGTGGTCCGCGTCGCGGCCGCCGCGGGCGTCACCGGCATGGCGAACCAGGTCGTCGAGCTGCTCACCTCGGAGCTGCTGTCGAACGCCGTCCTGCACGGGGCCGACGGCCGGGCGATCCACATCTGGTTCCGCGCCGGCGAGGAGATCGTGCGCGTCAGCGTGAGCGACAGCGCGCCCGCCCGGCCGGTGGTGCTGCACCCTGACGTCGCCGCGCCGTCGGGCCGGGGCATGGCGATCATCGAGGCCATGTCGAACCGGTGGGGTGTCGACACCCGGGACCACGGCGGGAAGACGGTCTGGTTCGAGGTCGACCTCGACCAGTACTGAGGCGCTCGAACTCCGGACGCCACGCACCCCGGACGGCCAGAATGTGGTGCCGATCGCGCACCGCAGCCGGAGGTGGCCATGGCCGACCGTCGAGTCCTCGTACACCTGATCGCACTGGTCACCCTCGTCGGTGCGCTCCTGGTCGGGGCGCCCCAGGTCGCCGCCGCCGTCGGGGCGGACCCGGCGCCGGCCGGCACGACCGCCGACGGCGAGCCCGCCCCGGGCACAGCCGCCCCGGGCACAGCCGTCCCGGTCACCATCTACGAGGGCGAGGGCTGCCCCAACTGCCGCGCCCTGCTCGGCTGGTTCGACGACCTCGACGACGTGGACGTGTCCCTCACGCGGATCGAGGTCTGGCGCGACGCCGACAACCGGGACGCGTTCGTCGCGGCGGGCGAGGAGCTTGGCTTCGAGGCGTCCGCCGTCCCCGTCACGGTCATCGACGAGCGGGTGTGGATCGGCTACTCGGGTCCGATCACCGAGGACATCCACGGCGCCCTGCTGCTCGCGGCCGCCGGCAAGCCGGTCCCGCCGGGCGTCTACGGGACCGCCCGCGCCGGGACGTGCGAGGAGGACTCGCTCACGTGCGGGGCCGAGGAGACGGGCAGCCAGATCGACGTGCCGATCATCGGGACGGTGCACCTCGACGACCAGTCGCTGGTGGTGTCGACGCTCGCCATCGGCTTCGTGGACGGCGTGAACCCGTGCTCGCTGTGGGTGATCTCGGTGCTCCTGACGATCGTCGTGCGGACAGCCTCCCGGCGTCGGGTGCTCGCCATCGGCGGTGCGTTCCTGCTCGTCACCGCCGGGATGTACGCGCTGTACATGGCCGGTATCTACTCGGCGATGAAGGTCGTGGGCTTCCTGGGCTGGGTGCAGTGGTTCGTGGCGATCGCGGCCGGGATCTTCGCCGTCGTGAGCATCAAGGACTACTTCGCGTTCAAGAAGGGTCTGTCCTTCACCATCCCGGACTCCGCGAAGCCCGGCATCTACAAGCGGGTGCGGGCCGCGGCCGGCCACGAGCGGCTGCTGCCGGCCCTGCTGGCGACCTTCGTGCTCGCCGTCGCCGTGTCGCTGATCGAGACGCCGTGCACCGCGGGCTTCCCGGTCATCTGGACCGGGCTGCTCGAGGCGAGGCACGCGAGCCTCGCCGAGTCGGCGGGCCTCTTCGCCGTGTACATGATCCCGTTCCTCGCCGACGAGATGGCCGTGTTCGCCGTCGCCGTCCTGACCATGCGTGCCGCGAAGCTCCAGGAGGAGCACGGCGAGCTCCTCAAGCTGTTCGCAGGCGTCACCATGCTCGCGCTGGCGGTCGTGATGGTGGCCGACGCCGAGCTCATGGAGAGCCCGGTCGCGGCGCTCGCCCTGTTCGGCGGCGCGTTCGTGCTGGCCTGGGCGATCCACCTGGTCACGACGCGCGTGCGGCGGCGACGGGACGCGGTGCCGGCGGTCTGACCCGCCACGCGCGCGCGCCACGCGCGGCGGCGCTCGCCATGCGCAGCGGGGCCCGGCCGACCGGCCGGGCCCCGCTGCACTCTGCGCTGTGTCACCGCCGTCCCGCTGCGGGCTCACGCCCGCGTGGCGATCTCAGGGTCGCTACTTGCGGCCCGCCGTCACGCGGACCGTCAGGTCTGCCGACGACGCCTCGACGGTGGCGTTGCCGCCGTAGGCCACGGTCAGGTGGTGCGTGCCGACGCTGAGCTTCGTCACCAGCGCCAGCGCGAAGCCGGAGCTGCGCAGCGCCGCGACGGACGTCGTGGCGAGCACCTGGGCGCCATCGCTGATCGTCACCGTGCCCGTCGGGCTGGCCCCGCGGGACCGGATGACGGCCGAGACCGGCACCGGCACGCCCTCGCGGACGGTGTGCGGCGCCACGGCGTACGTGCGGGACGTCTTCTTCGGGGCCGTCACGCTCAGGTCGACGACCTGTGCCCGCGCCGCCATCTGGTTCTGCGCGTGCAGCACCAGGAGCGTGGCGGTGCTGGTCGTCGCGGACCGGTGCACCACGAGCGGCGTCGCCGGCTGGTCGCTGTACCAGACGGTGTTCTCGACCGTGTCGGCCGTGGCACCGGGCGTGGACTCGAACCACACGGGCGGGTCGAACGGCGTCGTCGTGAACGGAGCGACCTCGTCGACGATGCCCGACGGCGCCTGGGCGTACGGCGAGGACATCGCGACCGAGAAGGTCGGGGTGTCGTTCGCCGTGATGCCGACCGCCGACATCGTGAACGGCACGACGAGCACGTTGCTGTCGAAGACCGAGGTGTCGCGTGCGGCGGACAGGCCGTTGGCCATGCTCACCTCGAGCTCCTCGCCGAGCACGTAGCCGCTGTCGCTGTGCGACAGCGCGTACGTGTCCACGACCGTCAGGTCGAGGTCGGTGAGCTTCCAGACGTACGTCTCGAGGTCGTAGATGCCGTCCCCGTCGATGTCGGTGTCGATCACCGGGGTGACCGCGCCGCCGAGCGTCGACCACTCGCCGTACGTGGCGATGCCGAGCCCGAGGACGCCGTCGGTCGGGTCGAGACCGGCCGCGGCCAGCTCGGGTGCCGTCGACGCCCAGCCGACCGCAGCGATGTCCGCCGCGCGCACGGCCGACGCCGCCGAGCTCGGGCCACCGGTCGCCAGCTCCGGGCTGGTGGCGGCGAGCACGAACGGTGCCTGGAGCGAGGACCAGCCGCCGGTGGTGATCCCGCGGCCGGTGCCGACGAGCGGGGCCGAGGTCGCGCCGGACGCGAAGGTCACCGGCTGGGTGCTGAGCTCCGAGTACGGCTTGGGGGCCGCCTGCACCGGGACGCGCAGCTCCGGCCCCACCGCGGGGGTGAGGATGAGCCGGCCCGAGACCGAGGTGACGTAGTCGCGCGGGACGTCGCCGCCCAGGTCGTACGTCGCCGCGTGCGTCGGGTCGATGTCCCGGGCGAGCGTCGCCGGGTCGACCGTGAGCGTGACGGTGACCTCCGCCGTGCCGCCTGCCGGGACCGTGACCTGTGCGGGGCTCACGGCGATGGTCGCGCCGCCCGCCGTCGTCGACCCGGCGAACGAGGTCGTGAAGGTGCGGGCGGTGCCGCCCTCGTTGCGGACGGCGACGTTCCGGGTCTGCACCACGGTGGTCGCGCCCACCGGCACGACGCCGAAGGTCACCGACACGAGGTCGCGTGCCGCGGCGTCGTAGGCGACCACCTGGTCCTGCGTGGCGTCGAGCGCGTCCACGCGCCCCGCGCCGACCCGGACCGGGCCGTACGCCGGACCCGTCTGGCCGACCCCGCTGAAGACGTCATGGGTCGCCGTGTTCATGATGGCGGCCTTGATGTCGGCGGGTGCCCAGTCGGGGTGCGTCTGCGCGACCAGGGCCGCGATGCCGGCGACGTGCGGAGTCGCCATGGACGTGCCGGAGTACGTCACCGTGCCGGTGCCGCTGCCCGCGGCGACCGACGAGATGAGCGTGCCGGGTGCCGCGACGTCAGGCTTGACGACCCCGAGGGAGCCGTGGACGCCGCGCGAGGAGCTGGAGTTCACGGTGTCGGCGAGCGACGGGTCCGTGACGAACGCCGAGTGGGCCAGCGAGGGACCGATGTGTGCGACGACGCCGCCGGCCTGGATCGCGGGCAGCAGGGCGGTCGTCGCGGCGGCGGTGAGCTGAGCGCCCGGGATCCCGGCGTTGCCCGCGATGCCCGCGGTGAACACCGGCAGGCCGGTGCCGATCAGCACACCGACGGCGCCGGCGTTCTGCGCGTTGTTCCAGCGCACGGCGCTCCCGCAGGGTCGCGTCGCGTCGTCGTCGCTCCAGGACAACCAGACGATCTTCCCGGTGATCTGGGCGCTGGAGGATGCGAGGGACGTGCAGCCGGTGACGTCCCCGATGTACTGCACGGGGGCTGTCACGTCGCTGGTCCCGCTGTAGTTGGCGGAGCTCTGCGCGGCGTGGAGTCCGATCAGGGCCGGGCCGGGTGCCGCGGTGACCTCGACGGCGTCGTACGTCTGGGTGCTGCTCACGGAGTTGGCCACCGTCAGGGCGGACCGGGCGCTGCCCGGGCTGCCGCCGATGTCGGTGATGTCGCCGCCGTTGCCGGACGCGGCGACGGTGAGGACGCCGAGCTCGGCGAGCGAGTCGACGAAGAGGTTCTCCGGGTCGTCGGCGGCGCTGAAGTCCGAGCCGAGCGACATGTTGACGACGTCGACGTGGTCCGCCGGGTCGCCGTCCCCGTTCGGGTCGGCCGCCCACTCGAGGGCGGGGATCGCCAGGGACGTCGTGCCGCCGATGTCGCCGAACACCTTGAGCGAGTAGATGCCCGCCTCGGGCGCGCTGCCCGGGCCGATCTTCCAGCCGCTCAGGTCGCCGGCCGCCGTGTAGTCGCCGTCGAAGGTGTGGCCGTCGGCAGTGACGCCGAAGCCGGCCGCCGTGCCGGCGACGTGGCTGCCGTGACCGCCGTTGCCGCTGGTGGACGGGGCGTCGATGGGGTTCGCGTCCGGCGTCGGCGTCTTGGTGCTGCCCGGCTCCTTGCCGCCGGCGTCGTAGAGCGGGCCGGCGAAGTCGTAGCCGCCGAGGAACTTGGCCGGGTCGAACAGGCCGGCGGGGATCGGCCCGGTGCCGTCCGTCCCGTACGCCTGGTCGTAGGCCGCTGTGGTACCCGGGCCGCCGAAGTCGGCGTGCGTGTAGTCGAGGCCGGTGTCGATGACGGCGATGGTCATGCCCTGGCCGGTGACGCCCGCGGACTGCCAGGCGGCCTGTGCGCGCGTGAACGCATCGGTGCCCTTGTTGTCGACGGTCTTCGGGACCACGAGGTACACCGCGGCGACGTCGGGCCTGTCGGCGAGGGCCCGGACGCGCTCCGCGTCACCGGTCACGACGACGCCGGGCACCACCATCGTGGTCACGTCCACCTTGGCGGGGACCTCCGGCGCCGCGTCGCCGGCGTCGGCCGGGACCACATCGTCCGCGATGCCCTCGACCGTGTCGGCCGCGGCCGCGACGTCGGCCTTGTCGCCGCCCGCCTGCACGGTCTCCAGACCCGACGGCGCGTCGATCTGGACGAACGCGGTCACCTGGCCCTCGGCGTCGGCCAGCGCCGGGCTGACCGGTGCGACGCCCGTGCGTGACGGCAGGGTGAGTCCCTGGGTGTGGACGAGCGGCACGGCTGCGGAGTCGGGTGGTTCGTCGCCCGGTGCGGCCTGAGCGGCGCTCAGCCCCAGCGGCACGATCAGCACGCTGGCGGCAACGGTCGCGACGAGTCGACGACGGCTCATGTGGAACTCCCTCTGACGGACGGGCACCTTGTCAGGGCTGCCCTGTCGCGCGAGCGGGGGCCTCGGCGGCACGACGGCGTGAGCGCACCCTAGCCGGGTCGGAAGTCCCAGGTGAAGGGCTCGGCGGTGCCGCGCAGCGAACGGGCTACCGTCCGGTAGCCCGTTCGGCCCTACTGGAGGGTCCGCGGTAAAGATCGTCAGCGGCGGTGGACGTCGCCCGAGCCGTCGACCTGCGTCTGGAGCTGCGGGTCGCCCACGTAGGCGATGTCGCCCGAGCCGCTGATCGAGGCGTCGAGGGTCCCGGTCGCGTTCACCGACACCTCGCCGGAGCCGTCGATGGCCACCTCCGCGTCGCGTGCGACGAGGTCCGCGGCGCTGACGTTGCCCGAGCCGGGCACGGAGACGAGGAACCGGTCGCTCGTGCCGCTGACGTGGACGTCTCCGGAGCCGTCGAGGACCACGGACACCTCGTGCGCGTCCAGGTGCGGCACGGTGATCGTGCCCGAGCCGCCGACGCTGAGCGTGACGGCGTCGGCCTCGAGGCTCCGTCAGGGCCACCTCGCCGGAGCCTTCGATGGTGACCGCGGCGGAGTCGGTCGCGCCGAGCGCCCCATAGATCTCGCCTGACCCGGACAGCATCACGGTGGACAGTGCGGGGACCACAAGGTCGTACTCGACGAACCCGGTGAAGCCCCAGCTGTCGTCGAGGTCGATGACGAGCGTGTCCCCCTCCACCTCGGTGGTGATGTCGTCGATGAGACCGGACTTCGCGGTGACGCTCAGCTGAGGGGTGTCGCCGACGGCGATGTTGAGCGTGCCGACGGTCCGCAGCTCCACGGCCGTCACAGCGCCGACGTCGCGCTGCTGGGTCACCTCGCGGCCCGTGGCCTCCTGCCGGTCGCCGATCGTCAGCTCGCACCCGGAGAGGACCGCCACGAGGGCGACCACGGTGAGGGCGGCGGGCAGCGTCATGACGCGGTTCATCAGGGGTTCCTTCGTTCGGCGACGAGGATCAGCCTGGCGGTCACGCGGGGGAGCGGGCCATCGGGATCTCCCCTGGCCGGACCCTGGTCGCGGCGTGGGGGCGGGCCAGGGTGGGGTGCGGGTGTGGTGCGGGTGGAGTGCGCCGGACGCACGGCGGCGGACCGCCCGGGGTTGTCGCAGGTTTGTAGTGCTACATTGCGACAGACCTAAGACAACGGGGCGCCCGCCGCCCCCGCCGTGGAGGCCCCGATGACCGAGCCGACGTCCTTCTTCCTCATCTTCGCCGGCATGGCGGCTGCCATGGCCGCCTTCCGTTGGCTGAGTTGGGAGGGCGCTGCGCGGTCCGCCCGCCAGGCGGATGCCTACGCCCGGACCGTCGACCTCGCGCTCGACCCGGCGCTGGCGCCGGCCGTCACGCGGCGCCTCCAGCGGCGGGAGCGGGCGGGAGCCCTCGGCGTGCTGGTCGGTGGCGTCGCTGTCGCAGGGGCCATGGCGCCCTTCGCTGACGAGACGGGCGCCTACCAGGTGCTCGGCGTCATGCTCGGCATGCTCGCCGGCCACGCGATGGGCCAAGGCCTGGCTGCGTGGCGCGAGGTCAGCCGACCTGCTCCCGTCGGGACGCGCGTCGCGAGGGTCACCGTGCCGATGCACGCCGACTACGTCGCGCCCCACGAGCGCCTCGGCGCCTGGGTCACGGCGGGCGTCGGCGTCGTCGTCGGAGCGGTCTTCCTCCTCGCGCCCCGCCCGCCCGCCCTCACGGGGGCGCTTCCCGTGGGCCTCGCCGTCGTCGCGGTCGTGCTGCCGCCGCTCGCGGTGCTCCTCGACGAGGCCGTCGCGCGCCGCCTCCTCGACCGGCCCCAGGTGGCCGCGAGCACCACCGAGCTGGCCTGGGACGACGCCCTCCGTGCACGGGCGCTGCGCGACCTGGTCAGCGTCCCGCTCAGCACCGGCTTCTTCGCGGCGGTGTCCGTGCTCGGCGTCGCCGGCGACGGCCTCACGGGGGGCTGGCCGGCGAACCGGGCGGTGGGTCTCGTCTCGGGCGCCTACCTCCTGCTCATCGTCGCGGGCGCCGTGATGGCCGTGGTCACCGAGGCGTCCCGGCCCCGGCAGCACTTCCGGCGGCGACTGTGGCCGGTCGCCCCGGGGCCGGACGCAGCCCTCGACGCCGCTGCCGCGAGCGAGACGGGCCCGACGCTGTGATCGTCGCCGTCGATCCCGCCTCGCACGTGCCGCCGTACGAGCAGGTGCGGACGCAGCTAGCCGCCCTCGTCGACGACGGCACGCTCGCCCCGGGACACCGCCTGCCCACCGTCCGGCGGATGGCCGACGACCTCGGGCTCGCCGTGAACACCGTGGCCCGCGCCTACCGCGAGCTCGAGCAGGCCGGCGCGGTGGTCACACGCGGTCGGCACGGCACGTTCGTCGCCGTGCGCGGCGCGGACGTCGAGCGCGAGGCGGCGCGGGCAGCCGTCGCCTACGTGCGCGCGGTGCGGGACCTCGGCGTCGGCGCCGACCGGGCGCTCGAGCTGGTCCGGGCCGCCCTCGCCGGCTGAGCCGCCCAACGATCCGGGGTCCCTGCGGCGTTCAACCGACAGGGACGACAGGAGGCGACATGAGTGCGTGGCAAGGACAGCTCGACGAGCTGTGCCGGGAGCGACGGGCGGCGCTCATCGGCTACGCGACGATGCTGACAGGTGACCGCGCGGCGGCTGAGGATCTCGTGCACGACGCGCTCGTGCGCACGTACGGACGTCCGCGTGGCCTGCCGAACATCGATGCGGCGCACGCGTACGTCCGGCGGGCCGTGGCGACGATCTACCTGGACCGGCAGCGCTCGCGGCGCCGGCTGACAGCGGCGATGCCCCGCCTGGCGGCGGCGCCGACCGCTCCCGAGGTCGACTCCGCGGGCCGCCTCGACGTGCAGGAGGCCCTGCGTTCGCTCCCGCCGCGTGAGCGGGCGTGCGTGCTCCTGCGCTTCTACGACGACCTGACCGTCCCCGACATCGCCGACGCGCTCGGGCTGCGTCCCGGGTCGGTCAAGCGATACCTCAGCGACGGCATCGGACGGCTTGCCCAGCTGCTCGGGACGGACCCGGCGCCGGACGACGCAGCCTCGGGCTGGGCCGCCGTCAGTCATGTGCATGTGATCGAGAGGAGTGCCTGATGAGCGACGACCTGAGCGCGATGATCCGCGCAGCCGTGGACTCCGAGACGGAGCGTGCGGCGTGCACCCACCCGTACATCAGCGGCACCTTCGAGGAGCTGCGCGGCCGGGCGCGACGCCGGCGCGCGGTCGGGGCGGTCTCCGTCGCCACGGCGTGTGCGTTGGTGGTCGGGGCGGCCGCGGTCGCCGTCGGGCAGCCGTGGAGCAAGCCGCTCCCGCCGGCGACGACCACCTCGCCCGACCCGACGAGCACCAAGGCGCCCGAGCCGACTCCCGGGCCGACCGACGCCGCCGTCATCGAGACGGTGACCGTGGACCCGCACCTGCCGCAGGCCCAGCCGCTGCGCGCGGGCGTCCTGGCCGGTACCGGCGCGGGGTGGGCGATGGTCGAGTACAACGGCTCCGTCGACACGGAGGCCGAGACCGTCGAGGGCCCGCACGTCCTGTACCTCGTGGCGCCCGACGGCACCCTGGTGCAGGTCGCCGACCTCACGGACGCGGACGACTCGATGCGGCTGCTGGACTGGCTGCCCGGCACCGGCCGGGTGCTCCTGTCCGTGAGCGGCAAGGCCGCCGGCGACGCCGAGTCCGTCCGGGTGGTCGACCTGGAGACCGGGGATGTCGAGGGCGAGATCGCCCTGGCCGCCGGTACGTACGGCGTCAACGCGAGCTTCACCCGGCCGACCGGACGCAACGTCGCGGTCTGGACCGACGGGGACGAAGGCGTGAGCCTGGTCCGGTACTCGGCGTCGGGTGAGGAGCTCGGGGCCCTCGCCGACAAGCTGCCCTCCGTTGCATCGACGCCCACCGGGTACCTGTACGGGCCCGACGGCACCTTCGTCGTCGTCGGTGCCGGCGCGACCTTCGAGATGATCCCCGTGGACGGGTCGGCACCGACGGCGCTCCCGCTGCCCGCGGGAACCCTGGGCTGTGCGCCGGTGCGGTGGTGGCCGGACGGGCGACTGCTCGCCACGTGCGCCGACGACGGCGGCGCCGACACCGTGGGCGACCCCGACGGCACCCTCGGGTCGCGACTGACCTCCGAGAACTCCTGGCTGTTCGACATCGCCCACCCGGCAAAGGCCGAGCGACTCACCGCCTACGTCTCCACCTCGGTGGTCGACTTCGGCATCGAGGACGTGTGGGACGTGGCCGGCACCCGGTATGCGCGATGGGCCGGCGACTGCGGCGGGATGTCGCTCGGCGTGTCCGACGGCGCGGCCTACACATCGCTCGCCGACGGCGTCTGGACGTACGGCCCGTGGCACGACGGCTTCCTCGCTGCGTCGCGGCCCTCCTGCGGCGACCCCTATGCCGAGCTGGTGAGCGTCGCCCGGGACGGCGGGGTCACGACCCTGGTGCCGCGCGTCGAGGGGGCCTACGGCATCGGGAAGGTGGTGCTGCCGTAGTGCGGTAGCGCCGGAGTCGGCCGGGCGTCAACGTCCGTAGCGCGCCACGAATCCGCGGAGTACCCCGGAGGCGTGCCGGACGTCCGCCCGGCTGACCCGCGCCAGGAGCTCGTCCACCTGGTCGGGCCGGAAGTAGCCCGAGTGCCGGTACACCTCGATACGGGTGGCGATGCCGGCGACGTCGAGCTCGGGATGGAACTGGGTGGCGTACACGTTGCTCCCCACACGGAACGCCTGCACGGGGCACGCGGGTGAGGTGGCCAGCACGACGGCGCCCGGCGGTGGCACCCGGATGGCCTCCTTGTGCCCGACGAACGCGTCGAACGTGCGCGGCACCCCGGCGAGCACCGGGTCGTCGCGGCCGGCGTCCGTGAGGGTCACCGGCACGGCGCCGACGGGCTCGGCGTAGGTGGCGTCCACGACGCCGCCGGCGAGCACGCCCAGCGTCCCGACGCCGTAGCACGCGCCCAGGAACGGCAGGTCGGCGTCGATCACCTCACGCACGACGCCGGCGAGGCTCCGCCTCCACGCGGCGCTGCACGTCGGACTTCTGCTCGTCGGGGTCGCTCGTGGTGAACGGGCTGCCGCCCACGATCACGCCGGAGAAGTCCGCGAGGGAGAGCGACGGCATCGGGCCGGCCTCGAGGCGCACCCGGACCAGCTCGTCCGGCGCCAGGCCGCCGAGCCGGAGCAGCGCCTCGTACTCGCCGTCCGCGGCGGCGTCCTCGGCCCGCGTCGCGAGCAGCAGGAACGGCTTCACGGGCCGACCCTAGCGGCGGGCGGCGCCGCACCGGGGCATCTGGACCACGGGGTCGGCGTCGGGGGAGTTCAGAACTGACGCGTTCCGAACTGACGCGTTCTGAACTGACGCGTTCTGAAGTTCCGCGTGTGGCATGCAAGCAACGGCCCGGCGGTGACACACACTTGCCGACACAGTGTGACGATCTCGGGAGCTGGCAACCATGCGCGACGACGCCTGGTTCGACGGTCTGTTCCGTGCGCACTCGACCGCGATCTACCGCTACCTCGTCCGGCGTGGCGCCGGCGAGGACGCGCAGGACCTGACGGCCGACGTGCTCACGACCGCGTGGCGACGGCGGGAGGACGTGCCCGACGGCGCGGAGCTTCCCGTGGCTCTACCGCACCGCGGGCTTCGTACTGGCGAACCATCGCCGCAAGGGCCGACCGACGCCGGTCGCGGAGGTCCCGGAGCCGGTGGACGACGCCGAGCCCGCCGATCTCGTGGTCGCCGACGCCGAGGTGCGGGCCGTGCTCGCCCGGTTGTCCGCGCGGGACCGGCAGATCCTCCTCCTGCACGCCTGGGAGGGACTCGACGGCGCGGGGCTCGCGGCGGTGCTGGGCGTCAGCCGCGGCGGTGCGGACGCCGCGCTGTCCCGCGCGCGGGCGCGGCTGCGCGCCGCCTGGGCCGAGCAGGCGGTCGGCTCGTGAGCGTCGGGGGGCGCTGCAAGCGCGGTGGCTCCCGGGACACATGGGTGGATGAGACGGACGTCCCCCGAGGAGGTTCACGATGAGCAAGGACCCGCAGGACCCGCAGGACCAAGCGGCGGAGGAGCTGGTGGCGCGTGTGCGCGCCGCCGACCCGGCCGCGCAGGCCGAGCCCGACCTGGGCGCGCTGCGCGCAGCGGTCGACGCCGCGCGTGCCGCCGATGCCACGCGCGCTGATGACGTGGATGGGCCCGTCGACCCGGTCCCCGCCGTGCCCGACGAGCTGGCTGCCCGCCGCGCCCGGCGCTGGACGGGCTGGCCCGCGCGGGTCGCCGGGGTCGCGGCGGCCGCGGTGCTGCTGGGTGGCGGCGGGTACGCACTCGGTGCGGCGCAGGACGGCGACTCCGGGAGCGGCCTCGTGGCCGGAGGCGCTGCACCCGCGATCTCGCTGCAGAGCGGCGCCGGTGCCGACGGGGGGAACGCCGAGAGCATGATCGGCGCCCAGGACGAGGGGTCGAAGCCGGCCGCCGCTCCGCGGCTCGCGGGCGGGGGTGACTCCGCCTACTGGGGCGGGAGCGGCCGCACGGTCTTCACGGCCTCCGGGTTGTCCTCGGAGCCGACGAGCCTGCACGGTCACGGCTTCGACTCCGTCGGCGCCTTCACGCAGGACGCGATCGCGCGGGCCGCGGCGGCCCTCGGCGTCCCGGGCACGCCCGAGCTGCGCGATGGCAGCTGGATCGTGGGCCCGAACGACGGCACCGGGCCGAGCGTCTCGCTCTACCCCGATGGCACGGTGACCCTCTCCTACTACGACCCCGGCAAGGACCCCTACTCCTGCGTCGCGACGACGGAGGTCGGCGCCGCCGAGCCGGCGTCCCCCGGGGGCGCGACGTCCGAGGGCTCGACCGACATCGCCCCGGTGCCCGACCCCTGCGAGCAGCGCGACCTCGGCGCGGCCCCCGAGGGCGAGGCCGCCGCGGCGGTCGTCCGCGACGCGCTGAGCGCGCTCGGCGTCGACCCGGCATCGTTCGAGCTCACCGTGGACCACACGGCGGACTCCCCGGAGTGGACCTACGTGACCGCGTTCGGCGTGCTCGACGGCCAGCGCACGGGCCTGTCCTGGAACGCCCAGCTGACCGGCGCGGGCCTGCAGTCCCTCTACGGCTCGACCGCCGCGCTCGTCGACCTGGGCGAGTACCCGGTGATCAGCCCCGTCGAGGCCGTGCAGCGGCTGACGGACCCGCGGTTCGGCAGCGGCTGGTTCGGCCCGATGTTCCGGGCGGACGACGGCATGGTCGGCGCGGCCGCCGACACCGCCGTGGCCCCCGAGCCAGTGACGCCGACCGTCCCGCCATCGGCCACCCCGGGCACCGTCGTGGCGTGGCCGGTGGACCACGCGACGATCGTCCAGGCCCGGCTCGGGCTGGCCCTGCAGACCCAGCCCGACGGCGTCGCGCTCCTCGTGCCCAGCTACGAGCTGACCAGCGACACGGGCGACGTCTGGACCGTCATCGCCGTCGCGGACTCCAGCCTCGACTTCGGCACCGACTGACCTGACCCATCGACCCCCCGGGTGCCGGTTCGTCGGCTGGCACCCGGGGCCCAGCACGAGGGGGACCGACGTGACCGACTCCATCCAGCAGCGCGCGGACCGGATGGCCCGGCTCGACCGGGAGCTGCGGCGGCTCAGCGTCCTCCAGCGGCGGGCCGCCCTGCAGCGCGCGGGTCGCCGTCGGCTCCTCGAGCGGGTGCGGGCCACGCGGGGCTGAGCCCGGACCGCCCGATCCCGCGCACGGACCCGGCGGGCCATCCGTGCGGCCCCCGGGGGTTCGGCGTAGGTTCGTGGCGCACGGCGCAGGCCGCGCCACGACCCCCGGGAGCAGACGGAGTGGACGCACCAGATCCCGGCCGCCGCGAGGACGCGGACGCCGCCCGCCCGCTGACGCGTCGCGAGCTGAGGGCGCGTGCTGCCGCTGCGAGCGCGGCGACCGACGACGGTGCCGACGCCGTCCCCGAGGCCGGGTCCTGGGACGTGGCGGTCGGGTGGGCCGTCCGGCGTGAGGTGCCGTCGCTGCCGCCGGAGCCCGACGAGCCCGACGACGTCCGGTGGGACCCGGTCGGGGCGGGCGGGGAGCCGCCCGCCGTCCGTGTCGACGAGCTGCACCCCGAGCAGACTCCCGCCCGTGCGGCGTGGGCGACGCAGTTCGCCGCCGAGGCGTGGGCGCCACCGCCGCCGAAGGACCCCCCGCCGGTACGTCGGCGGCGGGTGCGGGAGGTGGTCGCCGACGACTCCGGGGCGCCGAGCGCGGGCCCGCCCGTCGGGCCGCGAGACCCGGACGACACGGCGCCCGTCGTCATCGCTGGGCTGGCTGACGGCGGGTTGGCTGACAGCAGGCTGGACGAGGCGATCCAGGGCGACACGGGCCGCGGCGATGACGCCTTCGACGCCGAGATCCTCGACGTCGAGACCCCCGACGCAGAGACCCCCGACGCCGAGATCCTCGACGTCGAGACCTTCGACGCCGTCGAGACCCCCGCGGAGCCCGACCAGCCGCGCCGCGTCTCCGTGCTCGGCAGCGCCGCCGGCCTCGGCGCGCCCCCGGCACCGCCCCGCCCGCCCGTGTGGGGCCCCGCCCAGCCCCGCCCCCTCGCGGTCACACCGCCCGTCTTCGCGCGCCCGGCGGACGAGGTGCCCGACGACGCCCCGCCACCGCGCACGGTGCCGCAGCCTGCCCCGTCGAGCGGCTACCCGGTCGTGCCCGCCGTCCAGGCCCGGGGCGCGACCACGCTGCCCACCCTCGACGACCTCCTCGCGACCCGGGCCCCGGCGGCCAGCGGGCCGGCGGAGATCGGCTGGCGCGGCGTCGTCCGGCGCATCACCGGCGGCGCGATCGCGCTGCCGCCCGGCGTGGCCGAGCGCGAGGACCGCGGCGCCGTCGCGAGCGTGCAGCGCGCCATCACCGGCCCGCGCACAGTCGTCGTCATCAACCCCAAGGGCGGCGCGCACAAGACCACGGCGGCGCTGATGATCGCCGCGACGTTCGGCCGGCACCGCGGCGGCTACACCCTCGCCTGGGACAACAACGAGACCCGCGGCACGCTCGGCTGGCGCTCGCGGCAGAGCAGCCACCACCGCACGGCCGTCGACCTCCTCGACGACCTCGAGCGCTTCGCCGACCCGGACTCCTCCCGCGTGGGCGACCTGGACGCATACGTCCGAGCGCAGGGGTCCGCCCAGTTCGACGTGCTCGCCTCCGACGAGGATGCGGCGTCGGCGGCGTCGATCGACGACTTCGCGTTCCGGGCCCTGCACCGGACGCTCACCCGGTTCTACCGCGTGCTCGTCGTGGACACGGGGAACAACATGCGTGCCTCCAACTGGCAGGCGGCCGTCGAGGCCGCCGACCAGGTGGTGGTCGTCTCCACGATGCGCGAGGACACCGCGCAGTCCGCCGCGTGGGCGCTGGACGCCCTGCGCGCCACCGGGCACGAGGCAACCGTCCGCAAGGCGGTCACCGTGCTCAGCCAGCCGGCGCCCCGCCGCGACGACGAGCTCGCCGAACGGCTGCACGACCACTTCGGGCAGCTCACCCGCGACGTGCTGGAGGTCCCGTACGAGCCCGCGCTGGTGTCCGGCGGCCCCATCGACTACGAGGCGCTGTCCGACGCCTCGCGGCGCGCCTGGCTGCACGTGACGGCGACGGTGGCCGAGGGCCTGTGAGCAGCACGCCTCGCGTGGCGGTCCGGGCCGCCGCACCCGCCGACGCCGACGCCGTCGTGTCCCTCGTGCACGCCGCCTACCGCGGCGAGAGCAGCCGGACGGGCTGGACGACCGAGGCGGACCTGCTCGACGGCGGGCGGACCGACGCCGCGATGGTCGCCGAGATCCTCGCCGATCCCGGTTCGGTCCTCCTCGTGGCGGACGAACCGGGTACGACGCACCTGCTGGCCTGCTGCCACCTCCAGCGGCGCCCCGACGCCGCCTACCTGGGGATGTTCGCCGTCCGGCCGGAGCGGCAGGGCTCCGGCGTCGGCGCCGCGATGATGGCGGCCGCGGAGGAGCGCGCCCGGGCGTGGGGGGCGGGCCGCATGGAGCTCACGGTCCTCAACCATCGCCCCGAGCTGCAGGCCTGGTACGAGCGCTGCGGCTACGCGCTCACCGGCGACCTCGAGCCCTTCCCGTACGGCGACGAGCGGTACGGGCTGCCACGCCGGGCGGACCTCGTGCTGCAGCAGATGGCCAAGACCCTGCAGTCGACGTCCGGAGAGCCCAGGATGGGGTCATGACGATCGAGATCGAGCTGCCGCGCACCGCCGTCGTCACGGGGGCGGGCCGGGGGATCGGGCGAGGGCTGGCTCTGGGGCTGGCCGCCGAGGGCTACGGCGTCGGGCTGGTCGGGCGCGACGTCGGCGCGCTGGAGACCGTGGCGGCGGAGGTCGCCGAGGCGGGCGGGCGGCCCGTCGTCGTCCCGGTGAACCTCGTGGACCCGGCGGCGGTCCGGGCGGCGGCGCGGAGGCTCGGCGAGGAGCTCGGTGGCGTCGGGCTGCTGGTCAACAACGCGGGCGTGGTGGAGGGCCGCGAGGCGCCCTTCGCCGACGACGACCTCGAGGACGTCTGGCGCGTCATCGAGACCAACGTGCGGGGCCCGCTGAACATGACGCACGCGCTGCTGCCGGGCATGCTGGCCCAGGGCGGCGGCCGGGTGGTGAACCTGAACTCCGGGCTGGGGCACCGGCCCGCCGCGGCGTACACCGGCTATGCGATCAGCAAGGGCGCGCTCGGCCGCCTCACGACGATGCTCGACGCCCAGTACCGCGAGCGGGGCGTCCGCTCGTTCGACCTGGCGCCCGGCGTCGTGCCCACCGAGATGTCGACGTCGATGCCCATGCACGCCGGACGCACCGAGTGGACGCCGCTCGAGGCGAGCGTCGAGATGCTGCTCGCGATCGCCTCGGGCGAGCTCGACCGGCTCTCCGGGCGGTTCCTCCGCGCCGGGAGCGACACCCCGGCCGAGCTCGTCGCCCGTACGTACGAGATCCTCGTCGAGGACGCGCGGCGGCTGCGCCTGGTCGCGTACGGCGTGACGGACCCGCTGCGCCCCTGACGCGGGGGAGGGGCCACGGGAACGCCCCGCAGCCCCTCCCGCGTCGTCCGGCGTTCAGACGCCGAACCACTCCTTCACGCGCTCCGCGATGGCGTGCTCGAACAGGTCGTCGCTGTGCCGCACCTTCAGCCACTCCACGAAGCTCCCGCCCGTGAGCGCGTCGAGCTCGGTGCGGCAGGCCGCCGTGTCGGTCACGGCGCGCATCAGCATCTCCTCGGCCTCGGCCGCCGTCCGGTACACGAACGGGTAGCCGTCGGGGAGGATGCCACGCACCCACGGCCGGTCCGGGAACACGCCGACGACGCCGGCCGCCAGCGCCTCCACGTACGCCAGGCCGTAGGACTCCTCGTCCGCTGTCGCGAGGAACGCCGTCGTGCGGGCCAGTGCAGACCAGTAGTCCTCCCGGCTCGCGGTGAGCGGGCCGACCCACGCCCAGTCGCGCCGCGACAGCCGCATCGCCTGCTCGGAGACCAGGTGCGACTCGTGCAGCCGCGCCTCGACCCGGATCGGGGTGCGCTTGACCACGCGCTCGACGACGTCGAGGAACAGCTGCGGCTGCTTGCGCGCGGACAGGTAGATGGCTGGGTAGAGGACGACCGGGACCGGGGGTTCGACGCGCGGCTGCACGTGCTCGACGCGGAAGCCGAGGTTGACCCACGCGGTGCGGGCCTTCTCGGCCAGCGGCGGGACGGTCCAGGCCTGGACGATCTCGCGCACCTCGTTGGCGGTCCGCTCGGAGTTGCAGAACGTGGGGAACAGGGCGCAGGACAGGCCCAGCGTCGCCTTCTCCACCGGGTGCCCGAACTGCGAGGTGTTGAACCAGACGAAGTTCATGACGCGCGGCTCGTCGCAGCTCGCCTTGAGCGTCTGCCAGACGTCGAGGGAGTCGACGACGTCCATCGTGATGACGACGGTCTCGCCGCCGTCGAGGAACTCCAACGGCACCACGTCGAACCCCGCGCAGTGGCGGGGGCCGGGGCCGACCAGGCTGGCGCCCGGGAACACCCGTAGCAGCCGACGGACCAGGGTTGCACCGGCGTCGTGCCCTGCGACGTGCCCGTCCGCGTCGACGAGTGCCGCGCTGTACCGCACTGCGACCTTCATGACTCCCCCATCCGTTGAGTGCCGGTGGTAAGCCGACGGCCCCGAGCTCGTGAGCTCGGGGCCGCCGGGCCGTGCGCCAATCATGGAACCTGCGTCATGACTCCTGCAGGGTTTCGGCAAGGTCCTTCTCCGTGGCGGCCGACTCCTCGGTCGGAGCCTCAGGCTCGGTGTCCGATGCCGTGGGCTCCTCGACGGTCGGCGTGACCGCGTCGGTCCCGCCCGTCTCCGGCGCCTCGGGCTCGGCGCCCTCGTCGTCGTCGGTCAGCGTGCTCTTGATGCGCATGCCGTAGAACGACCGCCACACGAAGTACGCCGAGACCACGAAGAAGGCCGCGGCGAGGACGTGGACGAGGGTGCCGTTGCCGTCGTCGGTCAGGTTCACGGCGAGCTCGACGGCGAGGAGGCCGAAGAGGGTCGTGAACTTGATGACCGGGTTGAGCGCGACGGACGAGGTGTCCTTGTACGGGTCGCCGACGGTGTCGCCGACGATCGTCGCGTCGTGCAGCGCGGTGCCCTTGGCGTGCAGGTCGACCTCGACGATCTTCTTCGCGTTGTCCCAGGCGCCGCCGGCGTTCGCCATGAAAATCGCCTGGTAGAGGCCGAAGATCGCGATCGAGATCAGGTAGCCGATGAAGAAGAACGGCTCGACGAAGGCGAAGGCCAACGTCGCGAAGAACACACCGAGGAACATGTTGAGCATGCCCTGCTGCGCGTACTGCGTGCAGATCTCGACGACCTTGCGGGAGTCCTCGTCGCTCGCCTTGGTGGCGCCGGGCTCGAGGCGGATCGTCTGCTTGATGAACTCCACGGCCCGGTAGGAGCCGGTCGTGACCGCCTGGATCGAGGCGCCGGTGAACCAGTAGATCATCGCGCCGCCGGTGATCAGACCGAGCAGCAGAGGCGCGTGCAGCAGGGAGAGGTTCTCCATGTTGGTCGTGAGCTTGTCGGTCAGGCTCATGATGATCGAGAAGATCATCGTGGTGGCACCCACGACCGCCGTACCGATGAGCACCGGCTTGGCGGTCGCCTTGAAGGTGTTGCCCGCGCCGTCGTTCTCCTCGAGCATCAGCTTGGCCTTCTCCCACACGGGGGTGAAGCCGTACTCGGACTTGACCTCGGCGTCGATGCCCTTGATCTCCTCGATCGTCGAGAGCTCGTACACGCTCTGTGCGTTGTCCGTGACGGGGCCGTAGGAGTCGACCGCGATGGTGACCGGGCCCATGCCGAGGAAGCCGAACGCCACGAGGCCGAAGGCGAAGACCGCCGGCGCCGCCATGATGGCGCCGAGGCCCTGCTCGCTGACGAGGAACGCCCCGCTCATCAGGCCGACGATGGTGATGCCGAGCCAGTAGCCGGAGAAGTTGCCCGCCACCAGGCCGGACAGGATGTTCAGCGACGGCCCGCCCTTGCGGGAGCTCTTCACGACCTCCTGGACGTGCTTGGAGTGGGTCGACGTGAAGACCTTGACCAGCTCGGGGATGATCGCGCCGGCCAGCGTGCCGCAGGAGATGATCGAGGCGAGCTTCCACCACAGGCCGTCGCTGACGACGTCGGAGAGCACGATGTACGTCATCAGGTACGTCGCGGCGACGCAGACGGCCGACGTGATCCAGACCAGCGAGGTCAGCGGGGCCTCGAAGTTGAACCGCTCGGCCTTGCCGTACCGGGCGCGCGTCCACGCGTCGTTGATCAGGTACGACGCCGCGGACGCGATGACCATGACCACGCGGATGACGAAGATCCACACCAGGAGGCTCGCCTGGACCGCCGGGCTGTCGACGGCGAGGAGCACGAAGGTGATGAGCGCGACGCCGGTGACGCCGTAGGTCTCGAAGCCGTCGGCCGACGGGCCGACCGAGTCGCCGGCGTTGTCGCCGGTGCAGTCCGCGATGACGCCGGGGTTGCGGGCGTCATCCTCCTTGATCTTGAACGCGATCTTCATGAGGTCGGAGCCGATGTCCGCGATCTTCGTGAAGATGCCGCCCGCGATGCGCAGGGCCGCGGCGCCGAGGGACTCGCCGATGGCGAATCCGATGAAGCAGGCGCCGGCCAGGTCGCCGGGCAGGAACAGCAGGATGATCAGCATCATCAGCAGCTCGACGCTGATCAGCACCATGCCGATCGACATGCCGGACTTCATCGGGATGCGGTGCACCGGCAGCGGCTTGCCCTCCAACGACGCGAACGCCGTCCGCGAGTTCGCGAAGGTGTTGACCCGGATGCCGTACCAGGCGACCGAGTACGAGCCGCCCATGCCGATGAGGCTGAACGCGATGATGATCGCGACACGTCCGACGGAGAACCCGACGAGCACGCCGTAGTAGATGACGATGACCACGGCGATGAACGCCCACAGGATCATCAGGAACTTGCCCTGCTTGACGAGGTACGCCTTGCAGGTCGTGTAGATGAGCTCGGAGACCGCGCGCATCGAGGCGTGCACGGGGAGCTTCTGGAGCTGGGAGTACGTCAGGACGCCGAAGCCGAGGCCCAGCACGCAGACGACGAGGCCCGCGATCAGCAGGTTGCGGCCGGAGCCGCCGCCCATGATCTCCACGGACGCCAGGTCGGGGAGCTTGAGGTTGGCCTCGCCGCCGCCCTCAGCGCCGTCGGAGGAGCCGCAGCCCGCCAGGGCCAGTACGCCGACGACCGCGCCGAGCCCGGCGACCAGGCGCCGGAGGGGGGAGCGCCCGCCGGGGGGCTGATGGATGGAGGAGTGGTGGGCCGGCGCCGGGATGGCGCCCCCCTCGTTCAGCGCAACGCTCACGATGACCCCTGACGTGGGAGATAGCAACTCTGCTGTCCCCTGCACGGTAGGACTGGGCACCGCGGCGGTCGTGTGACCTTGGGCTCAGGTGGGCCCCGGCGGCGCCCGGGGCCGGCATGGTCGGACGCCCCGAGCTTCTTCCTTCGGGCCCAAGGTCCCCGGCAGGATGGGTGAAGCCCCCTGCACGCTAGGGGGCGTGGCGCCAGCAACGAGGCTGGCGTCCGGCGCGCAGAGAGGCGAACCGTGGCGAAGTACGTCTACGACTTCAGCGAAGGCAACAAGGACCTCAAGGATCTGCTCGGTGGCAAGGGCGCGAACCTCGCCGAGATGACCAACCTCGGGCTGCCGGTACCTCCGGGGTTCACCATCACGACGGACGCCTGCCGCGTCTACATGCAGTCCGGCGAGCTACCTCCAGAGCTGCGGGTCGAGGTCACCCAGGCGGTGCGTCGCCTCGAAGACACTCTCGGGCGCCAGCTCGGCGACGTGAAGGACCCGCTCCTGGTGTCCGTCCGCTCGGGTGCCAAGTTCTCCATGCCCGGCATGATGGAGACCGTCCTCAACGTCGGCCTCAACGACGAGTCGGTCGAGGGTCTCGCACGGTTCTCCAACAACGAGCGGTTCGCGTGGGACTCCTACCGCCGCCTGATCCAGATGTTCGGCAAGACGGTGCTGGACATCGACGGCGACCGGTTCGCCGATGCGCTCGACGCCGCGAAGAAGGCCAAGGGCTACACCGCGGACCCGCAGATGACCGCCGAGGACCTCAAGGAGCTCGTCGGCGTCTACAAGCAGATCGTCCGCGAGGAGACCGGCCGGGAGTTCCCGCAGACGCCGCGCGCGCAGCTCGACCTCGCGGTCGAGGCCGTCTTCAACTCGTGGAACACCGAGCGGGCGCGCCTGTACCGGCGTCGTGAGCGGATCTCCGACGACCTCGGCACCGCCGTCAACGTCTGCACGATGGTGTTCGGCAACCTCGGCGAGGACTCGGGCACGGGCGTGTGCTTCACGCGCGACCCCTCCACGGGCCAGCTCGGCGACTACGGCGACTACCTGACCAACGCGCAGGGCGAGGACGTCGTCGCCGGCATCCGCAACACCCTGTCGCTGGCCGACATGGAGAAGATCGACCCGAAGGCCTACACCGAGCTGCGCCAGGTCATGCGCCGCCTCGAGACCCACTACCGCGACCTGTGCGACATCGAGTTCACGGTGGAGCGCGGCAAGCTGTGGATGCTTCAGACGCGCGTCGGCAAGCGCACCGCGGGCGCGGCCTTCCGGATCGCCCACCAGCTCGTCGAGGAGCACCTCATCACCCTCGACGAGGCGCTCGAGCGGGTCACGGGCGACCAGCTGTCCAAGCTGATGTTCCCGCAGTTCGACGTGAAGGCCGACCGCACGCTGCTCGCCAAGGGCATGGCGGCGTCCCCGGGCGCGGCCGTCGGTCAGGCCGTCTTCTCCTCGCCGACGGCGGTGGAGTGGGCAGCTGCGGGCAAGACCGTGATCCTGGTGCGGCGCGAGACGAACCCCGACGACCTCGGCGGCATGATCGCCTCGGTCGGCGTCCTCACCTCGCGCGGCGGCAAGACGTCGCACGCGGCCGTCGTGGCCCGCGGCATGGGCACCACCTGCGTGGTGGGCGCCGAGGCGCTGCAGGTCGACGTCGTGGCCCGGACCGTCACGGTCAACGGCACGGTCGTCCGGGAGGGCGACACGATCGCCATCGACGGCTCGACCGGCGAGATCTTCCTCGGCGACGTGCCCGTGGTGCCCTCGCCCGTCGTTCGCTACCTCGAGCACGGGCTGGAGGCCGCGCTCGCCGAGGTGGGCGACGACGTCGAGACACGCGAGCTGGTCGTCGCGGTGGACGCGCTGCTCACGCACGCCGACGCCGCCCGCCGGCTCGGCGTCGAGGCCAACGCGGACACCCCGGAGGACGCCGTGCGCGCCCGCACCCTGGGTGGTCAGGGCATCGGTCTGTGCCGCACGGAGCACATGTTCCTGGGCGACCGCCGGGTGCTCGTCGAGCGGCTCATCCTCGCGAAGGACGAGTCGGAGCAGCAGACGGCGCTCGACGCGCTCATGCCGCTCCAGCGGGACGACTTCATCGGCATCCTGGAGGCGATGGACGGCCTGCCCGTCACCATCCGCCTCATCGACCCGCCGCTGCACGAGTTCCTGCCCGACTACACCGAGCTCAAGGTCAAGGTGGCGCTCGCGGAGGCCGCGGGCGACACGTCCGAGGCGGCGGCGCGGGACAAGGTGCTCCTGGTGGCCGTCGACAAGACGCGCGAGGCGAACCCGATGCTCGGCCTGCGCGGCGTGCGCCTCGGCATCGTCATCCCGGGCCTGTTCACCATGCAGGTGCGGGCGATCGCCGAGGCCCAGGCGGCGCGGATCAAGGCCGGCGGCACCCCGAAGGCGGAGATCATGATCCCGCTCGCGGCGTCGGTCATGGAGCTGCACCTGATCCGGGACGAGGCCGAGATCGTGCTCAAGGAGGTCGCGGAGGAGCAGGGCGTCACGCTCGACATCCCCATCGGGGCGATGATCGAGCTGCCGCGTGCGGCGTTCACCGCGGACCGCATGGCGGACGTGGCCGAGTTCTTCTCGTTCGGCACGAACGACCTGACGCAGACCACGTGGGGCTTCTCGCGGGACGACGTCGAGGGCGCGTTCTTCAACCAGTACACCGAGAAGGGCGTGTTCAGCGTCTCGCCGTTCGAGTCGATCGACACGCAGGGCGTCGGCGGGCTCGTCAAGATGGCGGTCGAGAAGGGCCGGGCCACGCGCCCGGACATCAAGCTCGGCGTCTGCGGCGAGCACGGCGGTGACCCGGAGTCGATCCACTTCTTCCACAGCGTCGGGCTCGACTACGTGTCCTGCTCGCCGTTCCGGATCCCGATCGCCCGCCTGGAGGCCGGCCGCGCCGCGGTCGTCGCCGGCGGCGGTGACACCCGCTGACCTGATCGGCTGACGGACCCGAGGGCCCGGCTCGCGCGACGCGCGGGCCGGGCCCTCGGGCGTCGGGCCTGCGCGCCGGTGGCCCGCTCAGCGCAGGGGCACGAACCGGTAGCCCTCGTGTCGCGTGACCTGCGTGCCCGACGTCGTCGCGGCGACCACGACGAGGCCGCCGGCGACCGGCGCCACCATCCGGCCGGGGACGGCGAGCTGGTCCAGCAACGCCTGCGGCAGACGTTTGGCCTCGGCCGAGACGAGGATGCGGTCGAACGGGGCGTCGTCGGGCAGACCCAGCACGTGGGGCGGCGCGACGACGACGCGCGCCCACGGCTGCCCGGTGGCGGCGAGGTTCGCGGCACCCCAGGCGGCGAGCTCCGGCTCGAGCTCGACGCCGACGACGCTCCCGGCCGGGCCCACCAGGTGGGCGAGCAGCGCCGTCGTCCACCCGGAGCCCGCGCCGACGTCGAGCACGCGCGTCCCGGCCGGGACGTCCAGGAGGCGCAGCATCCGCGCCACCGTGCTGGGCTGCGAGCTCGTCTGGCCGTGGCCGATGGGCAACGGCTGGTCCCACGCGGCCATCGGCCGGTGCGCGGCACGGAGGAACCCCGCGCGCGGGTGCGCCGCGAGGGCCGCGTCGACGCGGTCCCGCGGGCCGGGCTCGGGGTCGGGGCGCGTGGGACCTCCAGGTGCTTCGGGCCGCCCCTGGCGATACGGTCGGGACGACCCGCCGATCGAGGAGGCAACCCATGCCAACGCGCACCGCACGTACTGCCTGGTCCGGAACGCTGAACGAGGGCAGCGGCGACGTCGAGCTCGTCAGCTCGAAGCTCGGCACCTACCACGTGTCCTTCCCCAAGCGTGCCGCGGACGACGCCGATGGCACCACCAGCCCGGAAGAGCTGATCGGCGCGGCCCTGTCGTCGTGCTACGCGATGCAGTTCTCGGCGTTGCTCGGCCAGGCCGGCGGGACGCCCGGTGACATCGACGTCACGGCCGACGTGACGCTCGCGCCCGACCCGGCCGGCGGCTTCCACATCTCGGGCATCCGGCTGACGGTGCGGGGGAGCGCCGAGGGCATCGACGCCGACACGTTCGTGCGCGTCGCGGGCGAGGCGAAGGAGACGTGCCCGGTGAGCAAGGCCCTCGCCGGCGCGACGATCACGCTGGACGCCGCCGCCGTCTGACCCACGGCCGCCGGTCTCGCGCCCGTCGAACAACCGCCCGCCCGTCTCGCGCCCGTCGAACAACCGCCCGCCCTGCGAGCGACAGTTGTTCGACGGGCGCGCGGTTGTTCGCGCCGGCCGCGGCCCCGCCCGCCCGTCTCGCACCCTGCCCCGCCCGCGCCCCGTGCCGAGCTCGCCGCCCCGCGTCGGCCGCCTCGCCCGGCGCTCGCGCTTGGCGAGCGTCCGCCCCGTGGTCACTTGGGGCCCTCGGGGGCCGGTGCCCGGCTCGGCTCCCGGCCTGCGTGGCAGGATGCGCGCGTGTCCATCGCCGAGGCCCGCGCGGGTGCCCAGTCCGACGTCGCCGAGCTCGCCGCCGCGCTGCGTGCGGTGGTCCGGGGCGAGGTCCTGACCTCGACCCGGGCGCGGGCCCAGTACACGACCGACGCCTCCAACTACCGGGTGGTGCCCACCGTCGTCGTGGCCCCGCTCGACGTCGCGGACCTGCTGGCGGTCACCGAGGTCGCCCGGGCGACGGGCACGCCGCTGACCATGCGCGGCGGCGGCACGTCCGTCGCCGGCAACGCCATCGGCACCGGGATCGTCGTCGACACCTCTCGCCACCTGACCGCGATCGGGACCATCGACGCCGACGCGCGCACCGCCGTCGTCGAGCCCGGCGTCGTCATGAGCGACCTGCAGCGGGCCGCCCGGCCGCATGGTCTGCGCTTCGGCCCCGACCCCTCGACCCAGAACCGGGCGACGCTCGGCGGCATGATCGGCAACAACGCCTGCGGGCCGCACGCCGTCGCGTGGGGCCGCACGGTCGACCAGGTCGTCGAGCCTCGACGTCGTCGACGGCCAGGGTCGCCGGTTCACGGCGCGCGCAGGTGAGGGCGCGCTCGACGCGGTGCCGGGGCTCGACGGCGTCCTCGACGCCAACCTCGCGCTGGCGCGCACCGAGCTGGGCCGCTTCTCCCGGCAGGTGTCCGGCTACTCCCTCGAGCACCTGCTGCCCGAGAAGGGCCAGGACCTCGCCAAGATGCTCGTGGGCACCGAGGGCACGCTCGTGACGGTGCTGGGTGCGACGGTGTCGCTCGTCCCGATCCCGGACGCGGCGGTGCTGGTCGTGCTCGGCTACGCCGACATGGCGTCGGCCGCCGACGCCGTCCCGGCCCTGCTCGCGCACGCCCCGCTCGCGGTGGAGGGCCTGGACGCCCGGCTGGTCGACGTCGTGCGCCGGCACCGCGGCGAGGCGGCCGTGCCGGAGCTGCCGGCCGGGGCGGGCTGGCTCATGGTCGAGATGGGCGGCGCGACGACGGACGAGGCGCTCGCCCGCGCGCGGGCCATGGTGGCCGACGCCGGGGCCGTCTCCTCGCGCGTGATGCCCCCGGGTGCCGAGGCGAGCGCGATGTGGCAGATCCGGGCCGACGGCGCCGGCTTGGGCGGTCGCACCCCTGCCGGCCGCCAGGCGTGGCCGGGCTGGGAAGACGCCGCGGTGCCTCCGGAGCGCCTCGGCGCCTACCTGCGCGAGTTCGAGGCGCTCATGGCCGCGCACGGCGTCGACGGCCTCACCTACGGGCACTTCGGCGACGGTTGCGTGCACGTGCGGTTGGACATCCCGCTGGAGCGGTCCGCCGATGTCGCGGGCTTCCGCGCGTTCATGACCGACGCCGCGACGTTGGTCACCGCGCACGGCGGCTCGCTCTCCGGCGAGCACGGCGACGGCCGGGCCCGCAGCGAGCTGCTGGGGATCATGTACTCCGAGGCGGCGCTCGCGGCCTTTGGCGCGGTCAAGCACCTGTTCGACCCGCGCAACCTCCTGAACCCCGGTGTGCTCGTGGACCCCCGCCCGCTCGACGCGGACCTGCGCCGCCCGCACGCACACCCGATCCCGCGCGCCACCGGCTTCGCCTTCCCCCACGACGACGGCGACTTCACCAAGGCCGTGCACCGGTGCGTCGGCGTCGGGAAGTGCCGTGCGGACACCTCGGCCGAGGGCGGCTTCATGTGCCCGTCGTACCGGGCGACCGGCGACGAGAAGGACGTCACGCGCGGGCGCGCCCGGGTGCTCCAGGAGCTCGCGAACGGGAGTCTCGTGGCCGGCAGCTGGCGCTCGCCGGAGCTGCGCGAGGTGCTCGACCTCTGCCTGAGCTGCAAGGCGTGCTCGGCCGACTGCCCGGCCGGCGTCGACATGGCGCAGTACAAGGCGGAGGTGCTGCACCGGGCGTACCGGCGGCGCCTGCGGCCGACCAACCACTACGCGCTCGGCTGGCTGCCGCGCTGGACGCGCCTGGTGGCGGCGCTGCGGATCCCGTGGCTGGCCAACGCGGTGCTCGGCTTCCGGCCGCTCGGCAAGCTGATCCTCACCGTCGGGGGGATGGACCGACGCCGGTCGATCCCCCGGTTCGCGAAGGTCTCGTTCCGGAACGCGCGGCGCGCGGAGCTGCGCGCGGCCGGGGCGCGGCCCGAGACGCCCGCCGCCCAGGTGTCGCGCGCGGCGGCGGCGACCCGCCCCGTTGTGCTGTGGGCCGACTCGTTCAGCGACGCGTTCGACCCGGACGTGCCCCGAGCCATGATCCGCGTGCTGCAGGCGGCCGGCTACGACGTGATCGTGCCGGACCAGGACGCCTGCTGCGGCCTCACGTGGATCTCGACCGGCCAGCTGGAGGGCGCGCGCACGCGCCTGCAGGCGCTGCTCGGGGTGCTCGGACCGTTCGCCGTCAACGGTGTGCCGATCGTCGGCGTCGAACCGTCGTGCACGGCCCTGCTGCGCAGCGACCTGACGGATCTGCTGCCGGACGACCCGCGTGCGGCCGCGGTGGCGCGTGCGACCCGGACGCTCGCGGAGGCGCTCACGACGCCGGGGCCCGACGGGTCCGTGTGGTCGCCGCCGAGCCTGGCCGGGGTGGACGTCGTCGCCCAGCCGCACTGCCACCAGCACTCGGTCATGGGGTACGACGCCGACCTCGGCCTGCTGCGTACGGCGGGCGCCGAGGTGACGACCGTCGCCGGCTGCTGCGGCCTCGCGGGCAACTTCGGCATGGAGCGTGGCCACTACGAGGTGTCCGTCGCGGTCGCGGAGAACGGGCTCCTCCCGGCGCTGCGCGCGGCCGCGCCCGGCACCGTGCTGCTCGCCGACGGCTTCTCGTGCCGTACGCAGGCCGACGACCTCGCGCACGTGCGCGGCATGCACCTGGCCCAGCTGCTCGCCGCCCGCCTCGACGACGCGCCCCCGGACGCGCCCCAGGGCTGACACGACTCACCCGTACGGGCGACAAAACGGACCAATTGTTAACGGATGGGTTCACGAGGGGCGATTCCACCCTCTAGAGTCGGCCCTACGGCCCAACCCCCGGGTCGCCCGTCTCCCCCGGAAGACCATGACCACCTACGCCACCGACGGCCGCCTCGCGGCCGCATCTGCGCCGACCGGCCACCCCGGTCAGTCCGGTCATGCCGGTCCTGCGACGCCCTCGATGGTTGCGGACCAGCTCGACGCCCTGCTCGGCGAGCACCTCATGCCGCTCCGGGTCCGCAACGGGAACGCCGACGAGCCGCACCTCCTGGCCGTCGACGCATCCGGCGAGCCGGTCGTCGTCGAGATCGTCGCGCTCCTGGACGAGGAGGCGGTGGTCCGCGCGCTGCGGCACGCCGGCCGCGCCGCCCGCATGAGCACGGCCGACCTGGCCGCCGCCTATGGCGGTGGCCCCGAGCGGTACGCCGCCCACCTCGCTGCCTTCCGGCTCACCGTCCCGTCGACGGCGCTCCTGTCCACGCTCGTGCGGGGCGGGGCGCGCCTGCTGCTCGTGTGCTCGCACGTCGCGCCCGGGCTGACGGATGTCCTGGAGTTCCTGCTGCAGCCCGGCTGGCAGGTCGACGTCCTGCGTGCCGAGGTCGTCGCGCAGGAGGACGGGAGCCGCGTCGTCGAGCTTCTCCCCGGTCGGCCGCTCCACGCCGCCCGAGCGCAGCATCGAGCGCCCGTCCTGGGCGCGGGACCCGGAGCCCGACCCGGAGTCGTTCGACCCGACGCCGCTCTACCGTGACCGCGCGGAGGCCGCCCGCCGGGCGGGCTCCTCCGCGGTCGCCCCGCCGTCGGCGCCCACCTGGTCGCGCCCGACCGCCCCGCCGGTGCCGATCGACGCCACCGGCTGGACCGCGAGCGGCCCGCCCGTGCGGATGCCCGCCGACGCCCCCATCGACTCCGTGCCCGGGTGGACGTCGTCGCAGCCCACCGTGGCCCCCCGGGCGGCAGCCCCCGCGGCGCCCGAGGCCACCGTTCGAGCCTCGTGGTCCGCGCCCCGCCCGGGGTGGCCGTGGCCGCCGGACGACGCGTCCGAGCTGCTCGAGCAGACCGACCCGACCTGGACGCGCGCGCCCCGGCCCGCGCCGCGGGTCGTGCCGCCCTCGTTCGCGGTGCCCATGGCGAGCCTCAGCACCCCGCGACCGGACCCGGCGCTCGCCGCCGTCGCGGACATCCTCGACGGCCCGGTGCTTCTGGTGTGGTCGCCGGTGTGGGCGCCCTCGGCGTACGAGTGCCTGCTGCACGCCGACGGCACGCTCGAGACGTCCGACGGCTCGCTCTTCGGGGATGTCGAGGCGCTCAGCCGCGCGATCACCGGCTACACGGGCCCCCTCGACGCGTGGCAGGCGTGGCACGTCGACAGCGCGAAGGGCCCGACACTCTCGCAGCTCGCCGCCGAGCTGTTCCCCGACCAGTTCTAGGGTTCACTCCCAGCCGTACGCCGTCGTCCAGCGTGTGACCTCGGCGTAGAAGCGTTCGCGCGCCGGCCGCACGGACAGCGTCAGGTCGTGGATCCCGTCCGGGATCCGCACCACCGTGACGACGGGCCCGAGCTGGACCGCGCGCCGGGCCATGAGGTCGACGTCGAGCACGGTGTCCGCGCGGCGCATCTCCTCACGCCAGCGCGGCAGCACGAGGCTGCGCTCGGCCGCGGCCATCAGCACCGGGCAGGACAGCTGCAGGCCGCGCGCGACCGCCGCGTGCCCCCCGAGCACCGCCTGAATCCAGCCGGGCCGGACGGGGTGGAACGGCGTCGGGCGCCAGGTCTCGTCGTAGTCCCACTCGCCGCCGTACCGGGTGAGCACCGTGCGGGCGTAGAAGCCCGGGTCGGTGTTGATCAGCGGGGCCTTCGGCTGCGTCCTGGCGAGCCCGTGCACGAGGGGCATCGACAGCGTCCGGGTGAGCGTCGAGCCGATGAGCTCCAGCCACGGGCTGTTGAGCACGAGGCCAGAGAGGATGCCGGGCCGCCGGTGCGCCCACAGCACGCCGACGAGGCCGCCGGTCGAGTGGCCCATGAGCATGAGGCGCGCGTGCGGGCCGAGGTCGGCGCGCACGGCGGCGACCGCCGCGTCGAGCTCCTCGTCGTAGGTGGCCAGGTCGGTGACGTAGTTGGGCGTCTGGTGCGGGCGCAGGCTCCGGCCGTACTTGCGCAGGTCGAGGGCGTAGAAGGCGGCACCGTGCCCATGCCAGTACTGAGCGAGCTCCGTCTGGAAGAAGTAGTCGTTCCAGCCGTGCAGGTAGAGGATCGCGCGGGCCGGTCGGGCGGCGGCGTCGGGCCGGTACCGCACGAGCGTGGCGACGACCGGGCCCTCGTCGTCGTCGGCCAGGGGGAGGGTGAGCGCCTCGAAGCCGTCACCGAGGACGTCGGGGATCCACCCCGCGGACGGCGGGGCAGGCTCGGCGGGGGGCGCGTCGGGTGCGGCGTCGGGTGCGGCGTCTGGCGGGGCGATCGGCGGGGTGTCGAGTGGGCCGGCGGGCGCGAGCGGGAGGTCGGTCACGGGACCGTGATCACCACCTTGCCGAAGTGCTCACCGGAGGCCAGCCGCGCCAGTGCGGCGCGCGCCTGCGCGAGGGGGAAGCGCGAGTCGATCACGGGCCGGACGCCGCTGAGCACGCAGAACCGCAGCAGCGCCGCCAGGTCCTCCTTGGTGCCCATGGTGGCGCCGACGACGCGCAGCTCGGTGAAGAAGATGCGCGACAGCTCCGCGCCCGGCTGGGCGCCGGTGGTCGCGCCCGCGACGACGACGACGCCGCCCGGCCGCACCGCCCGCAACGAGTGCGCCCACGTCGCCTCGCCCACGGTCTCGAGCACGGCGTCGACGCGGAACGGCAGTCGGGCGCCGGGCTCGACCGCGACGGCGGCGCCGAGGCCGAGCGCGCGCTCGCGCTTGGCGGCGTCGCGGCTGGTCACCGCCACCTCCAGCCCCGCGGCGGCGCCGAGCCGCACGGCCGCCGTCGAGACCCCGCCGCCCGCGCCCTGCACGAGCACGCGGTCGCCGGGCCGCAGACCCGCGCTGACGAACAGCATCCGGTAGGCCGTGAGCCACGCGGTAGGCATGCAGGCGGCCTCGTCGAACGACAGCTCGGGCGGCTTGGGCACGAGGTTGTACGTGGGGACCGCGACCTGCTCGGCCAGCGTGCCCGGGTAGCGCTCGGAGAGGATCGAGCGCGGCTCGTCCGGCCCGACGCCGTGCCCCGTCGCCCCGACCACCGCGTGCACGACGACGTCCCGCCCCTCCGCGTCGACGCCGGCCGCGTCGCAGCCGAGCACCATGGGCAGGCGGTCGGCGGGCAGCCCGACGCCGCGCAACGACCACAGGTCGTGGTGGTTCAGCGCTGCGGCGCGGACGTCGACGATCGACCAGTGCCGGTCCGCCGTGGGGCGGGGGACCGGGCGCACGTCGACGACGTCGAGCGGGGCGTCGGGCGCGGCGCCGACCGCGACGGCGGCGAGCATCGTGGGCATGGCCACACGCTACGGCTACAGCAGCGGCAGGAGGCGCCCGACGTCGGGCAGCGAGTCGCCCGGGTGGGCCGGCTGCAGCGCGGCCAGGAGAGCCGATGGCGACAGGGGCACGCGCCCGCACGCGAGGCGGAGCCAGCCCACCGGGTCGAGCACCTCCACGCGCCAGCCGCCGCGGGCGACGAGCACGTCGAGCAGGGCGTCCGCCACGACCGCGACGGCGCCGGCCTCGAGCGGGCCGGGGTCACCCTGGGCGAGGAGACGCGTGGAGCGCACCAGGTCGTCGCCGTGCACGACCAGCTCCAGCAGCCGCGACGTGACCATCGTCGAGAGCAGCACAGGCCCGCGGCGGGCGAGGACCACGGGGTCGGGCGCGAGGGTGCGCAGGTGCTCCAGCCGGGCGAGCGCCGCATCGGCCATCCGCTCGACGGCGGGCAGCGGGTCGTGCGCGATCGTGGCGGCGAGCTCCGCGGTGTGCTCGCGGATCTCTGCGGCGCGGTTCGGGTAGGTGCCGACGTACTCGGCGAGCGTCAGCGGGGTGTCGCCGACCGGTGCCGGCTCGGCGTCGGTGAGCGCGCCGAGGCTGCGGCCGAGGTGGGCCACGAGCTCCGCGACGGTCCAACCGCCGAGTGCCGAGGGCTCCGTGTCGGCCGCGAGGTCCAGCCGGTCCACCCAGTCCCGCAGCCGGAGCCACTGCGCGCGCAGCAGCCGTTCGAGCTCGTCCACCTCGGTCGCGGAGTGCGGCATGGGTTGATCGTATTTCGTGGTGGGCGAGACGGCCGCGGCGGCGCCGGTCAGGGTTCGCCGAGGAAGTCCGCCACCACGGCCCCGACCTGGTCGGACTCGACGAGGAACCCGTCGTGGCCGAAGTCGGACCGCACGTAGTGGACGTAGTCCGCGGTGGGCAGGGCGGCGGCGATCTCCTCCGACTCGGCCGGCAGGTACAGCCGGTCGGTGTCGACGGCGACCACGAGCGCCCGCGCGCTGACCGCCGCGAGTGCCGCGTCGATCCCCCCGCGCCCGCGCCCGACGTCGTGCGACAGGATCGACTGCGTGAGCGTCACGTAGGTGTTGGCGTCGAAGCGCCAGGCCAGCTTGCGCGCGTGGTGGTCGAGGTAGGACTGCACCGCGTAGCGGCCGTCGCCGAACAGCGGGTCCTCGCCGGGCTGCGGCTCGCGGCCGAAGCGCCGGTCGAGCTCGATGGCGCTGCGGTACGTGGTGTGCGCGATCTGCCGGGCGATGCCCAGCCCGACGTGCGGGCCGGTGCCGACCGCGGCGTCGTAGTAGTCGCCGCCGTTCCAGCCGGCGTCGGCGCGGATCGCCGCGAGCTGGGCGTGCGCCCACGCGATCTGGTCGCCGCTGCTGGCCGCCGTGGTGGCGATGGGCGCGATGCCGCGTACGCGGTCGGCCGCCATGACCGCCCACTCGAGCACGCGCATGCCGCCCATCGAGGCGCCGATCACGAGAGCCCAGTCGCGGATGCCCAGCGCGTCGGCGAGGGCGACCTCGGCGGTGACCTGGTCGCGGATCGTCACGAGCGGGAACCTGCCGCCCCACGGCCGCCCGTCGGGTGCGGTGCTGGCCGGCCCGGTGGAGCCCATGCAGCCGCCGAGCACGTTGGGGGCGACGACGAACCACCGGTCGGTGTCGATGGGCCGGCCGGGGCCGACGAGGGAGTCCCACCAGCCGGCGGTCGGGTGGCCGGGTTCCGCGGGGCCGGTGACGTGCGAGTCGCCGGTCAGGGCGTGCTCGACGAGGACGGCGTTGCGCCCGTCGGGGGCGAGGGTGCCCCAGGTCTCGTAGGCGATCCGCACGTCGGGAAGTACCTCGCCGGACTCCAGCGGCAGGTCGCCGACGTCGAGGAACCGGCGTCGGCCGACCGGGTCGCCCGGGCGCCACGCGCCGCTCGCCGGTGGGACGTCGTCGCCGGCCGCCCATGCCGGTGCCCAGCGAGGGCCTGGCGCGGACGGCGCGGACACCTCCCTCGGCGCGGCGGCGTCGTCGGTCTGCACGAGACGCAAACTAACGGCTCGCGCGCCGTCGCCGGGGGAGGTGTCCAGGTTCATCAGGCCCCCTTGGCTGCCCGGAAGCCGGCGTCGAGGTCGGCCAGGATGTCGTCCAGGTGCTCGATGCCCACCGAGAGACGGACCAGGCCCGGCGTGATGCCGGAGAGCGCCTGCTCCTCGGGGCTGAGCTGGCTGTGCGTCGTCGACGCCGGGTGGATCACCAGCGAGCGGACGTCGCCGATGTTCGCGACGTTGGAGTGCAGCTCCAGGGCGTCGACGAACGCCTTGCCGGCCGCGGCGCCACCCGCGATCTCGAACGCCACCACCGCGCCGGCGCCCCGGGGCGCGTACTTCTCGGCGTTGGCGTGCCAGGGGCTGCTCGCGAGCCCGGCGTAGTGCACCTTCAGGACGTCGTCGCGCGCCTCGAGCCACTGCGCGACGGCGGTCGCGTTGGCGACGTGCCGCTCCACCCGCAGCGACAGCGTCTCGAGGCCCTGCGCGATGAGGAACGCGTTGAACGGCGAGATCGCGGCGCCCAGGTCGCGGAGCAGCTGCACACGCGCCTTGAGGATGAACGACAGGTTCGCGCCGAACGCGCTGCCGACGCCGAGGTCCCGGGCGTAGACGAGGCCGTTGTAGCTGGGGTCGGGGGTGTTGTAGTTCGGGTAGCGCTCGGGGTGCTGCGCATAGTCGAACGTGCCGCCGTCGACGATCACGCCGCCGATCGCGGAGCCGTGGCCGCCCAGGTACTTGGTGGCGGAGTGCACGACGACGTCGGCGCCCCACTCGAGCGGGCGGATGAGGTAGGGCGTGGCGACTGTGTTGTCCACGACCAGCGGGACGCCGACCTCGTGCGCGACGGCCGCGACGGCTGCGATGTCGAGGATGTCGGCCTGCGGGTTGGGGATGGTCTCGCCGTAGAACAGCTTGGTGTTCGGGCGGACGGCGTCGCGCCAGGACTGTGGGTCGTGCGGGTCGGTGACGAACGTCGTCTCGATGCCGAGCTTCGGCAGGGTGTAGTGCAGCAGGTTGTACGTGCCGCCGTAGAGGCTGGGGCTCGCGACGACGTGGTCGCCCGCTTCGGCGATGTTGAGGATGGCGAACGTCTCGGCGGCCTGGCCCGAGGCGAGCAGGAGGGCGCCGACGCCGCCCTCGAGGCTCGCGATGCGGTCCTCGACGACCTGCTGGGTCGGGTTGCCGATGCGCGTGTAGATGGGGCCGAGGTCGCCGAGCGCGAAGCGGGCCGCGGCGGTGTCGGCGTCCGGGAAGACGAACGACGTCGTCTGGAAGATCGGGAGGGCGCGGGCTCCGGTGGTGGGATCGGGGCTCTGGCCGGCGTGGATCTGGCGGGTCTCGAAGGACCAGGTGCTGCTCATGTCGGTCTCCTGACGGCGGTGCGGGGCGGGTATGAGGTGAGGGCTCACCCGCCGTCAGCGCACTGACCCGGGCAGCCCGCGATGGGACTGGGAGGGGGTGCACGCGAGGATCGGTGCCGCTGATCCGGTCTCAGGGAGCCCTGCGTCCGCCGTGGGGCGTCGAGGCTCTACCGGTCAGTGGGCACACCACCGAACGTGCGCGGGTCAGCGGCACATTCGGTGGAAGGACATGCCATCGAGGGTAAGCGCCGCTGTCCGGCGGGAGAAATGGCCGTCTTGCCATCTGGGATGGGCTCATGTCGGCGTCCTCTGGTGCCGATCACCCGAACGGCTGATGATGATGTGACAGGTGTGACGACAGTGACAGAAGTGAACTACCGTGAGGCAGCCGAGGACGGGAGGTGTGCGGTGCCGCAGGGACGTCGTCGTGCCGTGCCCGCCGTGCCCGCCGTGCCCGCCGCCCTCGCCGCCCTCGCGCTGGCCGCAACGGTGCTCTCGGGCGGCACCGCGCTCGCGGACCCCATCGACGACGACGACGTCGCGGCCGCGCATGCCGCGGTCGCCGACGCCGCCACGGACGTCGCCCAGATCGAGGTGCGCCTCGCCGAGCAGGCCGCCGCCGTCGACGAGGCGTGGATCGCTGTCGAGGCCGCCGCCGAGGACTACGCCGCCGCCACCGACGCCCGCGACCGCGCCGCCGTGGCAGCCGACCAGGCCGCCGATCGCGCCGCGCGCGCGAGCGAGGAGATGGAAGCGGCGCGCGTCGAGCTCGGCCGTATCGCCAAGGAGGCGAACCGGTCCAGCGGAGGGCTCAGCAACGTCGCCGCCCTGCTCTCCGCCGACGGTTACGAGGACTACGTCGCGCGCAGCGGCGCCATCGACCAGCTCGGCAAGCGCGCCGACCGTGCCGTCCAGACCTTCGAGGCCGCCCAGCTCGTCAGTCGCACGCTCTCGCGGCAGGCCGACGAGGCCGAGGCGCAGGCCCAGGACGCCGCCGACGCCGCCGAGGACTCCCTGGCGCAGGCCCAGCAGCTGCAGCAGGCGGCCGAGCAGAAGGTCGCCGAGGTCGCCGCCGAGCGCGAGCAGCTCATCGCCACGCTCGCCCAGCTGCGGCAGACCTCCGTCGAGGTCGAGCAGGCACGTCAGGCGCAGATCGACGCCGACCGGAAGGCCCGCGCCGACGCCGCCGCCCAGGCCGGGCACCCGACGTCGGGCACCCCGGCCACGCCCAGCACGCCCAGCACGCCCAGCACACCCAGCACACCCAGCACACCAGGAGCGCCGCCGGCCCCGCCGAGCACCCCGGGGGCGCCGCCCGCGCCGCCCAGCAATCCCGGTGCACCGCCCGCGCCGCCCACCCAGCCTCCGACATCGGACCCGTACGGCCTCGGCACCGGGTCCCAGCGCGGCTCGGCCGCGCAGGGCGACTCGGCCGTCGCCTGGGCGGTCGCGCAGGTCGGCAAGCCCTACGCCTGGGGCGCCACCGGCCCGGACTCCTTCGACTGCTCGGGCCTCACCGGTGCCGCCTGGCGCGCCGCAGGGGTCTCGATCAAGCGCACGTCGCGCGACCAGTACCGCCAGGTGCTCAAGATCACCTACGACCAGATGCGGCCCGGCGACCTCATCTTCTGGGGCGACGACCCCGCGAACCCCGAGAGCATCCACCACGTCGCGATGTTCGTCGGCAACGGCCAGATGGTCGAGGCGCCCCGGCCGGGCGTGGCGCTGCGGGTCACCGCCATCCGGTGGTCGGGCACGATGCCGTACGCCGGGCGGCCGTAGCAGTCGCTCCCCGAGCGGGGCCGGCGGCAGGCAGCACCACGCGTCGTCCCCGGTTCACCGGGCCGTCGACCCGCGGTCGTCCGGGTGACCGTCGGCGGGGCGAGGGTCGGACCATGAGCCGCGTGCGGGACCCCTTCGCCGTGGCCGTCGTCGTCGCGTCCGCGGGCGCCCTGGTCCTCACGGGTCTGGCCGCGAGCGGGCCGGGCGTGCTGCAGCCGTGGAGCGTCGTCCAGGCGCCTGCCGTGGCCACCATGACGGCCGCGCCGGCCGAGGCGGCCGCGCCGCCCGAGGTGTCGGCCGGCGACGACGTCACGCTCACCAGCGCGACGCGCGAGGCCCGCGCCGAGGTGGACCCGAGCTGGGTCACCTCCGTCGCGGCCGCCACGGCGATCCCGCCGGTCGCGCTGCGTGCGTACGCCCGGGCGACGCTCCGCGTGGCCGCCGAGGACCCGGGCTGCCGGCTCGGGTGGACGACGCTCGCCGCCATCGGCGCCGTCGAGTCCGGCCACGGGACGCACGGCGGGGCGACGCTCGCCGAGGACGGGCGCTCGACGCCGCGCATCCTCGGGCCGGCCCTCGACGGCGACGGCGTCGCGGCCATCCGGGCCACCCCCGAGTCGACCGCGATGCACGGCGATCCCGCCTGGGACCACGCCGTCGGGCCGATGCAGATGCTGCCCTCGACATGGGCGCGGTGGGGCGTGGACGCCGACCTCGACGGCGCCGCCGACGCCAACGACCTCGACGACGCGGCCCTCGGCGCCGCCCGCTACCTGTGCGCCGCCGGCGGAGACCTGGCGACCGGGGACGGCTGGCGGGCGGCCGTGCTCGCCTACAACCACTCCGACGAGTACGTCGGCACGGTGCTCGCCACCGCCGACGCCTACGCGGCGACCGCGTAGCGCGGCACCTCGGCGGCGCGGCCCTTCACCTGGGTGACGTCCCACGGACACGCTGCGCCGGTCCGGCGGACACCCGCGTGCGGTGGGATTCCCTCCGGCGGGGGGCCGACCTGAAGGGACGTGTGGCATGAGGCCGGGTGGCCACGCCTTCCAGATCTACCGCACCGCCTCGCTCTACTGGTGGCGGCTGATCAGCTCCAACGGCCGACCCCTCGGGTGCGCCGTCGACGGTGTCGCGACACCCGACCTCGCCCGCCGCGGCCTGGCCGACGTCGTCGCCGCCGCGGACCTGCTCACCGCCACGGTGCGGGCGACGCCGGAGCATCGCTGGACCTGGACGCTGCAGCACGACGCCGTCGCCGTCGTGCGCGGCGTCGGCAGCTACGACCGGCACGTGCGCTGCGAGATGGCGTGGCGGCGCTTCGTGCTCGCGGCGCCCCTCGCGTTCGTCGACGACGAGGTGCACGAGTTCCACCGTGGCTCCCCGGCCCGGCGCGTCAGCCTGGATCGGCCGTGACCGCGTCGCCCTCGCGAGCCACCTCGTTGGCCTCCCGTTCACGCGTACCTCGTCCCCTGGTCGACGCCGCCGTGCGCGTCGGTCATGCGACAGCGGTTGTGTCTGGTCCGGCATCCCGCACGGATCACGAAGGACGACACATGCGACCCACGCCCCCGGTGGGCCCTCGGCCCACGCCCCCGCAGGCAGGCCGTCGGTGAGCACGATCCTGCGCGGCGAGGCGCCCCTCCTCCCGCCCGCGGCGCCGCGGCGTCTGTCGCGGGCCGCCACGGGCGCCGACCGGGTGTTCGTCGTGGTCGCGCGGTCGATCGGCGGCACCGTCCTGGCGGTCACCGGCGGCATCGCGCTCTTCCTGGCCATCCAGGCGGTGCCCACGATGCAGCGGTACGGCCTCTGGTTCTTCACCGAGAGCGAGTGGCAGCCCGAGTCGGACACCGTCGGCATCTCCGCGGTGCTGCTCGGCACGCTCACGGTCGCCCTCGTCGCGATGGCGATCGCCTTCCCGTTCGGCCTGGCGACCGCGCTCTACATCAGCGAGTACGCGCCGCTGCGCATCAAGAAGGTGCTCGTCTCGATGGTCGACCTCATGGCCGCCGTCCCGTCGATCATCTACGGGATGTGGGGATTCTTCCTGCTCATGCCCCACGCCAGCGACGTCGCCCGCTGGCTCCAGACCTACCTCGGGTTCGTCCCGTTCTTCCACGTCGACACCGACCCGACGGCGGCGCAGTACGAGCAGACCCGCTACACCGGCTCGGCGTTCGTGGCCGGCATCGCCGTGGCGATGATGGTGCTGCCGATGGCGGCCGCGGTGATGCGCGACGTCTTCGCCCAGGCGCCGGCCGGCGAGCGCGAGAGCGCCCTGGCCCTCGGCGCCACCCGCTGGGGCATGATCCGCGCCGTCGTCCTGCCGTTCGGCAAGGGCGGGATCATCGGCGGCACGATGCTCGGCCTCGGGCGCGCGCTCGGCGAGACGATCGCCGTCCTGCTGATCGTCTCGCCCTCGTTCGACCTGAAGTTCCGGCCCCTCGAGGTGGGCACGAACACGGTCTCGGCGCTCATCGCAGGCCGCTTCGGGGAGGCCTCGCCCGCCCAGCTGTCCGCGCTGCTGACGGCCGGGCTCGTCCTCTTCCTCATCACCCTCGCGGTCAACACCGTGGCCGCCATGATCGTCGCCCGGAGCCGCTCCGGTGCCGGGACGGACATCTGATGTCGACGATCGAGCTGCCCGCCGTGCCCACCGTGCCCGCCGCGTCGACGGCGTCGGCCGCATCGGCGGCCGTGCCGGGCGCCGCGTCGGGCGCCGCACCGGCCGAGGGGCCCGCCGGGATCCCCGACACCTGGGTGCTGGACACCCGGCGTCTGGCGCCGGCGCCCGCGCCCCAGCAGCGCCGGTTCGTGAGCGCCACGACGGCCGACGACCGGCTCGTGCTGCTCGGTTCGCTCGTCGGCGCGGCGGCGCTGGCCTGGGTGCTGTGCTTCCGCCTGCTGCCCTGGGGCAGCCCCGTCGGCTACGTCGTCACCGCGTTCACGCTCTTCCTCGTGCTCGTCACCGTGACGACGGCGGCCACGAGCCCCGGCCCGATGGTGGCGGACCGGCTCGCGTCCGCCATGGTCACGGGCGGTGCCCTGATCATCGGCGCGGCGCTCGTCTCCACCGTGGTCTTCACGTTCGCCCGCGGGTGGAACGCCGTCTGGCACCTGAACATGTGGACCCACGACATGGCGGGGGTGGGCCCGCGCGACGACCTGTCCATGGGCGGCGTGGCGCACGCGATCGTCGGGTCCCTCATCGAGATCGGGATCGCCGTCGCGGTGACCCTGCCCCTCGGCCTGGGCACCGCCGTCTTCATGACCGAGGTGGGCGGTGCGTTCGCGCGCGTCGTCCGCACGGTCGTGGAGGCGATGACGGCCCTGCCGTCGATCGTGGCCGGCCTCTTCATCTACACGACGCTGATCCTGACCCTGGGCATGCCACGGTCGGGCCTCGCGGCGTCGCTCGCGCTCGCCGTGATGATGCTGCCGATCATCGCCCGGGCCGCCGACGTCGTCCTGCGTGTGGTCCCGTCCGGGCTCCGCGAGGCGAGCCTGGCGCTCGGCGCGTCCCGCTGGCGCACCGTGTGGGACGTCGTCCTGCCGACGGCGCGACCCGGCCTGGCGACCGCCCTCATCCTCGGCGTCGCGCGCGGCGTCGGCGAGACGTCGCCCGTGCTGCTCACCTCCGGCGCCGCCACGTTCTTCGTGCTCAACCCGACCGACGGCGTCATGAACTCACTGCCGCTGTTCATCTTCTCGGCGGCACGCTCCGGCGAGCCGCTCGCGATCGAGCGGGGGTTCGCCGCGGCGTCCATCCTGCTCGCGCTCGTCCTCATCCTCTTCGTCGCGGCGCGGTGGATCGCGCGCCCGCGGACCGGCCGTTGACCCCCGGAGGACCCATGGTTCAGCTTCGTCGCGGCAGTCGCGGCACCCGCCGCCGGCTCGCCCGGATCGCCGCCGTGCTGGCGGTGACGATCCTCGTCGTCCTGCCCGGGGCCACGCCGGCATCCGCCGCCTACGGCCAGATCGAGGGCACCGGGTCCACGTGGTCCCAGGTGATCGTCGACCAGTGGATCTCCGACGTCGACGCGCTCGGCATGCGCGTCGTCTACACCGGCGGCGGCTCGTCGAAGGGCCGCAAGGACTTCGCGGGCGGCAGCGTGGACTTCGCCATCTCGGAGATCCCCTACCAGGGGGTCGACGAGTACGGGAACCCCGACACCGCGGGCTCACGCGAGTACGCGTACCTGCCGATCGTCGCGGGCGGCACGGCCTTCACCTACCACCTGGAGCAGGCCGGCGCGCTGGTCCGTGACATCCGGCTCTCCGGGCCGACGCTCGCCAAGATCTTCACCAACCAGATCACGTCCTGGGCCGACCCGGCGATCAAGGCGGACAACAACGGGCGCGCGCTGCCCGACGTCCCGATCGTGCCCGTCGTCCGCTCCGACGGCTCCGGCACGACGGCGCAGTTCACCACCTGGCTCGACAAGGCGCAGCCCGACCTCTGGCGGCCCTACTTCGGCAACTCCGGCCTGACCTCGTACTACCCGAAGAAGTCCGGGACGCGGATGATCGCCGCGAACGGCTCGGACCAGGTGATGAACACGGTGGCCGCGTCATCGGGCAACGGCACCATCGCCTACGTCGAGTACTCCTACCCGATCAACAAGAACTTCCCGGTCGTCAAGGTGCTCAACGCGGCCGGGTACTACGTCGAGCCCACCCAGTACGCGGTCGCGGTCGCCCTGACGAAGGCGCGGATCAACCAGGACAAGGGCTCCGCGTCCTACCTGACGCAGATCCTCGACGACGTGTACGCGAACACGGACCCGCGTGCGTACCCGCTGTCCTCGTACTCGTACATGATCCTGCCGACCGGCTCGAGCGACGGCCGGATGACGACGAACAAGCGCCAGACCCTCGTGGACTTCATGTTCTACTCGCTGTGCGAGGGCCAGGGGAAAGCCGGGTCGTACGGCTACTCGCCGCTGCCCCTGAACCTCGTGCAGGCGGGCTTCGAGCAGGTGGCCAAGCTCGCCCAGGCCGACGCCGCCGTGGACGTCGCCAACCGGGACGCCACCACGTGCAACAACCCGACGTTCGTCGCGGGTGACCTCTCCCGGAACCACCTCGCCGAGATCGCGACGCCGCCGAAGGCGTGCGACCAGAGCGGCCAGGGCCCGTGCCTCGGGGCCGGGCAGACGGGCGGCGGTGGGTCGGGTGCCGGTGCCGGGTCGGGCACGGGCGCCGGTGCCGGGTCGGGTTCGGGCGCCGGAGCCGGCTCGGGTTCGGGCGCCGGAGCGGCCGACGGGGCGAGCGGGGCGGCCGGCGCCGGGGACGGTGCCGCGCTCGCCGGTGCCGCCATCGACCCGGAGACCGGGCTGCCCGTCGGCGGCGACGCAGGCTCCCTGGGCGACGCGACCGCGTCCGTCCGCAGCGACATCCCGCCACGCGCCGTGGGGAGCACCCCCGCCTTCTCGGGGCTCGCTGCCGCCGAGGTGCTGGCCATCGTGCTCCTCCCCGGGATCCTCGGGGTGCGGGCCAGGAGGAAGGCGATGGGCGCATGACGACGCCTCGACCGGACCGACGCCGTCCCGCGCTGCGCGCGCTGGCCCTCCTGGGGGCGCTCGCCCTCGCCGGCCCGGTGCTCGTGGCCGCCCTGCCCGCCGCCGCGGGCGAGCGCGCCGGCGCCCCGCCCCTGGCACAGGCGGCGACGGCCACACCGTCGCCCGACTTCACCGCGACGAGGACGCTCAGCCGCGAGCACGTCCAGCCGGACGGCAGCGACCTGGTCGTGGACCAACGGACCGTCACCGTGTCGGTGGACTCGACGCAGAACCTGCAGGGCCGCGAGCGCATCCAGGTCAGCTGGACCGGCGCGCGGCCCACGGGCGGGCGGTACTCCGACCCGTACGGCGTGAACGGGATGTACCAGGAGTACCCCGTCCTCATCCTCGAGTGCCGCGGCGTGGAGAACCCGGGCCCGGGCCAGGAGCAGCTCTCGCGGGAGACGTGCTGGACGACGGTCGCGGCGCAGCGTCTCGGCCAGCAGCCGACGGCGTCGGCCGCATGGGCGCACGACCGCTACGCGAGCGAGGCCGACCGCCTGCCGCAGAGCCAGGACCCGGGCTGGCCGGAGCAGTGCCCGCAGCTGCCCGAGAGCATGTTCCTCCAGCACCGGCTGCCGTTCCGGGCCGCGAGCGGGACGGTGTTCCAGTTCTGCGACGAGGCGACGCAGGCGCCGGAGTCGGGCATCGACTCCGCGTTCCCGCCCGCCGAGATCGCGGCGGTCACCCAGACCGACGGCACCGGCAGCGTCGCCTTCGAGGTCCGCACCGCGACCGAGAACGAGTCGCTCGGGTGCTCCTCGTCCGTGCCGTGCTCGCTCGTGGTCATCCCGATCATGGGCCTGAGCTGTGCGGACGACAACGCGGCCTGCCGCCAGACGGGCTCCAACGCACCCGGCTCCCTGCAGCCCGTCTACGGTGCGGCGGACACCGCCGTCACCGCGGCGTACTGGTGGTCGGAGTCGAACTGGCGCAACCGGTTCACCGTGCCGTTGACCTTCGCCCTGCCGCCGGACGCCTGCACGGTCCTCGACAAGCGCCCGCCCGTCGCCATGTACGGCAGCGAGCTCATGTCCCAGGCGTCGCTGCAGTGGGCGCCGGCGTACTGCCTGCGGGCCGACCGGTTCAAGCTCCAGCACAACCGGAAGGCCGAGTCCGCGGCCCTGCGCCTGCTGGCCACGAACGACGCCGTCGCCGCCTTCGTCACCGAACCGGCGGCCAGCACCGATCCCGCGGTCTCCGCGCTGTCGCTCGGGTACGCGCCGACCGCCGTGACCGGCTGGGGCATCGCCTACGTGTCCGACCTCCCGGAGAACACCGGCGAGCTGACCCAGATGAAGCTCACCCCCAGGCTCGTCGCCAAGCTCGTCACGCAGTCGTACCCGGGCTCGGCGGTCGGTCGCACCCGGCCGGGCCTCGCGGACAACCCCCTCTCGATCAACCGGGACCCGGAGTTCCTCGAGCTCAACCCGGGGGTGTCGGAGATCGGGAACGAGGCCATGGCGACGTTGGCCTCGCTGTCGGAGTCCGGCGACGTGATGACGGCGTTGACGAGCTACCTCGCGCAGGACGCCGAGGCGATGGCCTTCATCGCCGGCAAGCCGGACCCGTGGGGCATGACCGTGAACCCGGCCTACCGCGACATCGCGCTGCCGCGGTCCGACTGGCCGCTGCTGGACACCTTCGTGCCGACGTTCCAGGCCGGCGACTGCCGCAAGGAGTACTTCACGACGCCGTACCTCTCCCTGATCGCGAGCCCGGTGAACTCCCTGCAGAAGATCTCGCAGGCGATGATCGACGCCTGGCCCTTCGTGGCGACCCGCTGCGAGGCGGTGCCGAACGCGGCCCCGAAGGTCGGCCGCGTCACGCGGCAGGCCTACGGCGGACGCAACATGCTCGGCCTCGTCACCCTCGGCGACGCCGCCCGGTACGGCCTGCACGTAGCCGCCCTGCGCACCGCGGGCACCGGGCCCGGGGCCACCTTCGTCGCCCCGGGCGACGCCTCGCTCGCCGCCGCGGTCGGTGGCTCCACGGCGTCGACGGTCGGCGCGCCCTTCGAGGTCGACCTGGCGCACCTGCCGGGCGACGCCTACCCCGGCACGATGGTCGTGCACACGACCGCGCGTCTCGCCGGGTTGCCGGCGGCCGATGCGGCGCACGTCGCCTCGTTCATCGAGACCGCCACCACCGAGGGGCAGGTCCCCGGCAGCCTCAACGGCCAGCTGCCTGAGGGCTACCTGCCCATCACCTCGACCGGCGTCACGAAGCCGCTGTACGACGCCGCGCAGACCGTGGCCGCCGCCGTGCTGAGGCAGGACGGGACGGTCGTGCCGCGCCCGACGCCGTCGCCACCGGCCGCGTCGAGCTCCTCGTCGCAGGTCCCGTCGCGGACGACCGGGGGCGCAGCACTGCCGAGCGTGGGTGGCGACGTCCCGGTGGCCGGCCCGGGCGCCGTCCCCGGCCTGCCCGCGGACGATCCGGCGGCCGCGTCGTCCGTCGCGCTGACGGCGCGGACCGAGGCCCTCACCTCGGGGGCCGCCGACCGGGCGCTGCCCGTCGCGCTCGCGCTGTGCGCCCTCGGGGCGCTCGCCGGTCCCGGGCTGCGCCTCTGGTCGACCCGACGGAGGGCCTCGTGACCGCACTGGAGGAGCGGGCGCCGGAGCTGGACCTCGTGGCCCCCGCCCCGCCCTCGGGGCGGCGTGCCCGCCGGTCGCCCCGCCCGCCGAGGCGGCGTCGACGCGCGGGCCGGCCGTCGGGCGTGGCTCGGCCCCGGCAGCCCCGGCAGCCCCGGCAGCCTCGCCCGCCCCGCCGGCCGGAGCCCGACGGTGCCCTCGTCGTCAGCACCGCGCTGATGCTGCTGGCGGCGCTGGCCGGCTGGGCCCTGGTCCAGGTGCTCGTGCTCGGCGGCCTGGCGCACCAGCGCTCGCAGGACGTCCTGCGCGACGACCTGCGGCTGCGGCTGGCGGCGCAGACGCTGCCGACCGGTGGGTACGTCGAGCCGGGATCGCCCGTCGCGCTCCTGCAGATCCCCACGCTGGGTCTCGAGGAGGTCGTGGTCGAGGGCACGGCGTCGGGCGACACCATGGCCGGCCCCGGCCACCGCCGGGACACCGTGCTCCCCGGACAGGCGGGCGTCGCCGTCGTCTACGGCCGCGCGACGACCTACGGCGCGCCGTTCCGCAGCGTCCCCCGGCTCCGCGAGGGTGACGGCATCGTCGCCACGACGGCGCAGGGCGAGTACACCTACCGCGTCGACCGGGTCCGCCGGGAGGGCGACCCGCTCCCGTCGGCGCCGGCCACCGGGAGCGGCCGCCTCACGCTCGTGACGACGGAGGGCCACGGCGGCGCGGTGGCCCTCACGGGCTTCAGCACCGTGTACGTCGACGCGACGATCGTCGGTGACGCGGCGATCCCGCCCGCCGGTCGGCCCGCCGCCGTGCCGCCCGCCGAGAAGGCCATGGGCGCCGACACCGACGCGTTGCCCCTCCTGGTCCTCTACCTGCAGGGCCTGCTGGTCGCCGTCGTCGGCACGGTCCTGCTCCGGCGGCGGCTCCCCGCACGGGCCCTGTGGCCGATCGCGTCGCCCGTCCTGGCGATGTTCGCCTGGCTCGCGACCGACGCCGCCGCGCGGCTGCTCCCGAACCTGCTCTAGGTCGAGGCGGGCCGGGCCGACCTCGATCGTCCCTCGGCCAGGGTCGGGCCGTCCCGTGTTCACCAGGCCACCACGTCCGGTTCGCCACGGGCCGGGAGGGTTCGGCGTGGATCGGATGAACCGATCCACACGACCGGATCAGAAGGGTCCCTCCCCATGAAGCGATCGAAGGTCTCGCTCGTCGCGACCGCGGTGCTCGCCGGCGCCCTGGCTGTCGCCGCGGCCGTCCCGGCCTCGGCCGACCCGCAGCCCCAGCCGCGTGACATCGTCGGCGTCGGCTCCGACACGTCGGAGTACGTCGTGCAGAGCCTTGCCGACGGCATGAAGGTCGGCGCCTCGCTGGCCCCCGGGTACAACCTGGCCGCAGGCGCCCGCCTCGTCTCCTTCAACGCGATGAACCCCAACGGCACCAGCACCGACCTCGTGCTCCGCGCCGGTACCGCCCCCATCACGCGCCCCAACGGTTCGGGCTCCGGTAAGGGCACGCTCTACGGCACGGGGAACAACGCGAACGTCAACTTCGCGCGGTCCTCCTCGGGCCCGTCGGCCGCCGAGAACTCGGCCGGCCTCTGGCACGTGCCCTTCGCGCTCGACACCGTCAAGGTCGCCACGGCCTCGACCTCGAACGCCCCGGCGTCGCTCACGGCGGCCCAGCTCGTCGGCATCTACAACGGCACCTACACCAACTGGAACCAGATCGGCGGCGCCAGCGGCACCATCGTGCCGATGATCCCGCAGAGCGGCTCGGGCACCCGGAACTTCTTCCTCGCCGAGCTCAAGGCCGCCAACGGCAACGTCGACGTCGTCCTCGCGGGCAGCGTGCAGTCCGTCCAGGAGCACGACCCGGCCCCGGTCGCCGCGAACGCGAACGCCGTCGTGCCCTTCTCGGTGGCCCGCTTCAACACGCTGACCTCGCCCGGCATCAAGCTCGAGGGCGGCTACGCCTCCAACCGTGCGATCTACAACGTGGTGCGCGGCAGCGACCTGAACAAGGCCTGGTTCACCTCGGTCTTCGGGCCTGACGGCTTCATCTGCTCCGGCGGCGGCCAGACCCTCATCCAGGGCAACGGCTTCAAGCAGCTCGCCGGCACCCTGGACGGCGGCGTCTGCGGCCAGCCGACCCAGACCGCCACCACCAACTTCACCGTCAACTGAGCGCGTCCCCCTACCAAGAAGGACTGCCGATCATGAAGCTCTCGAAGGTTCTCGCCAGCGTCCTCACGGGCGCGGTCATGGCGGGCGGGGCGGTCTTCGCCATCGCCGGCCCCGCCGCCGCCATCGAGGAGGGCCCCGTCCAGCCGGGCTCGATCCTCTGGTTCTCCACCGCCGGTTCGCTCGACACCCAGGTGGCCTCGAACCAGGTCAAGAGCGGCACGGGCACCAGCCGCCCGTGGCTCGCCATCACGACGACGGCCCCGTGCCCCGCCGGCACGGCCCTCATGACGCCGTACATCCGCATCCCGCAGGTCGGCGTCCCCGAGGACGACTGGACCGAGGTCCAGATGGGTGCCGGCACGGACCTCAAGGACTCGGCCGGCCGGTTCTACGGCGGCCAGGGTGACCGGATCACCAAGCCCGAGGTCATGACGTACCTGCAGGCCAACGGCGGTCGGGGCGAGTTCCCGCTGCTGGAGACCTGCCGTGACGAGCTCGGGCACCCGATGGGTGTCTTCCGCAACATCGTGACGATCACCGGCACGAGCTCGGCCGACCTGGCCTGGACGATCGACTCGGCGGACATGCCGAAGCCGGCCTCGTCCACCACGCTCACCGCGTCCGCCACGGCGATCTCCGCCGGTGACGAGGTCACCCTCACGGCCGCGGTCTCGCCGTCGGCCGCCACGGGCGACGTGGAGTTCTTCGCCGGGACGACCTCGCTGGGTACCGCGGCCATCGCGGGCGGCAGCGCCAGCCTGGCCACGACCGCCCTGCCGGTCGGGACCGTCGACGTGACCGCCAGCTACGGCGGCGGCTCGCACTCCGCCTCGACCTCCGCGCCGGTGTCGATCACCGTCGCGCCGGCCGTCGCCGCCGACACGACGACGACGCTCGCCGTCGACCTCGCCGACGGCGCGCCCTACCAGGACGTCACCCTGACCGCCACGGTCGCGGCGACCAAGGGCACGCCGGCCGGCACCGTCCAGTTCAAGGACAACGGCACGCTGGTCGGCTCCGCGCCGGTCGCCGCCGGCTCGGCCGCGATCACGAAGAACACCTTCATGGCCGGTCAGCACTCCTTCACCGCCGAGTTCGTCCCGGCCTCCGGGGCGTTCAACGGTTCGGCCTCGGCCGTCGTCCCGGCGTCGTACGCGAGCCAGTCGGTGGACGACGCGCAGTCCGTCGTCGTCACCATCCCGACCGGTGCGATCACCATCACCACGCCGTACACGCCCGCCGCGCCGCTGGACCTCGGCGTCGCGACGCTCGACCCGGCGACGTCGACCTACTCGGCCAGCGCGCCCTTCAGCGACATCGTCATCACCGACACCCGGGCGGGCGGCCTCGGCTGGACGGCCTCCGTGGTGGCCGGGGACTTCGTCAACGGCGCCAGCACGTTCGGCGGTCAGTTCGCCGGTCTGACCGGCGTCGCCGTCCACCAGGTCGCGGGCAACGCCCTGCAGGCGGCCGACGTCGTCCCGCAGGACAACGCGCCGGTGGCGCCGGGCCTGTCGACGCCCAAGGTGTTCGCGACGTACCCGGCGGGCAAGTCCATCGGCACGGCGAACCTGGACGGCGTGTTCCGCCTCGCCCAGGTCCCGACCTCCGTGGCGCCGGGCCTGTTCACCTCCACGGTGACGTTCTCGGTCATCTGACCGGGGCCACCGCTCCGGCGACGGCCGGATGACGGGGAGGGGCGGGGTGCACAGCACCCCGCCCCTCTCACGTGTCCCCGGGCGTTCACCGGCCGCTCGCCCGGCGTTCCCGATCATGCAAGCCGGGGGCGAGACACTGCGCTCGCACGCCCCCTGCTCACCCCCCGCACGCCCGCTCGTCCCCTTGCCCCCGCCCCCTTGCACGTCCCCGCGCGTCCCCGCGCGCGGCCGGCGTCCCCCGCGCCCCTGGAGTTCCGATGCCCCCCACTCTGCGCCGCCTCCTCGCCGTCGCGGCGGTCCTCGTCGTTGCGACGGCGGGCACGACCCTCCCGGCAGCCGCTGCGTCCGGCGTGCCGGGCGCAGCGGGCGACGACGGCGACCTGGCGTCCTTCGGCGTCGCCCCGGCCCAGGCGGACCACGCCGACGACCGCCCGTACATCACGATGACGGCCGCGGCGGGGTCCGTCCTCTACGAGAACGTCGCCCTCATCAACATGGACGACCAGCCCATCGACCTGGACGTGTACCCGGCGGACGTCGTCATGGCCGACGGCGGCGGGCTGAGCCTGACCCCGCGTGACCGGCCGAACGCGGGCGCGGGGGCGTGGATCGCGGTGACCGGCCCCACGACCGTGACCGTCCCGGCCCAGACGCCCGACGGCGGCTACGGCTCCGTCGTGATCCCCTTCAGCGTCACGATCCCGGCCGACGCCGAACCAGGGGACCACGTCGGCGGCGTCGTGGCGGCCCTCCGGACCACCGGCCGCGGCGCGAACACGCCGACCATCGAGCTCGAGCAGCGGGTCGCGGCGCGGGTCTACGTCCGCGTGCAGGGGCCGGTGGAGCCGGGCCTCGAGGTGCGCGACATCCGCGCGACCCACCACCGGGACGGCGTCCTCGGCGCGGGCAGCGCGACCGTCAGGTACACGCTCGCCAACACCGGGAACGTGCGCCTCGCCGTCGACTCGTCGGTCACGATCGCGGGTCCCTTCGGGCTGGCAGCCACCTCCGCCGACGGCGAGCCTGTCGCCGAGCTGCTGCCGGGCGCCACCGCCGAGCTGAGCGTCGAGGTGCCCGGCGTGCTCCCGCTGGTGCGGGACACCGTCACGGTGCACGCGACGGCGTCCGCGCCTGCCGCCGGGGACGACCCGGGGCTGCGGGAGGTGACCGCCGAGGCGACCCTGTGGGTCGTCCCGTGGCTGGTCCTCGGCCTGCTGCTGCTCCTCGTGGCCCTGGTGGTCTGGCGCCGGCGGGTCCGGGCGGTCCGCCGTCGGCAGCTCGCCGCCGAGGCCGTCCCCTCCGCCGAGCCCGGCACCCCGACCGAGCCCGCTTCTTCCGCCGTGCCGACCCCGTCCCGCTGAGCCCGGGGCCGCCCGGGCCGCGCCATCCCCCGGACCCCCGCCGGGAGTCGGCCGTTCACCTGTCCTGGACATCCTCGTCGGTGGGGCATCTGCCCCTCTCGATGTGCTCAGCGCCCCACGGAGGAATCCCCGATGCGCCTCACCAAGTCAGTGGCCACGGCGGTCACCGGCCTACTCGCTCTCGGCGCCGCCCTCGTGGCGGTGGCCGCCCCCGCAGCAGCCATCCCCTCCGGGGACGTGCTCCCCGGGGCGATCTACTGGTTCAACTCGGTCGGTCCCCTCGACCAGCAGTCGACCACGACCCAGATCAGCTCCGGCAGCGGCACCGTCCGTCCGTGGGCGACGCTGGCGACGCAGAACACCTGCCCCGCCGGCACCACCGCGATGGTCACGTTCATCCGGGTGCCGGTGAGCGGCCAGCCCGAGGACGAGTGGCCGCAGATCCAGCTCGGCGCCATGGCGACCGAGCAGGACTCGGCGGGCCGCTTCTACACGACCACGTCCAGCCAGGCGGACCGCCTGAACAAGCCCGAGGTCATGACCTACATGGCCGCGCACTCCAACACGGGCACCTTCCCGTTCGTGTCGGTGTGCTTCGACGGCGGCGGCAACCCGCTCGGCAACTTCCGGACGACCATCACCATGTCCGGCACGAGCATCAACGACCTCGCCTGGCAGCTGGACTCGCCGTCCTGCACGGGAACCTGCGGCGGCGGCAGCCAGCAGCCCGCCACGGACACCACCACCACGGTTGCGGCGGCCGCGAGCGGCGCCGACCTCGTGCTCACGGCGACGGTCAGCCCGTCCGCGGCGACCGGCACGGTGACGTTCACGGACGGCGGTGCGACGGTCGGTTCGGCCCCTGTCAGCAGCGGCACCGCGAGCGTCACGGTCTCCGCCCCGACGCCGGGCAACCACACCTACCAGGCGGCGTTCGCGCCGACCGACGCGGCGGCCTACAACGCCTCGACGGGCTCGATCTCGGTGCTGCTCGGCATCGATGCGGCCACCGGCCAGCTCGTCCTGACGGTACCTCCTGCCCCGGTGGTCGACGGCGCCCTCACCTTCTCCGTGCCGTTCGGCACGCCGGTGCAGCTGGCCGGTGCCCGGTCGCAGGACAACAGCCGGATCACGGCCACGGCCGCCTTCCCGACGGTCACGGTCACCGACACCCGCCGCGACGGTCTGCTGAGCCACTGGCAGGTCAACGTGCAGTCGTCGGACTTCACGGGGTCGGCGGGCACCATCGGTGCCAAGTACCTCGGGTGGACGCCGACGAGCTCGGCGACGCCCGACGCGGGCAGCCCGCTGCTGACCCGCAACGGCGCCACCGTCGCCTCCTACCTCGACGGGAACACGGACGGCCTCGGGGTCTCGCGGATGCTCGGCGAGTCGGCGACGTCCGGCCGGGGCATGGCGACGCTCGACGCGGCGCTCAACCTGGCGATCCCGCCGAGCACCGCCGAGGGCGCCTACACGGCGACCGTCACGGTGACGCTGATCGCCGAGTGATCGAGCCGGTGCCCGTCCCCGCGACGGGTGCCTGCGGGACGACGGCGTCCGGGGCATCAGCCCCGGACGCCGTGCCCGCGCGGCGGCCCTTCCCCTGCCCCTTCCGGCGGCCCACCCCCGCCCCGTCACCGGAGCCCTTCATGAGTCCTGCCCCGCGCGCCCTGCGGGATGTCAGCCCCGCCCCGACGCCGCTCGTCCCGGCTGTGGTGGCCCTCCTCCTGGCGATCCTTGCGGTCCTTGTCGTCGCGCCCGGAGCCCGGGCGGACGACGCGACCGCCGCCTGGTCGGTGGCGCCGTCGGACGCCGCCGGGGCGCTCACCGGCGAGAGCCGGTTCGAGCTTCCAGGTCGCGCCCGGCGAGGCGCTGACCGACCACGTGCTGCTCACCAACTCCTCGACCGTCGAGCGGGCCTTCACGGTCTACGCCGCCGACGGGTTCAACACCGGCGACGGCGGTTACGACGTCGGCGCCGCGGCCGTGGCCGCCACCGACGTCGGCTCGTGGGTGACCGTCGAGGGGTCGCCCGTGACCGTGCCCGCGCTCTCCACCGCCGTCGTGCCGTTCACCGTGACGGTGCCCGACGGCGCCGCGCCGGGTGACCATGCGGGCGGCATCGTCGTCTCCCCGGTACAGGCGGAGACGAGTGGGGGCGTCGTCGTCGACACCCGTGTCGCCGTGCGGCTCAACGTGCGCGTGCCCGGGGACATCACCGCTGCGCTCGACGTCCGCGACGTCGGCGTCTCCTACGGCTTCACGGCGGTGCCGTTCGCCGGCTCGGCCGCGACCGTCAGCTACACGGTGGCGAACACCGGGAACGTCAAGGTCGTCGGTGTCCCGCGGCTGCGGATCACCGGCCCGTTCGGCGTGACGCTCGCGGAGGTCACGGCGGACCGGACCCGCGAGGTGCTGCCCGGCGACTCGTTCACGGTGACGACGCGCGTGGCAGGGGTCGCGCCGGCGCTCGTCGCGACCGCGACGGTAGACGTCGCGATGACGGCGGCGCCGGGACCGTCGACGCAGATCCCGGCCGTGTCCGCGACCTCTCGCTCCACGTTCCTCGCCGTCCCGTGGACGGGCCTCGTACTCCTCGTGCTCGTCGCCGTGGGCGCCTGGTTCCTGGTCCGCCGCGTGCGGCAGCGCCGGCGCGAGGGGGCCCAGCTCTGGGACCGCGTGGTCGACGAGGCGCGGGCGGACATCGAGGCCGGCCGCGGGCCGCGCACCTCGGCCGTCGGCACGGCGCTGGGCGTTGCGGCACTCGCCGGGATGATGGTCCTCGGCGCAGCCCCGCACGCGTCGGCGGACGACTCCGAGGGCGGGGCGATCACGATCACCGTGCCCCGCCCGTCGCCCACGCCGACGCCGACGCCCGCCGCGACCGCGACGCCGGCGCGGCAGGGCTCGGGCGCCGCCGCGTCCCGTCCACCCCGGGGCGCGAGCTCTGCACCTGCGCCGGACCCGTCCCCGGCGGCCCCCGAGCCCGCCGTCCCCGGCGGTGGGGAGACCGAGCCGCCCTCGGCGTCGGACGACGTCCCGCCACCCGACCTGATCTGGCCCGACCCGGGCCGCCGCCCGTGGGGCGTCGTGCAGTGGAGCCTCGCCGGGGCCGGCGGCGCCTCCGGCGGGGCGGTCATCACCTGGGCGGTCCGCGCCCTCGTGCTCACCCGGCGGGGGGTGGGGGCATGACCGGGCCGGTCTTCGAGCCGCTGAACGCTCCCGGTGACGGCCTACGGGCCGGGCCCGACGTGACCATGGTGCTGCCGCGGGTGGAGGCTCCCGCGCCGCCGTACGCGCCCGCCGCCCCGCCGCACGTCCCCGCCGTCGCGCAGCCCCGGACGAGCCCGCCGGTCATCGCCCCGAGCGGCCTCGCCGAGCTCAACGCCCGGGACATCTCCGCCTGGTTCGGCACCCACCAGGTGCTCGACCGGGTGAGCCTGACGATGCGTGCCGGCCAGATCACCGCGCTCATCGGCCCGTCCGGCTGCGGCAAGTCGACGTTCCTGCGGATCCTCAACCGGATGCACGAGCTCGTCCCGTCGGCGGCGCTCGCGGGCGAGGTGCGGCTCGACGGCGAGGACATCTACGACCCGGCGCGCCGGGTGACCGAGGCGCGCAAGCACATCGGCATGGTCTTCCAGAAGCCGAACCCGTTCCCGGCGATGAGCATCCGGGAGAACGTGCTGGCGGGTCTGCGGCTCACCGGCGTGAAGGCATCCGGGAGCGCGAAGGCGGCGATCGTCGAGGAGTCGCTCACCAAGGCCGGCCTCTGGACGGAGGTCCGCGACCGCCTCGACGCCCCCGGTGGTGGCCTCTCCGGCGGCCAGCAGCAGCGCCTGTGCATCGCCCGGTCGATCGCCGTGAAGCCGCGTGTCCTCCTGATGGACGAGCCCTGCTCGGCGCTCGACCCCACGTCGACGCGCGTGATCGAGGACACCATGGCCGAGCTGGTGCACGAGGTGACGATCGTCATCGTCACCCACAACATGCAGCAGGCCGCGCGCGTCTCGCAGCAGTGCGCCTTCTTCCTCGCCGAGCAGGGGACGCCGGGTGTGATCGTCGAGCACGGTGACACGCGGGCGATGTTCACGCGCCCCCGGGACGAGCGGACGGCCGCGTACGTGGAGGGCCGGTTCGGCTGACGGACCTCTCGGGGCCCGGAGGGCGCACCGGGCCCCGAGAGCTGGTCGTCGGGAGCGGCGTCGGGCGGGCCGTCATGGCCTGACCCTCATGGCCTGACCCGGGCGGCCGATGGGAAGGGCGTCGGCCAAGGAGGGCCGGCAGTCCGCTCCCGGAGGACGCCATGCTCGCCGCGACGGCCCTGGTCACCCTGCTCGTCCTCGCGCCGTCCTCGGACGGGCCGCCCGACGGCCGGCCCGGGGGACTGCCCACGCCCACGACGACGGCGCTCGCCGTCCGCGAGGTGCCCGGCGGGCTCGAGCTCACCGCACGCGTGCAGGGGGACGGCCGGCCGCAGGGGTCCGTCACCCTCGCCGTCGACGGGCGCACGGTCGCCGTGCTGCCGGTGCGTGACGGCAAGGCGACGCTCACCACGGGCGCGCTGGCCGACGCCGGTGCCCTGACGGCCGCCTTCGCGGGGGAGGCGGGCTGGGCGCCGTCCGCCGCCTCGCCCGTCGCCCTGCCTGTGCGGCCCGGCGCTGGGGCGTCAGGCACCGCCGGGGTCACCGTCTCCGTGACCATCCCGGTCGGTGCGCTGACGATCGGCCCCGTCGCGGGCCGGCCGGACCTGCTCCGCGTCACCGACACGCGCGCCGGCGAGCGCGGCTTCACCGTGACCGCCACGCTCGCGTCGACGGCGCGCGGCGCCCTGCCCGTCACCCTCGAGGCCCTGCAGGTCCCCGGCTACGTCATGCGCGCCGACGACGTCAGCGTCGTCACGCCCCTGGTGCTGCGTCCCGGTCGCCCGACGACGGTCGCGACCTACCCGGCGCACGCCGCCCTGGGGTCGGTGGACCTGCGCTGGTCACCCTCGCCCGCCCCGGCCGCCGTCGGGCAGCGCGCGGCGTCGCTCGTGTGGACGGTCCTCTGAGCGGGGGCCGCGAGGTCCAGCTCCGGTGCACGGTGCTCGAGCGGTCAGTGCTTGGTGTGGTACCCGGCGTCGATCGCACGCTGGCGCGACGCGTGGATCTCGGCCTCCGCCGCCACCCGGTCCGCCCAGTGGGCACCCTCGACCGACTTGCCTGGCTCGAGGTCCTTGTAGACCTCGAAGAAGTGCTGGATCTCGAGGCGGTGGAACTCCGAGACGTCGTCGATGTCCTGGCGCCATGAGGCCCGCTGGTCCCCGGCCGGGACACACAGGACCTTGTCGTCGCCGCCGGCCTCGTCGCGCATGCGGAACATGCCGAGTGCGCGGCACCGGATGAGGCAGCCGGGGAAGGTCGGCTCCTCCAGGAGCACCAGCGCGTCCAGCGGGTCGCCGTCCTCGCCGAGCGTCCCCTCGATGAACCCGTAGTCGTCCGGGTACCGCGTCGAGGTGAAGAGCATGCGGTCCAGCCGGATGCGCCCCGTGGCGTGGTCCAGCTCGTACTTGTTCCGCTGACCCTTGGGGATCTCGATGGTGACGTCGAACTCCACGGCTCTCCTTCTCACTGGCCCGGGTCGCGCCTCGGCCGACGCCTGCTGGTCATTAGTGTGGCGCACGAGCGGCGATCCGCGCCGTCGAGGGCAGGGAGCAAGGGTCTCATGACGCGCAGGACCGTCCGGGTGGTGGGCTCCGTCGCCCTGGTCCTTGTGCTGGCCGCGGGCGGGTACGCCGCGGCCGACGCGTACGACGTCGTCCCGGGTCGGCTCACGCTGGAGCCCGTCCCCCCGACGCCCGCCCCCTTCCCGACGGCGCCCGGGGCGACCGCGCCCCGGGCGGTCGGGGTCGCCGTCGACCCCCTCGACCCGGACGCGCCGCTGCCCTCGGCCGACGCCGTGACGGCGCTGGCCACGGCTCTCGCCGCCGACAGCCGCCTCGGCGGGTCGGCCGGGATCGTCGTCACGGACGTCCTCACGGGCCGCACGCTGGCGGATGTCGACGGGGCGACCCCGCGCACCCCGGCGTCGACGACCAAGGTCCTCACGGCATTCGCGGCCGCCGCCGCGCTCGACCTCGAGGCGACCCTGACCACGGAGGTGGTCCAGGGAGCACCCGGCACGATCGTGCTGGTGGGCCACGGCGACATGGAGCTGGCGCCCGACGCCGGCGACCCCGCGGCCGTCGTCGGCCGGGCCGGCCTCGGCGACCTGGCCCGCGCCACCGCCCAGGCGCTCGCGGCGTCGGGCATCACGCAGGTCGCCCTCCAGCTCGACGACACCCTGTTCACCGGGCCGGGCTGGAACCCGGGCTGGCACCCGGGGCACAACCAGTACGTCGCGCCGACGGCGGCGCTGGCGGTCGACGGCGGCAAGACGAAGGACACGCCGTTCGCCGTCCGGTACCCCGACCCGGCGCTGCAGGCGGCCACGCAGTTCGCGGCCCTCCTGACCGCGCAGGGCATCACGGTGACCGGCCCGACGCGCGCCGTCGCCCCCGTCGGCGCCGTCCGCCTGGCCGCCGTCGAGTCGGCGCCGCTGCGCGAGGTGGTCGCGCACACCATCCGCGAGTCGGACAACACGGTGGCCGACGTGCTCGGCCGCCTCGTCGCGATCGCGCGCGGGCTGCCGGCGACGTACACGGGCGCGACGCAGGCCGTCGTCGAGCAGGTCGGGGGGCTCGTGGACACCACGGGCGTGCGCCTGGCGGACTGCAGCGGGCTGGCCGACGGGACGCTCGTGCCGCCGCGCGTGCTGACCGACCTCCTGGTGCTGGGCTCGGCGCCGGGCCGCCCGGACCTCCTGCCCGTGATCGTCGACCTCCCCGTGTCGGGCTGGCAGGGCACCCTCGCCGACCGCTACGTCGCCGGGCCGGCCCGGGGCCTCGTGCGGGCCAAGACGGGCAGCCTGCCCGGCATCACCTCCCTCGCGGGCACGGTCCTGACGACCCAGGGCCGGCTGCTGGCCTTCGCGGTGATCGCGGACCGCACACCCGGCGGGCAGGACGCGCAGCGGCTGGCGATCGACGACTTCGTGGGACAGCTGGCGCTGCAGCCGCCGGCCGCGGGTTAGCGTGAGGCGATGAGCCCTCAGCCGACGGTGGACTGGACCGGCGCCGGGCGCTGGGCGGGGCGCCTGGCCCCCGCGGGCCCGACGCCGTCCCGCGCCGAGGCCGAGGCGGTCGTGCTCTCCCTGCGCCGCGCCGCGCACCGCGCCCGCCGCCTCGCGCTCGACGCGTCCGGCCTGGCGTCGGCCCTCGAGCTTCCGGGCGCGGTGGCGGAGCCCGCCGAGGTCCTCGTGGTGGATCGCGCGGGCTGGTCGCGTGCCGCCGCCGGCTCGTTCCGCGGCATGACGGCGCGGCCCCTGCCCGGCACGACGGCGCAGGCCGGCGGGGTGCTCGCCCTGCTCGCCACGCGCGTGCTGGGCCAGTTCGACCCGTACGGGCCGGGTCCGGTGGGTGGGCGGCTCCTCGTCGTGGCCCCGAACGTGCTGCACGCCGAGGGTGCGATGAGCGTGGTCGCGCGGGACTTCCGGCTGTGGGTGTGCGCCCACGAGCAGACCCACGCGCTGCAGTTCGCCGCGGCCCCGTGGCTGGCCGACCACCTGCGCAGCGAGGTCGACGTGCTGCTCGAGCGGGTGCTGGGCACGCCGGGCGGCGAGGAGGTGTCCGCCGTGGTGACGGGTCTGGCGCGGGCCATCCGCCCGGGTGCGCGGTGGTCGCTGCTCGACGCCCTGCCCGCGGCGCAGCGCGAGGTCGTCGAGCGCGTGACCGCGGTGATGTCCCTGCTCGAGGGGCATGCCGACGTGACCATGGACGCCGTCCGGGGCATCCCGACGGCGCCCGCGCTGCGGCGGCGGATGGACGCGCGGCGCACCAGCTCGGCGCCCGCGGACGTCCTCGTGCGCCGGTTGCTCGGGCTCGACGTCAAGCTCGCCCAGTACCGGGACGGCGCGGGGTTCGTGCGGGCCGTGCGCGAGCGGGGCGGCCCGGACGCGCTCGACGCCGTCTGGAGCGGCCCGGACGCGTTGCCTCGACCCGGCGAGATCGCCGACGCCGGTGCGTGGCTGCGCCGGGTGCACGGCTGAGCCGAGGGCCGATGACCGTGCAGGGACCGACGGCACCGCCCCAGGGCCGGCTGGACCCGGTCGTCGCCGCACAGCGGACGGCGGTCCGGGCGTGCCTGGGCGACGTGCCGCCGGGTGCCACGGTGCTGGTGGCCTGCTCCGGCGGGCAGGACTCGCTCGCGCTCGCGGCCGCGCTGGCGTTCGTGGCGCCGCGGGCCGCGTGGCGGGCGGGCGCGGTGGTGGTCGACCACGGGCTGCAGCCGGGCAGCGCCGGGGTGGCGGAGCGGGCGGCCGGGCAGTGCCGGGCCCTCGGCCTGGGCCCCGTGGACGTCGTGGGCGTGCGGGTGGCAGCGGGGGGCGGTCCCGAGGCGGCCGCCCGCACGGCCCGGTACGTCGCGGTCGAGGCGGCGGCCGCCCGGCACGGTGCTGCCGCGGTGCTGCTCGGTCACACCCTCGACGACCAGGCCGAGACGGTGCTCCTGCGGCTGGCGCGAGGCTCCGGCGCCCGGTCGCTCGCCGGGATGCCCGCGGTCCGCGGGGTCCTGCGGCGGCCCTTCCTCGGCGTCCGCCGGGAGGACACGCGCCGGGCTTGCGGGGCGCTCGGCCTGGAGCCGTGGGACGACCCCACGAACGGTCCGGCGCCCGACGACGACGGTGCGCTCCCCGCGCGCAGCCGGCTCCGCGCGCTGCTGCCGGCGCTCGAGGAGGTGCTCGGTCCCGGCGTCGTGCCGGCGCTGGCCCGGACCGCCGACCAGCTCCGCGAGGACGCCGAGGTGCTCGACGCCGAGGCGGAGCGCCTACGGGCCGACGTCACGGCCCCCGACGGCACGCTCGACCCGGATCTCCTCGCGGCGGCCCCGGCGGCGCTGCGGCGTCGGGCGCTGCGCGCCGCGCTCGTGGCGGCGGGTGTCCCGGCGGGCACGCTGGGCCGCTCGCACGTGCTCGCCGTCGACGCGCTCGTCGTCGGATGGCACGGGCAGGGTGAGGTAGGTCTTCCGGGCGGTCACGTCGCCCGACGATGTGGCAGGCTGACCGTCGCCCCGGGCTGACCCCCGCCGGGGCCGGGTCACAGGAGGAGCAGGCGCGGTGGACTCATCGGACATGGGCGACGACCTCGAGCGGGTCATGCTCTCGCAGGAGCAGCTCCAGGAACGCCTGGGTGAGATGGCTGCGCAGATCGACGCCGACTACGCGGGTCGCGACCTGCTGCTCGTCGGGGTGCTCAAGGGTGCCGTGATGGTCATGGCCGACCTCTCGCGGCTGCTGCGCACGCCCGTCGAGATGGACTGGATGGCGGTGTCCTCGTACGGCGCGGGCACGACGTCGTCCGGTGTCGTCCGCATCCTCAAGGACCTGGACGCCGACCTGACGGGCCGCAACGTCCTCATCGTCGAGGACATCATCGACTCCGGCCTGACGTTGTCGTGGCTGCTGTCGAACCTGCGCACCCGTGGCCCGGCGTCGGTGGAGATCGCCGCGCTGCTGCGCAAGCCCGAGGCCGCCAAGGTCGAGGTGGACGTCAAGTACGTCGGCTTCGACATCCCGAGCGAGTTCGTCGTCGGGTACGGGCTGGACTACGCGGAGAAGTACCGCAACCTGCCGTTCGTCGGGACGCTGGCGCCGCACGTGTACCAGGACTGGTCGGGCGACTGAGGTCGGTGGCCGGGGGCGCCTGACGCCCTGGGCGAACACGGGCGGATGGGCTCAGGCCCGCGGGGTACCGTGACCGCAGACCTGCCCCCCAGAAGGGACCCCCGTCGCCCATGACTCTCAAGCGCCTCGCCCGAGGACCCGTTGTCTGGATCATCCTCGCGGTGCTGATCCTGTGGCTCGGGGCCTCGGCGTTCATGACGTCCGGCGTCCAGCGCATCGACACCTCCGACGGCATGGCGCTGCTCTCCGGCGAGACCGTGGAGCAGGCGAAGGTCGTCGAGGGCCAGCAGCGCGTCGACCTGGTCCTCACCGAGGACTTCAAGGACAAGGGCCGCCACGTCCAGTTCTACTACGTGACGCCGCAGGGGCCCGCCGTGGTCAAGGCCGTCGCGGACGCCGACCCGGCGAAGGGCTGGAACAACGAGGTCCCGCAGACCTCGTGGTGGGCCAGCATGCTGACGCTGATCCTGCCGTTCGTCATCATCATCGGGCTCTTCTGGTTCCTGATGTCCCGGATGCAGGGCGGCGGCTCCCGCGTCATGCAGTTCGGCAAGTCGCGCGCCAAGCTCGTCAACAAGGAGAACCCGCAGGTCACGTTCGCCGACGTCGCGGGCGTGGACGAGGCGGTCGAGGAGCTGCAGGAGATCAAGGAGTTCCTGGCCGATCCGGGCAAGTTCCAGGCGGTCGGCGCGAAGATCCCGAAGGGTGTGCTCCTGTACGGCCAGCCCGGCACGGGCAAGACGCTCCTCGCGCGAGCGGTGGCCGGCGAGGCAGGCGTGCCGTTCTACTCCATCTCCGGCTCGGACTTCGTGGAGATGTTCGTCGGCGTCGGCGCCTCGCGCGTGCGCGACCTCTTCGACCAGGCCAAGCAGAACGCCCCCGCGATCATCTTCGTCGACGAGATCGACGCCGTCGGCCGGCACCGAGGTGCGGGTCTGGGTGGCGGCCATGACGAGCGCGAGCAGACGCTGAACCAGATGCTCGTCGAGATGGACGGCTTCGACGTCAACGCCAACGTCATCATGATCGCGGCGACCAACCGGCCCGACATCCTGGACCCCGCGCTGCTGCGGCCCGGCCGTTTCGACCGGCAGATCGCCGTCGACGCGCCGGACCTGCGCGGTCGCGAGCGCATCCTTACGGTGCACGCCAAGGGCAAGCCGATGGCGCCCGACGTCGATCTGCACGCCGTCGCGAAGCGGACGCCCGGCTTCACCGGTGCGGACCTGGCCAACGTGCTCAACGAGGCGGCGCTGCTCACGGCGCGCGCCGGCGGCCAGCTCGTCGGCAACCACGAGCTCGACGAGGCGATCGACCGCGTCATCGCCGGTCCGCAGAAGCGGACGCGGCTGATGAACGACAAGGAGAAGAAGATCACCGCCTACCACGAGGGCGGGCACGCCCTGGTGGCGGCGGCGCTGCGCTACACCGACCCCGTGACGAAGGTGACGATCCTGCCGCGCGGCCGGGCCCTCGGCTACACGATGGTCATGCCGACGGAGGACAAGTACTCCACGACCCGCAACGAGCTCCTCGACCAGCTCGCCTACGCGATGGGCGGCCGCGTCGCCGAGGAGGTCGTGTTCCACGACCCGACGACCGGCGCCTCGAACGACATCGAGAAGGCCACCACGGTGGCACGCAAGATGGTCACCGAGTACGGCATGAGCGAGAGGATCGGCGCGGTCCGCGTCGGGCAGGCGGGCAACGAGGTCTTCCTCGGGCGGGACATGGGCCACACGCGCGACTACTCCGAGGACGTGGCCGCCGTGGTCGACGCCGAGGTGCGTCGCCTCGTGGACTATGCGCACGACGAGGCGTGGGCGATCCTCAACGACTACCGCGAGGTGCTCGACGCCCTGGTCAGCGAGCTCCTGGAGAGGGAGACGCTCAACCAGGCCGAGCTCGCGGTGGTGTTCGCGCCGATCACCAAGCGCGAGCCGCGGGACGTGTGGCTCTCCAGCCCCGACCGGCCGGTCTCCGACCTCCCGCCGGTGCGGACGCCCGCCGAGAGGGCCGCCGGCAACGGCTCGGCCGAGGTGCCGCAGGACGAGGCGGCCGCCGCCCGGCCCGAGCACCCGGCGGACCCGGTCGGCGAGGTGCCGCCGGAGGCACCGGTCGACCCGGGCCGACTCGGCTGATGGACGCGGTGCGGGAGCCGCGCTACGACAGTGCGCGCGCCGAGGCGGCGATCCGCGAGCTGCTGATCGCCGTCGGGGAGGACCCCGAGCGGGACGGCCTGCGGGAGACTCCTGCACGCGTCGCGCGTGCGTACGCCGAGATCTTCGCGGGTCTGTGGCAGGACCCGCGTGACGTGCTCTCGACGACGTTCGAGCTCGGGCACGAGGAGATGATCCTGGTCAAGGACATCGCCGTGTACTCCACGTGCGAGCACCACCTCGTGCCGTTCCACGGCGTCGCGCACGTCGCCTACATCCCCGGGCCTGACGGCCGTGTCACCGGTCTCTCGAAGATCGCGCGGCTCGTCGACCTCTACGCCCGGCGCCCGCAGGTGCAGGAGCGGCTGACCTCGCAGATCGCCGACACGCTCGTGGAGGTCCTGAAGCCCGGAGGCGTGCTGGTCGTCGTCGACTGCGAGCACCTGTGCATGACGATGCGAGGTGTGCGCAAACCCGGTTCGCACACCGTGACCTCGGCCGTCCGTGGCCAGCTGCGCAACCCCGCCACCCGCGCCGAGGCGATGAGCCTGATCCTGGGCCGCTGAGATGCCCCTGCTGCACCCCGCCCCGCTGCCTGCGGCCCTGACCTCGCTCGACCGCACGCTGGTCATGGGAGTGGTCAACGTGACGCCCGACTCCTTCAGCGACGGCGGGTGCTGGTTCGACCCGGAGCGTGCGATCGCCCACGGGCTCGAGCTCGTCGCCCAGGGCGCGGATCTCGTCGACGTCGGCGGGGAGTCCACCCGGCCCGGTGCCGCCCGTGTGCCCCTCGAGGAGGAGCTCCGCCGCGTCGTCCCGGTGGTGCGTGCGCTGGCGGGGGCGGGTGCCGTCGTGAGCGTCGACACGACGCGACCCCAGGTCGCGGCGGCGGCCGTGGCTGCCGGTGCGGCGGTCCTGAACGACGTCAGCGGCGGGCTCGCCGACGCGGGCATGCGCGCCGTCGTCGCGGAGACCGGGGTCGTGTACGTCGCGATGCACTGGCGTGGGCACTCCGACGTGATGGACGGGCTCGCGGTGTACGACGACGTCGTGCGGGACGTGCGCGACGAGCTGGCTCGCCGGGTCGACGAGCTGGTGGCCGCGGGCGTGGCGCCGACGCAGCTCGTGCTCGACCCCGGGCTGGGTTTCGCGAAGGCGGGCAGCGACAACTGGCCGCTGCTGGCGCACCTCGACGTGCTCGCCGGGCTGGGCCGCCCGCTGCTGGTCGGCGCGTCCCGCAAGCGCTTCCTCGGCCACCTTCTGGCCGGCCCCGACGGCGTGCCCGTCCCCCCGCAGGCGCGCGACGCCGCGACCGCCGCGGTCAGCGCCTTGTGCGCGGCGGCCCGCGTGTGGTGCGTGAGGGTGCACGATGTGCCTGGGTCCGCCGACGCCGTCCGGGTCGGGACGGCCTGGGCCGCGGCACGCAGGGACATCGAATGACGGAGGGAACTGTGGACGACACCACGGGCGCGGTCGACCGGATCCGGATCACCGGCATCACGGCGACGGGCAACCACGGCGTGCTCGAGCACGAGCGGCAGGACGGGCAGACGTTCGTCGCCGACGTCGCGCTGCACGTCGACACGCGGCCCGCCGCGGAGAGCGACCGCCTGGGCCTGACCATCGACTACGCCACACTCGCCGAGGACGTCGCGGGCGTGCTCGCGGGCCCGCCGGTGGACCTGATCGAGACCCTGGCCGAGCGGATCGCCGCCCTCGCGCTCGAGCGGGACCGCGTGCTGGGCGTCGACGTCGTGGTGCACAAGCCGCAGGCGCCGCTCAGCGTCGCGTTCGGGGACGTGACGGTGGAGATCCACCGCAACCGTCGGCACTCGCCGTCCGTCACGCGGCGCGCCCAGCGGCACGCCGCTCCCGCGGCGCTGCCCGACGTCGTGCCCGCAGGGCCGGTCGACGTCGTGCCAACGGCTGCGCCGGTGACCCAGCCCGTCGCCGGCCCGGTGGCCGAGCCGATGCTCGAGCCGATGCTCGAGCCGATGCATGAGCCGGAGGCCTTCCCGGACATCGCGGCGGCCGAGTTCGCGCCGGTCGCGGGTCAGGGCGGAGCAGGCGTCGGGTCCACCGGGCTGACAAGCCTTCCGGTGCCCCCGGTGCCCCCGGTGCCCGAGCCGGTCGTCGCGGCGGCGCCGGCGGTCGCCGCCCCGGTGGCTTCTCCCGTGCCGGCGGTCGCCCCCCTGTTCCCACCGGTGTTCGCACGGGAGCCCGTTGCCCCGGAGCTGGGTGTCGAGCCCGAGCTCGACGGTGAGCTCGGGCTGGGCTTCGAGCCCGACCTGGGCGCCGAGCCGGAACTGGGCTTCGAGCCCGACCTGGGCGCCGAGCCGGAAGCTGGAGCATCACGTCGATGCGGCCGCCGGGGGCCTGCCTGAGCGCGTACGCGACCCGTGGGCCCCGCCCGTGCCGGCTGTGGCTGAGGAGGTGCCGGAGCCGTGGGCCCCGCCGGTCGTGGTCGAGGACGCTCCCGAGCCGTGGGCCCCGCCCGCGCTGGAGCCCGAGCCGCCGGCCGCCCCGACCCTGGGCGTCGCCGAGACCGTCGTCGCACCGCTCTTGGCGGCGTCGCCCGCGGCGGCCGCACCGTTCGTCCCGCCCGCGGTGTTCGCGCCGACCACGCTCACCCCGGCCGACCTGCTGGTCCCGCCGGGCGGCACGCCGTCGATCGCCGACCCGTTGCCCCCGGCCACGCAGGCCGCGCCCGTCCCGCGCGACGACCTCGACGTCCCGGCCGTCGAGGCGACCGCGGTCCTCGCCCCCGCACTCGCACCCGAGCTCGAACCCGAACCTGAGCCGGAGCCGGAGCCCACGGACCGGATGGACGTCGTGCCGGACGGGCCGGTGGACGCGGTGATCGCGCTCGGCTCCAACCTCGGCTCGAGCCAGGACATCCTGCGCGACGCCATCGGTGTGCTCGCGGCGACGCCCGGCGTGGAGCTGCGCGTGGTGGCCCCGATGGCCCGGACCGCCCCCGTCGGCGGACCGGATCAGCAGGACTTCCTCAACACCCTGGTCATCGTCGCCACGACGCTGAGCCCGCGCGACCTGCTGCACGCGTGCCAGGGGATCGAGCACGCCTTCGGACGCGAGCGCGCCGAGCGCTGGGGCCCGCGGACCCTGGACATCGACATCATCACCCACGGCGCGACGCTCGGCGTGACCGACGACCTCGAGCTGCCCCACCCGCGTGCCCACGAGCGTGCGTTCGTCCTGGTCCCGTGGGCGCACGTCGCCCCCGACGCCGTGCTGCCCGGCCTGGGCGGCGGTCCCGTCGCCGTGCTCGCCGAGACGTCGCCCGACCGCGACGGCATCCGGTGGATGGCCCTCGACTGGTGGAGCGGCGAGGCGAGGCCCTGATGCACCGCACGCCCCTCCGGCGCGTGCTCGCGGTCGCCGTCGTCACGACGGCAGCCGCGACCGCGGTCCTGCGGGTCGTGGAGAGCCGCGGCGGCACCCTCCTGGCGGTGCCGGTCGTGGCGTGGGTCGTCGTCCTCGTCATCGCGGGACTCGTCGGGGCGCTCGGCTGGAACGTCCGGCAGTACACGGCGGGGCGTCGCCCGGAGCTGGACATGCTCCTGGCCGCGCGCACGGTCGTCCTGGCGACCGCCTCGGCGTACACCGGGGCGCTGCTGACGGGGTGGTACGCGGCCCAGGTCCTGGTCGTCCTGGGCGACCTCGACATCCCCGGTCGGCGGGACGTCGCGGTCACCGCAGGGGTTGCCGCAGGCGCGGCGATCGTGCTGGTGGCGGTCGGCCTCGTCGTCGAGCGCTGGTGCGAGGTGCCGCCCCCCGACGACGACGAGGGCGGGGGAGCGGCCGCCTCCGGTACCCCTGCCTAGTGCAAGGATGTCCGCCATGACTGTCCCGTCGACGCCGCCCGCGAGCCCGTTCGACCCGGCCGGGGTGGCGTGGGCGCCGGTCTCGCCGCGTCTGTCCACCGTCCGCCTCATCAGCGCCGGCATCTGGCTCGGCGTGCCGCTGCTGGCGACCGCCGTCGTCCCGGTCGCCACGGGCGTCGCCGGCCTGTGGGCGCTGCCGGCGGCCTTCGCCGCCCTCCTCGTCTGGGCGTCCTGGCTGATCCCGCGCCAGGTGCGCGCCATCGGGTACGCGGAGCGTGCGGAGGACCTGCTGATCCGGCGGGGCGTCATGTTCCGCACGCTCGTCGTCGTGCCCTACGGCCGCATGCAGTTCGTCGACGTCGAGGCGGGTCCGCTCGACCGCTGGGGCGGCATCGCCCGGGTGCAGCTGCACACCGCCTCGCCGTCGAGCGACGCGACCATCCCCGGGCTGCCCCCGGCCGACGCCGACCGCCTGCGTGACCGGCTCTCCGCGCTCGGCGAGGCGAGGCTGGCAGGCCTGTGAGCGCGAGCTACCCGCCGCCCCCGCCCCCGGCGACCGGGCCCACGTCGGCCCCGCCCCCGGCGACCGAGCCCACGTCGGCAGCGCCCGGTGCACAGGCCGGCACTGATGGCCCTGCCGGCACCGACGGCCTGCACTGGCGTCGCTTCCACCCGGTCACCCCGGTGATCAAGGGCTGGAAGATGCTCGCCGTCCTGCTCGTGCTGCTCGGCCAGCAGACGGTCGACAACATCGCCGCCGCCCAGGACGTCGCGTCCCACGTCGGGCCCCTGATCGTCGCCGTCGTCCTCGCGGCGTTCCTCCTGCTGACGACCGGCTACTCGGCCATCGCGTGGCGCATGACGCGCTACGCGGTCGGGCCCGACGCCGTCTACCTGCGCACCGGCGTCGTCTTCCGGCAGGCGCGGACCGCGCGCCTGGACCGCATCCAGGCCATCGACGTGGTCCAGCCGCTGCTGGCCCGGATCATCGGCCTCGCCGAGCTCAAGATCGAGGTCGCGGGCGGTGCGGACTCCGCGCTGCGCATGTCGTTCCTGCGCGAGCAGGCCGCCCACGGGCTCCGCGCCGAGCTGCTGGCCCGCGCGGCCGGCGTCGCGCTCCCGGCCGGTGGCTTCCCCGGCGGTGCGACCGCCGGCGACCCCCTGGCCCCCGGCGTCGGGCACGTGCCTGCGCTCGGCGCCGGCCCGGGTGCGCTGCCCGGTCACCCCGCGGACGCCGGTCCCGGCACCTTCCCGGGCCACGTGCCGGGCCACGCCGTCCCTGAGGCGCCCGAGCGCGAGGTCTTCGCCGTGAGCGCCGGGACGCTGATCGGCTCCCTGGTGCGGTCCGCCGCGGTCCTGCTCTCCGCCGTCTTCCTGCTCGCCGCGGTGGTCGCCGTGGCGATCACGCGCGACCCCGGTGCGTTCGCGGGCATGCTGCCCGCGCTGCTCGGCGCCGGCGGCTTCGTCTGGCAGCGGTTCGCCGGCGAGTTCGACTTCCGCGGTGCCATCTCGCCCGACGGCATCAGGCTCCGGCACGGGATGCTCGAGCGGCGCGCCCAGACGGTGCCGCCCGGCCGCGTGCAGGCGGTCTCGCTGGTCCAGGGCCCGCTGTGGCGCGGCAAGGACTGGTGGCGCGTCCAGATGAACGTGGCCGGCTATGGCCTCGGCAGCAACCAGAACCGGCAGACGGAGTCGGTCCTGATGCCGGTCGGTACGCGTGCCGACGCCCGCCTCGCCCTCTGGCTCGTCCTGCCCGACCTCGGCGTCGCGGACCCGATCGCCCTCCTCGACGCCGCGCTCACCGGCAAGGGCCCCGACGGCGGCTTCGTCACGAGCCCGCGCGGGCCCGGCTGCTCGACCCGTGGACCTGGCGGCGCAACGGCGTCGCGTTCACCGAGCACGCCGTCCTGATCCGCAGCGGCTGGTTGGTGCGCCGGCTCGTCGTCGTCCCGCACGAGAAGACGCAGTCCCTCGGCCTCCAGCAGGGGCCGCTGCAGCGACGCCTCGGCCTGGCGAGCTTCCAGCTGCACTCGACGCCGGGCCCTGTGACGCCGATCGCGCCCCACCTGGACGCCGCGGTCGCGGGGACGCTCCTCGTGGAGCAGGCTGAGCGGGCGCGGACGGCGCGGGCGCGGTCGGGCCCTGAGCGCTGGATGACGGGGGGCGGCGCGGCGTGAGCGACCGCCTCGGCGTCGGCGTCGTCGGTGCCGGCCGGGTAGGTGCTGTGCTGGCGAACGCGCTGCGCGCCGCCGGGCACGCCGTCGTCGGGGCCAGCGGCGTCTCGGAGGAGAGCCGTGAGCGGATCGCCACCCTCCTGCCGGGGGTCCCGACCCTGGAGGTCCCGCAGGTCGTCGAGCGTGCCGAGCTCGTGCTGCTCACGGTGCCCGACGACGCGCTGCCGGACCTGGTCAGCGGCCTCGCCGCGCTGGGTGCGTGGCAGCCGGGCCAGATCGTCGTGCACACCGCCGGGGCGCTCGGCACGGGCGTCCTGGCGCCGGCCCGCGCCGCCGGGTGCATCCCGCTCGCGATCCACCCCGCGATGACCTTCACCGGGACGTCGCTCGATCTCGTCCGGCTCACCTCCTGCGCGTTCGCGGTGACCGGCCCGACGCCGGTGCTCCCGATCGGCCAGGCGCTGGTCGTCGAGCTGGGCGGCGAGCCGGTGGTGGTCGCCGAGGAGGCCCGGCCGCTCTACCACGCGGCTCTCGCGCACGGCGCGAACCACCTGGTGGTGCTGGTCGCCCAGGCGGCGCAGGCGCTCGCGGCCGCGGGGGTGGCCCGCCCGGACCGCGTCCTCGGCCCCCTGCTCGAGGCGGCGCTCGACGGGGCGGTGCGGACCTCGGGTGCGGCGGGTGACGGCACCGCGGCGGGTCGCAGCGGCGTCGCCGCCCTCACCGGGCCGGTCGTGCGCGGCGACGCAGGCACGGTCGGTGCGCACCTGGCGGAGCTGGCCCGCCTCGCGGGGCGCGACCCCTCGGCGGCCGATGTCCCGGCGTCGTACCGGGTGCTCGCCCGGGCGGCGGTGGCCCGGGCCCTCGCCGGGGGGCGGCTGCGCAGCGGCCCCGCACAGACCCTCCTGGACGTGCTCGCGGAGCCGGGCCAGGCCGGACCGGACCGGCCGGGGATGCCCCCGGTCGACGGAGGTGGGATCGCATGAGAGTCGTCCGCACGCGCGCCGAGCTCGCCGCGGCGCTGGCCGGACCGTCCGCAACGCCCGGACCGTCCGCAACGCCCGGACCGTTTGCAGCGCCCGGACACCCCGGCGCCGCGCGTCGTCGCGCCGTCGTCATGACGATGGGCGCGCTGCACGAGGGCCACCTGACGCTCGTGCGCCGGGCCGCCGAGCTGGCCGACGAGGTCGTGGTGACGATCTTCGTCAACCCGCTGCAGTTCGGCCCGGGGGAGGACCTCGACCGCTACCCGCGGGACCTCGACCGCGACGTCGCGCTCCTGGCGGACACGGGCGCCACCCTGGTCTTCGCGCCCGAGCCGGCCGAGATGTACCCGGAGCGGCCGCTCGTCACCGTGCGGGCGGGCGCGTTCGGCGACGTGCTGGAGGGCGCCGTGCGCCCGGGCCACTTCGACGGCGTCCTGACCGTCGTCCTCAAGCTGATGCATCTCGTCCGTCCGGATCTCGCGCTGTTCGGGCAGAAGGACGCCCAGCAGCTCATGGCGATCCGCCGCATGGTGGCGGACCTCGACGTGCCCGTCGAGGTCGTCGGTGTGCCGATCGTCCGGGACCACGACGGCGTCGCGCTCTCGTCCCGCAACGCCTACCTGGACCCGGAACAACGGGTCACGGCCCGCGCGTTGTACGGGGCGTTGACGGCGGCACGAGCCGCGGCCGACGACGGCGCCGCGGCCGACCGCGTGCGCGCGGCCGCGGTGGCGGTGCTCGAGGCGGCTCCGGGCCTGGTGCCCGACTACGTGGCGCTCGTCGACCCGGGGACGGCCCAGGACGTCGCCGCCGGCCACACGGGGCCGGCGCTGCTGGCTCTGGCGGTCCGCGTCGGTTCGACCAGACTGATCGACAACGCGATGATGGAGCTGAGATAGACGACGGGAACGACGGAGCGCCAGGTGCGGGACACTGTCCTTGGAGGGATCACGACGAGCGACCGGGAGGAGGGGCGATGACGACGCAGGGCTGGCTTCGGCCGATGATGGTGGGGAAGGTCCACCGGGCCACGGTGACGGCGGCGGAGCTCGACTACGTCGGCTCGATCACGCTCGACGCGGCGCTCCTGGAGGCCTCCGGGATCTTGCCCGGGCAGCAGGTGGACGTCGTCGACGTCACGAACGGTGCGCGCCTGACGACCTACGCGATCGCAGGTGAGCCGGGCTCCGGCGTCGTCTGCGTGAACGGCGCGGCCGCGCACCTGGTGCACCCGGGTGACCTGGTGATCGTGATCGCCTACGCGTTGCTCCCGGACGTGGATGCCCGCACGTACGAGCCGAACGTGGTGCACGTGGACGCGGCCAACCGCATCGTGCGCGTCGCGGGCGACCCGGGCGCGGCGTCCGAGGGGCTGAGCACAGCCGCGATCGCCTGGGCTCCCGGCCCGCGGTGAACCTCGCGCGGCGGCTCGCCGGCCCTGGGCCCGGCTGGACCACGACGGCCGACGTCGTCGTGGTCGGCTCGGGGATCGCGGGCCTGACGGCCGCCCTGCGGGTGCGTGCGCGCGGCCCGCGCGTCCTCCTCATCACGAAGTCCGTCCTGGCCTCGGGGTCCACCGTCTGGGCCCAGGGCGGCATCGCCGCCGCGCTCGACCCGCGGGACACCCCGGACGCCCACCTCGCGGACACCCTCGTGGCCGGCGCCGGCCTGTGCGACCCGGCGGCCGTCGAGGTGCTGGTCACCGAGGGCCCCGACCGGGTCCGCGAGCTCGCGGGCCTGGGCGCCGCCTTCGACCTGGACGCCGCTGGCGAGCTCTCCCTGACCCGGGAGGGCGGGCACGGCACGCGGCGCATCGCCCACGCGGGTGGAGATGCGACGGGCGCCGAGATCAGCCGGGCGCTGGTGGCCCGCATCGAGGCGGTGCGGGCCGACCCCGGCATCGAGGTCATCGAGCACGCCCTGGTGCTGGACGTGCTGACGGGTCCCGCGGACCCGGACGGCGCCCCGGGCCGCGTCTGCGGCGTCACCCTGCACGTGATGGGGGCCGGCTCACGCGACGGCGTCGGCGCGGCGCTCGCCCCGGCGGTAGTCCTCGCCACGGGCGGCATCGGCCAGGTGTACCCGTCGTCGACGAACCCGGCCCTGGCGACGGGTGACGGCCTCGCGGCGGCGCTGCGCGCGGGGGCCGCGGTCGCCGACCTGGAGTTCGTCCAGTTCCACCCGACGGTGCTCTGGCTGGGCGCGGGTGCCAAGGGCCAGCTGCCGCTGGTGAGCGAGGCCGTGCGCGGCGAGGGCGCGATGCTGCTCGACACCCACGGTGTGCGGTTCATGCCCGACGTCCACCCGCTCGCCGAGCTGGCCCCGCGCGACGTCGTCGCGCACGCGATCGTGCGCCGGATGGCTGCGACGGGCACGGACCACGTGTGGCTCGACGCGCGCCACCTGGGCGGGGACTTCGTGCGGCACCGTTTCCCGACGATTCACCAGCGGCTCCTGGCCGAGGGCATCGACATCGCGACGGACCTCGTGCCGGTCGCGCCCGCGCACCACTTCCACTCCGGCGGCGTCCTCACGGACCTCGACGGGCACTCGACGCTGCCCGGCCTGTACGCGGTCGGCGAGGTCGCGTGCACGGGCGTGCACGGCGCGAACCGTCTGGCGTCCAACTCGCTGCTGGAGGGCCTGGTCTTCGCCCGGCGCGCGGCGGACGACGTCGCCGGCCGTCTCGCGGACGGTGAGCTGCCGCTGGTGGAGCCCGAGGAGCGGTCCGGCCCGGCCGGGATCGTCGCCGCGGCTGCCCGCCCGCGTATCCAGCGCCTCGCCCAGCGGGGACCGGGCGTCATCCGCTGTGGCGAGGCCCTCGAGGCCGCTGCGCAGGGGCTCGCCACCGTGCCGACGACGCCGGACGCCGCGCCGGGCGTCGTGGCGGACCCGCAGACGGCGGAGTGGGAGACCACGAACATCCACCAGGTGGCCACGGCGCTGACCGCGACGGCGCTCGCCCGTGAGGAGAGCCGCGGCGGCCACTACCGCGAGGACTTCCCGGTGCGGGACGACGCGTGGATCGTGCGGCTGGCGGCCTCGGTCGACCCCGACGGCGAGCTGCGGCTCGAGCGCGTGCCGGTCGCCGCCACCGAATCCGCCCGCGCCTAACGTCGCCCTCAGCTTCCCCGCCCCCCGCCCCCCCCGGCTCCGTGAGCGCTGCCGTCGCACGCGAGTGCTGCCATCGAGACGGCAGCACTCGCGTGCGACGGCAGCGCTCGCGCGAGGTGAGCGGGCGCGGGTGGTCAGTCGCGGACGAGCTCCAGGTCGCTGCGTGCGGCTGCGAGCGTGAGCATCCCGCCTGACAGGTTGGCCGAGTCGACGCCCGCCTGGTCGAGGATGCGGTGCGCCAGGTAGGAACGGAACCCGCTCGCGCAGTGCACCCGGACGGGCCGACCGTCTGCCGCGGCGAGCACCTCCGCCAGCCGGGCGCGCAGCTCGGTGTGCGGCACGTTGAGCGCGCCGGGCAGGTGGCCGCCGGCGAACTCGCGTGCGGACCGCACGTCGAGCACCAGCGCGGTCGCGAGCACCGTGTCGAGGTCCTCGGGGTACCAGAGGCGCAGGGTGCCGTCGAGCACGTTCTGGGCGACGAATCCGGCCATGTTCACGGGGTCCTTCGCCGAGCCGTACGGCGGCGCGTAGGCCAGCTCGAGCTCGGCGACGTCGTCGGCGGTCAGCCCTGCCGAGAGCGCGGTGGCGAGCACGTCGATGCGCTTGTCGACGCCGTCGCGGCCGACCGCCTGGGCGCCGAGCAGCCGCCCGTCGGCGCCGAACGTGACGACCAGGTGCAGCTGCTCCGCGCCGGGGAAGTACCCCGCGTGGTGGCCGGGGTGGACGTGCACGGCGTGGTGCGCGACGCCGGCCTGCTCCAGCGCGCGGCGCGAGGCCCCGGTCATCGCGGCCGTGAGGCCGAACACGCGCACGACGGCGGTGCCCAGCACGTCGCGGGCGGCCCGCTCGGGCGTGAGCCGGCCGAGGATCGCGTCGGCGGCGCGGCGCCCCTGGCGGTTCGCGGGCCCGGCGAGGGGCACGGAGCGCACGACGCCGGTGGGAGCCTGCCGGACGGCCGTCGCGTCGCCGACGGCCCAGATGTGGGGGTCGGACGTGCGCTGGGTCCCGTCCACGACGATCGCGCCTTGCCCGGTGAGCTCGAGGCCGGCGTCGGCAGCGAGCGAGGAGTCGGGCCGGACGCCGACGGAGAGGACGACGACGTCCGCGTCGAGCACGGTCCCGTCGGCGAGGTGCACCTGGACGCCCGCCGAGTCCTCGGCCGAGCCGACGGGCGTGATCGCCTGGGCGGCGACACCGACGTGCGTGCGCACGCCGTGGGCGCGGAGCTCGTCGTCGACGAGGCGCGCGAGCTCGTCGTCCAGGGGCGGCAGGACGTGCGGGGCGACGTCGACCAGGTCGACCTCGAGCCCGCGGTGGCGCAGGGCCTCGGCTGCCTCGAGCCCGATGAAGCCGGCGCCGAGCACGACGGCCCGGCGGGCACCGTCGCCGACGGCGGCCCGGATGGCCTCGGCGTCGGGGATGGTGCGCAGCGTGCTGACCTGCGGCAGGTCGAGGCCGGGGATCGGTGGCCGGATGGCCGTGGCGCCGGGCGCGAGGACGAGCGCGTCGTAGGCGAGCGTCTCCTCCGTGGTCTCCGCGCCGCCGCTGGGCCCGCCGACGGCGTGGCGCCCGCCGACGGCGTGGCGCACGCGGACGGTGCGTGCGGCCGGGTCGACGGCGACGACCTCGTGCCCGGTGCGTACGTCCAGGTCGAGGGCGGCGCGCAGCGAGTCGGGCGTCTGGACGAGGAGCGACTCACGCCCCGGGATCTCGTCCGACACGTGGTACGGGAGGCCGCAGTTCGCGAAGGAGACGTGCTCGCCGCGCTCCAGCACGATGATCTCGGCGTCCTCGGCCAACCGACGGGCCCGGGCGGCGGCGCTCATCCCACCGGCCACGCCTCCGACGATGACGATCCGCATGCTGTGCTCCTCGCTCTCCGGGCGGGCGACGCGCCGCCGGGGTCAGTGACGTCGAAGAGAACATACCCCAGGGGGTATCCATTCCGAGCGGGACGTCGTGCCTCGGCCGGGGCCGGGTGCGACCGTCAGGCCAGTGACGGGTGCGACCGTCAGGCCAGTGAGAGGAAGAGCTTCTGGAGCTTCGCGCGGTCGATGCCCGCGGCGTCCTCGCCCTCGAGGAGGCAGTGCTCGAGGCCGGTCGCGACGATCGAGAAGCCGGCGCGGTCCAGAGCCTTCGAGGCGGCGGAGAGCTGCGTGACGACGTCGGCGCAGTCCGCGCCCGCCTCGAGCATCTTGATGACGCCGCCGATCTGGCCCTGGGCCCGGCGGAGCCGGTTGATGACCGAGGTCATCTCCTGCGGGTCGAGCTGCATGGCCTCGTCCTTCCCTCCGCTCGGGCCACGTGTGTGGCGCCGGTCGCACCGTACCGCTACAGCGGGAGCGGGAGCGGCCGTACCGATCGGTACGGTTCGCGGCCGGCGGCAGACCGTCGTGCGCCGGCCAGGATCCCCGCCGACGTCACGGGGCGTCGGCGCTGTCGCAGTCCAGGCTTTCACCCGATCATACGGCGGGGGGTATGGGCCGGGCTAGGGTCGGAGGGTGAACCTCGACCCCGAGTGGCTCCGCACCGTCGTCGCTCAGGCGCTGGACGAGGACCTGGGGCCGGCACCCGGCCGCGACGTCACCACGCTGGCGACCGTCCCGGCCGACGCCGTGGGAACGGCGCACCTGGTGGCGCGCGCCGCGGGGGTGGTGGCCGGCCTCGTCATCGTGCCGGAGGTGCTCGAGCAGGTGGCCGCGCGCCTGGAGCTGCCGGGTGTCGCGTGGGCGCCCCGCGCGGCCGACGGCGACCGCGTGGCTGCCGGTGACGTGCTCGCCGACCTCACGGGCCCCGTGCGCGTGCTGCTCGTCGCCGAGCGCACGCTGCTGAACCTGGTGAGCCGCGCCGCCGGCGTCGCCACCCACACCCGCCGTTGGGCCGATGCCCTGGCCGGCACCGGCGCGACCGTCCTCGACACCCGCAAGACGACCCCGGGGCTGCGGGCGCTCGAGAAGTACGCCGTGCGCTGCGGCGGCGGCGCGAACAAGCGCATGGGCCTGTACGACGTCGCGATGATCAAGGACAACCACGTGGTGGCCGCCGGCTCGGTCGCCGGGGCGATCGGCGCCGTCCGCCGCGCCTTCCCCGACGTCTCCGTGCAGGTGGAGGCCGACACGCTCGACCAGGCCATGGAGGCCCTCGACGCCGGCGCGACCTTCCTGCTGCTGGACAACATGCCGACGCCGGTGCTCGCCGAGGTGGTCGCGGCGGTCCGGGCGCGCGAGCCGCAGACCGGCCGGGTGGAGCTCGAGGCGACCGGCAACCTCACGCTGGAGCGGGCGGTCGAGGTGGCCGCGACCGGCGTCGACTACCTGTCCGTCGGGGGCCTCACGCACTCCTCGCCGATCCTCGACGTCGCCCTCGACCTCGCGCCGACTAGGATCCGCCCGTGACCCAGGACCTGCCGGAGCCTCCCGACGACGACGCCGCCGACCTGCCGGAGCAGATGCGGGTGCGGCGCGCCAAGCGCGACCGCATGCTCGCCGAGGGCCGCGAACCGTATCCCGTCGGCGTCCCGGTGACCCACACGATCGCTCAGGTGCGCGCCGCGCACGCCGGCCTGGCCGCGGGCGAGGAGACCTCCGACGTCGTGGGCCTGGCCGGGCGCGTCGTCTTCCTGCGCAACACGGGCAAGCTCTGCTTCGCCACCGTGCAGGACGGCGCGGGGGAGCGGCTCCAGGTGATGCTCAGCCAGGCCGTGGTCGGCGTGGAGTCGCTCGACGCGTTCAAGGGGGACGTCGACCTGGGCGACCATCTCTTCGCCCACGGGCAGGTCATCAGCTCCCGCCGCGGTGAGCTGAGCATCATGGCCGACGAGTGGCGCCTCGCTGCGAAGTCCCTGCGCCCGCTGCCCGTGCTGCACAAGGAGCTCTCCGAGGAGGCCCGCGTGCGCAACCGCTCGGTGGACCTCATCGTGCGCCCGGCCGCACGGGACATGGTGCGGGTGCGCGCCGACGTCGTGCGCTCCTTGCGCGAGAACCTCCACCAGCGCAGCTTCGTCGAGGTCGAGACGCCGATGCTGCAGACGCTGCACGGCGGGGCGGCGGCGCGGCCGTTCGTCACGCACATGAACGCGTTCGACATCGACCTCTTCCTGCGGATCGCCCCGGAGCTGTTCCTCAAGCGGGCGGTGGTAGGCGGCGTGGACCGCGTGTTCGAGATCAACCGGAACTTCCGCAACGAGGGTGCCGACTGGGCGCACTCGCCGGAGTTCGCGATGCTCGAGGCGTACGAGGCCTACGGCGACTACGACACGATGGCCGCCCTCACGCAGAACCTGGTGCAGACCGCGGCGCAGGACGCGCTCGGCGGCACGCTCGTGACGCTCCCGGACGGCACCGAGTACGAGCTCGGCGGGGAGTGGGCGACGCTGGGCCTGTACCCGTCGCTCTCGGCGGCGATCGGCGAGGAGATCACGCCGCAGACGCCGGTGGGCCACCTCATGCGGCTCGTCGAGCGGTTCGACCTCCAGGTCGACCCGGCCCGGCAGAACCACGGCAAGCTCATCGAGGAGCTGTGGGAGCACCACGTCGGCCACGACCTGCACGCGCCGACGTTCGTACGTGACTTCCCGGTGGAGACCAGCCCGCTCACACGCGACCACCGGACGATTCCCGGTGTCGTGGAGAAGTGGGACCTGTACGTGCGCGGCTTCGAGCTCGCCACCGCATATTCCGAGCTGGTGGACCCGGTGGTGCAGCGCCAGCGGTTCGAGGCGCAGGCGCGACTGGCCGCGGCGGGCGACGACGAGGCGATGGTCCTCGACGAGGACTTCCTCGTCGCGATGGAGCACGCGATGCCTCCGGCCGGCGGAATGGGGATGGGAATCGACCGTCTTCTGATGGCGCTCACCGGGCTCGGGATCCGCGAGACGATCCTGTTCCCGCTGGTCCGGCCCGCACGCTGAGGCAGGTGCCGGCAGCCGCACGGCTGCACCGGCCGGCGAGCGAGCTGACACTCGAGCTGGCACCCGAACAGGCACCCGAACTGGCACCTGAACAGGCGTGGGCGGCGGACGCCGCCTGCGGTCTCCGGGGGTGTCAACTGGTGCCCGCCGTACGATTGGCGGCATGAGCGCACTTCTCGACGTCCTCGCGGCGCTGGTGCCCTCCGTCGCCGTCGGCCTTCTCTTCTGGCTCGCGATGCGGGCGATCCTGCGTGCTGATCGTCGCGAGCGCGCGGCAATCGCAGCGCTGGAAGCGACGGCAGTTCGTCAAGAGAATGCGCCGGAATAGGATTCCGGTTGCTGCGGTCGGGCGACGACCTGCTGTACGGTTTTCCGCAAGGCGTACGGACGCGTGCGCTTTTCGCGGACGAGAGAAGGCATCCATGGCTCAGAAGGTTCAGGTCGTCCTCGTGGACGACATCGACGGGGGCACCGCTGACGAGACCGTCACGTTCTCCCTCGACGGTGTCGCGTACGAGATCGACCTCAGCGCCGGCAATGCCGCGAACCTGCGAGAGGCGTTCGCGCCGTGGGTTGGCGGTGCGCGCCGCGTCGGCGGTCGTGCCCGTGCCCCGCGCCGGACGTCCTCCCGCAGCGCGGGCGGGCGCAACTCCGAGATCCGGGAGTGGGCCCGCGCCAGCGGGTACTCCGTGAGCGAGCGGGGCCGCATCCCCGCCGAGGTCAAGGCGGCCTTCGAAGCCCGCTGAACCCCCAGCTCGAGCACATCCCCCCCGTACGACGACGAGGGCCCGGGAGCATCGCTCCCGGGCCCTCGTGCGTCTGCGTCGTCAGCGGTCGACGGTCAGCTCCCGCGCCCGCGCGTACTGCGCACGCACCTCGGGCGTCGCGTCGGCGGAGAACGTCTCGACCTCCGACGTCGACCAGGCCGGCAGCTCAGCCCCCGGGTCTGAGGCGACGGCCAGGACCCAGGCGGCCTGACGTGCGGCGCCGTCGGCCACGTACTCGCCGGGCTCCGGGACCTGGACGTCCAGGCCGAGGACGGCCGGGGCGACCCGGCGGACGGCCTCCGACTGGGCGCCGCCGCCGATGAGGCGCACGCGCTCGACGGGGACCCCGAGCACCTGCATCGCCTCGAGGCCGTCGGCAAGACCGCAGAGCATGCCCTCGACGGCCGCACGCGCGAGGTGCGCGGGCGTCGTGTTGGCCAGGCGCATGCCGTGCAGCGCCCCGGTCGCGTTGGGCTTGTTCGGCGTCCGCTCGCCCTCGAGGTAGGGCACGTGGACGAGGCCGTCGGCGCCGGCGGGAGCGCTCAGCGCGAGCGCCGAGAGCCCCGGGTGGTCGACGCCGAGCATCCGGCGCGCCGCGTCCAGCACCCGCGAGGCGTTGAGGGTGCATGCGAGCGGGAGGTAGGCGCCCGTGGCGTCGGCGAAGCCGTTGACCATGCCCGAGGCGTCGGTCGTCGGGCTCGCCGAGACGGCGGAGACGACGCCCGAGGTGCCGATCGAGATCGCCACGTCGCCCGCGCGCATGCCGAGGGCAAGGGCCGCCGCGGCGTTGTCGCCGGCGCCCGGGCCCAGCAGACGGCCGTCGACGGTTGCCGCGACCTCGGTCGGCCCGAGCACCCGGGGCAGCACCAGCGAGCGCCCGAACGCCATCTCGAGCAGGTCGGTGCGGTACGCCTCGGTCGAAGGTGACCAGTACCCGGTGCCGGAGGCGTCCGAGCGGTCGGTCGTGAGCGCCGACAGGTCGGGGCCGAGCGGGGACTCGTCGGCCGGGCCGTAGCCGGCCAGCCGCCAGGTCAGCCAGTCGTGCGGCAGGCAGACCGCGGCGACCCGCGCCGCGTTCTCCGGCTCGGCGTCGCGCAACCAGCGCAGCTTGGTGATCGTCAGGGACGCCACCAGGACCGAGCCGCAGGCCTGGGCCCATGCGGCCGCACCACGCTCGACGTCGCCCTCGCCGAGCTCGGCGATGAGGTCGAGCGCGGCCTGGGCGGACCGGGTGTCGTTCCAGAGAAGGGCGTCGCGCACCACGCGACCCTCGGCGTCGAGGGCCACCATGCCGTGCTGCTGACCGCCGACGGAGACGGCCGCGACGTCGTCCAGGCCACCGGCCTCGGCGATCGCCGTCTGCAGCGCGTCCCACCAGTGCTTCGGGTCGACGGCGGTGCCGTCGGGGTGGCTCGCCCGCCCGCTGCGGACGAGAGCGCCCGTCGCGGCGTCGCGGACCACGACCTTGCATGACTGGGTGGAGGAGTCCACCCCGGCCACGAGCGTCATCGGAGCTCCTTGTGCGTGCGCCCGGCCCCGGTGGCTGGTGCCACCGGGGCCGGGCTCGGGACGGGATGGGTCAGCGGGCGCCGATGGCGTGCTCGAGGGCCAGCTGGTTCAGGCGCACGAAGTGGTACTCGCGGGCGCCGAGCGCGTCGACGTCCACGTCCTCGAACGCGGCCCGGTTGGTGAGGAAGGACTCGAGGGTCTCGCCCTCGTCCAGGGTCGGCTTGGCCAGGTCGAACACGCCGGCGGCCTGCAGGGCCTCCTGGACCTCGGGGTCCGCGCGGAACGCGAGGGCGCGCTCCTTGAGCAGGATGTAGGTCGCCATGTTCGCGGCGGCCGACTCCCACACGCCCTCGATGCCCTCGGTGCGCGACGGCTTGTAGTCGAAGTGGACCGGGCCGGTGTACTTCGGGCCACCGCTCGGGAAGCCGTTCTCCAGCAGGTCGACCGTGGCGAACGCCGAGAAGAGGTCGCCGTGGCCGAAGACCAGATCCTGGTCGTACTTGATGGACCGCTGGCCGTTGAGGTCGATGTGGAACAGCTTCTCGCACCACAGCGCCTGCGCGAGGCCGGTCGTGTAGTTCAGGCCCGCCATCTGCTCGTGGCCGACCTCGGGGTTCAGGCCGACGATGTCGCTGTTCTCCAGGCGGTCGATGAGCGCGAGCGCGTGGCCGATCGTCGGGAGGAGGATGTCGCCCCGCGGCTCGTTCGGCTTCGGCTCCAGGGCGATCTTCAGGTCGTAGCCCTTGGACTTGATGTAGCCGGCGACGGTGTCGATGCCCTCGGCGTAGCGGGCGTGCGCGGCGTACAGGTCCTTCGACGCGTCGTACTCGGCGCCCTCGCGGCCGCCCCACATGACGAACGTCTTGGCGTCCAGCTCGGCGGCCAGGTCGACGTTGCGGAGGATCTTGCGCAGCGCGAAGCGGCGGACCGTGCGGTCGTTCGAGGTGAACGCGCCGTCCTTGAACATCGGGTGGCTGAAGGTGTTGGTCGTGACCATCTCGACCTGGATGCCGGTCTCGGCCAGGGCGCCCTTGAAGCGGGCGAGGATGCGGTCGCGCTCGGCCGTGTCCGAGCCGAACGGGACGACGTCGTCGTCGTGGAACGTCACGAAGGACGCGCCGAGCTCGGCGAGCTTGTGGACGGAGACGACCGGGTCCAGGTCGGCGCGCGTCGCGTCGCCGAACTGGTCGCGGGCGGACCAGCCGACCGTCCAGAGGCCGAACGAGAACTTGTCCTCGGGGGTGGGCTTGCGAACCATCTGTACTCCTCGTCGAGACATGGGGAACCGGCGTCCGGTCGCCACGGGCGGGGCGACCCGCCGAGATTTGTTGTTCCGCTGAACTTATGCCGGATCGGCGGTAGGGTCAAGGCCATGCCGCAGCCGGGGAGGGTGGAGAACCGCGGGCGAGCCGCGCGCCAGGAGAGCCTCCGCCACCACAATCTCGCCCTCACGCTGCGCCACGTCCTGGAGGCGCGGACGCCGGTGTCGCGCGCCGACATCGCCGCGGCCACCGGTCTGACGCGGGCCACCGTCTCCGCGCTGGTGGACAGCCTGCTCGAGGCGCAGTTCGTCGCCGAGCTCGAGCCGGTGGCCGCCCAGCGCGCCGGCCGCCCGGCTGTCCCGCTCGTGCCGGCGCGTGGCACCGTGGGTGCCGTCGGCATGGAGATCAACGTCGACTACGTGGGCGTGCGTGCGATGGACCTGGGTGGCCGCGTCCTGACCGAGCGCATCGAGCTGGGCGACTTCCGCAACAGCAGGCCGGAGTCCGTGCTCGACAGGCTGGCCGCGCTCGCAGACCCGGTGCTCGCGCTGCTCTCCGCCGACGGCGTGCGCATCGTCGGCACGGCGCTCGCCCTGCCGGGCGTGGTGGACGACGTGACCGGCCCTCTGCGGTTCGCCCCCAACCTCGGCTGGCGCGACGTCGACGTCATCGGCCTGCTCGCCCGGGACCCTGTGCTGGGCGGCATGCCGCCGCGGCTGGGCAACGAGGCGAACCTTGCGGCGCGGGCGGAGGCGCGCGCGCGGAGAGGTGCGCCGTCGAGCTTCGTGTACGTCTCGGGCGAGGTCGGCATCGGTGGCGCGATCGTCCAGGACGGGTCGATCTGGGGTGGCCCGCACGGGTGGAGCGGGGAGATCGGGCACACCGTGATCGGTACGTCCGGCTCGTTCGACGACGGCGGCACGCTGGAGTCCTTCGCAGGTCAGGACGCCATCGCGACGGCTGCGGGTCTGCCGGTCGGGTCGACCGCGACGGACATCGTGGCCGCGGCGCGGGCGGGCGATGTGCGGGCCCTCGCGGCGCTGGAGGTGGCCGGCGCGGCGCTGGGCGTCGCCCTCGCGAACGTCGTGAACACCGTCGAGGTGCAGCACGTGATCCTCGGCGGCAACTACGCCGAGCTGGCGGAGTACCTGCGGGACCCCGTGCTGCGTCAGCTGCAGCGTCGGGCCATCACCGCACCGTGGGCGGCGATCGAGCTCAGCGTGGCTCTGGCCAGGCAGTATCCCGCCATGACAGGTGCCGCGTTGGACGCCCTGCAGACCCTCGTGGAGGAGCCCGCCGCCTGGCTGGCGGTGTGAGCGGTCCGTCACCCGGGCGGAGCACGCCACTGGACTCGCGAGGGGCCAGCGATTATGTTCAGCCTGGCAACAAATCTCAGCCGAGCGTTCGTTGCTTCGACGCCGGCACCCTGGGCCGGCCTTCGCTCGGACACGGCCCGTGGGTGCCGGCGTTGTTCTTTCTCGCGTCGGTGTTCTCACGGAGGCCCGCGAGACGAGGCCGGCAGCACCGCGCAGACGGCCCGGTCGGTCTCCGGCGGGCCGCGGGACGGCGCCTCGGCAGCCCTGCGCGGGCCCGGGAACGGCCGTCGACGGGCGTTGCCACCCCCTATCTCGCGGCGCGCGTCCGCCTCCGACCAGGCCCCTGGGCGCCCCGGCAATCGTGGGAGCGCTCCGACTGCCGGTCTTGAGTTCAACTTGTGATCGCATCGTTACCGCAGGTGCTTGTCTGGCCCCTTGGACGCCCATAGGTTCAGCGAGTCAACAAATCTGGCGCCCCTCGTAGTCGCCCCCGCGCGGCGGCGGGCCCAGGGAGTTCGACAGAGGGCATGCTCCCGGAACGGCCGGCGAGCGCCTCGACGAAGGGTGACGATGATGTCATTGCGTAAGTTCAAGACGGTCGCCGCTGTGGCGACTGCCGCCCTCCTCCTCGGCGGCCTGGGCGCGTGCTCCTCCGAGCGCTCGGACGACAAGGGTGGCGACTCCACCGCAGGCGCTGACGAGACCGTCGCCGCGAGCGACGTCACGGTCGGCGTCGCGATGCCCACGCGCTCGCTCGAGCGCTGGAACAAGGACGGCTCCCAGCTGGAGAGCCTCCTCAAGGACGAGGGCTACAAGGTCGACCTGCAGTACGCGGACAACAAGGTCGACCAGCAGATCTCCCAGATCCAGAACATGATCAACGGTGGCGCGAACGTCCTCGTCATCGCCGCCATCGACGGCACCGCGCTCGCCCCGATCCTGGCGACCGCGAAGGAGCAGGACATCACGGTCGTCGCGTACGACCGCCTGATCAACGAGAGCCCGGACGTCGACTACTACGCCACGTTCGACAACTACCGCGTCGGCCAGATGCAGGGTCAGTACATCGAGGAGGCCCTCGACCTGAAGAACGCGGCCGGCCCGTTCACCCTGGAGCCCTTCGCCGGTTCCCCGGACGACAACAACGCCAAGTTCTTCTTCTCCGGCGCGTGGGACGTCCTGCTCCCCTACGTCGAGGCGGGCAAGCTCACCATCCCGTCCGGCCAGTCGCCGGCGAGCAACGACGAGTGGCAGAGCATCGGCATCATGGGCTGGACCTCTGAGTCGGCCCAGAACGAGATGACCAACCGCCTGAACACCTACTACGCGGGTGGCGCCAAGCTCGACGCCGTCCTCTCGCCGAACGACTCCCTCGCGCTGGGCATCGCCCAGGCCCTCGAGGGCGCCGGCATCACCCCCGACAAGGGCAACTACCCGATCCTCACCGGCCAGGACGGCGACCAGGCGAACGTCCTGAACATCATCGCCAAGAAGCAGTCCATGACGGTCTGGAAGGACACGCGTGAGCTCGCCAAGCGCGTGGCCGAGATGGTCAAGCAGATCGTGGCCGGCGACGAGGTCACGACGGACGACTCCGAGACCTACGACAACGGCATCAAGGTCGTCCCGACCGCGCTGCTCGACCCGGTCTCCGTCACCGCTGACAACATCCAGGACACGCTGGTCGCGTCCGGCTTCTACTCGGCCGACGACCTCGGTCTCTGATCCCGCTCGGCTGACCGACCTGCCCGGTTCTCGGACCGGGCAGGTCGGTTCCGGCCGGTCAGGACCCGTCCGACCCACGAGTAGACAGCGAGCAGAGCATGTCTGAGCACAGCTTCGCGAGCGCGCCGTCCATCCTGGAGATGCGCTCGATCGTCAAGACGTTCCCCGGCGTCATGGCCCTGAAGGACGTCTCCCTCGACGTCCGCAAGGGCGAGATCCACGCGATCTGCGGCGAGAACGGTGCCGGCAAGTCGACCCTGATGAAGGTCCTCTCCGGCGTGTACCCCCACGGCACGTACGACGGCGAGATCGTCTTCGAGGGCGCGCCGGTCCAGTTCAAGGGCATCAAGGACAGCGAGCACCACGGCATCGTCATCATCCACCAGGAGCTGGCGCTGAGCCCGTACCTGTCGATCGCCGAGAACATCTACCTCGGCAACGAGCGCGCCAAGCGCAGCGTCATCGACTGGAACAAGACCAACTCCGACGCGGCGAAGCTGCTCGCGCAGGTGGGTCTGAGCGAGTCCCCGGACACCAAGATCTACGACATCGGCGTCGGCAAGCAGCAGCTCGTCGAGATCGCGAAGGCGCTCTCCAAGGACGTCAAGCTCCTCATCCTCGACGAGCCGACGGCGGCCCTGAACGAGGCGGACTCCGAGCACCTGCTGAACCTCATCCGGGGCCTGCGGGACCGCGGCATCACCTCGATCATCATCAGCCACAAGCTCAACGAGCTGATCTCGATCGCGGACCGCACCACCGTCATCCGGGACGGCCAGACGATCCAGACGTACGACATGCACGGCGCCACGCCGGTCCGCGAGGAGGACCTGATCAAGGCGATGGTCGGCCGGTCGATGGACCAGCGGTATCCCGACCGGACGCCGCACATCGGCGAGGAGGTGCTGCGCGTCGAGGACTGGACGGTGCACCACCCGATCCAGCAGGACCGCAAGGTCGTCAACGGGGCGCACCTCACGGTGCGTCGCGGCGAGGTCGTCGGTCTCGCGGGCCTCATGGGTGCCGGCCGGACCGAGTTCGCGATGAGCATGTTCGGCCGCACGTACGGCACGGGCATCTCGGGGCGCATGTACAAGGACGGCCGGGAGATCCAGGCGCACTCGGTGCGTGAGGCGATCGAGCACGGCCTCGCGTACGCGACGGAGGACCGCAAACGGTACGGCCTGAACCTCATCCAGGACATCAAGCTGAACATCGCCGCGGCCGCGCTGGGGAAGCTCGCCCGCGGCGGCGTCGTCGACCCGAACGGGGAGACGCGGGTCGCCAACAAGTACCGCTCGGAGATGAACATCAAGGCGCCGAACGTCGACGTCCTGACGGGCAACCTCTCGGGCGGCAACCAGCAGAAGGTCGTCCTCTCGAAGTGGATCTTCACGGACGCTGACGTCCTGATCCTCGACGAGCCGACCCGCGGCATCGACGTGGGCGCGAAGTACGAGATCTACACGATCATCAACACCCTCGCCGCTGCCGGGAAGGCGATCATCGTGATCTCCTCCGAGCTCCCCGAGCTCATCGGGATGTGCGACCGGATCTACACGATCTGCGAGGGCCGGGTCACGGGCGAGGTGCTCCGCGAGGACGCCACCCAGGAGGCCCTCATGCGGTACATGACCATGGCAGCTGACAAGGCCGACGCCGGTGCGGGCGTCGGGGACAAGGACGTGACCCGGTGACCACGCTCAAGCAGACGTTCGGGGGGAACCTGCGCCAGTACGGCATCGTCGGCGCGCTGGCCCTGATCGTCGTCTTCTTCCAGATCATGACCGACGGCAAGCTCCTCATGCCGAACAACGTGGCGAGCCTGATCCAGCAGAACGCCTACGTCATGATCCTGGCCATCGGCATGGTCATCGTCATCATCGCGGGCCACATCGACCTCTCGGTCGGCTCCCTGGTCGCGATGGTCGGCGGCGCCACGGCGATCCTGATGAAGGACCAGGGCTGGCCGTGGTGGCTCGCCGTCGTCGCCGGCATCGCGCTCGGTGGCCTCGTCGGCGCCTGGCAGGGCTTCTGGGTCGCGTACATCGGCGTCCCGGCCTTCATCGTGACGCTGTCCGGCTGGCTCGCCTACCGCGGCATCGCGATCCTCTGGGTCGGCGTCACCAAGGCGTCGTTCCCGAAGGGCTTCAACGCGATCTCGAACGACTCGCTCGCGAACTCGTTCGGGTACATCGGTGACAAGGACGTGGTCACGCTCACCCTCGGCGGTCTCGTCGTCGCCGGCCTGCTGGTGAGCCAGCTGCGTGCCCGCGCCGCCCTCCGCAAGCACGAGCTGCAGCTCGAGCCGTTCGCCGGCTTCATCACCAAGATGGTCATCATGGCGGCGCTGATCGCGGCCTTCACCTGGATCCTCGCGGGCAGCCGCGGCGGCACGCCGATCGTCCTCGTGATCGTGGGTGTCCTCATCGTCGTCTACTCGTTCATCACGCAGCGGACGATCTTCGGCCGCAACGTGTACGCGATGGGCGGCAACCTGCAGGCGGCGATCCTCTCCGGCGTCAGCACCAAGAAGGTCAACTTCTGGATCTTCGTGAACATGGGCCTGCTCTCCGGCATCGCGGGCATCGTCACGACGTCGAAGGCGGGCGCCGCGACCTCCCTCGCCGGCACCGGCTACGAGCTCGACGCCATCGCGTCCTGCTTCATCGGCGGCACGGCGGTGACGGGTGGCATCGGCCGTGTGTCCGGCGTCATCGTCGGTGCGCTCATCATGGGTGTCCTGAACATGGGCCTGTCGCTGATGAACGTCGACCCGGCGTGGCAGCAGGTCATCAAGGGCCTGGTCCTGCTCATCGCGGTCGCGTTCGACCTGGTGAACAAGCGTCGCTCCGGCGGTCGCTGACCACGACCCAGCACGAACCACGCGAGGCCCCGGGCGGATCTGCCCGGGGCCTCGCGCCGTCCGTGGGCGACCTAGGCTGCCCGGATGAGCGAGCATCCGTCGGCAGGGTCGGCACAGCTCCTGGTCGGCACCTACCCCGCTGCCGGGCCGGCGGCGCCGCCCGGCACCGGCGAGGGCGTGTGGTCGGTGGTGCTCGACCGCGCCACCGGAGCGCTGACCGGGCGCCAGGTGGCCCGCACCCCGGCGCCCTCCTTCCTGGCCGTCCGCGGCGGCGCGCTCGGACCGACCGTGCTCGCCGCCGGCGAGACGAGCCCGGGCCGCCTCACGCGCCTCACGCCCGACGGCGACGGGCTCGTCGAGCGGGAGGTCGTCGCCTCGGGCGGCACCGGGCCGTGCCACGTGCTCCTCGGCGACCGGGCCGCCTACGTCGCCAACTACGGCAGCGGGTCGGTCGGGGTTGTGCCGGTCGAGACGGACGGGTCCTTCGTCGGCGGGGTCGCGCAGGTCTTCGAGCATTCGGGTCGCGGCCCGGTCGCCGGCCGGCAGGACGGCCCGCACGCCCACTCGACGGCGTTCGCCCCGGGGGGCACGCACCTGCTCGCGGCCGACCTCGGCACCGACGAGGTCCGGCGTTACCGGGTCGAGCCCGACGGACGCCTCGCGGCGGACGGGCTCGCGGCGGTCCTGCCGCCGGGCACCGGGCCGCGGCACATGGCGACCGGTCCCGGCGGTCACGTCTACGTCGTCGGTGAGCTGGACGGGGCGGTCCACGTGCTGCGGTGGGCCGGCGAGCAGCTGGTCCCGGTCGCCGTGGTCCCCGTGCGTGACCCGCACGACGTCGAGGCGCTGCCCGCGCACGTGGTCGTCGCCGACGGAACCGTGCTCGTCGGTGTCCGCGGCCCGGACGTCGTCGTGCGGCTCGCGATCGGTGACGGCGGCGCGCGCCTCGTGCGGGAGGCTGACCTCCCGGCCGGGGGCGTCTGGCCGCGGCACTTCGCCGTCGTGGGGGAGTGGCTCGTGGTCGCCGCGCAGGGCGACGACCGGGTCACGTCGGTCCGCTGGCGCGGGCCCGGGGCCGGCCGTGCGGCCGGGGTGCTCGAGGTCCCGGTTCCGGCGTGCGTCGTCTCGGTCACACTGACCACCTGAGGCGGCGCCGCCGCGAGTGGCGCACGGCACGGTGACCTCACCCGCCGACGGGGGCACAGCACCTGCGCCGTCGGCGGATAATCATTGCGCGTTCAACCGTGGAGGGAGGACCGGTGCCGGAGGGGCCACGCGTCGCGATGCTGTCCGTGCACACCTCGCCGCTCGACCAGCCGGGCACGGGAGACGCCGGCGGCATGAACGTCTACGTCACCGAGCTCGCCGCCGCGCTCGCCGCTCGCGGTGCCTGCGTCGACGTCTTCACGCGCGCCGCGGCGCCCGGGCAGCCCGAGGTCGTCGCCCTGGCCCCCGGAGTGACCGTCCGGCACGTGTCCGCCGGCCCGCCGACCGCCGTCCCCAAGGGCGTCCTGCCCGCGCTGCTGCCCGTCTTCGCGGCGGGTGTGACGCGCGCCGCCCGCCGGCACACCTACGACGTCGTGCACTCCCACTACTGGCTGTCCGGCCTGGTTGCGCGCGAGGCGGCGTGCTGCTGGGATGCCCCGCTCGTGCACACCATGCACACCCTGGCCAAGGTGAAGAACGCGGCGCTCGCGCCCGGTGACGCCCCCGAGCCGGCCGTCCGGGTGCACGGCGAGGAGCAGGTGGTCGCCGGTGCGCACGCGCTCGTCGCGAGTGCCCGTCACGAGGCCGCCGAGCTCGTCGCCCACTACGGCGCGGACCCCGAGGCCGTGCATGTCGTCGAGCCGGGTGTCGATACGGGTCTCTTCCACCCGGGCACCCCGGTCGTCGACGCCGCAGGGCTGGGGGCCGCGCGCGCGACCGCGCGTCGTGAGCTGGGCCTCGCGGAGCGTGAGCCGGTGGTCCTGTTCGCCGGTCGCGTCCAGCCGCTGAAGGGCACGGACGTGCTGGTCCGGGCGCTGGCCGAGCTGGCGACCCGCGGGGGAGCCGTCCCGCGCCTGGTCGTCCTGGGCGGCCCGAGCGGCGCCACCGGCCGGGTGCACGAGCTCGCCTGCCTCGCGGAGCGCCTCGGCGTCGCGGCGCACGTCGACATGCGTCCGCCCGTCGGGCGGGCCGACCTCGGGCGGTGGTACCGGGCCGCCGACGTCGTCGCGGTGCCCTCGCGCAGCGAGTCGTTCGGGCTGGTGGCCTCCGAGGCACAGGCGTGCGGCGCCGCGGTCGTGGCAGCCGGCGTCGGGGGCCTGCGCACCGTCGTCCGGCACGGCGTCTCCGGTCTGCTCGTGCCCGACCACGACCCCGCCCGGTGGGCCCGCGTGCTCGGTGACCTCCTCGCGGACCCGGCCCGGCGCGCCGCGCTCGGTGTCGGAGGGCACGTGGCGGCGGGGCGGCGCGGGTGGGACGGGGCGGCGGCGGCCATGCTCGACGTCTACCACCAGGCCTGCGTGCGGCGTCGGGCATTCGTCGCGGCCTGACCCGGCGTCTCGCGGGCCAAGGTCCCGCCGCGCGCACGTGCGCGCTGCGGCAGGATTGGACCCATGACCTACACCCTTGTCCTGCTCCGCCACGGCGAGAGCGAGTGGAACGCGAAGAACCTGTTCACCGGCTGGGTGGACGTCGCCCTCTCCGAGAAGGGCCAGACGGAGGCCGCCCGCGGCGGCGACCTGATGAAGGCGGAGGGCGTGCTGCCCGACGTCGTGCACACCTCCTTGCTGCGCCGCGCCATCACGACGGCGAACCTGGCCCTCGACAAGGCCGACCGCCACTGGATCCCCGTCAAGCGGAACTGGCGCCTCAACGAGCGCCACTACGGTGCGCTGCAGGGCAAGGACAAGAAGCAGATCCGCGACGAGTACGGCGACGAGCAGTTCATGCTGTGGCGCCGCTCGTACGACGTCCCGCCGCCCGCGATCGAGCTCGGCTCGGAGTTCTCCCAGGACGCCGACCCGCGCTACGCGGACATCGAGCCGGTCCGCGCGGAGTGCCTCAAGGACGTCCTCGAGCGCGCCCTGCCGTACTGGCACAGCGACATCGTCCCCGACCTCAAGGCCGGCAAGACGGTGCTCGTGGCCGCGCACGGCAACTCGCTGCGTGCCATCGTGAAGTACCTCGACGACATCGACGACGAGTCGATCGCCGGCCTCAACATTCCGACCGGCATCCCGCTGGTGTACCAGCTGGACGAGAACCTCAAGCCCCTCACCAAGGGTGGCCTGTACCTCGACCCGGACGCCGCGGCCGAGGCCATCAAGGCCGTCGCCAACCAGGGCAAGTAGTCCGGACCGGACCTGACGTGCACCGGCCCGTCGCCCACCCCGGGCGGCGGGCCGGTGCGCATCCCGGCCGGTCACCGCATCCCATCGAGCCACCGGAGGGGCCGTGACGTACACCCTGGTCCTCCTGCGGCACGGCCAGAGCCTCGGCAACGCCGAGGGGGTCTTCACCGGCTGGCAGGACGTCCCCCTGACCGAGCTGGGCCTGGCGCAGGCCCGCCGCGCGGGCGCCCTGCTCCGGGACGCCGCCCTGCTGCCCGACGTCGTGCACACCTCTCTGCGGCGCCGCGCCATCACGACCGCGAACCTCGCGCTCGACGGCTGCGACCGGCACTGGATCCCCGTCCGGCGCAGCTGGCGGCTCAATGAGCGGCACTACGGCGCGCTGCAGGGTATGGACAAGAAGGCGGTCCGCGAGGAGTTCGGCGACGAGGCCTTCCAGGCGTGGCGCCGCTCGTACGCGGTCGCGCCGCCGGCGCTCGAGGGCGGCACCGCCACCGCTGACCAGTCGCTGGGCGCGGGTCACGACCGGCCTGCGGACGAGCCCGAGGTACTCGCCGAGGCGCTGCGCGACGTCGTCGTCCGGGCCCTGCCGTACTGGGCGGACGGGATCGTGCCGGACCTGCGCACCGGCCGTGTCGTGCTGGTCGCGGCGCACGGGAACTCCATCCGCGCGCTCCTGAAGTACATCGACGGGATCTCCGACGACGCCATCGCGGGCCTGGAGGTGCCGAACGGCATCCCGCTGCGCTACGACCTCGACGAGGTGAGCCTGCGCCCGGTGCGCCCGGGCGGCACGTACCTCGACCCGGAGGCCGCGGCCGATGCCATCGCGGCGGCCTCGCTCATCGGGCGCTGAGCCGCCTCAGGCGCGCGAGGCGTCCTGGCCGGTGACCAGGTAAACGACCCGGCTCGCGACGGAGACGGCGTGGTCGCCGAACCGCTCGAAGTACCGCGCGGCGAGCGTCACGTCGACGACCTGCTGCGGGGTCAGCGCGACCGCGCCGCCGAGGGTCACGGCGAAGGTCTCGTCGTGCAGCCGGTCGAGGAGGTCGTCGTCGCTGTCGACGGCGCGGGCCAGGTCCACGTCACGGCTCTCCAGCACGGCGGTCACCTCGGCGGCGATCCGCGTGGCGCCCGCGTGCATGTCCAGGAAGGTGCCGCGCAGGTCCTCGGGGACCGCCTGTGCCGGGTAGCGGAGTCGGGTCAGCTCGGCGAGGTGGCGGGCGAGGTCGCCCATGCGCTCCAGGCTGGCGCTCATCCGCAGCGCGGAGATCACCACCCGCAGGTCGCCGGCCACCGGCTGTTGCTGGGCGATCAGGAGGACGCACCGCTCGTCCAGCGCGCGCTCGAGAGCGTCGATCGCGTGGTCGGCGGCGATCACCTCCTCGGCCAGGGGCAGGTCGCCGGTGAGCAGGGCCGTTCCGGCCCGCGCGATGGCGGACTCCACCAGCCGACTCATGCTCACCAGGTCCTCGCCGAGCGCGGTGAGCTCGGCGGTGAAGATCTCGCGCATCTGTGCCTCTCGTCGTGACGTCCGTGACACGGTCGCAGAGGCAGGTGAACGGACCGCCACGCCCCGGTGAACTCTTCCAGGACGGTAGACGGCCGACGGGTCCTACGCACCTTGCCGCCGCTGCGGCACCCCTACTCTGGCCTCGTGATCGACGGGATGTTCGTTCTCGGTGCCGGACTGATCGGCCTGGTGACCGGCCTCGCCGCGGGTCTCGCCTTCCGGCTGAGCGAACGGGAGCAGCACGGCGCGCCGACGCCGGAGCCGCCCGACCTCGACGAGGGCGTCGCCGCGGTGCTCGCGGTGCTGCCCTCCGCGGCCGTGGTAACGATGCGGGACGGCCGGGTCGTCCGCGCGTCGGCGGCGGCCTTCGCGCACGGGCTCGTGCGCGGCGACCGCGTGGTGCACGCCGAGCTCGCCGCGATCCTGGAGCGGGTGGCGCGCGACGGCGAGATCCGCGACGGCGAGCTGGACCTGCCGCGCGGTCCGGTGGGCACCGCCGTCGTGCCCTTTCTCGTGCGCGTCGCGCCGCTGGGCGCCCGGCACCTGCTCCTGCTGGCGGAGGACCGCACCGAGGCGCGCCGGCTCGAGGCCATCCGCCGGGACTTCGTCGTGAACGCCTCCCACGAGCTCAAGACGCCCGTGGGGGCGCTCGGGCTCCTGGCGGAGACGGTGGAGCAGGCGGCGGACGACCCGGAGGCGGTGCGCCGCTTCGCCGGCCGCATCCAGATCGAGTCCGCGCGGCTCGGGGCGCTCGTCCAGGACATCATCGAGCTGTCGCGCGTCCAGGTCGGTCGCCCGCTCGGGCCGCCGGAGCCGGTGCGTCTTGCGGAGGTGGTGTCCGACGCCGTCGACCGCGTGAAGACCAAGGCCGACGCGCGCTCGATCACGATCGAGGCGGGTTCGAGCGGGGCACTCGTCCTCGGCGACCACGAGAGCCTCGTCACCGCCGTCCGCAACCTGCTCGACAACGCCGTCGCCTACTCCAACCCGGGCACGCGCGTGGGCGTCGGCGTCACGGCGCGCGAGGCGGACGGCGTGGTGGACATCGCCGTCGTCGACCAGGGCATCGGCATCCCGGAGGAGGCTCAGTCCCGGCTCTTCGAGCGCTTCTACCGGGTCGATCCCGCGCGCTCGCGGGACACCGGCGGGACCGGGCTCGGCCTGAGCATCGTCAAGCACGTCGTGGCCGACCACGGCGGCGAGGTCACTGTGTGGTCTGAGCCCGGCCGCGGCTCCACGTTCACGATCCGCCTGCCGCTCGCGCCGCCCGTCGACACCGCTCTCGCCGAGAACGGCACCCTCGAGCCGCGAGCACCCATCGAAGGAGAGGCATGACCCGCATCCTGATCGTGGAGGACGAGGAGTCCTACCGCGACCCCCTGTCCTACCTGCTGCGGCGGGAGGGCTACGACGTCGTCGCGGTGGGCGACGGTGCGGAGGCGCTCACGGCGTTCGACGACGGCGGGGCGGACCTGGTCCTCCTCGACCTCATGCTCCCGGGTCTGAGCGGCACCGAGGTGTGTCGGCGCCTGCGCCAGCGCAGCGACGTGCCCGTCATCATGCTGACCGCGAAGGACAGCGAGATCGACAAGGTGGTCGGGCTCGAGCTCGGCGCGGACGACTACGTGACGAAGCCGTATTCGTCCCGCGAGCTCCTGGCCCGCATCCACGCGGTCCTCCGCAGGCGCGGGACGACCAACGCCGACGTCGAGGAGGACCTCCTGCAGGTCGCCGGGGTCCGGCTCGACCCGGAGCGGCACGTCGTCGAGGTCGACGGCGTCCCGACGGCGTTCCCCCTCAAGGAGTTCGACCTCCTCGAGGTGCTGCTGCGCAACGCGGGCCGGGTGCTCACCCGGGGTCAGCTCATCGACCGGGTGTGGGGCTCCGACTACGTGGGGGACACCAAGACGCTCGACGTGCACGTCAAGCGCATCCGGGCCAAGATCGAGGCCGACCCCGCGAACCCGCGCCTGCTCGTCACGGTCCGGGGCCTCGGCTACAAGATCGAGGACGGGCACTGAGGGCCGCGCGCGGGGCAAACGCTCCGCGCGCGTTCACCTTCCGTTCATCCCCCTGCTCGGTCCGGTTCAGGCGCGCTGCCTAGCGTCGTTCATGGTCGAGACGCGCCCCGCGTCCACCAAGAACCGACAGGACGGAACACAGTGAAGCTCAACCGAAACAGCCGGCTGGCCGGCGTCGCCGCCATGGGTGTGCTGGCGCTGTCCCTCGCAGCGTGCGGTTCGGACAACGCGGTCCAGGACTCGGGCACCAGCGGTGCCACCACCGACACCGAGAACACCTCGACCCTGAGCGGCGAGCTCAACGGCTCGGGCTCCAGCGCCCAGGAGTCCGCGATGGAGGCCTGGCGGGCCGGCTTCCAGAACGCCAACCCCGGCGTGACCGTCAACTACGACCCGATCGGCTCCGGCGGCGGCCGCACCGCCTTCCTCGAGGGCGGCGTGCTGTTCGCCGGCACGGACTCGGCCCTGTCCGCCGAGGAGCTGACCCAGGCCAAGGACCGCTGCTTCGGCACCGACGCGATCGACCTGCCGGTCTACGTGAGCCCGATCGCCGTGGTCTTCAACCTCGAGGGCGTCGACTCGCTGAACCTCTCGGCGGCCACGATCGCCAACATCTTCAGCGGCACGATCACGACGTGGAACGACCCGGCGATCGTCGCGGAGAACCCCGACGCGCAGCTGCCGGCCACCGCGATCACCCCCGTGCACCGCTCGGACGAGTCGGGCACCACGAAGAACTTCACCGACTACCTCGCGAAGGCGTCGGCCGGCGCCTGGACCTACGAGGCGAGCGGCGAGTGGCCGATCGAGGGCGGCGAGTCCGGCGCGCAGACCTCCGGCCTGATCCAGACGGTCCAGGGCGGCGACGGCACGATCGGCTACGCCGACGCGTCGAAGGCCGGTGACCTCAGCGTGGTCTCCATCAAGGTCGGCGAGTCGTACGAGGCGCCCTCGGAGGAGGGTGCCGCGAAGGTCCTCGACCTCTCGCCGCGGGACGAGGAGCGCGCCGACGGCGACATCGTCATCAAGATCGACCGCGCGACGACCGAGGCCGGCGCCTACCCGCTGATCCTCGTGTCCTACCTCACCGTGTGCTCGGGCTACGACAACGCTGACGACGTCGACCTCGTGAAGTCGTTCGTCGGCTACATCGCGAGCGAGGAGGGTCAGCAGGCCGCGATGAGCGCTGCCGGCTCCGCCCCGATCTCGGACGCGCTGCGCACGGACGTCAAGGCGGCGATCGACTCGATCAGCCTCGCGTCCTGACCGCTGCGAACGGGCGGGTGACCGCCCACGTCCCACCTCGGGCGCACCGTGGCGGCCGGTCCCAGCGACCGGCCGCCACGGGGGCCCGCTCACGATCGGACCTGGAGAAGGTGTGACCCGAACCGACAGCCCCGCCGCCCCGTCGCAGGACGCCCCCGCGGCGGCAGGGCTTCTCCGCCGCCGCAGCGTCAACGACCGCGGCGGCTCCCGTGCGTTCCGGGGCCTGGCGACCAGCGCCGGTGCCCTCATTCTCGTGATCCTCGTCGCCGTCGCCGCGTTCCTGGTGATCCGCGCGTGGCCGGCGCTGACCGCCGCCCCCGGCGAGCTGTCCAAGGCTGTGGCGTGGTTCCCCGAGCACAGCTCGGTGCTGCAGTTCGTCGGCCCCCTGCTCTTCGGCTCGGTGCTCGCGGCGGCGTTCGCGCTGCTCCTCGCGACGCCCGTCTCGATCGGGATCGCCCTCTTCATCTCGCACTACGCCCCGCGCCGGCTCGCCCAGGCGCTCGGGTACCTCGTGGACCTGCTGGCCGCGATCCCGTCGGTCGTCTACGGCCTCTGGGGCGGGCTCGTCCTGGCCCCGCTCGTCGAGCCGGTCTGGGAGCGCCTCTCGGAGTGGCTCGGCTGGTTCCCGCCGTTCTCGGGCCCGGTGTCGCCGACGGGACGTGTCATGGCGACCGTCGCCGTCGTGCTCGCCGTCATGATCCTGCCGATCATCACCGCGGTCTGCCGCGAGGTCTTCCTCCAGACGCCGCGGCTGCACGAGGAGGCGGCACTCGCCCTCGGGGCCACGCGCTGGGAGATGATCCGGACCGCCGTCCTGCCGTTCGCCCGGTCGGGGATCATGTCCGCCGCGATGCTGGGCCTCGGCCGCGCGCTCGGGGAGACGATGGCGGTGGTCATGATCCTGTCGCCGGGTCTCCTGTACTCGTTCGACCTGCTCAAGGCCGGGCAGCAGCAGACCATCGCCGCGAACATCGCGCTGCAGTTCCCCGAGGCCAACCTGACGGGCGTCTCGACGCTCATCGCCACCGGCCTCGCGCTGTTCGTCATCACACTCGGCGTCAACATGGCGGCGCGCGCGATCGTCGCGCGTCGCAAGGACTTCTCGGGGGCCAACTGACATGGCGACCACCACTCAGACCACCCCGGAGACGGACCTCCGCGCCCTGCTCACGACGACGGACCCCCGCCGCCGGCGTACGGACCGCGCCATGCGCGTGCTCATCACGGGCGCGTTCGTGCTCGCCGTCGTGCCGCTCGTCTCGCTGACGTGGACGGTCGTCTCGAACGGCGTCCACCGCCTCGACGGGTACTTCCTGATGCACTCGATGCGCGGCGTCTTCGGCGGCATGGACGCCGGCGGCGCCTACCACGCCATCCTCGGCACGCTCGAGACCACGCTCTTCGCGACGCTCATCTCCGTCCCGATCGGCCTGCTGACGGCCGTCTACCTCGTGGAGTACGGCCGCGGACCGCTCGCCCGCGCCGTGACGTTCTTCGTCGACGTCATGACGGGCATCCCGTCGATCGTCGCAGGCCTGTTCGCCTACGCGTTGTTCGCGGTGGTCCTCGGGCCGGGCATCCGCATGGGAGCCATGGGCTCCGTCGCCCTGTCGGTGCTCATGATCCCCGTGGTGGTGCGCTCGTCAGAGGAGATGCTGCGGCTGGTGCCCAACGAGCTGCGCGAGGCGTCGTTGGCGCTCGGCGTGCCGACCTGGCTCACGGTCGTCAAGGTCGTGCTGCGGACGGCGGTCGCCGGCCTGGTGACGTCGGTGATGCTGGCCATCGCGCGCGTCATCGGCGAGACGGCGCCCCTCCTGGTCACCGTGGGCGTGATCGACTCGATCAACCCGAACCTCTTCGAGGGGCGGATGATGACGTTGCCCGTGTACGTCTTCCGGCAGTACAGCCAGGGGCTGGTGCCGTGCAACGGCGTCGAGGGCACGTGCATCCCGGACGTCACGATCCAGCGGGCGTGGGCGGCGGCGCTGACGCTCTTCCTCATCGTCATGCTCCTCAACCTGCTGGCGCGGCTCGTCGCGCGCTGGTTCGCCCCGAAGGGTGCCCGATGACCACGCCGACCGCCCTCACCACCCACCCTTCGGCCCGCCCCGGCACCGACCCCAGCGACCCGACCCCCCTCGGACAGGACATCTCCATGGCACAGCGGATCGACATCGCAGACCTCAACGTCTACTACGGCGCCTTCCTGGCCGTCGCCGACGTCGCGATGGCCATCGAGCCGCGCTCCGTCACGGCCCTCATCGGGCCGTCGGGCTGCGGCAAGTCGACGTTCCTGCGGACCCTGAACCGCATGCACGAGGTCATCCCGGGCGCCCGGGTGGAGGGCAAGATCACGATGGACGGGGTGGACCTGTACGGGTCCGACGTCGATCCGGTCGCCGTCCGACGCCAGGTGGGCATGGTCTTCCAGCGACCGAACCCGTTCCCGACGATGTCCATCGCGGAGAACGTGCTCGCGGGCGTCCGGCTGAACAACCGGCGCATCTCCAAGGGCGATGCGGCGGACCTCGTGGAACGCTCGCTGCGCGGCGCGAACCTCTGGACCGAGGTCAAGGACCGCCTCGGCCGGCCAGGCTCGTCGCTCTCCGGTGGGCAGCAGCAGCGCCTGTGCATCGCGCGCGCGATCGCGGTGAAGCCGCAGGTCCTGCTCATGGACGAGCCGGCGTCGGCGCTCGACCCGATCTCGACGCTGGCGATCGAGGACCTCATCGCCGAGCTGAAGGACGACTACACGATCGTCATCGTGACCCACAACATGCAGCAGGCGGCGCGCGTCAGCGACCGGACGGCGTTCTTCAACGTCACCGAGGCCGGCCAGCCCGGTCGGCTGGTGGAGATGGACGACACCGGGGTGATCTTCTCGACACCCTCCCAGAAGGCCACGGAGGACTACATCTCGGGCCGCTTCGGGTGACCGGCGTCACCCCCGCGGGGATCCGAGGGCCGGGCTTGCACCCCCCGGACCCGCGCTGACCTGCACAAACGTCACGGGACCGGGGCGGACTCGCCCGAGCGCGTGGTAGGATGGGTATCCGCGAAAGGGGACGCCTTACATGACCTTCACCGTAGGCGAGACCGTTGTCTATCCGCATCACGGCGCAGCGCTGATCGAGGAGATCAAGACAAGGACCATCCGGGGCGAGGACAAGCTGTACCTCAAGCTCAAGGTCGCCCAGGGCGACCTGACCATCGAGGTCCCCGCGGAGAACGTCGACCTGGTCGGCGTGCGTGATGTCGTCGGGCAGGAGGGGCTGGAGCGCGTCTTCGACGTGCTGCGGGCGCCCTACACCGAGGAGCCGACCAACTGGTCCCGCCGGTACAAGGCCAACCTCGAGAAGCTTGCCTCGGGCGACGTCATCAAGGTGGCCGAGGTCGTCCGCGACCTGTCGCGGCGCGACGCCGACCGTGGGCTGTCCGCGGGCGAGAAGCGCATGCTTGCCAAGGCCCGCCAGATCCTCGTCTCCGAGCTCGCGCTGGCTGAGCACACGGTCGAGGAGAAGGCCGAGGCCATCCTCGACGAGGTCCTCGCGTCCTGAGCGGCGTCGTCTGAGCTGCCCGGGCCCGAGAAGCCTCCGGTGACCCTCGCCGTCGTCCTGACCGCCGCCGGCGGGGGCACGAGGCTCGGCCACCGGCTGCCCAAGGCCCTCGTCCCGCTCGCGGGCGAGCCGATCGTGGCGCGCGCCGCGCAGGGTCTCCTCGCCGCGTGCGCGGGCACCGGTGAGCACCTCGACGTCCTCATCGTGACTGCACCTGCGGAGCACCTGAGCGCCGTCTCCGACGCCGTGGGAAGCCACGCGACGGGGGCGGCGCTCATCGTCGTTCCCGGCCGCGCGACCCGCCAGGGCTCCGTCGCGGCGGCGCTCGAGGCGTTGGCGGCGTACCCCGACGTCGACGTGGTGCTCGTGCACGACGCGGCCCGCCCGGGCACACCGCCCGACGTCATCGAGCGCGTCGTCGGCGCCGTCCGCAGCGGCCACCGCGCCGTCGTCCCCGCGGTCCCGGTCACCGACACCGTCAAGCGCGTGGGGGCGGCCGACGACGGCGTGCTCCCCGTCCTGGAGACGGTGCCGCGCTCGGCCCTCCGGGCCGTCCAGACGCCGCAGGGCTTCGACCGCGCGCTTCTCGAGCGTGCGCACGCGGCCGCCGGCGACGCCGACGACGAGGCGGCCGCCGCCTCCGACGACGCCGGGCTCGTGGAGCGCCTGGGCGAGCCGGTCTGGGTGGTCGCCGGGGACGAGCGGTCGGCCAAGATCACGACGGCCCGGGACCTGCGGGTGGCCGAGCTCCTGCTGGCGGGGGAGGACGCATGACCGAGGCGACGACGGGGCCCGAGGCCCGGATCCCCAGGACCGGGATCGGCACCGACGTGCACGCCTTCGCCGAGCCCGGCAGCGGTCGCCCGATGTGGCTGGCCGGGCTGCACTGGCCGGGCGAGGTCGGGCTCGCCGGCCACTCGGACGGCGACGTCGCCGCGCACGCGGCGGCGGATGCGCTCCTGTCCGCGGCCGGCCTCGGTGACCTCGGCGCTGTCTTCGGCACGTCGGACCCGCGCTGGGCCGGCGCCGCGGGCGTGACCCTGCTCGCCGAGACGGCGCGGCTCGTGCGCGAGGCGGGCTACGCCGTCGGGAACGTCGCCGTGCAGGTCATCGGCAACCGCCCGCGCGTGGGGACGCGTCGCGCCGAGGCGCAGGCCGCCCTGAGCGCCGCCTGCGGGGCGCCGGTCAGCGTCTCCGCGACGACCTCGGACGGCCTCGGGCTCACCGGGCGCGGCGAAGGAGTCGCCGCCCTCGCGACTGCGCTGATCGTGCCTCGGGCTGCTGACCCGGGACGAGGATGATCTTGCCCTGCACCCGCATCTCGATGCCCGCCCGGTGCGCGCGCGCGACGTCGACCAGCGGGTAGGTGGCACCGACCCGCACGTCGACCCGACCCTGCTCCACCAGACGCACGAGCTGCCCACGAGCTGCCGCGCGGATCTCGGTGCCCGGATCCGCGCCGGGTGCCTTGCCCAGCAGCCGGATGCCCAGCGCGGCCCCGTAGCCGTAGCCGACCACGGTGGCGATCCGGCGCCGGTCGCGCACGAGCGCGACGGATGTGTCGAGAGCCTCTCGCGTGCCGGACGCGTCGATCGCCGCCGTCAGACGCCCGTGCGCGGCCAGCCGCACGCGGTCCGCGAGCCCGGGGCCGTAGCCCACGGGGACCGCGCCGAGGTCGACGAGGTACTCGTGGTTGCTGGGGTCGGCCGTACCGATGACGCGGGCCCCCTTGGCGCGGGCGAGCTGGACGATCATCGCGCCGACGCCGCCGCTCGCGCCGTGCACGAGCACCGTGTCCCCGGCGCCCACCCGCGTGGCCGCGAGGGCGTGTGCGGCGGTGACGCCCGAGACCATGAGGCCGGCCGCCTTCTCGAAGCTCATCCCGGCGGGCTTGGGGAAGACCGCGGAGGCCGGCACGACGATCCGGTCGGTGTAGGCGCCGCGCGCCTCGTAGGCGATGACCTCGTCACCGACCGCGACACCGGTGACGTCCGCGCCGACGGCGACGACGACGCCGGACGCCTCCCGACCGAGGCGGATGGGCAGCGTGGCGACGTCGGTCCCCCAGGCGCCGGAGTACAGCTTCCAGTCCGTCGGGTTCACTCCCGCCGCGCGTACCTCGACGAGTACCTCGCCAGCACCCGGTGAGCCGGGGTCGACCTCGATGACATCGAGGACCTCGGGTCCACCGAAGCTGGTCGCCACCACCGCGTGTGCCATACCTGGATCATGTCGTCCGGTCCCCGCCGAGGTCCAGCGCTTGGTGGGCGCGCCGGTACCCTGGCGCGGTGACCCTGCACCTGTTCGACTCCGCGACCCGCACCGTTCGGCCACTCGTGCCGATCCGGCCCGGCCACGTGGGCGTCTACGTCTGCGGGGCGACGGTGCAGGGCGCGCCGCACGTCGGCCACCTCAAGACGGCGATCGGGTTCGACGTCCTCGTCCGCTGGCTGATGCGGACCGGCCACGAGGTCACCTTCGTGCGCAACGTCACCGACGTCGACGACAAGATCCTGGAGAAGTCCGCCGAGGCCGGCGTGCCATGGTGGGCCTGGGCCCAACGGTTCGAGCGCGAGTTCAGCGCCGCCTACGCGGCCCTGGGCGTCCTGGCGCCGACGTACGAGCCGCGCGCCACCGGGCACGTCACCGAGATGGTCGAGTTGATGGACCGCCTCGTCGCGGCCGGCCACGCCTACGCGACCGGCGACGGCGACGTGTGGTTCGACGTGCGGTCGTGGCCCGGATACGGCGCGCTCACCAACCAGCGTCCCGAGGACGTCCCCGCGGCCGACGACGCGGACGACGACGTGGACGACGACGTGGACGAGACGACGGGCGCTGCCGCCGGCAAGCGGGACCCGCGCGACTTCGCGCTGTGGAAGTCCCCGAAGCCGGGGGAGCCGGAGTCGGCCGCGTGGCCGACGCCGTACGGTCGCGGGCGTCCCGGCTGGCACCTCGAGTGCTCCGCGATGGCGCGCCGCTACCTCGGTGCGGAGTTCGACATCCACGGCGGCGGCCGGGACCTGCGGTTCCCGCACCACGAGAACGAGCTGGCGCAGTCGCGCGCGGCGGGCGACGGGTTCGCCGGGCTGTGGATGCACGCCGGCCTGCTCAACGTCGGCGGGGCGAAGATGAGCAAGTCCCTCGGCAACTTCCTGCTCGTCCCGGACCTGCTCGCGCAGGCGCGTCCCGTCGTCGTGCGCTATGCCCTCACCTCCGGCCACTACCGCTCGACCCTGGAGTGGGGACCGGACACGCTGACCGAGGCGCAGGCGACCTGGGAGCGCATCGCGGGCTTCGCCGACCGCGCGGCCGAGCGGGCGGGCGGCGTCCCGGACGGCGAGGTCGCGGCCGCGGAGCTGCCGGGCGCCTTCGTCGCCGCGCTCGACGACGACCTGAACGTCCCGGCTGCGCTCGCCGTCGTGCACGAGCACGTCCGGCTGGGCAATGTCGCGCTCGCCGACGGCAGCCCGGCCGAGGTGCGTGCCGCGCTGGTCGCGGTCCGTGCGATGCTCGACGTGCTCGGCCTCGACCCGGTCCGCTGGGCGGGGGCGGGTGCGGGCGACGACTCGCGCGCACGCCGCGCGCTCGGCACCCTGGTGGAGGCCGAGCTCGAGGCGCGGGCGCAAGCACGCGCCGCACGTGACTGGTCGACCGCGGACGCCGTCCGGACGCGCCTTGCGTCCGCAGGCGTCGCGGTCGAGGACTCGCCCACGGGCGCCCGATGGACCCTGGTGGAGGACTGATGGCCGGCAACTCGAAGCGTCCTGGCGCGACCCGCAAGGCGGGGACGAAGAAGACCCCCACGGTGGGCTCGGGCGGCCGCGGCCGCAAGGCCCTCGAGGGCCGCGGGCCGACGCCCAAGGCGGAGGACCGCACCTACCACGTGGCTGCGAAGCGCAAGGCTGCCGCCGAGCGCGCCCAGCAGGGCGGCAAGGGGCGCGCCGCTGGTCAGGCCGGCGCGGCGGGCAAGGCCGGCGCGGGAGCGGCCGGCAAGGGCAGCGGTGCGGGCCAGCGCCAGGACCGCGGGGCCGCGCGCCCGCGTCCGCGTCAGGACCCGCGCGCCCGCGCCGCGGCACCGGAGATCGTCGCCGGACGCAACGCCGTGGTCGAGGCGCTGCGCGCGGGCGTGCCGTGCGACGGCGTCTGGGTCGGCCACCGGGTCGAGGCGGACGACCGCGTCAAGGAGATCCGTAGCCTCGCGGCCGGTCGCGGCCTGCCGCTGATGGAGGTGACGTCCGCGGAGCTCGACCGGCTCACGGGCGGCCTCGTGCACCAGGGTGTGGCCATCCAGGTGCCGCCGTACCGCTACGCGGAGCTCGGCGACCTCCTGCGGCGCGCCGAGCGCGTCGGCGAGCCCCCGTTGGTGATCGCGCTCGACGGCGTCACCGACCCCCGTAACCTCGGCGCCGTCCTGCGCTCGGCCGGCGCGTTCGGTGCGCACGGCCTCGTCGTCCCCGAGCGGCGTGCCGCAGGCGTGACCGCGGCCGCCTGGAAGGTGTCGGCGGGCGCCGCCGCCCGCGTGCCGGTGGCCCGGGTGACCAACCTCGTCCGCGCGCTGGGCGAGCTCCGCGACGCCGGCTGCTTCGTCGTCGGGCTGGACGCCGGCGGCACGATGCCCGTCGCCGACCTGCACCTGGCGACCGGGCCGGTGGTGCTCGTGATCGGCTCGGAGGGCAAGGGCCTGGGTCGGCTCGTGCGCTCCACCTGCGACGTCGTCGCGGCCATCCCGATCCGGGCCGAGACCGAGTCGCTGAACGCCGGCGTCGCCGCCGGCATCGGGCTCTACGAGGTGGCGCGACTCCGCTCGACCGAGGGCTGAGCGGAGCCGCGGCCGGGCTCAGTCGGTGATCACCGGGATGACGGCGGTGTCGGCGCCGAGCACCTGCTTCTCGTCGGGCCGGTGCCGCAGCACGTGCTCCACGTAGCTGGCCGCCGCTTCGAGCATCGGCACGTCGCGGCCCTGCTCGCGTGAGATGTACCAGCGGTGGTCGAGCATCTCGTGGAACATCTGGGCGGGCTGCAGCTTGCCGCGCAGCTCGCGCGGGACCGATCGCACGGCCGGCTCGAAGACTGTCGCCAGCCAGTCGTGCGCGACGAACTCCTCCTCTTCGCCCTGCCGGTCCATGGCGGCGCGGTAGCTGTCGAGGTCGTTGAGGAGTCGCTGGGCCTGGTTCTCCTGGACGTCGAGCCCGGTGAGCCGCAGGAGCCGGCGCGCGTGGTGCCCCGCGTCGACGACCTTCGGCTGGATGCGCACCGTGGTGCCGCCGATGTCGGTGGTGATGTCGAGCTCGCCTACGTCGAAGCCCATCTCGTTGAGGTGCTCGATGCGGGCGGCCACCCGCCAGCGGTCGACGGCGCCGAACGACTCCTCGCCGGTGAGCGCGTCCCACAGCTCGGCGTACCGCTCGACGAGGCGGTCGCCGACGGCGACCGTGTCGACGCCGGGCTCGAGCATGTCGCCCGCCTCGAGGTCCATCAGCTCGCCGATGATGTTCACGCGCGCGATCTCGAGGTCGTAGCTGCGCTGGCCGTCGGTGAGGGACGGGTGCAGGTCGCCGGTCTCGGCGTCGACGAGGTACGCCGCGAACTGACCGGCGTCGCGGCGGAAGAGGGTGTTCGAGAGCGAGACGTCGCCCCAGTAGAAGCCGGCCAGGTGCAGGCGCACCAGGAGCACGGTCAGCGCGTCGATGAGCCGGCCGGTGGTGTCCGGCTGCAGGGCCTGGCTGAAGAGCGCGCGGTACGGCAGCGAGAACTGCAGGTGCTGCGTCACGAGGACGGCCTCGAGGCGCTCGCCCTGCGGGTCACTGCGCCCCGTGATCACGCCCACCGGCTCGACGCTGGGCACGCCGAGGCGCCGCAGGGCCCGCAGCAGCTCGTACTCGCGGTACGCGACCGTCTCGCCGATCTCCTTGACCGCGATGACGCGGCCCGAGAGCTTGGCGAAGCGGACGACGTGCCGCGAGATGCCGCGGGGGAGGGCGGCGAGGTTCTCGGCCGGCCACTCCTCGAGCGGCACGTGCCAGGGCAGGTCGAGGAGGGCCGGGTCCGGCGCCGCCGCGGTGATCTGCAGGGATGTGACCACGATGCTCCCTTCACGCACCGAGGGCGGGACGGCGTGCGCCGTCCCGCCCTCGGGTGATGTGTCTACGCGATCAGGCGTTCAGCCGCGTCCCGGTCGACGCCGAGAAGGCGTGCAGCTCGCCCGGACGGACCGCAACCCACACGGTGTCGCCCTTGCGGGGGACGGCCCGCGGGTCGCAGCGGACGATGATCTCGCCCTCGCCCGCGCCGGAGCGGATCTCGCGGGCAGCGGCGCCGGCCATGACCAGCTCGCCGTACACGAGGGCGTCCGCGCCGAGCTCCTCGACGAGCACCACCTTGATCGGGATGGCACCCTCGTGGGCCTGGGAGACGACGTCCAGGGCCTCCGGACGGAAGCCGAGCGTGACGTGGCCGCGGTCCTCGGGAGCGATCTTGGCGAGGATGCCACGCTCGAGCGGCACGCGGGTGTTCGCCAGCTGGGCGCCACCCTCGACGACCTGGAACGAGCCGATGTTCATGGCCGGGGAGCCGATGAAGCCGGCGACGAAGACGTTGTTCGGGCGGTCGTAGAGCTCGCGCGGGTCGCCGACCTGCTGCAGCAGGCCGTCCTTGAGGACGGCGATGCGGTCACCCATCGTCATGGCCTCGGTCTGGTCGTGCGTGACGTAGACCGTGGTGACGCCGAGGCGGCGGGTCAGGGACGCGATCTGCGAACGCGTCTGGACGCGGAGCTTCGCGTCGAGGTTCGACAGCGGCTCGTCCATGAGGAAGACCTGCGGCTGGCGGACGATGGCGCGGCCCATGGCGACGCGCTGGCGCTGGCCACCGGAGAGGGCCTTGGGGCGACGGTCCAGGTACTCGGTGAGGTCGAGCATCTTCGCGGTCTCTTCGACGCGCTTGCGGATGTCGGCCTTCGGGACGCCCGCGATCTTGAGCGCGAAGCCCATGTTGTCCGCGACGGTCATGTGCGGGTACAGCGCGTAGTTCTGGAACACCATCGCGATGTCCCGGTCCTTCGGCTGGACGTCCGTGACGTCGCGCTCACCGATGAGCACGCGGCCGGAGTCGACGTCCTCGAGGCCCGCGAGCATGCGGAGCGAGGTGGACTTGCCGCAGCCGGACGGGCCGACGAGGACCAGGAACTCGCCGTCGGCGATGTGCAGGTCCAGCGCGTCGACCGCGGGGCGCTCGGTACCCGGGTAGATCCGGGTCGCCTTGTCGAAAGTGACGGTAGCCATGCTTGTGTTTCCCTCCACCGGCAGGTACGTGCCGGACGATCCGTTGTGGAGTCTGGTGCCGGGGTGGCACCGACACGGACGACGTTGCCCGACGGGAAAGCTCCGCAAGACGTCATCGAACGTGCGACGGGGGCCATCCTGCCACATCGGATCCGGCCCGACGACGGCCGGTCGGGTCACGATCCGGACTCGGCGCGCGGGCGGAACGGCCGGTCAGTGCCCCGCGGCGTCGGCGGACAGGAGATCGGCCAGTCGACCCAGGAGCACGGCGACGTCGGGCGGCCCGGCCACCCGCAGCCGCGCGCGGGTGGGCCCCGTGCCCACCTTGACGGTCACGTCGTCGGGCCCGAGCGCGGCGAACGCGCGCTCGTCGGTGACGTCGTCGCCGGCGTAGAGGAGCCCCACGGCACCCACCTCGGCCCGCAGGTCGGCGAGCGCGCTGCCCTTGTCGACGTCCAGCACCGCGAGCTCCACCACGTCCTTGCCGTGCAGCACGTCCGCCCCGGCCGCCTCGCCGAGTGCCACGGCGGCCGCGGTGAGGCGGCCGGCGTCGTCGGGCGTGGCCGTGCGCGTGTGCACGACGACGGAGGCCGGCTTGGTCTCCAGCCGTCCGCTCGTGCCGGCGACGAGGGCGGCGGCGTCCGCCGCCAGGGCGGCCAGGCGCGCGGCGGCGTCGTCGGGCAGGTGCAGCGGGACGCGGTCCAGGTGCCCGGCCCGCCACACGCCGCGCTCGGCGCCGTGGCCCCCGACCAGGCGGGTGCCGTCGGGCGCCGCGGCGAGCGCGGCGAGGTCGGCCAGGGCACGGCCGGAGACGAGCGCGAGGGCGACACGGGGCGCGAGCGAGGCCAGCCGGGTCAGGGCGTCGGTGGCCTCGGGCAGGGGCCGGCTCGCCGACGGGTCGTCCACCAGCGGGGCGAGGACGCCGTCGAAGTCGAGCCCCACGAGCACGGGGCCGTCGGCCGTCCGCGTGGCGAGGTCGCGCAGCGCCGCCTCGAGCGGCACGTCGACGGGGGTCTGCGCCGCGCTCATCGCGCCTCGAGCGTGCGAAGGAAGGTCCGCGACCACTTGCCGACGTCGTCGGCGAGCACCCGCCGGCGGAGCTTGCGCATGCGGGCCCGCATCTCGCGTGGGTCCATCGCCGCGGCCCTGACGATCGTGTCCTTGAGGCCGTCGATGTCGTGCGGGTTCACGAGGAGGGACCCGGCGAGCTCGTCGGCCGCCCCGGTGAACTCCGAGAGCACCAGGACGCCGCGCCCGTCCGTGCAGGCGGCGACGTACTCCTTCGCGACGAGGTTCATGCCGTCCCGCAGCGACGTCACCAGCATGATGTCGGCCGCCAGGTACAGCGCCGCCATCTCCTCCGGCGGGTAGGAGTGGTGCATGTAGTAGACGGCGGACGAGCCGATCCGGCCGTGCTCGCCGTTGATCCGCCCGACGAGCAGCTCCACCTCCTGGCGCAGCTGCTGGTAGGCCTCGACGTTCTGCCGGCTCGGGCTCGCGACCTGCACGAGCGCGGCGTCGGGTACGTGCAGGCGGCCCTCGGTGAGCAGCTCCCCGTAGGCCTTGACCCGGTGCAGGATCCCCTTCGTGTAGTCCAGGCGGTCGACGCCGAGCAGCAGCACCTCGGGGTCGCCCAGGTCTGCGCGGATCTCGGCGGCGCGGGCCCGGACCTGCGGCGTGCGCGCCATCTCGTCGAAGCGGGCGGAGTCGATGGAGATGGGGAAGGCCGCGGCGCGGACGTGGCGCTCGCCGTCAGCCGTGGGAACCGTGATGACCGGCCCGCGCGTCGTCAGGTCGGTGAAGCGGCGCACGACGCGGACGAAGTTCGCGGCATCGCCAGTGCGCTGGAACCCGAGCAGGTCCGCGCCGAGCAGCCCCTCGACGACCTGCCGCCGCCAGGGCAGCTGGGCGAAGATCTCCAGCGGCGGGAACGGGATGTGGTGGAAGTAGCCGATCCGCAGGTCCGGCCGCAGCTCGCGCAGCAGCGCCGGGACCAGCTGGAGCTGGTAGTCGTGCACCCAGACGACGGCGCCCGGGTCCGCCTGCTCGGCCGCGGTCTCGGCGAAGCGGCGGTTGACCCGCCGGTAGGCGTCCCACCAGTGCCGGTGGTACTCCGGCGGGCTGATGACGTCGTGCGAGAGCGGCCACAGGGTGTCGTTGGCGAAGCCCTCGTAGTAGTCGGCGACCTCCTCGGCGGAGAGCCGCACCGGCACCAGCCGCATCCCGTCGGCGTCGAACGGCTCGGTGTCCCCGTCCGGCGCGCCGGACCAGCCGACCCACGCACCGAGCGTCGTCCGCATGACCGGCTCCAGCGCGCTGACGAGCCCGCCCGGGGAGCGCTGCCACGTCGCCTGCCCGTCGGCCCCGACCGTCACGTCCACCGGCAACCGGTTCGCGACGACGACGAACTCCACCACGTGCCCCTCCGCTCCCGCGCGCCCCTCAGCGGCGTCTCGACCCTATCCAGGGGGTGGGCGGGGGCGCGCGCGGTGCGGGCTCCCGGTGGCCCGGCCGCTACCGTGGGCGCATGAGAGCTGGCCCCGCGCAGGAGGTCGGCGGCTACGCGTTGCTGGGTCCGCTCGGGTCCGGCGGGTCCGGCACGGTGTACCGGGCGCGCGACGCCGACGGCCGGGTCGTGGCGCTCAAGCTGCTCCATCCGCACCTGGGCGCGGACCCGGACGCGCGCGAGCGCCTGGCGCGCGAGGTCGCGAACCTGCGGCGGGTGCGGCACCCCGCGGTGGCGCAGGTCCTCGACGCGGAGATCGACGCCGCCGAGGCCTTCGTGGTGACCGAGCTGGTCACGGGCGTGGACCTGGCCGCCTACGTCGCGACCCGCGGGCCGCTGCCGCCCACGGAGCTCGCGTGGCTCGCGGCGGACCTGCGCGACGCGCTCGCGACCGTGCACGCCGCCGGTGTGCTCCACCGCGACCTCAGCCCCGGCAACGTGATGATCACCGACGACGGCGGACCCGTCCTCATCGACTTCGGGATCGCCCAGGCGGTGGGGGACGTACGCGTCACGTCGACGGGGATGGTGACCGGGACGCCCGGGTACGTTGCCCCGGAGGCTCCTCGAGGGCGGCCACCCGTCGGCCGCCGGGGACTGGTGGGGCTGGGCGGCGCTGCTCGCGTTCGCCGGGACGGGCCGGCCGCCGTTCGGCGGCGGTGCGGCTCTCGCCGCCCTGGCGCGGGCGCGGTCCGGCGACGTCGACCTGGCCGGGCTCGACCGCCGCGCCGCCGCGGCCCTGCGCTCCGCGCTCGCGGCCGACCCGTGGCGGCGCGCCACCCCCGAGGCCGTGTGCGAGGACCTGGCCCGGGCGGCCGGCGAGCCTGACGACGCCGGGACGCAGGTGCTCCGGCCCAGCGACGGCACGGGGACGACGCGGGCGATCGGCGTCGGCTCCGGGACCCGAATGCTGCCGGCGCAGGGCCAGGCCGAGCCTCAGCTCGAGCCGACGGCCGCGACCGCGACGCTCCCACAGGCGCCCGCCGCGCAGCCCGTCGCCCGGCCGGCCACCTACCCGCCGTCGCCGGACACCCCGCCCCCGCCGCCGGGGACCTGGCTGCCCGACGGCGAACCGAGCGCGCAGCCGGTCGTCCCGGGGTTCGGCGCCGAGCCGCCCGGGCCGCCTCGGCGCCCCGGGACGGTGCTCGCGCTGACGCTCCCGTTGCTCGCGCTCGCCGTCGCCTGGCCGGTCGCGGCGCTGGCCGGCGGGCTGGTCGGCGCGGTCGGCGTCCGCAGCATCGGGCTGGCGGCCGAGGGCGTGCGGCGACGTCGGCGGCGGCGCGGTCCGCGCGCCGGGGACGTGCTCGGCGGCGTCGTCACGTGGCCCTGGTACCTCGTCCGGGCCGTCGTCGGGGCGCTGCCAGCCGTCGTGTCAGCCGTCGGGGTCGCCGCGGGGCTGTGGCTCCTGGCGCGGTGGGCGCTGGCTCGGTGGGTCGTCGCGGTCCCCGCGGTGGGTGACGCGGACGGCGTCGTACCCGGCAATGCCGACTGGGTGGGCCGCGCCGTCTGCGTCGCGGTGGTCCTGGTTGCCCTGGGCGTGGCCTGGTTCGGGCCGTTCGCCGCGGTCACGCGGCGCGGTGCGCGCTGGACCCTCACCGTGGTCGGCGGGGGGCGGGCGGGCGCAGCGGCGCTCGCGCTGGTGCTGATCGTGGCCGGTGCGCTGCTGGCGGCGGTCCTCGTCACGCACGCCGTCGAGTGGTGGCCCTTGCAGCATGTCCCGGGGGCAGGCTGACGGACCGCGTATCGTTGACCCATGCTCGGCGGTGGTCAGCGCGCCGTGGCGACGTGGCTCGCGCCCGTCGCCCTCGTCGTCGTGACCACGGTCGCCCTCCTCGCGCAGCTCGGTGAGCGCGCGTCGGTCTCGGTGCAGCAGTGCGTGACCGGGGGCGGCTTCGCCCGCCTCGGCGTGGGCATCGCGCTCCTGCACACGGACTCCACCTGCCCGGACGGCGTCGCGATGGGCCCCGCCAACCAGCAGGTCATCGGCATCGTCGTGATGATCGCGCTGCCCGTGCTGCTGGCCCACCTGGTGGGCCTCGCCGCGGGCGTGGGGATCGCCGCGCGCCTGCACCGCATGGTCCGGGCCGTCCTCGCGATGATCCTGCCTTCCCTGCGCGTCGCGGCACCGCTGCCGTCGACGCCGCAGCCCGCTCGGCCCGTCGAGGCCGTGCTCCGACGTCCGACGACCGCCGCGGTCGTCGGAGGTCCCCTGCGGCGTGGTCCGCCGCGGGTGCGGTTCGCCTGACCGCCCCGCCCGCCACGACCCAGGAAGACCTCCGTCCATGATCGATGCTGAAGTGTCCGAGCTGTCCCCACCGCCCACCCGCCCGGCCCGGGCCTGGCTGCCCTGGCTGCCCTGGGCGGCCACCGTCCTGCGTGTCGGTCTCGGTGTCGTCGCCGTCTACGCGGCCGTCACCAAGATCACCGACCTGCCCGCCAGCGTGCGCGCCGTCCGCGCGTACGAGCTGCTCCCTGAGGGCCTGGCCGTGCTCGTCGGCAACGGCCTCCCGCTCGTCGAGCTGATCCTCGGCGTGCTGCTGATCGCCGGCTTGTTCACCCGCCTGTCCGCCCTCGCCTTCGGCCTGCTGCTCGTCGCCTTCGTGGCCGGCATCGGCTCCGCCTGGGCGCGGGGGCTCTCGATCGACTGCGGCTGCTTCGGCGGTGGCGGCACGATCGACCCCGACAAGACCGCCTACGCGCTCGAGATCGTCCGCGACATCGGCCTCCTGGCCGTCGCGGCCGTGCTCGTGCGCTGGCCCCGTACCCGGCTGTCGCTCGACAGCGCCCTCGACCTCACCGCGTGACGAAGGAGCCTGGCATGGCAGAGCAGAAGCTCACGAAGAACCAGCGTCGCGAGGAGGCCCGCATCGCGGCGCAGCGCCTGCGCGAGCAGCAGGAGCGTGCGGCACGTCGGCAGCGGACCCTGTGGGTCGGCCTGGCGACCCTCCTGGTGATCATCGTCGCCGTCGTCGGCTGGCTGATCGTCAAGAAGGGCGACCAGCCGCCGCTGGCGGACATCGCGCTCAAGCCGGCGGGGTCGACGGACTCGGGCGGCATCCCGGTCGGCGCGGACGGCGTGCCGGGTGCCACGAACGGCGCCGCCGCCGACGCCGTCACGGTGGCGGTCTACTCCGACTTCATGTGCCCGATCTGCTCGGTCTTCGAGGAGGCCAACGCGGACACCCTCGACAAGCTGCGCGAGAGCGGCGACATCGTGGTCGAGTACCACCCCGTCTCGATCCTCGACCGGGCCTCGAACGGCACGGCCTACTCGACCCGATCCGCGACCGCGGCGGTGCTCGTCTCCGTCGAGGCACCGGAGCAGTACCTCGCCTTCTCCAAGGCGCTGTTCGAGAACCAGCCGGACGAGGGCACCGATGGTCTGTCCGACGCCGAGATCGCCGACCTCGCGCGGGGTGCAGGCGTGGCCGACGATGTCGCCGCGACGATCGAGTCCGGCGACTACATGGGCGACACGGACGACGTCAAGGACAAGACGAGCTACCGCCCGTGGGTCCTCGCGGCCACCGACCAGGCGTCCCAGGACCTGGGCGGCCTCGGTACCCCGACGATCGTGATCGACGGAAAGGTCCTCGACCCGCAGAAGTACGACTGGCGGCAGGAGGGCCAGCTCGCCAAGGCCATCGAGGCGGCTCGCGGCTGACCGCGACGCCGTCCCGCCACCTGCTGGCACACTGGACGCCCCGGCGGTGCACCGCCGGGGCGTCCCGCCGCCTTAGCTCAGTCGGTAGAGCACCCGCCTTGTAAGCGGACGGTCGTCGGTTCGAATCCGACAGGCGGCTCCGATCTCTTCGCGCAGATGCGCTGCTCCGAATGGGTGAGTGCCGGAGCGCGTTGTGCTGGTTGCGCTACCACGGAGCGGGTGAAAAGTGCGCCGTGGAGCGGGTGAAGCCGGGCGCATGTCCGGATTGTCCCGCGGCGATGTTCCACACTGGTCGCTGTCCGTTCCGATTCGCCCCCACGAATCGCACCTCGGACTGCCGGACCCCACCGGTAACCTCCCCCCGACGCGGGCCTCCCAACCCGCACCCGACCCGAAGGACATCTCCGTGGCCTCCATCCGTCGTAAGTCCGCTGCCGTCGCGCTCGCCGTCGTTGGCGTCGCCGGTCTCTCCCTGGCCTCCGCGGCCCAGCTCAACGTCACCTCCGGTGCCCTCGGCGCCGGCACCTCGGTCGTCGCGTCGTGCGACTCCGACGGTGTCGCGGTCGCCTTCACCCCGGGTTACGCAGCCGGCGGCTACGCCGCGACGAGCGTCGCGCTCAACGGCATCGCGACCGGGTGCGACGGCCAGAACTACCGGATCACCATGACCGGCGCGTCCGGTGCCCTCGGCACCGAGCTCACCGGCACGGTCTCGGGCACGTCGCTCACCGCGACGCTCGCCGGGGTCGCCGCGAAGGACGTCACGGGCGTCGCGGTCGTCATCTACGGCTGACCCGACGATCCGTCGGTCCCATGGCCGCCCGGGGGAGTACCGAGCAGGCCGGCACGGCAGCGCCGCGCCGGCTGCTCGGCCTCGCCCTCAGCGCGGCGTGGGTCCTGGTCGCGGTGGTCGTCGGGTACTTCCTGTGGCCCACCTCCCTGGGTGGCTGCACGACCCTGACGATCGTCTCCGGCCACTCGATGGAGCCGACGTACTACACCGGTGACCTCGTGGTCTCCCGGTGCGGCGACGTCGGCGTCGGGGACGTGATCACGTACCGCCCGCCGGATGTCGACGGCGTCCGGGTGATCCACCGCATCGTCGGCGGCACCGCCGACGGTTGGATCGTCCAGGGCGACAACAACGACTTCCTCGACCCGTGGCAGCCCACGGCCGACGACATCCTCGGTCGGTCCGTGCTCCGGCTGCCGCAGGTCGGCAAGGTCGCCGGGCTGATCCTGAGCCCGTTGACCTGGGTGTCGTTGCTGGTGATCGCCCTTGCGGTGATCGTCTGGCCGGGTCGGCGGTCCGCCGCCGACGCCGAGCAGGAGATCGCGCAGGACGTCGAGCAGGAGATCGAGCAGGAGATCGAGCGGGACCTCGCGAACGCCGAGCCGGACGCCGCCTGGCTGCCAGGGGACCTACGGGACCCCCAGCCCGACGACGAACGGTGCGACGACAGACCGGTCTCGGAGGAGGCACTGACGTGATGCGGAGGCTCGGCGCAGCTGCTGCGCTCGCCGTCGCGCTCGTCGCCTGCCTGGTGGTCGGGAACGCCGCGTCCCTGCCGGTGACGGCGGGGACGATGACGGCCCGCACCGCCACCGCCTGCGCCTCGTCCGTCGCGCTCACCCGCTCGGATCCGGTGGTCTTCGGTCTCTTCGGCTACGGCTCCGTGACGGTGACGGTCCCGCCCGCCTGCGTCGGCCTCCGGCTCGACGTGACGGTCGTCCGGTCCTGGAACGGGGGCACCATCGCCACCGGCGGCACAGCAGCGCTGGGCAGCGGCACGGTCCGCGTCCCGCTCAGTGCCACCTACGGCGGAATCCTCGGCGACGCCTACGCGTTCGCCCTCACGATCAACGGCTGGTCCGTCGACGCGAACGCCTGACCGCGTCCTGGTCGACCACCCCAGCGCTGCACTGGAGAACTCATGCCTCGCACCACCGCCCGCTGGCGCGTCCGGCCGAGCCGCCGCGCGGCTGCGGTCGCCCTCGCGCTCGTCGGCGTCGCGGGCCTCGGCGCGGCCTCGGCGGCGCAGCTGTCGGTCACGAGCGGCTCGCTGGGCGCGGGCACAGCGGTCGTCGCCTCGTGCCAGCCGACCGCCCAGGCGATCACCGTGGGCCTGACCAGCGCGTTCTCCGCCGGCGCCTACCGCACGACGCAGGTCGTGCTGTCCAACGTGAACGCGGCGTGCAACGGCCTCGCCTTCCGTCTGCGGCTCACCGACGCCGCCGGCAACCCGGTCGGCACGGAGGCCGTCGGCACCGTCGCGCTGACCTCGGGCGCCCTCACCGTTCCCGTCGCCTCCACGCCTGCGGACTCGATCGCAGGCGTCGCCCTGGTGATCCACAGCTGATGAGAAGAGTCGTCGCGGCCCTGCTGGCCGTCGTGGCCGCCGTGGGCGTCCTCGGCGTCATGAGCCTTGGCGGCGGCTCCGCCGCGAGCCTGGCCCTCGGCAGCGCGACGCTCACCTCGGTCGCCGTCGGCCACCCGTGCCCGGGCACGCTGGCCGCCACGACCCCGACGACGTCGGGCTCCGTCTCGACCGTCCAGCTCACCCCTCCCGCGGCGTGCGCGGGCCGCGTGGTGGCCGTCGCGGTGAGCGACGGAACGGTCGTCCGGCAGGGCACGGCGGTCGCGCCGGCGAGCGGCAGCGTGACGGTCGCCCTCGACGGCGCCTACGTGCCCGGCGTCGCGACCACCGTGGCCGCCACGGTCGACGGCTGGAGCCTGCCGACGACGTGGTCGTACGTCCCCGGCGCCCGGCCCGCGATCCGCTGCTGGACGAGCGACCCGACCCGGCCCTGCTCGGCCAGCGTGACGGTGCGCGACGCGTGGTCCAGCGGCTACAACCTCGACATCACCATCACGGACACCCGGGCGACGAACGCGAACAACCCGGTGCCGTGGACCATCGAGATCGACTTCAGCAACAGCCGGTACCCGTTCGTGCCGAACGCCCTCGAGGGCAGCGGCGTGGTGCCCGCGGCGAACGCCTGCGGCGCCCGGCCCGTGCTGACGTTCACCGGTGTGACCACGTGGGGCGAGCACGACACGCTGCGCCATGGCACCCAGCGGACCGTCTGGATCCAGGCCCGCAACGACGGCTCCGGCGCGGTCCTGGACTGCGTGCCCTGACGGCCTCAGCCCAGCGGCTCGAGACCTGGGCGCTTGGGCCCGCGCGCGTCACCCGAGGACCGGCCGCGCAGGTGGCGGGTGGCCCACGGGTAGGCGTGCCGGCGCACCCACGCGGCGTCGCCGCGCACGCGCTCCCGCAGCGGGAGGGGCGGGAGCGGCACCAGCGGGTCGTCCCAGCGCTCGTCGTCGGGTGTCAGGCCAAGCGCCACGAGCGCGGCCTGGGCGACGCGCCGATGGCCTTCCGTCGTGAGGTGGATGCGGTCATCGCACCACATGCGCCAGTCGCGCAGCGAGCGCATGCCCCAGACGTCGAGGACGTAGGCCCCGTGGCGGCGGGCGATCGACCAGAGGTGGGTGTTGAGGACCGCCACCCGCGGCCGGTTCGCGCGCACCAGGGGCGAGTCCCGGCTGTCCATGCCCGTGGCGAGCAGGACGTCGGCGCCCGCCGACCGGAGCGCCACGACGCCGCGCTCGAGGCGGGCCGCGAGCCGGTCGGGGTCGGCCGTCGGTCGCAGCGTGTCGTTGCCGCCGCCCACGAGGCTCACGAGGTCCGGGCCGAGCGCGAGTGCGGCGGGGACCTGGTCGCCCAGGATCGGTCCGAGCAGGCGGCCGCGGACGGCGAGGTTCGCGTACGCGAACGTGGGGTGGGCGGGGTCGGCCGCCACCCGCTCGGCCAGGTGGGCCGCCAGGAGGTCCGCCCAGCCCCGCACGGCAGGCCCGGGCCCCGCGACAGTCGCCGGCGGGGTGCCGTCGGGCACGTCCCACAGGCCCTCGGTGAACGAGTCGCCCAGGGCGACGTAGCGCCGCCAGCGGGGCACCTCGGCGTCGGCGGCCGACTCTGAGCCCTCCGAGCGGGTGAAAACCACTGTCGCACTCTCCCTTCTTTAGCCATGAGGCGCCCAAAGTGGACACGGCAAAAGGGTGAAGCCGCTGGACGTCTACCCCGGGCGGGTCCATCCTGAACCAGTCAGCGATAACGGCAAACCCATCGCGAGGTGGGGACGCAAAGCCACGGGGCTCACAGAGCCAGCCGGGCTACCGAACGACAGGGGCTCATCGTGAGCGTCATCAGGACGTGGACCACCCACCGGGCATGGAGCCGTGCGCTCTGCCCGTGGGTCACCTGCGTACACACCACCTAGCGACCCACTCAGGCTGCGCTGGGGATGCGCAGTCGGCATGGAAGCCGGATGGTGTCTGAAGACACCGACGATGACCCAAGGAAGGGTCGAGAGATGGACAGCCGGATCAGTCGAAAGGTCACCTCGGTGGCCTTGGTGGCACTGGCAGTTCTTGGGGTGCGTACCGCGTCCGCTGCGGGGTTGGGGATTTCCCCGCAGCAGGTCGCGGTCGGGAGCAGCACTGCTGAGCAGTGCAACTCCTCGCAGGTGAAGGTGGATTACGACGTCGCATACGTCGCCGCGCTGAATGGTTATGGCATCACTGCGGCCCAGCTGTCGGGGCTGGACGCGCAGTGCGAGGGATACGACGTGATCGTGTCGCTCAGCGGGCCCGGGGGGGTCACGCTTGCCGAGATGACCGCAGCGGTTGACGGTACGGCGATGCGCGTCGAGGTGCCGGCGGGTTCGCCGGTGTCTGCCGAGCAGCTGGCAGGGGTGTCAGTGGTGCTCAAGAGCGTGGCGGCCTAGCCTCCGCGACGACCGACGTCGGGCCGCCCCGTGGGGACGGGGCGGCCCCGTCGACGGTCATGCGTCCGGGGTGCCTGGGGTGTCCGGGGTGCCTGCTGCGCCGAGCGGCGCGGTGCGCGCCCAGTCCACGGGTGGTGCGCCCTGCTCCGCGAGCAGGGCGTTGACGCGCGAGAACGGTCGGGAGCCGAAGAAGCCCCGGTCCGCCGACAGCGGGCTCGGGTGCACGCTGAGGACCGTCGGGACGTCCCCGAGCACGGGGCGCAGCTGTTGCGCGTCACGGCCCCACAACACCGCTACGAGCGGGCCGCCGCGCGCCACGAGCGCGGCCACGGCGCGGTCGGTGATCTCCTGCCAGCCGAGGCCGCGGTGCGAGCCCGGGTCGCCGGCCCGGACGGTCAGCACCCTGTTGAGCAGGAGCACGCCCTGCTCGGCCCAGCCGCCGAGGTCCCCGGACGGCCCGGGCGAGCCGCCGACGTCGGTCGTCAGCTCCCGATAGATGTTCTGCAGCGACCGGGGCAGCGGGCGCACGTGCGGCGCCACCGAGAAGGACAGGCCGACGGGGTGGCCCGGCGTCGGGTACGGGTCCTGTCCGACGATGAGGACCCGCACCTCGGTCATCGGCCGGGCGAAGGCGCGCAGGACGGCGTCGGGCGCGGGCAGGTAGCGGTGGCCCGCCGCGAGCTCGGCCCGCAGGGCGTCGCCGATGGCGTGCAGCCGCGGCTCGACCGGGGCGAGGGCGGCGGCCCAGTCGGGCGCCACGAGGTGGTCGAGAGGCTGGCGGGGCACGGGCCGAGGGTAGCCGCGCCGGGTGCCGGGCGGGCGACACGCGCGTAATGACACCCGTGTCATTACCTCGCTACGATGGGCGGCAGGCACCACCCGGGAGGTTTCGATGGACAGCACGGCCGCAGTGCTCCACGCGGGTCCGTCACTGCACTCCGCTGAGCTCTCCGACCGCGACGGCGAGATCCTCGCCTTCGAGCGGCAGTGGTGGAAGTACGCCGGGGCGAAGGAACAGGCCATCCGCGAGCTCTTCGGGATGTCCGCCACGCGTTACTACCAGGTGCTGAACGCCCTCATCGACTCCCCGGCCGCGCTGGCCCAGGACCCGATGCTCGTGAAGCGTCTGCGGCGCATGCGCACCTCCCGTCAGCGCGCTCGCACCGCGCGCCGCCTCGGGATCGACGCCTGAGTCACAGTCGGGCACGCTAGCCTGTCGGCCGTGAGATCCGGCAGCTACCCCTACCCCGCGGACGAGTTCGACGCGGCGGCACGCGCCGGCGGACCGCGCGGAGTCCACCGCGCGCCCCGCTCGAGGTGGAGCCGGTGGTGGCCCTTCCTCGTCGTGCTCGTCGTGTTCCCGGCGCTGGCCTACGGTGCGGTGACGTACCTGTCCGACTGGAACGGCTTCGGCGGCAGCAGCGACGGCGGCTCGTCGCAGGGCGGCGGCGACGCCACCGACCCGGCGCCCACGGCCGCGGCGACGGACGGTGCGACCGACCCGGCCGCCCCGCCTGCCGACGCCACGGACCCGGCCGCGCCCGCCGCCCCGCCGGCCGACCTGACCCGCGCGGTCGAGGTCTTCAACTCGACGAACACGTCGGGTCTGGCGCGCAACGCGGGCGACCGCCTCACCGCGGCCGGCTTCACCGCCGTCGACATCGGCGACTGGACGGGCGACGACCCGGCGGGTTCCGTCGTGTACTACCCGACGGCCACCGACGTGACGACGGCGCAGCAGGCTGCCGCCGCGCTGGGCATCACGACCGTGACGGAGTCGGCGGAGCTCGCGCCGGAGGGCATCGTCGTCGTGCTGGCGGACGACTACCAGAAGAGCTGAGCGCGAGGCGCGAGCCGTTGCGGTGCCACCTTGCACTCGACGGGTCTGAGTGCCAATAATCGCCTTAGCACTCTCGGTCCGAGAGTGACAGCAGCACCGGGGTCACTGGTGAGGCCGGAGTGAGGGCGGGACATGACCGCCGCCGCGTCGGCCGTCCGTCGCGGGCGCCACGATCCCCGACCCGCCAACACCGGAGGATCCATCCGAATGGCCAAGATCATTGCGTTCGACGAGGAGGCCCGTCGCGGCATGGAGCGGGGCATGAATGCCCTTGCCGACGCCGTCAAGGTCACCCTCGGCCCCAAGGGCCGGAACGTGGTTCTGGAGAAGAAGTGGGGCGCCCCCACCATCACCAACGACGGCGTCTCCATCGCCAAGGAGATCGAGCTCGAGGAGCCGTTCGAGAAGATCGGCGCCGAGCTCGTCAAGGAGGTCGCCAAGAAGACCGACGACGTCGCCGGCGACGGCACGACGACGGCGACCGTCCTTGCCCAGGCGCTCGTCAAGGAGGGCCTGCGCAACGTCGCGGCCGGCGCCAACCCGATCGCCCTCAAGCGGGGCATCGAGAAGGCCGTCGAGGCCGTGACGACCGAGCTTCCTCGCGCAGGCGAAGGACGTCGAGACCAAGGAGGAGATCGCCGCCACGGCCGCCATCTCCGCCGGTGACGTCGCGATCGGCGAGCTCATCGCCGAGGCGATGGACAAGGTCGGCAACGAGGGCGTCATCACCGTCGAGGAGTCCAGCGCGCTGGGCCTCGAGCTCGAGCTCACCGAGGGCATGCGCTTCGACAAGGGCTTCCTGTCCGCCTACTTCGTCACCGACCCGGAGCGTCAGGAGGCCGTCCTGGAGGACGCCTACGTGCTCCTCGTCGAGTCGAAGGTCGGCAACGTCAAGGACCTGCTGCCGCTGCTGGAGAAGGTCATCCAGGCCGGCAAGCCGCTGCTCATCATCGCGGAGGACGTCGAGGGCGAGGCCCTGGCCACGCTCGTCGTCAACAAGATCCGCGGCACGTTCAAGTCCGTTGCCGTCAAGGCGCCGGGCTTCGGCGACCGCCGCAAGGCGATGCTGCAGGACATGGCGATCCTCACGGGTGGCCAGGTCATCTCCGAGACGGTCGGCCTCAAGCTGGAGACCGCTGGCGTCGAGCTGCTCGGCCAGGCCCGCAAGGTCGTCGTCACCAAGGACGAGACGACCATCGTCGAGGGTCAGGGCGACCCGGAGCAGATCGCCGGCCGCGTGGCCCAGATCCGCGCCGAGATCGAGAACACCGACTCGGACTACGACCGCGAGAAGCTCCAGGAGCGCCTCGCCAAGCTGGCCGGCGGCGTCGCCGTCATCAAGGCCGGCGCGGCGACCGAGGTCGAGCTCAAGGAGCGCAAGCACCGCATCGAGGACGCCGTGCGCAACGCCAAGGCCGCGGTCGAGGAGGGCATCGTCGCCGGTGGCGGCGTCGCGCTCATCCAGGCGGGCAAGATCGCGTTCGCCAAGCTCGAGCTCACGGGCGACGAGGCGACCGGTGCGCGCATCGTGCAGGCTGCCATCGAGGCCCCGCTGAAGCAGATCGCCATCAACGCCGGCCTCGAGGGCGGCGTCGTGGCCGAGAAGGTCCGCAACCTGCCCACCGGCCACGGCCTCAACGCCGCGACCAACGAGTACGAGGACCTGCTGGCCGCGGGCGTGAACGACCCGGTCAAGGTGACTCGCTCGGCGCTGCAGAACGCCGCGTCGATCGCCGCGCTGTTCCTCACCACCGAGGTCGTGGTGGCGGACAAGCCGGAGAAGCACGCGCCGGCGCCCGGTGGCGACGGCGGCATGGGCGGCATGGACTTCTGAGCCGCGCCTGATCCGAACGACGGCGGGCATCCCTCTCGGGGGGTGCCCGCCGTCGGCGTTCCCGCCTCCGTCGGCGTCGTCGTCCGTGGCTACGAGGCGCGGGCCTCGCGGCGGTCGCGGGCCTCGCGGCGGTCGCGGGCGGGCACCCGGAGGCCGGAGGCGCGCAGACGCCGCACGAGGTCCCGGGAGTCCACGAGGAGCGCGCCCTCGCGCACGAGAGCCTCGTAGGCCTCGGCCGGCACGTCGTAGTGGTCGCGGTCGAACGCGCGGCGCGGGATCCCCGCGCGGGCGGCGAGCTCGTGGAGCTCCGCCAGGGACGTGTCGCTCACCAGGTGCCCCCACACCCGGCCGTGCCGCGGCCACAGCGGCGGATCGACCAGCACCGTCACAGGGCCGCCGGTGCCGCTGAGGCCGCTGAGGCCGCTGAGGCCGCTGAGGCCGCTGAGGCCGCTGAGGCCGCCAGGGCCGCCGCTACCGCCGTCACGCCTGCGGGCGCTCGGCGTCGGCCGCGAAGGTGACGCCCCGGCCCGGCGCTCCCTGGTCAGCCTCACCCTCGACGTTCGTTCCGTCGACGCTCGCTCCACTCTCGTCCACCTCCGGGACGGGCACGGCGCTTGCCGCGGCGGTGGCGGCCTCGATGGTGGCCAGCTCGCGCTCGAGGCGCTGGAGCTCCCCGGCGACGTTCTGCCGCGCCGGCTCCTCCCAGCTGCGTCCCAGCGGGCTCACGAACAGGCGCGGCCGGCCCTCGAGGCGGCGCAGGATCGCCAGGCGGGCCCGGACGAAGTCCTCCAGCGGGATGTGCGCGTACTCGGCCCGCAGGTCCGACAGGTAGGTGCGGTAGCGCTGCGGCTCGGCGGCGAGCATCGCGAGGTCCGCGTCGCACAGCACCGCGCAGTCGTCGTCGCCCGGCATCGGGGTGTGCCGCGCGAGGGCCGACACCAGGTCGGCAACCCGGTCGACCGCGCGCTGCGGCAGGCCGAGCTGGCCGAGCTCGAGGCGGGCGAGCGCGGCACTGGCCCGCTCGTCCTCACCCCCGCGGTGGGCGTACGAGGCGCGCTCGGCAGCGTCGAAGACGGCGCCGTGATACCAGGCGGCGAGGCGGACGATGTCGGCCTCGTGCGCCTCCTCCGCGAGCTCGTCGACGTGCGCGAGGACATCCGCCAGGTGACGGGCGTTGTGGTAATGCCGGTGCGGCTCGGTCCAGCGGGCGAGGAGGCGCTCGCCGACCGCCTCGACCTCCGCGTGCGACGCCGTGGCGCCCGCACCGACGCAGGCGCGAACCCAGGCCGGGACCAGCCACTGGGGGGCTTCTTGGATGCCCATTCTGAGTTCCTCTCGGGGGACAACGAGGCGCAATCCTAGCCGTCCCGGACGGTCCCGGCCCGGTCCTCCGCTGGGCTGTGCATCGTTGCACCGCGACGCGCCCGCCCCTGTCGCCAGGCACCGCCGGACCCGCCCCAGCCAGCCATGGCACCGCGGGTCCCGACGGCGCCGGAGGACCCGGGCGACGTCGCGCCAGGGGGGTAGGTGATCCGGGCCCGCTCGACGTCGCCCTGCGCGGCACGGAGGGCCGCGCGCGCCTCCTCCTCGGCCTGCCGCGCGTCCGCCTCGGTGTCTGCGGGGGCGTCTGCGGCGGCGTCTGTGACCTGGGCAACTGCGGCGTCCGCGGCGCGGGCCGCGTGGGCCGCCGCCAGCAGCCGCGCTGCGGCCGCGAGGTGCGTCCGGGCCTCCGCGCCGACGGCCGGCCGGTGGGCGCCGACGACCGCCACGGCCGCCGCGACCGTTGCCGAGGCCCGGTGGAGAACGGCGGCCCGGACGTCCGCCGGGGGGTCCTCGGTGAGCGCCGCGGCTGCGTCGACGGCGTCCAGGAGCGCTGCGGCGCGTGCCACGCCGGCCTCTGCGGACCTGGTGAGGCGCGCGGCGGTGGTCCGGTCGTCGGTCGCCGCCCGCGCGGTCGCGACGTTCTGACCGGCGGCGGATAGGAGGACCCGGGCGGCGTCGGGGTTGTCCGCCACGAGCGGGACCACGTCGGCCAGGGCGGCTGCCGTGGTGCGGCAGGCGGGGAGGCGGCCGGCCAACGTGCGGAGGCGCTCGCCGACCGCGTCGAGCGCCTCGGTCGAGCTCGCCTCGAGAGCGCGCAGGCTGCCGAGCCCGGCGCTGCGCGCGTCCAGGGCCCGGTCAACTTCCTCGCACCGCTCGACGACGCCGAGCAGCAGCGTGCGGCGCGCGGCGGCGTCGTGGGTGAGCTCGGCCCGCCGGTGCAGCGCGAACGCCTCGGCGAGCGAGTCCCGGGCGGCGTCGAGGGCCTCGGCGAACCGGTCCGTCGCCCCGCCGAGGTGGGCCTGCGCCGCCGCCAGCTCCGCCGCGGAGGCCGCCAGGGCGTCGTCGACGGCCACCAGCCCCCGGGCCGCGGTCGCGGCGAGCTCCGCCGCCGGGAGGTCCTCGGGGCTGGCCGGCGGTTCACCGTCGGCCGTGCGTCTGGACGCGGACCGGCGCGCGAGCAGGACACCGGCCGCGAGCAGGACCACCGCCCCGATCGCCGCCGGCAGCCACGGGAAGGGCGCGGGTCCGTCGGCGTCCTGCGCGTGGTCGCGGCCCCGGCCGGTGCGCGCCGCCGCGTCGAGCCAGGCGGTGCGGTAGCCGTCCGCCGCCGTCGTGGCAGCGTCGGCCCAGTCGTGCGCCGCCACCAGGTCGGCGACCTGCGCGTCGATGTCGGCGAGGGTGTCATCGGCGACGGGGAACTTCTCGTCGAGGGAGAACGCGTACCGGGCGTCGTCGACGGCGATGGCCAGCAGGCCGTCGTTCGTCCGCAGGCTCGAGGCCACGGCGCTCGCATCCGCCCAGTCCCGCGGGTCCCAGTCACCGAAGTCGTCGACCAGCACCACGGTCAGGTCCAGGGCCGTGTCCGCCCCGAGGCGCTCCAGGGCCGCGGTGACGTCGTCGGCCTGGTCGCCCAGGACGCCGGCGCGGTCCGCGAGCACGCCCGTCACCTTCCCGGGGTCTGCGAGCGGCACCCCGGGCGCGCCCACGGCCGCCGCGGCCGCCGTCGTCGACAGACCTACGCAGAGCCCGAGGGCGATCCCGACGGCGACGGACAGGACGGCGGGGCGCGGGCTCACACCGGTGATCCTTGCGGGCCCGACGTGGCCGCCGCAACGAACGCGTGCCTTACGCCACATCCTCGGCGTCGACGATCCGGTACGCGTAGCCCTGCTCGGCGAGGAATCGCTGGCGGTGCGCGGCGAACTCCTGGTCCACCGTGTCCCGCGCCACCACGGTGTAGAACGTCGCGGTGCGCCCGTCGGCCTTGGGCCGCATGATCCGGCCGAGGCGCTGTGCCTCCTCCTGCCGCGACCCGAAGGAGCCGCTGACCTGGATCGCGACGGCGGCCTCGGGCAGGTCGATCGAGAAGTTCGCGACCTTGCTGACGACGAGTCGTCGCTCCTCGCCGGTCCGGAACGCCTCGAACAGCCGCTGCCGCTCGCGCACCGTCGTCGCGCCCGTGATCAGGGGGACGCCCAGGTGCTCGGCGAGTTCCTCCAGCTGGTCGATGTACTGCCCGATGACCAGGGTCTGCTCGTCCGCGTGCCGCCGCACCAGCCGCTCCACGACCGCGTTCTTGCCCGACGCCGTCGCAGCCAGCCGGTACTTGTCCTCGCGCTCGGCGGTCGCGTAGGTGAGGCGCTCGCTGTCGGGCAGCGTGAGCCGCACCTCGACGCACTCGGCCGGCGCGATCCAGCCCTGTGCCTCGATGTCCTTCCAGGGCGCGTCGAACCGCTTGGGCCCGATGAGGGAGAAGACGTCGTCCTCGCGTCCGTCCTCGCGCACGAGGGTGGCGGTCAGGCCGAGGCGGCGGCGGGCCTGCAGGTCAGCGGTCATGCGGAACACCGGCGCGGGCAGCAGGTGGACCTCGTCGTAGAGGATGAGGCCCCAGTCGCGGGCGTCGAGCAGCTCGAGGTGCGTGTAGACGCCCTTCCGTCGCGTCGTGAGCACCTGGTAGGTGGCGATCGTGACGGGCCGCACCTGCTTGCGGGAGCCCGAGTACTCGCCGATCTCGTCGTCGGTCAGCGTGGTGCGGCGCAGCAGCTCGTCGCGCCACTGCCGGGCCGAGACGGTGTTCGTCACGAGGATGAGCGTCGTGGTCTGCGAGCGCGCCATCGCGCCCGCGCCGACGAGGGTCTTGCCGGCGCCGCACGGCAGCACGACGACGCCGCTGCCGCCGTGCCAGAAGCTTCTCCACGGCCTGCTCCTGGTAGGGCCGCAGGTGCCAGCCGTTCGTGACCAGGTCGATCGCGTGCGCCTCGCCGTCGACGTACCCGGCCAGGTCCTCCGCGGGCCAGCCCAGCTGGAGCAGGACCTGCTTGAGGTGCCCCCGCTCGCTCGGGTGCACGACGACGTCCTCCGGGTCCAGCCGGGTGCCCAGCAGGCCCGCGGCCTTGCGGGACCGGAGCACCTCCGCGAGCACGGCGCGGTCGAGGGCGTGCAGCACGAGCCCGTGCACCGGGTGGCTGACGAGCTGGAGGCGCCCGTAGCGGGACATCGTCTCGGCGACGTCGATGAGCAGGGCGTGCGGGACGGGGTACCGCGAGTAGCGCAGCAGGACCGAGACGACCTGCTCGGCGTCGTGCCCCGCCGCGCGTGCGTTCCACAACCCGAGGGGTGTCAGACGGTAGGTGTGCACGTGCTCCGGCGCGCGCTCGAGCTCGGCGAACGGCGCGATGGCGCGGCGGCAGTCGTCGGCGGCCGGGTGGTCCACCTCCAGCAGGAGCGTCTTGTCGCTCTGCACGATCAGCGGACCCGGCTGGTCCGTCACGAGGCTCCTCTCGCGGGGCTGACGTCGACGATCCGGTGCACGGCCACGGTCAGCTCCGCCTCACGGTCCAGGTCGAGCACGCGCACCCGGCCGGCGTCGACGCGCAGGGGGCGGACGCGCCGGCGGGACGACGTCCCGTCCGGCCCGACGAGCTCGAGCCATACCGCGCGGTGCTCCTCGGCGGCCTCCCGGAGCAGCCCGAGGGCGAGGACCGGGGCGGTGGGGTCGTCGGAGTCCAGCCCGTCGTCGTCCGCGGCGTGGCTGCGCCGGTCGGCCGAGAGGAGGTCGGCCGCGAGGCGGTGGCCGCGCCGCTCCCGGGCGGCGGCGGCGTCGGCCTCGTTGACCTCGGCGGCGCGGCGCTGGCGCTTGGGCTTGACGCGGTGGGGGGCGTGCCGCGCGACGAGCACCTGGCCCTGCGGGCCCTCGGTGACCGGCCCGAGGCCGCGCTCGCGCAACGCGGTGAGGAGGGCGGCCGGCGTCGCCTGCGCTGCCAGGACGGTCGGCGCGAGCTGGAACAGCCCGAGGCCGGCGAGGTCCTTGGCGCCCACGAGCCCTGCGAGCAGCGCCGGGTCCTCCGCGCGCACGTATGACGACGCCGCGCCGACCCGGAGCTGGCCGTGCCGACGCGCGACGTCGAGCACCAGGTACTCGAGCGGCTGCGGCACGCCGGCCCGGGCGAACCGCGACAGCTGGGCCAGGACGTCCTCGCCCGAGCTTCCGGCGTCGAGCGCGTGGCGGACGCTGTCCTCGGTGAACCGGACCGTCACCGCGGCACCGCGCGACTCCACCTGGGCCGCGACGTCGAGCAGGGCGGCCAGCTCAGGGGTCGGGCGCCCGGGCACGACGCCGGTGAGGTCACCCTGGAGCAGCACCTCGTCGACGGTGGGCGGCAGACGCTCGGCCAGGGCTGCGGCCGCGTCCTGGCCCGCGAGAAGGGCCTCGCCCGGGCCCGCGAGCGCTCCGCCGCCGATGACGCCGAGCACCGTTGCCTCGGTGAGGACGGCCTCGACGGCGTGCGGTGGCGGTGGTGTGCGCGGCGTCAGCCACCGGAGCACGGCGACCACGTCCTCGGCGGGCGCGGGCGTGGCCGCGAGGACGCCGAGCGCGGCGGCCCGCAGGCGCGGCACCCAGGGGCGCTGCAGCTCGGGGTCGAGCGCGCCCCGGGCGGTGCCGCCCTCGTCCCGGCTGCCGACGAGCCAGGTTGCACGGTCGGACCGCAGCCAGGCGCGCGCCAGGGTGTGCCACTGCTCGGGGAGCGGTGCCTCGAGCCAGGGGTCGGCGTCGGTGGTCGTCGCCAGTCCGGCCGGCTCCTCGGTCTCGGTGACCAGGCCCGCGGCGGCGGCCACCTCGACGACGAGCGCCGCCACCTGCTCGGGGACCTCGAGCTGTCCGGCGAGCCGGCGCAGCTCGCGCAGCCCGAGGCCGCCGACCCGCACCTGGGGCGGGGGCTGCTCGCCCCACAGTGCCAGGAGCGCGGTGACGAGCCGCACGGCCTCCTCCGCGTGGCGTGCGGCGTCGGCGTCGACCGTGGCCGGGTCGGGCTGCTGCACGCGGGGTGCGGGACGGAGGGCTGGCTCCCGGTGCGTACGACCCTCACGCAGGGCGAGTGCCACGTCGCGCGGCAGGACGGCGTGCTGGGCGTCCGTCATCGCCAGCAGTCCGTGCCGCAGGAGCCACTGCACGGCGGCGCGCGCCGGGGAGGCGGCGTCACCGCCCTGCGTGGGACCGGCGGCGGGCGCCTGCCCGACGGGCGGCCCCCAGGTGAGCGCGGCGAGGATGCGCGGGGCGGCGGGCGGCGCGGCGTCGAGCAGGCGGCGCACGGTGGTCGCGTCGGCGAGGTGCTCGGCGAGGTGGCTCGACAGCTCGTCGGCGGGCTCGAGCGGCACGGCGGCGCCGGTGTCGGCTGCGAGGCGCTCGAGGGCCTGGGGTGTGCGGCGGTGCAGGGTCGCGGTGAGCGTGGGGCCGAGGCCGGCCGGGTAGGGGCCGAGGACGTCGTCCAGCCCGGGAGCGGGGAGCAGGCGCGCCTCGTCCGGTGCCGGCCACGTCCGGGTCCAGGCCAGGGCGAGGTCGAGCAGCCGGCGCGTGACGGGACGGACGACGTCGACGGGGGCGCCCACCGCTCGCGCGACGTCGTCGGCCGTGACGCCGTCCGGGAACCGCGCCGTGCCGGCGAGGGCGAGGACGGCCTCGAGGCACTGCAGCGTCAGGGCGTCGAGGGTCGCGACGGTCCGCTCGGTGCTGGAGCGCCCAGCGGCGCGTGCGGCGAGGGCGCGCAGGGAGGACGGTGGGGGTGCGGCAAGCTTCCGGGCGCGCGTCGAGCAGCGCGGCGAGGCCGTCCTCACCACGTGCGCGCAGGTGCTGTGTGAAGCCCATCCGCACCACGATACGTTCCCGGGCCCCCTGGCTGGGCGGGACCGGTCACTGGGTGAGCGGTCGATGGGGGCTGCGTGCGATGATCAATCACCGCCGTCGAACGGGAGAATTCGTGGAGACCGTCAAGGACATCGTGCTGGTCCTGCACTTCCTCGGCCTCGCCGGGATCATCGGTGGGGTGCTCGCGCAGTCGCGGGCGAACCCCAGGCGCATCGACGCGTTGGTGCTGCACGGTTCGCTCACGCAGCTCGTCACCGGGCTCGCACTCGTGGGACTGCGCGAGGGCCTCGACCTCCCCGTCGACAACGCCAAGATCGGCGTGAAGCTCGGCATCCTCGTCGTGATCACGGTGCTCGCGGTGCGCTACCGCCGGGCCGAGGCCGTCTCCACCCGGATCTGGGGCGCCATCGGCCTCCTTGCGGTCGCCGACGTGGCGATCGCCGTGCTCTGGCACTGAGCGACCGAGCGGGCGCCTGGATCTGCCCGGCGAGCGGCTGAGCCGACGCCCGGATGTGTCCGGCGCGCCGGACCGCGGCCCAGGGGGTGACCGCGGCCCGGCGCTGCCAGGCGCCCGACGTCAGGCGCCCGACGTCAGGCGCCCGACGTCAGGCGTGCCGGGCCCGGCGGCTGAGGACCACGAAGCCCCCGCCGACGGCGACCAGCAGCAGGGCCAGCGCGATCTGCCATCCCTCGACCCCGGTCGCGGCGAGCTCGTCACCTGTCGCGGCAGCCACCGGGGCCGCAGCAGGGACGGAGGGTGCCGCGACCGGAGCCGCCCCGCCGCCGGCAAGAACGCCCGTCTCGGGCGTGCTGGGGGTTGCCGGCGTGCTCGGGGTCTCGGGGGCGCTGGGGGTGCTGGGCGCCGGGGGCGTGCTCGGCGGGGTGCTGGGCGTCTCCGGCGTCGGCGGGGCGGTCGGAGGCGTGGTCGGGGGCGTGCTCGGCGGGGTGGTCGGCGTCTCCGGCGTGCCGGGCGTCTCGGCCGCGGGCACGGGCACGGGCGCCGTGCGGTACGCGTAGTGGCTGATGGCCTGCGGGATGCCGCGGCCGTTGCTGGCCGGCGTGACGAGGGTGACGGTGGCCTGGCCCGGGTCGACGGTGGCGTAGGCGATGCTCGTGGCCGCCTTGACGCAGGTCTGGACGATCACGGTGCCGGCGGGGGCGGTCACGGTGATGGTTGTCGACTCGCCGGCGGCCTCCACCTTGGTCCAGCCGTCGCTGTGCGGGCAGACCTCGGCCGCCAGGGCGGGCCCCGCGACCGCGACGATGCCGGCGGCGGCGAGAGCTGTGGAGGCGAGGCCGGCGAGCGCGCGGCGCAGGGGGGAGGTCATGCGTCCTCACTTCGGGGGGATGACGGTCCGGTGACCGGACCGGGGGGATTCGCGGCAAGGGTGGCAGATTGTCCGGAATGGACGCAATCCGCCGAGCGGGGGACGCCGTCCTGACCGTGAGCGGCCGGGCGGGGCCGGATACGCTGTACGGACAACGCGTCCCTGGTCAGCGCCCAGCGCCCGGCCCCGACACCGCAGAGGTCTCATGCCCACCGGCAAGGTCAAGTGGTTCGACGCCGACCGCGGCTTCGGTTTCATCGCCGACGACGACGGCGGCGAGGTGTTCCTGCACGCCTCCGCCCTGCCGGCCGGCGTGAGCGCGCCGAAGCCGGGTTCCCGCGTGGAGTTCGGCGTCGCCGATGGTCGCCGGGGCCCCCAGGCCCTCTCCGTGCGCCTGCTCGACCCCGTCCCGTCCGTCGCCCGTGCGCAGCGCAAGCCCGCGGAGGACATGGCGGTGATCGTCGAGGACCTCATCAAGCTGCTCGACGCCGTGGGTAACAACCTGCGGCGCGACCGCTACCCCGAGCCCAAGCGCGCCACCCAGGTGGCCACGATGCTCCGCGCCGTCGCGGACGACCTCGACGCCTGATGGCTACCGTCGACACGGTCCTGCGCAGCGCCGTCGATCTTGCACGCGCGGCGGCCGAGGAGGTCGCCGAGATCCCCGGGCTCGTCGGTGAGCACGAGGGTGTGTCCGTCGAGGGGGAGCGCTTGATCGCGCACCGGTTCGCCTCGACGGCCCCCGGCTACCGCGGCTGGAGCTGGACGGTCACCCTCGCGCGTGTGCCGCGGGCCCGCACCGCCACCGTGTGCGAGGTCGAGCTGCTGCCGGGGCCCGACGCGGTGCTCGCGCCCACCTGGGTGCCGTGGTCGGATCGCCTGCGCCCCGGGGACGTCGGCCCCGGCGACGTGCTGCCCTTCCTGCCCGACGACGAGCGCCTCGACCCGGGCTACACGGCGACGGACGACGCCGACGCCGACCGCGTGGCGATCGACGAGCTCGGTCTCGGCCGCGAGCGGGTGCTCTCCCGCGAGGGGCGCACCCTGGCCGCCGAGCGTTGGTACACCGGCTCGCACGGCCCGACCGCGGCCGTCGCCGTGACGGCGGAGAAGCCGTGCTCGACGTGCGGGTTCCTCGTGCTCATGGCCGGTTCGATGCGCACGGTCTTCGGGGTGTGCGCCAACGAGTGGTCGCCCGACGACGGCCGCGTCGTGAGTATGGACCACGGCTGTGGTGCGCACTCCCAGACGGACGTCCCGCACCTCGGCACGGACTGGCCGGCCCCGCCCATCCCGGGCGGTGAGCTGGAGCTCGTCCGGTTCGAGTCGGAGCCTGAGCCGGAACCGACTGCCGAGGTGGACGTCGAGCTTGCGCCCGAGGTCGAGGTGCCCGTCGAGCCCGAGGCTCAGCCCGCTGACGAGGCGCCGCCGGCCGACGAGGCGTGAACGACCCGCTGCGCACGGCCGAGCTGCGCGCAGCGGCTCTCGCCGCGTGGGCGCAAATGCCCGGCCGGTTCCGGGAGGATGCCAACGCCGAGGAGGACCACGCCCGCGGCTACTACCGCGACCGCGTCGTCGTCGAGCTGGCCCAGAACGCCGCCGACGCCGCCGCGCGTGCGGGCGTCCCGGGTCGCCTCCTGCTCCGCCTGGTCGAGGGCCCCGAGGTCGCGGCGCTGGTGGCTGCGAACACGGGTGCACCGCTGGACGCGGTCGGTCTTGCCTCCCTCGCGTCCCTGCGGGCGTCCGCCAAACGTGACGCGGCGGCGTCGGTGGGGCGCTTCGGCGTCGGGTTCGCGGCTGTCCGCTCGGTGAGTGACCGGGTGTCCGTCGTCTCCACGGACGCCGTCCACTTCGGCGTCGCCGAGGCGGCCGCCGCACTCGAGCCGCTCACGGCCGCCGACCCGGTGCTTGCGGACGAGGTGGCCCGCCGCGGCACCTGGCTGCCGGTGCTCCGCCTGCCCGGCGCGGGTGCGGCGCCCGGCCATGCGGAGCTCGTCCCGGCGGGCTGGGACACCGCCGTCGTGCTCGAGCTGCGGGACGCCGAGGCCATCGCCCGGGTGCGCGCGCAGCTCGACCTGGACGACACCCTCCTGCTCGCGCTCCCGGCCCTCGCCGAGGTCACGGTCGAGGACGGCGGCCGGTCGCGCGTCCTGTCCGACGTCGTCGGACGCTGGGTGGTGGCGCGCCGCGGCGGCGAGGTGGACCCGGCGCTGCTGGCGGACCGGCCGGTCGAGGAGCAGGGGCGGACGGGCTGGCAGGTGACCTGGGCGGTGCGGCGCGACGCCCCGACCGTGCCCGGTGTCGTGCACGCCCCGACTCCGACGGACGAGCCGTGCACCCTCCCGGCGCTGCTGGTCGGCACGTTCCCGCTCGACCCATCGCGGCGGCACGTCGCGCCCGGGCCCCTCACCGCGGCCCTGGTCGCCGAGGCCGGCGCCGCCTGGGCGGAGCTGCTCGTCGCGTGCCGCGACGACGCGGGCGCACCCGATCCGGCCACGCTCCTGGGCTCCGCCCTGCCGGCCGGCCGGCTCGACGCCGAGCTGCGCGCGGCGGCCGTGGCTGCCACGTGCGCGGCTCCCGTCCTGCGCACGGTGGCGGGCGGCGTCGTCGCCCCGGCGGACGCGCTCCTGCTCGACGCACCCGTGCCCGTCGATGCCGCGCGCCTGCTCGGGGAGGTGTTCCCGGCGCTCGTGCACCCGACCCCGGGCGGGCTCGTGCGTGGCCTGGGCCTCGCGACGACGGACCTGGCCGAGCTCGTCGACGGCCTCCCGGTCCGTGACCCGGCGGAGGCTAGAGCCCTGTACGCCGCCTTTGCCGGCGCTGATGCGGCCACCCTGGAGCACCTCGCGACGGTGCCGGTGCCGCTCGCGGACGGGCGCACGGTGCGCGGGCCGCGCGGGCTGGTGGCGCTCGACGGCGCCGTCCCGTCCGGGACCGCCGCGGCCCTGGCCGACCACGGGCTGCGCGTGGTGCACCCCGAGGCCGCGCACCCGCTCCTGGAGCGGCTCGGGGCCGAGCGCCTGACGGTCGCCGGGCTGCTGCGGTCGGCGGCCGTGCGAGGCGCGGCCGCGGCGGACGCGGAGCTCCTCCTCGCGTTGGTGGCGACCGCCCTGGGCGAGGGCGAGGTCGACCCGGCGCCCTGGTGGGGTGACGTGCTGCTACCCGCCGACGACGGCGAGCTCGTCCCGGCGCACGGGCTCGTGCTGGGCGGTTCCAGGGCCGCCGAGCTGCTCGACCCCGAGGTGCTGCCGCCCGTCGACCCGGCCGTCCAGGCGCGCTGGGGTGACGACGTGCTCGCCGCGGTGGGTGTGCGCGCGGACCTCGTCGTCGGTCGCAGGTCACTCGAGGCCGTCCGGTCCGATGGCGGCGGCCCCGATGGCGAGGGCGTCCCGGACGACGGCACTGCCTCACTCGACGGCACTGCGTCGCTCGACGGTTGGCACGAGTACCTGGCGGACCTCGACCCCCGCGACCCTGCGGCCACTGCGGCCGAGGCCGTCGTCGTGGAAGACCTCGACGCGGTGCGCCCGGAGGCGTGGCCGGAGGTGCTGGTCGAGCTGGCCGGGCGCCACCGGGCGGCGCTCGCGCCCCTGGGCGAGCCGGTGCGGGGTGCGGAGTCGTACGCGGCCTGGTGGTTGCGGCGTCGTGCTGGGCTCGGCCTGGAGAAGCCGTTCGCCCTGCCCGGAGGGCCGGGCTACCTTCGGCCGGCGCCCGACGTCGTCGCGCGCCTGGACCCGGTCGTGCAGCGATGGCTCGGTGGGGTGGGTCCGGGCGAGCGCCCGGGGGCGACGGGTTGGGCGGAGCTGCTGGCCGACCTCGCCGAGGACGACATCGTCCCGCTCGCCCTGGCTGTCGACGTGTGGCGCGCGCTCGCGGCGTCGGGCGGGGCGCCGGGGCCTCTCGCGGACGTGCCCGTGCTTCCCGCGCTCGTCGCGCCGGTGCCGGTGGGTGGCGGCCGTGCCGAGGTACGCGCCCTGCCGACCGACGACGTCGTGGTCGCGTCCCCGATGTGGGCGCAACTGCGAGCGGCGCTGCCTGCGGTCGTCGTCCCGGCGGACGCCGTCGACGACGTGGCCGACGGTATGGACCTGGACCGTGCCGAGGACTGCTGCGCGGGGCGGGTGACCTCGGCCGGCCATGTCTTCGCCACGCCGGATGCCGTCCGCGCGGTGTTCCCCGGGGTGCCGGCGACGTGGCTCGAGCACGACGACCTGCGCGTGGACGGCGAGCCCGTCGACTGGTGGGTGGACGGTGGTGTGCAGGCCGCCACCACCGCGGGCCTGGCGCGCGGTCTGGCCGAGCACGTCGGGGCCCACCACTCGGCCCGCATCGAGGTGCTCCTGGGTGATCCCGCGTCCGTCGACCGGATGCTGCTGGAGCTCGCCGGCGAGGCCGGGTAAGCGTGAGCCTCAGGCGGTGTCGGGTCGGCCGGCCTCGTCGGGATTGCCGTCTCCGCCGGGGGCGACGTCGGCCGGGACGCGCGGGCCGAAGCGCCAGCGCTCCCAGCCGAGGGCGGCGAAGCCCAGCGCGAAGCCGGTCGCGCAGACGGCGACGGCCCGGCCGGGGACCGAGTCGGCCACGAACAGCGCGATCACGACGACGAGCGCGATGGCCCAGAGGCCGGTGATCGTCCAGAACACCCGGCGCAGGTCGAGGTCGAGCGGCGTGAGCTCACTCGGGTCCAGCAGGCGTGGGCGTCCGGTCACGACGCCGAGCGTACCGACCGCGGGAGGCCGGCGGTCAGACGCCGGTCGGGCGTCGGTCGGTCAGAGGAGCGCCTCGGCCGGGCCGACGAGCACGGGGCGACCGACGACGACGGTCCCCTCCACGGTCTCCCGGTACCGGTGCGCGACGACCACGCCGGTGCGCCCGCGGTCCGTCGCCGCGACGACCACGGCGTCCTGCCGGATGCCGGCGACGGTCAGGTAGCCGTCCCAGGCCACCGCGGCCCGGTCGGCGTCGCACTCGGCGACGTGGGCGCGGGCCCGGGCGAGCGCCGCACCGGCCTCGCCGTCGAACCGGCCGAGCACCCGCCCGTCGGGACGTTCCAGGACGACGAACGGCGCCATCGGGCCGCCCTCGCGCACGATGGCGTCGAGGGCCTGGCCGAGCGCGACCTCGGCGAGTCGGCGCAGGCCGGGAGACAGCTCACCGCGCCACGCGTCGGTCGGCTGGGTGGGGAGGGCCGCCTCAGCCGAGGCGACCCGCTCCGGGCGGGTGTCCATGCCTCTGTGTCGGCGCGGCCGTGGCTGGGCTTGAGTACCCGTCCGGGTGACCTGCCGTCATCTCCGTCTCCGTCTCCGTCTCAGTCTCCGTCTCCGGAGCCGCGGCGTCCAGGCGTGCGCGGGCGGCCGCCGCGAGCGCCACGCCGACGGCGGCGCCGAGCGTGTTCATGACGACGTCCTGCACGGTGGCGAACCGGTGCGGCAGGAGCGTGAGCTGGGTCAGCTCGATCGCCATCGAGAAGGTGGCGCCGGCGGCCACGACCCCTGCGCGCGGCAGCCGGGTGACGAGGAGTACGAGCGCGCCCAGCGGCACGAACATGGCGACGTTCGCGAGGGCTTCGATGACGGCCAGGTCGACGGCCGAGGGCAGGCCGAGCGCGTGCAGCCAGGCGAGCGCCGCCTCGGGCCAGCCGTTGCCCGGGTCGCCCGGATCCGGCCACATCGTGATCATGAGGACGAGTGCCGTGTACCCCGCGAGAGTGATCTGCAGAAGTCGTGAAGAACTCGTGCGTGGAACGGTTCCATCCCGTCCCGGACGGTCTGCCATTATCCGCGCCATGGCGCAGACCACCTCCCCCTCCAAGACACCCCAGGCAGGCGGCTTCGTCGGCCGCCTCGACTCGTACTTCAGCATCACCGAGCGCGGCTCCACCATCGGCACCGAGATCCGCGGCGGCCTCGTCACCTTCTTCACGATGAGCTACATCATCGTGCTGAACCCGCTGATCCTCGGCTTCGTCGTGGACGGCACGGGCGACGTCCTCGGTGGCGGCACCGAGGCCAACCTGTCGATGATCGCCGCGACCACGGCGCTGGTCGCGGGCGTCCTCTCCATCCTCATGGGCGTCGTCGCGCGGTTCCCGATCGCGCTCGCGGCAGGCCTCGGCCTCAACGCCGTCGTCGCCTACAACATCGCGGCGCTCAAGGACATGTCCTGGCAGAACGCGATGGGCCTCGTCGTCATCGAGGGTCTGATCATCCTGGTGCTGGTCTTCACCGGGTTCCGCACGGCCGTGTTCAAGGCCGTGCCCAAGGAGCTCAAGGTCGCCATCAGCGTCGGCATCGGCCTCTTCATCGCGTTCATCGGCGTCGTCGACGCGGGCTTCGTGCGGACCGGCTCCGGGACGATCGTCGAGTTCGGCATCGGTGGCTCGCTCGCGGGCTGGCCGCTCCTCGTGTTCGTGCTCGGCCTCCTGCTCACGATCGTCCTCATGGTCCGCAAGGTGCGCGGCGCGCTCCTCATCTCGATCCTCAGCTCGACCGTCCTCGCGGTGATCGTCGAGGCCATCGCGGACCTCGGCCCGGCGTCGGCGGACAACGCGACCGGCTGGAAGCTCAACGTCCCGGCGATCCCCGACAACGGCCTCGTGCACGCGCCGGACTTCTCGCTGCTCGGCCAGTTCTCGCTCTTCGGCTCGTTCGAGGCCATCGGCCCGATCGCCGTGATCCTGCTGGTCTTCTCGCTGCTGCTCGCCGACTTCTTCGACACGATGGGCACGATGGTCGCGATCGGCGGCGAGGCCGACCTGCTCGACGAGGACGGCAACCCGCCGCGCACCAAGGAGATCCTGATCGTCGACTCCATCGCGGCCGCCGCCGGTGGTGCCGCATCGGTCTCGTCGAACACGAGCTACATCGAGTCGGCGTCGGGTGTCGGTGACGGCGCGCGCACGGGTCTGGCGTCCGTGGTGACCGGCATCGCGTTCCTGCTCGCGACGTTCCTGTCGCCGCTGGTCGACATGGTGCCGTTCGAGGCTGCGACGCCGGTCCTCGTCGTCGTCGGCTTCCTCATGGTCATGCAGATCTCCGGCATCGACTGGAAGAACCTCGAGATCGCCATCCCGGCGTTCCTGACGATCGTGCTCATGCCGTTCACGTACTCCATCACGGTGGGCATCGGCGCGGGCTTCGTCTCCTACGTCGTGATCAAGCTGGCGGTCGGCAAGGTCAAGCAGATCCACCCGCTCATGTGGGGTGCCGCCGGCCTCTTCGTCATCTACTTCGCGCTGGGCCCGATCAAGGACCTGCTCGGCGTCGGCTGACGCGACGCTCGTCGAGGGGCCCGCAGGGATCGTTCCCTGCGGGCCCCTCGGCGTCCCGGGGGCGGGGCCTCGGCGTCCCGGGGGCCCGGACTTCACCCGGTGCGGGGCCGTATCTCGATGGAAGTTACCTCAGGTAATGACCTAAGATAAGGAAATGTCCACGACGCCCCCCGCCCGTCCCGCGGCCGCCTGCCGGCCGATGGCCCTGGCCGGTGACCTGCGCGTCGCCCTCATGTACGCCGTCCGCCGCATCCGCGCCGAACGCAGCTCGAGCGAGATCACCGACGGCCAGTACCAGGTGCTCGCCGCCCTCGCCAACCGCGGCCCGATGTCGCCGACAGCGCTCGCGGACGACCAGCGCGTCCAGCCGCCGCACATGACGCGCGTGCTGAACGCGCTCACGGCCGCGGGCCTCGTCCAACGCGGCGAGCACCCGACGGACCGGCGGCAGGTCGTCATGACGATCACCGACGCCGGGCTCGCCGAGGTCAAGGAGACCCGGCGCCGGCGCAACGAGTGGCTCGCCGGTCGCCTCGGCCGGCTCGACGCCGCCGAGCGCGAGGTGCTGGCCCAAGCCGTCGTCCTCCTGCGGAGGCTGACCGACGAATGAGCCCCACGTTCCACTCGCTGCGCTACTTCAACTACCGGCTGTGGTTCGCCGGCGCCCTCGTGGCGAACATCGGCACCTGGATGCAGCGCGTCGCCCAGGACTGGCTCGTCCTCACGGTGCTCAGCGACGAGTCCGGGGTCGCCGTCGGCATCACCACCGCGCTGCAGTTCGGGCCGTCGCTGCTGCTCTCCGCATGGGCGGGGCTGCTCGCCGACCGGCGTGACCGGCGTCGCCTGCTCATCGCCACCCAGGGGGCGATGAGTGCACTTGCGCTCGGTCTCGGCGCCCTCGTGCTCGGGGGTCACGCGCAGCTCTGGCACGTGTACGTGTTCGCCGGCGTGCTCGGCGCGGTCGCGGCCGTCGACGGTCCCGTGCGCCAGACCTTCGTCGCCGAGATGGTGCCCGCCGAGCGGCTGTCCAACGCGGTGGCCCTGAACAGCGCGTCGTTCAACGCCGCCCGCATGATCGGCCCGGGCTTCGCCGGCCTGCTCATCGCATGGGTGGGACCCGGCTGGGCGTTCGTCGCCAACGGCGTCACCTTCGCCGCGACGATCCTCGCGCTCACGCAGATGCGGATCTCCGAGCTGCACGTCATGCCGTCCGTGCAGCGGTCGAAGGGGCAGATCCGCGAGGCGATGGCCTACGTCCGCGGGCGCACCGACATCATCGTCGTGATGGTCGTCGTCGGCGTGGTCAGCACGTTCGGCCTGAACTTCCAGCTCACGAGCGCCCTCATGGCGCGCACCGAGTTCGGCAAGGGCGCGGGCGAGTACGGCATCCTCGGCTCGATCATGGCCATCGGCTCGCTCACGGGGGCCCTGCTGGCCGCTCGGCGGGAGCGGCCACGCGTCCGCCTCATCGTCGGTGCGGCGCTGGCGTTCGGGGTCGCGACGGGCGTCATGGCCCTCATGCCGACCTACGAGCTGTACGCGATCGCCGCGATCCCCGTCGGACTGTTCTCGCTCACGATGCTCACGTCGGCCAACGCGGTCATCCAGATGTCCACCGAACCCGCCATGCGCGGCCGCGTCATGTCGCTCTACCTGATCGTCTTCCTCGGTGCGACGCCGATCGGGTCGCCCGTGGTGGGCTGGGTGGGGGAGACGTTCGGCGCCCGCTGGTCCATCGGCGTCGGCGCCATCGCGACCCTGCTCGCGGCCGGGGCCGCGGCCGTGTGGGCCGTGCGGAACTGGCACCTCGAGGTGCGCTACCGGCTGCGCCCGCACCCCCACCTTGAGGTCCGGTACCTCGAGGAGGAGGCGCTCTCGCCCGAGGACGTCCGCGGCGACGTCGCCGTCCGCCTGCGCCAGCAGGAGGCCAGCGACGGGGCCACCGCCGCGTAGGACGCCGAGCGGCTCAGACCTGGCCGGGCGCTCGAGGGCACGACGCCGGCCGCCGCAGGGTCGCGCCGGACCTCGCGCAGGCCGAAGGCCACGAGGATCACCCCGACCACCGCCAGGCAACCCACCAGGATGAACGCGCGGTACGGCCCGACGGCGTCCGCCACCGCGCCCAGCGCGTACGGCGCGACGCCCACCGCGACACCGGCGGCCAGCGACGCCAGGCCCTGCGCGGCGTCCGGGCGGCCGCCCGACGAGCGGAGCACGAGCGCGACGGCCAGCGGGTAGTGCGTGCCGTAGCCGAGCCCCGCGAGGAAGAGCCCGGCGACCGCGACGGCGGGCGCGCTCGCGAGCCAGAAGATGAGCCAGCCACCGAAGGCCCCGGCGAAGCCGAGCAGCAGGATCTTCTCCGGTGCCTTGCGGGCCGCCATCGGCCCGACGACGAGCCGGGACGCCGTCATGCCCAGCACGAGCGCGGACACCGCTGCCGTGGACAGCGACGACGACGCGCCCGTCTGCTCGGTGAGCAGGTCAGGGGCCCAGAAGATCGTCGAGAACTCGATCGCGGTGCCGCAGATCATCGCCGCCAGGAAGAACCAGATCGCGCGCGAGTAGGGCACGCGCGCCGGCGCCGGGCCGTCGTGGTGCACGGGCGCGGGCCGGGTCAGGGCCGGCTCGCCACGCAGCGTCGCGACCGCGACGGCCGCGGCCACGGCCAGCAGGGCCGTCAGCGCGACGGCCGGCCGCCAGCCCCAGCCGAGGTCAACCGAGGCGCCGACCGCCAGCGGTGCGAGGAGCCCGACGCCGGCCCCGGCGGCGTTCGCCTCGGTGACGGCGCTGGCCCCGGCCGGGCCGTGGTGCACCATCAGCGCGGGCTGGGCCGCGGTGATCGAGAGGTTGCCCCCCACTGAGAGCACGAGCACCGCCGAGAGCGTCGCGGCGAGCGTCGTGCCGGCGACCATGGCCGCCAGGCCCACGAGCAGCAGGACGATGCCGACCAGGTACTGCACGCGCCGGCCGTGGCGCCGCGCGAAGATCGGCGTCAGGACGCCGGAGGCCATTGCGCCCACCGCCATCGCCGTCCCGTGCAGGCCGGCGAGGCCGCGCGAGATGTGCATCTCCTCCGCGATCAGCGGCACCGTGGGGGAGAACGCGTACAGGTACCAGCCCCAGACGATGAAGGCGCCGTAGAGCGAGAAGGTCAGGCGGTCGCGCTGGAAGCCGGCGGAGGGTCGGGTCGCAGCCGTCATCGAAGGCGCTCGACCACGTGGTCGATGCACGCGGTCAGGGCCTGGACGTCGGCCGGGTCGACCGCCGGGAACATCGCGACGCGCACCTGGTTGCGGCCCAGGCGACGGTACGGCTCGACGTCGACGACGCCGTTCGCCCGCAGCGCCGCGCACACGGCCTTGGCGTCGATCGAGGCGTCCAGGTCGACGGTCCCCACGACCGGGCTGCGGTGCGCCGGGTCGGCCACGAACGGCGTCGCCCAGTCGCGCGCCTCAGCCCAGGCGTAGAGGTGGCCGGACGACTCGGCGGTGCGCGCCGTCGTCCACGCCAGGCCGCCGTTGGCGAGCATCCACTCGAGCTGCTCGGCGAGCAGCACCAGGGTGGCGACCGCGGGCGTGTTCAGCGTCTGCTGCTGGCGCGAGTTCGTCAGCGCCGTCGTGAACGACAGGAACGTCGGGATCCACCGGCCGGACGCCTCGATCGCCGCCGCCCGGTCGATCGCGGCCGGCGAGCACAGCGCCAGCCACAGGCCGCCGTCGGACGCGAAGCACTTCTGCGGTGCGAAGTAGTAGACGTCGGTCTCGGCGACGTCGACGGGCACGCCGCCCGCGGCCGAGGTCGCGTCCACCAGGACGATCGCCTCGTCCGTCGTGCCCGCCGGGCGGCGCACGGGAGCGACGACACCGGTCGAGGTCTCGTTGTGCGGCCAGCAGTAGGTGTCGACGCCGTCCTCCGGCTTCGGGAGGGCGAGGCCGCCCGTCTCGGCGGTGAGGACGGTCGGGTCGGCGAGGAACGGGGTGCGCTGCGTCGCCTTCGCGAAGTTGCCGCCGAACTCGCCGTGCACGCAGAGCTGGGCGCGGTTCGAGATCAGGCTGAACGTCGCGAGGTCCCAGAACGCGGTGCTGCCGCCGTTGCCGAGGACGACCTCGTAGCCCTCGGGCAGCGCGAACAGCTCCGCCAGCCCGGTGCGGACCCGCTCCACGACGGCGCGCACGGGCGCCTGGCGGTGGGACGTCCCCATGAGGGACCGGCCGACGGCGTCGAGCGCGGCCATCTGCTCCGGACGCACCTTGGACGGCCCGGACCCGAAGCGGCCGTCGGCCGGCAGCAGGTTCTCGGGGATCCGGATCGCGGTGACGTCGGTCATCCCGACACTGTAGGGCGGGTGGCGGTGGGCGTGCTGGGACGTCCGGAGGCGGCCCGCGGGCGTCCCGACGTGGGGCGCGACGGCGTCCGGAGGCGGGGCGCGACGGCGTCCGGAAAGTGGTGAAACGGGCAGGTGGCTGCCGGGGACGTAACCTTGGCACGAGCACCGGCGCCACTGTCGGGCTGCGCGCGGACGGAGGGCTCGTGGGCGACCTGATCGACACCACCGAGATGTACCTGAAGACGGTCTACGAGCTGACCGAGGAGGGCATCGTCCCTCTGCGGGCACGCATCGCGGAGCGGCTCGGGCACTCGGGGCCGACCGTCTCCCAGACCGTTGCCCGCATGGAGCGGGACGGTCTCGTCGTCGTCAGCGGTGACCGCCATCTGGAGCTCACGGAGGACGGTCACCGGAAGGCCATGCGCGTCATGCGCAAGCACCGGCTCGCCGAGCGGCTGCTCACCGACATCATCGGGCTCGACTGGTCGCTGGTCCACGACGAGGCCTGCCGCTGGGAGCACGTGATGAGCGAGCGCGTCGAGCGCCGGCTCCTCGAGCTGCTCGACCACCCGCAGCACTCGCCCTACGGCAACCCGATCCCCGGCCTGGACGAGCTCGGCGAGGCGCGACCGGCCGAGCCCTTCCTCGACGGCGTCGTCTCCCTCGTCGTCTTCGTGCGTGCGATGGAGGGCGAGGGCACCGAGCCGGTGCACGCCGTCGTCGGACGCCTGGGGGAGCCCGTGCAGACCGACGTCGAGCTGCTCGCGCGGCTCGCCGAGCAGGGTGTCACGCCCGGTGCCGCGGTGACGGTGAATGCCGAGGACGGCGTCGTCACCGTCGGCGTGCCCGGCTCCGCGACCGTGCTCGACCTGCCGGACGAGGTGGCGCGGCACGTCTTCGTGCGCGCGGCCGGCACGGCTGACTGACCCGGGCGGCGTGGCCGGCTGACGCGCCGGGCACGGCTGGCTGGTGTCCGCGCGGTGCAGGTCGAGCGACGCCAGGCTCGGGCGTGCGCCGGCGCTGTCGAGCGCCTGTCGGGGCGTGCGCCGGCTCGGTTGTGCGGCCGGTCGAGTGAATCTGCGACGCGCGTCACGCGCGACCCGGGACCTAGGGCCCTGGTCGGTCCGATCACCCCGCGGCCGGTGTGCGCCGTCATGCGGCGTGTCGCCAACTGTGGCCCAACGCACCGTGACCTCGGCGTGACATTGCGGGAATGCCTCAGGTACTGTCGGCATCGCTTCTCAGGAACCCTCCACCGAGAAGCCCTCGGGCGGACGCCGAGTCCTGCCACCGCCCGCAGGCCCTTCGAACTCGTATGGCAGGAGCGGGGGACCCAATTCGGGTACCGGAAACGGTGCCCTTGGGGTGAAGTCCCGGGAGCGTCTTGACGCGACCGGGGCCGGGTGATCTCCCACCCGAACCCGACAGCTCACCTCGTAGGCGTCGGAGAGGTAACGCGTGACCGACTCGAACCGCGCACGGCATCGTGCAGAGCGTCGCCCCCTGACAGCCCTGGACGACATCGCCACCGCAGCTTCGACTGGGGTTGCCACCGTTGGCCGCCGCTCGGCGCTCGTCGCCGCGTCCGGTGGTCTCATCATGACGATGGCCATTCCCGCCTCCGCGACCACGTCCGAGGCGCCGTCGAGCAACCTGCCGCCCGTCGATGTCTCGGCGCTCACCGCCGAGGCCCGCGCTGCGCTCGCCACCTCCCCGGTGGTCGCAGTCCCCGAGCAGGCAGCCTGGGGCTTCGAGGCCCCCGCCATCACCGTCACGGCGAACCCGAAGCCGGTCGTCGTCGAGCGGGCCGCGCAGACGTCGCGCTCCGCCGAGCGTGCCGCAGCCAACGCGGCGGCCGCCGCCAACAACGCCATCCCGCCGGTCGTCGCGGGCAACGCGGTCCTCGAGATCGCGGCCCGGTACGTCGGTGTCCCGTACGTCAGCGGCGGCACGTCGCCGGACGGCTTCGACTGCTCCGGCTTCACCCAGTACGTCTACGGCCAGCTCGGCATCTCCCTGCCGCGCAGCTCCGGCGACTACTACGGCGTCGGCGTTCGCGTCACCGAGCCGCAGCCCGGCGACATCATCGTGACGCCTGGCCACGTCGGCATCTACGCGGGCCCGAACCTGCAGATCGACGCGCCGCGTCCCGGCAAGACGATCCAGTTCCGCGCAATCTGGCAGTCGAACCCGACGTTCGTGCGGGTCACCGGCTGATTAGGTCACCCGCTGACCCGCTCACAGACTGAGTCGGTCCGCGCAGCGCACCACTCCACGACGAAGGCCCCGGACGATGGCGTCCGGGGCCTTTGCCGTGCATGGCGGGGCGCGTCGTCGGCCGCTCCTGCCGCCCCGCCGTCGTGTCTCAGCCAGCGCCGGTTCGCCCGGCGGGCGCAAAGCGTTCGCTGCCCGCACACGCCGCAGGGCTACCCTGGCTGCGGGCCCCGCAGCCAGCTGGGTCCGCGGAGGAGGCCATCGTGCTGCTCGACGTAGGAGGACACCACCCATCGCGCGCGGCGGACGCCGACCAGGCGCCGCGCCGCTCGCTGCTGCTGAACGCCACGCGCGAGCCGTTATGCGTCGTGACCCTGCACCGCGCGATCTCGCTCGTCCTCGCAGGCAAGGCAGTGGTGCTGGAGTCCGACCGGCTCCTCCACTCGCCGACGGCGACGCTCCCCGTCCCGCAGGTGCTCTGCCTCACGCGCTACGTTCACGTCCCCTACCGCGGCGTCGTGCCGCCGACCCGCCGGACGGTGCTGCAGCGCGACGCCCACCGGTGCGCGTACTGCCTCGGGCCGGCCGACACCGTCGACCACATCCACCCACGCTCGCGCGGGGGGCGGCACGAGTGGACGAACGTCGTGGCGGCCTGCTCCGGCTGCAACCACCGCAAGGCCGACCGCCTGCTCTCCGAGATCGGGTGGCAGCTGCTGGTCACGCCGGCCGTCCCGCACGGTGGCGCTGCGCTCCTCGTGGCCGCCACCCGACCCCACCCGTCCTGGCACCAGTACCTGACGGCTGCGGCCTGAGCGGGTTCCGGGGCGGGCGTCGTCGTCGTGCCGCCGTGCCGTCGAGCCGTCGTGAACCCCGGCCGCGGCGCCGCTCGCGCAGGAACATCTGCGCGTCGTCGGGCCCAAGATCTCTCCAGATCGCCCACCTGGGGGCAGACTGGGGCTGACGCCGCACGACTGGAGGTGCCATGAGTCACGACGACGTGGTTCTGGTCGGGGTCGACGGATCCCCCGCGAGCCTCGAGGCAGCCGAGTGGGCTGCCTCGTACGCCCGCTCCCACCACCGTTCCGTGCACCTCGTGTGCGCGTACTCGGTGCCGTCGTTCACCGCCGCCGCGCTCGACGGCGGGTACGCCGCCCTCGACGACACAGCCATCGCGGAGGGCGCACGCGCCGTTCTGGACGAGGCCGTGGCCCGGGTGACTGCGACCGGGGTGACGGCGACGTCGGCCATCGCCACCGGGGACGCCGCTGCCGTCCTCGTCGAGCTCTCCGAGGGGGCCTCCACGGTCGTCGTCGGCACGCGGGGGCGGGGCGGGTTCGCCGAGCGGCTGCTCGGCACCGTGTCGTCGGCGCTGCCCGCGCACGCCCACTGCCCGACCATCGTGGTCCCGTACCGGCGACGGGCAGCGGGGCACCTGCACGGCCAGGACGAGCCGCCCGCCGACGCCGATGGCACGCCGCACCGGCACGGTCCGGTCCAGCGGATCGTCGTCGGCGTGGATGGCTCGGGCGCGGCTGAGCTCGCGCTGGAGTACGCGATCCGGGAGGCGGAGGCGTTCGGGGCCGAGCTGACCGCCGTCGCGGGCGTGCCGATCGGCGCCGGCCAGAGCTATCTGGCGTGGCTGCCCGCTGCGGTGGACCACGAGAGCGTGCTGGGCGACGTCGAGGCCGGGCTGGATGTGGTCGTCGACCGGGCGCTCCGGGACCACCCTGACGTCGAGGTGCGCCGGCACGTGCTCGACGGGACCGGTGCGCAGCTGCTCACCGAGTTCTCGACCGCCGTCGACCTCGTCGTGGTGGGCTCGCGCGGGCGCGGGGGGTTCGCCGGCCTACTGCTGGGCTCGACGAGTCAGGCGGTGCTGCACCACGCGTCGTGCCCGGTCATGGTCGTGACGCGGCGGGCGCGGGCGGAGCTCGGGGGGCACGAGGCCTGAGCGAGACGGTCGGCGCGCGCCCGTCAGCGCGGGCCGACGCCGGGCACGTCCGGGCGGCGCACGAGGGGCGTCAGGACGAGCGTTGAGCGCGTGCGGACGACGAACGGCTCCGCGTTGATCCGCTCCACGACGTCGTCGAGATGGCGGACGTCGTGCGCGCGCACGTGCACGACGGCGTCCGGGTCGCCGGTGACCGTGCTGGCCGCGACCACCTCCGGGTAACGCTCGAACGCTTCGCGCATGGTTGCCGGCGTCGTGTTGCCCTGGCAGTAGACCTCGACCTGCGCCTCGGTCGCCCAGCCGAGCGCCGCGGGGTCGAGGCGGACCGTGAAGCCGTCGATGACACCGCGCTCCCGGAGACGGTCGACGCGGCGCTTCACCGCGGGCGCCGACAGGTTCACCTGCGCGCCGATGCGCGCGAAGCTCGTCCGGGCGTCGAGCCCGAGCGCCCCGAGGATCGCCGTGTCGATCGCGTCGAGATGGGCGGGGCGTCCGGCGTCGTTCATGGCGCCCAGCATGCCGGAACTGGCGACGGCCCCGTGCACAGCACGCGGCGCGGGCGCTGTGCACCCGGCGCAGGCGCTGTCAGGCGAGGCAGCGGGACGGGCTCGTCAGGCGAGCGCCTCCGTCAGCTGGTCCAGTGCCCAGTCGAGGTCGTCGGCTCCGATGACGATGGGCGGGGACAGGCGGACCGTGCGGCCGTGGGTGTCCTTGACCAGCACGCGGCGGGCGAGCATCCGCTCCGCCAGGTCGCGGCCCGTGCCCCGGCCGGGCACCACGTCGACGCCGGCCCAGAGCCCGACGCCGCGCGCCTCGGCGAGGAGGCCCGCTGCCACGAGGTCTGCCGTGCGCGTCTGGAGGTGTGCGCCCAGCTCGCGTGCGCGGGCCTGGTACTCACCCGTCTCGAGCAGCCCGACGACGGCGAGCCCGACGGCGCACGCGAGCGGGTTGCCGCCGAACGTCGAGCCGTGGGTGCCAGCGGTCAGGACGCCGAGGACGTCGCCGCGCCCGACGACCGCCGACACCGGCACGATGCCGCCACCGAGCGCCTTGCCGAGCAGCACCAGGTCGGGCCGCACGCCGACGAGCTCGCAGGCGAGCGTCGACCCGGTGCGGCCGAGGCCGGACTGGACCTCGTCGGCGACCAGGAGCACGCCGGACGCGTCGCAGAGGCTGCGCACGGCGGGCAGGTACCCGGCGGGCGGGACGACAACGCCGGCCTCGCCCTGGATGGGCTCGAGGAGCACCGCGACCGTCGTGTCGTCGATCGCCGCGGCCACGGCTGCGGCGTCACCGAAGGGGACCACTCGGAAGCCCGGGGTGTACGGGCCGAAGCCGCGGCGGGCGTCGTCGTCGGTGGAGAACGAGACGATCGTCGTCGTGCGGCCGTGGAAGTTGCCGGCCGCGACCACGATCGTCGCCCGGTCGGCGGGCACGCCGCGGACGTCGTAGCCCCACTTGCGTACGGCCTTCACAGCCGTCTCGACCGCCTCGGCGCCCGTGTTCATCGGGAGCACCAGGGCTGGCTCACCGGTGGGTGAGGGGGCGGTGAGGGGGCCGACGAGGGCTGCGAGGCGGTCGGCGAACGGCTCGAGGAGGTCGTGCTCGAACGCGCGCGAGGTGAGTGTGAGGCGGTCGAGCTGGGCGCGGGCGGCCTCGACGAGGGCGGGGTGGCGGTGGCCGAAGTTCAGGGCGCTGTAGCCCGCCAGCAGGTCCAGGTACTCGACGCCGTCGACGTCGCGCACCCATGCGCCCTCGGCGCCCGCGATGCGGACCGGGAGCGGGTGGTAGTTCGGTGCGAGGTGGGTGCCCGCGCCCACGGGCACGGGCTGGTTCACGAGCGGATCTCGAGCGTGCAGCACTTGGCGCCGCCGCCACCCTTGAGCAGCTCGGACGTGTCGATCGCGTGCGGCTCGAAGCCGTGCTCGCGCAGCTGGGCCGGGAAGTCGACGGCGGCGGGCGAGTGGATGACGTGCTGGCCGTCGGAGACGGAGTTGAGGCCGAGCACCAGCGCATCCCGCTCGGTGGCGAGGATCGCGTCCGGGAAGCGCTCGCGCAGGATCCCCTGCGAGCGCTCGCTGAACGCACCGGGGAAGTAGGCGATGAGCGGCTGGTCGGGGGTGCCGTTGAGAGCGGTGAGGGCCGTGTCCAGGTGGTACATGCGCGCGTCGACGAGCTCGAGAGTGACGACCTCGCGGCCGGTCAGGTCGGCCAGCTCGCGGTGCGCCGCAGGGTCGGTGCGGAAGCCGGACCCGCCGAGGATGACGTCGCCTGCCATCAGCATGTCGCCCTCGCCCTCGTTGATCTCGGCGGCGGTGTGGGTGACGTAGCCCCGGTCGGCGAACCACTTCTCGTAGGCCGGGCCTTCGGCGGCACGCTCCGGGAAGCGGAAGCGCGCCGAGTACACGACGCCGTCGACGACCATCGCGCCGTTCGCGGCGTAGACCATGTCCGGCAGACCCGGGATCGGGTCGATGAGCTCGACCGTGTGTCCCCACTCCAGGTACGTGCGGTGCAGCTCCTCCCACTGTGCGACCGCGCGGGCCCGGTCCGCGGCGCGGGTCACGTCCATCCACGGGTTGATCTCGTAGGCGATCTCGTAGAAGTCAGGGCGGCACATCAGGTAGTGCCGGGGCGTGGACGTGCGGGTCACTCGTGACCTCCGGGGTGGGGCCAGGTGGCCCTCGGGTGGGGCGGTGCGCGGCGGCGGTGCCGCGTCAGGGATTGCCTATGAGGCTATGCGGGGGGCGGCGCGGGTCGCGTGTCGCATTCGTGCGTGTTGTGCGGCGAAGTGTTGCGTCAGGGTCGGGTCGGGCGGCGGATCGTTGCGTGAGGTGATGGTCGGCGCTTCGAGGTGGTCATCGCCCGGCGGCGAGCTCGGCCTCGACCGCGCGCAAGGCTCGGCGCACCATGGCCGACGCGAGCGGACGGGCGACGACTGCCACGACGCCGGCCGGCAGGCCGCGCAGGTGGATCGACTCCAGCCAGGTCACCGTGCACCCCTGCGGGCCGGCCGGGGTGACCACGACCTCGGCCGTCCCCAGCAGGACCGGCCCCAGCTTCAGGTAGGCGGCCCGACCTGACCGGGGCGGCGACGTCGTCGGCGGGGTGCTTGCCGTGACGCGCATGCGATCGACCAGTCCGCCGCCCCCGCGGGCCGCGCGCGGGCCCGTGACCGCGACGAACGTGTCGCCCACGATGGGCGGGTGCGGGGCGTCGATGCGGGTCAGGGGGATCCAGCGGGCGTGGTTGCGGACGTCGGTGACCAGGTCCCATGCCTGCTCGGCGGGGATCGGGAGGCGGGCGGTCGCCGATGCCGGTCGGTGGGTCACGGGACTCCTTCTCGCGGGTGGGTGGCTGACGAGGGGCGGGACGCGCCTGGGCGCGTCCCGCGAGCGTCGCCTCTCCCGTGACAACGCTCGGCGGTACCCGATCCATGCCGCGAGGGGGCCTGCGCGCGTTGTGGACTCACGCCGTCGGCGGCGCCTGCCCAGACCCGACCCGGAACGATTCGATCGTCGTTGTCGAGGCGGGTACCGTCGTCCACATGGAGACGCGAGTGCTGGGCCGGACCGGTCGTGACGTGAGCGTGGTGGGCCTGGGCTGCTGGCAGCTCGGAGCGGACTGGGGTGACGTCGCCGACGAGCAAGCCATGCAGATCCTGCACGCGGCCGTCGACGCCGGCGTGACCTTCCTCGACACCGCCGACGTGTACGGCGACGGGCGCAGCGAGCGCTTCGTCGGGCGGCTGCTGCGGGAGCGGCCCGAGGCGGGTCTCGTCGTGGCCACCAAGATGGGTCGTCGGGTCGCGCAGGAGCCCGAGAACTACACGCTCGACGCGTTCCGCGCATGGAACGACCGGTCCCGGGAAAACCTCGGCGTCGACACGCTCGACCTCGTGCAGCTGCACTGCCCGCCGAGCGCCGTCATCGACGCGGACCGCACCTACGACTGGCTCGACACCATGGTCGCCGAGGGACGCATCGCCGCGTACGGGCTGTCGGTCGAGACCGTGGCGCAGGCGCTCTCCGCGATCGCCCGGCCGAACGTCGCCAGCATCCAGATCATCCTCAACATCTTCCGGCGCAAGCCCCTCGAGCAGGTGCTGCCCGCCGCGGCGGAGGCAGGCGTCGGGATCATCGCGCGCGTGCCGCTCGCCTCCGGCCTCCTGTCCGGCAAGTACGACGAGACGACCGCCTTCGCCGCGGGCGACCACCGCTCGTACAACCGCAACGGTGAGGCGTTCGATGTCGGCGAGACGTTCTCCGGCGTCCCCTACGAGATCGGGGTGCGGGCGGCGCGTGAGGTCGCCGCGCTCACGCCGCGCGGGGCGACGACGGCGCAGCTCGCGCTGCGGTGGATCGCCGACCAACCGGGCGTGTCCACGGTCATCCCCGGTGCATCCCGGCCCGACCAGGCGCGCGCGAACGCCGCCGCCGCCGACCTCGAGTCGCTCACCCGGGCCCAGCACACCGCGCTCGCCGACATCTACGACCGGAACGTGCGCGAGCACGTGCACGACAAGTGGTGAGCGCGGGGCCGACGCTCCACGAGGAATGCGCGCTCGTCGCGCACGCTGAGGCCCTCCCGACATCGGAGAGGCTGACGACGCGGCTCGGCGGGCGGGGCGACGGTGCCGGGTGCATGCGACGATCGGGGTCATGTCCGACCCGACGCCCGCTGGCCTGATGCCTGGTGAACCGACGCCTGGTGAATCGACGCTTGGTGAACCGACTTCTGGTGAGTCGATTTCTGGTGAGTCGACTTCTGGTGAGTCGACGCCTGGTGAGTCGACTTCTGGTCGCACACCGGGTGACCCGCCTCCGACCGTCGAGACCGGGACGGAGCCGGCAGCGGCCATCTCGACCGTCGTCGATCGGCCGAGCGACGCTCTGCTGGGCATGCCCAACGCGACTGAGCCCGGGCTGACGACGGGGATCCGCATGGTCGACACCATGCTCGACAAGGCTGTGGCGGTCCCGTCGGCCACCATCCACGCACACGTCGACCGGCTCCGAACGAGGAACCCCGAAGCGACGCCGGCACAGCTCATCGGCATCCTCGAGAAGCAGTACCTGATGGCGGTTGCCGCGTCAGGCGGGGCGGTCGGGGCGGCGGCTGCGGCGCCCGCCGTCGGGACGGGCACCGCCACGGCGCTCACGGCCACGGACGTCGCTGCCTTCTTCGCGGCGTCGGCAGCGTTCGCGTTGGCCGTCGCGGACGTCCACGGCGTCGCCGTCGACGATGTCGCCCGGCGGCGCACGCTCCTCCTCGCGACGGTCCTGGGCGAGCAGGGCGCGAAGACCGTCGGTGAGCAGACGGGGCTCGGGAACGCCGCGTGGGCCAAGGGCCTGCTCCTGAACATGCCGACCACGACGATCCGTCGGGTCAACGGTGCGCTCACCCGGCGGCTCGTGCGGCGTCAGGCGGCGAAGCACGGAGCGTTGGCCTTCGGGCGGCTGCTCCCGTTCGGGATCGGGGCGGCGATCGGGCTCACCGGCGGACGCGCGCTCGGCAAGACGGTCGTCGACGGCGCGCGGACGGCGTTCGGGCCGCCGCCCGAGCGGTTCCCGCGGACCATCGAGATCGCGCCGCCCGAGGTCGTTGCTGCTGCACGCGAGCTCGACCTGCTGCCCACGCTGAACCGGAAGGTATGGATGCGGGGTCGGCGTCGGGTTCAGTAGACGGTGCGTGCTGGGGCGGGCCGTTGCCGGAGGTGGGGCCTTGCCAAGGCGGGGTGTTGCCAAGGTGGGCTGCGGTGCCGGAGCCGGGGCGCGCGTCCGGTGGCGCAGGCCGCGGGCGCGGTGCGTGACGAGCGTCTGGCGTGACGAGCGCCTGGCGTGACGATCGCCCGGCGTGACGCGTACCCGGCGTGACGAGCGCCTGGCGTGACGCGTACCCGGCGTGACGAGCGCCTGGCGTGACGAGCGCAGGCTGCCGCTTCGGCGAGACCTCTCGGCTAGAACGGGACCTCGTCGGGAACAGGTACGTCATCGAGCTCTGCACTCGCGCCGCCGCTCGGTGAACGCGTAGCCCGTCCCGACTCCAGGTGGGCGTAGCTGTGCCCCGTGCCCGGCAGCCTCTCGCTCGGCCCGCCCGTTCCCGGGATGACCCGGTACCGGTGGCCGGTCGGGGTCAGCCACTCGAAGTGACCCGGCTCGACCTGGCGCAGGCCGAACCCGCCGTCGGTCTTGATGCGGTGATCCCGACGGCACAGCGGCCCGAGGTTGCCAGGGCTCGTGGTGCCTTCGCCGCTGCCGTGGTACTCGATCGTGTGATCGAGGTCGCACGACTCGGCGGGCGCTGAGCACACCGGTGAGGCGCAGGTGCCGTCCCGAACCTGGACGTGTCTCGCCAACGCCTCGGGGGGCCGATAGCGCGTGCGTCCGACGTCGAGCACCTGCCCTGACATGGGGTCGGTGACGATTCGTCGCCAGACGCCGCCCTCGGCGAGCGCGCGTGCGGCCTCGGCGGTGATCGGTCCGTAGCCGGCGAGGTCGGCGGGAGCGTCGTCGAGGCAGAGGAGGGTCGACAGCGACACGGTGACGCGGATCTCGGTACGTGACGACGTGCCCCGGAAGCGAGCCGGCCCAACGCCGGAGCCGATCGAGGCCCCGTCGCCCGCGCCACCGAAGGCTCCGTCGCCCGCGCCACCAAGTGCCTCTCCGCCCGCGTCGCGGCCGACCTCCGCGAGCCCCGCAGCGTCAGGCGCTGGCGCACTGGCCACGGCTCCGCACGCGCAGGCGCCAGCCCCGCCCGCGGGCCCGCCGGCCAGTGCGAGCCACGCCGCCGTGCCCTCGACCTCGCCGGTGGTGAGCTCGACCAAGAGGTCGGCGCGCAGCTGGTCGAGGGTGCGCGGGTCCCCTGCGGCGCGGCCGCCACGGGCGAGGGCATCGAGGGCGCTGTCGAGCCGAACGGCGTCCGTGGCCGGCAGGACCGCCCAGAGACCGGCCATGCCGTCGGCCAGCACCTTCGGCTTGTCGACCCGTCGACCACGCGCGGCCGCCTCGTGGCGATCGCACGCGCCGTCGGGATCAAGCGAGACGAGCGCCCGCGCGACGTCCCGCGCGAGCTGCTGCGGTGTACGCCTCGGTGCACCCGGCAGGACGGCATCCTGGACGTCGAGCGCGAGCGGCACGGGGAGGTCGTCGAGCGCGTCGACGAGCACCCGCGCCTTGGTCATGTCGAGTTCCCCGCCGGCCAGCATGGTGCCGGTCCACCCGAGCGCGCCCGCGAATGCTCGCCCGTCGCGTACCAGGAGACGACCCTGGCGGCGCGAGCAGCCGAGTCGGAACGCCAGCTCCTCGCCGGCGACGTTCGGGTCGCTCGACCCGATCCCCTCGGCCCACCCCGGGCTCATCGCCGCTCGCTGTGCGAGCTGCGCCGCAGCACGTGCAGCGCCCGCATACGCCCACGACGCCATCCGCTGCCAGGCGGCGACGACCTCGACCAGTGCGTAGTCGTCGGCGGCGGCCATATCGATCACCTCGAGGAGGTATGCCAGATCGGCGCCCGGGACGGCCGCCTCGAGCTGCGCCGCCGCCTCGCCCGAGGGCTCGAGCATGTGACCCGGCCACCCGACGTCGGGCACGGACTCAGCCAGCGCAGCAGATCCCTCGAACATGTGTTCGACCGTAGCAGACCCCCACTGACACCCGTCCACCTTCCACAGCCCCGATGGCCGCCTCGCCCGCCAGCCGCCAGCCGCCCCCGCCCCGCCCCCACCGCCCCGCCCCCCCACCCGCCCCCCGCCCCGCCCGATCCGCGAGACGGACCGTGACAGATCCTCCAGAATCCGGTGATCTTGGCCACGAGCAACCACGCGCACAGAGGTTGATGTGGGACGATTCGGGCGCTCGGGGGCAGGGGGGAGAGCGATGTTCCAGGTAGACGAGGATCAGGTCTCGGCGGCACGCGGCCGGGTCGCAGAGGCGGGTCGCGGGGCCGAGGCGGGCCGGGTCGGCCGTGCGGCGATCGCGGCGGCGTCGGGGGTTGCCGGCGGTGAACTCGGCCGTGCGCTCGCCGAGGTCGGCACGGCGCTCGACGGGCGGGTGCGCGGCCTCGTGCAGGCGATCGAGGGTTGGGCGCAGGACATCGACGCCAGCGTCCAGACCTACCGCGCCGCCGACGAGCGCGTCGCTGCGCGCCTCCAGGAGCTGTGGGCGAGGGCCGCCGAATGATCACGGTGACTCAGCTCCGGTCCTGGAACCCGGGGGCGCTCGAGCGGGCCGCGCAGGAGCTCCATGCCTCGCAGGGCGCCCTCACGGAGATCGGGGCCGACGCCGGCGATGCGGTCGGCATGATCAGCCGCGGCTGGACGGGGACGACGTCGGAGCGCGCGTCCGCCGCCATCCGGTCGTGCGTCCAGCAGGCCGACGACCTCGCGGAGGCTGTTGCTGCGGCCCGCCGCACGATGCTCGCCGCCGCCGACGCCCTCGCCGAGGCCAAGGCCCTCCTCGCCGACGCCGAGGCTGTCGCGAGGCGGCACGGCATGTGGTTCACGGCCGAGGGGCTCGCGACGCCGGGTGGCGCGGCCGCGCTCGACCTGGGCGCGATCCCCGCGCAGATCAAGGACATGGTGCGCCGCGCGCTCGTCGCCGCCACCGAGGCTGACCGGACCTCCGCCGAGGCGCTGCGGGCCGCGCTCGCGGCGCTGCCGGCGCCAGCCGCCGACGGGTCCGACGCCGGAGCGACCCCGGGTGCGGCCGTGGGCACCTCCACGGCGACGGGCGCGGTCGCGACGACGCCCCTCGCTCAGGATCCGCCGCCCCCTGTCCCGCCGATGCCCGGCGGTGGCGCCCTGCCTTCGATGACCTCGGTGGACGGCGCCGTTGGCGGCCCGGGTGCAGGCGCGCGCGAGTTCACGGCCTCGGTGGACGGGACGCGCGAGGCGGGCAGCCCGGCGTCGGAGCCGACCAGCGCCGGCCATGGGGTGAGCGGCCACGGCGGCGGTGGCGGCGCCGTCGGGCGTGGTGGCATGCCGATGATGGCGGGCGGCGGCATGGGCATGGGCGCCGCAGCCGCGGGCGGTGCGGCGGCGCGTGCGAGCGGCCAGTACCGGATGGTCAGCGACCCGACCGCGCGCGCAAACGCCCGCGAGGAGCGCGTCCCGCACCAGGGCGACGACGTCGAGGTGATCGAGGCGGACGATGTCGAGGTCCTCGCGTGGGACGAGGACGCCGACGACGACTGGTGACGCGCCGCCCACGACCCCTCAGCTCAGCGGCGTCTCCCAGACCATGAGGGCGGACCCCTCGACGGGGACGGCCTCCACCGGGCGGTCGGCGTCGTCGGTGGTCGGGGCGTTGTCGGCGTCGGCCACGCCGAGCTCGTAGGTCGCACCGTCGACCTCGTAGGTCGCGACGGACGCGCCCCCGGCGTCGTGCGGCAGGGACATGGCCGAGCCGTCGGGGGTGCGGATGCACAGGGACCCGTCGCTGGCGGCGTAGGCGTCCGCGCCGCCGGGCAGGGTGGTGACGGCTGCGAAGGGCAGGCTGTCGCAGGCGTAGACGGTGTCGTGGAGGGTCGGGATCGTCACGGTGGACATGAGCGCCCAGGCGACGAACGCCCCGGCCAGCGCGCCCGTCGCGTACCGGTGCGGCGGCAGGCGGCGGGGGCGGCGCCCGACGGCGAGCGCGACGCCCGTGAGGGCGAGGCCGATGAGCCCGCCGAGGGTGTTGAGGAGGATGTCGTCGACGTCGAACGCCCGCCATGCCCAGCCGGCGGCGAGCGACCCGAGGAGCTGGCCGGTCTCGATGAGCAGCGTGACGCCGAGGCATGCGGCGACCATCAGCTCGTACCGCCAGCGCACCACGAGGGGCAGCAGGATGCCGAACGGGATCGTCATGAGGACGTTGCGCTCGGCCTCCCAGGAGCGCAGGACGTCGGGCCGGCTGAGTGCGAGGTTGACCCGCACCTCGCCGCGCTCGCCGGTAAGGGATCGCACGTCGGGGAGCGGCAGGAACGCCGCCGCCGCGAGCGCGAGCAGGTAGACGACGAACGCGACGGTGGCGGCGCGGCGCGCGGTGGGGGAACGCAGGCTCACAGCTGAACGCTGCCCGACGTCGGACGGGTGGCACATCCGCCTGAAGTTCCGTGCGGGGTCGGCCTCAAGGTGGACGCGGCCCAACGCCGAGCCGTCCTCGCCCCGCCCCACCGGCGCCGAGCCCCACCGGCGCCGAGTCCCCGCCGGCGCCGAGCCCCCGCGGGGCGGGCGTCAGGCAGGCAGGAGGCGCACGCCCGCGTCGGCGAGGGTGCGGCAGGGGGCGCCGTCGGGGTCGGCGTCGGTGATGACGCCCGCGACGGCGTCGAGCGGCAGGACCGCGAACGCCGACGCCGCCCCGATCTTCTCGGCGCTGCCCAGCACGTACGTCTCGGCTGCGCGCCCGGCGAGCGCGCGCTTCATGGCGGCCTCGTCGGCGTCGCCGGTGGTGAGCCCGGCCTCGGGGTGCACGCCCGTGACGCCGAGCAGGAAGAGGTCGGCGCTGACGCCTGCCGCGGCCTCGACCGCCGCTGCCCCGCAGGCCACGACCGAGTGCTTGAAGAGGCGCCCGCCGATGACGTAGACGTCGACCGTCGGGTGCTCGGCGAGCGCGGCGGCGACCGTGGGGCTGTGCGTGACGACGGTGGCGCGGAGGTCCCGCGGGAGTGCCCGGGTGACCGCGAGCGCCGTCGTGCCGCCGTCGAGCAGCGCGGTCATGCCCGGCTGGACCAGGCCCGCCGCGACCCGGGCCACGCGCGCCTTGCCGTCCACCGACACCTGCTGGCGGGCGGCGTAGCCGACGACGGCGGGGGACGCCGGCAGGGCACCCCCGTAGACGCGCTGGACGAGGCCGGCGGCGGCGAGTTCGCGCAGGTCGCGCCGGACGCTGTCCTCGGAGACGCCGAGCTCGGCGGCGAGGTCCTTGGCGACGAGGCGGCCGTCGTCGTGGAGGCGCTGCAGGAGCAGCTCGCGGCGGTGGGCGGCGTGGGGCGTGGACGACGGCGTCGCGTTCACAATTCTCCTTGTTTCTGCACGATGCTGCACGTACCGTACCGCAGCATGACCTCAACCGCGCAGAACACGACCGACGATCTCGACAGGCCTGGATCCGGCCCCGTCGCGGGTGGCGCCGCTGAGCCCACTCCCGACCGCCCACTCCTCGTGCTCATTGCCGGCCCGTACCGCTCGGGCACCGGCGACGACCCCGCGCTGATGGCCCGCAACCTGGCCCGGCTCGAGGCCGCCGCCTGGCCGGTGTTCGAGCGCGGCCATGTGCCGATGATCGGCGAGTGGGTGGCGCTGCCGGTGCTGCGCAGCGCGGGTGCGGTGCTGCCCGACGGCGAGGCCGACGTCACCGCACCCCTCGCCGATGCGGTCATGTACCCGACGGCGGAGCGCCTGCTGGCGCACTGCGACGGCGTGCTGCGCCTGCCGGGCGAGTCCCGCGGCGCGGACCAGGACGTGGCCATCGCGCGCGAGCGCGGCCTGCCGGTGTGGACGGCCGTGGAGCAGCTCCCGCGCCGGGCGTAGCCCGGTCGGCAGCGCTCTCCCCGCCGCCCCCTCGCCGAGCCGGTGCCCGTGGTGAGCCGGCGGCGTCAGCTCCGTGGCGCCGGGACGCGGGCGTGGGCGAGGCCCGCGATGCGGACGGGGCGTAGGGCGTCGGTGCGGTCGGCGAGGAGGGGAGCGACGGCGTCGGCGGCGTTGACTGTGCGCACGACGTCGAGCCCGGCGCCCTCGAGCAGCGTCGCCAGCTCGCCGGGTGCGATCTCGCACCGCCACGGCTCGCCGGACTCCGCTGCGACGGCGGCGACCCCCTGCGCGTACGTCTCGCCGGGCTCGTCGCGGTGGCCGGTGGGCAGTACGTGGTCGAGCGCGAGCTCGGAGCCGGGGGCGAGGCTGGCGACGCCGAGCGCGAGGCCGCGGACGTCGTCGGGCGTGAGGTACATGGTGACGCCGAGGCAGGCGACGAACGCGGGCGCGGTGGGGTCGAGGCCGGCGTCGAGGAGGGCGGCGGGCCACTCGGGGTCGCGGAGGTCGGCGGCGACGAAGCGCACGGCGTCGGGCACGGCGATCCCGGCCGCCGCGAGCGCTGCCTGCTTGGCGGCGCCGGCCCCGGGGAGGTCGACCTCGAACGCGGTTCGGCCCGACGGCGCGGCGATGCGGAGCGCGGACGTGTCGAGGCCGGCGCCGAGCACGACGTACTGGCGCGCGGGCGAGGCGGTGAGGAGGTCCTCGGCGAAGCGCGAGCGGGCGACGGTCCAGAGGCGGGCGGTGGCGAGGACCGGCTCGGCGGGGTAGGTGCGCTGGTAGGCGAGGAACCCGGCGCCGGCGTCGCCGAGGAGTCGGTGCGCGAGGTCGTCGACGAGGACGTGCGGCGGCGCGTCGACCTCGAGGTGCGCGGCGCGCGCGGCGGCCGAGGCGTACGCGGTGGTGCCGAGGCGGGGAGAGGGGGCAGGTGCGGGAACGGAGGTTGTCGTCACTCCAGTTAACTATCATGTTCTTGCCCGAGAGTGCATTTGAGCATACCACAGAAATGCATTTCTCGAAAGGCGCCGAATGGGTGGTGAATGGGGCGTCGGGTACACGGGCCCAGGCGCGCCTCGACGGCGGTGGTGCCGGTGGGGAGCGCGGTGCCCGACGTCGGTGGACGGCGTTGGGATGGCGCGCCCGACGCCGGTGGGCGGCTAGGGAGGGTTCGGCCGCCGGTGGCGGTCGCGTCGGTGAGCGTGCGCCGGAGGGCGGTCGCTCGCGTTGCCTCCGTGGCGCTCGGCGAGCGGCTCGAGGCCCGGTACCCTCGTAGGGGCCTCGTTGCGCGCGACGTGCGACGGGTCTCGCGAGGTCGGCCGGCGGGCCGGACGACCGCGCGCCTGTAGCTCAGGGGATAGAGCACCGCTCTCCTAAAGCGGGTGTCGGCAGTTCGAATCTGCCCAGGCGCACAAGGGAATGGTGTCCCCGAAGTCGCAGTGGAGGGTGTCCCGAAGTCGCAGGCCCCTGACCAGGCTCAACGCGTTGTTGTTCCGTTGAGCACGATGAACGGGCCATGTGTGGTCCCGGAGTGCACCGGCTCCGCGCGACAAGCCACGACGAGGAACCTCCCGAGGCGTTCGGGTCCTGGGGGTCCTGGGCTCTCGACGGCATGCTGCCAACCGTTGAGGACCTCGGCCTAAGCGTGGTCGGGAGTGTTGCGCGCCCATTCGGGGACGTGCTCGGGGTCGTCGACAGCGACCTGAACGGCGCCGGCCCGCTCGAGCACTCGGGCACGGTGCCGACCATTGACCCACACACCTTCGACGACGCAGATCGGCCACATGAACAGCGACCCGAACCACGTCAGCGCGTGCCCGCGCAGCCCGGCACCCCGTCCGAACGTGTCCCACTCTTCAAGGTCCCAGGGAGATGGTCGATCCTTCACCGCTTCGGCCGATACGGCAGCGATGTCGCGCCACCGAGATCGTGGTGTCCAGCTTCGGTAGGCGCGGTTCTCCCGGTCGAGTTCGGCGGCTTCGCCCTGCTCCCAGGCCGGAAAGGCACTCACGTCCATGATGATGAACACGTGTGCGGTCAGTCTGTCTCGTCGGGTTCAGGGAGAACCGAGGCGAGGTCGTCCTCGACGTCGAGCCCGTGCGAAGCGGCGATGATCGCGACCTGCATCCCGACACCGGCCCGGAGTTCGCCCAGGGCCTCGCCGAACCAGTAGTCGTGCATGCCCCAGTGGGGGTCATGGAACAGGCGACGTTGGGCGGCTGCCGCGTCGGATGGGCCTTCGGTGGCGCCGACGCGCTCGAGGAACCGAACGCAGTACCGGCGGGCAGTCCTAAGCGGGCCTGCGAGCTCAGGTCCGATCCCACCGGTGGCGACGAGGCTGGTGATGTGGTCGCGGATGTCGATGACGGATGCGACGCACTGCTCCGGGACCTCGTTCGTGTACGTCGAGAACAGGACGCGGCGCACCTCTACGAAAGCGATGAACGCGGCGGCGACGGTCACGTCCGCGGTCGGCGGTGTCCACGACAGGCCGAAGATCGGAGTGCTGACACCACTGATCCTGGACACGACCTCGGTGAACCTCATGGAGGTGATCATCACACCGCGGCACGCATCCCGGGAGGCCGTGACGAAACGCGCGGCCGCTATCTTCGGCGCATGGAGACTGGCGTGGTCGTGTCGCTGCTCGTGTCACTGCTCCTTGTTCCATTCGCCGCGTGGGCGGCATACCTCTCCGGCGTACGACAGGACTCGAGGCGTTGGCTTCGGGAGCGACGAGCCGAGCTGTACGTCGACCTGCTTGTCGAGGCGTTCGCAGAGAAACAGTGGGCGCTGAGCATCCTCACAGAGCGTGAGATCGCGGACATCGAGGAAGACCCGGAGCGCCGACGCGAGGCCGCCAGGGAGTGGCGCGAGGAACACGACCGGTTGATCCCCGGCGTGAGGATGGGCCCTGTCGAGCGTGCCCGGCTCGGTGCACGCATGGACGCGTACGGCACCGCCGAGGTCGCCCGCCTCTTCGGTGCCATCGGGCGAGGTCTCCTTCTTCCACTTCGAGGTGGCCGCTCCCCTTCGACGTTCGAGGTTGAAGAGTCGTTCGACACCCTCCAGGCAAGGATCCGCCAGGAGCTGGGCAACCGTACTCAGTCACCCCTCTTCAGGCGCCCGTCGTGAGTGACTCGTCCGGCCGGGTCAGGTAGTCAAGGACGCGCTCCCCGAGTGGCGTCGGCTGCCACTCGGGAGGACTCGCACTGAACCCGGAAGGCAAGTGCTCGGTGCGCCCGCGCATCGGGTCGAACAGGCGCGACACCGAGTCCGGACGGCGCTCCGAGTCCTCCCTATGGGCAGCTACCCGGAACTGCCCGAACATGCGCTGGAGGTCTGTCACTTCAACCACGAGGCCATGTCGTTGAAGGGTGCCGAGCAGCCCATCCATGCCGCCAGCCAGGCCAGGTGCGACCCTGTTCAGGTCGTACCGGGTCCAGCTTCGTGTTGGGGCACCGGTGTCCGTGCCGCCTGGTACCCACGGCCGCGCGGCTTCGCCGAACGGCACGTGCCGGGCGATGAGGTCGAGGACCCGGATGTGGGGTACCTCGAGGTCGTCGAGCGCTCGGATGATCAGTTGCTCGTCGTCGAGCCGTGCGTCGTCGTCCCTCAGCACCCCTGATGCGAGAGCCCTACCGAGCGCCCACGCTTTTGCCTGATCGCGTGTGCGACTCCCGGCCGCGAGGGCGAGTCCGCCGAGCAGCCGGGTGCGCTCGGAGCGCCTGATATCTGTGTCCAGCTCCTCGACGCTTCGGTCCGCGTAGGTGGCAGCGTTGGCGAGCACCGACGCCGCAGCTTCTCTGGAGTCTGCGGCGATCTCGTCCCACATACGGGCCATCAGCGGTTCGAGTAGAACGCCTGCGCTGGCTCCGACGACGGCTCCACCTGGACCACCGACGAGCAGTCCGGCCGCGGCCCCGGCGGTCGTCGCTGTCGTCCGGGCAGCCAGATCCCGGCGCCGAGCGTTCAACCAACCCATGACCGCAGTATCGGCCCGCGCGCCCGCCCCTGGACTCGTATCGGTTCCTGGGTAGAACCCGCGTTCCACCGTGCCCTCCCAGTCGAGCGTGCGTCGTGACCTCGACCAAGTCTCACGCCGTGTCACGAGTGCGAGTACGTGGTCGCGTCTTGACCTGCCCCGTACCCCCGTGGAGCCCCCGGCTACGGAGGTTCTGACGCTACGTCTAGGTACGACCGACGTGAGCAGGTGTCCCGACCTTGCAGGGTTTGCCCGAGCGCGCCGGGCCCGGGCTCCTTGCCGATCGATCCTTGTCGAGCAGTGCCAGGAGTGAACCGGACGGTGGGCACTGGATGTCGCCTGCCATACGACACGAGATTCCCGTGATCAGGTCCCGTCCTGCCACCGCGGAGCGCCCTATCGTGCTTGTAGACCTCGTGCTCGGCGACGATCCGGGCTCGGAACAAGGGGGCGCGCGTGAGTACCGTGGACGATCTTCTGGCCGTGCAGGATGCGTTGGGCAAGGACGCTTGGCTGGCACAGATGCTCGACCGCAAAGCCCGTGGTGACACCGGAACGCTGGATGCCTACCTGTGCCACCTAGAACCACCGATCTCGATCAACGGCACCAAAGCGCAGTGCAGGAACTACTTCGTCGTGACTGGCCTCGACGGACGGATCCGGGTTGAAGAACTCACGAGGAAGCTCGTATCGCACGTTGTCGACTACTGCATCCCGCGCACCCGGATCGAGGAGGCCGCCGACGCAATGCGGCGGCACGGTTCCACGTCAGAACTCATGCACCTGCAGAACGAGGCGCAGCGCCTGTTCACCCATCTGAGCACGTCGGGGGAGGGTGGTGAGCTGCTCCTGTACCTCCTGCTCGAAGCAGTCCTGCGCATCCCTCAGGTTCTGTGCAAGATGTCGCTGAAGACCAACAGCCAGATGCACGTCCACGGTGCGGACGGCGTGCACGCGACCGCCCTCGAAGGCGGCGGGCTCGCGGTCTACTGGGGGGAGAGCAAGCTTCACGCCTCGGTCGCGGACGCCGTACGCACCGCCATGAAGGACCTCGCCGAGTTCCTCGTGGGTGATCTCGAGCACCGCCGGCGCGACATGCTCCTTCTGCGTGATCACACTGATCTCGGTGACCCGCTGCTCACCGAAGCGCTGAAGACGTTCTTCGACGAGGGTGACATCAACAGCAGCAGGGTCGAGTTTCGGGGTGCGTGCCTCGTCGGGTTCGATTTGGACGACTATCCGAACATGGCGGCGCTGGAAGCTGACATGGAGGAGAAGGTCCGTGCTGCCGTCAGAAGGTGGGTCACCAATGCCCAGGCGTCAATCGGGAACCACGCACTCGACAACGTCGTGCTGGAGATCTTCTTCGTCCCCTTCCCGTCGGTCGCCGAGTTCCGCGACCTCATGCGCAAGGAGCTCGGCGCGTGAGCGCGGCAGATCTCTTGGCGGCGCAGCTGCTCCGCACCGACCGCTTCCGGGCTGAGTTGTCGAAGGCTGCTTGCCGCAGGGTGGCGCGAGTGCTGCTCCATCCCCCATCCTCGGACGAGACGACGAACTGGAGCTATCTGCTGTCGTGCGCGAGCGTGTTCGCACTCTCTGATGACCAGGAAGCCCTCGATGCCGCCCTGAGGGTCATGGAGAGCGCGCTCGTCGCCCCGGACGCGACAGAGGCCCACAAGGCCGCAGCGGTCCTACTCCTCGACCGAGTCGGCAACTCCCCCGCGATCGGAGTCGCTCAACGCAAGCACGGGATCAGCCAGCCCGAACTGGCCGACTACCCCGCACCTCTTCGGCTCGAAGTCGTACGAAGTCGCCTCGAGTTCGCGGTCCCCACCAGCGACGGCAGGTCCGTACCGGTCTCGAAGTTCCAGCGGCAGATGTGGACCGCGCTACGCAACGCACAGTGGGTGAGTGCATCCGCACCGACGTCCACGGGTAAGTCCCGGATCATTCGTATGTGGTTGCGGGACACCCTCGAGACCGCGACCGGCATCGGAGATGAGACCACGCGTCTTGCCGTCGTTGTCCCGACCCGCGCGCTCGTCGACGAGGTCAGCGCGGACCTGCGCTCCGACCTCCCGCCCGGCGTACAGGTCACGACCCTCCCGTGGGATGCGCGCGCGACGCAGGCGCCGGCAGAGGTCTTCGTCATGACGCAGGAGCGCCTCCACCTCCTGCAGCAGCGATTCCCTGACCTGACGTTCGATGTTGTCTTCGTTGACGAAGCCCAGAAACTCGGCGACGGCGCCCGCGGGGTGCTGCTGCAGCAAGTGGTAGACGAGGCAGTCCGCCGTCGCCCTGGTATGCAGATGATCTTCGCCTCACCGCTCACCGAGGACCCCGAGGTGCTTCTTGACGCCGCACCAGAGCGGGTGCGAACGGCGACTGTCGACAGTCGCGCTGTCACGGTCACCCAGAACCTGCTGTATGCAAACCAAGTCCGTGGGCACCGCCAACTGTGGGACCTCGACCTGTTGCTGCACGACGAACCGATAAGGCTTGGTCAGTTCACGATCCCGGCGGTGCCTGACCCGGAGAGCACACGGCTGCCCCTGGTCGCGGTCGCGCTCGCCCGCGGCGAGGGCGGAAACGTCGTCTATGTGAACACGGCCGCCGATGCGGAGAAGGCTGCACAGACGATCGCGAGCACCCTCGGTCCCGACGCCGACGTCAGCGACGACCCCGCGGTCGGGGCGCTCATCGAACTGGTCGAGCGCACGATCGACCCCCGCTACTCGCTGGCAACCGTCCTCAGACGGGGAGTCGCGTTCCACTACGGGAACATGCCCCAACTCGTCCGTACAGAGGTCGAGAAGCTCTTCCGGGAGGACAAGATCCGCTTCCTGGTCTGCACCTCGACACTCCTCGAGGGCGTGAACCTGCCGTGCAAGAGCTTGTTTGTGCGCGGGCCCAAGCGCGGCAACGCAAACCCCATGACGGCCAGCGACTTCTGGAATCTCGCCGGGCGCGCCGGACGGTGGGGTATGGAGCTCGAAGGCAACATCGTCTGCGTAGACACGTCCCAGCCCGACCGGTGGGTCGAGGTCCCTCGACGACGCGTCCGCCAGCGCATTCGGCGCGAGACGGCCGTGGTCCTGCGTGACGCGACCCGCCTTGCGGCGTGGATCGACGCTGGCGCCCCGACGGAGAGCGGCATGGCGTCGGCGGAGGCCGTGTACAGCTTCCTGGCGGCAAGGGTCGCGGTCGGAGTGCACTTGGCGGACCTACCAGCGCTCGGGGCCTCACCCGAGGAGCTGGCCCTCGTTGAGGCGGCCGTCTCGCGCAGCTTGCGGCATCTGGACTTCCCAACCGCGCTCATCGGTCGGCACGCAGGGATCAGCCCGCTCGCGATGCAGCGGCTGCTTGACCAGATGCGTGCACTACCACCGCACCAGCTGCAGCTCGCCCCGGCACGTTCGCGAGGCTCCTGGGAGTCATACGCACGTGCGTTCGGGGTCCTGGTCACGAGCGTCGGCGCGGACTTCGGCGGCGATCGGCGCCAGAACCAGCTCGCGGTCCTGGTTGTGGCCTGGATGACAGGCCAGCCGCTCTCCCAACTCGTGTCGGGCCGGCTCCGATTCGAGGCAACGAGGACGGGCCACCACCAGTCCACGGCCACGGTCATCCGCGACGTCATGAGGGACGTCGAAACGGTCGCCCGGTTCCTCGCGCCGAAGTACCTCGCGTGCTACGTCGACCTCATGAAGGTGCACTTTGAACAGACGGGCCGCCACGACCTCGCGGACGCCGCACCCCGGCAACTGGAGATGCAGCTCGAGCTCGGGGTATCCAGCGAGACCCAGTTGTCCTTGATGGCCCTGGGCGTGTCACGCACGAGCGCGGTCGAGCTGTACTCGCTCATGACGCAGGACGATCTGAGCCCGGCCCAGGTCCTGGCCTGGATTGGTGCTCACGAGAGTGCGCTCGATAGCCTGCCGCGGCTTGTGGCACAGGAGGTCGCCGACATGGTTCAGCGGGAGGGCGACGCCTCCGGCGAGCGCACTCTCGCTTGATCACCCGCCCGGCTTCTTCACCAGTACGGGCTGCGCGTGCCGCTCCCAGTACTGCTTCCATGCCCGGCGTTGCTGGTCGTCGGCGAGGTCGCCCGCGATCTGGACCCCGCCGTCTCCAGCAGTGAGCGGGATGGCGTCCCAACCACCTTGGGTAGCGACGAAGTCCGCTGTGGCTGGGCCCACGAGGGGCGCGCGTACCGAACCTCCGCGTCTTCCCGCGACAAGATCAGTTCGCCTGTGCGCGCGCAGCGCACGGGCCCCGCAGCGAACGCCTCCTCACGGAACCGAACACGCTCCTCGTCGACGACTGAACGAAGGGCCTCTTTAACGTCCGACTGACGCCCTTCCTGGTCGATGGCGCTCCAGTAGCCTCCAGTCATCCTCGGTGCCGTCGACGCGTCGAATCCAGATCCCTCGCGCGTCGCGCCGGACGTACTGCACACGCCCCCTGCCCAGGGCGGTTCGCCTGATGAAGAACTCCTTCACTCCGACGCCAACTTTGTCGGCCGCGTCGTCGTCTCGCTCGAGCAGATCGAGTAGGACCGCGACGTGCAGGGGGTCGGTCACGACCGACTCGAGTTCGTAGTTGTCCTTGATCTCGTCCCGAATCCAAGCCTTCGCGGCCGCACGTGTGGGGAACGACTTGCTAGGTAGGCGAACCGGCTTCGCGACTCCCATGGTCTGCACTCAATCCATCGATGATGGTCCTGCCGCCCGGATAGGTCACCGCGCCCAGGCACACCGTCTTGGTGGCTGTGTGGTCATGATGGTCTTGTCGCCAATGGGGGTCAACCGGCCCAGGGCGGCCGAACTGCGCACGCGGTGCGCCGTGTGTTCGAGCGGGGCGCAGTGCCGCGCCGCACTGAGCGAACGCCGATCAGAGTCGGTCAGCCAGGCTCCCGAGTCTTGGTCGGTACGTCCGGCGGCGGCGGGTACGCCGCTCCGGCGCCTGAGACCCCTCACCCGAGAGCCAACCGGGCATCGTCGGCAGGCTCAGCTTGCAGTGACGACACGACTCCGGAGTGCCCTCCGTGGTCGTCCCGCAGTGGATGCACGTCGCCCGAGCGGGCGGTGCGGTCGCCCATAGTCTGATCAGTTCCTGCCCTTCTGTGCTCGGGATGGCCGCGTGGTTCAGGACCAGCGCTCGCACAGATCGGTCGGGGTCTTCGGCGAAGGGCCTCAGCGCTTCGTCCCCGGCCGTACTCGTGCTCGAGGAGACGATTCCGGCCCCCGCGCGAACAAGTGGGGCATCGTCATGCGCAAGCCGGATGGTGACCGCTTTGCCGCCGAGGGCGCAGGCCGTCAGAGCGGCGATGTACTGGGCTTCCGCCCGGAGGTCGGGCAGCACTTCGCAGAGCAGGGTGGCTGTGCCCCGTGGATCGGGGTGCCCCTCAAGCAGCGTGCACACGGCGTAGACGAGCAAGCGGTGCCCGGTGTCGACGACGCGTGAAGACTGGGCTGTAGTCGACGGGTGAATGTTGAGCACCCTGGAGTACGGCTTGGGGTGTGATCAGCGTGGAGGATTGGGCTGAGGTTCGTCGGCTGTACCGGTCGGAGGGCATGTCGCAGGCGGGGATTGCCCGGCGGTTGGGGATCTCGCGGAACACGGTGGCCAAGGCGTTGGCCTCGGATCGGCCGCCGAAGTACGTGCGGGCGCCGCGGGGTTCGAGCGTGGACGCTGTCGAGGGGCGGGTCCGGGGGCTGTTGTCGGAGTTCCCCCAGATGCCGGCGACGGTGATCGCTGAGCGGATCGGCTGGACGGGGTCGTTGACGATCTTGAAGGACCGGATCCGGGTGCTGCGTCCGTTGTTCGTCGGGGTGGACCCCACGGACCGCACGGACTACGAGCCGGGCCAGATCGCCCAGTGCGATTTGTGGTTCCCGCCGGTGGGGATCCCGGTCGCGCCCGGGCAGGAGTGCGTGCTGCCGGTGCTGGCGATGACGTCGGGGTTCTCGAAGATGACCGCGGCGGTGATGATTCCCTCCCGCAAGGCCGGAGACATTCTGGCCGGGATGTGGGAGCTGATCGGCGGGTGGGGCAAGGTCCCGCGGACGCTGGTCTGGGACCGGGAGTCCGCGATCGGCGGCAAGGGGAAGCTGACCGTTGAGGCGGCCGGGTTCGCCGGGACCCTCGGGGTCAAGATCGCCCTGGCCCCTGCGCGTGACCCGGAGTTCAAGGGCATGGTCGAGCGACGCAACGGCTACTTCGAGACCTCGTTCCTGCCCGGGCGCACGTTCACCTGCCCGGCCGACTTCAACGCCCAGCTCGGCGGGTGGTTGACCGAGCGGGCCAACGTGCGCCGGATGCGGGTGATCCGCGCCCGCCCCGTCGACCTGTTCGACGCCGACCGCGCCTCGATGGTGCCCCTGCCGCCGGTCGCCCCCGCGGTCGGGCTGACCCACCGGGTCCGCCTCGGGCGGGACTACTACGTCCGCGTCGCAGCCAACGACTACTCGGTCGACCCGCGAGTGATCGGCCGGTTCGTCGACGTGGTCGCGACCCCGGCCCGGGTGGTGGCCACCTGCGCCGGGCAGGTCGTGGCCGACCACACCCGGTCCTGGGGCCGGGAGCTGACGATCACCGACCCCGCCCACCGTGAGACCGCCAGGGTCCTGCGAGCAGACCTCGCCGCCCGCCGGCGCGCGCAGGCGACCCGGTCCCACCCCGATGGGCACGTGGTCGCGATCCGCGCACTGCCGGACTACGACGCCCTGTTCGGCGTCAACTTCGACCTCGACCCGTCGGGCCGGGCCACCGCTGAAGGGAAGTAGATGACCACCACGAAGAGCAAGCCGGCCACGACGGTCGGCGCCGAGCAGCTGGGCTCCAAGCTCGCCTACCTGACCCGGGTGCTCAAGACCCCCACGATCGGGCGCACCTGGGAACAGCTCGCCGATGCCGCCCGGGCGCAGAACTGGTCGCACGAGGAGTACCTCGCCGCGGTGCTCGAGCGTCAGGTCGCCGACCGGGAGTGCGCCGGGGCGACGATGCGGATCCGCACCGCGCACTTCCCGGCGGTCAAGACCCTGGAGGACTTCAACCTCGACCACCTGCCCTCGCTGCGCAAGGACGTGCTCGCCCACCTGGCGACCGTCACGTTCGTGCCCAAGGCCGAGAACGTCGTGCTGCTCGGACCGCCCGGGATCGGCAAGACCCACGTGGCCATCGGCCTAGGCATCCGCACCGCCCAGGCCGGCTACTCCGTGCTCTTCGACACCGCGACCAACTGGATCGCCCGCCTCGCGGCCGCCCACCACGCCGGGGCGCTGGAGGCGGAGCTGAAGAAGATCCGCCGCTACAAGCTGATCATCATCGACGAGGTCGGCTACATCCCCTTCGACCACGACGCCGCGAACCTGTTCTTCCAGCTCGTCGCCTCCCGCTACGAACAAGGCTCGATCCTCGTCACCTCCAACCTGCCCTTCGGGCGCTGGGGCGAGGTCTTCGGCGACGAAGTCGTCGCCGCCGCGATGATCGACCGCCTCGTCCACCACGCCGAAGTCCTCACCCTCGCCGGGGACTCCTACCGCACCCGAGCCCGACGCGAACTCCTCGCCAAAGACCGCGACAACTGACCAACCTGCTCAGTTTTCAGGCGTCGATACCTGCTCAGGATTCAGCCGACGTTGACACCCGGACCGCATGACACTGATGAGCTTCGAACGGTCTTCCTCAGGGTTCTCGCTCCGTCTCCAGTCCGAAGCCGCGGGTGAGTTGGACCGCAGAAGGGTCAAAGTCATCGAGGGACTATGGCCGTCGGCGGGCCACGCCTCCGCCAACTGCCGCGCCTCGGCGCCGAGCGCCTTCGGATCGAGACCGAGAATCGTTGTCGCGACTTCGTCGAGGGTGCGGTGCGCCTCGGGCGCTCTGGCGAGGACTGTCTCCTGCTCGCCGGCGAGCAGCCCTGGGAGGTCGTAGAGCGCGACAAGTGCGCCGATCTCGGGAAGGCGCCAGCGTTGCCTGTCCGTGAGCTCGTCGACGGACGCACCTTCGGCCAAACCTGCGAGCCACGCCCGGACGTGGGAGTCGTCATGGTCGAAGAGCCTCGAAAGCTGTCGCATCTCCAGTTCGCGTTCGCGGCGCCGCGGCTCCAAGAGCGAGGAGTGCCCTGCCTCAGTCAAGATCGCCTCTAGCGCTTCGCTGTCGTGCTGGCCAAGCCACTGAGCCGTGTCCGCCACTAGCGGCGCGAGATCGGGCCGGAGGGGCAGAACGGCCGCTGCGGCTCGGACCAGCACTCCGCCACCGCGATCACTGCCCCCGTGGAGGAGGAGGTCGAGTCCGCTCAGCCGTGGGTCCGAAGGCATGGGGGGGAGCCCAGCCTCCAACAAGGCGGTCCACACACTCAGCGCCTCATGCGGCACCGGGAGAGGCGATGAAGGCGAGTCACTAGTCGCTGCGTCGGCCGCAACGGCGTCGGCTGGGATGAGGGTGGCCCACATTGCTGCTCGCCACAGCAAGGCCACGGGTGCGGCCAAGACGGCATCGACCATAGGGGCGATCTCGGACGGTAGCCCCTCGGCATCCGCGACTCGTAGGGCAATCGCGGCAATATGCCAACCTGCCCATTGGTGTGCGCGCACGACCTGCGGGGACGCGAGCTCGTCGAGAGAGTTTCGGGCTGGTGCCATCTCAGCAAGTGCGGTCTTGAGGAAGGCCGCCAGCCGGTGTCGAGACTGACCGCACGCTTGTTCGGGGCTACCGGCATGTGCCCTCGATGCGGTGGAGATCGCCTCCTCCGCCAATCCGATGAGATCGGCGAGGAGAAGCGGGTCAGAGGCATCGGCCTTCTCGGCTCCCTCGACCACAAACTCGACGACCGTGTTGGACAGCTCGCATGCCAAGAGCAACTCGGGTCGGCGATCTTCGTCGCGCAGACGAGCTTCGACCCAAGTCCGCAACTCGGATGGTCGCGCCAGTGCGTGAAGCGCTTCGCCGGTCTCGCCGAAGAGACGCAGCCGGGGTCGTATCGACTGAGTGTCAACGACGAAGACGCCAGCCTCACCCCATGTCCAGAGGACCTGCTGTGCCGCCTCAGCGGCCTGACCCGGGGGCGAGATGTAGCGCGTTAGCAGGAGACCCTCAACCAGCGCCACTGCGTCAGCTTCTGGCAGAGCGCCCGTCTCGGCGCATGCGTGCGCCAGTAGTACGAAGCTCTCCATGACGGCCCGCGCCGCCGTCCCCAGGGTCGAGCGTCCCGATTGCCAGGTTCGATCTGGACCTTCCGCCACGGCTGACCCCGGAGGCCCACGTGGACGTACAGGCGACGCGGCTGGATCACGCGAGTCGGCGTCCTGACGACTTCAACCTCGGAGCGGGTCAGGGTGATCGGCCCCCAGGGCTCAGAGAGAACGTCATCGAGGGCGACGAGGAACTCGTCAATGTCTCCGCGGACGAGCCCGTCGATGTCGCTCGTCGCACGGGCGCTCATACCGAGGCGGTGCTGCAGGAGGGTGCCGCCCTTGAGCAAGAAGGTCGGTGTCCCTGTTGCGTCTACCGCCCGTTGTAGGGCGGCGATGACGACCGTGGACGCGACGAGCCAGCCCATCCGCCCGCCAGCGGCGGGTACGCCGAGCGTGCGCTCGGCGTGGTTGATCCACTGCGACAGGATCGAAACGGACGCGGGTGGGCGCGTCTTGGGCTTCAGCTCGGACAGGGGGCGTGCGGGCCGGTTGGCGTCAGGCACGTCGCTCCAGTGCTTCGGTGAGGCGGGTCAGGTCGTCACGCGGGACTGCTCCGGTGCGAGTACCGCGGTCAAGGGCCTGGCGCAGGAGGTACGTCGGCGTGCCGTACGCCAGGCACTGCTCGATGGCCGTTGCCGGGGTGACTATCGGCATCTGCTGCCACCACGTGACCTCGCGGGCCGCTAGGCGTTGCACATGGATGACGTACCGGTCGTTGTCGGTCCGGCGGATGCGGTGCGCGCGCGGAACCGTCACGTGGTAGCGCGACGGGTTCACATCGCTGATGTCGTGAATCGCGAGGGCCGTCTCGTGGCTGAGAGCCGCATCGGCATCACCTGTGCGCAGCAGCGCCACGTGGTAGCCCTCGTACTCGATACCGGGGACGCGGGGGTATCGGTAGATGCCCCGGGCGACGCGCTCGAGTCGGTCGCGAGCGACGAGCGCATCGAACGCGGTCGGATCGATCTCAAGCTCGGCGATGGCCTGCTGGCGGGTGACCAGGCCGTTCTGGGACTCGGCGAGGTCGAGCAGGGCGTCACGCGAGAGAGGTCGACCTCCGAGGGGCATGTCAAAAGCATGGCACTTTCGCCATGGTTTTGACACCCCCCCGCCACCCGTCAAGCAGGACCGTGTGGTCTCTTGGTTGCGCACCGCCACGTGACCGCGCGAGGCCTGTCACTCCTTGGTCAGCGCGGCGACCGGCGGGATCATCCCGCCCAGCGCCCGCCGAACTTCAGCGTCAAGGGGGGGCATCTCCATGCGCGCCCGCGGCCGCTAGTGTCCGAGCCGAACCATCCGGTCGGCGAAGGAGCGAGGCGTGTCCGGGTCATTGCACGGCCCTGCCGTCCGGGGGGACCGCGGCCTTCTCCTTGAGGGGCCTGTGTGGGACTGTGCCGCCGCCCGGCTCTCCTGGGTGGACATCGAGCTCGGCCGGTTGCACGTCGGCGAGCTCACGGCGTCTGGCGGCGTCCGGCCTGTGACCGCGTTCGACCTGGGCGACCAGCTGGGGTGCGCCGTGCCGGCCGCCGGCGGCGGCTGGGTCTGCGGGCTTGGCGGCTCGCTGGCAGTGGTGACCGAGCAGGGCGCCGTCGAGTCGACGCCGGCCCTGCTCGCGTCCGGGGAACGGTTCAACGACGGTGCCGCCGACCCGCAGGGTCGGCTCGTGATCGGGACGGCGCGGCTCGGTGGGCCGGGCGGCGACCAGCTGCTGCTCCGCCTGGAACCCGACGGCGCCCTCACGGTGCTCGACGACGCGGTCGGCCTCTCCAACGGCATCGCGTGGTCGCCCGACGGGCGACTGATGTACCACGCGGACACCGCGGCCCGGACGGTCACGGTCCGCGACTACGGGGACCGCGTCGGCCCCGCACGGACCTTCGCTGCGGTCGACGGCATGCCCGACGGCTTGGCCGTCGACGCGCAGGGCCGGGTGTGGGTGGCGGTGTACGACGCGAGTCGCATCGACTGCTTCGCCCCCGACGGCAGCCTCGCCGACGACCTCTGCCTGACCTTCCCCGACACCCACACCACCGCCCTCACCTTCGCGGGCGCGGCGCTGGACGTGCTCGTGGTCACCACCGGGATGCCGCTGGTGCCGGGTTGGCAACGCGCGCGCCGCAGCCTGGACGGCTACCTGCAGACGCGACCCGCGCCGGCGGTCGGCCTCCCCGCCGCGCCGTGGAACCCCGGGCCGCTGCCCACGCGCGCCCCGGATCGTGCGCCCTCGGCGACGCGCTGAGCTCGCCGTCGTCGGTGCTGGGCCCACCACGATCCGTTCATGCTGTCGCCGCCATCTGTGCGAGTCCCTGCTCGAACGTCACCTCAGGCCCGTACCCGAGCTCCGCCCGCGCCGCCGCGATGTCGTAGGACCGGTCGCGGCCCGTGAAGCTCACCAGCCAGTTGGTCAGCGGGGGAGCGGTGGGTCGCCTCAGGAGTCGTGCCGTGCGGTCGAGCACTGCGGCGAGCGGCGCGGCCGCGGCGAGCGGGACGCTGCGGCTGCGCGACAGGTCGATGCCCTGGGTTGCCAGCAGGGGAGTGAGGAACTCGCGGATCGGCATCGGTGCGCCGTCGGTCACGTGGTAGACGCCGCGGTGCCGGCCATGCGCGAGCGCGAGGGCGATGGCCGCGACGAGGTTGTCGACGTGGACCATGTCGACGATGTGGCGGCCGTGGTCGATCCAGGCGAACCGGCCCGCCTGCGCCGCTTCGACGAAGCCGTCGATCGTCGCCATCCCGCGCCCCCAGATGAACGGCGGCCGCAGGACCACGAGCTCGGTGCTCCCCGCGGGCGCGCCCAGGAGCGCGCGTTCGGTCGCCAGCTTGACCCTGCTGTACGCGATGTTCGGCCGGCCCTCGGGGGTCGACTCGTCGACGACCGCGCGGCGCTGGCTGCCCGTGGACACCGACGCGGCGCTGATGAGGACGAAGCGGCGTACGCCCGCGGCGACGCCGGCCGCGTGCAGGGCGATCGTGGGGGCGTGGTTGAGGCGCTCGAAGAGCGCGTCGGGTCCCCAGAACTCCATGTGCGCTGCCGTGTGCACGACGGCGTCGACGTCCCCCAGGTGCGCCAGCCACGGGGCGCCGTCGGGGGTCGGCAGATCGCCGAGGTCGCCGCGCACGGCCTCGGCGCCGGCCGCGCGGACACGCTGCGCGCTCGCCTCCGACCGCGCCAGGGCGGTGACCTGATGACCGTCGGCGACGAGGCGACGCATGAGCGTGCCGCCGACGAAGCCGCTGCCTCCGGTGAGGAAGATCTTCATGAGTGGTCCCTCCGATCGGTGTGCGTGGACCGCAGCGGGCGGGCGCGGGAGCGCCGGCCTGACGCATCGACACCAAATGGTTCGACGTCAATACATCGATACCTATGTAAACCCGCGTACGATCGGCACGTCAAGGAGGGCGGCGTGATGGCACACAGGAGAGCGACCGTGACGGCCGCCGAGGTGGCGGACGAGTTCAGCCGCACGGCGAAGGTGCTCGTGCGCCGCCTCGACGAGCGGCTGGGCGAGCACGGCGTCTCGACGCCGCGGTCACGCCTGGTGGTCGAGGTGGCCCGGTCGCAACCCGTCCGCCTCACCGAGCTCGCGCACGCCGTCGGCATCGCGCAGGGCACGGCCTCGTCGCTGGTCGACGGGCTCGTCCGTGAGGGCCTGCTCGAGCGCAGGCCGAGCGTCGACGACCGGAGGTCCGTGCTGCTGCACGTCACCCCCGACGGCGCCACCCTCGCTCGCGCGTGGGTGAGCAGCTACCAGCGCGCCACGGAAGAGCTGTTCGCGCCGCTCGACGACGACGAGCTGGTGGTCCTGGTCGAGATGCTGCGGAAGCTCGGCGCCGCGCCCAAGGCTGACTGACGAACGTCGGGAGGCCCCCCGTCACCCGAACCTCGTCCACTGCCCCTCGGAGATCACCTCGACGACGCCGTCGACCACCTGGATCGCCGTCTGCTCGTCGATGGCGTAGGCCGGGACGCCGATGTCGGCAGCCCACCGCTCGGCGTCGGCGAGCGTGTTCGAGGGGAGGGCGTCCAGGTGCGGGAAGATCGAGAAGTCGACGATCCCGAGGGCGCGGTCGTCCGGCGCGGCCGGCCACGCGACGAAGGACGCCCCGATCCGGGGCGTCATCACCATGCTGCCGGCGCTCACGCCCACCCAGACCGTGTCGGGCAGCGACGGCAGCAGGTCGGCCAGCCCGGACTCCCGCATCCAGTGGCACAAGTACGTCGCGTCGCCGCCGTCGACCAGGAGCACGTCGGCCTCCCGCACCCACGGGATCCACCGCTCCGTGCCGATGCTCGGCAGGGCGGTGAGCTCCAGGACGCCGAGCGACGCCCAGCCCAGCCCGGTCAGGTGCTGCCACTCCGGCCCGGCAGCCGCCACGAGGCCCCGCACCGACGCCGGACCGCACATCGGGTGGCCCCACTGCGCCGTCGGCACGCACAGGGCGTGGCTGTCGGCGATCGGCTTGCCGAGGAGCTCGACGAGCGCTGAGCGGATGCTCGGGTTCGTGACGCCGCCGGACGTCAGCAGGAGCTTCACCCTGCCTCCAGGTTCACGCGCGAGGTGGACACACCCTAGAGACCGGGGACGACGCCGGAACTGATCGCCGGGCGATCAGGGTCAGCGGCGCGGGTCGCCGCCCGGGGCCAAGCCGCACTCGTAGGCGATGATCACGGCCTGGACGCGGTCCCGCGCCCCCAGCTTCGCGAAAACGTTGCCCACGTGCGTCTTCACGGTGGTCTCCGACACCACGAGCTCCGCCGCCATCTCCGCGTTGGACGCGCCGGCCGCGATGAGCCGCAGCACGTCGAGCTCACGCGGCGTGAGCCCACCGAGGCGAGGGTCGAGGCCGTCGTCCGTCGCCACCTCACCGGCAGCCGGCAGGTGCCGCGCGAACAGGTCGAGCATGCGGCGGAGCACCCGGGGCGCCACGACGGCGGTGCCTGCGGCGACCGTGCGGATCGCGTCGACGAGCTCATCGGGCCGCGCGGACTTCAGCAGGAAGCCGCTCGCCCCGGCTCGCAGTGCGGCGAACGCGAGGTCGTCGACGTCGAACGTCGTCAGGACGAGCACCCGCGAGGCCGGGTGCTCCGCGGCGACGCGCCCGGTCGCCTCGATGCCGTCCATGCCCGGCATGCGGATGTCCATGAGCACGACGTCGGGAGCGAGGGCGGCGACCTGGTCCAGCGCGACCCGACCATCGGCAGCCTCCCCGACCACCTCGAGGTCCGGCTCCGACTCGATGACCAGCCGGAAGCCCGTGCGCAGCAGCGCCTGGTCGTCCACGAGCAGCACCGTCGTCATCGGTCGTCTCCTACGTCGTCGGACCACGGCAGCACCGCGTGCACACGCCAGCCGCCGTCCGGCCGCGGACCCGCCGAGACGTCACCGCCCAGCAGCGCGGCCCGCTCCCGCATCCCGACGATCCCGCGCCCGCTGCCGCCCCCCAGCCCGGGCTGCGTGCCGCCGTCGTCGAGGACCTCGATCTCGACCGCCGTCGGCGTCCGGCGCACGCAGACCTCCACCGAGGGCGACCCGGGCGCGTGGCGCAGCACGTTGGTCAGCGCCTCGCCGAGGATGCGCGCGACCGCCAGGCGCAAGGACGTGTCGCCCGGCAGCTCGGTGTCCAGGCCCGTCGCGCGCACCGGGATGCCGGCGCTGCCGAAGCGCTCGACCAGCGTCGGCAGGTCGACCTCCGTGGGCGCGGTGCGGCGGTCGTCGTCGGAGCCCGCGGGACCGAGTGCGCCCAGGACGCCCTGCATGTCCTCCAGCGCCGAGCGTCCCGTGCGGGCGATCTGGCGCACCGCGTCACGGGACCGGTCCGGCGCGCGCTCGAACGCGGCGTCGGCGCCGTCGGCCAGCGCGACCATGACGGACACGTTGTGCGCCACGACGTCGTGCATCTCCCGGGCGATGTACGCCCGCTCGGCCGCGCGCGCGAGGGCGGCGCTCTGGTCCCGCTCGCGTGCCAGCGACCGGTAGCGCTCGACGAGCTCCTGCGCGTGCAGCCGGCGGGCGCGTGCGGCCGATCCCACGGCCACGCCGAGCAGCAGGAGCGCGTACAGGAGAAGGAGGGAGCCCATGCGACGTGCCGACGAGAAGTGGGGCTCCGTCAGGTACGTGTCCGGCTCCGACGGAGAAGCTCGTGGCCGCCCCGAACCACGTGATGGTCTCGATGAGCCCCAGGTCCTCCCACAGCCACAGGGCCGCCGTCACGACCACCAGCACGACGCCGAGCGCGGACCAGGTGACGCGTGGCTCGCGGGTCGCCGCGACGCTGTAGAGCGCGCACGCCACGCAGGCCCCCAGGGCCCCGAGCACGCCGCCCACCAGGGGGGACACCACACACGCGACCGTCAGCAGGGCCGTGACCGTGAGCGGGCGGACCCGCCGCAGCAGGAGCAGCGCCGCGCCGCCGAACGCCCCGACCAGCCAGGTCGTGGCGACGGTGCTCTCGACATCGGAGTCTCGCGGGTACAGGCCAAGGGACCGGGCGCCGACGGCAGCCTCCCAGGCGAACATCGCCCCCACCAGGCCGATCAGCAGCACGACGACGGCGACGGTCGCGTCCATGACCCACGGCCGGGCGTTGATCAGCCGCGCGACCGGGCTGCCACCGCTGACCTGCGCCTCCGTGAGCGGGGGCTCGGTCGGGGTGCCGGGCGTGCCGACCCGCGCAGGGGCAGCCCGTCGGATCACCACCGCTCCACTGTCCCATCCCGGTCCGCCGACGCCAGTCCGTCCCGCCCCGGCCGCCCGGGCGACCGGGCAACCGGGCGCGAGCCGCCGTCGTCAGCGGACGTCATGTCGCCACAGCCGGTACGCCGCCGCGGCGAGCGCGACCAGCACCCACGCGGCCACGACGGCCCCGCCGCCCCACACGCCGAGCCGAGGTCCCTGTGTGGCGGCGTCGACGGCGGCGAGGGCGCCGTCGTCCTGCGTGAGCCGGGCGCCCGACGCCGGCAGCAAGGCCCGGATCGTGTCCGTGACCCTCCCGGGGTTGGTCGCGAGGAGGTGGTCGCCGACGATCGTGAGCAGCACCCCGCCGACGATCGCGTCGGCGGGACGGCGCAGCAGCGCGCCGAGGCCCAGCCCGAGCAGGGCCACCGCGACCGAGGCCAGCACGAAGCCCGCGAGGGCGCGCGACGCACCCGGCGCGGACACGTCGAGCGCCGGGGCGTCGCCCCCGCGCACCCCCGCCGTGGCGAGGTACGAGGCGCCCAGCGCGGCGAGCGCCGTCGCGAACGCGGCCGCCGTCGTGACCTGCACCTGCGCGCCGAGGACGAGGAACCGGCGCGGGACGGCGGCGAAGGTCGTCCGCGACGTCCCGGTGGTGTGCTCCGACGTCCCCACCAACGCGCCGAGGACCAGGAACCCGACCTGAGCCAGCACGAAGCCGCTGGTCACCACCCAGGAGCCGGAGCGCCCGTCGCCGGGTCGGACGAACAGGCCCAGCCCGTACGCGGTGCCCGCCGCGGCCGCCACGGTGCCCACCGCGAGCCACAGGTGCGAGCGCACGCTCGTCAGCTTGGTCCACTCCGCGACGAGCACCCGGGCCCAGGTGGGGCCACGGTGAGCCGGCGTCCCCCGCGCGGCCAGGACCGCCGTCGTGCGGTCCCGCGTGCCGGCCGTCACCGCACGTCCCGGGCGCGCAGCCGCACAGCCGCCGCGACGAGGACGGCGACGATCCAGGCCGCGAAGACCAGACCGCCGCCCACCGGGCCGAGGTCCGGTGCGCCGTCGACCGGGGCGGTGGAGGAGGACGTCGTCATCAGCTGCCCGGCGCCACCCGGGCCGAGCGCCACGAGCGTGCTCACGACGCTCGTCCGCGCGACGTCGTCGGCCGGACCCATCGACGCGGGGTCCGTGATCCCCGGGTCGCTCGCCAACGTGAGGACGATCGGCAGGATCAGCACCAGGAACAGCGCCGTCACGAGTGCCGGCACCGTGCGGCGCAGCAGGGCGCCCAGCGCCAGCCCGAACAGCGCCAGCCCGACGAGGAACAGCACCATCCCGAGCATGACCCCGGGTGCGCCGTCGGCGGTCAGATCGACCGTGATGTCGCGCGACGTCGCCGCGGGCAGGAGCCCCAGGACGCACGCCGCCGTCGTCAGCAGCGCCACGACCAGGGCGAACGTCGCCACGGCGAGCACCTGCGCAGCCAGCACCGGCCAACGTCGCGGAGCGACCGTGAAGGTCGTCCGGAAGCCGCCGGTGCGGAACTCGCCCGCGCCGACCAGGACGCCGAGGACCAGCGGCCCCACCTGGCCGAGCAGAAGACCGGTGGTCAGGGAGTCGAGGGGCTCGAACCCCGGGTCGCTCGACGACGCCTGCGCGGCGAGGTAGGTGATCGCGCCGGAGACCGCGACGGTGACCACGGCGACCCACCACGGGGAGCGCAGGGAGGTGAGCTTGGTCCACTCGGCAGCGAGCAGGCGTCCGACGGTCGGGCCGGAGCGCCCGGCGGTCGGCGCCGCGGCGGTGGCGGGTGTCGCCGTCGCGGCGCTCACCGGGCGCCGCCGGCCGTGCGGTACTCCACGGAGTCGCCCGTCAGCTGCAGGTACGCGTCCTCCAGCGAGCCGGACTCGGCGCCGAGCTCCAGGACGGTGACGCCGCACCGCCGCGCGGCGGAACCGACGTCGTCGACGGTCGCGCCGCGCACCTGCAGGACCCCGCCGGCGTCCGGCGTCACCTGCGCGCCGGCGGCGAGGAGCTCACGGGCGAGCATCTCGGGGTCGGTGGTGCGGACACGCACCGCGCCCGCACGCTCGGAGCGGGCGACGATCTCCGCCACCGACGCGTCCGCGAGCAGCCGCCCGCGACCGATGATGACGACCCGGTCCGCGCACAGCGCCAGCTCGTGCATGAGGTGGGACGAGAGCAGCACGGTGCGGCCCTCCGCCGCGAGGTCGCGCACCAGGCGCCGGACCCACAGGACGCCGTCGGGGTCCAGGCCGTTGACGGGCTCGTCGAGGATGAGCGTGGCGGGATCGCCCAGCAGCGCGCCGGCGATGCCGAGCCGCTGCCCCATGCCGAGCGAGAAGGTTCCCGCGCGGCGGTGCGCGGCCGGCTCGAGACCGGTCTGCGCGATGACCTCGCGCACGCGCGCCTTGCCGATGCCGTGCGTCTGCGCCATCGCGAGCAGGTGCTTGTACGCGGTGCGACCCGGGTGCACCGAGCGGGCGTCGAGCATCACGCCGACCGCGTGCAGGGGCGCCGCGAGCTGGGCGTACCGGCGGCCGTCGACCGTGGCCGCGCCGGACGTCGGGCGCTCGAGCCCCACGACGACCCTCATGGTCGTCGACTTCCCGGCACCGTTCGGCCCGAGGAAGCCGGTGACCGTGCCGGGCCGGGCGGTGAACGTCAGCCCGTCCACCGCCGTCGTGCTGCCGTAGCGCTTGGTCAGCGCCTCCACCTCGATCATCGGTCCTCCTCGTCGTCGGGCGGTCGCCCGTCGGGCGTCCGTCGCCGACGCTACGAAGGCCGGGTGGGGCGCCGGGACCTGCTGCTGGATGAGCCGCGCCGCGCGGACGGCTCCTCCTGCGGGAGGAGGACGGCCGCCGGGGGGCTGACCCGCTGTCGGCGGCTAGCGCGGTAGGCGGAGGGTGACCGTCGTTCCCCAGCCCGCTGCCACCCGTCGCCCGGGTACGCGAGGCGTCGACGCGGCGGAAGCGCTCGAAGACGTGCGGGAGCTCCTCGGCCGGGATGCCCTCACCGGTGTCGGTGACGGTGAGCTCGCCGGGCGCCCCGGTGACTGTGACCGTGCCGCCGGGCGGCGTGTGCCGCAGCGCGTTGACCAGGAGGTTGTCGAGCGCCTGGCGCAGGCGGCCCGGGTCCGCGACGACGCTCGTGCCGACCGCGACCCGGGCCGCAAGCCCCACGCCACCCGCCTCCGCGACCGCCCGCGCACGCGTGGCGCGGTGCGGCTGCAGTTCCTCGTGGAGGCGATGCTGCTGTCGGTGCTGGGCGCGGTGGTCGTCGTGGGAAATGGGAGCCTTGCTCGCGGATGGTTTCCTCGGAAAGGAAAGCCCAGCACGGTGACCGGACCCGACCTCGTTACGCTCTGGCGCCCCACGGGGCCCCACGAGCTCGCACTCGTCGAGGCGAGCGGCTGGCGGCGTTGGCCTCCACGGCTACCCGACCAGCCGATCTTCTACCCGGTGCTCAACGAGGACTACGCGGTCCGCATCGCGCGCGACTGGAACGTCAAGGTGTCGGGGGTCGGGTACGTGACGAGGTTCGACGTCCGGCGTGAGCACCTGGAGCAGTACGAGGTCCAGCAGGTGGGTGGCGCGACGATCCTCGAGTACTGGATCCCGGCCGAGCAGCTCGAGGAGTTCAACGACAACATCGTCGGCCAGATTGAGGTCGTCCACACCTTCCAGTGACGGGGATCCCGGGAGCCGGGCCCGGGGTGCCGCGGGTGCGCGCGCCGAGCAGGGCACCGCAAGCCACACCACGGGCTTTCCGCCGTGCGGCCCACGGTTGCTCCCGTGCTTCCGCAGACCAAGATCGACTCGTACAACACCCATGACCTGAACTGGTCAACTAGCAGGACTCGAACTGGACAGATCGCAGGAGACCCGAGCCTGACCCCGGAGGCCAGCTCTCACGCCGAGGGCCCGGCGAAGGTCTGGCCCCGTCGATCAGTCCTCGATGACGTCCAGCCCCTGTTCCCTGAGCCGGGCGAGGTTGGCCAGCATCGTCTGCAGCACCTCGGGCTCGTGCCCGGGCCAGTCCGGCACCTCCGCGACCACGCGCAGCGGCTCCCGCGTCCGGTACGACTCCGTCGGGTTCCCCGGGAACCTCTTGTCCGTCACGTTCGGGTCGTCCTCGAAGGGCCCGAGCGGTTCGACGACGTACACGTGCCCGCGCTCCTCGACGCCGGCGAGCGCCGTCGACAGCTCGGCGCCCCATGCAGCCGTCTCCACCAGGCCCGTGAAGTAGATGTGGTTCATCACCCGCCCGTCGTGATAGTTCGAGCCGAACCCCGGCATCAGCTCGGTGCCCACGGGCACCGCGGCCTTCGTGCCGTGGAAGAAGGGCCCCGCGACACCGGAGCAGGTCTCGAACGTGACAGGGGTGCGCATCGGTCGATCATCCGTCACGGCGGGCCCTCAGTGGTGGTGACCGTGACGCCCGAGCGTCGTATGCGGCGTCGCGCCCGGCCTGGTCCACTGCGGCGTCGGGCGCCGCCCTCTCCCAACCAGACCCGCGAACCCGCCGGAACTCATCGGGCCGCATCCCGAGGCCAAGGGAGACGCGCGCCGAGCGGCCGTGTGCGCTTCCTGCCTCGGTCAGCGCTGCCGTCTGCCGCGAGCGCTGCCGTGCAGACGGCAGCGCTCGCGGCAGACGGCAGCACTCAGCGGGAAGGGGGCGGGGGGCGGGGGCGGGAGGGGGGGCGGGGGACGGCGTCTCTGCCTTAGGCGGGGGTTGCGAGTGCCGGGTGTCCGACGGGTCGGGCGCCCAGGGCGCCCTGCTCTGCTACATCCACGCCGACCTCGTCCAGTCGCATGCGGCCGTCGGGCGTGACCCGCACGTGCGAGACCGAGGCGTTCGGGAGCGGCACGAGCACGCCGTCCCCGACGAGCGCCAGCCAGATCCCGAGCGCCAGCCCATGCCCGACGACGAGCACCTCGCCGCCCTCCGGGTGCGCCGTCGTGATGCGCTCCATGGCCACGCGAAGCCGCCCGATGAACGTCGCCGCGGTCTCCCCGCCCGGCAGCCCCGGGTGCCGGCCGCTGATGATCTCGCCGACGAGCTCCGGCCACGCGACCACCTGGTCCAGCACCGACTCGTGCTTCCGCTCGTAGTCCCCGAAGTGGTACTCCCGCAGCCCCGGGTCCGTGCGCAGCCGCAACCCCTCGTGGTGCCGCAGGATCTCGGCCGCCGTCGCGACAGCCCGGCCCGACGGCGACGAGTACGCGGCCACGAAGGTCCGGCTCGCCAAGTGCCGGGCGGTGATGCGGACGCCGTCACGACCGCCCCGGGTCAGCGGCGAGTCGCACCAACCCTGCAGGAGGCGGCGCTGGTTGAGGTAGGTGCGCCCGTGGCGCACGAGCGTGAGGGTGAGCGTTCCGGTCCTGGGCGGGGCGACCGCCACGTCCGTCGTCATGGCTCCGACGGTAGGCGTGGCACCTCTCGCCCCGGCAACGCGAGCATGACCAGGCGGTGAAGGTCACGCGGCCATCCCCCGCGCGAGCCCGCATGCGTCTCGTGGCCGACGGGCAATCCGCTCGGTGCGGCTCGGCCCGGCGTCCTACGGTGGGGCCATGCCAGAGGTCAGGACGGTCCAGGTCACGTTCGACTGTGCCGAACCGGCGCGCGTCGGCCGGTTCTGGTGCGAGGTGCTCGGGTACGTGGTGCCGGCGCCCCCGGACGGGTTCTCCTCGTGGGAGGACTTCGACCGGGTGCTCCCGGCTGAGCGCCAAGGGAGTGCCTTCGCCTGCCAGGACCCGACGGGCGCCGGGCCGCGGCTGTTCTTCCAGCGCGTGCCGGAGGGCAAGGTCGTCAAGAACCGGGTGCACCTGGACGTTCGCGTCGGCACCGGCCTGGTCGGCGCGGAGCGCCTCGCGGCCCTGGAGGCGGAGTGCGCCCGGCTGCTCGAGCTCGGCGCGACCCGGGTGCGGCTGCTGGAGGCGGACGGGTTCGACGAGTCGTGCCTCGTGATGCAGGACGTCGAGGGGAACGAGTTCTGCCTCGACTGAGGCGACGAGCTTGGCGCGCCCGCACCATCCTCACCCGGGCCGAAGCTGGGCCCTCCCCATCACGCTGTCACGGACAGGGAACGATCTGCGCGTCTTCTCCGTAGATCCAACCGATCCAGGTCCACGAGGTGCCGGTGCCGTTGTACCGATACACGCCGCGCGGGTTGCCCGTCCATGGGGAGACGCCATAGATGGTGTCGCCAGAGACGACGAACTCACTACCCGGCCCGCCGACCTGGGTCCAGACGTTGGGGGTGCCGCTGTAGCGGTAGATGTCCCCGCCGTTCGGGCTCGTCGCGAAGAGCCCGAGGTTGCCGCCGTAGAGATGTGCGGCCGGCCCGCCGACCTGGGTCCACGAGGTGCCGCTTCCGTTGTAGCGGTACACGCCACTGTGGTCCGGGGAGATGCCGTAGATGGCGTCGCCGGTAACGGCAAACTCACTGCCCGGCCCACCGACCTTGTTCCAGATGTTGGGGGTGCCGCTGTAGCGGTAGATGTCCCCGCTGCTCGGGCTCGTCGCGAAGAGCCCGAGGTTGCCGCCGTAGAGATGTGCGGCCGGCCCGCCGACCTGGGTCCACGAGGTACCGGTTCCGTTGTAGCGGTACACGCCACTGTGGTCCGGGGAGATGCCGTAAATGGATTCGCCCGTGACGGCAAACTCACTACCCGGCCCGCCAACCATGCTCCAGCCGTTGGAGGTGCCGCCGTAGCGGTAGATGTCCCCGCCGTTCGGGCTCGTCGCGAAGAGCCCGAAGTAACCGCCGTAGAGATGTGCGGCCGGCCCGCCGATCTGGGCCCAGGAGTTGGCGGCGCGATCGTAGCGATACACACCCTGCTCGGCGGCAAGTGGCGCCTCTGGCGATGTCGCGCAGATGGTCCTCGTGGCCGCCGAGGCCGTGATTGGCGCGACCGCCAGCAACATGATGCCTGCCAGTGCGGCGAACGCTCCCGCGACTCTGTACCTCATGTCTTTTCCCCTCTGGTTGTCCCTCGAAAACGAAGGAGACGCATCGGCTCCCGGCCCGGGTCCACCGGGAAGGCTCGCGACGTGGGGGGGTGTCGCGTCGGTCAGCAGCCCGATGGAGCCACTCGGAGGGCGCGCCGACGAGGCGCGCCTTGCTCATGGCACAGCTGGCCGCCGAGCAAGAACCGCGCTCAGCCGCACTTCCTCCACGCGAAGTGGTAGATCGTGGAGACGCTGCCATCCGTGGAGTCCATCGTCATGACGCTCGTCGTGCCGGGGTCGGATGTGCCCGCGCTGACCCGCAAGGACGTGTTGATGTTGAGGTTGACCTCTGTGCCGCACGGCTTGAACACCAGGGCTGCGACGGCGGTCTTGTCCGTCGTCTGCCAGTCGGCGTCCATGTAGCCGGAGAACTCGTGCGACGAGGTGGCCGTCGCCGACTGCCCCTGGAAGTAGTAGTCGGCCCGCTGGACGCCGGTGGCGCCGCGCTCGAGGAACGCATACCCGCGGTAGTCCGCCTGGGCGATGGCGTAGGTGAAGCCGGAGGGAATGTTCACCCGAAGGCCGAGATGGCAGTTCTTGCGGAAGTCGGTCGCGCCCGCTCCAGCGCCGACCGAAGCGGTGTAGTCGCTGTAGGTGACCGTGAAGGCCGAGTTGTCCGGCGCGACGTCCACCTGCGCCGTGCCGGCCGGGCACCCTGAGCCGTTCACGGAGACGACGTCCACCGTGATCCTTCCCGATGGGGCGACAGCGGCGAGCGCCGCGCTCGATGCGTCGGGCGTGTCGGCCGAGGCCGACGTTGCGGTTGCGGCAGCGACCGACGAGACGAGCAACGCTGCCGCGAGGCAGCGCGCGATCGATCTGGGCTGGGACATCGGGGACCCCCTGGGTCGTCCTGGCTGGTGAACTGCGGTGCTGGTGAACTGCGGTGTCACTCCGGCCGATGTCGCCACGAGTATCGGAGGCCATCGGCACCCGACGCGTCCTCGTGACGCGAAGGGCTTGGCATCCTGCGTCTCCGAGAGTAGCCAGGCGCCATGGGACTGGCAGTGACCATCGCTCACCGAACCGTTTCAGTAGCACCGAGCGGCTCCAGGTCGGCGTGGACGCGGTGGTGGAGGTCATGCATCTGCCGGTCCAGCCGGTCGGCGGCGAGCGCCGACGCGTTGAGGTCGGCGAGCACGTCGGCGGGCACGTCGCCGCGGTACTTGTACCTGATCTTGTGCTCGAGGCTCGCCCAGAAGTCCATCGCGGCGGTACGCAGCTGGACCTCCGCCGTCACCGGGACGACCTCCCGTGACAGGAACACCGGGACCTCCACCAGGAGGTGGAGGCTGCGGTACCCGTTCGGCTTCGGGTGCGCGATGTAGTCACGCACCCGAAGCACCGTGACGTCCGCCTGGTCCGACAGCATCTGCGCCACGGCGTAGACGTCGGAGCGGAAGCTGCACACCACGCGCAGCCCGGCGACGTCGGTCACCGCCTCCTGGATGTGCGCCGCCTCGACCGGCAGGCTCTTGCGCTCGAGCTTCTCCAGGATCGACGGCATCGGCTTGAGCCGCGAGGAGATGTGCTCGATCGGGTTGTAGTCGTGCAGCATCAGGAACTCCGCACGGAGGATGTCGAGCTTCGTGCGGAGCTCGGTGATCCCGAACTGGTACTCGTGCATCAGCCGCGTGATCGCCTCGTCGACGGTGGTTGCGGCGTCGGGCGTCGCCCATCGGGTCGGGTGGCCGGCCAGGTGGGGGACCGGGTGGGTGGCGAGCGTCGTCTCCGTCTCGTGCGGGTGCATCGTGCCTCCGTCCTCACGCCCGCCGAGCGGCGGGCCACGGTCGCGTCCACCCACCGTCGCCCGCGGGCGAGACCGTCGTCGTCCCCCCGTGGGCCCAGTCCCGTCGTCCTGGGGGCCTACCCAGGACCCACCTGCCCCCGACGCGGTCGGTCAGCATCCCGCAGAGCGGAGCCACGGGGCGGGCGCGTGCTCGACGGCGACGCTCGCGCCCTCAGCGAGGCGAGCCCAGGACGGCGGTCGCTCGCCGGCGCGTGCCGGTCGGTGTCACGGCCCCTCGTGCACGAACCGGCCACCGGTCGTGGTGCCCTTGGCCCCGCGGGGCTGGTCGGTGCGGCGGGGGCGGGTCGAGCGGACCGCGCGGGCCGGCGGGGTGGTGGCCTGCAGCGTGAGTACCCGCTGGCGCACGGTCGACCAGGCCAGGTCCGAGACCCCAGGGTGTGCGCCCAGGTCGATCTCGCCCAGTGCCGCCTGGAGCCTGTCCAGCGTCGCGGCGACCAGCCGGGTCGCGCGGATGGTGCTCAGCCCCCAGGAGGTTGCCTCGGTGACGAGGTCCTGACCGGTCAGCTCGGTCATGGTGCGGTGGCCGGCGACGTCCATCGCGAACCGGTGCTCGGCGTGCTCGTAGTGGGCGTGCATGGCGACGTCGTACGCCGGCGCGAGCGTGACCGACCCGTCGGGGCGGTGCAGGACGGAGATGTTCTTCGCATGCGCGTCGGTGTTGCCCAGCGCGAGGTTGAACGTGGTGAGCTCCAGCAGGCCGCCCGGGTCGGCGCCCACCTTGTCCAGGACGGCTGCGATCGCCTGCAGCGACGGAAACCGACGACCGTGCTGGAACTTGCGGTTCAGATCGCTGGTGTCCAGGCCCAGTGCCTGGGCGGTGTCCTCCTGGTGGATGCGCTGCGCACCGTCCGGGGTATGGATGCGGTCGTAGCGGCGCACGACCAGAGCCCGTCGGCCGGCGAAGTCGGCGATGTGTGCCTCGACGTCGCCCAGTCCCACCCGACGTGCCAGGTCCAGCGCCGCGCACTCGGTGTCGATGAGGTCGGCCGTCCGCGACCCCACGGGCCTGGACAGCTTCACGATGTGCGTCGAGGGGGAGGTCGGCGTCGGCAGTGCGAAGCCGCGGTCGGTCCAGGTCAGGACGACTTTCGTCTCCAAGCCCTGGATGGACGTGAGCTGGTCGGCGGCGCCGTGCACGGCGGCATCGTCGAGCATCTGCCCGACCCGTTCGTCGTCGACCAGCTCCGGTGGGTGACCGCTGCGCGCGGGGTCGGTGCCGGCGGGGACCAGGATCACGGCGCCGGTGGTGTCTCGCCCGTAGGCGCCGAGGAAGCCGAGCAGGTCATCGGGTTCGACCCCGGCGCGCTCGGCCATCCGTGCACGGGCCCTGCCTTCCGGCAGCAGTCCTTGCAGCCACACCCGGCCGCGCACGGACTGCTGCGCGGAGACCTGCGCGGACAGCGGCAGCAGGGCCGACAGCACGGGGGACCCGAAGCCCCACCGGTCCAGCGCTTCACGGGTGAAAGCCAGCTCGAGACGGTCGCCCCCGGTCACCCGGGCGACGTGGGTGGCGTACAGGTAGGCGTCCAGGGCGGCGACGCTCACGGTTGGTCCACCGTGATGCGGACGCCGAGCAGGCGGGTCAGCGCGAACAGCCTCTGGGTGTACCGCGTGGGGCGACCTGACTCGATCTGGTACAGGTACTTGCGGTCGATGCCCAGCTCGTCGGCGAGCGCCTCCTGGGACAGGCCGGCTCGTTCGCGGGCCTGGCGCAGGAACGCGCCCAGCTCTGCGGCGCTGCGCACATGCCCCCAGGGGTCACCCAGCTGCACCGTGGCCACGGCAGTCTCCCGTCTGGGGCACTATGCCCGCATGTCGTCGATGCGGTTATAGTGCCACATTGACGGTGCGCGGCAATAGTGCCCCGTCATCCCTCGAGTCGCCGCTGCCCTCACCTCGCGGGACGCGAGCCATCAGCGCCGTCGCCCTGCGGGTCGGCGGAGCCCTCGGAGCTGCGGTGGTCGCGGCGCTCGGGGTGTCGCGGGGGCGTCCGTGGCCCACCCGTGACCCTTGACGCCCTACGTGCCCTTCCCTACGGTGCTGATCACTCCCCCCACGAGGCCTTTGTCTCGTTGAGTCCGACTTACAACGTTGTAAGCGTGATGGACGGGGGTGAGGCGCCTGGCCGGTGCCGACGTCGCGTGCGCGAGCACGACGGGCGTCGGGTAGTTCGACACGCGGACGCCGGCCGGCGCGGAGAATCCCCTCCGCCCCGCCGGCTCCAGGGGGAACCGGAGAGGAACGGATGATGATGGGGCGTACCTCACGACGACGTGACGATCGGACTCGGACGGCGCGGTTCATGGCGGCAGGCATGGCAGCCGTCTTCGCGGCGGCCGGGTTCGCAGGACCGGCCCAGGGGCTCGTCCCGGGCGAGACCGCCAGCCCGGACCAGACAGCCGGCTCGGACCAGACAGCCAGCTCGGAGCCGACGACCAGCGCAGACCCGACGATCAGCCCGGACCCGACGGCCAGCCCGGACCCGACGGCCAGCGCGGACCCGGCCACCTACCGGGTCGAGATCCACGCGACCGGCCGTGGCGCCGTCACGGGCGCGGGCAGCTACGCCCCCGGCGACACGGTCACCCTGACCGCGACCCCGGCCGGCCACCAGGTGTGGGGCGGGTGGACCTCGGACGACCTGGACTGGATCGGCGCCCGGGTCAGCACCTTCACGATGCCGGCCGACGACGTCGTGCTCGAGACCGCCTTCCGGCCGCAGATGGCCCCGCTCAAGGACGCCTACCGCGACTACTTCGACGTCGGGAACATCTGGTCCAGCCCCGACACCTATGCGGACGGCTCCGCCGCCTCGACGACCGTCGCTCGGAACTACAGCGTCATGACCGCCGAGAACGCGATGAAGCCGGACCAACTGCTGCCCAACGACAACATCGACCCCGTGACCGGCGCGTTCACCTTCACCTGGGACGCCGCCGACGGGTTCGTCGACCAGACCCTGGCCCGCGGCATGCAGGTGCACGGGCACGTCCTGGTGTGGCACGGGCAGTCTCCAGCCCGCATCAACAGCGGTGACACCGGCGGCACGCGCGCCCTCGCCAAGGCCAACATGGAGCGCTACATCCGCGAGGTGCTCACGCACTTCTCCGGTCGCGTCGAGTCCTGGGACGTCGTCAACGAGGCGTTCGTCGACGGGCTCGCCGAGTTCGACCCGGCTACGCAGGACTGGCGCGACTACCTGCGCGGCGGCCCCAACGGCGGCTTCTCCCGCTGGTACTCGGCCTACGCCAACGGTGCCGACGCCGCGGCGGGGGAGACGCCGTCGGACTTCCTCTACGACGCGTTCGTGTACGCCCGCACGTACGGACCTGAGGCCCGGCTCGAGTACAACGACTTCAACGTCTTCCAGTCCGAGGGCAAGGCCGAGGCGATCATCGCCATGGCAACGGACCTCAACGCTCGGTACGCCGCCGAGCACCCCGAGGACCCGCGGCCGCTCGTGGAGTCCATCGGCATGCAGTCGCACAACTACATCAACCAGACGCCGGCGTTCGCGTGCTCCGACCTGACGCGCCTGCCCGCCCTGGTGAACGACGCCGCAGCCGAGTGGCTGCCGGGCGCCTGCTCGGACGACGCGTCCGTCGAACGGTCGCTGCAGCTCATCACCGACGCCGGCTTCACGGCCAGCATCAGCGAGCTCGACCTGCAGGTGTGGGAGGCGTGGAACGGCCAGCCCGAGGGCGACGACCGCAGCCTCTACCGGGACCTGACCGACCCGTCGGTCAAGGACCGGTTCTCGCGCGACGGCTTCACCTACTGGGTCGGCAAGATCACCAACCGCGCCGAGATGGAGAAGATCCAGGCCCAGCGGTTCGCCGAGTACTTCGCCGTCTACAAGAAGTACTCGACCGACATCAACCGGGTGACGTTCTGGGGGCTGACCGACCAGATGAGCTGGCGGTCCACCCACAACCCGCTGATCTTCAACGGCGACTTCTCCGAGAAGCTCGGCGCGGCGGCGGTCGCCGGGCCCGAGCGCTGGCTCGGGGTGCGCAAGGCGATCACGGACACGTCGGCCCTCGAGGCGACCGTCGCCCAGGCGGCGACGCTCGACCTGCGCGGCCGCACCTACACGCACCGCAGCGCCGCCGCGGTGCTGGCTGCCCTGTGGCGCGCCAACGGCGTCCTGGCCCGGTGCGGACCGCAGGGTGAGGTGAACGCTGCCGACGACGCCCTCCTCGCCGCCATCGGGGCGCTCGAGCTGCGGCCCTCCGGGCCGCCGAAGCCGCCGCACCCGCCGACGCCGCCCGGCCCGCCGTTCCCGCCGCACCACCCGCCGTTCCCGCCGTTCCCGCCGCACCACCCGCACGGGTGCGTCGGCGTCGTGTAGTCCCGCTCACGCTCTCCGCGGGGCCAGGGGTCGCTCGTGCTCCCTGGCCCCGCGGGAGAGGCTGGGAGGGTTATGGCCCTCCGGGCGCGCGAAGTCTCCCAGCCTCCGGCCGCGGACGGCGGGTGCGGGGCTTCCGGCGGTAGGCTGCCCCCGGTTGCTCGGCGAACAGTCCGGGCCACGACCGCGCCCCGCCACGGTTCACGGAGACGAGGGGTCGCACGCCGCTCCCGGCGTGAGCGCGACCCCGCCGGCCGTCGAGGCGGGGACTCTGCGCGGCGACCAGGCGCACGATCCGAGCGCCGTGGCCCGGGCCACCTGCTCCACGGCAGGCGAGCCGACGCCCGACTGCGCCCCGTCGGGCGCGCAACGGGATGCTGCGCCGCAGTCACGGCGCTGAAGGAGGAGATGTGGCACGACCCGCCCAAGGCCGGTCCGGCCGCGCGCGCACCGACGCCGGCGGCCAGCGCCGGTCCGGTGGCACACGCGGAGACGCGGGCAGCCAGCGTCGCGACACCGCAGGCCAGCGACGCCGGCCCCAGCGCCCCGACGAGGAGGGGATCATCCCGGTCCTCGCCGAGGTGGCCCGCGAGGTGGACCGCGCGGTGCAGCGGCCGCCGACGCGCCCCGCGATGCGCGTGAAGTTCCAGGTCGTGGCCCTGCTGGTGCGTGAGGAACGCGCCCGGGTGATGGCCGACGGCGCCCTGACCGTGGCCAAGCGGGCCAACGAGCTGAAGCGGCTCGACGGCGTCGCGACGATGCTCGCCAAGATCGCGGCCCGTGACACGTCGCTGCTCGGGCTGCTCGCCGAGGACGCCCGGGTCTCCGAGGCGGCGCACGCCTTCAAGGCGACCGTGATGCGCGCCGGTGGGCTCGAACCGCCCGACGAGCCGCCGCCCGCCCCGCCCGCCCCGCCGGAGCCCGGCGCCGAGAACCGCGTGGTGCCGCGTTCCGTGATCTCCCGCCAGCTCGCCAACCCGTTCCTCGCCCCCGACTTCGAGGCCGCGGCCGAGCGGATCGGCTCACGGTCCGGCCGCCTCGCCGGCTGGGAGCTGCTCGATCCGCTGTTCCGGTCCTTCGAGATCGCCGCGACCGGTCAGCCCGCGTGCATGGCGCTGCCCGACGGCCGCCTCGTCTCCGCCCCGCTGGGGCGCGAGCTGATGCCGCACCAGGGTCAGGTGGTCGCCGCCGCGGCCCGCAACCACCGCACCTTCCTGCTCGCCGACGAGCCCGGCCTCGGCAAGACCGCCCAGGCGCTCCTCGCCGCGCAGGTCGCCGATGCGTACCCGCTGCTCGTCGTCGTGCCGAACGTCGTCAAGACGAACTGGGCGCACGAGGTGGGGATGTGGACGCCGGAGCGCCGCGCCACCGTCATCCACGGCGACGGCGACAAGATCGACGCGTTCGCCGACGTCGTGATCGTGAACTACGAGCTCCTGGACCGGCACATCGGCTGGCTCGGGGACTTCGGGTTCCGCGGCATGGTGGTCGACGAGGCGCACTTCATCAAGAACAAGGGGTCGCAGCGCTCGCAGCACGTGCTGGCGATCGCGGACCGGATCCGCGCCCGTGCCGGGCGGCCGCTGATGATGGCGCTCACCGGCACCCCGCTGATCAACGACATCGAGGACTTCCGGGCGATCTGGCAGTTCCTCGGCTGGATCGACGACGCCAAGCCGCTCGGCGCGCTGCAGGCCGCGCTGGAGCGGACCGGGCTCACCCCCGCCGACCAGGGCTTCTACGCGGCCGCGCGAGCCAGCGTGATCGACATGGGCATCGTGCGGCGGCGCAAGGTCGACGTGGCCGCGGACATCCCCGCCCGCCGCGTCGCCGACCTGCCGGTGGAGCTGGACGGCGCCGTCGGGCGCTCGATCCGGGCCGCCGAGGCGGCACTCGCCCGCCGGCTCGTGCAGCGGTACCGGGCTGCGCTCGAGGCGCGCTCCGGCGTCGTCGTGGAGGGCATCGACTACGAGCTCGCGCGCCGGGTCGCGGCCGGGGAGCTCAAGGACTCGAGCGAGAAGGCCGGCGGCGAGAACGTCTTCACGATGGTTCGGCGGATCGGTCAGGCCAAGGCCGGGCTGGCCGCCGACTACGCGGCGCAGTTGGTGCGCAACGTCGGCAAGGTGGTGTTCTTCGCCAAGCACGTGGACGTCATGGACCAGGCCGAGCAGACGTTCGCCGACCGCGGCCTGCGCTACGTGTCGATCCGCGGCGACCAGACGCGCGCGGCGCGGGACAAGGCGATCGCGGCGTTCCAGAACGACCCCGAGGTGTCGGTCGCGGTGTGCTCGCTGCTGGCGGCGGGTGTGGGCCTGAACCTGCAGGTCGCGTCCAACCTGGTGCTCGCGGAGCTTCTCGTGGACCGACGCCGAGCAGACCCAGGCCATCGACCGGATCCACCGCATCGGGCAGTCCGAGCCGGTGACCGCCTGGCGGATCATCGCCGCGCAGACCATCGACGCCAAGATCGCCGAGCTCATCGACGCGAAGTCGGGGCTGGCGGCGCGCGCGCTGGACGGTGCGGCCGACGAGGACGTGCCGTCGTCGACGGACGTTCAGCTCGAGGCGCTGGTGTCGCTGCTCACGGACGCGCTCGCGGCCGACGGCGTGGGCTGAGCCGGGAGGACGACGCGGCTCAGGGCTCGAGGCGCTGGCGGGGCAGGCGGAACTCGTTGCCCTCGGGGTCGGCGAGCGCGCGCCAGGACTCCACGCCCGCCGTCGTGAAGCGCCCGCTGCAGCGACGGGCACGTCGAGGGACCGGCCACCGATTCCCTCGACGTGCCCGTGCCACCACCCGGCGCCCTCCTCAGTAGGAGAACGTCGAGATGCGCATCCGGAGGTCGCCCGAGAGGCGGGCGAGCTCCTGGACGGAGGAACCCATCTGCGCGAGGACCTCGCTGGAGTTCGCCGCCCCGTCCGCGACGCTGGAGACGTTCGTCGCGATCTCGCCGCTGCGGAGAGCCGCCTCGTTCACGGACCGGGACATCTCGTTCGTCGTCGCCGTCTGCTGCTCCACGGCCGCCGCGATGGTCATCTGGTAGTCGTTGATCTGCGTGATGATCGCGCTGATCTCGGTGATGGCGCTCACGGCGCGAGCGGTGTCGGCCTGGATCGCCTCGACCCGCCGCGTGATCTCCGCGGTGGCCTGGGCGGTCTCGCCCGCCAGCTCCTTGACCTCCCCGGCGACGACGGCGAAGCCCTTGCCTGCCGTCCCGGCCCGGGCGGCCTCGATGGTCGCGTTGAGCGCGAGCAGGTTCGTCTGCTCGGCGATGGTGGTGATCGTCTTGACCACCGCGCCGATCTCCTGGCTCGAGACGCCCAGCGTCGCCACCGTGTCGTTGGTCGCCGCGACGACCGCCGTCGCGCGGTTGGCGACCTTCGCGGCCTCGTTCGCGTTCTGGGCGATCTCGGCGATGCTCGTGCCCAGCTCGACGGCCCCCGCTGCGACCGTCTGCACGTTCTGGGAGACCTGCTGGGACGCATCCGCCACGACGCCGGCCTGTGCGCTCGTCTCCTCGGAGCCGGCGGCGACCTGCGTGTTGGCCGCGGAGAGCTCCTCGGCTGCCGCTGCCACCGTGGTCGCCGTCTCGCCGACCTCCGAGAGCGTTGCGCGCAGCGATGCCTGAGCCGAGGCGAGCGCATCGGCCATCTCGCCCATCTCGTCGTTGCTGCCGACCCGCGCGGCGACCGTCAGGTCGCCCTCTGCCATGCCCGCGAGCGCGGCCTTGACCGAGAGCGCGCCTCGGGCCAGTCGCCTCGAGACGAAGATGCCGACGCCGACCGCGAGCGTGAGGCCGACGAGGAGGAGCACGACGAGCAGGACGATGTCGCGCGTGGCCTGGTCGCGCCCGTCGGCGGCGATCGAGTCGACCTGGGCCAACGCGGCGTCGTACTCGGCGCCGATCGCGTCCGCGGCGACCGCCATCGTCGGGATGACCTGGTCGTGGTAGATCTGCTCCGCCTTCGCCTCATCCCCGGCATCGGCTGCCGGGAAGACCTGGTCGGTGCCGAGCGCGAGGATCTCCTCGAACGCCTTCGTGAAGTCGGCCATGGCCGATCCGTCGATCTCCGACCCGCTGTAGGCGGCGAGCCCGTCCCGCACCTTCTGGGAACGCTCCTGGAACTGGGTGAGGAGGTCGGCGCGGACCTCGTCGGTCGCGGCCGGGTACTCGACGATGCGCGCCCGGGTGGCCTGGAGGTCACGCTGCACGTTGTTGAGCGTCGCGAGCGGCGCCGAGAGCTGGGACATCTCGTGCATCCCGTCGCGCAGGCGCGACAGCTGCGTGGCGGCGAGCGCCACCATGAGCGCGGCGACGACGGCGGTGATGCTCAGGACCCCGATGACCTGCGCCGCGATCGGGATGCGCCGACCTCGTCGCGAGCCGGGCGGTGGGCCGGTCCGGTCGGCCGGCACATCATGCCCGGCGGGGGGGAGGTGGCCTTCGGAGAAGCCGGAGTGCGAGCGAGCGGTCATTCGTGTGTCCTCGGTCTACGACGCGCGGGGGGCAGCGTCACATGGCGGACCACGGCGGGGGCGTCCCTGCCCTGGGGGGTGGGCGAGAGTCGACGTCCGGCGCTGTGTCGCGTGAGCGCCGAGCGCGGCCTCAAGATCAGCATCGGCGGCGTGGCGCCAACGATGAGGGATCGGTGCCATACCGTGACCAAGCCGGGCGGCTGGGACGTCCTCAGGAATCCTTAGGGTTCGCGCTGCGAGCCTGGCCGCCATGACGACAGCAACCGCCGCCGATGACGCCGTGCTGGACCCGGGTCGGGCCCCGACAAGTGCCGGGACCGGCCGCCCCGGCCGCATGGTCGGCCTGGACGTCGCGAGAGGGATCGCGCTGCTCGGCATGGTCAGCGTCCATGTCCAGCTCGAGTCGACCGCGTGGTGGACGACCGTCGCGAGCGGTCGGGCCTCGGTGCTGTTCATCACGCTGGCGGGTCTGGTCGTGTCGATGCTGTACCGGCGTGGATCGGGCTCGGCGCAGCCCAGCTACCTGCGCCGCCGCGGGTGGGCGCTCGTCGCGGCGGGGCTGCTCATGGTCAACACCTACTGGGGGAGCACGATCCTGCACTACTACGGGGTGCTGTTCCTCCTTGCCCCGTTCCTGCTGAGGTGGTCCACGCGACGCCTGGCCGTGGTGGCGGCCGCCGCGATCACGATCGGCCCCGTCCTCATCGTGGCGATCGAGCCCCACCTCGGCTGGGTCGACTCGCTGCCCACCACCTCCCTGGTCGTGATGTCGACGCTCGTCCAGATGACCGCGGGCCTGTACCCGCTCCCCGTGTGGATCGGGTTCTTCCTCGTGGGCATCATCGTCGGCCGGCTCGACCTCGCCCGGTGGCGCAACGCCCTGGTCCTGGCCGGGGTGGGGACCGTCCTCGCGTTCACGGCGACCCTCGTCTCGGACGCCCTCCCCTGGCACAGCGAGTGGTGGCAGGAGTCGTCATCGGCCGTGGACTCCTCGGATGACGCCGGTGCGGAGTCCAAGGACGAGAAGAACGTCAGGGGCTGGCTGAGCACGTCTGACGGGTCCGGGTTCATCGTCTCCCGCGCCGCGGACGGGAACTGGGCCACGGTCGAGGCGCTCTCGGCCGATGCGGGCGGTGCCACCGACTGGTCGTCGCTGAACGACCTGACGCCCCACTCGAACCGCACGCCGTGGGCCCTGCAGTCGCTCGGCATCGCGTTGGCTCTCATCGGTCTGCTGGTGGCCCTGCCGCGCGGCGTGCTGCGTCTGCTCCGGCCGCTCGCCGCGGTGGGATCGATGACCCTGTCCGCCTACATCGTCCATCCGTTCTTCGTTCAGGACGTGTGGGAGTGGGCCGGAGCGGCGGACCATCCCGGGCGTCAGGCGCCGCTGCTCCTGGGGATCTTCGCCGTCCTGATCCTGGGGGCGATGGCGATCCGCGCCCGCTGGTCGCAGGGCCCGTTCGAGTGGCTGCTGAAGAAGGTCAGCGGCCGCCCGACCAGCCCCGTGGCCGCCACCGCGCCGACTACCATCGAGCCCGAGATGCCTGCGCCGTCCTCCTTACGAACCGTGCCGTGAGAGTGCTCGTCGTCGAGGACGACGAGGCGCTCGCGGAGTCGATCGCGCGCGCTCTGCGCGACGGCGGGTTCGACGTCGACGTCGAGCACGACGGCCTCGCGGGCCTCTGGCGGGCCACCGAGATGACCTACGACGTGATCGTCCTGGACCTCATGCTGCCCGGGATGAAGGGCGGGGAGGTCTGCCGGAACCTGCGAACCCGTGGCGTGCAGACGCCGGTCCTGATGCTCACGGCACTGGGGCGCGACGACGACGAGCGGGACGGCTTCGACGCAGGAGCCGACGACTACGTGCGCAAGCCGTTCCAGCCCCACCTGCTCGTCGCCAGGGCCCATGCCCTGGCCCGCCGCGGGGCGTCGGCCCCGTCCGTGGTGACCGTCGGCGGGCTGAGCCTCGATCCGCGTCGGCGCGCCTGCGCGCGCGACGGCGAACCGCTGGCGTTGACGCCCCGCGAGTTCGCGGTGCTCGAGGCCCTCCTGCGGCGCAGCCCGGCGGTCGTGTCGAGGCGCGAGCTGCTCGACCTCGTCTGGGGGTTCGACTTCGACGGCGACCCGTCGATCGTGGAGGTGTACATCAGCTACCTCCGCCGGAAGGTCGACCGGCCAGGGGGCGCGTCGGTGATCAGCACGGTTCGCGGCGCGGGGTACCGGGTGGACCCGTGAGACGTCTCTCGATCGCCGCGCGGCTCACCGTCCTGGTGACGGTGATCTGCTCGTTGCTCGGCGTGCCGCTGGTTCTGTTCGGGCAGCGTGCGGTCGAGGGGATCCTGGTGAACCGGGCGTTCGCCGATCACGCCCGCACGGTCCTCGAGCCGTGGACGGAGGGCGTGCTCATCACCTCGGACACGGTGGGGGCGGGCGTCGCGAGCGAGGCGGTCGAGGACGACGACTACGTGCGTGCGCTCGTCGAGCTGGTCGTCGCGATCGACGCCGCCCACTCCGGCCCCGCCCGGGAGCTCGACGAACGGATCGGTCGGACCCGCGGCGACCCGATCCTGGTGCTCGTCGAGGACGGTCGGCTGCTGGACGTGTCGTCGACGACCGCGCGGCTGGCGTCGGTCGACCCCGACCGGCTCGCCGTCAGCGAGTGGGACCTCTTCGAGATCGCGTACCAGGCGATGCTGAACGAGTCCGCCAAGCAGGGCTCCTTCGAGTTCCGTCGGTACGGGACCCGGTTCGGTCAGCCGGTGCTGATCGGCGTCGAGACGACGGATCTGATCGCCAGCGCGGAGGGGGCTCGCAGCGCCATGGGGTGGCTGCTCCCGCCGTTCGTCGCCATGGTCGCGCTCGCCACCTGGTGGCTGACGAGGCGGGCCTTGCGCCCGGTGGGGGAGATGACCAGGAGGGTCGGTGAGATCTCCCACCGCGGTCCGCTCGCCGGTGAGCGCCTGCCGGTGCCGCGGGCCCGTGACGAGCCGGCGTTGCTGGCCGTGCAGATGAACGACCTCCTCGACCGGATCGGCGCGGGCGCGATCGCCCAGCGGGCGTTCACGGCTGACGCCGGGCACGAGCTGCGTTCGCCCCTCGCCGTGCTGCGCAGCGAGCACGAGCAGGCCATCGCGCGCTCCGCGGGAGTCCCGAACGTGCTCGCGGAGCGTTCACTGCCGGAGATCGATCGGCTCGAGCGCATCGTCGAGGACCTGCTGGAGCTCGCCCGCGCGGACGAGGCGCGCGGGCCCGCCGTCGTGACCGAGGTCGACGTGGACGACGTCGTGTTCTGCGAGGCGGACCGGCGGCGACGCGTGCCGGTGGACGTCCGCCAGGTCGGCGCCGCCAAGGCGATGGCCGACGCCGAGAGCGTCCGACGGGTGGTGCAGCACCTGCTCGACAACGCCGCGCGCCACGCATCGACCACGGTGGCCGTGGCCCTGCGTCAGGACGGACCGGGGGCGCCCGCGGTGCTGACCGTCGACGACGATGGTGTGGGCATCCCGCCTGACCAGCGCAGCCGCGTGTTCGAGCGCTTCGTCCGGTTGGACGACGCGCGCTCGCGGGGCAGCGGGGGTGCCGGGCTGGGGCTGTCGGTCGTCGCCGAGCTCGTCGGGCACCTCGGCGGCACCGTCACGATCGGTGAGAGTCCGCTCGGCGGCGCTCGCTTCGAGGTGTCGCTGATCGGCGCGGACGTCGGGGACACCAGGAGCGACACCGCGTCGTGACGCCGACGTCGTGAAGCCGACGTCGTGACGCGTCCTGGCGGCCCGGCTACGGGCGGGACGTCCTCGCCAGGCCGGCCAGCGCGCGGGCGAACGTCTGCGCGGCGAGGGCTGCGGCGTCGTCGTCGCGGGTCGCGAGCCAGGACTCGGCCAGGCCCATGGCGCCCGCCGTGAGCAGCTCGGCCAGCACCGGTGTCGGCACGGACCACTCCAGGGCCGACGCCGCGGCCCACTCGCTGAGCAGGCGCTCCACGTGGGCCACGTACTGCTCGTGTTCCCAGCGGGGCAGGTGCGCCATCGACGGCGTGCGGGCGGCCGCCAGGGAGAGCTCGGCGAGCAGAAGCTGGCGCTCGGGATCGGCCTGGACGTGCCGGAGGTACCCGCCGAGGCCGGCGGCGATCCCGGCCTCCGGGTCGGCGACGGCGTCGACCGCCACCCAGGCCTGGCGCATCGAGCCGTCCAGCTCGCGCTCGAGCAAGGCCGTGAGCAGCTCCTCCTTGGAACGGAAGCAGTAGTGGAAGGAGCCGTGGGGGAGGCCGGCACGTGCGGTCACGGCGCGGGTCGTCACGGCTCCGATCCCGCCGTCGCGCATCACGTCGACGGCCGCGTCGAGCAGCTGCTCGCGCCGCTCGCCCGCCGGCCGGTGGGGGCGCCTCGTCGTCGTCGCAGTCATCGTGCCTCCTGTCTCTCGGGCACAGGCTAGCCCAACCTGGACGATCGACCTGGACGGTTGACTTGGACGCGTGGCCAAATCTATCGTCGCCTCACACCGACAACTGGAGGGCCCCGTGTTCCACGTCGTTCCCGCCGTACCCGCCGACCTGCCCGCCGCGGCCGACGTCCTGGCCGAGGCGTTCGCGTACGACCCTGTGATCGGCGCCTTTGTGACCCCCGGTCCCGGCCGCTCCCGCCGAACCGCGACGCTCTTCCGGGCGATGCTCGCCTCGTCCCGCTACGGCGTCGTCGACCTTGCCCGCCGGGACGACGGCGAGATCCTCGGGGCCGCCCTCTGGGAGCCGCCGGCCGCCCCGGCGCCGTGGCGCTCCCTGGTGCGCCAGGCGCTCGAGCTGCCGGCCTTCGTCGCGGCCCTGGGTGCGGGCGGCGTCCTGCGGGCAGCGCGGCGGCAGCAGGTGCTCGGCGCGCACCGCCCGTCCACGCCGCACTGGTACCTCGGCGAGATCGGTGTCGCCCGTGCCGGGCGTGGGATGGGCGTCGGCACCGCGCTGCTGCAGTGGCGCCTCGCTCAGGTCGACGCGCGCGGCGAGGCCGCCTACCTCGAGTCCTCCACCCCGGTGAACCGCCGGCTGTACCTGCGGCACGGGTTCCAGGTGCGGGCCGCCATCGTCGGGATTCCGGGCGCGGCGCCGGCCGCGATGTGGCGACCGGCCGGCGCCACTCGTACCGCGAGCGCGGTATGACGCCATGCCGCAGCCGGGTGACTCCCGGTGCCGGCCCGCCGGGCACACTGGAGAGGTGAGCCACCAGGTCGTGGGCGACGACTCCGTGCCGTCGGGCGCCGCACCGTTGCCCCGCCTGAGCCCGCCCGCGTGGTTGGGCGACCTGATCGCCACCGTCCTCATCCTGTTGGCGACGGTCGTACCGTTCCCGGGCGAGCAGTTCCAGCCCGCCGGGTCTGCGACCGTCGCCCTGATCGTCGCGTCTGCGGCGGTGCTGCCGTTCCGGCGTCGCTGGCCGATCCCCGTGCTCGGCATCTGCCTCGCACTGTTCGGGCTCACCGCGTGGACCGGCACCCTGTCACCGGGTGTCGGCCTGGCGGTGGACGTGGCGATGTTCGGCGTCGGCCATCGCTGCAGCCGGCGCTCCGCGCTGGTCGTCGGTGGCGTCACGTTCGTGCTGATCCTGTTCCTGAGCCTGCCCCGGGAAGCTCGGCGAGCTGCTCGACCCCGGGGTGCTCCAGTTCGCCCTCGCCGTGGCGTTCGCGGCCGCAGCCGGCGACGGCGCGCGCCATCGCCGCGCCTATATCGAGGCGATCACCGAGCGCGCCGAACGTGCCGAACGCACCCGGGAGGCCGAGGCGCGACGCCGCGTCAGCGAGGAACGGCTCCGCATCGCCCGCGACCTGCACGACACCGTCGCCCACCAGATCGCCGTCATCAGCCTCAACGCCGGCGTCGCGTCCTCCGCACTCGACACCAACCCCGAACGTGCCCGGACCGCCCTCGTGACGATCCGCGGTGCGTCCCGCACGGTCCTGACGGAGATCGGCGACCTGCTCAACCTGCTGCGGGCCGACGAGCCCGATGGCGCACCCACGGCCCCGCAGCACGGCCTCGAGCACCTCGACGTCCTCCTGGGCCAGTTCGCCACCTCCGGTCTGGGCGTGCAGCGGCGCGTCGAGGGTGACCTGTCCCGGGTGACCGGTGCGGCCGACCTGGTCGCCTACCGCCTCATCCAGGAGAGCCTGACCAACGCCCACAAGCACGGCGCCGAGCACCGGGCGGACCTGCTGCTGCAGACCACCGGCGACACTCTGCGGATCGTCGTCACCAACCCTGTGCCCGCCGACGGCGCAGCGCACCGGGCGGCCACCGATCGGCCGGTCGGGGCCGGGGTGGGCCTGCTCGGGATGCGCGAGCGCGTCGCCTCCGTGCGCGGCACCGTGACGGCCGGCGTCGCGCCCGGCGGGTGGACGGTCACCGCGAGCATCCCGCTGCCGAAGGAGGACCCCACGTGATCCGCGTCCTGATCGTCGACGACCAGCCGCTCATCCGCCAGGCCGTCGCCGACATCCTGGCCGGTCAGGGCGACGTCGTCGTCGCCGGTCAGGCCGTCGACGGGGCCGACGCCGTCGCCCAGGCGCGCGCGCTGCGCCCCGACGTCGTCGTCATGGACATCCGCATGCCGCAGATGGACGGTATCGAGGCCACCGCCGCGATCTGCGCCACGGACGACCTCGCCGACGCGAAGGTCCTGATCCTCACCACCTTCGAGGAGGACGAGTACCTCGTCGCCGCGCTGCGCGCCGGGGCCAGCGGGTTCATCGGAAAGGGCTCCGAACCCGACGAGATCGTCCGCGCCGTGCGCGCCGTGCACGCGGGGGAGGCGCTCCTCTCGCCCGCCGCCACCCGCAGCCTGATCACGCGGTACGTCCGCGCCCCCGCACGTGCGGACCTGCACACGGTGCCCGAGCTCGCCGTGCTGACCGATCGTGAGCGCGAGGTGCTCCTGCTCGTGGCGACCGGACGCTCGAACCAGGACATCGCCGCCGAGCTGTTCATCTCGCCGCACACCGCGAAGACGCACGTCAACCGCGTGATGACGAAGCTGCACGCGCACGACCGCGCGCAGCTGGTGATCATCGCCTACGAGACGGGCATCCTGACGCCCGGCACCTGAGGAGTACCGCGACCGCGGTACGCAAGATGCCGCACCCGGGGGACGCGTGGCGCGGCGTGCGACCCGAGCATGGACAGGTGACCCTCACAGACACGTCCAGCACCCGGGCCCCGGCCGCCGCCGAAGCGCCAGGCGGCTCCGCGCACATCGGGCCGATCCTCGCCGGTCTGCTCGTCGCGATGCTCCTCGGCTCGCTCGACCAGATGATCTTCTCCACGGCCCTGCCGACGATCGTCGGCGAGCTCGGCGGTGTCGACCGCATGCTGTGGGTCACCACCGCCTACCTGGTCGCCTCCACGATCATGATGCCGATCTACGGCAAGCTCGGTGACCTCGTCGGGCGCAAGGCCCTGTTCGTCGGCGCGTTGACGGTCTTCATGGCCGGCTCGGTCGTCGGCGGCCTCGCCCAGGGGATGACGACGCTCATCGTCGCGCGCGCGGTGCAGGGCCTCGGCGGTGGCGGGCTCATGATCCTGGCGCAGGCGATCATCGCCGACGTCGTCCCGGTGCGGGAGCGCTCGAAGTACATGGGCCTCATGGGTGGCGTGTTCGGCATCTCCGCCGTCGCCGGACCGCTCCTGGGCGGCTGGTTCACCGAGAGCGCGCACTGGCGGTGGGCGTTCTGGATGAACATCCCCCTCGGGATCCTCGCCGTCGCGCTGGCCATGGTCTTCCTGAAGATCCCCAGGCACCATGCGAAGGTCCGGTTCGACCTGTGGGGCACCGTCACGATGGCGGTCGCCGTCACCGCGATCATCCTGGTCGCGTCCTGGGGCGGCACCCAGTACGACTGGGGCTCCGCGACGATCGTGGGGCTCGGTGTCGTGGCGACGGTGTTCAGCGCCCTGTTCGTGCTCGCCGAGCACCGGGCCGCTGAGCCGATCATCCCGCTGGGACTATTCCGCAGCCGCAACTTCGTCCTCGCCACCGTCGCCGGCCTGTTCATCGGGATCGCGATGTTCGGCACGATCGCGTACCTGCCGACGTACCTGCAGATGGTCACCGGCGTCGGCGCCACCGAGTCCGGGCTGATGCTCCTGCCCATGGTCCTCGGCCTGATGACGGCGGCGATCGCCACCGGACAGCTCGCCGCCCGGACCGGCCGCTACCGGTGGATGCCGATCGCCGGCATGGTCGTCCTCGGGATCGCGCTGTGGCTGCTGTCGACCCTGACGGTCGGCACGGCCCTGGCCGTGACGCTCAGCTACTTCTTCGTCCTGGGCGCCGGCATCGGGCTCGGCATGCAGATCCTCGTCCTGGTGGTGCAGAACTCCTTCCCCGACTCCCAGGTGGGCACCGCGACCGCCGCGAGCAACTTCTTCCGTGAGATCGGCGCGTCCATCGGTGGCGCCGTCGTCGGGGCGCTCTTCTCCTCGCGCCTGACGGACCTGCTCGCCGAGCGGATGCCTGCCACCGGGGCCGGAGCGGGCGACGTGAACTCCCTGACGCCCTCGGCGGTGGCCGATCTGCCCGACGCGCTCCGCGACGTCATCGTCGGTGCCTACAACGACGCCCTGACCCCGGTGTTCCTCGTGCTCATCCCGATGGTGATCGCCGGCCTCGTGGTGGTCGCCTTCATCAGGGAGGTGCCGCTGCGCGCGACGATCGACCGGGCCGACGACCCGTCCGCAAGCCCGGTGTCGCCCGACCCTGTCACGAGCTGAAGACGACCTCGTCCTCCGCGTCCGCCCGGGCAGCCGTGATCTCGTACGCCTTGCGCACCATGTCGGCCCGCAGCGTCGTCCTCGAGCTCTCGCCCGTCCAGGTGATCGTCAGGACCCCGGGCTCCGCGTCGTCCGCGACCGTCACCGAGCCGTCGAACGCGGGGAACGTGTTGCGGAACCGCAGGACGTCGAGGAACCGCTGGACCTCCGGCTTGGCGACCGCCGACGCGACCTCGGCCTCGGTGAAGTCGTGCCGGTTCGCGCTCCGCGGCTCGCCGGTGGCCTTCAGCGCCTCGAGGTCGTTCGCGCCGAACAGGGCGCCGACGTAGTAGACCTGCGGGATCCCGGGCACGTAGAGCTGCACGATCCGCGCGAGGAGGTAGGCGGCGTCGTCCTCGCCCAGCGCCGAGTAGTAGCTCGACATCAGCTGGTACTTGCGGGTGCCCTCCGTGCCCTTCTTGATCATGCCGGGCGGGGCCTGCACGTACTGGCGGCTGTCGGCGAGCACGGCGTCGACCCGGCGGGTGACGACGTCGATCTCGTCGTCGGTCAGCAGGTCGGCGACGTCGACCACGCCGATGCCGTCGTGCGTGTCCAGCGTGGTGAACTGCTTGCGCGGGCAGATCTCGATCCAGTGCCGCAGGCGGTCGGTGCGCCCCGTGAACAGCGCGTGCAGGACGAGCATCGGCAGCGCGAAGTCGTAGACCCAGTGCCCGCGCTCGGCCATCGCGAGCTGGATGCGGTAGTTCTCGTGGATCTCGGGCAGCATCTCGACGCCGTGCCGGGCGAGTGGCCGCATGCCGATGTCGAGGACCTCCCACACCTCGGGCTCGACGAAGAAGCAGCTCGTCCCGGGGCGCTTGGCCGCGTAGGCGAACGCGTCGAAGCGCACCAGGGGCACGCGGGTCGCGAGCAGGCCGAGGTTCCGCTCGAAGTACTCCTGTGTCGCGGCGTTCCACGGGTCGATGTCCACCTGCTCGGCGAAGAACGTGTTCCAGAGCTTCACGACGACGCCGTCCGCGCGCGTGAACTCCTTGTACGGGCCCTGGTCCTTGCGCCGGTAGAGAGCATCCATCTGGCCCTCGGTCGGCGCACCGCCGGGCCAGAACTCGTCCCAGTGGATGAACATGCCCCGGTAGGGCGAGGCCTCGCCGTTGGCCATGTAGTCGACGAACTCGCGCGAGCGGATCGACACGTGGTTGATCATGAAGTCCGCCATGAGGTAGTACCGCTCGGCGAGCCGGGAGATGTCGTCCCAGTCGCCGAACCGCGGGTCCACGGAGTCGTACTCGATGACCGCGAACCCGCGGTCCCCGGAGGAGGGGAAGAACGGAAGCACGTGGATGCCGCCGAAGGCGCCGGCGAAGTGCTCGTCCAGCACCGCCTCGAGCCTGGTCAGGTCGCCGCCCAGGCTGTCGGCGTAGGTGATGAGCATCGCCTGGTTGGTGATCGGCTTCATGCGTGGCGACTCCTTCAGGGTCGGTGCTCGGGCCTCATCGGGCCTCGACGTCTCGGACCTGGCTGGTGAGCCAGGTGAGGATCCCGTCCTCGTCCTCGAAGGTCGCCACCCACGAGCCGTGGTTCTCGGCGACCAGCTCGGCGAGCGGCCGATCCAGGTCCTGGGCGATCCCGTGCGCCGCGAGCTGCTCGGGGGAGAAGAGCGAGAACCGGGCGTGCTCGTTGCCGCGGTCGCGCAGGTGGAGCACCCCCTCGGCGATGTACTTGTGCCGGTCAGGGGTGTGGTCGACGTAGGCCGTGGAGATCCAGATCCTGGTCGAGACGAGGCTGCGCAGGATCGCGGACGTCTCCGGCGTCATCGTCGGGCACACCGGGGCGGCGGCCGCGAACAGCTCCGGGTCGACCGAGAGGGCGCGCAGCACGCCCGCGCCGCCCATCGAGACGCCGGTGACGTAGACGCGCCGGGCATCGACGTCACCGGCGGCGATCATCGACCTGATCAGGCCGCAGACCGCTGACAGGTACTCCCGGTGCCAGCCGCTCCCGGGGTCGAGGTCGGAGCCCGCGAATGGTCGCCGTGGTGGCGGCAGCGTGCTGGCCGACCCCGGGGCCTGGGGTGCCATCACGAAGAAGTCGGGGTACGTGCGCGCCAGGTGAGCCGCGCCGAACGTCCCGACGAGCTGCGCCCAGTTGTCCTCGCCGGCCTCCGCGCCGCCGTGCAGGAAGAGGACCAGGGGTCGCGGCGTGCCCCCTGCCGGCCGGTAGAGCCGCAGCCGCAGTGGGCCGTGGTCCGGCGCCTCGAACCGGTCCGCCCATGCCGTGCGGACCTCGGCGACGTCGCGGTCGGTACACACGCGCCGCGACGTGGCCCGGTCGCGCACCTCGAACGGCGTCGGCCACGGCACGTGTCCGGTGGTGCGGAGCTGCAGGACGGCGGGCGTGGCCGGCGGGCCCGGTGTCGCGAGCTCGACGGTGCCGACCAACTCGACGGTGCCGACCAGCTCGACGGTGCCGACCAGCTCGACGGCCCCGACCCACGAGGCCGGGTCCGTCAGGCCGTGGACCTCCAGCGACCGCAGTGCCCACCCGCGGCGACCGACCTCGGTGTGCACGACGACCCGCACGCCGTCCTCGTCAGTCATCGACGGCTCCCGCGGGGTCGGCTGCGGGAACGGTGCCCACCGCGGCACGGCGGGCGACCTTGCGCCCGAAGACCAGGAACAGCACGAGCCCGACGAGGACCGGGATCACCATCACGCGGTACATCACCGAGTACGCGTCCGCGATGCCCGTCCCCTGTCTCTCGACGAGCGAGACCACCCAGCCCGCGGCGACGGGCATCAGGAGGTAGCCGAGGTCGACCCCCATGTAGCTGGTGTTCCCGGCGACGCCGCGCCGGGGCTGGTCGACCGACATCAGCGACAGGGTCTGCAGTGCCGGCTGGCAGATGCCGTAGCCGAAGGCCGAGATGCCCCCGGCGATCACGAAGTCGGTGAGGGTCCGGGCGTTGCTGATGGCGACGAAGGCGACGCCGAAGATCGCCATGCCGGGGATGATCACCCAGCTCAGCCCGTGCCGGTCGCCGATGCGCCCGGCGACGGGCCGGGAGACCAGGACGCACACCGCGTAGGCGGTGAAGAAGAGGCCGATGCCGGTGATGCCCAGGGACTCGCCGTAGAGCACGATGAACGAGTTCACGCCCGAGTACGCCCCGGCGAGGAAGAACATGACGATCGCGGGGACCAGGGCCTCCCGCGCGATGAACGTGCTGCGGGAGAACTGCCACCTGGGGGTCCCCTCGTGCGGCTGTGTCTTCACGCGCAGCGCGAGCACCAGGATCCCGGCCATGAGTCCCGCACCGATGAGGAACGTCCACCGGTAGCCCGCGACGGACAGCAGGGCGAGTCCGACGGACGGCCCCGCCGCGGTCGCCACGGCCTGGCCCAGCGAGAAGATCCCGATGCCGGAGGCCATCCTCCGTTCGGGCAGGTTCTCGCTGGCGAGGGCGAGCGTCACGGGTGCGAGGAAGCCCATCCCCGCGCCGTGCAGCAGTCGGGCCGCGATCAGCACGGACACGTCGTCGGAGATGCTGTACAGCACGAAGGCCAGGAGGATGACCGCCACCGTGCCCGCGAGCAGGTGGTTCTTGCGCAGCCGCATCGTCGCCGGGCCCACGACCGGGCGGACCGACAGCGCCGTGACGGCGAACATCCCGGACACCAGGCCCACCATCACCGAGGACGCCCCGAGCACCACGGCGAGCTTGGGCACCAGGGTGTTCATCATGAACTGCGCCATGTTGATGGCCAGGTTGATGACGAACACGGACACGAAGCCGCGCGACCAGATGCTGTCGGACGCCGTCGTCGGCTGCGGGGGACGCGCCGACACCGCTACCCCTGCGCGCACGGTGCCGGTGAGCCTCTGCCGCAGGACGAGGTCCGCGTCGAAGACCCGTCCGACCTTGTCCATCACCTGGGGGTGGAGGGTGGCGTTGTGCAGGGTCCGGGCGCACTCGTAGCTCATCTGGGGAACAGGGACGGCGAAGCTCGTGACCGTCGGGCGCAGGAGGGTGTTGATCGCCGTGTCGCCGTAGGAGATGACGTCGACGTCGTCGGGGACGGTCAGGCCGTTCTCCTCCAGGCAGTGCATCACGCCGCCGACCATCTGGTCGTTGAGCACGAAGATCGCCGACGGCGCCGGCCCGTCGGCGAGGAGCGACCGGGTGGCGGAGTACCCGCCGGAGTAGGAGTTCTCCGCGCGCACCTGCGCGATGGCTTCGGGCGCCTCGTCCCCGAGCGCCTGGCGCAGCTCGTCGGCGAGCCCGACCGAACGAAGGCTCAAGGGGCGGCTGGAGTACTGAGGTGAGATCACGGCGGCACGTGTGCGGCCACGGGACAGGAAGTGGCGCATGGCGTTCTGGCCCACGCCGTAGTCGTCGATGTTGACCGACGAGCACTGCTTCGCGACACGGTTGAAGAGCACGATGGGGATGTCGAGCTCCGCGTCCTCGAGGAAGGCCACGTCCTCGTCGTTCAGGCCGACCATGATCGCGCCGCTGGTGAACGCCGAGGTCATCCAGGGGGCCTTGTCGGCCAGGCGGCCGCGCTCGTAGGGGAAGAGGATCGTCTCGACGTCGAGGTGGTTGCTCTCCGTGTACGTACGGACGCCCTGGAAGAAGCCGACGGTCGGGCCGGCGTGGAAGTCGACCGGGGCGAAGATGCACCACAGGTGCGCGGGCGTCGTCGACGTGCGGGGCTTCGCCGACCGGGTGGCGTGGTAGCCGAGTCGCCGTGCGGTCGCCACCACGTGGTCCCGCGTCGCCGGGGCGATGCGGAACTCCTCCCAGCGACCGTTGAGGATCACGGACACCGTGGTCGGCGACACGCCCGACTCCCGGGCGACGTCCTTGATGCTGACCTTCTTCGGTCGTTCCACGAGCTTCTCCCATGTGACTGGTGCGCTCGGCGTCGGCGTCCGTGCCGACCCGAGCGTCGACTGGGTCGAGTTTAGCACCACCGACGGCTCTGTGGGAGTCCGGGTGCTAAACGTTCAGCACGAACGGGGCGATGCTCGCAGCGGTGTCCGGGAGCAGCCCGTGATGTGTCGACGAGAAGCGTCGGTGCAGGTGGGAGCGCTACTACCGAGGGTCGCGGCGTCCGCGACGCCGGGGTCCTGTGGTCGGGTCACGCCCGTTGGCGGGAGGGGCTTGACAGTTCCATCAGCAGCGTGGCTTACTGCTGTGCAGCAAACGATCAGCCGACCCGACGAGGATGTCGCACCATGGCTCTGATGACCCTGACGTTCGAGAGTCGCTACCTGTGCTCGAACCAGACCGTGACCGTCGTCCTGCCGGACATGCCCCGTGAGCTCTCACCGGCCGACTTCTACGCCCGGCGCCGCGACCTGAAGGTGGTGTGGCTGCTGCACGGCACCTTCGGTGACCACACCGACTGGGTGCGCAAGACGAACGTCGAGCGGTACGCCGTCGAGAAGGGCGTCGTCCTCGTCATGCCCAGTGCGCTCAACAGCAACTACTCCAACTGGAGTGACGTCATGTTGGGCTACGACATGTACGACTACCTGCTCGACGAGCTCATGCCCCTGGTCCACAACTGGCTGCCGGTCTCGAGCCGGCGGGAGGACAACTACGTCGCAGGGCTCTCGATGGGCGGGCGGGGAAGCGTCAAGTTCGCCGTCAACCACCCCGAGAAGTTCGCGGCGGCCGCGGTGCTCTCCGCTGCCCCCGTCGACTACTCCACCCTGACCGAGGCCCGGCTGAACGACCCCGACGACCGGATGATGTCGCGCCTGCGCGGGATGGTCGACAACGCCGGCGGCCTCGCGGCGTTCCTCGACTCGGAGGAGAACGTCTGGCGCATCATCGACGAGAAGGTCGCAGGCGGAACCCTGCCGCCCCTGTACTTCGCCTGCGGCACGGACGACTCGCTCATCTACGACAGCCTGCTCGCCTTCCGGCGGCACGCGGAGCAGATCGGCCTCGACGCCGAGTTCTGGACGCCCGACGGATACGCGCACGAGTGGCGCTTCTGGGACCTCGCGATCCAGAAGGCGTTCGACTTCTTCGGGTTCGAGGACGTCGAGTCCAACCCGTTCTAGGCCATCGCCGTGATGCCCGTCCCCCCGACGGGCGTCCGGCCCGGAGCAGCACCCACTCGTCCGACGACGTTCGAGTGGCCGACGCAGAGAAGAAGAGGCATCTCATGACACCGAGGACCAGGAAGCTTGGTTGTGCCGGCGCTGGTGGTTCCGCTGCTCCTCGCCGGGTGCTCCGGCGGGGACGACACGCCGGACGACGGCGAGGCGTACGAGGTGAACTTCGCCTACATGACGGTCGGCGGGGAGCCGACGGCCGAGCTGAAGGAGGCCGTGAACGAGCTGACGATGCGCGAGGTCGGCATGACCGTCAACCTCGTCCCCATCACCTTCGCCGACTACTTCTCGAAGCTTCCGCTGATGCTCGCGTCGGGCACCGACCCGCTCGACATCACCTACCTGTTCTCGCAGGACTTCGGGTCGTTCGTCGACGCCGGTTACGTGGTGAATGCCGCGGAGTACACCGAGCAGACGAAGGATATCTACGAGCTGTTCGGGGACGACACCGAGGTCGGCAAGATCGGCGACTTCCTCGTCGGCTTCCCGACCGCGAAGGAGCGGACGAGCCCCGCCGGCCTGATCGTGCGCAAGGACATCCTCGACGAGCTCGGCTACTCCGTCGACGACTTCTCCGTCACGACCGACGACTACGCCTCGTTCGACCAGCTGACCACGCTCTTCGCCGATGTGAAGGCGGCTCACCCGGACATGGTCGTCATGGACGGGACTTTTACGATGGGCCTTCAGACCTTCAGCTACATCGACCCGCTCGGTGACACGTTCGGCGTCCTCGAGGACTACGGCCAGACCACCACGGTGACCAACTGGTACGAGTCCGAGCAGTACCGCACGTTCGCCGACATCAACCGCGAGTGGTTCGAGAGCGGGTACCTGTCCCAGGACATCGCGGTGAACCAGGACGAGGGCGAGGTGAAGATGCAGGCGGGCAACACGTTCTCCTTCGTCAAGACCTACAAGCCCAACACCGTGGTCGAGAAGCTGTCGCAGACGGGGTACGAGGTGGAGATCATCCCGATCTCCGAGGGTGTGAAGAGCACGGGCGCAGGGGCGCTCCTGAGCGTCGCCGCCACCTCCGAGAACCCCGAGAAGGCGTTCGAGTTCCTCAACTGGGCCTACACGAACGGCGAGTTCAACGACCTCCTCAACTGGGGCGTCGAGAACGTCGACTGGGTGGAGACCGACGAGGGCCTCGCCGGCTTCCCCGCGGGGGCCGACCTGTCGACCGTCGGCTACCACAACGACGCAGGCTTCCTCCTGCCGAACCAGTTCGCCGGACACATCTGGACGGGCAACCCGGCGAACCTGAAGGAGCTCTACGACGAGCAGGCCGACCAGGCGCTGGTGTCCAAGGCCTATGGCTTCTTCTTCGACCCCACGCCGGTCGCGAACCAGATCGCGCAGCTGAACCCGGTGCTCGAGCAGTACAAGAAGCAGGTTGCGTTCGGTGTCCTCGACCCTGAGGCGGGCGTCGCCGAGTTCAACGATGCGCTGTACAGCGCAGGCCTGCAGGACGTCATCGACGAGAAGCAGCGTCAGCTCGACGCGTGGCTCGCCGAGCGCTGATCGCGGCTGGTGCTGAGCATGTCACGAGTCGAGGTCGGGACGCCGTCCCTGGTGGACGGCGTCCCGACCGGCCGAGAGCGCAGGGCGACGAGGTCACGGCGTCGTCGCCTCAAGCGGGTCCGGGCGTTCCTGCCCGTCTACCTGATGATGGTCCCGGGCCTGGTCTACCTCCTGGTGAACAACTACGTGCCCATGGCGGGCATCGTCGTCGCCTTCCGGAAGTTCAACCTGAAGGACGGCCTGTTCGGCAGCCCGTGGGTGGGCCTGGACAACTTCCAGTACCTCTTCGGGTCCGGTGCGGCGTCGCAGATCATCCGCAACACGCTGCTGTACAACGCGGCGTTCATCATCGTCACGAACCTGGTCGCCATCGCACTGGCGATCATGATCAACGACGTCATCAGCGACCGTCTCAAGAAGATCTACCAGAGCGCGGTGCTCCTGCCGTTCATGCTCTCGATGGTCGTGGTCAGCTACATCGTCTTCGGCTTCCTGAGCCACGAGAACGGGCTGCTCAACCACTCGGTGTTCGAGTCCGACCCGGTCCAGTGGTACAGCGAGAGCGGCTGGTGGCCCTTCATCCTGGTGACCGTCAACCTGTGGAAGATGGTCGGCTACTCGACGCTGCTGTACCTGGCGGCCATCGTCGGTGTGGACCCGGCGCAGTACGAGGCGGCGCTGATCGACGGGGCGACCCGGTGGCAGCGGGTCAGGTACATCACGCTGCCGAACCTCGTGCCCACGATGATCGTGCTCTTCCTGCTCTCCGTGGGCCGGATCTTCTACTCGGACTTCGGCCTCTTCTACCAGGTGCCGATGGACTCGGGCGCGATCTACGACGTCACGACCACGATCGACACCTACGTCTACCGCGCGCTGTCCTCGGCCGGAGGCATCGGGAACTCGTCAGCGGCCGGCTTCTTCCAGTCCGTCGTCGGCTTCGTGCTGGTCCTCGCCGTCAACGCCTTCGTGCGGCGGAAGCACGAGACGAGCAGCATCTTCTAGAAGGGTCAGCCGAACAATGAAGCCTCGTGCGAGTGCGTACACAGTTGTGCTGCACGTCGTCCTCGTCCTGGTGACGCTGTCGATGGTGGCGCCGATCGCGTTGCTCTTCATGTCGTCGATCACGGACGACGCCACCTTGGTCGCCAACGGGTACTCGTTCGTCCCGGAGAAGTTCAGCCTGGACGCCTACACCTACCTGTTCGAGAACTCGGGGACCATCCTGCGGGCGTACGGCATCACCATCGTGGTGACCGCCGTCGGCACCGTGGTGGGGCTGCTCCTCACGTCGGTCCTGGCATTCGCCTTGTCGCTTCCCGACCTCCCGGGCCGGCGCACCCTCAGCTTCGTGATCTTCTTCACGCTGCTGTTCAACGGCGGTCTGGTTCCCGCGTACATGATGTGGTCAGAGCTGGGTGTGCGGAACACCTTGCTCGCCTACATCCTGCCGTCGCTCATGGTCAACGCGTTCAACGTGATCCTGATGCGGACGTACTACCAGCTCAACGTCCCAGCCGAGGTCTACGAGGCCGCGAAGATGGACGGCGCCGGGTACGCCCGGATCTACTTCCGGATCGTTCTGCCGCTGGGCAAGCCGATCATGGTGACGATCGGGCTCTTCATCGCCCTCCTCTACTGGAACGACTGGACCAACGGGCTGTACTACGTCAACGACTCGGACATGTTCAGCATCCAGACGTATCTGAACGCGATCGTCCGGGACATCCAGGCCGTGGCGAACAACCCCTCCGGGTCCTCCGGGAGCACAGCGATGCTGCCGCAGGTGTCGATCCGGATGGCGGTGGCGTTCGTCGCCCTCCTGCCGCTGCTGGTGATCTACCCCATGCTCCAGAAGTACTTCGCCAAGGGCATCATGCTCGGCGCGGTCAAGGGCTGACGAGACGAGCGAGGACAGCACTTCCATGACACACCAGATCACCCTTCGACCGGGCGTTCCGGACGACGACAACCGGGACTATCTGCCCGAGACGCTCAAGGGCTCGGACATCGTCGTGAACGAGAACGGCAACAACTCCCAGCCGTACCCGGCGCGACTTCAGGAGCACAGCGGAGTCGTCGTCGACGGTGAGACCGACACCTGGTACACGTACGTGCCGTCGAGCTACGACCCGGCGACCCCCGCGCCGCTGGTCATCTCGATGCACGGCGGCCTGATGACGGGCTGGGGCCAGGCGGTCTACACGTCCTGGACCCTGGTGGCCGAGCGTGAGGGCTTCATCGTCCTCTTCCCGAACGCGAGCAGGCGGCGGTTCTGGCTGATCGAGGTGCCCGACGCCGACCGCGAGGCAGCCACGACACCCAACCCGAGCGGCGTCTACCTGAACGCGCCGGCGCCGACCGTCGACGAGAACCACGACATCGCTCTGGTGCTCGGCCTCATCGAGCGGATGCGGTCCGAGTACTCCATCGACCCTGGGCGCATCTACATGCAGGGCATGTCGATGGGGAACGTGATGACGTCGCAGTTCGCCCGCTACTTCGGTCACGTCCTGGCCGGTGCTGCGGGGTCCGGCGGGCCCACGAACCCGGTCCACCTCTTCGACGAGGCGGGTGCACCGATCAACCGCGGCGGGCCCCTCGCCGTCTGGCAGTCACGCCTGGAGCGCGACGCCGTCCCGCCCCACTACGGCGCGTCGCCCCGTGAGGTGATCCGCGCGAACCGGGACTACTGGCTCGCTGTCAACGGCGTCACGGAGCCGCCCGAGGTCCTGATCGTCGGGGAGGACAACCTCGCCTTCTACCGGGGCGAGCGCGCGGACGTCGTGTTCCGTGACGTGCGCAACCGGGATCACGGCCAGACCTTCGATGACGCCGAGCTGGTGTGGAGCTACCTCTTCTCCGGGGTCCGCCGCGCCGACGACGGGCGCATCGAGCGCCTTGCCCCGGCGTTGGCCCGGCGCGGTGATCCGAAGGGAGTGGCCGTCTGCGTGGGCCGTCGGCACGCCTGGGTCGACAACGCCCGCGTCGCGCTGCCCGTGCCGGCGTTCGCCTGGCAGAAGCTGAAGTACCACGGCCTGGACGGTGACGCGCAGGTACGCGGCGACTACGTGTACGTGCCGTTGGCCTTCATCGCGGACGTCTACGGGGCGGCCCTCGAGCGCACGGCGGACGGCGCCGCGGCGACCCTCACCCTGGCTGACGGGCGCGTGCTCCAGCTCGCCCGGGGCAGCGTGGGATGCGTCATCGACGGCCGGATCCACTCGATGCTCGCCGAGGCGGTGCTGCGCGACGGCGAGCTGTGCGTGTCGATGGAGTGGATCGTCGAGCACGTCCTCGGCCTGCGGGCATCGCGTTCGGAGGACGTGCTGTACGTCACCGACCACCATGCCCTGCTGTCCCGGAACATGGCCCACCTGCTCGAAGACCTCCTCGTCGACGACCAGGCGTAGCCCCTCAGGCCCGCCGCGCCGGCGAGCCATCGCCCCGTCGACGCCCCCGGACGCACGTTGCGAGGGTGACGGTGACGGCGACGGCGAGGGTTCCCAGCGCCAGGCCGGAGAGGACGTCGTGGACGTAGTGCACACCGGCGCCGACCCGGGAGGCCGCGATGAGGAGCGCCGTGGGGGCGCCCAGCCACAGCGAGCGTGGGAGCGCGAGGGCGCACGCCGTCGCGAAGGCGGCTGCGATCGTGGCGTGGTTGGAGGGCCAGGACCAGTCGCCGGCCTCGGGGCACACCAGGACGGTCGCCACGTCGAGGACGCGGCAGGGCCGGTCCTCCGAGACGACGAGCTTGACGCCTTCGCTCAGCAGGTAGGCGGCGACGACCCCGACACCTGCGACCGCGAGGGTCCAGAAGTCGCGTCGACGACGGGCGAAGGTCCGCGCGGCGATCGTTCCCGCCGTCGCGACCAGCACGAGCAGGCCCGCGCGTGCGATGAGGGACACCGCCGGGGCGAGCGCCGACCCGTGTGCCGCCCCGGCGACGGTGCGGAACAGCGAGTCCTTGACGGGCAGGCTGGTCAGCGCCAGCAACGCCAGAGCCGCGCCCACGAGGACGGCGGTTCGGGGATGTCTGCGCTCGGTGTCTGCGTGGGTCGGGCGCGGTGCGGTGTCGCTCATGGTGACCACGCTCGTTCCGCGGGCCGGGCCGGCGCCTCTGGCCGACGTCACCGGCGTCTACCTCGCCAGACAGAGCCGTGCCGGCCCGCCGTCGGCCCATGGTCGGATGCGTCCGCACAGGGTGCGATGTGATCATCGGGGCATGAGCGGCATGCGGCTGGCCGGGCAGGACCGACCGCATCACGCACCGGGGCAGCGCCGGGGGTTGCGCGCCCTCGGTGGCCCAGCGGCGATCCTCGCGCTTGCGGCGCTCGCGATGGTGCCGCGGCCGGGCATCGCCGTTGCCGTCGCGGTCCTGCTGCTCGCCCTGGTCGTCGGCTGGGGTGCCCGCGGCCCGATGCGCGGCGCGCTCGCGCTCGTCGCGATGCTCGGGATCCAGCTCGTCGCCGTGGTGGTCGTGCCGGAGGGCCGGGACGCGGTGCCGGTGAGCGGGCTTCCCTCCGCCCTCCTGCGGGCGGGGGTCCCGTGGCTCGTGGCCGTGGCCTGGTTCCAGCGGACGCTGATCCGGCGCGACGCGCGCGACGCGGCCATCCAGGCGCAGCGGCGTCGGCAGGCCCTCGTGGACGACCAGCGCAACGCCGAGCGGCTCATGCTCGCCGAGGACCTGCACGACGACCTCGGCCACGCCCTGAGCCTGGTGGCGCTCAACCTGGGAGCGCTGGAGCTGCGTCGCGACCTCGCGCCCGATGTCTCCGCGCGGATCACCACGGCGCGCGAGGAGCTCTCCGCCGCTGTCGGGCGTCTGGGGAGCTCGGTCGCGTCGCTGCGCGCCGGGGCCGAGCAGCGGGCGCCGCGGTGGGCCGGGCCGGCGGAGGTCGTGGCCCGGGCTCAGCACGCGGGGATGCGGGTGCGCGTCACCGGTGCCGATGTGACGGCCTGTGCCCGGACGTTCGACGGCGAGCTCCTGTCGCGCGTCCTGCAGGAGGCGCTCACGAACGCGGCCAAGCACGCGCCAGGCGGGTCCGTGCAGATCGACCTCACGGAGGGTCGGGAGGGCCTGCGCGTCGTCGTGCGGAACCCGACGTCGCCGGTCGACGGGCGAGACGGGGACGGCGACCGCACGGGTGGTACCGGCCTCGCCGCGCTCGGACAAGGTCTGCGGGACGCGGGCGGGCGGCTGTCCTGCCATGGTGCCGAGGGCGAGTTCGTCCTCGATGCGCTGGTGCCGGCGAACGATCGTCACGCCGGGGCAGGGTGCACCACGGCCGCGGGCGACGCCGAGGACGACGCCGAGGACGAGTCCAGCTCGGCCTTCGAGATCGCCACGGCCGCGCAGCGCAAGGGCGCGCTCGTGCTCCTCGGAGCTGCCCTGGCCATCGTGCTCGCGCTCGCCGTCGTCGAGCTCTCGACGAGGGGGCTGTCGTGACCGTGGGGACGAGGACCAGGGTGCTGATCGCGGACGACGAGGCACTCGTGCGCGCCGGGATCGCCGCGATCCTCGGCGCGGACCCGGGCATCGAGGTCGCCGCCGAGGCGGGCAACGGTCCGGACGCGCTCACGATCGCCCGCACCACCCGGCTCGATGCGCTCGTCCTCGACATCCGCATGCCCGGCATGTCCGGGCTGGAGCTGCTCCGCACCTTGCGCGGCGAGCAGCGCGCCACCCCGTGCCTGTTCGTCACGACGTTCGGCGAGGAGGCCTACATCAGCGAGGCGCTCGACATCCACGCCGACGGGTTCGTCCTCAAGTCGGGTGACCCGCGAGAGCTCATCCTCGGTGTCCACGCCGTGGCCGGGGGCGGCGCCTTCTTCTCGCCGGCGATCGCGCGACGCGTCCTGCACCAGCACCTGCGCGACGGCCTCTCGCGGACGCTCGACGCCCAGCAGAGGTTCGCCGCGCTCACGCCGCGGGAGCAAGAGATCCTCAGGCTCGTCGGGCGCGGGCGCACGAACGCTGAGATCGCGACCGAGCTCTTCCTGGCGCACGGCACCGTGAAGACCCACGTCTCCTCGATCCTGCGCAGCACCGGGGCTCGCAACCGTGTCGAGGCCGCGCTCATCGCCGTCCATGCCCAGGAGGCGTGAGCCGGCGCACCGGTACGCGCAGGCAGTGGCCCGGCCGGGTGCCCTCGAGCACGATGGCGCAGAGCCGTCCGAGCTGGTCGACCTCGCTGGTGGACAGGCGGCCGAACACGAGTTGCTGCACCTGGGTGACGTGTCCGGGGGCGGCCGCCTCGACGGCGTCCCGGCCGGCGTCGGTCAGCTCCGCGAGGGTTCCGCGGCCGTCGTCCGGGTCGGGGGCGCGGCGCAGGAAGCCGCGGGCCTCCAGACGGGTGGCGACGCGCGACAGGCGTGACTGGCTGACAATCGCCATCTCCGCGAGGACGGTCATCCGTGCCGAACGCCCGTGCGTCATCGAGAGCCAGGAGAGGACCTGGTACTCGACCAGGCTCAGGCCGGCGTCCCGCCGCAGCCGGGAGTCCAGGGCTTCGGGGAGTGCGGCGACCATCGCGGAGAGTGCCACCCACGCCTCGGTCTCCGCGTCGTCCAGCCATCTCGTGCCGTCGTCCGGATGCGGTTGCACGGGCTCGCCCCAGAGCCCGCCCAGCCGGCGCGGGCGAGTCGCGCCGCGCAGCTCGTGGGGTCGTGCTCTTCTGCCTCCGCCATCTCGGACGCTCTCCTGCGGCTGGGTCGGGTTCGATCCGGCACGGCGGCCCGGGCATTCCAGTCGCCGCGCCCGGACCGACATGTCTCCTTGGATTCGCTTTCCACGGAAGGTAAATCCACACAATCATGTCGATCTCTGGGCAGGCCCCCACGGTCGTCCACAGGGTCGAGCGGCTGGTCGGGTGCGGGCAGGGTGGTGTGGTGCGGGCAGGGGGTGGCGTGCGGGCCGCGCTCAGCCCGGCTCGACCTCAGTGACCCGCCCGTCCTCGACGTGCCAGCGGCGCGTGAGGCGCACCGTCTCGAGCATCCGGCGGTCGTGCGTGACCAGCAGGATCGTGCCCTCGAACGACTCCAGCGCCGCCTCGAGCTGCTCGATCGCGGGCAGGTCCAGGTGGTTCGTCGGCTCGTCCAGCACCAGCAGGTTCACGCCGCGCGCCTGGAGCAGCGCCAGGGCGGCCCGCGTGCGCTCGCCCGGCGACAGTGACGCCGCCGACCGCTCGACCTGGTGCGCGCCCAGGCCGAACTTCGCCAGCAGGGTCCGCACGTCCGCCGTCGGCCACTCCGGCACGTGCGCGCCGAACGCCGCCGCCACCGGCTCGTCCCGCTCGAACGCGGCGCGCGCCTGGTCCACCTCGCCGACCAGCACGCCCGACCCCAGCGACACGGACCCCTCGTCGGGCGCCAGCCGCGCGAGCAGCAGCGCCAGCAGCGTGGACTTCCCGGCGCCGTTCGGCCCGGTGACAGCCACCCGGTCCTGCCAGTCGAGCTGCAGGTCGACCGGCCCGAGCGTGAACCCGCCGCGCCGGGCCACGGCGCCCGCCGCGACGGCCACCACCGCACCGGACCGCGGCGCCGTCGCGATCGACATCTGCAGCTGCCACTCCTTGCGCGGCTCCTCGACCACCTCGAGCCGGGCCAGGGCGCGATCGGTCTGCCGGGCCTTCGCCGCCTGCTTCTCCGAGGTCTCGCCGCGGTGGTGCTTGACGTTCTTGTCGTTGTCCGTCGCCTTGCGCCGCGCGTTGCGCACGCCCTTCTCCATCCACGCCCGCTGCATCCGGGCGCGGGCCTGGAGCGTGTCGCGGCGTGCCGCGTACTCCTCGAACGCCTCCCGCGCCCGACGCCGCGTCACCGAGCGTTCCTCCAGGTAGGCGTCGTACGAGCCGCCGTAGACGAGCACGCGCCGCAGGCTGCGGTCGATCTCGACGACGGACGTCACGGTGCGGCTGAGGAACTCCCGGTCGTGGCTGACGACGATGATCGGCGCCTGCGCGCGCTGCACGAACTCCTCCAGCAGGTCGAGCCCGTGCACGTCGAGGTCGTTGGTCGGCTCGTCGAGCAGATAGAGGTCGAGGCGCGACAGCAGGAGGACGGCGAGCCCCACCCGGGCCGCCTCGCCGCCGGACAGCGCCGTCATCGGCAGCTCGAGGTCGACGGTCAGCCCGAGGTCGTCCGCGACGGCGGCGCGCCGGGCGTCGAAGTCCGCGCCGCCCAGGCGCAGCCACAGCTCGAGTGCTTCGGAGTAGTGCTCGGCGGCGGCGTCGTGGTCGCCGCCGGGCGGGTCCGCGAGCGCGTGCGCCGCGGCGTCCATCGAGGCCTGCGCCTCCGCCACCCCGGTGCGCCGCTCGAGGTGCTGCGCCACCGACTCGTCGGGCCGCCGCTCGATCTCCTGCATGAGGTGACCGAGGACGGCGTCGGGCGGGGACACCGTGACGGCGCCCGCCTCCGGTGCGAGCGCGCCGGACAGCACCCGCAGGAGCGTGGACTTCCCGGACCCGTTCGGCCCGACCAGGCCGACGACGTCGCCCGGCGCCACCACCAGGTCCACGCCGGAGAAGAGGAGCCTGTCACCGAAGGCGACGCTCACGCCCTTGGCCTGCACGGTCGCCGTCATGCCCGCGATTCTCCCGTACGGCGGCGCCCGCCGACGCAGCGCGGACCTCGGCCCAGGCCCCGCATCGCGCGTCAGGGCGGAGAGGGGTTATATCGGGTGATGACCGAGACAATGCACATCAACCCACCCGGGCTTCACTCGAGTCCGCTCTTCAGCTGGGCGGTCCGCGTGCCGGCCGGCTTCGACACCATCTACCTGGGTGGCCACGACGGTGTCGACCCGGACGGCGTCGTCGTCGGGCCGGGCATGGCGGAGCAGACCCGCCAGGCGCTGGCCAACCTGCGGGCGTCGGTCGAGGCCGCCGGTGCCCAGGTCACCGACGTCGTGGCGTGGCGGATCCTCTACGCCGATGGCGCTGACCTGCAGGAGGGCGTTGCTGCCTTCGGCGAGTTCTGGCCGCGGGAGGCTGCCCCGCCGGCGATCACCGTGGTGAAGGTGGCCGCGGTCGGCCCGCCGGGCGCGCTCGTGGAGATCGAGGCTGTGGCGGCCGTCCGGCCCTGAGGACGGCCCGGCCCGGCCCGCGGACGGCGTGCGTCCGCGAACCGGGCCGGGTGCGACCGAGCTCCTGCTCAGCTGCGGTTCACGTACTCCGAGGACGCCAGGAGGCCTGCGACCACCTGCTCCTCCCGTGTTCCGGCCTGGATCGTCGTGACCCAGCCGTTGAGGCCCGCCGCGTCCGCGTGCCGGCCCAGGAGTGTCACGTAGTAGGCGTCCACCACGGCGTTGAGGTGCTCCGTGGACGTCAGGAACCCGCGCGCGACGGCGATGCGGCTCGCGCCGGCGTTGAGCTGCCCGACCCACGCGTTGATCTCCGACGCGCCCGCCGTGCGGCCCAGGACCGTGGTGTAGAGCGTGGCGACGAAGCCCTGGCCCGAGCTGCCCGCCCTGGCCCAGAACTCGTCCGACGCCACGAGGTTGGCCTGCATCTCCTGGATCGTCATGCCGGCCTTCACCTGGCCGAGCCACATGGCGGCGCCGCCCGCGTCGGCGCTTCGGCCCAGGTACTGGCGGTACGAGGCGTCGATGAGCCGCGCACGGAACTCGTCCGACGTCGTCACGGCTGTGGCCACGTCGCCGAACGACGAGCCCGCCATCAGGGCGTCCACCCACTGCTTGAGACCGCCTGCGTCCGGCGTGCGACCCAGGACGTCCGTGTAGACCCGCGTCACGAAGCTCACGCTGGGCTTCGTCACGTACTCCTGCGAGGACACGAGGCCCGCGATGACCTGCTCCTCCCGCATGCCGCCCTGCATGAGCTGGACCCAACCCGCCAGTCCGGTCGGGTCGGCGGGCCGACGCATGATGGTCCGGTAGTAGCCGTCGACGACCGCGTTGAGGTGCTCGGTCGAGGTGAGGAACCCGAGCGCGACCGACGAGCGGCCTGTGCCCTCGGCGAGCTGGGCGAGCCAGCCGTCGACCTCCGACGCGCCCGCGGTGCGGTTGAGCACCGCGGAGTAGAGGCCGGCCACCCACGCGGGGTCCGTCCCGCCGGCCTTGCCGTAGAACTCGTCCGACGCGAGCAGCCCTGACTGCACCTCCTGGATCGTCGCCCCGGCCTTCATCATCGCGAGCCAGCCCGCGGCGCCCTGGGCGTCGGCCTCGCGGCCGAGGTACTGGCGGTACGCGGTGGCGATGAGCCGTGACCGGTACTCGTCCGACCCGGTGATCCCGTTGGCGACACCATCGAGCGCCGCGCCGCCGGTCAGCTTGCCGACCCAGCCCGAGAGCCCAGTCGGGTCAGGGGTGCGGCCCAGCACATCGGAGTAGACCCGGGTCACGTACGTCTGTGCGATGGCGGTGGGCATGCCGGGAGCGCTGCCCGGGCCGGAGATCGGCGGGGCGGCGGCACCGTTCGGAGAGTCGCGGTGCCCGTCCATCACCGACTGCCACCACGACGTCGTCCCGGCGCCGCCCGCGTCGCTGAGCGAGATGTGGATGTGGCCGACGTGGTGACAATCGGCGCCGGGGTTGGTCTTGTAGCACGACGCGGCGTTGTATTCGGGCCAGCCAGCCACGTTCGACGACGTCACGCTGCTGTTCTTGCTGGCCGTCCAGATGTGGTCGTTCCAGATGATGTAGGAGATGCCGAGCCGACGCAGGCGCACGTGGTTCTCGCCGCTGCCGTTGCCCTCGAACAGCCAGTTGAGGAACCGCTGGCCCCGCTGGTCGCCGGCGCGGACGACCCAGTCGATCGCGAGGCCGCGGGCGTGGTCGGTGCAAGTCTCGCGTCCGGCCCACGGGTTGGCCTGCGTCCCCGGGAAAGCGTCCGTGAGGAGGCGTGCGAGGGCCGCGGTGCCGGGCTTCAGCGTGTGGTTGCACGCGGCCTTCGAGGTGGCCGAGTAGCCGTCGATACCCGGCGCCGTCAGCGGACTGGCCGACGCAGGGAGTGTCCCGGGCAACGCCAGCCCGAGGAGAAGGGCGCCGACGAGCAGTCGTCGTCGTGCGGTGCGGCGCCTGGCCGCGGTACTACGGAGCATCTGAATCCCCCTTGCCCATGGGGGAAGCCCGATGCATCCCCCGCCCGGGACGCTAACGACGAGGCGTGCGACCCTGCGGCGGGTTCGCCCGTGACGTGAGTCACGTTGCGCGCCGAGGCGTCCCGTGCAAGTGCGCAGGTAGGGGCGTTTTCCCGCTCGTCGTCCGCGTAGGGGAGCAGGTGAAAACCGCGTCAGCGGCCCGGATCTTGCGCGAGATGCCCTCACGGGTATCCCTTCGCCGTCGATTGACGGGCTGGCGCGCTACTGCGTCCTCGCCTCCTCGTTCGAAGGATCCGATTGATGGCCGCGATCTCCGCAGTCCAGATGCCGACGGCAAGCCGCGGCGCAGCAGTGGTGGCCCTGCCCGGCGTCGTCGGCGCCGTGGCCGCATTGGCGGTCGCGACCACCAGTGGGTCCGGTGCGGCGTGGGCCGTCGCCGTCGTCGGCGCTGCCGCAGCCATCGCGCTCGGCGGGTACGTGTCGAGCCGCGTGACGCGGGCGCGCGCCCGGCTTGCCGAGGCCGCCGGCCTCGCCGCGAGCGGCAACCTCCGTGCGCTCGCGGACTCGTCGCGCACGGCGGACGTGCTCGGGCTCGTCCCGTTGCTCAGCCAGGCCGTGACCCAGCTCGGCACGACGCTCAGCACGCTGACGCCGGAGGCCAAGCTGCTGATCATCGCCGGCGAGGAGCTCGGCATCATCGGTGACACGATCACCGAGGGTGCGCGCGGCACCAGCGAGCACGCGACCCAGATCGCCGAGTCGACGCGCCACCTCGCCCAGAACGTCGAGATGGTGGCCGCGGCCACCCATGAGCTGCAGGCGTCGATCGGCGAGATCGCCGGCACGACGTCGCGCGCCTCCGACGTCGCAGGCGTCGCCGTCGACCGCGTCAACGACGCCTCGAGCACCGTCACGGCGCTCGGCGAGTCGACCGCGGCGATCGGCGACATCATCAAGACGATCACGTCGATCGCCGGGCAGACGAACCTGCTCGCACTCAACGCGACCATCGAGGCGGCCCGCGCGGGCGACGCCGGCAAGGGCTTCGCCGTCGTGGCCGCCGAGGTCAAGAGCCTCGCCCAGGACACCGAGAAGGCGACCGAGCAGATCGCCGCGATGCTCGGGCGGATCCAGACGGACTCCGCCGAGGCCGTCACCTCGATGGACCAGGTGCGGTCCGTCATCCAGGAGATCTCCGCCTCGCAGCTCACCATCGCCTCCGCCGTCGAGGAGCAGGCGCAGACGACGCAGCAGGTCAGCCAGACGACGCAGGGCCTCTCCCAGGAGGTCGGCACGATCTCCGAGGCCGTCGGGACCGTCGTCGACCTCGCCCGCGCCAACAGCGCCGCCGCGGAGAAGAGCCGTGTCGCCGTCGGCGAGATCGCCCGCATGGGCCAGACGATGACGCGCGAGACCGGCGCCCTGCAGCTCGTGGAGGAGGCCGGCGAGGCCTACTACGAGGTGTCGTGGGACCGCGGGCTCAACCGCCTCACCGACCTGTGCGTCGGCATGTGGACCGACGAGATCTGTGATGGCTACCGGCGTGACCTGTCGGCCGCGTACCGCGACAACCGCCCGGGCTGGACGTTCCTCGTCGACTTCAGCGCGCACCCCGCCCAGGCGGAGCGCGTGCAGAAGACGCACGAGGCGATGATGGCCGAGGCCGTCCGCAACGGACTGCACTGGTGCGCGTTCATCGCGTCGAACCCGCTGGTCGCCGTCCAGATGGAGCGGCTCTCCGACAAGACCGGCTTCCCGGTCAGCTACGTCGCCACGCGCGAGGCCGCGCTCGCCGTCCTGGCGGAGAAGGAGCGGTCGCGCAAGGCGTAGTCCTCAGCTGCCGACAGCGCCAGCGCGCGGTCGGGATCCTGGAGCAGCTCACCGACGTCCTCGGTGCCGACGGACAGTCGGACCTGCTCCGGTCGGATCCCGGCCGCGCGCTGCTGCGTCTCCGTCGGCCGAGGTTGCGATCGCTGCGATGGGGTCGCCACTTGATCCCGCTGTCTCTACTGTGCATACTGCATATGCACAGTAGAGGAGGGTCTGAGTGCGCATCGTCATCTCGAACAGCTCGGGCGTCCCGCTCTACGAGCAGGTCAAGGAGCAGGTGAAGGTCGCGATCCTGAGCGGCGAGCTCGCCGAAGGGGCGCAGCTGCCCTCCGTCCGGGTGCTCGCCCGGGACCTGCGGATCAGCGTCATCACGACGACGCGGGCGTACGCCGACCTTGCCCAGGAGGGCTTCATCGCGAACGTCCAGGGCCGGGGCGCCTTCGTGCTGCCGGTCGACTCCGACCTCGTGCGGGAGCGGCTCCTCCGCGACGTCGAGGCCGGGCTCACGGACGCGCTGCGGGCCGCGCGGCTCGCCCGCCTCGGGCGTGCCGACATCGTCGCGATGCTCGACGCGCTCGTCGCCGCCGCCGACGAGGCCCCGGGTGCCCACGAGACAGCGGTGCCTGCGATCGGAACCGAAAGGAAGCAGTCATGAGCGAGACGGCGCTGGCCGTGCGGCACCTCGACGCGACGCGAGGCACGTTCCACCTTCGCGACGTCAGCTTCGAGCTGCCGTCCGGCTACGTCATGGGCTTCGTCGGGCCGAACGGCGCCGGCAAGACGACGACGGTCCGCTGCATCCTCGGCATGCTGCGGGCGGAGGCCGGGGAGATCGAGGTCCTCGGGCGCCGGCTGCCCGCCGACGTCGACCTGCGCGAGGACATCGGCGTCGTCCTCGACCACACCTACCTCGTCGAGGACTGGCGGCTCACCGAGGCGGAACGCGCGCTTCGGCTGCTGTTCCGCCGGTGGGACGGCGCGCGGTTCCGCGAGCTCCTCGACGCGTTCGGCCTTGACGCGGCGCACAAGGTGAAGGAGCTGTCCCGCGGCCAGCAGATGAAGCTCATGATCGCCGTCGCGCTCTCGCACCACGCGCGGCTCCTCGTCCTCGACGAGCCGACGAGCGGGCTCGACCCCGTCGCACGGGACGACCTCGTCGAGATCATCGGCGACTTCCTCGCGGACGAGGGTCGCTCCGTGCTCTTCTCGACGCACATCACCGCCGACCTCGAACGCGTCGCCGACTACGTGACGTTCATCAACCTCGGCCGCGTCGTGGCGTCGATGCCGAAGGACGAGCTCCTCGACGCCTATCGGCTCGTAGGCGGTGGCCCCGACGACCTGCGGGGAACCGATGTCGAGCTCTTCGGTCTGCGTCGCACGGGCGTGGGCGTCGAGGCGCTGGTGCGCACCGACGACGTCGAGAGGCTGGCCGGCGACCTCGTCATCGAGGTGCCGAACCTCGACCAGGTCGTCGTGAAGATCGGCACGACGGCGGCGGCCCCGCCGCCCGACCGGCCCCGCGCCCGCACGTCGCTCCGACTCGCCGGGAGGACCCGATGACCGCCGTCGTCGCCATGACCCGCCTCGACCTGCTGTCGAGCCGCCCCTACCTCAAGCAGGGTCTCCTGCTGATCGTCGCCGCCACGATGCTCGGGCTGACGATGGAAGACCCCGTCATCGTCGTGCCGATGATGGTCGTCTACGCGGTGCTGATGTCGTCCTACCCCTTCGCCATCGCGGACAAGAACGACCTCGACACGCTCTACGCGGTGGTGCCGGTGCGACGCTCGGCCCAGATCGCTGCGCGGTACGTGTACGCGCTCGTCCTGTTCCTGATGGCCGTCGCCGCGGGTGCCGTCCTCCTGGTCGCGATCACGCTCGTCAGAGGTGCGTCGTTCCCGTCCGCCTCCGAGGGCGGGGTCCTCCTCGCCGGGTGCTTCGCGCTCTTCGCCGTGATGGTGGGGCTCCAGTACCCGATCTACGTCGCGTTCGGCTACATGCGGGCGCGCCTTGCGGCCATGCTGCCGTTCGCGATGCTGATGGCGGCCGGGATGGCGTTCCAGTCGCGGTTCGCGGACCTCACGCCGCCGCCGGCGTGGACGGCCCTCCCGATCCTCGTCGGCGGGGGGCTGGTCGTCCTCGTGGCGTCCGCGCTCGTCGCCGAGCGCCTGCCACGTCGCGAGGCGCGCTGACGCGAGGTGCTCAGGCCTCGACGGGCTCCGAGATCCACGAGGTGATGTCGGAGTTCTTCGGCGCGAAGACGACGCGGTAGCTCGCACCCGCGGTAGGCAGCTCGAACCGCGTGTCCCCGGTCTTCGGCGTCGGGCGCTTGTCGAGGGTCACCCAGGAGCCGTCGGCCTCGAGCCGCTGCAGGCTGGCCGTGCCCGCGAGCTCCGTGTGGAGCACCGTGGTGGCGCCGTCGCAGGTCAGGGCGGTTCGGGCCGCACGTCCGCGGTCCTTGCCGCTGACGGCGCCGATCGGGGCGGCGACTCCCACGGACGGGCTCATGCCGGCGCCCGTGCTCATGGGCACGTTGACGGCGGTGACGGCTCGCTCGTGCTGGTCGTGCTGGTCGTGCTGCTCGGGCATTGCCCCTCCGCTCTGTGCGGCGCTGCTCCAGGTCGAGGCTAGCGACCGGCGTCGTCGGCCGGGTCTGGAACGGGCGCGCGGTGCGCGGTTAGCCTCGCCTATGGCGACCGACGCGGTGGTGCTCGACTGGCTGCTCGACTGGCTGCTCGACAGTGACCCTGCCCTGCGCTGGCAGGTGGAGCGGGACCTCGCGGGTGCGCCCGCCGGGGTGTGGGAGGCGACGCGGGCGCGAGTCGCGACCGAGGGGTTCGGTGCCCGGCTCCTCGCCCTGCAGGACGCCGACGGGCAGTGGGCGGGCGGCGCGTACTTCCCGCGGGGCTGGTTCGACGCGGTGCACGCGGACGGCGTCGGGCAGCCCTGGACCGCGACCACGTGGAGCCTCAACGCGCTGCGCGAGTGGGGTGTGGACGCGGGTGCGCTGGCCGGGACGGCAGAGAAGCTCGCCGCGAACAGTCGGTGGGAGTACGACGACCTGCCGTTCTGGGGCGGCGAGGTCGACGCGTGCATCAACGCCTACACGCTCGCGAACGGGGCGTGGCTCGGCGCGGACGTCGCCGGGCTCGCGCGGTGGTTCGTCGAGCACTGGCTGCCCGACGGCGGCTGGAACTGCGAGTGGGTCGAGGGATCGACGCGATCGTCGTTCCATTCCACGCTCAACGCCGTCCGCGGGATCCTCGCGTACGAGGCGCTGACCGGCGCGGACGGTGACCTGCGGGCGGCGCGGCGGGCCGGCGAGGCGTACCTGCTCGACCGTCGGCTGCTGTACCGGAAGGCGACGGGCGACGTCGTCGGGCCGTGGGTGACGGCGTTCGCCTACCCATTCCGGTGGCGCTACGGGGCGCTCAACGCGCTCGACCACTTCCGCGTGGCCGCGCGGCACGACGGCGTCCCACCGGACCCACGCCTGGCCGACGCCGTGGAGGTGGTGCGGGCGGCGCGGACCGCCGACGGCGTGTGGCTGCGCCAGGAGCGGCTGCCCGGCGAGGAGTGGTTCGACGTCGACGGGCCGGTGGGGGAGCCGTCGCGGTGGCTCACGTTCCACGCGCTGCGGGTGCTGGCGTGGTGGGACGGCGCCTCGGGAGCGGCGTGAGGAGCGGCGGCCGGAACAGGGTCGCGCGAGGGCGATGCCGCCTCAGTCGACCGGCCGCACGGCCGTTGCCTCGGCGGCCGCCGGGGTGCCGAACGTCTCCCTGTGCCAGCTGATCGCGGCCTCCCGCGCGCCGTCCAGGTCGCCGCCGAGGGCTCGCGCCTGCACGTCACGCAGGCGTCCCCGCCAGTCGCGCGACGGCTTCGGTGAGCGCCCGACGACGATGTCGAACTCGAACTCCGTCCGGATGATCGGTCCGTAGGCGCAGACCGCGGCGGGACACCAGAGGTCGAGGGACGCCGTGCCGTCGTCGATCGTGGCGCGGCTCCCCTCGGCGGTGCCTGCGAGCTGGACCACGCGGGCGCGGACGGTTGCGGTGACCGGTTCGCCGCCCTCGGCGCGCCGCAGCACGTCCTCGATCGTGGCCGTCGCGCCCCGCAGTGCTCTGGTCTCGGGGGCCAGGCCGCTCGCCACCTGCCACGCCTGCGGCCACGCCGCCGCCTTCGCTTCGATCTCCGGGACGTCCCCGTGGATCCCCACCGGACGCGCCGACGCGAGCCGGACGGCGACCGCGTCCGACCAGCGATCGTCCGGGTCGAACTCGACCCAGCTCCTCCCGTCGGTCTGGTGATGGGTGAACTCGCCCAGCTCGATCATCGTCGCCAGCAGGTCCACGTAGGCGGCGAGGGAGGGGAACTGCAGGACGATCGTCTCGTCCGTGTACGCCCAGGAGAACACCGGCCCGCCGGTCCCGTGACCTGCCTCGAGCTCGACCATGAGGTACCCGTGGCTCTCGTAGGCCACAGGGAAGAGGGCCATCGGAACCTCTCCTTGGTTCTGCCCACGATGGAGCTGCCAGGAGTCGAGCGCGAAGGCGGGGGTGGTGAGCCGGGGGTAGGGCGCCACCGTGACGGACTCCGGATCGACCTGCCGCCAGAACTCCACGAGCTCGACCGGCAGGCGCATCGGCGCCATGGCGGCGGCGATCCTGCGGAGCTCGGCGTCGGCCCCCTTCGGCCTGCGGATCGGGGGCAGTCCGGCCGCCTCGTACGCGGCGGCGAGGTGGGCGACGGCGTCGCGGATCGACGGGGCTCCTGGCTTCATGGCCGTGGGATCGGCACGTCGCGCGGTGATGTTGAGCGCGCTCCCACGACGGGGCCGGGGTGCCTGACCTCGGCCGCGCCTCCCTTCCGGCGAACGATGGCGTCGGCGAGGGTTGCGGTGGCCTCCGGTGCAATGTGCAGGTTGAGCGCGGGCTCGAACAGCTCGGCCTCGAGGAGCACGATGCCGTGCTCGGCCGAGTCCACGAGGTCGATGCGGGCGTACAGCGGCGTCGGCGTGCCCGTGGCGGCCTGCACCGCGGCGAGCGCCGCCTGCGCGAACTCGGCCTCCGCCGTCGTCGGCGTCACGCGCTCGGGGTGCTCCTCGTAGACGCCGCCGATGAGGCCGCCGCCCGGGGCGAGGAGGGCGCCCTTGGCGATCGCGTGCGTCAGGACGCCGTCGACCAGGTAGAGGGCCTTCTCGCGGCCGGCGGAGAGCTCGGGGATCTCGGGCTGGACCATGACGACGTTCCCGGCGGTCAGGACGCGGGCGGCCAGGGCGAGGGCTGCGGGGTCGTCGGCGCGGAGGAGGCCGGTGTCGCGTGCGCCGGCGGAGACGGCCGGCTTGAGGACGACTGTGCGTGCGCCGCGCGCGGCGAGATCGTTGCGGACGGCGTCGGCGTCGGAGCAGTAGGTGGTGGGCACGACGGCGACGCCGTGGTCGGCGAGCTGCGCGAGGTACCGCTTGTCGAGGTTCCAGCGGACCAGGCTCGGCGGGTTGTGCACGGCCGTGACCCGCTCCACGCGCGCGAGCCACGCCTGGAAGCTCGGGCATCCGCTCGGGGTAGTCCCACGGGCTGCGCAGCACGAGCAGGTCGTAGGCGGCCCAGTCCACCGCCTCGTCGTGCCAGACCACGGAGGTCGCGTCGACATGGCGCTCGCGGAGGGCGGCGAGGAGGAGGGGCGTGTCGTGGTCGGGGTCCTCGAGCGGGTAGGCGTCCGTTACGACGATGCCGATGCGGGGGGTCACGAGCACGGGACCCTACGCCCGAGGTCCGACGTCGGGGTGGGGGTGGGGGCGTCCGGGCGATGCTCGCGGGGCCGCCGTCCACAGCTGCGCGGCGGGCGTGGCGATCGAACGCATGTTCGACTAGACTGTCGGGTATGTCCATCGACCTCGCCGCGCTTCCGGCAGTGGTGCCGGTGCCGGGTGACGGTGCGGTGCCGGGTGACGGTGCGGTGCCGGGTGACGGTGCGGTGCCGGACGGCGCTGCGGTGCCGGACGGCGCTGCTGCGCCCGACGGCGGTGCTGCGCTGACGGCGGCAGAGGTCTCGGCCCTCAGGCTCCGGGTGCTGACCGGCGCGATGCCCGCGGACGAGGCGGCGCAGGTCGACCTGCTCCGGGCGCTGGCCGAGCTGACCTCGGCGGTTGCCGCCGTGCAGGGGTCGGTGGCGCTCGCCATCGACGCTGCGGCCCGCGCGGAGCAGGCGCGTGCAGGTGTGCCGGTGGAGCACCGTGGTCGCGACGTACCGGTGCGCCTCGGGCTCGCCCTGCGCGAGTCGCCCGCACGGGCGAGGTCGGTGCTCGGTGCGGCGCGGGTGTGGCACACCGAGATGCCGCACACGCACGCGGCATTGCGGGCGGGCGTCCTGACGCCGTGGCGCGCCACCATCCTCGTGCGGGAGACGGCGCACCTACCGGTGGAGGAGCGGGTCCGGGTCGACGCAGAGGTCTGCGCCCGGCTGAGCGACCTTGAGGGCGTGGGGACGGGAGCGCTGACGGCGCGGGTGCGGCGGCGCGCAGCCGAGCTGGATCCGGCAGCGGCTGTCGCGCGAGCCAGGCGGGCCGCGAGTGATCGCGCCGTCTGGGTGCGCCCCGCGCCCGACACGATGACGTACGTCACGGCGCTGCTGCCGGTCGCCCAAGGCGTGGGCGTCTACGCGGCGTTGCGTGCGGCCGCTGAGGCGGCGCGGCTGTCCGGCGACCAGCGGGGTCGCGGTCAGGTCATGGCGGACACCCTGGTCGAGCGGGTGACCGGTCGGGCAACAGCGGACGCCGTTCCGGTGACCGTGAACCTCGTGCTCTCGGACGCGACACTCCTGGCCGCAGGGCATGAGCCCGCCGTGATCGCTGATGGAGCCTGCGCCGGGACGGTCGTGCCGGCGCAGGTGGCGCGAGAGCTGGTCGCGAACGGCCTCGACAGCGGCGCGGCGTGGCTGCGGCGGATCTATGCGGACCCGACCGGGCGCCTCGTCGCTGCCTCCTCGACAAGCAGGTTCTTCGCCGGTGGGCTCGCGGACCTGCTGCGTGTCCGCGACCAGGGCCTCTGCCGCACGCCGTACTGCGACGCCCCGCTGCGACACCTTGATCACGTGGTTCCCGCGGGCAAGGTCGGCCCCACCTCGTTCGACAACGGGCAGGGCCTCTGCGAGGCCTGCAACCTCGCCAAGAACGCGGGGAGCCTCCGACAGGTGGCCGACGCGGGTGGTGGCGGGGACTCTCGCGGCGTGCACACCGTCGTCACGGCCACGTCGACCGGGCACCGATACTCGTCCACCGCGCCGCCGCCTCCGCGACCACTCGGAGTCTCGTCGGCGCGGCCCGGCGGCGGGAGGCGTGCTCCCGTGCGCCGAGCGAGACGTCGACGGCGCTCGCCGGTCGAGCTCGCGTGGAGCAGGCTCTCCCGACCTGAGTTCTCCGGGAGCAGGCTCGTCACGTCGCGGCAGGCAGCCGATCCCGCGTCGCCGTCCGGGGGCGGAACGTAGGGCAACGCGCAACCGTGCGTGACGCAGCGCGGCCGAGAAATGGCAGTGCCCGAACGCCGACGCACGGGCGACACTGTGCGGCATGGGTCACGTCGAGCTCTCCGGCGTGCGCTATGAGCTCCCCGACGGCCGCGTCCTCCTCGACGACGTGGCGTTCCGCGTCGGCGACGGCGCCAAGGTGGCCCTCGTCGGCGCGAACGGTGCCGGCAAGACGACGCTGCTGCGCATCATCACGGGCGACGTCGCCCCGCACGCCGGTGCCGTCACCCGGGTCGGCGGTCTCGGCGTCATGCGCCAGATGGTCGGGCACGGCGGCGCCGACGAGACCGTCACCGACCTGCTCCTCTCGCTCGCCCCCGACCGCATCCGCGCGGCCCGCGCAGTCGTGGACGACCTCGAGGCTTCACCCTCATGGAGACCGATGACGAGCGCACCCAGATCCGCTACGCCCAGGCCCTCGTGGACTACGCCGAGGCCGGTGGCTATGACCTCGAAGTGGTGTGGGACGTCTGCACCACGGCTGCCATGGGCATGCCCTACGAGCGGGTGCGGTACCGGTCCCTCGGCACCCTGAGCGGCGGCGAGCAGAAGCGACTGGCCCTGGAGTACCTGCTGCACGGACCGGACGAGGTCCTGCTCCTCGACGAGCCCGACAACTACCTCGACGTCCCCGGCAAGATCTGGCTCGAGGAGCGCCTGCGGGAGTCCGCCAAGACGATCCTCTTCGTCTCCCACGACCGCGAGCTCCTCGCCGCGACCGCGACCCGGATCGTGACCGTCGAGCTCGGCAGCGCCGGCAACCTCGTCTGGACGCACGCGGGCGGGTTCGGCACCTATCACGACGCCCGCCGGGAGCGTTTCGCGCGGCTCGACGAGCTGCGCCGTCGGTGGGACGAGGAGCACGAGAAGCTCCGCACGCTGATGCTCATGTACAAGCAGAAGGCCGCCTACAACTCGGACATGGCCAGTCGTTACCAGGCGGCCCGCACGCGCCTGCGCCGGTTCGAGGAGGAGGGGCCGCCGACGGAGCAGCCCCGCGAGCAGACCGTTCGCATGCGGCTGTCCGGTGGCCGGACCGGCAAGCGCGCCGTGATCTGCGAGGAGCTCGGACTCACCGGGCTCATGGCGCCCTTCGACCTCGAGGTCTGGTACGGCGAGCGCGTCGCCGTCCTCGGGTCCAACGGCTCCGGCAAGTCCCACTTCCTTCGGCTGCTCGCGGCCGGCGGCTCTGACCCTGACGTCGAGCACCGACCGGTCGGCGAGGCGGCCGTGGCGCCGGTCGCGCACACGGGCCGCGCCCGCCTGGGCGCGCGCGTCCGGCCGGGTTGGTTCGTGCAGACCCACGACCATCCCGAGCTCGTCGGGCGGACGTTGCTGGAGATCCTTCACCGCGGCGACGACCACCGCGACGGGCTGCCGCGCGAGCAGGCGGCGCGCGTCCTGGACCGGTACGAGCTCGCCCGGGCGAGCGAGCAGCGGTTCGAGACGCTCTCCGGTGGGCAGCAGGCACGCTTCCAGATCCTCCTGCTCGAGCTCTCCGGCGCGACGCTCCTGCTCCTCGACGAGCCCACCGACAACCTCGACCTGCAGAGCGCCGAGGCGCTCGAGGAGGGCCTCGCGGCGTTCGACGGCACGGTGCTCGCCGTCACGCACGACCGCTGGTTCGCGCGCGGCTTCGACAGGTTCCTCGTCTTCGGGGCGGACGGCGAGGTCGTCGAGTCGGACGAGCCGGTCTGGCACGAGGGCCGCGTGCGGCGCGTGCGCTGACCGGATCCGCGCCGCGTCGCCTGCTTGCGCCACGACCGGCCGGACCTAGGGTCGGGCCTATGGCACGCACCGTCGCGACAGCGCGCACCGTCGAGCTCGACGACCTGCTCGACTTCGTCCGGCCACGGCACCACCTGCTGCTCGTCACCGCGCGGCGGGACGGGCGGCCGCAGCTGAGCCCCGTCAGCGGGGGCGTCGACGACGCCGGGCGGATCGTCGTGTCGACGTACCCGGGCCGGGCGAAGACCCGGAACGCCGAACGTGACCCGCGCGTCTCCGTCCTGGTGCTCTCCGACGACTGGAACGGGCCGTGGGTGCAGGTGGACGGCGACGCCGAGGTGCTGCACATGCCCGAAGCTGAGGACGCGCTCGTCGACTACTTCCGCTGCATCGCCGGCGAGCACCCCGACTGGGCCGAGTACCGCGCGGCGATGCGCCTGCAGGACAAGAGCCTCATTCGCATCACCCCGACGCGCTGGGGCCCCGTCGCGACGGGTGGCTTCCCCGCCGACGTCGCGGCGCGGCTCGACGAGGTGTCCGGCGCGTAGCCGATGGCCGGACCCGCCGGTCAGATGCCCTCGGCGACGTCGGCCAGCACGCGAGCCAGCTCGGCGGGCGCCGTGATCATCGGCCAGTGGCCGGTGTCGATGTCCACGTAGCGCACATCGGTGGCCCGGGCTAGCTCGCTCTCGACGTCGCTCGCCACCCACCCCCGCGCGTCGTCGGGCGAGAACTCCGGGCACACCACGGTCACGGGAACGGCGTACCGGCGCTCGTCCGTGAGGTGCACGACGCCGCGGGCGACGCCCTCGGGAACCGGGACGGTGCGCGCCTCGAAGGCCCGCCGGGCGGCGTCGTCGAGGTCGGCGGCGTCAGGCTCCTCGAACGCGTCCCAGCCCGGGAACGCCATCGCCCCGTCGATCATTGGGAAGAAGTCGCCGTAGAGCGCGCCCTCGGAGGACGGGAGGCCGCCCACCAGCGCGACGCCTGCGACGGCGTCGGGCCGCGCGTCCGCCGTCAGCCACGCGAGCGTCGCCGCCGCAGAGTGCCCGACGACCCACGGCCTGCCGTCGGCCGCGTCCACCGCGGCGACCACCGCCGCCACCTGGTCCGCGAGCGTCGCCGTCGTCCGCCCGTCCCCTTGGCCGGGCAGCGCCACGGGCACACCCCGATGACCCCGCTCGGCCAGCGGGCCGACTACGTCATCCCACGCCGACGCGTCCAGCCACAGTCCTCCGATGAGCACGATGTCCATGGAGCCCCCTCCGTTGCAGTGATGGGGAGAGGTTAGGAGGGGGCTCCGACACCGGTGGGGCGATCAGCCTCCGAAGGCCACCAGATGCCTCTCGCTGGCCGCCGCGAGCCGGGCGTACACGTGCGCCACGTCCTCGGCTGTGACCCCGGCCGCCGCTGTCTCGAGCGCGGCCAGGTCGTGCTGCTCGACGGCGCGCGCGGCCGCGTAGGCCTCGTCGGACGACGTCTCACCCTGCGCGAGAAGCTTCCCGTAGAGCGCGGACGTCTCGTCGCCGGCGAACTCCCCGGGGGCGAGCCCCGCCGTCGGGTCGGTGATCTCGTAGGTCGTCAGGAGCGCGCGGACCGCGGCGAGGTGCCGGGCCTCGGACGCGGCGACGCGCGCGAAGGTCGCGTCGTCGTACCGGTCGCTGAAGGCGCCGTAGAGGTCCCTGGCCAGCTTCTCCTCCTCGGCCATGCCGGCGAGCGTCGTCCGCTGCTCCGCGGTCAGCTCACCCGACGGGTACGCGGTGTGCATGCCCCCTCGCATGCCCGTGCCCGGCGCCATCCCCGTGCCCGGCTCCATCCCCGCGCCCATGCCCAGCCGGGAACCCATGCCCCGCCCCTCGCCGGAACCGCGCCCCTGACGCCCGTCCCAGCTCGAGCCGTCGCCGGCGCCGGTGCAGGTGCCGGTCCCGTCCCGCTGCGCGGCGGCCGCCGGCAGGGTCACCAGGCCGACGGCGAGGGCCGCTCCAGCGGCTGCCACCAGTGCCGTGCGGTGCGTGATCATCGTTGCTCCTCGGTCTCGTGGGTGCTCGTGCTCTGCGAGCGTCGGACGGCGGCATGCAGTCCGGGCGGCAGGCGTGTGGAGGCGGGATGGAGATGTGCCCGGCGGCGCCCCGCGCCCGTCAAGATGGCCCCATGGCCACCGTGCTGGTCGTCGAGGACGACCGAGACATCCGCGAGGTCCTGCGCCGCTACCTCGAGCGGGCCGGGCATGCGGTCCTCACCGCGGCAACCGGCGGCGAGGGTCTGCGGCTGCTCGACGGCGGCCAGGTGGACCTCCTCCTGCTCGATCTCGGGCTGCCGGACATCGACGGCCTGGACCTGCTCGCGGCGGCGCGCTCCGCGCCCGCGGACGTGGCGGTGATCGTGCTCAGCGCGCGAGGCACGCTGCCCGACCGGATCACGGGCCTTCAGGCCGGCGCCGACGACTACGTGACCAAGCCCTTCAGCCCGGCTGAGGTGGTGCTCAGGGTCCGGGCCGTCCTCACCCGAGGTCGCGCCGGCGGCGACGGCGTCGCGGAGGTCACCTTCGGCGGGGGGCGCCTGCACATCGACGAGGCCGCCCGCGGGGCCACGGTCGATGGTGTGCCACTCGACCTGACGCCCACGGAGTGGGGCATCCTCGCGGCCCTCGCCGGCACCCCGGGGCGCGTCTTCTCGCGCCAGGAGCTCGTCAACCGGGTCCGCGGGTACGAGTTCGCCGGCGACGGGCGCTCGATCGACTCCCATGTGAAGAACCTGCGGCGAAAGCTCGGGCCGGCGGCGACCGAGGTCGTCGTCACGGTGCTCGGAGCGGGCTACCGGTTGGGGTGGCACCGTGACTGAGGGGTGGCACCGTGACTGAGGGCGCCGGCGGCCTGGGTCCGCTCGGGCGGCGCCTCGGTCCGCTCGGGCGGCGCCTCGTGGTGGCGTTCTCCGTCGTCGCCCTCGCCGCCGTGGTGCTCATGGCGCTGGCGGCCCAGCAGGCCGTCTCGCGCGGCGTCCGCGTCGCGTCCGAGTCCGGGCAGGACGCTGTCGCGGCGCGGGTCGCGGACGAGGTCTCGGCCGCCGTCGTCGGCGCGGGCGGCTGGGTGGGCGCCGACCTCTCCGGTGCTCTGGAGGTCGCCACGGGTGCGGGGTTCTCCGCGACGGTCCGCGACGACGCCGGTGAGGTCGTGGCGTCGACGACGCCGGGGCGCGGCGCGCACAACGGCGGCATGGGGATGGAGATGGAGATGGGTGGGGCCACGGTGACCGTCGCGGTCGCCGACCGCGTCGTGGGCACCGTGTGGGTCGGGATGCGCGGCGCGGGTGCGGGCGCCGCGATGACGCACGCCCAGGAGCGGGGTCTCGAGGTCGCGTGGCCGTGGGTCGCCGGGGCGGCCCTCGCCGCGCTGGCCCTCGCCGTCGTCGCGGGCTGGTTCGTCACGCGATGGCTGACCGCCCCGCTGGCCCACCTGGCCGGCGTCGCGCGCGCCTTCGCGCAGGGTGAGCCGGGCGTCCGCGCGGACGAGGCGGGGGCCGGTGAGATCGGCGAGCTCGCCCGCGGCTTCAACGAGGCCGCCGACGCCGTGGAGTCGAGTGCCGCAGCGCGACGGCAGATGGCGGCCGACGTCGCGCACGAGCTGAGGACGCCGCTCTCGGCCCTGCAGGCGGCGCTGGAGGAACTGCGGGACGGGTACGTGCCGGCCGATCGGGACACCCTCGCCCGCCTGCACGACCAGACCGTTCGCCTCGGCCGGGTCGTCGGGGACCTCGCGCTCCTCGGGCAGCCCGGCGACGCCGTCGCCCAGGTGGGGCGGGCCCGGCTCGACCTCGGCGCGCTCGTGGCCGACGAGCTCGCGGCCCGCACGCCCGAGCTTCGCGCCGCAGGCCTCGTCGTCGGAGGGGCTGTCGGGGCGGGGACCTTCGTCGTCGGCGATGCCGGTCGGCTGCACCAGGCGGTGGGGAACGTCCTTGCCAACTGTGCCCGCCACTGCGGGCCCGGGGACCGCGTGAACGTCGACGTCGGGCTCGACGGCACGGGCCGGCGGGCCATGGTCGTCGTGGCCGACTCCGGCCCGGGCATCGCGCCCGAAGACCGCGAGCGGGCGTTCGAGCGCTACTGGCGGGGGCCGGCGCGCGGTGTCGAGGGGTCGGGGATCGGTCTCGCGGTGGTCCGCGAGATCGTCGCCGCCCACCGCGGGGAGGCGCGCGTGACGGAGACGCCCGGCGGGGGCGCGACCGTCACCCTGGCGCTCCCTGCCGCGCTCACGCCCCCCGGTCCGGAGGCCGACGCCGAGCGCTGAGCCCGCCCGGCGGCGCAGATGCCGGGCTTTGCGCGAGGCCACGCGACGAACCTGACACGGCGGCTGGTCGCCGCCGCTAGCGTGTCGGCGTGCGCATCCGACCTGCCGAGGTGACCGTCGACTGCAGCGACCCCTTCGCGCTCGCGGACTGGTGGCGGGAGCGGTTGGAGTGGCGCGAGGTGTACCGCGCCGAGGAGCCGCCGCACGCGGTCATCGAGGCGGGCGACGGCTCGGGCTGGAAGATGTGCTTCGTCCAGGTGCCCGACCCGACGCCGGGCAAGAACCGCCTGCACCTGGACTTCTACTGTGAGGACCGGGACGTCGCCGCGGCCGAGATCGTGGCCGCCGGCGCGACCGAGGTGGGGCGGAACGGCCTCGAGGCCTACGGCTGGGTGGTGCTCGCCGACCCCGAGGGCAACGTCTTCTGCGTCTCGAGCCCCAACGGCTGACGCCGGTGCCCACCAGCACGGGTCGCCTGACGATCAGGCAGCTCCCCGCGGCGACGGTCGCTCTCATGGCGGCGATCTGCGTCGGCTACTTCGTCGACTCGGCGATCTTCCTGCTGCTGCTCCTGTCGAGCTCCGCCCAGGACGTGTCGTGGTGGGTGACGGCGGTCGTGCTCGCCAACCTGTTGCCGCCGATCGCGCTGGCGCCGGCGTTGGGGTGGGTGGTCGACCGCACGTCGGCGCGCCGCGCCTGGACCCTGTCGCTGGCCGCGTCCGCGGCCTGCGCAGCCGGGATCGCGTTCATCCATGCGCCGGTGGCGCTGGTCGTGCTCGCCGCGACCCAGTCGGTGTTCTCGGTCGTGGTGTCCGCGGCCGTGTTCAAGCTGCTGCCCCACGCCGCCTCGATGGACGAGCGCTCCGCCAGCTCGTTCGCCGTCGGGATCGGCTCGATCGCCTCGGTGGGTGCACCGCCCCTCGCCGCGCTGGCCGCGACGGCCGGGATCGACGTCGCCTTCTGGATGTGCGCAGGGCTGCTGCTGGTCGCGGCGGCGCTCGTGCTGCGCACCGGCGCGCGCGAAGTCCAGGCCACGGTCAAGCGGACGCCCTGGCACGAGGTGTGGCTCGGCACCCGCAGCATCCGCTCGATGCGCACGATCAGGGTCTTCGTCCCGGTGACTCTCGGGGTCGTCGTCGCGGCCTGCATGGAGGGGGTCTCCGGGGTCTTCTACCTGCAGGACGTCGCGGGGAGCTCCCTCGGGTACGCGCTGCTGCTGTCCGCGTGGGCGGTCGGCTCCGTGCTCGGCGCCGCCGTGACCGACTGGTCGCGGTTCCGGCTCGGTCCCGTCTCATGCGTGCAGCTCGGTGGCCTCGCGCTCTCGGCCGCCATCCTCGTCGAGGGCCTCGTCCCGGTCGCCGGGGTCATCGCTGTGGTCTTCGTCGCCGGTGGCCTGGGCAATGCGGTGCACAACGTCGGCGTGCGCAACCTCGTCTACACCGAGGTGCCGCAGGAGCAGCAGGCGCAGGTGTGGTCGGTGGTCGGCGCGGCCATCTCCGGGGCGGCCGCGCTCGGCAACTTCCTCGGCACCCCGGGCCTGCTGGCCCCTGCGCGGTCGGTGATCGTCCTGGCGGGGTCGCTCGGCGTCGTGCTCGTGGTCGGCACCCTCGCCTGGCTGCGGCTGGCTCCCCGGCTGGCGCGGGCCGGCCTGCCCGGCGCCGTGTTGTCGGACGCCGTGCTGCCGGACCGGGTCCTGCCGGACACCGTCGAGGGCTGACGGAGGCGCGACAATCACCGCATCGGCGTGAGGAGGTGGCGTGGCCCCGGCACTGTTCCTCGTCGCCGCGGTGGTCGGCGGGCTCCTTGCGGTGGCGGTCCGGCTGCCGCCGCTCGTCGGCTACCTCGCCGCGGGCTTCGCGCTCGGCGGCATGGGGGTGGCCGAGCCGGCCGGGCTCGAGACGGTGGCCCAGCTCGGCGTCGTGCTGCTGCTCTTCGCCATCGGGCTGAAGTTCGACGCCCGCACCCTGCTGCGCCGCGAGATCTGGCTCACCACGAGCCTGCACGTCGTACTGTCAACGGCGGTCGGCCTGGGCCTGCTGGGGCTGCTCGCCGTCGTCGGGCCGGCGCTGGTGGCGGACGAGTCGCTGGGCGCGCTCGCGCTCGTCGGGTTCGCGCTGTCGTTCTCCTCGACCGTCTTCGTCATCAAGGTCCTCGAGGACCGTTCGGACACGACCACGCTCTACGGGCGGATCGCCGTCGGCGTGCTTGTGCTGCAGGACGTCGTCGCGGTCGTCTTCATGGCGGTTGCGGGCGGCCAGGTGCCGAGCCTGTGGGCCCTGACGCTCGTCCTCCTCCTGCCGGCCGGCTGGGTGCTGCACCGGATCTGGGACCGCATCGGGCATGGCGAGCTGCAGGCACTCTTCGGCGTGACCGTCGCCGTGGGGCTGGGCTGGGGCCTGTTCGAGGCGGTCGGGGTGCACGGCGAGCTCGGATCGCTGCTCGTGGGCATGCTGCTCGCGCGGCACCCGGACGCGCCCGAGCTCTCGCGCTCGCTGATGACCTTCAAGGACCTGATGCTGGTCGCGTTCTTCCTTCAGATCGGGCTGCACGGGCGGCCTGGCCTCGACGAGGTGCTGCTCGCGGTAGCCGTCCTCGCCGTCCTGCCCTTCCAGGTCGCCTTCTACGGTGTGCTGCTCTGGGCGATGCGGCTGCGGCGCCGGACGGCGTTCCTCACCGGGCTCGTGATGGCCAACTTCTCCGAGTTCGGGATCATCGTGGCGACCGTCGGCGCGGACGGCGGGCTGCTGGACGAGCGCTGGGTGGTGGTCATCTCCTTGGCCGTCGCCGTCAGCTTCGTCGCGTCCGCCCTGGTCAACCGGCGCGGCGTCGAGCTGGCGACGCGGATGGTCCGGCTGCTGCCGCACCACAGCACGTCCCAGCTGCATCCCGACGACCGGTTGGTCGACGTCGGGGAGGCGGACGCGATGGTGCTGGGGCTCGGCCGCATCGGCTCGGCAACGTACGCGCGCCTGCGGGACGAGTACGGGCTGTCCGTCGTCGGCGTCGAGCACGACCAGGCGCGCGTCGCCGAGCTCCGCGAGGACGGGTTCGCGGTGCTGCGCGCGGACGCCACAGACGTGGAGTTCTGGAGCCGCGTGCAGCGGGCCGGCCGGGTCAGGGTGGTCGTGCTGGCCATGCCGTTCCACCGCGCCAACCTCATCGCCCTGGCGCGGCTGCACGCTGCCGGGTTCACCGGTCGGGTCGCGGCGGTCGCGCGCTACGACGACGACGTCGCGGAGCTGCGTCGGCACGGTGCCGACGCGGTGTTCCACCTCTACGGCTCCGCGGGAGCTGCGCTCGCGGACCACGCGGCCGACATCCTGCGGCACGGCGGCGTGACGGAGCACGAGGCCGAGCCAGGCGCCGATCCGTCGCGCTCCTAGGCTGCGGTGCTAGCCGTCTTCGCGGGCGACCCCCTCGGCCGTAAGGTGCGTCAAGGTCGTGCTGTATGGCCACGTTCCGCCGCTCGTGCCTCAGCAGCGCAGCGGGAAGGAAGCGGGAAGGTGGTGCAGGTGATCACGTGGCCCGTGGCTGGCGCCCTCCTTGGCGGTTCAGCCGTTCTTTCGATCGCACGCCTCAGGCGCCGCCGAGTGCAGGTGTTCTGGCTCGTGGCGGTCGCGATGCTGGCGGTGGGCGTGTTCGTCATGGTCGTCTGCCTCCACTCCGACAGCACGCCCCTGTGGGTCCTGGGGTGGGTGGTGGGGATCAGCGTCGCCTCCGTGTGGACGAGGTCGCCGCGTGGGGTCGGTTCAACCCGAACGCCCGAGAACACCTAGGCAGCGTCGACCGGGTGCTTGGGACGTCTCAGCGACGTCGGGAGGCGTTCGCCGAGCACACTCAGGTCGCGGTGCAGGTCATCGCGACCGGACCGGTCGGAGCAGTGCCCGAGGCGATGAAGCCGACGGACGTCGTCCCGCCCGCGGCGAGGTGGGCGTTCCAGGCCGCCGGGGTCGCCGTGAGGCGAGCGCCGCTGACCGTGACCGTGCCCGACCACGACGTGGCGATGGTGGCTCCGGCACCCAGGTTGGCGGTCGTCGTCCAGGACGAGACGCCCGCGTCCCCCGCGGTGACGTCGACGAGGGCCTCGAAGCCGCCTGGCCAGCTGTTGAGCACCCGGAGGCCGGCGGTGCACGACGCCGGGTCCTCGCCCGGGTCCTCCGGGTCCTCCGGGTCTTCGGGGTCCTCGCCGGGCTCCGGCTCGACGCCGCTCGCCAGCTCGCCGCCCCGGTAGACCGGGATGCTCGACGTCGCCGTGAGCGTGCTGGTCAGGCCGACGCGCGACGGGTCGTTCGTCGCGTCCCACCTCGTCGTCCAGACCGAGTCCTGCCCGGCGATGAGGCCGAGCTGCAGCTCGCGCTTGCCGTGGAACGAGATGCCGTCCCACGAGACCTCGACGTAGTAGATGCCGCCGCCCACGGCCACGGGCTGTCCCACCGCCGCGGCCTTCCCGGAGAGCGTCTTGGCCTCGTCGTAGTAGACGACCGTGGAGACGTCGCCGATGGTCTGGCCGTGCGCCTTCAGCTCGCTGATGTCGAAGTAGTACCGCAGTGACAGGTCGTCCACCTCGGCCGGCGGGTGCGACGAGGAGTTCGAGATCTCGACCGTCACCTGGGTGCGGGCGGTGTTCTCCTGCTCGAGCTTGGCCCGCACGGTGTACGGCCGCTCCGTCGGCTCCGGCGTCGGCGCCCACGCGGGCGCCGTGCCCGCGTCGCCGTAGTACTCGTACAGCCCGGCGAGGGCGCCGACGAACCCGGCGTTGTAGTCGATCGCGACCTCGTTGTAGACGTAGTCGGTCGTCTCGTCCTTGTGCGCGTCCGCCAGGTCAGGGCCGCCGACCAGTGCGCCCCAGAGGGTGTGCCGGTGCTCGGCGGGCACGACCATGCTGTTGGTCGTCGAGCCGTGTGCGGCGCGGTGGTGCGGGTGGCTCGCGAAGGTGTCGCCGTCGCGCGCGGTGAACCCGATGATGTACGACCGGTGCAGCGGGTTGTCGCCCATCAGGTAGTTCATCTGCGACAGGGCCCACTGCGACAGCGCGACGCCGGTCCGCTCGTTCTGCGCGGCGTCGCCCCAGTCCAGCGCGGAGTACTTGCGGTAGACGAGGGCCGTCAGCTGTGCGGCGGTGTTGTAGCGGGCGGAGCCCCAGGTCGCGACGACGCTGTAGCCGGCCGGTGAGGTCGCGATGAAGTTCGTGTCACGCGCGTCGCGGTGCGGGACGGCGCCGCCGGTCCAGTACTCGGAGTTCCAGCGGAAGTAGTACCAGTACTTCTGGTTCTCGGTGTCGGTCACGACGCCCTTCGAGAGCGGCGCGAGCTTGGCGAAGACGCCGCCCCACACCGTGTCCCAGGAGTGCACCCAGATGTTCTGCCAGGTGTCGCCCGGGCTGTGGATGATCCGCGAGAGGTAGCCGGTGTAGTTGCCGGCCGCGTCGGTGCTGACGATGTCGTCCAGGTAGGCGCGGTCGCCCGTCGCCTCGTAGAGCCACACGGCTGCCCAGGCCATCTCGTCGTCGTCGAAGCTGGACGGGTAGAAGCCGTCGCCGTTGCCCGTGCCCCGGTTCTCGACGGCGAAGTCGTACAGCGCGGCGGCGGTGTCCAGGCACTCCGCGGAGTACGCAGGGTCGGACTCGGCGGTGTCCAGGGCGATGGTGGTGAGTGCCGCGGAGGCGCCGGCCGCCTGGTCGCTCGCGGGCGCTCCCGCGAACGCGAACGTCGCCGGGCGCGGGTACTTGGCGGGATCCTGCAGCTCGGGTGCTCCCCAGTACGTGTGGTCGACGCCGCCGCGGCCCACCATGTAGCTGAACGCGACGACGTCGCCGCTCGATTCGCGGAACGTCGACCGGAGGAAGTAGTCGCCGAACCAGCGCAGGTGCGTCATGACGGCCTCGTCCGCGCCGGCGCGGGCGTACGCGTCGGGGAACTCGTGCAGCCCCCAGCCGAGGGTGGCGGCGGCGTAGGCCTGCGGCAGGCCGAACTTCACGTGGTCGCCGGCGTCGTGGTACCCGCCGGACAGGTCGACGGTGCCATCGCCGTCGGGGTCGAGCACGTCCCGGTGGGCGGCGATGAAGGCCGGCGGCAGGTTGGTGCCGACGCCGGCCAGGTCGGCGCCGTCGCCGTCGCTGGTCAGCGGGATGGCGCCGTCGGCGACCTCGGAGTCCCCGCGCCACTCGAGCCGCTGCACGCCCTCGGACCGCGAGGGCCCGGACATCTCGGCGTCGTAGAAGTACAGGGACTCCTGCAGGGCCTGCGCGAGGTCTCCGTACGGGTCGTCCGTCAGGTCCGGCGCCGACGCGGCGGCCGGCCCGGGCGCCGCGCCCGCGGCGAGCGAGAACACGAGTGCTCCGACGAGGCCGAGGATCGCCGCGCGGGATGACTGATGCATGGCACCTGAACCTTCTCCGGCGTCCTGCACCGGTCAACTGCCCTAATCGCTTCAACGCACCCCGGGGGCAGGCGGGCGAGCGCCTGCCCCCGGGACGGTGGCCCGCCGTCAGGAGCAGGCCACCCCGCCGAGCGTCACGCCGTTCGGTGCCGGGCTCGCCGAGCCGCTCGCCACGAAGCCGACGGTCACCGAGGTGCCCGGTGCGAGCGACGTCGCGTCGCCAGGCGGAGCCACCGTCACCGTGCTGCCGGACTGTGTGAAGGTGCCGTTCCAGCCGTTGGCGATGCGGACGCCGTCGGGCACGGTGAAGCTGAGCCGCCAGGGAGCGAGGGCCGCTGCGCCCGTGTTGGTCACGCTCACTGCGCCCTGATAGCCGCCGGGCCAGCTGTTGGCGACCGTCACCGTCGCGGTACATGCGCCGGTCCCGGTGCCCGGGTCGGTGCCCGGGTCCGTCCCAGGGTCCGTGCCCGGGTCGGTGCCAGGATCGCCAGGGTCGTACGGCGTGGGCTCGGGCGCGATCAACGCCGGCTTCAGGATGGCGTACTTCTGCTGGTTGACGGTCGTCCAGTCGTCACTGACGATGCCGCCCGTGTCGCCCGAGTTCGGGTTCCACGCCCAGTACGTGAACGACATCCCGTTGTCGCCGATGTAGTCGACGAGGGCCGTGAGCCACGTGACGTCCCGAGGGTCCCGCAGCGTGCTGCCGAACTCGCCGACGAGCACGGGCGCGATGCCCTCGCGGTCGATGAAGCCCCAGTAGTGGTCCCACACGTCCGGCAGGTTCGCCGGGAAGTCGGGGTGTGCTGTCGTGTCGAACCAGCTCTGGTGGTCGTAGACCGAGATCCCGTAGTCGTGCGCGGAGTAGACGAGCTTGTGCGGCGTCGTCAGCGTCACGGGGTGGTCGCGGACGCCGGAGAGGTTGCCGCCCCACCAGCCGCACGCCATCGGGTCGTCGGGGACGTTGTCCCAGATGTTCGCGGTACCGCCGCTGACGCAGCTGACACCCTCGACGATGACCAGCCAGTCCGGGTTCACCGTGTGGATCGCGTTGCCCATGCGCTGGGCCGCCTGCTGCCAGTCGCGCAACGGGTCGCCGCAGCCCCAGCACGCGCCGGTGGCGTTGGGCTCGGTGCCCTCCGCGTGCGGCTCGTTGAAGAGATCCGCGCCGATCACCGTCGGGTTGTCGGCGTACCGCTCGGCGAGCATCTGCCAGTCCGCGATGACCGATGCCTCGGAGACGGTGCTCGTGTACCAGAGCGGCGTCTGGCCGGCCGCCGTCGGGCGGTGCCGGTCGAGGATGACGCGCATCCCCAGCTGCCCGGCGCGGTCGACGACCTTGTCGAGGATCTGCAGGGGTGTGAGGCCGACGAGGTCGGGGTTCGTGTTGTCGTTGATCCCGGTCGCCTTGGCGCCGGTGCGCAGGGCGTCGCCCGAGAAGGGGATGCGCAGGGTGTTGAACCCGAGCTGGGCCATGTGGTCCAGCTGGTCGCGCCACGTCACGCCGGCCCACAGGCCGTGGAACGTCTTGTTGTCGGTCTCCATGCCGAACCAGTTGATGCCGGTCAGTCGCACCTCGGCGCCCGTGGCGTCGATGATCCGGCTGCCGTCCGTGTGCAGGTACCCCACACCGGTCCCTGCGGCGACCGCCGCCGCCGCAGGTCCGGCCGGCGCCGCGGCGAAGGCTGTCGCGAGCATCGCGACCCCGGTCAGCACCGCGGACACGCGACCGACGAGGCCGCGCCTTGCTCCGTTCATGACCACTCCTCCCGTGCGGTCGGGGGTCGACCGCACGGGGAGCCATGCAAGCGGGCGCGGGCCGGATCGGTCTCGGTACGAAACGTGTAAGCCCCTGGTCGCGGGCGCACAACGTTCCCCCAGGCGCGATCGTTCATACCGTGCGCGAGCCTCGTAGAGGGCGGGGCCCCGGCACCGTCGAGGGGGAACCATGAGAGCCCTGATCGCAACAACCATCGCCGCCGTACTGCTCGCCACGGGCGCTGCGGCGGCAGCCGCACCCGGCGCTCCCGCGGACGCGGGCGTCGGAGCCGCGAGCGTTGCCGTGGCGGCGCCGGCGGGGCTCGCCACCGCACCCATCACCTTCAGCGACGTCAAGCCGGGCGACCCGTACTACGACGCCATCACGTGGATGGTCGGCCAGGGCATCACCACCGGCTACCCGGACGGGACGTTCCGGCCCGCCGGCATCGTGACGCGCGAGGCCGTGGCGGCCTTCCTCTACCGGTCCCTGGTCTCCCCGACGATCCCGGCGTGCACCGGCGACACCAGGGTGTTCACGGACGTCACCGTCAGCCACCCGTTCTGCAGCGCGATCGAGTGGCTCTCGACGCAGGGGATCAGCACCGGGTGGCCCGACCACACCTTCCGGCCGGGCGAGCCGGTCAGCCGTGAGGCCACGGCCGCGTTCCTGTACCGGGCCTGGGTGAGCACCACGATCCCGGCGTGCACCGGCGACACCAGGACGTTCACGGACGTCACCACCAGCCACCCGTTCTGCGGCGCCGTCGAGGCGCTCGCGGCGAGCGCCATCGTGACGGGCTGGCCCGACCACACCTACCGCCCGGGCCTCTCGGTCGAGCGACAGGCGATGGCGGCGTTCCTGCACCGGCACCTCCCTGCGTGACCCGGTGGCCTGAGCCGGCCACAGGACCCTGCGGCACCACCAGGGTGAGGGCCCCGATCTCCGGGTCGGGGCCCTTCGTCCGCGCGCGCGAGCTGCTCGGCTGGGCGCCGAGCCGGCCGGCTCGCGCGTCGCCGGGTGGTCAGCGCCGCTGCAGCACCACCACGCCGTCCTCCAAGGTGGCGGCCTCGCCGTCGGGCCCCGTCGCGGCGCGCTCGCGCGTCTCCGCGATCAGGACGTCCCACGCTGCGGGGTCGGGGGCGAGCTGCTCGAGCTCTTCGTCCGGGGTCAGCGGGCGGGGGCTGTGCGCGTCGTGGTCCTTCGCCCAGGGCGGCGGGGCGGCGTGCGCGATCAGCAGGAGGTGACCGCCGGGGGCGACGCGGTCGGCCGCCTGGCGCAGGATCTCGGCGCGCGGCAGCTCGACCGGGGAGTGCAGGAAGCTCGCGGTGACCAGGTCGAACGTCCGTCTGTCGCGCCAGTGGGCGAGGTCGGTGACCTCGAAGCCGGCCTGCTCCGCGGTCAGCCCCGCGGCGTCGGCTGCGGCCCGTGCGCGCCCGACGGCGGTCGGCGAGATGTCCAGGCCCGTCACCCGCCAGCCCCCGCGGGCCAGCCAGAGTGCGTCCCCGCCCTCGCCGCAGCCCAGGTCGAGCGCGGTGCCCGCTGTCAGGCCGAGCGAGCCGACGACGTCGACCAGCGTCGCGTTGGGGCGTCCGGACCAGATCGGGTCGGCGCCCGCGTAGCGGTCCTCCCAGAAGTCGGCGGGCACGACGTCTGGGGCGGCGTCGTCGGGAGCGTCGTCGGGCTGCGTGTGCTGGTGCATGGGGCCAGTTCACGCGGGAGGCGGGCGCTCTGGCAAGCGCGAGCGTCGCGTGGCCGGGCCGACCGCGGCGATCCGGTGGACGATGGGTGTGACGTCCGCGAGAGGGGGGTGACGGTGGTCCGATCGGGTGCGCTCAGGAGGTTCGCCCAAGTGGTGCTCGGGGGAGGCCTGGTCTTCACCGGCACCGCTCACCTGACCGCGGCGCGTGACGAGTTCCGCGCGCAGGTGCCGTCGTGGTTCCCGGTCGACGCCGACGTCGTCGTGGTGGCCTCAGGGATCGCCGAGCTGGCCCTCGGCGCCGCGCTGCTCGCGACGTGGCGCCAGCCGGCACGGGCGTGGGTCGGCGTCGCGGCGGGGGCGTTCTTCGTGGCGGTGTTCCCCGGGAACATCGCGCAGTACGTCGAGCACACCGACGCCTTCGGGCTCGACACCGACGCCGAGCGGGCGGCGCGGCTCCTGTTCCAGCCGGTGCTGGTGCTGTGGGCGCTCGCGGCGGGTGACGTGCGGCGAACAGTCAAGGGGCGCGCTTCTTCGGCACACTCGGGGGCATGAGCGACGCCCCGACCGCCGATGCCCTGCACGTCCCGGTCGAGGCTCGGGAGGCCGCGCTCCGCGCCCTTGAGGGCATCGACATGAACGTCGGGTTCGCCCGCGCGGTGGTCGAGGGCCTGGCCGACGGCGAGCTGTGGTGCGACCGGCCCGACGAGCCGGCCGCGTTCCACGCCGCGCACCCGTGCGGGATGTCGCTGGTCTGGGGGCCCGACGTCGCGGGCGCGTTCGACGCCGTCGTGCGCAGGCTTCGCACGCGTGCCGCAGGCGGTCGCGCGGAGTGGCTGCAGGTCGAGCCGCGCTGGGCCGCCTCGGGCGCGGCGCCGCTGGAGTGGGACGCGGCGCTCGACGCGGTGCCGGTGGCGCGCTGCGTGGAGCGCGACGGGACGCTGGTGGACGAGGCGGGGTGCCCGGTCGTCACGGTGCGGCGCACGCGGCTGAACTTCGCGTTCGACGCGGCGGCGTTCGCGGCGTCGTGCGAGGGCGGGTCGTCCGGCGGCGCCCTGCTCAGTGGCGCCTTGCTTGGCGGCGCCTTGCCCGGCGGTGCCCTGCCCGACGGCGTCACGGTGCGGCCCGCAGGCGAGGCCGACCTGATGTGGCAGGGCGGGACCGTGCCCGGGCGCTTCTGGACCGAGATGGGGTCGTTCGCGGCAGCCGGGGGCGGCGCGGTGGTGGAGGCCGACGGCGTCCCTGCGGCGATTGCGTTCGTCGCCTTCCGCATGGGTGACGACGCCGAGGTGGGCATCGAGACCGTGCCGGGCTTTCGGCGTCGTGGGCTGGCGCGCGTGGCGTGCGCCGCACTCGTCGAGGACCTGGTGCGCCGCGGCCTCGTCCCTGTGTGGTCGTGCCGCGAGGACAACGCGGGCTCGACGCGCCTGGCGGAGTCACTCGGCTTCGCCGTCTCGCGCCGCCACCCGTACTACGAACTCCGCCCCACCCCCCACACGCCCTCCACGCCCCGCGAGCGCTGCCATCTGACGTGAGCGCTGCCATCTGGGCGGCAGCGGTCGCGTCAGATGGCAGCGCTCGCGGGTGGGGTGGGGGGCGAGACTGGAGGGGTGATTCGTCGGAGGGTGCGCGTCAGCGGGGTCGTTCAGGGGGTTGGGTACCGCTGGTCGTGCGTGCGCGAGGCCGGACGGCTCGGCGTCGGCGGCTCGGTGCGGAACCTGCCCGACGGCTCGGTCGAGATCGTGGCTGAAGGCCCGGCCGACGCCGTCGACGGCCTGCTGGCGTGGGCACGCCGCGGTCCGTGGGAGGCCGAGGTGACCGGGGTCGACGTCGTCGAGGAGGAGCCGGCGGGGGAGACGGGCTTCGTCGTCCGCGGCTGACGGGCTCGCGGGAGGCGGCGAGGAGGTGGGGCGGAGGTCGGGCGGGGGCGAGGTGAGACGGGGGCGGATCGGCTAGATCTCGAAGGCGGTGTCGTCGGCCTCGGCGCGTGCGGCCCGGCGGCGCAGGTAGGTGGAGTCGTCGTTCGCGTAAGCGAAGTACAGGCCGATGAGCAGGCCACCGCCGATGAAGTTGCCGAGCAGCGCGATCGCCACGTTCCCGGTCGCGAGCCCGACGTCGACGCCGTCCCGCAGCCCGACGATCCCGAACAGCACCGTGTTCGCCACCGAGTGCTCCAGGCCGAGGAATGCGAACACGAACACCGACATGATCATCGCCAGGCTGCGCGTCAGGTCGTCCTTGATGAGGCCGTTGTAGACCAGCAGCATCGCCAGGTTGATCATGAAGTTGCACAGGATCGCGCGCACCAGCAGGTCGCCCCAGCCGCTCGCCGACGCCAGGTACTCCAGCTTGTGGTCGACGGCGCCGCGCATCTCCTCGCCGACGACGCCGTCCGCGAGCGTCGAGAACCGCAGCAGGACGGCGACGAACGCGCCGCCCAGCACGTTGCCGGCGTAGCAGAGCCCGAGCACCCGCAGCGACTTCCCGGCCGTGGTGCGCCGGTGGTAGGCGCCCACCGAGACGATCATCATGTTCGACGTCAGCAGCTCGGACTTCGTGTAGTAGATGAAGACCAGCGCCCAGCCGAACGTCAGTGCCCCGGCCACGCGGCCGATGGTGCGCAGCGTGGTGTCCCCGGCCGGCACCGCCTCGAACGCCGCGATGACCGCGAAGTTCGCCACGTAGAAGACGCCGATCAGGACGCCGGCCATCGCCGCACGCTGCAGGTAGCGGCGGGCGAGCTCGCCCGACATCGCCGTCTTCGTGTCCAGCGCCTCGAGTGCGGTGCTGATGAAGAACTTGCCCGGGAAGAGCTGAGCAGGATCCGCGGCCATGGCGCTCACGATCCCATGCCGGGGCCCCGGGCGGACCCCTCTCGAGCCGCGCAGAAGCGACTCCGGTGCGACGCTGGGAGTGCCGTCGGCCTGGCCGGAGGGAGTGGCATCGTGGCGTCCGAGTCGTTCAGGATCCCGGCCGGCCCCGGCCCGCTCGCACGCGTCGCCCTCGTCGGCGGTGGCGTCGCCATCCTCGTCCTGGTGCTCCGGCTCCTGCCGGACCTGGTCGGCACGAGCTGGGCGGACGTCGCCGGGCTCATCGCCTCCGTGCCACCGCTCGTTCTCGGCGGCCTCGGCGTGCTGTGGGTGGGCACGCTCGTCGCGCAGGCCGTGGTGCAGGCCGCTGCGCTGCCCGGCCTCACGCTCCGGGGCGCCGTCACGCTCAACATGTCGAGCAGCGCCGTCTCGGGTGCCGTGCCGTTCGGCGGTCCGGTCAGCCTGGCCCTGAACTGGGCGATGATGCGCTCCTGGGGCTTCGACCGCCACCAGTTCTCCTCGTACACGCTGGTCACCACGGTTGTCTCGGCGGCGGTGCGGCTGCTCGTCCCCGTCGCGACGGCCCTCGTGCTCCTCGCCAGCGGCCGGCTGCCCGCGGCGGCCGACCAGATCGCCCTCGTCGCGCTCCTGGCGCTGCTCATGGTCGCGGCCGTGGTGGGGGCCCTCGCCTCGCCGCCCCTGCGACGGCGTCTCGCGAACGCGCCGCACCACCACCGCCTGGGCCGCCTTGCCCGTGACGTCGACGTGGCGATCGGCCGCTCGTTCGTGGTGATCCGCCGGCGCTGGCCGGGGCTCGTCGCCGGCTCCGCCGCGCAGCTCCTCCTCCAGTACCTGCTGCTGATGGGGTGCTTCGTCGCGACGGGAGCCGGCGTCGGTCCGGTCGTGGGCCTGGTCGCGTTCGGCGCCGGTCGGCTCATGTCGGTGCTACCGGTGACGCCGGGCGGCCTCGGCGTGTCCGAGGCGGGGGTGGGCGCCCTGCTCGCGGCCCTGGGGACGGAGCCGGGGTCCGCGGTCGCGGCGCTCCTCCTCTTCGCGTTCTACATGGTGATCCTCGACGTCCCCCTCGGTGCGCTGGTCGCGCTGACCTGGCGGCTGCGCGGGGCCAGGTTCGTGCCGCTGCCGGCCACCTGACCTCGGCCGATGCCGCGCGTCGTCGCGGGACCGTGCGGCGCACCCGCCGCCCAGCATGCGACCCTGATCCCGCGCGCAGCGACGAGGAGGGGAGCGGGATGGTCGACGAGCCGGTGGTCGCGGCGCCCTCCGGCCCGCGGGTGGCGGTACGCCTGGCCGTCGGGGTCGTCGGGGTTGCGATCCTCGTCGCGCTGTTCTGGGTGCTGCCGGGCTTCGTCGGGACGAGCTGGCCCGACGTCGGGCGCCTCCTGGCGTCCGTCGACCCGTGGGCGCTCGCCGGGCTCACTCTGCTGTGGGCGGCGACCATGGCGGCGCAGACCCTTGTGCAGAGCGCGGCCCTGCCCGGGCTGCGCAAGCGTGACTCCCTGGCGCTGAACCTGGCGGGCAGCGCCGTCGCGGGCGCGGTGCCGCTCGGCGGGCCGGTGAGTCTTGGCGTCGTCTGGGCGATGCTGCGGTCGTGGGGCTTCGGGCGGCACCACTTCTCCTCCTACACGCTCGTGACGACGGTGGTGACGACGGTCGCCCGCCTGCTTGCACCGATCGCGGCGGCGCTCGTCCTCGTGCTGGGCCCGGGGCTCCCGCACGAGGCCGACCAGTTCACGGTGGCCGCCGCCGTCGGCCTCGTGGTCATCGGCGGGGTCGTGGGCGTGCTGGCGGCGCCGCCGCTGCGGCGGCGGCTCGCGAACGCGCCGCACCACCGTCGCATCGGGCGTCTGGCCCGGGAGGTCGACGTCGCCATCGGGCGCTCGCTCTCGGTGATCCGCGCGCGGTGGCGAGGGCTGGTCGGGGGCTCCCTCGGGCTCATCGTGCTGCAGTACTTCCTGCTGCTGGGGTGCTTCGCGGCGACCGACGCCGACGTCGGGCCGGTGCTCGTGCTCGTCGCGTTCGGGGCGGGCCGGCTGCTGTCGGTGGTGCCGATCACCCCGGGCGGGCTCGGTGTGACGGAGGCGGGCGTCGCGGCGCTGCTGGTGGCGCTGGGCGCCGAGCCGAGCGCGACGATCGCCTCCCTGCTGCTGTTCAGCCTCTTCGTCGTGGTGATCGAGATCCCGCTCGGTGGCGTGGCCCTGCTGCTGTGGCGGCTCCACGGGCCGCGGACGCCGGTCGCGCCCGTCGCCTGACGGCCTGGGCCTTTCCACGGCCCGGGCCGTGTCGTACCGTCGTCCTCTGGACCGTGACGGCGCGGGTCGCGGGTGTCCTGGTCGGGGGTGCGGCATGCGAGTGTCCGAGGTGCTCAGGCGCAAGGGGAGCGACGTCGTCACGATCGCCCCGGCCCGCTCGGTCCGGGACCTGCTCGGGCTGCTCGCCGAGCGTGGCATCGGCGCGGTGGTGGTGTCCGACGACGGTGCGACCGTGGCCGGGATCGTGAGCGAGCGTGACGTCGTGCGCCGGCTCCAGGCCGACGGCGACCGCGTGCTGGACCGCCAGGTGGCCGACATCATGACGGTCGAGGTGGCCACCTGCACCCCGGCGGACGAGCTCGAGACGCTCATGACCAGGATGACCGAGGGCCGGTTCCGGCACCTGCCGGTGCTCGTGGACGGCCGGCTCGCCGGTGTCGTGAGCATCGGTGACGTCGTCAAGCACCGGATCTCCGAGGTCCAGGCCGAGCGTGACCAGCTGAGCGCCTACATCAGCCGCTGAGGCGTCGCCGTGCCGGGGTGGTGCCCTGCGCCGCAATCAGACGTCGACGCGGCCGCGCGCCGTCGGCACGTGCCGCAGCCGGTCGAGCCGTTCGTGCACCGCGTGGAAGAGCGCTTCGGGGTGCCCGCCTCCCGGCGCTGAGCACACCACGCCGCGGCGCAACGGGATCTGTGCTCCGCCCGGGCCGGCGACGTCGGGCCCGATTGCGCGCCGCACCGACTCCAGGAAGGCGGACGCCCGCTCGTCGTCGACCGGACCGGGGATGCTCCCGACGGCGGTGAACTCGTCGTCGCCGGTGCGGCCGAGGTCCCAGCCGGCGGGCAGTGCGCGCATCAGGCTCGCGGCCGCGGCCACCAGGACGCCGTCGGCGGCGCCGTGCCCCAGCTCGGCATTGATGCGGCGGAACCCCGCCACGTCGATGGCCACGAGGGCCACCCGGTGCGGCGTCCCGGCGGTCGCGGCGCACCGCTCCCGCAGCTGGTGCAGCAGGTAGGCGCGGTTCGCCAGCGCCGTCAGTCCGTCGTTGAGCGAGCCGACGGCGAGCAGCGTGGACAGGGAGAGGACCAGCTCGGTCGCCGATGCGACCCGCCAGTCCGCCGCGCTCACCAGGACGTCGTCGAAGCGGCGCTCCGGCTCGCGGTCCATGGCGGCCAGCGCCACGCGCAGCACGCTCGCCTCGGGGTGCGCGACCAGCGGCCGCCAGTCGGCGATCTGCGCCACGGTGCGCCGCGCCAGGAGCGCGCGCCCGAACCCCAGCCGACCGGCCAGGGCTGCGTGGAACCGGGTGCGCGTCAGCAGGCCGATCTCGTCGCCGCGGCGGATGGCGACGCGCGCCAGGTGGGGTGACCGGAAGGCCCGCTCGAGCCGGGCGATCGGCGCGTCGTGCTCGAGCACCTCGACGGGCACGGCGAGGTGCCCGACGACCGTCGCCATCGTGGACCCGGCCGCGGTGACGCGGGGCAGGCGCTGGGTGAGGAGTGCGAGGTCGGTCATCACGGCGCCATCGTGCTGCCCCCGGACTGCTCGGAACGGCCGGGGGCAGCACCTGTCACGCGATGTTCGCCGAGAGTTCGCCCGTAGCCGGGGCAATCCGGTCGAGCTCGCTGTCCGGCTCGGCCTCGAGTGCCACCGCTGGTGCCCCCGGCCGCATCTGCCGCCACACGGTCACGGCGCCCGCCACCATGACGACGGCCGCGACGATCAGCGCGAGGTGCAGGCCGTCGGTGAACGAGACGGCGACGGCCGAGGAGATGGCGCGCGGGACGTCCGCCGACGGCGCCAGCCCGCCCGCCCCGCCTGCGGTGGCCGTGTCGACGATGCGCTGCGCGATGTCGTCGGGCACGCCGGCGTGGGCCAGCCGGCCCGGCAGCACCGCGCTCAGGTGGGCGGTGATCAGCGAGCCCATGACCGCGATGCCGGCGACGCCGCCCAGCTCGCGGGTCGCGTTCGTGGTGGCCGACGCCATGCCGGCCTTGCGCGCCGGCACCCGCTCGATCACGGAGATCGAGATGGGCCCGAACGACAGGCCCATGCCGAACCCGATGAGCGGCAACGTCCACCAGAAGTCGCCGTAGCTGGCGTCCGCGCCGGCCTGGGCGAGGATCGTCACGCCCGCCGCGCACATCAGCAGCCCGGCTCCGAGCGGTACCCGCGAGCCGTACCGCACGGCCAGGTGTGCCGCGAGGGGCGCGGCGAACATGATCATGCCGGTGGACGGGAGCGACGCGAACCCCGCGAACGCGGCCGAGTACCCCAGCACGGACTGCATGTACAGGCCGAGGTAGCTCAGCACACCGAACATCCCGAAGCTCACGACCAGCCCCGCGAGCGAGGCGCCGGCGAAGACGCGGTCGGTGAAGAGCCGGACGTCGAGCATCGGGTGCGAGGCGCGCAGCTCGACGGGCACGAACAGGGCCAGCCCGACGACGGCGAGCGCGGCACCGGTGAGCACCTGCGGGGACGTCCAGCCTTGGCTGGGCGCCTCGATCAGCGCGTACACCGCGCCTGCGACGCCGGCGGTGCCCAGGACCTGGCCGAGGAGGTCGAGCCGACCCGGCTGACCGGCGTCGTGCGGTAGGACGCGCAGTGCCATGACCAGGGCGAGGACCCCGACGGGCACGTTGATCCAGAAGGCGCTCGACCAGCCGAACGCCGTCACGAGCGGGCCGCCGATGGCGGGGCCGAGCGCGAGCCCGAGGGCGGAGACGCCGCTCCACGTGCCGATGGCGCGGGCGCGCTCGGTGGGGTCCAGGTAGGTGGCCCGCAGGATCGCGAGCGACTGTGGCGTGAGGAGTGCGGCGCCGACGCCCTGCACCACGCGGCCGGCGATGAGCACGCCGAGCGACCCGGCCAGTGCGCACATCGTGGAGCCGAACGTGAAGAGCGCGAGGCCGATGACGAACATGCGGCGTCGGCCGAGGCGGTCACCGAGCGTGCCGCTGAGCAGCAGCAGCGACGCGTAGACGAGCGAGTAGCCCTCCATGACCCACTGCAGGCCGGTCATCCCGGCGCCGAGGTCGGCGGAGATGCTGGGGAGGGCGTTGCCGACGACGACGTTGTCGAGCATCGCCATGAAGAGCGAGAGGCAGAGGGTGGTGAGGACGAGGCGGCGCTGCCGTTGGTCGAGCGGTGCGGGGTCGGTGTGCATGGCTGGCCTAACGTCGTTAGGGAACAATCTAACGGCGTTAGATAACCACTAACGGTGTTAGGTTGCAAGCGTCTTCCCGGAAGGAGGTCCGCGATGGCGCCGAAGGACGAGGTGGCGCGCGAGGCGGCCAAGGCGGCCCGCCAGAGGGCGCACGACGCCGAACGTGACGAGCGGGACCGCGCGCACGACGCCGAGCGCGACGAGCGGGACCGGCGTCGCGACGCCGAGCGCGGCGCCCGCGACGCCGAGCGCGACGCCGCAAAGGGCCGCCGCGGTGGCGGCCGCGCCCCGGGCATCACCCGCGAGGCGCTCACCGCCGCCGCCCTCCGCGTCCTCGAACGCGACGGTCTCGACGACCTGACGATGCGCAAGGTCGCCGCCGAGCTCGACGTCCAGGCCGCCTCGCTCTACTGGCACGTCCGCAACAAGGACGAGCTGCTCGACCTCCTGGCCGACGCCGTTCAGGCCGACATGCCCGCCGGCCTGCCCGAGGGCGACTGGCGGGAACAGGTGCGGTACATGGCCAACCTCTACCGGGACCACCTGAAGTCGCGGCGCGACGCCGTCCGCGTGGTCTCCGGCCGGTTCGTGGTCGGGCCCAGCACCGCGCGGCTCATGGAGCAGTCGCTCGCCGTCTTCCGGGACGCCGGGTTCAGCGCGGGCGGCGCCTCGGCCGCGCTGTTCATGGTCTCGGTCGTCTTCGTGCAGGGCTTCGTGCTGCAGGAGACCGGCCCGATGCGCGCCGTCGAGGCGATCGGCGGGACGCCCTCGGAGGCGATGGACGTCGTCGCGGACGAGCTTGCCGCCCTGCCGCCGAACGAGTTCCCGCACCTCGGCGAGGCCACCCCGTACCTCGTGCGGCTCAACCTCGACGAACGGTTCGCGTGGGGCTTGGAGCTGGTGCTCGACGGTTTGGAGGTCCGGCTGGCCCGCCAGCGGAGCGCCGGGTGCTGAGGGCTGCCGTCCGGCTCAGTCGTGTGCGGGCGCCTGGCCCCGCAGCTCCTCCAGGCGCGCGATGAGGGTGGCGGCGTCGTAGGGCCCGACGTGCCGGGTGCCCTGGAGGAAGAACGTGGGCGTGCCGCGGGCGCCGCTCGCCTCCGCACCCGCGACGTCGGCCCGCACGTGCGCCGCGAGGTGGGGGTCGTCCAGGTCCGACACGAACTGGTCGACGTCCAGGTCGAGGCGGTCGGCCGCCGCCACGAGGTCCTCCAGGTCGAGGCGGTCCTGCTGCCGGAACAGCAGGTCGAGCATCTCCCAGAACCGGTCCTGCCGGCCCGCGGCCTCGAGCGCGAGGGCGGCCTGCTCGGCGTGCGGGTGCACGTCGGGCAGCGGCAGGTGCCGGGCGACGTACCGGAGTTCGTCGCCGAAGTGCGCGCGCAGCGCCAGCCCCACCCCGGTGGCCTTGGCGCAGAACGGGCACTCGACGTCGAGGTACTCGATGACGGTGAGCGGGGCGTGCGCGTGACCGCGCACGTGGTCGCGGGCCGGGTCCACGGGGTCGGCGAGCAGTCGCGGCAGCTCGGCCGTGCGCTCGCCCAGCCAGCGGGCGGCGGCGCGGAACGCGAGCCAGCCCAGGGCGGTCGCGCCCACCGCGGCGAGCAGCACGCCCACGACGGCGTCGTCGTGCTCCGCCGTGCCGCCGAAGGCCAGCTCGGCGATGAGCAGGGAGACGGTGAAGCCGATGCCGGACAGTGCCGCGCCGCCCACCACCTGGCCCGGCCCGACGCCCTGCGGCAGTTTTCCCCAGCGCAGCCGGACGGCGGTGAACGCCCCCAGCGAGATGCCGAGGAGCTTCCCGACGACGAGGCCCAGCACGACGCCCCAGGTGACGGGGGAGCGCAGGGCGTCGCCGAGGACGCCGTCCCGCAGGTCCACACCCGCGTTGGCCAGGGCGAACAGCGGCACGACCACGAACGTCGTCCACGGCAGCAGCACCTCCTGCAGCCGCTCGTTCACGGAGACCGCACGCACGATGCCGCGCCGCGCCGTCCGCCCGACGCTCGGCAGGGGTGACTGCCGGAAAGCCTTGGCCGCGCGCGCGGCGTCCTCCACGAGGTCGCGTCGTGCCGCCATCGCGGGCACGAGCAGGCCCGACATCATGCCGGCGATCGACGCGTGCAGGCCCGAGCGCAGCGTGGACAGCCACAGCACGAGCACGACGAGGACGTACGGCGAGGCCTGCCACACGCCCCGTCGGCTCAGCGCGACGAGCGCCACGAGGCAGATCGCTGCGACCGCGAGCGAGGGCCAGTGGATCGCGTCGGAGTACGCGACGCCGATCACGGTGACGGCCAGGATGTCGTCGACCACGCTCATCGTGAGCAGGAACAGCCGGAGCTGGGTGGACAGGCGCGGCCCGACGATGGTCAGCGCCCCGAGCAGGAACGCGGTGTCCGTGCCGATGACGACGCCCCAGCCGCGCGCGGCGTCGCTGCCACCGTTGACGGCCAGGTAGAGGGCCGCGGGCACCAGCAGGCCCAGCGTCCCGGCGACGAGCGGCACGACGACGCGGCGGCGGTCGGTCAGCTCCCCGAGCGCGAGCTCGCGCCGCACCTCCAGCCCGACGACGAAGAAGAAGACGGTCATGAGGCCCTCGTTGACCCAGTGGTGCAGGGTCATCTCGAGGCCGCCGCCGTCGAAGGTCAGTGCCACCGGCGCGCGGAGCAGGCTCTCGTAGGTGCCCGACCAGGGCGAGTTGGCCCAGGCGACGGCCAGCACGGTCGCTGCGAGCAGGAGCATCGCCCCCGCGGTCTCGGCCCCGAGGAACCGGCGCAGCGGCTGGGACATCTGGGCGACGAGCGTCGCGCGCGGGGGCGACTCCGGCTCGGGCTCGCTGCGTGCGGTGTCCATGCTGCCTCCGGCCTCGCGTGAGGACTCGGATTATTCACGGCCCCCAGCGGGGTCGGAAGCGGCTTCGCGCAGGGCGATCACCAGCCCGCCTCACCAACCCCACGAGGAGTCGGGCCGCAGCTCCTCCGGCGTCCGCCAGCCCGACGTCAGGGTCAGCGCGAAGCCCTCCGCCGACGCCGCCTGCTGGGCCGCGGGGCGGACGGGCTCTCAGACCGGGGGGCCCGCGCGGGCCCCGGGAGTCACAATGAGGGATGCGCAACGAGGTGCAGCTGATCACCTACGTGGATCGCCTGGGTGGCACGATCGCCGGCCTGCAGGAGGTTCTCGACACCGCCTTCCCCGGCGTCTTCGGGGGTGTGCACCTGCTGCCGTTCTTCGTGCCGTTCGACGGCGCGGACGCCGGGTTCGATCCGGTCGACCACACCACCGTCGACCCGCGCCTGGGCTCGTGGGCGGACGTGGCCGCGCTGGCGGCGGGCCGGGACGTCGTCGTCGACGTGATCGTCAACCACGTGTCCTCGAGCTCGGCGCAGTTCGCGGACTGGACCGCGCGTGGCGACGCCTCGCCGTACGCGGGGATGTTCCTCACGCTGGGCGCGGTCTTCCCGGACGGCGCGACGGAGGCCGAGCTGACGCGCATCTACCGGCCTCGGCCGGGCCTGCCGTTCACGCACGTGAGCGTCGCGGGGGAGCGGCGGCTCGTGTGGACGACGTTCGCGCCGCAGCAGGTGGACATCGACGTGCAGCTCGGCGCCGGCGCGGGCGTACCTGGCCTCCGTGCTGGACGCGCTCGCGGCGGCGGGCGTCGCGATGGTGCGGCTCGACGCCGTCGGGTACGCGGTGAAGACGCGGGGCACGTCCAGCTTCATGACGCCGGAGACCTTCGCGTTCATCGACGACCTCACCGCGCAGGCCCGGGCGCGCGGCATGGCCGTCCTGGTCGAGGTGCACTCCTACTACGAGCGGCAGGTGGAGATCGGGCGGGTCGTCGACCGCGTCTACGACTTCGCGCTCCCACCGCTCGTGCTGCACCTGCTGGGCACCGGCGACATCGGGCCGCTGGCGCGCTGGCTCGAGATCCGGCCCGCGAACGCCATCACGGTGCTCGACACGCACGACGGCATCGGGGTGGTGGACGTCGCGGCCGACCCCGACGACCCGTCGCGGCCGGGGCTGCTCACGCCCGAGCAGGTGTCCGCGCTGGTGGAGGGCATCCACGAGCGGACCCGCGGCCAGAGCCGCGCCGCGACCGGCTACGCGGCCACCAACCTCGACGTCTACCAGGTCAACGCGACTTACCACGCGGCGCTCGGCGGCGACGACCGCCTCTACCTGGCCGCGCGTGCGATCCAGTTCTTCACGCCGGGGATCCCGCAGGTGTACTACGTGGGCGCGCTCGCGGGCGGCGACGACATGGACCTGCTCGCGCGCACCGGCGTCGGGCGGGACATCAACCGGCACCACTACACGCGGGACGAGGTGGCGGCCGCCGCGGGGACGCCGGTGGTGCGGGCACTGTGCGCGCTCGCCCGGTTCCGGAACACCCACCCGGCGTTCGGGGGCGGGTTCGCCTACGACGCCGGACCGGGGCGGCTCGTCATGACGTGGCGGTCGGGCGAGGCGTGGGCGGAGCTGACGGTCCGGACGTCGGGGCCGGACGACGCCGCGGCTGGGCTGAGCTGGACCGACGTCGACGGCGCCGTGCGGACGACGTCGGACCTGCTGGCGGAACCGCCGGGGCCGTTCGCGGGCTGACCGCAAGCCGCGCGAACTCCGGGACACAGACGCAGCAGGGGTGTCACGCTCGCCGGGGGAGGCGGACATGGGCGCTCGTCGGTGCGGCGCGGTGGTGGTGGCGGGCGCGCTCGCCGGGGTACTGGCGTTGGCTGGGTGCGCGTCGCTGCGCGACGGCGGCGGTGGAGACCCGGGCGGGAACCCGTGCGACTCCGGGGCGCCGGGGACGGAGGTGCTCGGCGACCCCGACCTCGGCGTCGACGGGCCGTCGCAGGAGGCGATGGACTGGCAGGCGGCCACCGAGGACCTCGTCCCGAAGCTCCAGGCCATCGCGGGCGAGCGGCTCGGTGGGCTCTGGCTCCAGTGGGTACCGGAGCGGGCCGTCGTCGTACGGCTGACCGACGGGCCCGAGCTCCCCGCGCTGCGGCAGGCGGCGGACGAGGCGGGTGTCGACGTCGTCGTGCGCGACGACGCCCCCGTGAGCCGGGCGGATCTCCTGGCCGCCGCGGAGGCGCTCCCCGACTACAGCGACCTGTCCGGCGTGGACGGCATGGGCGTCGACGAGGTGAACGGGCGGCTGGCGTTCCGGGTGGCGTCGGGCGACGACGGCGGCGCGAGCACGTGCGCGGCGCTCGTCGAGCGTTTGGCCGGCATCGGTGTGCCCTACGGGTTCGACGTGTTCGAGGGCTCGGTCGAGCGCGAGGTGCGCGGGCCGACAAGCTTCTCGCTGGAGCTGCAGCCTCAGGACGGCGGCGACGTGCTCCATCTCAGCGTCTTCTCGTGCAACGGCGAGCCCGAGGTGACCCGGCTCGAGGAGGGCGTCGACGAGGTGCGGATCGAGGTCACCTCCACGACGCCGGGGCCGGGGCGCTCTGGTGACGGCTGCCTCGACCTGCTCGACGTGACCCTGCAGGCGCCCCTGGGCGACCGCGCCCTGATCGACCTCAGCCGGGGCGTCGTCGTCGAGGTGTCCTGAGGAACGCCCGTCAGCGGATGTGTACCGGCAGCGAGCGCCGGCCCCAGCGGCCGACCGCCGCGCCGAACCGCCCCGGCACCGGGGTCCCGCAGGCCGGGCACGCGCCGTCGGGCGTCACGCGGTACGTGAGGACCGCGTACCAGTCGCGCTCGATGAGCGTCTCGCCGCAGGACGGGCACGACGTCGTCTCGCCGGACGGGTCGTGGACGTTGCCCGTGTAGACGAAGTGCAGGCCGGCGTCGAGCGCCGCGGCCCGGGCGGCGCGCAGCGTGGCGGGCGGCGTCGGCGGCAGGTCGAGCATCCGGAAGTCGGGGTGGAAGGCCGAGAAGTGCAGCGGGACGTCGGGGCCCAGCTCGGCGAGGATCCACCGGCACATCCGCTCGATCTCCGCGGCGGAGTCGTTGTGGCCAGGGATCAGCAGCGTGGTGAGCTCGGCCCAGGTGCCCGTGTGGCCGTACACCCACGTGATCGTGTCCAGCACGTCGGCGAGGTGGGCGCCGCAGACCTTCCAGTAGAAGTCCTCGGTGAAGGCCTTGAGGTCGATGTTGGCCGCCGCCATCGGCTCGAAGAAGGCCGCGCGGGCCTCGGGCGTGATGTACCCCGCGGTCACGGCGACGGGGTGCAGGCCGCGCTCGCGGCACGCGACCGCGGTGTCGATGGCGTACTCGGCGAAGATGACCGGGTCGTTGTAGGTGAACGCGACCGACGCGCACCCCGCGGCCAGCGCGGCGTCGGCGATCGCCTCGGGCGACGCCTGGTCCGCGAGGCGGTCCCACTCCCGGGACTTGGAGATGTCCCAGTTCTGGCAGAACCGGCAGTTGAGGTTGCAGCCGGCGGTGCCGAACGAGAGCACCGACGTGCCGGGGTGGAAGTGCGCCAGCGGCTTCTTCTCGATCGGGTCGACGGCGAACCCCGAGCTGCGCCCGTACGTCGTGAGCACCATCTGCTCGCCCTCGCGGGCCCGGACGAAGCAGAACCCGCGCTGGCCGTCGTGCAGGCGGCAGCGCCGCGGGCACAGGTCGCACTCGATGCGTCCGTCGGGCAGGGCGTGCCACCAGCGGGCGGGGGTGGCACCCGGGAAGGCGCTCGGCTCGGCCATCAGGGCCGCCCTCCGTCGGCGCCGTCCTCGCCCCAGTCCCGCACGGTGTAGGTCTCGAGCCGCGTGCCCTCGTACCAGACGCCCGGCGTGAAGCCGGCCTTGATCCACAGGTGCCGCAGGAACTCGGCGGGGTCCGGCAGGTCGTCCCACACCCGCGGCAGGAACGTCGCGCGATACCGGCCGGCGATGAGGGCCACCACGCCGTCCACGCCGGGCTGCAGCGCCCGGTACGCCTCGTCGAACCCGCCGACGTCGAGGGGCTCGGGGGGCGTGAGGACCGCCACGTGCAGGGCGAGGCCGGGCACCTCGTCGGCGCTGACGGGTGGGAAGCGGGGGTCGCGGGTCGCGGCGGACACGGCGTTCTCGCGGACGTCGAGGAGCAACGGCCGGTGCGCCTCGATGGACCCGACGCAGCCGCGCAGCCGCCCGTCCTGCGTGAGGGTCACGAAGCTCGCCCCGACGGCGCGCGCCCAGGCCGGGAGGCCGGCGAGGGCGTCGTCGTCCGGCTCGGGCGGGTCGGGCGGTGTGCGCCGGGGCCAGGTGTCCTGCGCGGCCCCGACCGCCGCGATGATCGCCGCGCGGGCGACCGGCAGCAGGAGGTCGCCGGCGTCGTCGGGCAGCGCGGCCACGTCGAGGGCGCCCTGACGCCCCGTGCCGGTGTACCTGCCGTCGTCACGCATCGAACGCCCAGGCGCTGTAGCCGACGACGCGCCTGCGGTCGCCCGCGGTGTCGCCCGAGGAGCAGGCGCCCAGCAGCGTGGGCCGCAGCCCGTGCCGCCGGGCCGCGACGAGCAGCCCGTTGACCGGGGTCGCGCCGCACGCCTGGTCGTGGTCGAGCGGGCCCGCCAGGTCCGCGATCTGGGCGAGCGTGCGGGCGTCCGCGTGTCGGGCCTCCTCGTAGGGGAGGTAGTGCGAGAGGTCGGAGCTGATCACGACGAGCGTCCCGGCGGCGAACGCGTCGAGCGCGTCCAGGACGTCGGCGACCTCGGCGCCGCTCGCGTCGCCCGCCAGCAGCGGCAGCACCTCGACGTCGCCGAGCGCCCGCTGCAGGAAGGGCAGCTGCACCTCGACGGAGTGCTCGTCGCGGTGTGCGCCCGGGTGCACGCAGACCGTTGGCAGCTCGCCGAGCAGCTCGGCGGCCCACTGGTGCGGCACGCGCACCAGGCCGAGCGGCGTCGCGAACGCATTCGCGCCCGGCAGGGCCACCCCGCGGACGGCGACGCGGTGCGTGGGCCCGACCAGCACCACCCGCTCCACCGCGGCGCCCGCGACGAGAGCGAACGCGAGTGCCGCCGTCGGGCCGGAGTACACGTAGCCCGCATGCGGGACGACGACGGCGCGCGGCACCTGGGTGGGCTCGCCCGGACGTGCGCGGGCCCCGGCGTCGGCGAGCATGCGGTCGACCTCGGCGCGCAGCTCGGCCGGGTCGGCCGGGTAGAACAGGCCGGCGACCGCCGGGTCACGAATGACCGACGCGTACATGGCACCCCTGCTACCAGGCTAGCCGCGCCGTCCAGGGCCGCGTCGTCCGGAGCGCGCCGGGTGCGACGCAGGACCCATGCGCTGACCGCATCGCGGGCGATATCGTCCGCGACGTGGACACGACCATGGATGCCCCGGCCCTGCTCGACGACGTCCGGACGGCGGCCCTCACGGCCCTGCGCGCCGCGGTCCCGCCCGCCGCGTTCGTGGATGACGACGCGGCCGTCCGGGCCCGCAGCGTGGACTCCTCGTTCATCCCGCCGGACGGCGCCCCGCTGTGCCTGATCGCCCCGGCCACCACTGCGGACGTCGCGGCCGTCCTGCGGGTCGCGCACGAGCACGGCGTCCCCGTGGTGCCGCAGGGCGCGCTGACCGGCCTGGCGGGCGGCGCCACCGCCGTCGAGGGCTGTGTGCTCCTCGACCTCTCCCGGATGGACGCGGTGCTGCGCGTCGACCCGGTCGACCAGGTCGCCGTCGTGCAGCCCGGTGTGATCACCGCGGACCTCAACCGCGCCGTCGCCGCCCAGGGCCTCTTCTACCCGCCGGACCCGGCGTCGTGGGACACGTGCACGATCGGCGGCAACGTCGCGACGAACGCCGGCGGCATGCGCTGCGTGAAGTACGGCGTGACCAGGGACTTCGTCCGCACCCTCGAGGTCGTGCTCGCCGACGGCACGATCGTGCGGACGCGTCCGGTCACCGTGAAGGCGGTCGCGGGGTTCGACATGACGAGCCTCTTCGTCGGCTCGGAGGGCACCCTCGGCGTCGTCACCGAGGTGACGGTCGCGCTGCTGCCCGCCCCCGGCGCGGTGCGCGGCGTGAGCGCCGGGTTCCCGACGGTCGCCGCGGCGATGGACGCCGCCAACGCGATCATGGCCGGCCCGCACCGGCCGTCCACGCTCGAGCTGCTCGACGCCGTCGTCGTCGAGGCCGTGTGCCGGCTCTTCCCCGAGTCCGGCCTGCCCGCGGGCGCGGGCGCGTGGCTGCTCGTGCTCACCGACGCGCGCGTGGGCGCGGATGACGACATCGCCGAGTACCAGCGGGTGTGCGCGGACCACGGCGCCACGAGCCTGGAGGTGGCCGACGACGAGGCGCGGGTCGACGCGCTGCTCGCGGCCCGCCGCCGGCTCAACCCCGCCATGCGCGAGTACCGCGGCGCCAGCCTCAACGACGACGTGTCCGTGCCCCGCACCAAGCTCGTGGAGATCTTCACGCACCTCGCCGCGCTGTCGGCCGAGATCGGCCTGCCGATCGGCACCGGTGGGCACGTCGGGGACGGCAACCTGCACCCGGTCATCTGCTATGACCCCGCCGACGCCGACGAGCTCGCCCGGGCGCGGGCCGGGCACGAGCGGATCATGGCGCTCGCCGTGGAGCTGGGCGGCACCATCAGCGGCGAGCACGGGATCGGCACCGAGAAGCTCGCCGCGCTCGACCTCGAGCTGACCCCGCGCGTGCGTGAGGTCCAGCACGCCCTCAAGGGCGTGCTCGACCCGCGTGGCATCCTCAACCCCGGCAAGAAGCTGTAGGGCGCGACGCCGGGGTCCGGCGCGATCGGAGGGTGCGGCGTGACCGGGGTGACGGGTGAGCCAGGAGGTCCCGCCGAGCTGCACGTGCGGCAGAGCCGGGCGGGCATGGCGCGGATCATCGTCCTGTCGGTCGGCATGACGGCGGTGTCCGTCGGTCTGCTGCTCGTCGACTCCCCGCGCGCGGCCGCCAACCACGTGATCGGTGTGGTCGGCGTCGTGACGTTCGGTGCCGCCACGGCGATCCTCGTGCTGCGCGCGCTGCGCACCGCCGGCGACGTCGTCACCCTGACCGCCGAGGGCTTCCACGACCGGCGGGTCACCCGTGCCGTCGTGCCGTGGACGGCCCTGACGGGCGCGGTCACGTGGACGGCGATGGGCCAGCGTGTGCTCGTGCTCCAGGTGGCGCCCGAGGCGTGGGCGGGTCTCGACCTGACGCCGACGGCGCGGCGCACCCGGGCGGCGAACCGTGCCCTGGGCGCGGACGGCCTGGCGGTCGCGGCCTCGGGGCTGACGGTCGGGCACGATGCCCTGCTCGCCGCTGCGCAGGCCTGGGTCCGCGCCACGCGCTGACCCGTCCCGCCTCAGGACTCACCCGCCGCGCGGGTGGCGCGCCGGGCACCGCGGAGGGACTCTTGAGGAGCGGGCTGCGCCGGTCCGCCAGCCGACCACGGCGCCGATGGGGGGTCCGGTGTCCTCTGTCCTCGTGGCGTACGCCACGCGCCACAGCTCCACGCACGAGGCGGCGGAGGCGGTCGCTGCGGCCCTCGCCGAGTGCGGGGTCGCCACCAGCACGGGTCTGCTGAGCGAGGTGAGCGACCTGGCCGGGTGCACCGGCGTCGTCATCGGCGCGCCGTTGTTCATGGGCGCATGGCACATGGACGCGCACGCCTTTCTCCGCGTGCACCGGGAGGCCCTGGGGCGGCTGCCTGTCGCGGTGTTCGCGCTCGGGCCGACGCAGGACCCCTATGACCCCTCCGAGTGGGAGCACTCGCAGGCCCAGCTGGCGAAGGCCCTGGGGCGCCACCCGTGGCTGCACCCGGTCGACGTCGCGATCTTCGGGGGGCGGTACGACCCGACGGTTGCGCGGCTGGCCCGGCAGCGCCCCGGGGCCGGGCATGTGGCGGACGACGAGGGCGTCGGGCCGGGCGAGCGGGCGCCTCTGGCCGGCGACATCCGCGACGGGCTCCGGGTCGCCCGGTGGGGTGCGTCGCTGGCGGAACGCCTCGGCGCGGTGGGCGACTTCAGCAAAACGTGAAATCACGGTCCCGTGACATGGTGGTACCGTCGTGACCCGTGACGGTCCCCCTGCAGCAGGCGAAGGCCGACATCTTCAAGGCCATGGGCCACCCGATGCGGATCCGCGTGCTCGAGCTCCTGTGCGAGCGGGAGCGGTCCGTCGGGGAGATGCTCGTCGAGCTCGGCGTCGGCGCGTCCGCGCTGTCGCAGCAGCTCGGCGTCCTGCGCGGCTCCGGGCTGGTCCAGGCGCGCCGCGAGGCGTCCGTCGTGCACTACTCGCTCACGTCGCCCCGCGTGGCCGAGCTGCTCGCGGTCGGCCGGCAGCTTCGCGCGGACCTGCTGACGCTTCAGGTCGAGATCCTCAGCGACCTGCGGGCCGAGGACGAGCAGCAGGACCGGTGACGTCGGCGTGCTGAAGCTCCTGCGCTCCATGATCCGCATCGGGCGGATCGCCACCCCCACGGCGCCCGCGGCCCCGGTGCCCGCGCCCGACGCCGCGCTGGACGCCGCGTCGGACGTTGTCCCCGATGCGTCCCCGTCGCTCCCGTGGTCCGGCTCGATCCAGATCCGGCACGTCGACGCGGGCTCCTGCAACGGCTGCGAGATCGAGATCGGCGCGGCCTTCGGCCCGGTGCACGATGCCGAGCGCTACGGTGCGCGGCTCGTCGCCTCCCCGCGGCACGCCGACGTGCTCCTCGTCACCGGCCCCGTCACCCGCAACATGGCCGACCCCCTGCGCCTGACCCACGAGGCGGTCCCCGCACCGAAGCGCGTCGTCGCCCTCGGTGACTGCGCGCGCGGCTGTGGTGCCTTCGCGGGCGCCTACGGCGTCGTCGGCGGGGTCGCGGACGTGGTGCCGGTCGACGTCGAGGTGCCCGGCTGCCCGCCGCCACCCGAGGCGATCGTCGCCGCCCTGCGAGGACTGACCGGCCGATGAGCGTCGTCGAGGTGGGCCTGGCCGTCGTCGCCGGCGGAGCGCTCGCGGGCAGCGGTGCCGTGCTCGCGGTGCCGGCGCGCACGCGGCACGTCGTCGCGGGGACCGTGACCGTCGTCGTGGGCCTCGGCGGCGTCCTCGCGGGCATCGGTGGACTGACGGGCTCCCCGTGGGCCGCCACCGCGCCGGGCCTCCTCCCGCTCGGCGACGCACAGGTGGCCGTCGACGCCCTCTCGGGTGCGTTCCTCCTGCTCATCGGGGCGGTCGCCATCGCCACAGGCGTCTACGCGGTCGGGTACACCGCGCCCCACGGGCACGGCGGCGATCATGACGCGCCCTCGCCGACGTCGTCGCGCACCGCCCAGGCCACCCTGCCGCTGTTCGTCGCGGCGATGCTCGGCGTCGCGGCCGCCGCCAGCGTGACCACCTTCCTCGTGCTGTGGGAGGCCATGGCGCTGACCTCGCTCGTGCTCGTCCTCACCGAGCACCGGCTGCGGCCGACGGTCCGCCAGGCGGGCCTCTGGTACGCGGCGATGACGCACGCCGGACTCGTGGCGATCATGACCGCGTTCGCGGTGCTCGCCGCGGCGGGCGGCGGGGAGTCGTTCGACGCGTTGCGCTCCGGGCACCTGCCCCCGCTGGCCCGCAGCGCGGTGTTCCTCCTGGCGCTCGCCGGGTTCGGCTCGAAGGCGGGCGCCGTGCCGCTGCACGTCTGGCTGCCGCGCGCGCACCCCGAGGCGCCCAGCCACGTGTCCGCGCTGATGTCGGCCGCCATGGTCACGCTCGGCCTGTACGGGCTGATCCGCGTCGTGCTCGACGTGCTGGGCGGCGGTCCGCTGTGGTGGGGGCTCGTCGTCATGGCGGTCGGCGCTGTCTCGGCCCTGCACGGCGTGCTGCAGGCCGGCGTCGCAACCGACCTCAAGCGGTTGCTCGCGTACTCGACCGCCGAGAACGTCGGCCTCATGCTCCTCGGCGTCGGCGGCGCGCTCGTGGCCGCCGCGAACGGGAACCGGCCGCTCGCGGGGGTCCTCGTCGCCGCGGCCGTCCTGCACGCCATCACGCACGCCGCCTTCAAGACCGTGCTCTTCTTCGGTGCCGGCGCCGTGCTGCGCTCGACCGGTCTGCGCGACCTCGACGCCCTGGGCGGGCTGGCCCGCCGCATGCCGACGACGACGGCGCTCATGGCGGTCGGCGTGCTCGGCGCGGCCGCGCTGCCGGGCGGCGCGGGGTTCGTCTCCGAGTGGATGCTGCTCCAGGGCCTCATCCACTCCATCCCGGCCGGTGCGGCGACCGCGCCCGTGGTCGCCGTCACGATGCCCGTCGCCGTCGGCGTGGTCGCGCTCACCGCCGGGCTCGGCGTCGCGACCTTCGTCAAGGCGTTCGGCATCGGCTTCCTCGCGATGCCGCGGTCGGTCGAGGCGGAGCGCGCGAGCGACGGCCCGCGCGCGATGCGCGTCGGCATGGCGCTGGCCGCCGCCGCGTGCGTCGTCGTCGGCCTGGCCCCGGCCCTGCTCGCCGGGCCGCTCGCGCGCGTCGTGGCGGCGCTGCCCGTGCACGGCGCCGCGCCCCTCACCGACTCGGCGGTCACCCTGCGGCTGTCCGGCATCGCCGGCTCGATGTCGCCCCTGCTCGTCACGGTCGGCGTGCTCGCGGCGACCGTGCTGGCCGCTGCGGCCGTGCGCCGCCTGTCCGGCGGCACCCGGCCGCGCACCGTCCCCGTCTGGGGCTGCGGCGGCGCCGAGCGCGACCCGCGTCAGGAGTACACGGCCACCTCGTTCGCGGAGCCGCTGATCCGGGTGTTCGACGACGTGCTCGGGCCGGAGCAGGACCTCGACGTCACGCCGCACGCCGAGTCGCGCTACCTCATCGAGTCGGTGAGCTTCCGCCAGCAGGTGCCCGACCGCCTCGAGGCCCGCCTCTACCCGCCGCTGATCGCCGGTCTCGCAGCATGGGGCAGGGGCGCGCGGCGCCTCGGCGGCGGCAGCGTGCACCGCTACCTCGCCTACGGGTTCCTCGGGCTCCTCGTAGCCCTCGTCACCGTGGCGGTGACGGCATGAGCGCGCTCGGCGCCGTCGGCGTCGCGCTCGCGCAGGTCGTGCTGCTCATGCTCGGCGCGCCCTACCTGACCGGCCTCATGCGGCAGGTCCGGGCCCGCGCCGAAGGCCGCGTGGGTGCGGGCGTCGGGCAGCCCGCCCGGGACCTGCGCAAGCTGTTCCGCAAGGAGTCGCTGCGTCCCGAGGGCTCGACCGTCGTCTTCGCGGCCGCGCCGCTCGTGCTCATGGCCACCTCGGTGGTGGTCGCGGCCGTCGTCCCCTTCGTCACCACCCACGGGCTGGCCGACGGCGTCGACGACCTGTTCGCCGTCGTCGCCCTGCTCATGCTCGGGACCGTGTGCCTCGCGCTCGCGGGTCTCGACACCGGCACGGCGTTCGGGGGCATGGGCGCCAGCCGCGAGATGACGGTGCTGGCGCTCGCGGAGCCCACGATCCTGCTCGCGATCTTCGCGCTGTCGGTCCGGGTGGGCTCCTCGCGGCTCACCGACATCGTGGGCGGCACGCTCACCGCGCCCGCCCAGGTGCTCTCGCCGGCCAGCCTGCTCGCGGCTGTCGCGTTCGCCGTCGTGATCATCGCGGAGGCCGGGCGGCTGCCGGTGGACAACCCGTCCACCCACCTGGAGCTGACCATGATCCACGAGGCGATGGTCCTGGAGTACACCGGCCCCGACCTGGCGCTCGTCGAGCTCGCCGCCCAGCTGCGCCTCGCGCTGCTGCTGGGGCTCGGTGTGAACCTCTTCGCGCCGTGGGGTGTCGCAACGGGCCTCGCCCCCGGTGCCCTGCTGCTCGCCGTCGTCGTCCTCGTCGTGAAGGTGGCGGTCCTCGGCAGCCTCCTCGCCCTCGGTGAGGTCTTCGCGGCCAAGCTCCGGCTCTTCCGCGTGCCCGAGCTGCTGGCCGGCTCGCTGCTCCTCGCCCTGCTCGCCGTCGTCGCGTCCTTCTTCCTCGCATGAGCGCCACCGTGACCGCCATGACCACCATGAGCACCATGAGCACCGCCCTCGCGGGTGCCCTCGCGCCCGCCCTGCCGCACGTCGCGGCCACGGACGCCTCCGCGCAGACGCTCGACGTCCTCTGCGGCGGCATCCTGCTCACCGCCGTGCTGATGCTGTGGCGCCGTGACCTGCGGGCGATCGTGGGGCTGCTCGCCGTCCAGGGCGCCCTGATCGCCGGGCTCGCGCTGCTGCTCGGCGTCCGCGAGTCCAGTGCCGAGCTGTACCTCGCCGCCGCTGTCGCGGGCGTGCTCAAGGCGGGCGTGCTGCCCTGGGTGCTGCGCCGCGTGCTGGCCGACTCCCGGTCGGCGCGCGAGACGGCGCCCCTGGTCAACGTCACCGCGTCCCTGCTGGCCGCCGCGCTCCTGACGCTCCTGGCCTACGTGCTGAGCCAGCCGCTCGTCGCACTCGCCCCCTCGCCCGCGACCCGCGCGCTGCCCGTCGGCATCGCTGTCGTGCTGCTCGGGTTCTTCGTCCTCGTGACGCGACGCCACGCGCTCTCGCAGGTCGTCGGCTTCCTGCTGCTCGACAACGGCATCGCGACGACGACGTTCCTCGCCACCTCCGGCGTCCCCCTCGTGGTGGAGCTCGGGGTCTCGCTCGACGTGCTCCTGGTGGTGCTCGTCCTGCAGGTCGTGGCGGCCCGGATGCGGCTGGCCTTCGGCACCTCCGACCTCGACGAGCTGAGCGAGCTGCGCGACTGATGACACCCGCCGTCCTCCTCCTTCCGCTGCTGGCGCCCGCCTGCGCGGCGACCTTCGCCGCCGTCCCCGTTCGTGGGGACGCCGACCGCGCCGCCCGGCCGGGCCCGGACGTCGCCGCCGTCGCCGCCTCGGCCGTGGTCCTCGCCGCGGGGGCCGCCGTCGCGGTGGCCACGCGCGACGGCGACGTCCTCGCCCTCGGCCACGTGCTGCGGGCGGACGCGCTGACGGCGGTGATGCTGCTGGTCATCGGCGCCGTCGCGACCGTGGCGACCTGGGCCGGCGTCGGGCACGTGCGCCGTGAGCTCGCCACGGGCCGCACGACGCCGCGCGGTGCCCGGCGCTACCGCATCCTCGTGCCGCTCTTCGTCGCCACCATGGCGGGCGCCGTGCTCGCGGCGAACCTCGGCGTGATGTGGGCGGCCATCGAGGCGACGACGATCGTGACCGCTCTTCTCGTCGGCCACCACGGCGGGCGCCGGGCGGTCGAGGCGACCTGGAAGTACGTGATCGTGTGCTCGGTCGGCATCGCGCTGGCCTACCTCGGCACGGTGCTCGTCTACTACGCGTCGCAGCACGCGGGCGGCCCGGCGGCCGCGGGCGCCGTTCCCGAGGGCACCCTGGACTGGGCGGAGCTCGTCGCGCGCGGCGGCGCGCTGGATCCCGGCGTCATGCGGATCGCGATCGTCCTCCTCCTGCTGGGCTTCGGGACGAAGGCCGGGCTCGTCCCGATGCACGGCTGGCTGCCCGATGCGCACTCGCAGGCGCCCGCGCCGGTCTCCGCGCTGATGTCGGGCGTGCTGCTCTCGGTGGCCGTGTACGCGCTGCTGCGCTACCGGGTCGTCGCGGTCGCGTCGCTCGATCCCGCGTTCCTGCGCGGCCTGGTGCTGACCGTCGCGCTCGCGTCCGTCGCGCTCGCCGCGTCCCTCCTGCTCGGTCAGCGGGACTACAAGCGGATGCTCGCGTACTCGAGCATCGAGCACATGGGTCTCGCCGTGCTCGGTGTCGCGGTCGGGACGCGCGCGGCCGTGGCCGCCGTGCTGCTGCACGTGCTCGGCCACGGGCTCGCCAAGTCGGTGCTCTTCTGCGGCGCCGGGCGGGTGCTCGAGGTCACGGGGACCACCCGGATCGCCGACGTCCGGGGGCTGCTCGTGCGTGAGCCTGCCCTCGGTGGTGCGCTCGCGCTCGCCTTCGCGGCTCTGCTCGGGTTGCCGCCGTTCAGCCTCTTCGCGAGTGAGCTGGCCCTGGCGCGGGCGACCGCCGACGCCGGTCTGGGCTGGGTCGTCGCCGTCGCGCTCGCGCTGCTGCTGGTGGCGTTCGTGGCGATCGCCCGGCCGGTCGCGGGCATGCTGCTCGGACCGGCGCCCGAGGACGAGGTGCCCGACGGCGAGGTGCCCGACGGCGCGGTGCCGGCCGAACCTGTCCAGGCCGGTCCGCGCTGGAGCGTGGCGCCGCTGGTCGCCGGGCTCGCCGCGCTCGCCGTCCTCGGGGTGCTGGCGCCGCTCGACGGCCTCCTGACCACCGCCGCCGCGATCGTGGGGACCCGATGAGCGCCCCGGAGCGGCTCTCGGTGGCGGCCGCCGAGCGCCCCGAGGAGCTCGCCGCCCAGGTCACGGCCCTGCTCGACGACGGGCTGCGGCTCGCGCTCGTCGCCGCCCATGAGGACGCCGACGCGATGCGCGTCGTCCACCTCTTCGCCGGGCCCGGCGACCGGCGCGTCGAGCTGGTCCGGCGCACCGACCTCGCGGCCCCGCATCAGCCGAGCCTCGCCGCCGTCTCCTTCCCTGCCGGCCGGTTCGAGCGCGAGCTGCGTGACCTGTTCGGCGTCGTGCCGGACGACCACCCGCTGCCGCGGCGCCTCGTGCGCCACAAGAACTGGCCGCGCGGCTGGTACCCGATGCGGTCCGACGCCGGGGCGCCGCCGCCCTTCGACCCCGTCGAGGGCGCCTACCCGTTCCTCCGTGTCGAGGGCCGGGGCGTGTACGAGATCCCGGTCGGTCCCGTGCACGCAGGGATGATCGGCCCCGGCCACTTCCGCTTCTCCGTCGTCGGCGAGTCCATCCTCACGCTCAAGGCGCGCCTGTGGTTCACGCACAAGGGGCTCCTCTCGCTCGCGCCCGGCCGGACGCCTGCGGAGGCGCTGGTGCTGGCCGAGCGGGTCAGCGGCGACACGACCGCCGGGCACGCCGCGGCGTACTGCCTGGCCGTCGAGGACGCCCTCGGCGTCGTGGTGCCCGAGCCGGCCCGGGCTGCGCGCGCCGCGTTGCTCGAGCTCGAGCGGCTGTACAACCACGTCGCGGACCTCGGCGCCCTGTGCCTCGACGTCGGCCACGGCATCCTCAACGTGCACGCGGGGCGCCTGCGGGAGGACCTGCTCCGCCTGAACGCGGAGGTGACCGGGCACCGGCTGCTGCGGGGCGGCGTCGTGCTGGGCGGTGCCGAGCTGTGCGCGGTGCCCGAGCCGGCGCGGCTCGAGGCGGTCGCGGACGCCGCGGCCGAGATCGTCGGGCTGGCGCTCGAGCACTCCGTGGTCGTCGACCGGTTCACAGGGACGTCGGTGCTCAGCGAGCGCAGCGCCCGGGAGATCGGCGTGCTGGGCTACGTGGGGCGGGCGAGCGGCCTGGACGTCGACGCGCGCCGTGACCACCCGTTCCACCCGGCGACGGCGGGCGTGCGGCCGGTCGTGCGGACCGACGGCGACGTCCTGGCCCGGTTCTGCGTGCGAGCCGGCGAGGTGCGCGCGAGCGTCGACCTCCTGCGGGAGCTGCTCCCCGAGCTGCAGGTCGGCCGCCACGTGGCGCCCGTGCCGGACGCACCGCCGGCCCGGGGGAGCGGCCGCGCGGAGCCGGCCTCCGGCGTCGGGCTCGTGGAGGGGTGGCGTGGCACGATCGCGCACCGGGTGGAGCTCGGCCCGGACGGTCGGCTCACCCGGCTCGCGGTGGTCGACCCGTCGTTCTTCAACTGGCCCGCGCTGCCCGTCGCGCTGCGTGGCACGATCGTCGCGGACTTCCCGGTGACCAACAAGAGCTTCAACCTCTCGTACGCCGGGAACGACCTCTGACGAGGGCATCTCGCCACCCGATGTTCACCCGCGTGGGTGATCATCGGGCAGTTGACGGGCAACCCTGGGGGGTACACAATTTCTCCTGACAGTGCGCACCGCCTGCCCCCTGCGTGGTGCGCACTGTTCTATTTCCCCGGCAGATGTGATCGCTCACCATCTGTACCGCGCCCCCCGCACCGGACGATCCGGACGTATGGGACGCGTGCGCCCGGCGCCCGGCGCGGCGCCCGGCCCGCCTGTGTCGGCGTGGTTACCGTGCTTGCGTGAACGCGACTGCCCAGACCCCCGCGGCCTCCGCCGCACCCGGGGCGGAGCCTGCCGCGCACCCGCCCACGATGGTGCACCCCGCGCCCGTCGGCGAGGTCGTCGCCCGAGCCGCCATCGGGTGGCGCAACGCCCTCACGCAGGAGGCCGGTGACTCCGCCCTCGCCGACATCGAGCGACTCGGTGATGCGTTGCTCGACCTGTCCGCGGCCCACCCGTCGGGCATCGCCCAGCTCTTCGCCGGCCGCACCACTCGCTTGTCCAACCTCGTGCGCGAGGGCACGGCCCTGAGCACCGCCAAGCGCCGCGCACGGGCCGTCGCGGGCCGCGCCGAGGACTTCGCCCAGCGGTACGGGCTCGCGTCCGCGTTCCTCACGATCGGCGTCGCGAGCTGGCACGACGACGACGGCCCTGTGCCGCCGACCGCGGGACCGGACGGCGGCGACGGCTGGGCGGGCTGGGCGGACGGCGACGGTGCCCCCGGCGTCGGCCACGCGCCTGCCCGACGCCGCGTGCAGGCTCCCGTGCTGCTGCGGCCGGTCACGGTGCGGTCCCGGCACGGCCAGAGCGACCCCGAGCTGAGCCTGGAGCCGACCCTCGAGGTGAACCCCGTACTGGCCGCCGCACTGCGGCGCCGCGGCGCGCTCATCGACCCCGTCGCCCTCGCGCGCGGCACGTTCACGCCGGGCGGATTCGACCCGCGCCCGGCCCTGGACCGGCTACGGACCATGGGCGGTGCGCTCCTGCCCGGCTTCGCGCTCGACGACCGGCTCGTCGTGGGCACGTTCGTCCACCCGGAGCAGTCCCTCGTCGACGACCTCGACGCGCTCGTGCCCACCCTGGCGGACCACGAGGTGCTCGCCGCTGTCGCCGGCGACGAGCGCGCCGCGGCGGCCCTCCTGCAGCCCCTGCCCACGGCGGTGCGGGGCGACCGGCCCATCGAGGCCGAGCGCGGGGTGGGTGACCTCGACCCCGCCCAGCTCCGGGTGCTCGACGCCCTGGCGGCGGGTCACCACCTGCTCCTGGACGCCCCGCCGGGGTCGGACGTCGCGGGCACGGTCGCCGCAGCGGTCGCCGACGCCGTCGCCGCGGGCCGGTCCGTCCTCTACGTCGCGGGCCACCGCCGGGCGGCCGACGCCGTCGTGTCGCGGCTGCGCGACCTCGGCCTGGAAGAGGCGGTCCTCGACGTCGCGCCCGAGTCCGGGTGGCGGGAGCAGAGCGCCCAGCGACTCCTGACCGGGATGACCGTGGACCGGGTGCCGGTCGACATGGAGAAGGTCGGCGTCGTCGAGCGCGAGCTCGCCGACCGGCGTCGTCGGCTGCAGCGTTACGTCGCCGCGCTGCACCAGCAGCGCGAGCCGTGGGACGCGTCGGCCTACGACGCCCTGCAAGCGCTCGCCCGCCTCACGGCCACGCGCCCGACGCCGCAGACGCGCGTCCGGCTCAGCCCGGCCGTCGCCGAGGCCCTCACCGGTGAGCGGCGCGCCCAGGCGGCCGCCGACCTCGTCCGCGTGGCGACCCTCGGCGCCTTCACGATGGCGATCAGGACCAGTGCCTGGTACGGCGCCGACCTGCCGACCCCGGACCGCGCCACGGCGGCGCTGCGCCGCGTCGAGCACCTGCTGGAGGTCGCCCTGCCCGCGATGCGCGCCCAGGCGCTCGCGGTCGCGGAGGACACGGGCCTGACGCCGGCCGACAGCCCGGCCGAGTGGGCCGAGCAGCTGCGGATGCTGGCCGGCGTCCGCGAGGCACTGGACGTCTTCCGGCCGCTCGTCTTCGAGCGGTCGGCTGCCGACCTGGTCGCGGCCACCGCCACGGACGAGTGGCGGCGGCGCAACGGCGTCGACATGGGCGGGACGTTGCGCCGGCGGCTGCGCAAGCAGGCCAAGGACATGGTGCGGCCCGGCCGGCCCGTCGCCGACCTCCACGCGGCCCTCGTGCACGTGCAGGAGCAGCGCGAGATCTGGCGCGCGCACTGCCCGGCCGGTGGTTGGCCGCGGATCCCGCAGGGGCTGGCCGGCATCGAGCTGGACCACGCCGAGGCTCGCGCCGACCTGGACGCGTTGTCCGTCGTGCTCGCCGGTGCGCCGGGCGCTGCCGCCCTCGAGCGGCTCAGCTGGGACGAGCTCACACGGCGCCTGGTGCGCCTGCGCTCCGACCGCACCGCGCTCGACACCCTGCCCGAGCGCACCGCGCTCGTGCGCAGCCTGAGCCAGCGCGGCCTGGGCGAGCTGCTGGCGGACCTGGTGGACCGGCGCGTCAGCGACGCGGTCGTCGGGGCCGAGCTTGAGCTCGCGTGGTGGAGCACCGTCTTCGAGCAGGTGCTGGCCGCCGACCCGGCGCTCGCCGGCTACGACGGCGCGACGCTGACCAGGCTTGTCGCGGAGTTCCGCGCCTTGGACGAGCGGTTCTGCGTGGACCGTGCGGTGCTCGCGCGGGCGGCCGCCCGCGATGCCGTGCACCGGCGGATGGCGGCGGCGGAGCAGGAGACCAAGGCGCTGTTCGCTGACGTCGTCGAGGGCCGGTTCGTCTCGCTGCGCGACGCCGTGGCCGCGTACCCGCAGGTCGCGCGCCACCTGCGTCCCTGCCTCGTCGCGTCGCCGATGCTCGTGCCGCACCTGCTGCCGTCGAGCCGCACCGAGGACCTCGTCATCGTCGATGCCGCGGGCCACCTGCCGTTGCCGGAGGTCGTGCCGACGTTGGCCCGGGGCCGGCAGGTGCTCGTGGTGGGGGACGCGCGGTGCGCCGCCGGCTCCGTCCTCGAGGCGCTGACCGGGGTGCTGCCCACGCTGTCGCTCGAGGCGCACGCCGCCGGGCGTGACCCCTACCTCACGGCGTTGCTGGCCGCCCAGGGCTACGGCGGTCGCCTGCACGCGACCCCGCTGCCCGCGGACGCCGACCTGCTGCGGCTCGAGGTGGTCGACGGGGCCGGCATGCCGGGCGAGTCGGGGCTCGTGGAGGGCACTGCGATGGAGGTCGCGCGCGCCGCCGAGCTCGTGGTCGAGCACGCGACCGCCCATCCCGACCGCACGCTGGCGGTCGTCACGGCGTCGGCTGTGCACGCGGACCGCGTGCGCGAGGAGATCGCCGCGCGCTCCGACGACCCCGCCCTCGCACGGTTCCTGGCACGCCACCGGACCGAGCCGTTCGTCGTCGTCGACGTCGCCGCGACGCAGGGTCTGCAGCGTGACGCCGTCATCCTGTCCCTCGGGTTCGGGCGCACCCCGCACGGCCGCGTGCTCCACCGCTTCGGTGCGATCACCGAGCTCGGCGGCGACATGCGGCTCATCGAGGCCTTGACCGCCACGCGTGAGAGCCTCGTCGTCCTGAGCTGCTTCGGCCCGGCGGACCTGGACACCGACCGGCTGCGTTCGCCCGGGGGCCGGCTGCTGGCCGACCTCCTCGCGGTCGCGGAGCGCCGCGGGCAGGCGGGGCTCGCGGAGGACCGCTCCGCGCCGACCGGCGGCAGCGACCCGGACCGCCTCGTGCTCGACCTGGCCGAGCGCCTGTGGCGCGCCGGACTCGTCGTGGCCGTGGACCACCGCGCGCCCGGCGGCGACCGCATCCCGCTCGTCGTCGGCCACCCGGACGTGCCGGACCGCATGCTCGTGGCGGTCCTGACCGACGACGAGCGGTACGTCGGCGAGCCGAGCGTGCGCGTGCGGGACCGGCAGGTGCCGGGGCGCCTCGAGCGGCTCGGTTGGACCGTCGTGCAGGTGTGGTCCGCGGCCGCGTTCCTCGACCCGCAGGGCGAGGCGGACGCGATCATCGCGGCCGTGCTCGACGCGCGGGCTCGCCTCGACGCGCCGCGATCCGGGGAGCCCGGTCGGCCCGGAGGGGGCGACGAGCCGTCGACCCGCTCGGGGCCGGTGCCGGTCGTGACGCCGGGTCGGCCGCACCGGCCGGAGGTCGAGCCGGGTCTGCCGATCGCGGCCTACACCGACGACCAGCTGGACGACCTGGTCGCCTGGCTTGCCACGGAGCGGATCCCGCGCAACGACGACCAGATGGCGGCGGCGCTACGTGCCGAGCTCGGCGTCGAGCGCCGCGGCGCGCGGATCGACGCGGCCGTGGACGCGGCGGTCCGCCGGTTCCGTGGCTGACGGACGCCGTCGTCCGCGGCGCGCCAGCCGGCCGCCGGCCACGGTGGGGTCGGAGCAGGAGCCGGGTACCGGGCTGACGGGGCGCTGGACGATGGGTCCGGCGGTGGGCCAGCCGACGCCGACGTCACCTGACGCGTCGGCCACGCCAGATGCGGGGGGCGCGCCGGCTCCCGAGCCCACGGCAGCCGGGGAGACCGAGCCCGGGGACCCGACGGGGACGGCGCCCGCCGCTGCGGCGCGCGCGGGCGAGAAGGTGCTGCCACGCAGCCCCGGCGACCTGGATGTCGGCTGGGGCGGCCCGGCCGAGCCGGACGACGACGAACGCATCTTGCGTGAGGTGCCGCCGCACTGGCAGTGAGTCCGGCGCCCCGCGCGCCGACGCAGCCTCCGTGCGCCGACGCAGCCCAGGTCTCGCGGTGAGTCAGCTGTCGCGCGTCCTCAGATGTCGCGCTTGGCGGCCAGTAGGTCGCGGATCTCCTGCAGCAGCAGGACGTCCTCGGCGGGCGCGGCGGGCTCGGGCTCCTCGCCGCGCTTGCGGCGCTCGGCCAGCCGGTTCATCGGGTAGACGATGCAGAAGTACACGGCGGCGGCGACGGCGAGGAAGTTGATGGCCGCGGCGAGGATCAGGCCGATCGAGAACTCAGCGCCGTTGATCGAGAACGTCATCGCGCCACTGAGGTCCATCGACCCGAAGATGGCCGCGACCAGCGGGTTGATGAACCCGTCCACGAGGGCCTTGACGACCGAGGCGAACGCGGCGCCGATGACGAACGCGACTGCGAGGTCGATGACGTTGCCGCGCATGATGAACTTCTTGAAACCGGCGATCATGGTGGTCCCCTCCGTGGCTTTGCGCCTGAGCGACCGAAAGGCCGCGATTCAGGATCCTTGCACCAGTACGGCACCGACGGAACCCTGGGTGCTCGCGGCCAGACGGCGGCCCTCCTCGGGTGCCACGGCGACGACGACGAGCGGCTCGGCGTCGGGCTGGGCCGTGAGCCCGCCGAGCCCGTCGGCGGATGCGTCGTCGTCCCCCTGCGCCGGCACGCCCAGGACCAGCGCGGCGGTGGCCAGCACGGTGGCGGCCAGCACGGTGGCGTCGGCGTCGGCGGGACCGCCAGCGCCCGATGCGGAGCCCAGGCCCTCCGGTAACCCGTCGCCGTCGGCGCCCGTCCGGCCGTCGTCCGCCGACCACACGTCCCGCGGCGCGACGAGGTCGACGCGGTCGCCCGGCCGCAGCAGGGCGGCGACCGCCGGGTCCGCCAGGCGCACCGGCACGGTCACCGTGCCGTCGGGCGGTGCGAGCCCGAAGCGCGCGTCATCGAGGAGCGCAGGCACGAGCGGCAGCCCGGCGGGTACGTCGAGCGTCACCCGGCGACCGACGAGCGATGCTGCGTCCGGCGGGTCCGGCGGATCGGTGCCCACGAGGCGGGTGGGCACGGCGACGGTGCGCAGGTCCGTCGCGGTGAGCTCGCGCCCGGCGGGCAGGTCGCTCGCCGCGACGATCACCGCGCGCGTGGGTTCGGGTGCCGGCGCGAGCTGGCGTGCGACGAGACACGCCGCCGCGAGGACGAGGAGCGCGGCGCCGACGTGGCGGACGCGCCAGGCGAGGACGCGGAGGGCGAGGGGAGGGGCGAAGGGCACCCGGCGACCGTAGGCGGGCGCGGCGTCGCCGGAGCGGCGGGGCCGCGTCGGCGGTGGACGGCGCGGGCCGGGCGGGCCCTGTGGAGGCGCCTCAGGCGGAGGCGGACGCCGCCTTGCTCGTCGAGGAGCCGCCGCCGGAGCCCGTAGCAGTGGACGCGGCACCCGATGCGCTGCCCGCCGTGCTCGACGACGAGCCGCTCGAGGACGAGGTGCTCGACGTCGAGGTGCTGCTCGAGGACGAGCTGCTCGACGAGCTCGCGGCCTTCGAGGCGGCCGACGGCTTGCCCGTCCGCCCGGACCCGGCGCGCGAGTCGTTCCGGTAGAACCCCGAACCCTTGAAGACGACGCCCACGTTGCCGAAGAGCTTGCGCAGCGTTCCGTCGCACTCGGGGCACGTGGTCAGAGCGGGGTCGCTGAAGGACTGCTGCGCGTCGAAGCGGTGGTCGCACGCGGTGCACGCGTAGGAGTACGTCGGCACGGAACCCTCCCAGGTCTGCTCCCGGTCGACGCCGCCCCTGACAGATGCGTGGGCGCCTGGCACTCGACCGTTCCGAGTGCCAATGGTACGCGCCCGGCCGTCGCGCTGCACACAGCCCGTCCGCGGCCCCGCCCGTCCCCAGCGAGATGGCCCGCAGCGCCGTCGTCCGAGCCGACCGGATACTCTCGCTGCGTGCCCCGGAGCCGCAGCCTGCGCGTACTGATCGTCGTCGCCGTGGTCCTCGCGCTCGGCGTGGTGGCCGTGGTCGCGGTCGGGGCGACGGTCGTGCGTCGTCCGCTCCCGGAGCACTCGGGCAGCGCGGCGCTGCCGGGTCTGGACGCCGAGGTGACGGTGCTGCGCGACGACCGCGGCGTCCCCACCATCTACGCCGACAGCCCGGAGGACCTCTTCGCCGCCCAGGGGTACGTGCACGCCCAGGACCGCTTCTTCGAGATGGATTACCGGCGGCACGTGACGTCGGGTCGCCTGTCGGAGCTCGTCGGCGAGGACGAGGACGCGCTCGAGGCGGACAAGGTGATCCGCACCTTCGGCTGGCGCGACGTCGCCGAGCAGGAGTGGGACCTGATCGACCCTGACACCCGCAGCTACCTGCAGTCCTACGCGGACGGCGTCAACGCCTACCTGCACTCGCGCAGCACCGACACGCTCGCCGTCGAGTACACCGTGCTCGGGCTTCAGCTGGACACGTCCAAGCCCGAGGACTGGGACCCGATCGACTCCCTCGCCTGGCTCAAGGCAATGGCGTGGGACCTGCGCGGCAACTACGACGACGAGCTGGACCGCGGGCTGGCCTACGCCGCCCTGCACGACGTCGACCGCGTCAAGGAGCTCTTCCCCGCCTACCCCACCGAGCACGAGCCGATCGTCGAGCCCGCGGGCACGGGCGGTGCCGAGCTCCTCTCCGCTCCGGTGACGACGACGGCGGCACCCGACCTGAGCCCGGAGCTGACCAGCTCGTTGCAGACCGTCCGCGACGCGCTCGACGCCGTCCCGCACCTCGTCGGCGAGGGTGACGGCGTCGGCTCGAACTCCTGGGTCGTCTCGGGGGCCCTCACGACGAGCGGCAAGCCGATTCTCGCCAACGACCCCCACCTGGCGATCTCCGCGCCGGGAGTGTGGTCGCAGATGGGCCTGCACTGCACCGATGTCGGCGCCGACTGCCCGTTCGATGTCTCCGGCTTCACGTTCTCCGGCTTCCCGGGCGTGGTCATCGGCCACAACGCGCGCCTCGCGTGGGGCCTGACCAACATGGGCGCGGACACCACCGACTTCTTCCTCGAGCGGGTGGACGACGACGCCGGCACGTACCTGCGGGACGGCGCCCAGGTCCCGCTGGAGACCAGGACGGAGAAGATCCTCGTCAACGGCGGGGATCCCGTGACGATCGAGGTCCGCTCGACCGTGCACGGCCCGATCGTCTCGGACGTGCTCGACATCGACGACCTCTCGAGCTCGCCGACCCGCCAGGGCACGCGCGCGGGCACCGAGGTCGCGCTCGGGTGGACGGCGCTGCAGCCCGGCCGCACCGCGGACGCGGTGTTCATGCTGGACACGGCCGCGAGCGCCGCCGACGTCGCCGCGGCGGCCGAGGCCTTCGAGGTCCCGGCCCAGAACATCGTGTACGCGACCACGGACGGGCACATCGGGTACCAGGCGCCCGGACGCATCCCGGTGCGGGCGGCGGTGCCCGACGGCCCCGTCCCCGCGGACGGCACGTGGCCGAGGCCCGGGTGGGACTCGCGCTACGACTGGCAGGGCTGGGTGGCGTCGACGGAGATGCCTGCGGTGCAGGACCCGCAGTCCGGCTACATCGTGGCGGCCAACCAGGCGGTCACGGCCCAGGGCCAGGGCCCCTTCCTCACCTCCGACTGGGACTACGGGTTCCGTTCCGATCGCATCCGGGACCTGCTCGACGGGCTCGTCGCCGACGGTGGGAAGACCGACGTCGCAGACATGAACGCCATGCAGAACGACGCCTGGAACCCCTACGCGGCCGCGCTGGTGCCGACCCTTGTCACGGTCGGCACGCCCGACGCGTTCACGGAGGAGGCCATCGACCTGCTCCGGGGCTGGGACTTCCAGCAGTCCGAGGACTCGGCGGCCGCGGCCTACTTCGCGGCCGTGTGGGCGAAGCTCCTCAACCTCACCTTCCACGACGACCTCCCGGAGTCCATGTGGCCCGACGGCGGCAGCCAGTGGCTGCAGGTCGTCGTCGACCTCATGGGGCGGCCCAACAGCCTCTGGTGGGACGACCGCCGCACGGTGAGCGTCGTGGAGAGCCGCGACGAGATCCTCGTCCGGGCCATGGAGGAGGCGCGTCTCGACCTCACCGTGCAGCTCGGCAAGGACGCGACCGACTGGCGCTGGGGCCAGCTGCACACCGCCGCCCCGCAGCACCCCGTGCTCGGTGGCGACTCGATCCCCGCGCCGGTCCGCCGGCTCGTGAACCCGGCTCCGCTCGGCGTCGACGGTGGGTCCTCGATCGTCAACGCCACGGCCTGGGACGCCGCCACCGGCTCCTACGACGTCACGGCGGCGCCGGCGATGCGCATGGTCGTCGACCTGGGGGACCTGGACGCCTCCGCGTGGGTGACGATGACCGGGACGTCCGGGCACCCCGGCAGCGTGCACTACACCGACCAGTTCGAGGCGTGGGCGGACGGTCGGACCTACCCGTGGCCGTTCACGCGCGACGCCGTCGACGCCGCGTCCGACCGCACCCTCGTGCTGGTGCCCACGCAGGACGACTGACCCGGCCCGTCGCCCGGGTGCGTTACGCCGACGGCGGCCGGCGCAGCCACTGCCAGCCGGCAGGGGTCGCCGCGATGTCCACCCGGTGGTCGTGCTCCTCGGAGGGGAGGGGACGCGCCGCGGCGTCGTACACCTCGTCCGGGAAGACCATGGCGACGATGCAGGCACCCTCCGGCGCGTGCTCGAGGACGCGGTCGTACCAGCCGCCGCCCTGGCCGAGGCGTCGTCCCTCGCTGTCCACCGCCAGCGCGGGCGCGACGATCGCGTCGACCTGTGCGAGCGCGCCGGCGCCCAGCGTGGGACCCGGCGGCTCGGCGGGTCTGCCCGGCGCCTGCACCTGCAGCTCGCCCGGCCCGGTGTACCAGGCCCAGTCGCGCTGCAGCCCGGAGCCGAGCACCGGCAGGAGGATGCGCGTGCCCCGAGCGGCGAGCCGTTCGAGGAGCGGCAGGGTCGGGGGCTCGGTCGGCCGCGAGACGTACGCGGCGATCACGGCGGCGTCGCGCACCTGCGGCAGCTCGGCGACCACATGCGCGAAGGCCTCGCCGGCGCGGGTCCGCGCCGACTCCGTCATCGCGGTGCGGGCCGCTCGGATCGAACGCCGCAGCTCCTCCTTGATCTCCCTCGTCTCCATACCTGCGACGTGGGTGGGGTAGGGCTGGACAGGCGCGCTCACGTGTCCATCATGGCAAAGAAGTCGTCATGCGCGGCCAACCGCAGCGGGTGGATCGCCGAGATCACCGCGTTGCCACGCCGTGGGCCACGGGGCCCGCTAGCCTGCCTGGCATGACCATCCGCAAAGCCGTGATCCCAGCCGCTGGTCTCGGTACGAGGTTCCTGCCGGCGACCAAGTCGACCCCGAAGGAGATGCTGCCGATCGTCGACAAGCCGGCGATCCAGTACGTCGTGGAAGAGGCCGTACGAGCCGGGCTCGACGACGTGCTGATGATCACCGGGCGCTCCAAGCGGAGCCTCGACGACCACTTCGACGCGGTTCCCGAGCTCGAGGCGATCCTCGAGGAGAAGGGCGACGAGTACCGGCTGGCCCAGGTGCGACGCTCGACCGAGCTGGCCGACGTGCACTTCGTCCGGCAGGGCTACCCGAAGGGCCTCGGCCACGCGGTCCTCTGCGCGCGGCGGCACGTGGGCAACGAGTGCTTCGCGGTCCTGCTCGGCGACGACCTGATCGACGAGAAGGAGCACCTGCTCACGGAGATGATCGAGCTCCAGGAGCGCACCGGTGGCTCGGTGGTCGCGCTGCTCGAGGTCGAGCCGGAGCAGGTCGAGGCGTACGGCTGCGCGGCGGTGGAGCCGCTCGAGGGCGAGAACGCCGAGCACGTCCGCATCACCGGTCTGGTCGAGAAGCCGGACCCCAAGCACGCGCCCAGCAACCTCGCCGTCATCGGCCGGTACGTGCTGCAGCCGGCGGTGTTCGGCGTGCTCGAGACGACGCAGCCCGGCCGGGCCGGCGAGATCCAGCTGACCGACGCGCTCGCGACGCTCGCGGCCATGCCCGCAGATCAGGGCGGCGGCGTGTACGGGGTCATCTTCCGCGGCCGGCGCTACGACACCGGCGACCGCCTCTCCTACCTCAAGGCCGTCATCCAGATCGCCGCGGACCGTCCGGACCTGGGCGGCGAGCTGCGCGACTGGCTGCTGGAGTACGTGGACAGCTGGGAGTGACGACGGACCAGCCCCGCCCAGGAGTCGACGCATGAGGTCGGTCTCGGACCAGGTCGCGACGGTGCTCGCGGCAGCGCGGCCCATGTCGCCGCTGGACGTCGTGCTCGCGGATGCCGCCGGCTGTGTGCTGGCGGAGGACGTCACCGCCGAGCACGACGTCCCGCGCGACCCCGTGGCCGCATACGACGGGTACGCCGTGCGGGCCGCCGACGCCCCCGGGTGGGACGCCCAGCTGCCCGTGGTGGCCGACGCGCCCCCGACGGCGTCGCGCACGCACCTGTCGCCCGGCAGCGCCGTGCTCGTCGCGGCCGGGGCGCCGCTGCCGGTCGGCGCCGACACCGTCGTGGCCCTCGGCGACACGGACCGCGGCCGCGCGCACGTCACGCTGCGCGGCGGCGTGCGCGCCGGCGAGGGCGTGCGCCCCGCGGGTGCGGACGCCCGCGCCCATCGCCTGGTCATCCCGGAGGGGACGCGCCTCGGGCCGCGGCACCTCGCGCTGTCCGCTGCCCTCGGGCGCAGCCGGCTCTGGGTGCGCCCGGTGCCGCGCGTCGTGGTCGTCACGGTCGGTGACGAGCTCGTCGAAGCGGGCCGGCCCCTGCGGGACGGGACCGTGCACGACGCCGTCGGGCATGCCCTCGTCGCGGCCGCGCGCGAGGCCGGGGCGGCCGCAGTGCGGGTGGGTCCCATGGCCGACGACCGCGCCTTGCTCCGGGAGGTGCTCGCCGACCAGCTGGTGCGCGCCGACGTGCTCGTGATCGCCGGTGGCCTCGGCGCCGGGCCGTGGGACACCGTCCCGGACGTCCTGGCGTCCTTCGCGACCGTCCGCATCGACCAGGTCGCGATGGCCCCGGGCGGGCGGATGGGCTTCGGCCGCGTGGCGGCGGGCGAACCTGGGGAGGCGGGCCCGGAGCCGCTCGACCCCGGTGCCCCCGGCGTCCTGGTCGCGGCGCTCCCTGGACACCCGGTTGCTGCGCTCACCTGCTTCGAGGTGATGCTGCGGCCGGCGCTGCGCGCGATGGCGGACTACGCCGAGCTGTTCCGGCCGACGGTGCGCGCGTCCCTCACGGTCCCGATCGCGTCCCCGCCGGGCCGCACGCACCTGGTGCCGGGCACCGTCGTCGGCGGGCCCGAGGAGGGGTACACCGTCACGCCGCTCGACGATCCGGCGCAGCCCTCGCTCGCGGCGCTCGCCCGCGCGAACGTCCTGATCGCCCTGCCCGAGGACACCACGGCGGCCCACGCGGGCGACGTCGTGCCGTGCATGGTCCTGGAGTCGTGATGGCGGCCGGCTGGCCCGCCCTGCTCGGCGACGGCGACGTCGTCCTGCGCCCGCTCCGGCGGAGCGACCACACGGCCTGGATGGCGCTGCGCTCGCGCAACGCCGCGTGGCTGGACCCGTGGGAGGCGACCCCGCCGGAGCCGCCCGACGCCCGGCGTCGGCCCCCGACGTTCCCCGGCTTCGTCCGCACGATGGCGCGGCAGGCCCGCGAGGGTGCGGCCCTGCCGTTCGCCATCGAGTACCGCGGCGAGCTCGTCGGTCAGCTGACGGTGGCGACGATCGTCCGCGGGTCGATGTGCTCGGCAAGCCTCGGCTACTGGGTCAGCGAGCACGTGGCGGGGCGGGGGATCGCGCCGACGGCGGTGGCGCTCGCCGTCGACCACTGCCTGGGTCCCGTGGGGCTGCACCGCGTGGAGATCTGCATCCGGCCGGAGAACGCGGCGAGCCTGCGTGTCGTCGCGAAGCTCGGGCTGCGCGAGGAGGGGCTGCGCGAGCGGTACCTCCACATCCAGGGTGCGTGGCGCGACCACCGCACGTTCGCGGTGACTGCCGAGGAGGTGCCCGGTGGGCTCCTGTCGCGGTGGCGGCACTCCCGATCGGCGCCTGCGTAACGCCGGACGGCCGACACGCCGCGTCCGCTCCCGGCTCGACGCCGGGTCGGCACCTACCGTCGTGCCGTGAGCCAGGCCGGTGCGTTGCTCTTGGCACTTGCCGGGCTGTGGATCGCGTATCTGGTGCCGCACCGGCTGCGGTTCCGCCAGCAGCTGCTGGAGTCCCGGACGGACGACCGGTTCTCCGAGGCGCTGCGCGTCGTCCGGGTGATCCGGGCGGAGGGTACGAACCCCGAGCGGCAGGTCGCCGTTCGGTCCGGGTTGGTGCTGCTGCACCCCCCGGCGCGACGAGGAGGTGGGTCCGTGGACCGGCCGCATGCTCTCACCGACCGTGTGATCGCCGACGCCGTGCGTCGCAGCGCGGCAGAGCAGGCGCATCGTGCCGCGTACCTGTCCAGGCGTGCCGCGGGCGCTCGACGCCGTGCGGTGCTGGCGGTTGCGTTGACCCTTGGCACGCTCACCGGCTGGGTCGCCGCGCTCGCGGGTGCGCTCGTCGTCGTGGGCGCACTCGTGCCGACTGTGCTCCTCGGCTCTGTGCTCGTGCTGGGTCGGCGCGCCGTCGTGCAGGGCCACCGCGCCGACGCCGCCTGGGCCGCCGCAGCACCGGAGCGTGCCGCGCGCCGCGCGCTCGTCACTCCGGCCGCCGTCGGGCGCGCTGTGCGGCCGTCCAACGACTCGACGCAGATCATGGCCCGCGTGCCCGCCGAGCGTTCCACGGAGCGACTCGCCGAGCCCACGCCGGTCGTCGCCGAGGCACTCGGCGGCCCCGCCTGGGAGCCCGTGCCGGTGCCGCGCCCGTCGTACTCGCTCAAGCCGGCTGTCCGCCGTCCGGAGCCTGCGCCGTTGCCCGCCGAGGACCTCGAGACGGTGGCTGCGGCGGCCGCGCCGGAGGTCGTCGAGGACGACCTGCCCGAGGTCGAGACCACCGGCACGATCGACCTGGACGCGATCCTGGCGCGGCGCCGCGCCGCGGGGGAGTGAGCCGGGCTCCGGAGGGGAAGGCTGCACCGTCCGCCCTCGCGGAGGTGTTACCCTAGTCCGGCACTTGGGGCTGTGGCGCAGTTGGTAGCGCGTCTCGTTCGCAATGAGAAGGTCAGGGGTTCGAATCCCCTCAGCTCCACCACAAGGCAGCAGGTCAGAGGCCCCTTCGGGGGCCTTTGTCATACATGACAGGTAGCCATCCGGTAGCCACGGGCTCCAGATGCCCTGAGCGCTGCGGCCTGACCGAACGACAAGGAACGCCCCGACCGTGATGGGTCGGGGCGGTCATCGTGCGGGTGCCACCGAACGGGTGATCTGCGCTGCGAGGGCGCCGACCAGACCCGGACATCGGGCCCTACCGGCTAGCGTCATCGCCGAAGGCTGGCGGTGGGCAGGGGGGGGTAGTGGGGCAGGGCTACGAGGTCGACACCGACGAGCTGAGAACTCACGGGAACGACATGCTGCGTGCGGGCGACGCACTGCGTGCCACGGCAGGCAAGGGCGTGATGCTCGGGCACGGGTCGTACGGCGGCCCTGGAGCGGACCTGCGAGGCGCGGCCTGGCGCTTCGCCGACAGGTTCACCTATGCGGTGCACAAGCTCGGTGACGAGACCGAGAGCATCGGGCACGCGATGAGGATGTCGGCGCTCTCGTACGACGTGATCGACACCATGGCTGCGGATGACCACAAGGCCCTCGGGGACCAGCTGCCGTGATCGGTCAGCTTGGCACCACCACCGACCCGGCCCAGCTCGTCACCGGGTCTTTCGCAGTGTTGTTCGCTGACGCCCAGGACCTGCGTGCCCGGGCACGCGAGGTTCTCGAGGAGCACGACGGGGCAATCTCGCGTGACGTTGCCGCTTGGGTCGGTGACGCCGCCGAGAGGTGCGATGTCCGGCGCGGTGACGTCGCGAAGGGCCTGACCTGGGTCGGGCAGGTCTTCGGTGTCGCTGCAGCCGTGTTGGAGGCGCACGCGCAGGTGCTGCGCTGGGGGCAGGGCCGAGCTGCCTTGGCGATCGAGCTGTGGGCGGCCGGGGTGGCCAAGGCCACCGACGCCGGTGTGGGCGCCCTCACCCTGCACCCCCAAGCCACCGGCCCCTTCGGGAACAACAGCCCCTCACTCCCTGAGGGGGACCCGGGCGCGATCCTGCGCCGCTCCGCTGAGCACGTCCTCGCGGCAGCGCGCAGCGAGGTCCGAGCATCCGAGCTCGCTGCCGCCCAGGTCCTGAACGACATGTCCAAGGGCTTGCCGGACGGCAACTTCGACGTCGGGCAGCTCCTCGCGGGCATCGGCGAGTGGGCCGTCGGCCTGGCCCAGACGGGCTGGCGGCTACACCCCCTCCGGGCCTTCATCGACCCCTCCGGGCTGATGAATGACGGCCGCGCCATGGGCGAGGGAGTCCTGGACACGTTCGACGTGGACGACGAGGGAAACCCGGTGTTCCTCGACATGGACACCCTGCACGACAACCCCGGGCGTTGGTGGGGCCGCGCCGCACCCGACATCGCCCTCGCCGCGCTCCCCGCTGGCGTCGCCGCTACCCGGTTCCTCGGCTCGATGGAGCTCAGCGACCGGTTCGCCACCGCACTGCGCATCGCCGCTGCCGACCCCGACAGCGGAATGATCGACTTCGCCGCGTGGCTGCGCAGAGAGCCAATCGAACTGGCCGACGGCAGCCGCCTCGTCGCAGCGTCCGCTGAAGAGCAGGCCGCAGCGGCCGCACGCATCGACGCCCTGCCCGAGGGACCACTCAAGGCTTACGACGCCGCCGGCGCCTACCAGAGCAGCGTCTACGGACCCAGTGAGCGGCTCGTCACCCTCAGCGACGGCTCCATCGCGTCCGTCGATGGCTTCACTTCGTCGTACGGGCTGATACCGGGCGACGCGAAGCTGGTGTCGACACCGGCGTCGTCGTTCTACATCCCGGAGACCCTCGGCAACTTCGGAGCGTACGCGCAGGGCAAAATGGACCGCATGCTGCAGAATCTGGCGGACATGTCCGAACGGGTCGGCGGCAACGGGGTTGTGGAGATCGTCACGAACAACGCCCAGTCCGCCGCGGCGTGGGAGGCGCGGATGCGGGCGCTGGACATCCCGGGTTACGTGAGGCTGCAGCCATGAGGAGGACGAATGCCTGAGGCGACTGTCGGGATGTACCGCGGTGACTACGCGTTTGACCGGGAAGCTTCTGGATGCGGTGATCGTTGCCCGGTGGCCCGAGCGGCGGTACGTCGAGATCCTCACGGGTCGCCGCGCCGAGTCCTTGGTCGGTCAGTACCAGATCACGGCTGACGACGGCACCCTGCTGCTCGTCGACGTCGAGCGAACGGGCAAGGCTCTCGACCTGTCGTCTTCGGACAGCGCGATCGCTGCCGCCTTCATCGCAGCGGTGACCACACTGCCGGGCTTTCCGTCGGACGGATCCGCGATTCTCGCGGAGTGGGTCGATGACAGCGAGATCCTCCCGCTGCGGCCGGGCACGACCGCGGAGGAGCTACTCGCCCGCATCGAGTGACGCAGTCCCGCCCCCACCGCTCACACCAGCGCCCCGCCACGGTTCGGTGACGGGGCGCTACGGGACGACGCTGGCGGTGGGGTGGGCGGCAAGAGGGTGTTGCCGGGGCGGTGGTCAGGTGTCGAGCAGCACCCAGTCGCTCACGTTCCGGTTCCAGACGCGCACCGTACGGCCGACGTACTGGTGCCTCAGGTAGTCGAGCGCATCGGCGCGGTCCGGGATGCCGACGACGGCGCGGGCCTCACCCGTGCTCCAGTAGTCGGCGTCGTCGAGCAGGAACAACAGCCTCCGGCTCCGGTTGAGACGCGCGACTTCGACCAGACGATCGATGAGCTGGTCGTCGTCGGCGTAGCCCGCGAGCTCGGAGCCGGCGTTCCACCGGACCGCGAACTGGCGGAACGCCTCGATGTCGTCGCGGCCACCACGCTCGAGCGGCGAGTAGCGATGGGAGCCGCCCGTCCCGCCGTTGCTGACAACCGCGATGGGACGCCCGTGACGGGTGAGCGTCGCCTCGAAGCAGAGCGTCTCCTCACCGCCGGCCTCGCGGACGCTCCTCAGGGCGTAGCCGCCATAGTCAGCCGACGGGGTGATGACGCTGGTGGTGGGCTCAGGTGGTGGGGGTGCGCTCGACATGAGACCGGCGTACCGGCACCCACCGACGAGACGAGCCCCTCAGTCCTCCCGCGTGTACTCGTCGTCCTCGTGACGGGTGAGCCGGATGTCGGCTTCTTCGCACTCTTCGCTGTCGAGCCGCAACTCGCAGACGGGGCAGCTGAATCCCTCTACCCACTCGCCGGTCTGGAAGTAGACCCAGCCGCCGTCACCGTCTCTATCGACGTCGAAGTCAGCATCAAGATCGACCCAGCCTTGGTGCCCGCAGGCGGGGCACGTCTCGGTGTATCCGGGGCGCGTGTCCATCTGGTCCCGGTGGCGCACCTCGAGCGCTCTTGCCCGGCGCGGAGCCTCGTCGCCGTAGCGGATCAGGAAGCGGGCGTACCGCGCTTCCGCGAGCTGGGTCTTGGCTGCGGTGACGTCGGCAACGCGTGTGGCCCGGGCATCCACCGCACGCCCGGCAGCCGCGACGTCGTCCTTGTCTCCCCAGAAGTCCTCGGCCGAGACGGCGAGCAGCGGAAGTACGAAGGCGGCGTACTTGGCCATGCCAGCCACGGCGGCGTCGACCTGGTCAGTCACAGCGATCCCCATGTGGAGGGCATCGTTACGCGCCTCAAGCGCGGTGCGCGCGCCAGCGGACACCTTCGCCAACGTCGGGAAGAGGCGGTCGGCGATGTCGAGGGCAACGGTCGCGTCGAGGGTCACGAACTTCGGCTCGCGGCTCGGGTCGAGAACGTGGCCGTGCCCACGGAGCCGGAGCACCGTCTCGGCAGGCCCGAGGCCGCCGCCTCCCTTGGCGAGCAACGCTGGCTCCACCGCGGCAATGGACGCCTTCGCAAGGAGTTCCACTGCTCCGCCAGCATCCGCGCCCGCGTCGAGAAGATCCCAGGGACTCGTGCTCTTGTAGAGCCGGAGTGCTCGGCGAGCGTGGTGCCGGGCCGCGTCACACAGGAACGGGACAACGTCTCCCGCCGACTGAGTGGTTGAGCCCCGTACCCACCCGGGGTGCTGCCTGGGCTCCTGTGGAGTCGGTGTCACGCCAGAAAGTATCCCGCTCGGTCGGCGCGGGAGGGCGTATCACAACCTTGGTCGTGAGGCGCACCTCGCGGTGATGGCTCGCTGAGCCCCGCTGCGCCGCCGAGCGTCTCCCTGTCCGTCTCGGTGGCGGTGTCGCACCAACGACCGAGTTCGAAGCACTTCTCTGGGACTGGACGGCGGTCGCCGGCCCCGCTCCTCCGGGTGGGCGCGGTGGGCGTGCGCGCCGCTCGCCCCGTGCCTCCCCGGCGCCGGAGCGACTGCGCAGGCCGCTGGCCTCCATCCCGTGAGATCGGCGCCCACTGGGCGGGACGCCCGACGCCCTGACGTCCTGAATGCCCGGTTTTGTCGGCGCGCCCCGCTAGCCTGTGCGCGTCCAACGACGGAAGGTGGTGGGCGTGCCCGAGGTGCCCGTCGTCCCGGCGCCGGTGAGCGCGGAGTTCCCGGCCGGCCCGCCGTTCGTGCTGCGGCCCGGCGTGCGGATCCTCGTCGGCGAGGACCCCGCCGCGGTCACGGTCGCGGTGCTCGCCGCCGGGCGGGTCGGGCACAGGATCGGTGGTCCGGTCGCCGTCGTGCAGGAGGACGACGGCCGAGGCGGTGTCGTGCACCTGCGGCTCACCACGGACCCGGCGGAGGTCGGGGTGCCGCCGACGTTGCCCCCGGCGCTGGCCACGGACGCGTACCGCGTCGAGGTGAGCGGTTGGCGCATCACGGTCACCGCGCTCGACGCCGTCGGCCTGCTGCGGGGCATGGCGACCCTCGAGCAGCTCGGCGTCCGGGAGGGCCTCGACGGTCCGCTCACGATCGCCCCGGCGCTCGTCGTCGACCACCCGCGGTTCCCGTGGCGCGGCCTGTGCCTGGACCTGGCGCGGCACTGGTTCGGCGTGGACGTCATCAAGTCCGTGATCTTCGCGATGTTCACGCTCAAGCTCAACGTGCTCCACCTGCACCTCACCGACGACCAGGGCTGGCGGGTGCAGCTGCCGTCACGTCCGGCGCTGACGCAGGTGTCCGGGACGACGGCGGTCGGCGGGGACCCCGGTGGCTTCCTGACGACGGAGGACTACCACGACGTCGTGTCGTACGCGGCGGCCCTCGGGATCGTCGTCGTGCCGGAGATCGACCTGCCCGGGCACGTCAACGCCGCGCTGCACGCCTACGGCGAGCTCGCCCCGTCGGGGACGGCGGCGCCCGCGTACACCGGTGCCGGGGTGGGCTTCTCGCGCCTCGACGGCCAGCTCGCCGCGACCGGCGAGTTCATCCGGGACGTGTTCACGGACATCGCGGCGATGACGCCCGGCGGCTACGTGCACATCGGCGGCGACGAGGCCCTCACGATGCACGCCACCGAGTACGACCAGCTCATCGGCCTGGCGGTCCAGACGGTGCGACGCGCGGGCAAGACGGTCGTCGGGTGGCAGGAGGCCGCCCGGGCCGCCCTGCCACCGGGATCCGTGCTGCAGTACTGGGACGACCGTGCGCCCACCGACGTGCTCGAGCAGGCCGTGGCCGACGGCGCCCGCCTGGTGCTCAGCCCGACCCGCCGCGCGTACTTCGACTCCAAGTACGACGCCGCGACGCCCGTCGGGCAGGACTGGGCCGGCTTCATCACCCTGCGTGACGCCTACGCGTGGAACCCGACCGCGCTGCTGTCGGTGCCGGCGGAGCAGGTGCTCGGGGTCGAGGCAGCCGTGTGGACCGAGACCGTGCGGACCCAGCGCGAGCTGTTCGTCATGCTGCTGCCACGGCTCGCCGCGTTGGCGGACGTCGGCTGGACGGCCCCCGAGCGACGCGACTGGGCGACGTTCCGGGCGGCGCTGCCGAAGCTCACGCGCCGCTGGGAGGCACTCGGACTGGCCTGGTACCGGCCGGCGCTCGACGAGGTCGTGCGCTGACGCGTTCTGGGGCCCGCCCCGCCGTCACACCCAGCTCGGCAGCCACATGTGCAGCTGCCAGAAGCGGTACGTGACGACCTCCGCCGTCCAGAGGGGCCAGAAGAACGCCGTCGTCGCGACGACGAGGAGCCCGGCGACCCAGAACCCGGTGGCGACCCATCGTCGTCGGTACGGGTCGCCTGAGGCCCACCGCCACATCGTGGCCACGGCCCACGCGAGGAGGAGGGCCAGGAACGGCAGGATCGTGATGGCGTAGAACGTGAAGATCGGGCGGTCCGGGTACAGGAACCACGGGAGCCAGCCGGCGAGCACCGCCGCGACCAGGACGGCGGCGATGCCGTCGCGACGCCCGACGGCCCACCAGACCGCGGCCACGAGCGCCGCTGCGGCGAACCACCAGATGAAGGGGTTGCCGAGCGACGTGATCGCCTGGGAGCAGCGATCCGCCCCGCATGCCTGCTCGGCGGGGGTCGGGGACTCGTAGAAGAACGACGTCGGGCGGATCTGCAGCAGCCAGCCGCCCGCGTGCGCGATGTACGGGTGCTCGGCGCGCAGCTCGGTGTGGAACGTCCACATCTGCTGGTGGTAGTGCCACCACGAGCGCAGCGCGTCGGGCACCCAGGACGCCGGCTGCGACGCGGCCCACTGGCGGCCGTACGACCCGTCGTGCGCGAACCACGACGCCCAGGTGGCCACGTACACCGCGGCGGCGACGCCGACGATCGAGCCGAAGGCGGGCACAGCGTCCCGGACCAGCACGCCCTGCCACCAGCGGCGGATCCCCGCGCGCTGCCGGGCCGAGGCGTCCCACGCGACGGAGAGCAGCCCGAACGCGGCGATGAACCACAGCGCCGACCACTTGGTGCCGGCCGCGAGGCCGAGCAGGACACCGGCGAGGAGCCGGTACGGCCGCAGGCCCAGGCCGGGGCCGAAGCCGGGCTCGAGGGCAGGGCCGGTGGGGGGCGCCGACGCGGGATCGGTATCGGGTTCGGCGTCGGGCGTCGCCTCCGGGGCGTCGGCGTCCGTGACGGCGTCGGGGTCGTCCGAACCCGCCTCGGGAGCATCCGCAGCGGCCACCGGAGCGTCCGTGACGGCGTCGGGCACCGGGGGTGGCCCCGACCGGGACAGCGCCCACCGCTCCAGCCTGGCCCGGGTCCGGTCGCGGTCCACGAGCAGGGCGGCGAACGCCGCCACCAGCCACATCGTGAGGATGCCGTCGAGGAGGGCGATCCGGGAGTGCACGATCGCGAGCCCGTCGAGCGCCACGACCAGTCCGGCGACGCAGCCCAGCACGGTCGAGCCGAACAGCCGACGGCCGATGCGTGTCACGAGCAGCACGGTGATCAGGCCCGCGACGAGCACCCCGATGCGCCATCCGACGGGGGTGCCTGCGCCGAAGACCCTGAGCCCGAGCGCGATCACCCACTTGCCCACCTGCGGGTGGACCACGTAGCCGGCCTGCGGCGAGTAGATGTCCACCTGCCCGGCGGCGAAGGCCTCGTTCGGCTGGTCGGGCCAGCTGCCTTCGTAGCCCAGGCGAAGGAGTGTCCAGGCGTCCTTCACGTAGTACGTCTCGTCGAAGACGATCGTGTGGGGTCGGGTGAGCGCGGGAAGTCGCAGGGCGGCGGCCACGGCAGTGACGGCGAACGTCGCTGGCCAGCCGGCGCCCCGGGACATCAGCTCCGCGAGCCGGGTCGTCACGACGGTCATCGTAGGTGCCCTAGCCTGGCCGGATGGCAGCCGACATGGCCTCCGGGCACGTGGTGCTGGCCGCGACCCCGATCGGCAACGTCGAGGACGCCTCGCCGCGCCTCCGGCGCCTCCTCGCCTCGGCGGACGTCGTCGCCGCCGAGGACACCCGTCGGCTCGCGGCCCTCGCGGCTCGGCTCGAGGTGCAGGTGACGGGGCGGGTGGTGAGCCACCACGAGCACAACGAGGCGTCGCGGGTCGAGGAGCTGCTCGACGTCGTGCGCGGGGGCGGCACCGTGCTCGTGGTGAGCGACGCCGGGATGCCCGCGGTCTCCGACCCGGGCTTCGCGCTGGTCCGGGCCGCAGCCGCCGAGGGCCTGCCTGTGACGTGCGCGCCCGGGCCGAGCGCCGTGCTCGCCGCGCTCGCGCTGTCCGGGCTGCCGACCGACCGGTTCTGCTTCGAGGGCTTCCCACCCCGCAAGCCGGGCGAGCGGCGCCGCGCGTTCGCCGAGCTCGCGCACGAGCGCCGCACGATGGTCTTCTTCGAGGCCCCGCACCGGATCGCCGACACGCTTGCGGACATGGCCGGCGCGTTCGGGGCGGACCGGCCGGCGGCGGTGTGCCGCGAGCTGCACCAAGACCTACGAGGAGACGATCCGCGGGCCGCTGGCGGAGCTCGTCGCCTGGGCGGCCCACGAGGTACGTGGCGAGATCGCGGTGGTCGTGGCCGGTGCGCCTCCGTCGGCGGCCCCCACTGCGGAGTCCCTGGTCCCGGAGGTGCTCGCGCGCGCCGATGCCGGGGAGCGGCTCAAGGACGCGGTGACCGACGTCGCGGCGTCCGCAGGCGTGGCGAAGCGCGACCTCTACGCGGCGGCGCTGGCGGCCCGGGGTCGCACCTCGGGCTGAGCACCCCGGACGGTCGCACCGTCGTACCGCTCAGGTCTCCGTGGACCCGACCTCAGACGTCCGCGGACCCGACCAGCGCGACGCCGCGCCCGGCCATCTCCGCGCGGGCGGCAGCGCCCTGCTCGGGCGTGACGGGCACCGTGAGGTCGGTGAGGACGCGCGTGCTCAGCCCCGCCTCCAGCGCGTCGAGCGCCGTCGCGCGCACGCAGTGGGACTCGGCGATCCCGACGACGTCAACGGCCTCGATCTCCGCCGCCGCCAGGATTGCGGCGAGGTCACGCCCGGCGTCGTCGGTGCCCTCGAAGCCCGAGTAGGCCGCCTGGTGGGCGCCCTTGCGGACGCTCGCGTCGGGGGCCAGGTCGGCGAGCGCGGGGTGCAGCTCCGCCTCGGCCGTGCCTGCGACGCCGTGCGGGGGCCAGGTGTCGACGAAGTCCGGCGTCGCGCTGAAGTGCGTCCCCGGGTCGACGTGCCAGTCCTGCGTCGTCACGACCAGGTCGTACCGGTCGCGGTGCGCGGCGGCGTAGTCCGCGATCGCCTGCGCGACGGCGTTGCCGCCCGCGACGGGGAGGGCGCCGCCCTCGCAGAACGTGGGCTGGACGTCGACGACGAGCAGGGCGCGGCGGGTGCCCATGCGGGTGCTCATGCGGACAGGGTAGGCACGCCCCTCCCGGTTGCGGCCCCGGTGGGTGCCGCGGACAGTGAGGCGATGAGGCGGGCGATGGCCGCGGCCGTGGGTGCGGCGCTGCTGGCCGGGACGTGCGTGGCCGGGTGCGGGGCGACGTCGTCGGGCGGGACGGCGTCGGGCACCCCGACGTTCGCGGTGCCCACCGGACCCGACGTCTCGGGCGGTCCGGTCCCCGCCCCCAGCGCGACGGCGTCCGCGCCGCCCTTCGCGCCCGGTCCGGCCCTGCCGCCCGCCGCCGCGACCCCGCAGGACGTGCTCACCGGGCTGGCCGCGCCGTGGGGCCTGGCGTTCCTGCCGGGCGGCGCCGTCCTCGTGACCCTGCGTGACAGCGCGCAGGTGCTCCTGCTGGGGGCCGACGGCGTCCGCACGCTCGGCGGGCCGGGTGCGGACCAGCTCGCCGCCACCACGGTGCACCGCGGGGAGTCCGGGCTCCTCGGGGTCGCCGTGTCGCCCGACGTCGGGCAGGACCGGCTCGTCTACCTGTACCGCACGGCCGCAGCGGGCAACGAGGTGGTGCGCGCCGAGCTGGACCCGGTGGCCGGGACGCTCGGCGACCTCCAGCCGGTGCTCAGTGGGATCCCGGCCGCGAACCACCACGACGGCGGCCGGATCGCCTTCGGGCCCGACGCGATGCTCTACATCGGCACCGGGGACGCGGGCGAGCGGCGGGTGGCGCAGGACCCGGGTTCCGCCGCCGGGAAGATCCTGCGCGTGACGCCCGACGGCGCGCCGGCGCCCGGCAACCCCGTTCCCGGCAGCCCGGTGTGGAGCCTCGGGCACCGCAACGTGCAGGGCCTCGGCTGGGACGGATCGGGTCGGATGTTCGCCAGCGAGTTCGGGCAGGACACCTGGGACGAGCTCAACGTCATCACGCCCGGCGCGAACTACGGCTGGCCGGACGCCGAGGGGACCGGCGGGCGGGCCGGGTTCACCGACCCGGTGGCGACCTGGGGCACGGACGACGCGTCCCCGAGCGGCATCGCCGTCACCGACGACGCCGTCTACCTGGCGGCCCTGCGCGGGCAGCGGCTGTGGCGCGTGCCCCTCACGGCCGACGGCGTCGGGGGGCCGACGGTGGCGCTCGACGGACTCGGGCGGCTGCGGGCCGCAGCGGTCGGGCCCGACGGCGCGCTCTGGGTGCTGACGAACAACACGGACGGGCGCGGGGACCCGCGCGAGGGCGACGACCGGTTGGTCCGGCTGCTCCCGCCGTGATGCGCGCACCGTGACGTCCGCGGCGTGACGGGCAAACACCTTCGCGTCCGCCCGCGGATGTGCCACAGTCCCGACCGTGCCGATGACGCCCCGCCCCGAGCCCAGCCCCGAGCCCCGCCCCGACGGCCTCGAGCTGCGCACCGCGCGGCCCGCGGACCTCGACCAGATCGGCGAGCTGCTCGCGCGGCGCGGTGACGAGCACGACGCTCTGGACCACCGCCTCGTCGTCGAGGACCCCGACGAGGGCTGGCGCTCCTGCGCGGTCGTCGTCGACGGCGACCGCGTGGTGAGCACCGCGACGCTGCTCGACGAGACGCTCCGCCTGGGCGACGTCGTCCTGCCCGCGGGCCAGGTGGAGCTGGTCGCCACGGACGAGGCCTACGAGGGCCGGGGGCTGGTCCGTGCGCTGATGGCCTGGGCGCACGCCGAGTCCGCCCGCCGCGGCCACCTGGTGCAGGAGATGGTCGGGATCCCGTACTTCTACCGGCTCTTCGGCTACGAGTACGCCATCCGGCAGCCGCATCCGCGGCGACTGGGCGCGCTGCCGCCGGCCGGCCCGGGGGACACCGTGCGCCCGGCCCGGCCCGACGACGTCGGCGCGCTCGCGGAGCCTCCAGGGTGCGGCGCAGGCCGTGAGCGACCTGGCCGTCCCGCACCCCGCGGCGCGCCTGCGCTGGCTGGTGGCGCACGACGCCACCAGCACCCTCGTCGTCGACCGCGCGGGTGAGGTGGTCGCGTCGGGCCGCATCACCCCGGGCAGCGGCCTCGTCGCCGAGGCGACGGCACGGGACGCCGGGGCCGTCGGCGACCTGCTGGCCGCGGTCGCGCGGCAGTCCGAGAGCGGACGGGTCGGCGTCGTGGAGCGGCCCGGCACCCTCGTGCACCAGGTGTGCGAGCCGTTGATGGAGCCTGCGGCCGACCGCGCCGAGCAGTACTACGTGCGTATCGCGGACCCCGCGGCCGTGCTCGACGCGCTCCGGCCCGTGCTGGCGGCGCGGCTCGCGGCGGCCGGGCTGGAGCGCACCGGCGTGCTGCTGTCGACCTACGGCCGGCACTACCGGTTCGAGGTGACGCCGGACGGCATGGCGCCGGTCGTCGTCGGCGGTCCGCTGCAGGCGCCCGAGAGCGAGGGTGGTGCCGGCGTCGCGCCCGACTGGCTCGCGCCCCTGCTGTTCGGCCCGTGGGGCATCGACGGGCTTGCGCGGCTCCGCCCGGACGTCTCGCCCGCCGGGGACCCCGAGCTGTTCGCCGCCCTGTTCCCGCCCGTGACGGCGGACGTGCTCACCTACTACCTGCCGTTCTGAATGACCTGGGGTGCTGCCCGCGGCGCTGCCCGGCGGGGCGGGTGTCCACGACGCGGCGGCCGCCCGATTCGGGCAAGGTCCTCCGGTAACGTCCGCACCTGACCATGATTGTCGGGGCAATGGAGTCTCGGCCGCGTCCCAGCCGCCGGGAGGACACCCGCCATGCCCACGAAGGCCAAGCTCGTCCTGACGTGGATCGTCGTCATCTTCCTCATCTACGCCATCGTCGCGAAGCCCGACCGGGCGGCCGACGTCGTGCAGGCGATCTGGAGCCTTCTCGCGGGCGCGGTGGAGGGCTTCGGGCGCTTCTTCGCCGAGCTCACCTCGTGACCGCGTGAGCGCGCGCGACGGCGCCGGGCTGCCGCACCGCTCGCTCCGCCGGTTCGTGCTCGACGACGAGCGGATCGTCCTGGCCACGCGGCACCACTGGGCGCGACTCGTCGAGCCGGTAGCGAGCGCGTGCGCGGCGTTCGTCGTCGTCGCAGGGGCGGTCGGCCTGCTGCGTCCCGTCCTCGGCGACGGCGCCGAGCTGCTCTGGTGGCTGTGGCTCGCCGTCCTCGCGCGAACGCTCGCCCGGGTGGTGGGCTGGCACGCGGAGTGGTTCGTGGCGACGGACAAACGGATGCTGCTGCTCACGGGCCTGGTCACCCACAAGGTGGCGATGATGCCGCTGCACAAGGTCACCGACATGAGCTACGCCCGCTCCCTGCCGGGGCGCCTCCTCGGCTACGGGGAGTTCGTGCTCGAGTCGGCGGGCCAGGACCAGGCGATGCGGCGGATCGCCTTCGTCCCGCAGCCCGACCGCAGCTACCGCACCCTGTGCGCGACGATCTTCGGGACGGGCACGGCGGTGCCCCCGACGGTGCGCGTCGGGACGCCGCCCGTGGGGACTTCGCCCGTCGGGACGCCGCCCGTCGTCCTGCCGCCCGTCGTCCTGCCGGTTGCCGCGTCGCCCCGGCCGGACGTCGGCGACGAGGGAACTCGGCCGTCCGTCCGCGTCGTGCCGGTCACCCAGGCGATCGCGGTCGCCCTTCCGCCTGAGGGTCCAACGGGGACACGGCCCGACGCTCACTAAGATCGGGCCCCATGGCCCACATCCTCTCGGCGGTCGCCTGGCCCTACGCCAACGGTCCCCGCCACATCGGACACGTCGCCGGCTTCGGCGTCCCCTCCGACGTCTTCAGCCGCTACATGCGTATGGCGGGCCACGACGTGCTGATGGTGTCGGGCACGGACGAGCACGGCACGCCGATCCTGGTCCAGGCGGACCAGGAGGGCATCACCGCCAAGGAGCTCGCGGACAAGAACAACGCGGTGATCGTCCAGGACCTCGTCGACCTCGGCCTGTCCTACGACCTCTTCACGCGCACGACGACGGGCAACCACTACCGCACCGTCCAGGAGCTCTTCGCCACGGTGCACCGCAACGGGTACATGGTCGAGCAGACCACCCAGGCGGCGATCAGCCCCTCGACGGGCCGTACCCTGCCGGACCGCTACATCGAGGGCACCTGTCCGATCTGCGGCTACCACGACGCGCGCGGCGACCAGTGCGACAACTGCGGTAACCAGCTCGACCCGACGGACCTCATCGACCCGCGCAGCAAGATCAACGGCGAGACGCCGCGGTTCGTCGAGACCGAGCACTTCTTCCTCGACCTGCCGGCGCTCGCTGAGGCCCTCGGCACGTGGCTCGACGAGCGTGAGGCGACCGGCCTCTGGCGGCCCAACGTCATCAAGTTCAGCCAGAACATCCTCGAGGACATCCGGCCGCGCGCCATGACCCGCGACATCGACTGGGGCATCCCGATCCCGCTCGACGGCTGGCGGGAGCAGCCCACGAAGCGCCTCTACGTCTGGTTCGACGCCGTGATCGGCTACCTGTCGGCGAGCATCGAGTGGGCGCGGCGCCTGGGCGAGCCCGAGCGGTGGCGCGAGTGGTGGAACGACCCCGAGGCCCTCTCGTACTACTTCATGGGCAAGGACAACATCGTCTTCCACTCCCAGATCTGGCCGGCCGAGCTGCTCGCCTACAACGGGCAGGGGGAGCGGGGCGGTGAGCCGGGCCAGTACGGCGTGCTCAACCTGCCGACCGAGGTCGTCTCCAGCGAGTTCCTCACCATGGAGGGCAAGCAGTTCTCGTCCTCGCGCGGCGTCGTGATCTACGTGGGCGACATGCTCGCGCGCTACCAGCCGGACGCGCTGCGGTACTACATCTCAGCCGCCGGGCCGGAGACGTCCGACTCGGACTTCACCTGGTCGGAGTTCGTCCAGCGCACCAACTCCGAGCTGGTCGCCGGCTGGGGCAACCTCGTCAACCGCACGGCCGCGATGATCGCCAAGAACTTCGGCGAGATCCCCGCGGCCGGGCCGCTGGAGCCGGTGGACGACGCCGTCCTGGCCGCCGTCCGGGCCGGGTTCGACACGGTCGGCGGGCTCATCGGGCGGCACCGCCAGCGGGCGGCGATCGCCGAGGCGATGCGCGTCGTCGGCGAGGTGAACAAGTACCTGTCCGTCACCGAGCCGTACAAGATGAAGGACCCGTCCCAGCGCGAGCGGCTCGCGACCGTGCTGCACGTCGCCGCTCAATGCGTCACCGACTGCAACACCCTGCTCGCGCCCTTCCTGCCGCACTCGGCGAACGCGGTGCACCGGGTGCTGGGCGGCGACGGCGAGTTCATGCCCATGCCGCACATCGAGGACGTGACCGAGCTGGACCCGGGGTCGGGCGCTGGCCTGGAGACGTACCCCGTGATCACGGGCGACTACTCGGCGACCCCGCGCTGGGAGCCGCGGGACGTCGTCGTCGGCGCGCCCGTGGTCAAGCCGACCCCGGTGTTCGCCAAGCTCGACGACGCCGTCGTGGAGACCGAGCTCGAGCGGCTGCGGGCAGGCGCCCCGGCGGAGGGCTGAGGGGTGGGCCGCCGGGACACGTCCTGGCCCCCGGCGCCCGAGCCGCTGCCGGTGCCGGTCGTCGACAACCACACGCACCTGGACGCGGTGCTCGCCGAGACGGACGACGCCGGGTGGCGCGCGTCGGGAGCAGTGCCCGGTGAGGACGCCGACGACGCCGAGGTGCCCGCCGGCGCGACGCTCCCGGAGCCGGGGTCCGACGCCGTCGCGCGCCTCCTCGCCGCGGCCGCCGCGGTGGGCGTGACGCGCGTCGTCCAGGTGGGCTGCGACCTGCCCTCGGTGGCGTGGACGGACGGCGCCGTGCGCGCGCACGCCGGGCTGCTCGGCGCTGTCGCGATCCATCCGAACGAGGCGGTGCTGCACGCGGGCGTGCGCGAGGTCGCTCCGGACGGGCTGGACCCGCACCCCCGGCCGCACCACGACGTCGGTCTGGACGACGCGATCGCGCGCATGGCGGCCGTCGCTGCTTCGAACCCTCGGATCCGGGTGATCGGGGAGACGGGTCTGGACCACTTCCGTGCCGGCGAGGCCGGGCGCGCCGTGCAGCGCGAGGCGTTCCGCGCGCACATCGCGCTCGCCAAGGAGCTCGACCTCGTCCTGCAGATCCACGACCGGGACGCCCATGAGGACGTCGTCGCGGTGCTCGAGGCCGACGGCGCCCCGGTGCGGACGGTCTTCCACTGCTACTCCGGCGACGCGGAGCTGGCCCGTCGCTGCGCGGCGCACGGCTGGTACCTCTCGTTCGCCGGGCCCGTGACGTTCGGTGCGAACCACGCCCTGCGCGACGCGCTGCACGAGGTGCCGCTCACCCAGGTGCTCCTCGAGACGGATGCGCCCTACCTCGCGCCGCACCCCTTCCGGGGCCGCCCCAACTCGCCCCTCGGCGTGGTGCGGACCGCGCGGGCGGTGGCGGTCGAGCTGGACCGGGATCTCGCCGAGGTGTGCGCCGTCGTCGACCGCACGAGCGAGCAGCTGTACGGCCCTTGGTAGGGCCGGGTAGGGCCGGGTAGGGCCGAGGTGGGCCGGTTCACCCGGGTGGCGCTGCCCACAGCGACTATCGGGTCCCGTGTCCTTTCCGTTACCGTCGGAGCAGCCGGTCCCGTCCGACGGGGCCGTCGACCGTGTCGGGAGACGTCAGGAGCCAGGTGTCGACGAGGAGCCAGGGCCGCCATCGGCGCAGCCAACGAGGTCGCCTGATCGTTCAGGCGATGGTGCTCGCGCTGCTCGTGGGCGGTACGACGGCGTTCGCGACGCTCCGTAAGGACGTGACGCTCGACGTCGACGGGCAGCTGCAGTCGGTGAGCGCCTTCGGCCGCACGGTGCAGGACGTCCTCGACGCCGAGGGCGTGCGGGTGAGCGACCGGGATGTCGTCTCCCCGAGCCTCGGCGCCCTGGTCAGTGACGGTACCGAGGTGGTCGTCCGGCACGGGCGTGAGGTCGTCGTCGAGGTCGACGGCGAGCGGAAGACCGTGTGGACCACCGGTGTGACCGTGGACGATGTGCTTGCGGAGATGGGGTTGCGCGGGCAGTTGCGCACCTCGGCGTCCCGCTCGGCCGACCTGGGTCCGAACGGGCTGCGGGTGTCGACGTTGAAGACGGTGCACGTCGCGGTCGACGGTCAGACGCAGGACTTGGCGACCACCGCGTCGACGGTTCGGGAAGCCCTGACGGAGCTGGGTGTCGAGCTCGGTGCGCAGGACCGCGTGTCCGTGTCGCTCGACGCCGCGACGGTCGATGGCCTGATGGTGAAGATCGACCGGGTGACGGGCGTGACCCGGTCGGAGTCGGTGCCGCAACCCTTCGAGACGGTCCGGCAGGACGACCCGACCCTCGCCAAGGGCACAGAGAAGGTCACGGTCGCGGGCCGCGACGGCAGCAAGGTCGTGACCTTCGTCGCGTACGAGGTCAACGGCGTCGAGATCGGGCGAACGCTGCTCGCCGAGTCCGTCGTGGTCGCTCCGGTGAACCAGGTCGTGAAGGTCGGCACCTTCACGGGGCCGGACCCCTCGGCGGTGCCGCCCGTGGAGCCCGGGACGTCGCGGGCGATCGGCCTCGAGATGGTCCTCGCCCGCGGGTGGTCCGCGGACGAGTTCGCCTGCCTCGACCCGCTGTGGAGCCACGAGAGCGGCTGGCGCGTCAACGCGGCGAACAAGAGCAGCGGTGCCTACGGCATCCCGCAGGCGCTCCCGGGGTCGAAGATGGCGAGCGCCGGGGCTGACTGGCAGACGAACCCCGCCACCCAGATTCAGTGGGGCCTGGGCTACATCGCCGGCCGGTACGGCACACCGTGCCAGGCATGGGCCTTCTTCCAGGCGCACAACTACTACTGATCCGGCGTCTACGGCTGGTCGGGTGGCGCCGAGCGCACCCGGATCTCGACGCGCGGGGCAAAACCGCCCATAAGCACACATCGGCTTCCCGCGGCGTGACAACAGGTCACAAGTAGGTTACGGTCGCGTGTCGCTCACCGGCCGGAACTTCGGCCGCGCTCGTCAGCCCGGCGCCATCGCCAGGATGCGGTCGAGCGACGGACCGGCCCCGAGGGTGGGGAACGGTCCGACCGCCGGGATCAGGCCGGCGGCCGGCACGGACACCACCCGCCGGCTGCGCCCTGTGCCCGGGACAGCCGACCACGGGACCCACGTGACCTTCCTTCCCTTCCTCCGCCGCGCCCTGCCCGCCACCAACCCGGGCTCCCTCCGCCCCCACAGCGCGTCCCGCGACGCGGCCGAGGTCGAGCCAGACTCCCTCCTCGCCGTCGCAGCCACCTCCCAGGCCGACGCCACAGCCGCCGGCCCCGTCCCGGCCGAAGCCGCCCAGGCCCCCGCCCGCCGGCCGTTCCTGCGCCGCCGCGGCGTGCAGGTCGCGCTCGGTGCGGTCGTGCTGGCGCTCGTCGGCGGCTCCGTCGCCGTGGCGAAGGCGCACAAGTCGGTGACGCTCGACGTCGACGGCCGCATCACGCACCTGTCGACCTTCGCGGGCAGCGTGGCGGGCCTCCTCGAGGAGGAAGACGTCGTCGTCGGGCGGCGCGACCTGGTCGCACCCGACGCGGACGCCGCGCTGCGCAGCGGGGACGACATCGTCGTCCGGCACGCGCACCAGGTGCGGGTGCTCGCGGACGGCCAGGAGCGGACCGTCTGGACGACGGCGCTCGACGCCGGCGAGGCGCTCACCGCCCTCGCCGACCGCGGGAGCGACGTCCGGCTGGTGGCCTCGCGGTCCGGCGGGGAGCGTCCCGCCCTGGCGATCAGCCTTGGCGCCGGGCCGGTGGACGTCCGCGTGGACGGCACGACCCTGCACGCGGCCCGCGCCGCCGACCTCGACGCGCTCTTCGCCGGTCTCGACATCACGGTCGGCGCCCTCGACCGGGTGCACGTCGAGCGGCCCGACGCAGGCCAGCTCACCGTCGTCGTCCAGCGCGTCGTCGTCAACGAGGAGGCGGTGACCAGCGCGATCCCGTTCGAGACCGTGGTGGAGCAGGCCGCCGACCTCTACCAGGGCACCACGCGTACCGCCACCGCCGGCGCCCCGGGCGAGCTCGCCGTGCGGTACCGCGTGACCCTGGTCGACGGCGTCGAAGAGTCGCGCGTCGAGCTTCGGCGTGACATCACCCGTCAGCCCGTCACCGCCATCGTGCGCGAGGGCACCAAGGTGCGTCCGGTGCGCACCGCCCCCGCCGCGGCCCCGGCCGCCACCGTGAGCGTCGGCGACGACGTGTGGGGCGCGCTGGCCCGCTGCGAGTCCGGCGGCAACCCGGCCGCCGTGTCCGGCAACGGCAAGTACTACGGCCTCTACCAGTTCTCGGTCGGCACGTGGCAGGCGATGGGCGGCAGCGGCCTGCCCTCGGAGGCATCGGCCGCCGAGCAGCTGCAGCGCGCCCAGGCGCTCCAGGCGCGGTCGGGCTGGGGCCAGTGGCCCGCGTGCGCGGCCAAGCTCGGCCTGCTCTGACGCACCCCGCCCGGCCGGGCTTCGGGTCCCGTCTGCGCCGAACGCGGCGCGACCCAATACCCTGGCTGGCATGACCGACGACGCCCTGCTGGGCCCGGCGCAGGTCCGGGACCTGGCGGGGCGTCTCGGCGTCCGGCCGACGAAGTCCCGCGGCCAGAATTTCGTCGTCGACGCCGGGACCATCCGGCGCATCGTGCGCGTGGCGGAGGTCCGGGCCGGCGAGCACGTCGTGGAGGTCGGTCCGGGCCTCGGCTCGCTCACCCTCGGCCTGCTCGAGGCGGGTGCGCACGTGACGGCCGTCGAGATCGACCGGCTCCTCGCCAGCGCGCTGCCCGAGACGGTGCGCACGGTCGCCCCGGGGGCCGCCGACCGGCTCACCGTGCTCGCGCAGGACGCGCTCGCCGTGACGGAACTGCCCGGGGAGCCGACGGCCCTCGTCGCGAACCTCCCGTACAACGTCGCAGTCCCGGTGCTGCTGACGTTCCTGGCGCGGTTCGGCTCGCTCGAGCGGTCGCTCGTCATGGTCCAGGCCGAGGTCGCCGACCGGCTCGCCGCGCCGCCCGGCAGCCGGACCTACGGGGTGCCGTCCGCGAAGGCCGCCTGGTACGCCGACGTGCACCGCGCGGGCAACGTCGGCCGGGCGGTGTTCTGGCCGGTGCCGCGCGTGGACTCCGCGCTCGTCGCGCTCCGCCGACGCGAGCCCCCGGTGACCACCGCGACGCGCGAGCAGGTCTTCGCGGTGATCGACGCCGCCTTCGCGCAGCGCCGCAAGACGCTGCGTGCCGCGCTCTCCGGCGTCGCCGGCTCGGGTGCAGCAGCAGAGGCCGCCCTCGTGGCCGCGGACGTCGACCCGTCGGCCCGCGGCGAGGTGCTCGCCGTCGCGGACTTCGCCCGCATCGCCGAGCACCTGGGGGTGGCATGAGGTCGGTCAGGGTCCGGGCGCCCGGCAAGGTGAACCTGTCGCTCGGCGTCGGACGGCGCCAGGCCGACGGCTACCACCCGCTCGCCACGGTCTTCCAGGCCGTGTCGCTGCACGAGGACGTCGTGGCCGAGGACGCCGACGACTGGTCCGTCGAGGTGACCGGTCCCCAGGCGGACCTCGTGCCGACCGACGGGTCCAACCTGGCGCTGGCGGCGGCGCGGGCGCTCGCCGAGGCCGTCGGGGTGCCCGGCGGGGTGCGGCTGCGGATCGCCAAGACCGTGCCGGTGGCCGGCGGGATGGCGGGCGGGTCCGCCGACGCCGCCGCTGCGCTCGTCGCATGCGATGCCCTCTGGGGCACGGGGTTGAGCCGGGCAGAGCTCGCCGAGCTCGCCGCGGGCCTCGGCTCCGACGTGCCCTTCGCCCTGCAGGGCCAGACGGCCATCGGCCGGGGACGCGGCCACCTGCTGAGCCCCGTCCTCGCGCGCGGCGAGTACCACTGGACGTTCGCGCTCAGCTCCGGCGGGCTGTCCACCGCCCACGTGTACGGCATGTTCGACGCGCTCGTCGGTGCCACGGCGCCCGACGTGCCCGAGATCGACGCCGCGCTCCTGCGGGCGCTGCGTGCCGGTGACCCCGAGGCGCTCGGCGCGGCGCTGAGCAACGACCTGCAGGTCGCGGCGCTCGAGCTGGTGCCGGAGCTCGCCGAGACCCTCGCCGTGGCCGAGGACGCCGGCGCGCTCGGCGTCGTCGTGAGCGGCTCCGGTCCCACGGTGGCGGCGCTCGCGGCGGACCGCCGGCACGCCCAGCTCATCGGGCGGGCGCTCCTGGACGCGGGCGTGGCGGACGGCGTCGTGCACGCGACCGGTCCGGTGGCGGGTGCACGGGTGGTCAGCGAGGAATGACGGCCGGGCGTGCGCCGTCGGGCGCCGTCAGGTCTCGGCGTCGAACGGCGCGACCAGGATGCGCAGCAGGTCCGCCAGGCGTGCCTGGTCCTCGGCGCTGAGGTCCGCGAGGAGTCGTTCCTCGATGTGCAGGAGGTCGGCGAAGGCAGCGTCGACGTGCGTGAGCCCGCTCGGCGTCAAGCGCACGAGCACCCCGCGGCGGTCGCCCGGTGCGGGCAGTCGCTCGACCAACCCGTGCGCGACGAGCCGGTCGATGCGGTTGGTCATGGTGCCGCTGGTCACGAGCGTCTGCGTGACGAGCACACCGGGGGACAACTGGTAGGGCTCGCCGGCGCGCCGCAGGGCCGAGAGGACGTCGAACTCCCAGACCTCAAGCTTGTGCCGGGCGAAGGCGCCGCGGCGGTAGCCGTCGAGGTGCCGGGCCAGGCGGGTGACGCGGGACAGGATGGCCAGCGGCCGCACGTCCAGGTCGGGGCGCTCGCGCTCCCATGCCTCGATGATCCGGTCGACCTCGTCGATCACTCGTCCTCCCCGCGCAGCTGCGGCCTGCGCTCAAGGCCGACGAGCCCGTTCCAGGCGAGGTTGACGAGGTGGGCGGCGACGTCGGCCTTCTTCGGACTGCGCGCGTCGAGCCAGTACTGGCCGGTGAGGGCAACCATGCCCACGAGCATCTGCGCGTAGATGGGCGCGGTCCGTGGGTCGAGCCGGCGCTTGGTGAACTGCTCGGCGAGCAGGTGCTCGACCTGCATCGCCACGTCGCCGATGAGGCTCGAGAACGTGCCGGTGGACTGGGCGACGGGCGAGTCGCGCACCAGGATGCGGAAGCCGTCCGTCGAGGACTCGATGTAGTCCAGGAGAGCGAGTGCTGTCCGCTCGACGAGCACCTTCGGGTGGCCGCCCTTGTCCAGCGCCCCGATCAGGGACCCGGTGAGCGACTGGATCTCGCGGTCGACGACGACGGCGTAGATGCCCTCCTTGCCGCCGAAGTGCTCGTACACGACGGGCTTGGACACCTGCGCCCGGGCCGCGATCTCCTCGACCGACGTGCCCTCGAAGCCCTTCTCCGCGAAGAGCTGGCGCGAGACATCGAGGAGCTGCTCGCGCCGCTGGCTCGCGGTCATGCGGGCGCGCGCGGGTCGCTTCGCGGCTGTGGTCACCCGCACATCATGCCGTGCCAGGGGTCGCCGAAGGGCTGGCAGACTGGGGCGGCGTCGTGCGCGCTCTGCTCGGTCGGCCCGGCGTGGAGCCCGCAGACGCCGGTCCGCCCTGGTGTAACGGCAGCACGCAGGCCTTTGGAGCCTTGCGGTCCAGGTTCGAATCCTGGGGGCGGAACGCCGCGCGTCCCACGCTCGTCGTCGTCGGTCCGGGGGGCCCCGGGCCGACGGTAGAGTGGCCACGCGCTCCACGCCGACGCCGCCCCGGAGGCGTCGGCTCAGCTGACCCGACGGGAGTACGCAGTGAGATCAGCCCGCCCCGCAGCCGTCGTCGTCCTTGCCGCGGGTGAGGGTACGCGGATGCGGTCCGCGATCCCCAAGGTGCTCCACCCGATCGGCGGGCGGTCCCTCGTGGGGCACGCCCTCGCCGCAGCCGGTGACCTCGACCCGCACCGCGTCGTCGTCGTCGTCCGGCACGAGCGCGACCAGGTGGCGGCCCACGTGGCCGAGCTGGTCCCGTCGGCGATCGTCGCGGACCAGGACGAGATCCCCGGGACCGGGCGCGCCGTCCGATGCGCGCTCACCGCGCTCGACGCCGCCGGCGACGGCGACCTCGAGGGGCCCATCGTCGTCACCGCGGGCGACATCCCCCTGCTCGACGGCGGCACCCTCGCGCAGCTGCTCGCGGCGCACGTCGCGGACGGCAACGCCGTCACCATCCTGACGACGCTCGTGGACAACCCCCGCGGGTACGGCCGGATCGTGCGGGACCCGGGTACCGGCCAGGTGGCGCGCATCGTCGAGCACAAGGACGCGGACCCCGCGGAAGCTCGAGATCAACGAGATCAACTCGTCGGTGTACGTGTTCGACGCCGCAGTGCTGCGTGGCGCGCTCAGTCGCCTCGGGCGGGACAACGCTCAGCACGAGGTGTACCTGACCGACGTCGTCGCGATCGCCCGCTCGGAGGGCGGCGCCGTCCGGGCGCTCCTCGTGGACGACCCGATGGTGGTTGCCGGCATCAACGACCGCGTCCAGCTCGCCGCGATGCGGGCAGAGCTGAACCGCCGCGTGGTGACGGACTGGATGCTCTCGGGCGTCACCGTCGTGGACCCCGCGACGACGTGGGTCGACGTGGACGTCGAGCTCGCGCGCGACGTGATCCTCCTGCCCGGCACCCAGCTGCACGGATCCACGGTCGTCGCCGAGGGCGCGAGCGTCGGACCGGACACGACGCTCACCGACGTGGTCGTCGGTGCGGGCGCCAAGGTCGTCCGCAGTCACGGCTCCGGCGCGCGGATCGGTGCGGGCGCCGTCGTCGGCCCCTTCTCCTACCTGCGGCCCGGCACCCAGCTGGGCGCGGACGGCAAGATCGGCGCGTTCGTCGAGACGAAGAACGCCACGATCGGCGACCGCGCCAAGGTGCCGCACCTGTCCTACGTCGGCGACGCCACGATCGGCGAGGCGTCGAACGTGGGCGCGGGCACGATCTTCGCCAACTACGACGGCGTCGAGAAGCACAGCTCGACCGTTGGGTCGAACGTGCGGATCGGCTCGGACAACGTGCTCGTGGCTCCCGTCGTCATCGGCGACGGCGCGTACACGGGGGCAGGGTCGGTGATCCGACGAGACGTCCCACCGGGCGCGCTCGGGGTGAGCGGCTCGCCGCAGCGGGCGGTGGAGCGCTGGGTGCTCCTCCGTCGTCCGGGCACGGCGTCCGCGAAGGCGGCGACGACGGCACTGGGGTCCGACGAGGGACACCAGGCCGACACGACGGCTCAGCCGTCGCACGAGGAGGGGTGAGACCGCGATGAGCATGACGGGGATCACGACGCGGGACGGGGAGAAGCGCCTCGTGCTCATCTCCGGCCGTGCCCACCCCGAGCTGGCCGACGAGGTGGCGCGGGAGCTCGGCGTCGAGCTCGTGCCGACCACCGCGTACGACTTCGCGAACGGCGAGATCTACGTGCGGTTCGGCGAGAGCGTCCGCGGCGCGAACGCCTTCGTGCTGCAGAGTCACGCCACACCGATCAACCGCTCGATCATGGAGCAGCTGATCATGGTGGACGCGCTGAAGCGCGCCTCGGCCCGCACGATCACGGTGGTGCTGCCCTTCTACGGCTACGCGCGACAGGACAAGAAGCACCGCGGTCGCGAGCCGATCTCGGCCCGCCTCATGGCGGACCTGTTCAAGACGGCCGGCGCGGACCGCCTCATGAGCGTCGACCTCCACGCTGCGCAGACCCAGGGCTTCTTCGACGGCCCCGTGGATCACCTGTGGGCCATGCCGCTCCTTGTCGACTACGTGCGTACGCGCGTCGACGCGACGAACGTCGCCGTCGTCTCGCCCGACGCCGGTCGCATCCGCGTGGCTGAGCAGTGGGCTGCGAAGCTCGGCGGCTGCCCCCTCGCGTTCATCCACAAGACCCGCGACATCACGACCCCGAACCGGGCGGTGGCGAACCGTGTGGTCGGTGAGGTCGAGGGGCGGACCTGCGTCCTCGTCGACGACCTGATCGACACCGGCGGCACCATCGTCGAGGCTGTTCGGGTCCTGCTCGCCGCCGGCGCGAAGGACGTCATCGTCGCGGCGACGCACGGGGTGCTCTCCGACCCCGCGCGGCAGCGCCTGGAGGCGTGCGGCGCGCGCGAGGTCGTCGTCACGGACACGCTGCCGATCGCGGAGGAGAGCCGCTTCTCCTCTCTCACCGTTCTCTCGATCGCACCGCTGATCGCGCGGGCGATCCGCGAGGTCTTCGACGACGGGTCGGTGACGTCGCTGTTCGACGGCGCGTCCTGAGATGCGTGTGTGTCCTCAGGCGTGACTGCTGAGGTACGTACGTCCTGAGACGTGACTCCGGAGACGGGCGCCCTGGGTGTGTGACGACTGGAGCGTGCCGGGGCGCGTCGCTGGACGTGCCCGCAGCCACGTGCGGTTCGCGACCCGCGCGCGTGCATCTATGCGCAGGCATCTATGTACAGGCATCTGCGCAGGTTCCGACGGCGTGCGTGCCGTCACGCGGCCGCGTCGATCGTGCTCAGGTATCGCAGCGGTGATCCCCGGGCCGGGCGCCACGCGCCGTCCGGGTCGATCCAGTGCGGCGCCTGCACCTCCGGCATGCCCCTGATCATCCGGACGTGCCAGCCGGACGTGTCGATGCTGCGGTGGTGGAACCAGCACAGGAGCACCCCGTTGTCAGGGTGCGTGGGGCCGTGATCCGCATGGGAGGTCACGTGGTGGACCTCGCACCAACCGGCCGGGACGTGACAGCCAGGAATCACGCAGCCGCCGTCGCGGACGGCGATGGCGCGGCGCTGCGGGCCCGTGAAGCACCGGTCTGGCGACCCTGCTCGACGACCCGGCCGCTCCCGTCCATGACGACGCGCAGCACCGCGCCCGCACATCCGACGTGGCGGGCCGTGGTCAGGCCGGTCGGGGTCCCGTCCTCGAGGAACGCGGTTCCCGTGCCTGCGGCGAGATCCTCGGCGCGGACGGTCACGACCAACGTCGGCGCGTTGCCTGCCACCGACGGTGCATCGGCACAGCGCGCGGCCGCGCCGATGACTGCTGCCAGCACGTCGTGCAGCTGCTGCGCTCGCGAGCGCGCGTCAGGTTCCCAGGCGGCGTCGGGAGCGGAAGGAGGTACCTCCCGCGCAGACGCGTCGACCCGAGAAGGCGGCATCGCCCCGAGCGGGCTACCGGTCTGAGCTGGCAGCGTCGCGCTGCGCTCGCCGTCGGCCAGGGCCGGCAGCGTCGCGCTGCGCTCGCCGTCGGCCAGGGCCGGCAGCTCTGCGCCGCCCGGGTGGTCGGCGCCTGCACCTGACAGCTGCCCCGTCACCGGGTCGGGGGCCTCAGGCGCGGGGAGCTTCCCGACTGCGGGGACTCGTGCAGGCATCGGCGTACGTGGTGAGCGCGGCCGCGACGTCCGGCATCAGGTTCCCGCGCAGCGGGACCAGCCCGTGCCTCGGCGCGAGGAGCCACACGCCCCGCCGCTGTACCTGGGCCTCGGTCGGCTCGGCACCATCCGGGTCGAGGGCGGCGGCCCACACCTGGGCCTGCAGCCTGACCGTGTCCGCGTCGAGCGCCGGCGGGGCCTCCGGGTGTGGCGCCACCGCGCCCGCGACGAGGGCCCTCTCGGCCGCCTCAACAGCGAGGGCGCCGGCAACGGGCAGCGTCGGGCGGAGCTCGTTCACGACGACGGCCGCCGCATCCACGCCCAGGACTCCGGCGGCGAGGGCCGACGCGACGTGCGGGAAGACGGCGGGGCCCACCTCGCCGGTCAGCGACGCCACCGCTCGCGTGGCGGCGCCGAGGCGAATACGGCGGTTCGCGGTCACCGCGCTGATCCCGGTGAGGCGCTGCAGGAGTTCCACAGCCGTCCGGCAGCCGCGCCGCCGGGCGAGACCGTCCCGGCCCAGCTCGCGGCGGGAGCGTTCGGCCGCCTCGGCGGCGAGTCGGGCTCGCACGGCATCGATGCGCCGCCCCGCAGCCTCGGCACTCCGGAGGGCCGCGAGGAGCGCTTCGTCACTGAGTGCTGCGGCGTCGGGCAGCAGCGGGGCTGTGCCCGTGCCCGCGCGCACATCAGCGCGCACATCCGCATCAGTACCCGCGCCCGCACCGACACCCTCCACCGCCGTCGGGACGGCAGGGGAGGCGTCGCCACCGACTGGTGCGAACGTCTGTACGAATGGGGACATGGAGACATCATTCACCATGGGTCCGACACGGCGGTCCTCGCATCCACAGGCGCCCGGGCGCCCCCGCGCCGCCCTGCCGCGGCGCCCCAGACCCGCCTGCATGCGCCCCTACCCCGGCATTTCGTCGCCCCGCACAGGACCGGTAGACTCGGGGGGTTGCCTCGGCGAGGGACGTCGGACGGCCGGTGGCGCACCACCCACCACCCGCTGACGTGATCGATGCTCCGTGATCGACGCGGCGTGGTTGTCTGCGCCTGCGTCCGTCCGTTGTCCCGCGTCGAGGCCCGCGCTGCTCACGCAGCGGCCCGACCTTCAGCGAACCCAGGAGTAGCCACAGTGACCGACCTCACGCTCGCCGCCGCCACCCGCACCGAGTTCGGCAAGGGCGCCGCCCGCCGCGTGCGCCGCGCCCACCAGATCCCGGCCGTCATCTACGGCCACGGTGCTGAGCCCCTCCACATCACGCTGCCGGGCCACGAGACGATGCTGGCCCTGAAGCACACGAACGCCCTGCTCACCATCGTGCTGGACGGCACGGAGCACCTCGCGATCGTCAAGGACATCCAGCGCGACGCCGTGCGCGCGACCATCGACCATGTCGACCTCCTCACCGTGAAGAAGGGCGAGAAGATCGCCGTCGAGGTCCCGATCCACGTGGTCGGCGAGTCGGCGACCGGCACCATCCACTTCGTCGAGACCCAGTCGCTGCACGTCGAGGCCGAGGCGACGCACCTGCCCTCGGTCATCGAGGTCTCCATCGACGGCCTCGAGGCCGGCACCACGGTCCGCGCCGGCGACGTCAGCCTGCCGCGTGGCGTGACCTACCTCGGCGACCCGGAGGAGCCGGTCCTGTCCGTGTCGCTCCCGGCGTCGGCTGACGCCGAGGAGGCCGGCGAGACCGTTGCCGAGCCGGCGGGTGACGAGGCCTGAGCCTGCGTGACCTCGTCCGCGGCCGCCGACCGGCGGCCGCGGACGACCCGCGAGAAGGAGCAGCACCCGTGGACGCGTGGGTCGTGGTGGGCCTCGGCAACCCGGGGTCGACGTACGAGGGCACGCGCCACAACGTCGGCCAGATGACGCTCGACGAGCTCGCGCGACGCGCGAGCACCTCCTTCCGCTCCCACAAGGGCCAGGCCCAGGTCGCCGACGTGCGACTCGGCACCGGCCCGGGTGGCGCTCCTGGACCGAAGGCGGTCCTGGCCAAGCCCACCAGCTACATGAACCTCTCCGGCGGCCCCGTTGCCGCCGTGCTGCGCATGAACGGCGCGGCTGCGGACCGGCTCGTCGTCGTGCACGACGACCTGGACATCCCCTTCGGCCAGGTGCGGCTGAAGCTTGGCGGCGGCGAGGGCGGCCACAACGGCCTCCGCAGCATCACCTCGGTGCTCGGCACGCGTGACTACATCCGCGTCCGCGTGGGCATCGACCGTCCGCCCGGTCGGATGGACCCGGCCGACTATGTGCTCCGCCCGTTCGGCACGGCCGAGCGCAAGGACCTCCCGTGGCTCGTCGACGCCGCCGCCGACGCCGTCGAGATGGTTGTCACGCAGGGCCTCGCCGCGGCGCAGCTGAGGTTCCACAGCCCTTCCTGACCGGTGGTGCGCGATCTGTCACCTCCGCGCGCAGCCGTGCCTGACGCCACGCCCCCCGGTGAACCGTCGCCATTGCGCCGAACGGGTGACAGCCACGGGCAAGACGGCGGAGATCCGGCCAAAGCCCTCCTAAGGGTTACCTCACCGGGGTAACGTCCACGTTAAATCTCCGGGGGAGGGCGGGAAAAACCGCTCCGGGCGGATGCAAGCCCCCTCCGCCCCTGGTTACGGTCGACAGCGGACGTGTCAATTCACCTGAGGGGGTTGGTCATGACCGTGCCCGCCGAACGCGTTCGGGGTGTGGCCAATCATGATCGTCGCGGACGGAGCGCCGGGCCCCGGCGCTCATGGGCGTCGGCCCAGCCGTTCGAGGTCCGCCCGACGCCGTTCAACAGCTCACTGGCCCGGTCGTTGCGCTGGGCGGAGATCTCCGCCGCCTACAAGTGGCGCGCCGTGGTGCTCGACGCGCTCGCCGTCGTCCTCGTCGTGGCGGCCGTCGTGGTCCCCGCCGACGGCATCGGCATCGAGACGGTCGCTCGCCTGGCGACCGCCGTCGTCGGCTTCCTGTCCCTCGTCGCCGCCTTCCGCGGGTACGACGCCCGCACGCTCGGCGACGGCTCGACCGAGGTGCAGGCCCTCCTGCGGGCCGGGTTCACGGGGGCCACCGGCCTCATGGCCCTCAGCTACACCGCGCGGATCGAGGTCTCCCGCCTCGTGGTGTTCCTCGGCATCCCGCTGCTCGTGCTGCTGGCCCTGGTGGGCCGCTACGCGCAGCGCCAGTTCCTGCACCGGCACCGCGCGCGCGGCGTCGCCATGATGCGCACCCTCGTCATCGGCAACCCGGGCGACGTCGGCCGTGTGGTCGGGGACCTGGTGCGGGACCCGGCGCACGGGTTCCAGGTGGCCGGCATCTGCCTGCCCAGCGTCGACGCCGAGTCGCCCGTGCCGGGCGTGCCGGTGGTGGGCGCCATCGCCGACGTGCCCCAGGTGGTCGTCGACCGGGCCGTCGAGACGGTTGTGGTCGCGGGCTCGCGGCTCTCCGGTGAGGCGCTGCGGCGGCTCTCCTGGGCGTTGTCGCGGGCCCGGGTGCAGCTCATCGTCGCGCCGGACATGGTCGAGGTCACCGGCCCGCGCCTCAACCTGCGGCCGACGGCGGGTGTCGTGCTCCTCGAGGTCCAGACGGGCGCGCCGCGGTCGCGCATGGTCGCCAAGGCCGCACTGGACAAGGTGCTCGGCTCCGCCCTGCTGCTCGCCGCCGCACCCGTCATCGGAGCGGCCGCGCTCGCCGTCCGCCTCACCTCGCCCGGCCCGGCCTTCTACCGCCAGACGCGGGTCGGCGTCGACGGTCGCACCTTCACGCTGTGGAAGCTGCGCAGCATGTACCTCGACGCCGACGCCCGCCGCGCGGCCTACCTCGCACAGACCGACCGCGACGGGCCCATGTTCAAGATGCGCCGCGACCCCCGCGTGACCGCCGTCGGGCGCATCCTGCGGCGGTACTCGATCGACGAGCTGCCGCAGCTGTGGAACGTCGTCAACGGCGACATGTCGCTCGTCGGGCCGCGACCCCCACTGGAGGCCGAGGTCGCGACCTACGCCGACCACGTCCACCGTCGGCTGCACGTGCGCCCCGGCCTCACCGGCCTCTGGCAGGTCAGCGGCCGCGCCGACCTGTCGTGGGAGGAGTCCGTGCGCCTCGACCTGCGCTACGTCGACAACTGGTCGCTCGCGATGGACCTGCTCATCCTCTGGAAGACGTTCCGTGCCGTCGTCGGGGGGTCGGGTGCGTACTAGGACCAGGGTGGTGGTCGCATGCTGACGTCCCTCGAGAAGCACGAGCGCGACGCGGCAGCGGTGCTGCCCGCCCAGGTGTACGAGTTCTTCGCGTCCGGGGCGGGCGACGAGGTCACACTCGGCGAGTCCGGCGCGGCGTGGGCCGGCTACCGGCTCCGCCCCCGCGTCCTGCGGGACGTCGGCGAGGTGGATCTGTCCACCGACGTGCTCGGCACCCGGCTCGCGCACCCCATCGGGATCGCGCCCGTCGGCTACCTCGGGCTCGCGCACCCCGAGGGCGAGGTCGCGGTGGCGGGCGCCGCGCACGACGCCGGTGCCCTCCTCGTGGGGTCCACCCGGGCTGCGATGCCGCTGGAGGACATCGGCTCGGCCGCCGGGCCGTGGTGGTTCCAGGTCTACGTCATGCGGCAGCGCGACCTCACGGCGCGGCTCGTGGAGCGGGCCGCCGCCGCGGGTGCCGGGGCGCTCGTGCTCACCGGCGACACCCCGCTCGTCGGGATCAAGCGCCGCGTCGGGGCCAGTCGCATCGCGATCCCCGACGAGACGTACCTGGTCAACCTCGCGCGGCACCTCACCGGCACGGCCGGCCGCGCCGAGGCCGAGCAGGACCCGACGGCGACGCTCGACGCGATCGGCTGGTTGCGCGACATCAGCGGGCTGCCCGTGCTGGTCAAGGGCGTGCTGCGGGCCGACGACGCCGTCGCGTGCCTCGAGGCGGGTGCCGCCGGCGTCGTGGTCTCCAACCACGGCGGACGCCAGCTGGACCGTTCCGTGCCGAGCGCCCGTGCGCTCGTGGAGGTGGTCGATGCCGTCGGCGGCCGTGGGCCCGTGCTCGTCGACGGCGGGATCCGCTCAGGGGTCGACGTGCTCGTCGCGCTCGCCCTCGGCGCCTCGGCGGTCCTCGTGGGCCGGCCGGTCGTGTGGGGCCTCGCCACCGGCGGTCGGGCGGGCGTCACGGAGGCGCTCGGCGCCCTGCGCGACGACCTCGCCCACGTGATGGCGCTCGCCGGGGCGCCCCGGATCGCCGACGTCGACCGGTCGCTGGTCGCCTAGTCGGGGTGGCCCCGAGCCACCCGTTCCGTTCCCGGACCCGCCGCTGCGTCCACCCCGCCCGTCGCGAACTGCAGGAGGCACAGTGACCCGACCCGCCCGCGTGCTCATCGTCGTCCAGAACCTCTCCGTTCCGCTCGACCGCCGTGTCTGGCTGGAGTGCCAGGCCCTGGTGGCCGCGGGGCACCAGGTCTCCGTGATCTGCCCCCGCGACGAGGGGCAGCCGGCGCACCGCACGCTCGACGGCGTCCGGATCCACACCTACCGCCCGCCCAGGCCGCGCTCCGGCGTCCTCGGCTACATGGCGGAGTTCGTCTACTGCTGGCTGCGGACCGCCGTCCTGAGCCTGCACGTGCGGCGCCACGAGGGCTTCGACGTCCTGCAGGCGTGCAACCCGCCGGACACGTACTGGCTGCTCGGCCGGATCTGGCGGGCCCTGGCCCGCACGCGCTTCGTGTACGACCAGCACGATCTCAACCCTGAGGTGTACGTGGCGAAGTTCGGCCGCACCGACGTCCTGCACCGCGGGCTCCTGTGGCTCGAGGGGCGCACGTACGCCAGTGCCGACCACGTCATCTCGACGAACGAGTCCTACCGGGAGATCGCGACGACGCGCGGCCGGGTGCCGCTGCGTGCGACGACGATCGTGCGCAGCGCGCCCGACCCTGACCGGATGCGCCGCGAGGAGCCCCGGCCGGAGCTGCGGCACGGGCGTGAGCACCTCGTCTGCTACCTCGGGATCATGGGGTTCCAGGACGGGGTGGACCGGCTGCTCGACGCTGTCGACCACTACGTGCACGTGCTGGGGCGCACGGATGCGCACTTCGGGCTCCTCGGCTTCGGCGACTGCCTGGCGGATCTGCGGGCGCAGGCGACGCGGCTCGGCCTCGACGAGTACGTGACATTCACCGGCAAGGTCGGCGTGCCCGAGATCGCGCGGTGGTTGTCGACGGCGGACCTCGGCGTCACGCCGGACCCGGTGAACCCGTTCAACGACAAGTCGACGATGAACAAGACGCTCGAGTACATGGCCTACGAGCTGCCGGTAGTGGGGTTCGACCTGACGGAGAACCGGCGGTCGGCGGGGGAAGCGGGCGTGGTGGTGCCCGACGACGACGCACCGAGCCTCGCGCGGGCGATCGCCGAGCTGCTGGACGACCCGGAGCGGCGCGCACGTATGGGGGCCCTGGGGCGCAAGCGCATCGAGGACGCCATGAACTGGGGTGCGCAGGTCGAGCCGTACGTCGCGGTGTTCGACGCGCTGGGCGAGCGGGCGCCGGCGCGCCTGCGGCTCACGCGGCGCTAGGCGCCTGCCCCCGTCGGCCTGAGCGCTCACGTGTCACGGCAGCGCTCAGCGGAGGTGGGGTGCGGGTTAGGGGTGCGGGTGGGGGTGGGGGTGCGGGTTAGGGGTGGGGGTGGGGGTGGAGGAGGGTCATGACGTCCTTGGCTGCAGGCGGGCGCTGCCACAGGGTCAGCCCGCCGTAGACGACGACGCCGGCCGCGACGCCTGCCGCGAGCTGCGTGGCCGAGCCCGTGCCCGCCTCCTGCAACCCGTACGACGTCCCCCAGGCCGCCGCCGCCATCAGCGCCGTCATCGTGAAGTACGGCGCGAGGGCCCGCGCCATCGCGGACAGCCTCATGTCGATGAGCCGCAGCACCAGGGCGTAGCCGACGGGGACCTGGATCACCATGACGGCGAGGTACGCCACGGCGAGGCCCTGCAACCCCCACTGGAGCCCGAGCGCGAATCCGCCGAGCGTGAAGGCGCCGCTGGCCAGACCCCACCGGAACATCCGGTCCGCCCGGCCCTTGGCGCTGTAGAGCGTGTTCACGCAGCTCAGCAACGCCCCGAGCGCACCGGCGGGCGCCATGAACCACATGAGCGGGATCAGCGCCTCCCAGTGCCGCCCGAGCACCGTGCGCACCAGGGGGTCCGCCACCGCCGCGGCGCCCACCATGACGGGCAGTGTCACGAACGCGACGGCCCCCGCGGCACGTGCGTAGCCCTTGCGGAGCAGCTCGTCGTCGTCCTGGGCCCGGGCGAACGCCGGGAAGAGGACCGTCATGAGCACACGGGAGATCGACTCCAGCGGGTAGCTGATGGTGCGCTGCGCCAGCGAGTACACGCCCAGCGGGGCCGTGCCGAGCCACCGGCCGACCAGCAGCTTGTCGGTGTTCTGGAGCAGGAACGTCGTGACGTTGTAGCCGGCGGTGTGCGCGCTGAAGGCCGCGATCTCGCGCAACGGGCCGAACCCGAACATCCGCGACGGCTTCCAGTCGGACCGCAGCCAGGCCATCACCGACCCGGCCGTCGCGCCCGCCACGTTGCCCCACACCATCGACCAGACACCGAGCCCGCCGACGGCGAGAGCGATGCTGAGGACGCCCGTGGTGAGCGCGGCGGTCATCTCGACGCTCGCGACAGCGTTGAACCGCATCGAGCGTCGCAGCATGGCGTGGTGCACCTGGGTGAGGCCGCCGATGGCGATGACCAGGGCGAACGCGCGCACCACCGGTGTGGAGGCCGGCACGTCGAAGATGTCGGCGATGAGCGGCGCCCCGACCGCCATGAGGCCGGCGGCGAGGAACCCGCCGACGACGTTGAGGTAGAAGACCGAGCTGAGCAGCCGCTGGTCGACCGTCGGCCGCTGGATGACGGCGGCGCCCGTGCCGAGGTCCTTGACCACCTCGAGGGCCACGATCGTCGTCATGGCGACCGCGACGACGCCGAACGCCTCAGGTGAGAGGAGTCGGGCCAGGACGACGGAGACGAGCAGGCGCGAGGCCTGGGTCACCAGGCGGCCGGCGACCATCCAGCGCGTCGCCGCGGCCAGGCGCCTCGCGGAGACGGCGTCGCCGCCCACGTCGTCCCTGGCCGGCCGCGGCTCGGGCACAGAGGCCGGCTCCGGCACAGAGGCCGGCTCCGGGACAGGCGTCGGCTCCGGCACAGGCGTCGGCTCCGGCACGGACGTCGGCCGGGGCAGCTGCGTCTCCGCCCCGCGGGCGGTGTGCCGGCCCGTCACGCGGGCTCGGTCGCCGTGCTCGGGGCGCCGTCGCCGACCTGCCACTGCGTGAAGTAGCTACCCGGGTTGACCATGTAGCGCACCGTCGCCTCGGGCACGTGCACGGTGCGTCGGGTGCGGGAGAGGCGCCAGACGAGCTCCCAGTCGACCGGCGGACGGACGCCCCGGCGTCGGCGGATCCGGGAGAACCGGACGCCCGGGTCGCGGCGCACGACGATCGCGTTGGTGTCGACGAACGCCTTCTCGCGCATCAGGTCGCGGTCGAAGGGCACGGACAGCACGTCCATGAGCGTCCCGTCGGGGAGCACCCGCTCGAGCGCGGTGTAGACGACGTCGGCGTCGGCGAGCGCTGCCAGGGCGAGGCGCAGGTGGTCGGGGCGCCAGGTGTTGTCGTCGTCGAGGAACGCGGCGTACTCGGACTCGACGAGGCCGAGGCCGACGTTGCGCACGAGTCCGGAGTGGCCGCGGTGCCGGGACAGGGAGACCCCGATGACGCGCGGGTCCTCGGGCAGGCCGGTGAGGCCGGCGCCGTCGTCCACGACCACGACCAGGTGGTCGTCGACGTCCTGGGCGAGGGCGCTCTCGACGGCGATGCGGAGCAGCTCGGGCCGCCCGAAGGTCGGCACGACGGTGACGACGGTGGCTCGGCGCGGCCCGACCTCGGCGCGCAGCCGTGCGATCTCGCGCCGCTCGATCATCCATGCGCGCAGCGCGCCGGGGGAGCGGAGGACCTTGTTGCGCGCCTCGTGCACGGGCCAGAGGCCGAAGCGGGAGCGCAGCAGCCTGCGCAGCGTACGGGTGGGGCGGTGACCAGCCACTGGTGTCCTCTCGCTCGAACACAGGCGAGGGACGAACCGCCGCCCGTCGTCGTTGGTGGTCCGCTCCGCCCTGGACGGGCGATTTGCACGGTCTTCGTCGAGACTACGCTATGGATGCCGGAATGCGAGCGGTGCGAGACCGCCCCGCGCGAGCTGAGGAGGTGGCCGTGAGCCCCGCTCGCCACGTCCGCACCGCCGTCCTGTCGCTGCGCGGCTCGGCGCGCCAGGTGTGGCTCGCGAGCCAGTTCGAGCTCGAGGACGTCGTTGCCGAGGTGGACGACGTCGCACTGGTCGCCCCCGCCGGCCGCCCCCTGGGCAAGGGAGGCTCGGTGCTGCACGGCGGGGCCAACCGGGCGCGCAAAGCGCTCGGGCGTCCGCGGCGTCGTCCCGTCCACCCCGTCACCGACCCGGTGGAGGCCGAGCTGCTCTTCGCGGTCTTCGCGGCGCCGCACGAGATCGGCGTGCTGCCCGCGGCCCGGGCCCAGGTGGAACGCAGCGCCCGCAAGGTGGCCTTCGTCGTCGAGCTGTGGGCGCCGCAGGTGCCGTCCGTGCGGGACTACCTGCGCCAGCTGCGCGGGTTCGACCACGTGTTCCTGTTCAACCGCGACGCGATCCCGATGGTCGAGGAGATCGCCGGCGTGCCGTGCAGCTACCTGCCGACGGCCGTCGATGCCGAGCGCTTCGCCCCGGCCGCCCCCGGGCCCGCGCGCACCATCGACGTCACGAGCTACGGCCGCCGGCTCGCCCCCACGCACGACGCCCTGCGCCGGGAGATGGCAGCGGGACGCCTGCACTACCACTACGACACGGTGCGCGGCGCATTCGACGTCAGCGACCACGTCGAGCACCGGGAGGTGCTGGCCGCCACCCTGCAGCGCAGCCGGTACGCGGTGGTCTACAAGAACAACGACGAGCCGGACCGGGTCCGCCGCACGGGCGGCGAGGAGTCGCTGACCAACCGCTACTTCGAGGTGCTGACGTCCGGGGCGGTCATGCTCGGCTCGGCGCCCGACGTCGCCGACTTCCCCAGGTGCTTCGACTGGCCCGACGCCGTCGTGCCGGTCCCGGCGCCCGCGCCGCAGATCGCCGACGTGATCGCGGACCTGGACGCCCAGCCCGAGCGGGTCGCCGCGGCCCGCCTCGCCGGGGTCACGGGCGGCCTGCGTCGGCACGACTGGGCGCACCGTTGGCGCGACGTGCTCGACGTCGTCGGCCTGCCGGCCCTGCCGGGACTCGACGCCCGCCTGGCCCGGCTCGAGGTGCGTGCAGCCGCGCACGAGAGCGTCGTGACCGCGCCCGAGCGCATCGCGACCGCGCCCGAGCGCATCGCGGGCCTCGCCGGCTGAGCCCCCGCGGGGGCGGCTCCTCACGGCAGCTCGACCGCGGCGCCGTCGGCCGCCCAGGTGTTGTCCGTCGCGGTGAAGGCGTCGTGGTCGGGGTAGAGGACCCCCCACCTGCTGTCGGGGCCGAAGCGGTTCCCGACGAGTGCCACGTCCGTGCCCTCGACGTACAGGCTGTAGCCGCCGCCGTTCACGACGTTGCCCTCGACGAGCACGTGGGAGTTCCCGCCGTTGGCATCCTCGAGGAAGACCGCCGCGTTGAACTCCGGCCGCCACGGGCCCAGGTCGATCGTGGTGCTGCGCAGGGTCAGGCCGGTGACGCCGCGCACCTGGATCCCGTCGTAGTGGCTGTCGGCCTTCACCTGCGGGGAGTGGATCCAGCACTGCTCGATGACGACGTCGGACGTCGGGCTGGTCCCCGAGGTGACGTGGATGCCGTCCTTGCCACGCTCGCCGAACACCTCGGTGCGACGCACGGTGAACGACGTGGCGCCGGACACGGCGAGGGAACCGAGCTCGCTGTCCTCGACGACCTGGCCGGTGCCGCGCACCGCCACATGGCCCTCGACGCGGGAGCCGCGCAGCACCTGGTTCGCGCCCGTCAGCGTCAGGTCGCCCTCGATGTGGACGCCGTCGAGCACCAGACCGTCCTCGTCGTAGGTGCCCGCGTCCGCCGGGGTGAGCTCGACGCCGTCGGGGGTGCCGGTGGTGTCAGGGCCCCCGACCGGCGCGGCCTCGGCCGTCGGCGGCGCGGTGGACGCGGGCTCGGGCGCGTCCGACGGTGTGCTCGGCTCCGCGGTCGTGGTCGGTGTGCAGCTCGGCGTCGGGACCGGCGGCGCGGGCGTCGTACCGCCGTCCGGTCGGGGTGCGGACACGGCGAGCGCCGAGGCGCGCGGGCAGGGGGCGTCGCCGCGGTTCGTCAGCCGGTCGACCACCGCGACGCCGACCGCGGCCCCTGCCGCGACGGCCCCCGCCGTGAGCGCGAGGGCGAGCCGGCGGCTCATGCCCCGCTCCGCGCCCCCGCCGGCACGCGCTCAGCCGGAGGGTGGTGGGTCGGCGGGTGGTCGACGGCGTCGGCGGGCGGCTCCGGGCGACCCCGTGGTGCGAGCACGAGCTCGGGCCGGCTCCGGTCCACCGCCGTACCCCAGCGCAGCCGCCCGACCTCGAGGCGCCAGAGCGCCCCGGCCGCGCCGAGTGTGATGAAGCCGACGCCGGCGGCCAGGCGGAAGGCCAGCCCGTCGTAGGTGAACCACGTGAACGCGGTCACCGCGATCGACGCCGTGAGTGCCTGGCCGAGGGAGCGGGAGGTCGCGTCGACGGCGTGGTGGTAGACGCCCCGGGCGGTTCCCAGACCGACGAGCAGCAGGACGACGAGCGCGGCCAGGCCGATGATGCCGCCGGTCAGGATGCGGTTCAGGTACTCGTTGTCGAGGTAGAAGTACGCCTCGGGCGGGAAGGTGCCCAGCCCCCGGCCCAGCCAGGGGCGTTGCTGGATGTACGCCCATGCGATCGGGTAGTCCTGCGTGCGGCCCTCGATGCTCGGGTCCTGGCCGTAGGCGAGGAAGTAGCTCTTCAGGGTGCCCAGGAGACCGGGGAAGGCCGCGCGCATCGCGACCAGCACGAGGAGCGCCGCGACCAGCAGGTTGACCCGCCGGCGCCAGCTCCAGGCCGCGGCCAGCACGAGGCCGCCGATCGCGATGCCGAGGATCGACGAGCGCGAGACCGACATGGGGGTTCCGATGGCGACGACCCCCGCCGCGACCCACCACCAGCGCGACGGGCGGATGCCGTCGCGGCTCGTGGTGGCGTAGTGCAGGGCGATCGGCAGGATCACCGCGAGGACGACGCCGTACTCGATCGGGTGCAGCGTCGTGCCCATGACGCGGGTCAGGAAGGACCGCTCCGCGTTGACCGTCACCTCCTGCAGCGCCAGACCGGGCACGCGCAGGTAGTCGTCGGGCTTGATGCCGACGACGAACTGCAGGATGCCCATGGTGGCCAGCAGCACCCCGCCGCCGACGAGCATCCGCAGCAGGCGGTCGAGGTGCTCGCGCGAGCGGACGCCGTCGGCCACGACCAGGCCGAGGCCGATGTAGCCGACGCTCGCCACGAGTGCGCGGTCCATGGAGGTCGCCTCGATGGTGAGCAGTGTGCGGGACAGCCCGACGCCGTAGCCGAGCACGGTCACGGCGGCGAAGGCGAGGAGCGCCGTGCGCACGGGCTGGGTGCCGTCGGCGAGCGCGCCCGGCAGCAGGCGTGCCACGGCGTACGCGACGGCGACGCCGAGCGCGACGAGCGTCGCCGGTGCACCAGCGCCGCCGAGGGGCTCGACGATGAGCCGCGCGGGGAGCAGGAACCCGACCAGGAGGAAGAGGTAGACCCCCAGGAGCGGGTCCCGCAGCAGCGGGAACCGGGTGGTCGACACGTCTCAGTCGCGCCGGCTCTGCCGGGTGCCTGCGACGGCCACCGGCTCGTCGGTCCGCGCCCGGGTGTCGTCCGGGTCGACGTCGGTCACCTCGTGCGCGCTGCGGGCGGGGGCGCGGTGGACGGCGCCGTCGCGCCCGGGTGCCTCGTCCCGTGCGGGGGTTGCCCGGTCGACGGTGGGTGCGGCGGCGCGGCGCGCCCGGCTGCGACGCCGGGCGGTGATGGCGCCGTCGACGGCGACGGCGCCCGCGGTGGCCAGCGCGAGGCCGAGGGTGCCGATCACGGCGAGCATGCGGAGGCCGGCGACGGTGTCCTTGTCGGCGACCTGGGGTACGGCGAGCGGCACGGCCCGGATCCGGGACTCGGGGTTCTCGACGGGCTTGGACTGCAGGCCCGCGACCTCGGTGTCGAGGATCTGGATGAGCTGGGCGGCGTCCTGGGTCACCGCGGTGGGGTCCGGACCCGTGACGTCGAAGTAGATGACCGCCTTGTCGTTGCTCACGGTGTAGTCGCCGGTCACGCCCTCCTGGGCGAACTGGTCCCGCTTTGGCTCGCTGTCCATGAGCGAGACGGCGATCTCCGTCGTCGTCTCCATGGAGCCACCGAGGCTCTGGAACGGGTTGACCTCGACGATCTCGCCCGGCTGGCCGCCGGGGATGAGCGAGGGGCCGGTCAGGGCGGCGGAGCTGGTCGCCAGGTAGACGGGCGGCGCGTCCGAGACCCTGATGTTCCCGACCACGAGGGCCAGACCCAGGATCGGCAGGAAGACGTACCAGCGTCGGGCGCAGGCCTTGAGCACTGTCCAGAAGTCCATGGTGTCCGTCCAGGGTCCGGGGTCATCGGGCAGGGCGCGTCAACGGGCCACACAGGCATCCTGCCCTATTCACCCATTACACACGGCCCGAAGCGGTTAAAGTTCACATGATCTCCGCGAATCGGCGCCGCTTCGCGAAACACGACCGAGCAGGCCCGATCGGCACGTCGACTGCACACCCCCGGCACGTCACGAGGAGCGAGATGGTCACCGAACCACGCGACATCCCCGTCGTCATCCTCTGCGGAGGCATGGGCACCCGCCTCCGCGAGGCCAGCGAGAAGCTGCCCAAGCCGCTCGTCGACATCGGCGGCAGGCCCATCCTCTGGCACATCATGAAGACCTACGGCGAGCACGGCTTCCGCCGCTTCGTGCTCGCGCTCGGCTACAAGTCCGAGCTCGATCAAGAAGTACTTCCTCGACTACCGGCACCTGACCTCCGACTTCACGCTGCGTCTCGGGCAGGACGGCGACCCGGAGTTCCACACCTCGACCGGCGGGGAGGACTGGGAGATCACGTTCGTCGAGACCGGGCTCACCACCGGGACCGGCGCCCGGGTCGCCCGCGTCGCCCAGCACCTCGACGCCCCGCGCTTCGCCCTCACCTACGGCGACGGCATCGGCGCGGTCGACATCACTGCGCTGCTCGCCCACCACGAGGCGGCCGGCCTGCTCGGCACCCTCACCGGCGTGCACCCCTCCAGCCGCTACGGCGAGATGCACGTCCAGGGCAGCACCGTCGTCGAGTTCAACGAGAAGCCCACCCTCGCCGAGGGCTGGGTGAACGGCGGGTTCTTCCTCTTCGAGCGCGAGTTCGTCGAGAAGTACGTGCCCGAGGACCCCGGCGTGATGCTCGAGTCCGCGCCGCTGCAGCAGCTCGCGCGGGACCGCCAGCTGTCCGTCTACGAGCACAACGGGTTCTGGATGGGCATGGACACCTTCCGCGACTGGACCGAGCTCAACACGCTGTGGGACGCCGGTACGGCGCCCTGGAAGATCTGGGAGGACTGACCGTGCGCGTACTCGTCACCGGCATCGAGGGGTACCTCGGCAGCCTGCTCGCCCCCGTCCTCCTCGGCCGCGGCCACGACGTCGTCGGCGTCGACACCGGCTTCTACAAGTACGGCTGGCTCTACCACGGGTCGCCGCGGACGCCGGAGACCCTCGCGGTCGACATTCGGCACCTCACCGCCGACCACCTGCGCGGGTTCGATGCGGTCGTTCACATGGCCGAGCTCAGCAACGACCCCATCGGGGACCTGATCGGCGACGTCACCTACGACATCAACCATCACGGCTCCGTGCGGCTCGCCGCGCTCGCCAAGGAGGCGGGCGTCGAGCGGTTCGTCTACATGTCCTCGTGCTCGGTGTACGGCGTCGCGGACGGCACGGTCGACGAGACCAGCCCCGTCGACCCGCAGACGGCCTACGCGCGCTGCAAGGCGCTCGTCGAGCGGGACGTGCTCCCGACGGCGGACGACGGCTTCTCGCCGACGTTCCTGCGCAACGCGACCGCCTTCGGGGCCTCGCCGCGCATGCGGTTCGACATCGTGCTGAACAACCTCGCCGGCCTCGCGTTCACCACCCGGCGCATCGCGATGACCAGCGATGGGACGCCGTGGCGGCCCCTCGTGCACGGCCTCGACATCGCGCAGGCCATCTGGCGGACGCTCGAGTCGCCGCGTGAGCGGGTGCACGGCCAGGTCGTCAACGTGGGCAGCGACGACAACAACTACACGGTGCGCGAGATCGCCGAGATCGTCGGCGCGGAGTTCCCCGGCTGCGAGGTGACCTTCGGCGACCCGAGCGCCGACAACCGCTCGTACCGGGTGGCCTTCGACAGGATCCGCGAGGTGCTGCCCGGCTTCGAGACGGAGTGGGACGCCAAGCGCGGCGCCACGCAGCTGCGTGAGGTCTTCGACCGGATCGACCTGGACGACGCGACCTTCACCGGCCGCGGCCACACCCGGCTGAAGCAGATCGAGTACCTCATCCGGACCGGGCAGGTCGACTCCGCGCTCTTCTGGACGGTCGCACCGTGAGGTACACCCCCACGGCCGTCCGAGACGCGGTGATCGTGGACCTGGAGCCCTTCGCCGACGACCGCGGGTTGTTCGCCCGCACCTTCGACGCGGAGGAGTTCGCCGCGCACGGGATCGACCCGGGCGTCGTGCAGTGCAACCTCTCCTTCAACCATGCCGCAGGCACGGTGCGTGGCCTGCACCGCCAGGTGCCCCCGCACGCCGAGGGCAAGCTCGTCCGCTGCACCGCGGGCGCCATCGTCGACGTGGCCGTAGACGTGCGGCCCGGCTCGCCGACCCACGGCGCGCACGTCATGGTGGAGCTCACCGCCGCGAACCGGCGGGCGCTCTGGATCCCGCCCTACGTGGCGCACGGCTACCAGACGCTCGTCCCGGACACCGAGGTGACGTACCAGGTCAGCGGCCGGTACGCCCCCGGCGGCGAACAAGGCTTCCGGCACGACGACCCCGCCTTCGGCATCGCGTGGCCGCTGCCCGTCGCCGTCATCTCGGACAAGGACGCGGCCTGGCCGCTGATGGAGGACGCCCGATGATCGTCGTCGACACGCTGCTGGCGCAGCGCCAGGCCGACGGGTCGCCGATCCGGGTCGCGCTCGTCGGGGCCGGCTTCATGGGGCGCGGCCTCGTGAACCAGATCGTGAACTCCGTGCCGGGGATGGTCGTGGCCGCGATCGCGGCACGGCGCCCCGACCAGGGCGAGCGCGCCTACCTGGAAGCAGGGATGGCGGCCGGTTCCGTGACGCACGCCGACGACGAGCGCGCCATCGACCGAGCGATCGCCGCCGGCTCGCCCGTCGTGACGCCCGACCCGCTGGCCGTCACACGCGCCGAGCTCGTCGACGTGGTGGTGGACGTCACCGGGGCCGTGGAGCTCGGTACGCACGTCGCGCTGTCCTGCTTCGCGCACGGCAAGCACCTGGTGCTGCTCAACGCCGAGGTGGACGCCACGGTCGGCCCGGAGCTGGCCCGTCGGGCGGCCGCGGCCGGAGTCGTCTACACCGGGGCCGACGGCGACCAGCCGGGCGTCGAGATGAACCTCGTCCGGTTCGTCCGCGGCATCGGGCTCACGCCGCTGGTGGCCGGCAACATCAAGGGCCTGCAGGACCCCTACCGCACGCCGACGACGCAGGCCGGCTTCGCCGCGAGGTGGGGGCAGGACCCCCACATGGTCACGAGCTTCGCGGACGGCACGAAGGTGAGCGTCGAGCAGGCGGTCGTCGCCAACGCCGCCGGCTTCTCGGTGCACCGGCGCGGCATGCTCGGCCGGGACCACCGGGAGCACATCGACACGCTCACCGCCCACTACGACGTCGACGAGCTGCGCGCCCTGGGCGGCGCCGTGGACTACGTCGTCGGCGCGCAGCCCGGCCCCGGCATCTACGTGTTCGCCACGCACGACGACCCGAAGCAGCGGCACTACCTCAACCTCTACAAGCTGGGCGAGGGTCCCCTCTACTCCTTCTACACGCCCTACCACCTGTGCCACTTCGAGGTGCCCGCCACCGTGGCCCGGGCCGCGCTGCTCGGTGACGCGACCATCCGGCCGCTCGGGCCGCCGATGGTCGACGTGGTGACGGTCGCGAAGGCCGGCCTCGCCGCCGGCACGGTGCTCGACGGGCTGGGTGGCTACCACTACTACGGCGAGGCCGAGCGTGCGGACGTGACCGACGCCGAGCGGCTGCTGCCCGTGGGCGTCGCCGAGGGCTGTCGGCTCGTCCGCGACGTGCCGAAGGACCAGGTGCTGACCTACGACGACGTCGAGCTGCCGCCCGGGCGGCTGGTGGACGAGCTGCGTGCGGCGCAGCGTGCCCTGCTCCCCGCGACGACCGAGCTGGTCGAGGCGCCGTGACGGCGCAGGCGTCCGTGGTCGTCCCGGCGCACGACGAGGCGGCGGTGATCGGGCGCTGTCTGGACCGCCTCCTCGACGGTCTCGCGCCCGGGGAGGTCGACGTCCTCGTCGTCGCCAACGGCACGACGGACGCGACACTGCCGCTCGCCGTCGCGGCCGGCGTCCGGCACGGTGTGCTCGTGCGCACCCTCGACCTGCCGGCGCCGTCCAAGATCGAGGCGGTGCGCGCCGGGCTGCGCCGGGTACCGGGTCATGTCGTCGTGCTCGACGCCGACATCGAGCTGTCCGCGGCGGCGTTCCGGTCGCTCGCGGCGGCGCTCGACCGGCCCGTCCCCGTGATCGCAGCCCCGACGATGCGCGTGGACACCGCCCGCTCCGCCTGGCCCGTGCGGCGCTACTACCGCGCGTGGACCGCGTTGCCGTACGTGACGACGTCGATGGTCGGCTCCGGCGTCTTCGCGCTGAACGCCGCGGCACTCGAACAGGTGGGCGACCTGCCGGACGTGACGAACGACGACGGCTGGGTGCGGCGCAGCTTCACGCCCGACCAGCGCGTCGTCGTGTCCGAGGAGTTCACCGCGCACGCGGCACGCACCGTCGGCGCGCTCGTCTCGCGACGGGCCCGGATCGTCAACGGCAACCGCGCGCTCGACGGCGCCCTCGGTGGTCGCGACGCAGGCGGGAACGGGCTGCGAGACCTCGTGCGACAGGTGCGGGCGCGGCGCATCGGGCCGCTGGACGCACTGACCTTCGTCGCCGTCACGGCGGCGGCGCGGCTGGTCGCGGCGCGACGGCGCGCTCGCCGGGAGACCGGGTGGTTCGCCGACACGACGTCGAGGGTGGTGGCGTGATGGGAGTCCTGGGAGAAGCTGCGGCGGATGCTGGACCCGCGGCTGGCGGTGCACCTGGCCAAGGTGGCGCGGTTCTACGCGTACGCGCACGTGGAGCAGCGGCGCCGGCTGACGGCGGGGCCGGGGCTGCGGCTGTCGCCGACGGTGAGCCTGCGCAACGCCGGGCGGATCACGCTCGGCCGCGAGGTGCACGTGGGGGAGCGCTGCTACCTGTGGGCGGGCGACTCCCGCGGGCGCATCACCCTCGGTGACCAGGTGCTGCTGGCGCCGGAGGTGTTCATCACGGCGAGCAACTACGGCGTCGCGGCAGGCGCCCCGATGATGCACCAGCCCAAGCGCGAGGCGGACGTCGTCGTGGGCTCGGACGTCTGGCTGGGGGCGCGCGTCGTGGTGCTGCCGGGTGTGACCATCGGCGACGGCGTCGTGGTGGGTGCCGGCTCCGTGGTCACCAAGGACCTGCCGGCCGGCTGCATCGCCGGCGGCATCCCTGCGAAGGTCATCGGCTGGCGTGACGGCATCAGGCCGGGGTCCCCTGCGGACGTGGGTGCGGAGGCGGCCCGATGACGGCCGCGACGCCCGAGGTCTCGGTGGTGGTCGTGACCCACAACGGCCCGGAGTGGGTCGAGCGGTGCCTGCAGGCGCTGTTCGTCGACGCCCGGCCCGACGTGGCGACGGAGGTGGTCGTGGTGGACAGCGGCTCCGGGCCGGCCACGCGCGAGGTGCTCGCGCGCTGGGCCGACCGCGCCACCGTCCTGCTGCAGGACGAGAACGTCGGTTTTGCCCGCGGCTGCAACACCGGCGTGGCGGCGAGCCGCGGGCGCCTCGTCCTGCTGCTCAACCCGGACGCCGTCGTGCTGCCGGGCGCCGTGGATGCGCTCGTCCGGACGATCGACCGGCACCCGGAGGTCGGGCTGCTCGGCGGGCGGACCGTCCGCCCGGACGGCACCCTCGATCCCAGCTCGGCCTGGGGGGCGCCGTCGTTGTGGAGCTGGGCGTGCTTCGCGACCGGGCTGAGTGCCGTCTTCAAGCGCTCGCCGGTGTTCGATCCCGAGTCGCTCGGGCGCTGGCAGCGCGACACGTTCCGGCCGGTCGACGTCGTCACGGGCTGCCTGCTGATGGCGACGCGCGAGACGTGGGACCGGCTCGGCGGCCTCGACGCCGACTACTTCATGTACGGGGAGGACGCGGACCTCTCGCTGCGCGCGCGCGAGGCGGGGTTCCGGCCCGCGATCACGCCCGACGCCGAGGTGGTCCACGCCGTCGGGGTGTCCTCGGGTCGCAAGCCGCACAAGACGCGGCTCCTCATGACGGGCAAGGCGACGCTCGCGCACAAGCGCTGGTCGCGGGGGCGGGCGCGGGCCGGCGTGGCCCTGCTGCTGCTCGGGACTGCGCTGCGGGCGGCGGGGGAGGCGGTGCAGCGGGTGCCGGACCCCGCGTGGCGGCCGCTCTTGGCCGACCGCTCCTGGACGCGCGGCTGGGCGGGGGCGAGCTGATGTCAGTCCAACAACCCGAGCTAGTCCAACAACCCGAGCTCCGTCAGGGAACCCACGAACTCCCGCACATCCGCCAGGGCCTCGTCCGCGGCCACGCCGTACTCGGCGACGAGCGCGTCCGCGAGATCGGCCTCGGAGGCGTCGTCGGTCAGACGCTTGGCGAGGAAGGCGCCGGTGCCGTTGGTGGTCAGGTAGGTGGACCGGGCGAGGTCGAGGATGACCAGCTCGCCGTCGATCTCCTGCCAGGTCACGTCCTGGGTGCGCAGCCGCATGGTCGATGATCGTACCGGCATTTGTGCCGACGGGAGCCGTGGATTCGCGGCGGAGATCGCCGCGCCCGGGCGGGCTCCGCACCCCGTCGTCGGCCTGCTGGTGGATGCCGTCCGGGGCGTGCCTGGGGTCTGGCGGCCCGAGTGGGACGTCGACCATGTGCTCGGGGTCGCGCGCGCCCACCGCGTCACGCCGGCGCTCGCCCGCGTGGCCGGGGGGATCGACGGCGCGCCGCCCGAGCTGGCGCGGCTGCTGGGGGAGCTGCGCACCGAGCAGGTGCTGCGCCACCTGACCACCCTGGGTGACCTTCGGGTGCTGGGTGCGGCCCTGGACGACGCCGGGATCGCCTGGGTGGTCGTCAAGGGCCCGGTCGCCGCGGCGACGCTGTGGCCCGCGCCGGACATGCGCGACTACCTCGACCTCGACGTCGTCGTGGACCCTGCGCGGTTCGGCGACGCGCTCGACGTCCTGGCGGCGCTCGGGGCTCGGCCCGTGGACGTGAACTGGCGACTGATCCGCCGCCAGATGCGGGCCGAGCTGAGCTGGGTGCTGCCGCACGGCACGTGGCTCGACCTGCACTGGCACCCGGTGAACGGTGCGCGGCTGCGCGACGCGCTGCGCTGGGACGTCGGTGAGCTGCTCGCGCGGCGCCGTCGGGTGTCGGTCGGCTCGCTCTCCGTCCCTGCGCCCGACGCCGCCGACACGGCCCTGCACATGGCCTACCACGCGGTCCACTCGGGCGGGCACCGCCTGCTGTGGCTCGCGGACGTCGCGTTCTCGCTGGGCGCGGCGAACCCGGCGCTCGTCGTCGAGCGGGCGCGCGCGGCGCGGCTGGGGCTCATGGTGGCGGTCGCGGCCGACCGCGCTCGGCGCGTGCTCCCCGTCCCGGCCCTCGAGGCGCCCGACGGCGCGTGGCGGCGCGCGCTCGCCGATGCGGACCGGCGGCAGGGCCCGCCCCCGCTCGGAGTGGGTGGCCGGTCGGGCCGGCTCCGCGTCAGCAGCACCCGGTGGTCGACGACGTCGAGTGCGGGTGCCCTGCTGGCGGGTTCCGTCGCGCACGTCGCTCTGCGCCGCGACGGCGAGCGTGCGGACCGCAACCCGCTGCACGTCCCGGACCGGGATGTCCGGGCTCGCGCGGATTACCTGGAGCGCGTGCGTTCGTCCGCCTGAGGGCCGAATGGGTGAATTTCACCAAGAACGACCGTGTAAAACCCGTGTGAAGCCGTACGCTCCAACCACCCCGGTGCAGCCAGCTGCGCCACTCGTCCGGAGGAGGTCCCCATGGGTTACGAGAAGCCGTCCATCACGGTCGTCGGCTCGGTTTCCGAGCTCACCCTCGGTGGTCGCGGCCACGGTCACGGCCACGGCGGCCACGGTCACGGCCACGGGCACGGCGGCGCGTCCTGATCGACGTGGCGGGGCGGGGGCCGAGCGTCCCTGCCCCGCCACACCCATGACCGGGCCGCGCGGCCATGACGGAGGGGACTGTGATGGGTCGGGTGACATCGCTCGTCGCGCTCGGGCCGCGGTGCTGGCCGTTCGTCCTGCGCGTCGCGGCCACCGCGGCGGCCGTCGAGCTCGCCGTGCGCACCCTCCCGCTGCCCGCGGTGAGCCGTTTCGCCGGCGTGCCGCTCGCCGTCGGGCCGGAGCGGCCCGGTGATGCGTGGGCCGCCATCCCGGACCGGGACCGCCGTCGGGCCGAGCTCGCGCTCCGCGTCCTGCGCGGGCGCCCGTTCCGCGCGACCTGCCTGCGCCGGGCCCTCGTGCTCGGCGTCCTGCTGCGGCGCCACCACCCGGCCCTGCGCGTCGGCGTAGCCAAGGCCGCCGGCACCGTCGCCGCGCACGCCTGGCTCGAGGTCGACGGCGTCAGCCTCGACGCCGAGAGCGCCGCCTACCGCCCCCTGCCCCTGGGCAACGGCCGCGCCGCCCCGGGTCTGCCCGGCCTCGCGGCGGCGGCATGACCGGCGCGCCCACGACCGCCCAGCTGCTCTACGGCCTGGTGGTCGACAGCGAGATCCCCCTGCACCTGGACCGCCCGGCCCCCGCCGGCGCGGCCGTCGACGTCCGGGTGCGCTGGGGTGCCGAGCGGATGCCCGCCGCCTGCCGTCGCCTCCCCGAGGGCCGCGTGCTGCTCCGTGCCCGGTGGGCCCGGCACACCCACTACACGTTCGTCGAGCGGGCCGACGGGTCCGTCCTGCTCCGCTTCCACGGGGCGTGCGACGCCGAGGTCTCGGCGGACCTGGCCGACGTCGTCGTGCACCCCGTCGCCGGGGCGGATCCGGGGATCGCCGTCGTCCTGACCTCCGGCGCCGTCCTCGCCTTCCAGCTCTACCGGCGCGGTCTGATCGTGCTGCACGCCAGCGCCGTGGACCTCGGGGGTGTCGCGCTCGCGTTCGTCGGCCCCTCCGGCGGCGGCAAGTCCACGATGGCGACCCTCCTGTGCGCCGACGGCGCCACGCTCGTGACCGACGACGTCCTGCGCGTCGAGCCCGACCTGACCGTCCGCCTGGGCGCGACCGGGCTGCGCCTGCGCAAGGGTGCGGACACCCTGGTCGGGATGTTCGGCGCCGCCCCCGGCCGGCGCCACAGCGCAGACGACCGCCAGGTGCTCAGCCCCGCGCCCGCGCAGGTCGACCGCCTGCCGCTCGCCGCCGTCGTCGTGCCCGTCCCGGACCGCCGGCTGCGCCGGGTGCGCGTCGAGCGGCGTGAGGGCAAGGACGCCCTGCTCGACCTCCTGGCGTTCCCGCGGCTCGTCGGCTGGCAAGACCCTGCCGTGCTCGGCGGGCAGCTCGGCCGACTGGCTCGGCTTGTCGCGGACGTCCCCGTGTACCGGGCGCGCGTGCCGTGGGGGCCGCCGTTCCCGGCGTCCATCGCGGCCGAGCTGCGGGCGGCGGTGCCCGAGCTGGTTCAGACGGCGTCGGGCAGGTAGGCGGCGGCCTGCAGCCGGAACAGGTCGGCGTAGAGCCCGTCGACCGCCATGAGCTGCTCGTGCGTCCCCTGCTCGACGACGCGCCCACCGGCCAGCACGTAGATCCGGTCCGCCGTGCGCACCGTGGAGAACCGGTGGGAGACGACGACGGCGCTGCGGCCCGCGAGCACCGCCCGCAGGGACGCGAAGAGGTCGTGCTCCGCGCGCGCGTCCATCGCGGCCGTCGGCTCGTCCAGCACCACGAGCGGTGCGTCCCGGTAGAGGGCGCGCGCCAGCGCCACGCGCTGCCACTGACCGCCCGAGAGGTCCTGGCCGCCGGGGAACTCGCGGGACAGCGGGGTGTCGTACCCCTCCGGCAGGCCCGCGAGCACGTCGTCGATGCCGGCGGCGCGTGCGGCGGCGCGCACCCGGGCCGGGTCGGGCGCCTCGTCCGGGCGGCCGATCGCGACGTTGTCCGTCGCGCTGAACGCGTACTCGACGAAGTCCTGGAAGATCACGGTGACCCGCCGACGCAGCGCCGCCGCCCGGTACCGGGTGGCGTCCACGCCGTCCCACTGCACGACGCCGCCCGTGGGCGCGTACAACCCGGCCAGCACCTTGGTCAGCGTCGTCTTGCCCGAGCCGTTCTCGCCGACGAGAGCCACGACCTCGCCGGCGCGGATCGTGACGTCCACGCCGTCGAGGGCCGGGCGGGCCGCGCCCGGGTAGGCGAAAGTGAGGTTGCGCGCCTCGAGCATGGTGAAGGTGGCCGGAGGATCGGGCAGGTGGGTGGCCGGACGGCTCGCGGTGGTGGGTGCGCTCGCCGGACGTGCGGGACGGCGTCGGCGGCCGCGCCCTCCGCGGGGGCGTTCCCGGACGGGGGTCGGGGTCTCGCCGTCGGGCACGTCGAGCGCGAGGAAGGTGTCGACGTCGTCGAGGAAGAGGCCTGACTCGAAGACCAGTCGGATCCCGGTGCTGATCGCCTGCACCTGGCCCGCGAGCATGCGGATCGCCACGATCGCCGCGCCGGCCTGCGAGACGCTGACCTCGCCGCGTGCGACGAGCCAGACGAGCAGCCCGAGCGTGAGCGCCAGGGCGACGGCGGCCCCGACGTTGCCGACGGCCGTGAGGAGCGAGCGTCGGGCGACGTGCCGGCGCAGGTCCGCGAAGTGCGCCCGGTAGAGCCGGTCGAGGCGACGGCGCAGCTCGGGCGCGACCCCGAAGGCACGCACCTCGGCGGCCTCGTCGCGGCCCGTCTGCAGCAGGGTGAGGTACTCGCGCATCCGCTGGTTCGGCGTCTGGCTGACGGCGAACTCGAACTCCAGCCGGCTCTCGTGGCGGCTCGTCAGCACCAGGGGCAGGCCGCCGAGCAGCAGGAGCGGGAGGACGGCGGGGTGCAGGGTGAGCAGGGCCGCGCCCAGCCCGAGGCTCGCGAGGATGCCGCCGGCCGTGACGACGAGGCCCTGGGTGACCTGGTAGGGGCGGTAGAGCGCGTTCGTCTCGATGCGCTGGAGCCGGTCGAAGAACTCCGGCTCCTCGAAGCGGGCGAGGTCGACGGCGGTGGCGGTCTCCAGGATGTCGTGCCAGGTGGCGGCCTCGACCCGGGCGGCAAGAAGCCGCTCGAGGTTGGCCTGGACGGCCCCGGTGACGTTGCTGACCGCGGTGACGGCCGCGAGGACGCCGACGGGCAGCCACAGACGGTCGATCGCGTCGGGGTCGTCGGCGACGGCGAGGATGGCGGTCAGCACGCGCTCGACGGCGAGCACCTGGAGGGTGAGGGCGGCGGCCGCGACCGCCTGGAGGCCGATGACGCCGCCGAAGACCCGGGGGCCGGCGCGCCGCACGCGGGCGGTCGAGCGCAGGACGAGGCGGGAGAAGCGGCGCGCGGACCGTGGGCCCCGCTTGCGGGCGGCCAGGACGTCCATGGGGTCGATGTCCATGGAGCCCACGGAACCACACCCGGGCGGAACCGGGCATATTCCGCGCGATGATCACCCGTTCGGCCCTGGGCGGGCTGGCGCGTCAGCTCCGGGCGCGGCTGCGTGCCTGGTCCCCCCGGCGTCGGGCGCGGCTGCCTGCCTGGTCCCGCTCGGCGTCGGGCGCGGCTGCGGCCGCCGGGTCCCGCCGGTCCCCGCGTTCGCGAAGCTGGGAGGGTTACCGCGCTCGCGGGCACGTAACCCTCCCAGCCTCGGCGTCAGGGGTGGCGCGGGGGGCGGCGCGGGGCAGCGCGGGTGTGGGGCGGGGGGTGGCGCGGGGCGGGGCCGGGGTGGCGCGGGTGTGGGGCGGGGGCAGCGCCGGTGTGGGGCGGGGGGTGGGGCGGGGGTGGCGCGAGGGTGGGGCCGGACGCGTGTCGGAGGCGGCTCCTAGACTGGCCGTACCCCCCGTCCCCGCATGGTGGCGGGCTGTTCGTGCTGCCCGCTGTTCGTGCTGCCCGCTGTTGGTCCTGCCCGCTGTTGGTCCTGCCCTGAGTGGAGATCATGAACCTCACCGGCGTCCTGTCGCTGCTACTTGAGGACCACGCCGTCCGCGAGGCCGTCGACCTCGCGCGGGCTGGGGCGCGCGGCGAGCTCGACGTGCTCGTTCCTGCCGGTGCCCGCCCGCCGCTGGCCGCCGCCCTCTCCACCGCCCTCTCCACCGCCCCCCATGCGGCCGCCCCCGATGCTGCCGCCCCCGATGCCGCCGACGCCGATGCCGCCGACGACGGGGGCGCCCCCCTGGTGGTGGTCACCGCGACCGGTCGCGAGGCGGACGACCTGGCGCTCGCCCTGCACAGCTACCTGCCGGCCGAGCGCGTCGCCGTCCTGCCCGCCTGGGAGACGCTGCCCCACGAGCGCCTCTCGCCCCGCTCGGACACGGTGGCGCGCCGCCTCGCCGTCTTCCGGCGCCTCGCCCACCCCGATGACGCGCTGCACCCCGGCCCCGTCGGCGTGCTCGTGGTGCCCGTGCGTGCGCTGCTCCAACCCGTGGTGGCCGGCCTCGGCGACCTTGAGCCCGTTGCGCTCGGCGTGGGCGACCGCGTCGACCTGGACGATGTCGCCCACCGGCTCGTCGCGGCCGCGTACACGCGCGTCGACATGGTGGAGCGCCGCGGGGAGTTCGCCGTGCGCGGCGGCATCCTCGACGTCTTCCCGCCGACCGACGAGCACCCGCTGCGCCTGGAGCTTCTGGGGCGACACGGTGGACGAGATCCGCTCGTTCGCGGTGGCGGACCAGCGCAGCCTCGAACCCGCGACGGCGCTCTGGGCGCCGCCGTGCCGCGAGATCCTCCTGACCGACGCCGTGCGTGCGCGGGCGGCCGAGCTGCGGGAGGCCCTGCCCGGGGCGGCGGAGATGCTCGACAAGATCGCCGGTGGCGTCGCCGTCGAGGGCATGGAGTCCCTCGCGCCCGCGCTCGTCGACCGCATGGTGCCGGTGCTCGACCTGCTGCCGCGCCGCTCGCTCGTCGTCATCGCGGACCCCGAGCGGGTGCGCCGCCGGGCGCACGACCTCGCTGCGACCACGCAGGAGTTCCTCGACGCCGCATGGACGGCGGCGGCCGCGGGGGGCCGAACCCCGATCGACCTGCGAGCGGCGTCCTTCGCCGAGTACGGGGCGACTCGCGAGGGCGCGCTGACGCGCGACCTCGGGTGGTGGACGCTCAGCGCCTTCTCGCTCGAGGCCGACGCCGGCGGGACGGGCGGTGCGGCCGACGCCGCCGGCGGTGCAGCTGACGAGGCGGACGCCCCGGACGGCGCCCTGACCGTGCGGGCTCGCGACGTGCACAGCTACCACGGCGAGGTGGCCCGGGCGCTCGCCGACCTCACCGAGCTCGCGCGGTCCGGCTGGCGCCTCGTCCTCGCCACCGACGGCGCAGGCCCGGCCCAGCGCCTCGTCGAGCAGCTGCGTGGGCACGACGTCCCGGCGCGTTCGGTGCCCGGCGTCCCCGAGGCGCCCGAGCCCGGCGTCGTGCACGTCGTCCCCGCGCCGGTCGGCCGCGGCTTCGTGGCCGAGCCGCTGCGCCTGGCCCTGTTCACCGAGGCCGACCTCACCGGCCGGGCGGGCCCCACCACGCGCGACATGCGCGGGCTGCCCGCGCGGCGGCGCAACGCCGTCGACCCCCTGCAGCTGCGACCGGGCGACTACGTCGTGCACGAGCAGCACGGCGTCGGGCGCTTCGTAGAGCTCGTCCAGCGCACCATCAAGGCGGGCCCCGCGGCGGGCACCCGCGAGTACCTCGTCATCGAGTACGCGAGCTCCAAGCGCGGCCAGCCCGGTGACCGCCTGTACGCGCCCACCGACCAGCTGGACCAGGTCACCAAGTACGTGGGCGGCGAGGCCCCGGCCCTGAACAAGATGGGCGGCTCCGACTGGGCGAAGACGAAGGGGCGCGCCCGCAAGGCGGTCCGTGAGATCGCCGCGGAGCTGATCCGCCTGTACTCCGCGCGCATGGCGACGCAGGGCCACGCCTTCGGGCCGGACACGCCCTGGCAGGCCGAGCTCGAGGACGCGTTCGCCTACGTCGAGACGCCGGACCAGCTCGTCACCATCGAGGAGGTCAAGGCCGACATGGCCAAGGCCGTCCCGATGGACCGCCTGATCTGCGGCGACGTCGGCTACGGCAAGACCGAGATCGCCGTGCGGGCCGCGTTCAAGGCGGTGCAGGACGGCAAGCAGGTGGCCGTCCTGGTGCCGACCACGCTGCTCGTCCAGCAGCACCTCGACACGTTCACCGAGCGGTACGCACCGTTCCCGGTCACCGTGAAGGCGCTGTCGCGCTTCCAGACGGACGCCGAGGCCAAGGCAGTGGTGGAGGGCCTCGCGGACGGGAGCGTCGACGTCGTCATCGGCACGCACCGCCTGATCACGGGCAGCGTGCGGTTCAAGGACCTCGGGCTGGTGGTCATCGACGAGGAGCAGCGCTTCGGCGTCGAGCACAAGGAGACGCTCAAGCAGCTGCGCACCGACGTCGACGTGCTCGCGATGAGCGCGACGCCCATCCCGCGCACGCTCGAGATGGCGGTGACCGGCATCCGCGAGATGTCGACACTCACGACGCCGCCCGAGGAGCGCCACCCCGTCCTCACGTTCGTCGGCGCCTTCGACGAGAAGCAGGTAGTGGCCGCCATCCGGCGCGAGCTGCTGCGCGAGGGTCAGGTCTTCTTCGTGCACAACAAGGTGAGCACGATCGGCCGGACCGCCGCCCGGCTCGCGGAGCTCGTGCCCGAGGCACGCATCGCCATCGCGCACGGGCAGATGGGGGAGCACCAGCTCGAGCAGGTGATCGTCGACTTCTGGGAGAAGCGGTTCGACGTGCTGGTCTGCACGACGATCGTCGAGACCGGCCTGGACATCTCGAACGCGAACACCCTGATCCTGGAGCGCGCCGACCTGCTCGGCCTGTCCCAGCTGCACCAGCTGCGCGGTCGCGTCGGCCGCGGCCGGGACCGCGCCTACGCGTACTTCATGTACCCGCCGGAGAAGCCGCTCACCGAGACGGCGCACGACCGGCTCGCGACCATGGCGGCGAACACCGACCTCGGCTCGGGCATGCAGATCGCACTCAAGGACCTGGAGATCCGCGGCGCGGGCAACCTCCTGGGTGGCGAGCAGTCGGGTCACATCGCAGGCGTCGGGTTCGACCTGTACGTGCGGATGGTGGCCGACGCCGTCGCGGCCTTCCGGGGCGAGGCTGACGAGCGGCCCGCCGACGTGACGATCGAGCTGCCGGTCGACGCGCACGTGCCGCACGAGTACATCGAGCACGAGCGGCTGCGCCTGGAGGCGTACCGCAAGATCGCCGACGCCGGGACGGCCGCCGCGCTCGCCGAGGTGCGGGCCGAGCTCGACGACCGGTACGGCACGCCGCCCGAGGTCGTGGAGAACCTCATCGCCGTCGCCGACTTCCGCAACCTCGCGCGCGCCACCGGGCTCACCGACGTCACGGTGCAGGGCCGGTACGTGCGGCTCGCCCCGGTGGGCCTGCCGGAGTCCGCCGAGCTGCGGCTCAAGCGGCTCTACCCCGGCACAGTGCTCAAGCCCGCGGTCCGCGCCATCCTCGTGCCCTTCCCGACGACGGCGCGCATCGGCGGTCAGCCCCTGTCCGGCGTCGCGATCCTGGACTGGCTGCGCGAACTCATCGCCACGGTGATCGCGCCGCCGACGACGGCGGGGGCCGTCACGGGAACGTCGCCTACCATGGGCGCCGGTGCCTGAGAACGAGCCGTTCGAGCGGGAGGACCCGGCATGAGGACGAGGGCAGCGGCGGTCGCCGTGGCGGTGCTGGCTGTGCTGGCGGCGGCAGGCTGCTCCGAGCGCCCCGGCGTTGCGGCGGTCGTGGACGGGCACGAGATCACGCAGGACCAGCTCAACGAGACGGTCGACCAGCTCACGCCGATCATCGGCAAGGCCGACGGCTCCGCCCTCGACCCGCAGGTGGTGCTCACGGTGCTGCTCGTGTCGCCGTCGACCGTCACCGTCGGCGCGGACCACGGGGTCGAGGTCACCGACGACGCGGCGCGCAGCCTGCTGGAGTCGATCGCGACGGAGAAGAAGGTCGACGTCGGGCCGCTGCGCCCCGGCAGCGTCGCCGTCGGCCGGTACCTCGTCGCGATGCGGGCCTCCCAGGAGTCCGACGACGCCGAGGCGTTCACGAGCGACCTGATGACCGCCTGGAGCGCCCTCGACGTCGACGTGAACCCGCGGTACGGCACGTGGTCCCCGGGCACCGGTGTCGTCGACGGCGGCGCGCCGGACTGGATCGTCTCGACCGAGGCCCCGACCGCGCCCGCCGCGACGTGACACCCGGGAGCAGCCCCGACGTCCCGGCGTCGGCGGACGCGCCCGACGCCGCGCCGACCGACCGGCCCGACGCCGCGCTGGCCGACCTCGTGGGAGTCATGGACCGCCTCCGGTCGCCGGGCGGCTGCCCGTGGGACGCCGAGCAGACCCACGAGAAGCTCGCTGCCCTACGCGGTCGAGGAGGTCTTCGAGGTCGCCGAGGCGGTGGAGACCGGCGACCGCGCCGCGCTGCGCGAGGAGCTGGGCGACCTCCTGCTCCAGGTCGTCTTCCACGCCCGCGTCGCCCAGGAGCACCCCACCGACCCGTTCACGATCGACGACGTCGCGGCGGGAGTCGCGGCCAAGCTGCGCCGTCGGCACCCGCACGTGTTCGGCGAGGTCACGGTGACCGACGCCGACGAGGTGCACCGCAACTGGGAGCGCATCAAGCGCGCCGAGAAGGCGCGGGAGTCCGCGCTGGACGGCATCCCGCCGATGCCGGCCCTGGTCCGGGCCGAGAAGGTCGCCGGTCGCGCTCGCCGCGCGGGGCTCTCCGTCGACGACGTCGTCGACGCGCTGGGCGAAAGGGCCGACGACGCCGCGGGCATCGGCCGCGACCTCCTCGCCGTGGCCCTGCGCGCGCAGGCGGCCGGTATCGACGCCGAGTCGGCGCTGCGCGGTGTCGTGCGTGACCTGGAGGCTGGGCTGCGGGCGGCCGAGCGGGCCCACACCGGGAGTGACTCGCGTCAGTAGGGTGGCCCGAAGGACCTGATCGAGGAGGGCACGTGGCTGTCACGAGCACCGACGTCGCGCGCGCGAGCGGCGTCTCCCGGACCACCGTCAGCTACGTGCTCAACGGGACGCCCGGCGTGACGATCTCCGAGCCGACCCGCCGTCGCGTGCTCGACGCCGCCGCGCGGCTCGGCTACGCGCCGTCGGCGGCGGCCCGGACGCTCCGTTCGGGGCGCAGCGACCTCGTGCTCTGCATCCTGCCGAACTGGCCGATCGGTCCCGTGCTGGACACCCTGCTCGAGGAGCTGGCGGACGCCCTCGCGGAGCGCGGCCTCGCCGTGCTGGTGCACCACGGGCGCGGCCGACCGCTCGCTGACCTGTGGCGCGCGGTGCAGCCCCGCACGGTGGTCGGGTTCGCGCCGTTCGCCGACGACGACCTGCGTGCCATGCGGCAGGCGGGCATCCAGGTGGTCGACGCCGCCGACGGCGAGGCGGAGCGCCTCGCGGACGCGGACGGCCCGCAGGCGCACATCGGTCGACTGCAGGTGCAGCACCTCGTGGCCGGTGGTCGCGCGCGGCTCGGCTGGGCGGGCACCACGGACGACCGCCTGGCCGACTTCGCCCGCCTGCGCCGGGCCGGGGTCGAGGCGGAGTGCGCGCGGCTGGGTCTGCCGGCACCCGTCGTGCACCGGCTGGACCTCACGGTGGCGTCCGCGATCGACGCGGCGCAGGCCTGGCGGGCGGCGGGCGTTGACGGCGTCGCCGCCTACAACGACGAGGTGGGGCTCGCCGTCCTGGCCGGCCTGCGCGACGTCGGCGTCGGCGTTCCGGACGAAGTGGCCCTGATCGGCGTCGACGACATCCCGGCCGCGTCGCTCGCGACCCCGCCGCTGAGCTCGGTGGACCAGGCGATCAGCGTCCAGGCGGCGTACCTGGCCGCGTGCACGGTGGCCGCGCTGGACGGCGTCGAGCCGCCGGTCCGGCCGCCGCACGTGCACACGCTCGTGGCGCGGCGGTCGAGCGCGCCGCGCGCCTGACGCGACGGGTCGGCCCGGTCCCTGGGACCGGGCCGACCCGTCGCGTCAGGCGGCCGTGCCGTCCCTCACGGCGTCGGGTAGTCCGCGAGGAACACGGGCACTCCCACGCGCGTGGTGTCCGCCGCGTCGCCGACGTCGTTCACCACGTGGGAGATCGTCCCCGCGCTGAGGTTCACGGTCATCACGTGGTGCAGCCGCACCCCGGGCCGCTCAGGCACCTCGAACCCGCTGGTCGTGACGATCGACGGGTTGTTCTGGTTGAACACGTACACGCCGGCCCCGGTGAGGCTGTGTCGCTGCACGTCGTCGGCGACCTTGTAGCCGGCCCAGCCGAGCACGCCGTCGTGGGTCCAGTCGGCCTGGGTGGGTGCGTCGTAGGCCAGCTCGTTCTGGAAGAGGACGACGGTGCCGTCCTCGCCGTTCCAGACGGTGTCGTACTGCTGGAAGTGCTCCACGAACAGGCCGGTCGCGGTCACGCGGTCGCCGTTGACGACGACGCCGTTGGCCGCCGTGTTCGTCTGCCAGCGGTCGGTGTCACCGTTGACCCCCTCGGTGAAGCCCTCGACGCCGTGGTCGGCGCGCCACACCCAGGTGTGGTCGACGAGGACGTCGTCGGCGTCGATCTGCAGCGCCACCCGCGTGCGCCCGACGTGCGGGCCGCCGACGCGGAAGTACACGTCGCTGAGCGTGATCGGGTTCGCGGGGCGGCCGGCGTGGCCGTGCCCGTGGCCGTGCGGGCCGCCGCGATGGCCCTGACCGACCACCATCAGCGCCGCCGACTCCTGCTCGCCCGCGTCGATCGTCACGCCCGCCACGACGACGCCGGGGACGTCCGCGACGACGATCGGCGTCGCGCCACGGACCGACGTGAGGGTGGCGTGCCCCAGGCCGAGGACGACCGTGTCCGCGCGCGTCACCCGGATGCTGCGGTCCACGTCGTACACGCCGGGTGTGAGCAGGAGGCTCTTGCCGCGGGCGAGCTGCGCGTTGATCCGCTGCACGGAGTCGCCGGGCCGGGCGACGTAGAAGCCGGTGAGCGGCACGGTGCGGCCGGGCGTCGGCCCGTTCGCCCACGTGATCCCGCGCGTCCCGGTGCGGGCCTCGGGCACGCGGACCTGGTACCGGCCGCGGCCGTCGACGAAGAGGTACGGCTTCTCGCGGCTCATCGGCGTGGTGTCGACTGTCGTGTACGGCGGGTCGGGGAACGCGGTGTCGGCGGGCGCGCCCTCGACCCCGGCGAAGACCTGGTTCCACACCGCGTTGCTCCAGGAGCCGACCACCGAGTTGCGCGTGAGCCACTGCTGCTGGGAGCCGTTCACGACGGCCCCGAAGCGGGAGTCGGCGATGAAGCCGCCGCTGGCGTACTGCGGGCCCGCCGAGCAGTAGTCCATGAGGGAGAAGGTGGGTTCGCCCTCGCCCGCGACGACGTCGAGCCGGCGCACCGAGGACGCCTGGGAGACGGCCCAGAAGTTCGCCGTCGCGCGGCAGTCGTCCTGGCCGGTTCCGGCGATGTCGAGCGTCAGGTTGGACAGGGTGCGCCAGAAGTTGACCAGGGCGATGCAGTTCGGGTTGGCCGGGTCGTCCGAGAGGCACCGGTTGTAGGTCTCGATCTTGCCGGTGATGCGGACGTCGGCGGGGGAGGCGCCGAGCCCGGCGACCTCCGTGTAGTAGCCGACCTTGAGCAGCAGCGGCTCGGCGTCGGTGCCGTAGCTGCCGGGCATGAAGAGCAGGCTCCACCGGCCGGAGCCCATCTCGTCGTCGACCTGCTGGGCGTAGACGCCGTCCACGGCGGCCTGGATCTGGGCGGTCGGCATCGACGGGTCGAGGACGAGCACCTGGGGCCCGAGGTCGACGGTGGCCCCGCCCCGGTGGGTGCCCACCCCGGCGGCCGCGGGCACGGGCAGAGCCAGCGCGGCGGCGAGGACGACGGGGATCAGGGCGGTGCGGAGTCGGGTGGGTGGTGCGTGCATGCGGATCGGGCCTCCCCCTTGAGGTGATCCCAGGTGACTCGTGTCACCAGGAGGCACCAACACTACGAGGTGGACCTCTCGTGTCAAGAGGAGACGAATGCGGCGGGGCGGCGCGGCGCGAGGAGGTCGGCGGTCTGGAACGATGGCCGCGTCCTCGCGTCGGTCGCCCGACGTCGGGCGACCGGGGCCTGAAGGTCCCGAGGGCACGCGGCGGCCGTCCGACTACGTTCCTGTGAGGGTGTCGACGCTGCCGCCCGGACGAGGGGAGACTCGATGAAGATCGGAGTTCCACGCGAGTCACGACCGGGCGAGAGGCTGGTCGCCGCCAGCCCCACGACGGTCGCGCAGCTCATCAAGCTCGGGTACGAGGTGGCGGTCGAGGCCGGTGCGGGTGCGCAGGCCAGCTTCCCGGACGCCGCGTACGCCGACGCCGGAGCCGCCCTGGTCACCGGCAAGGAGGCATGGGCCGCCGACGTCGTGACCGTCGTCAACGCACCCGCCGACAAGCATGTGCGCACCCTGAAGAAGGGCCAGACCCTCGTCGCCATGCTGGGCCAGGGCGGCAACCCCGACCTCGTGGCCGCGCTCGCGAAGAAGGGCGTCACGGCCCTCTCGCTCGACGCCGTCCCCCGCATCTCCCGCGCCCAGGCCCTCGACGTCCTCAGCACGCTCTCGAACGTCGCCGGCTACCGCGCCGTCATCGAAGCCGCCGAGGAGTACGGCGGCATGTTCACCGGCCAGGTCACCGCGGCCGGCAAGACGGCGCCCGCCACCGTGTTCGTCATCGGCGCCGGCGTGGCCGGGCTGGCCGCGATCGGTGCGGCGACAAGCCTCGGCGCCCAGGTGCGCGCCTTCGACGTCCGCCCCGAGGTCGCCGAGCAGATCGAGTCCATGGGCGGCACGTTCGTCGCAGCGCCCGAGGCGCAGCAGGAGGTCAGTGCGGACGGCTACGCCAAGCCGCTGACCGACGAGCAGCAGGCCGCGGCCATGCGGGTCTACGCGGCCGAGGCCGCACGCGCCGACGTCATCGTGACGACGGCGCTCGTGCGCGGCAAGGCCCCCATCACCATCACGGCCGACATGGTGGCCGCCATGCGACCCGGCAGCGTCGTCGTCGACCTCGGCGCCCCCGGGGGCGGCAACTGCGAGCTGACCGAGCCGGGCAAGCGCGTGGTCTCCGCGAACGGCGTCGTGATCGTCGGCTACACCGACCTCACGAGCCGCATGCCGCGGCACACGTCGCAGCTCTTCGGCACCAACGTCGTGCACCTCATGAACCTGCTGACGCCGGGCAAGGACGGCGAGCTCGTCCTCGACCTCGAGGACCCGGTGCAGCGCGGTATGACGATCACGCGCGCGGGGGAGGTCCTCTGGCCGCCGCCGCCCGTCGCGGTCTCCGCCGCGCCGGCCCCGGCCGCCGTCCAGCCCGCGCCGGTCGTGGACCCCGTCGAGAAGGCGCGCCAGGACGCCCTGGCCGCCGCGGCCCGCCAGCGCCGGCGCCTCGTCTCGTCCGCAGTCGCGGCGGCGCTCGTGATCGCCGCGGTCACGTTCTCGCCGGCCACCTTCGCGTCCTACTTCACCGTCTTCGCGCTCGCCGTCGTCGTCGGCTTCTACGTGATCAGCGGCGTGTCGCACTCGCTGCACACCCCGCTGATGGCCCAGACGAACGCGATCTCCGGGATCATCCTCGTCGGCGCCCTGCTCCAGCTCGGCTCGACCGACCTGGCGGTCACCCTGATGTCGTTCGTGGCGGCCTCGATCGCCTCGATCAACATCTTCGGCGGGTTCCTTGTCTCCTACCGGATGCTCGGCATGTTCAAGAAGGAGGCGTGAGCATGCTGCTCCAGTTCATCCAGGCGCTGTACATCGTCGCCGGCGTCATGTTCATCCTGTCGCTGGCGGGCCTGTCCAAGCAGTCCACGGCACGCATGGGCAACGTCGTCGGCATGGTGGGCATGCTGCTCGCCCTCGGTGCGACGGTGACGCACTCCCTCTACATGTCGCACGAGGCGACCAGCGGGCGGCGGTCCGTCCTCGTGACCCTGCTGCTCATCGTCGCGGTCCTGGCGATCGGCGCCCTCATCGGCACCCCGATCGCGCGCAAGGTCGAGATGACGCAGATGCCCGAGCTCATCGCCATGCTGCACTCGTTCGTCGGCATGGCCGCCGTGCTCGTCGGGTTCAACTCGTTCCTCGCCCCCGAGGGTCAGAGCGGGGCGGTGCACCTCGTCGAGGTCGCGCTCGGCGTCCTCATCGGCGCGTACACGTTCACCGGCTCCGTCGTCGCCTACCTGAAGCTGTCGGCGAAGATGAAGTCCGCCCCGCTGGTGCTCCCGGGCCGCAACCTCCTGAACATGGCCGGCTTCGCCGCGTTCTTCCTGCTGCTCGTCTGGCTCGTCGCCCTGCCGCACGAGAAGGTCGGCTTCGGCATGGTGCTCGTCGCCCTGATGGCGGCCGTCGGCTTCGCGCTCGGCTTCCACATGGTCGCGGCCATCGGCGGTGGCGACATGCCCGTCGTGGTGTCGATGCTGAACAGCTACTCCGGCTGGGCGGCCGCGGCCGCGGGCTTCATGCTGGGCAACAACCTGCTCATCATCACCGGCTCCCTCGTCGGCTCCTCCGGTGCGATCCTCAGCTTCATCATGTGCCGGGCGATGAACCGCTCGTTCGTCTCCGTGATCCTGGGTGGCTTCGGCGCCGAGGGCGGCACGGTGGTCGCAGGCACGGGCGAGCAGGGGGAGCACCACGAGATCCACGTCGACGAGACCGCGGACCTGCTCCGCGCCGCGTCGTCGGTGATCATCACGCCGGGCTACGGCATGGCCGTGGCGAAGGCGCAGTACCCGGTCGCCGAGCTCACCGCGTGGCTGCGCGCGCGCGGCGTGCAGGTGCGCTTCGGCGTGCACCCGGTGGCGGGCCGCCTGCCCGGCCACATGAACGTGCTGCTGGCCGAGGCCAAGGTGCCGTACGACATCGTGCTCGAGATGGACGAGATCAACGACGACTTCGCCTCGACCGACGTCGTCCTCGTGATCGGTGCGAACGACACGGTCAACCCCGCGGCCCTGGAGGACCCGGGCTCGCCGATCGCCGGCATGCCCGTCCTGGAGGTCTGGAAGGCGAAGCAGGTCGTCGTCTTCAAGCGGTCGATGGCGACGGGCTACGCGGGCGTGCAGAACCCGCTGTTCTTCCGGGAGAACGCCGCGATGCTCTTCGGCGACGCGAAGACGCAGGTCGAGGCCATCCTGACCGCGCTGCGCGCGCTCGAGACCGCGGACGCCTGACCGGCCCGCGCACCCGGCACCGGACGGCCGGCCCACCCTCGCGGGCGGGCCGGCCGTCGGCGCGCGGAAACCCGCTGGTCGAACGTCCTGCCGTGTTTCGGGGGGTCGTGACTAGGCTGGTTGACGGCCGGTTGAGGAAGACCGGCGGCGGGGTGCCCCGGCCGCTGGCACTGCCAGCGGATGGTCAGCCCGGAACCGTCACCCAATCGTTTCGAAGGAGCTTCCGTGGCCACTATCGAGGCCGTAGGCGCTCGCGAGATCCTTGACTCGCGCGGCAACCCCACTGTTGAGGTCGAGGTCGCCCTCGACGACGGCACGATCGCCCGGGCCGCCGTGCCCTCGGGTGCGTCCACCGGCGCGTTCGAGGCCGTCGAGCGCCGGGACGGCGACAAGGGTCGCTACCTGGGCAAGGGCGTGCAGGACGCCGTCAACGCCGTGATGGACGAGATCGCCCCCGAGCTGATCGGCTTCGAGGCCTCGGAGCAGCGTCTGGTCGACCAGGCGCTGATCGACCTCGACGGCACGCCCAACAAGGGCAAGCTGGGCGCGAACGCGATCCTCGGTGCCTCGCTCGCCGTGGCGAAGGCGGCGGCCGACAGCGCCGACCTGCCGCTGTTCCGCTACATCGGCGGCCCGAACGCGCACATCCTGCCCGTCCCGATGATGAACATCCTCAACGGTGGGTCGCACGCCGACTCCAACGTCGACATCCAGGAGTTCATGATCGCCCCGATCGGGCCGTCGACCTACCGCGAGGCCCTGCGGACCGGCGTCGAGGTCTACCACTCCCTGAAGTCCGTGCTGAAGGCCCAGGGCCTGTCCACGGGCCTCGGCGACGAGGGTGGCTTCGCCCCGAACCTGCCGAGCAACCGTGCGGCGCTCGACCTGATCCTCACGGCGATCGAGAAGGCCGGCTTCAAGCCCGGTGAGGACGTCTGCCTCGCGCTCGACGTCGCGGCGACCGAGTTCTTCAAGGACGGCGCCTACCAGTTCGAGGGCAAGGCGGCGACGCCGGACGAGATGATCGCGTTCTACGAGCAGCTCGTCGCGGACTACCCGCTGGTCTCGATCGAGGACCCGCTGAGCGAGGACGAGTGGGGCACCTGGACCGAGCTCGTCGGCAAGGTCGGTGACAAGGTGCAGATCGTCGGCGACGACCTGTTCGTCACCAACCCGGAGCGCCTCGCCAAGGGCATCTCGCTCAAGTCGGCGAACTCGCTGCTGGTCAAGCTGAACCAGATCGGCACGCTGTCCGAGACGCTGGACGCCGTGACGATGGCGCAGCGCGCCGGCTTCACCGCGATGGTCTCGCACCGCTCGGGCGAGACCGAGGACGTCACGATCGCCGACCTCGTGGTCGCCACGAACGCCGGCCAGATCAAGACCGGCGCCCCGGCGCGCGGTGAGCGCATCAACAAGTACAACCAGCTGCTCCGCATCGAGGAGGAGCTCGACGACGCCGCGGTGTACGCGGGCGCGAGCGCCTTCCCCCGCTGGAAGCACTGAGCACGACCCTTGGAGGGCCCGGTCGCCGTCGGCGGCCGGGCCCTCCGGCGTTGCCGGCCCCGACCGGTGCCGCGTGGTGCCAGGACGGGCGCGCCCGGCCAGTCCTGCGCGGGGATGCCTCCGCGTCGGGGCAGAATCGTGGGGTGCCGCACCGCCCCTCGTCGCCCGTCCGCCGCCCCGCCGGGGCTGTCGGCGACGCTGGCGCGCCCCGGGTGCGGCCCTCCCGCGGGCCGTCGTCCGCCGGTCCCGCCGTCGGGGGCGAGGGCGGTCGCCGCGGGCGTGTGCGGGCCGCAAGTGCTCGGCGCTCGGCACGCGGCTCGGGCGAGCTCCGCGCCGGCCGCGCCTTCCGTCTCCTGTCCGTGCGCGCGCTGGTGCTCGGCGTCGTCGTGCTGGCGGCGTTCACCCTGCTGTTCCCGACCGTGCGCGCCTACCTCGGCCAACGGGCGGAGCTCGATGCGCTCTCCTCCCAGGTGACCACCTCGGAGCAGGACCAGCGTGAGCTCTCGCGCCAGCTCGACCGGTGGTCGGACCCGGCGTACGTCGAGGCGCAGGCCCGTGAGCGACTCGGCTTCGCGATGCCCGGTGAGACGGCCTACCGCGTCGTCGACCCCGAGGTGGTCGTCGAGCAGCCGGTCGGCGAGGAGCCCGAGGCGACGCCCGGCGCCGGCCCGACGCTGCCGGTCGGTGGTTCCGTGAAGCCCTGGTACGCCACGGTCTGGGACTCCGTCGCGGCTGCGGGCGAGGCCGAGATGCCCGACGCCGAGGCGGACGCGAACGAGGGCGGCCAGGGATGACGGTCGCACCGGAGGACCTTGCGGTCGTCGCCGGGCAGCTCGGCCGCGAGCCGCGGGGCGTCGTGGGCATCGCGGCGCGTTGTGTGTGCGGGCGGCCCACGGTGGTCCGGACCGCCCCGCGTCTGCCCGACGGCACCCCGTTCCCCACGACGTTCTACCTCACGCATCCCGTCGCGGTCGCGGCGGTCTCCACGCTCGAAGCGACCGGCGTCATGCGCGGGATGAACGAGCGGCTGGCTGCGGAGCCCGAGCTGGCCGCCGCCCACCGGCGCGCGCACGAGCACTACCTCGCGCGTCGGGCCGAGCTCGGGGACGTGGCGGAGATCGAGGGCATCTCCGCCGGTGGAATGCCGGATCGCGTCAAGTGCCTGCACGTGCTGGTGGGCCATGCGTTGGCCGCCGGGCCGGGTGTGAACCCGCTGGGCGACGAGACGCTCGCCCTCATCCGGGACCAGTGGCGGCCGGACGTCTGCCGGTGCTGACCGACGTCGGGCGCCCGCCGCGCGACTGGTTCGGCCTCGGGCGCACGGCGCGACGCGTGGTGGCCGGCATGGTGCTCGCCGGGCTGCTCCTCGTGGCCGGTGGCGTCGCCGTGGCGCTGCGCTGGGACGAGATCAAGGCATGGGCGGATGCGCCTGCTGTGCTCGAGGCGCATCGGGCGGCCGAGGCGATGGCCTTGCCGGACGGGTTCGCGGACGACCCGACGCTGAGCGCGTGCGACCCGTCGATGCCGGTCCGCTGTGCGTGGGCGACGGCGCCGGCACGCGAGGCGGTCGCCGCACTGCGCGAGGCGTTGGCGGCGGCCGGTCTGCACCCGGGCGACGTCGTCTGCGACACGGGTCGGCTGCCGCAGCTCTGGTGGGGCGGGAAGCCGGAGTGCGGCGCGGCCGTCCGGCTGCCCGGTGCGACGCTCTGGGCGCTGGCGACCGCGACCGCGCCCGTCGGCGGGGTGCCGCTCGGCCGCACCGCCGCGTGGATGATGTGGGACGCCCCGGCCATGAGCGACGAGCTCTTCAGCCGCCTGCGGCCGGAGCTCGAGCTGCCGCAGGCGGCGACGGACCTGACGCCCGACGAGGCGGCCGCCGTCGTCCCGGAGCGTTACCGGACGGTGCTCGCGGGGGCGTGCGCCGGCCGTCGGCCCGGGGCGGTCACCGCCGGGTCCGACGCCGGGTGCTTCCCGGCGTTCGGGTCGCTGGACGTCTCGGACCTCGGGGCCGACCCGCTGCCAGGCCTGGTCGCCGAGCTGTCCGACGACGGCCTCATGCCTCTCGTCGGCGGCTCGCGCGAGGAGCCCCTCGTCCAGGCGACGCGCTTCTTCCGGGACGTCGATGGGAGCCGCCAGGGGGTCCTGGTGGTCGTGCGACGCACGTCGGACGGGCTGCAGGGCGAGATCTGGCTGTGGTGAGGTCGCTCACGCGGTGAGCCGGGTGACGGTCGGATGCCGCCGGGATGGCAGGCTTGGCGCGTGACTCGAGTGGCTGGGATCGACTGCGGAACCAACTCCATCCGGCTCCTCGTGGCGGACGTCGACGACGCCGGCCACCTGGTGGAGCTCGAACGGCGCATGGAGATCGTGCGCCTGGGGCAGGGGGTGGACCGCACCGGCCGGATCGCCCCCGAGGCGCTCGCGCGCACCATCGGCATGGTGGAGCGGTATGCGGCGGTGTGCCGCGAGCGCGGTGCCGAGGCGATCCGCTTCGTGGCGACGTCGGCGTCGCGGGACGCCGAGAACCGCGACGAGTTCGTCGACGGCGTGCGGGCGGCGATCGGCGTGGACCCCGAGGTGATCGGGGGCGAGGAGGAGGCCCGGCTGTCGTTCCGCGGGGCGACGAGCGTGCTCGCCGGGCGGCACCGCGGCCCGTTCCTGGTCGTGGACATCGGCGGCGGGTCGACGGAGCTTCGTCCTGGGCGACACCTCTGTCGTGGCCGCCGTCTCCATGGACGTCGGGTCCGTGCGGCTCACGGAACGGCACCTGCACAGCGACCCCCCGACGCCGGAGGAGGTCGCCGCCGCGAGCGCCGACATCGTCGCGGCCTTGGACGCCGCGGCGCGTGTGGTACCCCTCGGCCGGGCGGGCACGCTCGTCGGCCTGGCCGGCTCGGTCACGTCGGTGACGGCGCACGCGCTCAAGCTGCGCGCGTACGACCGGGACGCCATCGACGGCTGTCTGCTCCGCACCGACCGGGTGCTCGATGCGTGCCGGGACCTGGTGACGATGGACCGGTTCACCCGGGAGCGCCTGCCCTTCATGCATCCGGGCCGCGTGGACGTGATCGGCGCGGGCGCGCTGGTGTGGTCCGACGTGATCTGCCGGGTGCGCGCCGAGATGGCGGCGCGCGGGGCTCGCCTCGACGAGGTGCTCACGTCCGAGCACGACATCCTTGACGGCATCGCGCTGAGCGCCGCGGGCCTCTAGGCCCCGCACCGCCGCTCGAACAACTGGCCGCCCTGCGCGCACCTGTTGCGCGCAGGGCGGCCAGTTGTTCGAGCGGCCACGGTCGCCGGGCGGCAGGGCGGCAGGGCGGCCGGTTGTTCGAAGGGCTGCGGTTGCCGGGGCGACACGCCGACCGGTATGGCGGTCTGGACGCTACCGCGCATCGCGCGGTAGCGTCCAGACCGGAAGAGCGGGTGTGCCGCTCAGGCCCACGAGGAGGCGCGATGGACACCACCCAGCTGCTGAAGGGGGTGCTGGACGTCGCCGTGCTCGCCGTGGTGGCCGACGCCGATGGCTACGGTTACGACGTCGTCCGGCGGCTTCGCGGCTCAGGCCTGGACGACGTGGGGGAGGCCTCGGTCTACGGCACCCTGCGCCGCCTGTACGCATCGGGCGCCCTCACCACCTACGTGGTGCCCTCCGACGAGGGGCCGCACCGCAAGTACTACGGCATCAATGCGCAGGGTCGGGCGACGCTGGACGAGCACCGCAAGGACTGGCACCGGTTCGCCACCACGATGACCATGCTGCTCGACGGCGAAGGAGCACGGCGATGACCCCGAACACCCCGACCTCGGCCATGACCCCGGCCACGACCTCGGCCACGGACCCGGCCGCCCCGGCCCCGGCCGTGGACCCGACGGTGCTGCACCACGTCGGCGCCTACGCCACGGCGGTACGCGCCAGGCTCGCGGACCTGCCGTCCGATCAGGTGGAGGACCTCACGGACGGTCTCGAGGCCGACCTGGCCGAGGCCCTAGCGGACGGTGCCGCCGCGGAGTGTGCCGGGGACACGGCTTCCGGCGCCGAGGCGGCGGGCGCCGCGCCGAGCACGACGCTCGACCTCACCGCCCGCTTCGGGTCCGCCGCGGCGTACGCCGCCGAGCTGCGAGCCGCAGCCGGGCTGGCGGCCGCCGAGGTGCGCGTGCTCGGCCGGGCCAGGCGTCGGGGCGAGCGTGTCGTCGCGGGCGTCGAGGCGGCCGTCGCCGTGGTGCGTCGACGCGTCGGCCCCATCGTCGCGAGCCCGGGTGGCCGCACGGTGATCGGGCTCGTCGACCTGGTCCGGCCGCTGTGGTGGGTGGCCCGCGGTTGGCTCTGGTTCGTGCTCGCGAGCCTCGCGGTCGACACGCTGACGTCCCGCGGGGTGCCTGCGGCGCGCTCCGTCTGGCGCTTCGTGCCCGACGGCCCGGTGCCGTGGATCCTGGCGGCCGTGGCGCTCGGCGTGTCCCTCGCCGTCGGGCGACGCCCGGTCACCGGACGTGCCGAGCGCGCCGTCGTCGTAGGCTTCAGCGCCGTCGCGGTCCTCGCCCTGCCGTGGGCGGCCACGTCGCTGCAGGACGCCGTCGAGATGCGTCTGGACCGCACCTCCGTCGTCACGCAGCAGGTGCCGGTCGGCGTTCCAGTCCCCAGCCCGGTGGACGACGGCGTCTGGGTGGACGGCATCCGGGTGAGCAACCTGTTCGTCTACGACGCGCACGGCACCCCGCTGCAGGGCGTGCAGGTGTTCGACGACCGCGGTCGGCCCGTGCAGACGCTCGACGACGGCGGCTGGGGCCCGTACGCGCTCCCGGGCGTCGTGGAGACCTGGTCGTTCGCTGCCGCGCACGACGTCGACGGGCGCGCCCGCTGGAATGTCTACCCGCTCGTGGGCGCACCTGCCGAGGCATGGGACCCCGAGTCGGGCGGGGCAGCCCCGGTCCTCTTGGGCGGCGCCTCGTTGCGCGTCCCGCCGGCCCCGTTCGCCAAGGCTCCGAGCGTCGTCGTCGGCGCCCCGGGCGTGGCCACTGAGGGCCTCGGTTCGACGTTCACCGCTACGGCCGAGCCCGGCGGCAGCTGACGGGCGGGTGGGGCAGGATCGGCCCATGGCCGAGCTGCCGCACCCGGGCACCGGGGTCCCGTTCGAGTCCCCGGTGCCGCCTGGTTCCGGCTGGCCCGACGACCTGGCCGACGCCGCGACGCCGGTGGCGAGCTCGGCCGCCGACGTCGGGCGGCTGGCTGCAGCGGCAGGCGGCCTCACGGAGCTGGGCGCGGCGTCCTCGATGTGTCGTGCCTGCCCGAGGCTCGTCGCGTGGCGGGAGGAGGTCGCTGTCGTCAAGCGCCGGGCGTTCCGCGACGAGCCGTACTGGGGGCGGCCGTCGCCGGGGTTCGGCGACCCGGACGCGCGCCTGCTCGTCGTCGGGCTCGCGCCCGCCGCCCATGGCGCCAACCGGACCGGGCGGCTCTTCACCGGCGACCGTTCCGGCGACTGGATCGTCGCTGCGCTGCGCCGCGCGGGGCTCGCCTCGCAGGACACGTCGGTACACGCGGCCGACGGGCTCGTCCTGCACGGCACGCGCATGGTGGCGCCGGTGCGCTGCGCGCCGCCGGGCAACGCGCCGGCGCCGGCCGAGCGTGACGCGTGCCTCGGCTGGCTTCGGCGGGAGGTCGAGCTGCTCCCGACGGTGCGTTCCGTCCTGGCTCTGGGGGCGTTCGGCTGGGCGGCGGTGGTCTCGTCGGCGCGGTCGTTCGGCTGGGCGGTTCCGCGGCCCGTGCCGCGGTTCGGCCACGGCGCGGTCGCGCGGCTCGCGCGGCCCGATGGCGTCGAGGTCGCGCTCGTGGGCTGCTACCACGTGAGCCAGCAGAACACGCAGACGGGGCGGCTGACCGAGGCGATGCTCGACGATGCCGTCGCGGTCGCCTGGCGGGCGGCCCGTGGCGCGCCGGCCTGAGTGCCGGACCGGCGCGGGTGTTCGTCCGTCGCGAACACGCTTGTGAAAGTTTTCACATACTTCTACCGTGTCAAACATGACCACCGCGCCCAAGCCCCGCAAGGTTCCCCGCATCGTCATCCTCGGGGGTGGCTACGTCGGCTTCTACACCGCGCTCCAGCTGCGCAAGCGGCTCCGCGGGCGTGAGGCGGCCATCGTGGTCGTGGACCCGCGCTCGTACATGACCTACCAGCCGTTCCTGCCGGAGGCTGCAGCGGGCTCGCTCGAGCCGCGTCACGTCGTCGCGGCGCTCCGGCAGGCGCTGCGCGGCGTCGACGTGCTCAACGGCAAGGTGACGCAGATCCGGCACGCCGAGCGCGCCGTCCGCATCGCGCCCGAGGTCGGTCCCGAGTACGAGATCGCCTACGACCACCTCGTCGTCGCACTGGGTTCGGTGGCGCGCACCCTGCCCATCCCAGGCCTCGCGGAGCAGGCGATCGGCTTCAAGCAGGTGGAGGAGGCCATCGCGCTGCGCAACCACGTGCTCACCAAGCTGGACACCGCAGCGTCCACGTGGGATCCCGCCGAGCGACGTCGGCTGCTCACGTTCACCTTCGTCGGTGGTGGGTTCGCGGGCATCGAGGCCATCGCCGAGGTCGAGGACATGGCCCGCGCGGCGCTGCGCTACTACGACAGCCTCCGCGAGGAGGATCTGCGCTTCGTCATGATCGAGGGGTCCACGCGGATCCTCCCGGAGCTCGGCGACGAGATGGGCGGCTACGCGCTCGAGCAGCTCCGCCGGCGCAACATCGAGATCCACCTGGCCACCTTCCTGAGCTCGTGCGTCGACGGACACGTCGTGACGTCCACCGGCGTCGAGCTCGACTCCGCCACGATCGTGTGGACCGCGGGCGTGCGGGCCAACCCCGTCCTTGCGGACTCCGACCTGCCGCTCGACGACGCCGGACGCGTGCGTGCGCTGCCCACCCTCCAGGTGGCGACGGCCGACGGCGAGGTCGTCGACGGCGTCTGGACGGCGGGGGACTGTGCCGCCGTGCCCGACCTGACCCACCCCGGGGCGCTCTGCTCGCCGAGCGCCCAGCACGCCGTCCGCCAGGCGCGGCTGCTCGGGGACAACCTCGCGCGGCACCTGCGCAGCGCAGCCCCCGGGGAGTACCGGCACAAGCACGTGGGTACCGTCGCCTCGCTCGGCCTCCACAAGGGGGTGGCGCAGGTCTACGGCATCAAGGTGCGGGGGTGGCTCGCGTGGTTCATGCACCGCACGTACCACCTGGCGCAGATGCCGACCGTGAACCGCAAGGTGCGCATCACGCTGGACTGGACGCTGGCGCTGTTCTTCCCGCGTGATCTCGTCGCGCTCGGACGCCTGCACGACCCGCGGGCCGCGTTCGTCGAGGCGGCCCAGCCGCTGCGTGCGGAGCGGCCGACGACGGCGCCGACCCCCGGGGAGCGCCGGGCCGCCTGACGCGGGCCGGGTCCGCCGGGTCCGCCGGGGCCGCGGGGCGGCCCCCGCGGCGGCCGCGGCGGGCCGCCACGTCCTGGCAGGATGGGGCCCGCCCGCGACAGCGCGGGCCCCCGTAGCCCAACTGGCAGAGGCGACCGGCTTAAACCCGGTTCAGTGCAGGTTCGAGCCCTGCCGGGGGCACGGTCCGTGCCCGCCAGCCGCCGTCGCCGGATCTCCGGCCGCGCGTTGAGAGCCCGCCTCGCTCCCGTGGGGGAGCCGCGTGGCGCCGTGCCGCGCCGTGCCGCGCGGCGAGCGGCGCCAGTCCGGCCGCTACAGCCGAAGGGGCCCCGGCAGAGAGCCCGCGGTGCGCGCTCCCGGAAGAAATGGGCTGCGCCGAACGGGTGAACGGGCGCGACACCTCCGCGACACATTCCGGGGGTCGCGGCATCCCTGACCTGTACCGCTCCACTTCGTCCCATGATGTTTCGGGGCCAGTGCCGATACCGGATGACGAGTCGCTCGGCGGCGGCCATGGGATCGCTCACACACGCGCGAGTCGACTATGCGTGACCGGAGCCGATCGGAACGATTCGTTACCCACGCTGGGCCGCCGAAACTTGCGAAGCCCAGCACCCCAGCAGCGAAAGTGAAATCGGCCCCGTCCGACGCGCATCTCACTGAGTGAGACATCGTGGAGAACGTTGCCTATACCGCTCGGGGGGCCCTAGCGTGGCGCCACCCGGACCTTGCCACCCATCTCGCAAAGGGGCGATTAATGCGGCAACACCGATCCATCCGGGTCATCACGGCAGCCTTGGCGGCAGCCACAGCGGGGCTCGTTCCCGCGCTGATGACCCTCCCGGCAGCAGCGGCGGACACCGTCGTCGCCAGCGCCGACTCCACGAACGGGAGCTGGGCTCCGTTCGTGCAGAGCGGCAACCCGACCCTCACCGTCATCGACGACGGCACCGGGTCAAACAACGTGCTGAACGTCGCTGCTCGCGCGCAGGACTTCGAGGGCATCAGCACCGCGCCGCCGCCCGCGTCCGGCCAGGACGTCGTCTGGGACCTCGACTTCGACGCGGCCGGCTTCACCCCGTGGACGCAGAGCGGCTCGGCGACGTTCGACTACGTCGACGACGGCAACGGCGGCACCGCTCTGCAGCTCGTGCGTCACGCGAGCTACGACGCCATCCAGTCGCCAGCGGGCGTGCTGGAGCCGGGTCGCGAGTACACCTTCTCCTTCCGGGCGAAGGCGGGCGCCGACTCGACGGGCCTCTCGGACGCGCTGCGCACCCTGAAGCTCGTCTCCAAGGGCGACAGCTACGCGACGGTGACCGGCACGCAGGTCGTGATCACCGGTGACTGGCAGACGGTCACCGGCACCTACACGATCCCCGCCGACGCCGACCCCTTGACCACCCAGGTCTACATCGGTGTCGGTCCGTACCCCGAGGTCAGCGACGCGGTGACCGTGATCGTGGACGACCTCACGGTCACCACGCCGGCCCAGGGCGTGAACCTCACGTTCGACTTCGAGGACGGGCTGCAGGGCTGGGTCGCGCGCGGCGACGCCGCCGGCGACCCGAGCCTCGAGGTCACGACGGCGGAGGCGCACGGTGGGGCCCAGGCCGCGGTCGTCACGGGTCGCGACAACCAGGGCGACGGCGCCGGCATCGACCTGACCGGGACGTTCGTCGCCGGCCAGACGTACGACATCACCGCCTACGTCAAGATGGCGAGCGGCGTGGCCGCCGACGACATCTGGCTGTCGGCCAAGACCACGACGGGTGGCACCGACAGCTTCGGCACCGTCGGCACGTTCGCGGGCGTCACCGCGAACGGCTGGACCAGGATCACGGCGTCCTACACGATGCCCGAGGCCGAGGCGGTGATGCTGTACCTCGAGACGGACTACACCACCGGCTCGAACGGGGGCTTCCTCATCGACGACGTCGCGATCGCCACCCGGGTGGCCGTCTGGGACCCGACGCTCACCCCGATGAAGGACGCGATCGACGTCCCGCTGGGTGTCGCGATCGACTCCCGGGAGACCGTGGGTGCGCCGTCGGAGCTGCTCCTGCACCACTTCGACCAGGTGACCCCCGAGAACCACATGAAGGTCGAGGCGTGGTACGACGACGCCCACAGCTTCCAGATGAACCCGGAGGCGACGCGCGTCATGGACTTCGCGGTGGCCAACGACCTGCGCGTCTACGGGCACACCCTGGTGTGGCACTCGCAGACGCCGGACTGGTTCTTCCAGGACGCCGAGGGCAACTTCCTCACGTCGGCGGACTACGAGACCATGAAGACGCGCCTGCACGACCACATCGTCAACGTGGCTGAGGCGCTGTCCGACGCGTACGGCCCCTTCGGCAGCGACACGAACCCGCTCGTCGCGTTCGACGTCGTCAACGAGGTCATCTCCGACCAGGCCACCCCGGACGGTCTGCGCACCAGCCACTGGTACCAGATCATGGGTGACGACTTCATCAGCCTCGCCTTCCAGTACGCCGACGAGGCCTTCAACTCCACCTTCGCCGTCGCCGACTCCGTCGCCGCGCGGCCGATCACGCTGATGATCAACGACTACAACACGGAGCAGGACGGCAAGGGTGCGCGGCTGCACACCCTGGTCAAGGACCTCCTCGACGCCGGTGTGCCGGTGGACGGCGTCGGTCACCAGATGCACGTCGCGCTGTCCACGGCCGTCGGCGCCCTCGAGGCGTCGCTCGACCGGTTCGGCGACCTGCCGGTCACGCAGGCGGTCACCGAGCTCGACGTCACGGTGGGCACGCCCGTCACGACGCCGTCGCTCATCGAGCAGGGCTACTACTTCCGTGACCTGTTCGACGTCCTGCGGGCCCACGCCGAGGACCTGTTCTCGGTGACCATCTGGGGTTTGACGGACGACCGGAGCTGGCGCAGCGAGCAGGCGCCGCTGGTGTTCGACAGTGCGCTGGGCGCCAAGCAGGCGTACTACGGCATCGCCGACCCGGCCGGCCTCGAGCCGCGCATCCGGACGGCGAACGCGTTCCAGGGCTCGGTGGCGATCGACGCCGAGGCGACGTCCGCACCCGAGTGGTCGCAGCTGCCGCTCCACGCCGTCGAGGACGCCGCGACGTTCCAGCTCCGCTGGATGCCCGACCACCTGACCGCGTACGTCACGGTCGCCGACACCTCGGTGGACGCCACGGACGCCATCGCCTTCGCCGTCAGGGGCGCCACGGTCACCGTGCACCGCGACGGGACGGGCGACGTGCCCGCCGTCGTGCAGGCCACCCCGGGCGGCTACACGGTGGTGGCGAGCATCCCGCTGACGCCGGCGGCAACCCTCGGCTCGTCGATGGACTTCGACGTCGAGGTGACCGACGGCACCACCACCACGGCTGGGGCGGCGCCGACGCCGACGGCTCGGTGACGCTCGTCGAGCCGCTGTCGACGGTGGAGATCGCGCACGCCGCGACCGCACCGACGATCGATGGCGCGGTCGATGCCGCGTGGACGACGTCCGGCACCGTCACGACGGGCAAGGGCGTCCAGGGGGCGTCCGGCGCCACCGCGACGGTCAAGACGCTGTGGCAGGAGCACTACCTGTACGTCCTCATGGACGTCGCGGACCCGACCGTCGACCTGACGGGCTCGGACCCGTGGACCCAGGACTCGGTCGAGATCTTCGTCGACCCGGGCAACGCCAAGAACGGCGCCTACCGCTACGACGACACGCAGATCCGGATCAACGCCGACGGCGTCGCGTCGTTCGGCTCCGGAGACGCCGCGTACCAGGAGGGTCGTCTGCAGAGCGCGACGGCCCGCACCGCGACCGGCTATCGGGTCGAGGCGCGGATCGACATGCTCGAGTACGGCGGCCTGGGGTCGTTCCACGGTGTGGACTTCCAGGTCAACGACGCCACCGCCGGCGCGCGCACCTCGATCCGCACCTGGGCCGACCCGACCGGGGCCGGGTACCAGAGCACGGCTCGCTGGGGCGTCGGCACGTTCGTCGAGGACATCCGGTGGCCGTTCTCGGACGTCCGTCCGGGCCACCCGTTCCTGACGGAGATCTCCTGGATGTGGGACTCCGGCCTGACCCGCGGCTACGTCGACGGCACGTACCGGGGCTCGGAGTCGGTCAACCGCGACGCGATGGCGGCGTTCCTGTACCGGCTCCTGAACGACGGCGCGACCGCGCCGGCGTGCACGACGGCGCCGTTCACGGACGTGCGTACCGACCACCCGTTCTGCGGTGAGATCGCGTGGCTCAAGACGGCGGGCATCTCGACCGGCTACCCGGACGGCGCCTACCACCCGAGCGCCCCGGTCGCCCGCGACGCCATGGCGACCTTCCTCTACCGCATCGAGAACGGGCCGGACGCCCCGGCGGCGTGCACGACGGCGCCGTTCGCCGACGTCACGACTGGCCACCCGTTCTGTGCGCAGATCGCGTGGCTCAAGGACCGGCAGCTCTCCAGCGGCTGGTCGGACGGGACGTTCCGCCCCGACGCCGCGATCGAGCGGCAGGCCATGGCGGCGTTCCTCTACCGAGGGGTGGTGCAGAAGAGCATGTTGGACGAGCTGTGGGAGCCGCCGGTCGAGTTCGTGCCGGGTGGTGCGGTGAACCCGACCGCGTCCCAGGTCAACCAGGCGCGGCCGATCGAGGGCGTCACGAACGTCGCGGCTCTGACGTTCGACGACGGTCCGATGTACGCGACCGACACCAACCGCCTCCTGGACTTCCTGGCGGCGAACCAGGTCAAGGCGACGTTCTGCGTCATCGGGCAGAACATCCAGGCGCCCGGCGGTGCGGACCTGCTGAAGCGGATGGTGGCGGACGGCCACACCCTCTGCAACCACAGCACCACGTACGCGGACATGGGGTCGTGGACGGCGGAGCAGGTCCAGGCGGACCTGCTCGCCAACCTCGACATCATCCGCGAGGCGCTCGGGGACCCGAACGCGAAGGTGCCCTACTTCCGCGCGCCGAACGGCTCGTGGGGGCAGACCGAGCAGGTCGCTGCCGACCTCGGCATGCAGCCCCTCGGGCTGGGCAACGTCATCTCGGACTGGGAGGACGCCGTCCAGGGCGACGTCGCCCAGCTGGCGGCGAACCTGAGCACCGCGATCCAGCCCGGCGCCGTCGTGCTCGCGCACGTCGGTGGCGGGTCGACGCGGGCGAACACCGTCACCGCGGTGATCGACGTGGTGACAGACCGGCTGGCTGACGGGTGGCGGTTCACGCTGCCCCAGGGCGGCGTGCCCGACCCGGTGCCGGTCGTCCCGGCCCCGGTGAACGGGGTGCTCCCGGCCTGATGGACCCGGCGGTGCCCGGGCGGATCACACCCCCGGGCACCGCCGACCCGCGGCGGCCGACCGCACGGTCGGCGCCGGGGGAACCCGTCGCGGTCGGTTCGCGTTGCATAGGATGACTCGGCGCCGTGCGGCGCCCCGGCGAGGAGGAATCCGTGAGCAACCCCGTCTTCCGCAACAGCGACGTCTTCGGCGGGCGCGGTGGCGGCGCCGTGGCGTACGGCGCGGCCACGGTGGGTGCCGCGAGCGGCCTCGAGGGCATGTACGCCTCGCCCGCAGCCTCGGTCCGGACGGACCGCATGACGTACGACGACGTCATCGTGAGGACCGGTGGCCTCCTCGCCCTGGTCGTCGCGGCGGCCGCCGTCACCTGGACCACGGCCCCGCGGCTGGCCTTCCCCGCGATGCTCATCGCCCTCGTGCTCGGCCTGGTCAACTCCTTCAAGCGCACGCCGAGTCCGGCGCTGATCGTGGCGTACGCGCTCGCGGAGGGCGTCTTCCTCGGCGGCATCAGCTACTTCGTGCAGACCTACGCCGATGCGCGGCCGGGTGGCGCCGACCTGCAGCCGATCGTCCTGCAGGCGCTGCTGGCGACGGCCGCCACGTTCGTCGCGACCCTCGCGCTGTACAGCTCCGGGAAGATCCGGGTGACCGCCAAGGCGACCCGGTTCTTCATGATCGCGATGGTCGCGTACGGGCTCTTCTCGCTGATCAACGTCGGTCTCATGTGGTTCGGTGGGATGGGCGGCTGGGGCCTGCGCAGCGAGGTCACGGTGGCCGGGCTGCCGCTCGGCGTCGTGGTGGGCGTCGTGGGCGTGCTGCTGGCGGCGTACTCGCTCGTCATGGACTTCGACTCCATCCAGCGCGGCGTGGAGCGTGGCGCCCCCGCGCGCATGGCGTGGGCCGCCGCTTTCGGCCTCGTCGTCACCATCGTGTGGCTCTACCTCGAGATCCTGCGCATCCTGTCGATCCTGCGCGGCAAGTGACCGCGGCACCGCCGCCCGCCGGTCGCTGACCCCGAACGAAGGATCGCCATGAAGGTCGCCGAGCACATCTCCGACGTCGTGGGCGAGACACCGCTCGTCAAGCTCCGCTCCGTCACCGCCGGCCTGGCTGCGACCGTGGTCGCCAAGGTCGAGTACGTGAACCCGGGCGGGTCCGTGAAGGACCGCATCGCGCTCCGGATGATCGAGGCCGCGGAGGCCTCCGGCGAGCTGCGGCCGGGCGGCACGATCGTCGAGCCCACCAGCGGCAACACCGGCGTCGGGCTGGCGCTGGTCGCCCAGCGCAAGGGCTACCGCTGCATCTTCGTGTGCCCGGACAAGGTGTCGCAGGACAAGATCGACGTGCTCCGCGCGTACGGCGCCGAGGTGGTGGTGACGCCCACGGCGGTCGCCCCGGAGCACCCGGACTCCTACTACTCCGTCTCCGACCGCCTGCTACGTGAGGTCGAGGGCGCCTGGAAGCCCAACCAGTACGCCAACCCGAACGGGCCCGCATCGCACTACGCCACGACGGGGCCGGAGATCTGGGCGGACACGGACGGCACCGTGACGCACCTCGTCGCGGGTGCGGGCACGGGCGGCACCATCACGGGCACGGGCCGCTACCTCAAGGAGGTCAGTGCCGATCGCCCTGCCGAGCGGGGCGGCGTCGTGCGCGTGGTCGGTGCGGACCCTGCAGGCTCGGTGTACTCGGGTGGCGACGGCCGTCCGTACCTCGTCGAAGGCGTGGGCGAGGACTTCTGGCCGCCCGCGTACGACCCGGGGATCCCGGACGAGGTCGTGGCCGTGAGTGACGCCGAGGCGTTCGAGATGACGCGCCGGCTCGCCCGCGAGGAGGCGCTGCTCGTCGGCGGCTCCTCGGGCATGGCGGTCGTGGCGGCGCTCCGGGTGGCTCAGCGGCTGCAGGAGGAGGACCCGACGGCTGCGGCGCGCGCCGTCGTCGTCGTGATCCTGCCCGACGGCGGTCGTGGGTACCTGTCGAAGATCTTCTCGGACCCGTGGATGCGCTCGTACGGGTTCTTGCGCGAGGGCGAGGGCGCCCTGGTCGGCGACGTGCTGCGCGCCAAGACCGGCCGCCTGCCGGACCTCGTGCACGTGCACCCCTCGGACACCGTGCGCGAGGCGATCGACATCCTGCGCGAGTACGGCGTCTCCCAGATGCCGGTCGTCAAGGCCGAGCCGCCGGTCAAGGCAGGGGAGGTGGCGGGGTCCGTCAGCGAGCGGGACCTGCTCGACGCCGTGTTCGCCGGGCGGGCCGAGCTGGCCGACCGCGTGGACCGTCACATGGGCCCGCCGCTCCCGCTGATCGGCGTCGGCGAGCACCTCGACGCGGCTCGGACGGCGCTGCACGACGCGGACGCGCTCATGGTGGTCGCGGACGGTGACCCCGTGGGCGTGCTGACCCGCCAGGACCTCCTGGGCTTCCTGGCCCGCTAGTCGCCGGTAAGGTTCGGGATCGAAAGGATTCGGCCCGCGCGCCCGACGCCGGTCGCGGGCATGCGCCAGATCGAAGGAGATCCCTGCCGTGGCGATGTACGACCTGCCGGTCGACCAGCTCCGCACCTATCGGCCCGAGCTGGCCGAGCCCGCCGACTTCGACGAGTTCTGGGCGACGACCCTCGCCGAGACGCGGGAGCACGACCTCGCGCTGCGCGTCGACGCCGCGGACACGCCCCTGCGGCTCGTCGACGTCTTCGACGTGACCTTCGCGGGGTTCGGTGGCCACCCGGTCCGGGCCTGGCTGACCCGCCCGGCGGGTGTCACGGCCGACCTCCCGGTCGTCGTCGAGTTCATCGGCTACGGGGGCGGCCGGGGCTTCGCGCACGAGCACCTCGCGTGGTCGAACGCCGGCGTCGCCCACCTCCTCATGGACAGCCGTGGCCAGGGCGGGAACTGGGGCGCGGGCGGCGCGACGCCGGACCCGGTCGGCAGCGGCCCGCACACCCCCGGCGTCATGACGGCTGGCATCGAGTCGCCGTTCGACCACTACTACCGGCGGATCTTCACCGACGGCGTGCGGGCGGTCGAGGCCGCGCGTGCTCTGCCCGGCGTCGACCCGACGCGCGTCGGCGTGGCCGGCATCAGCCAGGGTGGCGGCATCACGCTGGCCGTGGCGGGCCTCGTCCCGGGCCTCGCCGCCGCCATGCCGGACGTGCCCTTCCTGTGCCACATGCGTCGCGCGGTGGAGATCACCGACGAGTTCCCCTACGGCGAGATCACGCGGTACCTGTCCGTGAACCGCGAGATGGTCGACACGGCGTTCCGGACCCTGTCCTACTTCGACGGGGTGAGCTTCGCCCGGCGGGCCGACGCCCCCGCGCAGTTCTCCGTCGCACTCATGGACCCGATCTGCCCGCCGTCCACGGTGTACGCGGCGTTCAACCACTACGGCGAGCGCGCGGCGTCCGCCGTCGTGAAGGACATCACCGAGTACCCCTTCAACCAGCACGAGGGCGGCCAGGCGTATCAGCTCGAGCGGCAGCTGCGCTGGTTCACCGCGTCGCGCTGAGGCCTGTTTCGAGCACGGCCAGCAGGCGGTCGTAGCTCGCGTCGACGTCCTCCGGCATGGCGAAGCCGCCCTGCAGCTCCAGCAGCACGAAGCCGTGCAGGGCGGCCCGGACGACGCGGATCTCGTGCACGAGATCCGCGCCGGTCAGCTCGCCGAGGAGCGGGGCGAGGGCAGTCGCCACGGCGCGCACCGCCTCACGGTTCGCCTCAGCGAGCGGCCCCGAGCCGTCCCCGACGCCGGGTGCGACCTGCGCGAGCAGGTACCGGCCGGGGTGGGCGGTCGCGTACCCGCGCAGCGCGTCGGCGGTACGGCGCAGAGCCGCGCGAACGTCGGGCTCGGCGGCCGCGCCGGACGGGATCGCACCGTGCACGGCGTCGGCCAGGCCCCGCACGGCGGCGACGGCGACCTCCCGCCGCAGGTCGGCGAGCCCGCCCACGTGCTTGTACAGGCTGGGCACGGCGACCCCGGCGCGGGCGGCGACGGCGGCGAGGGTCAGGCCGTCCGGGCCGGCCTCGTCCACGACCGCCAGGCCGAGCTCGACGACCGCGGAGCGCGAGAGCCCGGCTCTAGGCACGGGGCGTCTCCCGCACCGTGGCGAGGAGCTGGAGCAGGGCGGGGACGACGACGTCGGGCCGCTGGCTGTGGGCGTAGTGACCGGCCTCGGGCACGAGAGCGCCGGCGGCCGGGGTCGCGGTGAGCCCGGCGAGGGCGAGGGTGAGCTCGGCGGCCGGGTCGTCGAACTCGGGGTCGAGGGCGCCGTGCAGCACCGTCGTCGGCGCGGTCACCGCGGCGAGCGGGATGGCGGTCTGCGCCGCGACGAGCACCCGGGCGAGCGTGCCGAACGACGTCAGGTGCGCGCTGTCGCGCATCGCGGCGTCCACCGCGCCGAGGTGCTCGGCGAACCAGGGCGCCCGCCGGCCCTTGTGCAGCCCGGTGTAGTAGGACCGCCAGAGGGCGCGGCCCACCGGTCGCCGGATGGCCTGCGTGCTCAGGCGCGCGACGAGGCCGGCCGCCTCCGGCCGGAGGTGGGGGCTGATCAGCGCCAGCCCGCTGACCAGCTCGGGTCGCTCCGCGGCCACCAGCGCGGCGGCCCCCGCGCTGACGGAGTGACCGACGAGCACCGCCGGGCCGCCCAGGTGCTCGACGAGGGCGGCGAGGTCCTCGGCGATGGGCCGGACCCCGTGCGTGGCGAACGTGGTGGTGGAGTCGCCGTGGCCGCGCAGGTCCACCGCCGCGACGCGGTGCCCGGCCGCGACGAGGGGGTCGACGACGTCCCGCCACACCCCGCGGAGGTCGCCCATGCCGGGGGCCAGGACGACGAGCGGGCCGGTGCCGGTGGAGGTGAACGCGAGGCGCCCTTCGGGGCGGTCGAGGTACTGGGTCATGTGGCCAGGCTAATGCTATTAGCCACGGCGCGGCAAGAGGTGGGCACCGTGTGATTGTGCGGGTGTGGGCGACCCGGGCCGGCGTCGGGCACGATGGTCCGGCGGGCCGACCGGCCCGTGGCCGTCACCACGAGGAGATGTTCATGTCCGTGCTGCCCACCGCCTCCGGGACCTTCGGGGACAAGCCCGTCCTGACCTTCCCCGGCACGCCCGCCCCCGCCGACCTCGCCGTCGAGGTGCTGCAGCACGGTGACGGGGACGTCGTCGAGGCGGGCGACGACATCGAGGTCAACTACTTCGGCCAGATCTGGGACGGGCGCGTCTTCGACACCTCCTACGACCGCGGCCAGTCGATCTCCTTCCCGATCGGCGTCGGCGCGGTCATCGCCGGCTGGGACGAGGCACTCGTGGGCGCCGCCGTCGGCTCGCGCGTCCTGATCTCCATCCCGCCGCACCTCGGCTACGGCGAGCGCGGCATGCCTCGGGCCGGCATCGGCGGCACCGACACGCTCGTGTTCGTGGTGGACGTCGTCGGTACGCGTCACCACTGAGCCGCGCACGGTCGGGCGGGCATCGCGTGTCGGTGCCCGCCCGTACCGTGCCGCCATGGTCACCGCCGCCGACGCCCTCGCGTTCTGCCTCCGCGCCCGCACCCGCACCTATGCCGCCCAGAACGGCCGCACGGAGCCGCTGCTGCCCGGCGCCCACCAGTTCGAGCACGCGGACGGCCCGTGGCTGTACCGGGACGTCTACTACCAGGGGAACAGCGTCTTCCCGGGGCTCGAGACGGTCTTCCACGAGGGCCGGCCGGTCTGGTCGATGAGCTACTTCGGCGACTACTCGGCCATGTCCGAGGACCAGGCCGACGGCATGCTGCAGCCCGCGCTGCTGGCGCTCTGGGAGACGGCGCGCACCGGCGTCGCCGTCGAGCACGAGTTCCCGGGCTACCGCTACACCTGCGCGGGGCGCGGATCGGCCGCCCAGCTCCAGGGGCGCGAGGAGATCGCCGTCGACGGGACGTGCGTCTACTGGCTCGTCTACGCCGGCGGGTTCATCGGCTGACGGGCTGCGCCTTCAGTGCCGGACGACGCCGTTCTCGTAGCAGAACACGACGGCCTGCACGCGGTCGCGCACGCCGAGCTTGGCGAGCACCCGGCCGACGTGCGTCTTCACCGTCGCCTCCGACAGCACCATGCGGTCGGCGATCTCCGCGTTCGAGAGGCCCTCGGCGATCGCCTCGAGCACCTCGCGCTCGCGGGCCGTGAGCTCGGTCAGCCGGGGGTGCTCGGACGCGCCGGTCGGCGACTGCTCCGGCGTCGGGAGGCGCCCTGCGAACATCTCGAGCATCCGCCGCGTCACGCGAGGGGACACCACCGCGTCGCCCGAGGCGACCGAGCGGATGGCGGCCAGGAGCTCGGCCGGCCCGGCGTCCTTGAGGAGGAACCCGCTGGCCCCCGCGCGCAGGCCGGCGAACGCGTACTCGTCGAGGTCGAACGTGGTGAGGATCAGTACGCGCGTGCCCGGGTGCTCGGCGACGATGCGCTCGGTCGCCTCGATGCCGTTCATGCCCGGCATCCGCACGTCCATGAGCACGACGTCGGGACGGAGCGCCGCGACCTGCTCGACGGCCACACGCCCGTCGCCCGCCTCGCCGACGACCTCGAGGTCCGCCTCGGCCTCGAGGACGAGGCGGAAGCCCATCCGCAGCAGGGCCTGGTCGTCCACCAGCAGCACGCTCGTCATGCCGCGTCCTTCCGTAGGGGAAGGCTGGCGCGGACCCGCCAGCCGTCCAGCCACGGCCCGGCGTCCACCGTGCCGCCGTACACGGCCGCGCGCTCGCGCATGCCGATGACTCCGCGACCCGCCCCGGGCGACGGGCCCACGGGAACGAGCCCGCCCCGGTTGACGACCTCGATGACGACGCCGGTGGCATCCGCCTCGATCGTGAGGCTCGACGGTGCACCCGGGTGCGTGGCGCAGCGCGTTCGTCAGGCTCTCCTGCACGATCCGGTAGACGGCGAGCTGCACGGTCGCGTCGCTCGGCAGCGGGCCGTCGAGGCCGCGCGTACGCAGCGCGAGCCCCGCAGTGCGGAACCGCTCGATCATGGTGTCGAGATCCGTGCGGCCGGGTTGCGGCTCGAGCGGTGCGCCGTCCCGCTCGAGCACGCCCAGCACGCGGCGCATGTCCGCCAGTGCCGTGCGGCCGGTGTCGGAGAAGCTCCGCGAGCGCCAGCCGCGCCTTGTCGGGCGCCCGCTCGAGGGCCACCCCGGCGCCGTCGGCCAGCGCGATCATGACCGAGAGGCTGTGCGCGACGACGTCGTGCATCTCGCGTGAGATCAGGGCGCGCTCCTCGGCCCGGGCGATCTCGGCGCGCTGCTCGCGGTCGCGGGCGAGGGCGTTGCCGCGCTCTACGAGGTCGGCGATGTGCTGGCGCCGGTTGCGCACGCTGGTGCCGATCGCGAGCGCGATCAGGGTCATGACCGCCAGGCCCGCGATGCTGATGGGCCGCGGGTCGACCTCCGTCGGTTGGCCGTCCACCATCCCGGTCTGCGCGACGTGGTCGCCCCAGGCGATCATGGCGACGGTCGTGATGCCGAGCGCCGTGACGAGCGTCGCCCAGGCAACCGGCTGCGACCGGGCGGCCGCCACGGCATAGACCGTGAAGGCGAGGCCGAGCTCGAAGGACGCGGTCGTCCCGGTCGTCCCGATCGTGGCGACCAGGCAGCCGAGCATCGCCGCTGTGACGAGCACCGGCGCCCTGCGGCGCCAGAACAGCGCGACGGTGCCCAGCACGGAGGCGATCAGGCCGTACGTGACGTCGCCGGTGGCGTCGGTCGGCGCCGCCGCTGCGACGGCCAGGCCCCAGTAGGCCGCGAATGCGACGACGACGAGCACGTCCATGGCGACCGGATGGCGCACGAAGTACCTGCGGACGGGACCCAGGCGGCGCGCGGTCAGCTCGGTGAACGGTCCGGCGTCGAGGCCGGGGGAGGCGAGCGGGTGGTCCGTCGGGGTCCCGGGTGCGCCGCTCACCGGCACAGCCTCCCACCTCGGGTCTTGACGGAACGCCTAGCCTTCATCCAGCGCCCGTTGGCGCTGGATGACGCCGGGCTCGAGCAGACGGTCATCAAGGGGGACACATGAGCGACGACGTCCGGATCGCGCGGAGCCTCGCGGCGAGCCCCGAGCGCATCTACGCCGCCTGGACCGATCCCGCGCTGCTGAACCGCTGGTACTGCCCCGACCCCGACCTGCCGCTCGAGGTGACCGGCGACGCCGTCGTCGGCGGCACGTACCGCGTCGACATGGACGGCGGTCGTTACGTGGCCGAGGGGGCGTACACCGAGCTGGAACCGGGGCGTGTCATCGAGTTCACGTGGTCCTGGTCCACCGAGCCCGACTCCGCCATGAGCCGTGTGCGGGTCGAGCTCACCCCGGACGGCGCAGGTGTGCACCTCGTCCTGGTCCATGCGGGCCTCGCGGACGCCGACGACGCTGAGGGCCACCGCGAGGGCTGGGAGCGCGCCCTGGACCGGCTCGCCGCCCTGGGGTGACCGGCGCGCAGCGCGCGGCCGACGGGGCCAGGTGGGCCCCGCCGACCGCGCGATCGGCGACATGCTCAGGCGTCCCTCCGACGCAGGAGCACGACGGCCAGCGTGAACAGCACTGCCACCCACAGGCCGAGGACCCCGTAGCCCTGCCATGCCGTCAGGTCCGCGCCCTCGTGGGTGAGGTTGAGCGACCGGATCGCCTCGTCGTCGGACAGGATGCGGCCGCCGGCCGACGACGGGAGGAACGGCCCGACGACCTCGAAGAACCGGAACGGCAGTGCCATGAACACTGTCTCCACGACGAGGAGCAGGCCCAGGACGACGGCGAGTGCGCCGGCCGTGTGCCGCAGGAGCGCCCCGACGGCGAGCGCGAACAGGCTGATCGTGGCCAGGTAGAGCACGCAGCCGACGAGCACGCGCAGGGTCTGGCCGGCGCCGAGGTCCAGGCTGAGGTCCATCTTGTTCAGGAACGGCATCGTGGTCACCCACGAGATCGCCATGGCGAGCGCCGCGACGACCGCCACGCTCCCGGCCAGGACGATCGCCTTGGCGGCCAGTACCGGCGTGCGGCGCGGCACGGCCGTGACCGACGAGCGGATCTGCCCGGTGCCGTACTCGCCGGTGATCGTGAGGATCGCCAGGACCACGACGACGAGCTGGCCGAACGCCGTGCCGCCCGTGACGGCGTCGGCGGCGGTGAAGCTCTCGTGCGAGTCGAGCGTCGACATGCCCCAGGCGGACAGCGTCGCGACGCCGACCATGGCCACGAGCGCCAGGGGCAGCGTCCACAGCGTGGAGCGCACGGTGCGGAACTTGATCCACTCGGAGGCGAGCACGCGTCCGAACGTCACGCCGGAGCTGCGGCTCGGTGCGGCGCCGACGGCGACGGTTGCGGCGGTCATCGGTGGTTCCCTTCGATCGGCGCCCCGGCGGGGGCGGGGACGACGGGCGCGGAGTGGTACTCGACGTCGTCGGCCGTGAGGCTGCATGTAGGCGTCCTCGAGGGAGCCGCGGAGCGGCGTGAGCTCGTGCAGGACGATGCCGGCGGCGGCGGCCGCCTCGCCGATGACCTCCGACGTCGTGCCGGTGACCTCGATGAGGCCCGCCTCGACGGAGGTGACGGTGACGTCGGGCCCGCGCAGCCGGTCGACGAGCTCGCCCGCCTGCGGCGTGCGGACGCGCACGGTGCTGCCCTCGGCGCGGGCGATGATGTCCGCCACGGGGGCGTCGGCGATCACGCGACCGCGGCCGACGACGATGATGTGGTCCGCCGTCAAGGCCATCTCGCTCATCAGGTGCGAGGAGAGGAAGACGGTGCGGCCCTGGCTCGCGAGGTGCTTGACGAGGTTGCGGACCCAGAGCACGCCCTCGGGGTCGAGGCCGTTGACCGGCTCGTCGAGGATGAGGGTCTGGGGGTCGCCGAGCATCGCGGCGGCGATGCCGAGCCGCTGGCCCATGCCGAGGGAGAAGCCGCCGACGCGCTTGCGCGCCACCGACCCGAGGCCGGTCATCTCGATGACCTCCGCCACCCGCGCCTGTCCGATCCCGTGCGTCGCGGCGAGCGCGAGGAGGTGGTTGTAGGCGCTACGGCCGGTGTGCACGGCCTTCGCGTCGAGCAGCGCGCCCACCTCGCGCAGCGGCGCGCGGTGCTCCGCGTACGGCCGTCCGTTGACGGTCACGGACCCTGCGGTGGGGCGGTCCAGCCCGACGATCATGCGCATCGTCGTGGACTTGCCGGCCCCGTTCGGGCCCAGGAACCCGGTCACCTTGCCCGGCTGCACGGTGAAGCTGATGCCGTCGACGGCGACGGTCGAGCCGTACCGCTTCACCAAGCCGTGTGCCTCGATCATGAGGTCTCCCTTCGGTCGTCACGACCGTAGGGAATGCGGGTGGTCCGGCGGGACACCCGAGCGACGGAGATCCGCCGACCCGCGGCCTACGCCGCGAGGATGACCCCCTCAACCCATCGTCTTCCCCCCCCACCCCACCCCCACCCCCTACCCCCCCACCCCCCTAACCCCACCTCCCCCCTCTGGCGCAAAGTGGAGCGAAGTGCACGCGACACGCGGGCGTGTCGGTGCACTTCGCTCCACTTTGCGGACGAGGGGTGCGGGGTGGGACCGGGAGGGGGGGAGAGAGAGGCTAGTGGGGGGTGGGGCAGGCGACGCCTGTGGAGTGGACCGGGCAGTAGCCGTGCGGGACCTTGTGCAGGTACTGCTGGTGGTACTCCTCGGCGTAGAAGAACCGCCCGGCACCGGTGTCGGCCGCGCCGGGCGCGCCCTGCACCGGGCGGATCTCCGTCGTCACGGCCCCGTAGCCGTTGTCGCGCAGCCGGGCGCCGTACAGGTCGCGGGTCGCGAGCGCGGCGGCCTCCTGCTCCGGCGTCGTCCAGTGGATGGCCGAGCGGTACTGGGTGCCGACGTCGTTGCCCTGCCGGAAGCCCTGCGTCGGGTCGTGCAGCTCCCAGAACACGCGCAGCAGCTCGGCGTGCGGCAAGACTGCCGGGTCGTACGCGACCAGCACCGTCTCGGCGTGCCCGGTCAGGCCGGTGCACACCTCTTCGTAGGTGGGGAACGCCGTGTACCCGCCCTGGTAGCCGGCCGCCGTCGTGACGACGCCGGGCAGCTGCCACAGCTCCTTCTCGGCGCCCCAGAAGCAGCCGAGCGCCAGGTGCAGGACCGCGGTGCCCTCGGGCCACGGCCCGGCCAACGGCGTTCCGAGGACGGCGTGCAGGTCGGGGACGGCGTAGGGGTAGGCGGTGCGTCCGGGGAGGGCGCGGTCGGGGGTGACCATGGACCGGGCGAGCGAGAACATCCGTACCTCCTGGGTCGGGTAGGAGGTACAACGCGGCCCGGTGCGCGGGGTGTTCCCGGCCCCGCCCGCGCGGGGGCTGGCGGCCCGGGCGGCAGCTAGCCTGGGCCCGTGACGGACACCCAGGACTGGACGACCAGCGGCTTCGCCACGCGAGCCATCCACGCGGGGCAGGAGCCCGACGCCGCGACCGGGGCCGTCGTGCCCCCCATCCACCAGGTCTCGACGTACAAGCAGGACGGCGTCGGCGGCCTGCGCGGCGGGTACGAGTACTCGCGGTCCGGCAACCCGACGCGGACGGCGCTCGAGGAGGCGCTCGCGGCCGTCGAGGGCGGGGCGCGCGGCTTCGCGTTCGCCTCGGGCCTCGCCGCGGAGGACACCCTGCTGCGGGCGATCCTGCGGCCCGGCGACCACGTCGTCGTGCCGAACGACGCGTACGGCGGCACCTACCGGCTGATCGCCCGCGTCTTCGGGCCCTGGGGCATCGAGCACACGCCCGTCGACCTGTCGGACGTCGACGCCGTGGCCGCGGCGGTCGAGCCGGGCCGCACCAAGGCCGTGTGGGTCGAGACGCCCACCAACCCGCTGCTCGGCATCACGGACATCGGTGCGGTGTCCGCGATCGCGCGCGCGGCGGGCGCGGTGCTCGTCGTCGACAACACCTTCGCGACCCCGTACCTGCAGCGGCCCCTCGAGCACGGTGCGGACGTCGTCGTGCACTCGACCACCAAGTACATCGGCGGGCACAGCGACGTCGTCGGCGGTGCGGTCGTGGTGGGGGACGGGACGCAGCTCCCGGTCGGCCTCACCGGTCCGACGGGCAGCACGCTCCTCGCGGACGCGGTCGGCTTCCACCAGAACGCCTCCGGCGCCATCGCGGGCCCGTTCGACGCCTGGCTGACGCTGCGCGGGCTGAAGACGCTCGCCGTGCGCATGGACCGCCACTGCTCGAACGCGGCGGCCGTCGTCGCCTACCTGCTGGACCACCCCGACGTGAGGCAGGTGCTGTACCCGGGCCTGCCCGACCATCCCGGCCACGAGGTCGCGGCCCGGCAGATGAGCGGGTTCGGCGGCATGGTCGCGTTCCGCACCGGCAGCGCCGAGAAGGCGCTCGAGGTATGCGCGCGCACCCGCCTCTTCACGCTCGCGGAGTCGCTCGGCGGGGTCGAGTCGCTCATCGAGCACCCGGCGCGGATGACGCATGCGTCGGTCGCGGGCTCGGCGCTCGAGGTCCCGGACGACCTGGTGCGGCTGTCGGTGGGCCTCGAGGACGTCGCCGACCTGATCGGCGACCTCGGTCAGGCCCTCGCGTGAGGGGCCACCGCGAGCGGGCCACCGTCCCGCACGTCACCCCGGTGGCCGGCGCGGCCGCCGACGACGGGGCCTCCGGTGCGTCGGGGGAGGCCACGGGCGTCGGGCAGGTACCGCCGTCCGTTCAGGCCGCCGCAGCGTGGTCGTGGCGGGTGCTGCTGATCCTTGCGCTGATCGGCGTGGTCGTCGCCGTCATGGCGGTCTCGAAGGTGCTCTGGGTGCCGGTCGTGGTGGCGCTGCTGCTCACCGTGCTCCTGAGCCCGGTGGTCGACGTGCTGGTGAACCGCGCGCGCTTCTCGCGCGGGCTCGCGGCGGCGACCGCCGTCGTCGGCCTGATCGTGGTCGTGGCGGGCCTCGTGACGCTCGCGGGCCGGTCCATCGCGAACGGCTTCGGCGACCTGTGGTCGCAGACGCAGGAGGGCTTCGACGAGCTGCTCACGTCGCTCGCCGACGGCCCGCTGCAGCTGGACCGCGCGAGGATCGACGACTACGTCGGGCAGGCCGGCGACCAGCTCTCGGCGAACTCCAGCACGCTCGTGTCCGGCGCGCTCTCGGCGACCGTGACCGTGGGCCACGTGCTCGCCGGCGCCCTCGTCGCGCTGTTCTGCACTCTGTTCTTCCTCAAGGACGGGGCGCTGATCTGGGCGTGGATCGTACGGCTGCTGCCCGCCCGGAACCGGGAGCGCGTCTACGAGGCGTCGCGCCGCGGCATCGTCACCCTCACCGCGTTCACGCGGACGCAGATCCTCGTTGCGCTCATCGACGCGGTGGGCATCGGGCTGGGCGCCGCGATCCTCGGCATCCCGCTGGCGCTGCCCCTCGCGGTGCTGGTGTTCCTGGCGAGCTTCATCCCGTTCGTCGGCGCGATCGCCACGGGTGCGATCGCCGTCCTCGTGGCGCTCGTGGACAGCGGTGTCACCCCCGCGCTGATCATGCTGGCGATCGTGCTCCTGGTGCAGCAGATCGAGAGCCACGTGCTGCAGCCGCTGCTGCTGGGTCATGCGGTGTCGCTGCACCCCGTGGCGGTGCTGCTGTCGGTCGCTGCCGGGTCGCTCGCCGCGGGCGTCGTCGGCGCGCTCTTCGCGGTGCCGTTCGTCGCCACGCTGAACACGGTGATGCTCTACCTGCACGGCCGCGACAAGTTCCCGCAGCTCGGGCGCAACCCCGAGGGCCTCGCACGCTGGCTCCGGCACCTGGACGGCCCGAGCGGCGCGCCCGCCCTGGTCGACGAGAAGGCGGAGACCACGGCATGAGCGTGCCCACCGTGAGCCGGGCTGACATCGAGGCCGCGGCCGTCGTCCTGCGCGACGTCGTGCACACGACACCGGTGCTCGAGTCGACGGCGCTCTCCGAGCTTGCCGGGGGGCGCGTGGTCCTCAAGTGCGAGAACTTGCAGCGGGCCGGCTCCTTCAAGATCCGTGGCGCCTACTGGCGCATGTGCCGCCTGTCCGACGCCGAGAAGGCGGCGGGCGTGGTCGCGGCGAGCGCCGGCAACCACGCCCAGGGTGTGGCCCTGGCGGCGCGGCTGCTGGGCATCCGGGCGACCGTCTTCATGCCGGAGGGCGCGGCCCTGCCGAAGATCGCGGCCACCAAGGAGTACGGGGCGGCGGTGGTGCTCGGCGGCGCGACCATCGACGAGGCGCTGACCAGGGCCGCGGCGCACGCCGAGGCGGAGGGCGCTGTCCTCATCCACCCGTTCGACCACACCGACGTCGTGGCAGGTCAGGGCACGGTGGGGCTTGAGATCCTCGAGCAGGTGCCGGACGTGCGCACCGTGCTCGTGCCGCTCGGCGGCGGCGGCCTTGCCGCGGGGATCGCCGCCGCGCTCGCCGGGCACGACGTCGAGGTGGTCGGCGTGCAGGCGGCCGGCGCCGCGGCGTGGCCGACCTCGCTGGCCAGCGGGCACCCCGTGCCTGTGGGGGCCATGTCGACCATGGCGGACGGCATCGCCGTCGGCTGCCCGGGGCAGGTGCCGTTCGCGGTGCTGGCCGAGCGCGGCGTGACGATCCGGACCGTCTCCGAGGAGCAGCTCTCGCGCGCGCTCCTGCACGTGGCTGAGCGCTCGAAGGTCCTCGCCGAACCGGCGGGTGCGGCGGGGGTCGCGGCGCTGCTCGCCGGCGCCGAGGTGGCGACGCCCGCGGTCGTCGTGCTCTCGGGCGGCAACATCGATCCGCTCCTGCTGCTGCGTGTCGTCCGGCACGGGCTGGTCGCTGCCGGGCGCTACCTGCAGATGCGGGTGCGTGTCGGGGACCGGCCGGGCGTGCTCGCCGGCCTGCTCGCGGAGCTGGCGGCCAGCGGCGGCAACGTCCTGCACGTGAGCCACGTGCGGACGTCGGTCGACCTGGCCGTCGACGAGGTCGAGATCGACGTGCAGGTGGAGACGCGCGGGCGGGACCACTGCGCGGAGGTCGTCGAGCGCCTGGGCGCCGCGGGGTACCGGGTCACCGTCGGCTGAGGCCGGTCGCCGCCAGATGCGGCGACGCCGCCCCCGGGCGAACCGGGGACGGCGTCGTGGCTGTCGTGGTGGCCGGCGCGGGACGCGCCTGGCGTCACGGCTGGAAGGGCTTGGCCTCGTGGATCGTGACCTCGATGGTCGCGCCGCTGGGCGTCGTGTAGGACGTCGTGTCCCCCGCCGAGCAGCCGATGATGGCTGAGCCGAGGGGCGACTTCTCGCTGTAGACGTCGAGGTCCGTGCCCTCCGCGACCTCACGGGAGCCGACCAGGAACGTCATGCGGTCGCCCGCGACGGTCGCGGTGACGACCATGCCCGGCTCGACGACGCCGTCGTCCGGGGGCGCCTCTCCGACGACGGCGTCGCGCAGCAGCTGCTCGAGCTGCCGGATGCGCGCCTCCTGCTTCGCCTGCTCCTCGCGCGCCGCGTGGTAGCCGCCGTTCTCCTTGAGGTCACCCTCCTGGCGAGCGGCCTCGATCTTCTCGGTGATCTCCTGGCGACCGACCGACTTGAGGTGCTCAAGCTCGGCGGACCGGCGGTCGTACGCCTCCTGGGTCAGCCAGGTGACAGCTGTCGAGTCGGTCACGCCGGCTCCTCTCGTGATCGTGCGAGTGCTGCTGGGCAGCGGGTTCGGGTGGGGATCGCCGCTGGTCGGTCGCCTGCGCCGCGATGTCGTCCTGCTACGTCGTCGTGCGATGTCATCGACCGGGCGTAAACGTCGATGATACCAAAGGGGCGATCATCGGCGCCGGTCCCCGCTACGTACCGCCGTCCGGGGAGGGGCTCGCGTCGGCCGTCCGGCAGGTGGTGACCAGGCCCGTGACGGCAGTTTCGGAGGTTCGCACCGTCGTCGTGAGCCGCACCGTCGAGTCCGTCGACGCGGGCACGTCGACCTCGACGACGCCTACCTGACCGTGCGCGGAGTTCTGCGCTTCGACCGTGCAGAGTGCCGGCGTCGCGGGGTCGGACCGGGTCACCTGGAAGGTGACGTCGACGGAGTCGGGACCGTCCACGCTGAACCCCACCTGCGACCAGTGGACGGGTGCCGCGGCGCTCGCGAGCCCGAGCCAGACCGCCGCTGCCACGCCGAGCGCCCCGAGCGTCGCGATGCCCACGACGACGAGCCGGCGGCGCCGCGGGTCCGGGGCCGGGCCGTAGCGGCCGGCGGGCGGGGCGGCGGTCGTCATCGGGGACCTTCCGGGCCGGGTGTCAGCGGGATGGGTGATGATGGTGCTCGCGCCCAAGCCTGCCATCTCGGCGGCGGGGCGCCGGGGCGGCCGAGCGGTCGCGCGGCGGGCTGGGCCGATGGGGAGGGTGCACGTGAGCGGTACGCGGCGCGACTACACGGGGCTGCGGCTGATGGCCGTGCACGCCCACCCCGACGACGAGTCGAGCAAGGGCGCCGCGACGACGGCCCGCTACGCCGCGCTGGGCGCCGAGGTACTGGTGGTCACGTGCACCGGCGGGGAGCGGGGCAGCATCCTCAACCCGTCGTACGTCGACCCGCCGTCGTCGGCTGAGGTCATGGCGCAGGTGCGGCGCGCGGAGATGGCGGCCTCGGCGCAGGCGCTCGGGGTGCGGCAGACGTGGCTCGGCTTCGTCGACTCCGGGCTGCCGGAGGGTGACCCGCTGCCGCCGCTGCCCGAGGGTTGCTTCGCGCGCGTCCCGCTCGAGGAGGCCGCAGCGCCCCTGGTGCGCCTCGTGCGGGAGTTCCGGCCGCACGTCGTGACCACCTACGACCCGTCCGGCGGCTACCCGCACCCGGACCACATCATGTGCCACAAGGTGGCGTACGAGGCGTACCACGCCGCCGACGACGCCGAGCGCTACCGCGAGCACGGTCGGCCCTGGCAGCCACTCAAGCTCTACTACAACCACGACTTCTCGCTGCGGAAGATCCGCACCATCCACGAGGCGATGCTGGCGGGCGGGCTCGCGTCGCCATACGGCGAGTGGATCGAGTCCCGCACCGTGCGCGAGATCCCCGAGCGCGAGGTGACGACGCGCGTGCCGGTCGCGGACTGGTTCGACCGCCGCGACGCCGCTCTCCGTGCACACAGCACGCAGATCGACCCGGACGGCTTCTTCTTCGCGGTGCCCCGCGAGCTCGAGGCGCGGGTGTGGCCGGTCGAGGAGTACGAGCTGGCGCACGCGCACGTGCCGGTCTCGGCCCCGGAGGACGACCTGTTCGCGGGCGTGCACCCGGAGGACGCCGAGTGATCGGGATGCCCGGCGCCGTGCCGGGTGCCGTCACGGCGGCGACGGCGGCCGGGTCGGCGCTGCTGTCGCTCGCGGCGGGGAAGACGACGAGCCAGGAGCCGGCCGTGAGCCCCGGTATGGCGGGGTTCCTGGTGACGCTGGCCGTGGCGCTCGCCTGCATCCCGCTGTTCCGCTCGATGGTGCGCAAGATCCGTGGCGTCCAGTACCGGGGCGAGGCGGCCGAGGAGGCCCAGGCCGGCGAGGGTCAGGAGCTGGGCGTACCGGAGCTGGGCGTACGGGAGCCGGGCGTGCCGGAGCCGGGTGTGCCGAAGCCGGGTGGGCCGGAGCCGAGCGGGCCGGGGACGGGTGAGCCGGTGTCGGGTGGTTGACGCGACATCGCCGGGCTCGTGACGAGCGTGCGCCGGGCCGGTCAGCTCTCCGGCCGCGGCGGGGCGACGATCTCCTCGAGCGCCGCGACGTGCGCGCGGTACGCGGTCCTGCCGGGGGAGGTCAGGGCGAGCGTGGTGTAGGTGCGGCCCTGGCGGCCGATCTTGTGCACGGTCACGTAGCCGTGGTCCTCCAGTGTGCTGACGTGCTTGCTGAGCGCGGAGTCGGACAGCCCGACGGCGTCGCGCACCATGGCGAAGTCGGCGGAGGTGAGCTCGGCGAGCAGGGCGCAGATGCGCAGCCGGCTCGGTGCGTGGATGACCTCGTCGAAGCGAGGGTGGGTCACGGCTGCTCCAGGACGCGCGCGGTGGCGTGGTCGTAGACGTGGGAGAGGACTGCGGCGAGCCCGCCCGCCACGACGGCGACGGTGACGCCCAGTGCGGGAGCGTCCCACGCGTGCCAGGCCGCCCAGGAGAGCAGCATCCCCACGACCACCACGAGCGTCAGGGTCACGAGGGCGGACTCGTGGGTCGCCGTCCCGCCGCGGGGCCACATGCCGGTGCGGAGCCGGTACGTGGCCGCCAGTGCGCCGAGCGCGCCGATGCCCACCATGACGCGGAGCGGGAGGCTCGGCGCGGGGCCCGCCTGGGTGAGCAGCAGGCCGGCGACGATCACCCCGTAGGCCGGTGCGTACCAGCGCGACCCGCGCCGGACGACGTCGGCGAGGCGGCGGCGGTCCGTGGCGACGGCCGCCAGGGCCGCCCGGGCGTCGTCGGGGGAGAGGGCGGGCGACGCCTGTGCGTTTTCCATGACGGAAAGTGAAGCAGAGGACTTTCCGTCATGGCAAGTGACGCCTCGGGTCCGGTCAGCCCGCCGAGTAGATCGCGATGCTCGCCGCGATGTAGTGGCAGACGTACCCCACCACGGTCAGGCTGTGGAAGATCTCGTGGAACCCGAACCAGCGGGGGCTCGGGTTCGGCCGCTTCGTGCCGTACACGACGGCGCCGACCGTGTACGCGACGCCCCCTGCGATGACGAGCCACAGGACGGCGGCCCCGCCCGACCGGGCGAACTCCGGCAGGAACCACACCGCCACCCAGCCCAGTGCGACGTAGATCGGCGTGTAGACCCATCGCGGGGCGCCGAGCCAGAAGACGCGGGCCAGCAGGCCGGCGATCGCCCCGGACCAGACGATGACCAGCAGGTTCCGGTTGGTCGGCCAGTCGAGCAGCATGACCGACAGTGGGGTGTACGTCCCGGCGATGATCAGGAAGATGTTCGTGTGGTCCATCCGGCGCAGGACGCCGGCGACCCGGGGTGACCAGTGGCCGCGGTGGTAGACGGCGCTCGTGCCGAACAACAGGATCGCGGAGAGGCCGAAGACCGCCCCCGAGACCCGGCCGGGCGTCGTCGGCGCCAGCGCCACCAGCACGATGCCCGCGGCGAGCGACAGCGGCGCCATGCCCGCGTGGATCCAGCCGCGCAGCTTGGGCTTCACGGACTCCGCGTACTCGGCGGCGCGCTCCGTGAGCGTTGCCCCGTTCGTCATCGTCGGCTCCCTGCCTTGTGGTCGACCGCTCCCGGCCACTGCTACCTACGCAACCGTAGGTTACGCAGAGTACCGGCCCGCCGCGGCGCGCTACAGCCCCGTCCGCCGTGGTCCCGCGGTCGGGTTCGGTGAAGGTTGTCCGGGCCGCGGGCGCCACCCGGTTCCGGTCGCGGACGTCGCTGTACGGTGACCTGTCGGACCGACCGCCGTCGGCCGGGGCGCCACCACAGGCACGGTCACGGCGAACACCATCACCACGCAGCACCACCACCCCGCGAGGACCTGCATGCGCCTGCCGCACCCGCTGTACGGGCTGTACGAGCGCCGCCTGGCGACGTCGCTGCCGCCCGCCGCGATCCCCCGGCACATCGGCGTGATCCTCGACGGCAACCGCCGGTGGGCCCGCACCGTCGGCCTCGACCACTCGACCGGCCACCGGCGCGGCGCCGACCACATCGCCGACCTGCTGCGTTGGTCGGAGGAGGTCGGCGTCGAGGTCGTCACGCTCTGGATGCTCTCCACCGACAACCTCTCCCGCCCCGCGGACGAGCTCGCCGAGCTGCTCGGCATCATCACCGACGCCGTCGGCGACCTTGCCGCCACCGGCCGCTGGCGCCTGCAGATCGTGGGCGCCCTCGACCTGCTGCCCGACGCCGCGGAGGCCGCCCTGCGCGCGGCCGAGGCCCGGACCGCCGGGGTGACGGGGCTGCACGTGAACGTCGCCGTCGGCTACGGCGGCCGGCGCGAGATCGCCGACGCCGTCCGGGCCATGCTGCGCGCGCACGCGGGGAACGGCACCTCCCTGGAGGAGCTGGCCGACAGCTTCAGCGTCGAGCACATCGCCGAGCACCTCTACACGAAGGGCCAGCCCGACCCCGACCTGGTGATCCGGACGTCCGGGGAGCAGCGGCTCGGCGGCTTCCTGCTCTGGCAGAGCGTGCACACCGAGTTCTACTTCTGCGAGGCGTACTGGCCGGACTTCCGGCGCGTCGACTTCCTCCGGGCGCTGCGCTCGTACGCCGCCCGGGAGCGCCGGCTCGGGCGCTGAGCGCGCGCCGTCGTGGCGTCCCGGACGCCGGGCGCGCAGGCCTGTGCTGACCTTCCGGTGACGTCTGGGTGAACTCGCCCCGACGGCGGGCGTGTCGTTGGTGGCGTGTCGGAGCTCGGTCGTAGCGTCCGCAGTGACGGACGGCGCTCGCCGTCCCTCGGGAGGCCAGCCCATGGAGCATCCGCTCCGGGAGGAGGGCCGGACCCCGGCCCTCGGGCCGGCAGCCCGGGCCCACCACCCGCCGCCGCGTCACCCTCACGCGGCCGCCTGAGCGGATCAGGGAGCTCTCGTGACCCGGACCTACGTGCTCGACACCTCCGTCCTGTTGTCCGACCCGCGCGCGATGCTCCGCTTCGCCGAGCACGACGTCGTCCTCCCCGTCGTGGTGATCACCGAGCTCGAGGGCAAACGTCACCACTCCGAGCTGGGCTTCTTCGCCCGCAGCGCCCTGCGTCTCCTCGACGACCTGCGCATCGAGCACGGGCGGCTGGACGCCCCTGTCCCGGTGGGCGACGACGGTGGCTCGCTGCGCGTCGAGCTCAACCATGTCGACCCGACGGTGCTGCCCAGCGGGTTCCGGCTCGGTGACAACGACTCCCGCATCCTCGCCGTCGCGAAGAATCTCGCCGACGAGGGCCACGACGTCACCTTGGTCTCCAAGGACCTGCCGTTGCGCATCAAGGCCGCGGCCTGCGGGCTGGCCGCGGAGGAGTACCGCGCCGAGCTGGCCGTCGACTCCGGGTGGACGGGGATGACCGAGGTGCACCTCGGCGAGGGCCAGATGGGTGCGCTGTGGCAGGACGAGAGCCTCGATCTGGCTGAGGTGGACCTGACCGGCCAGGACGCCGGGCCGCTGCTGTGCCACACGGGCGTCGTCGTGCACTCCGCACGCGGCTCGGCGCTGGCCCGCGTGACCGCGGACAAGCGGCTGCGGCTGGTGCGCGGCGACCAGGAGGTGTTCGGCGTGCACGGCCGCAGTGCCGAGCAGCGCATCGCGATCGACCTGCTGCTCGACGAGGAGGTCGGAATCCTGTCGCTCGGCGGCCGCGCGGGGACCGGCAAGTCGGCGCTGGCCCTGTGCGCCGGCCTCGAGGCGGTCATGGAGCGGCGCCAGCACAAGAAGGTGATGGTCTTCCGGCCGCTCTACGCCGTCGGCGGCCAGGAGCTCGGGTACCTGCCCGGGTCGGAGGCCGAGAAGATGAGCCCCTGGGCCGAGGCCGTGTTCGACACCCTCGGCGCGCTGGTGTCGCGGGACGTCATCGACGAGGTGATCGACCGGGAGCTGCTCGAGGTGCTCCCGCTCACGCACATCCGCGGCCGGTCGCTGCACGACGCGTTCGTGATCGTCGACGAGGCCCAGTCCCTGGAGCGCAACGTGCTGCTCACGGTGCTCTCGCGCATCGGGCAGAACTCCCGGGTGGTCCTCACGCACGACGTCGCCCAGCGGGACAACCTGCGCGTCGGGCGGCACGACGGTGTCGCGGCGGTTATCGAGGCGCTCAAGGGCCACCCGTTGTTCGCGCACGTGACGTTGACGCGGTCGGAGCGCTCGCCGATCGCGGCGCTCGTCACCGAGATGCTGGAGGGCCTGGACGCCCAGCTGTAGCGGCGTGACGGCTGGGCCGCCGGGTCAGTCGGGCGAGCCTGCCAGGAGGGCCGAGGCGCCGCGCGCGTAGGCGGCCGGGTCGAGCGGCGCGATCACCGCGCGCTGCACGATGAAGCCGAGCATGAGGGACAGGAGGGCGGGCGCGGCCTCGTCCGGGTCGATCGTCGCGGTCACGAGGCCTGCGTCCTGCCAGCGCCGCACGAGCGTCGCCGCGTGCCCGTGGAACTCCCCGTAGGCAGCGTGCACCGCGCCGCGCAGACGTTCGTTGCGGGACGTCTCGCCCCAGCCCTGGACGATGATCCGCGCGATGTCGAGGTCGCCGAGGGCGGTGATCGCCACGACCCGCTCGACCAGCGCCCGGACGACCTCGTCCGGCGGCGGGACCGGCTCCGCGGTGGCCAGCGCTGCGATCGTGACCTCCATCTCGCCGAGCCGACCGGAGCCCACCTCGACGATCAGGTCGTCCTTGCTGCGGAAGTACGTGTAGACGGCTCCGGCGGAGAGGCCCGACTCGCGGACGATGTCGTCCATCGTCGTGGGGTGGAAGCCGTTGCGGTGGAAGCACCGGAGCGCGGCGTCGACGATCTGCGCCCGCCGGGCCTCCTTGTGCGCCTCGCTGACCCGCGGCATCGCGGCCTCCCTTCCCGCCCCGTCCGGGGCAACGCTCGCGATCCTAGGCGAACGATCGTTCTTGACAGCGGAGCGCGGTGGTTCCAGAGTAGCAACAAAGCGAACGCTCGTTTTGTATAGGAGGAACCCATGGTCCAGATCGCCGACCGTGACGGTGGCCCTGGTGCTGCTGGTGCTGGTGCTGGTGCTGGTGTCGCCGGTGCGGGTGGGACGTCGGCTGTCGACGGAGGCGGCGCGCATGTTGCCGCGGGCGTCGAGCCCGGCGTCACCGCCGGCACCGCACGCAGCACCTGGCCCGAGCCCCTCGATGTCCCGCCGCCCACGCCGTGGGTGCGCGTCGCCGGGCTCGCGGCCGCCCTCGCCCTGCTGGTCGTGACGATGCTCACAGCCTTCGTCTGGCCCGCCGTCAGCGGGACCCCGCACGACATCCCGTTCGGCGTCGCCGCCCCGCCCGAGGCCGCCACCGGGATCGAGGCCGCGCTCGACCAGGCGCAGCCCGGCGCGTTCACCGTCACCCGGTACGCCGACGCCGACTCCGCCCGCACGGCCGTCGCGCACCGGGACGTGTACGGGGCCCTCGTGCTCGGGCCCGACGGCGCCACGATGCTCACGGCGCCGGCCGGGAGCCCTGCGGTGGCGACGGCGCTCGGCCAGGTCGCCGACGCGCTCGGCGCCCGGCTCGCCCAGGAGCAGGGCGTCGAGGTGCCGCGGCTGGTGCAGGTGGAGCCGGTCGTCGCCCTCCCGGCGGACGACCCGCGCGGTGCGGGGCTCGCGGCCGCGGCGCTGCCGCTCGTGCTGGCCTCCGTGGCGTCGGGTGTGGTGGGAGCCGTGGCGGTGCGCGGGATCGGCCGTCGGGTGGCGCTGGTCTGCGCGGTCGCGGTCGTCGGGGGACTGGCGGCGGTGGGCGTCGCGGGCCCCTGGCTCGGCGTCCTCACCGGTGGCTACTGGGCCCAGGCCGGCGTCGTCGCGCTGGGTGTCGGGGCCGTCGGGCTCGCTGTCGTGGGTGCGCATGCGCTGCTCGGGCGCCCCGGTCTCGCCGTCGTGGTGGCCACGATGGTCCTGCTCGGCAACCCGCTGTCCGCCGCGGCCTCGGCGCCGGAGCTGCTCCCCGACGGCTGGGGGTCGCTGGGTCAGGCGCTCCCGCCGGGTGCCGTGGTGAGCGCGCTCCGGTCGGTCGCGTACTTCGACGGGTCGGGCGCTGCGGCCCCGCTCCTCGTGCTGACGGCCTGGGTGTGCGCCGGGCTCGTGCTCGTCGGCGCGGCGCTCGGGTGGCGCCGGCTCACTTCGCCGGACCGCTGAGCGCCCTCACTCCCCGCGTGGGGAATTCACCCGGGTGGCGTCTGCCCTCCTGATCATGGGAGCGCGCCCGGCGTCGATCAGGGGAGCACCGGGGCAGTCACCGCCCGCGTCATCCCCCCCGGGCGCGGCCGGCCTGTCCGCGACCCGGGGAGTTCTCCCATGTTCCAGCTGCGTGGCAGCCTGCGTACCCAGCTCATCGCGATCGGTGGTGGCGCCGCCGCCCTGACCGCGGTGGTCCTGACCCTCGTGGGCGGTGTCCGCACCGGTGCCCTGACCGACAGCACGAGCCGCGACGTGACCGCCCTCAACGAGGCGTCCGTGACCCAGCTCATCACCCAGTCGCACACCCTCGTGGCGACGCAGGTTGCGACCCTGACGGACCGCATGGCCAGCGAGATCGCCGTCGCGCAGGCCGTGGTCGCCCAGGCTGGGCCCGTCTCGCTCGGCAGCCCCGTCACCTGGACCGCGAAGAACCAGGTGACCCAGGAGGCGACCGAGGTCAGCGTGGACCAGCTGCTGCTCGGCGGGCAGAGCCTCGGCCAGAACGCCGACGCCGCCGTGCCCACGCCGGTCGTCGACGACATCACCGCGCTGCTGGGCTCCGCCGCGACGATCTTCCAGCGCATGGACGACGCCGGGAACATGCTGCGGGTCGCCACCACCGTGCAGACCGCCGACGGCGGCCGCGCGGTCGGCACGTACATCCCGGCGGTCGGCGCCGACGGGACGCCCAACGCGGTCGTGAGCGCCGTGCTCGCCGGCCAGGTCTACCACGGCACCGCGCAGGTCGTCGGACAGCCGTACGTGACCGCGTACGCACCCCTCATGTCGGGCGCCGACGTCGTCGGCATGGTGTTCGTCGGCACGCCGCAGTCCACCGTGGCGGCGCCGTTGCTCGCGGCGCTCGGCGACGTCGTCGTCGGCCAGACCGGCTACCTCACCGTGCAGGACTCCGCCGGCGAGTGGGTGGTGCCCCCGCCCGGCACGAGCGGCCCGGCGGCCGAGGCAGTCGACGCCGATGGCGCCCCGTACGCGCAGGCCGTGCTGGCTGGCGCGGCGGAGCTCGCCGACGGCGAGGTCACGGACCTCACGGTCGCGCTGCCTGCCGGCGACATGCTCGTGCACGTGACCCCGTTCACCGAGTGGGGCTGGACGCTCGCCGCCTGGGGCCCCAAGGCGGAGCTGGATGCCGCGCCGCAGCGGCTCGCCGACGGCAGCGCTGCGCTGATCCGCACCCTGGTCATCGCGGGCATCGTCGTGGCGGGGCTCGCCGTGGCGGCCGTGGCCGTGCTGTCGGGCCGCATCACCGGCCGGGTCCAGCGGCTCACGGACGCGCTCCGGCGCGTCGCGCGCCGCGACCTGTCCGTCGAGGTGCACGCCGACGGCTCCGACGAGATCGGTGTGATGGGCGAGGCGCTCGCCGAGGCGATCACCGGGATGCGAGGTGCCGTGCAGCGGATGGCCGACGGCGCCGCGTCGGTCCGGCGCACGGCCGGTCTCCTCGAGGGGTCCAGTGCGGCCTTGGGTGAGGCGTCGACCGACACGTCGCGGCGGGCCGAGGCCGTGGCGCAGAGCGCGACCATGGTGAACGGCGAGGTGCAGGCCGTGACCGCGGCGATGACGGAGATGCGCGCGTCGATCGACTCCGTCGCGCACGACGTCACGGCCGCCTCCAGCCAGGCCGCGGAGGCCGTCGCCGTGACGCACGACGCCGCGGGGGTCGTCACGCGGCTGGGCGAGTCGTCCGCGCAGATCGCCGCCGTGCTCCGGACGGTCACCGCGATCGCCGGGCAGACCCACCTGCTTGCGCTGAACGCGACCATCGAGGCGGCCCGCGCGGGCGAGGCCGGCCTCGGGTTCGCCGTCGTGGCGGGTGAGGTGAAGGCGCTCGCGCAGCAGACGTCCGCCGCGATCGAGACGATCGCGCCGGTGCTCGCCGCGGTGAGCTCCGACGCCGAGGACGTCAACCTCGCCGTGGAGCGCATCGCGAGCACGATCGGCAAGGTCGACGCCCACCAGTCGTCGATGGCGGCGGTCGTGGAGCAGCAGGCCGTGACCACGTCCGACGTCGAGCGCAACCTCGTCGTGGCGGCGACGGGCACCACGGACATCGCGGGCTCGGTCGCGGACGTCGCCGGCGCGGCGTCGCGCGCGGCGGAAGTGTCGGGTGATGTGCGGCACGCGGTCGACGAGCTCGCCGGTGTGGCGGGGGAGCTGACCGCCGGGGTCGCGGAGTTCGTGCTGGCCTGAGTTTGTGCTGGCCTGAGTTCGTGCCGGGCTCGTGCCGCCCTGGCCTGCCCAGACCAGTCCATCCCAGTCCAGTCCGGCCCAGTCCAGTCCATCCCAGTCCGACCCGGCCCAGTCCGGCTAGGACGCCAGGCGCTCGCTCGTGGCGCCAGCCGCGCCCGCACCCTGCGCGGCGTCGTCGGCCGGGCCGATCTCCGCCCACACCGCGTCGAGGGAGAGGCCGAGCACTGCCGCGATGGCGGCGACGGTCGTGAAGGCGGGGGTCGCGACCCGGCCGGACTCGATCTTGCGGAGGGTCTCCGGCGAGATGCCCGCGTCCAGGGCCGTGGTGAGCATGGGGCGCTCCCCGCGCGCGCGCCGCAGGAGGGCGCCCAGGCGTCGTCCGCGCTCGACGTCCTCGGGGGTGAGTGGGAGCCGGACCATGGACCGATAGTAATACCGGGATAGCATTGCCGGGATAGTTATCGTCAGGTCAGGAAGGCCGTCCGATGATCGAGATCCTGAGCCCCACCGAGCTGAACCGGGCGAGGGCCACCGGCGCCCTCCTCGGCGGCATCTTGCAGACGCTGCGATCGCGCTGCGTGGTCGGCACCAACCTCCTCGACATCGACCGGTGGACCCGTGACCTCATCGTCGAGGCCGGCGCGGTCTCCTGCTACGTCGACTACGCACCGTCGTTCGGCCGTGGCCCCTTCGGGCACTACATCTGCACGTCGGTGAACGACGCCGTCCTGCACGGGCTCCCGCACGACTACGCGCTCGCCGACGGCGACCTGCTGTCCCTCGACCTCGCGTTCTCTCTCGACGGGATCGTCGCCGACTCGGCGATCAGCTTCGTCGTGGGCGCCCCGCGGCCCGAGCGCACCGCCATGATCGAGGTGACCGAGCGCGCCCTCGCCGCGGGGATCGAGGTCGCGCGGCCGGGCGGGCGCGTCGGGGACATCTCCCACGCCATCGGCCGCGTCCTCACGGATGCCGGGTACCCGGTCAACACGCAGTTCGGCGGTCACGGCCTGGGCTCGACGATGCATCAGGACCCGCACGTGGCGAACGCGGGGCGCGCCGGCCGGGGCTACCGGCTGCGGCCGGGCCTGCTCCTCGCGCTGGAGCCCTGGATCATGGCGGACACCGCCACCCTCGTCACCGACGCCGACGGCTGGACGCTGCGGAGTGCCACCGGCTGCGCCACGGCGCACAGCGAGCACACGATCGCCATCACCGAGGACGGCGCCGAGGTGCTGACGCTGCCGCGGTGAGCCCGAGCCGGGTGGCCCGGCCGAACCGGCGTCGGGCCGGGGTCAGGCCTGCGGCGGCCGCGTCATCGCGAGCACGTCGAGGACCGCGTCGAGCTGCTCCGTCGTCACCTCGCCCCGCTCGACGAACCCCAGGTCGATGACCGCCTGGCGAACCGTCACGCCCTGCGCGACGGCGTGCTTGGCCACCTTCGCCGCCGCCTCGTAGCCGATCACCCGGTTCAACGGAGTGGCGATCGACGGGGAGGACTCGGCGAGTGCGCGCGCCCGCTCCGCGTTCGCGGTGATGCCGGCGACCGCCTTGTCGGCGAGCAGCCGGGTGGCGTTCGCGAGGAGGCGGATCGACTCCAGCGTGGCCTGCGCCATCACGGGGATCTGCACGTTGAGCTCGAAGGCGCCGCTCGCGCCCGCCCACGCGACCGTGGCGTCGTTCCCGACCACCCGCGCCGCGACCATGAGCACCGCCTCCGGGATCACCGGGTTCACCTTGCCGGGCATGATCGACGACCCCGGCTGGAGGTCCGGCAGCGCGATCTCGCCCAGGCCCGTGTTCGGTCCGGAGCCCATCCAGCGCAGGTCGTTGCAGATCTTCGTCAGGCTCACCGCGATCGTCCGCAGCGCGCCGGACAGCTCGACCAGCCCGTCGCGCGCGCCCTGAGCCTCGAAGTGGTTGCGGGCCTCGGTGATCGGCAGGTCCGTGTCGGCACGCAGCAGCTCGAGCACCGTCGCGGGGAACCCGGCGGGCGTGTTGATGCCGGTGCCGACGGCGGTGCCGCCCAGGGGGACCTCCGCCGTCCGCGGCAGGGCCGCCTCCACCCGCTCGATGGCGTAGCCGATAGCGGCCGCGTACCCGCCGAACTCCTGGCCCAGCGTCACGGGGGTGGCGTCCATGAGGTGCGTGCGGCCGGACTTCACGACCTCGGCGAGCTCCGCGGCCTTGCCACCCAGCGCGGCCGCGAGGTGCCGCAGCGCCGGCACCAGGTCGCCCACCAGGGCCGCGGTCGCGGCGACGTGGACGGACGTCGGGAACACGTCGTTGGAGGACTGTGAGGCGTTCACGTGGTCGTTGGGGTGGACGTCGCGGCCGAGCCGGCGGGTCGCCAGCGTCGCGATCACCTCGTTGGCGTTCATGTTCGAGCTCGTGCCGGAGCCCGTCTGGTAGACGTCGACCGGGAAGTGGGCGTCGTGGGCCCCGCCCGCCACCTCCTCTGCCGCATCCGCGATGGCCTGGGCGACATCGTCGGGCAGGACGCCGAGGCGGGCGTTCGCCAGGGCGGCGGCCTTCTTGATGCGGGCGAGGGCCTCGATGTGGCGTCGCTCGAGCCGGGCCCCCGAGATCGGGAAGTTCTCGACGGCGCGCTGGGTCTGTGCGCGGTACAGGGCGTCGGCCGGGACCCGGACCTCGCCCATGGTGTCGTGCTCGATGCGGAATGCCTGCTCGCCGGGGGTCGCGTCGGTCATGGCGCACATGGTGGCACGACCAAGGTCCTAGGTCAGGCCGGCGGACTCCACGGCGTCGACCTGACCCTCGGCCAGCGCGTACGTCGCGCCCACGACGGCGCACCGGCCGGCCTCGACGGCGTCGCGCACGGCGGCCGAGTAGCCGAGCAGCATGCGCACGGTGTGGCGGACGTGCTCGCGCCCGAGCACCGCCGGGTCGACGGGGTGCCCCGGACCCGGAACAGTGCTCGGGCCGGCCCCGGTGCCCGTGGTCGTCGCGTCGTCGTCGGGCAGCGCCACGATGCTCGGGATGACGCGGTCCACCACCGCACGGACGAACCCCTGCGGCATCGTGCCCGTCGTGAGCGCGTCCGCGGCGGCGGCCACCGCGCCGCATGAGTCGTGACCGAGGACGACGACGAGGGGCGCCCCGAGCACCTGCACGCCGTACTCGATCGACCCGAGGACGGTGGTGTCGATGACGTGGCCGGCCGTGCGGACGACGAACAGGTCGCCGAGGCCCCGGTCGAACACCAGCTCGGCGGCCACGCGCGAGTCCGAGCAGCCGAAGACGACGGCGAACGGGCTCTGCGCCGCGCTCAGGCGGGCCCGGTGCGCGACGTCCTGGGCCGGGTGCGACATCTCGCCCGCGGCGAAGCGGACATTGCCCGCGAGCAGCTCCGCCCAGGCGGCGGCGGGGGTCATGGTGTGCGGCACCGGGCCATCTTGACATCCGCGTCCGGGCCCGGCTCGTCGGTCGCTGTGCTGGTCGCCCGGGGTCCGGCCGTCCCGAGCGCGCTCCGGGCCGACGAGGGGCGCAGCGTCCTGACCTGGTCCCGCCTCGCGCGGTGCCCGTCGGCCCGTCGGCGTGAGCCGCTACAGTCGCGGGCGTGGTTCGGCAACGTCGTCGATCGGGCGCCGCCGTGGTGCTCGTCGCCGCGGCCGTCGCCCTCTGCGCGATCCCCGGGCCCGCTGGCCCGGCCGGGTCGATGCCCGCGCACCCCGCTCCGGCACCCGCGCTCGGCGGCCCCGGCGCGGCGCGACCCGCCGACCACCTCCTGGCGGACACGAGCCCGGGCGGGCGGGCGGCGTCGGGCAACGTGCCCCGGCCGCGCGGTTACCGGGACGGCTACGCGCGGATCCCGCTGTATGCGGACGGGGTGACGGTCGGCGCGGACGGGTTGCCCGACGTCGTGCCCGTCGGCTACCGGCCTGCGTCCACGGTCGTGGGAGGGCTGGTCCAGGACGTCTGGCTGGCCGAGGGCTCCGTCCCGGGGCCGGGGCGTTACGCCGATCTCGCCGAGCGGGCGCTGCGGGACCTCGACGCGCTGGTGCTCCCGAGCGGGGCGGCTGTCGCGGGCCTGGCCGAGGGGTGGCGGTACGTGTGGCCGCGGGACGCGTCGTTCGCGGCGGCCGCGCTCGCGGTGACGGACCATCCCGAGGACGCCTTCCGGGTGCTCGCCCACCTGCAGGGCCTCCAGGACGTGAACGCGTTCGGCGGCGTGTTCCAGGCCCGGTACCTACCGGACGGGTCCGGCGCGGTGCCGGACGGGCGTGGTGCGCAGCTCGACGGCGACGGCTGGGTGCTGTGGGCGGTCTCCGCCTGGTACGACGCGGCGCGGCGGGCCGACGGCGCGGGCGCCGCGGCTGCGGACCTGGAGCGGCTCCGGCCCCTCGTGACGCGGTCGGTGGCGGCCATCCGGGCCAATGTCGGTCCCGACGGTTTGCCGACGGTGTCGCCGGACTACTGGGAGGTGCGCGAGACGACTCCGACGCTGGGCGGCGCTGCGGCGCTGCTGCTGGGGGCGCGCGCGGCGGGGCCCCTGCTGGCGCGACTCGGGGAGGCGCCCGTCGACGACGTCGTTGCGGCGCTCGAGAACGGGATCCGGGGGGCCTTCGCGCCCGGATACCCGCGGCACGCGGGGGAGTGGGCCCGCGACACCTCGGTGGCGTTCCTGATGCCGCCGTTCGCGCCGGAGGACGCGGCGGTGTCGGAGGCGTGGCGGGCAGCGGCGCGTTCGATGGCCCGTCCTGCCGGTGGGCTCGCACCTGGGGCGGCGTGGAAGCAGGACGGGGTGTCCTGGACACCCACCACGGCGCTCTTCGCCCTGACGGCCGCGGCGTCGGGCGACCGTGACCAGGCCGTGGTGTGGCTGGACTGGCTGGACGAGCACCGCACCGACCTCGGCTCGTTGCCGGAGAAGGTGCTGTGGGACGGGTCGCCGTCGGCGGCGGCGCCGCTCGCGTGGACGTGCGCGGTGGTGCTGCTCGCGCTGCATGAGCTCGACGTGACGCCGTCGACGGGCCCTGTCGCGGTGTAGCGCTGCTGCGCCGAGCGGCACAGCCGGTACAGCCCTGATCGGCTCATGGCGGTGAGCCGGTGGAGGTGGGCCGGTGGCGGTGAGCCGATGGAGGTCAGCCGATGGAGGTCAGCCGGTGGAGTTGAGCCGGTGGAGGCCGGCCGACCAGGCTCAGCGGCGCGGCCTCACTCGAGCTCGGCGGCCGTCGGCGGGTTGGCACCGGGCCGCGACACGGTGACGGCGGCGATCCGCACGCAGCGCTCCAGGATGGTGCGGATGGTGACGTCGTCAGCGGCCGCCAGAGCCCCGCGCCGGTCGGCACCGAGCAGGTTCGCGGACCAGAGCCCGTCGATGAGGCCGCCCATGAACGAGTCGCCCGCACCCACCGTGTCGGCGACGACGACGGGGGGCGCGGCCACGTCGACACGCATGCCGTCGCTGGTGAACGCGGTGGCGCCGCTGCCGCCGCGGGTGACGACGACGAGCGCCCGGCCCTCGGCGGCCCACTCCCGTGCGGTGTCGTCGGTGTCACTGTCGGGGGCGAGCCAGTCCAGGTCCTCGTCGCTGACCTTGACGACGTCCGCCAGCCGAACGAGGTTCTCGACGATCTCGCGCGTCGCCGCGGCGGGCGGCATCAGCGAGGGGCGGACGTTGGGGTCGTACGTGATCGTGGCGGTGTCATGGTGCGCGGCGAGGATGCGCGCGACGTCGGGACCGCCCGGTTCGAGAACCGCGGCGATCGAGCCGGTGTGCACGACGGGGGGTGTCGCGGCGGGGTGCTCCCAGCTGGCGGGCACCTGCCAGGTGAGGTCGAAGTCGTAGGTCGCCGCGCCGTGCGCGTCGAGGGTGGCGGCGGCCACCGACGTGTGGAGGGCGCCGTCGCTGCCGGGCACGATCGCGACACCCGAGGCGGTGAGGTGGGCGGTGAGGGCATCGCCGAAGCCGTCCTGGCCGAACCACGTGAGCAGGTCGACCCCGCGACCGAGGCGGGCGAGCCCGAGCGCGACGTTGGCGGGGCTGCCGCCGGGGTGCTCGTCGACCCTGCCGTCGGCGGTTCGCACGACGTCGATCAGTGCCTCCCCGATCACCAGAGCGCGACGACCGGCCGGCGCGACCGCGGCCGTGGGCTCGAGCGCCACCTCACTCGCGGCCTGATCCCGCATCGCCGGAGGCTCGGTGATCGATGCCTGCTCGCCGGGGGTGGCTGCCGAGTCCTGTGCTGGTGCCGTGTTGGTGCTCATGCCTCGTCCTCCGAGGAGTCGTCGTCAGGCGTCCCGCTGTCGTCGTCGAGGTCCGGGTCGTCCTCGGAGCCATCGGGCCCTGAGTCATCCGGCCCGGAGTCGTTGGATCCGTTGCCCCCGGATCCGTTGCTCCCGGGCGCGTTGCCCCCGGGGCCGTTGCCCCCAGACCTGCTGTCGCCGACACCCTCGGATCCGGGCGCGCGCCCGCCGTCGGGCCGGGTGGTGGCGGCGCTCGGGTCGGTGGCCTCGAGCCGAGCGCGCGCACCGTCCAGCCACTCCAGGCACCGCGCGGCGAGTGCCTCACCCCGCTCCCAGAGGGTCAGGGATGCCTCGAGGGTCTCGCCGCCAGCTTCGAGCCGCGCGACAACGGTGACGAGCTCGTCGCGCGCCTGCTCGTAGGTGAGCTCGGTCACGGATCTGGGAGTGCTCGGCATGGGACTAGTCAACCGCCTTGGTCGCTGGCTTCTGGGCTTGCGTGGCTGCTGGGCTCGGGACCCGCTTGTCTGCTGGGCTCGGGTGCGGCTCGCCCGCTGGCCTCTGGTCGTCCTCGGTTGTCGCCTTCGGGCCTGGCCGGGTCGCCGAGCGTCGGTCCTGCACGGATGTGGCTCCTCCCCTCTGCCGGGTGGCCGGGGCCGCCTGCTGCTGGGTGGCCGCCTGCTGCCGGGTGGCCGGGTCCGTCCGCGTCGCCGGGAACTCGCCGCCCGCGACCCGTACCCGCAGCGGCTCGCCGACCGCGACGTCGTCGGGCGATCGCACGACGACGTCGTCAGCCCGCTGAACCACCGCGTAGCCCCGCTCGAGGGTCGCGGCGGGGGAGAGGGCGCGCACCTGGGCGGCCAGCCGCGCCACCGATGCCGTTCCGGCCAGAACCACCGCGTCGAGCCGGCGCCAGGACTCGCGGCGCAGGTCGGCGACCTGGCGGAGGCGCGGCTCGAGGAGCGCCTCCGGTCGGGCGAGGACGGGGCGGCTGCGCACGGACTCGAGCCCGGCGGCCTCGCGGCGCAGCAGATGCGTGACGGCGCCGCGTGCTCGGGCTCGGGCCTGCTGCACGCGGGCGCGCTCCTCGGCGACGTCGGGGACGATGCGCTTGGCCGCGTCGGTGGGTGTCGAGGCGCGGTAGTCGGCGACGAGGTCGAGGAGCGGCGCGTCCGTCTCGTGCCCGATGGCGCTGACGACCGGGGTGCGGCAGGCGGCGACCGCGCGGACGAGCGCCTCGTTGCTGAACGGCAGCAGGTCCTCGACGGACCCGCCGCCGCGCGCGACGACGATCACCTCGACCGCGGGGTCGGCGTCGAGCTCGGTCACCGCAGCGCACACCTCACCGACGGCACGCGCGCCCTGGACGGCGACCTCGCGGATCCTGAACTCGATCTGCGGCCACCGCGCGCGGGCGTTGACGACGACGTCGTGCTCGGCCTTGGACTCGCGTCCGCACACGAGGCCGACGACGCGGGGCAGGAAGGGCAGCCGCCGCTTGCGGGCGGCGTCGAAGAGACCCTCTGCGGCAAGGACCCGCTTCAGGTGCTCGATCCGTGCGAGCAGCTCGCCGAGCCCGACGGCGCGGATCTCGTCCGCCTCGAGCTGGAGGGTGCCGCGCTTGGTCCAGTAGGTGGGGCGGGCATGCACGACGACGTGGCTGCCCTCGGTCACGGGAGCGGTCGCGGCCCGTAGCACCCGAACGTGCGCGGTGACGGACACCGAGACGTCGGCGTCGGTGTCGCGAAGGGTGATGAAGGCGATCGAGGTGCCGGGTCGTTGGTTGAGCTGGACGACCTGGCCTTCGACCCACAGGGCCGGCATCCGCTGGATGTACTCCGCGATGCGCTGCGCGAGATGGCGGACGGGCCAGGCGGCCGTCGGGGTGGTGTCCACGGCGCGCGCCGGCGGTGTGGCACTGCGAGCCGATGGCGCGACGGCGTGGGCGGTCGGCGTCTCGGTCACGTGCCTAGCCTGCCATCCGCCACCGACGTCGGGCCCGGTCGCCCGTCGCCGGGCAACGAGATGAGCCGTTGTCGCGAGGCGCTGGTCGCGAGGTGCTGGTGCCGAGGTGCTGGCCGTGTGGTGCTGGTCGTGTCGTGCTGGTCGCGTGGCGCTGGTCGTGACCCAGCGGTCTTCGTCGGTTCTCCTCTCGGCAGATGCCGCGCGTACCCATCGGGCCGGGGGCGGCCGGGCCGGTTTCGTAGACTGATGCGGTGAACCCCTCGTCGCCCCGACGCGTGCTGCTCGCAGCGCCCCGCGGATACTGCGCCGGCGTCGACCGTGCCGTGGTGGCCGTCGAGAAGGCGCTCGAGCACTACGGGCCCCCGGTCTACGTCCGCAAGGAGATCGTCCACAACAAGTACGTGGTGGAGTCCCTGTCGAAGCGGGGCGCCATCTTCGTCAACGAGACGGACGAGGTGCCGGAGGGCGCCCGTGTGGTCTTCTCCGCCCACGGCGTCTCGCCTGCTGTGCACGCCGTCGCGGCGGCCCGCTCACTGCTGACCATCGATGCGACGTGCCCCCTGGTCACCAAGGTGCACAAGGAGGCGGTGCGGTTCGCTGGGGACGACTTCGACATCTTGCTCATCGGCCACCAGGGGCACGAGGAGGTCGAGGGGACAGCGGGTGAGGCGCCCGAGCACATCCAGGTCGTCAACTCGCCGGACGATGTCGACTCGGTGGTGGTCCGCGACCCAGAACGTGTGGTGTGGCTCTCGCAGACGACGCTCTCGGTCGACGAGACCATGGAGACGGTCCGCCGGTTGCGTGAGCGCTTCCCGCTGCTGCAGGACCCGCCCAGTGACGACATCTGCTACGCCACCCAGAACCGCCAGGTCGCGGTGAAGAAGCTGGCGCCCGAGTGCGATGTCGTCGTGGTTGTCGGCTCGGCCAACTCCTCGAACTCGGTTCGCCTCGTCGAGGTTGCCGTCGACGCGGGAGCGGGCGCCGCGTACCGCATCGACTCGGCGGTCGAGATCGACCCGGCCTGGGTGCAGGACGCCGCGACCGTCGGCGTGAGCTCGGGTGCGTCGGTGCCCGAGCTCCTGGTGCGGGACGTGCTGGAGCGTCTCGCCTCGCTCGGGTTCGACCAGGTGGACGAGGTGCGGACAGCGACGGAGGACCTCATGTTCGCGCTGCCGCGGGAGCTGCGGGCTGATCTCAAGGCCGCAGGCGAGTCCGGCGACCGTCCGCGCCGGGAGCCTCGCCGGGCCCTGCCGGTGCAGCCGACCTGACGCCACCCGAGCGCCGGGCATCGTGAGCGGCGCTCGAGCGCCGGGCGTTGCTCGGACGGTGAGCGTCGCCTGAGCGCCGGGCGTTGCTCGGACGGTGAGCGTCGCCCGGGCACCATCTGTCACCCGAGCGCCGCGCGGTCGTCGACTGGCGCGGCGCCAACGCCCTCGTGGCCGGCGGCGTGGTCAGCACCGACCCGTGCGAGCGCATCGTCGACCGGTAGCGACATCGCGTCGAGCACGACGGCCTTCTGGTCGCGGAACGCCACCAGCTCTGGGGCCTGGATCTGGCGCGCCGCTCGGTCGACCTGCGTCGGCGTCTCAAGCTCGGCGTCGGTCACCTTGAGGTCGGCCAGTCTCCGCGCGCTGACCAGGACGCGGGACTCGAGGGAACTCACCGTCTCGTTGTACGCGCGCACGGCGCCGTCGAGCTGCCGCCCCAGCCGCCCCACGTGCCCCCCGAGGGTGGCGAGGCGCCCGTGCAGCTCGCGGCCGAGCGTCAGGACCTGCTGCGCGTTGGCGGCGAGAGCATCCTGACGCCAGGCGTAGGCGACCGTGCGCAGCAGTGCGACCAGCGTCATCGGCGTCGCGAGGACCACGCCGCGCTCCATGGCGTGCTCGACGAGCGTCCCATCGGCCTCGAGGGCGGCGTGGAGGAACGCCTCGGCAGGCAGGAACATCACGACGAACTCCGGTGCCGGTGCGAACTGGTCCCAGTACGCCTTCGCCGCGAGGTCGTCGATGTGCTTGCGCACGTGGCGGGCGTGGGCCGCGAGTCGGTCTGCGCGCACGGCGTCGTCGTCCGCCTGCATGGCGTCGAGGTAGCCGAGGAAGGCGACTTTCGCGTCCACCACGACGCTCTTGCCGCCTGCGAGCCGCACGACCATGTCCGGTCGCAGCGCGCCGTCGTCGGTGCGGACCTGGTCCTGCTCGAAGAAGTCGACGTGCTCAACCATGCCGGCCGCCTCGACGACGCGGCGGAGCTGGAGCTCTCCCCAGCGGCCCCGCACCTGGGAGGAGCGAAGGGCCGTGACGAGCTGCCCGGTCTCGCTCCGGAGGAGCTCGGACGAGTCGCGCATCGCGCGCAGCTGCTCGGCTAACGTCGCCTGGGCCTCCGCGCGAGCCCGCTCGGCTGTTGCGACCTCTGCCTTCACCTGGTCCAAGGTGCGCGTGAGCGGCTCGACGAGCTGGCGGACCGCCTCTTCGCGGCGGCCGAGCTCGGCCGAGCCGGCCACCTGGCTCCGCCGCAGTCGCTCTTCGGCGACCATCAGGAACTGCTCGGAGTTGGCCTGGAGCGCCTCGGCGGCCAGCGCACGGAACTGCTCGGCGGAACGCCGGGCGTCCTGCTGTGCAGCGGCAACTCGCTCCGCGCCGAGGCGGCGCTCGGCGTCGAGCATCGCCGCGGCCTCGGCGGCGCGAACCTCCGAGCGACGGATCGACTCCCCGCCGCGGGCGCGCGCCAGCGCCCACCCGACCGTCAAGCCCAGGGCCACACCAACCAGCATCATGACGACGTCCATGGCCCGAGCCTCCCAGTGGGGTCCGACATCGGGAGCGCGCCCTGACGCTCGGGCGGCCTCACCGGTGGTCCGCTCCTCGCGCCGCGACCGAAGTCGCCGGGCGCGCTGCTCGCGCTGCTCGCGCTGCTCGCGCCACCGGTGCTGCCACCGGCGCGGCGCGGCATGGGGCCGGCGCCGAGCACGGCGATGATCCCCGGCGGTGCTGCCTTGCTCGCCCCTCGTCCCGGGGTCCACGTGCGGAGGGCATCTCCCGCCGGCGCCCCGTCGGGGCCGCGCACTCTGCCGTCGGCGACAATCCGTCCGCCCGGCGTCACGACCGTGTAGGTGGCGCTCCGGCCTCCTTCGCCGCCCCCGTGCCCCACGGTGAACCGCGTGACCACGAGGTCCAGCCGGTGCACCTCGTGGTGGTGGAAGGAGCACAGCAGCGCGCCGTCCAGCACGGATGTGTCACCGCCGTCCCGGTCCCACCAGACCAGGTGGTGCACCTCGCACCAGCGGCTCGGGGTTCCGCACCCGGGCCACGCGCAGCCTCGGTCACGCGCCGTGATGGCCCGCCGCTGCGCGGGAGTGTGGGTCCGGACGGTCCGGCCCAGATCGACCGGCTCGCCGTCCGCTCCGATCACAACGCGGCTGAGCTCGCAGTCGCACAGCGTCCGCGCCAGGTCCGAGGGGGCGACGGGCAAGCCGTCGTCGAGCACCGCGGGGTCGCCCACGGGAGCTGGCATCGTGGCCGCCGCACCCGCACCCGCACCCGCACTCGCGCTCCCTGCGTCTCCGCGGTCGCGCTGGGCCGCGTTGCGCAGTTCAGCCCACGTCTGCGGCGTCATCACGATGGACACGTGCGGTCTCCGGCCGGTGGGGCCGTCGGTACTGGTTGGTGGTGTCGCGAGGGTCGCTGTCGCCATGGACTCCAGGGCGTCGGCCCGACGCTGCTCGGGCGAGCGGTCGTCGTCGGGCCCGGGCTTGCCGGCTACCGCCTCGAGGGCGAGCTGCAGCCGATGCCCTGCGTCGGTGTCCAGGAGCCCGGCGATCCGCACACCCGCACCCGAGCTGGACAGGGTGAGGAACCGGGCCGCGCGCTGGGCCTGGCGCGAGCGCTCCAGCCCGGACTGGTCCACACGGGCGGCCCAGCGTGCGGCGGACTTCGCGAAGGCGCCGGCGTCCACGCGCCGGGCGAGGGTCAGCAGCTCAGCCTGCCCTGACGGCGTCCCGATCGCCGCGCGCACGGGCGCAGAGGTCCCTGTTGCCAGCCGCGCCACCACATCGACGTGGTCGAGCGTCACCTGTCCCGTCTCGACGGCCGCCCGAAGCTTCCGGTGCGCGGTCCAGCATCTCGGCGCGCCGGACCTCGCCTGCCGCAGCGCGCGATCCGGTACCAGAGGTGCGACCAACCCAGGAGTCGAAGGTCGGGTCTCCTCGGCCCTTCCAGGTCTGGGCCTCGCGCTCTACGACGAGGAGCGCCGACCGCGCGGTCGAGAGCGCTGTGATGCCGTGGTCGAGCGCCTCCAGCACGCGGTGGCGCTCGACGGCGGGCCAGTCCCCGGCCTCAGCCCTGAGCGACCCTGCCCAGGCGACGGCGTCGCGCAGAGCGGCCAGCTTCTCACCGTGCTCCACCACACCCACCACCCCTCGCGGCTCGAACGTCTGTTCGAAATCCTACCAGCGCGGGAGGGATCGGACAATCTGCTCTCGGCGAAGCCGGGGCGGCGCCGCGCTCCGGCGGGCGGCCCGTAGACTGCACGCCCGTGGCGCTCACCATCGGCATCGTCGGCCTGCCCAACGTCGGCAAGTCCACCCTCTTCAACGCCCTCACCCGGAACCAGGTGCTGGCGGCGAACTACCCGTTCGCCACGATCGAGCCGAACCTCGGCGTCGTCGCGCTGCCGGACCCACGGCTGCAGCAGCTGGCCGACGTCTTCGGCTCCGAGCGCCTCGTCCCGGCCACCGTGTCCTTCGTGGACATCGCCGGCATCGTGCGCGGAGCCTCGGAGGGCGAGGGTCTCGGGAACAAGTTCCTCGCGAACATCCGCGAGGCGGACGCGATCTGCCAGGTGGTGCGTGCGTTCGCCGACGACGACGTCATTCACGTCTCCGGTCGCGTCGACCCTGCTGACGACATCGACACCGTCAACACCGAGCTGGTCCTCGCCGACCTCCAGACCCTGGAGCGCGCGATCCCGCGCCTGGAGAAGGAGGTGCGCGGGAAGAAGACGGACGCTGCGGTCCTCGCCGCCGCACAGCAGGCCAACGCGGTCCTCGAGGAGGGCCTGACGGTGTTCGCCGCGGGGGAGCGCCTGGCCAAGGCCGGCGTCGATCCCGCCGCCCTGCGCGACCTCCAGCTCCTCACGGCCAAGCCCTTCATCTTCGTGTTCAACACCGACGACGCCGGTCTCGCCGACACCGCGATGCAGGTGCGCATGCGCGAGCTCGTCGCCCCGGCCGACGCAGTCTTCCTCGACGCCAAGTTCGAGTCCGAGCTCGTCGAGCTGGACCCGGAGGATGCCGCGGAGATGCTCGGTGACTCCGGCCAGTCGGAGCCGGGGCTCGACCAGCTCGCCCGCGTCGGCTTCCACACGCTGGGCCTGCAGACCTATCTGACGGCGGGCCCGAAGGAGGCGCGCGCCTGGACGATCAAGCAGGGCTGGACCGCCCCCCAGGCGGCCGGCGTCATCCACACGGACTTCGAGCGCGGCTTCATCAAGGCCGAGGTGATCAGCTTCGCTGACCTGGTGGAAGCCGGCTCGATCGCCGCCGCCCGAGCGGTGGGCAAGGCCCGCATCGAGGGCAAGGACTACGTGATGGCCGACGGCGACGTGGTGGAGTTCCGCTTCAACGTGTGACCCGCCTGCTCCGGCGCCCGAGCCCCAGCGGAGCCGTTCATCGGGCGCTCGTGGGTTGCCGCACGTACTGCCGGCCGACGTCGGTGCCGAGCACGGTCCCCACCGGGTAGCGGTCGGCGACGAGCAGGACCTGCATCAGCGCCTCGGCCACGACGCCGTGCACGTCTTCCGGTGTCCCCCCGAAGTCCAGCCAGCCGCCCTTGGCCAGGCTGTCGCGAAATGCCAAGTAGAGGTCGTCGAGGCTCCCCACCCACTCGGACACCTCGGCGGTCGTGGTCGCCCGCTCCGAGTGCAGCCCCGCGAACGCGCGTCCGCATCCGCACCGACCACCCTTGCCGCGCAGGTCGCTCGCGCAGATCACGCCGAACATCACCAGCTCACCAGGGGTGGCCCACGAGTAGTCGTCCTCCCGCACGCCCTGGGTCTCCTCGGTCGCTACCAGAACCTTCACCGTCTCGTCCTCTCCGTCAGGCAACGGATCGAACACTAGTTCGAGGGTCTGACACGACCGCCCGTCACCCTGCGGCGCGCGCCACCAGCTCCCTGATCAGTGCCTCCTCCGCCTCGCCGACCCGCGTGACGGCGTACGACGTCGGCCAGACCGTCCCGTCGTCGAGGCGCGCGTCGTCGTTGAACCCGAGCGTCACGTACCGGGCCTTGAACTTCGACGCGGGCTGGACGAAGCACACGACTTTTCCGTCGCGCGCGTACGCGGGCATCCCGTACCAGGTGCGCGGCATGAGCTGAGGTGCGACCTCGCGCACGATCGCGTGGATGCGCTCGGCGATCACGCGGTCGTCGTCGGGCAGCTCGGCGATCTTGGCGAGCACCTCGGGCTCGGTGTCGACGGGTGTCTTGCCGCGCCTGGCCTTCTCGGCCTTCGCCTCGGCGGTGCGCTCTTTGATCGCGGCCTGCTCCTCGGCCGTCATCCGGCCGGAGCCGCGCTCGTCGGTCCCCTCGGCGTCTGCTGTCGTCGCGTCCATGTCCCCTCCTTGGTCGATGACGGCGAGCGTAGTTTCCACGACCTTGCCCGGACTTCTTGGATCCTGACCGGTGGCGGCGAACCGCGTTGCGTGCCCGGCGCCGCGTCCGGCAGAGCGCCTGCGGGTGAACGTGCACACGCGCGGAGCTCTCCACTCGCCTGACGCCAGAACCTGCCGATGTAGGGGACATGAGGACAACGGTGCAGGAGAGGGACGGGGCGATCACCCCTGAGGCTCTGCTGCGCACCGCCGACGGCGTCCGTTCGGTGCCTGTGCAGCCGACCCCGACTGTGCAGACGCCCACGCCTGGCGCCCCGACGACGTCCGTCCAGCTGGCGGCGGCCACGCCTGCGGCGCTCATGGGTCTCGGCACGCGGGCGCTGGCCACGGCGCTCGTCGTCCACAGCGCCCCGCCCGGCTACCTTCGCGGGGCCCTGGCGGCGCTGGAAGGTACAGCGGCCCGCTGAGTCCCCAGGTCGGCCCCGCTCAGCCGGGCCGACCGTCGGCTTCCAGGCCTGCCCGTTCGAGGCGCTCGCGGTAGGCGGCCCACCACTGCGGCGACTCGCCGGGCAGGTTCTCGTTCCCGTCGGTGAGGCCGACGAGACCGTCGGCCTGCTCGCGGAGGATGTCTGCGTGCCCGGCGTGGCGGTGCGTCTCGGCGACCATGTGGACGAGGAGTCGATGGAGGGTGACGTCCCGGTTGCCGGGCCGCCACCACGACACGTGGCCGACGGCGTCGAGCGGCAGGGCGTCGATGGTTGCGTCCGAGTGCGCCCACGCGCGCCGGCAGAGGTCGAGCACCTGCTCGCGTGAGCTCTCGGCGGGCACCCAGAAGTCGGCGTTCGGCTCGGCGTCGTCGTCGAACCAGGGGAGCGGCTCGGGGAACGGTCGGCCGAAGCACTCCCCGAAGTACCCGACGTCGACGCTCGCGACGTGCTTGACCAGCCCCAGGAGGTTCGTGCCCGTCGGCGTGCGAGGCCGGCGCGCCTCGTACTCCGAGAGCCCGGCCACCTTCCAGAGGAGCGCCTCGCGGGCGTCGCGCAGGTACCGGTGGAGATCGGCCTTGTCCTGATCCATGGCACCAGACTGAACCAGGACGGCGCCCCGTCCGCACGCAGCGGTGGCTGGGCCTGCGCGACGCGAGGGCGTCCGGTTGGTCCCGGCACTGACCGGTATGTCCGGGTAGTCCGACTCGCAGGCCGTCGCGCGGCGCTCCCGAGCGCGTCCGTCGTGGCAATCCCTGTTGGCCGCGGTTTCGGGCGACCGCAACCCCTGCGTCAACGGATTTGGGCGGCGAACTCGCACGTCAGCGTGCTGACCTGCGGCAACGTTGAGAAGCTTCGTCTCGACAGTCGAGACGTACCGCCCAGTATCGAAAAGGTAACGATGCGCCCCTCACAAGCCAGTGTCGGTTATGCCCGGATCTCCGGCTGTACGCTCGCGTGATCCAAGGTGGATGACCTAGTACGTCTGCGCCCGGCCGGCGGCAGTCGTTGGGGCCCCTCACCTCATCCGTCAGGAGGAACAGTGAAGATGAGACGACTCGGTGCCGCTGGCGCCATCGTCGCGGCGAGCGCGCTCGTCCTGAGCGCGTGCTCCACCCCGCAGGGGAGCTCCATCGTCGAGGACACCTCAGTGAACGTCGGCTGGAACCAGCCGTTCTACTCGCAGAACAACCTGACGTCGGTTGGCAACGCGACGACCAACTCGAACGTCCTGTACCTGACCGGGTCCGTCTTCAACTACTACGACGGTGACCTTCAGCTGCAGAAGAACGAGGATTTCGGCACCTACGAGGTCGTCTCCGAGGACCCCCTGACGGTCAAGTACACGGTCAACAAGGGCGTCACCTGGTCCGACGGCACGGCCGTCGACGCGGCCGACCTGATCATGTACTGGGGCCCGCAGAACGACAACTTCGACACCACCGAGGGCTCGTTCGACGACGAGGGCAACATCAAGTCCACCGAGGACGGCGTCTACTTCGACGGTTCCTCCGTCGCGATGACCCTGGTCAAGGACTTCCCCGAGATCAGCGACGACGGCCGCTCCGTGACGCTGGTCTATGACAGCCCGCGTTCCGACTGGGAGGTCTCCTTCCAGCCGTCGCCGGTCGCCGCGCACGCCGTCGCGAGCGTCGCTCTCGGCATCGACGACCCGAAGGAAGGCAAGCAGGCGATCCTGGACGCCTTCAAGAACGACGACAAGGCCGCCCTGGCCAAGATCGCCAACACGTGGAACACGGCATTCGACTACACGAGCAAGCCGTCCAACCCGCTGCTCTACCTCTCCAGCGGCGCGTACGTCATGACGGACTACGTCGAGAACCAGTACCTCACCGTCACGGCGCGCGACGACTACGACTGGGGCCCCAAGCCCAAGGTCGAGTCCATCACCATCCGTTACACGGAGGACCCGCTGGCCTCGGTCACCGCTCTCCAGAACGGTGAGGTCGACCTGATCCAGCCGCAGGCGTCCGTCGACGTCATCGAGACCCTCGAGGGCATCGACAACATCACCTACGAGGCCGAGGACGAGGGCACCTACGAGCACGTCGACGTCATGTTCAACAACGGCGGCCCGTTCGACCCCGCGACCTACGGTGGCGACGAGGAGAAGGCCAAGGCCGTGCGCCAGGCGTTCCTGCTCTCCGTGCCGCGCGCCGAGATCATCGAGAAGCTCATCAAGCCGCTGAACCCCAAGGCCGAGATGCGCAACTCCGACACGGTGGTCCCGGGCTCGCCCACCTATGACGACGTCGTCGCCGGCAACGGCTCCGACTTCTACACGGCCGACGACGAGGCGAACCGCGCCACCGCGAAGCAGCTGCTCGCGGACGCCGGGATCACGACGCCGATCGACGTGCGCTTCCTGTACGGGGCGTCGAACGTCCGCCGGGCCAACGAGTACCAGCTCATCCAGGCGTCGGCCGAGAAGGTCGGCTTCAACGTCCTCGACGAGGGCGACGACGAGTGGGGCTCCCGCCTCTCGCAGACGGACACCTACGACGCCTCCCTGTTCGGCTGGCAGTCCACCAACACGTTCGCGCTCAATTCCGAGGCGAACTACGTCACGGACGGCCTGAACAACTTCGGTGGTTACGGCAACGCCGACGTCGACCAGGCGTACAAGGACATGGCCTCCGCCTCGCCGGAGGAGGAGAAGGACCTCACGATCGCCATCGAGAAGCAGCTGAACGAGGACGCGGTCTCGCTGCCGATCTTCCAGTTCCCCGGTGTCGTCGCCTGGCGCGACGCGCTCACGGGCGTGGCGATGATCCCGATCTCTCCGACCATCTTCTGGAACTACTGGGAGTGGGAGATCAGCGCCGAGGACAGCCTCGACGTCCCGTCGGCAACGCCGGCAGCGGACGAGTGATCCTCGCCTGAGCACGCACCCGCAGTAACGGGCAAGCCGGTGGGGTACCGCGCACGCGGTACCCCACCGGCGCGCCGGGCCCCAGCGGCAGCGGTCCCCCCGCGCACCGCAAGCGTCCGACGGCGTCCCACCCACTGAGAAGGTTGGTGGTGACGCGCCCGCGTAGACTCACGCCGTTCACCGACTCCCAGCGAGGTCCTGAGCCCCATGGCAACCTCAGTCACGGGCGCGACCGCCCCGGACAAGGCCGTCTCGGCCGTCCCGGTCAGCCCGGCACCACCACGCCGACGCCTGCGCGCCAGCGGTCCGATGCTCGCGTTCCTCGGCCGCCGGCTCCTGTCGTCGGCCATCGTGCTCATCGGCGCGACGTTCATCGTCTACATGCTGCTGGCGTACGCGCTCGACCCCCTCGAGGACCTCTACGCCTCGAGCTCGCCGAACAAGGCGCAGCTCATCGAGTCGCGGATCCGGGCGCTCGACCTGAACACCCCGGCGCCCCGCCGGTGGCTGTCGTGGATCTTCGGGGTCGGTGGGTGCGTGATCGGCAAGTGCGATCTCGGTCAGAGCTACGTGAGCCACCAGTCGGTGGTCGACCTGCTCAGCACCGCGATCCCCTCGACGGTCCAGCTCATCGGTGCCTCGACGTTCCTGGCGATCGGCCTCGGCATCGTGGTCGGCATCGCCTCGGCGCTGCGCCAGTACACGGGCTTCGACTACGGCGTGACCTTCATGTCGTTCGTCCTGTACTCGCTGCCCTCCTTCTGGGTCGCCGTGCTCCTCAAGCTGTGGGGCGCGATCGGCTTCAACGACTTCCTGCGCGACCCGACGCTCTCGATACCCACGGTGATCGGGTTGGCGGTCCTCGGCGGCCTCATCTGGCAGGCCCTGGTCGCGGGAGACCGCCGACGGCGCGTCGTGACGTTCGGTACGGCGACGCTCGCGACCGGCGTCGTGCTCTACGTCATGTCGTCGACGAAGTGGTTGCTGGACCCGCAGCTCGGCCTCGCCGGCGTGGCGGTCCTCGGCCTCGCGGCCGCTTTCGCCGTCGTCACGCTCACCGCCGGTCTGCGCAACCGCCGCGCCCTGTACACGGCGCTCACCGCGGTCGGCGTCGGCGTTGCCCTCTACTACCCGCTGCAGTGGCCGTTCGTGAACGCGAGCAACTGGCTCATCCTCGGCCTCGCCGTGACGGCGCTCGCCGCGGGTCTGCTGGTCGGCTGGCTCTACGGGGGCCCCGACCGCGGGATCTCCATGCGGGTGGGTGCGATCACCGCAATCGTCGTCGGCGTCTTTATCTATGTCGACCGCGTGATGGCGGTGTGGGACATCTACAGCGGCTCCAGCCGCATCGCCGGTCGCCCCATCGCGACGATCGGTGCGCAGACGCCGGGTCTCGGCGGCAACGACTACTGGGTGCGGACGCTCGACACCTACACGCACCTCCTGCTCCCGACGGTCGCCCTCATCCTCATCTCGTTCGCCTCCTATACGCGGTACTCGCGGGCGAGCCTGCTGGAGGTCATGAACCAGGACTACATCCGTACGGCGCGGGCCAAGGGCCTGCCCGAGCGGGTCGTCACCGTCCGGCACGCGTTCCGCAACGCCCTCATCCCGCTGGCGACGATCGTGCCGCTGGACATCGCGGCCCTCTTCGGTGGCGCCATCATCACCGAGCGCATCTTCGCGTGGAGCGGCATGGGGACCCTGTTCCTCGAGTCGCTGCACAACAAGGACGCCGACCCCGTGATGGGCTACTTCCTCGTGGTGGGCACGATGCTGGTCCTGGCGAACATCGTCGTCGACCTCGTCTACGCCGCCCTCGACCCCAGGATCCGGGTGAACGCATGACCGTCCCGACCCCCATCCCCTCGGAGGACGGGCTCGCCGATGCGAGCCAGGAGACCGTCGAGAACGCCATCGAACTCAAGGAGGTCGAGGGCCTCTCGCAAGGGCGCATCGTCCTGCGGCGGTTCCTCCGGCACCGCGGCGCCATGGTCGCGTCGTTCTTCCTCATCGCCATCGTGCTGCTCGCGGCGACGTCCATCGGCTGGGGCCCGATCCCCGGCTGGTGGAAGTACGACCACAACGCGCTGTCCGAGGTGGCCAAGCCCGGCGGCGCCCCGACGATGTCCTTCTCCACGTCCGGCATCTCGTTCGGCGAACACCCGTTCGGCCAGGACAACATCGGCCGTGACGTGTTTGCCCGCGTCATGCGCGGCACGCAGCAGTCGCTCACCGTCATGGTGATCATCGGCTTGCTCGCGACCGCCATCGGCATCGTCATGGGCGCGGTGGCGGGCTTCCTCCGCGGCCGCATCGACAACCTGCTCATGCGCTTCACGGACATGGTCATCACCATCCCCGTGATCATGATCGGCGCGATCCTCGGTGCCTGGTTCGGCAGGGCCGGCCCCGTCACGCTGGCGCTGGCGCTGAGCCTTGTCACGTGGACGTCGATGGCCCGTCTGGTGCGCGGCGAGTTCCTGTCTCTGCGAGAGCGCGAGTTCGTCGACGCGGCGCGCGTGGCCGGCGCCAGCAACACCCGGATCATGTTCAAGCACATGCTGCCGAACTCCGTCGGCGTCATCATCGTCAACACCACGCTGCTCATGGCGTCGGCGATCCTGCTCGAGACGGCGCTGAGCTACCTGGGCTTCGGCATCCGGTTCCCCGACGTCTCGCTCGGCAACCTGATCAGCGACTACCAGACCGCGTTCAACACGCGGCCGTGGCTGTTCTGGTGGCCCGGCATGTTCATCGTGAGCATCGCGCTGTGCGTGAACTTCATCGGTGACGGCCTCCGGGACGCCTTCGACCCGCGTCAGCGCCGCATCCCGAGCCAGCGGTCGATGGACCGCGCCGCAGAGCGTGCCGCCAAGCGGGCCGTGGAGGCCCCGGCCACGACGGCCGCTGCCGGCGCGGGGTCCTGACGTGGCCCGTCCGAGCCGACGGCCCGCAGGCCGTCCGGAGGTGTCAGGCCGTCCGCAGGGCGACCACGGCGAGAGCCGTCAGCGTCGCGACGACGACCGCCTGCCACGCGTGCCAGCGCACGCGGGGAGCCGTACGTTCGAGGCGCGGGTCGTCGAGGTGGCCAGCGTCCCGGAGCTCCTGCCAGCGGCGACGGACGTAACCGGACGCGTCGCCCGACGCCGTCCCGGGCAGGTCGCCGGGGCGCAGGCCGCCGAGCGCGAAGGCACTCTCCGGCTGGCTGTGCATAGCGCCGCGGGTCGCGTTCACGGCCGCGGTGCGGCTCGGCGCGGGTGCCGCCCACGCGGAGTAGACGCCGTACGCCGTGTAGAGCGTGAGGGCGTACTTGGTGTCGATGTTCTGGATCGAGGGCCACGGCAGCTCGACGGTGCGCAGCACGTTGCGCAGCTCCACGCCGCCATCGCTCACCACGACCGCCGGACGGCCGTAGAACGCCCAGACCAGCACCGCGACCACCACGAAGACCGGCCCGTAGTGCAGCGCCGAGCCGAGGTCGTCAGCGGCCATCAGGCCGACGGCGCCCACGGCGAGCACGGCAGCCACGATCGTTGCGGGTCGGGCACTGCCGGGCTGGAACGTCACGGAGTCGGGCACCACCCCATCGTTGCAGAACGTCCCGCGCCGGCCCCGGCCGGCCCGGCCCAGCGCCGTCCTGGCGCACGTCACGGAAGGAACCGGCGTGGTCACTGACACGGCCGACACCACCACCAAGGCCCCGATCCTCGAGGTCCGCGGCCTCGGCGTCGACTTCTTCGTCGAGGGCGAGTGGTACCCCGCCGCCATCGACATGGACTACGACGTCCGCCCGGGCGAGGTGCTCGGGATCGTCGGCGAGTCGGGCTCGGGCAAGACGCAGTCCTCGATGTCGCTCATCGGTCTGCTGCCGCAGAACGGGCGCGCCCGCGGCTCGGCGAAGCTGGCGGGGCGGGAGCTTGTGGGTCTGACCCACAAGCAGCTCTCCCAGGTGCGCGGCAAGGAGGTCTCGGTCATCTTCCAGGAGCCGATGACCGCCCTGAACCCCGTCTACACCGTGGGCTTCCAGATCATCGAGACGCTGCGCACGCACTTCGACATGGGCCCGCACAAGGCCCGCGAACGCGCCATCGAGCTCCTGAGCCTCGTCGACATCCCCAGCCCGGAGACGTCGGTCGACAAGTACCCGCACCAGCTCTCCGGCGGTCAGCGTCAGCGCGCGATGATCGCGCAGGCGCTCGCGTGCGACCCGAAGCTCCTCATCGCGGACGAGCCGACGACGGCGCTCGACGTCACCGTGCAGGCGGAGATCCTCAAGCTGATGCGGGACCTGCGGAACCGCATCGACTCGGGCATCATCCTCATCACTCACGACATGGGCGTCGTCGCGGACCTCGCGGACCGCGTCATCGTCATGAAGAACGGCCGCATCGTGGAGGCCGGGACCGCGGACGAGATCTTCTACCGCCCCCAGCACCCGTACACGCGTCAGCTCCTGGCCGCCGTCCCGCACCTCGGTGCAACGGTGGGCGGCGACGCGTCGACCGTGGCCGCCGAGGGCGGCGAGGCGGCGGAGGACGAGACCCCCTCCACCTCTGCCACCGAGGCGACCCCGCGTTCTGAGGCCACCCCCGCGGCGACCGCCGACGAGCCCGCGGCGATGCTCGCGCGCGGGCTCGTCATCGAGTACCCGGGCCGCGGCCGCGTGCCGGCGTTCCGCGCCGTCGACGGCATCGACCTGACGGTGGGGCGCGGCGAGGTCGTCGGCCTCGTCGGCGAGTCGGGTTCGGGCAAGACGACGGTCGGCCGTGCCGTGGTCGGCCTGCTCCCGGTCACCGAGGGCTCGCTGCAGATCGGCGGGCACGAGATGCACGGCATCGGCTCCAAGGAGCTCCGCGCCCTGCGCCACGACGTCTCGATCGTCTTCCAGGACCCGGGCTCGTCGCTCAACCCGCGGCTCCCCATCGGGCAGTCGATCGGCGAGCCGCTCCTGCTGCACAAGGTTGCGCGCGGCGCGGCGCTCAACAAGCGCGTCGAGGATCTGCTCGACCAGGTCCACCTCGCCAAGAGCATGCGCAACCGCTATCCGCACGAGCTGTCCGGCGGCCAGCGCCAGCGCGTCGGCATCGCCCGCGCCCTCGCGCTGAACCCGAAGCTGCTCGTCGCGGACGAGCCGACCTCGGCGCTCGACGTCTCGGTCCAGGCCAAGGTGCTCGACCTGTTCCAGGAGCTGCAGCGCGAGCACGGGTTCGCGTGCCTGTTCATCAGCCACGACCTCGCCGTCGTGGAGATCCTGTCCAGCCGGATCGCCGTCATGCACAACGGCCGGCTCGTCGAGCAGGGCCCGCGCGACCGCATCCTGCGCCACCCGCAGGACGACTACACACGGCGGCTGCTCGCCGCCGTCCCGGTCCCGGACCCTGCCCAGCAGAAACTGCGGCGCGAGACCCGCGACCGGCTCCTCGAGCAGGAGGCCGCTCGGGCCGCCACGGCGGTCTGACCGGCGCGCAGCACCCGCTCGTCACCGAGGCCCGGCCCTTGCGGCCGGGCCTCGGCGCGTCCGGCGGTAGGATGACCCGTCGTCGGCGTCGTCGACGCCCGATCCCCTCCACGAGATGAGTTTCCGCATGCCTGTGCGCTCCGACTTGCGCAACGTCGCGATCGTCGCCCACGTCGACCACGGCAAGACGACCCTCGTCGACGCGATGCTCTGGCAGTCCGGCGCCTTCGGTGAGCACGCGCACGTCGACGAGCGGGCGATGGACTCCGGTGACCTGGAGCGCGAGAAGGGCATCACGATCCTCGCGAAGAACACGGCGATCCGGTACTCCGGGCCGTCGGCCGCGACGATCGGGGAGCCCGACGGCGTCACGATCAACGTCATCGACACCCCCGGCCACGCGGACTTCGGCGGCGAGGTCGAGCGCGGCCTCTCCATGGTCGACGGCGTCCTGCTGCTGGTCGACGCGTCCGAGGGCCCGTTGCCCCAGACGCGGTTCGTGCTCCGCAAGGCGCTCGAGGCGAAGCTGCCCGTCGTGCTCGTGGTGAACAAGGTCGACCGCCCGGACGCGCGCATCGCCGAGGTGGTCCACGAGTCCACCGACCTGCTGCTGGGCCTGGCCTCCGACCTGCACGACGACGTCCCTGACCTTGACCTCGACGCGATCCTCGACGTGCCGGTGGTGTACGCGTCGGCGAAGGCCGGGCGGGCGTCGCTGGAGGCGCCCGAGGACGGCAAGTTGCCGGACAGCCCGAACCTGGAGCCGCTGTTCGCGACGCTCCTCGAGCGCATCCCGGCCCCCACGTACGACGACGGTGCGCCCCTCCAGGCGCACGTCACGAACCTCGATGCGTCGCCGTTCCTCGGGCGTCTCGCGCTGCTGCGCATCCACAACGGCACCCTCCGCAAGGGCCAGACGGTCGCCTGGGCGCGGCACGACGGCTCGCTGACGAACGTGCGCATCGGCGAGCTCCTCGCCACGCGGGCGCTGGAGCGCGTCCCCACGTCGGAGGCCGGCCCGGGCGACATCGTCGCCGTCAGCGGCATCGCGGAGATCACGATCGGCGAGACGCTCACCGACCCGGAGGACCCGCGCCCCCTGCCGCTCATCACGGTGGACGACCCGGCGATCGCGGTCACCATCGGCATCAACACCTCGCCGCTGGCAGGCAAGGGCGGCAAGGGTCACAAGGTCACGGCGCGCCAGGTCAAGGACCGCCTCGAGGCCGAGCTCGTCGGCAACGTGTCGCTGAAGGTGCTCCCGACGGAGCGCCCTGACACGTGGGAGGTCCAGGGCCGCGGCGAGCTGGCGCTGGCCATCCTCGTCGAGCAGATGCGTCGCGAGGGCTTCGAGCTCACCGTCGGCAAGCCGCAGGTCGTCACCAAGGTGATCAACGGCGCCGTGCATGAGCCCATCGAGCGGATGACGGTGGACGCACCGGAGGAGTACCTCGGCGCCGTCACACAGCTGCTCGCCCTGCGCAAGGGACGCATGATCACGATGGCGAACCACGGCACGGGCTGGGTGCGCATGGAGTTCGTCGTCCCGGCGCGTGGCCTCATCGGCTTCCGGACGGCGTTCCTCACCGAGACGCGCGGCACCGGCATCGCCTCGTCCATCGCGGACGGGCATGAGCCGTGGGCCGGCCCCATCGAGGCGCGCTCCACCGGCTCCCTGGTGGCGGACCGCACCGGCGTCGTCACTGCCTACGCCCTCATCCAGCTGGGCGACCGTGGCTCCTTCTTCGTGGCTCCCACCGAGGAGGTCTACGAGGGCATGGTCGTGGGCGAGAACCCGCGCAACGAGGACATGGACGTCAACGTCGCCCGTGAGAAGAAGCTGACGAACATGCGCTCGTCGACGGGTGACGAGCTCGAGCGGCTCACCCCGCCGCGCCGCCTGACGCTGGAGGAGTCGCTGGAGTTCGCCCGCGACGACGAGTGCGTCGAGGTCACGCCGTCGATCGTCCGGATCCGCAAGGTGGTGCTCGACCAGACTGAGCGCGCCCGGATGACGGCCCGCGCCAAGCGGGGATGACACCTGCTCGGTCGGGCGCGGCGGGCGGCCTGCTCGCCGTCCACGCCCACCCCGACGACGAGACGCTGAGCACCGGCGCGCTCCTGGCCGCCTGGGCGTCCGCGGGTCGGCCGGTCACGGTCGTGACGTGCACGCGCGGTGAGCGCGGTGAGGTGATCCCGGCGACGCTCGCGCACCTCGCCGAGGACCCTGCGGCGCTCGCTGCGCACCGTGAGACCGAGCTCGCGGGTGCCCTGGCGGCACTCGGCGTCGTCGACCACGTGTTCCTCGACCGCGTGCCCGCCACGGTCGGGACCGCTGACGGCGCCGCAGCCGCCCGCTTCGAGGACTCCGGGATGGCCTGGGTGCGCCCGGGCCAGGCAGGCGCGGGCGCGGACGTGCCGCGCGGCGCGTTCGTCCGCGTCGAGGTCGCAGACGCGGCCGAGCGCCTTGCCGCCGTCATCCGCGACCGGCGGCCGGACGTCGTCGTCGGCTACGAGCCCGGCGGCGGGTACGGGCACCCGGATCACGTGCACGCGCACCGGGTCATGACGGCCGCCGTGGCCGCGGCCGCCCAGCCGGGGCCCGCCGGGGAGCCCGCACATGCCGTCCGCGTCGTGCTGCATGCGGCCGTGGACTCGACGGAGCTGCACGCGGCCCGGGTCGAGATCGCTGCCCGCGGTCCCGTCTCGGACACCGACGGCGCGCCCCTGCACCCCGACGACCCGGCCGCCCCGTTGCCGTCGGCAGCCGTCGACCCCGGTGACGTGGCGGTGCGCGTCGACGTCCCCGCCGTGCTCGACCGGGTTCTCGCGGCGCTGGCCGAGCACGCCACCCAGGTGCAGGGTGTGCGCCGGTGGTCGGGGGACGGCGTCGCCGTCGGCTGCTTCGCGCTCAGCAACCGGGTGCTCCAACCCCTGCTGAGGCGCGAGTCCTACGTGGTCGTGCCCGGCGCGCGGCCGGAGCCGATGGCATGGCCGGCACATGTCCGCGGGATAACCTGACCCGGTGCCTGCCGCGCTGACCCTGCCCCGTGCCCTCGGCGTCGCCGCCACCGGGCTGGTCGTGGCCTTCGTGGGGACCGCGGTGCACCGCCTCCACCAGCCGATCGGCCTGGTTCTCGCTCTCGCGATCGTGATCTCGGCCGCCGTCCTGACGCGCGCCTGGAGCGGCTGGCGGGGCGTCCTACTGCTCGCGCTCGTGCACGGTCTCGGTCTCCTCGTCCTGAGCCGCCGCGGCCCCGGGGGCGACGTGCTGATCGCCGCGCAGACCATCGGCTACGTCTGGTTCGGCGGGGTGGCGCTCGTGCCGCTGAGCCTCCTGCTACCGCGCAGGTGGTTCGCCGACCGGCCGCTCGCAGGTTCGCGTCGAACCGAGCGCCAGGAGCCGGTGCTCGGCCCGTAGAATCGCGCCCGGCACAGGGGAGCAGTGAGAACATGAGCGAACGCGAGGACGACGCCGACGGCGTCGCCGCGCCCGACGGCGGTCCCGTCACCGACAGCGCGTCCGAGAAGGACGTGGCGGGCGGCGAGCTCGCCGACGTCGAGGCGCCGCACGAGCCGGACGCGGAGTCCGAGACTCGGGTGCACTCCGAGACCGAGCCGGAGGCTGGGGCGGAGTCGCAGCCCGAGGCTGACGCCGAGTCCGAGCCCGAGGCTGACGTCGACTCCGAGGTTGAGGTCCAGCCCGAGCCTGAGGTCGAGCCTGAGGCCGCCGACGAGTCAGAGCCCGGCGCTCCCGTGGTCGAGGTGCCGTCGGAGCTGGCCTCCTCGGTGGAGCCCGCCGCCGCAGAGCCGGATCCCGAGCCTGAGCCGGAGCCGGAGCCCGAGCCGGAGCCGGAGCCGGAGCCCGAGCCGGAGCCGGAGCCCGAGCCTGCGGACACCCAGGCTGCTCCGGAGGCTCGCAGCCGTCGAGGCTGTGCCTGAGCCGCCGGTCCAGCCCGAGCCGGAGCCCACCGGAATGCTCGAGCCCGTCGCGGCTCGCCCGGAGCCCGGGACGCCGGACTCCGTCGGCACGATCGAGGCCGTCGAGCCCGAGCCGGCCGTCGAGCTCGAGCCATCCGTGGAGCCCGAGCCGGCCGTCGAGCCCGAGGCCGTCGAGGCAACCGCAGCCGAGCCCGAGGCCGAGCCGACCGAGGCTGGCGAGCAGCCGGTCCCGACGTTCGACCAGTGGGTCTCCGCCGCGCGGTTCTCGCGACCGGACGCACCGGAGGCGCCTCCCGCGGCCGAGGACACCGTCGACGTGCCCGCGGGGGCCTCGACGGACGCGGAGACCGCCCCCGACGTCGAGCCGGAGACCGTTCCCGACGTCGAGCCGGAGACCGCCCCCGACGTCGAGCCCGTCGTCCCCGAGCCGCGCTCGATCTGGGCCCCGCCGGACGACGCCGCGCCGCCGCCCCCGACGCGCACCTCCGTGCGATCCATCTGGGAGCCGCAGGCCGAGGTGGCTGCAGAGCCGGCCGTCGCCGTCGGTGCGTCGGCCGAGGGGCTGGAGGACGGCCACACGGCGGTCCTGCCGGTCATGCCCGACGACGTGGCCGACTTCCACACACCGCCTGCGCCGCCCACCGCCCCCGCCGCGCCGCGGACCCCGGACGTCCCGGCCGGCGTCGACCTTCTTGGCCGTGCCCTCCCGCCCGTCCCGGCGCCGTCGTTCGAGACCGCCGCGCCCGTCGTCGAGCACGACCGCCCGTCGCACCGACGGCGGTGGGTGGTGGTCGGCGTCGTCGCCGCGGTCCTCGTGGTGCTCGGCGGCCTCTACGTGGGCGCGCTCTGGCTCTGGTCGGACCGGGTTCCGCCGGGGACGACCGTCGCGGGCGTCGACATCGGCGGACGTGAGGCGGCCGACGCGGTGGCTGCGCTCAACGAGGGCCTGGCCGCGGCCGCGACGCAGGAGCTCACCGTCGCCGTCGGCGAGAGCACGGCCACGCTCGTGCCGGGCGACGCCGGCCTGACGTTCGACGCTCAGGCGACCGTGGACTCGGTGACCGGCTTCGGGCTCGAGCCGACACGCCTGTGGCACCAGCTCTTCGGCGGCCCCGCGGTCACCCCGATCAGTGAGGTCGACCGGGACGCGCTGAGCACCGCGCTCGAGAGCGTCGGCGACCAGCTCTCCACGCCCTACGTGGACGGGACGGTCGCCTTCGTGGACGGGGAGATCGCGGTCACCTCGCCGGCCGACGGCGTCGCGCTCGATGTCCCGGCCGCCACGGACCTTCTGGCGGCGGACTGGCTGACCCGCGCCCGGCCCGTCGAGCTGCCGACCGTTGCCGCCCCGGCCGTGATCGGCCAGGCGCAGCTCGACCAGGCGGTCACGGCGCTGGCACGTCCCCTCAGCGAAGCCCCGGTGACGGTCGCCGTCGGCGGTCAGAAGGCCGAGCTGCCGGTCGAGGTGCTGACGGCCGCCGCGTCCTTCGTCCCGAAGGACGACGCGCTCGTGCTGCAGATGGATGGCGCGGCCCTGGTCGACGCCGTCCTGGCGCGGACGACGGACCTGCTCACCCCGGCGTCGGACGCGACGTTCAGCTTCGACGCCGGCGCCCCGACCGTGGTCCCGGGCACGCCCGGCACGACCATCGACCCGGAGGCCCTCGCCACGGCGGTGGCGAGCGCCGCCACCGCCGAGGACCCTGCGGGTCGCACCACCGAGGTGCAGCTCGTGGAGACCGATCCGGAGCAGTCCACGGAGGCGCTGCAGGCGCTGGGGATCGTCGAGGTCGTGTCGGAGTTCTCCACGCCGCTGACCAGCGAGCCCCGCCGCACGCAGAACATCACGAACGGTGCCTCGAAGGTCAACGGGACGCTCGTGCTCCCGGGCGAGACGTTCAGTCTCGGGGACACCCTCGGCCCGATGGACGCCGAGCACGGCTACGTGCAGGCCGGGGCCATCGTCAGCGGCGAGCACACCGACGCCTGGGGCGGCGGCCTGTCACAGATGTCGACGACGACCTACAACGCCGCGTTCTTCGCGGGCTTCGAGCTGCTCGAGCACACGGCGCACAGCGAGTGGTTCCAGCGGTACCCCGAGGGCCGCGAGTCGACGATCTTCACTCCGAAGATCGACCTCAAGTGGCGCAACAACACGCCGTACGGCGCGCTGATGCAGTCCTGGGTCGAGGGTGGCCGCGTGTACGTGCGGGTGTGGAGCACCAAGCACTTCACCGTGGAGACGACGACGAGCGGGCGCTCGAACGTGCGGCAGCCCACCACCGTCTACTCCCAGTCGCCGACGTGCGAGGCGCAGCGTGCGGGCAACCCCGGCTTCACGGTCACCGTGACCCGTCGAGTGCTGCTCAACGGCGCCGAACAGGCCAACGAGCACTGGACGACCACCTACAAGCCGCAGAACGCGATCGTCTGCGGGGCGCCGCCGGCCTGACCGGGTCGACGCCTGCCTAACCCCGCGGGCCGCCGTCGCCGCGGGGGCGGCGCGGCCTGGCGGGGGGTACGACCTTGCCGACGGCGATCTCGGCGGCCGACACGGCGACCTCCTCGCCGCTGCGCGTCCGGACCCGGACACCGTCGGCGTCGGTCGCGAGCAGCTCGCCGAGCACGTCGCTGAAGCGGCCGTCCGGCAGGCGGCGGCGCACGACGACGCGCTGCCCCACGGGCCACGCGGTCCACCCGTTCACGTCAGCTCCCTCCGTCCCCAGGCCCCATCCGCCCGGGCGGGCGTCCACCGTCCGACCACCGCGGTCGGTGGGGTGGGGCTCCTGGGGGATACTAGGTCCGACCCGCTCCCTGGTACCCGGAGGGACCCCTCGTGACCTACGTGATCGCCCAGCCCTGTGTCGACGTCAAGGACAAGGCCTGTGTCGAGGAGTGTCCGGTCGACTGCATCTACGAGGGCAACCGGTCCCTCTACATCCACCCGGACGAGTGCGTGGACTGCGGCGCCTGCGAGCCGGTGTGCCCGGTGGAGGCCATCTACTACGAGGACGACGTCCCCGAGCAGTGGGCCGACTACTACAAGGCGAACGTCGAGTTCTTCGACACGCTCGGATCCCCGGGCGGTGCGGCCAAGATGGGTCGCATCGACCACGACCACCCGATCGTCGTCGCCCTGCCCCCGCAGAACGCCGCCGACTGACCGGTGGGCCTGCGCACGGGCGCACTGCCCGACTTCCCCTGGGACACGCTGGAGCCGTACAAGGCGACGGCGCGGGCCCACCCCGACGGCATCGTCGACCTCTCGGTCGGCACGCCGGTCGACCCGACCCCCGAGGTGGTCCGACGGGCCCTGGCCGACGCCGCCGACGCGCCCGGCTACCCCACGACGCACGGCAGCCCCGAGCTGCGTGAGGCCGTGGTCGCCTGGTTCGCCCGCCGGCGCGCCGTCCCGGGCCTCGACCCCGCCGCGGTGCTCGCGACCGTCGGGTCCAAGGAGCTGGTCGCCTGGCTGCCGTCGCTGCTCGGCCTCGGTGCGGGGGACGTCGTCGTGCACCCGGAGATCGCCTACCCGACCTACGACGTCGGGGCCCGGCTCGCGGGTGCGGAGCCCCTTCCTGCCGACGACGTCGCTGCCTGGGCCGGTCGCTCGGACGTGCGCCTGGTCTGGCTGAACTCCCCGTCCAACCCGACGGGCCGCGTCCTCGGCGTGGACGAGCTGCGTGCGGTCGTGACGGCTGCGCGCCGGGTCGGCGCCGTCGTGGCCTCGGACGAGTGCTACGCACTGCTGCCGTGGACCGAGCCCTGGCTCGGCGAGGGAGTGCCGAGCGTCCTCGACCCGCGGGTCTGTGGCGGCGACACGACGGGCCTGCTCGTCGTGCAGTCGCTGTCGAAGCAGTCCAACCTGGCTGGTTACCGAGCGGCCTTCGTCGCGGGGGACCCGACGCTGGTCGGCCGTCTGCTCGACGTCCGCAAGCACGCCGGGATGATGGTTCCGGCGCCCGTGCAGGCTGCAGCGGCGGCCGCGTTGGCGGACGACGCGCACGTCGCCGAGCAGGTCGCACGCTACGGCCGCCGACGACGGGTGCTGGAGTCGGCCCTGAGCGAGGCGGGCCTCGTCGTGGAGGAGTCCGCGGCGGGCCTGTACCTATGGGCCAGGATGCCGGGCGCGGGGCAGGACTGCTGGCAGACTGTGGCGGACCTGGCGGAGCTCGGCATCCTCGTCGCTCCCGGGTCGTTCTACGGCCCAGCGGGTGCCCGCCACGTGCGCGTGGCCCTCACCGCATCCGACGAGGCGGTGGCCCGCGCGGCCGCTCGCTTGAGCGGGGCGTGAAAGAGGCGACACGAAGCGGGGGCTTCTGCTTTACTGTCGCTTGACCAACCGGCCGCCAGAACGGACATTTCCCCCAGCATTCCCCGGCGCGGCACGGTTCAAACGCTCCTACGATTGGGCCGGGCGCCCGACTCTAGGTTTCCGCCACCGTGGCCGAGGAGGCCACCTGCTTGGCCCCCGGTCACCACTGGCGGGCCGACGAGGAGGACAGCATGACGCAGGCCGTGACCGGATCAGCGGAGCTTCCGGATCGATGACCGAGCCCTGGAGCTCGCCCGTGTCCCGGCGACGGCCGGCAACGACGGGATCGTCGTCTCGAGCCTCCTCAAGGAGACCGGCGTCGTCACCGTCGACCCCGGGTTCATGAACACGGCGTCGTGCGCCTCGCAGATCACCTACATCGACGGCGACGCCGGCATCCTGCAGTACCGCGGCTACCCCATCGAGCAGCTCGCGGAGCACTCCTCGTTCCTCGAGGTCGCCTACCTGCTGATCCACGGCGAGCTGCCCCGCACCGGCCAGCTCGAGGGCTGGGTCGAGCGCGTCGAGCGCCACACCCACCTGCACGACAACTTCAAGGCGCTGATCGGCGCGTTCCCGGCGAACGCCCACCCCATGGCGGTGCTCTCCAGCGCCGTGTCCGCGCTGCCCGGCTACTACCCGGAGAGCGTCGACCCGTTCGACCCGGCCACGGTCGAGCTCGCCACCGTGCTGCTCCTGGCGAAGGCCCCCACGATCGCGGCCTACGCGCACCGGCGCGCCCTCGGTCAGCAGATGATCGGCCCCAACCGCGGCATCGGCTACGTCGCCGACTTCCTCCGGATGGCGTTCCAGCCGAACGGCTCCTATTACGAGGTCGCGCCGGCCATGGTCAAGGCGCTCGACCTGCTCCTCATCCTGCACGCGGACCACGAGCAGAACTGCTCGACATCGACCGTGCGCATCGTCGGCTCGAGCCACGCCAACCTCTACGCGTCGGTGTCCGCCGGCATCAACGCGCTCTCGGGTCCGCTGCACGGCGGTGCGAACGAGGCGGTGCTGCGGATGCTGTTCGAGATCCGCGACGGCGGTGGCGACGCCTCCGACTTCATGCGGCGCGTCAAGAACAAGGAGGCCGGTGTCCGGCTCATGGGCTTCGGGCACCGCGTCTACAAGAACTACGACCCGCGCGCGGCCATCGTGAAGAAGGTCGCCGACGAGGTGCTCTCCTCGCTCGGCAAGCGCGACGAGCTGCTGGACATCGCGATGGGTCTGGAGGAGATCGCCCTCCATGACGACTACTTCATCGAGCGGAAGCTCTACCCCAACGTCGACTTCTACACGGGCCTGCTCTACAAGGCGATGGGCTGGCCGACGCGCATGTTCACGCCGCTGTTCGCCGTCGGCCGCATGCCCGGCTGGATCGCCCAGTGGCGCGAGATGATGCAGGACCCGGCCACCAAGATCGGGCGCCCGCGCCAGGTCTACACGGGGCCGGTCGAGCGCAGCTACGTGGACGTCGACCGTCGCTGAGGGAGCGCGCCCGCTCCTCGGGCTGGCCCCGGCGACGAACTGCCTGGTCAGTCGGCCAGGCGCACCAGCACTTGGCCCGCGGGCGGAGGCGTCGGTGCGTCCGTCGCCGCGGGCGCCCACGCGCCCGTGTCGCGCGACCACACCTGCCCGGCGTGGTCGACCTCGACGATCTCGAGCGGCTCGGCGACCGTGACCGCCCACAGCGCGACGGCCCAGCCGACCCGCTCCGCATGCTCGGGCTCCGCGATCAGCGGCGCGGCGTCGAGCAGCAGCCCGGCCCCCGCCGTCGTCGCGGTGATGCCCAGATCCCGCTGCGCGCGCGCGACGACCGCGGCGGGGTCGCCCGCCCCGTCGGCGTCGGGCAGGTGGCAGGTCACGGCGGCGCCGGAGTAGCCGTACATGCCGTTCGCCCACGCGCGCGCCAGTGCCTCGTGGGCGGCATACGCGTCCGGGAAGGCCGAACGCTGCACGGCCTGCGCCGCCTCGGTGACGGCCATCTCCTCGTAGCCCGGCACCTTGGCGAGCGCGTCGTAGAACTTCCCCGTCGCGTACGCCGGGTCGAGGATCTGCTCCTCCGTGCCCCAGCCCTGGGACGGCCGCTGCTGGAAGATGCCGAGCGAGTCCCGATCGCCGCCCTCGAGGTTGCGCAGCTTGGACTCCTGCAGGCCCGTGGCGATGGCGATGGTCAAGGCCCGCGCGGGCAGGGCGCGCTGCTCGGCCTGGCCGGCGAGCAGCGCCACGACCTCCGCCTGGCCCGGGTCGAGGTACCAGTCGGTGCCCTCGAGCGAGGCAGCGCACCGGACGGACTGGGACGGGTGGTCGCCGCGGCCCAGGAACGTGGCCACGCCCCATGAGGCGCCCGCGGCCACGGCCACGAACACCACGCCGAAGACGACGAGCCGCACGACGGCGCGGCGCACCCGGGCCGCGCGGGCCCGCCGCGGGGACCTCGGGGGAGCAGCGGGGAACGGGCCTGGCACGGGCGGCGCTGTGGTCGGCATCAGTTCGCGTGGAGGTCCGGGTTCAGCACGATGCCGACCCCGGGCCGGTGCAGGGCCTCGACCGCGCCTGAGACGGAGTTGCGGCGGAAGAGGAGCCCGTCGCGGCCGGACAGCTCGCGCGCGGAGACGACGGTGCGCTCCGCCTCGCCCAGCAGCGTCACCTTGGTGCCGGCGGTCAGGTAGAGGCCGGCCTCGACCACGCAGTCGTCGCCCAGGCTGATCCCGAGCCCGGCGTTCGCACCCACGAGGGAGCGCCGCCCGATCGAGATGGTCACCCGTCCGCCGCCGGAGAGGGTGCCCATGATCGACGCCCCGCCCCCGATGTCGCTGCCGTCGCCCACCACGACACCCGCCGACACGCGACCCTCGACCATCGAGACGCCGAGGGTACCGGCGTTGAAGTTCACGAACCCCTCGTGCATCACGGTCGTACCCTCGGCCAGGTACGCGCCGAGGCGCACGCGATCGGCGTCGGCCACGCGCACCCCTGAGGGGATGACGTAGTCGACCATGCGCGGGAACTTGTCGATGCCGAAGACCGTGGGCGCCGTGCCCGCGGTGCGCAGTCGCAGGCGGGTCAGCTCGAAGCCCTCGACGGCACAGGGCCCGCGGTCCGTCCAGACCACGTTGGGCAGCACCGCGAAGATGCCGTCGAGGTTCTGCCCGTGCGGGCGCACCAGCCGGTGCGAGAGCAGGTGGAGGCGGAGGTAGGCGTCGGCCGTGTCGGCCGGTGGCGCCGTGAGGTCGACCTCCGTGGTGACGACCCTGGTGACGACGTCGCGGGCCTCGTCCGTGCGCTCGAGGGGCCGGAGGGCGGCGAGCTGCTCGGCGTCGTCGGCGGAACGAGCCCCCAGGGCCGGCCGCGGGTACCAGACGTCGAGCACGGTGCCGCCACGCGTGACGGTCGCGAGGCCGTGTCCCCACGCAGTCGCGTGGTCGGCCGTCGCAGGATCGGGCGAGGTCATGGCGGAGAGCCTAGAGGTGGCGATGGGAACGCTGCCGCGCACGCCACGCGCTGGGCACGGCGCGCCCGGACGGCGCCGACGGGCCGGCAGTAGGGTCGGCGCGTGGACCTCGACCTCACCGCCGACCTCGTCTCCCTGACCCGCGCGCTGGTCGACCAGCCGTCCGTGAGCGGCGCGGAGGCCCCGTTGGCCGACGCCGTCGAGCGCGCCCTGGCCGCGTGCGGCCACCTGGAGGTGCTGCGGGACGGCGACGCCGTCGTGGCCCGCACGACCCTCGGCCGGGCGGAGCGGGTGGTCGTGGCCGGGCACCTCGACACCGTGCCCCCGGCCGGGAACCTGCCGTCCGAGCTGCGCGGGAGCGGCGACGACGCGGTCCTGTGGGGCCGCGGCACCGTCGACATGAAGGGCGGTGTCGCCGTGCAGCTCGCGCTCGCGGCGGCCCTCACCGCGCCCACGCGGGACGTGACGTGGGTCTTCTACGACGCCGAGGAGGTCGAGGCGACGCGCAACGGGCTCGGGCGGCTGGTCCGCACGCACCCGGAGTGGGTGGCCGGCGACGTCGCCGTGCTGGGTGAGCCCACCGCGGCGGGGATCGAGGGCGGCTGCAACGGGACGCTGCGGGCCGACGTCGTCGTGCGCGGCAAGGCGGCCCACTCCGGCCGTGCGTGGCTCGGCATCAACGCCATCCACGAGGCGGCTCCCGTCCTGGCGAGGCTCGCCCGGTACACCCCGCGGGCCGCCGACGTCGACGGCCTCGTCTACCGGGAGGGGCTCAACGCCGTCGGGATCCGGGGCGGCATCGCGGGCAACGTCATCCCCGACCAGTGCGTCGTGAGCGTGAACTTCCGGTTCGCGCCCGACCGGAGCATCGCCCAAGCCGAGGAGCACGTGCGCGAGGTGCTCGACGGGTTCGAGCTCACCCTCACCGACGCCGCGGGCGGCGCCCGACCGGGACTGGACCACCCCGCCGTGGCGGGCCTCGTCGCCGCCGTCACCGCGCGCACGGGCCGCGCACCGGCCGCGAAGGAAGGCTGGACCGACGTCGCGCGCTTCGGCGAGCTCGGCATTCCCGCGGTGAACTTCGGGCCGGGCGACCCCACGCTCGCGCACGCCGACGACGAGCGCTGCCCCGTCGCTCATCTCGGCATCTGCTACGACGGCCTGCGGGACTGGCTGACGGCGTGACGCCGGGCCCACGGTCGACGAACGTTGCGCAGGTGTTCAGCCTGCGGCAGGTCGTTGGGCGTGGTCGGCGCTGCGCACCTCCTAGAGTCGGGGCATGAGCACCGAGCAGCCCCCTCGCACCTTCGGGAACGGCTACCGCAAGGGTCCCGTCCTGCTCCGCGGCGGCCAGGTGCCGCGCACCACCACCGACCAGCGACTGCTGGCCGCGCCCGGCGGCGATGCGGACTGGGTGCACGGGGACCCGTGGCGCGTCATGCGCATCCTCAGCGAGTTCGTCGAGGGCTTCGGGGCGCTGGCCGAGGTCGGGCCCGCCGTCAGCGTGTTCGGCTCCGCCCGCACGAAGCCGGACGCCGCCGAGTACGACCTCGGCGTCCAGGTGGGCCGCGGGCTGGCGGAGGCCGGGTTCGCCGTCATCACCGGCGGCGGCCCGGGAATCATGGAGGCCGCCAACCGGGGCGCGCACGAGGCGGGCGGGTTGTCGATCGGGCTCGGGATCGAGCTGCCGTTCGAGCAGCGGATGAACGACTTCGTGGACCTCGGCGTGAACTTCCGCTACTTCTTCGCCCGCAAGACCTGCTTCGTCAAGTACTCGCAGGGCTTCGTCGTCCTGCCCGGCGGCTTCGGCACGTTCGACGAGCTGTTCGAGTCGCTCACGCTCGTGCAGACCCACAAGGTCACCGAGTTCCCGATCGTGCTCGTCGACTCCTCGTACTGGCAGGGCATGTTCGACTGGGTGCGCACGACCGTGGTGCCGCGCGGCAACATCAACCCGGTGGACCTGGACCTCATCCGCATCGTCGACGACCCGGCGGAGGCCGTGCGGGTCGTCGTCGAGCGGAGCGCGGAGCCTCGCGGCGGAGGAGGAGGCCGCCGTGAACGGCAACGCGCGGGCCGAGCAGGAGGCGCAGGGCGCCTCGAGCGGATGGTGACGGAGGACGTCCCCACCCGTGGCGTGCCCCTGGCGCTCCGGGGGCAGGTCCTCGCGCCCGACCGACCGGCGGTCATGGCGGTGGTGAACCGCACGCCGGACTCGTTCCACACGCACCACGACGACGCCGGTGCCCGCGAGGCCGTGGCGCGCGCGGTCGCGGAGGGCGCCGACCTGGTGGACATCGGCGGTGTGCGCGCCGGCCGTGGGCCTGATGTGACGCCCGGCGAGGAGATCGAGCGCGTCCTGCCTCTCGTCCGATGGGTGCGCGACACGTACCCGGACGTGCCCGTGAGCGTGGACACCTGGCGGGCCGAGGTGGCGGACGCCGTCCTGGCTGCGGGCGCCGACCTGGTCAACGACACCTGGGCGGGGCACGACCCCGAGCTCGTCGGCGTGGCCGCGGCCCACGGCGCAGGCATCGTGTGCTCCCACACGGGTGGGTTGCCGCCACGCACCGACCCGCTTCGGCCGCAGTACCGGGCGGGCCGGGCGGGCGCGACCGAGCCCCGGGACGGCGTCGTGCTCGACGTCGTGGCGACGGTGGCCGCGGCGGCGCGGCGGGCGGTGGCGGCCGGCGTCGACGCCCGCTCGGTGCTCGTCGACCCGACCCACGACTTCGGCAAGACGACCTGGCACTCCCTGCACCTCACGCGGCGGACGCCGGAGCTGGTACGGCTCGGGTTCCCGGTCCTGATGGCCCTGTCCCGCAAGGACTTCGTCGGCGAGTCCCTCGACCTGCCCGTGGGTGAGCGGCTCGAGGGGACGCTCGCGGCGACCGCGGTCGCCGCCTGGCTCGGCGCCACGGTCTTCCGGGCGCACGACGTCCGGGCGACCCGTCGAGCGGTCGAGATGGTGGCGGTGCTGCGCGGCGACGCGCCTCCCGCCCGGGCCGTGCGCGGGCTCGCATGACCGTCACCCGGTCGGCGACGCCGGAGGTCGGCCCCGCGGGGGTGCTGCGGCACCCGGCCGCCTGGTCCTGGTGGGCGCAGGCCCTCACCGTGTACCTGGCGACCCGGGTCGTGAGCGCCGTTGTCCTCCTCGCCGTCGCGCGCACGCAGGCGGCCAATCTGTGGACGCCAGAGTCGCCGTCGTACTCGCAGTACACCGGCTTCATGTGGGACGCGTCCTGGTACCGCCAGATCGCGGAGCAGGGCTACCCGACGACGCTCCCCGTCGGGGTCGACGGTGCGGTGCACCAGAACGCCCTGGCGTTCTTCCCGCTCTTCCCGACCCTCGCGCGGGGGCTCATGGGGCTCACCGGCCTGGGCTGGGAGGTGGTGGCCCCGACGCTCGCGCTGCTGCTCGGCGTCGGCGCGGCGCTGTGCCTGCACCGGGTCGTCGCGCTGGCCACGGCCGGGCGGTCCTGGGCGGACGAGCGGGTGCGTGCCTGGCTGCCGGCGGCGACCGTCGCGGTCCTCGGGGTGTGGGGCGCGGCGCCGGTTCTGCAGGTGGCGTACACCGAGTCGCTCGCGCTGCTCCTGCTGACGGCGGCGATGCTGTGCCTGCTGCGCCGCCGGTACGGGGCCACCGCGCTGCTCGTCGTCGCGCTCGGCCTGACACGCGCCGTCGCGCTCCCGTTCGCGGTCGTCGTGCTCGCGCACGGCGTGGCGCGGCTGCGTGACCCCGAGGGGTTCCCGCTCGGCGACCGGGTGCGCGTGGCGGGGCTCGCCGTCGTCGCGGGCGTCTCGGGCTTCCTGTGGCCGTACCTCGTGGGGCTGCGGACCGGCGACGCGACGGCGTACACGCGCACGCAGGCGACGTGGCGGGGGAGCGGCGACGTGGTGCCGTTCGCGCCGTGGGTCTCCGTGACGCGGTGGCGGTTCGGGGACTGGTGGCCCCTCGTCCTGATCGTGGCGGCGGCTCTCGCCGTCGTGGCCGTGCGCGCGGCCTGGCGCCTCGGCCCCGAGCTCGGTGGGTGGACGGGCGGCTACTTCGCCTACCTCGTCGCCGTCATCGAGCCGGGGACCAGCCTGGTGCGGTTCGGCGTGCTCGCGTTCCCGGTCGCGGCCGCGGCTGCCGCCTGGGCGCTGCGGCGTCATCGGTGGGCGCTGGCGCTCGCGGCGCTGCTGGTCGTCGGGGTAGCGAGCGAGGTCGCGTGGGTGGCGTGCCTGTGGCGGCTGGTGCCCCCGAGCGGGTGGCCGCCGTGATGGGTGGTCGCCGACGTGTCGCGCCGGTGAACTAGACTGATCTCGGACAACCGTCCCCCCGCGGCCGCCTCGGCGCCCCGGCCGGAGGACGGGACGAGACCAACGGGAGGACCTGCTCGATGGCTGCGATGAAGCCGAGGACCGGCGACGGGCCGCTCGAGGTCACCAAGGAGGGTCGCGGCATCGTCATGCGCGTCCCCCTCGAGGGTGGTGGCCGTCTGGTGGTCGAGCTGAACCCGGCGGAAGCCGGCGAGCTGGGTGAGGCGCTCACCGCCGTCGTGAGCTGAGCGGGGAGGGCGCGTGACCGGTCGACGCCGGGATTCCGAGGTGGCGGCGGCCGGGCGGATCGTTCCCGAGCTGCCCGACGTCGTGGTTCGCCCCGGCGCCGTGCCGACGGCCGACCTGTCCGACGCCGACGCCCTTGTCGTGCCCGTCGCCCCGGCGGCGGACGGCGACGAGGGTGTGCAGCCGCGGGTGGGCACGGCCGAGGCCGCCGTCCGGTACGGGGTGGACCTGGCGGACCTCGCCGACCGCCTCGGCGCCGACGGCGCTCCGGGCACCGTCCACACCGTCGAGCTGCCGCGCGCGCTGGGCGCGAGAGAGCTGCCGTGGACGGGCCTGCCCCCGCGCCTCCTGCTGCTCGGCGTCGGCGCGCGGACGCCGGACGACCTGCGCCGGGCCGGGGCCGCGCTCGCGCGCGCGACACGTGGCCTGGGCGAGGTCGTGACGACCGCCGCGGCCGACTGCGACGACGACGCCGTGGCCGCCTTCGCCGAGGGCTACCTGCTCGGCGCCTACAAGCACCCGACGACGGGACGGAGCGTGGGTCGCCCGCCGGCGGAGCGACTCGTGCTGCTCGGCTCCCACGGGGTCGTCGAGCCGGCCCGCCACGTCGCCGAGGCCACCTGGCTGGCCCGCACGCTCACCGTCACGCCGTCGAGCACCAAGACACCCGCGTGGCTCGCCGACCGGGCCGTCGAGGCCGCGACGGCCGCGGGCCTCGAGGTCGAGGTGCTCGAGCCTGACCAGCTGGCGGCGCGCGGCTTCGCCGGGATCCTCGCCGTCGGCGGCGGTTCCGTGAGCCCGCCCCGCCTGGTGACCGTGCGCTACACGCCCCCGGCGGCACGCCGTCACGTCGTGATCGTCGGCAAGGGCATCACGTTCGACACGGGCGGCCTCGCCATCAAGCCCCGCGAGTCCATGGCCGGGATGAAGACCGACATGGCCGGCGCCGCCGTCGCGCTCGCGACCGTGCTCGGCGCCGCGGCCACGGGCGTCCCGCACCGGGTCACCGCGCTGCTGCCGCTGGCCGAGAACGCCTTCGGGGCCTCCTCCTACCGGCCGGGTGACGTCCTGCGCCTGTACGGCGGCACCACGGTCGAGGTGCTCAACACCGACGCCGAGGGCCGGCTCGTGCTCGCCGACGCCCTCGCGTACGCCGACGCCGACCTGGAGCCCGACGTGCTGGTCGACGTCGCGACGCTGACCGGCGCGGCCACCCTCGGCCTCGGACGCGGACACGGCGCCCTCTACTCCGCCGACGACGCACTTGCGGACGCCCTCGTGGCAGCCGGCGACGCGTCGGGGGAGCGCCTGTGGCGCATGCCCCTGGTCGAGGAGTACCGGGACGCGCTCCGTTCGCCCGTCGCCGACCTCTGCCACATCGCGCAGCCCGGTGTGCAGGGCGGTTCCATCACGGCCGCGCTGTTCCTGCAGCGGTTCGTCGGACGCCGCCGGTGGGCACACCTCGACATCGCCGGGCCGGCCCGTGCGTCGTCCGCCGCGCACGAGGTGCCCGAGGGCGCCACCGGCTTCGGGGTGCGCGTCCTGCTGCGCTGGCTGCGGTCGTTCGACGGCGGCCTGTAGCGGTCGCGGTCAGCTGCCCCTGGCGGTCGCCGTCAGCGACGGGTCGCCAGCAGCATCCCGTCGCCCGTCGGGAGCAGCACCGGGACCACCCGGTCATCGTCGCGCAGCCGCCGCGCGACCTCCCGCAGGGCCGTGGTGACCTCGTCGCGCCGCGCCGGGTCGGGCACCCGGTCGCCGCCGAGGGCGTGCAGGACGACGAGCACGCCACCGGGTCGCAGGATGCGCAGCGCCTGCTCGACGTGCTCCGCGAGCTCGAGCGGGTCGCCGTCGGCCACCACGAGGTCGTACGCGCCGTCCGCGAGCCGCGGCAGGACGTCGAGCGGGCGGCCGGTGATCGCGCGCACCCGCGCCGGCCGGACGCCGGCCTCCGTGAACGCCTCGCGTGCGGCCCGCTGGTTCTCGGCCTCGATGTCGATGGTGGTCAGCACGCCGTCCGGGCGCATCCCCGCGAGCAACCACAGACCCGCGACACCCGCGCCCGTGCCGATCTCGACGACCGACTGGGCGCGCACGCTCGCCGCCAGCATCGCGAGCAGCGCACCCGCGCCGTCGGACGGGGCGCCGCAGCCCAGCTGGTCGGCACGGTCGATGGCGCGCAGGACGACGTCGTCGGCGGGCACGAAGCCCTCGGCGTACGCCCAGCTCGCGAGCTTGTCGCTGATGGTGGTCCTCCGATCGGTGGCACCGATGCTAGCGCCCGGTGGCCCGCGCGCCGGGTGATCCGTGCGCGCGGCGGCACTCGGTCGGAACACGGCGGCGGCGTCGTTCGTTGACGGCTACGCGGGGCCGGTCGCCGGCCGCCCTGCACGGCTCCTGCACGGCGCGCGCACAGGCGGTGCACGGCCGCGATGGGAGACTGGTCCGGAGAGGGAGGCACGTGGCGATCCGAACGAGCAGGGCGACGGGCGAGCGGCCCGTCGCGCCGGCGACGACGGCGCCCACCCCCACCGACACGGCGTCGGACGGGGTGCCGAGCGAGGTGCCGGGCGCGGCGCCGGCCGGCTGGGCCGAGATCGTCGAGGAGCACTCCGCGCGGGTCTACCGGCTCGCCTACCGGCTGACCGGCAACCAGCACGACGCCGAGGACCTCACGCAGGAGACCTTCATCCGGGTCTTCCGGTCGCTGGGCACCTACACGCCCGGCACCTTCGAGGGCTGGCTGCACCGCATCACCACCAACCTCTTCCTCGACCAGGTGCGGCGTCGGCGTCGCATCCGGATCGAGCCGTGGGGCGACGACACGGAGCGCCTCGCCAGCGCCCCCGGTGAGACCTCGCCCGAGCGCGGTTTCGAGCACGCCAACCTGGACCACGACGTGCAGCGGGCACTCGACGCGCTGCCGCCGGAGTTCCGCGCCGCCGTCGTCCTGTGCGACATGGAGGGCCTCTCCTACGAGGAGATCGCCGTGACGCTCGGCATCAAGCTGGGCACGGTGCGCTCCCGGATCCACCGTGGTCGCGCGCAGCTCCGCGAGGCGCTCGCCCACCGGGCGCCGCGCGAGGTCGCCGCGCCCGAGCACGAGCAGCACGCGCCGCACGACGCCGAGGTGCGCGCATGACCCACCTCGGCACCCAGATCGCGGCACTCGTCGACGGCCAGCTCGCGCCGGCCGCCACGGAGCGGGCCCTGTGCCACGTCGCCGGGTGTCCCGAGTGCGCCGCCGAGCTCGCGGCCCAGCGGTCCGCGCGGGCCGTCCTCGCCGGCGCCGGCCAGGTCCCCGTGGCCGCCGACCTGACGGCCCGGATCCTCGCCCTCGGCGCAGCCGCCGGTGCGCCCTGCGCCGCCCCCGACCACCCGGCCACCCGCGTGCGGCAGAGCCTCGGCACCCTGCGTCAGCGCGTCGCCGCCCACACCGGCGCGCCGGTCCCGATGCCTCCCTCGCGCCAGGAGCGCACGGTCGAGCGGCTCTGTCTGGGCGCCCGGCGGCGCGGTGGTCTGCCCGCCTGGACCGTGCTCGCCGTCGTCGGCGTTGCCGCCGTGTGGCTGTTCACCGCGGGCGAGGAGGACGCGGTGGTGCCGCAGCGGCACCCCGCGCAGGCCCTCACGATGCTCGCCGCCGTGGACGCGCTCGCCGCGCAGCACGCCGTCGCCGCCGTTGCGGTCGAGTCCGTCGACGACGCCGCACCGGTGACCGAGGTACCCGCCGGGTACGAGGTCCTCGCCGTGCACGAGACGGACGACGGCGTCGAGGTGGACCTCGACGGGCCGTACGGTGCTGTCGTGGTCACCCAGCAGACGGGCCGGCTCGACCCGGCGGCGGTTGCCGGCGTACCCGTGGTGCAGGCCGGCGGTCACGACGTGCACGTGCTCTCGCAGTCGCCCTGGCACGTGGTCTGGCAGTCCGGCGACACGGTGGTGTCCGTCGTCGCGGGCGGCGAGTCGCCGGCCGTGGACGCCGTCGTGAGCGCCTTCCCCGCCACCCCGTTCGACGACGGTCTGGAAGCCCAGATCTCGCGCGGGTGGGCCGTCGTTGCTGGAGCATGGAGCCCGTGAGCGAGCCGACCAACCCCTTCGCGCCGCCGTCGGCGCGCCGCGACGTCGGGCCGGTGGGCCCGAGCGTGCCCCCGACGGCCGGACCCTTCGGGGCGCCGCCGCCGGTCGCCCCCCTCGAGAGCGCGCCCCCGCCCGTGATGCCGGCTCCGCCCGTGATGCCGCCCCCGCCCGTGATGCCGGCTCCGCCCGTGACGCAGGCTCCGCCCGCCGAGCCGTTCGGGGATGTCGGCGCGCCGATGCCGCCCACCGACAGCTTCGGTCGGCCGATCGTCGAGCGCCGGCCGCGTGCACGATCCCGGTGGCTGTGGCCCGTGACCGTCGTCGTCGCCCTGGTCGCCGGGGCCGCGGGCGGCGTCGGGGCCGATCGGCTGCTGGGCGGGGAGGACCGGCCGGACGACGCCGACCTGCCCGTCGTCGCGCACGGCGCGGACGCCACGGAACTGACGGGCGTCGCCGAGATCGCCGCCGCCGTGCTGCCGAGCGTCGTCGCGGTCGAGGTGCGCAGCGACGCCGTCTCCGGCACCGGGTCCGGCTTCGTGCTCCGCTCCGACGGCTACATCCTGACGAACAACCATGTGGTCTCCGGGGCGGCGGACGGCGGCGAGATCTCCGTCGTCTTCGCGGACGGCAGCGAGGAGCCCGCCGAACTGGTCGGCCGCACGGGTGAGTACGACCTCGCGGTCGTCAAGGTCGACCGGGGCGGCCTCACGCCGCTCGCCCTCGGCGACTCCGACGCGGTCGTGGTCGGCCAGCGCGTCGTCGCGATCGGCGCTCCGCTCGGTCTCCAGGGGACCGTCACCGAGGGCATCGTCTCCGCCCTGAACCGGCCCGTGACGGCCGGCAGCGCGGAGGAGACCGCGTTCATCAACGCGATCCAGACCGACGCCGCGATCAACCCCGGCAACTCCGGCGGCCCGCTCGTCAACACCGACGGCGAGGTCATCGGCATCAACTCCGCGATCGCGCAGCCCCCCGGGACGCAGACCGGCGGCAACATCGGCCTCGGCTTCGCCATCCCGTCGAACCAGGCGCGGCGCACCGCCGAGCAGCTCATCGAGACCGGCCACGCGACGTACCCCGCCATCGGCGCTCTGCTCGACACCCGCTACGTGGGGGAGGGCGTGCGCGTCGCCACCGAGGCTCAGGGGGCGCAGCCCCCGGTCACGCCCGATGGACCAGCCGACCGTGCGGGAATCGCCGCGGGCGACGTCATCGTCGCCATCGACGGCAGGCCGGTGACCGCTCCCGACGAGCTGATCGTCGCCATCCGGGCCAAGGCCCCGGGCGACGCAGTGACGCTCACGGTCCGCGGCGACGACGGCGATCGCGACGTGCGAGTCGTCCTCACCGAGGTCCCGAGCGGCGGGCAGCGTTGACGTGTTCGGCATCAACGGCGGCGAGCTGATCGTCCTGCTGGTGATCGCCGCCGTCGTCGTCGGGCCGGAGCGACTGCCCGGGTACGCCGAGCAGCTCGCACGTTGGGTGCGGGCGCTCCGGGCCGCCGCCGCGACGGGCCGCACGCGGCTGTCGGCCGAGCTGGGCGAGGAGGACCTCGACTGGGCGGCGCTCGACCCGCGCCGCTACGACCCGCGCCGGATCGTGCGCGACGCGCTGACGGAGACCCTCGCCGAGCCTGCCCCGCGACGTCGGCCCGCCATCCCCGCCGGGGGACCGGTGCCGTTCGACGACGAGGCGACCTGACGCCGTCGGGCCGGACGCCCCGAGCCGTGTTCCCGTCGCCCTCCCGACTCCTGCCAGAATGCCCCCATGCCCCGTTCTGACCGCCCCCGAATCCTGTCCGGTATGCAGCCCACGTCGGACTCCCTGCACCTCGGCAACTACCTCGGGGCACTGGTCAACTGGGTGGCGCTCCAGGACGCGTACGACACGTACTACATGGTCGCCGACCTGCACGCCCTCACCGTGGCGCCCGACCCCAAGGTGCTCCGCGAGCGCACCCGCCGGACGGCGGCCCAGTACCTTGCCGCCGGCGTCGACCCCGCACGCTCCGTCCTGTTCGTGCAGAGCCACGTGCCCGAGCACGCCGAGCTGTCGTGGGTGCTCTCCTGCCACACCGGCTACGGCGAGGCGTCGCGGATGACGCAGTTCAAGGACAAGTCGGCCAAGGCCGGTTCCGAGAGCACGAACGTCGGGCTCTTCACGTACCCGATCCTGATGGCGGCGGACATCCTGCTGTACGACGCCGCGCTCGTCCCCGTGGGTGAGGATCAGCGTCAGCACCTCGAGATCACCCGGGACCTCGCGCAGCGGATGAACTCGCGGTTCGGCGACATGTTCGTGGTGCCCGAGCCGCACATCGTGCGCAGCACCGCCAAGATCTACGACCTGCAGGACCCGACGTCGAAGATGAGCAAGTCGGCGTCCTCGCCGAACGGCATCATCGAGATGCTCGACGACCCGAAGGTCGTCGCCAAGCGCATCCGCTCCGCCGTCACCGACACCGAGCGGGAGATCCGGTACGACCCGGCCGCCAAGCCGGGCATCGCCAACCTCCTGTCGATCTACGCCGCGCTGAGCGGCCGCTCGATCGAGGACCTCGAGGCCGCCTACGAGGGCAAGGGGTACGGCGACCTGAAGAAGGACCTGGCCGACGTCGTCGTCGAGGCGGTGACACCGTTCCGCGAGCGCGTGCTCGGGTACCTCGAGTCACCCGAGACCCTCGACGACGTGCTCGCCGAGGGGGCGGAGCGCGCGCGGGCGGTCGCGGGTGCCACGCTGGCCCGGGTGCGGGACGGCGTCGGGCTGCTGCCGGGGCGGGAGGCGCGGGCGTGAGGCTCCCCGAGCGGGGGGAGAACCAGGTCCGCATCGGCGTGGCCCTGGAGGTGCCGGCGCCCTTCGGGCCGGCGCTGCAGGCGGCACGCGGCGGGTTCGGCGACCCCCTGGCGGCGGCCATCCCGCCGCACGTGACGCTGCTCGGTCCGACGGTCGTGGACGTGGCGGCGGTGGACGCGGTCGACGACCACCTGGCCGCCGTCGGGCGGGCGAACCGGCCGTTCGTCGTGCACCTGCGGGGGACGGGGACGTTCCGGCCTGTGTCGGACGTCGTGTTCGTGCAGGTGGTGCAGGGGATCTCGGAGTGCGAGCGGCTCGAGCGCTCCGTGCGGTCCGGGCCGCTGGAGCAGGAGCTGCGGTTCAACTACCACCCGCACGTGACCGTGGCCCACGACGTGCCGGACGAGGCCCTGGACCGGGCGTTCGCGGAGCTCGCGGGCTTCGAGGCGAGGTTCAGCGTCGAGGCGCTGCAGGTCTTCGAGCACGGCGACGACGGCGTCTGGCGCACCCGCCGCTCCTTCCCCCTCTCATCCTCCTAACCCCCTCCTCATCTCCCCCCCTCCCTCCCCCCGCTTCTTCCGCAAAGTGGAGCGAAGTGCACCGACACGCCCGGCGTGTCGGTGCACTTCGCTCCACTTTGCGGAACGTGGGCGGGTCTGTGGATGGGCCGTCCTCCACAGGTTCCGTGGTCCGCGCGGTGATGACGTGTGTGCGGCTGGGATCCTCCAGCCATGGTGTCGGAGGGTCTCTTGCCGTGGGTCGTCGACGCGGCCGAAGCCAGGCGCCTGGGGCTGGGCCGCGGTGCCCTGCGCGCGCCCGCGTTCGTCCCGGTGCGGCGGGGAGTCCGGACAATCGGTGATGCCCTCACGGGGGCCGCTGATGTGCGCATCGCGGCCGTGGCACGGCAGCTGCCTCCCGGCGCGATGCTGGCCGGCTGGTCCGCGGCCCGCGTGCACGAGGTCCTGGTAGCCAGGGACGGCCTGGACGTCTTCGACGGTTCGGTGCGCTGGGAGGAGCGCCGCGCGGTCGCGGCGCGACGGAGTCTCGCATCGACCGGAGCTCCCGATGACGGTGCGCGCGTCGTCGTGGGTGCGGACCCGACGAGTCGTCTGCGATTCCGGCGCGACGTCCGGGTCCTGCGCAGCGTGGTGCCCCCCGACGAGCGCTGCACCCGGCTCGGCGTGTGCCTGACGACGCCGGCAAGGACCGCATTCGACCTTGCCCGGCTCCTGCCTGAGACTGCGGCCGTCATCGGGCTGGATCGGCTGCTCCATCTGGGCCTCGTCACGTGCTCGGAGCTGAGCGCCCTGGTCGACGGGCGGCGGGGGTGGGTCGGGATCGCCCTCGCTCGGGAGGCGGTCGGGCTGGCGGACGCTGGCGCGGAGTCGCCGCAGGAGTCCGTGCTCCGACTGGCATGGCGCGACGCCGGGCTGCCGCGGCCGCTGTGCAACGTCGTCGTGCGGGATCAGGCAGGGCAGTTCGTGGCTCGGGTCGACCTGATCGACCCCGACGTGGGCCTGGTCGGGGAGTACGACGGTCTCTGGCACTCGGGGAGCGAGCGTCGAAGCGATGACGCCCGTCGTCAGCAGGCGCTCGAGTCGCTGGGGCTGGTCGTCGTACGTGCTGCCTCGGACGACGTCCGGCCGGGTCGTGAGATGGCGCTGCGGCGGCGGCTCCGCGAGGCCCACCGGCGCGCCGCCAAGGCCCCCCGGGGCGACTGGCACACCACGCCCCTCCCGTGAACCATGTGGGCCCTCCCGTGAACAAAGTGGAGCGAAGTGCACCGACACGCCCGGCGTGTCCGTGCACTTCGCTCCACTTTGCGGACGAGACGAGGGGGAGGGAGGGGGAGGGGGGAGGGAGGGGGGGAGGGGGGGCTAGAAGTGGCGGGTGATGAGGGCGCGTTTGACCTCTTGGATCGCCTTCGTCACCTCGATGCCGCGCGGGCAGGCGTCCGTGCAGTTGAAGATCGTCCGGCAGCGCCAGACGCCCTCCTTGTCGTTGAGGATCTCAAGGCGCTGCGCGCCGCCCTCGTCCCGGCTGTCGAAGATGAACCGGTGCGCGTTGACGATCGCTGCGGGCCCGAAGTACTGCCCGTCGTTCCAGAACACCGGGCACGACGACGTGCACGCGGCGCACAGGATGCACTTGGTGGTGTCGTCGTAGCGCGCGCGGTCCTCGGGGGACTGCCGGCGCTCGGCGGTCGGCGCGTTCGGGCCGGTGATGAGGAACGGCATCACCTCGCGGTAGGAGGCGAAGAACGGCTCCATGTCCACGACCAGGTCCTTGATCACGGGCAGGCCCTTGATCGGCTCGATCGTGATCGGCTTGGCCGGGTCGAGGTCCTTGAGCAGCACCTTGCAGGCCAGCCGGTTGCGGCCGTTGATCCGCATGGCGTCCGAGCCGCAGATGCCGTGCGCGCAGGACCGCCGGAACGTCAGCGAGCCGTCGACCTCCCACTTCACGGTGTGCAGCGCGTCGAGGACGCGGTCCGTGCGGTTGGCGCGGACCGTGAACTCCTCCCAGAACGCGTCGGAGTCCGACTCGGGGTTGAACCGCCGGATGCGCAGGGTCACGTCGAAGGCGCCCACGGCACCCGCCGCGCCCCCCGCCGCAGCCGCCTGCGGCACGCGCGGTGCGGCACCCCCTGGCGTGCCCTCGGCGGACGACTGCTCCGGCTCGATCTCGTTCGCCATCAGTACTTCCGCTCCATCGGCTGGTACCGGGTGACTGTCACCGGCTTGGCGTCCAGGCGCACCTGACGCCCGACGCCGTCCGGCCCGGGGCGCAGGTAGGCCATCGTGTGCTTCATGTACTTCTCGTCGTCGCGCGCCGGGAAGTCCTCCCGGAAGTGCCCGCCGCGCGACTCCTCGCGAGCGAGCGCCCCCAGCACGACGACCTCCGCCAGGTCGAGCAGGAACCCGAGTTCCACGGCCTCCATGAGGTCGGTGTTGAACGACCGGCCCTTGTCCTGGACCGTCACGTGCGCGTATCGCTCGCGCAGCTCGCGGATGTCCGTCAGCGTGCGGGTGAGCGACTCCGCGGTCCGGAAGACCTGCGCACCGATGTCCATCGACTCCTGCAGGGCGCGTCGCACGTCGGCGACGCGCTCGCCACCGGTCCCGGCGAGCACGCGCTCCACGTGGGCGAGGACGGCGGCGTCGGGGGCATCCGGGAGGTCGGCGTGCTCCACCCCGACGCTGTACTCGGCGGCCGCGATCCCGGCGCGCTTGCCGAACACGTTGATGTCGAGGAGCGAGTTGGTGCCGAGCCGGTTCGCGCCGTGCACGGACACGCAGGCGACCTCACCGGCGGCGAACAGGCCCTCGACGACGGCCGTGTTCGTGCGGAGCACCTCGCCGCGGATCGTCGTCGGGACGCCACCCATCGCATAGTGCGCGGTCGGGTAGACGGGCACCGGCTCGGTGTACGGCTCGACGCCCAGGTAGGTGCGCGCGAACTCCGTGATGTCCGGGAGCTTGGCGTCGATGTGCGCCGGCTCGAGGTGCGTGAGGTCGAGCAGCACGTAGTCCTTGTTCGGGCCGCAGCCACGGCCCTCGCGCACCTCGTTGGCCATCGCGCGCGCCACCATGTCGCGCGGCGCGAGGTCCTTGATGGTGGGCGCGTACCGCTCCATGAAGCGCTCGCCCTCGCTGTTGCGCAGGATCGCGCCCTCGCCGCGGGCCGCCTCCGAGAGCAGGATGCCGAGCCCGGCGAGGCCCGTCGGGTGGAACTGGAAGAACTCCATGTCCTCCAGCGGGATGCCCTTGCGGTACGCCAGCGCCATGCCGTCGCCGGTGAGGGTGTGGGCGTTCGACGTCGTCTTGTAGATCTTCCCGGCGCCGCCGGTGGCGAGGATCACCGACTTCGCGCGGAAGACGTGCGTCTCGCCCGTCGTGAGGTCGTAGCCGACGACGCCGGACACGCGCACCGGCGTGTTCTCGGGGATCTCCTCGCCCATCAGGTCGTCGGTGAGCAGCAGCTCGAGGGCGTACATCTCGTTGAAGAACGCGACCTCCTGCTTGACGCACTGCTGGTACAGCGTCTGCAGGATCATGTGACCGGTCCGGTCCGCGGCGTAGCAGGCCCGGCGCACGGGCGCCTCGCCGTGGTTGCGCGTGTGACCGCCGAACTTGCGCTGGTCGATCTTGCCGTCGGGCGTCCGGTTGAACGGCAGGCCCATGTGCTCGAGGTCGTAGACGGCGTCGACGGCCTCCTTGGCCATGACCTCGGCGGCGTCCTGGTCGACGAGGTAGTCGCCGCCCTTGACCGTGTCGAACGTGTGCCACTCCCAGCTGTCCTCCTCGGTGTTGCCGAGTGCGGCGCACATGCCGCCCTGGGCCGCGCCGGTGTGGGAGCGGGTGGGGTACAGCTTGCTCAGCACGGCCGTACGGGCGCGGCGCGAGGCCTCCAGCGCCGCCCGCATGCCCGCGCCGCCGGCGCCGATGATCACGACGTCGTAGGAGTGGGTCTGCATCTGGGGTGTCAGTCCTTCGTCGTGGATGGGCCGGGTGGGGTGGACGTGCTCCGAGCGGCGCCGGCCGGCGATCGCCCGGCCGTCAGGCGGTGCAGAACGACGGCAGCAGGTTCGCCGGCGCGTCGGCCGGGCACGGGTCGAACGTGAAGATCACGAGGGTCCCGAGCACGACGACGACGGTGAACGCCAGGTAGAGCGCCGCCTTGAGCACGACGCGCGTGCCCGTGCGCTCGGTGTAGTCGTTGACGATGGTCCGCATGCCGTTGGTGCCGTGGATCATCGCCAGCCACAGCATGAGCAGGTCCCAGACCTGCCACAGCGGCGACGCCCACTTGCCGGCGACGAACCCGAAGTCGATGGCGCTGATGCCGTCGCCGGTGACGAGGTTCATGAACAGGTGGCCGAAGATCAGCACGACCAGCAGGACGCCGGACGCCCGCATGAACACCCAGCCGTACAGCTCGTAGTTGGTGCGGCCGCTGGCGCGGGGGCTGCGACGGTGCGGGCTGCGCGGCGGCGCGATCGTCGTCGTGGTCATCAGCGCGCCCCGAAGACGTGGCCGAGGTGGCGCGGCAGGAACCCGGCCATGGTGACGACGAAGAGCCCGACGACGACCCACAGCATCACGCGCTGGTACCGGGTCCCCTTGGACCAGAAGTCCACGAGCATGATCCGGATGCCGTTGAAGGCGTGGAAGGTGATCGCGGCGACCAGTCCGGCCTCGCCGAGGCCCATGATCGGGTTCTTGTACGTGCCGATCACCGCGTTGTACGCCTCGGGCGAGACGCGCACGAGCGACGTGTCGAGCACGTGGACCAGCAGGAAGAAGAAGATGAGGAAGCCGGTCACCCGGTGGGCGACCCATGACCACATCCCCTCCCGCCCCCGGTAGAGGGTGCCGGCGGGTGCCTCGGGCACGGGCGACCTCCGTTTCCGAGGCGGGCGACCGTCGCCCGCCTGTCGATGAGCAGACTGTAGTTCGTGCGGTCAACAGGTGCGCCGGGAGCCCACGCGCCGCCCACTAGCCTGGCGGGCATGTCCGACGACGACGCAGCGGCAGGCGTGACCGGCACCATCCCGGGCTTCCACGCGGTGGTCCCGGCCGGCGGCGCCGGCACGCGGCTCTGGCCCCTCTCCCGTGCCGGTCACCCCAAGTTCCTGCTCGACTTGACCGGCTCCGGCCGCACTCTGCTGCAGGCGACGGTGGACCGGCTCGCGCCGCTCACGGGGCCTGACGGCGTCGTCGTGGTGACGGGTGTGCGGCACGCCGCCGAGGTGGCGCGCCAGGTGCCTGCGCTCGCGGCCGACGACGCGCTGGGCCGCCTCCTCATGGAACCGTCGCCGCGCGACTCGATGGCCGCGATCGGTCTCGCCGCGGCGGTGCTGCTCGAGCGGCACGGGCCCGACGTGGTGCTCGGCTCGTTCGCCGCGGACCACGTGATCGACGGCGCGGCCCAGTTCGCGGGCTCGGTCCGGGAGGCCGTCGCGGCGGCCCGCGCCGGGTACGTGGTGACGATCGGTATCGCGGCGACCGAACCGTCGACGGCGTTCGGCTACATCCGCGCGGCCGAGCCGCTGGGCGTGGTCGGCGCCCCGAGCGCCCGCCATGTGGCGGGCTTCACCGAGAAGCCCGACGCGCAGACGGCGGCCGCGTACCTCGCGACGGGGGAGTACCGCTGGAACGCCGGCATGTTCGTCGTGCGCGCGACGGTCCTGCTGGACCACCTGGCCGAGCAGCTCCGCCCCTGGCCGCCGGCCTGCGTGAGATCGGCCGGGCGTGGGACACGCCGGCGCGCGAGGAGGTGCTGGCCCGCGTGTGGCCCGCCCTGACCCGCATCGCGATCGACCACGCCATCGCCGAGCCGGTCGCGGCCGCAGGCGGCGTCGCGGTGGTGCCGGGCGACTTCCGGTGGGACGACGTCGGTGACTTCGCCTCGCTCGCGGCGCTGCTGCCGACGGCGACGCTGGGCGACGACGCGGCCGTGCTCCGCGTGGCGGCGCCCGACGCCTTCGTGGTGCCCGGGGCCGGTCGGACCGTCTCGGTCGTCGGCGTGCCCGACGCGGTCGTCGTCGACACCCCCGATGCACTGCTCGTCACCACGCGCGCGCACGCGCAAGAGGTGAAGGCGGCGGTGGACGGTTGGCGGGGCGCGGGGCGCGAGGACCTGCTCTGAGGCAGCGCTGCTGACCGGAGCGGACCCGGCGTCCGGCGTCGGGCGGGCAGCGATAACCTCGGGGCGTGGCCGAGCCAGCCGGGAGCGCGATCGCGGACCGCATCCGCGCGCGCGTCGATGCCCTGCTCGACGAGCTCGTGGCGGTGCGGCGTGACCTGCACACGCACCCCGAGGTCTCCAACACGGAGCGCCGGACCACCCAGCTCATCGCGGACCGCCTCACGGCCGCGGGCCTGAGGCCGCGGCTGCTGCCCGGCACCGGCCTGGTCTGCGACCTCGGCCCGGGCACCGTCGCCAGCGGCCGGCCGCGCGTCGCGCTGCGTGCCGACATGGACGCCCTGCCCGTGGCGGACACGTGCGGCGCGCCGTGGGAGTCGGGGGTGCCGGGCGTCGCGCACGCGTGCGGCCACGACGTGCACACCGCAGCGCTGCTGGGGGCGGGCCTGGTGCTCGCCGAGCTCACGGACGTGCTGCGCACGGGCGTCCGGCTGATCTTCCAGGCGGCGGAGGAGGTGCAGCCGGGCGGCGCCGAGGCGGCGGTCGCGGCGGGTGCGATGGACGGCGTCGCGCAGGTGTTCGCGCTGCACTGCGACCCGCGCGTGGACGTCGGCACGATCGGCTGCCGCAGCGGCCCGATCACGTCCGCCTCCGACCCGGTGACGATCACGGTGACCTCCGACGGCGGCCACACCTCGCGCCCGCACCTGACGGGGGACGTCGTCTTCGTGCTCGGGCAGCTCATCACGCAGATCCCGGCGGTGCTCGGCCGACGCCTCGACCCGCGCTCCGGGGTGAACCTCACGTGGGGGAGCGTGCACGCGGGCTCGGCCGGCAACGCGATCCCGAGCACCGGCACGCTCCGCGGCACCCTGCGGTGCCTGGACGCGCGTGCCTGGGACGAGGCGGGCGCCGTCCTGCGCGAGGCGGTGGAGAACGTCACGGCGCCGTACGGCGTCGACGTCGAGGTGCAGCACGTGCGCGGGGTCCCGCCGGTGGAGAACGACCCGGGGGCGACGCGGCTGCTGGAGGCGGCCGCGCGTGACGTGCTCGGGCCCGACGCCGTCGCCGCGACGGAGCAGTCGCTCGGCGGCGAGGACTTCGCGTGGCTCCTGACGCGGGCGCCGGGCGCGATGGGCCGGCTCGGGACGCGCACGCCCGGCGGGCGCTCCTACGACCTGCACCGGGGTGACCTGGTGGTCGACGAGCGGGCGATCGCCGTCGGCGCCCGGGTGCTGGCGCGCGTCGCGGTGCTCGCCGGTGCCCAGGCGGCGCCCGCCGTGGCGCCGACGCCGGTGCCGCCCGGCTGAGGCGCCGGCGGGTGGCCTCGGTCAGTGCCCGGTCAAGGAGTTCTCACGAGCGTCCTGCAAGCACAGTCGGAAACATTCCGAATACGTAACGAGGCGTTGCAGGGCGTACCTGGCGGTAACCCCCAGTGTCGCGCCACGACTAGTGTGCGGCGTAAGCAGCCGACCAGGCGCTGGAGATTCGTCAGCGAGGACGACGTCCGGACCGGGCGGCACAAGCGTGGCGACAAGGAGTGTCGACGTGAAGAGAGTGACGCGAGCCGCGGTGCTGTGCACCGCGACGGCTCTGGTGCTGGCGGCGTGTGGTAACGCGCCCGACGAGAAGCCTGAGGGCACGTCGAGCGCCGGTGCGACCGAGACCACCGCGGAGTCCATCGACTACAAGGCGTGCATCGTCTCCGACGCCGGTGGCTTCGACGACAAGAGCTTCAACCAGCTCAGCTACGAGGGCACGAAGAAGGCGGCCGAGGAGATCGGCGCCGAGTTCGCCGAGGTCCAGTCCGACTCCGAGACCGACTTCGCGCCGAACATCGACTCCCTCGTCGCCGAGGACTGCAACACGATCGTCACCGTCGGCTTCGCCCTCTCGGCGGCCACGGTGGAGGCCGCCAAGGCGAACCCGGACATCGAGTTCATCCTGATCGACGACGCCGCGGACGGCGACTTCGACGGCACCAAGGACGCGGAGAACATCAAGCCGCTGCTCTACGACACGGCGCAGGCCGCGTTCCTGGCCGGCTACCTCGCCGCGGGCTACTCCGAGGCCGGCAAGGTCGGCACCTTCGGTGGCCAGCCCTACCCGACCGTCACGATCTTCATGGACGGTTTCAAGCAGGGCGTGGACTACTACAACTCCGTCAAGGGCACGAGCGTCCAGGTCATCGGCTGGACCGGCTCCGACGAGGGCTCGTCCTTCACCGGTGGCTTCGAGGCCAACGACACGGCGAAGAACGTCGCGGCCGGCATCATCGACCAGGGCGTCGACGTCCTGCTCCCCGTCGGCGGCCCGATCTACCAGTCGGCCATGGACGCGATCACGGACTCCGGCCGTGAGATCGCCCTCGTCGGCGTGGACGCCGACTTCTTCGAGACCGACCCGAGCACCGCGGACCTCGTCCTGACCTCGATCCTCAAGAAGATGGACGTCTCGGCGTACGACGCGGTCAAGGCGGCGGGCGCGGGCAACATCGACTACGAGGCCTACGTCGGCACCCTCGAGAACGGCGGCGTCGGCATCGCCCCGCTGCACAACTTCGAGGACAAGGTGGACCCTGCCCTGTCGCAGGAGGTCGAGGAGCTCCAGGCGAAGATCATCAGCGGCGAGGTCCCGGTCACCTCGTACCTGAGCAAGTGACGACGACGCTCCCCGGGGCGGCCACGAGCCGCCCCGGGGAGCGCGCCTGCCCCTGACCCCCGGCGCAAGGATCGTGCGATGAAGCTCGAGCTCCGCAACATCACCAAGCGGTTCGGCCCCCTGGTCGCGAATGACCACATCAGCCTCACGGTGAACCCCGGCGAGATCCACTGTCTCCTCGGAGAGAACGGCGCCGGTAAGTCGACCCTCATGAACGTCCTGTACGGCCTCTACACGGCCGACGAGGGCGAGGTCCTGCTGGACGACGAGGTCCAGAGCTTCCGCGGCCCGGGCGACGCCATGGCCGCCGGCATCGGCATGGTGCACCAGCACTTCATGCTGATCCCCGTCTTCACGGTCGCCGAGAACGTCATGCTCGGCAACGAGCAGACCCGCGGCGCCGGGCGGCTCGACATCGGCGCGGCCCGCCAGCGCGTGCGTGACATCGCCGCCCGCTTCGGCTTCCACGTCGACCCCGACGCCGTCATCGAGGACCTGCCCGTCGGCGTCCAGCAGCGCGTCGAGATCATCAAGGCCCTGTCGCGTGACGCGAAGGTGCTGATCTTCGACGAGCCCACCGCCGTCCTGACGCCGCAGGAGACCGACGAGCTCATGGCGATCATGCGCCAGCTGCGCGACAGCGGTGCCGCGATCGTCTTCATCACGCACAAGCTGCGCGAGGTCCGCGAGGTCGCCGACCGCATCACGGTCGTGCGCCGGGGCGCCGTCGTCGGCGAGGCGAACCCCGAGTCCACCGACGCCGAGCTGGCCGCCATGATGGTCGGCCGCGCGGTCGAGCTCACGGTGCACAAGGAGCCCCCCACGTACGTGGACGCCGAGCTGGAGGTCGCCGGCCTCGAGGTGCGCGACGTGCACGGCACCGTCCTGGTCGACGACGTGAGCTTCACGGTGCGCGGCGGCGAGGTGCTCGTCGTCGCCGGTGTGCAGGGCAACGGGCAGACCGAGCTGACCGAGGCCCTCATGGGCCTGCAGCGCGACGTGCACGGCAGCATCCGGTTGGACGGGCAGGAGCTCGTCGGGCGCACCGTGCGGCAGATCCTCGACGCGGGCGTCGGCTTCGTCCCCGAGGACCGCTCGACCGACGGCCTCGTCGGCGAGTTCTCGGTCGCCGAGAACCTCATGCTCGACCGGACGAGCGGACCGCCGTTCGTGCGGCGCGGCGTGCTGCAGCTCGGCGAGCTCGAGCGCTTCGCGACGCACGCCGTCGACGAGTTCGACATCCGCACGCAGGGCATCACCGAGCCGGTCGGCCGGCTCTCCGGCGGTAACCAGCAGAAGGTCGTCGTGGCGCGCGAGCTGTCCAAGGACCTGCGGCTGTTCATCGCGGCCCAGCCGACCCGCGGCGTCGACGTCGGGTCCATCGAGTTCATCCACAAGCGGATCATCGCGACGCGTGACGCGGGCGTGCCCGTGATCGTGGTGTCCACCGAGCTGGACGAGGCGGCGGCGCTCGGCGACCGGATCCTCGTCATGTACCGGGGCCGCGTCGTCGGCATCGTCCCGGCGGACACCCCGCGCGACGTCCTGGGTCTGATGATGGCCGGCATCCCGGCGAAGGGGACGGAGGCGGCATGAGCGGCGACGACAGCCAGCTGGGCGGCACCGCGGCCTCGCCGCAGCCCGCCGGCGAGGAACCGACGGCCGACGCGGCCACGACGCCCGAGACCCCCGGGACACCCACATCCCCCGGGCGGCACCAGTCCACGGCTCCCGTGGACGCGGACGCGGACGCCGCACGGTGGCGCGAGGCGATGCGGCGCGTGACGTCGGGCGGCTGGGCGGTCTCGCTCGGCGCCGTCGTGCTCGCCGTCCTGGTCGGCTCGATCATGATCGCCGCCACGGACAAGGGCGTGCAGGACGCCTCGAGCTACTTCTTCTCCCGGCCGCAGGACATGCTGTCGGCGATCGGCAGCGCGGTCGGTGGCGCGTACTCGGCCCTGTTCCGCGGCGCGGTGTGGGACTTCCGCGCCGACGACTTCGCCGGCGGCATCAAGCCCCTGCTGAGCTCGCTGAACTTCGCGACGCCCCTGATCGGTGCGGGCCTCGGTGTGGCGCTTGCCTTCCGGGCCGGCCTGTTCAACATCGGTGGTCGCGGCCAGATGCTCGTGGCCGCCGCGGCAGCCGGCTGGGTCGGCTTCGGCGTCGACCTGCCGCCCGTGCTGCACCTCGTTGTCGCGCTGATCGCCGGAATCGCGGCGGGCGCGCTCTGGGCCGGCATCGCGGGCCTGCTCAAGGCCATGACGGGCGCGCACGAGGTGATCACCACGATCATGCTCAACTACGTCGCGTTCTACCTGCTCTCGTACATGCTGGCGACGCCCGGCCTGCTGCAGGCCCCGGGGTCGTCGAACCCGAAGACGCCAGCGATGCACGAGAACGCGATCCTGCCGAAGCTGTTCGGCGACCGGTACAAGCTGCACTGGGGCTTCGTGGTGGCCCTGGCCGCCGTCGTGCTCGTCTGGTGGCTCCTCAACCGGTCGCGGCTCGGCTTCACGTTCCGCGCCGTCGGCGAGAACCCCGACGCCGCGCGGGTGGCGGGCATCGACGTCCGCCGCGCGACCACCTCGGTCATGCTGGTCGCCGGTGGTCTCATCGGCCTCGCTGGCACCACGCAGGTGCTCGGCACCGTCACCACGGGCTTCAGCTCCGACATCGACGCGGGCATCGGCTTCGACGCGATCACCGTCGCGCTGCTCGGCCGGTCGACGCCCTTCGGCGTGCTGGCGGCGGCCATCTTGTTCGGCGCGTTCAAGGCCGGCGGCTCGGTGATGCAGGCGTCGGAGAACGTGCCGATCGAGATCGTGCTCGTGGTTCAGTCGCTCATCGTGCTGTTCATCGCGGCGCCGCCGCTGGTCCGGGCCGTGTTCCGCCTGCCCCAGCCGGAGGCCCGCCCGGCCAAGAAGGAACGAGCCCGCCGCAAGCCGAAGGAGGTGGCGGCATGACCGCCGTCGTCGAGACCCCCTCGGCCCCCGCGCCCGCCGACCTGCGTCGCGTGACGGTCGTCAGCCACAAGGGCGCGATCGCCTACACGATCGTCACGGCGCTGATGGCGCTCCTCCTGGTGCTCAAGCAGCGCGATGGGGACGTCAAGTACCGGATGGGCGCCGAGGGTGACGCGCTCCGGATCCCGGACCTCGCCCTGCCGGGCCAGACGACCGCGTGGGTGTGCGTGGCCATCGCGGCGGCCCTCACGGTCGGGGCGTGGCTGCTCGTACGCGCGCAGCGCAAGCTGCCCGTCTGGCTGTCGCTCGTCTACGGCATCGCCCTCCTCGTCGGCTTCCTCTCCTGGGCGGGCGCCGGCAGCCAGCAGGACCTGCCGGTGACGCGCCTCGTCGGCGGCGCCGTGCTGCTGTCCGTGCCGATCCTCTTCGGCGCGCTCGGCGGCGTGATCGGTGAGCGCGCCGGCGTCGTGAACATCGCGATCGAGAGCCAGCTGCTCCTCGGCGCGTTCGCCGCGGCCATCACCGGCTCGCTCACGGACAGCCCGTTCGCGGGTCTGGCCGCCGCGGTGGTCGCCGGCATGGTCGTGGCCGTCGTGCTCGGCGTCTTCACGATCACCTACAAGGTGGACCAGGTGATCGTCGGCGTCGTGCTGAACGTGCTGGTCGTCGGCCTGACGAGCTTCTTCTACTCCGAGGTGCTGGTGCCCAACGCCGAGCGCCTCAACGACACGGAACGCTTCAAGCCGATCGCGATCCCAGGCCTGTCGGAGCTGCCGATCGTCGGGCCGGCGCTCTTCCGCCAGTCGCTGCTCGTCTACCTGGCCTACATCGCCGTGCCCGTCGTCTGGTTCGCGCTGTACCGCACCCGGTGGGGCCTGCGGCTGCGCGCGGTCGGCGAGCACCCGCAGGCGGCGGACACCGTCGGCATCAAGGTCGAGCGGACCCGCTACCGCGCGCTGCTCATCGCGGGCGGCGTCGTCGGGCTGGGGGGCGCGTTCTACACCGTCGTCTCGGTGTCGTCCTTCGGCAAGGAGATGACGGCGGGCGCGGGCTTCATCGCCCTGGCTGCCGTGATCTTCGGCAAGTGGGACCCGGTGCGTGCGGCCGTCGCGGCGCTCCTCTTCGGCTTCGCCTCCAACCTTGACGACATGCTGAGCATCGTCGGGGCGCCCGTGCCGAGCCAGTTCATGCTGATGCTGCCCTACCTCGTCACGCTGTTCGCCGTCGCCGGTCTCGTGGGCAAGTCCCGCGCCCCGGCCGCGGACGGCACCCCGTACATCAAGGAGTGAAGATGGCGGACGCCGTCGACTGGGAGATGCTCCGGGCGGCGGCCCGGGAGGCCATGGCGCACGCCTACGCGCCGTACTCGCGGTTCCCCGTGGGTGCGGCCGCACTGGTCGACGACGGTCGCGTCGTCGCGGGGTGCAACGTGGAGAACGCCTCATACGGGCTGACGCTGTGCGCCGAGTGCGGGCTGGTCAGCGCGCTGCACGCGAGCGGTGGCGGCCGGCTCGTGGCCTTCACCTGCGTGGACGGCGCCGGCGCCGTCCTCATGCCCTGCGGGCGCTGCCGTCAGCTGCTGTTCGAGCACGGCGGCCCCGACCTGCTGCTGGAGACGGTCAGCGGCCTGCGCACCATGCGCGAGGTGCTGCCGGACGCCTTCGGCCCTGAGGACCTGGAGACCCGATGACCACGCACCCGGAGCCCTTCGACGCTGTCGACGTGATCCGCGCCAAGCGCGACCGCGCCCGGCTGAGCGACGAGCAGATCGACTGGGTGGTCGACGCCTACACGCGCGGCGTCGTCGCGGACGAGCAGATGTCGGCCCTCGCCATGGCGATCCTGCTGAACGGGATGGACCGGGCCGAGATCGGCCGCTGGACGGCGGCGATGATCGCCTCGGGCGAGCGCCTGGACTTCTCGGGGTTGTCGCGCCCGACGGCGGACAAGCACTCCACGGGCGGCGTGGGGGACAAGATCACGCTGCCCCTCGCCCCGCTGGTCGCGGCGTGCGGTGTCGCGGTGCCGCAGCTGTCCGGTCGAGGCCTCGGCCACACGGGCGGCACGCTCGACAAGCTCGAGTCGATCCCGGGCTGGCGCGCGGCGCTCAGCAACGAGGAGATGCTGGCCCAGCTCGAGGACGTCGGGGCGGTGATCTGCGCCGCGGGCTCGGGCCTGGCGCCGGCCGACCGCAAGCTCTACGCCCTGCGCGACGTCACGGGAACGGTGGAGGCCATCCCGTTGATCGCCAGCTCGATCATGAGCAAGAAGATCGCGGAGGGCACCGGCGCGCTCGTGCTCGACGTCAAGGTGGGCAGCGGCGCCTTCATGAAGGACCAGGCCCGCGCCGCCGAGCTCGCTCGGACCATGGTCGAGCTCGGCACCGACGCCGGGGTGCGGACCGTGGCCCTCCTGACCGACATGTCGACGCCGCTCGGCCTCACCGTGGGCAATGCCCTCGAGGTGCGCGAGTCCGTCGAGGTGCTCGCCGGCGGCGGCCCGCCCGACGTCGTCGACCTCACCCTGGCCCTGGCGCGCGAGATGCTCGCGGCGGCCGGGCGGGGCGACGTCGACCCGGCCGACGCGCTGGCCGATGGGCGCGCCATGGACGCCTGGCGGCGCATGATCGTGGCCCAGGGCGGCGACCCGGACGCCCCGCTGCCGACCGCGCGCGAGTCCGAGCACGTGCTCGCGCCGGCGGACGGCGTGCTGGTCGAGATGGACGCGCTCGCCGTCGGCGTCGCGGCCTGGCGGCTCGGTGCGGGGCGCGCCCGCAAGGAGGACGTGGTCCAGGCCGGGGCGGGCATCGAGCTGCACGCGAAGCCGGGTGCAGTCGTGCGGGCCGGGGAACCGGTCATGACGCTCTGGACGGATACCCCGGAGCGCTTCGAGCGTGCGCGGGCCGCCCTGGAGGGCGCGCTGACCGTGGCGCCCGAGGGCGCCCGGCCGGCGGACCGGGGGATCGTCCTCGACCGGATCGGCTGAGTCGTGCAGCTGGCCGGCGTGCTCCGCCGTGCGGGTGCCTGGCGCGCGACCGAGCGGGCCGGGTGGCCCGACGTGACCCTCCGGCGCTCGGGTTCGGTCGGGGCTGGGTTGCCGGAGGCGGTGGAGGCGGCCTGGTCGGGGCTGCCGCCCGCGCGGCGTCTGGCCGTGCTCGACCCGACGCTCGCTGCCACGGACGCCCGCCAGACCGATGCGACCACCTGCGGGTCCGCCGTCCTGACCATGCTTGCCGCGGTGGGCGACCCGGGGCTGGCGCTGTGGCTCGTCACGGGCGCCCTCGCCGGTCCTCGGCCGCCCGAGCTCGCCGCGGCGTCGCCCGAGGCCCTCGCGCGGCTCGCTGATGCGCCCGCTCGGCGCAGGTTCGCTGTCGTGCAGCGGGTCTACCAGCGGCGTGCGACGGCTGGGGCCCTCCTCGGCCTGCCTTGGCCGGCTGCGCTCGGTACCCCGCCCTGGGGTGCGGCGCGGGTCGCGCGCTTCCCGGGCGTCGAGTACGGGCACCACCCGGTGGACCCCGCCGACGGCGCAGCCCTGCGGCGCGTCCTCGAGGGGGTGGCGCGGGCGGTCGACGACGGCGTGCCGGTGCCGCTCTACGCCGGCGGCGACAGCGCTGACGGCTGGGCGACGGCGGTGCCGCGGCACGTCGTGCTCGCCGTCGGGCGGGCCGGGGACAGCCTGCGGATCTTCGAGCCCGGCGCGGGGGCGGTGGTGACGGCGTCCGTGGACGCGCTGCTCGACGGCAGCGGCCGCGAGGCCCTCGGCGGCTGGTCCCGCCTCGTGTGGGCGCTCCCGCCGCGGCCCGTCTGAGCCCCGCCGTCTCTCCCCCCACCCCCTGCTTCTCCCCACCCCCTCCTTCCCCCTCCTTCCCCCTCCCCGCTCTGCCTCCGCCGAGCCTCCGCCCAGCCGGTGCACTCCTGCCGAGCCGGTTAGGGAGGGGGCGGGTGGCAGGGAGGTGTCCGGGGGGCCACGATGGACGTGACCCGTCGAGGCGAGAGGTGGCGCGCGATGAGCACGACCCCGGGTGAGAGCACGTGGGCGGACGCGGGCCTGGTCCCGCCGGTGGACGCCGAGGTCCCCGAGCCGGGCCGGAGCACGGTGCCCGTCGACCCCGAGCACCAGCCCGCCGCACCCCGGCCGGACCTGCGCGACGAGGCCACGGAACCCGACGTCGTCGAGCAGGCGATGGAGGTGCCCGACGACGAGGCCGATGAGTATCCGGAGGCGTGACTACCGACCGGTAGCGTGAGGCCATGAGCCTCAGCCTGGAGACGATCCGTGCGCTGCCGAAGGTGGCGCTGCACGAGCATCTCGACGGTGGCCCGCGACCGGGAACCCTCGTCGAGCTGGCCGCGGAGGTGGGGCACACCCTGCCCGCGGCAGACCCGGAGGAGCTCGGCGCCTGGTTCGTGGCGGCCGCGTCCTCCGGGTCGCTGGAGCGGTTCCTCACCACGTTCGACAACGTGGTGCCGATGATGCAGCGGGCCGAGCACCTGCGACGCATCGCACGCGAGGCGGTGGTGGACCTCGCCGCCGACGGCGTCGTCTACGCCGAGCCTCCGCTACGCCCCGGAGCAGCATCTGCACGCCGGGCTCACGCCCCAGCAGGTGGTGGACGCCGTCCAGGCGGGTCTGGAGGAAGGCGTCGACGAGGTCGTCGCGAGCGGTCGTCGCATCCGCGTGGGCCAGCTGGTGACGGCCCTGCGGCACGGTTCGGCCGCCGAGTGGGCAGCGGACCTGGCGCTCGCGAACCGGGACCGCGGCGTCGTCGGCTTCGACATCGCCGGACCGGAGGCGACCTACGGGCTTGCGCCGCACGTCGCGGCGCTGCAGCGGCTGCGGCGCGCCAGCTTCCCCGCGACCGTGCACGCGGGTGAGGCCGCCGGGCTCGACTCGATCGCGGACGCCCTGCACCTCGGGCTCGCGCAGCGCATCGGGCACGGCATGCGGGTGGCCGACGACATCACGCTCGGCACACCCACCGAGGACGACCCGTGGGGTCTGGCGGGCGCCACGCTGGGGCCGATCGCGCACTGGGTGCGGGACACGCAGACGACGCTGGAGATCTGCCCGACGTCGAACGTCCAGACGGGTGCCGTGCCCTCGGTCGCCGAGCACCCCATCACGGTGCTGGACGCCCTCGGCTTCGCCGTCACGATCAACTCCGACAACCGCCTGATGTGCGGCACGAGCCTGAGCCGCGAGATGCAGCTGCTCACCGAGGCGGGCTGGGAGCTCGCCGACCTGCGCGACGCGACGGTCACCGCCGCGTGGAGCGCATTCATCCACCACGACGAGCGCGCCGCCCTCGTGGAGGGCGTCATCGAGCCCGCCTACACCGAGACGAACGGACGGCACCGAGCATGACAGCACACGCCCCTCTGACCCGCGAAGCGGTCGCCGGGATGGTCGACCACACCCTGCTCAAGCCTGAGGCGACGCCGGCCGACGTGGCCGCGCTCATCGAGGAGGCGAACCGGCTCGGCACCTACTCCATCTGTGTCTCGCCGTCGATGCTCCCGGTGGACGCCGCCGGTGTGCACGTCGCGACCGTGTGCGGCTTCCCGTCGGGCAAGCACCACAGCGAGGTCAAGGCCGCAGAGGCCGCGCGGGCCGTCGCCGACGGCGCGGACGAGGTCGACATGGTGATCGACATCGGCGCGGCGATCCAGGAGCGCTGGGCGGCCGTGGAGAGCGACATCGCCACGGTGCGGGCCGCCGTCCCGGCGCCGATCGTGCTCAAGGTCATCATCGAGTCCGCCGCGCTGACCGACGCGCAGATCGTCGGCGCGTGCCGGGCCGCGGAGGCCGCGGGCGCGGACTTCGTCAAGACCTCGACGGGCTTCCACCCGGCGGGCGGCGCGAGCGTGCACGCCGTCGAGCTGATGGCCGCGACCGTGGGCGGGCGGCTGGGCGTCAAGGCGTCCGGCGGCATCCGGACCGGCGCCGCGGCGAAGGCCCTCATCGCCGCCGGTGCCACGCGGCTCGGCGTGTCCGGGACCGCGACCGTCCTCGACACGCTCGACGACGCGGCCCCCGAGCAGCCGGCGAGCGCCGGCTACTGATCCGACACCCGCGGCCCCGCCGGGTCGGGCCCGGTCAGTCGGCCATGCGGCACACGTCGCCGTCGAGCGTGAAGCTCGCCGGCGACGTGTGCACGCCTTCGTGCGTAGCGAGGAACCCCAGCTCCCGTGCTGCCGCCCGGGGCGAGCACGCTGTTCCACGGCGCGCTGGCCACGGTGACGTCGGGGCCGACCTGCCGCACCTGCGCGGACCATGACTGGGCGATCTGCTGCCCCGCGGGCAGGGCGAAGCGCAGCGTCCAGCCGGAGCGCGTCACGTCGGCGTCGTTCGTGATCCGGATGGTGGCCGTGAACCCCGACGGCCATCCGCTGACCGTGTAGCGCACCGTGCACGCGGCGTCCGCCGGGCTGGGGTCGTCGGTCGGCTCGTCGGTCGGGTCCTGCGTGGGCGCCGGGCCGGTGGCCTCGCCCAGGATGACGCCGCGGCCGTTCGTGCCGACGTACACCCGCCCGTAGACGTCCGGGTCGCCGGTGATCGCGGAGCCCGTCCATGCCCACTGGTGCTCGTCGTCGTTGATCCTCGTCCACGTGGCGCCCGCGTCGTCGGACCGGAAGATGCCCCGCACGCCCGCCACCTGCGCGGACGTGTACACGGCCGGGTAGGAGCGGCCCGGTGCCGCCTTGCCGAAGCCCACGGTGTCGCCCTCATCGATGTCGGCCACCCGGGCGAAGGAGCTGCCGCCGTCGGTGGACCGCCAGAGCCCGTAGGCGGCGTCCGCCGCCCCGCCGGCGAGCCAGATGTCGCCCGCGTGGCCCGGGACGGCCGCGAATCGCGCGTTGCCCTCCTTCGGGAGCCCGGTGGCGGGCGACGCCGCGAACGACTGGCCGCCGTCGTCCGAGACGTAGAAGACCCCGGCGGCAAAGGCGTAGAACCGGAGCGGGTCGACCCGGTCCGCCTCCACGCGGGCGCCGGTCGGCACGCCGGTCGCCGCCGTCCAGGACGACCCGAACGTCGTGGAGACGTGCACGCCAGCCCCCTCCGGGCTCCACAGCACCCGCGCGCCGTCGGCCGAGACCGCCACCGTGCCGCCGCCGGTCACCCCCGGCACGTCCTGCCCGGCCCACCACGAGGCGCCGCCGGACGTGGACACACCGAGGTGGGCGACGCCCTCGGCGCCGCTGCCGACCCGGACCACCGTGCCCGGCTTCAGCTCGGCGAAGTCCAGGCTGGTCGTGGTCGTGTGCCCCGGGCTCGCGAACATCATGGTCGGGACGGTGGTGACGTCGTCGTGCCGGAAGCCCCCGATGTCGCCCAGCGCGGAGAAGCAGCTCGACGGGCCCGGGGGGCGCGGCGAGGTCGAGCACCGCGGTCTCCTCGATGCCCCGCGCGGCGACGGAGATGTCGACGGTCCCGCCGTCGTCCCACGCCGTGAGGTCGTCGATGCCGTAGATCGTGGCGCCGGTGCCGTACAGGACGCGGTCGGAGTCGAACGGGTCGATCTCGAACGCCTCGGTCATCCAGCCCAGCTTGGGGCTCACCTCGGGCGGCGCGGGCGTCGCGCCGAAGGACAGCCACGGAGCGCCGGAGATGTCCTGGGTGTAGCGCAGCGTGCGGTTCGGGTAGCCCGCCCAGTCCCAGATCCGTGACCACGTCGCGCCCGCGTCGGTGCTGCGGAAGAACATCGCGTCCGGCCACCACGAGACCTGGGCGGCGACCATCAGGGTGTCCGGGTGCTGTCGGTCGATCGTCAGCCCCGAGTAGCCGAAGTAGGCGTCCGACGTCCCGCCGGGCACGGGGCTGATGTCGGTCCACGCCCCGCTGGCGGTGTCGAGCCGCCAGACCTCGCCCTTCGCGCCGTCGTACGGGCCGCCGGTGTCCGACGTCGCGACGTAGAGCCGGTCGCCCACCTCGTCGAGCACGCCCTTGTGCGGGATGAACCCGGTCGGGGCGCCCGGCACGGGTTCCCAGGTGGCCCCGGCGTCGGTCGAGCGGTACACGGGGTGGTCGGGGTCGGCGACGCCGACGTACACCGTCTGCGAGACGTGGCCGGACGTGCCGCTGTCGGGGTCGACGACGACCCACACCACGCCCTGCACGTCGCCCTGGTAGGCGTCACCCGGCTTCTGCACGTATGTGCCAGGGTTCGGCATCGACGTGACGCGCGCCCACGTGACGCCCGCGTCGACGCTGCGCCACAGGCCGTTGCCGCTCTCGGCGCCCAGGTAGAGCACGTCGTTGTCGTTGGGGTCGACGACGAGCCGCTCGCCCATGCCGCGGCCGGGCATGTTGCCGCCAACACCGAAGGGCAGCGGGCTCGCCGTCCACGTCTCGCCACGGTCGGTGGAGCGCAGCACCGCGCCGGTGTTCGGGTCCCAGCCGTTGGTGTAGGCCCCCGCCGCGACGTACACGCGGTCCGGGTCCACGGGGTCGGTCGCCAGGCTGAGCACCCCCGTGTGGCCCCAGTCGTCCCAGCCCACGTGGTCCAGCAGCGGGATCCAGCGTCCGCTCGCCGTGTCCAAGCGGTACGCGCCGCCGATGTCGGTGCGCGCGTACACGAGCCCGGGCTCGGTTCGGTTGTACTCGATGCCGGGCACGAACCCGCCGCCGACGATCTCGACGTTGCCCCAGGTGTAGGCCTCGCCCGGGGCATCGTCCGAACCGGTCGCGCCGACGGCGCCGATCGAGGCGGCACTGGTCACCAGCCCAGCGACGAGCGCAGCGACGACCGGTCCACGTGCACGCATGGCGGTTCCTCCTGATGGCCCTGGGGTGACGGCCGTGACGCTAGCCGCCACCCCCAGGGCGATCGAGGACCGAACCGATTAGGCGGGCTCGGCCAACCCGAGCGCGGCCGCGACGTCGGCCCGGACCGCGTCGAGCCGGGCCCGCGCCGTCGTGCGCGCCGCGCCCACGTCACCGGTCACCGGGACGATCACCTCGAGGTAGCACTTCACCTTCGGCTCGGTCCCGCTCGGCCGGACGATGACGCGCGTGCCGTCCGCCGCGAGCAGCCGCAGACCGTCGGTCGGCGGCAGGGCGTCGGGGCCGGTCGGCTGCGCCAGGTCCTCGACGGACGCCACGGGCGAGCCCGCGAGCGTCGTCGGGGGCGCGGTGCGGACGCGCTCCATCGTGGCGCCGATCGCCGAGAGGTCGGTGAAGCGCGCGGCGAGCTGGTCGGTGAGGTGCAGCCCGTGGCGCACCGCCAGGTCGTCGAGGACGTCGAGCACCGACCGCCCCTCAGCCTTGAGGCGCGCGGCGAGCTGCGCCAGCAGGAGGGCGGCGGAGAGCCCGTCCTTGTCGCGCACGAGGTCCGGCGCCACGCAGTAGCCGAGCGCCTCCTCGTAGCCGTAGACGAGGCCGTCGACGCGCGAGATCCACTTGAACCCCGTGAGCGTCGCGCGGTGGGTCAGGCCGTGCTCGGCCGCGATCCGCGCGAGGAGCCGGGACGACACGATCGAGTTCGCCAGCACGTCGCCGGGTCGGGCGCCGGCCGCCACGACCTCCCCGAGGAGGGCGCCCACCTCGTCGCCGTGCAGCATCCGCCAGCCCTCGTCCTTGGCGCTGCCCGTCCCGGACGCCGTGCGGGCGCGCGGGTCGCGGACGGCGGCGGCGCACCGGTCGGCGTCGGGGTCGTTGGCGATCACCAGGTCGGCGTCGAGCTCCTGCGCGAGGGCGAGCGCCAGGTCGATGGCCCCCGGCTCCTCGGGGTTGGGGAACGCGACCGTGGGGAACAGCGGATCGGGCTGCGCCTGCTCGGGCACCACGTGGAGATCGGTGAACCCGGCGCCGCGCAGCACGCGCTCGACGAGCTCGCCGCCGACGCCGTGCAGCGGCGTGAGCACGATGCGCAGGTCTCGCGGGCCGGGCTGGGCGAGTGCCCCGACCGAGGTGAGGTAGGCGTCGACGACGTCCTCGCCCAGCACCGTCCAGCCGCCCTCGACGCGCGGCACGGACGTGACCGAGGGGACGGCCGCGATGCGGGCCGCGATCTCGGCGTCGTAGGGCGGCACGATCTGTGCGCCCTGGCCGCTGTCGGCGACGACGCGCCCGCCCAGGTACACCTTGTAGCCGTTGTCCTGCGGCGGGTTGTGGCTGGCCGTGACCATGACGCCCGCGTCGGCGTGCAGGTGCCGGACGGCGAACGCGAGCACCGGCGTCGGCAGCCGGCGGGGCAGCAGCAGCGCCTCACCACCCGCGGCGGTCACGACGGCTGCGGTGTCGCGCGCGAAGACGTCGGACTGGTGACGGGCGTCGTAGCCGATGACGACGCGCGGCCGGGCCTCGCGTCCGAGCGTGTCGACGAGGTACCGGATCAGCCCGGCGGCCGTGCGGATGACGACGGCGCGGTTCATCCGGTTGGGGCCGCCCGCCAGGGCGCCGCGCAGGCCGGCGGTGCCGAACTCGAGCAGACCCGTGAACATGTCGGCGAGCTCCTGCCCGGCGGCCATGCTCATCGTCTCGTCGCCGTGCGTCGCCATGTCCAGCAGGTCGCGCAGCTGCTCGGCGGTGACCGGGTCCGGGTCGTCGTCGATCCAGGCCTGCACGCGCGGTGCGAGCTCCGTTGCGTTCATCAGATCCTCCCGATGATGTCGGCCAGCAGCCGGCTGATGCGGGGCCCGGCGGCGCGGCCGGCCTCGATGACCTCCTCGTGGGACAGCGGCTGCGTGCTGATGCCCGCGGCGGCGTTCGTCACGAGGGACAGGCCGAGGACCTCCAGGCCGGCGTGCCGGGCGGCGATCGCCTCCAGCGTGGTCGACATGCCGACGAGGTCGCCGCCGATGCGGCCGGCCATCGCCACCTCGGCGGGCGTCTCGTAGTGGGGCCCGCGGAACTGCACGTACACGCCCTCGGGGAGCGAGGGGTCGATGTCGTGCGCGACGCCGCGCAGCCGGGTCGAGTACAGGTCGGTGAGGTCGACGAACGTCGCACCCTCGAGCGGTGAGGTGGCGGTGAGGTTGATGTGGTCCTTGATGAGGACCGGGGTGCCCGGCGCCCAGTCCGGGTTCAGGCCGCCGCAGCCGTTGGTGAGGACGACGACGCTCGCGCCGGCGGCTGCGGCGGTGCGCACGCCGTGCACGACGCGGCGCAGGCCCTTGCCCTCGTACAGGTGGGTGCGCGAGCCGAGGACCAGCGCATGGCGGCCGTCGGCGAGGCGGATGGAGCGGATGGTGCCGCTGTGCCCGGCGACCGCGGGTGCGGCGAAGCCGGGGACGTCGGTGGGGTCGAGCGCGGCGACGGTCTCGCCGATCAGGTCCGCCGCGCCGCCCCAGCCTGAGCCGAGCACGAGGGCGACGTCATGCCGCGCGACGCCGGTGGCGGTGGCGAGGGCCTCGGCGGCCGCCCGGGCCACCTCGAAGGGATCGGTCGCGGGATCGTCCAGGTCGTGGATCATGCCATCGAGGCTAGTCGGCCGCCGCGCGTGGGCCCACCTGCGCGCCGTCGCCGGCCGGTGGCCGTCGTCCGCCGGTGGCCGTCGTCCGGGAGGCTGGGAGGGTTACCGCGCTCCGCACCACGTAATCCTCCCAGCCTCAGGCTGAGGAGTCGGTGATCACGGTCGGGCCGACATGCCAGGATCGCGGGGGCCGCGACGGTCGCAGGCCGGACAGGGGGGACTTGATGGCAGAGCGTGTGGCGGAGCGGCGGGGGCGATGGACGGCCGACAGGCGGTCCCGGGCGATCTTCGGCTGCGTGGCGGTGCTGGCGCTCTGCATGATCGCGCCGCCGACCAGGGCGGCCGCGGGCGTCTTCGGCATCGCACTCGGAGTGGTCTCGGTGGGGCTCGTCGCCCAGCTCGCGCGCCCTCAGGCGAAGAGCGCGGAGCCCACGAAGTCGCCGCCGGGCCCGAGCCGCGCGCCGTCGGGCACGCCCGCCGGAACCGCCCACAGGCCGGAGCCCGTGTGGCGCAGGTACTCGCTCAGGGCGTCGTCGCGCGCCAGGCGCGTCTGCATCGGCACGTACTGGGTGCGCGGGTCGCGAACGTAGGCGAGGAAGAACAGGCCCGCGTCGAGCCGGCCCAGGCCGTCCGAGCCGTCCGTGTAGTTGAAGCCGCGCCGGAGCATGCGGGCGCCGCCGTTGGCGCTCGGGTGCGCGAGCCGGACGTGCGAGTCCGCGGGGACCAGCGGCGCCCCGTCGGGGCCGGTCGCCGCGAGGTCCGGCTCGGTGTGCTCGGTGCCGCCCGAGAGCGGCGCACCCGCGGCCTTCGTGCGCCCGACGACGGCCTCCTGCTCGCGCAGCGACGACCGGTCCCAGGTCTCGATGGTCATCCGGATCCGCCGGGAGACCAGGTAGGCGCCGTCGGCCATCCAGCTCGTGTCGCCCGGCTCGCCCGCGGCGTCGCCCGGCCGGGCCCACAGGTGCTCGGCGACGGCGTCGGGCTCCTCCGCCGTGAGGTTCGCGGTGCCGTCCTTGAAGCCGAACAGGTTCCGCGCGGTCGTCTGGCTCGTCGACGTGGACGACGTGCGGCCGTAGCCGAGCTGGCTCCAGCGCACGGAGGCCACGCCGAACGCGAGGCGGGCGAGGTTGCGGATCGCGTGGACGGCGACCTGCGGGTCGTCCGCGCACGCCTGGACACACAGGTCGCCGCCGCTGCGGGCCGGTTCGAGGGCGTCCCCGGGGAAGTGCGGCAGGTCGGCCAGGGGCGCGGGTCGGCGCCCGCGCAACGCGAACCGGTCCACGCCGTCCGCGGTGGTGAAGAGGCTCGGGCCGAGGCCGAAGGTCAGCGTGAGGCGGGCGGGGGGCAGGTCCGCCGCCTCGCCGGTGTCGTCGGGCGGCGCGTCGTACGGGCCGCCCGAGGGCCCGAGCCGCCCGGCCGGCAGCCCTGCGGTCATCCGTGCCGCCGCGGCCGTCCACACCCGTAGGAGGCCGACCAGGTCATCGCGCGACGTCGTCGTCAGGTCCCAGGCGGCGAAGTGCAGGTGGTCCTGGACCGGTGTGAGGATGCCCGCCTGGTGACGGCCGTAGAACGGCACGACGGCGGCGGACGGCGCCGAGGCCGCGGTGCCCGGGCGGGCTGCGCCCAGGCCGTCGGTGCCCCGCCCGAGCGCCACCCCGCCCGCGAGCCCCGCGGCGCCCACGCCCGCGAGCCCGAGGAGTGACCGCCGCGACAGGCGCGCGCCGCCGTCGGGCATCGGGGGTTCGTCCGCGCGGCCCGGCATCAGAGCACGACGGCGGCGGTGAGGCGGGAGAGCGGCTCGCCGAGCGCGTCCACCGACGCGGCGAGGGCGCGTACCTCCTCGGCGGTGAGATCGGTGTACGACCGGAACCCGTCACCGGCGCGCTGGGCGTCCAGGAGCACCTGGACGGCGTCGAACCGTGCGTCCAGGGTGGCGACGAGGTCGGCGTCGGCGGCCTCCGCCAGGTCGCGGAGCTGTGTGAACGCCTCGCGTGCGCCGTCGACGTTGGCCTGGAAGTCCCAGAGGTCGGTGTGCGACCAGATCTCCTCCTCGCCGGTGACCTTCCCGGTCGCCACCTCGTCGAGGAGCTCCTTGGCGCCGTTGCCGATCGCGTCGAGGGTCAGCGTGAAGTCGTCGGCGTGCACGCGGCCGTGCAGGTCGGTCGTGTCCGCCACGAGCCGGCCGGCGACGCGCTCGCGGTCTGTCTCGGTCAGCGCCGCGTGGCCTGCCGGGGGCCACAGGTCCTTCTCGAGCACGTGCCAGCCGGTCCACTCCTGCCCGGGTTCCAGGTCGGCCTCGCGGGCGTCCATGCGCGGGTCGAGGTCGCCGAACGATTCCGCGGCGGGCTCGATGCGCTCCCAGTGGCTGCGCGCGGGCGCGTACGCGGCCCGGGCCGCGTCGTCGTCGCCGGCCAGGTAGGCGGTGGCGAACGCTTGTGTCGCCGTGAGCAGCGCGTCCGCCTCGGTGCGCACATAGCCGACGTAGCCGTCGACCGCGGCCGCCGCGGCCGCGGGGTCATCGTGCGTCAGGTCGGCACCGGAGTCGGTGACGATGAAGGCTGCGCGGATGCCGTCACCGGCCATGCCGGGCTTGCACGCGGTCACGTAGTCGCCGGGCGCGGCGGTCACGACGAGGCTGCGCGTGATTCCCGGTCCCACGTTCTCGACCTCGCCGACGATCCGGTCGTCGCTGCCGAGCAGGTAGAACTCGGTGACGTCGTCGCCGGAGTTCGTCACCTCGAACGTCACGGTGCCCGACGGCGCGGTGGTCGCCGAGAGGGCGCAGGCGTCGTTGCCGGAGTCGACCGTGACGGAGGTGACGTCTGCCGCCGCGCCGTCGGCCCCGGGGGTTCCGGACGGCGCCGCGTTGCTCGTGCAGGCTGCCAGGCCGAGCGCGGCGAGGGGGAGGGTGACGGCGGCGCGCAGGGCGCGCGAGGAGACACACAGGGGCATGGGGAAGCTCCAGCCGGTGGGGTGGCGGGTCAGGGGTGTCGGCGTCAGCGTGCGGTGGCGGCCACGGCACGCCCAGCGGTGGGTTCAGCGGTGGGCTCGGCGTCGGGCCCGGTCGCGGACCGGGGGGCGGCGGCCCGCGGAGCTGCGGCGCGGGGCCACACGCGCCGCACGTACAGGACGGTCACCGGCACCACGTAGGCGACCCAGACGATCGCCTGGAGCCACGTCGTCGCGGGCGAGAAGTTGACGATGCCCTTGAGCAGGGTGCCGTACCAGCTCTGCGGCGGAACCTGGGCGCTGACGTCGAAGGCGAGCGCGCCGAGGCCGGGCAGGATGTCGGCCTCCTGGAGGTCGTGCACGCCGTAGGCCAGGACGCCGCCGGCGACGACGACGAGCACCAGCCCCGTCCAGGCGAAGAACGCCCGCAGGTTCACGGCGGCCGCCCCGCGGTAGACCGCCCAGCCGAGGCCGGTCGCGACGGCCAGCCCGAGGACGGCGCCGAGCAGCGGCTGCGTGCTCGCGCCCGTGGCCTGCGCGGCAGCCCAGAGGAACAGGGCGGTCTCGAGGCCTTCGCGCCCGACGGCGAGCAGAGCGACGACGAGGACGGCCCAGCGCCCGGCGGCGACGGCGGTGTCGAGGCGTCCATGGAGGTCGGCCTTGAGGAAGCGCGCGGTGCGCGCCATCCAGAAGATCATCCAGGTCAGCAGCCCGACGGCGACGATCGAGAGGGACCCGCCGATCGCCTCCTGCGCCCGGAAGCTGAGGCCGGACGGGCCGAAGGTGAGCAGTGCTCCGAAGGCGAGCGACGCGGCCGCCGCGATGGCGACGCCGAGCCACACCTGGCCGAGGAGCTGCCGCCGTCCGGACCGGATGAGGTAGGCGACGAGGATGCCGACGACGAGCGCCGCCTCGAGGCCCTCACGCAGCCCGATCAGGAAGTTCGCGACCATCAGTCCTCCGGTTGAGTCGGTAAGGTATGCCTTACCTAAGCCAGAGGTACTACACCACACGGCCTCGAAGGATGTCCACCAGAGTGGGCCACGCCACACGGAAGGCATCCAGCAGAGGCATGCCCTCGACGTCGGCCAGGTCCGTCCACTCGACCGCCAGGCTCTCGTGGTCCGTGGCGCGCGCGTGCTGCGGACCCGAGACGACCGCCACCACCGTCGTGTAGCGCCACGTGCCGTGGTCGAGCACGTGCTCGCCGAGCACCCGCACCCCGGCCGGGTCGACGCCCGCCTCCTCGGTCGCCTCGCGCAGCGCACCGGTGACGGCGTCCTCGTCCCGGTGCAGCGCGCCGCCCGGCAGCGCCCACGTCCCGCCCTGGTCGCTCCACAGCGCCCGGTGCTGCAGGAGCACCTGGTCCGCCGCGTCGGTGGCGTTCCGCACGAGCATCAGGCCGGCCGCGCCGAACCGGCCCCAGTGCCGGTGGCCCAGCGAGCACTCGACGAACGCATCGCCCGACGCCGGGTCGAGGCTGTGCGGGGTGCCCGGCGATCCGGGGGGCGCGGTCAAGCGTCCAGGATCTCGCAGATCGGCGCGCCCGCGGTCACGCTGGCCCCGACGGTCGCGGCGAGGCCGCCCACCCGCCCGGTCCGGTGCGCCACGAGTGGCTGCTCCATCTTCATCGCCTCGAGCACGACCACGAGGTCACCCTCGGCCACCTCGTCGCCGTCCGCGACCGCGACCTTGACGATCGTGCCCTGCATCGGGGAGGTCAGCGTCGTCCCGTTCGCCGCGCCGGTTCGGGCGGTGGGGGAGCGCCGCGCGCGGCGGGGCGCGAGGCCCGTCCGCGTCCGCGCCGAGGTGAGCCCCAGCCCGGCCGGCAGGACGACCTCGATGCGCTTGCCGCCCACCTCGACGACGACACGCTCCGTGGGCTCGGTGTCGGCGTCCTCGGCTGCGGCCGGCGCCCCGGCGCCCACCAGCCCCGGCAGGCGGTGCGCGAACGAGGTCTCGATCCAGCGCGTGTGCACGGAGAAGGGGGTCGCGTCGTCGTCGGGCACGAAGGCCGGGTCCGTCAGCACGGCGCGGTGGAAGGGCAGGACCGTCGGGATGCCCGCGATCTCGGTCTCGGCGAGGGCGCGGCGGGCGCGCTCCACGGCCTGCCGGCGGGTGGCGCCCGTGACGATGATCTTCGCGATCATCGAGTCGAACGCGCCCGACACCGTGTCGCCCTCGACGACGCCGCTGTCGACGCGGACGCCGGGGCCGGCCGGCAGGCGCAGCCGGGTGATGCGGCCCGGCGCGGGCAGGAAGCCGGCCGACGGGTCCTCGCCGTTGATGCGGAACTCCAGCGAGTGGCCGCGGGTCGGGACCTCGGTGTAGCCCAGGGGCTCACCGGCGGCGATGCGCAGCTGCTCGCGCACCAGGTCGACGCCCGACACCTCCTCGGTCACCGGGTGCTCGACCTGCAGGCGCGTGTTGACCTCGAGGAACGACACCGTTCCGTCGCCGGCGACGAGGAACTCGCAGGTGCCCGCCCCGACGTAGCCCGCCTCGCGCAGGATCGCGATCGACGCGTCCCGCAGCGTCCGCTCCTGCTCGGTGGTGAGGAACGGCGCCGGCGCCTCCTCGACCAGCTTCTGGTGGCGCCGCTGCAGCGAGCAGTCGCGCGTCGACACCACGACGACGCCGCCGTAGGAGTCCGCGAGGCACTGCGTCTCGACGTGCCGCGGGGCGTCGAGGTACCGCTCGACGAAGCACTCGCCCCGGCCGAACGCCGCGACGGCCTCGCGCACGGCGGACTCGTACTGGGCGTCGATCTCGTCGGCGCTGCGCACCACCTTCAGGCCCCGACCGCCGCCGCCGAACGCCGCCTTCACCACGATGGGCAGGCCGTGCTCCGCGACGAACGCGTGCACCTCGGCCAGGTCCCCGACCGGGTCCGGCGTGCCCGGCGCCAGCGGGGCGCCGACGCGCTGCGCGATGTGCCGCGCGCTCACCTTGTCCCCGAGCGCGGCGATGGCCTCCGGCGGCGGGCCGATCCAGACCAGGCCGGCGTCGAGCACGGCGCGCGCGAAGTCCGCGTTCTCCGCGAGGAAGCCGTAGCCCGGGTGCACCGCGTCCGCGCCGCAGCGGCGCGCGACGTCGAGCAGCTTGGCGCCGTCGAGGTAGGTGTCCGCCGCGCGGGCCCCGCCCAGGGCGTACGCCTCGCCGGCCAGCCGCACGTGCAGCGACTCGCGGTCGGGCTCGGCGTACACGGCGACGCTCGCGATCCCGGCGTCGGCGCAGGCGCGGGCGATGCGGACGGCGATCTCACCGCGATTCGCGATGAGGACCTTGCGGATGTCGGGCACGGCTCACCGTAACGTCACCGGCGCGTCCGGGCGGTACGGCTCCCCACCCCGCCGACAAGATTGGTCCCACCCGCCAAAGGGCACGGGCAGGCGTTGTCGGACGCCGCAGCCGCGGTCAGGCCGACGGTGGGGGCGAGGTGCGCGTCGGCGTCGGCCACTCGCTCGCCAGCACGGCGTAGACGTACTCGTCGGTCCACTCGCCCTTCCACCACGCGCTGGCCACGTGGTGGGCCTCGCGGCGCATCCCGACCCGCTCGAGCAGCGCCGCCGAGCGGGTGTTGCGCGCGTCGCAGTCCGCGCACACGCGGTGCTTCCCGCGGCCGAAGAGGTAGGCCAGGACGGCGCGCACCGCCTCCGTCGCGTAGCCCGTGCCCTGCTCGGCCGGTGCGAGCGTGAAGCCGAGGCGCGCCAGGCGCGGGTCGTCGCGGTCCACGTGCACCGCGACGTCGCCGATGAGCCGGCCCTCTGCCTCGACCGCGATCTGGAACCACTCCCCGGGTGTGTCCGGGTGCGCCGCCGCCATGGCCGCGACGAACCGCTCGGCCGCCTCGAGCGGGAAGGGTGCGTCCCAGCCCTGGTAGCGAGCCACCTCGGGGTCCGAGCGGTACGCGGCGAACGTCGCGGCGTCGTCGGGCCGGAACCGGCGCAGCACGAGCCGGGCGGTCCTCAGCTCGGTGAACCCGGTGTCGCACATGGACCCGAGTCTGTCAGGGCAGTGGCGCCCACAGATCCGGGACGGCGACCCCGACCTCGCCCAGCAGCTCGCGCAGCAGCGGCAGGCTCAGCCCGACGACGGCGTGGTAGTCGCCCTCGATCGCGGTGACGAACGGGCCGCCGAGGCCGTCCACCGTGAACGCGCCGGCGACGGCGAGGGGTTCGCCCGTGGCCACGTACGCCTCGATCTCGGCGTCGGTGAGGTCGGCGAAGTGGACGATCGTCGACGCGGTTCGCGTCACCTCCGCAGGGACGTCCGAGCGCAGGTCGACGAGGCAGTGGCCGCTGTGCAGCACGCCGCTGCGGCCCCGCATCAGGTGCCAGCGCTCGACGGCGTCGCGCGGCGTCGGCGGCTTGCCGTAGGTGCGGCCGTCGAGGCTCGAGCATCGAGTCGCAGCCGAGCACGAGGTCCGCCTCGCCCGGCGCGAGGTCCGCCACGACCGCCGCGGCCTTGGCCCGGGCCAGCACCGCGACGTCGTCGTCGGCGCCCTGGGGCCCGGCGTGGGCATGCGCGGCGGCGAGGGCTGCGTCCTCGTCCACGCCGGACACCCTGACCTCGGCGGGGATGCCCGCCGAGGTCAGGGTCGCCAGGCGCGCGGGCGAGGCGGAGGCCAGGACGAGCTTCACGCGAGCGCCTCGCGCAGCACGTCCAGGCCCACCGAGCCCAGCTCGAGGGCCCGGGCGTGGAAGGTCGCCAGGTCGAGGTCCTCGCCGCGGCTCGCGGCCGCTGCGCGGGCCTCCTCGCGGGCCTGCTCCCACAGCCGCTGGCCGATCTTGTACGCGGGCGCCTGGCCCGGCCAGCCCAGGTAGCGGTCGACCTCGAAGCGCAGGAACGACTCGGGCATGTTCACGTTGGCGCGGAAGAACTCCCACGCCTTGTCCGCGTCCCAGGTGCCGCCGCCCCACTCCGCCGGGCAGGGCAGGCCGAGGTGCACCCCGATGTCGAGCACGACGCGGGCCGCCCGCATGCGCTGGCCGTCGAGCATCCCGAGGCGGTCGCCCGGGTCGTCCATGAACCCGAGGTCCGCCATGAGGCGCTCCGCGTACAGCGCCCAGCCCTCGCCGTGGCCGCTCACCCAGCAGCCGAGGCGGCGCCAGGTGTTGAGCGTGTCGCGCTGGTGGACCGCCTCGGCCATCTGCAGGTGATGGCCCGGCACGCCCTCGTGGTAGACGGTCGTCTTCTCCCGCCACGTGTTGAAGGTGGCGACGTCGGTGGGCACGGACCACCACATGCGGCCCGGGCGCGTGAAGTCCTCCGACGGCCCCGTGTAGTAGATGCCACCCGTGTGGGTCGGCGCGATGCGGCACTCGAGCCGGCGGACCTCGTCGGCGATGTCGAAGTGCGTGCCGGCGAGCGCCGCCATCGCGGCGTCGGACGTCTCCTGCATCCACGACTGCAGGGCCTGCGTGCCCACGAGCGTGCGGTCGGGGTCGGCGTCCAGCAGCGCGACCGCGTCGGCCACCGTGGCGCCCGGGCCCGCGACCTGCGCCGCGACGGCCTCCTGCTCGGCGACGATGCGGGCCAGCTCGTCGAGGCCCCACGCGTAGGTCTCCGCCAGGTCGACGGTGGCGCCGAGGAAGTAGCGGGACCAGCGGGCGTAGCGCTCGGCGCCGGCGGCGTCGTCCTCGGGGGCACGCGGTGCGAGCCAGTCGCGCAGGAAGGCGCCCAACGTCGCATAGGCGGCGCGCGCGGAGGTCGCACCCTCGGTGAGCGAGCGCCGGATCTCCTGGCAGGCGGCCGAGCCGTCGAGCGCCTCGTCGACCGCGGGGCCCTCGACGAGCTCGACGAAGAACGAGCCGGGCGCCGCGAGCTCCTCGCACTGCTCCACGCAGGCGCGCACCTGGCGCACCGGCGCGACGCGGCCGCGGCGGGCGGCCAGCCGCAGGGACTCGATGACGCCGGCCACGGCGCCGGGCAGGGCGTTGAGGCGGGCGGCGATGTTCTCCCAGTGCTCGGGCGTCGACGTCGGCATGAGGTCGAAGACGTCGCGCAGCTGCTGCACCGGGGACTCGATGTTGTTGAGCTGTCCGAGCCACTCGTCGGCGTCGTGCAGGTCGAGCACCGCGCCGAGGCGCTCGCGCATCGCCGCGACGGTGACGTGGTCGACGTCGTCGACGGGTGTCTCGTCGGCGAGCGCGGCGAGCGTCGCGCGGGCCGCGTCGGCCTGCGCCGCCCAGCCCTCGGGGGAGAAGTCGGTCATCAGGTGGTCGTACCCGGTGAGGCCCATCGTGGTGGCGGCGATGGGGTTGAGCCGCGCGATGGTGGTCATGTAGGCATCGGCGATCGCATCGATCGCCGTGCGGGGGCGGGTGGGGGATGTCATGGCCCGACTGTACGACCGGGGAGGATCCCTGCCGTCAGGCGCCGCTGCTCCAGCGCCAGGCGTCCGGCCCGGGCCGCAGGGGAGTACCGGCGCCGCTCGGGCCGACGGCCCCGTCGCGCCACCGCCGCCGGGCCGCCGCCGCACGCCGTCGCGCCGCATGTGCGGCCTCGTCCGGCCGGCCCGCGCGCGGGGCGAAGCCCGCCGCGATGCCCGCCACGAGAGCGGCGAGCTCGACGTCGTCGGGGGCGCCGTGGACGACGCGGACCTGGGGCGTCACAGCGGCACGTTCCCATGCTTCTTCGCCGGCAGCGCGGCCCGCTTGTTCCGGAGCGCCCGCAGTGCGCGGACGATCTGCACCCGCGTCTGCGACGGCGCGATCACCGCGTCCACGTACCCGCGTTCGGCGGCGTCGTAGGGGTTGATCAGCGTGTCCTCGTACTCGGCGACCAGGCGCGACCGCTCGGCCTCGGCGTCACCGCCGGCGTCCGCCACGGCCTTGAGCGCACTCCGCTGCAGGATGTTCACCGCGCCCCCGGCGCCCATGACGGCGACCTGCGCCGTCGGCCACGCGAGGTTCACGTCCGCGCCGAGCTTCTTCGAGCCCATCACGATGTACGCGCCGCCGTACGCCTTGCGGGTGATGACGGTGACGAGCGGCACGGTCGCCTCGGCGTAGGCGTAGATGAGCTTGGCCCCGCGGCGGATGATGCCGTTCCACTCCTGCTCGGTGCCTGGCAGGAACCCGGGCACGTCCACGAACGTGAGCACGGGGATGTTGAACGCGTCGCAGGTGCGCACGAAGCGCGCGGCCTTCTCGGCCGCGTTGATGTCCAGGGTTCCCGCCATGTGCAGCGGCTGGTTCGCGACGATGCCGACCGGCGTGCCCTCGACGTGCCCGAAGCCGATGAGCACGTTCGGCGCGTAGAGGGCCTGGACCTCGAGCAGCTCGCCGTGGTCGAGCACGTGCTCGACCACCGTGCGCATGTCGTACGGCTGCGAGTCGGAGTCCGGCACGAGCGTGTCGAGCTCCAGGTCGTCCTCGGTGACCTCGAGCGGCTGCGCGCCCTCGTCGTCCCAGGTCGGTGGCTCGGCGAGGTTGTTCGACGGCAGGTAGCCCAGCAACGTGTGGACCCAGTCGATCGCGTCGTCCTCGTCCGCGCCGAGGTAGTGGGCGACGCCGGAGCGCGCGTTGTGCGTCATGCCGCCGCCGAGCTCCTCGAACCCGACGTCCTCGCCGGTCACCGCCCGGATGACGTCCGGGCCGGTGATGAACATGTGCGAGGTGCCGTCGGCCATGACGACGAAGTCCGTGAGCGCGGGGGAGTACACGGCGCCGCCGGCGCTCGGGCCGAGGATGAGGGAGACCTGCGGGATCACGCCCGACGCGGCGACGTTGCGCCGGAAGATCTCCGCGAACTGGGTGAGCGCGGAGACGCCCTCCTGGATGCGGGCGCCGCCGCCGTCGAGGATGCCGATGAGCGGCACGCCCGTGCGCAGCGCCATGTCCATGACCTTGGTGATCTTCTGCCCGTGCATCTCGCCCAGCGACCCGCCGAAGACGGTGAAGTCCTGGGAGTAGACGCACACCTGACGGCCGTCGACCGTGCCGTGCCCGACGACGACGCCGTCCCCCGGGATGCGCTTGGCGTCCAGGCCGAAGGCGCTGGAGCGGTGCCGGACGAACGCGTCGAGCTCGACGAAGCTGTCCTCGTCGAGCAGCGCCTCGATGCGCTCGCGGGCCGTCTTCTTGCCGCGCGGGTGCTGGCGGGCGGCTGCGGCCTCGTCGTCGGTGGCCGCGGCGGTGCGCCGAGCGAGGTCGGCGAGCTTCGCGGCGGTGCCGGCGGGAACGTCAGTCACGGAAGTCCACGGTAGTTGTGGGTTCCGCCCAAGGCCTGTGCGGGATCACACGGTGTCGGGTGACCGCGGTGTGCGGATGGCTACAACGCCGGGGGAGTCCGGGGCTACCGTGGCGGCATGGATCCGCTGATGGAGGACGCCATCCGCGCAGCGGTGCGGGGTGCTGTCCCGGGGGGCGCGGGCCGGGTGGTCGTCACGGAGCGTTCGGCGTCCACGTCCACCGAGCTGGTCGCCGCCGTGGGTGCGGACGCCGCGGCGTGGCCGGACCGCTCGGTGCTGGTCACCGACCACCAGACCGCCGGCCGTGGCCGCGCCGGGCGCACGTGGGAGACGCCGGCGGGCGAGGCGCTCACCTTCTCGGTGCTGCTGCGGCCGCCGGTGCCGCCGGACCGGTTCGGCTGGCTCGCACTGCTGGGCGGCCTCGCCGTCGTGCGCGCGCTGGAGGGGCTCGGTGTGGAGGCCGCGCTGAAGTGGCCCAACGACGTGCTCGTCGTCGACGCGGGTGTGGCGCTGCCCGGCTGGGGGACGCACCGCAAGGTCGCGGGGGTGCTCGGCGAGGTGGTCGCGGGTGCTGCGGTGCTCGGCATCGGGATCAACGTGCACCAGCGCGAGCTCCCGGTGCCGCATGCGACGTCGCTGGCCGAGCGGGGGATCGCCGTCGGGCGGGTGCCTCTGCTGGCCGCGGTGCTGGCCGAGCTCGTGGTGCTCGACGACCGGTGGCGGGCTGCGGACGGCGACGCCGTCGCGGCGGACCTCGCGGCCGAGTGTGCGGCGGTCTGCCAGACGCTGGGCGCGCGCGTGCACGTGACGATGCCGGGGGGCGAGCTGACGGGCTGGGCGAACGGCCTGACGGACCACGGTGGCCTGCGGGTCACCGACGACGCCGGGCACGAGCACGTCGTCCTGGCGGGTGACGTCGCGCACCTGCGCGCCTGAGGCGGGCGGCAATTACCGGCCGGTAACAGTTCTTGACCCCCTCGGGGGTGCCGCCTACTGTGACCGGACGCGCGGCTATGGCCGCCGACAGGGGGCACGTTCGTCGCGGGTCGGGAGTCATCCCGGCGCGCTCCTTCACCATCGCCCTGGCTTCGGCGCGCCCTCGTCGCATGGCCCGATCCAGGCAGGAGCCGCCATGTCCCGTCCCGCCACTCCCTTCGCCGCTCCGCGCCGACCCGGTGTCCGACCTGGTGTCCGAGCCGGCGTCCGAGCCGGTGTCCGAGCCGGCGCCGCGCGCGCCACCCTCACCGCGGTCGTCGTCCTCGCCGTCGGCCTCTCCGGCGCCACCGCCGACGCCGCCACGCCACCATCGGCCGGGGCGTCCGGCGGCCCGGCCGACACGGCGACATCGCCGCCCGTGCCCGCGGGCGACGCCGCCACGACCGATCGCTTCATCGTGCGGTACCGCACGGCCCCGCCGGCGGGGTCCGCCGGCGCGGAGGTCCAGGCCCAGCGCACCGATCGCGTGCAGCGCGCCGTGCGCGGCCAGGGTGTGGCGGCGGAGCGCGTGCGGGACATGTCGGGCGGCGCGGTGTGGACGCTCGGGGAGCGGCTGCCCGTCGACCAGGTCGCCGCCGTGGCCGCCGCCGTCGCGGCCGCCGACCCGACGGTGGACTACGCGGAGCCCGACCGCATCATGCTGCCGCTCGCCGAGGCGCCCGACGACCCGCGCTGGGCCGACCAGTGGCCGCTGCGGGATGCGACCGTCGGCATCCACCTGCTCGGCGCCTGGGACGTGACGCGCGGCGCCGGCGTCACGGTCGCCGTGATCGACACCGGCTACCGGCCGCACGCGGACCTCGCCGCGAACCTCGTCGGCGGGTACGACATGATCTCGGACGCGACCATCGCCGACGACGGCGGGGCTCGCGACCCCGACGCCAGCGACCCCGGCGACTGGACCACCGCCAACGAGTGCGAGCCGGGTTGGAAGGGCCACGCGTCGAGCTGGCACGGCACGCACGTCGCCGGCACGATCGCGGCGGCCACGGGCAACGGCGTCGGCGTCGCCGGCATCGCGCCGGCCGCGAAGGTGGTGCCCGTGCGGGTGCTCGGGGGGTGCGGCGGCTACACCTCCGACATCGCGGACGCGATCGTGTGGGCGTCGGGCGGCAGCGTCTCGGGGGTCCCGGCCAACGCCAACCCGGCTCGCGTGATCAACATGTCGCTGGGGGGCAGCGGCGCGTGCGACACGACCTCGCAGCGCGCCATCGCCAGCGCGCGTGCCAACGGCACGGTCGTCGTCGTCGCGGCGGGCAACGAGAGCGCGAACGTCTCGACCTCGAGCCCGGCCAACTGCTCCGGGGTCGTCGCCGTGGCGGCGTTCGGCCCGTCCGGGGCGCGGGCGTACTACTCCAACTACGGCTCGCTCGTGGACATCGCGGCCCCGGGCGGGGACCAGAGCGGCTCGACGGCGAGCGGCATCCTCTCGACGCTGAACAGCGGCACGACGACGCCCGGCTCGGACACGTACCGCTACAACCAGGGCACCTCGATGGCCGCGCCGCACGTCGCCGCGGTCGCCGCCCTGATGGTCTCGGCCAACCCGAGCCTGACGCCCGACCAGGTCGAGAGCATGCTGAAGTCGACGTCGCGCGCGTTCGTCGCCTCCTGCAGCGGGTGCGGCGCAGGCATGCTCGACGCCGACGCCGCGGTCCACGCCGCGGCCGGCCAGACCCCGTCCACGCCGCCGGCCGCCGCGGCCGAGTCGGAGCCGAACGACACGCGGGCGACCGCCGACGCCATCACCGCGAAGGGCACCGTCACCGCGGCGATGGGCTCGACGAGCGACACCGACTACTTCGCCGTCCCGGTGCCCGCCGGTGCGACCCTGACGGTGACGCTGACCCCGGGCTCGACATCGGACTACGACCTGTACCTGTACAACGCGTCCGGGTCCCGGGTGGCGTCCAGCACGGACGGCCGCGGGGCGGCGGACACGGTGACCTACCGGAACGCCGGGGCGGCGACCGCGACGTTCTACCCGCGCGTCGTCTACTACTCGGGCGACACCGGCAGCACCTCGGGCGCCTACTCCCTCGGCGTCGCGTGGTGACCCGGCGCTGATGCGGCGCGGTCGCCGACGTCGCTGAGCAGGCCGATCGGACGCGATCGGCCGACCAGGACCGCCCACCCGGGGTGCCGGGTGGGCGGTCCTCTGCGTGGGGTGAGGGGTGACTGCGCCGCGGGTCCGGGTGTCGCCCACAAAGTCCAGGTTTGTCCATATCTGGGTGGATCGCATACGTTGGCTTTACGCGCGGCGCAGGCTGCTGAGACAGCGCACTGGCATCGCGGGTCGGGACTCGTCCCGGCGCGCTCCTCGCCATTGCCGGGTCTCGGCAGGCCCTCCGCCGCTTCGGCCGATCAGGAGGAGCCGCAATGCTCTGTTCCGTCACCAGTCCCACCCGTCCTACCCGGGCCGCGGCCGTGCGCCGCCGCCTCGGGCGTGCCGCCCTCGGCGCGGCCGTGCTCGCCGTCGGTCTCTCGGGGACCGCCGCCGGGGCCGCGCTGTCGCCGGCCGCCGTGGCGCCCGCGACTCCGGCGGGTGAGGCGTCCGACGTCGAGCCTGCGCCCGCGCCCGATGCGCAGGACGCCGAGGCCACCACCGACCGGTTCATCGTCCGGTACCGCACCAACCCGCCGGCCGGCGCCGCCGGCGACGAGGTCCGCGCAGAACGCAGCGAGCTGGTCGAGGAGACCGCCGAGGAGGTGGCCGGCGACGACGGCGGTGCGGGTGACGGCGGTACCGCTGACGGCGCTGCCGCTGACGGCGATGCCGGCGCGGTCGAGGACGTCGACGCGGAGCGCGTGCGCGACATGGCGGGGGGCGGCCAGGTGTGGACGCTCGGCGCGGAGCTGCCCGTCGACCAGGTAGCCGACGTCGCGGCGGCCGTCGTGGCCGCGGACCCGGCCGTGGAGTACGCCGAGCCCGACCGCGTCCTGCTGCCGCTCGCGGCGGCGCCGGACGATCCCGGGTGGGCCGACCAGTGGCCGCTCCAGGACGCGAACGTCGGGATCGGCGTGCTCGGCGCGTGGGACGTCACCCGCGGTGCCGGCGTGAACGTGGCCGTGATCGACACCGGCTACCGGCCGCACGCCGATCTGGCGGCGAACATCATCGCCGGGTACGACATGATCACCAACGCGACGATGGCCAACGACGGTGGCGGGCGCGACGCCGACCCCAGCGACCCCGGTGACTGGACCAACGCGAACGAGTGCGGGTCCAACCGTGCCTCGTCGTCGGGCTGGCACGGCACGCACGTCGCGGGCACGATCGCGGCGGTGACCGGAAACGGGGCCGGCGTCGCGGGCATCGCGCCGGAGGCCAAGGTGCAGCCGGTGCGGGTCCTGGGCCGGTGCGGCGGCTACACCTCCGACATCGCGGACGCGATCGTGTGGGCCTCCGGTGGCAGCGTCTCAGGAGTCCCGGCGAACCCGAACCCGTCCCGGGTGATCAACATGTCGCTCGGCGGCAGCGGAGCGTGCGACGCCACCTCGCAGCGTGCGATCACCACCGCCCGCGACAACGGCACGGTCGTCGTCGTCGCGGCGGGCAACGGGAGCACGGATGTGTCGACGTCGAGCCCCGCGAACTGCTCCGGCGTCGTCGCCGTGGCCTCCTACGGGCCGAGCGGCGCGCGGGCGTACTACTCCAACTACGGCTCGCTCGTGGATCTCGCCGGCCCCGGCGGGGACCAGAGCGGGTCGACGGAGAACGGCGTGCTATCCACCGTGAACGACGGCGCGACGACGCCGGGCTCCGACGCCTACGCGTACTACCAGGGCACCTCGATGGCCTCGCCGCATGTCGCGGCCGTCGCCGCCCTGATGCTGTCGGCCAACCCGGCGCTCACCCCCGACGAGGTGGAGAGCCTGCTGAAGTCCTCGGCGCGGCCCTTCGTGGCGTCCTGCAGCGGGTGCGGGGCGGGCATGCTCGACGCCGACGCGGCGGTGCATGCCGCGGCGGGCGGTGACGGTGGTGACGGCGGCGACGACGGTGGTGACGGCGGCGACACGCCAACGCCGTCGATGACAGAGGCGGAGCCGAACGACACGTTCGCCGCGGCCGACGCCGTCGCCGGCCCGACCACCATCAGCGGCGCCATGGGCTCGCGGACCGACACGGACCTCTTCGCGATCCCCGTGGCGGCAGGCGTCACGGTGACGGTCGCCCTCACCCCCGGCACGACGTCGGACTACGACCTGTACGTCTACGACGAGGCGGGCACCCTCGCCACCTCCGCCACGGCGGACCGGGGCGTGGTGGACACAGTGGCCGTCAAGAACGTGGGGGAGTCGCCCACCACGGTCTACGCGCGGGTCGTGTACTACTCGGGCGGCACGGGCAGGACGGCGGGCGCCTACTCGCTCGGCGTGGCCTGGTGACCTGCCGTCGGACGGCGTCGGCGGCGGCCGTTCCGCACCGCTGACGCCGAGCCGGTCGGACGCGACCGGCCAGCCGCGACCGCCCACCCGGCACGCCGGGTGGGCGGTCGCGCGCGTGGCGTAGGTCACATCGGGCTTAGCCTGAGCCGGTGCCCGACTCCTGGACGTTCCGTCGCCTCGAGGACCAGCTCCTCGGCGGGCCGCGGACGCTGACGCTGGCCCAGCTGGCCGCGCGGGCGGGCGTGTCGGAGTCGGCCGCGACGACCTTCTGGCGGGCGCTCGGCATGCCGGTCAGCGACCCGGAGGCCGTGGAGTTCACCGAGGAGGACGCCCGCGTCATCGGGGCGCTGGTGCACGCCGCCGAGGAGAGCGAGGTGGGCCCCACGGGCCTGGTGTCGCTCGAGCGCTCCGTGGGCCACCTGACCGACCGGATGGCGCTGTGGCAGTCCGAGACGCTCGTCGAGCACTACGCCGAGCGCTACCTGCTCGACGACGCGAGCGCGCGCCTCGTCCTCCTGGACCGGATGCGGTGGGTCGCCCCGCTCCTCGAGCAGCAGATGCTGCACGCCTGGCGACGGCACATGGCGGCGCTGGCGGCGCGGTACGTCAGCGAGTTCTCCGAGGCCCGGAACGTGCCGTCCGACTCGCTGCCGCTGGCCCGGGCGGTGGGCTTCGCCGACATGGTCTCGTTCACCGTGCGCACCGCGGCCATGCCGCCGCCCGAGCTCGGGCGGTTCATCCGGGACTTCGAGGAGCGCGGCGCGGACATCGTGACGACCGGCGGGGGGCGGGTCGTGAAGACGATCGGTGACGCCGTCCTCTTCGTGGCCGACGACGCCGCCTCGGGTGCGGGGATCGCGCTCGCGCTCGCGGACGTGTTCGGGGTCGCCTCGCCCACGCCCGTGCGCGTGGGGTTCGTCTGGGGCCGGATGTTGTCGCGGTTCGGCGACGTCTTCGGGGCGTCGGTCAACGTCGCGGCGCGCCTGACCGACGAGGCCGCGCCGGGCACCGTGCTCACCGACGCGCCGACGGCGAGCTTCCTGACCGGCTTCGAGCTCGAGCCGCTGCCGGAGCGGGAGATCCCGGGGATCGGCCCGCTCGCCCCGGTCCGCGTGGCCGGCGCCCGACCGGCGCAGGGGTAGCCGGGCCTCAGCCGGGCGGCAGGTCGAGGACCGGCGGCGCGGGCAGCTCGACGGGCTCGACCAGCTCGGGTCCGTCGGTGCCGACGCGGTTCACCTGGGTCGACACGGGCCGCGCGACCAGCCGCGGCGGGGCACGGTGCAGCAGCTCCACGACGGCGTCCGGCTCGGTGACCTGCGGGTCCAGCCAGGCGTCCCAGGCCTCGGGCGTCAGGATGACGGGCCGTCGGTCGTGGAGCGCGGCGATCGCCGGGTCGTCCGTCACGGCGCCGCCGGTGACGATCGTCATCGTCACGAGCCAGCGCAGGGGGTCGTCGTCCGCCCGGGACCGGTCCCGCCAGAACTCGTACAGGCCCGCGAAGGCGAGCAGGCCGCCGTCGGCGGGGTGGATCCAGAACGGCTGCTTGGGCTGCTTGCCCCGTGGGGAGCCGGCCGTGGCGCCGTCGGCGGCCTGCCACTCGTAGTAGCCCTCGGCCGGGACGAGGCAGCGCCGCGCCGCGGCCGCCGTGCGGAACGCCGGCTTGGTCGTGATCGTCTCCACGCGGGCGTTGATCATGCGCGAGCCGACCGACGGGTCCTTCGCCCAGCCGGGGACCAGGCCCCAGCGCACGACGCGCAGCGAGCGCCGCACCTCGCCGTCGTGCGCGCGCTCGACGACGACCCGGACGGGATCCGTGGGCGCGAGGTTCCACGACGGCGGGAGGAGCCGCGCGTCGTCGGCCACATCGGGCGGCGCGACGGCGAAGGCGTCGGCCAGGTCCTGTGCCTCCCGGAACGATGCGTAGCGCCCGCACATGGCCCCAGCATGCCGCGCGGGTCCGACGCAGGCCCCGGGGGCGGAATCGGCTGCGCGTCGAATCGATCCGTTGGGACACTGGTGGGGTGACCACGCGACGGGCCTCAGGGGGCGGGCTCGTCGTCGTCATCGGCCTGCTCTCGCTGTTGCCGGCTGTGAGCACCGACCTCTACCTGCCGTCCGTCCCGGAGGTGGCGACGGACCTCTCGTCCACCGCGGCGGGCGTCCAGCTCACCATCACCGGGACGCTCATCGGTGGCGCGCTCGGCCAGCTCCTCATCGGTCCGCTCTCCGACCGGTTCGGGCGGCGCCTGCCCGCGCTCTGCGGCATCGCGGTGCACGTGGTCCTCTCGCTGCTGTGCGCGCGGGTCACCGGCGTGGGCGAGCTCGTGGCGCTGCGCGTGCTGCAGGGCTTCGCGGCCGCGGGCGGCTCGGTCGTCGCGATGGCCGTCGTGCGGGACACCTACACCGGCGCGCTGGCGGCGCGGCTGCTCTCCCGCCTCATGCTCGTCATCGGCGCGGCGCCCCTCCTCGCCCCGTCCGTGGGCGGGTTCGTCGCGCACCACTGGGGTTGGCGGGCCGTGTTCGTGACGCTCGCCGCGCTCGGTGCGCTCATCGGGGTCGTCGTCCTGGCGCTCCTGCCCGAGACGCTGCCGCCCGAGCGTCGCGCGGCCCGCGGTCTGCGCGTTGCGTTCCGCGGCTACGCCGCCATCGCGCGCGACCGTCGGTTCGTCGCCTACGCCGTGCTGCCGGGCCTGATGATGGGCGTCCTGCTCGCGTACGTCTCCGGCTCGTCGTGGGTCCTCCAGCGCGACCACGGCCTGACGACGGGGCAGTTCGCCGTCGTCTTCGCGATCGTCGGCATCGCCCAGGTGGTCGTCGCGCAGCTCAACGCCGCCCTCGTCCCGCGGCTGGGGCCGGAGCGCCTCCTCCGGGTCGGCCTGCCCCTGGCGACGGCGCTGTCCGGCGTGCTCGTGGTGGCCGCGGCGACCGGCGCCGGAGGGCTGGTGGGCCTGGTCGCGCTGCTGTGGCTGATCGTGGGCGCGATCGGCCTGATCATGTCGAACGCCGCGGCGCTCGCTCTCTCGCGGCACGGGGAGCGGGCGGGCAGCGCGGCGGCGGTGATCGGCTTCCTCCAGGCCGGGGGCGGCGGCGTGATCGGGTCGCTCGTCGGTGTGCTCGGCGGCGGCGCGGTCCCGATGGCGGCCGTGATCGCGGGCGCCTTCGTCGCGGCGCTCGCCGTGCTCGCGCTGGGCACCCCGGCCTTTGGGCGCCCGGACGTGGCGTGAACGCTGCATGAACTCGCGGTGCTCCACATCTTTGTGCACAGGCTGTGGAGATATGTCCGGTTTCCGCCCGATACCGTCACGGCGACGCGTGCGTGTCGTCTCGACGCGGCCGCCGCATCAGTGCCGCAGCGCGCCCAGCGGGACCAGTGGGCACCCCAGGCAGGTCGGCGGGGCGGTCTCGCGCGACGTCGGGCAGCCGGTCGGCCCGCACCCGGTCGCACGACCCGTCGCGGCGAGGCCGTCCACGACCACCTGCACGAGCGAGGCCGGCATGCCGAGCCGACGCGCCACGGCATCGACGGTCGCGCCCTGCTCCAGGGCGTCCCGGACCTGCTCGGCGACGGTGCTCACAGCAGCCTCGTCAGGAGTGCGCCCACCTGGAAGACCGCGACGGCGAGCAACCACGCCACGGCGAGCTGCACCGCGACGCCACCTACCGTCCAGCGAGCCCCGAACCGCCGCCACTGCTCCGACACGGTCGCCAAGCAGGGCGTGTACCCGAGCACGAAGACCATGAGCGCGAGCCCGGCCGCTGCCGGTGCACCGCCCGACGACTCCTCGAGGGTGTCGCGCAGCGCCTCGCCGAGGGCACCCTCGTCGTCGTCGTCGTCGTCGTCGTCGTCGTCGGCGGCGTAGGACTGGGCGAGCGACCCGACCACGACCTCCTTGGCGACGAAGCCCGACGCGAGCGCCGCAGAGAGGTGCCAGTCGTCGAACCCGGCGGGCGCGAAGACCGGCGCGACGGCGTCGGCCACGGCCCCGTACAGGCTGCCCTCGACGCCTGTGGCACCGTTGTCGACCGGCACCGCCATGAGCGCCCACATCACGGAGAGCGTGAGCACGATGATCGAGCCGGCCTTGAGGGCGAACGAGCGCACCCGCGCCCAGACCGACGCGAGGATCGGCCGCAGCCGGGGGCGCTGGTAGGCGGGCAGCACCAGGAGCAGCGGCTCGGCGGCGAGACCGCGCACCAGCGTCCGGCGCCCGATCAGCCCGCCGACGACGACGAGGGCAAGGCTCAGCACGTACATGCCGAAGATCGCGGTACCGGCGTCGTCGGGGAAGAACACGCCCGCGAGCAGGACGTACACGGGCAGGCGTGCCGCGCACGTCGTCCACGGCACGAGCAGGCCGGTGAGCAGCCGCTGCCGCGCGTTGGGCAGCGTCTGGGTGGCGGCAACGCCGGGCACGTTGCAGCCGAAACCGATGACGAGCGGCAGCATCGCCCGGCCGTCCAGGCCCAAGGCGCGCATCCAGCGGTCGGCCAGGAACCCGGCGCGGGCCAGGTACCCGGAGTCCTCGAGCAGGGCGAGCGCCAGGTAGATGACGGCGAGGAGGGGGAGGAAGGTCAGGACCGTCCCCACGCCCACGAGCACGCCGTCGACGCCGAGGCCCTCGATCCAGCCGTCAGGCAGGGCGGCTCGGGCGGCGTCGGCGATGTCCGCGACGGTGCTGCTCACGAGGCCGGTGAGCGGGGCGGCGAGCGTCGTCGTCATCTCGAACAGCAGCCAGATGGCCAGCAGGAAGACGGGCCCCCCGAACCATGGGTTGAGCAGCACCGTGTCGACCGCGTCGGTGCGCGTGCGGCGGACGGGGGCGGCGGCGCCCAGCGCCTGTACGACGCCGTTCACCCAGCCGAACAGCCGCTCGACGTCCTCGAGCTCGGTGGCGCCCTCTTCCGGTGCGGGCACGTCCCTGAGCCGCCGGGCGTGGGCGAGGGCGGCGGCCAGTGCACCGTCGACGTCGCCCGCGCGCGGGTCGAGCGGCACCACGGGGATGCCGAGCAGCTCGGCGAGGCGGTCCGTGTCGACGGCGGCGCCGCGGCTGCGCGCGACGTCGAGCAGCGTCACCACGGCGACCACCGGCCGCGCCGCCCCGGTCTGCGCGAGCAGGTAGAGGGAGCGGGAGAGGGCGGTTGCGTCGAGCACGACGACGGCGACCGCGTCGGGCTCGGCCGCCAGCGCGTCGGCGACGACCTGCTCGTCGGGGCTGCGGGGGACGAGCGAGTAGGTGCCCGGCAGGTCGACGATCGGGCCCCGCCACGTGCCGGTGCGCAGCTCGACGGTGGTGCCCGGGGCATTCATGACGCTCTGCCGGGCGCCGGTGAGGCGGTTGAACAGGGTCGACTTGCCGACGTTCGGGTTGCCCACGAGGAGCACACCGCCGGCGGCGCCGATGCCGCCCGGTGCCGGGGCGGGGGTGGTGCCGCCCGTGTCGTGGCAGGTGGTCACAGCGCCTCGACCTCCACGCGGCCGGCGGTGGCGGCGTCGATGGCGACCCGCGCACCGCCGACGGCGATCACGCGCCCGCCGGCCGGCCCGCGATGCGTCACGCGTACGACGGCACCCGCGTGCAGGCCGATCTCGTACATGCGTGCGCGCGAGGACGCAGGTCCCGCCACGCCGCGCACGACCAGGTCGTTGTCGAGGGCGCAGTCGTCGAGGTGCACATCTCGACGGTAGCAAGGAAGGTTAGGCAAACCTCAGGGACGAAGGTCCAGTGGGGCGGGCGGCCTCAGACGAGCGTGCTGCGGCGCTCCAGGAGCAGCACGTCGCGCCAAGCGCCGTCCATCTCGCCCAGCCGCTCCCGGCGCCCGACCTCACGGAAGCCGTGCCGGCGGTGCAGGGCGAGGCTCCCGGTGTTCTCCGGGAAGATGCCTGCCTGGAGCGTCCAGACGCCGTCCGCCTCGGTGCCGGTGACCAGCTGGGCCATCAGGGCCGACCCGACGCCGCGGCCGCGCGCCGACGCCGCCACGTAGACGCTGATCTCCAGGACGCCCCGGTAGACGCACCGCGAGCTGACGGCGCTGCACGCCGCCCAGCCGACGACTGTGCCGTCGACAGCTGTGCCCTCGACAGCTGTGCCCTCGACAGCTGTGCCCTCGACAACGGCGACGAGCCGGTGGTCCGCCGTGTGTCCCGCATCGAACTCGGCCCACGTGGGCGGCTCGGCAGCGAAGGTCGCGTTCCGCGTCGCGATGCCCTCGGTGTAGATCCGCTCGACGGCCGGCCAGTCGCCCGCCGTCATCGGCCGGACCCGGACCTCACCCATGCGCACCCCGTTCTCGTCTGCGCGCGGCTGCTCGTCGCGCGTCACCTCAGTAGGTCAGGCCGAAGCCGACCGGCAGGTCGCCCCAGGACACCGGAAGGTGCCCGCCGGGCGCAACCGTGCCGGTCAGCACGTCGGCGACGCCCGCCCCCTCGCTGCCCGGCAGCCAGGCGGCGACAGCCGCGTCCACCCAGGTCAGCGGCTCGCCGATGTCCATCGGCCGGCCGCTGACGACGACCAGCACCGTCGGCACGCCCGACTCGCGCAGCCGCGCCAGCACCGCCTCGTCCTCGGGCGTGAGGCGGACGCCGTCGGGCCGGTCACCCTCGAACTCGGCGTACGGCGTCTCCCCGACGACGGCGATGGCCACGTCGTTCCCGGCGGCCCCGGCGCCGTCCGCGGAGTAGGTGACGGCGTCGTCGCCCAGGGCGTCGCGCAGGCCCGCCAGGATCGTGGTGCCGGGGATGGTGTCGCCGCTCGCGCCCTGCCAGGTCATGGTCCAGCCGCCGGCCTGGTTGCCGATGTCGTCCGCGTTGCTGCCCGTGACCAGCACGCGCGCACCGGTGGCGAGCGGCAGGACGCCGTCGTTGGCGAGCACCACCTGGGAGGCGGCGACCGCGCGTCGGGCGAGGGTCCGGTGCTCGGGGCTGCCCACCGCGTCGGCGAGCGACCGGTCCACCGGGCCCGCCTCGAGCAGGCCCATGCCGACCTTGACCGTGAGGATGCGCCGGACGGCGTCGTCGATGCGCTCCTGGCCGATCTCGCCGTCCTCGACCGCTCCGGTGAGCTCCTCGACGAACCGGCGCACGTCCTGCGGCACCATCGCCATGTCGACGCCGGCGTTCACGGCCTCGACGATCTCCTCGCGCGTGAAGCCGGCCTCGCCGTCGAGCTGGTCGATGCCGGCCCAGTCGGTGACGACGAACCCGTCGAAGCCGAGCTCGTCCTTGAGCACACCCGTGACGAGGTCGCGGTTGCCGTGCATCTTCTGTCCGTTCCAGCTGCTGAAGCTGACCATGACGGAGCCGACGCCGCGGTCGACGGCGGCCACGTAGGGCGGCAGGTGGACGGCGCGGAGCACGTCCTCACCGATCCGCGCGTCGCCCTGGTCGACGCCCCCCGCCGTGCCGCCGTCGGCCAGGAAGTGCTTGGCCGTGGCGAGGACGCCCGCGTCCTGGAAGCCGTCGACCATGGTGGTCATCGCGGCCACCGCGGCGGGGTCCGAGCCGAAGCTCTCGTAGGAGCGCCCCCAGCGGGTGTCCTGCACGACGGCGACGCAGGGCGCGAAGGTCCAGTTCACGCCGGTGGCAAGCAGCTCCTCGGCGGTCGCTGTGGCGGTCTCGCGGGCCAGCTCGGGGTCGCCTGCGGCGCCCAGGGCGATGTTCTGCGGGAAGACCGTGGCGCCGTAGAGCAGCTGGTGGCCGTGCGTGGCGTCGACGCCGTAGAGCAGCGGGATACCGAGCGGGGTGTCGGCGGCGGCGTGCTGGAAGCCGTCGACCATGTCGGCCCAACCGGCGGGCGTGTTGTCGTCGGGGGACGAGCCGCCGCCGCTCAGGATGCTGCCCAGGCGGAGGTCGGTGACGTCGGTGGGGGACACGACGTCGCGCGGCGCCTGCGTCATCTGGCCCACCTTGTCCGCCAGGTCCATGCGGGCCAGCAGGTCGTCGACGCGCTCGTCGACGGCGCGCCCGGGGTCGCGGAACGGGGCGTCCGCCAGGTCACCCGCGCCGGCGGTGGGGCGCGGCGAGGCGGGGTGGTCGTCGCTCGACGTGCAGGCCGTCGGGGCGAGGAACGCGAGGGCGGCGAGACCGGCGACGACGACGGCGCTGGCACGGGTGCGGCGGGGCATGGCGGCATGGTGCCGCGCCGGGCGGGGGCGGTGGGAGCGTTCCCGCGTCAGACGGCGTGATCGGTACAGAGTCGTGATCATGGCCGACGCCGGGTGGCCCCGGGACCCCGCGGCACCGCCCGGGACGACCCACCCGCTCGGCCCCAACCGTCAGTACCGTTGGGCCCATGACCCCGATCGACGCGACGACGACCAGCGCCTGGGCCGAGCTCACCGCCCACCAGGCATCCCTCGCCCCGGACCTGCGCGCCTGGTTCGCGCAGGACCCCGGCCGTGCCGCCCGCCTCACGCGCACCGTGGGCGACCTGCACGTGGACCTGTCCAAGAACCTCGTCACCGACGAGACCATCGCGCTCCTCGTGCGCCTCGCCGAGGAGGTGGACCTCGGTGGCCGCATCGCCGCGATGTTCTCCGGCGAGCGCATCAACGTGACCGAGAACCGCTCCGTGCTGCACACGGCGCTGCGGCGCCCGGCCGGCGCGGAGCCGCGGCTCGTCGTCGGCGACCAGGACGTCGACGCCGACGTCCAGACCGAGCTCACCAAGGTCTACGCGTTCGCCGACCGGGTGCGCAGCGGCGAGTGGGTCGGGGTGACCGGTCAGCGCGTGCGGACCGTCGTGAACATCGGCATCGGCGGCTCCGACCTCGGTCCGGTCATGGCGTACGAGGCCCTCAAGCCGTACGTCCAGGCGGGCCTCGAGGTCCGGTTCGTCTCCAACATCGACCCCACCGACGTCGCCGAGAAGACCAAGGACCTCGACCCGGCCACCACCCTGGTGATCGTCGCGTCGAAGACCTTCGGGACGCTCGAGACCCTGGTCAACGCGCGCCTGGCGCGCGAGTGGCTGTGGTCCGGCCTGCTCGCCGCGGGTGCGATCGACGACACGGACGAGGCCCGGCAGGACGCCGTCGCGAAGCACTTCGTCGCCGTCTCCACCGCGCTCGACAAGGTCGCGGCATTCGGCATCGACCCGGCGAACGCGTTCGGCTTCTGGGATTGGGTCGGCGGCCGGTACTCGGTCGACTCGGCGATCGGCACGTCGCTGGCGATCGCCATCGGGCCGGACGGGTTCCGGGACTTCCTCGCCGGCTTCCACGCCGTCGACGAGCAGCTGCGCACCGCGCCGTTCGACCAGAACGTGCCGGCGCTCATGGGGCTCCTCAACGTCTGGTACGTCAACTTCCTCGGTGCGCACACGCACGCCGTCCTGCCGTACGCGCAGTACCTGCACCGGTTCCCCGCCTACCTCCAGCAGCTCACCATGGAGAGCAACGGCAAGAGCGTGCGCGCGGACGGCACACCCGTCACCAGCGACACCGGCGAGGTGTTCTGGGGCGAGCCCGGCACCAACGGGCAGCACGCGTTCTACCAGCTCATCCACCAGGGCACGCGCCTCATCCCGGCCGACTTCATCGCGATCGCGACCCCGGCGCACCCCTTGAAGGACGGCGGCGCAGACGTCCACGAGCTCTTCCTCGCGAACTTCTTCGCGCAGACCAAGGCGCTCGCGTTCGGCAAGACCGCGGACGAGGTCCGGGCCGAGGGCACCGCGGAGGCGCTCGTGCCGGCGCGGGTGTTCAGCGGCAACCGGCCGACGACGTCGATCATGGCGCCGGCGCTGACGCCGTCCGTGCTCGGTCAGCTCATCGCGCTGTACGAGCACATCACGTTCGTCCAGGGCGTGGTGTGGGGGATCGACTCGTTCGACCAGTGGGGTGTGGAGCTCGGCAAGAAGCTCGCGATGGAGGTGACGCCGGCGGTCGCCGGGGACGCCGCCGCGATCGCCGCGCAGGACGCCTCCACCGCCGCGCTCATCGAGTACTACCGGGCGCACCGGGCCTGAGCCGGGGCGCGGCCCGGGTCGGTGGGTCGGCCCGGCCCGCGCCGGGGTGTGCCTCCCGGCGCGGGCCGGGGTCGGCCGGGGTCGGCCGGCGTCGGCCTGAGCCGGGGTGTGCCGCCCGGCGTGGGCCGGGGTCGGCGTGGGTGGGGTCGGCGTGAGGCCAGCCGGTGTGTTCGCGAGGGCAGCGATCGGGGGTCGCCCAGAAGACCGGGCGGCCCCCGCCGTCAGCGGCGTGGGGCCAGTGCGAACAAGCGCTCGCTGTGCGAGCGACTGTCGCGCGCAGGGCGGGGCTTTGTTCGCGTGGGGCGGAGCCTTGTTCGCGTGGGGCGGGGCCTCGCTCGCCTCGAGACGGGAGTGGCGAGACGGGAGTGGCGAGACGGGCGCGGCGCCGTCGGGCGTCGTCGTGCCCTGAGAGACTGACCGCATGGACCGCGCGCGCGTCGATGCCTGGATCTGGGGGGTCCGGCTGTACACGACGCGCTCGCAGGCGGCGGCGGCGTGCCGGGCCGGTCACGTGCGGGTCAACGGCGACCGGGCCAAGCCCGCGACGCTCGTCGGGCCCGGCGACGAGGTGGCCGTCCAGCTGCCCGGCCGGGAGCGCGTGTACGAGGTCACGGCGATCCTCACGAAGCGGGCGAGCGCCGCGATCGCCGCCGAGTGCTACATCGACAAGACGCCGGCGCCCCCGCCACGGGAGTTCGTCGCGCCGGTCGCGATGCGGCTGCGGGGCACCGGGCGGCCCACCAAGCGGGAGCGACGCGAGATCGACAGGTTCCGCGGGCGCTGAGCCGCGGTCGACGGGACCCCAGGCGACCTCCCGCGGGACCGGGCGCCGGAGCCGGGGCGACGCCGTCGGGGCCGGGGCGACGCCGTCGGGGTCGGGCGAAGGGCCGGGCGAAGTGGCGTGCCGGGCGATGTGACGTCGGGGCCGGGTGACGCCGTCGGGGGCCTCGTTGCCCGGAGACGACGCGACGGCCCGCCCCCGATGAGGGGCGGGCCGTCGCGTCGCGCCGACGCCCCGGTGCGGGGGCGACGGCGGCTCAGATGAGCGCCTGTCTCAGACGGCGCGGATGTTCGAGGCCTGCGGGCCCTTCTGACCCTGCGTGACCTCGAACTCGACCTTCTGGTTCTCCTCGAGGGAGCGGTAGCCGCGCCCGTCGATGGCGGAGTAGTGGGCGAAGACGTCGGCGCCGCCGTCGTCAGGGGCGATGAAGCCGAAGCCCTTCTCGGCGTTGAACCACTTCACGACTCCAGTAGCCATGGTGAGCTCCTTCCAGAGCAGTCAACCCAGCCCCGCGGTTCGGCGCTGGCGGTGAGGGGTTTCTGCTCGGGTACTGCAACCACGGCATTCACTCCTACAACGTGAGGCCAGCGTACCCGAGCGCCACGAGATTTCCACGGCGGAGGGTGCGGCGGGGGCTGGGTTAGGCTCAAGCCCCGCGAACGTGCCCCGCTCGTTCGCCGTCGACAGAGAACCGAGGCACCATGAGCGCCGGGACAGCCGACACCGAACGGGCTGCAGCGAGGCAGGTCAGCGACTTCGCCGAGCTCTCGAAGCGTGTGCACGCGGCAGGGCTGATGCGCCGCCGCGTCGGGTACTACTGGGCGCAGTTCGCCCTGCTCACGGTGCTGCTCATCGCCCTGGGTGCGGCCGTCGTCCTGCTGGGCAACACCTGGTGGCAGCTCGGGATCGCGGCGCTCCTCGCACTGGTGCTCGGGCAGGTCATGTTCCTGGGGCACGACGCCGCGCACCGGCAGATCTTCGCGTCGGGCCGCTGGAACGACTGGGCGAGCCTCACGATCGCCAACCTTTACGCCGGCATGAGCTACGGCTGGTGGACGCACAAGCACAGCCGCCATCACGCCAAGCCGAACCAGGTCGGCACGGACCCTGACGTGAACAACGGGATCCTCGTGTTCCACGCCGACCCGGAGGCCCCGCCGCGGCGGGGGTTGCGCGGCTGGGTGGCCGCACGTCAGGGCTGGTTCTTCTTCCCGCTCCTGCTGCTCGAGGGCCTCAACCTCCACGTGTCCGGTGTGCGGACCATCTTCGGGCGCGGGCCGGTCAAGCGCCGGCCGGTCGAGATCGCGTTCGTATCGGTGCGGCTCCTGGGGTATCTGGGCCTGGTGTTCTGGGCCCTGCCGGTCGGGATGGCGTTCGCGTTCCTCGCGGTGCAGCTCAGCCTGTTCGGGCTGTACATGGGCGCGGTGTTCGCGCCGAACCACAAGGGCATGCCGATCGTGCCGCCCGACGCCAAGATCGACTTCCTGCGCCGTCAGGTGCTGATGAGCCGCAACGTCACCGGGACACGGCTGGTCGACTGGTTCACGGGCGGGCTGAACCACCAGGTGGAGCACCACCTGTTCCCGAGCATGCCGCGGCCCCACCTGCGGCGGGCCCGGCCCATCGTGCGCGAGTACTGCCTCGAGCGGGGGATCGCCTACACGGAGACCACCCTCTTCGGGTCCTACCGGATCGTCGTCGAGTACCTCAACCGGGTCGGCCTCGCGGCTCGGGACCCGTTCCAGTGCCCCCTGACCCTGGAGCTGCGCTCGGCGCGCTGAGCGCTCTGGCCGGCGAGTGCCAGGTCCTCCGGTCTCGTGACAGGGTTGGGCCCGAGAGGAGGCACCCGTGACCTACGTGCCCGACCCGAACCGCTACGAGCGGATGACCTACCGCAGGACCGGTCGCAGCGGCCTGGATCTCCCGGCGATCTCGCTCGGCCTGTGGCACAACTTCGGTGACGACCGGACGTTCGACGTGCAGCGCGCGGTGGTTCGGCGCGCCTTCGACCTCGGCGTGACGCACTTCGACCTGGCGAACAACTACGGCCCGCCCTACGGGGCCGCCGAGCGGACCTTCGGTCGTCTGCTTCGGGGCGACCTGAAGCCGTTCCGGGACGAGCTCGTCATCTCCACGAAGGCCGGCTACGACATGTGGCCCGGGCCGTACGGGCAGGGCGGCGGGTCGCGCAAGTACCTGCTGGCGAGCCTGGACCAGTCGCTCGATCGCCTGGGCCTGGACTACGTGGACGTCTTCTACAGCCACCGCTTCGACCCGACGACGCCCCTCGAGGAGACCATGGGCGCCCTCGACACGGCGGTGCGCTCGGGCCGCGCGCTCTACGCGGGGATCTCGTCCTACAGCCCGGCGGACACGCGACGTGCGATGGAGATCCTCGCGGCACTCGGGACGCCGCTGCTGATCCACCAGCCCTCCTACTCGATGCTGAACCGCTGGATCGAGGAGTCGCTGCTCGACGTGCTCGGGGATGCCGGGGTCGGGTGCATCGCGTTCTCCCCGCTCGCCCAGGGGATGCTGACCGACAAGTACCTCGGTGGGATCCCGGAGGGCTCGCGGGCGTCGCAGGGCAAGTCCCTCGATCCCGGGCTGCTGAAGCCGGAGGCGCTCGAGCACGTCCGTCGGCTGAACACCCGGGCGCAGGAGCGGGGGCAGACGCTGCCGCAGATGGCGTTGGCCTGGGCGCTCCGCGATCCGCGGGTGACGTCGGTGGTCGCGGGGGCGAGCTCGGTCGCGCAGCTCGAGGAGAACCTCGGCGCGCTCCAGAACCCGGCCTTCACGCCGGAGGAGCTGGCGGCGATCGACGGGGACGCCATCGACGCGGGGATCGACATCTGGGCGGCGTCCCGGGGGGCTGTCGGGCCGCCCCGCCCGCCGAAGAAGCGCTGACGCCTGCCGCGGCCGCACCGGGCGGCGCACGGCGCACGGCGTTCAGGCATCGTCGCGCAGCCGTGCGAACATCACGGCGTCGCGATATGACCCGGCACGGAAGCGGGCGCCCCGCAGGGTGCCCTCGGCGGTGAAACCGGCGGACGTGAGTGCGCGGCGCTCCGCCAAGTTGTCGGCGTCGGTGTCCGCCTCGACGCGGTGGGCGTCCGTCCGCTCGAAGAGCTCGTCGGCCATCAGGCGCTGCGCGAGCGCGCCGATGCCGCGTCCCCGGAACTCGGGCAGCACGGTGATGCCGATGCGCCAGGCGAGGCTGCGGCGGTTCGGACCGTAGGCGACCTGGTGGAACGTGACGCGGCCGAGCACGGCACCCGTGGCGTCCGAGATCACGCGCGCTCCCTGTGCGGAACGGCCACCGTGCAGGTCGGCGAGGTCGGCGGAGTCGTAGAAGTCGTGCTGCCCCCGCACCTCGGCGTCGCCGAACGTGTCGAGGGTGGGGGTGTCGGCCGCGGTCGCCTCGCGCAGGACGATCAGCAGGTTCGCGTCGTGGGTCATACCCGCAGGATGCCGCGTCGTCATGGACGCCGTGGCGACGCTGGGCAGATTTTCGGCGGCGGATGACCGGTTAATTCCGTCGACGTGCATCGTCCTACTTCCGAGACTGACGACGCGCGACCGCCGGATCCCGAGTGGCGGTGCCGTCGCCCACCCGCGACCTCAGGGACGACCATGACCGAGAACTCCGCCACCGTCGCCGACAGCTCAGCTGTTCGCGTCGACCAGCCCGGGCGCGACGGCGCACTTGCGCCGCGCGATCGCCGGGCCGTCGGCCTCCTGCTCCTCTCCGCCTTCGTGGTGATCCTCAACGAGACCACCATGGGCATCGCGGTGCCCCACCTCATGCAGGACCTCGCGGTCACCGCGACCGCCGCGCAGTGGGTGAGCGCGGCATTCATGCTCACCATGGCGGTGGTCATCCCGGTGACGGGGTTCGTGATCCAGCGGACGTCGACGCGGCGGACCTTCGTGACCGCGATGGGCCTGTTCTCCGCAGGCACGCTGATCAGCGCTCTCGCCCCAGGCTTCGCCGTGCTGATCCTCGGCCGCGTCGTCCAGGCCAGCGGCACCGCGATCATGATGCCCCTGCTCATGACGACTGTCATGACCGTCGCCCCGCCCGCGTCGAGAGGGCGGGTCATGGGCAGGATCTCGGTGGTCATCTCGGTGGCGCCTGCGCTCGGCCCGACGCTCTCGGGGGCGGTCCTGGAGGTGCTCAGCTGGCGTTGGCTGTTCGTGGTGATGCTGCCCATCGCGCTGACGGCGCTCATGATCGGTGCCCTACGCCTCGAGAACCTGACCGAGCCGCGGTACGCCCGCGTCGACGTCGGCTCGGTGCTGCTGTCCGCCGTCGCGTTCGGCGGGATCGTCGTCGGGCTGAGCCGGTTCGGTGAGTCCGCTCGGGACGGCGCGGTGTGGGCGTGGGCGCCGGTGGTGCTCGGAGCGGCCGCGTTGTCGTTGTTCATCGCTCGGCAGCTGTGGCTCCAGCGGACGGACGCGGCGCTGCTCGACCTGCGGACGTTCACCGTGCCGGCGTTCACGGTCGGCGTGGCCCTGATGGGCGTCTCGATGATCAGCCTCTTCGGCACGATCATCCTGCTGCCGATCTATGCCCAAGGCGTCCTGGGCCTTCCGTCGCTCACGATCGGTCTGCTGCTGCTCCCCGGCGGCCTGCTCATGGGCCTCGTCGCGCCGACCGTCGGCCGCGCCTACGACCGTGTGGGCCCGCGACCGCTGCTGCTCCCGGGGACGGTCCTGGTGAGCGCCTCGATGTGGGTGATGACGAGGTTCGGCATGGAGACGCAGGCGTGGCACCTGCTCGCGGCCCACGTGCTGCTCTCCGCGGGTCTCGCCCTGGTCTTCACCCCACTCTTCACCTCGGCGCTCGGAGCCTTGCCTGCGCGCCTGTACGCCCACGGCAGCGCCGCGATCGGCACGGTGCAGCAGGTGGCCGGGGCGGCCGGTACGGCGCTCTTCGTGACGGTCATGACCGCGCGCGCACTCACCGCGAACGACGCTGGGGCGACGGCTGCCGGTGCCACGGCTGCGGGCGTGCACGCCGCGTTCCTCGTCGGGGCGGTCGCGTCGGTCGTGACGATCCCGGCCGTCGGCCTCCTCCGGCGTGGGCGGCCCGACGGCGACGGTGTGTGAGGCGGGCCGTCCGGCTCCGACACGACGCCGGGTGCGCCAGCACGACCCGGGCCGCGCGCCTGCCTAGGGTGGAGCCGTGCGCAGAGGCTCCCGATGACCGATCGCCCGCCGCCGCTGGTCCGCCTCCCGGACGGCACGGTGAAACAGGTCAACCAGGTGACCGGCACGGTCGTGTGGACCGTCCCGGGTCGCGCCCACCGCCCGCTCAGGGTCCCCGCGGCGGAGCCCCGCCCGGTGGACCACGCCGCCGACGGCGCCCACTGCGCCTTCTGCTCACACCGTTACCTCGAGACGCCGCCGGAGAAGGCGCGCCTGGTCAGGGGCGCGGACGGCGCACCCGTGGTGCTGGCCGGCGTGTCCGCCGAGCACGTCACCGACACGCTCGCCGAGCTGCGCCTCGTGCCCAACCTCTTCGAGATCCTCTCCGTCGACTACTGGCGCGAGAACCACGGCTACCAGGTGCCGGCCGCGGTCAGGGCCCGGGCCGAGAGCTACGTCGCGGCGCCGCTCGGTCGCGAGCACGTCCTCGCCGTCCTGCGCCGGCGGCTTGCCTCGCGGGGCGTCACGGACGAGGAGTGGGCGGCCGCGCCCGAAGACACGTGGCTGGCGCACGCCGTCGACCTCTTCGCGGGGACGCACGACGTCGTGATCGCCCGCCGCCACTACGTCGACGGTGCCGAGTGCGACGACCAGCTCGCCGGCTCCGGCACCCTCACCCCGGACGAGCACGCCGACTACCTGCAGTTCGCCGTCGACGGCATGCAGGCCCTGTACGCCGCGCAGCCGGCTGCGCGCTACGTCGCCGTGTTCCAGAACTGGCTGCGGCCCGCGGGCGCGTCCTTCGACCACCTGCACAAGCAGCTCGTCGCGATCGACGAGCACGGCCCGCAGATGGACCGGGTGGTCGCCCGCGTCCGCGAGGATCCCCGCGTCTACGTCGGCGTGGTCGACCACGCCGCGGCCCAACGCCTCGTGGTCGCGGAGAACGAGCACGCGGTCGCGGTGGCCGGCGTCGGGCACCGCTACCCGAGCGTCGAGGTGTACTCGACGAGCCACCACCAGCTGCCCTGGGAGCACCACCCGGAGGAGCTCCGCGCGATGAGCGACCTGCTGCACGCCGTGCACGCCGCCACGGGCGCGACCGTCCCCACCAACGAGGAGTGGCACCATCGGCCGCTCGCGCTGGCGGAGGCGATGCCCTGGCACGTCGTCCTCAAGTGGCGGACGTCGGTGCTCGCCGGATTCGAGGGGGGCACCAAGATCAACGTGAACACGCTCGAGCCCGCGGCGGTCCGGGACCGTCTGGTGACCGAGCTGTGGCGGCTGCGCGAGGCCGGCGCCGTCGCGGACGTGCGTATCGGCGAGGAGTGTTCGCACGCACCCGCGCTGCTGCGCTACGCACGCTGAGCCGTCAGACCACGCTGAGCCGTCAGACCGGTCCAGCTGCTCAGACCGACAGGTCGCCGACCTCGCCGCCCGCCGCCGACGCCGCCGCGCCCAGGTACCGGGCGGGCCGCTCGTCGTCGGCCGCGGCGACGACCTCCGCCACCCCGACCGACACGTTGTCGTGCGTGTCCTCCGCCAGGGCGGCCGCGATGAGCGCGTCGGCGGCCTCCTCGACGGTGCCGAGCGCCAGGATGCGCAGGATCTCCGGCTCCGGCACGTAGTCGGTGAGCCCGTCGCTGCACACGAGCCAGCGGTCGCCGGACCGGGCGGGGACCAGGTGCACCGTGAGGCACGCCGCATCGTCCAGCTCGCCCGAGAGCGAGTGCAGGATGATGTTGCGGTGCGGGTGGAAGGCGGCCTCGTCGTCGTCGATCGTGCCCTGGTCGAGCAGCATCTGGACCAGTGAGTCGTCGCGCGTCATGCGCTGCCCGACGCCGTCGCGCACCAGGTAGGCCCGGGAGTCGCCGATGTGCACGACGCGCACGGCGTCGTCCCCGCAGAACAGGCCCGTGAGCGTCGTGGACATGCCGGCCAGCGCCGGCTCGCGGTCGCCGCGCAGCCGCAGCTCGGCGTTCGCGACCGCGACCAGCTCGCGCAGCGCGTCCTCGGTGAGCCGGCGGGTCGCCACGGTCGCAAGGCTCGCCATGAGGCGGTGCGTGACGGTCCATGAGGCGACGTCGCCACCCACGTGGCCCCCGACGCCGTCGGCCACGAACACGTAGTCCGCGGAGCAGCCGAGCGAGTCCTGGTTGTCGGCGCGGTGCGGGCCCGTGATCGAGCGCAACGCCGTGGCGAGCGACAGCCTCACCGGGCCTCCTTCGTCCGCCGCCGCCGGCGCACGCCGGCGGCCACCACCGTATCCCGCGAGGGGCCACCGATGGTGCTGCGCGCGACGGCGCGGCAGGCCCGGGCCGCGCCGCTGACCTGGACGTTGCGGACGCGCCCGGTCAGGCCCGACGGCGGACGCCCACCACGGCCGTCGCGCCCAGGTCCTCGTCGCGCACGACGCGCGGTGCGAGGCCGCCGGCGCGCATCGCCGCCGCGGTGCCCGCGGCCTGCCTCCGGGACGTCTCGACGAGCAGGCGACCACCGGGGGCGAGCCAGGCGGTGGCGTCGGCGGCGATGCGCCGGTGCAGGTCGAGCCCGTCCGTGCCGCCGTCCAGCGCGACCGCCGGTTCGTGCTCGCGCGCCTCCCGCGGCATGTCGGCGATCGCGGCCGTCGGCACGTAGGGCGCGTTCGCGACCAGGACGGCGACGCGGCCGCGCAGGTGCCGGGGGAGTGCGGCGTACAGGTCGCCGGCGTACACCTGCCCGACGCCGGCCAGGTTGCCTTGCGCACACGCGACGGCGGTGGGGTCCACGTCGGCGGCGTGCAGCTCGACCGCCCGACCCGCCGCCCGCGCGCCGACCGCGACAGCGAGCCCCGCCGCCCCCGAGCCGCAGCACAGGTCCACGACGACCGGTGGCTCACCCGCTGCCCCGCGGGCCAGCGCCCGCAGCGCGAGCCGCACCAGGAGCTCCGTGCGCCGTCGCGGCACGAACACCCCGGGCGCCACGCGCACCCGCAGGCCTGCGAGCTCGGCCCACCCGAGCACCTGCTCGAGGGGTTCGCCGCCGACCCGCCGCGCCACCAGCGCGTCCAGGGCCGCGGCGTCGTCGGCGGCCTCCACCAGCAGCGCCGCCTCCTCCTCCGCGAAGACGCAGCCGGCCGCCCGCAGACGCGCGACGACGGCGGGCGGCGGAACCGGGCCGGCGGGCGGGATCGCGCCCTCGACCCCGGCGCTCTCGACTCCGGCGCCCTCGTGCGTCACGGCGCCGCCTGGGTCGCGTCCGCGAGCCGCCCGATCCCCTCGGTGGCCAGCATGACGCGCAGCGTGCGCGCCGCGTCCTCGCGCCGGGCCCGGTCCGCGTCCTGGTCGAGCACGACGTCGGCCAGGCTCACCACCTGCTCGAGCGCGCGGGCGCAGGTCAGGTAGCGCACCAGCTCGTCATCGACGTCGAGCCGCCCGTAGCCCTCGGCGAACCAGCCGCGCTCCTCGGCGCTGGCGGGCGCCGCCGTCAGCACCCCGCCGACGACGAGCAGCAGGTCCCGCTCGGGCGGCGCCACGAGCGCGTCGTCCCAGTCGACGAGCCACACGTCGTCCTCGCCGAGGAGCACGTTCGTCGGGTCCGGGTCCCCGTGGCACAGGACCGTCCGCGGCGGTGCGCCCGCGAACCGGTCGGCGAGCGGCCCGGCAAGGCGCTCGGCCGCGTCGGCCACCCGGGCCAGCGGTTCCAGGGCGCCGACCAGGGCGCCTGCGACGGCGCTCGTGACGCCGTCGGCCCCCGGCTGCCGCACGATCGTCCACGGCAGGTCGCGTGCGCGGCGTACCCAGGTCGTGGGGTCGAGGTCCTCCCGGGGCAGGACGGCGAGCGCGTCGCCGACGGGCTGTGCGTGCACCTGGGCGAGCAGGTGCCCGAGCGCCCGCCACTGCCCCGCGGTCATCCGCCCGGGTGCGGCGGCGCGGTCGGATACCCAGCTCGCCACGGACAGCCGGCGGCCGTCGCGCACGCTCCACGCGGCGCCGTCCGCCGTCCGCCACGGCGTCGGGACGCCCCGCACGCCGCGCAGGGCGAGCATCGTCGCGAGCCACACGCCGGTGGCCCGCCCGGCGGTCACCCGCACCGCGACGCGCGCGCCGTCGTCCGTCGTCGCGCGCCACGTGCTGGCCGCCGCGTCGGTGCCGCCGCCGGCCCGCTCGCAGGACGCGAGGCGCAGGCCGAAGTCGTCGCGCACCCAGGCGACCAGCTCGCGCGCGGTCGGGACCGGGCGGTCGGTCACGTCTCCTCCTGGGGTATCGGGAGAAGTCTGCCGTGCCGCGCGGGCAGGGCCGAACAGCGGTTCCGTGCCAGGTCGAGAAGAAGTCAAGGATTTCTCTCGAAAGTGCCGCGTGCAGGCCCGCCGACACCCCTACGCTGCCGGAGAGACTCGGACATTCCGGCCACCGTGCCGGTCGGAGGAAAGGGACCGCACATGACCGCGCTGCACCCCACACCCGCCGAGGCCGTCGTGGATCCGGTCGCCCAGGCGCCCACCGAGCACGCCGCCCTGCGCGCGTGGGTGGCGCAGACGGCGGACCTGACCCAGCCCGACGCCGTGGTCTGGTGCGACGGGTCGCGGCGCGAGTACGAGCGGCTGTGCGCCCTCCTCGTCGAGCAGGGCACGTTCATCAAGCTCAACCCGCTCAAGCGCCCCCGCAGCTACCTGGCGCGATCGGCGCCCGACGACGTCGCGCGCGTCGAGAGCCGCACCTTCATCTGCTCGGCCGACCCGGCCGACGCCGGCCCCACGAACAACTGGCGCGAGCCCGCGCAGATGCGCGCCGAGCTCGTCGAGGCGTTCCGCGGCAGCATGCGCGGCCGCACGATGTACGTCATCCCGTTCTCGATGGGCCCGGTGGGCTCGCCGCTCGCGCAGTACGGGGTGCAGCTGACCGACTCGGCGTACGTCGTCGTGAACATGCACCTCATGACGCGCGTGGGGACGCCCGTTCTCGCGCAGCTCGGTACCGAGGGGCGTTTCGTGCCCGCCCTGCACTCCGTCGGCATGCCCCTGGTGACCGACGACGGCGTCCGGTCGGACGTGCCCTGGCCGTGCAGCCCGACCAAGTACATCGCGCACTTCCCGGAGACCCACGAGATATGGTCGTACGGCTCGGGCTACGGCGGGAACGCGCTGCTCGGCAAGAAGTGCTTCGCCCTCCGGATCGCCTCCGTGCTCGGCCGCGAGGAGGGCTGGCTCGCCGAGCACATGCTGCTCCTGCGCCTGACGTCGCCCGAGGGTCGCGTCTTCCACGTGGCCGCCGCGTTCCCGTCGGCGTGCGGCAAGACGAACCTCGCGATGGTGCGGCCGACCGTGCCCGGCTGGACGGCCGAGACGATCGGCGACGACATCGCGTGGATGCGGCCCGTCGACGGCCGCCTGCGTGCCATCAACCCCGAGGCGGGCTTCTTCGGCGTCGCACCCGGCACCGGCGCCACGACCAACCCGACCGCGCTCGCCATGGTGGAGTCCGACACGATCTTCACGAACGTCGCGCTCACCGACGACGGCGACGTGTGGTGGGAGGGCATGACGACGGAGCCGCCGAGCCACCTCGTGGACTGGACGGGCCAGGACTGGACGCCCGACGCCGGCCGCCCCGCCGCGCACCCCAACTCCCGGTTCACCGTCGCCGCGGCGCGCTGCCCGATGATCTCCGACGTCTGGGAGGACCCGGCCGGCGTTCCCGTGGACGCCATCTTCTTCGGCGGCCGCCGTGCCACCAACGTGCCGCTCGTCGCCGAGGCGACGTCCTGGCCGCACGGGGTGTTCATGGGCGCCACGATCAGCTCCGAGCAGACCGCAGCCGCCGAGGGCACCGTGGGCGCGCTGCGCCGTGACCCCTTCGCCATGCTGCCGTTCTGCGGCTACCACATGGCCGACCACTGGGCGCACTGGCTGCGGATCGGCGCCGAGCTGGGCGACGGTGCTCCGCGTCTGTTCTGCGTGAACTGGTTCCGCAAGGGTGCGGACGGCAGGTTCCTCTGGCCCGGCTTCGGGGAGAACTCGCGCGTCCTCGAGTGGGCGTTGCGCCGGGTGGCGGGCGAGGCGGAGGCCGTCCCGACGCCCGTCGGGCTGGTCCCGGCGCCGGGTGCGCTGAACGTGGTCGGGCTGAGCGTCGCGGCGGAGGACCTGGCCGAGCTCGTCGCGGTCGACGCCGACGCCTGGCACCGCGAGGCCGACCTCGCCGAGGAGTGGTTCGACACCTTCGGTGACCGGCTGCCCGACGCGCTGACCGACGAGCTCGCGGGGCTGCGGGCCCGGCTCGGCTGACGCGGGCCCGCGCGGGGCGCCCGGGCTGGGTGGCGCTCAGGCCTGGGCAGGGCCTGCCGGCTCCGAGGTCGGTACCGTCACGGTGGCGCGGAGCCCACCGGCCGGGGCGTCGCCGAGCACGACGTCGCCGCCGTTCTCGCGCGCGATCTCGCGGGCGATCGCCAGGCCGAGGCCGCTGCCGCCGGCCTCGCGCTCGCGGGCGGCCTCGAGTCGCACGAAACGCTCGAACACCCGCTCCCGGTCCGCGGCGGGGATGCCCGTGCCGTCGTCGTCCACCGTGACGACGCCGTCGGTGACGGTGACGGTGACGGCCTCGCGGGCGTGCCGGACGGCGTTGTCGACGAGGTTGCGGACCACGCGGGTCAGCGCGGTGCGGTCCCCCCAGCCGGCGCCGGTCCCCGCCGCCACCGGGACCACACCGCCGGGTCGGGCGGCGGCCACGGCGTCGGCCGCGAGGTCGGCCAGGTCGAGCGGGCCGCGGGCCGAGGGAGCCGTGCCGACGCGCGCGAGGAGCAGCAGGTCGTCGACGAGCGCCTGCATCCGTAGGACCTCGGGCTCCAGCGCGGCCGCCAGCTCGGCGCTGCTGTAGGCGTCCGGGTGGGCGCGGGCCACGTCGACGGCGGTGCGCAGCCCGGCGATCGGCGAGCGCAGCTCGTGCGCGGCATCGGCGACGAACGCGCGCTGGCGCGCCGCCGAGCACTCCAGCCGGTCGAGCATCTCGTTAAGCGTGCGTGCGAGGGCGCCGAGCTCGTCCGTGCCGCGGGGCACGGGCAGCGAGCCGGGCCCGCCCCGGCGGGCCACCTGGGCAGCCGCGCCGCGCAGCGCCTCGACCGGGGCCAGCACGCGCCCGACGACGAGCCAGACCACCCCGGCGAGCGCCAGGGTCAGCAGCGGCACCACGAGGAGGAGGGACACGCCCACGGCCCGGCGCAGCCAGTGCACCTCGGCCAGCGGCAGCGTGGCGACGACGGTCGCCGGGGCGTCGCGGTAAGTGACGGGGACGACGGCGACGCGCGCCTCGCCGTCGTACGCGCTGTGCCGGGTGCCGGCGACGACGGCGTCGTCGGCGTCGGCGCGGGCGCGCAGGTCTGCGACCTCGCCGGCCGGCACCACGGGCAGCGTGCGGCTCGCGTTGGGCGACGTGCTGACGACGCGGCCCTCCTCGTCGAGCACCTGGACCACCTCGCCGGGCTCCGTCACGGGGAGAGCGACGGGGACGCGCTCGGCGTCCACGAGGCCGGCGACGGCTCGGCGCGGGCGCGCACCGTGCGGTCGAGGTCGCCGACGCGGCTCGCGGAGAGCGCGCTCGCGAACGCCAGCGCCCCCACGGCCAGCGCGACCGCGAGCAGCCCCGCGGCCAGGACGGTGAGTCGCAGGCGGACGGACCACGCGCCGACGCGCCCGGCGTCGCCGCTCACGCGGGTACCCGGTAGCCGGCGCCGCGGACGGTCTCCACGACGGCGCGGCCCAGCTTGCGGCGCAGGTAGCCGACGTAGACCTCGACGACGTTCACGTCCTCGCCCGACCCGTCCCACACGTGGTCGCGCAGCTCCACCTTGCCGACCACGCGGCCGCCCTGCCGCATCAGGTACTCCAGCAGCGCCAGCTCGCGCACCGTGAGCGCGACCGGGGTGCCGGCCAGGGTGACCGTGCGGGCTGCGGGGTCCAGCACCAGGTCGCCGGCGGTCAGGACCGCGGGCCGGGCCTCGGCCGGGCGGCGCACCAGGGCGCGCAGGCGTGCGACGAGCACGACGAACGCGAACGGCTTGGTCAGGTAGTCGTCGGCCCCGAGGTCGAGCCCGTCGGCGATGTCGTACTCGCCGTCCTTCGCGCTCAGCAGCAGCACCGGGGTCCAGACGTCGCGTTCGCGCAGGGCCGCGAGCACGTCGTAGCCGTTGCGCCGCGGCAGCATGATGTCGAGCACGATCGCGTCGTAGTCGCCGCCGCTCGCCAGCTCGAGCCCCGTCTCGCCGTCGTGCGCGACGTCCACCGCGAAGCCCTCCGCGGCCAGGCCGCGCTGGAGCGCGTGCGTCAGACCGCGCTCGTCGTCCACCACCAGCACTCGCACGTCCCGAAGCATGCCACCGGCCACCACCCGGCCGGTCGCGTGCGGAGGCCCGCCGTCTCAGCGTCCTCTCAGGGCTGTGGGGGCACTGTGCTGTCATGACCGAGATCACCGAAGCCAAGCCCGCGTCGTGGCGCCGGTCGCCGCGTCTGCGCTGGGCGGTCCCTGCCGTCGCGGCCGTGGCCGTCGCCGCCGCCTTCGCGGTGCCGGCGCTCGCCGCCGCCGGCGACGCCGACCTGCCCGACCGCACGCCGGAGGAGCTGCTCGCTGCCGTCGTCCAGGCCGAGCCCTCGCCCCTGACCGGCACGATCGTCTACACGGCCCGCCTGGGCCTGCCGGACCTCCCGCTCACCGACATGGCCGACGCCGGACCGGCGAACCTCCTCAGCGGCAGCACCACGGCGCGCGTCTGGTGGGACGGCGCCGGCCGCAGCCGGCTCGCGCTCCTCGGTGCGACGTCGGAGTTCTCCGTCGTGCAGGACGGCCTCGAGACGTGGACGTACTCCAGCGCCGAGAACCAGGTGGTGCACTACACCGTCGACGGCGCGGGCGCGGCGGCGCTCGAGGGCCTCATGGGCGACGAGGCCACGGCCACGCCCGTGCCGGGCCAGATCGCGGACCCGCAGCAGCTCGCGCGGGCCGTCCTCCTCGTCGCGCAGCAGTCCTCGAACGTGACGATGGACGCGGACACGACCGTGGCGGGCCGCAGCGCCTACCAGCTGGTCGTGACGCCGAAGACGCACGAGACCCTGGTCTCGCACGTGGTCCTCGCGGTCGACGCCGAGACGTCGATGCCGCTGCGGCTGCAGGTCTGGAGCACGACGAACGCCGACGCGCCGGCCCTCGAGGTCGGGTACACCGATGTCTCGTTCGGCGCGCCCGACCCGGCCGTGCTCGACTTCTCGGTGCCGGTCGGCGCCACGGTCCGCGACGTGCAGGTGCCGGTGCCGGACCTGGCCGAGCTGGCCGGCAGCGGGCTCCCGGGCCTCGAGGGCCTGTCCGGCCTCGAGGGGCTGGCCGGCGGTGACGGGCTCACGGGGCTGGCGGACCTGCGCGACATGACACCCGAGCAGCTCGCGGCGGTGACCGGGGTCGACCCGGCCGAGCTCCAGCGGATCGCCGGGCTCGAGGGCCCGGAGCGTCTCGCGGCGCTGCAGGACCTCCTGGCGCAGGTGCAGGGTCACCTCGCCGAGGCCGACCCGAGCGTCGACCCGGACGCCGATCCGGACGCCGCCGCGGCGCCCGGCGAGGGTGAGGGGATGCAGATCCTCGGGACCGGCTGGGGCACCGTCCTCGAGCTCTCCGGGGTGGACCCGGCCGAGCTGCTGGGGACGGGTGCGGAGCCGACGGCTGAGACCGACGCCGACGCCCCCGCCGACCCGGACGCCACGCCCGGCACCGCCAGCGGCGAGGAGCTCTTCGCCGAGCTCGACTCGAGCATGGCAGGGATGCACGAGGCGGCCGGCGCGCTCGACGACCTGATCTCGCGCATGGCCACGCAGGTGCCCGAGGGCACGCTGTACACGTCGGCCCTGCTGAGCGTGCTGGTGACCGACGACGGCCGGGTCCTCCTCGGCCCGGTGCCCGGCGACACCTTGCGCCAGCTGGCATGACGATGCAGGTCGCAGGTGCGGTCCGCTCGCCCTCGACCGGGGCGCGCACAGCCCCGGTCGCTGTGGGCGAGCGGACCGCACCGCTCGTCGTGCGGACGGAGGGGCTGACCAAGCGCTTCCGCTCGGGTCAGCTCGCCGTCGACGGCGTCGACCTGTCCGTGCCCCGGGGGTCGGTCTACGGCTTCATCGGGCCCAACGGCTCGGGCAAGACGACCACGATCCGCATGCTCCTCGGCCTGGTCCAGCCGTCCGGTGGCCGGGTCGCGCTGCTCGGCCGCGCGATGCCCGACGCCGCAGCGCAGGTGCTGCCGTGGGTCGGCGCGCTGATCGAGGGGCCCGCGTTCCAGCCGTACCTCAGTGGCACGGCGAACCTCGCCCGGCTCGACGCGTGCGACGCGACGGCGGACCCGCGCACGTCCACCCGACGCATCGGGGAGGCGCTCGAGCGGGTGGGCCTGGCCGGCACCGGCCGCAAGCGGTACCGGCACTACTCCCTCGGCATGAAACAGCGGCTCGGCCTGGCCGCTGCTCTCCTGCGGCCCCGGGACCTGCTCGTCCTCGACGAGCCGACCAACGGCCTCGACCCGCAGGGCACGCGCGAGGTCCGGGACCTGGTGCGTGATCTCGCGGCCGCCGGCACGACCGTCCTCGTGTCCTCCCACCTGCTGACGGAGATCGAGCAGGTCTGCAGCCATGTCGGGATCATGCGTCGCGGCCGCCTCGTCCTGGAGGGCGAGCGGGGCGAAGCTCACGTCGGGCATGTCGGTGCGGGTCACCGTGACGACGACGTCCGCCCACGTCGGCCGTGCCGGCGAGGTCCTGACCGGGCTCGGGCTGCGCGGTGTCGCGACCGACGGGTTGCGCCTCGGCGCGGTCCTCGGTGACGTGGCGCCGGAGCGCGTCACCTCGGCGCTCGTCGCTGCCGGCGTCGACGTTGCGGGTCTGGCCGTGGAGCGACCGAGCCTGGAGCAGCTGTTCGTCACGGTGACGGGGGAGGGTTTCGACGGTGGCCGGTGACGCGGGCGTGCTGATGCCGGACCTCGACGTGGGCCCGGCCCTGGTCGTGGGCGCGCGGCGGCCGGGCGACGTCGCCGTGCCCCGGCGCGGCGCGTGGGGGCGTCTGCTCCGCAGCGAGCTCCGCCTCGTCTTCGGCCGACGCCGCAACCAGGCGCTGCTGGCCGGGCTGGCTGCGGTGCCGCTGCTGCTCGCGGTGGTGCTCGCTGTGGCGCGCGGCTCCGTCGTCGACGCCCAGAGCGCGGGCGGGTTGCTCGCGCGCGTCACGGGGAACGGGCTCTTCCTCGTGGTGACGTCGCTGTTCCTCTGCCTGCCGTTCCTGCTGCCGCTGACGACCGGCGTGGCCGCCGGGGACGCGCTCGCCGGTGAGGCGCAGGCGGGCACGCTGCGCTACCTGCTCGCGGTGCCCGTCTCGCGCGGTCGGCTGCTGGGCGTCAAGGCGCTCGCCACGCTCGCGTTGGTGGGTGCGGCCGTCGGCGGGATCACCGCGGTCGCGTTCGGCGCGGGCGCGGCCTTCTTCGGCTGGCACGACATGACGCTGCTCTCTGGCACGACGGTCGGGATGGGTGAGGGCGTGGCGCGCATGGCGGCGGTCGGCCTCTACGTCGCCATGTCGCTCACGGGCCTGGTCGCCGTCGGCCTCTTCCTCTCGAGCGTGACGGAGGTGCCGGTGGGCGCGATGGCGGGCACCGTCGTCGTCGCGGTGGTCTCGGGGGTGCTGGACAGCATCCCGCAGCTCGCGGTCATCCAGCCCGGCCTGCTGACGCACCACTGGTTCGACCTGGCCGAGCTGCTCCGCATGGAGATCGACTGGTCGTTGCTCGGTCAGGGGCTCGCGGTGCAGGCCGCCTGGGTCGCGGTGTTCGGCTCGCTCGCGTGGAGCCGCTTCACGACGGCGGACGTCACCTCCTGAGCCGACGCCACCCGGAGGTTGGGAGGGTTGTCGCGCGCCGAGGACGGCAACCCTCCCAGCCTCCCGACGGCGCGCCGGCGCACCCCTGGTGGTTGCGCTCCCATGCCCTAATCGGTTCACCCGTGGTCCGGCGTCCGCTGCCCTGACCAGAGTGCGGGTACGCCCCCCGTGCGCGGTACCGACGCCGGGCACGGGCAGCGGCGTCGGCCGGCCCAGCGCCCGCCGGCTCGAGGAGGGAGCAGCCATGACCCGTCCGAACGCCCGATCAGCATGCCTCGCCCTGACCGTGGGTGCGACCCTGCTCGCGACCGCGGGCCTCGCACCCGCCTCCGGGGTGCCGCCGGTTGTCGGGGCCGCCGGCGCAGCGCCGGTCTCCGCGGCCCGCGCCGCCGTCGAGCCACTCGTCGACGGCCCGTACACCCAGCGCTTCCTCGAGCTGTACGCCGACCTCCACGACCCGGCGAACGGGTACTTCACGCCGCAGGGCATCCCGTACCACTCGGTCGAGACCCTGATCGTCGAGGCGCCCGACCACGGCCACGAGACGACGTCGGAGGCCTACAGCTACTGGCTGTGGCTCGAGGCGATGTACGGCCGCGTGACCGGCGACTGGGCAGCCGTTCAACGACGCCTGGGCGACCATGGAGAAGTACATGATCCCCACCGCAGGCCGACCAGCCCACCAACTCCTTCTACAACGCCGCCAAGCCCGGCGACCTACGCGCCCGGAGTAGCGACACCCCGGACCGCTACCCGTCGGCGCTCGACACGGCAGTCGTCCGTCGGCACGCGACCCGATCGCCGCCGAGCTGAAGTCGGCGTACGGCACCGCCGACGTCTACGGCATGCACTGGCTCGCTCGACGTCGACAACGTGTACGGCTACGGCGCCGTGCCGGGAGCCGGCTGCACGAACGGGCCGACCGCCACCGGACCGTCCTACATCAACACCTTCCAGCGCGGGCCGCAGGAGTCGGTCTGGGAGACCGTCCCGCAGCCGTCGTGCGACGAGTTCAAGTACGGCGGCCGCAACGGCTACCTGGACCTCTTCACCGGCGACTCGCAGCTACGCCAAGCAGTGGAAGTACACCGACGCGCCGGACGCCGACGCGCGTGCCGTCCAGGCCGCGTACTGGGCGAACGTGTGGGCGAGCGAGCAGGGCAACGGCGGCGACGTCGCCGCCACGCGTGGCCAAGGCGGCGCAAGATGGGCGACTACCTGCGCTACGCGATGTTCGACAAGTACTTCAAGAAGATCGGCTGCACGGCGCCGAGCTGCGCGGCGGGCACCGGCAAGGACAGCGCAGCACTACCTGCTGTCCTGGTACTACGCCTGGGGCGGCGCGACCGACAGCAGTGCCGGCTGGGCGTGGCGCATCGGCTCGAGCCATGCCCACTTCGGCTACCAGAACCCGCATGGCCGCGTGGGCGCTGTCGACGGACGCGGATCTGCAGCCCGAGTCGGCGCGACGGCGTGACCGACTGGGCGCACGAGCCTGGACCGGCAGATGGAGTTCTACCGCTGGCTGCAGTCGCGCCGATGGCGCCATCGCGGGTGGCGCGACCAACAGCTGGGATGGCGCCTACGCGACGCCGCCGGCCGGCACGCCGACCTTCTACGGCATGGCCTACGACGAGGCAGCCGGTCTACCACGACCCGCCGAGCAACAAGCTGGTTCGGCATGCAGGTGTGGGGCATGGAGCGCGTGGCGGAGTATACTACGCGACCGGCGACGCGCGAGGCCAAGGAGGTCCTGGACAAGTGGGTGCCGTGGGCGATCGCGAACACCACCTTCAGCGGTGCGGACTGGCGCGATCCCGTCCGACCTGGCATGGAGCGGCAAGCCCGACACGTGGAACCCGGCCAGCCCGGGCGCGAACTCCGGCCTGTCCGTCGAGGTCACCTCGCACGGCCAGGACATCGGGGTCGCCGGCTCGCCTCGCGCGCACCCTGATGTACTACGCCGCCCGGTCGGGCGACACCGAGGCCCGCGACGACGCGCAGGCGCTGCTGGACGCCATCTGGACCAACAACCGCGACGACAAGGGTGTCGTCGAGCCCGGAGACCCGCGAGGACTACAAGCGGTTCGACGACGTGTACAGCACGACGGCCGGCGACGGCGTGTACGTGCCGAGCGGCTGGCGCGGCACGATGCCCAACGGCGACGTCGTCGGCGCCGGGCGTGAGCTTCCTCGACATCCGCACGTTCTACCGGGACGACCCCGACTGGTCGAAGGTCCAGGCGTACCTCGACGGCGGCCCCGCGCCCGTCTTCGAGTACCACCGGTTCTGGGCCCAGACGGAGATCGCCATGGCCTTGGCCGAGATGGAGTCGCTCGGCGAGCCCGGACCCGACCCGGACGACACGACGGCGCCGACCGCGCCGGGCGCGCCGACCGTCTCCGGGATCACCGGTACGGGTGCGACGCTGACGTGGGCCGCGTCCACCGACGACGTCGGCGTCACCCGCTACACGGTGCGCGACGCCGCGGGTGCCACGGTGGCCACCGCGAGCGGGACGACGGCCACGCTGACGGGCCTGACGTCGAGCACGACGTACACGGTCGAGGTGGTCGCACGCGACGCGGCGGGGAACGTCTCGGCCGCCTCGCCCAGGGTGACGTTCACGACGTCCGGCTCGACGACGACGTCCTGCACGGCGACCTACCGGACGGCGAACAGCTGGCCCGGCGGATTCCAGGGCGAGGTGACGGTCACGGCGGGGTCGACGGCCCTCACGGCCTGGTCCACGGTGCTGACCGTCCCCTCGGGTGTCTCGGTCGCCCAGGTGTGGTCCGGATCCCTGTCCGGGGCGGCGCCCACCTACACGGTGCGCAACCAGCCGTGGAACGGTGCGCTCGGCGCCGGCCAGTCGGTGACCTACGGGTTCGTCGGCTCCGGCAACCCGGCCGGGACCACCGTGACCTGCGGGTGAGGCGAACAGGCACCTCGGGGATGACCCGAGGGGTCCGGCCGTAGGGCCGGACCAGGTGCGGCGGCGGGTGTCCGGGGTGGCCGGGCGCCCGCCGCTCGCGTCGACACGGCCCGGGAGGCGGGCGCGGGCCCGGGAGGCGGGCGCGGGCCCGGGAGGCGGGCGCGGGCCCGGGAGGCGGGAGCGGGCCCGGGAGGCGGGAGGCGGGAGCGGGCCGAGCGGTCGGCTCAGGCGCGCCGGGACTTGGCGTTCGCGACCTTCACGATCCACTCGGGGGTCAGCCGGTTCTGCTTGCGGTCGGCGAGGATGCGTCCCTGGGCCGCGTTCACCTGGGCGCGAGTGACACGAACGACCTTGCGACCGTCAAACGGTAGGTCCATCGTCGTCGCCATCGTCACTCCCTTCAGCTATGACGACCTCGACGTCATCCGTCACGTCGTCGACTACCGGGCTGAGTACATCGTCCCATGCTGAGCGGAGCAGGTCGAGTTCCTCTGCGGTCGCCAGGTCGCTGGTCACGAGGAGGTTCAGCATGCTCGTGCCGACGTTCGCGCGTTGCGGATCGCCCGAGAGGAGCTGCTCGAGGGCCCATTGGGTCCGGCGCCACCACTCCGCCTTCGCGTCGGCCGCCCGCCGCTGCTGGAGCGTCCCGTACGCGATCAGGGCGGCGATGGTGGCGGCGAGGAGTGCGAACACCGGGGCCAGCGCCTGGATGACCTGAAGCCCCGCGGGCACCTCGAAGGGCGCGGTCATGAGCACCCGTCGATCTTGGCACGCTGCGCGGGTCAGGGGAGGCGGCGCATGACGCGTACCGCCGCGGACATGAACCGTGCGTAGGTCTCGCCGCTGAGCAGCGGGGAGGGGCCGACGGGGACCAGCCGCTGCTGCGCCACGGTCTGGGCCTCGGTGTACTTGTGGATGCCCTCACGACCGTGGCGCCGTCCGACGCCGGAGTCGCCGACGCCACCCATCGGCGCGTCGTGGGACGCCCACGCCGCGGCGTAGCCCTCATTGACGTTCACGGTCCCGGCGTGCAGCCGTGCGGCGACGGCCGGCCCGCGGCTGCGCGACCACACCGAGGCGTTGAGCCCGTACACGGTGTCGTTCGCGAGGCGCACCGCCTCGTCGTCGTCGGCGACGCGGTAGATGCTGACCACCGGACCGAACGTCTCGGCGCGGGCGAGCGTCATCGCGTCGGTGACGCCCGCCAGGACGGTCGGCGCATAGAAGAGCGGGCCGAGCTCGGGCAGCGGGTGGCCGCCGGCGAGGACCAGCGCACCCTTCGCGACGGCGTCGGCCACGTGCTCGCTCACCGTCGCGAGCTGCGCCTCGCTCACCAGGGAGCCCATCTCGACGTCCCAGTCCGGCCCGGGCCCGACGCGCATCGCGGCGACCCGGTCCGCGAAGCGGGTGACGAACTCGTCGTGCACGGCGTCGGCGACGTAGAGGCGCTCGATGCTGATGCAGAGCTGCCCGGAGTTGGAGAAGCACGCCAGGACGGCGCCCTCGACCGCCCGGTCCAGGTCCGCGTCGTCGAGCACCAGCATCGCGTTCTTGCCGCCGAGCTCGGCGGAGAAGCCGATGAGTCGCTCCCCGCACTGTGCGGCGATGGTGCGGCCCGTGCGCGTGCTGCCGGTGAACATCAGGTAGTCGACCCGGTCGATCATCGCGGGCCCGATCTCGGTCCCGGCGCCTGTGACCACGGGCATGACGGCCGCCGGCAGACCTGCCTCGAGGAGCAGGCGCACGGCGAGCAGTGCTGTGAACGGCGTCTGCGAGTCGGGCTTGAGCACGACGGCGTTGCCCGCGAGCAGGGCGGGGATCGCATCGCTCACGGCGAGCGTCAGCGGGTAGTTCCACGGTGCGATGACGCCGATGACGCCCTTGGGATGGCGCCGCTCGACGGTGCTGGTCAGGCCGGGGACCGCGCCCCGACGGCGGCGCGGACGCAGGTGCCGTCGAGCGGTGCGGGCGTAGTAGGCGGCGGTGAGCGCGACGTCCGCGAGCTCCTCGAACGCGCTCAGGCGGTTCTTCCCGGTCTCGGCCTGGACCAGGTCGAGGATCTCCGCCTCGCGGTCGAGCACCAGGTCGGCGAAGGTGCGGACGACGTCGGCGCGCCGCGACAGGGGGAGCGCGGCCCAGGCGGGCTGCGCCTCGCGCGCCGTCCGCACGGCCAGGTCGACGTCGTCGGCCGTGCACGCAGGCGCCTCGCCCACGAGCGACCCGTCCCACGGGGCGCGGCTGGCGCGGCCGGGGCGCGGCGCCGCCGTGGTCACCAGCCCCGGCAGGTCGGCCCACCGGGCGTCGCTCGTCGCCGTGCCAGTCGTCGCCATCGTCGCCTCCGTCGCCGGACCGCCGGACCGCCGGGCCGGGCGGTCCGGGCGTCATGACGGCATCGTCGCAGGTGCCTGGGTGGGGTGCGCGCACAGATCCCGCACAGCGCAGCCCCATGATCGATCCAGCCTTCCTCCCTACCGTCGGTCGCGGTCGAGAGAAGGGTCGGGCGGATGCACAGGCTTCGGAGGCGATGGCTCGCGCGCACCGTCGGTGGTGCGGCGGTCCTCGCCGTGGCGGGGACGGGCGCCTGGTGGTTCGTCCTGCGGGACGACGCGGGGGCTGCGGGGCCCACGTCGACCACGCAGGCCGTCGCCGCGAGCCGCACGACGCTCGAGAAGACCGTCGCGGCGAGCGGCACGGTCGCCCCGACCGTCGACGAGGAGGTCTCGTTCGGCTCCGGCGGCACGGTGACGGCCGTGGCCGTGCAGGCGGGTGAGACCGTCGCGGCGGGCCAGACCCTCGCCACCATCGACACGCTCACCCTGAACGCGTCGCTGCTGGCGGCCAGGGCGACGCTCGCCGAGGCGCAGGCCCGACTGGCCGACGCCGAGGACGCCGACGACGGGACGGACGTCGCGCAGGCGCAGATCGACGCGGCGGCCGCGCAGGTCGACGTCGCGCAGGCCGGCGTCGACGAGGCGAGCGCCGCGATGGCCGACGCGACGCTGGTCGCGCCCGCCGCCGGGCTCGTCACCGAGGTCAACCTGGCGGTGGGCGACGTCGTCGGCCCGAGCAGCGGCAGCAGCGGGGGTGGTTCGACGGGCTCGACCGGGTCGGCGGGCGGCAGTGCCGCCCAGCCGGGTGCCACGACGGCCACGGCGTCGACCTCGTCGACCGCTGACGTCGTCATCGTCGGGACCGACAGCTGGACCGTCGACGTCACGGTCGACGACTCGGAGGTGGCGCTCCTCGAGGTGGGCGACCAGGCCGAGCTCACCCTCGACGAGGCGACCGGCACCGTGTTCGGCGTCGTGAGCGAGATCGGTCTCGTGCCGACGAGCTCGAGCGGCGTCCCGGCCTACCCGGTGACCATCGCCATCACGGGTCAGCCCGACGGCGTGTACGACGGCGTGGACGCGGACGTCTCGATCGTCTACGAGCGCCGCACCGACGTCCTGACCGTGCCCTCGGCGGCCGTGCGCACGGTGGACGGTGCGTCCACGGTGTCCGTGGCGGCCGACGACGGCGGCGAGCAGAGCGTGCCCGTGACGGTCGGTGAGACGGTCGGGGACAGGACCGAGATCGTCGACGGCCTGGCCGAGGGCGACGAGGTCCTGGTCACCGTCGTCACGCAGACGTCGGGTGGTGACCAGAGCGGCCAGGGCGGCCGGAGCGGTCAGGGCATGGAGGGCTTCGACCCCAGCCAGATGCAGCCGCCGGCCGGGTTCGACCCGAGCCAGATGGGCGACGGCTCGTTCCCCGTCCGGCCCGGCCAGGGCTCGTCGAATGGTTGAGGCGACGGCCCCCGTCATCGAGCTCGCCGGCGCGGGCAAGACGTACCGCACGGGCACCGTGGAGTTCGAGGCCCTGCGGGGCGTGGACCTGCGGATCGACCAGGGTGAGTACGTGGCCGTGATGGGCCCGTCCGGCTCGGGCAAGTCCACGCTCATGCACCTCATGGGCTGCCTGGACACGCTGAGCACCGGCACCTACCGCCTCGCGGGCGACGACGTCGCCGACATGGACGAGGTGGACCTGGCCGAGGTGCGCAACCGGCGGATCGGGTTCGTGTTCCAGCAGTTCAACCTGCTCCCGTCGCTCCCGGCGTGGCGCAACGTCGAGCTCCCGCTCGTCTACGGCCGGGTGCCCGCGGGCGAGCGCCGGGAGCGCGCGGTCGCGGCGCTGGAACGGGTAGGCCTGGCGGACAAGCTCGACAACCGGCCGGGCGAGCTCTCCGGGGGCCAGCAGCAGCGGGTCGCCGTGGCGCGCGCCGTCGTGGGCGAGCCGGCGCTGCTCCTGGCGGACGAGCCCACCGGCAACCTCGACTCCCACTCCACTGCCGACGTCCTGGACCTCCTGGACGAGCTGCACGGTCAGGGCCGCACCATCGTGCTGATCACCCACGAGCTCGAGGTGGCCGAGCGGGCGCGCCGCGTGGTGCGCGTGCTCGACGGCGCCGTGCGCAGCGACGAGGTGATCCGGTGACCTGGGCGGAGACCCTGCGCACCGGCTGGACGGCCGTGCGCTCGCACGCGATGCGGTCGATCCTCACGGTGCTCGGCATCCTCATCGGCATCGCCGCGGTGATCCTCACGGTCGGCCTCGGCCTGGGCACGCAGCGCGACGTGAGCGCCCAGATCAGCGCGCTCGGCTCCAACCTGCTCATCGTCACGCCGGGCAGCTCCACCGACAGCGAGGGCTTCCGTGGGGGCTTCGGCTCGCTCGCCACCCTCACGCGCTCCGACGCCGCCGCGCTGGACTCGGCGGTGACCGCCCCGGACGTGTCCGGCGTCGCACCGGAGAAGTCCGCGTCGCTGTCGGTGGAGACGTCCGAGACGAACTGGACGACCACCGTCGTCGGGACCACGGCGGACTGGCTCGACGTGCGCTCGCGCGAGCTCACCGCGGGCGCGTTCTTCACGGCCGCCGACGACGAGGCGCGCGCCCGGGTGGTGGTGCTGGGGAGCGAGACGGCGACGGAGCTGTTCGGCACGACGGACGTCGTCGGGCAGAGCGTGACCATCGCCGACCAGGTGTTCAGCGTCGTGGGCGTGCTGGCCGCCGAGGGTGCCTCCGGCGACACGAACCTCGACGACCTGGCGGTGCTGCCGCTGAGCACGGCGGCCGAGCAGGTCGTCGGAGGGTTCGACCGCAACGCCGTGTCGACCGTCTACGTGCAGGCGGTTGCCGCGGACCGGCTCTCCGCCGCGCAGCAGGAGATCGAGGCGACGCTGCTCAACCTGCACGGCATCGCCGACCCGGACTCCGCGGACTTCACCGTGGAGAGCCAGAGCTCCCTGGTCAGCACCGCGACGGCCGTCTACCGGACCCTGACCGTTCTGCTGACGGGCATTGCGGCGCTGTCCCTGCTCGTCGGGGGCATCGGCGTCATGAACATCATGCTGGTGTCCGTCACCGAGCGGACGCGGGAGATCGGTCTGCGCAAGGCGCTCGGCGCCCCGCCGTGGGCCATCCGGCGGCAGTTCCTCGTCGAGGCTGCCGTGCTCGGCCTCGCGGGCGGCGTGCTGGGCGCGGGCGTCGGGATCGCCGCCGCCCGAGGGCTGCCGGATCTGCTCGACACCAGCATCGTCGTCTCGGGTGCGGCGGTCGCCGGCTCCATCGCGACCGCCGTCGCGATCGGCCTCACCTTCGGCGTCTACCCCGCGGCCCGGGCCGCCCGGCTCGCCCCCATCGACGCGCTCCGCAGCGAGTGACCGCGCACGACGCGCGGCGACAACCCAGGAGGACCCTCGTGACACCCCGAGCCACCCTCGCTCTCGCCGCCGGTGCGGCCCTCGCACTCACCCTCGCCGGGTGCTCTTCCGGCGGGTCCGGCGCGGCGGCGGGTCCGACCGCGACCACTGCGGCCGAGGCCGCGCCCGGGCCGGACGGGGGCGGCGAGGAGGGGCGCGGCGGCATCTCGGGCCTCGTCGCTGCGGTGCAGGACGGCGTCCTGCAGCTCCAGGCCAGCGACGCGCAGACGGCCGTGGCGTGGACCGACGCGACGACGTTCGCGCGCACCGTGAGCGGGAGCGTCGCCGACGTGACCGTCGGCTCGTGCGTGCTGGCCGTCCTGGCGGGCGACGCGGCCGACTCCGCCGGGGACGCCGCGTCGGGTTCGTCGGCGTCGTCGTCGGCGGCGGTGGCGGTGCAGGTCAGCGCTGCGACCGACGGTGAGTGTGCGGCGTTCGGCGGGATGCCCGGGGGCGGTCCGGGAGGTGCCGGGTCGGGCGACGGGGCGAGCGGCTTCCAGGACCTGGGCGGCTCGGGCGCGACCGGCGCCCCGGCCGCGCCCGCGGACGGCTCCGCCCCGACGGCTCCGCCCGACGGAGCGGCTCCCACGGGTGCGCCCGACGGCGCTGCTCCCGCAGGCTTCGGCGGCATCGTCTCGGGGCTCGTCACCGCTGTCGACGACGGTGCGATCACGGTCGAGTCCACGGACGCCGACGGCGCCACCGCCACGACGACCGTCCCGACCGACGCCGACACCACGGTGACGACGACCGTCGCGGCGGACGCCTCCGCCGTCGAGGTCGGCCTGTGCGCCAGCGTGCGCGGCGAGGCGGACGACAGCGGTGGCATGACGGCGTCGTCGGTCGAGCTCTCCGAGGCCGGCGACGACGGCTGCACCGGCCGGACCGGGATGCCGGGCGGGATGCCGGGCGGGATGCCGGGCGGCGCCGCACCCGGCCAGCCGGGCGGCGAGGCGACCGGTGCGGGCGACGACGATGCGTGAGGCCCAGGCGGCGCGACGCCGCCGACGTCGGCGGCGCACCTGGCGGGCGGGTGTGGCAGGGGTCGTCGCGCTCGGTCTCGCGGGCGGGGGCGTCGCGTTCGCGGCGACCCGCGGGGCGGGGGAGCGGTACCGCACGGCGACGGCGACGCAGGCCGCCGTCGTGCAGACGATCGGCGCCGTCGGAACGGTCGGGGCGACCGACCGGGCGGATGTCGCCTTCACGGTGGCGGGCACCGTCGCCGACGTGGCGGTCGGGGTCGGCGACCAGGTCGCCGCGGGCGACGTCCTTGCGGCGCTGGACCCCGTGGACCTCCAGTCCGCCGTGGACCAGGCCGAAGCGGACCTCGCCGACGCGGAGCAGCAGCTCGAGGACGACCTGTCCTCGCAGACGCAGGCGGCGACCTCGACGTCGTCAGGTGGGACGTCGTCGGGCGGGGTGTCGTCCGGCGGAGCGTCGTCGGGTGGAGCGTCGTCGGGTGGAGCGTCGTCCGGCGGGGCCTCCGGCGCGACCCCGGCCGCCTCTGCCGGGCCGACGGCGACCTCGGTCGGCACGGGCGCGCCCGACCCGGCGCTGGCGCGGGCGATCGCGGCGGTCCAGCGGGCGCAGGCCGACCTCCTGGCGCAGGACGACGCCGTGGCCGCGGCCCTCGCGACGAGCCGGGCGGACCTGGCGACGGCCGATGCGGCGTGCGACCTCGAGCCTCGACGGCGGAGGGTCGGGGCAGCCGACGGCCGAGCCGACGAGCACGCCGACCGCTGACCCCACGACAGGGCCCACCACTGAGCCCACCGCTGACCCCACGACAGGGCCCACGACCGAGCCCACCGCTGGGCCCACCGCAGAGCCCACCGCAGAGCCCACCGCGACCCCGACGGTCGAGCAGCTCCAGGCGTGTCGAACGGCCCTCGCCACCGTCCAGGCCGACCAGGACGCCGTCGACGCCGCGCAGGCCCGGCTCGTGGAGCTCGCGACGGCGCTGGACGCCGCGGTGACCGAGGTGCAGCGGGCGGCGTCGACGGGCACGGGGGCGACGTCCGCGGCTGCCTCGACGCCCAGCGCCACCGTGACCGCTGCGACGCCCAGCAGCAGCAGCGCCTCGACCCCCGGCGGCGCGTCGAGCGCCACGACCGCGTCGGCAGCGGACGTCCTCGCCGACAAGGCGGCCATCGCGCTCGCCGAGGCCCAGGTGGACGTGGCCCGGGCCAACCTCGGCATGACGACCCTGACCAGCCCCATCGCGGGCACGATCGGCGCCGTCGGCATGGCCCCGGGCGACGCCGTCACCGCCTCCTCCGCAACCGCCGTCATGACGGTTCTCGGTGCGACCGGCCACCTGGTCACGTCGACGCTCGGGCTCGCCGTGATCGACACGGTCGCTGTCGGGCAGGAGGCGAGCGTCACCGTCGGAAGCACGGACGAGGTGCTCCACGGCACCGTCTCGAGCATCGGCGTGCTGGACGTCTCCGACGGGTCGACCCCCGAGTACACGGTCGTCGTCACCCTGGACGACACCGACGCGCCGCTCTTCGAGGGCGCGTCCGCGCAGGTCACGATCACGGTGGCCGGTGACGACGCGACGCTCACCGTGCCGACCTCCGCGGTGCACGTGGCCGACGGCGAGGCAACGGTCGCCGTGCTGCGCGGCGGCGAGCCGACCGACGTTGTCGTGCAGATCGGGGCGGTCGGGGCGGAGCTCACCGAGATCCGGTCGGGCCTGGCGGACGGCGACGAGGTGGTGCTCGCCGACCTCCGGCAGTCGCTGGACGGCGAGGCCACGGACACCGGGCTGACCGGGCTGGGCGACACCTCGGGGACCAGCGTCCGCACGGGCGGTCAGCAGCCGATGGGTGGTCCGCCGGGCGGGTGACCGGCCGCGCGAAGGCGGCGGGCGCGTCCCACCTCCCGGCTACCGTGGGTCATGAATCGCGGCGCGCCGGCCGATACCTGCAGCACCGGGCCCTTGCGATGTCCGGACGACGCGGCACGGGAGGTACGAGATGGGGCGAGCGCGGTGAGCGCGCCGCCGAGCGCCGGCACGGGCCCGCTGGTGCCGGACGACGACGGGGCCGCGCAGCCGACGTGGTGGCCGGAGGCGTCGATGCCGCCGCACCTCCCGCCCCTGCCGCCGCCCCCGCAGCAGGAGGCGTACGTGCGGTTCCCGCCGCCGTCGGCCCCGCACCCGTACCCGTATCCCCAGCAGCCCTATCCTCAGCAGCCGTACCCCCAGCAGCGGTATCCCCAGCAGGGGTACGCGCAGCAGGGGTACGCGCTGCCCTACGGGCAGCAGGGTTACCCGTACGCCCAGCAGCCGTACGCCCAGCAGCCCTACCCGTACGCCCAACGGCCTCCGGCGTACCCCTCCGCCTACGGGTACCCCGCGCCGTACGGGCAGCCCTGGGGGCCGCCGTACCAGGCCGCGCCGCCGCGGCGGGGACGCCGGGTCGCGATGCTCGTCGTGGTGACCCTGCTGCTCGTCGCCGGCGCGACGTCCGACAGCTGGCTCGCGCTGCTGAACCCGCGGCCCGCGATCGACCAGCACGCCGGCGCCGTCAGCGTCGCGCACGCCGCGGACCTCCCGCAGCCCGAGTCCCTCGGCGGCCCCTACCCGACGCCCGGCTTCGAGGAGGCCGGCGCGCCGCTGGGTACGCCCCCGCAGGCCCCGTCGAGCACCGCCTACGCGTTCCAGGACGTCCAGCCGGGCTCCTCGGGCACCGAGCTTCCCGGTCGCGTGGTCGCCGTGCCGACCGATCCATGTGGCGGTGAACGACGCCGGCGCCCCGCCCGGGTTCGTCGACCAGGTGCTGGCCGCGTTCGGGGAGCTCGCCGTCGCCACCGGGCTCGCCGTCACCTACGACGGCCTCACGGACGAGGCTTCCGACGCCGACCGCGCCCTCTTCCAGCCGGAGCGGTACGGGGACCGCTGGGCGCCCGTCGTCGTCGAGTTCTCGGACGCGAACCAGGTCGGGGAGCTGGCCGGCGACGTCGCGGGCCTGACCATCACGCACATCCTCGAGTCGCGCGGCCGGAGCCACATCGTGACCGCGGAGGTCTACCTCGACTCCGAGACGTTGCGCATGCCGGACGAGAGCGGGTACCCGGCGTACGTGTCGGTGCTGCGGCACGAGCTCGGCCACGTCGCGGGACTGGACCACGTGGACGACCGCAACCAGCTCATGTACCCGTGGACCACGGGCATCGTGACGTTCCAGGACGGCGACCTCGCCGGCCTCGCCCGGCTCGGCCAGGGCACCTGCGCGCCGTCGGTCTGACGCGGCCGCCCGTCAGAGGTCGACGAGCGTCAACCGCACGTGCGCGACGTCGCCCGTGCCCAGGCCCTCGGCGTCACGCACGGCCCGTTTGACGGGCAGCACGTACGTGCCGTCCGAGCCGCTCGGGAAGATCGAGGTGCGCCACGTCGTCGCGCCGATCGTGACCTCGACGCGGAGCGAGCCGAACCCGCGTGCAACGGGTTCGGCTCGCTCCGCGATCTCGTCCGCCACGTCCTCGGGCAGGCCGACGAAGGTCCACCGGTCCAGCCGCCTGGCGGCCCACTCCCACAACGGGGCATCGAACTCGTAGATCACGAGGCCATCGTGCCGCCCAGCACTGACGTACGGGGCGGCACGATGGCGTCGTGACCTACTCGAACCGGGTGGTCTCGAGCGCCGTGTCCCGCCGGATCGTGCTCGACGCCGCCGCGACCATGCCGAGGGCCACCAGGCAGCCGATGGCGAGCGTTACGAAGTACGCGGGGTCGGGCCAACCGATGCTCATCTCGGACTCCACGCTCTCGACGAGCAGCCACGCCACCCCGAACCCGAGGACGACTGAGAGGCCTAGCACCGCGATGAGGGGCGCCGCCGCCTCGAGCGCGACGATCCGCCGCAGGTTCCGCACCGGCATCCCCACGAGACGGAGGAGCCCGAGCACCCGACGCCGGTCGAGCATGGCCGCGGCGGTGGCGACGGCCAGCGAGCAGCCGGCGATCGCGATGGAGAACAGCGCCCCCGCGTAGGCCAGCAGGGACAGTTCGTCCAGCACCTGCCGGTTGCCGACGTCGTTGTACTCCGCGCGCGTCTCCGGCGCCACGGCCCCGGCGCGGCCCAGCGCCGTCCGGGCCGTCTCGATGGTGGCGCGGGTGCCGTCCGTCCGGACGACCACGTCCACGGGCACGAAGTCGGTCTCGAGCGTGGACGCGGGGCTGACGGCCGCGTCCTCGTTCGTCGAGAGGTAGGCAGTGCGCGAGAACGTCATGGCCTCCGAGCTGCTGCTCGTGTCCCCGATGACTCCGAGCACATCTGCGTCGGTCGTACGCGCGGCGACGGCGTCGCCAGGTGTCTCACCCTCGACCAGCGGCATCTCGGGCATGACCGAGAGGACCGCCGTGCCGGTCACGCCGGGCACCTGCCGCACGGCCGCGACGACGGCGTCGGCGTCGGCCCCCGGCGGCAGCTGGGCGATCAGGGCGTCCGTCGGCATCAGTCCGGTCGCGTCGGCCATGCGGAGGTAAGGGTCGGCCGACGTGGCCGCGACCGAGAACACAGTGACGGTGAACACGGCGACGACGAGCCCGGAGACGGCGCGGAACGTCGCGACGGGGTGGCGGCGGACCCGGCTGCCGGCGATCACCGCCGAGGCGGTCCGCGCCCGCCGCGCGGCGATCTCGCTCGCTCGGTAGGTGAGCCACGGCCCGGCGACGACGACGCCGAGCGTGGTGACCGCGAAGCCACCGAGCAGCAGCGCGAAGCCGATGCCCGGGCCTGCGGTACCGCGGCGCACGGCCACGAAGAGCGCCCCCATCATCGCGAGTCCGAGCATGAGCGGCAGCACCCGCCACGGTGACGGGCGGCGCTCCTGGATCGTGGCGGTGGCGCCGAGCGGCCCGATGCCGGTGCGCCGGAGCTTGCGGGCGGCGGCCGCCGTCGTGCCGACGACGACCGCGACGACCGCCCCGAGCGCGACGGGCAGCGGCGGCGTGAGGTCGGCGGGGAAGAACTGCGCCCCGGCGAGCGAGGCGTGCCCCGCCACTGGCCTCAGCAGCAGTGCGAGGCCGGCGCCCAGGATCGCGCCGACCGTCGAGGTCCCGACGGTCTCGACCGCCACGAGGCGGGTGACCGTGCGCGGAGACGCGCCGATCAGGCGGAGCGTGGCGAAGCGCTCGGTGCGCTGCGCTGCGCCGAGCTGCGTGACGATCGAGACGAAGAGGAGGACCGGGAAGAACACGCCGATCGCACCCACGCCGACCACCATGCGGTAGGACGTCGACACGCCGCGGTCCGTGCCGTGCAGGGCGGTGAGGTTGGCGCCCGGGAGCTCGCGCACCGCTGCCTCGCTCTCGCCGACGACGGCGACCAGGGAGTCCGGGCCCACCAGGGCGTCGTCGGGCAGGATGCCGGCGAGCGTCCCGTAGCGGCCCTCGAGCTCGTCCGGGTGCTCGGCCACGAGCCGCGCCAGCTCGGGGGAGGCGTAGTACGTCCCCGGCTCGGGGATGGCGCCCATCCCGGGCACGGTCACCGTGGTGGTGGGTGTCCCGGCGACGTCGAGGCGGATGACGTCCCTGCTGCCGATGTGGTCGGGGACCGTCGCGACCGCCAGGACGTCGTCGGTCAGGGGGACGGGTGTGCCGGTCTCGTCGAGCACCGGGACCCCGGCGTCGGGCGTCGCCCAGAGCGAGCGTTCCTCGCGGGTCTGGAGCGCGGTGAACGCGCCGGCGAGCAGCATGAACACGGCGGTGCCGAGCGCGATGCCGGCGACGATCCCGGCGAGGCGGCCGCCCGAGCCGCGCGAGCCGAGCAGCGACAGGCGCAGCACTCCCGGGTTCACGCGACCACGCCCGCACCGGAGACGATGCCGTCCCGGACGATGACGGTGCGGTCGGTGTAGGCGGCGGTGCGGGCGTCGTGCGTGATGACGACGAGGGTGGTGCCCGTCGCGCGGGTGACCGACATCATCACACCCATGACGTGCTCGGCGGCGAGGGAGTCGAGCGAGCCGGTGGGCTCGTCGGCGAAGATCACGGCCGGCTCGGTGGCCAGCGCCCGGGCCACGGCGACGCGCTGCGCCTCGCCGCCCGAGAGCTCGCCGGGCAGCTTGTCGCCGAGCCCGCCGAGCCCGAGCCGCTCGAGCCACTGCGCCGCCAGGGCGAGGGCGGGGCCGCGGCGCGTGCCGCCCAGCAGCAGGGGGACGGTGATGTTGTCCGCCGCCGTGAGCTCCGGCAGCAGCTGGCCGAACTGGAAGACGAAGCCGAAGCTGGCGAGCCGGAGAGCCGACCGGCGCTGCTCGTCGAGCTCGTCGACGCGGTGGCCCCGGAACGTGACCTCGCCGGCGTCCGGCGTCAGGACTCCGGCGAGGCAGTGCAGCAGGGTCGACTTGCCCGAGCCGGACGGTCCCATGATGGCGACCGCCTCGCCGGCGACGACGTCGAGGCTTGCGCCCCGCAGGGCGTGCGTCTGGCCATAGGTCTTGTGCAGGTCGCGTGCGCTGAGCACGACGCCGGTGGGCGGGGTGGGGCGAAGCTCGGTTTGAGCGGTGGTTGCAGTCATGACTGGGCAAGCTCCTGTCGCAGCCGGGAGAGGCGCGCGCTGGTGGTGTCCATCCAGCGCAGGTCCGCTTCGATGTGGAAGAGGGCGTGGTCGTAGACGAGGACGTGCAAGACGTCGGCGGACTGCTTGCGGCGTGTCAGGTCCCGCATGCGGTCGAGGTGGGCGGCGCGCTGGACGTCGAGGAGCGCGTCGGCGTCGTCGTCGAGGAGCAGTGCGACCACGGTCTTGGCGAAGAGCTCGGACTGGAGCGTCGCGGAGGGGACCTCCGGGGTGCGCAGCCAGGCCGCGAGGTGCTCCCGCCCCTCGGGCGTGATCGCGTACCGCTTGCGGTCGGGGCCGCCGCCCGCCTCCTCCCCGACGAGCGTGATGAGCCCGTCCCGGATGAGCCGGGCGAGCGTCGCGTAGACCTGGCCGAAGGCCAGCGGGCGGCCGACGCCGAAGTAGCGGTCGTGCGAGTGCTTGAGGTCGTACCCGTGGGTGGGCTCCCGGGACAAGAGCCCCAGGAGCGTCAGGGCGCTGTTCATGTTCGGGACTATACATGCGGTGTATACCGCCGGCGTGTACGACGGAATGGCCTCTTCTCAGGACCGTCTCAGGTTCGCCCGGCGGCGGTGATCACAGGGATCGCACAGCGGGCACCCATCTGCCGCGCAGCGCTGGTGCCGATGCTTCGGGGGACCCGCCCCCTCAGGAGGTAGCCATGACCACGCCCGCCGACGACGCCACTCGTCCCGCACCTGATGCTGTCGACGCCCTTCACTCGGCCTCGGCTCCCGATGCGGCCCCGGCCGCCGATCCGGCGCCCGCCGCCGTCCCTGTGCCCCCGTTCGGCGCGGCCACGCCGGTGCCGCCCGCTCCCTTCGGTGGCGCGCCCGACGTCTTCTCCGCGGCGGGTGCCCACGCCCCCGTCGCGGCGTCGGCCGGTGGGCTGCGCCGTCGGGCCGCCGCGCATCCTGTGCTCGTCGGCGGCGCGGCCGTCCTCCTTGCAGCGGGCGCCGCCTTCGGGGGTGGGTTCGCCGTCGGGCATGCCGACGCCCGCGACGCGGTCGACACGGCCCAGGTCGGGCCGGGCGGCTTCCGGGACGGCGCCCCGCCCGAGGGTGTCGCGCCCGACGGTGTTGCGCCCGACGGTGTTGCGCCCGACGGTGTTGCGCCCGATGGTGCCTCGGACGGTCAGCGTCCGCAGGGCGGCGGCGGCTTCGACGAGCTCCGCCCCGGCGGCGACGACGACCTCGGCACCAACGAGGACTCGGCCGACGACGCCGACGACGACGCCTGACCCCTCCCGCCCGCCTCCCGCCCCTCCCGCCCGCCGTCCGTCCACCTTCTTCGGCTCGGCTGGGTGTCGTGGGGCGTGGGGGTGGCCCGGGGAGGTGGGATACCCGGGGGGGTATAGTGACAAGGGTGGTCGATGCCCACCCGTCGTCCGTGGCGCCGACCGATCCGGCCGAGACGTCCGGCATCCCCGTGAAGGAGCCCCGCATGACCGCACCCGCCTGGTTGAACCGCCTGCTCGGCCGCGACGCGCAGGACGGCGGGCTGCGGCCGGCCGTGCCCGCCGACCGCGCCCTCGAGCTCGTCCGCGACGGTGCCCTCCTCATCGACGTCCGCGAGAAGGCGGAGTGGCGCACGGGGCACGCCCCCCAGGCCATCCACGCACCGCTCGGCGAGATCGACAAGGTCGTCGGGCGTCTCCGCCCGGACGTGCCCGTCGTCGTCATGTGCGCCTCCGGAATGCGGTCGCGCACCGCCGCCCGCCACCTGCGTGGTCAGGGCTTCCAGGCGACGAGCCTCTCCGGGGGCATCGGGGCGTGGCAGGCCGCGGGCGGCGCCGTCCGGCGCTGAGCCGTCGTCGTCGGGCGCGCCCTGCCGGGCCGAGACCGTCGGGTGCGCCCTGCCGGGCCGGGGCCGGGGGTGCGCGGGCGGCTCAGGCCTCGACCGGCCCCTCGCCGTCCCAGCGCCGCGGCCCGAGGTCGGGGCGGTGGTGCTCGTAGTCGCTCGCCAGCAGCGGGCTGGAGATCATGAGGTCCGCCGAGGCGACGTTGCAGGCCATCGGGACGTTCCACACCGTGCCGATGCGCAGCAGCGCCTTGACGTCGGGGTCGTGCGGCTGGGGCTCGAGCGGGTCCCAGAAGAAGATCAGCATGCTGATCTCGCCCTCGGCGATCCTCGCGCCGATCTGCTGGTCGCCGCCGACCGGGCCGGAGAGGAACCGGTGCACGGGCAGCCCGAGCTCGTACTCGAGCATCGTGCCGGTGGTGCCCGTGGCGTAGAGGACGTGCTGCGCGAGGGTGCCGCGGTTGTACTCGGCCCAGCGCAACAGCTCGGCCTTCTTGTTGTCGTGGGCGACGAGCGCGATGTGCCGGGGCGTCGTCCGCGGCGTCATGGGAGTGCTGGTGTCCGACATGGCTGCTCCCTCGGGGGCGGGGTGCCGGGCACGTGCGTGCCCAGCACGATCATCATGCCGAAGACGCGGGCCGATGCCGCCCCCGGTGGTCAGCCGACGTCGGCCACGCGCTGCACCACCGGGGCCACCGTCCCGCTGATCCACGGCGCGAGCGGCCCGGCGGGCGGGGGCAGGATCACGGACTCGACGCCGAGCGTCGCGTACGGCTCGAGCCCGGCGGCGTACGCGGCCGGGTCTGTGAGGTCCGGGCTTCCGTCGAGCATGGTGACCCGGATCTCGGCCGGGTCGCGCCCGACGTCGGCGCAGTGCCCCCGCAGGACGTCGAGCTTGTGCGCCAGTTCGTCCGGGGTGCTGCGGAAGAAGTTGCAGGCGTCGCCGTACTGCGCGACCAGCCGGAGCGTCTTCCGCTCCCCGCTGCCGCCGATCATGATCTCCGGGTGCGGGCGGCTCACGGGCTGCGGCGAGCAGAGCGTCTCCGCGAGCCGGAAGTGCCGACCCTCGAACGGGCCGTCGTCCTCGCTCCACATCTGCAGGCAGATCCGCAGCGTCTCCTCGAGACGCTCGAACCGCTCCGCCAACGGCGGGAAGGGCACACCGAGCCCGAGGTGCTCGCGCTCGTACCAGGCCGCACCGATGCCGAGCGTCGCCCGCCCGCCGGAGAGCACGTCGAGCGTCGTGACCACCTTGGCGAGCAGGCCGGGGTGCCGGTAGGTGACCCCGGTGACCAGGACGCCGAGCTGCGTCGTCGTCGTCCGCCCGGCCAGGAAGCCGAGGGTCGTGTAGGCCGCCAGCATCGGGTCCTCGGCGGGCAGCGCCCAGTCCATCTGGAACCAGTGGTCCATCACCGACAGCCAGCTCACGCCGGCATCGTCCGCCGCCGCCCCGGCGTCGGCGAGGTTCCGCCCGAGCGCCGCAGCGTCCTGCCCGTCGAACCGCATCACGTGCACGCCCACGCGCATGGTGCCTCCCTAGGTCGCAGGCACCGAGCGTGCGCCTTGGAGTGCGCTCGAAGTCAAGGGGTCAGATGGCGCGGGCGAGGCTGCGGCGCAGCATCCATGCCCCGAGCGCGACCAGGACCGCCGCGAAGGCGAACAGGACGCCGAGCTGTCCGAGCACGTCGACCAGGCCGGCGTCGTGCCGCTGAACCTGCGCCATCGCCTCGGACGCCCACGCGTGCGGCGTCAGGTGGGCGACCGTCCGCAACGTGTCGGGGAAGAGCTCGAGCGGGTACATGCTCCCGCCGAGCGCCCCGAGGACGAGGCTCAGCCCGACGCCGATGCCGCCCGCCGCGGAGTCGTTGTCGACCACCGAGCCGAGGACCATCGCCGCCCCCGCGGCCACCAGGGCGAACACCATCATGACGAGGACGGCGAGGCCGAGGTTGCCCCACTGCACGCCGAACAGCAGCGAGGAGACCGTCATGATGTACGCGCCCTGGAAGGACGCGATGACGAGGCGCCCGAGCACCTGGCCGCCCACGGCCTGCATGGTGGAGACGGGTGCCGCCAGCGTCCGCCGGGTGACGCCCAGGCGGCGCGACTGGATGAGCGTCGTCGAGCCCGCGAGCGATGTGAGGAAGACGAAGAGGAGCAGCTGGGACGCGGCGCCGTAGTCGTAGCGGCCGAGGCTCGAGAACTCCTGGGCGATCTCCGAGACGTTCGTGACCTCGAGGTGCGCGGGTCGGACGACCTCGCGCGCGCGGGCCAGCGCGTCGGTCGCCTCCTGAGCGTCCGCCCCGGTCCCGACCAGCGCGGCGACGGTGCCCTGGTCGCCGGCGAGCGCACCGACCGCCGACTCCACCTGCTGTGCAGCGACCCGGGACTGGGCGCCGTTGCCGACGACGACCGGGACGGAGAGGTCCCCGCCGGCCACGTACGCGTCGGCCGCTGCGTCCGTGACGAGGAGGCCGACGTCGGCGCGCCCCCGGGCGACGAGCTGTCGCATGCTGTCGGGGTCCGTGACGGTGACCTCCAGGTCGGCGTCACGGAGATGCTCGACGATGTCGGTACGCAGCGGCCCGGCGGGCCCGGCGACGGCCGCGGACCCGCCCGACCCGCCGCCGAACGCCGTCCCGATGAGCATGACGAGGAGGAGCGGGAAGACGAAGGCGAAGAAGATGTTCGACCGGTCCTTGACGAACCGACGCAGCTCCACGAGAGCGATGGCCACCGTGGTCCTCATGCCGTCGCCCCCCGGTCCGGTACGAGGCGCGACGCCACGGCTGCGAGGACGGCGAAGCCGAGCATGATCGCGACCGGTCCGCCGATGTCGCCGAGCCCACCGCCGCCGGACGTGATGCCGAGCCCGCGCATGAACGCGGCGATCGGGTTGAGGTCGAGCAGCGTGCCGAGCCACCCGCTCGCCGTGATGGGGAAGAAGGCACCGGCGGACATACCGAGCACCATGCCGAGGATCGACTGCGACAGCTCCGCCTGCTCCGCCGTGCGAGCGACCCGAGCGACGACGAAGACGAGCGAGACCCCCGCCGTCACGACGCTCAGGACCAGGACCGCGACCGCGGGTAGCGACCCGAAGCTGACGTCGAAGAACAGGCCGCCTGCCGTGAGCAGCACCGTCGTCGCAGCCACGCCGAGCACGTAGGCGACGAGGCCCTTGGCCGCGACGATGAGGCCGGGCCGCATGGGCATCGACTGCAGTCGCGCCAACGTGCCCTGCTCGCGCTCCGCCAGGAGGCCCAGCACGCCGAAGCCGACGGTGAACAGCAGGAAGAGCCCGGCCTGGCCGGCGACCAGGCTGCCCGCGAAGCTCAGCTGCTCGGTCGAGGCCTCGCCCTCGGTCGTGGAGTAACGCGGGCCGTCCGTTGCGGCCGCCTCTGCGACAGCCTGGAAGCTCCGCCGGCGGCACGCCGGCGAAGGCGGCGGCCGTCGCGGCCGTGGCGGCCGCCGTCATCCGGTCGAGAACCGCGTCGAGGACGTACTCCACCACGGTGGCCGACAGGTCGTCCGCCTCGCCCTCGACGACCTGGACGGCCGGGCCGCGCCCCGTGGTGAGCGCCTGCGCGAAGCCGTCGGGCACGACGACGCCGAGCGTCGCCTTGCCGGAGTCGACGAGTGCGCGCACCTCCGCGGCGTCGGCGGCGTCCACGCGCCTGACCTGGACCGTGTCGGTCCCGAACGCACCGTCGAGCAGCTGCGCAGCCATGGCGTCGTCGGCCGGGGCGGCGACGGCCACGTCGACCGGGTCGAGGTCGACGTCGCCGAAGTTCCCGAAGGTCAGGTTGAAGACGAACATCAGCGCAAGCGGCACCACGAGCGCGAAGATGATCACGGACTTGTCGCGTACGCGTTGCCGCAGGTCAGACGCGGTCATGATCCAGATCTGGCGCATGTCAGTCCCGCAACGCCTTGCCGGTGAGCTTGAGGAAGACCGACTCCAGGTCCGGCCGGGCGATCTCGACGTCGGTGAGCGTCATCCCGGCGCCGGTCGCCGCGGTGACCACGGCGGCCACCACGGTCGGCGCGTCCCGGACGGTGAGGAGCACGCTGTGCCGATCGGCGTCGGCGCCCTCGACGCCGGGCACCGCACGCACCGCCTCGGCTGCTGCTGCCGCCGCACCCGTCCCCTGCAGCGTCACGCGGTCGAGCTCGCCGGTGAGCCGGATCAGCTCGGCCCGCGTCCCCTCCGCCTGGAGCCGGCCGGAGTCGATGATCGCGATCCGGTCGCAGAGGCGCTCGGCCTCCTCCATGTAGTGCGTCGTGTAGAGCACCGCCATGCCCTCTGTCGAGAGCGCCTCGACGGACTCGAGGATGGCGTTGCGCGACTGCGGGTCCACGCCCACCGTCGGCTCGTCGAGGATGAGCAGGGTGGGCCGGTGCAGCAGCCCGATGCCGATGTTCAGCCGGCGCTTCATGCCGCCGGAGTACTCCTTGGTGGCGTCCTTGGCTCGGTCGGCCAGGCCCACGAGCTCGAGCACCTCGGCGACCCGTCGGGCGAGCGCCGGGCCGCGCATCCCCTGGAGTCGCCCGAAGAACTGCAGGTTCTCCCGCGCGCTGAGCTCGGGGTAGATCGCCAGGTCCTGCGGGACGAGGCCCACGTGCCGCTTCACGTGCACGTGGTTCGGGCCCATCGGCTGACCTGCGACGGTCACCGTCCCGCCGTCGGCGGGCAGGAGGCCGGCGATCATCGAGATGGTGGTCGTCTTCCCGGCGCCGTTGGGGCCGAGGAGCCCGTACGTCTCGCCGGGGGCGATGTGGAACGAGACCCCGTCGACCGCCACCAGGTCGCCGAAGCGGCGCACGAGGTCGCGCACGACGAGGACGTCGCCGGAGGGCCGGTCGGGTTCGGTCGTCACTGCTCACCGCCTGCTCGTGGGGGGTCGGCCGCCATCGTGGCACGACCGGGTGACGTCGCGGGGGGCGTTCGTGGTTTCCGACTCGGTACGTCGCCGTGTTAAACCACTACCAGGGCCAGCAATAATGCCGATCGGAAGTGGGTGGGAATGTCGAGGGACGGGCGCGCGGCCGCGGAGTCGACCACGGATCTCCTCCGCGCGGTGCTCGCGCTGGCGGCGGACCTGGACCTGCCGAGCCTCCTCCAGCGCTTCGTGGCGGCGAGCACGCAGCTGACCGGGGCCAGCTACGGCGCCATCAACATCCTCGACGAGGAGGGCGCCTCGCGGACCTTCGTGCAGAGCGGGGTGCCCGATGCCGTCGTCGCACGCCTCGCGCACCCGCCGCACGCCGTCGGCGTCCTCGGCCGGATCCCCGACGCGGGGGTGCTCCGCCTCGCCGACCTCACCGAGCACCCGGCCTTCCTCGGCATGCCGACGGGCCACCCCCGGATGGGCGCGTTCCTCGGCTCGGCGGTGCGCGTGAACGGTGCGACCTACGGCTACCTGTACCTCGCCGAGAAGCCGGGCGGGTTCGACGACGACGACGAGGCGGTCGTCGAGGCGCTCGCCGCCGCCGCCGCGGTCGCGATCCAGAACGCCGAGCCTCTACGCCGTCGAGCGGCGCCGCGAGCGCTGGCTGATGGCCGGCCAGCGGATCACGACGATGCTCCTGGAGGGTGCCGACCAGGAGGAGGTGCTGGACACCGTCGCCACCACGGCCCGTGAGATCGACGGCGCCGACACCGTCCTCCTCGTCCTCCCCGGCCTCGGCGGGGAGCTCGTCGTCGAGATCGCCCACGGCCTCCATGCGGACGAGCTCCTCGGCCTGACGCCGCCCGCGGACGCGCGGTCGGTCGAGGTGTTCCGGACCGGCGTCGGCGACACCGCGCCGGGCCAGGTGCAGCCCTGGCACCCCGTGGCGGAGGGCTTCGGCCCGGCGCTCTACGCCCCGCTGCGGACCGGCGGGCGCAGCGTGGGTGTGATGGTGCTGCTGCGCAGGCACGGCGCGTCCCCCTTCACACCTGCCGACGTCGCGCTGTGCCAGACCTTCGCCGCCCAGGCCGCGCTGGCCTTCGTCCTCGCCGAGGCCCGGGCCGCCGAGGACGTCGCCGCCCTGCACGCCGAGCGGGCCCGGATCGCGCGGGACCTGCACGACCTCGCGATCCAGCAGCTGTTCGCCGCCGGGATGCAGCTCGAGAACGCTCGCCGGGACGCCGCGGCGGTCGCCGTCCCCGCCGAGGTCACGGGGATGCTCGCCGGTGCCCTCGACAACGTCGACTCCACGGTGCGCCAGATCCGCGCCATCGTGCGTGCGCTCGACACCACGGACGCCCCGCCGCCGGTCGTCGAGCGCCTGCGCCGCGAGGTGGTGACCGTCGCCCCGATGTTCGGCTTCCAGCCGCGGCTCGAGATCACCCTGGAGGGGCGTCCCCTGGGCCCCGCCCAGAGCGAGCAGGGTGACGTCGACCGCATCGACGCCGCGATCGGGGTGCCGCGCGCCGATCACGTCGTGGCCGTGGCGCGCGAGGGCCTCACCAACGCCGCGCGCCACGCGCGTGCGACCGCCGTCACCGTGCGCCTCGACGTGAGCGGGGCGGGCGGGGACGGTGCCGTCACGGTCGAGGTGGAGGACGACGGCGTCGGCCTGCCGGTCGTGCGCGACCGCGCCTCCGGGACGCGCAACCTCGCATCGCGGGCCCGCGAGGTGGGCGGCGACTTCGCGCTCGCCGCGGCGCCGTCGGGCCGGGGTGTGCTGCTGCGCTGGAGCAGCCCGCTGGACTGACGCGCCGCCCGACGCCGGTCAGGCGCGCTCGAGCAGCGTGACCACCTCGTAGTGGGAGGTCTGCGGGAACATGTCGAGCACGCGCGCCGCGCGCGGCCGCAACGACGGCATCAGCGCCAGGTCGCGTGCGAGCGACGCGGCGTTGCAGCTGGAGTAGACGACGTGCCCGACGCCGGACCGCTCCAGCCAGCCGGCCAGCTCGGCACCGATGCCGCGCCGCGGCGGGTTCACCACGACCAGCTCGGGGGGTGCGACGGCGCCGAGCGCGAACGCCGTGGCGTCCCCGGCGATGAACCGCACCCGCTGCAGGCCTGCCCGGTCCCGGCTCGCCGTCGCGCTCGCGACCGCCGCCTCGCCGACCTCGACCCCGACCACGTCGCGCGCGCCGTCGGCCACGTGCAGCGCGAACCCGCCGACGCCGCAGTACAGGTCCCACACGGACGCCGGGTCGGCGTCGGCCACCCAGGTCCGTGCCTGCCGGTAGAGCGCGGCCGCCACCTCGGTGTTCGTCTGGAAGAAGCTCTGGGGCCGGAGCAGGAGCTCGACGTCGGCCACCCGCATCGGGAGGGTCCCCGCCTCGGTCAGGACGATCTCGTGCGCGCCCTCCAGGACCGCCTGGTGCACGGGCTGCAGGTTCACCGAGACGACGCGTGCCGCCGGCAGGTCGGCCAGGAGGCTCGGCAGGTGCTTGCGGATACGGGTCACGGGCTCCTGCGAGCGCAGCACCAGCCGCACCATGAGCTCGCCGTCGGGCGAAGCGGTGACCAACAGGTGCTTGAGCTCGCCCCGCCGGGCGGCGACGTCGTAAGGCGCGATCCCCGCCCGTGTCACGAAGGCCGCGAGCGCGGGGAACGAGGCTGCGACCGCGGGTGCGTAGAGGGGGCAGTCCTGCAGGTCGACGCCGCGCGCCTCCCCGTCGAGGATGCCCAGGGTCGGCGCGTCCACCGTCCCGGCCACCACCATCTTCGCCTTGTTGCGGTAGCCGGACTCGGCGCTCGTGACCGCCGGCAGCCACGCGAGGCCGTCGGGCGCGTCGAGCACCTCGCGGCAGTGGCGCTCCTTCGCGGCGAGCTGCTCGGCGTAGGGGCGGCCCACGTGCGCGCACGAGCGGCACGTGCCCTGGGTGAAGTGGCCGCACAGCACCGGGTTAAAGTACGCCCGATCGCGCCCAGGACCCTCCGCTTCGGGCTTCTTGACGGGTAACGTCAGCGACATGTCCGCGAGCGCGGCGGGCGGCGACGTGGGGGGAGCCGCCAGCGGCCTGGAGCTGAAGGGCACCAGTGTCCCCCAGCAGCTCCGGCTGCTCGAGCCCCTGGCCTGCGTCGCACTGGCCGGGCACGGGTTCGCGGTCCAGCTCGTGGCGGCCGAGGAAGCCGGGCCGCCGATGCTCGCGGCCGCCGCCGTGATGGCCGTCGTCGGCGTCGCGGGCCTGCTCGGCTGGCGCAGCCCCTCGGCGCCGGTGGTCCGCCTGCTCCTGGCCCTCACGCTGGGCTTCTGGCTGATGGCGACCGGGGAGGAGGGCAGCGGCTACATCCTGCTCTGGTACTTCGTCGTCGCGGCCGTGTACCCGCTCGTGCTGCCGCAGCGCCTGAGCGTCTGGGTCGCCGTCGTCGTGCCCGTCGCGTACCTGCTGCTCGTGCCGCTCGACGCCGCGGACGGCCCTCTACCTGTCGCCGCGCTGCGGGCGGTGGCGCTCGCCGTCATCGCGGTCTTCGTGCACGTCGCCGCCACAGCGTTCCGCGAGGCCGTCGCCGACCGCGACGAGGCCCTCGTGCAGCTCAACACGTTCGCCGAGGCGACGCCCGTTGGCCTCGGCTTCTGGGATCGCAGCCTGCGGGCGCGCTGGCTCAACACGGCGCTGGCCGAGCTGTCGGACGCGTCGGCGGCCGACCACGTCGGGCGCCCGGTCACGGAGACTCTCGGATTCAGCCCGGCGCTGGTGCTGAACCTGCGGCGGGTCCTGGCGACGGGGCGCTCGGTGACCGACGTCGAGGCTCGGGAGCGGCGCGCGCACGTGGACCTCCAGCTACTTCCCGGTGCGCCATGGCGCGCGGCTGCTCGGCGTCGGCTCGGTCGTCATCGACGTCACCGCGCAGCGTGAGGCCGAGCGTCAGCTCACCCACTCCGCCACGCACGACGCGCTCACCGGGCTGCCGAACCGCGCGCTGTTCCAGGACCGCCTCGAAGTGGCTCTCGCCCAGGCCGACCGGGCGGGCGAGCTCGTCGGCGTCCTGTTCTGCGACGTCGACCGCTTCAAGATGGTGAACGACTCCCTCGGGCACGCGGCCGGCGACGTGCTGCTGCGCGCGGTGGCCGAGCGGCTCAGCGGCGTCGTGCGCCAGGGCGACACGGTCGCGCGGCTCGGCGGCGACGAGTTCGCCCTGCTCACCACCCAGGTGGGCCGTGCGGAGGAGGCGCGGGTGCTCGCCGACCGCGTGTGCGGCGCGCTGCGCGAGCCCATCGAGGTGTCCGGCCGGCCCATCGTCGCGACCGTGTCCGTCGGCGTCGCCGTCTGCACCCCGGGCGAGCGCGACGTCGCGGGCCTGCTCCGGGACGCCGACGTCGCCATGTACAAGGCCAAGGACGGCGGTCGCGACCAGGTCGCGGTCTTCGACACGCGGCTGCGGGAGAACCTCGACGAGCGTTTCGAGATGCACGGGGACCTGCGCGCCGCGGTGGCCGCGGGGAAGATCGGCGTCGCCTACCAGCCGGTCCTGCGGCTGCGGCCGGACCGGGCCGGTGACGGCATCGTCGGCATGGAGGCGTTGGCGCGGTGGCAGCGACCCGGGCACGGTGACGTGCCGCCGGGGGCGTTCATCCCGATGGCGGAGGACCTGGGCCTCATCCACGCGCTCGGCGAGCACGTGCTGCGGACGGCGTGCAGCGCCGTGCACGGCTGGCGCGAGGAGAGCGGGCTGCCCCTGACGATCGCGGTCAACATGTCCGCCCTGCAGCTCGCCGACGAGGGCTGCGTCGCGATGGTCGCGCGGGTGCTCGACGACGTCGGGCTGCCGGCCGCGGCCCTCGAGCTCGAGATCACCGAGAGCGTGCTGATGCTCGACCTGGAGAAGAGCCTGCGCCGGCTGGCCGAGCTGCGGGCTCTTGGTGTGCACGTCGCGGTCGACGACTTCGGCACCGGCTACAGCTCGCTCGCCTACCTGCGGGACCTGCCCGTCGACGTGCTCAAGATCGACCGGTCGTTCACGAGCCGGCTGCCGGGCGACCGGCCGCTCTTCGCGTTCATCGTGGAGCTGGCGCGTGCGATCGGCGCCGCCACCGTGGTGGAGGGCGTGGAGACGGGCGAGGAGCTGCGGCTCGTCACCGAGCTGGGCTGTGACCAGGCGCAGGGCTTCTACCTGAGCCGGCCGTTGGCGCCCGACGCCGTCGAGGGCTACCTCCGGGCGACGCACCCGTCCTGAGCGCGCCGCCCGGCGGGACCTCAGGTGGCGGACGCCGCCGCGATCGTGGCGATCGACTGCTCGAGCACCGCGTCGAGCTCCGCGTCGTCCTGCTGCAGCCGCAGGCCTTCGGTCAGGGCCCGGGAGAAGCAGGCGACGACGCCGGGCTGGCGGGCCAGGCGCTCGGTGGCCTCGGCGCGGGAGTAGCCACCGGAGACCGCCATCACGCGCAGCACCCGGGGGTGCTCGACGAACGGCGTCAGCTGCCCGTCGTGCTCCGGGAGGGTCATGAGCAGCACGACGTGCTGGTCGGCCGGCAGCGTGTCGAGCTCGCCGAGCAGCGCGGACCGCAGCATGTCCTCCGTCTCCGCCTTGGCAGCCGAGCGGATGTCCACCTCGGGCTGCACGATCGGCACGAGCCCGGCGGCGAGGACCTGGAGGGCGACGCCCAGCTGCTGGGCGACGGCGGCACCGATCCCGGCCGGGTTCGGCTCGGCGACGACCGAGCGCATCTTGGTGCCGAAGATGCCGTGCATCCGCGCCCGGTGCAGGACGGCCTCCAGGTCGGGCATGGGGCGCATGACCTGCACGCCGTCGGCGGGCTCGGCGAGGCCCTTGTCGATCTTGAGGAAGGGCACGACGCCCTTCTTCTCCCACAGGTAGGTCGTGGTGGGGACGCCCTCGACCTGCCGGGCCATCGTCTGCTCGAAGACGATGGCGCCGATGATCCGGTTCCCCGCGAACGCCGGGCTCGCCATGATGCGGGCGCGCATGGCGTGCACCAGGTCGTACATCTGCGCCTCGCCGGACCAGTGGTCGACGCCGTAGGCGCGCAGGGCTTGGGGGGTGCTGCCGCCGCTCTGGTCGAGCGCCGCCACGAACCCCGGTGCCGACGTCATCTTCTCGAGCTGTTCGGTGTTCATCGGCAGCCTCCGTCCGCCTCGGGGCGGCCGTCCCGGACGGCTGTGGTGCCCAGCCCGCGGGTGCGAGGAACCGGGACGGCGCTGTCGCCAGTGTGCTCCCGTCGGGCCGCCCCGTGTGGGCGATCCGCGGCCCGGTCCGTGGTTGGTCGAGATCCCTGGAACGGGCCCGCCGGCGGCGGCCCTGCGGCAGGATGGCGGCGTGCAGGTCGCCGAGGGCATCCACCGCGTGGACGGGCTGGTCGCCTCCAACGCGTACGTCGTCGAGGCGCCGGGCGGCCTCGTGCTCGTGGACACCGGGATCGCCCCGGCGGCCCGGCGGGTGCTCGCCTTCCTCGCCCGGCTGGGGCGCCGGCCGGAGGACCTGACCGACATCGTCGTGACGCACTGCGACATCGACCATGTGGGTGGCGCGGCGGCGGTGCGCGCCGCGACCGGGGCCCGCCTGGCCGTGCACGCCGACGACGCGGACGTCGTCGCCGGGCGGCGACCGCCCGTGAAGGGCGGACCTGCGATGCGCGTGATCGTCCGGGCCGCGCGGTTCCGCCCGGCGGAGCCGGATGTGCTGCTCACCGACGGCGACGTCGTGGCGGGACTACGGGTGCTGCACGTGCCGGGGCACACGCCCGGCAGCGTCGCCGTCGTGCGGGACGACGGCGTGCTGCTGTCCGGTGACGCGTTGTTGGGTGACCGGCACGGGCGGGTGCGGCCGCCGGACCCACGCCTCGCGCTGGACCGCGACGGCGCCGCCCGGTCGGCGCGGCTCCTGCGCGCCCAGGGGTGCCACCTGCTCCTGCCGGGGCACGGGCGCCCGGCGCAGCTCTGACAACGCCGGGACGGGACGGCGCAGCGGCCGACGCCGGGATGGGTACGTGAGGCGGCAGCGCACCGCCGGGTGCGCCGGTGGTTCGATGCCCTGGTGACCCCCGCGCCCCTGGTCCTGGCCGATGCCCGCCTCCTGGGCGGCGACGCCCCCGTCGACGTGCTGCTGCGCGACGGCGTCGTGGTCGCCGTGGGGCCGGGGCTCGCGACGCCGCGCGGCGGTGAGCGTGTCGCGCTGGCCGGTCGTTGGCTGGTCCCGGGCCTGTGGGACCAGCACGTCCACCTGACGCAGTGGTCGTCGTCGCGCCAGCGGCTCGACCTCGCCGGCGCACGCTCGGCGGCCCAGGCGGCGGCCCTGGTCGCGGCGCGGCTCGCGGAGGCGCCGCCGCCCGCCGGCCGGCCGCTGCTCGGGCGTGACTTCCGCGACGCACTGTGGCCCGACGAGCCGACGGCCGCACTGCTCGACGCCGTCGTCGGGGACGTGCCCGTGGTGCTGGTCAGCGGCGACCTGCACGGTGCCTGGCTGAGCAGCGCCGGGCTGCGCTGGTTCGGCCTGCCCGACCACCCGACCGGTCGGCTGCGCGAGGGGGAGTGGCTCTCGCGGATGGGTGCGCTCGACGTGGTGCCCGACGCCGTCCTGGACGGCTGGGTGCGCGAGGCGGCGGAGGGGGCGGCGGCGCGCGGCGTCGTCGGGGTCGTGGACTACGAGGTGGCGGACAACGTCGAGGTGTGGCGGCGCCGGGTGGCGGGTGGGTTCGACGTCCTGCGGGTGCGCGCGGGCGTGTGGGAGCCGCACCTGGACGGCGTCGTCGCGGCGGGGCTGCGCGCCGGTGACGCGATCGCCGCGGGCGTCACGCAGGGGCCGCTCAAGGTGATCAGCGACGGTGCGCTGAACACGCGGTCGGCCTTCTGCGCGGACCCGTACCCCGGCACGGACGGCCACGGCGTGCTCAACGTGCCGCCGGAGCACCTGCGCCCGCTCATGGCACGCGCGCACGCGGCCGGCCTGACATGCGCGATCCACGCCATCGGCGACCGCGCGAACACCCTGGTGCTGGACGCGTTCGAGGCCACGGGTGCGCGCGGGTCGGTGGAGCACGCACAGCTCCTCGCGGCCGACGACGTCGCCCGGTTCGCGCAGCTCGGCGTCGTCGCCTCGGTCCAGCCGGAGCACGCGATGGACGACCGTGACGTCGCGGACGTGCTGTGGGCGGGCCGCACCGACCGGGCCTTCCCCCTGCGGGCGCTGGACGAGGCGGGCGTCCGGCTCGTGCTCGGCTCGGACGCCCCGGTGGCACCGCTGGACCCGTGGGCGGCGCTCGTCTCCGCCGTGACCCGGTCGCGCGACGGGCGTCCACCGTGGCACCCGGAGCAGCGGCTCGACGCGGTGGTGGCGCTCGCCGCGTCGACGGACGGGCGGGGCGTCGTGCCGGCCGTGGGTGCACCGGCCGACCTTGCGGTGCTCGACGGCGACCCCCTCGCGCTGCTCGCTGCGGGCGAGGGGGACGCCGTCCGGGCCATGCCGGTGGCGGGGACGCTGCTGGGCGGGCGCTGGACGCACCGCGCCTGGTAGGGCGTCGGGTCCGGTCAGGCGGTGGCGATCAGAACTGCGGTGTCGACCAGCCGGTTGCTGAAGCCCCACTCGTTGTCGTACCAGCCGAGAACCTTGACGGTGCGCCCGGCGACGGTGGTCAGCGGCAGGTCGACGATGCACGACGCCGGGTTCCCCACGATGTCGCTGGAGACGATCGGGTCGTCGTTGGCGGCGAGGATGCCGCGCAGCGGGCCGTCGGCCGCCGCCGCCCGGAACGCGTCGTTGATCTCCTCGACGGTCACGTCGCGCGAGGCCGTCACGGTGAGGTCCGTGATGGACCCGGTGAGCACGGGCACCCGGAGCGCGAAGCCCTTGAGCCGGCCGTCGAGGCTCGGGCAGCACCCGCCCGATCGCCTTCGCCGCGCCGCTGCTCGTCGGCACGATGTTCGCCGCGGCCGCGCGGGCCCGCCGCAGGTCGCGGTGCGGTCCGTCCTGGAGGTTCTGGTCGGCGGTGTAGGCGTGCACCGTGGTCATGACCCCGTCGACGATCCCGACGGCGTCGTGCAGCACCCGGGCCATCGGCGCGAGGCAGTTGGTGGTGCACGAGGCGTTGGAGACGACGTGGTGGCGGGCGGGGTCGTAGGCGTCGGAGTTCACGCCGTAGACGATCGTGAGGTCGTCGCCGGTCGCGGGCGCCGAGACGAGGACCTTGCGGGCGCCACGCTCGAGGTGGACCGCAGCGGCGTCGCGCGAGGTGAACCGGCCGGTCGCCTCGACGACCAGCTCGACCCCGGCGTCGCCCCAGGCAAGGGCGTGCGGGTCGCGCTCGGCGGTCACGGCGATGCGGCGGCCCTGGACGACGAGCGTGTCGCCGTCCACCTCGACGCCGTCGAGCCGGCCGTACGCGGTGTCGTACCGGAGCAGGTGGGCGAGGGTGGCGGCGGGGGTGAGGTCGTTGATCGCGACGACCTCGAGGTCGGGGCGGTCGAGGGCGATGCGGAGGAAGCTGCGTCCGATGCGGCCGAAGCCGTTGATGCCGATGCGCACGATGAGTCCTCGTCGTCGTGGGCGGCGTCGTCGCTCGGCGGTCCTGCCGCCCGGCTGAAACGGAACCGATCGGTTCCATCTAGAACGGTACCGATCGTTCCTGTTTGGGGCAAGGGGCTTTACGCTGGACGGGTGCCCACGCGAGCCCGCGACCGCCTCCTCGCCACCGCCGAGGAGCTCTTCTACGCCCAGGGCACGCGCGCGACGGGCGTCGACCAGATCCTCGAGGTGAGCGGCGTCGGGCGGGCGTCGTTCTATCGGCACTTCGCCAGTAAGGACGACCTGGTGCTCGCCGTCCTGCAGCAGCGCCGGGAGCGGTTCCGGGCGAGGATCAAGCCGCGCGTCGCGGAGCTCGGCGGCCATCCGCTGGCGATGTTCGACGTGCTCGCCGAGCGGCTGGAGGAGACCGGCTACCGCGGGTGCGCGTTCCTCAATGCGATGGTGGAGATCCCCGACCCGGCGAACCCTGCGCACCGCGAGGCCGTGGAGCACAAGGAGGAGACGCGGGAGTACTTCGGGGAGCTGCTCGCCGCGAACGGGTACCGCGACGACCACGGGGCGCTGGCTCGCCGGCTGCTCATGCTGTACGACGCCGCAAGCGTCACGGGCCTGCGCGAGCGGTCGCCCCGCGCCGCGGTCGACGCGCGCGAGGTCGCCGAGCTCCTGCTGGCGAGCGCCCCCCGCCCCTGACACCCCCTCTCCCGCCCCCTCCTCCCCCCGCCCCCCTCGCCCCGCCCCCCTCTCCTCCCGCCCCGCCCCCGCCCCCCGCGCCTCCTCTCGCCCCCCTTCGCCCCCACCCGCGCCGCTTCGCGTCGCGTCGCGTGAGTGCTGCCTTCTGCCGTGAGCGCTGCCGTCCAGACGGCAGCGCTCACGGCAGAAGGCAGCGCTCGGCGGTAGGAGGGGGCGGTAGGAGGGGGGTGGGGTGGGGGCGAACAGGTGTTCGAGTAGGGTGGGGGGGTGTCTGGCGGCGGGCCTACGATCCTGCATGCCGACCTGGACGCGTTCTACGCGTCGGTCGAGCAGCTGCTGGACCCGACGCTGCGCGGCAAGCCGATCGCCGTCGGGGGTGGCCCGAGCGGCGGGGTGGTGCTCGCGGCGTCGTACGAGGCGAAGGCGTTCGGTGTCCAGGGCGGGATGCCGGGCTGGCGCGCGGCGCGTCTATGCCCGCACCTGACCTTCGTGCGAGGCCACTTCCACGAGTACCAGGGCTTCGGCGACGCCGTCATGGCGATCCTGCGGGACATCACGCCGCTCGTGGAGCGCATCTCCATCGACGAGGCGTTCTGCGACGTGTCCGGGGCGACGCACCTGTTCGGGCCGCCCGAGGTGATCGCGCGGGACCTCCGGCGTCGCGTGCGGGAGGAGGTGGGGCTGCCCATCTCGGTCGGCGCCGCCACGACCAAGCACCTCGCGAAGGTCGCGTCGCAGGTCGCGAAGCCGGACGGGCTGGTGGTCGTCGAGCCGGGCACGGAACGGGAGTTCCTCGACCCGCTGCCCGTGGGGCTCATCTGGGGGGTCGGTCCGGTGAACGAGCGTCGGCTCGCCGAGCTCGGCATCCGGACCATCGGCGAGCTGGCGGCGACGCCCGGCTCGGCGGTGGAGCGGCTGCTGGGGCGTGCCGTGGGGCGCGCGCTGGTGGCGCTGGCCCACGACGACGACGCGCGGCGCGTCTCGGGCGGGCGGCGTGCGCGGTCGGTCGGCGCGCAGTCGGCGATCGGGCGTTGTCGGCCGGAGCCGGACGACGTCCGGGCGGTCCTCGCGCACCTGGCCGACCGGGTGGCCCGTCGCATGCGGGCATCGCACCTGGCCGGCCGTACCGTGACCGTGCGCGTCAGGTTCGCCGGGATGCGGTCGGTCACCCGGGCGCACACGTTGTCGCAGCCGGTCGCTGCGACGCTCACCCTCACCGAGGTCGCCGAGCGGTTGGTCTGGTCGGCCATCCGGGAGGCCGGGGCGGGAGCGGAGGTCACGCTGCTGGCCATCTCCGTCTCCGGTCTGGTCGAGCAGCGCGCGATCCAGCCCGAGTTCGAGCTGCCACCGCCGGACCCGTGGCGGCCCGGCTCGGCGACCGGCGTCGCGCGTCGCGCCGTGGACGGGTCGATGGACGCGATCCGGGAGCGCTTCGGCGCCGGCGCCGTCGGCTATCTCGCGGCGGGCCGAGCTGCCGCCGTGCCCGACGAGTTCCGCGAGCTGGCGGAGCGCGAGCTGTGAGCCCGCCACTCGGTCACGGACGGCCTGATCGCGGTGGGCCCGATCACTTCCCGGCCCTGTGCCGGTCCATCCTGCGTGGCGTTTCCCGACCGGGCGCGCCGACCTCAACCGCGCGACAGGAGCCGACATGACAGCGATCACCCCTGCGACCCGAATCCTCGACGTGCCGGGTGCCGCCATCACGTACGACGTCCGCGGGCCGCTCCCGACGGCCGACGGCGCCCCGCCGCTGCTCCTCGTCGGCCAGCCGATGGACGCCCAGGGGTTCGGGACGCTGGCGTCGTACTTCCCTGACCGCACCGTCGTCACCTACGACCCTCGCGGCCTCGGTCGCAGCACCCGCAGTGACGGGTCCACCGAGCACCGGCCCGCCTGGCAGGCCGCCGACCTGCACCACCTCGTGGCTGCCCTCGGCGTCGGCCCGGTCGACGTCTTCGCCAGCAGCGGTGGCGCGGTCACGGCGCTGCGCCTCGCCGCGATCTACCCGGGCGACCTGCGCACGCTCGTCGCGCACGAGCCGCCGCTGCTGTCCGTCCTGCCCGACGCCGAGAGCGCCCGGGCTGCGTGGCAGAGCGTTCGGGCGGCGTACGACGCCCATGGGTGGGGCGCCGGTATGGCGGCCTTCATCGGTCTGACGTCGTGGCAGGGCGAGTTCCCTGACGGGTTCGGGGTGGACGCGCCCGACCCGGCGGTGTTCGGCCTGCCCGCCGGCGACGACGGGACGCGCGCCGACCCGCTCCTGTCGGGGGCGTCCGACCCGGTCGTCGCCGACGAGCCTGACCTCGAGGCGCTTCGCGCCCTGGGCGATCGCCTCGTGATCGCCGCAGGGGAGGAGAGCCGGGACGCCATGACGTGGCGGACCTCGGTGGCGCTCGCGGCCATGGTGGGTACGGAGCTCGCCGTGTTCCCGAGCCACCACGGCGGGTTCCTGGGTGACGAGTACGGCCAGGCCGGCCGCCCCGAGGCGTTCGCGGCGCGCCTGCGTGACGTGCTCGACGCCCATTCCTGACGTGCGCGCCTGACGCGGTTGCGCCCGGATCGGCGAGATATATTCCGTGCGGAATAGCCCACGTGGAGTATCATGCCTTCGTGGCCGCACACGCGAACGGGACCGAGGACCGCATGCCCGAGATCACCCCGCTCGGGGTTGCCGTCCTCGCGCTGCTCGCCGAGCGGCCGATGCACCCGTACGAGATGTTCCAGGTCATGACCGCGCGGTTCGCCGAGCGTGTCGTCAAGGTCCGGCCCGGATCGCTTTACCACACGGTCGACCGCATGACGGGGCAGAGCCTCGTGCGTGCGGCCGGCACCGAGCGCGAGGGCAACCGGCCCGAGCGCACCACCTACGAGATCACCGAAGCGGGGCACCTGGCGCTCACCCAGCGCCTGACCGACATCCTGTCCCGCCCGGTCAACGAGTACCCGTCGCTGCCCCTCGCCCTCGGCGAGGCGCACAACCTGCCGCGCGACACCGTCTGCACGCTGCTCGACCGGCGTCTGGTCGCGCTCGGGGCGACCCTGGACTCGCTGCTCGCGGGCCGCGCCACGGTCACCGAGCGCGGGGTCGCCGAGCGGTTCTGGATCGACCTCGAGCTGCAGATCGCCATGACGGAGGCGGAGGTCCGCTGGATCACCGCGCTCGTCGAGCGCCTCCGCGCCGGCGCCATCGACTGGTGACCCGCCCCAGCCCCGACCGCCCGGCCCCCGGCCGGTCCGACGAAGGAAACACCATGAGCACCGCCACCCGTCCCTGGCCCGCCCTCTGGGCGCTGGTCGTCGGCTTCTTCATGATCCTGGTCGACACCACGATCGTCTCGGTCGCGAACCCGAGCATCATGGCCGGGCTCCATGCCGGCATCAACGACGTCATCTGGGTCACGAGCGCCTACCTCCTCGCCTTCGCTGTCCCGCTGCTGATCACCGGCCGGCTCGGCGACCGCTTCGGCCCGAAGAACCTCTACCTCGCGGGACTCGTCACGTTCACGGTGGCGTCGCTGTGGTGCGGCCTCTCGGGCGCCCTACCCGGCGGCGGCATCGGGATGCTCGTCGTGGCGCGGGTGGTGCAGGGCTTCGGCGCCTCGCTGATGACGCCGCAGACCATGCGGTGATCACACGGATCTTCCCGCCGGACCGCCGCGGCCAGGCCATGGGCCTGTGGGGCGCCGTCGCCGGTGTCGCCACCCTCGTCGGCCCGATCCTCGGCGGCGTGCTCGTGGACAGGCTCGGCTGGGAGTGGATCTTCTTCGTCAACGTGCCGGTCGGCGTCGTCGCGTTCGCCCTCGCCGCGCGGTACGTCCCGCAGCTGCCCACGCACCCCCACCGCTTCGACCTGCTCGGCGTGGCGCTGAGCGCCGTCGGCATGTTCCTGCTGGTCTTCGGCATCCAGGAGGGCCCGACGTACGACTGGGGCCTCATCGGGGGCTGGCTGCCGGTGTGGGGGCTGATCGGGGCGGGCGTCGTCGTGCTCGTGGCCTTCGTCGTCTGGCAGGGCGTGAACCGCGGCGAGCCGCTGCTGCCGCTCCCGCTGTTCCGGGACCGCAACTTCGCGCTCGCGAACGCCGCGATCACGGCGGTCGGGTTCACGGTGACGAGCCTCTCGCTGCCGCTGGTCTTCTACTACCAGCTCGTGCTCGGCTTCTCGCCCACGCGCTCGGCCCTGATGCTCGTGCCGATGGCGGTGGTGACCATGCCGCTGGCGCCCGTGGTCGGCAAGCTCGTCGACCGCGTGAACCCGCGGTGGATCGCCCTGACGGGAATGCTCCTCATGGTGATCGCGCTGCTCTGGTACTCGGCGTGGCTCGAGCCTGACGGCGACCAGTGGGCGCGGCTCCTGCTCCCGAGCGCGCTGATGGGTGCCGCGAACGCGGGCATCTGGTCGCCGATCTCGAGCACGGCGACCCGCAACCTCCCGCCGCGCCAGGCCGGGGCCGGCGCCGGCGTCTACAACACCACGCGCCAGGTCGGCTCGGTGCTCGGCAGCGCGTGCGTCGCGGCGCTGATCCAGGCGCGTCTCGCCGTCGAGCTCGGCGCCGCCGGGTCCGGCGCGACGGGCGGGGGCGCGGCGGCCGCGCGCACGGCCGAGGCGGGCGGCGGCCTCCCCGAGGCGCTGCACGCCGGGTTCACCACCGCGATGGCCCAGACTCTCCTGCTGCCCGCGGCGGTCGCCGTCGTCGGGGCGCTGCTGGTGGCCTTCTTCGCCAAGCCGACTCCGCACAGCTGGACGGACTCGCACGGCCTCGCCGCCGCGGCCGCCGGTGCTGCGGTCGACGATGCGGACAACGCTGCCGACGACGACGAGTCGGAGGCCGAGGTGCCTGCCCTCAGTCGGTGACGTCCGCCGGCCCGATCGGCGTGCTCCCGACGTCGGCGGGGTGCCTCTCCCGGCGGCTCAGTACGAGGAAGGGCAGCGCGGCGAGCTGCAGGACGGCACCCACCGCGTAGGACGTGCCGTAGCTCCAGAGGTCCGCGGCGCGTCCCAGCGCGGGCTGGATGACGACGCCGCCGGCGCTGCCCATCAGCGAGTCGAACGACAGCACGGTGGCGCGCTGCTGCGACGGGATCATCGCGTTGAGGTACGCCTGGCGCACGGGCATCGCCGCGGCGCCGCACAGTGCCCATGCGACGAGCAGCGCGAGGGCGACGGTGAACGTGCGGGTGAGCGCCAGGCGGCCCAGGGCGACCCCCGCGGCACCCGTGGCGCCGATGATCGCCGTCGTGCGCCGCCGCCCGGCGCCGCGCAGCCGCCCCGCGAGGAGCCCGCCGATCACCTGCGACCCCGCGACGACGGCGGCCGCCAGGCCGGCCACCCAGTAGGCGCCCTCGTCCCCGTAGAGGCTCGAGCAGGAACGGCTGGAGCGCGTAGAAGGAGTAGATGCCGACGCCGGACACCAGCGGGGCGGCGAGCATCAGCCATCGCACGGGCCGGTTGCCGAGGCCGTGCCGCAGGGAGGTCTGCAGGATGCCGCGCACGGCCACCCCGGGCGATGCCGAGCGGTCGGGCGTGAACCCGACGTCGCGCATGAAGGTGCCGGCGACGACCGTCATGACCACGAGCAGGCCGACGCGGACGAGGAAGGGTGCGCCGAGCGACGTCGCCTGCGCCAGGAGGCCCCCGCCCACGGCCCCCAGCAGCATCGCGACGCCACCCACCACCTGGGCGCGGGCGAACACGGCCTCGAGCGGCTCGTCGTGGCCGGTCGCGGCGAGCGCGTCGACGAGCCACGCCTCGACGGCCCCGGAGAAGAACGTGAAGCCCAGCCCGATGAGCACGGACACGACGGCCCACTGCCAGAACGGCCCGTGGGACACCCAGAGGAGGTAGTACAGGAGCGTCGACGCCGCGAGCGCGACGGTGCCGAGAAGGTACGACGCCCGGCGGCCCCAGGTGTCGGCGACGACGCCCGTCGGGACCTCGAACAGCACCATCCCTGCCGTGAAGAAGGCGTTGGCGGCGAACGCCTCGACGTTGTTGAGGCCGGCGTCCAGCAGGAACAGCGTGTTGATGCCCCAGATCACCGAGGCGGCGAGGGTGTTGCCGGCCGTCAGGACCAGGTAGGTGAGCTGGATGCGCCGCGGGGAGCCGACCACGCGGGCGAGTGTGTCACGCGCCTCGGACGCCGGCCCGGCGGGCCCGGTAGGCCGCCACGGCGTTGCGCCCGGTGCAGGTCGCGGAGCAGTACTTGCGTGAGCGGTTGCGCGAGAGGTCGAGCACGACGCCGTCGCATGCCTCGTCAGCGCATACGCCGAGGCGCGACGTCTCATCGGTGCGGATGACGTCGATCATCGCCATGGCCGTCTCGACGGTGATGCGACGAGCGAGGGGCTCGTCGAGCGCGACGGCGTGGATGTGCCAGTCGAGGCTTCCGTGCCGGACGAGCTGGGGGACGGCGCCGGCGTCGGCGAGCATCGCGTTGACCAGCGCGACGGCACGGTCGCGGTCGGCGAGCAGCAGCTCGCGCAGGGCGGGGCGCAGCGCCCGGACCTCCGCCAGCTCGGCGGGCGTCCCGTCGTGCCGGCCGGCGTACTCCCAGGCGCGTACGAAGGCGTTCAGGTCGGCGACGTCGTCGAGGGTGTCCGGCTCGGCGGCGCTGTTCACCAGCTCGACGGCTGCCTGCAGCGACGACTCTGTGTCATGGGCGAAGACCACTTTGACAGATTACACGCGCGCTCCCTACTGTCATGAGCCATGACGGCAGTGGCTGATGACATGACGGCGGCCGTCGGGGCCCATCCGGGTGCTCCGCACCGGGCGACCGGCGTCGGGCTGGTGCTCTTCTCCGCCGTCTGCTTCGGCGTCTCCGGCACCCTCGTGCACGGCCTGCTGGACACGGGCTGGTCGCCGGGTGCGGCGACCCTCGTCCGGGTCACTCTCGCGGCGCTCCTCCTTGCCGGCCCGGGCGCGGTCGCGCTGCGCGGCCGGTGGTCGTTGCTGCGCCGCAACGCCGGTGTCGTGCTCCTGTTCGGCGTGCTGGCCGTCGCCGGCTCGCAGCTCTGCTACTTCTCCGCCGTGCAGCACATGGAGGTCGGCACGGCGCTGCTCATCGAGTACACCTCCCCGGCCGCCGTCGTCGGCTGGCTGTGGCTGCGCCGAGGTCAGCGTCCCGGCCGCCTGACCCTCGCCGGCACCGGGCTGGCCGCCCTCGGCCTCGTCTGCGTGCTCGACGTGCTCGGCGGGGTCGGGGTCAGCCCCGTCGGCGTCGCGTGGGCGCTCGCCGGCATGGTGGGCGTCGCCACCTACTTCGTCATCGCGGCCGACGACCGGACGGGCCTGCCGCCCATCACCCTGGCGGCCGCGGGCCTCGCGGTGGGCGCGGTGGCGCTCGGGGTCCTCGCCGCCGCCCGCGTGCTCCCCGTCGCGTTCTCGACAGCGCCCGCCGAGTACTCCGGGCACGAGGTGCCGTTCTGGGTCCCGGCGTTGGCGCTCGGCCTGGTCAGCGGTGCGCTGGCCTACGGTGCAGGGATCGCCGGGGCGCGCCACCTCGGCCCCCGGCTGGGCGCGTTCGTGGCGCTCGCGGAAGTCCTGGCGGCGATCGTTGCCGCGTGGCTCGTGCTCGGCGAGACGCCCCGGCCCGTGCAGCTCGCCGGCGGGGCGCTGGTCGTGCTCGGGGTGGTCGTCGTGCGGCTCGGCGAGCCGACCCCTGCCGCCTCGGACCCGGCCTCGGCCGCGCCGCCATCCGGTGCGCCGGCGCCGGACCCGTTCGTCGAGCAGGTGGGCGACCTCCTCACTGTGCCCTGAGCACCTCGCGGACGACCTCGGGATCTTCGTGACGTCCGGCGATCGTGCGCCCCACCGGCGCCGTTGCGCGGGATCATGCGGCCATGGACCATGCGGAGCCGGCCCCCGGCCACGTCATCGTGCACGGCCTCGAGGGACTCGGGCTGCGTGCGGTCGAGCACTTCGCGGCGCTCGGTCTCGAGGTGGTCGTGGTGGACGACGGCGCTCGGCCGGGCGCGGTCCAGACGGCCACGGCGCTGGGTGCGACGGTCGTGCCGCACCACGACGGCGCAGCGGCCGCCCTCGGCGCCGCGGGCCTGCGTGATGCCCGCGCGCTGGTGTGCCTCTCCTCGACCGACCTCGGAGCGCTGGAGGTCGCGCTGCTCGCGCGCCGGCTGCGGCCCGAGCTCACCGTCGTCGCCCAGATCCGCAACCCTGCGGTGGCCCGCGCCGTCCGGGACGATGCGGGCGTCGTCGTGCTCGACGTCGCCACGATCGCTGCGCCGGCCGTTGTCGAGGCCTGCCTCGGTGAGCAGGGGCACGGGCTGCGCGTCGGGCAGGACGTGCTCCAGGTGCGCACGGTGGCGGCCCCGCGCGCCGGTCTGCTGCGTGACCTGTACGGCGAGGTGCTCGTGCCGCTGTCGGTCCAGCCTGCGGCGGGTGGCGAGCCGCTGGTCTGCCCGGGCCGCGACCTGCCTGTCGCGCCGGGCGACGCCGTCAGCATGCTCGGGCCCGCCCCCGCCTGGGAGGACGTGGTCGGGCGGGCGCCCGCCGGGCCGGCGGACGGGGCGCAGGCTGCCGGAGATGGCCCGGACGGGCGGTCCGGGCCCGGCACCCGTCGCCTCGCGGACGGGATGCGGCACTGGGGGCTGGCGTTGGCGCGGGCCACGGACCGGCGCCTGCGGCGCGCGCTCGCCGCGCTGCTCCTCCTGGGTGCCACCTCGATCGTCGTGCTGCTGCTCGGCTACCGCGAGGCCGACGGCACGCGGATGAGCCTTCTCGACGCCCTGTACTTCACTGCGGAGACCATCGGCACCATCGGCTACGGCGACTTCAGCTTCCGTGACCAGCCGGACTGGCTGCGCGCCTACGCGGTCTTCCTCATGGCGGCCGGCGCGGTCCTCGCCGCCCTGACCTACGCCCTCCTGACGAACCTGCTCGTCTCGCGCCGCCTGCAGGAGTCGTTCGGCCATGGCCAGGTGACGGGCCTGCGCGGCCACGTGATCGTCGTCGGGCTGGGCTCGGTGGGGATGCGGGTGGCCGAGTCGGTGATCGCCGCAGGCAAGCCCGTGGTGGTGGTCGAGGCGGACGAGGGGAACCGCTACCTGGCCCAGGCTCGGGCGCTGGGTGCGAAGGTAGTGCTCGGGGATGCGACGCTCGCGGGGACGTTGGAGCTCGTGAACCTTCGCGCGGCGTGCGCGGTGGCCGTGCTGACGGCGGACGACCTGACGAACCTCGAGGTGGCGCTCGCGGTCCGGGACGCGCTCGGCGAGCGGGCCGACGTCGTCGTGGCGCTGCGGTTGGGGGACAAGCGGCTGGCGGTGACGGTGCGTCAGGCGTTCGGCTTCACGCATGTCCGGTCCACGGACGAGCTGGCAGCCCCGTGGTTCGTCGGGGCGGCCCTCGGGCTGGAGGTGCTCGGCACCTTCCTCGCGGGCGACGTTCCGCTGCTGTCCGCGCGGGTCCAGGTGACGCCGGGCGGCGGGCTCGACGGCGTACGGATCGACGCGGTCACGGGGCGCAGCCGCGTGCTCGCGGTGCGGCACAAGGGGGAGCGGGAGACCCGTCCGGTCGTGCGGCGCTGGACGACTCTGGAGGCAGGGGACGAGGCGTTCGTCGTCGGCCCGCACGAGGAGCTGCTGGGTCTGCTCCGGCGGGACGCCGTGCTCAGAGAACCGTGACGGCGCCTGCCCCAACCGATGGCTGGCGCTGCGCGTTCACCTCTCGAAGCGGCCCACCACCGGCGGCCGACGGCGCACGATGGGCGCGACGACCAGGTCCCCTGCAGCGTCGCGCCGGGACGAGGAGCACGCATGGGACGACAGTGCACGGCTCGGTCGAGGCGGGTCGCCGCCGCGCTGGCCGCAGGAATCACGGTCGGGGCCCTGTCCGGGGCGGGCGGCGCGGTCGCCGCCCCGCCGCCTGCCGCCTCCAGCGTCGAGCTGGCGCCGCAGCTGGGTGTGCTGGACCAGGCGCTGATCGCGGATGATGCGGTGTTCTTCTCGGACACCCCGAACGAGACCCAGGCGATCTACCGGCGGCCGATGACGGCCGGCCCGGCCGGGACGGCGATCGGTGACGCCGAGATCGTCGCGTTCGGTGTCGGCTACGGCCGGTTCGCCGAGCATGAGGGCACTCTCGCCTACGCGCGGGCGAGCGATGGCCGGCTGGCCTTCCGTGCCTCCGACGGTGCCACGACGTCGCCGGCCTGGGCGGCGCCCGCGGACGTCGCAGGTGGTGTCCTGGCGTTGACGGATGCGTGGGTGGTGGCGCGCGACTCGTTCGGGGGTGACTTCGCCGGCGTGACCCTCTTCAACCGGGCCGACGGCGGGCGCTACACCCTCGGTGACCTGGTCGGCCCGCCCGCTGGTTTCGACTGGAGCCAGCCGCTCGATGTCGTGGTGACCGACACGCGCCTGCTGTGGTCCGTCGTCGCGTTCACGGAGGACGGGATGGAGCGCAACGCCGTGTACACGGTCGCGCTGGGCGCGGACGGCCCGACGGGTCCCGCGCTCGAGCTCGCGGCCGCGGTGTACGACCAGCACGGCGCGGGGCCCTTGACCTTCTTCAACCCGGTCGACGCCACCGGCTCGCGGGTCATGTGGGAGCGGCACGACTGCGTCGACCCGGACGCCTGCGTGCACACGCTGGACTCGTATGCGGCCGCGCCGTACACGGGCACCCCGGAGAGCCGCGTCATCAGCGGTGACGTCTTCACGGTCGAGGGCGAGACGGCGGTCCTGATGAGGGACAGCCTGCCGACGGTGACGCTCGACTGGGTCGACATCGCGGACCTCGGCACGGTCGTCCGTACCGCCGACGTGCGCCCGTCGATCCACGACGTCGCGGGCGCGCTGGTCGTGCACTCCGCGTGGAGCGATGGCTCGACGACCCTTTCCGACGCATCGGGTGGTGCCGTGACGATCACGACGACGCAGGTGCCCGTCCTGCACTTCGTGGACGTCGACTGGTCGGACCCGTTCGTCACCCACGTCCAGTGGATGGTGGACGAGGGCATCGCCACGGGGTACGGCGACGGCACCTTCCGCAACACCGCGCCGGTGAACCGCGATGCGATGGCCGCGTTCCTGTACCGCACCGCCCATGGCGGCGGCCGGCCGGCCGGCTGTTCGACTGCGGCGTTCGCCGACGTCGCGCCTGGCCACCCGTTCTGCCCGGAGATCCGCTGGCTGGCGGAGACCGGCACCACCACCGGGTGGGCGGACGGCACCTATCGCGGTGGCGAGCCGGTCACCCGCGAGGCGATGGCCGCCTTCCTCTTCCGCTTCGCACACGGCGGGGCCGACGCCCCGGCCTGCACGACCGCGCCGTTCACGGACGTCCGGGTGGCGAACCCGTTCTGCGGCGAGATCGCCTGGCTGGTCTCGACCGGCATCACGACCGGCTGGCCGGACGGCACCTTCCGCCCGGGGGCGTCCATCGAGCGGCAGGCCATGGCGGCGTTCCTGTTCCGGTTCGTCCACGCGGGGCTGGCGCCTGCGACCTGACCGTCAGGCCCCGACGTAGTCGGCCAGGTGCCGGCCCGTCAGGGTGGACCGTGCGGCCACGAGGTCGGCGGGCGTGCCGTCGAAGACGACGCGCCCGCCGTCGTGCCCGGCGCCCGGCCCGAGGTCGATGATCCAGTCTGCGTGCGCCATCACGGCGAGGTGATGCTCGACCACGATCACGGACGTCCCGCCGTCGACGAGGCGGTCGAGGAGGCCGAGCAGCTGCTCGACGTCCGCCAGGTGCAGGCCGGTGGTCGGCTCGTCGAGCACGTAGATCCCGCCGGGTGTCGCCATGTGCGTGGCGAGCTTGATGCGTTGGCGTTCGCCGCCCGAGAGCGTGGTGAGCGGCTGCCCGAGCGTGAGGTAGCCGAGCCCGACGTCGGACAGTCGCCCCAGGACCGTGGCGGCGGCCGGTGTGCGTGCCTCGCCCGAGGCGAAGAACTCCCGGGCTTCGGTCACCGGCATGGCGAGGACCTCGCTGATGTCGCGTCCGCCGAGGTGGTACTCGAGCACGGCGGAGCTGAAGCGGCGACCCTCGCACTCCTCGCACGTGGTCGCGACCCCCGCGATCATCGCCAGGTCCGTGTAGATGACGCCGGCACCGTTGCACACCGGGCACGCGCCCTCGGAGTTGGCGCTGAAGAGGGCCGGCTTGACGCCGTTGGCCTTGGCGAACGCCTTGCGGATGGGCTCGAGGAGGCCGGTGTAGGTGGCGGGGTTGCTCCGGCGGGAGCCGCGGATGCCGGCCTGGTCGACGGCCACGACCCCGGCGCCCGACGGCAGCGACCCGTAGACGAGTGAGCTCTTGCCCGAGCCTGCGACGCCGGTGACGACGACGAGCACCCCGAGGGGGATGTCGACGTCGACGTCGCGCAGGTTGTGCGCGGTCGCGCTCCGGATCGGGAGGCTGCCCGACGGCGTCCGGACGATCGGCTTGAGGGACGCCCGGTCGTCGAGGTGCCGGCCGGTGAGGGTCCCGCTGGCGCGCAGCCCGGCGACGCTGCCCTCGTAGACCACCTGGCCGCCCGACCCGCCCGCGCCCGGCCCCAGGTCGACCGTGTGATCGGCGATCGCGATGGTCTGCGGCTTGTGCTCGACGACGAGGACGGTGTTGCCCTTGTCCCGGAGCCGGAGGAGGAGGTCGTTCATCCGCTGGATGTCGTGCGGGTGGAGGCCCACCGTGGGCTCGTCGAAGACGTAGGTGACGTCGGTGAGCGACGACCCGAGGTGGCGGACCATCTTCACGCGCTGCGCCTCGCCGCCGGAGAGCGTCCCGGACGCCCGGTCGAGCGAGAGGTAGCCCAGGCCGATCTCGACGAGTGAGTCGAGCGTGCGTCGCAGCGTCGTCAGCAGCGGCGCGACGGTGGGCTCGTCGAGGCCGCGCACCCAGTCGGCGAGGTCGCTGACCTGCATGGCCGCGGCGTCGGCGATGGAGATGCCGCGGATCGTCGAGGAGCGTGCCGCGTCGTTGAGCCGGCTGCCGCCGCAGTCGGGGCATGTCGCGAAGGTGACGGCGCGCTCGACGAACGCCCGCACATGCGGCTGGAGGGACTCGACGTCCTTGGCGAGCATCGACCGCTGGATGCGCGGTACGAGCCCCTCGTAGGTGACGTTGATCCCATCGGCCTTGATGCGGCGGCTCTCGCCGTGGAGGAGCTCGTGGCGCTGCTCGGGCGTGAGGCGACCGACCGGCACGTCGGCGGGCACGACGGCTGCGAACACCCGGCCGTACCAGCCGTCCGCGCTGTACCCGGGAACGGTGATCGCGCCCTCGGCGATGGACTTCGTCTCGTCGAGCAGCTGGGTGACGTCGATGTCGGTCACGGCGCCCATGCCCTCGCACCGCGGGCACATGCCGCCGGTGACGGTGAAGGTGCGCTCCTGGGTGCTGCCGGCCTCGACCGTGATCCGCCCGCTGCCCGTTGCCGAGGCCACGTTGAACGAGAACGCCTGCGAGGAGCCGATGTGCGGCGTCCCGAGCCGGCTGAAGAGGATGCGGAGCATCGCGTGGGCGTCGGTGGCGGTGCCCACCGTTGAGCGTGGGTTCCCGCCCATGCGCTCCTGGTCGACGATGATCGCCGTCGTCAACCCCTCGAGGACGTCGACGTCGGGCCGTGCCAGGCTCGGCATGAAGCCTTGGACGAACGTGCTGTACGTCTCGTTGATGAGGCGCTGCGACTCTGCGGCGATCGTGGCGAAGACCAGGGAGCTCTTGCCCGAGCCGGACACCCCGGTGAAGACCGTGAGGCGCCGCTTGGGCAGCTCGACGCTGACGTCCTTGAGGTTGTTCTCCCGGGCGCCGATCACCCGGATCACGTCGTGGGCGTCAGCGGCGGGCGGCGTCGGCAGCGGCTCGTCGGCCCGGTCGGCGATGCTCATGTGGCCTCCGTACGGGGCAGGCGGATCGGAGGTGGACTCAGGGCTGCTGGTTGATCCGGATGAGGTTGCCGGACGGGTCGCGGACGGCGCAGTCGCGCACCCCATAGGGCTGGTCGGCGGGCTCCTGGACAACGTCGACGCCCGCGGCCGCGAGGGACTCGAACGTCCCGTCGAGGTCGGCCGTCGCGAGGGTCAGGGCGCCGTACGTGCCCTTGGCCATCAGCTCGAGGATGGTCCGGCGCTCCTCCGGGGTCACGCCCGGGTCGGCGGCCGGCGGGTGCAGGACGACGGACGTGCCCGGCTGGCCGGCGGGGCCGACCGTGATCCAGCGCATGTCCTTGTAGCCGACGTCCTGACGGACCTCGAACCCGAGGGTGTCCCGGTAGAAGGCGAGGGACGCCTCGGGGTCGGTGTGGGGAAGGAAGGCGTAGTGGATGGTGAGGTTCATGTCGTTCACGCTAGGGACGGCTCCTTCCCGGCGACTTCTCGATTCCTGACGGGTCGGGTGACGCGCTTCGCCTCACACGCGGGGATGCCCGCGGTGGCGTCGGCGGCCTCGCGCCGGTAACGCCCGGGGGAGGTGCCGACCAGTTCCGTGAAGCGTGTGGTGAACGTGCCGAGCGACGAGCAGCCGACGGCGAAGCACACCTCGGTCACGCTGAGGTCGCCCCGGCGCAGGAGGGCCATCGCCCGTTCGATGCGACGTGTCATCAGGTAGCTGTAGGGCGACTCGCCGTAGGCGCGCCGGAACTCGCGGCTCAGGTGCCCGGCCGACATGTGCGCGCCCCGGGCGAGGGCCTCGACGTCGAGCGGCTGGGCGTGCTCGCGGTCGATGCGGTCACGGACGCGGCGCAGCCGGGCCAGGTCGCGCAGCCGCTGCGCCTCGGTGGCTTCGCTCGTCACCCAGGCATCGTCACACGTGCCCCCGACACCTGCCCAGATCCGCACGTGATCGGCCGTGAAAATCGCTACCGTTCATCGCCTCACCCGTGCCCGCTCGCGAGAGGGAACCACGATGAGCACCGCCGAGAAGCCGCCGCGGGTTCCGCCGGGCTGGTTCAAGCATGTCGCGTGGCGGGTGCACCGCGGCCTCTACCGCATGAGCGGCGGTCGACGGTTCTTGTGGGGCACCGGCGGCAAGCGGGGTTGGGGTGCGCTGCGCCTGACGGCGATCGGCCGCAGGTCGGGCGAGGAGCGCAGCGTGATCCTCGCCTACCTCGAGGACGGGTCGAACCTGTACACGCTCGCGATGAACGGCTGGGACGAAGGCCACCCCGCGTGGTGGTTGAACCTCCAGGCCAACCCTGATGCCGTCGTCCGCCTCGCCGGTCAGGAGCCGTTCCCGGTGCGCGCGCGGGCTGCCGAGGGGGACGAGCACGAGCGGCTCTGGCGCGCGTGGGCCGCCATCGACACGAGCCTCGACGCGTACGCGGCAACACGCACGACGCCGACGCCGGTCGTCGTCCTCGAGCCGCGGGCGGCGGGCTGACGCAAGGCCGTCAGCCCCGTCGATCGCCGACCGGCGCCCGTGCCATGCGGTGCGCGATCAGCAGCAGCGTGCCGGAGATCGCCATCGGCGCCAGCATCACGCCGCCCGAGGTGCCGAGGAGCCCGCGCGGCCCGGGTCCCTCCTGGAACGCGTTGGCGGCGAGCGCGAGCTGGACGAAGACGAAGGTCGCGACGCCGAGGAGCAGCCCTCCCGCCAGGCCGGGACGGTGCAGGCCGAGAACGGCGAGCGCCACCGCGACCACCGCCGTCGCGATGGCGAAGACCGGGCCGACGTGGTCGAGCCAGCCGCGGACGGCGTCGGGGAAGAGAGGCAGTGCGGCCCAGGAGAGGGCGACCACCAGGACGATGGGCACCACGGTGACGACCGCCCGCTGCGGCCAGCGCCACGCCACGAACGCGAGCGCCGCCGCCGGAACCGCATACGCCGAGACCATCGCGACGGCCGCCCAGCCGCCCGGGTCCTCGAACGCGTAGCCCGCCGCGAAGAGCCCGAACAGGGCGGCGAACGTGACGAGGCCCCAGGCGCCGATCCGTGCGATCCCTCTCGCGCCCATCCGGCTCACCGCCATCGGTCGGGCCGACGCCGCGGGGGCCCGACACCTCCAGCGTCGCTCGCGAGCGGTTCTCGGCACAGGGCCCAAGGGCCCGCGCTCGCGTCGTCGTCCGACGCGAGGACCTCGGGCTCACGGGGCGTTGCGAGTGATCGCCGACTCGCCGTGCCCCCTCTACGGAGTCGTCGACCCGCCCGGGCTGTGCTCGCGGACGATCGTGTCCGCCAGTCGGGCGAGGTGCGCGAGGAGTGCCGACCGGGCCGCCGCGACGAGCTCGGGCAGGTCCCCGTGGGTCGCGATGACGCAGACGATGCGAATGAGAGCGCCGTCCGGGTGCGGCTCCACGGTCGTTACCGACTCGACGGGATGCGGCGCCGAGCGGTGGCGCAGGACGAGGCGGCACCCGGGCCCGATGTCGACCACCTCGTGGAACCGGACGCTCCTGTTCTTCCCCTGTTGGCAGACGAGGTATCGCAGCTCGCCCACCTGCCCGGCCGGCGTTCCGGGCACGAGGCCGGGGCGCTCGCCCGGCGCCGCGTCCACCGTGTAGCTGCCCGGGTCGAGCACGCCCTGCCATGCCACCTCGACGGGCGCGGGGACGACGACCTGGACGTCGACCGGGGTGTGGGTCAGCGGTCCGTGCGCCCGGTGAGCGGCCTCCGCCCGGCGCTGCCGGTCCTCGAGTCCCTCGAGCGGCGGGGGCGGGGCTGCTCCGGTGAGGAGGTGGTCGATCCGCGTGACGGCACGCCAGGCCCCGCGGTGCAGGCCCCCCTCGGCGGCGCTGACCGCGCGACCCCGGACCTTCGCGCTCAGGGTGAGGCGGACGAGGGACGCCGCGCCGGCCGCCGTCGGGCTGGCATCGAACACGCTCCAGTCCCAGACGAAGGTGGTCTCGACGCCGACGCACCGCAGCGCGATGTGGCGGCCCTCCTCACGCTCGAGGACGTCGACCAGCGCGCCGATCATGGAGTCCGGAGAGTCCTCGACGATGCACCACCGTTCCGGCCCCGGGCCGGGCAGGACGAAGCCGTCCTTGCCCTCGAAGAAGCCTGCGGGGGACGCGACGAGCGCCCACACCTCCGATGGCGGCCGCGCGATCTCGCCGACGAACTCGCCCTGGGCGTCGACGATGGCGTCGGGCCCGGGCGGGAGTCGGTCCGAACCCGGGAAGACCATCCGCCGGTCGTAGCGGTCCGCGAGCTTGTCCATCCACCGGGAGATCGCCGTCACCTGAGGTCTTTCGGCCGCTTGACGTGCCGACATGAGGCTGTGGTGGGACTCCGGACCGTCCAGCCCGCGACCGCCGGATGCTCACCCCTCGGGCATTCCCCGGGGTCCTGGCGGCTTAACCGATTAGGTATGAGTTGCCCGCTTTGGGTAAGACTCTCCATCGTGGGAATGTGAAGGCTCACATGGCCTGGGCCGGGTGTCTGAGGCCGTGTGCAGGGGACGCCGACGACTCGAAGGGGGAGCACTATGAGACCAGCACGTGCACGGGAGGCCGCAGGCCCTGTGCGAGGGCGGCGCCGCTGGGTGTCGGCGCTGGCGGCGTCGGCGGTGGCTCTCATGATCGGGGCCGGCACCCTGGTCGCAGCACCGGAGGCGTCGGCCGCGACGGTCGACACCAACGCCTCCTACGTCCTGGTCAACCGCAACAGCGGCAAGGCCCTCGACGTCTACAACCTCTCGACCGCCGACGGCGCCCGGATCACGCAGTGGACCCGCAACGACGGCTCGCAGCAGCAGTGGCAGTTCGTGGACTCCGGGAACGGCTACTACCGGATCAAGTCGCGCCTCTCGAGCAAGGTCCTCGACGTCTACAACTGGTCGACCGCCGACGGCGGCTCGATCGTCCAGTAGACCGACCGCAACCAGGCGAACCAGCAGTTCCGGCTCGACGATGCCGGCAACGGCTACGTCACGCTCGTCAACCGCAACAGCGGCAAGGCCGTCGAGGTCCAGGGCGCGTCGACCGCCGACGGCGCGAACATCGTCCAGTACGACGACTGGGGCGGCGCCAACCAGCAGTGGCAGCTCGTCCAGGTGGGCGGGGGCACCACCCCGACGACGCCGCCCACCACCGAGCCGACCACCGAGCCGACCACGCCTCCGACGTCGGGCACCTGCACCCTTCCGTCGACCTACCGCTGGTCGTCGACGGGCGCGCTGGCGACGCCGAAGTCGGGCTGGGTCTCGCTGAAGGACTTCACCATCGTCGCCTACAACGGCAAGCACCTCGTCTACGCCACGACGCACGACACCGGCTCCGGCGTGGGGCTCGATGAACTTCGGCCTGTTCACCAACTGGTCCGACATGGCCTCGGCCAGCCAGAACGCGATGTCGTCCGGCGCCGTCGCGCCGACGCTCTTCTACTTCGCCCCGAAGAACATCTGGGTGCTGGCCTACCAGTGGGGCGGGCCGGCCTTCTCCTACCGGACGTCGAGCGACCCCGACCAACGCCGAACGGCTGGTCGTCGCCGCAGACGCTGTTCTCCGGCAGCATCTCCGGCTCCGGCACCGGCCCGATCGACCAGACGGTCATCGGCGACGGCACGAACATGTACCTGTTCTTCGCCGGTGACAACGGCAAGATCTACCGGGCCAGCATGCCGATCGGGAACTTCCCGGGCAGCTTCGGCTCGACGCTACACGACGATCATGAGCGACACGACGAACAACCTGTTCGAGGCGGTCCAGGTCTACAAGGTCCAGGGCCAGAACCAGTACCTCATGATCGTCGAGGCGATCGGCTCGCAGGGCCGCTACTTCCGCTCGTTCACGGCCACCAGCCTGAGCGGCTCGTGGACCCCGCAGGCCGCCACCGAGAGCAACCCCTTCGCCGGCAAGGCCAACAGCGGCGCCACCTGGACCAACGACATCAGCCACGGTGAGCTGGTCCGCACCAACGCCGACCAGACCATGACCGTCGACCCCTGCAACCTGCAACTGCTCTACCAGGGGCGCAGCCCCAGCTCCGGCGGCGACTACGGCCTGCTGCCGTACCGGCCGGGTCTGCTGACGCTGCAGCGCTAGCCGGTCGCCGCCGGGCCCGGGTCGGAACCCCCACCGACCCGGGCCCGGCGGCGCGTGTGCGTCCGCCGAGCTTCGCCCGCGGGGGAGGGCTCGGCGATCTGCTGTCCGATGATCTGGGAAAGGACCGAACCTCCGATGGCTCTCCTGGGCTACGGCCTCGCCGCTCTCGCCCTCGTGCTCACCGTCCTGCTGGCCCGTACCGGCCTGACGTTGGGCTGGGACGACGGCGGTCGGCTCGTCCTGGCCCATCGGGGCCTGTTGCGTCGCACGACGCTCGCCCTGGGCCCGGGTTACCAGGTCACGATCGTGGAGGGCGCGTCTCGTCGGGCGGTCATCGTCGACCCCGAGGGGAGGACCGCCCTCGTGCTGGACGACTTCATGGAGTTCTGGGCGCGCGACGACGTCGTGGCCCTCCTGGAGTGCGAGGGCATCGAGATCAGTCGCCGAGGGCGGCGGGCTCGCACCGGCGAGCCCGCCGCCCTCGACCCCGCCGCGTCCTCAGGCGACGGTGCAGTTGAGCTCTGGCGTCGGGGGAGTCCCGCCGCCTAGGAAGCCGAAGGAAGCGGTGCCGCCGGCCGGCAGGCGGCCGTTCCAGTCGAGGCTCGTCACGACGACGGTGCCGTTCTGCGACGTCATCCTCGCGTTCCAGACCTGGCTCACGGTCTCGCCGGCGGTGCGCCAGGTGACCGTCCAGGACGTCGAGGGCGAGGCTGCCTTGACGGTGATCTCACCCTGGAACCCGCCGGACCAGGTGTTCACGGTGCGGTAGGTCGCCGTGCAGCCGTCGGTGGGCGGGGTCGTCGGGTCGGTCGTCGGCGTGGTCGTGGGTGTCGTGGTGGGCGTGGGGTCGGGAGTGGTGGTCGGCTCCGTGGTGGGCGTGGTCGACGTCAGCGACGTGAAGAAGCGCCAGATCTCGGCCGGGGCCCAGGACTGCTGCTGTCCGGAGTCCCGCACGTCCCACTGGTGCCCGGCGTCGGACGCGATCCACACGACCGGGTACCCGTCGCGGCAGGTGTACTCGGTCCGGATGTGCTTGCCGCTGCCCGCTGCGGGCTCGGAGGCCTGCTTCGCCTGGCACCCGTTGTTCTGCAGGGCGCGGTCGCGGAGCGCACGGCCTTGCGAGATGTTCAGGACGGTGTCGGAGACTCCGTGGGAGCCGAGGAACGCGATGGGCTTGGTGCCTCCGGCGCATCCGGACAGCTGCGCGCCGCTCAGGACGGCGACTCCGCGGAAGACGTCGGCGCGCGCGCACGCCAGGGCGTTGCTCATGCCGCCGCCGTAGCTGAAGCCGGTGGAGAACACCTGCGTCGTGTCGATGCACAGGGCGGACTCGACCGTACGCAGCACCTCGTCGATGAACGCGACGTCGGCGCCGTTCGTGTTGGGCCAGGCGTTGTCGATGCCCTGCGGGGCCACGAACACCGTGCTGTTGTTCGCGAGCGGCTTCAGGCCGTAGTAGCCCTGGCTCACCACGTCGGACGACGACCCGCCCCACCAGTGCAGCCCGAAGATGAGGCGGTAGGGGTGGCTCGAGTCGTAGTTGGCGGGCACGTCGAGGCGGTAGGTGCGTGAGGTGCCGCCGCTCGTGATGGTGTATTGGCCGGTCGAGAGGCCTGCGGGCTTGCCGCAGCCCCCTGTCCCTGTCGCAGCGAAGGCGTCGTCCGACGTCCCCGAGAGGACGGCGGTCAGCCCTGCGAAGGCGAGCAGGGTGGCTGCGGCCGTCGCGAGGAGCCGCAAGGCCCAGGACGAGGTGAGGTTTCGCACGTGTCGCTCCCTCCAGGTGGGTCTCCGGCCGTACGGCCGGAGGGCAGCGCCCGCGGGGCGACCCCTCTGACGCCGCGCCGCGACGCTACCTACGACGTTGAAGACGAGGAAGGTTGCGAAACGGTTTGGTGGCCCCGACGGTGCCCGCCGGCCGCCGTTCGCCGTGACAGATGGGCGCTGGGAGAATCCGGGGATGTCCGATGACGCGTCCCCGACCGACCTCGTCGGGCGCGTGCGCGCCCGGCTCGCCTGGCTGTGGGCGCGCCGTGGGGAGCTCCGTCAGCCTCACTCGCAGGTCGCCGTCGGGCTCGGGCTGCTGCTCGTGGTGGCCGGCGTCGTGGCCTTCGTCGCGATCCTGGCGACCGTCGTGGAGGGCGACGGGCTTGCCGAGGCCGACCAGCCGGTGCTGAGGGCGCTCGTCGCGGCGCGGAGCGGCCCGGTCACCGCGGTGCTCACGGCGGTCTCGTTGGTCACGGGCCCGACCGTGCTCCCGATGATCGTCCTCGTCGCCGCTCTGTTCTGGGGGTGGCGCTCGCGCTCGTGGTGGCAGCCGACGCTGCTGGCGGGTGCGATGGTCGCGTCGACGGTGCTGTCGCTGGTCTCCAAGTCAGTTGTCGCGCGGCCACGGCCGCCGGTGGGCACCATGTCGATCCCGGGGTCGGAGAGCACGTACTCGTTCCCGTCGGGGCACACCGTCGGTGCGGCGACCTTCCTGCTCGTCCTCGGGTACCTCGTGTGGATCCGGCGCCCGGCCGTTCGGTCGCTCGTCCTGTGGGTCGTCGCCTCTGTGCTGGGCATCGCGCTGGTCGCGGGTAGTCGCCTCTACCTCGGGTACCACTTCGTCACCGACGTGGCGGCGGGCGCGTCGATCGGTCTGGCGGTGCTGGGGGCCGTGGTCGTGGTCGACCGACGCCAGGCGGTGCGGGCGGCGCGCCTCACCCGAGCGCCGGGAGCGGTCGACGCCCGCACCGAGCCCGCGGCCTGACGGGCAGCGGTCACCGCAGCCTGCAGAAGCGTGCGAGGAGCCGCCGGATGGCGAGGGCCGCCGGGCGGTGCGTCGCACCACCCGGCGGCCCGGTCTCCGGGTCTCAGTCGAGACTCACCTCGCGGTGCAGGTCACGGGGATGGCCGACGTCGGTGCGCCGCCGGTGGCGACGAAGCCGAAGTTCACCGAGGAGCCGGCGGAGACTGTGCCGTTCCAGGCCCCGTTGGTGGCAGTCACGTTCGCGCCGGTGCCCGTCACCTCGGCCGACCACGCGTTCTGGATCCGCGCGGACCCGGGCAGCGTGAACGACGTCGTCCAGCCGGTGAGCGCCGAGCCTGCTGTGACCGTGACGGTGGCCTGGAAGCCGTTGCCCCAGCTGTTGACCACGGTGAGGGCCGCGGTGCAGCCGGTGCCGGGGTCGGGGTCCGTGGTCGGTTCGGTGGTGGGCTCGGTCGTCGGCTCGGTGGTGGGCTCCGTGGTGGGCTCGGTGGTGGGCTCTGTCGTCGGCTCCGGGTCCGGCCCGTTGGGGTCGGGCTCGACGCCCCAGATCAGCTTCCCGCCGTCGTACAGGGTGATGGCCTCGGTGCGCGCCAGCCCGTCCCCGGTCAGCCCCGCGAACGACGGGTCGTCGGTCGCGTCCCAGCCAGTGCCGCCGGTCACCCGGAACTGGATCTCCCGCCGGTGCTGGGACTGGCCGCCGGGGTGGATGTTCTGGCCCGTGCAGCTGAGCTCGACGTAGTACAGGTCGCCGCCGGCGTGCACGGGGCTGCCGGACTGGGTGTCGCACTCGCTGCGGGGGGTGCTCAGGAGCACGTCGGCCGCGCGTTCGCCCGTGTCGAGGCGGAACCAGTACCGCAGCGTGCCCTGGGTGAGGGACCGGGCCGGCCAGGCCGACTCGTTGCGGATCATCGCCTTGATCTCGGTGAAGGTCGTGCCGGGCTCCTGGTTGAGCTGAGCCTCGACGAAGATCTCCGGGTCGTCGGGGGTCTCCGCGACGGGGAACCTCGGGTTCGGGGTGCCGCCGTACTCGGCCACGAGGGCCGCCAGCGCACCCGAGAACCCCGCGTTGTAGTCGGTGGCCACCTCGTTGGCCACGTAGTCGGTCCGCTTGTCGGTGTACGCGTCGTTCGCGCTGCTCGGGCCGCCGACGAGCGCCCCGTAGAGCACGTGGCGCGTCGCGGTCGGCTGGTCGATCGAGTCGAGCCAGGACCCGTGGGCGGTGCGGTGGTGCGGGTTCTTCGGCGCGTTCGGCCCGATCCCGACGACGTAGCTGCTGCTGCGCGGGTTGTCGCCGAGGGCGTAGTCGATCTGCCGCTTGCCGAAGTCGTGGTAGCGCTGGGCGCGGGTCGGGTCGTCGATCCAGTCGGCGTACGTCAACGCGACGAACGCGGTGTTCGCGGCGTAGCGAAGAGAGCCCCAGGAGTCGAGCACGGCCTCCCCGCCGGGCGAGTAGGCGACGCGCTGCCCGTTGACGCCGGTGCTCCAGAAGTCGAGCCACCGGTTGGCGTCGTCGACGTACTTCTGCTTGCCGGTCTCCATGGCGAGGAGCGCGTAGGTCGCGTAGCTCTTGTCGTCCCATGCGACGGTCCACTTGTACGACCGCGTGGTCGACTGGCTCTCGGTGCTGAGCTTGTCGTACTCGGCCTCGGCCTTGGCGAGGTAGGTCGCGTCACCGGTCGCCTTGTAGAGCCAGTAGGCGCCCCAGACGAGCTCGTCCTGGTAGCCGGACCACGACTTGTAGTAGGACTGCGCCGCGGTGACGCAGTCGGAGTACTTGCCGCGGTAGGTGTCGGCGAAGCTGTAGAGCTGCTTGGCGTGGGTGACGAGCTGGCGGGCGTACGCCGGGTCGTCCTCGGCGAACACGATCGACGCCGATGCCATCGCGGCCGCGGTCTCGCCCGCCACGTCGCTGCCCGGGCAGGACGCGTCGATCTTGTACGCGGGGCGCTTCATGGTCATGACCTCGGCCGGGCCCCACCACTTGTGGTCCGCTTCGCCGTCGCCCACCTGCACGTACAGCTCGTTGGGCGCGGTGTGCGCCTTGATGAAGTAGTCGTTGACCCACCGCAGGTTGCTCGTGCAGCTCGTCGAGCTGGCCGATGGCCTCGTAGCCTTCGGGGTTCGCGATGGCGCCCCACGCCAGCATGGTCGCCGAGAACGCCATGGGCAGGCCGAACTTCACGTGGTCACCGGCGTCGTACCAACCGCCCGTGAGGTCGTGCCCGACGTCGGCGCCGTCGTTCAGCGCCGAGTCGCCGCGCCACGTCACGCGGTTGTCCGCGGGCAGGTCGCCCGAGCGCTGGGCCTCGTAGAAGAACATCGAGGCCTGGAGTGCCTCCCCGTAGTCGGCGTGCGACGCGGCCTGCGCGCTGCTGCCGCCGAGGGCGACAAAGGTGCTCGCGACAAGGGTCGCGGCCACTGCCACCGCAAGCGCAGGGCGCTTGGCGCTCCGTTGCCGGGTCGGGTCCGCGGATGGGCGTGCTGGCATGGGGATCTCCAATCGAAACGTCCGGGGGCGACGCTGCCCCCGGGGCGCGCGCCGACGACGTCGCGCGCGACCCGCCATCGTTTCGGGTGCCGCGTCCGCGAGTCCGGTGCCTAAACGCTTCAGGTGCGGACTTGTCGAGCTGTCCGGGCTGTTCTCCGACGGCCAAGGTGGTAGCCGCATACCCTCGGCAGGTGGTCGCCAGCGGTCAGACGACGACAGCTGGAGCTTCGTCGTGGACGAGTCCGCCCCGCCGACGCTTGTTCGCGTCCGAGGGGAGCTGCCGTACCTCCTCTTGGGGTTCAGCGTGGCCCCGCTGGTCGTGGACATGTGGGTCTTCGTCGATGCCTCGGGGGAGGTCCTCGGTCGAGGCATCGAGAGCGGCGTGACGGACACCTTCCCCGGGTGGTTCCGGGCCTCCGCAATGAGCGGGCTCGCACAGATCATGGGCGTGGAGACCCGCGACGACCACGTCGTGACCTGGTGGGACCTCAACACCCGCTACGCAGGGCTGGTGCCCTCGAGCAGGACCTACGCGGTGGGGGCGAGGGTCAATGGCCTGGCCATCGCGATTCTCGGTGCGGTGCTCGTCGTCGGGGGTGTCGTGGCGGCGGTTGCCGGCATCGCTGCGGGCATGCCGGGTGCCGCGGTGGCGGCGTTGGGCTTGGCGGCGCTCGGCGCCACGCTGGTGGTCCTCGGGCGGCGCTTGCTCGCGGCCGTGGGTCGCCGGGCGTAACGAGACGTGTTCAAGAAAGTTGAACACGAGAAGAACCTGAACGCGCTGGTCGACCTGTTGCCTGGCTGGAGTGTCCAGGTGGGGCGCCGCTACGGCTGACCCTGCTCCCAGCCCTGATCCCAGCCCTGCTCGAACGCGTCCATGAGCGTCGGCCAGGCGGAGATGAGCAAAATGGCGCCGAGCGCAATGGCCACGAGCGACAGTGCCATCCCGAAGGTCGCGGTCTCGGAGCCGGTCGCCAGGCCTTTCGATGCCCGTCGCAGCGCCACGGCGCCGAGGATCATGCCGACGACGCCGCCCAGGATGCCCAGCACGCCGACGCTGAGGAAGCCGAGAAAGAGAGAGCCCAAGCCGGTCCACAGTGCACCGAGGGCCAGTCCCTTTCCTGGCGGCGGCGGGGGCCCGTAGCCGCGAAAGGGACCAGCGCCGTAGCCCGGAAGGGGACCCGTCCCGGGCGGGACTGTCGCGTAGGGGTCCAAGACCGGCGGGGCAGGGGCCGCGCCGGACGCCGTCGGGCTCCCGCTCGGCGCCTGCCACGGCGAGCCCTCGACAGTGCTGTCACTGGTCACACGTCCACCTGCCCTCGGTCGAGCCCATCACTGGGTCCCATTGCTACACCACGCACGTCGACCCGTAGGGCCGAATGACTACGCCGACACGCGCCTCGGTTGCAGCCTGACCTGCGGTCACGCGGACCACGCGGGCTCCCGGCGGGTTCGGCGGGCGCTGTTCGTCGGCGCCGCCAAGGGCGCCCTTGCGCCCGGGGCATGACAGTGGTCGTGAGTCCGTTGTGCTCGGCGCGAAGCCCCGGGTGACGTATCCGATCGGATGCATTGTGTCCGGGACTTCACGCAAGTTGCGTCCCGGATAGTGGTGTAGCCGCTGGGGGCTGCTTCGCCCTGCCTCGACAGTGGTGGTTTCCCGCCGCGTGCCGAATCTTCTCCCCTCAATCCGCACACCTTCAGGTGGGAGCGGAGATCGGGAGGCGTCATGGGCAAGGGGAATCGGGTTCGGGTGGGTCGGCAGGTGGACCGGCGGGGGAGGCCCGCGCAGCCAGCGGGCGCGGCCTTCGGGTCTGGCGTCGGACCGCGTAGCCCCGTCGGCCCGGAGGTGGCCCCGGTGCCGGGCGACGGCGTCGTCGGCCGCGGGCGTGACCAGGACGTCGTCTGGCGGGCTGCGGCGCGGGTGACGGACGCGCTTGCCGGCTTGCGGGAAGCTCGCCGCGGCGCGCACGGAGGCCCGGCGAGTTGTCGACGGGCTCGACGAGGAGGTCGAGGTGGCGGTCGCGCACCTGCGGGTTGACGGGGCCAGCTGGGCGCAGGTCGGGCGGGCGCTGGGGATCAGCCGGCAGGGCGCCCGGCAGCGCTTCGGTGAAGCGTGCGGTGCCCACCGGATCCGCCAGGACCCCCCGTGATCCACAGGTCTTCGGGCGGTGACCACATCCCCTCCCCCCACTCCGCATACCTGCAGGTAGGAGCGAGCAGAAGGGCGGTGCAGCGATGACCGAGTACGTGACTTTGACCCCCGAGGAAGTCGCGAAGACCCTCGGGATGTCGACGTGGTGGGTGCGCGAGCAGGCGCGGCGCGGGCGGATCCCGCACCTGCGCCTGGCCAAGGGCAGGATCCGCCTCCTGCCCGAGCGCGTCGACGCCCTCGTCGCGCTGTACACCGTCGAGGGCGGGGGCGCCGATGACGCACCGCTGGCAGCAGCATCATCGGACCTGACCGCGCTCGGCTCGACGGCGAAGTCGGTGCGAGCCCACCGGCGTCGGCCGCACCTACAGGGGGACGGGCAGCTGTCCTGACGAGGGCGCTCGCAGAGGGCGCTACTTCGTCGTGACCGTGGCTTCATCGAGCACGACGATGCCCATCTCGTCTGCGCCGCAGTACCGACCGAAGCCGCCGAAGTAGCTGCCCTCGGCATCTTCCCAACCGGGCAGGACGCTGGCGTTCACGAGCGCCCCGGTGCCGGTCAGCACGTCTCCGTCGGACACAGAGCGGTCTCCCACCACCACGGTGGCGCCGTCGTTCTTGTCCGTGGTCGTGTCGGGCCAGACGATCCAGCGAAGGCCCTGGTCGCCGAGGTCCAGGTCGAGGCATCCGTTGCCCTGAACGGCGACCACCCCGGTGATGTCCTGCCTCGGCCCAGGGAACGCACTCGGTGACGGCTGGCGGGGCGTGCCGTAGCCGACCGTCGTGTCTGCGCACCCGGCAACGGTCGAGCCCACCGCCGCAACAAGGAGTGCCGCTGCCACTCGCCTCCACATCACGCGCCTGTGCCCCCTTGGCGGACATCGACCAGTCTCCCGAGACCCACGTGTGCCGCGCAGGCTACTTCACGCACTCAGGTTCGGGAGCACGGTTCAGCGACATCCCGCCTCGCACGTAGCCCCACTCGAACTGGAGGGGGCGCCGGCCCTTGTCACTGCCTGGATGCGAGGCGCCTGTGGGTGGCCCGCATGCGCTGCCGGGCGGCGATCTCCTCGAGCACGACCGAGTCGCACTGCGGCAGCAGGGCTTCGATTGCTTCCTGGGTGTCCAGATCCTCGACGCGCGGGTCGGTGCGTGCGAGGTCGAGCACGGTCTGCTCGGGCGTGGTCACGAGCGCCCGGCCGAGCTCGGTGGTCACCGCGACCGCGTCGAGGTTCGCGACCGTGCGCACGACGAAGCGGACCTCGCCGTCGCGGTCTGCGAGACGCATCGGTCTGCGCTGGGTGGGCGCGGCGACGTACCCGACGCCGATGGCGCGGGGGAGCGCGTGATGCATGCGCGCAGCCGTGAGGCCGGTCAGGACTGGGACGTGGTCGCCGTACAGGGCGGTGGCGATGGCGGCGGTAGCGGCCTCGAGCGAGGGGCGCCAGGTGTCGCCGGCGTACTCGGGTGGCGCGGCGCAGTAGATGCCATGGGCGAGGCGGTGCACGACGCCGCGGTGGGCGAGGGCGGCGAGCGCCGGGCCAGGGAACGCGTAGACGCCGGCCAGGCCGGGAGCCCGCACCGTCCGCATCGGGGCGCGAGCGATGAGTCGCAGGGCCTCCTGTTCGGCTCTCATACTGCAGAGTTTAGTCACTGCGACTAAGAACTGCGCAGTGACAGCACCTAGGTCGACCGGGGTGTCGACGACTCGGTGGGATGCCCGGCCGAGGCTCGTGCTCGCCACGGAAGGTGACCCGCTCGTTGTCGAGGTCGACGTCGCTGGCTTCGAGGTCAGGCGGGAGGTGCTCAGGAGAGCGGCTCACGTCCTCACCCCGCCCGGCGGTCGCGGGCCGTGCGGGCGATCAGCCGCTTCAGCTCGGCAACGGGGACCATCTGTTCGTCGTCGGCACCTTCGGCGACGTTCTGCTCGATCCACTGGCGCAGCAGGGCTGTGACCTTGACGCCGTCCTTGCGGGCGATGCGACGAGCGGCGTCGAGGGTGGAGGCTGGCAGCCGGATCGTGATCCCAACCATGGGCTCACCGACCACCGATTCGTCGAGCTCAGCCTTCTCAAGCTCGGCCGACGTGTCGGTGTTGTCGTAGTGCTCGCGCAGGGCGTCGAGATCGCCAGTGGTCATGTCAGCGTCCCTTCCGGCGGAACGTGCGCCTCTCGGAGTCGGTCAGATCGCGTGCGGTGACGACGTACACGCCGCCGTCGAGCGCGGGTGCGATGACGACGAGCAGGTAGCGACCGGCCTCCGTCATCGCGAACACGAGGGTCGTCCTGCTGCGACCCGGGGTGATCCAGCGGGGGCGGGTGTAGAGCGCCTCCTGGACCTCTTCCGGCGTCACCCCGTGCCGGGCGATGTGATCCTCGGACTCCTCCGTCCAAGTGATGGGCGGAAGGGCCCTGCCAGTGTAACGCGAATCGTCACGCATTGCGAGAACCTCCGTCGCCCGAGCCAGGATCGGTCGCCTGGGCGACCGATCCTGGCTCCGTCATCGGCTCAGCCCCGAGCGCCATCCGACACCCCGATGACGCTCGCCGGTGCGCCATCCACAGAGCCGCCATTGCTCAAGTGCCCGCGCCGATGTCGTGAGACCACTCACCGCGCGGCCTGCGGCGTCGCCGGCGGCGTGCTGCTGGCCGGGGAGCAGGTGGGCGTAGGTCTCCGTCGTGGTGGTGATCGACTCGTGGCCGAGCTGGCGCGCAACACGAGCAGGTCCGTCCCTGCGGCGATCATCCAGTACGCGTGCGTGTGGCGGAGGTCGTGCACCCGCGGTCGCTTGGTCAGGCGGCGTGCGTCGGGGTCCGTATCGTCGTCAACGAGAGCTGCGACCCCACGGTGTTCGTGAACAGCAGCACGTCGACCAGATCATCCGGCAGCGACACCATCCGCCGCGCCAGCCGCACCGCCGTCGTCATCGCCGCGGACAGCAACCCGTGCATGTTGGCGATCGTCTTGGGGGAGAGGCCCTTCTCCGTCATCGCGCGCACCCACCCTGCGACGTGCCGGTAGGTCACAGCGGACATGGGCAGCGAACCGAGGCCTGGCGCGATGTGGGAGCGCAGCTGCCCGCGGTAGTACGACCGCGTATCGGCCCCAACGCGAGCATCCCGCCCGTCGTCGTACGTCAGCGACGTCTGCCGCCCGGTGTCCGGGTCGCGCCGCAGGGCCGCGACGCAGCGCGGCCCATCGGCTCGTCGACGTGTCCCGAATGCGCGCCGAACACACGAAGGCCGCCATCCCTGGCGAGAGGGATGACGGCCTTGATGTCGCCTGACCTGCGCGAACGCAGGCACAGGACAGTGGAGGTGGCGGGAATCGAACCCGCGTCCGACGGCAGTGAACCAGGGCTTCTCCGGGCGCAGCCTGCTATGAGTTTCTCGGCCCCCGCGATCACACAGGCAAGTCGCGGACGGGCTCAGTCACCTAAGAGTCCCCGCAGCTCCGGTGACAGGAGCTGCGAGCAGTGGCCCTCTAGATGACGCCGGTTACCGAGTCGAGAGCACTCTCGGACCGACGGACTTCGAAGCCTCGCTCAGGCGGCGAGTGCGAAGTCGGTGCGCTTGGAATCGGCACCTATTGGTTTGCTGGGAGCGTTAACGAGATAACCCAACATCCTCGGCCCGCTTCTCCTGGATCGACGACCATCGTCGAAACCGATCACCCCCTGTGCAGTTGTCAACCGCCCCTGGCGCCGCGAACGGTCCCCAGGGCATCGTCAAGCGTACGTCACAACGCCGGCGCCGTCGCCAGGATTCCCCCGACGACGGTGCTCACCAGCTCCCGCCGCCGCCCCCGCTGACACCGCCGCCGCCGAAACCGCCGCCGCCGAAGCTGCCACCGCCGAAGCCCGACCCGCCCGTCGCACCCGGCCCGCTCGCGCTCGGCGCCGGGGCACTCAGCGCCGACGTCGTGACGGCCTCGAAGCGCCCGAGGTCGTGGCCGAGCATCGGCGCCAGGACCCAGAACGGCACGCCGGGGGAGCCGACGTACCAGCCGGGCTCCGTCATCGTGCGGCCCTGTGCGGCGAGCTGCGCGAACAGCGCCGCCCAACGCTCGGTGAGCCCGAACGCCACCGCGAACGGCAGGTACCGGCTGAAGAGATCCTCGCCCTCCTCGAACCGCAGCTGCTCCGCCTCCGCGGTCGCGAGGTAGTGGCGGAACCCCTCCGCCTGGGCCAGCACGGCGCTGCCTGCGGCGGTCCGCGCCGGCGCAGCCTTGGTCGCGAAGAGCCACACGATCCCGACGAGCGCCAGTCCCAGGCCGACGAGCCCCCAGTGCGTGCCCACTGCGAGCACCGCGGTGAGCACCGCACCGGCCAGCACGATCCCGCCGCCGACGGCGGTCCACCTCCGCCGCGCCGCGCTCGGGTCGCTCCGGAACCAGCCGCGCTGTGTCACGTCGTCGTAGAGCCCGGCCTGCACGGCCGCCATCGAGGCCGCGAACGTCGTCCGCAGGTCCGACATCAGCATGGTCTCGGCGCCGCCGAACAGGTCCGCGTGCAGCCGCCGCTCGTAGGCCAGCAGGTCATCTGTCGACCGGCCGGTGCTCGTGAGGCGCCAGTCCTCGCCGTCGTCCACGCGCTCGATGCGCAGGTAGCCGCGCACGGCCAGGTCCACGATCGTCGCGGTGACGTCGCGCGGGTCCGCGACCTCGTCCACGAGCGTGCCCAGCTGGCCCGCCCGCAGATCCTCCGGCGGTGTGAACTGCACGGCCACGGGCGCCCGACGCCGTGCACCCACCGCGACGGCCTGCCCGGGCGCCGGAACCACCCCGGGGGTCAGACCCTCGTACTGCTCGTCGAACCCGTTGCGCCGCAACCGCCGGTACATGACCGCGCCCCCGGCGACCACGACGGCGAGCGTGCCCGCCGCCGTCGCCGGCGTGAGGGAGAACGCTCGCGCCAGCGACCAGTGCTCGGTCAGCAGCGGCTCGACCCCCGCGAACGTCCCGCGCGGGTACTGCACTGCGATCGTGAGCGGCTCGCCCGGCGCCACGTCGGCCTGCGTGAACGTGGCCATCGCACCCGCGGCCTCGGCGCCGTCGCACGGGTCGGTCGACTCCCGGACGTCGAAGCACGCGACCTTCGCCGGGTCCGCCGGGCCGGTCACCGTGACCGTCACGTCGCGCACCGGGAGCTTCCACCCGTCGATGGCGTTCAGGTAGAGCTCGTCGCCGGTCAGGTCCGGGACCCGCCCCGACGTCTGGCCGATCGGGTCGGGCCACGCGTAGTCGGCCGCGTTCACCCAGCCCTCGACATCGAACGTCACGCGATAGGCGTGCTCACCCGTGAGGTCGCCGCGGTCGGGGTCGCCGATCTTCAGGGCCTCGGTCGTGGTGCCGCCGAGTTCCTGCTCCTCCGTGGCGACGTCGGCCGGTGCGTCCGGGCTCGACGCGTGGACGTCGCTGATCCGGTAGACCCGGTCGCGGTCGTCGTCGAAGGGCTGCTGTGTGAGCCATGTCAGGTACGGCCCGTGAGCGGGCGTCGTGCCGAAGTCCATCGTGAGGTCGAGCGTGACGTGCGCGACGCCGTCGGGCGTCAGGTCGATCGCCATCGCGAGGTGCGTGACGACGTCGTCGCCCAGGTCGGGGGCGGGCATCGCCGACGCCGGCCCGGTCGCCAGAGCGAGCGGGCCGGCCGCCAGCGCCAGCACCGCGCCCGCGCGCGCCAAGGTCGCGACCAGGCGGCCGGGCGCTGCGACGCTCACCGCTGCCGCCGCAGACTCATCTCCGCCTGGGCCTCGCGGTTGGCCTGCGCCTCCCGCAGCGACTGCCGCTTGTCGTACTCCTTCTTGCCGCGCGCCAGCGCGATCTCGACCTTGGCGCGGCCGTCGAGGAAGTACAGGGACAGCGGCACGATTGTGTGCCCCTTCACCTGCGCCTCCTGCTCGAGTTCGGCGATCTCGCGCGCGTGCAGCAGCAACTTGCGCTTGCGCCGCGGCGCATGGTTGGTCCAGGTGCCCTCGGTGTACTCGGGGATGTGCACGCCCTCGAGCCACGCCTCGCCGCGATCGACGGAGACGAACCCGTCCACCAGCGACGCCCGCCCGGCGCGCAGCGCCTTGACCTCCGTGCCGGTCAGGACGAGCCCGGCCTCGAAGACGTCGTCGATGTGGTAGTCGTGGCGCGCCTTCTTGTTGCTCGCCACGAGCTTGCGCCCGTTCTCCCGTGCCATGCGCCCAAGGCTAGGGGAGGGACCCGCAGCCCTCGAACGGCAAATTGCCGACGACGGCGCGGGCTACTTCGCGATGAGCGGCCACGGGTCGACGGTCTGGCCGTTCACGTACACCTCGAAGTGCAGGTGGCAGGCGGCCGACGTGCCCGTGTTGCCCGCGTACCCGATGAGCTGGCCCTCGGAGACGTCCTGTCCTGCGCTGACGGCGAACCCCGACATGTGGTTGTAGCTCGACATCAGGGACTGGCTCTTCCAGTACCCGTTGTTGATCATCACCTGGTTGCCGTACCCGGAGCGCATCTTGGCCCACTCGACGTGCCCGCTGGCCGCCGCGTAGATCGGCACGCCGCAGTAGGCGCGCAGGTCGACGCCGGCATGCAGGCGCCAGTAGTGCAGGACGGGGTGGAACCGCATCCCGTACTGCGACGTCACGTACGGCGGGTTGAACGACGACGGGTTCCGGAAGGGCTGTGAGGCGTTCGACCCGACAGGGTGCTGCCCGGCGGCGGCGCGCGCGGCGTCCTGGGCCTTGATGATGGCGGCGAGGTCGTTGGCGAGCTGGGCGGCCTGGGCCTCCAGCTCCGCCTGCTGCGCCTCCATCGTCGCCTTCTGCGACTCGATGTAGGCCGTCTTCTCCTGCGCGTCGGCGAGCAGCGCGTCGAGCTCGGCGCGGCGCTGCTCCGCCTGCTGCCGCACGACCTCCGCCTGCGCCAGCTTGGCGTCGGCCTGGTCCTTCAGGTCGCTGATCTGCTGCCGGATCGCCTCCAGGCGTACCTGCTGGTTGCGGTTGACGCCGTTGAGCTGGTCGAGCTCGCGCAGCGACTGCGTCTGGGTGCGTAGCGCCGTCTGCGAGGCCGCCGACTGTTCGATGAAGTCCTCGGTGCTCGTGGCGTCGAGGACGGCGGACAGCGACGACGCCGCCATGTCGCCCCGGTAGGCCTCACGGGCCATGCGCCCGATGGCGACCTTCAGCTGGTCGGCCCGTGCGGTGTTCTCGGCGATCTGTTCGGTGATCGACTGCTCCTCGGCCTGCGCGTCCGCGAGGCGCTGGGCGAGGATGTCGGCCTCGCGCTGCAGGCGGTCACGCTCGGCGATGGCGGTGTCCAGCGCCTGCTGGGCGATCGGGATCTGCGCCTGGATGCCCTGGAGCTGGACGTAGGCGTCGGCGAGGTCGGCGCTGAGGCCCTCGAGGTCGCCCTCGAGCTGCGCGAGCGCGGCGTCGGTCGCCTCCTGCTTGGCCTCCGCCTGCGCGCGCTGGTTGTTGAGGTCGTCGAGGTTGTCGGCGAGCGCCGGGGTGCTCGCCGTGAGGCCGACGACGGCCACCAGGCAGGCCGCGACGGCCGGGACGAGCCGACGCCGGACCGTGCGGCGGGTGGGGCGGGTGCGCTGCGTCGTCGTCATCGTCCTCACACCTTCGTGTAGCGGCTCAGGGTGACCACGCTGGAGATCGCTGCGAGGCCGATGGCGATGGCGACCAGGATGGGCGCGACCTGCCAGACGGCGTCGGTCCCGATGAAAGCCACGAACTGCACGGACTGAGCCAACCAGTCCTGCACCAGGTAGCGGACGCCGAACCACAGTCCGGTCACCGCCAGTCCCGCGCCGATGGTCGCCGCTATCGCGCCCTCGAGCATGAACGGCAGCTGGATGAAGACGTTCGAGGCCCCGACGAGCCGCATGATCTCCGTCTCGCGCCGGCGGCTCATCGCGGACAGGCGGATCGTCGTCGTGATCAGCAGCACCGCGGCCAGGAGCATGACGGCCGCGAGGCCTGCCGCGACCATGCTCGAGCGGTTGAGCAGGAGGATCAGGGGGTCGAGGAGCTTGCGCTGGTCCTCGACGCTCTCGACGCCGGTGCGGCCCGTGAACATCTCCGCGACCACGCCGTACTGCTCGGGATCGACGAGTGCGACGCGGAACGACGCCTGCATCTGCTCCTCGGTGACACCCTGGGCCCACCAGACGTCGGCGAACCGCTTGGTGAACGACGCGAAGGCGTCAGCCTTGGACTCGAAGAAGACCTGCTTGATGAGATCGGCGTTCGCGGGCGCCTCGAGCTCGGTGCGGAGCGCGTCGATCTGCTCCTGCGTCGCCTCGCCACCCGCGCACGTCGGGGTGTCCGAGTCGGTGGGGCACAGGTAGACCGTGACCTCGACGCGGTCGTACCAGTCGTCCTTCATCTGCCCCACCTGGGCCTGCAGCAGCCCGGCGGCGCCCACGAAGGCGAGAGACACGAACGTCACGAGGACGACGGAGATCGCCATGGAGAGGTTGCGGCGCAGGCCGTGACCGATCTCCGCGAGGATGAACTGGATGCGCATGGCGGCCCCCTACCGATCTGACCCGTAGACGCCGCGGGACTGGTCGCGCACGAGCTGGCCCGAGTCGAGCTCCACCACCCGCTTGCGCATCTGGTCGACGATCTCGTCGTCGTGCGTGGCCATGACGACCGTGGTGCCCGTGCGGTTGATGCGGTCGAGCAGCCGCATGATGCCGACCGACGTCGTCGGGTCGAGGTTTCCGGTCGGCTCGTCCGCGAGGAGGATCGACGGCCGGTTGACGAACGCGCGGGCGATGGCGACCCGCTGCTGCTCGCCGCCGGACAGCTCGTGGGGGAGGCGCTTCTCCTTGCCCTCCAGGCCGACGAGCTCGAGCGTGTCGGGGACCGTCGTGAGGATGTGGTGGCGCGGGCGGCCGATCACCTGGAGCGCGAAGGCGACGTTCTCGAAGACGGTCTTGGTCGGCAGCAGCCGGAAGTCCTGGAACACCGTGCCGATCTGGCGGCGCAGGTGCGGCACCTTCCACGTCGACAGCGTCGACAGGTCCTTGCCGGCCACGAAGACGCGGCCCGCCGTCGGGCGTTCCTCCCGCAGCACCAGGCGCAGGAACGTCGACTTGCCGGAGCCCGATGCCCCGACGAGGAAGACGAACTCGCCACGCTCGATCTCGAGGTCCACGGAGTCGAGCGCCGGTCGGGCGCCTCTCGCGTAGACCTTGGTCACGTCCTCGAAGCGGATCACGAGGTCCTTCACGGGTCGGACGGCGGTGCCACGACGTGCATGTGCGGGTGCGGCACCGGGGGCACGGTCGGCCCCGTCGCGAGCCTAGGCAGGCCCACAAGCCCCCTCCGGGGGGACACGCCGCCGGTGACAGGGCTCACAGGGGGTGATCCGGCGTCGGCCGCGGCTGAAGCGGGCGTACGGGACGATCCCGACGCCGTCGGGCGCTGCGCCGTCAGCGCGCTGCGCACTCCCGTCCGGGTCCGCGAGCCGCGCTGCGCACTCCCGTCCGGGTCCGCGAGCCGCGCTGCGCACTCCCGTCCGGGTCCGCGAGCCGCGCTGCGCACTCCCGTCCGGGTCCGCGAGCCGTGCTGCGCACTTCTGTCCGCGTTGCGCGCGTCATTCGCTCGCAAGGCGGACAGATGTGCGCAGCACGAGTGCACGGGCAGGTGTGCGCGGCACGAGTGCACGGGCAGGTGTGCGCGGCGCGAGGGTGCGGCGCGGGTGTGCGCGGCGCGAGGGTGCGGCGCGGGTGTGCGCGGCGCGAGGGTGCGCGGCGCGAGGGTGCGCGGCGCGAGGGTGCGCGGCGCGAGGGTGCGCGGCGCGAGGGTGCGCGGCGCGAGGGTGCGCGGCGCGAGGGTGCGCGGCGCGAGGGTGCGCGGCGCGAGGGTGCGCGGCGCGAGGGTGCGCGGCGCGAGGGTGCGCGGCGCGAGGGTGCGCGGCGCGGGTGTGTGCGCGGTCAGTTCGAGGCGGCGTCGGCGATCGCGCGGCGGCGCCAGCGGATCCCCGCCTCGATGAAGGCGTCGATGTCGCCGTCGAAGACCGCGGACGGGTTGCCGACCTCGAACTCGGTCCGCAGGTCCTTGACCATCTGGTACGGCTGCAGCACGTACGAGCGCATCTGGTCGCCCCACGACGCCTTGATGTCGCCGGCCAGCTCCTTCTGCGTCGCCTTCTCCTCCGCCTGACGCACCAGCAGCAGCCGGGACTGCAGGACGCGGAGCGCGGCCGCGCGGTTCTGGATCTGGCTCTTCTCGTTCTGCATCGACACGACGATGCCGGTCGGGATGTGCGTGAGGCGGACGGCGGAGTCCGTGGTGTTGACGGACTGGCCGCCGGGGCCGGACGAGCGGAAGACGTCGACCTTGATCTCGTTCTCCGGGATGTCGATGTGGTCGGTCTGCTCGATGAGCGGGACCACCTCGACCGCCGCGAACGACGTCTGGCGCCGACCCTGGTTGTCGAACGGCGAGATCCGCACGAGGCGGTGCGTGCCCGCCTCCACGGACAGGTTGCCGAACGCGTAGGGCACCTTGACCTCGAACGTGGCCGACTTGATCCCGGCCTCCTCCGCGTAGGAGGTGTCGAGGACAGCGGTCGGGAAGCCGTGCCGCTCAGCCCAGCGCAGGTACATCCGCAGCAGCATCTCGGCGAAGTCGGCCGCGTCGACGCCGCCGGCGCCCGAGCGGATGGTGACGACCGCCTCGCGGGAGTCGTACTCGCCGGACAGGAGCGTGCGCACCTCGAGCGCGCCGAGGTCCTTCTGCAGAGAGGCGAGCTCGGTCTCGGCGTCGGCGAGCGTGCTCGCGCGCTCGGGGTCCTCCTCGGCGGCGTCGAGCGCCATCTCGACGAGCACCTCGAGGTCGTCGAGCCGCGAGCCGAGGTTCTCGACCCGCTCGAGCTCGTTCTGCGCGTGCGAGAGGGCGGAGGTCACCTTCTGAGCCGCGTCGGGGTCGTCCCACAGGTCCGGCGCGGCGGCCTGCTCCGACAGCTCGGCGATCCGGACGCGCAGGGCGTCGGGGTCCGTCACGGCGCGGATGGTGCCGAGCGTCGTGCGGAGGGCGTTGATCTCGCTGGGGAAGTCGGTGGCCACGACAGACCAGGGTACCGGCCGCGGGTCGCCCGGGGCGGTGGAGGCTCTGGCGGCGTCCGACGGCGTCGGTAGGGGGCCGCGAGACACGCCCGGTTACTCCGTTCGAGTGACGGGACCCTCCCCGGGGCGTCCCGGGAGGCACCTTTTGCGCCTTTCTCGGGAGACGGCGCGGGGGTGGTCCACGGGTTGCTGTACCGGTCCGCTCGTCACCCTTCCGGGTGACGCGGACGACGCTCCGACGACGGCCTGGACGGGTCGGGGTAAGCGCTTGCAGGTAGTGGTGGATAACCCCGGCCGGCGTGGGACGGAGCCGCAGGTCGGGAGCGCTTCCACGGCTGTGGACGACGCAGGCCGGCGCGCCGACGGAGCGGGGCCTCTGTGGGGGCGTCCGGCGGGCATCTGCCCTGCTCCCAGGCCTGCGCCCCGACCGCGCACCGGTACAGGAGTCGCGTGGTGGCCGCGCTCTCACCGCAACCGAGTCGTAACCAACTCGTGATGCTCCGGGGCGACGTGCCCGGGTGAGACGGCTACTAGATTGGCCTGGCGCTCCAGAGTGGGAGCGCACCCACAGCCACCAAAGGGGATATGGCATGAAGTGGTCTCGATCCCGCGCAGCGGGCTTCGTCGCAGTCGCAGCGTCCGCTGCAATGTTGCTCTCGGCCTGCGGCGGTGACTCCAAGGACGACGACGGCGCGGGCGGCGACTCGACGACGTCGACCGACGAGGAAGTCACCCTCAGCATCACGACCTTCAACCAGTTCGGCTTCGAGGACCTGTACAAGGAGTACGAGTCCGCGCACCCGAACATCAAGATCGAGGCGACGAACATCGACACGGGTGGCAACGCCCGGACCGACACGTTCACCAAGATCGCCGCGGGCTCCGGCCTCACGGACATCGTGGCGCTCGAGGAGGGCTGGCTGGGCTCCGTCATGGAGGTCTCGGACAACTTCGCCGACCTGCGTGACTACGGCATCGAGGACCGCAAGGACGACTGGCTGCCGTGGAAGTACCAGCAGGCCACGGACCAGGAAGGCCGCGTCATCGGCTACGGCACCGACATCGGCCCTGAGGGCATCTGCTACAACGGCAAGCTCTTCGAGGCTGCCGGCCTGCCGAGCGACCGCGAGTCCGTCGCCGAGCTGCTCAAGGGCGACTGGGCGCACTTCTTCGACATCGGCCGCCAGTACAAGCAGGCGACCGGCAAGGCGTGGTACGACCAGTCCGGCTTCGTCTGGAACACCATGGTGAACCAGCTCCCCGAGGGCTACTACACCAAGGACGGCGAGCTGAACGTCGAGAACAACGCGGACCTCAAGGCCCGCTGGGAGCTCCTCGCCGCTGCTGCGAAGGACGGCCTCTCGGCCGCTCAGGCGCAGTGGGACTGGAACGGTGGCGCCTCGTTCGTCGACGGTAGCTTCGCGACCTTCATGTGCCCCGGCTGGATGCTCGGCGTCGTGCAGAGCAACGCTGAGGGTGGCGGCGGCGACGCCACCACCGGCTGGGACTTCGCTGACGTCTTCCCGGATGGTGCCGCCAACTGGGGCGGTTCCTTCCTCGCCGTCGCCGAGACCTCTGAGCACAAGGAGGCCGCTGCGGCCCTCGCCTCGTGGCTGACCGAGCCCGAGCAGCAGGTCAAGGCGTTCGACGCCGCCGGTGCGTTCCCGAGCACCGTCGACGCCGCTCAGAAGCTCGCTGACAACGCTGTTCCGAACGAGTTCTTCAACAACGCCCCGGTCGGCGCCATCCTGGCTGCCCGTGCCGACGGTGTGCAGGCTCAGTTCAAGGGCCCGGACGACTCCCTCATCCAGGAGAACGTGTTCGGCCCGGCGCTCCAGGCCCTGGACCAGGGCACCGCTGACGCCAAGTCTGGTTGGGACCAGGCCATCCAGCTGCTCAACGACCTCGTCGTGAACGGCTGATCGAGCCAAACCCCCGCGAGACGGCGGGCCCCGAGCTCAGCCCGGGGCCCGTCGTCTCGGCCACATCCGAACTGAACAGGAACAACATGTCCTCCACGCTCGACACGAGCACGGGTGGGACGGCGATCGACACGGCGAGGGGTTCCGGCGAGCAGCGACGGCCGCGTCGCAGCTTCCGGCAGTGGCTCAGCTGGTTCGACCTGAAGGCCTCGCCCTACCTCTACATCTCGCCGTTCTTCCTGCTGTTCGCCCTCGTGGGCTTCTTCCCCCTCTGCTACACGCTGTACGTCGCGCTGCACAAATGGGACCTGCTGGCGGGGAAGAAGGAGTTCGTCGGTTTCGACAACTTCGCGTTCGCCCTCACCGACAAGTACTTCTGGAACTCGATCGAGAACACGGCGAGCATCTTCCTGCTCTCCACGATCCCGCAGATCATCTTCGCGCTCATCATCGCGGCGCTCCTGGACCAGCAGCTGAAGGCTGTCACCGCCTGGCGGATGGGCGTCCTCCTGCCCTACGTCGTGACCCCCGTCGCGGTGGCGCTGATCTTCTCGAGCATGTTCCGCGGCGCCGGCGACACCAGCCTTGCGAACAACCTGCTCGACTCCATCGGCCTCGGGCCGATCGAGTGGAAGCGTGAGCGCCTCCCCAGCCACATCGCGATCGCGACGATGGTGAACTGGCGCTGGACCGGCTACAACGCGTTGATCTTCTTGTCTGCCATGCAGGCCGTGCCGCGCGAACTCTACGAGGCGGCCGCGATCGACGGTGCCGGCAAGATCCGCCGGTTCTTCTCGGTGACGATCCCCAGCATCCGTCCGACCGTGATCTTCGTGATCGTGACCGCGACGGTCTACGGCCTCCAGGTCTTCTCGGAGCCGAAGCTCTACGACGTCTCGAACGCCGGCGGTATCGGCGGCGCGGACCGTCAGTTCCAGACGACGGTGCTCTACCTGTGGGAGATGGCGTTCTTCCGCCAGAACCTCGGGCGTGCGTCCGCGATCGCCTGGCTGCTCTTCCTGCTCATCGTCAGCATCGGGCTCGTCAACTTCTTCCTGTCCAAGCGCATCGCGTCCGGTGACGATCCGGGGGCCAAGAAGCGTAAGAAGGTGGCCCGATGAGCGGCATGGGTGTGGAGAGCGCGGTCGAGCCGCGGGTGGCGCCTGAAGCGCCGGCCGCGCCCGCTCGGCGCAGGCGCAAGAGCGCATCGGTCTACGGCAAGCCCGGCTGGCTCAGCTATGTGCTGCTGACCATCTCGGTGCTGATCTTCGCGTACCCGCTGTGGTGGTCGTTCGTCGTCGCGAGCGGCGACAACTCGACGCGGCGCAAGACGCTGCCCTTCCTGCCGGGGCCGAACTTCCTGGACAACGCGAAGACCGTCCTGGAGGCCATTCCCTTCTGGAAGGCGCTCGGGAACAGCATGCTCGTGGCGACCATCGTCACGGTCTCGGTCGTCGGGTTCTCGACCCTTGCCGGCTACGCGTTCGCGAAGCTGCAGTTCCGTGGGCGCGACAAGCTCATGGTCACGGTCATCGCGACGATGGCGATCCCGACGCAGCTAGGCATCATCCCGCTGTTCATGGTCATGCGTGAGCTCGGGTGGCAGGGCAAGATGCAGGCCGTCATCGTGCCGCTCCTGGTCACGGCGTTCGGCGTGTTCTTCATGCGCCAGTACATCGCCAGCGTCCTTCCGGACGAGCTGATCGAGGCGGCGCGGGTGGACGGTGCGCACCAGTTCCGGATCTTCTGGAACGTAGCGGTGCCGGCGGCTCGACCGGCCATGGCGATCCTGTCGCTGTTCACGTTCATGATGGCGTGGACGGACTTCCTCTGGCCGCTGATCGTCCTGAACGCGAAGAACCCGACGCTGCAGACGGCGCTGAGCCAGCTGCAGTCCGGTTTCTACATCGACTACTCGATCGTCCTCACCGGTGCGGTGATGGCGACCATCCCGCTGCTCGTCCTGTTCGTGTTCGCAGGCAAGCAGCTGATCTCGGGCATCATGCAGGGCGCCGTCAAGGGCTAACTCTCACTCCTCAGCCCGCGTTGCAGCGGTGGCCGGCCCCGACGGGGGCCGGCCACCGCTGTCGTGTGTCCGGGGTGCCGCCATCTTGGGCGAGCGCTGCCGTCGCACGCCCCGGGGCGCCGCCACCTTGGCCGAGCGCTGCCGTCGCACGTGAGTACTGCCGTCTGAACGGCAGTACTCACGTGCGACGGCAGCGCTGACCCCCGGGGGGGAGGGGGGGGCGGGGGAGGGGGCGGGGGGATGGGCTGGGGGGCTCGGGGCTTGCGGGGCTTGGCGTGGGCTGCGGTGCTGGGGCTCAGCGGTCGGCGCGGGCCTCGGCCGTGACCTCGAGCACGACGCCGTCGGACCACGCCGCCGTGACGACCGTGAGCAGTGGGACGTCCGCGACCGCCCGGAGCGTGACGCGGGCCGTGCGGCCGTCGTCGGTCGTCGCCTCGACCACCTCCAGGTGCTGGAAGCCGTCGGCCGCCGGCGCGGCGGCGAGGTAGTCGTCGACGGCGGCCGCGACGCCGTCGGGCGTGAGCTGCACCTGCGGAGCCCCGTCCTGGGCGTAGTAGTCCGGGTCGGCCATGGCGTCGGCGGCCTCCAGCGCCGCCAGGTCCGCGAGTGCGAGCAGCTCCTTGCGCTCCAGGTGCACGGCGGTCGCCGAGACGACGACGGTCACGAGGAGGAGGGCGAGGAGCCCGTAGGCGAGCGACAACAGCATCACCTGGCCGTCGTCGTCGTGGTGGCGGGTGCGCACGTCAGCGCCCCACGAAGGTGTCGACGACGCCCGACGCCGTCGCGCTCACGGGAACGCTGAGCGGCACGACGTCGGAGACGAAGGACGGCACCAGCGGCAGGTCGACGTCGACCTGGACGAGGACGTCGACCGTGCTGCCGGGCTCCGGGCATGCGCCGGGGCAGCGCACGCTGAGCACGTCGCTCGCGTGGACGTCGAGCCCCTGGTCGGCCAGGGCGATCTCCACAGCGGTCGCGGCGCGGGCCGCTGCGGCGTCCGCGTCGTCCGCGGTGACGACGGCGCGCACCGCCTCGCGAGCAGCGCCGTCGACGGCGAAGGTCGCCGCCTGGAGGCGGCCCAGCACCAGCGCCAGGTAGACCAGCGGGACGAGCAGCACCAGCGAGATGCCGAGGAACTCGATGATCGCGGAGCCGGAGTCGACCGTGCTCGTGCCCGCGTCCCCGCCCCGGCCGGTCGCCGCGGCGAGCCTGCTGTGCAGCGTGGCGAGGCGGTTCCGCAGCGCGACGAGCCGCCGAGCGGTGGCGCTTCCGATCACGCCCCTGCCTCCTGAAGCGCGTTGCCGTCGACGGTCAGCCCGCCTCCGGGGCCGACCAGGCCGATCACGGGCAGCGGCGCCGACACCTCGACACGCACCACCGCCATCCCGTCGACCTCCACGACCTCGGCCGTGACGTCGTCGGCGTAGGACGGGGCGAGCGACATCTCGATGAGCTCCCTCGCGCGCTCGGCGCCGTCCGCCGGCGTGCGGTCGCGCAGGGCGCCGTAGCGAGCGCCCTCCGCCGCGCAGTCGACCAGCGTGGCGCGCACGTGCAGCGCCAACGTCAGCTGCACGACGGCGACGAAGAGCAGCGTGGTCAGCGCGCCGACAAGGACGAAGTCGACGACCGCCGACCCGGCGTCGCCCCGGCGGTGGCTCGACCGCTCAGCCGCCGAACGACGTGACACGTTGGATCGCCGAGTCGAACACGCCGACGAGGGCGGGACCCGCGACCGCCCAGATGGCGAGCACGAGCCCGGCGGTCATCAGGGTGACGAGCACCCAGCCGGGCACGTCGCCGCGCTCGCGCTCGGCGGGTGGGATCTGGTGCTGCACGGTGTTCCTCCAGTGGTGCGGTGGTGTGGTCACAGGTCGATGCGGAGGGTCGCCAACCCCGGGAAGATCGCGAAGACGACAGTGACGGGCAGCACGAGGAACACCACCGGCACCATCATCGCGATCTCCTTGCGACCGCCGGCTTCCATGAGGGCCCGGCGGCTGGCCTCCCGGACGTCGGAGGCCTGGGCGCGCAGGACGTCGGCCAGCGGGGTGCCGCGGTCGACGGCCACGGCGATCGCCTCGGCGAACCGCGCCAGCGGGACGACACCCGTGCGGTCGGCCATGCGCTCGAGGGCAGTGGTGAGGGGCGTGCCCGAGCGGGCGTCCGCCAGCGCCCGCCCGATCTCGAGGGCGAGCTCGCCCCGCACGGAGCGGGCGACGCGCTCGAGCGCCCCGAGCGCGCCCTCGCCCGCGGCGACGGCCAGCGCAAGGAGCTCGGCGACCGTCGGCAGCTCCGCGAGCAGGCGGTCCTCGCGGCGCGTGACCTGGCGGCTGAGGAGCAGGTCGTGGACGACCAGCCCCGCGAGCGCCCCGAGGACGACCACGCCGACCCCCGCCACGGGGTTGAGCCCGCGCGCCGCCATGAGGCCCAGTGCCAGGGCGAGCCCACCGGCGAGGCCGAGCGCCGCAGCGACGACCTGCTCGACGCGGAACTCCTCGACGGTCTCGTCGCGGCCCGCGCGGGCGAGCCGCTCGGCGACCGCCGCAGACGGCGAGCCGAGCCGCTCCACCAGGCGGACGGCGTCGTGCATGACCGGGGCGAGGAGGCGCTCCACGGTCGGGGACGGTGACCGCGTGGCGGGAGCGGCAGACGGCGCGGGACGGAGGTAGGGCGCGAGGCGGTCGTCGAGCCGCGTGCGCCGGGCGCGCAGGTGCCACACGACCAACCAGCCGCCGCCAGCCGCGAGGGCACCGCTGAGGCCACCGACGGCGGCGGCACTCACCCCGGCGACCGCCCCGCTCACCGCAGCACCCGCGCGTCCTCGGGCAGGCGCCCGATCCGCACCATGACCCGGTACGCCACGATCGAGCACGCGCCACCGCCGACCAGCACCAGGGTCCCGGCCGGCGTGTTGTACGCGGTGACGGCCTCCGGCCTCGACGCCAGCAGGGCCAGCACGATCCACGGCGCGGCGACGGCGAGGCGCGCGGCGTTGACCGTCCAGGACTGCCGCGCCTCCAGCTCGCCGCGGGCGCGCAGGTCGGCCCGCAGGAACGCGCTGAGTGTCCGCAGGAGTCGACCGAGGTCCGTGCCGCCGACATCCCGCGTGAGCCGCAGGGCCTCGACGATCCGGTCGGCGACAGGATCCGCGAGCCGTGCCTTGAGGTTGTCCAGGCTGTCGCCGAACCGCCCGGTCGCCCGGTAGTCCTCGGCGAAGGCGCGGAAGGGCGGCCGGAGCTCGGCCGGCCCACGGTCCCCGATCTGGCCGAGCGCCTCGGCGAGCGACAGCCCCGCGCGGATGCCGGAGGAGAGGTGGTCGACGACCTCCGGCCAGAGTGCCCGCAGAGCCGCGCGACGGCGTCGGGCACGGGAGTGGACGAGGGCGAGCGGGCCGTAACCGGCCATGAGGCCGAAGCACAGGCCGATGACGGGGGCGCCGGTGAGCGCTGCGACGACGACGAAGGCCGTCGATGCCGTCGCCAGGCAGATGCCGACCAGTCGTCCCGGGCTCACGCCGGGCGCGCCGGCCTGCACGAGGAGGTCCGCCAGCTCGGCCGCGCGCACCGACGTCCGCGGGGGCGGTGGCGGCGATGTGAGGGACCAGAGGACGAGGCAGAGCCCGGCGCCGAGCAGGAGGCCGCAGACCACGCCCACGGCTCAGCGCCCGTCCTGGAGGAGGCGGGCGACGTCGACGCCGAGCCGCGCGAAGCGTTCGGGATGCGGCGGGAAGCCGTCGCCGCGCACGAGCTCGCCGTCGCGGAGCCGGAAGATGTCCGCCGCCTCCACGACGCCGTTCTCGACGCGGCCCGGCACCGCCACCACTTCGCGGGTGCAGCGGCGACCGCGCTCGTCGATCCCGAGGTGCACGACGACGTCGATGGCCGCGGCGACGGTCGGCACCACGAAGCCTGCGGTGACGTTCTCGCCCGCGAGCAGCGGGAGCGTGCAGATCTTGGTGAGGGCCTCCCGCGCGCTGTTCGCGTGCACTGTGCACATGCCCGGCACACCGGCGTTGAGCGCGATCAGCATGTCGAGGCTCTCGGCCTCGCGCACCTCGCCGATGATCAGGCGGCTCGGGCGCATGCGCAGGGCCTCCTTGACCAGGCGACGCAGGCTGATCTCACCCATGCCCTCGAGGTTCGGCTGCCGGCACTGCAGTGCGACGAGGTCGCGGTGCGCCACTCGGAGCTCGAAGACCTCTTCGCACGTGACGACCCGTTCCCGGGGTGGGATGGAGCCAGCGAGCGCGTTGAGCATCGTCGTCTTGCCGGCCTGGGTGGGCCCGGAGACCAGCACGTTCAGCCCGGCGGCCACAGCGGCGGTGAGGAACCGCGCCGCGGCGGGCGTCAGCGAGCCGAGGGCGACCAGGTCGTCCAGGTGGGCGGCGCGGACGACGTACTTGCGGATGTTGACCGCCCAGTCGGTGCGCGTGACGTCCGGGATCACCACGTGCAGCCGCTCGCCGCCGGGGAGCGAGGCGTCGACGAACGGGCTCGAGAGGTCCAGCCGCCGCCCGGAGACCTTGAGCATCTGCTCGACCAGGTCCCGCACCTGGCCGGGCGTCAGGATGGTCGGGGTGAGCTCGGCCTCGCCCCGGCGGGCGACGAACACCTTGTCCGGGGAGTTGATCCAGACCTCTTCGATCTCGTCGTCGTCGAGGTAGCGCTGCAGAGGTCCCAGCCCGCCGACCGCGTCCACGACCGCTCTGGTCGCGGCGGCCGCGTCGGCCAGGGGCGGGACGTGGCCCCGCAGGGACCGGTCGTCGTAGTCGGCGACGGCGTCGCGGACCAGCTCTGTCAGGGCCGCGCGGTCGCGGACCGGGTCGACGCCTCTGCGGCGGATGAGCTCGCGGACCTCGTCCTCGAGCAGTGCGACTCCGTCCACGCATCCCCCTGGCGCGAGCCGAAAAACGGACAGATCGGATCATAGGGGACTATCCGCTGCTCGCGGGCGGGACTGTGGACAACGGTTGCGGTGCCGACCTGCCGACGACGCCGGGCGCGTGGCCCGCCGTCGTCGGCACCGTGTGTCCTCGGGCACCGCGACCTCGGCATCCCGGGTCGGCGCGATGGACGTCGCGATCCCCAGGCTGCGGGCCGGCGCCTACGTCCCCGACGGGCTTCTGGAACGACGACGCCGGGGGGGATCGAGCAGGGCGGAAGGGCGGCAAGCCGTGGCCCGCGCGGGGCGCTTGAACCGCCCCGGGTTCAACGGTCCTCAACTCCCAGCTTGCGGGCACCTTGGGCACCCCGTCCTTGGGGTTTGGGTTGGGCCCCGGGGCGCTCCCACAGGTGGGCCGCGGCTACGCGTCGCCCGACCGCTTGCTCTGCTCGATCTTCTCGAGCCACCACTCGGGGATGCGCTCCGGTTCCCGCGGGTTCCGTTCCAGTTCCTCGACGTAGTGGCCCGGGTGGATCGGTGCGTCGAAGACCGGCTCATGGTCGTAGTCGTAGTCCACGCGCATGTGGCCGTCCGATGCCCTGAGCGTGAACCTGGCGGTGAGGAAGGCGCCCTTGCCCGGCTGGGCGAGCAGGCGACGCAGGTCGTCGAACGCCTTGATCATCACGCGGGTGCCGGGGCCTCCGATGACGTTGCCAGACGTGTCGAAGGCGGAGCCGCGCAGCCATGCGGTCTTGCCCACCCGCATGAAGAGGAGTTCCCCGGTGGCCCACCCCTTCGGAGCGTTGTCGACGAACTCGCGTCCGATGACCTGGAGAAGGACCTCGGGCGTCAGCTCCGGCGGCATGTCAGCACTCATTGCTCGAAGACCCTGATCTCGTTGGCGCCGCCGTCGACGGAGTACTGGACGGCGATCTCGCTCGGCCGGGCAGAACCCGGCGGGTAGTCGATGTCGATCGACACGTCGATTCTAGCCGCGGGGTCCGACCTCAGGATCGAGCGCCGCTCCTGCTCGAGGGAGCCAAAGGGGCCGATGACCTGCCGGTTCAGCAGTGGTTCCATCGGGATGAGGCTGTGTCGGTAGCCATGGCGGAACTGCTCGGCGACGGCCGTCGTGACGCCGACGGCCGGCGACGCCGGGCGCGCGGCCCGGCGTCGTCGGCGGCACGTGGCTCAGGCGGGCGGTGCCGGGGGAGCCTGCGGGGCCGGGGGCTCCTGGGTACCCGACTCGGGTGCCGCAGCGCTCGGCGCCGTGCGGTAGACCGTGGTCGGGCCCGCGGGCGGCAGCGCCGTCGTCGGGCCGGCCGGCCCCACCTCGCGCACCTGCGCCGCCCTGCGCCGCCGCACCGGCCGCGCCGCGAACCAGGCGCCGACGCCGATCAGAGCCAGGAAGACGAGCCACGGCAGCAGCACGCCGATCACGCGGAGCGCGTCGGAGCCCCACTCGTAGAAGGAGTCCCAGCCGCTGCGCAGTCCGGCGAGGAAGCCCGTCTCGGGCTCGACCTCGGGCTCCGGCTCCGGCGGTGCCGCCTCGGGGCTGTACACCTGGACGTTCAGGGTGGACATGGCGGTGAGCTGGGCGTCCGTCGCCTGCTGGGCGAGGAGGTCCTCCAGCGCGAGCAGCCGCTCGTTGTAGATGCCCTCGACCTGCTGGATCGCGTCCGGCGTCGTCGCTGCCGCCAGCCAGCCCTCCGCGCGGTCGAGCATCATCTGCGCCACCCGGATGCGTGCCTCGACGTCGCGCACCCGCAGCGTGACGTCCTCGCGGTTCAGGTCGATCGAGCCGACCTCGCCGTACGTCGCCAGGTGCTCGAGCGCGTCGGCCATCGTCGTCGGCGGCAGCATCACCGTGATGGCCCCGCTGGCCCCGCTGGTCTCGGTGGCCGCGCGGAACTGGCGGTTCACCTCCCAGCCCTGGGCCTGCGTGGCGTAGTCGGCGATCTGGATGAGCACGGCGTACGGGTCCTCGACCTGCACGCCCACGGTCGCCGTCGTCACGACGGCGTGGCCGGCGGCGACCAGGTTGCTGTCGGAGTCGCGGGGGACGTCCGTGGTGCCCGTGTCGCCACCGCTGTCGGCGTTCGCCTCGGGGGCCGCGGCGGAGTCGCCGTCCGACGCCGGGGCCTCCTCGTCGGCGGAGTCGGCGCCGGTCACGGCGTCGCCGCCGGCATCCTGGGGCGCCGCACCGCCGTCGTCGACGTAGCCGCCGTCCGACGCGGCCTCGTCCGACCGGCCGGAGTCACTGGCGCTGCACCCGCCCAGCACGAGGATGCCCGTCACAACGATCGCTAGACACGCCCTTGGGGTTCGCATGCCGATCACCGTAGAGATCCCCGTCCCGGCTCACGTGCGTTCGCGCAGGTCGTGATCGAACTGGGACCGGTTCGGCCCGGTCGTGACCGCCGCGCGACCCGATCGTTGCCGGACGTCGGCCGGGTCGTGACCGCCCCGCGACAATCTCACCCGGCCCGGGGCCCCACGTCCGGTCGGGCGCCGCGCGACGGCACGTACTGTGGGCGCGTGGACGACGCGGCCGGTCAGGGGACGGCGGTCGAGCTGCGCGGCCTGGTCAAGCGCTTCGGCGCCACCCTCGCCGTCGCGGGGCTCGACCTGGACATCCCCGCGGGTTCGTTCTACGGCGTCGTCGGGCCCAACGGGGCGGGCAAGACCACGACGCTCTCCATGGCGACGGGCCTGCTCGTGCCCGACGCCGGGAGTGTGCGCGTGCACGGGGTCGACGTGTGGCGTCAGCCGGCCCAGGCCGCGCCCCTGCTCGGCGTCCTGCCCGACGGCCTGCGCCTCTTCGACCGACTCACCGGCCCCGAGCTGATCAGCTACGCGGGACTGCTGCGCGGCATGGACGCCGCGGTCGTGGGCGCCCGTCGGGATGACCTCCTCGCCGCCCTGGACCTCAACTCCGCCGGCGCGACCCTCGTGGCCGACTACTCCGCGGGCATGACCAAGAAGGTGGCGCTGGCCTGCGCCCTGGTGCACGCCCCACGCGTCCTCGTGCTCGACGAGCCGTTCGAAGCGGTCGACCCGGTCTCCGCCACGGCGATCCGCGCGATCCTGCAGCAGTTCGTCGTGGCGGGCGGCACGGTCGTGATGTCGAGCCACGTGATGGCGCTGGTGGAGCGGGTGTGCGACCACGTGGCCGTCATCGGCGGTGGTCGCATCCTCGCGGCCGGGCCGCTGGATGCCGTCCGCGACGGGCGCGACCTCGAGGAACGGTTCGTGGACCTGCTGGGCGGTGCTGCCGAGACCCCGGAGCTGTCGTGGTTGCGACCCTCGTCCGGCTGAAGCTGCGGATCCTGCGGCACACCCTGCAGCGCGAGGTGTGGCGCCTGGTCCTCCTGGTCGTCGGGCTGCTCTGGACGCTCAGCATGGTGCCGTCGATCGTCGGCGCCATGCTCTGGGTGGCCGAGCAACCGGTGGCCTCGGCGCGCGACGTCGTCGTCGTGGGCGGCACGCTGCTCGTGCTCGGCTGGACGGCCGTGCCGATCCTCGTCCCCGGTATGGACGACTCCCTGGAGATCGGCCGCTTCGCGACCACCGGGCTGGCTGCACGGCGGCTGGCGCCGGGTCTGCTCGTGGCCGGCCTCCTCTCGGTGCCCGCGCTGTTCACCGCGGCCATCGCGGTCGCGCCAGTGCTCGGCTGGCGCGACCAGGGTGGCCCCACCATCGCGGTCGCGGCCGTCGCCGCACCGCTCGGGCTCGCCACCTGCCTGCTGCACGCACGGCTGGCCACCGAGGTCGCCTCACGGGTGCTGTCCTCGCGCCGCTCACGCGAGACCGGCGCGGTGCTGGGTGTGCTCGCCGTGGTGCTCGTCGTGCCGGCCGTCGCGGCCCTCGGGTCGCTCGGCCTGGAGGGTGCGCTCGAGAAGGTCCCGGCGGTGGCGGCCGTGCTGGGGTGGACGCCGCTCGGGCTGCCCTGGGCGGCGCCGCCCGCGATGGCGCTGGGTGACACCGCCGGGGCGCTCGCCCGCCTCGCCGTCGGCCTCGCCTGGGTGCTGGCCGGTGCGATCGCGTGGACGGCGTTGCTGCAGCGTTCCCTCGTGCGGCCGCCGTCGCGCTCGGGTCAGGCACGCCGCCGGGCGGACGCGATCCTGCCGACACGTGCCCGACGTCGGCACCCGGGCCTTGTCGCGGCCGCCGCCATCGCTCGACGCGGGTTGCGGTACTGGACGGCGGACCCCCGCTACATGAGCGCGCTGGCCGGCTCGGTCGTGGCACCGGTGCTCCTCGTGGTGCTCATCGCGGCGGTGGTGGACACCCCCGCGGCCGTCGCGCTCGGGCTCGGCGGGTTCATGGCGGGCACGATCGGCTGGGGTCGGCACAACGACGTCGCCTATGACGGCTCGGCGTTCTGGCTGCACATCGGCGCGCACGTGCCGGGGTGGGCGGACCGTCTGGGCCGCACCCTGGCGACCTTCGTCTGGGCGGCGCCCCTGACCGCCGTCGTGAGCCTCGCGGGTGCGGCGATGTCGGGGCGCTGGGAGCTGGCGGGTGCCGCCGTCGGTCTGGGCTTCGGGGTGCTGTGCGGCGGCCTGGCCGTCTCTGCCGTCGCGAGCGTCCTGCTGCCTTACCCGGTGCCGGCGGCGGGGGCGAACCCGTACGCGGCCCAGCTGGGCGCCGTCGGCGCGACCATGGTCGCCCAGGTCGTGAGCTCGATGTCGACGCTCGTGGTCTGCGCGCCGGTCGGCATCCTCTACGCCGTGTCGCTCTGGCTCCGGCCGTCGTTCGCCGGTGCGACGCTCGCCGTGGGTGTCGTCGGTGGCCTGGCCACGCTCGCGGCCGGCATCGTGACGGGCGGCAAGGTGTACGACGAGCGGGCGTCGCGCCTGCTCGTCCGGCTCGGCTGAGCCGCCGGAGGGCTCCGGCGCCCGCCGTAGACTCCCCGCATGAGCGAGCCGACCGTGCCGGGTGCGCCCGCGGCCCCCGCGGGGCCGGGCGCCGCCACCGGCGTCCTGGAGAAGACTGAGACCCGCGAGGAGCTTGAGGCGGGCGACCACGAGCGCTTCGCGCACTACGTGCGCAAGGAGAAGATCCTGGAGTCCGCGGTCTCGGGTGCCCCGGTGGTCGCGCTGTGCGGCAAGGTCTGGGTCCCGGGCCGGGACCCGAAGAAGTTCCCCGTGTGCCCCGTCTGCAAGGAGATCTACGAGGGTCTGCGGCCTCCGGAGGACGGCGGCGACGCGCCGGCCTGAGCCGGGCTCACCTCACCAACACCGCGTCAGAACCGAGTCAGCAGCGCGCCATGGTGGCGCGTTTCGGGATGCGACGTGCGTCAACCGCTGTCAGGCTGTCGAACGACACGACACCCCCCGGGGTGTGGCCCGACGGAAGGAACGACCATGCCGAGCTGGCTTCTCATCCTCATCGTTGGCGTTCTGCTGCTCGTCTTCGGCGTCGCCGTCGAAGCGGCCAAGCTTCCTCATCTGGATCGGCATCGCCGTCCTCGTGATCAGCCTGATCATGGGCCTGGTGGGCCGCGGACGACGCACAGTCGCCTGAGGACACACGCCGGACCGCCGGACGACGCCCGCGCCCGTCTCAGAGGGCCACGGTCACTGTGGGGATCGCGGGGTCGCCGGCGGACAGGCGGCGCGCCCCGCGCGGCAGCTCCGCGCGCGAGGCCCGGTGCCGCTCGATCGCCCGGACCACACCCGCGCTCCCCGTCCAACGGGTGTCGACGGCGCCCTGCTCCACGAGCGGGACCTGCAGCGGCCGGAGGTCCCCCTCGCTCGGCGCCCAGGTCGCCACGCCGGCGTCGTCCCCGCCGAGCACGACCTCCTCGACCGCCCGGCCGTCGTCGCCGAGACGCCGCGCGGCGGCCTTGCGCCCGCCGACGCTCTGCTTGTGCGCGGACACCTTCGCCACCGGGGCCAGGCGGCCGTCGCCACCCTCCCGCGCCACGAGCTTGTAGACCATCCCGCACGTGGGCGCACCCGAGCCCGTGACCACCGACGTCCCGACGCCGTAGGAGTCGACCGGCGCCGCGGCGAGCGCGGCGATCGCGTGCTCGTCGAGGTCCGAGCTCACCACGATCCTCGTGGCGTGCGCGCCGAGCGCATCGAGCTGCGCGCGCACCTCCCCGGCGAGCGATGTCAGGTCGCCCGAGTCCAGGCGCACCGCACCGAGGTTCGGCCCGGCCAGCTCCACCGCCAGCGCGACGCCGGCACGCACGTCGTAGGTGTCGACCAGCAGCGTCGTGCCCGGGCCCGCGGCGGCCAGCTGCGACACGAAAGCCGACCGCTCGTCGTCGTGCACGAGCGTGAACGCGTGGGCGGCCGTGCCGATGGTGGCCAACCCGTACCGGCGACCCGCCTCGAGGTTGGACGTCCCCGCGAAACCGGCGATGACGGCGGCGCGCGCGGCGCCGATCGCGGCCTGCTCGTGCGCGCGGCGGCTGCCCATCTCGAGGCAGGGCCGGTCGAGCGCGGCGTTCGTCATCCGGGATGCCGCCGACGCGACCGCCGAGTCGTAGTTGAGGATCGACAGGACGACCGTCTCGAGCAGGACGGCGTCCGCGAACGTGCCCTCGACCGACATCACGGGGGAGCCGGGGAAGAAGCACTCGCCCTCGGCGTACCCGGTCACGGAGCCGGCGAACCGGTAGCCGGCGAGGTAGTCGATCGTGGCGCGGTCCACCACCTTCTCGCGGGAGAGGTACCCGAGCTCGTCGTCGGTGAACCGGAAGTCCGCGAGCGCCTCCAGCACGCGTCCGGTCCCCGCGACGACGCCGTAGCGGCGGCCCGGGGGGAGGCGCCGCGTGAAGACCTCGAACACGCAGTGCCGCGCGGCCGTGCCGTCCACGAGCGCCGCCTGCAGCATCGTCAGCTCGTACCGGTCCGTGAGCAGGGCCGTCGACGACGCCTGCGGCGGGCGGGGGCGGGCTGACGCGACGCGCGGCGGAGCGGTCGAGGGCGACTCTGCACTCATGCGCCCACCGTACGGGCCCCCGCCGTGCCGCGTCCGAGGCCCGACGGCGTTGCGGCGCCCCCCGCGCCCGCCTCCTACAGTGGAGGGCGTGACCGTGACCACCCCCCTCGAGGAGGTCGACGTCGTCGGGCAGGCGGCGCGCGAGTGGTCCACCGTCGTCTGGAACGACCCGGTCAACCTGATGACCTACGTGACCTGGGTGTTCCGGACGTACTTCGGCTACCCGCGCACCACCGCCGAGCGCCTGATGCGCGCCGTCCACAAGGCGGGCCGCGCCACCGTCTCGCACGGCTCGCTGGAGCAGATGGAGCGCGACACGCAGGCGATGCACGGGTTCGGACTCTGGGCCACCGTCGAGCCGGCCGGCAGCCCGGGATGACGCCGTCCGGTCAGTTCCGGCCCGACGACGGGGCGTTCGTCGCGCACCTCGACGCACCCGAGCGCGCCCTCCTGGTGCACCTGGTGGACGAGGTGGTGAGCCTGCTCGGCGGCCCCGCCGCCGCCGACGTCGCACCGTTCACGCTGAGCGGGGCGCCCGTGCCCGCACCGGTGGACCCCGCCGTCCGGCGCCTCCTCCCCGACGCCTCCCGCGCGGACCCTGAGATGGCCGCCGAGTTCCGCCGTCTGACCGAGGCGGACCTGCGCGGTGCGAAGGTGACGCAGCTGCTGGTGCTGCGCGCGGCCCTGGCCGACGACGTCTCGGAGGTGGTCGTGCAGGCCGCGGATGCTCCCGCGGCGGCGGCCGCCCTCACGGACGTGCGGCTCGTGGCCGCGGACCGGCTGGGCCTGCGCACCGACGCCGACGCCGACGCGCTCCAGGCGATGGTCGAAGCCGAGCCTCGCTGCGGTCGACGCCGCGACGGACGGGACGGGCGAGGTCCCCGAGGTGCCTGTGCACCTGGTGCTCGCGATGGTCTACGACCTGCTCGGCCTCCTGCAGGCGACCCTCGTCGACTGCCTCCTCGACGCGCTCGACGACGCCCCGGGGCCCGACCCTGCCCCGCCGTCCCGCTAGGCTCGCGAGCGTGAACGACGCCCCCATCGGGATCTTCGACTCCGGCGTCGGGGGCCTCACGGTCGCCCGCGGGATCATCGACCAGCTGCCGCACGAGTCGCTGCTCTACATCGGCGACACGGCGAACGCGCCCTACGGGACCAAGCCTCTGGCCGCGATCCGCGCGCACGCCCTCGAGGTGATGGACGACATGGTGGACGCGGGCGTGAAGATGCTGGTCATCGCCTGTAACAGCGCCTCGTCCGCAGTCCTGCGCGACGCCCGTGAGCGGTACACGCAGCGACGCCGTCTGCCGGTGGTCGAGGTGATCCTGCCCGCTGCGCGGCGTGCCGTCCTGGCGACCAGGACGGGTCGCGTCGGCGTCATCGCCACGCCCGCCACGATCGGGTCCCGGGTGTACGACGACGCGTTCGCCGCCGCCCCGAACCTGCACCTGACGTCCCAGGCGTGCCCGGAGTTCGTCGAGCTCGTGGAGGCCGGGCGGACGTCGGGCCCGTACGTGCTGGAGGTCGCGACCCGGCTGCTCGCGCCGGTGAAGGCGGCGGGCGTCGACACGCTCGTCCTGGGGTGCACGCACTACCCGCTCCTCACCGGGGTCATCTCCTACGTGATGGGCGAGGACGTCACGCTCGTCTCGAGCGCGGAGGAGACCGCGAAGGACGTCTACCGGACGCTCGTCGCGCACGGCCTCGAACGCGACCCGCAGCTGGGCTCGCCCGAGCACCGGTTCCTCGCCACGGGCGACCCCGTGTCCTTCGCCACCTTGGCCCGGAGGTTCCTCGGGCCGGAGGTGCAGAGCGTCGAGCGGGCTGCGAGCCTGCGATGAGGGTCACCGTCGTCGGCTGCGCGGGCACCTTCCCCGGCCCGGACTCGGCGGCGTCGTGCTACCTCGTGCAGTGCGACGACGCGTCCGGCCGCACCTGGAACCTGCTGCTCGACCTGGGCAACGGGGCGCTCGGGCCCCTGCAGCGCTGGGTCGACCCGATGGACCTCGACGCGGTCGGCCTGTCCCACCTGCACCCCGACCACATGGCTGACGTCGCGTCGCTGTACGTGTACCTGCGCTACGCGCCCGGCCCCACCCGACGGCGCCCGCTCCCCGTGTACGGGCCGTTCGGGACGGCGTCGCGGCTGGGTGAGGCATACGGGTTGGAGCCGGGGGAGTCCATGGCCGCGCAGCTCACGGTGCACGCGTGGCAGCCGGGCAACGCCGTGCGGGTCGGCCCGATGCGCGTCCTCCCGGTGGCGGTCGAGCACCCGCTGCCGGCCTACGGGGTCCGCGTGAGCGGGCCGTCGGAGGAGGACCCGGGCCGGATCGTCACCCTCGCCTACACCGGCGACACCGACGAGTGCCCCGGGCTGGACCTGCTGGCCATCGGGGCCGACGTGCTCCTGGCGGAGGCGTCGTTCCTCGAGGGGCGCGACGTCGTCCGCGGCATCCACCTGACCGGGCGCCGCGCCGGGGAGGCCGCCGACCGGGCGGGTGCGCGCCGCCTCGTCCTCACGCACGTGCCCGCGTGGAACGAGCGGGAGGACGCCGCCGCCGAGGCGCGCGCGGTGTTCGACGGCCCGGTGCTGATGGCGTACCCGGGCATGGCGCTCGCCCTGTAGCCAGCACGCGGCGGCGTCGGACGGGGCCGATACGCTCGGCACGTGACCTCGTCGACCTCCTCGTCCAGCTCCCTCCGCGCCGACGGGCGCCGTCCCGACGAGCTGCGGCCCGTCACCATCACCCGCGGCTGGCACGACGCCGCCGAGGGCAGCGTGCTGGTCGAGTTCGGCCGGACCCGCGTCCTGTGTGCCGCCAGCTTCACCGAGGGCGTGCCGCGCTGGAAGAAGGGCTCCGGCCAGGGCTGGGTGACCGCGGAGTACGCGATGCTCCCGCGATCGACCAACACCCGCAGCGAGCGTGAGTCGGTCAAGGGCCGCATCGGCGGGCGCACGCACGAGATCTCGCGCCTGGTGGGCCGCTCGCTGCGCGCCGTGACCGACGTCGCGGCGCTGGGCGAGAACACGATCGTCCTGGACTGCGACGTGCTGCAGGCCGACGGCGGCACGCGCACCGCCGCCATCACCGGCGCGTACGTCGCGCTCGCGGACGCCATCACCTGGGCCCAGGGGCGCGGCATCCTGCCGGCGACCCGGCGCGTGCTGCGGGACTCGGTGGCGGCGGTGAGCGTCGGCATCATCGACGGGACACCGATGCTCGACCTGCCGTACGTCGAGGACGTCCGTGCGGACACCGACATGAACGTCGTCGTGACCGGCGCGGGGCGTTTCGTCGAGGTGCAGGGCACAGCGGAGCAGGAGCCGTTCGACCGCGCCGAGCTTGACGCCCTGCTGGACCTGGCGCTCTCGGGTACGACGCGCCTGGCCGAGCTCCAGCGGCAGGCCCTGGGGCTGGCGTGACGCGTCTCGTCCTCGCCACGCACAACCGGCACAAGCTCGCGGAGCTGCGAGCCATCGTGCTTCCGGCCGTCCCGGGCCTGGTCGAGGCCGACGTCGTCGCCTCGGCGGACGTCGGTGCGCCCGACGTGCGGGAGACGGGTGTGACGTTCGCCGCGAACGCCCTGCTCAAGGCGCGTGCGCTCGCCGCCCACACCGGGCTCCCCGCCGTCGCGGACGACTCCGGGCTGTGCGTGGACGTCCTCGGTGGCGCGCCGGGCGTGTTCAGCGCGCGCTGGGCCGGGCGGCACGGTGACGACGCGGCCAACCTGCAGCTGCTCCTGGACCAGCTCGGCGACGTCGGGCCGGGGGACCGCCGCGCGCACTTCGCCTGCGCGGCGGCCCTCGTGACGCCCGACGGCGTCGAGCACGTCGCCACCGGGACCATGCCGGGCCGGCTCACGACGGCGCCGCGGGGCAGCCAGGGCTTCGGCTACGACCCGATCCTCGTGCCGGACCGGCAGCCGGCCCGCGCGACCACGGAGCTGACGAGCGCCGAGCTGACCCCGGAGGAGAAGAACGCCATCTCGCACCGGGGCGAGGCGTTCCGCGCGCTCGCGCCGTTCATCGCGCAGGTGCTCGGAAGCTGACCGCCCGTCAGGGCATCCGGCCCAGGTGTGCCATCGCCTGGCGCAGCAGGTACCCGTGCCCGTCGCTCATCTCGCGCTGGACGGGACCCGAGCAAGCCTCCTCGGGCGCCATCCACGTGAGCTCGAGCGCGTCCTGCTGCGGCTGGCAGTCGCCCGCGACGGGGACGACGAACGCCAGCGACACCGCGTGCTGCCGGGCGTCGTGGTACGGGGTGACGCCCGCGGTCGGCAGGTACTCCGCCACCGTGAACGGCTGCGGCGACGGCGGGATCTGCGGGAGCGCCACCGGGCCGAGGTCCTTCTCCAGGTGCCGCAGCAGGGCGTCCCGGATGCGCTCGTGGTACATGACGCGGCCCGAGACCAGGGACCGGGTGATGATCCCGGCGCTGTTGACGCGCAGCAGCAGCCCGACGGCGATGACGTCGCCGCACTCGTCGACGCGCACCGGTACGGCGTCCACGTAGAGCATCGGGAGGCGGGACCGGACGGCGGTGAGCTCCGCGTCCGTCAGCCACCCGTCGGGCTGTGGTTCCGGCCGCTCCGGGTAGTCGGCGGTCTCCGTCATGGGAGGGAGCCTATTGCCCTTGCGGGAATACGACGGTGCGGCCCGCGTTGAAACGCAGAGCGGCACCGACCGAGAGGACCCCATGGCCACCGTCACGTTGACCGAGGCGACCTTCGAAGAGGCGGTCACCACCAACGACATCGTCCTCGTGGACTTCTGGGCCGCCTGGTGCGGCCCGTGCCGCGCCTTCGCACCGGTATTCGAGGCATCGTCCGAGACCCACCCGGACGTGGTGCACGCCAAGGTCGACACGGATGCCGAGGAGGGGTTGGCCGCGGCTGCGGGCATCTCCTCGATCCCCACGCTGATGGCCTTCCGCGAGGGCGTCCTCGTGTTCAACCAGGCCGGCGCCCTGCCGCCGCAGTCGCTGGAGCAGGTGGTGCAGGCCGTCCGTGCGCTCGACATGGACGACGTCCGCGCCCAGCTCACCGAGCAGCGTGCGGCGCGCGCGGCGGCCGCCACGACCGCAGGCCCCCAGGGCTGAGTCGCACCGACCACTCCGGGCGCCCGCGCGCGATGAGCACGATCCGGTGGCCGCCGCGGCCGGGCGGTGCGAGTCTCAGGGCGTGACCACCGTCGAGCGTGCGCGCCAGATGGCAGCGCTGCTCGCCGCGCCCGGGCTCGCGGTGGGCACCGGCACGGGTGCTGCCGTGACGGAGGCCAACGCCGAGCTGCTCCGCATCCTCGGGCGCGACGCCGCCGATCTCGCCGCGGGCGTCACGTGGCTGGAGCTCGTGAACCCGGCGCCGGACCGCGACGCCGCGGCGCTCGACAGGCTCCAGCGCGAGGGCGGGACCGTCATCGCCCGCGAGGTGCGTCGCCCGGACGGCACCCAGGTGCCGGTGCTCATCGCCGCCTCCGTGTGGGACCGGGAGCCGCTGAGGTGGGTGGCCGTCGTCGTCGATCTCTCCGCCGAGGAGCGGCTGCGCCACCTCGCGGGGGAGGAGGCGAGGATCGTCAGCGGGCTGCTGGAGAACGCGCCCGTCGGCTTCGCCTTCATCGACCGGGACCTGCGCTTCGTCCGCGTCAACCGTCGGCTTCGCCGCGATGAACGGGGCGACCGTCGAGGAGCACGAGGGCAAGCACGTGTTCGACCTCCTGCCGGACCTGCGCGGGGCGGCCGAGCCGGTGCTCCGGCGCGTCCTCGAGACCGGCGAACCGGTGCGTGACGTCGAGATCGTCGGCACGACGCCGGCTGACCCCGGGCGCGAGCACACCTGGGTGGAGTCCTTCTTCCCGCTGCGCTGGGCCAACGGGCCGATCGTCGGCGTCGCTGCCATCGCACGCGACGAGACCGAGGTCCGGGCCCTCCAGGACGAGCTCGCACGGACCTCGTCCACGCAGCAGTCGGCCCTCGAGCAGCTGCAGACCAGCCTCCTGCCCGAGCGCCTGCCGCAGGTGGCGGGCTACCAGGTGGCGGCGCGCTACCTGCCGGCGTCCGGCGTCGTCGGGCTCGGCGGTGACTGGTACGACCTCATCGAGACCGACGGGCACGTCGTCGCGACGGTGGGGGACGTCGTCGGGCACGGCATCGACGCCATCGGGCTGATGGCGCAGTCGAGCGGCGCCACGCGGGCGTACGCCTCCGAGGGGCACGACCCCGCGCAGGTGCTCCGCCAGCTCAACACGCTCCTGTGCCGCGTCGGCATGGAGGGGTTTGCGACCGCTGTCCTGCTCCGGCTCGACCCGGGCAGCGGCGAGGTCGTGTACGCCTCCGCGGGTCACCCGCACCCGTTGCTGTGCGATGCGTCCGGGCAGGTCACCGTGCTCGGCAACGCCCAGGGCCGGTTGCTCGGGTACGCGCCCGACGTCGACTACCCGTGCGCGACCGTCGTCCTCGAGCCGGGTGCGACTGTCGTGCTCTTCACCGACGGGCTCGTGGAGCGGCGCGGGGAGTCGATCAGCGAAGGCATCGCGCGCCTGGCGGAGGCGCTCGCGGAGGCGCCCGACGACGCGCTCGACGGGGTGGCGGACCGGATCATCGGCCACTGCCTGACCGGCCAGCTGACGGACGACGCGTGCCTGCTCGCCATCCGCCGCATCTGACGATCGGTGCGCGAGGCGGGACTCGAACCCGCACGCCCGAGGGCACCAGGACCTAAACCTGGCGCGGCTACCGTTTCGCCACTCGCGCTCGGCGCCAGCCTAGGGCAGGCCTCAGGCGATCCCGAGGTCCCGCTGCAGCCGGCCGACGTGGCCGGTGGCACGGACGTTGTACAGCGCATGGGTGACCCGCCCGTCGGGCCCCACGACGACGGTCGAACGGATCACGCTGGTCACGACCTTGCCGTAGAGCGTCTTCTCGCCCCAGGCGCCGTACGCCTCGAGGACCTCGCGGTCGACGTCGGAGGCCAACGGGTACGTGAGGCTCTCCGCCTCGGCGAACCGGGCAAGCTTGGCGACGGGGTCGGGGGAGATGCCGAGCACCTCGTAGCCGGCGTGCCGCAGGTCCGGCTGGAGGTCGCGGAAGTCCACCGCCTCCAGCGTGCAGCCCGGGGTCATCGCGGCGGGGAAGAAGAAGATCACCACGCTGGTGCCGCGCAGGGCGGAGAGGGCGACCTTGCCGCCGTCGGCGGTCGGCAGGGTGAAGTCGGGGGCGACGTCCCCGACGGCGAGCTGCGGCATGGCTGACCTCCTGGCGCGGTGCCCGAAGCCTAGCGGCCGACCGCGCTGGGGTAGCGTCTGGCCCGTGAGCGAGAACCCGCCTGCACCGCCCGTGCGCATGCTGCACGACCGCGTGCTCGTGCACCTCGACAGCGAGTCCGCCGAGCGCCTGTCGTCGTCGGGCATCGTGATCCCCGCGACGGCGAGCGTCGGCAAGCGGCTCGCGTGGGGCGCCGTGGTGGCGGCCGGCGAGCACGTCCGCCAGGTGGACGTGGGCGATCGCGTCCTCTTCGACCCGGAGGATCGTGCCGAGGTGGAGCTGCAGGGCGTCGTCTACCTGCTGCTTCGCGAGCGGGACATCCACGGCGTCGCGCAGCCCGAGCACTCCGGGACGGGCACCGGCCTGTACCTCTGAGCGACCGTCGGGGCCGCGATGTTGCGCGGGACAGAGGCGGATGGTCCAGTGGGCTCATGTGCCCCCCGTCACATGCCGATGTCCCACAAGGAGATGTGTGCACGTGACCACACCCGAGGAGGATCCCATCGAGACCGAGGACAGGGCGCCCGGCGAGGGCGCCCCCACGACGGCCGAGACCGACCCCGCCGAGGCCCGTCGGGCGACGCCTGACGCCGAGGGCGCGGCCCCCGAGGGCGGGGAGGAGCAGGCATCCGCCGAGGTGATGGCCCTGCTCAGCGAGCACGTCCCGCTGGCCCTGCTGGCCGACCTGGCGCAGCCCGAGGGCCCGCTGTCGCCGAAGATCCTCGAGGACGAGGGCCTTCCCGAGGACCCTTGGTGGGAGCAGTAGGCCCGGCCGCTGGATCCAGTTTCGTTTCTGCGGCCCGGCGGTGCTAACGTTCTGCACCGCGCGCCATTAGCTCAATTGGCAGAGCAGCTGACTCTTAATCAGCGGGTTCGGGGTTCGAGTCCCTGATGGCGCACTTCGCAAGGCCGGTACCGACAGGTGCCGGCCTTCGTCGTTTCCTGGGGCCCGCGCGGCGGTGCCTGCCGGGCGCCTCACGGGGAGCCTAGATCTCGTCCTCGGCCGGCACCGGCGGCGGCACGGGCGCATCCTCGCCCTCCGCGAAGGGCAGCAGCCGGTCCACGCCCGTGACGGTCAGGAGCTCCTTGAGCATCCAGGGCGCGTTGCGCAGCACGATCGGGTAGCCGCCGGCCTCGGCGTCGCGCGCCAGGCGCACGAGCACCGACATGCCTGCGGAGTCCACGAAGGTCACGTCGGTGGCGTCGACGACCACGGGCAGGGCCCGCTCGAAGACCGCCCGGCACAGTGGTGCTGCGTTCTGGCGCACCATCAGGTCGATCTCGCCGTAGACGGCGATGAGCGACCGCTCGGGCTGCTCGTGCAGGCTCATCCCGGACGTGAGCGCGCCGTCCGCACGCCCGTGTGCCTCGATCATCGTCGCGATCCGGCCCTTCGTGCTCGGCTGCCCTGGCGCCCCCGTCGTACCGATCAAACCGCAGAATGCCGCGCCCGGCACAGTGGCGCGGAGCTCCCACGCACATGCGCCGACGACAATTCACCCGGGCCCCTGCGGGCGTACCGCCGTCTAGGGTGGGGACTGTGACCCGCATCGCCCTCGCCACCTGTGCCGCACTGCCCGAGCCTCCACGAGGACGACGCGCCGCTCGTCGCGGCGCTCGAGGCCCGCGGCGTCTCCGCCGGGGCCGTGGTGTGGGACGACCCGGACGTGGACTGGTCCGACTACGGCCTGGTCGTCGTCCGGTCCACCTGGGACTACGCGCAGCGACGCGCCGAGTTCCTCGAGTGGGCGCGCCGGGTGGACGTCGCGACGGACCTCGCCAACCCGTTCCCGGTGCTCAGCTGGAACACGGACAAGCACTACCTGCGCGACCTCGACGCCGCGGGCGTCCCGGTGGTGCCGACGATGTGGCTGGAGCCGTCGCGGCACTTCACGTCGCAGGCGTTGCACACCCGCTTCCCGGCCCTCGGCGAGTTCGTCATCAAGCCCGCCGTCTCTGCGGGATCGATCGACACGGGCCGCTACACGGCCGTCGACGCGTCGTCGCGCGGCCTCGCGATCCAGCATGCGCGCCGCCTGCTGCGCGCCCAGCGCACCGTGATGGTGCAGCGCTACCTGCCGAGCGTGGACACGGTCGGTGAGCGGGCGCACGTCTTCGTCGCGGGCGAGTACTCGCACAGCGTCCTCAAGGGCGCGATGCTCGACGGGCCCGACGTCGGCATCGAGGGCGTGTACCGCGAGGAGCGGATGACCACGCTCGAGGCGTCGGAGCGCGAGGTGCAGTTCTCCGCCGACGTCGTGCACGCGGCCCGGGCGTGCTTCGCGCGGACCGCCGACGGCGTCGACCTGGTGCCCGACCCGCTGCTCTACGCACGGGTCGACGTGGTGACCGACGATGCGGGCGAGCCCGTCCTCATGGAGCTCGAGCTGGTGGAGCCGAGCCTGTTCCTGGGCCTCGGCGACGGTGCGCTCGACCGTTTCGCCGACGCACTCGTGGCGCGCGTGCTGCGCTGAGGCCCGTCCCGAGCGGCGCGCTGCGCCCTCCGCGGAGAGCGCGGTGTCGAGCACGGCGCCGGACCCGCTAGACTTCCTGACCGGCCCGCTCGTTCGGGCCGTGGTGGCTATAGCTCAGTTGGTAGAGCACCTGGTTGTGGTCCAGGGGGTCGCGGGTTCAAGTCCCGTTAGCCACCCCGTCACGACGCCGGTCCCGCACGGGGCCGGCGTCGTTCGTCTTCCGGGGCTGTTCGCCGTCCGGCGTCCTGGGCCGGTGCCGCGACGAGGGTCAGTCGGCGGCCGAGGCGCCGTCGTCGCCGCGCAGCTGCGCCGCCCGCCCGTTGCGCACGGAGGTCGCCAGGATCTCGGCCGCGACCTGCTTGGCGGTCGCGGAGTCGGGGCCGGGCTGCGGGACGAGCATCGCGGCGCGGTAGTACCGCAGCTCGTCGATGCTCTCGAGGATGTCGGCGAGCGCGCGGTGGCCGCCGGTCTTCTCGGGGGAGGAGAAGTAGATCCGCGGGTACCAGCGCCGGGCGAGCTCCTTCAGCGACGACACGTCGATGATCCGGTAGTGCAGGTGACCCACGAGCTCGGGCATGTGCAGGTCCAGGAACGACTTGTCCGTGCCGACGGAGTTGCCGGCCAGCGGCGCCTTGCCGGGCTCGGGGACCCACGTGCGGATGTACTCGAGGACCCGCTCCTGCGCATCGGCGAGGGTGGTTCCGCCTGGCAGGTCCTCGAGGAGGCCCGACGTCGTGTGCATCTGCCGCACGAAGGGGACCATCTGCTCGAGCGCCTCGGCCGGTGGCGTGATGACGACGTCGACGCCGTCCCCGAGCACGTTCAGCTCGGAGTCGGTGACTACTGCCGCAACCTCGATGAGGGCGTCCGCGACGAGGTCCAGGCCGGTCATCTCGCAGTCGACCCAGACGATCCTGTCATTCCCGTTGGTGATCGCTGTCACGGGCGTCACTGTACGGCGTCGGGCGTGGGGGAAGCGTCCCGGCGATCCAGGCCGCGACGGGGACGAGGACCGTCGCGGCAGCGGCGGCGATGCCGGCGGAGGCCCACGGGAGGCCGGCCCAGGAGGTTGCGAGGAGGGTCGTGACACCGACGGTGAGGGCCAGGACGAGGCGCGAGCGGCCGTCGAGACCGGGCGCGGCGGGGGCGGGTTCGAGGGGCTCGGGAGCGGGGTCGGGGCCGGCGTGCCTGCCCATCAGCGGGGCGTCCCTGACCTCATGTCCCCATGCTGGCAGACCGCCGGGGGCGGTCGGGGCCGCAGGCCCCGCGACGTTCAGGACGTCGCGGGACCGGCGGCGGTGGCGCGCGCCGGACGCGAGCCACGCGTGAGTCGCAGGGTGCGCTCACGACGGCGCAGCGCGGCGACGTGGTCGCGGGCGCGCTGGCGGGTGGCGTGCTGGTGCTCCAGCACGACGGCGTCGTACAGGGTCATCGGATGCATGGCTGTGCTCCTGGTCGGAAGACGGGGTTGGGTTGTGCCGAGGTGGACGGGCCAGGTCCGGTGCGGCGATGCCCCGAGCCTCTCAGCCGGGAGGGCTCCGACGCACGGGTTTTTCACGGCACGTGACCTGCGCCGTCGTTCGCGCGGCGCGCCGTCGAGGAGCGGCCTGTGGGAGCCGTTCGGGGGGCAGGATGAACCCCGGGAGGACCACATGGCGGAGATCAGGGTGGAGGAGGTCCCGGCGCGCCTCGTCGCCGTGACGGCCTGGGCGTCCGACGGCGCGGGCCGGGACGAGCTCGACGGCGAGCCCGGTGCTCTCGAGCGCGGTGCCGCGGCCGTGACGGCGGCGGTGCAGCAGGCGGGCGGCGTCGTCGTCGGTGCCCCCTTCGTGTGGCACGGCGGCGCCGCCACGCACGTGGCCGAGGTCGTCGTGGGGACCCCGGTGGCCGGACTACGGGTCGGCGTCGTGGGCGACGCGGCCGTGGAGGTCGTGGAACGGCCGGGCGGGCTGGCCGCCGTGGCGCGGCACGTGGGCGTGCCCGGGAGCCTGGACGGCGCCCGGCGCGAGCTGGCCGTCTGGCTGGACGTGCGCCGGCTCGACGCCGCCGACCAGCGCTGGGAGGAGCACCTCGACGGTGCGGACCCCGACCTGCCGGTGACGCGACTGGTGCGTCCGCTGGTCTGACGGCCCTGCTCGGGTGCCCCCGGCAGGATTCGAACCTGCGACCAACGGATTAGAAGTCCGACGCTCTATCCACTGAGCTACGGGGGCTCGGCGCCGAGCGTACCCGAGCGTCCTCGCGCCGCCGTCGGGCCCGTCCCGGCCCCCGGCGACGTCGTCCGGCCACGTCGTCCGGCCACGTCGTCCACGAGACCGCGCGCACAACGTTCCGGGACGGAGGAGCGTTCATATCGCAGGGTTCGACGCAGCCTGGGAGGAGGCGTCGGGGTGGCCGCATGGCAGGACCTGGTCGACCAGCTGCTGCGCGAGCGGGGCGCGGCGCTCATCGGCTACGCGGCGCTGCTCACCGGGGACCGGTCGAGCGGCGAGGACCTGGTGCACGACGCCGTCGTCCGCACCTTCGGTCGACCGCGCTCGTTCCCGAGCCTCAACGCCGCCGACGCGTACGTGCGCCGGGCGATCGTCAGCGCGTTCGTGGACGGCGTGCGGTCGCGACGGCGGCGCATGGCGGCGATGACCGAGATGGCGGCGGACGCGGTGGTGCGCGACGACGACGTCGCCGGCCGCCTCGACGCGCGGGCGGCGCTGCGCACGCTGCCGCAGCGGCAACGTGCCTGCGTCGTCCTGCGGTTCTACGACGACCTGACCGTGGGGGAGATCGCCGGGCGGCTCGGCGTCAGCGACGGTGCCGTGAAGCGCTACCTCAGCGACGGGATCCACGCCCTGAACACGATGCTCGGGACCGCCGCCGACGTCGCGGACGTGTGCGTCTCGGAGGTCCGGGTGGGGGGAGGCGGGCCGAGATGAGCGAGGAGCTGTCCGCGCTGATCCGCGCGAGCGCCGAGCACGACGCCGCGGCGGCCGCGCGCGAGACCCCCTTCACGACCGAGACCATCGGCCGGTACGTGCGCGACGCGCGTCGGCGGCGCACCGCGGGCGCCGTCACGCTCGGGGTGAGCGGCGTCGTCGTCGTCGGGGCCGCCCTGCTCGGCGTCGTGCGGCCGTGGAGCCCTGAGCCGCCGGTGACGGACGAGCGCCCGCTGCCCTCCGTCGTGGCGACGACGCCCGTCCCGACGCCCAGCCCGAGCCCGACGCTGCCGACGGCGCCGCCCGCCGTGCCGGTCGCGCCGCCGCCGACGTCCGACCCGACCACTCCGCCCACCAGCAGCCCGCACCACAGCTCCGATCCGCAGACGCCGACCCCGCCGCCCGTCCTGCACGCGCCCCCGGCGGCGACGATCGAGTACGCGGGCCCGGGCGGCGGTTCCGGCGAGGCCATGATCACGTGGCTCGCGGTCGAGGGCGCCACGGGCTACCGCGTCTACCGGTCCGGCGCCGCGGCCGGGCCGTTCGTGCCCGCCGCGCGCTTCGACGTCGCTACCGGGACCTCGACCACTGAGTACGTCGGACCGCACGAGTACGTGGGCATCTCGCCCTACAGCCCTGGCGGTTTCACCTACGTCGAGGCGGTCTCGGGCACGCCCGCCTACCTCATGGTCGTGGCGTACAACGACGGCGGTGACGGGCCCGGCTCGGCGGCGGTGTGCGCAGCCGCACAGGCGTCGACGCTCGTCTGCCCGTCCTGAGCCGCAGGTCAGAACCCGTCCACCTCTGCGGCGCGCGCGTTTTGTCCGAACCCGGCGGCACGGGAGGATGGGGACATGACCACCACTCCCCGGACCGTCGCGCCCGGGGTGGCGCGCGCGGGCGCCGGGGGCGACGCGGGCGCTCCGGCGCCCGACGTCGAGGAGCGGCCGAGCGCGGATGCGTCGTTGCTGGACGCGGTGACCACCCTCCGGCGCGACGCCGAGGCGATGACCCTGCCCCTGCCGCTGCGGGGTGCCAAGGCCGCGCGGCGACTGCAGCGCCGGCTGCTCGACCAGCTCGACGACCACCTGCTGCCCCGGCTGCGCGAGCTGTCCGCGCCCGCCGTCGTCGTCGTGGCCGGATCCACCGGTGCGGGCAAGTCCACGCTCGTGAACTCGCTGCTGGGCGAGGAGGTGAGCGCAGCCGGCGTGCTGCGCCCCACCACCCGCGAGCCCGTGCTGGTGCACCACCCGGCGGACGCGGAGCTGCTCGCGGCGCACCCGCTGCTGGAGATCCTCGACGTGCGCGTGCACGACGCCGTCCCGCGTGGCCTCACGATCGTCGACGCGCCCGACCTGGACTCGCTCCTGGCCAGCAACCGACAGACGGCGGCCCGGCTGCTCGACGCGGCCGACCTGTGGCTCTTCCTCACGACGGCGGCGCGGTACGGCGACGCGCTGCCGTGGGACGTCCTGGCCCAGGCCGCCGAGCGGGGCGTGTCCATGGCCATGGTGCTCAACCGGGTCCCACCCGCGGCGTTGTCGGCCGTGCGCACGGACCTCATGGGCCGGCTCCGCGAGCACGACATGGCGACCGTCCCGCTCTTCCTCGTCCCGGACCAGGGACCGCACCAGGGCATGCTCGACGCGGCGCTCGTGGCGCCCATCCGGCGTTGGCTCGCGATGGTGGCCGGCCCGGACCGAGCCCGCTCCGTCATCGTCCGCACGCAGAAGGGCACCCTGCGCCGGCTGCGGCCCTGGGTCTCCGAGCTCGCGGACGCGGTCCAGGCCCAGGTGGACGCGCGCCCCGCGCTGGAGGCGCTCGTGGCCGAGGCGGTGGCGGACCCGGCGGACCACGCCGCGCGGAGCACGGTGGCCGGTGGGATCGCCGCGGGCGCGGTGCGCGCGGCCTGGACGGCGGCCACGACGCGGCCCGGCGCACTCGCCGACAGCTGGACGTCGCGGCGCGGTCGTGACGCGCGTGCCCAGGCCCTCGCCGGGCTCCGCGAGGAGCTCGTCACCGCGCTGACCAGCGCGCTCACGGGAGCGCGGCGCGCGGGCGAGGCGCAGCTGGCGTACACGTTGCAGAAGAGCCCCGTACCCGGCTCGTCCGCGGTGCCGGCGCGCCCGCCGGCCGATGCCGCGCCCGCCGCCGACGACACCACGCCCGAGCGGTCCGCGCAGGACTGGCTGGGCTCCGCCGCCGCGGCCGTCGCCGAGCTGCGCGCCAGTGGCGACCGCAAGGCGACGCGGGCCGTCGACCGGCTCGTGCGGGGCATCGGCGAGGACGGCGTCGCCACGCTTCTCGCGCTCGCCGCAGCCGGTCTGGGTGCTGCCGCGTCGACACTCATCGCCACCATCGGGGCCCCGAGCACGTCGGCGGTCGCCGGGCTGCGGGACGAGCTCGGCACGCGTGCGGCCGAGCAGGCGCGCGCGGCGGCCCGGCCGGCCCTCGCGTTCCTTGCCGGCCCGGCCCTCGCCGACGACGCCTCGGCGGCCCTGCGCCTGCGCTACGCCGTGCTGAAGGGCCTGCGATGAGTCGCCCCACGAGCCCCGGGCCGCGCACGCGCGCCCTGCTGGCGCGGGCGGACGAGCTCGAGGGTGCCGTCGGGATCGCCGGAGACCGGGTGCCCTCGGCCGTGGCGACTGCGGTGCGGGAGTCGGTCGCACGGGTGCGGGGCCGGCTCGAGCTCGGCGTCGATCACACGGTGGTCGCCCTGGTGGGGGGCACCGGCTCGGGCAAGTCCAGCCTGTTCAACGCGCTCTCCGGGCTCCAGTTCGCGGACGTGGGCGTGCGGCGGCCGACGACGGCGCAGGTCGCCGCGTGCGTCTGGGCGCAGGACGCTGCGGCGCTGCTGGACTGGCTGGAGGTCTCGCGCGAGCGGCGGATCGAGCGGGAGAGCGCGCTCGACGGCGACACGCAGGCCGACCTGCGCGGCCTCGTCCTCCTCGACCTGCCCGACCACGACTCGGTGCGGCCGGAGCACCGCGCCGTCGTCGACAGGCTGCTCCCGCAGATCGACCTCCTGGTGTGGGTCGTCGACCCCCAGAAGTACGCGGACGACGCGCTGCACACCGACTACCTGCAGGGCCTCGCCGGCCACGAAGGGGCGATGGTCGTCGTCCTGAACCAGATCGACACCGTCCCCGAGACGCAGCAGCCGACGGTCCTGCGGGACGTCGACCGGCTGCTCCGCGAGGACGGCCTCAGCGGCGTCGGGGTGCACGGGGTGTCCGCGCTGACGGGTGAGGGCCTGCCCGTCCTGCGGGGCGTCCTCGCGCACGCAGTCGCGTCGCGCGGCGTCGCCGAGGTGCGTGCGCAGGCGGAGCTCGACGACGCCGGCAAACAGCTCGCGTCGGCCGTCGCGCAGGCCGAGCCGGACGTGACGGAGGCGGCGTCGGCTGCCGTGGAGGGGCTCGCCGCCGCGGCAGGCGTCACCGCGGCGCTCGCCGCCGTCGAGGGTGCGCTGCGGGGTGGGACGACGCCGCCGCGCGTCGGCCCGGTGCAGCCCGACCGGGCGGCCGCCGTCCGCCGGGCGTGGCTGGACGGGATGGGGGCGCAGCTGCCCCGGCGGTGGGCCGTCGCCGTCACTCGCGCCGTGCCTCGCGCCGACGCGCTGACGGCAGCCCTGGACTCGCGCCTGGCGGCGATCGAGGTGCCGGTGCGCCGGCCGCGCGCCGCGGTCGTGCTGCGTGCGTGCGCGCTGGCGGTGTGGGTCCTGGCCCTTGCTCTCGGAGGCTTCGCGGCCGCGGCCCTCGCGGGCAGCGGGTGGGGCCGGGGGACCGCCACCGTGGCCGGTGGTGCGGCCGGGCTGGCCCTCGCCGGGCTCGGTCTCTGGTGGGGGTCGGCGCGTGTGCGGACCGTCACGGCGCGGAGGCGGGCGGACGCGGCGGGGACGGCCGTCCGTCGGGCGCTCGCCGAAGCCGTCGACGAGGCGCTCGTGCGGCCGACCACGCGCGTGCTCGAGGATCACCGGGTGGTGCGGGAGGCGGCAGGGCCGCTGCTCGCAACGAGCCTGCGCCCGGTGGACGCGCTCGGGACCCGCGGTGCGTCATCGGGCAAGGGGTCGCCGAGTGAGGGGTCGCCGAGCGAGGCGTCGTCCACAGAGCCCGCGGCGGAGCCGTCCTCCCCAGCCTGAACGGGCCCGTCCGGCGCTGCCCGGCGTCGGCGTCGCATCGTGGCGCCCGTGGCCGGACCGTCCGGCCCGGGAGGGAGGGCCTGATGAGCCGCAACGAGATGATGACGACGGCCGTGGGCTGGGCGGCGAGCAAGCCGAAGGAGATCACGGTCGGCAGCGAGCTGCCGTTCACGAGCTTCCGGCTCGCCTCGACGCCGCGGCACTTCGACAGCCGCCAGGGCGGCTGGGTGGACGGCCGGACGGAGTGGATGACCGTGAAGGTGTTCCGCGACCACGCGATCAACGTGGCCGGCAGCATCGCCAAGGGTGACCCCGTGATCGCGTACGGCCGGCTGCGCACCGAGGAGTGGACCAGCGACGGCATCGTCCGCTCCAGCATGGTGCTCGACGCCACCGCCGTCGGGCACGACCTGACGAAGGGGCGGTCGACCTTCGTGCGCACGCGCCGGCTCCCCGCGGCCGGGGATGCGCCGAGCGAGCTCGTGGTGGCATCGCCGGGCGACCTCGACCCCTGGGCGACCGATGCCGCCGAGGTGGACGCCGCCGAGCAGGCGGATGCGGCCGAGCAGGCGGAGACGGACGCCACCGCCGAGGTCGAGCCGGTCCCGACCCCGTAGGCTTGCCGGTGGCCCGGCGACCGCGCGGCGCCCCCATCCGGACTCCAGGAGCACAGGCAGAACGTGGCCGAGTTCATCTACACCATGTACAAGGCGCGCAAGGCGCACGGCGACAAGCTGATCCTCGACGACGTCTCGATGAGCTTCTACCCAGGAGCGAAGATCGGCATGGTCGGCCCCAACGGCGCCGGCAAGTCGACGATCCTGAAGATCATGGCCGGCCTGGACCAGCCGTCGAACGGTGAGGCGCGGCTGTCGCCCGGGTACACCGTCGGCATCCTGCTGCAGGAGCCGCCGCTGAACGACGCCAAGACCGTGCTCGGCAACGTCGAGGAGGGCGTCGCCGAGATCAAGGGCAAGCTCGACCGGTTCAACGAGATCTCCGCCCTGATGGCCGAGCCCGACGCCGACTTCGATGCGCTGCTGGCCGAGATGGGCGAGCTGCAGGAGGCCCTGGACCACGCGAACGCGTGGGACCTCGACGCCCAGCTCGAACAGGCCATGGACGCCCTGCGGTGCCCGCCGCCGGAGGCCGAGGTCTCGGTGCTCTCCGGCGGCGAGCGTCGTCGCGTCGCCCTGTGCAAGCTGCTGCTCGAGAAGCCCGACCTGCTGCTGCTCGACGAGCCGACGAACCACCTGGACGCCGAGAGCGTGCAGTGGCTCGAGCAGCACCTCGCCCAGTACGAGGGTGCCGTCATCGCCGTCACCCACGACCGGTACTTCCTCGACCACGTCGCCCAGTGGATCGCCGAGATCGACCGCGGTCGTCTGTACCCGTACGAGGGCAACTACTCGACCTACCTCGAGAAGAAGCAGGCCCGCCTGGAGGTCCAGGGCAAGAAGGACGCCAAGCTCGCCAAGCGCCTCAAGGACGAGCTCGAGTGGGTGCGCTCCTCGGCCAAGGGCCGGCAGACCAAGTCCCGCGCGCGCCTCGAGCGCTACGAGGAGATGGCGGCCGAGGCCGACCGCACGCGCAAGCTCGACTTCGAGGAGATCCAGATCCCGCCGGGCCCGCGTCTGGGCAGTGTGGTGCTCGAAGCCAGCGACCTGAACAAGGGCTTCGACGGGCGTGTGCTCATCGACGGGCTCTCGTTCAGCCTGCCGCGCAACGGCATCGTCGGGGTGATCGGCCCGAACGGTGTCGGCAAGACGACCCTCTTCAAGACGATCGTCGGTCTCGAGCCGCTCGACGCCGGCGCCCTCAAGATCGGCGAGACGGTCAAGCTCTCGTACGTGGACCAGTCGCGCGGCGGGATCGACCCGGCCAAGACGCTCTGGGAGGTCGTCTCCGACGGGCTCGACTTCATCAAGGTCGGCAACGTCGAGATGCCGTCGCGGGCCTACGTGGCGTCGTTCGGCTTCAAGGGCCCGGACCAGCAGAAGCCCGCGGGCGTCCTCTCGGGTGGCGAGCGCAACCGGCTCAACCTCGCCCTGACGCTCAAGCAGGGCGGGAACGTCCTCCTTCTCGACGAGCCGACCAACGACCTCGACGTCGAGACGCTCGGGTCGCTGGAGAACGCCCTGCTGGAGTTCCCGGGTTGTGCCGTCGTCGTCTCGCACGACCGGTGGTTCCTCGACCGCGTGGCGACCCACATCCTCGCCTACGAGGGCACGGAGGAGGACCCGGCGGCCTGGTACTGGTTCGAGGGCAACTTCGCGTCGTACGAGGACAACAAGGTGTCCCGCCTCGGTGCGGACGCCGCCCGCCCGCACCGGGTCACGTACCGCAAGCTCACCCGGGACTGACGCCCGTGACGGGGGCGCAGGTCGACGGACGGCGGGTGCTCGCCGCGCTGACCGACCTGCGCACCGCGGTCGCGGACCTGCGTCTGCCCCTCGCTCTCGCGGGGACGGACGACGACCGACGGCTCGCCGACCGGCTGCGCGCCCAGCTCGACGACCACCTGCTGCCGCGGGTGCGTCAGCTGGGCGCGCCGCTGCTCGCCGTCGTCGGCGGGTCCACCGGGGCCGGGAAGTCCACGCTGGTCAACAGCCTCCTGGGCGAGGTCGTGAGCGAGGCCGGCGTGCTGCGTCCGACGACGCGCGCCCCGCTCCTCGTGCACCACCCGGACGAGGCGGCGTGGTTCGCGTCCGACCGGATCCTGCCGCGGCTGGCGCGTGCCACCGGGGCGGGTGCCGACGGTGGCCTGCGGCTCGTGCCCCATCCCGCGGTCCCGCGCGGCCTCGGGCTGCTCGACGCCCCCGACATCGACTCGGTGGTCGTCGAGAACCGCCGCCTCGGAGAAGAGCTGCCTCGGTGCCGCGGACCTGTGGGTCTTCGTCACCACCGCAGCCCGGTACGCCGACGCCGTGCCGTGGGACCTGCTCGCCGAGGCGGCGCGCCGCAGGGCCGTCGTCGTGGTCGTGCTCAACAGGGTGGAGCCGGCCGCGCGCGCCGCGGTGGGTGCCCACCTGGGCCGCATGCTCGGTGAGCACGGGCTGGACGCGCACGTCGTCGTCGTCCCCGAGAGCCCCGTGCACGACGGGCTCCTGCCCGCCGGCGCCGTCGGTGAGCTCGGGGGCTGGTTGCGCGGCCTGGTCGGGGACGCGTCCACGCGCGACGCCGTCGTGCAGCGGACCGTGCGTGGTGCGGTGGCCGACCTGGTGACCGGGGCTCCACGGCTGGCGGCGGCGGTGGATGCCCAGCGCCACCATGCCGACCGGCTGCGTGCCACCGTCGACGCGGCGTACTCCGCGGCCGGGCGCGACGTCGCCGCGGCGACCGAGGACGGCACGCTGCTGCGCGGTGAGGTGCTCGCCCGCTGGCAGGAGTACGTCGGCACCGGCGAGCTGCTGCGCGCCGTCGAGGAGCGCGTCGGCACCTGGCGTGACCGGCTCACGGCGGCGCTGCGGGGTCGACCGACCCCCGAGCCGGTCGCCCGCGCCGTCGGTGACGGCCTGATCCACCTCGTCGTCGATGCCGCGGACGCGGCGGCCGAGCGGGCCCACGCCGCCTGGTACGCCGATCCCGCCGGTCGCGAGCTGCTCGCCGGGCTGCGCCTCTCGCGCGCGTCCGGTGACCTGGCGGCCCGCGTCGATGCCGAGGTCGCCGCATGGCAAGCAGGTGTTCTCGAGCTCGTCTCGACGGAGGGCGCGGAGCGGCGCACGACGGCGCGCGTCCTCTCGTTCGGCGTCAACGGGCTGGGCGCCGCCCTCATGGTCGCGGTCTTCGCGCACACCGGGGGGCTCACGACGGCCGAGGTCGGCGTCGCCGGGGGCACCGCGGTGGTCGCCCAGCGACTGCTCGAGGCGGTGTTCGGGGACGACGCGGTCCGGCGCCTGACGACGGTCGCGCACGACGACCTCAGCCGCCGCGTCGGGGCGCTGCTCGACGCGGAGGCCGCACGCTTCCGCGCGCCGCTCGAGGCCGCGGACGTCCGCGCCGACGCTGCCGACCGCATCCGCAACGCCGTCGCCGCGCTGACGCTCGTCGCCGTCGAGCCTCGGCGAGGCGCCCCCGCCGCCCGCGCCCCCGTCGGGCCCGGCGCCGGCGTCCGCGGCGCCCGGCGAGCGCGTCGGGACTCTGAGACGGTGGTGGCGGTGGCTCAAGGGGGACCAGTGAACGACCCGACGCAGCGGTTCAGCGACCGTGTCGAGACGTACGTGCGCGCGCGGCCCGGCTACCCCGACGGGGTCGTGCGGGTGCTCCGGGAGCGGGCCGGCCTCGAGCCGGGCACGGTCGTGGCCGACGTCGGGGCCGGGACCGGGATCTTCACGCGCGTCCTGCTCGCGGCGGGCGCCGTCGTCCTCGCGATCGAGCCCAACGCGCCGATGCGCGAGCGGCTCCGCCAGGACCTCGGCGGCGACGACCGGCTGCGTGTCCGCGACGGTCGTGCCGAGGCGACGGGGCTGCCGGACGCCTCGATCGACCTGGTCACGGCCGCGCAGGCCTTCCACTGGTTCGACCGCAAGGCGGCGGCGCTCGAGCTTCCGACGGGTCCTGCGGCCCGGCGGCGCGGTCGCGCTCATCTGGAACGAGCGGCGCACGGACGGACCGTTCATGGCCGGGTACGAGGCGTTCCTGCAGCGCTGGGCCACCGACCTGCGTGAGGTCGACCACCGCCTGGTCTCGGCGGACGACATCGCCGCCTTCTTCGCGCCCGGCCCGACGCGGCACGTGGCGTTCGACCACGAGCAGGTGCTCGACCGCGCTGGGATGCGTGACCGGTTCCTGTCGTCGTCGTACGCCCCGGGCCCGGGGCACCCGGACCACGAGGCGGCGCTCGCCGCCCTGGACGCGCTCGTGGACGCCGAGGCCCCCGACGGCGTCGTGCACTTCCGGTACCGCACGGACGTGCACATCGGCCGGTTCGCGTGAGGGACCGGCGGCGGTGGCGCTGACCCTGGAGGAGCAGCTCGACGCGCTGCGCCGTGCCCTGGCGGACGGCCGCGATGTCCTCGGCCCGGACCTCACGTCGGCCGGCGAGCAGGTGCTCGCGCGGGCGGGCGACAGGTTGCGGCTGCCGGACCACACGGTCGTGGCGCTCGCCGGGCCGACCGGCTCGGGCAAGTCGTCGCTGCTGAACGCCCTGGCCGGCGCCGAGGTCGCCGAGGTCGCCGTCACCCGGCCGACGACGAGCGAGGCGCTCGCCGTCGTCCGCGGCGGGGGCGCGGAGCCCCTGCTCGACTGGCTCCAGGTGCGGCGTCGGCACCATCTGCCGGACGCCGGTGTCGGCCTCGTGCTCCTCGACCTGCCCGACCACGACTCGGTCGTCACCGGGCACCGCCTCGAGGCCGAGCGGCTCGTCCGGCTCGTGGACGCCATGGTCTGGGTGGTGGACCCGCAGAAGTACGCCGACGCCGCCGTGCACGAGGGCTACCTGCGCGGGCTGACGGAGCACCGGGACGTGCTGCTCGTCGTCCTCAACCAGGTGGACCGGCTCACGTCCGACGAGCGCGCGGCGTGCCACCGCGACCTGGCGCACCTGCTGGCCGACGACGGGCTCGCGGGTGTGCGGGTCCTCGACGTCTCGGCGCGGACCGGGGAGGGGGTCGGGACACTGCGGGACGCCCTGACCGACGCCGCCCGCCGGCGGGTTGCTGCCCGGGCCCGGCTCGCGGCCGACGTCGCCGCGGTGGCGGGTCGCGTCCTTGCGGTCTGCGGGCCGCCCGTGCGCCCGGATCGCGCCCCGCGCGGGGCGCTGGTGGACGCCCTCGCGGTGGCGGCGGGTGTGCCGGTCGTGGCGGACGCCGTGCGTGCCGAGCGGGAGCTGAGCGCCCGCCGCGCCACGGGGTGGCCGGTCACGCGCTGGGTCGCCCGGCTCCGGCCCGACCCGTTGCGCCGGCTGCACCTCGGGCGCGGGGACACCGGGCGCACGTACACCGGGCGCACGTACACCGGGCGCACGCACACCGGGCGCACCTCCGTGCCGTCGCCCGGCCCGGCGCAGCTCGCCGCGGCACGGGGCGCCCTGCGGACCTACGTCGACGCGGCGACGGCGGGCGCCCCGGACGCCTGGGTGCTCGCCGCGCGGCACAGCGTCGAGGCGCCCGACGCCGAGCTGGCGGCCGCCCTCGACGTCGCGGTCGCGGGGACGGAGCTGGTCCCGATGCGCGACCCGCGGTGGTGGCGGGTCGTGGGCGTCCTGCAGTGGCTCCTGCTGGGGGTGGCCGTGGTGGGCGGGCTGTGGCTGGGCGTGCTCGCCGGGGCGGGCTACCTGCGCGTCCCGACGCCGGACCCGCCGCGGTGGGGTGAGGTCCCGTGGCCGACCATCGCGCTGGTCGGCGGCGTCGGGCTCGGCGTGCTGCTCGCCGCGGTCGGCCGCTGGTGGGCGGCGGTGGGTGCGCGGCGGCAGGCCGCCCGGGCGACCGCCCGGCTGCGCGACGCCGTCGGGCAGGTCGCCCAGCGTCGGGTCGTGGACCCCGCCGACGGCGTCCTCGCCGCCCTTGTCCGCACGCGGGAGGCGGCCCAGGAGGCCGCCGGCGGCCGCCGACCACGAAGGAGCGATGCATGAGGGTGTCCGTGCCGGTGCCCGTGCGTTGGGGAGATCTCGACGCCTACGGGCACGTCAACAACGTCGCCGTCTTCGGACTTCTCGAGGAGGCGCGTATCGCGGCGTTCTGGCGTCACCCGGGCGCGGCGGAGCAGGAGTGGCCGACGGCGATCCTGGACGCCGGGCCCGGCGCGCGGACGGTGACCGTGGTGGCGCGCCAGGAGATCGAGTACCTGGTGCCCATCGAGCACCGGCGTGATCCCGTGGTGGTGGAGATCTGGATCGGCGGGCTCGGGGGCGCGAGCATCGAGGTCTGCTACGAGATCACCGGTGGCCCGGGGGAGGATCCTGACCCGACGAGCCCGGCCGGTCGCCCGGTGTTCGTGCAGGCCACCACCACGCTGGTGCTGCTGGAGGCCGGGACGGGTCGGCCTCGGCGCGTCACGGACTCCGAGCGGGCGGTGTGGTCGGCGTACGTGGGGCCGCCCGTGCGGTGGCGTCGACGGGATCGCTGACGGCGCCGTCCACAGGAGGGCCCCGACCCGGGAGTTGTCCACAGATCCGAGGGGCCGGCCAGCGAGCACGAACGCCACGCGGCTACGGTCCCGACTCGTGATCGCACACCGCGCCCCCGGCCGACCCACCCCCCACGCCGCGACGTCTCCGGGAGGCGTCCCGACGCCGGGCGGCTGGGGGCGTGCGCGATGACCCGCCTCCTGCAGGTCGATCCCGAGGGCCTCGTGCGGCACGTCGCCCGGACGCGCCCGGTGGCGGACGAACTCGGCGCGGCTGGGGCGGCAGCGGGCGACGTCCGGCTGAACGACGGCGCGTTCGGGCTGCTCTGCGCGTTCCTTCCCGCTGCGTTCAGCGACCTTGAGATCCGTACGGGGGACGTGATCGCCAAGGCTGGCCTCGCCGTCGAGGGCCTCGGCGACTCGGTCGTCGCGATGGCCCGCCTCTACGAGGCCGTCGACGGCGACGCCCACGACGGCCTCGTCCGTCTGCTCGGGAGGCTCTCGTGAGGGCCGACCGGCGGGAGTCGGGTGAGATCGTCCTGTAGCCCCCGCTCGTCCGGTGGCCGACCTGTCACCTGCCGGTCGCGCCCGGTCAGTCCGGCACGCGCACCATGCCTTCCTGTACGACGGAGGCCACGAGCGTGCCGTCGGCGGCGTGCACGCGCGCGCCGCCCAGACCCCGGCCGCCCTGCGCGCTCGGCGACCACTGGACGTACAGCAGCCACTCATCGACGCGCACCGGCCGGTGCCACCACATCGCGTGGTCGAGGCTCGCGATGGACAGGCCCGGCGTCGCCCAGCTCTTGCCGTGCCGCCGCAGGATCGGCTCCAGCATGACCTGGTCGCACGCGTACGCCAGCAACGCGCGGTGCAGCACCTCGGGGCCGTCCACCGGTCCGAGGGCCCGCATCCACACCATCTGGCGGTCGGACTCCCCGGGAGCGGACTCCGTGTAGATGGGGGCCTCGACGTGGCGGATGTCGAAGGCGCTCGTCTGCGTCCAGAAGCGGGTCAGGGGGGTGTCGTGGCGGGCGAGGAGGTCGAACGCGCTCGGCACGGTCTCGGGGTCGGGTGCGCGGGACGGCAGCCCCTCGGCGTGGTCCAGGCCCGGTTGCTCGGTCTGGAAGGAGGTGGTCATCGACAGGATCGGCTCGCCGTCCTGCAGCGCGTGCGTCCGTCGGGCGCTGAACGAGCGACCGTCCCGCAGCCGCTCCACGGTGAACGTGATGGGCTTCGTCACGTCGCCCGAGCGCAGGAAGTAGCCGTGCACGGAGTGCGGCAGCCGGTCCTCCGGGGTCGTGCGGGCGGCGGCCAGCAGGGACTGGGCGAGGACCTGGCCACCGAACACCCGCCCGCCGGGCTGCGGCAGGCTCGTGCCGAGGAAGGTCTCGTCGTCGATCTGCTGGACGTCGAGCACGTCGAGAACCGTCCGCAGCGCGTCGTGGGTCGTCACTCGTCTCCTTGGTTGACCATGGCGTGGGCGGCGCGCTCCAGGTAGTCCCAGAGCTGGGCGTGCGCCAACGGCGGCAGCTCGAGGGTGTCCAGGGCCGCGCGCATGTGCTTCAGCCAGCGGTCCCGCGCGGCCGGCCCGACGGGAAACGGGGCGTGCCTGCGGCGTAGCCGTGGATGACCGCGCTGCTCGGAGTACGTCGTCGGACCGCCCCAGTACTGCTCGAGGAACAAGCGGAGTCGCTCCGCTGCCGGCCCGAGGTCCTCCTCCGGGTACATGGGGCGCAGGAGGTCGTCGGTCGCCACACGGGCGTAGAACTCCTCGACCAGCCGTGCGAACACGGTCGTCCCCCCGACCGTCTCGTAGAAGGTCGGCTCCGTCATCTCACCTCCGGCGTCGGCGGTCTGCCCTCCGCACACTACGCTGGGGAGCATCGCGTCGGACGGCGCGGCCGGCTGCTCCCGCTGGCCGTCGGCCCGCGCCGGTGGCCCTACGCGACGGCGTCCAGGGAGTTCGCATGTCCAAGGCAGAGCAGATCCTCGCGGCGCTCGGCGGTGTGGGAAACGTCGTCGAGCTCGAGCCCTGCATCACGCGGCTGCGGGTGGAGGTCTCCGACCCGGAGCGCCTCGACGAGGAGGCCCTGCGGGCGAGTGGTGCGCTCGGCGTCGTCCGGTCCGGCCACATCATCCAGGTGGTCGTGGGCCCGGAGGCAGACGCGCTGGCGGCCGACATCGACAACCTGCGCTGACGCGGTCGTCCCGGGCGCTCCGCAGGGCGACGGCGGTCCGAGCGGCTGACGGATCCACCCCGCCGTGGCTAGTGTGGCGTGGCAGCGCAAGGGGGGCCGCATGACGAGTCAGACGCATGTCATTACGCAGGTGGTGGCGCCGCTCAGCGGGACGGTCGTCGCACTGGGCGACGTCCCGGACCCGGTGTTCGCCGAGGCCGTGATCGGGCCCGGGCTGGCGATCATGCCGGACGGCCCCGGGCGCGAGGAGGCCGTCAGCATCGTCGTGGTGGCGCCGTGCGCAGGCAGGATGGTGAGCGTCTACCCGCACGCGCTGGTCGTCGCGCTGGACGACGAGCGGTCGGTCCTCGTGCACCTCGGGGTCGACACGGACGACCTGGCCACGGCGTGCTTCGACGTCGTCGTGGCGGAGGGCCAGGAGGTCGTCGCGGGTCAGCCGCTGCTCGGCTGGTCGCCGGAGTGCGTGCGGATCAAGGATCGCTCCGTGCTGTGCCCGGTCGTGGCCCTGCAGGCCGGCCCGGACGACGTCGACCTCCTCGTGGGACCGGGTGAGCAGGTCAGGGAGGGCGACGCGCTCCTGCGCTGGCGCTGAGCCAGGCGTCCGACGCCGGCTTCTCCCGTTCCACGACCACCTCGCGCCGCGGGAGGGCGAGCGGGAGCCCCGCGGCGGTGAACCGCTCGCGGATGCGCGCCCGCAGCGCCCGCTGGACGCCCCACTGCTGGGCCGGGGCCACCTTGACGAGCAGGCGCAGGCGGATCGACTCCGCGCTCAGGTCCTCGAAGGCTGTGACCTCGGCGTCCGCCAGCAGGTGCTGGCCGAGGTCCTCGTCCGCCGCCACGTCGGCGGCCGCCTCGCGCAGCACCTCCGTCGCCCGGTCCACGTCGCCGTCCGCGGGTACCAGCACCTCCACGAGGGCGCGGGACCAGCCCTGCGTCATGTTGCCGACCCGCAGGATCTCGCCGTTGCGCACGTACCAGAGCGTGCCGCTGAGGTCGCGCACCTGGGTCACCCGCAGCCCGATGGCTTCGACGGAGCCGGAGGCCTCGCCGAGGTTCACGACGTCGCCGACGCCGAACTGGTCCTCGACCAGGATGAACAGGCCCGAGAGGAAGTCCTTCACGAGAGTCTGAGCGCCGAAGCCCAGCGCAACCCCGGCGACGCCGGCGGAGGCGAGCACCGGCCCGAGGTCCCAGCGGTTGATGTTGGCGATCACGGTCACGACGACGATGCCGATCACCAGGGCGGCTGCGGACCGCAGCACGGAGCCCATCGTCTCGGCGCGCTGGACGCGGCGCGCGACCACGTAGGGGTCGGACTCGCCGCCGCCGCCGACGCCGGTCCGGATCAGCAGGCGTCGCGCGTGCCGGCGCACCGTGGTGCCCCCCGCGACCACGGAGCGCACGGCGCGGCCGACCAGCCACCGGGCCAGGGCGAGGGCGATGACGCCGACGCCGATGGTCACGAGGCTCTGCAGCGGGGCGCCGAGCATCCAGTCGAACCAGTGCTGGGCGTTCTCGGTGACCTGCTCTGCGACGTCGCCGGGGGGTGGGGTGCTCACCCCGGCAGGCTATCCGCGCCGGTGGTGGGCATGCAGGTGGAGCACGACACCCCGCGGCTGCGCGGTGCCCGGCGCGCGCCGCTCTGGCAGGATCGAGAGCGTGTCCGAGCCCGATGCTCCTCTCCCGCAGGCGCTGCTCGCCCTCGCCGAGCGTTACGGCGTCGTGCCCGACTTCTGGGACTTCCACGGCGGCCATCGGACCGTCTCGGAGAAGACCCTCGTGGCCGTGCTGGCCGCTCTGGGCGTGGATGCCGCGACGCCGGAGCGCAGGGCCATCGCGCTGACCAATGCGGAGGACGAGGTGTGGCGGCGGATGCTGCCCCCGGTCGTGGTGCTCCGCGCGGGCACGACCGGCCAGGTGCCGGTTCACGTCGACGACGGCGCTCCGGTCGAGGCCTGGCTCGAGCTCGACCCGGAGGCGGGCGGCGGTCGCCGGTCACTCGCCCAGCTCGACCTGTACGTCCCGGCCCGGACGGTGGACGGCCGACCCGTCGGCCGCGCCACGATGGCCGTTCCCGCGGACCTGCCGCTCGGCTGGCACACGATCGTCGCCGAGAGCGGCGAATCGCGCGCCCAGGCCGTCCTGGTCGTCACGCCCGCGCGGCTGGAGCTGGTCCGCGGGCTCGCCGACGAGCGCGCCTGGGGCTTCATGGCCCAGCTGTACTCGGTGCGCTCCCGGCAGTCGTGGGGGATCGGCGACCTGGTGGACCTCGCGGACATCGCCTGGCTCGCCGGCCGCCGCAGCGGCGCGGACTTCCTGCTCATCAACCCGCTGCACGCGGCGGAGCCGGTGGTGCCGCTCACGCCGTCCCCGTACCTGCCGACGAGCCGCCGCTTCGTCAACCCGGTGTACCTGCGGGTCGAGGCCATCCCGGAGTGCGCCTACCTGCCGGTCGCCGAGCGCAGCCTGGTCGAGTGGCAGGCCGAGGAGGCCCGGCCGCTGAGCCTCGATGACGGTCCGGTCGACCGGGACGCGGTCTGGGCGGCCAAGAAGGTGGCCCTGGAGGTCGTCTTTGCACAGCCGCGCAGCGCCGCACGGCAGATGCGGTTCGACGCCTTCCGCACCGAGCAGGGGCAGGGGCTGGAGGACTTCGCGACCTGGTGCGCGCTCACCGAGCACCTCGAGGGCGAGTGGCCGGCCGAGTTCCAGGACGTGCGCTCGGAGGCGGTGCAGCGGCTGCGGGCCGAGCTCGCGGAGCGTGTCACGTTCTTCTGCTGGCTGCAGTGGGTCGCGGACGAGCAGCTGGCGGCGGCGCAGGCGGACGCGCTCGCGGGCGGGATGCGGATCGGGATCATGCACGACCTCGCCGTCGGTGTGCATCCCGAGGGCGCGGACGCGTGGTCGATGTCGGACGTCCTCGCGCAGGGCGTCTCGGTCGGTGCGCCGCCGGACATGTACAACCAGCAGGGCCAGGACTGGTCGCAGCCGCCGTGGCGGCCGGACGCCCTGGCACGGGTCGCCTACCGGCCGTACCGGGACATGCTGCGCACGGTGCTCCGGCACGCGGGCGCCATCCGCATCGACCACATCATCGGGCTGTTCCGGCTGTGGTGGATCCCGGTCGGTCAGGGCGCGCAGGCGGGCGCGTACGTGCGCTACGACCACGAGGCACTCATCGGCATCCTCTGCCTGGAGGCACAGCGCGCGGGCGCCGTCGTGATCGGCGAGGACCTGGGCACGCTCGAGCCGTGGGTGCGCGACTACCTCAGCGACCGCGGCGTCCTCGGTACCTCGATCCTGTGGTTCGAGCGCGACCGCGACGGCCTGAAGCAGCCCGAGCAGTACCGGCGACTCGCGCTCGCAACGGTGACGACCCACGACCTGCCGCCGACGGCGGGCTACCTGGCGGGCGAGCACGTCGAGCTGCGCGAACGGCTGGGGCTCCTCACCGAGCCGGTCGAGGTGGTGCGGTCGAGCGCGTGGGCGGAGCGCGCCGAGATGCTCGACCTCCTGGGCCGGCGGGGGCTCGTGGGCGCCGACCCATCGGAGCGGCAGGTCGTCGAGGCCATGCACCGCCTCCTGCTCGCGGCGCCGTCGGTGCTGCTGGGGGTCTCACTGGCCGACGCCGTCGGGGAACGTCGCGCGCAGAACCAACCGGGCACGGACACCGAGTACCCGAACTGGAAGGTTCCGCTGGCCGACTCGGCGCAGCGGCTCGTCCTCGTCGACGACCTGTTCGACAACCCGCGCCTGCGCTCGCTCGTGGCGGCCTTGCGCGGCTGACGCGCCTCAGCGGGCCGGCGCGGGGCGCCATGCGGAGCCGAAGCACACGAGCGGCGCGACGACATCGTCGTCGGACTCCGCCTGCGTGAGGGCCAGCGCCGTTGCCGTGTCCGCACCCGCCGCCAGGCGGCGGTGCAGGCGCACGGAGATGTCGGCGGCGGCGTCGTCGCCCACGCGGGCCACCCCCGCGACGACGCACCGCGCCCCGAGCTGCAGCAGCGCGGTCGTGAGTCCGAGCGGTTCGTTACCGGGCCGCACGGACCACTGGCCGACCTCGCACGCCGAGAGGACGAGGCAGTCCGCCATCGACTCCACGGCCTCCATCTCGTGCGCGAACAGCGGCCCGTCGGCGAGGCGCACGGACGAGAACAGCGGGTTGTCCGGCTCGTGCCGGCCGTGCGCGGCCACGTGCACGAGGTCAGCCTGGCCCAGCGCCCGCACGACGCCGTCCGCGGTCGCCTCCCGCAGCACGGTGCCGGACCACTGGGCGGCGACGGCGTCCGCCTCCTCCGCGGCCCGGACGAGCCCTGGCCCCGCGACGGCCGCCACCCGGGGTGCGCCCGCGCGGGTCGACGGGGTGGCAGCCGCGCGGTGCCAGCTCGAGGCGCTCGGCGCGACGACGACGGGCAGTCCGCGACGGGACGGGAGCAGGCTCCAGGGGAGCAGCGCCAGCGGCCCGGTGGGGGAGACGACGAGCGGCGCGTCCCCGAGCCCGAGCGGGGCGAGCAGGGCGTCGTCGAGCGCTCTGAGTGAGCTGCGCAGCGACGCGAGGACGGTGGGCCGGATGGGCGCCGGGATGTGGGGCAGCGCGAGGACGTCGAGGTCGGCGCGGGTGCGGCGCACCAGCTCGTCGACCGCGGTCGCCGGCCCGAGGGGGTGGTGGGCGATGCGGCCGTCCGCGAGCACGACGGCGTGCAGCACGCCCCGGTGCGCGGCCACGCTCACCAGGACGGCGTCGGTCCTGGCGAGCTCGGCGCGTAGCGCCTCGACGGTCGTGGTGGAGCGGACCGCGGCGCGGTCGCGGGTCCCCTCGCGGCGCCACGCCTGAGCTCGCACGGCGGCACGTAGCTCGGTCGCGCGGGCCTGCAAGGACCGCAAGCGGGGGTCCTCGCCGCCCTCGTGCGCGCGGATCTCCTCCTCGACCTGCCGGAGCTCCGCCAGCCGGGCGGCGGCGTCCTCGTCGGGCGGTGGCTGGACGGGGGTGAGGCGCGACGACGCCGCCCGCGTGCGCTCGATGCTCGCGAACACGCTGACGGCGCGGCCCGTCTCCAGCGCCAGGTCCATGTCGAGCGTGGCCAGGGCCACGCCGTGCACGGCACTCGAGGTGCGCATGTCCAGGCTGCCGAAGCGCGCCTGGTAGGCGCAGACCTCGTCGAGGCCGGCCCGGACGGCGGTGCGGGCGGCGCGGACGTCGCCTGCGGCGCTGGCGGCGCGGGCGCGCACCTCGTGGACCTGCAGGCGCACGCTGAGCGGGTCGTGGCGGGCGATGGTCGGCCGGTCCGTGACCGGGTCGCCCGCCATGAGCAGGGCCGTGGCGGCGACAAGCCCGGCCGAGCGGGCGAGCTCGGTCAGCCCCTGGTCGGCACAGCGGCCCGCGAGGTCGGTGGCGTGCCGGGCGACGGCGCGCAGCCGGCGCGGGGACGGCCGCCCGCCGGCCGACCCCGTGCCGGCGCTCGTCGCGGAGAGATCCGCGAGCAGCCCGACGTACTCGGCCTTGTGCAGCCAGCGGATGTTGCCGCGTCGCCGGAACCGGCGGGACGCCTCGGCCGCGAGGCGCCGCGCCGCGTCGGCGTCGGTCGTGAGGGCGCACTCCGCGCGGGCCAGGACCGTCTCGGCGACGCCCTGTGCGACCCCCTCGTGCCGGTAGATGCCTTCGGCCGCCCGCAACGCGCCGTCGGCCTCGCCCACCAGGCCTGCGTCGCGGAGCACCCGCGCTTGGTCCAGGAGCGCCGTCGCCCACGGTCCGCCGGCGTCCAGCCGCGCCGCGGCGGCCATCTCGGCGAGCGCCGTGGGGAGGTTGCCCGCGAGGTACTCGACGTAGCCGAGGTTGTGGCGGGCCTTGAACTCCAGGACGCCGTCGCCCCGCGACGCCGAGAGGGTGGCGCATCGCACGAGGTCCCGTCGCGCTGCCTCGAGATCGCCCTGCTCGAGGTGCAGGGCGCCGCGGTTGAGCAGCACGCAGTGCTGGTCGTGGGGCTCGGCGAACTCCAGCATGTCGACGGCGGCGTCGAAGTGGGCCACGGCCTCGCCGGTGCGGCCGGTGGAGAGGGCGACGAGCGCGCGCTGACCGTGCGCGGCGACGAGAACCGGCAGCGCGCCTGCGGCCTGGGCGAGCCGTTCTGCGGCATCGATGTCGTCGAGCGCTCGTCTCAGGTCGCTGCGCCGGTCCACGATGCTGACCGCGCGGCCCAGGTGCGCCCGCGCCCGGACGACGAGCGCCTCGTCCGGGCACCCCGCCGCCTCGATGCGCCGCAGCAGCGCGGTGAAGGTGCGTTCAGCCGCCGCCGGCGTGCCTGCCCCGTTTTGGGCGAGGCCGTCCGCGAGGCTCCGGCTCCACGACTCAAGGTCTGGCGCCGGGCTCATGCCCGACTGTCTACAGCTCGAACGACGGAGTCACAACTACCTGGCCGGCGTCGTCGTCCCCTCCCGCCCCGAACGCGAGCTGGACGTATCCCGTCGGCAGGTCCTCGAAGGAGAAGCGGCCGTCGGCGTCCGCGACGGTGCGGATCCGCCCGGCAGCGGTGCGCAGCCGCACGGGGAGCGGGGCCTGGGGCGCCACCCATCCGTCCAGCCGGACGCGGTCGGGACCCATCCGCGTCACCGTGACCATCACGGTCAGGCACTCGGCCGAGAACGTCATCGTCTCGGCGCGCACGCCCGTCTCGCTGCGAGCGCCGGTCAGCTCGACGGGTGCCCGGGTCATCTCGGCGAGCTCCGTGAAGACCTCGTCGAGCGCGGCGCTGAAGAGCAGCCGCTCGACGAGCTCGGCCGGCACCGGGTCGACGGTGTCGTACAGGTGGGCCAGCTCGCCCAGGAGCGCGACGTCGCGCCCATCGATCGGCTGGTCGGCGAAGTTCTCGGACATCAGGCCTCCCATGCCGGGTCGTCGGCGAGGATCTGGTGGAGCTTGGCAAGGCAGCGGCCACGAGTGGGCCCGATGCTGCCGACGGGCATGCCGAGGGCCTCGGCGATGTGCCCGTAGTCGGGTCGGTCGGCGTACGCGATGACACGCATCAGCTCACGGCACCGGGGTGGGAGCTGATGGACGTGGTTCCAGAGCCGCTGCTGGCGCTCCCCGAGCTCGACGGTCGACTCCGGGCCGTCCGTCGGATCGGTGGGCCGGTCCCACAGCTCCGGGGAGCCGTCGGTGCTGCTCGCCGGGACGGCCCCGGCGCGGTCGCGACGTCGGATGCGCCACGCCTCGCGCTTGGCGGTGATGAGCAGCCATTTGACGACCGTCCGCGGGTCGCGGACGGTCTCGGCGTGCCGCAGGAGGCTGAGCCACACGGTCTGCAGTACGTCCTCCGCCTGCCCGTGGTCCAGTCCCGTCCCACGCACGGTGTGCCACAGGAGCGGCGTCACCATCGTCATCAGCTCGTCGAAGGCGGCTCGGTCGCCGTCGCGGAAGTCCGCGAAGGCCACGGCCGCGCGTGCGACCAGGGTGTCGCCGGTGGGACGGGTCTCCATCATGGCCGTACCAGGGGGTGCCGGTCGTCGGCGGTGACGGCCTCGACGGCGGCCCAGCCGCGCTCCACGGCCGCGACCGCGTCCGTGGAGTCCCTGCCGGCTGCGAAGGCGTCCGAGAGGTGCGCTGCGATCTCACCGGCCAGCACCGGGGCGGCGAACGACGTGCCGCTCCAGACGGCGAAGCCCGAGGAGAAGTCGTCGGGGTCCAGCGTGGCGCGCCACACGCCGTCGGGGGTCACGAGCTCCGCCGAGGGCTGGCCCGACGCGTCGAACGACGCCGGATAGGTGCTGACGAGGGCGGCGCCCGGCCGCATCGCTCGGACCCACGGGCCGTCGTTGCTGAAGAGCGCGACGGAGCCGTTGGGGTTCTCGGCGCCCACCGCGACGACCGGCAGGGCGTCCGGCCGCAGCGGCACCATGCCGCCGGCATGCGGGGTGAACGCAGCCGGGTACATCGGTCGGGACGTCGCGTCGTTCCCTGCGGAGACGACGGTCGTCACCCCCAGGCGTCCGAGCAGGTCGAGCGGTCCGAGGAGGAGGCCGTCGAAGGCCGGGTCCTCAGGCTGCTCGTGGTAATACCCCAGGGAGAGCACGATCACGTCGATGGGCGTCTCCGACCCCTCCTGGGCAAGCGCCTGGCGGAGCGTCAGCAGCTGGAGCGCCCGCAGGAGCTCGGCCTCGTCGACGACGCCGTCGCCGCCGAAGACCCGGACCGCCAGCACCTGTGCGTCCGGGCATGCCTGCCGGACCAGACCGGCCATGAAGGTGCCGTGCCCGGCGTCGGCCTCGAGGGCGCCGACGAGGTTCTCGGACGTCCCCGTGACGTCCGCCGCGATGCGCGGCAGGCCGATCGCCTCGCCGAGCACCGCGGCGTCGCGCTCGACGTACGTCGAGCCCAGCCACGGGTGCTCGGCGACGTCGGTGTCGAGCACGGCCACCACGGGCCGACGGACGGACCCATCGGTGCGGTGGCGGGCGGTGGGTGCCGGGCCCACCCAGGCGACCGGCTGGCGGCCGCCGAGCCCCGCAAGGGCGTAGCCGCCCAGGGTCTCTGGGCTCTGGGACTGGCCGGCGGGATGTGGGTGCGTGAAGGGGTGCGGGTGGGTGAACGGGTGCGGGTGGGTGAACGGGTGCGGGTGGGTGAACGGCGCGGCCGTCATGTCGGGCGCCGTCGACGTGACGACGTGGTTCAGAGCGACGGCGCCGGCGGCTCCCTGCCGCGCCCGGAAGTGCTGCAGGACGGCCCACGCGTCCGGCGGCAGGGCAGGGCCGTCGGTGTCGGCCTCGAGGCCGATGGCGGAGACCCAGATGCTGACGAGCTCCTCGCGGAGGTCAGCGGGGAGCTCGGCCCGCTCGAGCAGCGCGGCGTCGAGACCGACCTGGTCGTCCCCGACCAGACGCACCCCTGTCGCCGCAGCCGCTGCACGCAGCTCTCCGAGCGCTCCGTCGTCGGCGACCAGTCCCCGGACGAGGAGGGTGTCGCCGACATAGGCCGTTGCGCGGGGGAGTGGCTGGTCGGGTAGCCGCAGGCCCTTGGCCGGGTCGAGCTTGCGGGCCCGCAAGCGGTCCCAGGGCTCCGGCGCGATCTGCATCGGTGGTTCCGGCTTGAGCCGCATCCGCTTGACGAGGCGCTTGGCAGGCCTCCCCTTGGCGTCCCGTACCGGGTGAGCTGCGTCCTGCGGCTCCTGCGTCACGACCCCTCCTTGGCCCGGGACACGTATCCGGGCGGTTGCGCCGAGCGTATTGGCTGGTTCGTCCTGCGGGGAGCACCCGCACGGGGCTCCCCGCAGGACGCGCCCCTGCATCTCCCAAGAGGCGTGTGACGTCGTCCTGATACGTGCTGGTTGCGGGTGTTTCGGCGTCAGAGTGCCCGCAGACGCCGCACCCACGGCGCCGTGCTGCTGGCGGTGCCCGGGCGCACCCACGTGACGGCGCAGGTCGCGGGCGGCTGGTCGCCGGCCAGGGTGAGCGGGCGCCGCGGTCGGCAGGGCCCGCGGCGGGTCGTGGCCCGCGGGCAGCGGCGCGTCATGGTTCCCCCTGAACGGCCGACCCCACGTGGGCCGGTCCATCGTGAAGGAGCGGCCCGTCGGGGTCGCTGATACCCCGCGACGCGGCGTGATCGGCCGGCCGCGCCGGCCGCACGGCCCAGGCCACGCCCGCGGCGACCAGTGCCGCCCCGACCGGCATGCCCGGCGTCGGGCGGGCGGTCCCGAGCGCGACGGCCACGGCCGCTGCTGCGACCGGTGCGGCCGCCATCGCCACCCCGGCGCGGTCGGGGCCGAGGCGCTCGACGCCCCGGTACCAGACGACGAAGGCGAAGGCCGTGGCCGCGACCCCCTGGTAGACGAGTGCGCCCGCCTCGGACGCCGTCGGCGGCCGCAGGTGCTCGCCCGTCGCGAGCGAGGCGGCGGCGAGTAGGCCCGCGGCCAGGCCGCAGCTCCACGTGGAGACGCGGGCGGCGCCGAGCTCGGGCAGCAGCGGAGCCGCCACGAGGGTGAACGAGACCTCGCACGCCAGGACGCCGACGGCGAGCGCCAGGCCCGCAGCGGTGCTCCGGCCCGAGCCCTGCAGCACCACGACGCCGGCCGTCGCCCCCGCCGCGCCCAGCAGCACGGCGGCCCGGGGCCGCGGGAGGCCGCCTCGCCCGCGCGGCGCGCCCAGCACGGCGAGGACCACGGGCGATGCGCCCACGACGGCGCCGATCGCCGCCGGGTCGGCCTGGCGGCTCGCCGCGACCAGCAGGACGTTGAACCCGGCGCTGCCCGTGGCCGCCGCGACGACCAGGCGCGCGAGCTGCCCCGGGCGCGGCCGTGGTCGGGGCAGCGGGTCGAGCCACGGGAGGAGGGCGCTGAGCACGACGCAGGCGAGGGCGTAGCGCGCCGCCTGGCCCGCGTAGACGGGGAAGCTCGGCGATCTGCGGGGTCACGGCGATGCTCGCGCCGACGGCCGAGGCGGCGATCAGGCACAGGACGAGGGCGGCGCGGGGGCTGGTCACGGAAGGGACGCTAGGGAGCGGCTGGATCACCTGACAGAGCCAGTTCCGGTCCGGTTCACTGGTCCAGTGACTCTCGAGCCGGACGCCCTGCGCCTGCACCTCGGACCCACGCCGCCGCGCGCGCGCACCGAGTGGCTGCGCGCCGGGCTGCGCCGGTGCGTGCGCGAGGGCGTCCTGCCCGTCGGGACGGTGCTCCCCGGCACCCGACCGCTGGCCGTGGCCCTCGGCGTCGCGCGCGGCACGGTGGTGGACGCCGTGCAACAGCTCGTCGACGAGGGGTACCTGGCGGCGCGGCCCCGCTCCGGCGTCGTCGTCGCGTGGCAGCCGTCCACCGAGCGCGCCCCCGGACCGCTCGCCCGGCGCGAGCCCAGCCCTGGCCAGCCCGACGTCGGGCTCTTCCCTCGCGCAACGTGGTCGCGGCTCGTCCGGGGCGTGCTCACCGACCTGCCGGCGAGCGATCTCGGTTACCCGCCGCCCGCCGGTCACCCCGCGCTGCGCGAGGCACTCGCCGAGCACCTTCGGCGCACGCGCGGCGCCCAGGTGGACCCCGACGACGTCGTCGTGGTCGCGGGGGTGGCCCAGGTGGGCGCGCTGCTCGTCGCGGCGGGGCTGCGGCGGTGGGGGATCGAGGCACCCGGGTCACCGGGCCAGGCCGGGCAGCTGGTCGACCTCGTGGCCGAGGCGGTGCACGTGCCCGTCGACGCCCGCGGCCTCGTCGTCGCCGCCGTTCCATCGGGTCTGGACGCGGTGGTCGTGACGGCCGCCCACCAGTACCCGACCGGCTGCGTGCTCGCGCCCGAGCGCCGCCAGGAGCTCGTCCGCCGCGCGCGGGCCGAGGGCTTCGTCGTCCTCGAGGACGACTACGACGCCGAGCTGCGCTACGACCGCGAGCCGGTGGGCGTCGTCCAGGCGCTCGCGCCCGACGTCGTCGTGCTCGCCGGCTCGGTCTCCAAGCCCCTCGCCCCCGCGCTGCGGCTCGGCTGGCTCGTCCCCCCGCCGCACCTGCGGGACGCCGTCGTGGCCGCGAAGCATGCCGCGGACCTCGGCACGCCCGTGGTGGACCAGGTCGCCCTCGCCCGCATGCTCACCTCGGGCGCGTACGCGCGGCACGTCCGGCGCGTGCGGGCCGTCTACCGCGGGCGCCGGGACGCGCTGCTGGCCGCGCTCTCCCGGCACGCTCCGCAAGTGGTCGTGACAGGGATCTCCGCGGGCCTGCACGTGTACCTCGCCGATCTCGGGCTGCCGGCCGCCGAGCGGGCCAGGCAGGCGCTGGCCGCACAGGGCGTCGCGGCGCAGGTGGTCCCGGCCGGGCCGGTCCAGCACCCCGGGGCCGGGCTCGTGCTTGCCTTCGCGTCGCTCCGGGACGCCGACGCCGCAGCGTGCGCCGTGGCGGGCGCGCTCGTTCCGTAGCCGGGTGCCTCGCGTGAGGCTGGGCGCTCAGCCGGTCGTGGTGTCGACCAGGCCGTCGGCGGACCGCGGCCGGTCAGCCACGCCGAACACCTCGGTGGCCACGACATACTGCCGGGCCGTCCGGATCGCCGTCACGAGCGACTGCAGGCACCGCGGGCTGGCACAGAACTTCGGGTCGTGGTTCGCATACGCGAGGATCGCGTCCGCTTTCAGCCCGAGGTCGCGGCCCCCGACGTTGGCGCCCTCGGTCCAGCTCGGGTAGCCGGCGTAGCCGATGAGCTCGCCGGTCACCCCGGCGTCGTGCGTGGCGTCGCGGACGAACAGCGCGGCGGCGGTGTGGTCGGCGTTGTCGCCTGTGTGGAAGGGGATCGTCCAGTCCTGGGCCCGCACCGTCGTGGGCCCGAAGTCGTCGATGAGGCTGGTGAGCGTCGTGCGCAGCTCGTCGGCGTCGTAGGACGTCGAGCCGTCGACCGCGGTGATCCGGTCGATCTCGCCCAGCCACAGCCGGCGCAGGCTCTGGTGCCGGTGGATCGCGTTCCCGGTGCCGCGGCGGTTGCCGTCGGGCAGGTGCATGAAGACGACGGAGACGCCCGGCGCAGCGTCCAGGGTCTCCGTCGTGAGCGGGTGCCCGTCGACGGCGGTCACCGAGGACGTCCAGGCATCGTCGACCCCGGCCATCGTGGCGTAGGCCGCACGGATGCCGTCCTCGCGCAGCCGCCAGTAACTCTCCTCGCGCGCGGCGTCGCCCGTGGTCAGGTACACCGTGCGGACGCAGCGCCCGGCCTCGATGTCGCGCTGCACGTCGGGGTTCATGAAGAGCAGGTCGTCGTCGGGGTGGGCCGTGAACTGCAGCGAGCGCTCGGTGCAGGACTGCGGCGTCGTGCTCACCGTGACGGCGGAGGCGCTGAGTGCCGGGAGCAGCAGGGAGACGGCGGTGATGCCCATGCACACGAGGCCGACGGCGGTCACCGCGGCGACGGCGGGGACGACCACGCGCAGGCCGACGGCGCGCAGACCCACGGGGCGTGGCCGCGACCGGTCCTGTCCTGCTGCGCTCATCGTTCTCCTCGTCCGCAGGTCGCTCCGGGGGCCGGCCGTGGGCCGGTCGTCCTGAGTTTCGGGCGGCCGCTCCGGGCCAGCACGCGCGGGCGTGCGAGGACGGCCGGAGCGGGGAGGGACCGGGTACCGAGGGTAGCGCTTCCACGGCCGCCGCCATAGGGCCATCGCCGGTGCTGGGCGCAGATCTCAGGTGCCGGACGCCCGGGGCGCCCGCATCGGGTCAGGACCGCGCCGGGTGACGGGCGCAGCCGGTCGGGAGCGCGCCGAGCGGGCGCGCTCCCGACCGGGCTCAGGCGCGGTCGGCGCGGTCGCGTGCCTGAGCCGTCAAGGCCCGGCGGATCCCGTCGCGGTTTTCCACGACGAGCCGGCGCAGCGCGGGCGACCGGTCGCCCAGCTGCTCGAGCCAGGCGTCCGTGCGGGCCAGGAGGTCCAGCTCGCCGCCCACCAGGCGGGTCGGGTAGAGGCCGACGACGATGTTCTGCGCCATCTCGTTGGTGCGGGAGGCCCACACCCGCTCGAGCGCAGCGAAGTAGGGCTCAACGAACGGCTCCAGCAGCGCCCGGTCGTGGACCCGCTGGAGGCCGGCGATCGTGGAGGTCTGCAGGGTGTTGCTCAGTGCGTCGGAGTCCACGACGGCCGCCCAAGCTGCGGCCTTCGCCTCGGGCGTCGGCACGGCGGCGCGTGCGGTGGCAGCGGCCCGCTCGCCCGAGGCCGTGGCGTCGCGCTCGAGCTCCGCTGCGATCTCCGGCTCGCCGGCGCGGCCGCCTGCAACGAGGGACACGAGGAGGTCCCAGCGCAGGTCGGTGTCGACGGCGAGCCCGGGCAGCGGCGCCGAGCCGTCCAGGAGCCCGGCGACGGCGTCCAGCTGGGCAGGGGTCGCCGCGCGCGCTGCGACGGCCTTGACGAGCTGCAGCTGCGTGTCACCGCCGGCCTCGGCGGCCTGCGCGAGCGCCCACAGCCGGTCCGTGGCCGCGCGGCCCGCCGCCTCACGGTGCTCCGGTGCGACGTACAGGTCCAGCGCGGTCGTCAGCTGGCGCAGGAGCACGAGAACCACGGTGGAGTCCGTCTCGTGCGCCACGGTGCCGAGCACCAGCTCGGCGTACCGGCGGGCGCCCCACTCGCCGTCGCGCGTCATGTCCCACGCGGCGTTGAGCACGAGCGTGCGGGGCAGCGAGTCGTCGAACGCGTGGAGGTAGCCCGTCGCGACGTCCAGCGACTGCGGGTCGAGGCGCACCTTCGCGTACGCGAGGTCGTCGTCGTTGACGAGGACCAGGGCCGGGCGGCTGCACTCGAGCAGGTCCTCGACCGGGGTCGACGAGCCGTCCACGTCCAGCTCGACGCGCACGACGCGCTCGAGCCGGGCCTCGCCGTCGGGCCCGTCGACGACGTCGTACCCCGCGACGGCGAGGCGGTGCGGCCGGGCGACAGGGTGCTCGGCAGGCACCTCCTGGCGCACCTCGAAGGACGTGATCCGGTCGTGCGCATCCGTCTCGACGTGCGGCCGCAGGAGGGTGACGCCGGCTTTCTCGAGCCACAGCGACGACCATGCACCGAGGTCGCGGCCGCTCGTGGCCTCGAGCTCGCGCAGCAGGTCGGCGAGCTCGGTGTTACCCCAGGCATGCCGTGCGAAGTAGGCGCGGACGCCGGCGAAGAACTGCTCGCGGCCCACCCAGGAGACGAGCTGCTTGAGCACGGACGCACCCTTGGCGTAGGTGATCCCGTCGAAGTTGACCTCGACGTCCTCGAGGTCGCGGATGTCCGCGACGATCGGGTGCGTCGACGGCAGCTGGTCCTGCTTGTAGGCCCAGGACTTCTCGAGCGAGGAGAAGGTGGTCCACGCCGACGTCCAGCGGGTCGCCTCGGCGGCCGCAAGGTGCGAGACGTACTCGGCGAACGACTCGTTGAGCCACAGGTCGTCCCACCAACGCATGGTCACGAGGTCGCCGAACCACATGTGGGCGAGCTCGTGCAGGATCGTGACGACCCGCCGCTCGACCAGGGCCTCCGTCACCTTGGACCGGAACACGTAGCTCTCGAGGAACGTGACGGCTCCGGCGTTCTCCATCGCTCCCGCGTTGAACTCGGGGACGAAGATCTGGTCGTACTTGGCGAACGGGTAGGCCCGGTCGAAGAGCTCCTCGTAGAACGCGAAGCCGGCGCGCGTGACGTCGACGATCGCGTCCGCGTCCAGGTGCTCGACGAGCGAGGCGCGGCAGTACACGCCGAGCGGGACCGTGCGGCCGTCGCTGCTCACCAGGCTCGAAGTCTCACCGCGGTAGGGGCCGGCGACGACGGCGGTGACGTAGCTCGAGAGCCGCGGCGTGGGCTCGAACGACCAGGTCGCGGTGCCCTCGTCGCGCCCGCCGTTGCGGTTGACGCCCCCGGCGATCGCAACGGGCTCGGGGGTGGGGGAGTTCGAGATGACCGTCCAGTGCGCCGGGGCGGTCACCGTGAACCGGAACGGCGCCTTGAGGTCGGGCTGCTCGAAGACGGCGAAAACCCGCCGGCTGTCGGCCACCTCGAACTGGCTGTACAGGTACACCTCGTCGTCCACCGGGTCCACGAACCGGTGGAGACCCTCGCCGGTCGTCATGTACGCGCACTCGGCGACCACGCGCAGCTCGTTCTCGGCGGCCAGGCCCGGCAGCGTGACGCGTGACTCCGCGAACACCTCGGCGGGGTCGAGCACGCGGCCATTGAGCTCGACCGCCTGTACCCGCGGGGCGATGAGGTCGATGAAGGTGCTCGCGCCCGGGGTGGCCGTGAACCGCACGACGGTGGTCGACGCGAACGTCTCCGGCCCCGTCGTCAGGTCCAGCGTGACGTGGTACGACTCGACGTCGACCAGGGCGGCGCGGTCGCGCGCCTCGGCGCGCGTCAGGTTCTCAGCGGGCACAGCGGTGCTCCTCGGCGGGATCGGGACGTTCCGGCCGATCCTGCCACTCTTGCCCTACCCGGCGGTAACAGACGGCACCCCGACACGGGTCGGGCGGTCCGTCGTCGCCGCGCCGTCGTCCCGCGGTCGCCGCACCGTCCGGTCCCTGGGGACGGCATCGCATCACCAGTACGGCCGTGCCATGCTGACGTCGGTCACGGGTGCGGGGAGGGTGGATGGCTGGTCCGGTGGAGGCGCCGGGGGCTCGCAGAGCAGGGATCCTCGGCGGCCTGTCGACGGGCTGGACGACGTTCCTCGTCGTCGACGCGATCCTCGTCCTGACCTTCCTGGTGCTGGTCGTCATGCAGGTCGTGAACAACCCACCCGGCGGCGGCTCGCCCGCGGCCGGCGGCGCTACGACTCCCGTCAGCTCCGAACCCGAGACGACCCCGGACGCCACGGCGCCCGAGGCGCCGAGCGAGAACCAGGCCCTGACGGACTTCCGTCTGCCGAGCGGCAACATCTGGTGCTCGATGACGGAGACGTCGGTCACCTGCACGATCAGCCAGTTCACGTTCGCGCCGCCGACGACGCCCCCGGGCTGCACCGGCGCCGTCGGGCAGGTCTTCTCGCTGACGGCAGCGGAAGGCCCGACGTTGCCGTGCGTCACGACGGCGCCGACCCGCCCGGCCGACGCCCCGGTCCTCGAGTACGGTCAGGCGTCGTCCATCGGCGAGATGACGTGCCACAGCTCGCGCAACGGGGCGACGTGCCGGCACGACCCCACGGGCGTCGGCTTCTCCGTGGCCCGGTCGGGCTACACGCTCTTCTGACCGGCCCGACGGCGCGTCGCCGGGCCGGTGGTCGCGCTCACCAGATCCGGACGCGGTCCTCCGGCGCGAGGTAGAGGGCGTCGCCGGGCTGCACGTCGAACGCCTCGTGGAACTCCGGAAGGTTGCGTGCGACACCGTTGCAGCGGAACTCGCTCGGGGAGTGCGGGTCCGTCGCCAGGCGCCGGACGACCTCCTCGTCCCGGCCCTTGCCCTGCCACGCCTGCGCCCAGCCGAGGAACACCCGCTGGGCGCCCGTCAGGCCGTCGATCACGGGTGCCTCGGCCAGCGGCCGGCCCAAGGTGATCTCGTACGCCGCGAGGGCGATCGACAGCCCGCCCAGGTCGCCGATGTTCTCGCCGATCGTCAGCTCGCCGTTGACGTGGTGCGAACCGTCGAGCTGGGCGGGGGAGAACGCCGAGTACTGGTCGATCAGCGCGCCGGTCCGCCGCTCGAACTCGGTGCGGTCGGCCTCGGTCCACCAGTCCTCGAGCCGTCCCTCGCCGTCGAACTTCGAGCCCTGGTCGTCGAAGCCGTGGCCGATCTCGTGGCCGATCACGGCGCCGATCCCGCCGAAGTTCATGGCGTCCTCGGCGTCGGGGTCGAAGAACGGCGGCTGCAGGATCGCGGCCGGGAAGACGATCTCGTTGAGCCCGGGGTTGTAGTAGGCGTTCACGGTCTGCGGCGTCATGAACCACTCGTCGCGGTCCACGGGCCGGCCGATCTTGGCGAGCTCGCGATCCTGCTCGTAGGCGTGCGAGCGCCGCACGTTGCCGACGAGGTCGTCCGCGCGGACCTCCAGGCCCCCGTAGGACTTCCAGCGGTCGGGGTAGCCGATCTTCGGCGTGAACGCCTCCAGCTTGGCCAGCGCCTTCGCGCGCGTCTCGGGACCCATCCAGTCGAGGTCCGCGATCGAGCGGCGGTACGCCTCGACGAGGGCCCCCACCAGATCCACCATGCGTGCCTTGTGCGCGGGCGGGAAGTGCCGGGCGACGTACTCCTGACCGACGGCCTCGCCGAGCGCGCCCTCCACCAGGGAGACCCCGCGCCGCCACCGGTCCCGCAGCTCCGTGGCGCCCGTGAGCGTCCGGCCGTAGAAGTCGAAGTTCGCCTGCACGACGGCGTCGTGCAAATACGGAGCCCGGGCGCTGATCAGGTGATACCGCAGCCAGGCGCGCCACTGCTCGGCGGGCAGCTCGGCCCACAGCTCGGCGAACCCGGCGGCGAACTCGGGCTCGCGGACCACGAGGTGGTCCAGCGCGCCCTCGGGCGCCCCGAGCGCGGCGGCCCACGACCGCCAGTCGAACTGTGGGGCGTGCTCGGCGAGCTCCGCGAGGGTCATCGGGTTGTAGGTCAGGTCGGCGTCGCGGTCCTTCACCACGTCCCAGTGGCGTGCGGCCAGCCGCGTCTCGAGGTCGACCACCAGGTCCGCGGCCAGGGCCGCCTCGGCGTCGGGCAGGCCCGAGAGGCCGAGCATCCGCGCGACGTGCGGCCGGTACGCGTCGCGGATCGCGGCGTAGGCGTCGTCGCGGTAGTACGCCTCGTCGGGCAGGCCGAGGCCTGCCTGGTAGAGGAACACGACGTAGCGCTCGGGGTGCTTGGAGTCGTTGTCCACCCAGAACCCGACGGCGCCGCCACCGCCCGTGCGCTGCAGGCGGCCGAGGACGTCCGTGCAGCTCGGCCGGCGTCGTGGCCGACGCGATCGCGTCGAGCTCGTCCTGCACCGGCGCGAGGCCCAGGGCCTCCACCCGCTCGACGTCCATGAAGGAGGCGAACAGGCCGCCCACCTGGGCGGCGGTGCCACCGGCCTCCTCGGCGTGCGCTCCGAGCTCGGTGATGATCTCCCGGACGTGCTCCTCCGCCGTGTCGTGCAGCTGGCGGAACGCGCCGTCGGTGGCCCGGTCGGCCGGGATCTCGTACGTGGCGAGCCAGCGGCCGTTCACGTGCCGGAACAGGTCGTCCTGCGGGCGGACCTGCGGGTCGAGGGCGGTGAGGTCGATGCCGGAGCGGGCGGGGGTGGCCGCCGAGGGCGCGAAGGAGGAGGTCACCGGCACAGAGTACGCGGGAGGTCCGGCACCGATGCCGAGGGCCGCGGACCCCTGGGGAGTCCGCGGCCCTCGAGACGCAACGGTCAGGCGATCGTCACCGGCGTCGTCAGCACGCGGTCGTGGCCGAGGCGACGGGTGGTGCCTGTGACCTCGTAGTCCACCGTGCCGTGCAGGTCGGCCGAGGAGGAGCCGACGGAGAGCTTGCCGCGGTGCGGTGCGACGGTCCAGCCGCCCTCGGGCGCCATCCACGCCAGGCGGTCGGCCGCCACGGTCCAGGTGACGTCCGCGGACTCGCCGGGCTCGAGCGTGACGCGGGCGTACCCGAGCAGCGCGATGACCGGGCGGGTGACGGGGGCGACGACGTCGTGCACGTAGAGCTGCGCGACGTCCGAGCCTGCCCGGTCACCCGTGTTGGTGACCCGCACGCTGACCTCGACGGTGCCGTCCGTCGCGAGCGACCCGGCGCTCACACGCACATCGCTCTGCTCGAACGAGGTGTAACTGAGCCCGTGCCCGAACGGGAACACCGGGCTCGGGTCGAGGTTCGTCACGTCGGCCTTCCCGGCGAGCCGCACGTGCCGGTAGGTCGTCGGCATCATGCCCGCGGAGCGGGGGAAGGAGAGCGTGGTGCGCCCGGACGGGTTCACCCGGCCGCTGAGGATGCCGGCGATCGCCGGGCCACCCTCCTGGCCCGGGAACCAGGCCTGCACGATGGCGCGAGCCCGGCCCACGGCCCAGTCCAGCGCGTACGGGCGGCCCGAGACGAGGACGAGGACGACGGGCGTGCCCGTCGCGAGCACGGCCTCGGCGAGCGCAACCTGCTCACCCGGGAGGTCCAGGGTGTCGACGTCGCAGCCCTCGCCCACCGTGCCGCGGCCGAAGAGCCCGGACCGGTCGCCCAGCACGAGGACGGCTACATCGGCGTCGGTCGCCGCGGTGACGGCCTCGGCGAAGCCCTCGCGGCCCGGCTCGCGGACGTCGCAGCCCGCGGCGTGGCTGATCTCGGCGCCCGGCAGCTCGTCGCGCAGCGCGGCGAGGACCGTCGTCATCCGCAGGCCCGGCTCCACGTCGGGGTGGTGCACCTCGACGTGGTTGGTGAAGGAGTAGTCGCCGAGCAAGGACGCGGCCGTGTCGGCGTTGGGGCCGATGACGGCGACACGCCCGGTGCCGGCCAGGGGCAGGGCGCCGTCGTTCGCGAGCAGGATCACCGACTCCTCGGCGACGCGCCGGGCCAGGGCTGCGTGCGCCGGCGGGTTGAGGTCGATCGGCTCGTCCGACTGCTCGGTCGGTGCGTCGAAGAGGCCGACGGACGCCTTGAGCTCCAGCACCCGGCGCACGGAGCGGTCGATCGCGGCGAGCACCTCCGGCGCCAGGTCGGCCTCGGCGAGTGCCGGGTAGCAGTCCGCGTTCGGCAGCTCGACGTCGACGCCTGCGAGCAGCGCGCGCTCCGCCGATGCCTGCTTGCCGTCGCTGACCGCGTGCAGCGTCTCCAAGAAGTTGACGCCGAAGTAGTCGGCCACGACGGTGCCCTGGAAGCCCCACTCGTCGCGGAGCAGGCGCGTGAGCAGCGCGGCGTCACCGTGCACCGGGACCTGGTCGATCTCGGAGTACGACGGCATGACGGCGCGCGCACCGCCCTGGGTGAGGGCCACCTCGAAGGGGTAGAGCAGGAGCTCGGCGAGCTCGCGCGGGCCGATGTGCACGGGCCCGAGGTTTCGGCCGCCCTGAGAGGCCGGGTAGCCGACGAAGTGCTTGAGGGTGGCGACGATGCCGCCGTCCTCGAGGCCCCGCACGAAAGCCGCGCCCATCGTGCCGACGAGGTACGGGTCCTCGCCGAAGCACTCCTCGACACGGCCCCAGCGGGCGTCGGTGACGACGTCGAGCAGCGGGGCGAGGCCCTGGTGCACCTCGAGCGCGTTCATCGAGTCGGCGATCGCCGAGGACACCTCGTGCATGAGGGCGGGGTCCCACGTGGCGCCGTAGGCCGGCGGGGAGGGGAAGGTGGTCGCCTTCCAGGTCGCGACGCCGGTCAGGCACTCCTCGTGCGCGATGGCGCCGACGCCGGACTGCTCGCGGAGGTCGGCCTGCATGCGGCGCAGGGCCGTGCGGCCCTCGGTCGGGTCGAGCGGGCGGGTGCCGTACAGGCGCGTGATGTGCCCGAGCCCCGTCGTCGCGAGGGTCTCCCAGTCGGGGCTGGTCGGCATGTTCTCGTTCTGCGCCGGGGCAACCGCCCCGGTGGACGAGTCGATGCCGATCCAGGCGCCCACCAGCTGGGCGAGCTTCTGGCTGAGGGACATGCTCGCCAGGAGCTCGTCCACGCGGGCTTGTGCACTGGTCGTCAGGGCCATCGGTGTTGCCTTCCAGCTGCGGAACGTGCCGGCCTCAGTGCGGACCGGGGCGGATGCGTCATCGCACCACGACGCCGAGAGAGCGCTTTCTTCGTGACGCTGCTCAGACGATACGGGACAGGGGGCCGACTGGTCCACGACGTTCGGCCACCTGCGTGAAGACGGCGTGGCGCGCCGATGCTGTGGGGTCGGAAGTGGCCGAGAGAGCGCTCTCTCGGGCGGACTGCCGGATCGGGCTCCGGTCTGCGACGATATGGCCGTGCACCCTGGGGGGAACGGACGCGGCGTCGCCACGCTGGAGGACGTCGCGGCAGCGGCGGGGGTCTCGCGCGCCACGGCGTCGCGGGTGCTCAACGGCGTCCCGACCGTCCGGGCGAGCTACGCGGCCGCCGTCCGCCGCGCCGTCGCGGACCTCGGCTACCGACCGAACCCCGCCGCGCGTTCGCTCGCCCGTGGTCGCCACGACTCGATCGCCCTCATCCTCACCGAGCGCGACCTCGACGAGCTCCCGCACTCCTTCTTCGCCCAGGCGCTGCGCGGCGCCACCGCGGCCGTCTCCCGGCGGTCGCTGCAGCTCGTCCTGCTCCTGGCCACCGACGACGCCGCAACGCTGCGCCGCTACCTCGACGGCAGCCACGTCGACGGCGCGCTGGTGATCCTCGAGGCGCACAGCACCCACCTCCCGGCCCTCCTGGGGCCCACCGGCGTGCCCGTCGTCTACCTCGGCCGGCCCGTCGACTCCGACCCGACCGTGCACACGTACGTGGACGTCGACAACTACGGGGGTGCCCGGCTCGCGACCGAGGAACTGGTGGCCGCCGGCCGGCGCACGATCGGCACGATCGCCGGCCCGCCCGACATGGGCGTCGCCGTCGACCGGCTCGCGGGCTGGCGGGACGTGCTCACCGAGCGTGGGCTTCCCGTCCCGGCGCCCGCCTACGCGGACTTCACGGCCGACGGCGGTGCGAACGCGATGGCGCGCCTCCTCGCGTCGCAGCCCGACGTGGACGCCGTGTTCGTGCAGAGCGACCTGATGGCGACCGGCGTCCTCAAGGTGCTCGCCGCGAGCGGACGGCGGGTACCGGCGGACGTCTCGGTGATCGGCTACGACGACTCGATCCTCGCCACCACCGCGACGCCGCCCCTCACGTCGGTCCGGCAGCCGCTGGAGGAGATGGGCCAGCTCATGGTCGACGCCCTGCTCGACCGCATCGAGGACCCCACCGCTGCGCCGGTCCAGCGCATCCTCACGGCCCAGCTCACGCGGCGGGAGTCCGTCTGACGGTCGGGCCCGCCGTGGCGACCGGCGGGCTGCGGCAGGATGTGTCCATGCGCATCCACATCGCCGCGGACCACGCCGGGTACGAGCTCAAGGTGCACCTCGCGGAGCACCTCCGGGCGGGAGGGCACGACGTCGTCGACCACGGCTCCCCGGCCTACGACCCGACCGACGACTACCCCGCGGTGTGCTTCGCGGCGGCCGAGGCGGTCGTGGCCGAGCCGGGCAGCCTCGGCGTCGTGATCGGTGGCTCCGGCAACGGCGAGCAGATCGCCGCGAACAAGGTCCGCGGCGTCCGCGCCGCCCTCGCCTGGAACACCTCCACCGCCCAGCTCGCCCGCCAGCACAACGACGCGAACGTCGTCGCGATCGGCGCGCGTCAGCACTCCGTCGACGAGGCGACCGAGCTCGTCGACGCGTTCGTCGCCGAGCCCTTCAGCGGCGACCCGCGTCACCAGCGTCGGATCGACCAGGTCGCCGCGTACGAGGGCTGACGCCCTCGGTCACCAGATCCAGGTGCACACCGGAGCGACGGGCCAGCCGAAGGCGACCGCCGCCCGGCGGACCGCGCCCGGGGTGAGCTCGCGCACCAGCCCGGCCATGGCGAGCGCCTCCAGCGAGACCCCGCCGAGGTAGGCGGAGGCGAGCTCACGCACGTCGAGAGCCACGTCGGCCGGCGCGTCGGACCGGGTGACGGTCGCGCCATCCGGTCCGCCCACGAGGCGCCAGCTGCCGGAGTTGCCCGGGAGCCGCGCGTCCGTCACGTCGAGGACGACGTCGACCGGGGCCGAGTAGCGCCGCGCCGCCAAGGCCGTCGGCACGTCCAGCAGCCGCACCCACAGGTTGTCCCCGACGGCCGGCAGCGCCGCACGCGGGTCGACCAGGAGGAACCACAGCGGGTCGTCCGTCGCCAGGAGGCCCACCTGGACGGTGGCCATGAGGTCGAGGTCCAGGAGGACGCCCCAGAGAGCGCGCGCGGTCGCGGCGTCCTGCGCCACGGCCTCGCGAACGCGGACGGTGCCCCGTGGGCCCTCGTCCGGCCAGTCGCACTTGCGGCGGAACAGGGCGTACCCGCGGGCCGTCGCGTCGGTCTCGTCGTCACCGACGATGGCGATGCGCAGCGACTCCGCACCCTCGCGGAACGGCTCCGGGTCGGCGACCCAGGCGGCGAGCTGGTGCTCGGACTCGCGGGTGACCCAACCGGGCCGGTCGACGCGCGAGTGCACGGCCTGCATGAGCTGACCGTGCCGCTCGGCGTCGAGCTTCTCGATCCGCACGCGCAGCTGGGCGGCGCCCTGCACGTCGCGCAGCGCGGCGCCGCGCGGGAGGCGCATCCGCAGCGAGCTCGCCGCGAGCCCGTAGCCGAACCGGCCGTAGATGGCGGGCTCGGCGGCGAAGAGTGCCGAGACGGCCTCGCCGCGCTCGAGGCTGCGGGCGAAGTGCTCGTCGATCATCGTGGTGAGCAGACCCCGTCGGCGGTGCCCCGGGTGCACGCCGACCCAGGTCAGGCCCGAGACGGACGTGCGCGCACCGGGCACCGGGAAGGCGCGGTACCGGTAGGACGCGTGCATGGCGACCAGCTCGCCGTCGTCCGTCTCGACGCCACGCGCGCGGTCCCAGTCGAGCGACACCGGGAGGCCCAGGTGGACCTCGTCGGACTGCGAGCTGGGGAACGCCCAGGTGTCGATGCTGATGAGGTCGGCGTGGCGGGTCTCCGGGATATCCGTGCGGCGGTACCCGGCGGGCAGGGAAGTCATGGGCCCCATCGTGCCGGGCGCCCGACGGTGCGGCGAACGCCTTTTCGTCCGTCGGCGCGTCGCGCGGGGTCTCCCACCCCTCGGGACGGTGGGGGCGAAGAAGTGCGTGCTCTCCACCGACGTCGGCGGCGCGGGATAGCCTCGCCCGGTGACCTTGACGGCGTCGCCCGCATCAGCGCGGCCGCGTGCCGTGCGGTGGCACTGGGCCGACGCCCTGCGGCGCCGACGGCTCATGGCCCGCCAGCTGACCACCACGACGGTCCTGGTGGCGCTCTCGTGCCTGGCCGCCCTGGGCGTCATCGTCGTCCCGGAGTGGGTGACGCCGGCGACGACGCTGCTCATCGTCCTGCTCGGCGTCTTCAGCCTGCGCCTGACGGGGATGATCGCCCTGAGCGTCGCCGTCCTCGCCGAGATGCTCGCCCTGGAGCTGAGCAGCTGGGTCGACGTCGAGCCCGGCTCGCTCCTGGTCACCATCGTGGGCGTCGTGGCCGCGCTCCTGTTCGTGCGCTCGCGGGACCGCCTCGGGCTGCAGGGTGCGGCGAGCGACCTCATGCTGGTCGACCTGCGCGACCGCCTCGTCGCGCACGGTCGCATCCCGCCGCTCCCGGCCACGTGGCGCGTCGACAGCGTGGTCAGGTCCGCGTACGCCGAGGCGTTCTCGGGCGACTTCGTGGTCGCGGCCCGGACCGGCAACCTCCTCGAGATCGTGCTCGTCGACGTCTCCGGGAAGGGGCAGGACGCCGGGGTCCGGTCGCTGCTGCTCTCAGGGGCTTTCGGCGGGCTCCTCGGCACCATGGCGCCGGAGCGCTTCCTGCCCGCGGCCAACGCCTACCTGCTCGCGCAGGACTGGCCGGAGGGGTTTGCGACGGCGGTGCACCTGGCGGCCCGGCTCGACACCGGCGCCTTCACCGTCACGACGGCGGGCCACCCGCCGGCGGTGCAGCTGCACGCAGGCTCGGGTCTGATCGTGCCGCTCGAGACTTCCGGCGGCCCGGCCCTCGGCATCGTGCCCTCACCGCGCTTCGCGACGCACCGCGGTGTCCTCGAGCACGGTGACACCGTGATGCTCTACACGGACGGCCTGGTCGAGACGCCGGGCGCCGACTTCGAGCTCGGCATCGACCGACTCATGGGCGAGGCCGAGCGGTTCGTCGCCACCCGCAGCGGTGGCGCGGCCGCGGTGCTCGACGGTGTGCGCGCGGGGGACAACGACGACCGCGCGCTCATCCTCGTGCGCCGCGACTGAGGACGCTGGGCGGACGGCGTGGACGACGACTACCTCGAGGCCGTGCTCGACCTGGTCGCGGCGATCCCGTCCGGCCGGGTCATGACGTACGGCGGCATCGCGGAGGTGCTCCGGGACCGCCTCGGCCGCGGGGGCCCGCGGATGGTCGGCCAGGTCATGGCGCGCGCCGGGGGCGGCGTCCCGTGGTGGCGCGTGGTGAACGCCGCGGGGCTCCCGCCGGCCCCGTACCGTACCGACGCGGTCGGGCGGCTGAGGGCCGAGGGCGTCCGCCTGACCTCCGACGACGACGACGCGCGCGTGGTCCTGCGGTCCGCCGTGTGGTGGCCGTCGGACTGAGGTGAGCCGGGTCGATCAGGCCTGGTCGGGCTCCGCCTCGAGCAACGGCGCGTAGGTGGCCAGGAGCGACGCCGCCATCGGGGTACCCACGCCGGCGACCTCGTTCGCGATGCGTTCCACCTCGCGGCCCAGCCGGTCGAGCGCCCGCCGGATCGCGGCGGTCGTCGCGGCGCCGAGCGCGGCCGGCGCCGTCGACAAGGCCTTGGGGTCGAACTCCAGGTCGTGCAGGCGCCCGGTGTGGTCGACGACGACCCTGACCTCGTGACCGGGGGACCACACGGCCACGCGCACCCGCTCCAGGGCCGCCTGCGCGGCGCGGGCCCGCTTCGAGCTCGCCGCGGCTGAGCTCCGACCACTCGTCGATCTGCGCGAGCGCCGCCGCGAACCCGGCCTCGATGGCCGCGTCGTCGATGTCCTCCAGGCCCGGGAGCTCCTGGGCGCCGTCAGCCACGGGTCTCTCCCGTCAGCTTGGCGACGCTCTCCTGGAGGTGATGGAGCCCATCGACGATCGAGTCGATGGACGACGCCAGGGAGCCGGCCGTCGTGCTCGAGCCGCCGACCGGAGCGGGCGTCGAGGGCCACGCCGGGGTCGTGGTGAACCTGGCGCCACCGACGACGGCGATCTGCGGCCCCGTGGCGGACCCGAGCATCTCGCTGACCCGCGAGAGCGCCGGGCCCGCGGCCTTGAGGGCGGCGGTGACGGTGCGGATGGACTGCAGCGCGTCCCGCACGGAGGTGACCAGCTTCGTCACCCACTCCTTGACCTTCTTCACGCGCTGCGCGATCGCGGCCACGGCGCGCGGGATCACCCAGCTCAGGCCGACGCCCCAGGTGCCGAGCGCCTGGGCCACCCACGAGATGAGCTTGCCGACGAGCTCCGCGATGACGTTCCGCACGATGGCCCGGATGCGCTCGACGATGCCGCTGACCGCGGACAGGGCCTTGCCGATCCCGGCGGTGATCCGCGAGAGCGAGTCGATCGACTCCGACAGGCACGAGGCGAACTTCCGGTAGCTGTCGGCAGCGGGGCCGGTCCAGCCGCGCAGCGTCGTGTCCACCCGGGCGAGGTAGTCCTTCGCCGTCGTCTCGACCCGCTCCGCGGTGCTCGTCCAAGCGCTGGCGCGGGACTGGACGCTCCGCGGGTCGCCGCCGAGGGCCTTGAGCATCTGGGGGAGCGGCGGGAGGTGATCCATGAGGAAGTTCGCGCAGCTGCCGGCGAGCGTGGCGATCGGGTCCGACATCAGGGACATGGCGTCGACCTGGAAGCCGCCGGCGGAGAAGGAGCCGCCCAGCAGCCCGCCGAGCCCGTTCTTGCTCGCGAAGTCGCCGTTCCCGACGCCGGCGATCGTGCCGACGGCGGGGCGCAGTGCTGACGCGCAGGACAGGCACTCGTCCAGGGGGCGTGCGGCGGCGAATGTCGAGGTGGTCATCGCAGCTCCTCCAGCAGCGTGGTCAGCCGGCCGCTCGTCGCGTCGTCGACGGCGTCGTACGTCTCAGCCGCCGCCGTCATCGCGGCGGCCGCGCCGTTCAGGGCCTTGGTGGCGGACGACATGCCCGCCACCAAGGAGGACTGGAGGACGGTGGCCGGCGCGAGGAAGAAGCTGCAGATCGCGCCGAAGGCGTTGCCGGACATCGAGGTGTGGCTCACGGCTTGGAGCGCCGACTGCAGGTCGCTCGCGACCTGTGCGGCCTCCGCTGCGTGCGTGCGCAGCGACCCCGTGTCCACGACGAACTGGTTCATCGCGTGCCCCCCGTCTCGCCGGTCAGCAGCCGGTCGTACGCGTCGAGGACGTCGGTGTCCCCGAGCGGGTCGTCCGGGAGGAGCAGCCGGGCCTGCAGCGGTGCCGCCTGCTCGCGCAGGTCGGCGAGCGCGGCCTCGGTGGCCTGGAGGACGTCGGCGCGTGCCTGGCCGACGCCGTCCCGGAGTGCGACGGGTGCGATCTCGACGTCGGTCACGATGCCGCGGTGATCGACGACGACGCGTGCCCCTCCGTCGCTCGACCGCCCGGTTCCGGTCAGGCCGGCCAGGTCGCGCGCGACCTCGTGTGCTCGCGCTGACACCTCGGCCGCCTGCGCAAGGCTCTCGTCGACGAGCCGCTGCAGTCGTTCCACGTCGGACATAGCGCCCTCCCCCCGCCGCGGACTCTAGGACATACGGATGTGTCAGGTCGAATACCATCCAAATCCGGCACGGGGGCGCGTCGTCAGCGGCGCTGGCGTCGTGAGCTGATCACCCCCGTGTCGAAGCCGGCGAAGTGCAGACCGCCGTGGAACCGCGCGTGCTCGATCTTCAGGCAGCGATCCATGACGACGTCGAGCCCGGCCGCCTCGCCCGCGCGGGCCACGGCCTCGTGCCACGAGCCGAGCTGCAGCCAGAGGGTGCGCGCGCCGACGGCCAGCGTCTCCTCGAGCACGCCCGGCAGGTCGTCGTGGCGCCGGAAGACGTCCACGAGGTCGGGCGTCACCGGGAGTGCGGCGAGCGAGGGGTACACCGGGCGACCGAGGATCTCGGTCGCCCGCGGGTTGACGAAGTAGACCTCGTAGTCGGTGGAGGACAGCAGGTAGGTGGCGACGAAGAAGCTCGCCCGCGCCGGGTTGTCGGACGCGCCGACGACGGCGACCGTCCGGGTGCGGTGCAGGATCGCCAGGCGTTGGGCGGCGCCCGGCCCGGTCCACGTGCGCGCAGCTCCGGCGGGAGAGACGTTCATGACCGTCCCTCCCATGCGTCGGCGGGCCCGACGGCGCGCGTCAGCGCCTGGTCGAGGTCCCACAGGATGTCCTCGGGGTCCTCGAGGCCCACGCTGATGCGGACCAGGTCCTCCGGCACGCCAGCGGACTCGAGCTGTGCGGGCGTGAGCTGCTGGTGCGTCGTGGACGCCGGGTGGATCACCAGGGTCCGGGCGTCCCCGATGTTCGCCAGGTGGCTGGCGAGCTCGCAGGCCTCGATGAAGGCCTGCCCGGCCTGCCGCGCGGGGACGTCGGCCGTCCCGCGGACGCCGAAGGCGAAGACCGCCCCCGGGCCCAGCGGGAGGTAGCGGGCCGCACGCTCGTGGTGCGGGTGGCCCGGCAGCCCGGCCCAGGTCACGTAGGCGACCCGGGGGTCGGCGTCGAGCCAGGTGGCCACCGTGCGCGCGTTCGCGAGGTGTGCGTCCATCCGCTGGGGCAGGGTCTCGACGCCCTGCAGGAGCGCGAACGCTGCGATGGGGGCGAGGGCCGGGCCGATGTCTCGCAGCTGCTCGCTGCGCAGCTTCGTGAGGAAGCCGAACTCGCCGAAGTTGTCCCACCAGCGCACGCCGCCGTAGGAGGGCACGGGTTCGGTCATCTGGGGGAACCGGCCGCTGCCCCAGTCGAAGCGGCCGCTCTCGACGACGACGCCGCCCAGGGTCGTGCCATGCCCGCCGAGGAACTTGGTCATCGAGTGGATCACGATGTCGGCCCCGTGCTCGAGGGGCCGGCACAGGTACGGCGTCGCCAGGGTCGCGTCGACGACGAGCGGCACGCCGGCCGCATGCGCGACCTCCGCGAGCGCGGCGACATCGGCGATCTCGCCCGACGGGTTCCCGATGAGCTCGACATAGACGACCTTCGTCTCGGGCCGGATGGCCGCGGCGTAGTCGGCCGGGTCCGTGCCGGGGACGAACGTGGTGTCGACGCCGAACCGCCGCAGCGTCACGTCGAGCTGCGTGATGGTGCCGCCGTAGAGCGCCGCGCCGGCGACGACGTGGTCGCCCGCGCCGACGAGCGCCGCGAACGTCACGAACTCCGCCGCCATGCCCGACGCCGTCGCGACGGCCCCGATGCCGCCCTCGAGGGAGGCGATGCGCTCCTCCAGGGCCGCGACGGTGGGGTTGCTGATGCGCGAGTAGATGTTGCCGTACTTGCGGAGCGCGAAGAGGCTCGCGGCGTCGGCGGCGTCGTCGAAGACGAAGCTGGTGGTCTGGTAGATCGGGACGGCGCGTGCCCCCGTGGCGCTGTCGGGCACCCCGCCGGCGTGCAGCGCGCGGGTGCGGAAACCGAACGTCCGGTCCGTCATGCGACCTCCTCGTCCTCGAAGTCCTCCGATGTCGACGCCCGCGGCGACGACGAGGTCGGCCAGCAGCCGCCTCAGGATCTTGCCACTGGGCGTCCTGCCACCGAGCATCATCGCGGAGGCGAGTGTCGCGGCCGGCAGCCGGCGGGTGGGTGGTGGCTCAGACGGAGTGGTGGTCGTCCGGGTCGTCGTCGGCGTGGTGGCTCGGCACGCCCAGCCCGTCGAGCAGCTGGGCGCGCAGGAGGGCGAGGTCGGCGTCGCCGCGGTCGCGTGGTCGGGTGCCGGGCACGCCGACGACGGCGCGCACCGTGCTCGGCGTGCCGGGGGCGGACCCGGCCGGGCGGCCGAGGAGCGCGACCCGGTCGGCGAGGTAGAGGGCCTCGTCCACGTCGTGGGTGACGAGCAGGATGGTTGCGGGCTGGGCCGCCTGCACGTCGAGCAGCAGGTCCTGCATCCGCATGCGGGTCAGCGCGTCGAGTGCGCCGAACGGTTCGTCGAGGACGAGGACGCCGGGGTTGCGGGCCAGCGCGCGCGCGAGGGCCGCGCGCTGCGCCATCCCGCCGGAGATCTCGCGGGGGCGCTGGTGCGGGCAGGCGCCGAGGCCGACGAGCTCGAGGAGCTCGGCGACCCGGCGGCGACCGACGGCCCGGTCGGATCCTGTCGGGAGGCCGAGCGCGACGTTCTGGGCGACCGTGCGCCACGGCAGCAGGCGCGGCTCCTGGAAGGCGACGGCGCAGCGCGGGTCGGCGCCGCGGACGGGGCGCCCGTCGATCAGGATGCGCCCGCTGGTGGGGGCGTCGAGCCCGACCACCTCGCGCAGCAGCGTGGACTTGCCGCAGCCGGAGGGCCCGAGGAGGGCGACGATCTCGCCCGCTCCGATCTCGAGGTCGACGGCCGCGAGCACGGTCGTGGTGCCGCGGTCGGTGCTGAAGGTCCGGTGCACGCCCTGGAAGGACACGGGCAGCGGGTGGTGCCGTCCGACGTCGGGGGCGGACGACGGCGTCGGTGCCGGGGCGGACGTGGGCGCGCTGGGCATGGCGGTCCTCGGGTGGAGGGCGGCGCGCGCTCGCGGGCGCGCCGCAGCGGGCGGGATGGGGCCTGGGCCGCCGGCGTCCTGGGGTCCGTCATCGGACCGCGACGAGTCTCGTCAGGCGCCGGCGCGTGGCATGCAGCCACATCGGGGAGTCATCGCCATGCAGGTCGCGATCGCGATCATGGCGTCCTCCTCCCCGTTGTCCGTCCCAGGCGATGGGACGCGCAGGCCCGCCTCTCGGACTTGATGGCGAGGCTAGAACCGGCAGCGCCCGTGCCGCAACGCTGCGCACCTGTACGCCTCACATGCCGAGACGATGTGCCGGCGTCGGGAAACGCGAAGCGGGGAGGGTTATGTGCGCCTGAGCGCGCCAACCCTCCCCGCTTCGAGGTCCGACGACGAGGCCTATGTCCGCGTGCGCGCCGCCAGCGTGTTCAGCAGTGCGGCGCCCGTCGCGGCGTCGTCCACCGTCACGACGACGCGACGCCCGCCCGTCCGCACCACCTCGATCGCCTCGCCGCCGCGCATGACGACGCCGATGCGGCCGCCGACGCCGGTCCGGATGCCCCAGCCGCCGAACTCCCGCAACGGGTTCACCTGCACGACGACGGCCTCCTCGACCTCCTCGAGGGGCACCATCACGCGGGGCCGGGGGAGTCGCGAGCGGACCACGAGCCCGCGCCGATCGACGCTGACGGTCCAGTCCGTGACGGTGACCAGCAGCGGGAGGAGGGTGGCGAGGAGCGCGACGGTGAACCACCAGGAGCGCGTGACCAGGCCCATGAGCAGGGCGAACGCGACGACTGCCGCGCCGATCCACAGCGGGTTGCCCGCCCGCAGGTGGCGCACCCAGGACGCCTGCTCGGTGGCCGGCAGGGGCAGGCGAGGGGCGTCGTCGGGCACCGGGCCGGTCGCGGCGAGGTGGGGATCGCCGGGCGCGGCCCACGCGGCCAGGCCGGCCACCGCGAGTGCCCCGACGATCGCGAGGCCCAGCCAACCGCCGAGGTCGCGGGCGTCGGCGGCGCTCGGCACGTCGAGCTGGGCGGCGAGCATCGCGGCCACGAGGCCGTCGACGAATGTCGCCGTCCACACCGCGATGCCGACGGCGAACCGCCGGGTCATCGCCGCATACCCCCAGAAGAAGCCGATGGCCCACAGCCCGACGGCGAACGCGAGGTTCACGCCGGCGAGCGGGGCGAGGAGGCCGACCAGCGACGACGTGCCGTCCACGCCATCGGGCCCCCAGTGCGACGCGACGGGGTCCGGCAGGCGGTCGCGCCAGGCGAGCCCCACCACCACGGCCACGGCGGTGACCACGGCCGGGACACCGAGGGCGAGGAGCGTCGTCGTCCCGCGGTGGGGGACGGTCCGGCTGGCGGTCGTGGTGGTCGCGGCGGTCATCGCAGGGCTTCCTTGAGGAGGGTGATGGCGGTGTCGGAGGAGACGTCGAGGCGCCGGGCGGTGCGGACGACGTCGGCGATCGCCTCGTGCAGGGGCGCCAGGTCGCGTGCCGGACCGGCCGTCACGACGGCGCCGCGGCCGCGCCGCAGCTCGACGAGGCCCTCGGTGCGCAGGTCCTGGTAGGCGCGCAGGACGGTGTGGAGGTTGATGTCGAGGGAGGCGGCGAGGTCACGCGCCGCGGGCAGGCGCTCACCGTCGGCGAGCTCGCCGCGCGCGACGGCGGCGCGAACCTGCCCGGCGAGCTGTGCGTAGAGCGCCTCGTCGGACGTCGGGTCGATGCGAAAGAGCACAGGACCACCCTACTTGTTCCATCACAACTAGAACAATCCCCCTCGCAAAGTGGAGCGAAGTGCACGCGACACGCTGGCGTGTCCGTGCACTTCGCTCCACTTTGCGGACGAGATGGGGGGTGGGGTGGGGGAGGGGGGAGTAGGAGGTGGGGGGGGCTAGATGTGGGTGGCGGGGTCTTCGGTTGGGTGGGTGATCGGCGTTGGGGGGGCGGGGTGGATGACTGCGGGTACGCCCACCGCCACCGCCCGGGCCGGGACGTCGTGCACGACGACGGCGTTCGCGCCGATGCGCGCACCGTCGCCGATCCACACCGGTCCGAGGATCTTCGCCCCCGCGCCCACGACCACCCCGTCGCCCAGCGTCGGATGCCGCTTGCCGCGCTTCATCGACTTCCCGCCCAGCGTCGAGCCGTGGAAGAGCACGACGTCGTCACCCACCATCGCGGTCTCGCCGACCACCACGCCCATGCCGTGGTCGATGAACAGTCGGCGGCCCAGCTGCGCAGCCGGGTGGATCTCGATCCCCGTGAGGAAGCGCACGAACTGCGACACGAGCCTGGCTGGTAGGCGCAGCCCGGGCTCGCGCCACATGCGGTGCGCGATCCGGTAGGCCCAGACCGCGTGCACCCCGGGGTAGCCGAGGGCGACCTCGAGGGCCGACCGCGCCGCCGGGTCCTGCTGGCGGGCGGCCTCGAGGTCCTCGGCCAGGAGGGCGAGGAAGCGTCGCAGACGTCGCATCGCTCAGTCCATCAGGTGTGCGTACAGGGGCGTGGACAGGTAGCGCTCGCCGAAGGACGGCACGATCGCCACGATCAGCTTCCCGGCGTTCTCGGGCCGCTCGGCGAGCTGGAGGGCCGCGGCGATCGCGGCGCCGGACGAGATGCCGACGAGCAGCCCCTCGCGGCGGGCGGCGTCGCGCGCCGTCTCCATCGCCGTCTCGGCGTCGATGTCGATGATCTCGTCGTACACGGTGGTGTCGAGGATCTCGGGGACGAAGTTGGCGCCGATGCCCTGGATCTTGTGGGGACCCGGCTGGCCGCCGTTGAGGATCGGCGACTCCGCGGGCTCGACGCCCACGATCTGCACGCCGGGCTTGCGTTCCTTGAGCACCTGCCCGATGCCCGTGATGGTGCCGCCGGTCCCGATGCCGGCGACGACGATGTCGACCGCGCCGTCGGTGTCCGCCCAGATCTCCTCGGCAGTCGTCGCGCGGTGGATGGCGGGGTTCGCCTCGTTCGAGAACTGGCGGGCGAGGACCGCGCCGGGCCGCTCGGCGGCGATGGCCTCGGCCTTCGCGACGGCGCCCTTCATCCCCTCGGCGGCGGGCGTCAGGATCAGCTCGGCGCCGAACGCCCGCAGCAGGCCGCGGCGCTCCTTGGAGGCCGACTCCGGCATCGTCAGCACGACGTCGTAGCCGCGGGCCGCGCCGACCATCGCCAGGGCGATGCCCGTGTTGCCCGAAGTCGCCTCGACGATCGTCCCGCCGGCCGCGAGCTCACCGGACTGCTCCGCGGCGTCGACGATCGAGACGCCGATGCGGTCCTTGACCGAGTTGGCGGGGTTGTAGAACTCGAGCTTGGTGACCACCGTCGCGTCGACGCCCTCGGTCAGCCGGTTGAGCCGGACCAGGGGGGTGTTGCCGATGAGCTTCGTGACGTCGTCGTAGATGCGGGCCATGTCTTCCTCGTCTCGTCCAAGGGGGTGGGGTCGCCGCTCGCACCAACCCCACGGGGCGCACGGGCATTCCGGCGACGGGGTTCAGGGGTGGTGGCTGAGCGCTGGCCGGAGCGGCAGGGGCGGCCGATGGGGCCGCGGGGTGCCAGCGCTCTACAGACAGCAGCAGCGACAGCAGGGGGCGAGGGTGCGGGGGCGGCCGACGACGAGCGCGGTGGTGAGCGCCCGGCTCATGGCCCGTCCTCTCGTGTGCCTCGACCAGCAGGGGTCCGACACCCGGACGGTAACCGCTCGGAGCTCGGACCCGCAACGTGCGAGCGGGCGACGGGAATCGAACCCGCATGACCAGCTTGGAAGGCTGGGGCTCTACCATTGAGCTACGCCCGCGACGTCCCGCAGGACGGCGCACCCAGGGTAACGGCTCCGAGCCCGCGTGGGGTCGGAGCCGTCGCCACCGGGCGTTCAGGCTGCGGGGCGGCCCAGTCCGCGGAACTCCCAGCCGGCGGCCCGCCAGGCGGCCGGGTCGAGTTTGCCTCGTGCGTCGATGACCCGGGGCGTCGGGGTCGTGGACGCCAGGTGCGCCGGGTCGGCGTCGACGAACTGGGGCCACTCCGTGAGCAGCAGCACGACGTCGGTGTTCTCGACCGCCTCCTCCGTCGAGGAGGCGTAGGTGAGGGTCGGGAAGGTCCGGCGGGCGGTGTCGCCGGCGGCCGGGTCGTAGACCTTGACCTGCGCGCCCCGCAGGTGGAGGGCGGCCGCGACGTTCAGTGCCGGCGAGTCGCGCACGTCGTCGGTGTCGGGCTTGAAGGCCGCGCCCAGGACGCCGATCGTCCGGTTGAGGACGGAGCCGTCGCACGCGGCGATGGCCATCTCGACGACGGCCTGACGCTGGCCCATGTTGATCTCGTCGACCTTCTGCAGCAGTCCGCCCATGCGGAACGCCCCGAGTCTCGCCGGAGCGGTGCATGAGGGCCCGGATGTCCTTGGGGAGACAGCCGCCGCCGAACCCGAGGCCGGCGTCGAGGAACCTGCGCCCGATGCGCGGGTCGAGCCCGATGGCGTCGGCCAGCACGGTGACGTCGGCGCCGGCCGCCTCGCACACGCTGGCGACGGCGTTGATGAACGAGATCTTGGTGGCCAGGAACGCGTTGGCGCTGACCTTGACGAGCTCGGCGGTCGGCAGGTCGCACACGATGACGGGGGCGCCGTCGGAGATCGGCCCGGCGTAGATGCGGCGCATGATCGCCTCGGACCGCGCGCTGACGCCGCCGAGGACGATCCGGTCGGGGTGCAGCGTGTCCTCGACGGCCTTGCCCTCGCGCAGGAACTCGGGGTTCCAGAGGACCTCCGCCGCGACGCCGTCCGGCAGGTGCTCGGCGACCAGCGCGCGCAGGCGGGCCGCGGTCCCCACCGGGACGGTGGACTTGCCGACGATGACGGCGTCGTGCGTGAGGTGCTGCGTGACGGCGCGGGTCGCGGCCTCGACGTAGGCGAGGTTCGCGGCGTTGGAGCCGGGGAGCTGGGGCGTGCCGACGCAGATGAAGTGCACGTCGGCGTCACGGACGGCGTCGGCGATATCGGTGGTGAACCGCAGGCGGCCGGACTCGACCTGCTCGAGCAGCAGGTCGTCCAGCCCGGGCTCGTAGAAGGGCACCTTGCCGAGGCTCAGCGCGCGGAGCTTGTCCGCGTCGGTGTCGTAGCCGACGACCTCGAAGCCGAGGGCGGCCATGGCGGCGGCGTGGGTTGCACCGAGGTACCCGGTGCCGATGACGGCGATCCGGGGTTGCGCATCGTAGGTGGGCTCGGTCACGTGGGTCTCCTCCCCGGGCGAGGGGCCCGGCGGTGTGGCTACAGACGACTTTGCACGGTGCGGACCGGGCTAATCGTCCACCATCGGACGCGGAAGCGGAAATGGTTCGGTGCGCGACCACTACGCTTCGAGGGCACGGGATGTGGCGCAGCTTGGTAGCGCGTCCGCTTTGGGAGCGGAAGGTCGTGGGTTCGAATCCCGCCATCCCGACCACGATCGAAAGGAGCGGCCGGTGCGGGAGGCAGGGCGCGCGGCCGACGGCCCCGCACGCCCCTCGCGTCCGGCGCACCTCGACCCGCGCCTGATCGGCTTCGTCGCCGCAGGCGGGGCGGTCGGCAGCCTCGGCCGCTACGGCGTCGCCCAGGCGGTCCCCGCGCAGGGCGGCTGGCCGCTCGCGACGTTGATCGTCAACCTCGTCGGCGCGTTCTGCCTCGGGCTGCTGCTGGCGGCGCTCGCGGCGCGCGGCCCCGAGACGCGCCTCCGGCTGCGACTGCGGCTCGGCCTCGGCACCGGGCTCCTCGGCGGCTTCACCACCTTCAGCTCGCTGGCCATCGAGGTCGAGCGGCTCTGGGCGGCCGAGCGCGTGCTCCTCGGCCTCGCGTACGGCGTCGTGAGCGTGGTCGCCGGGGTCGCGCTCGCGGCCGCCGGTGCCTTCGCCGGTGCCCGACGCCGGGCCGCGGGGGAGGCGGCGGCGTGACCCCCCTTCTCGTGGCGCTCGGCGGCGGGCTCGGCGCGGCCGGCCGGTTCGTGGCCGACGGCGCGGTGCGGGCCCGGTGGCGCGGCGCCTTCCCGCTCGCGACCTTCCTGATCAACGTGACGGGGTCGCTGCTGATCGGTCTGCTCAACGGCGCCCACCTGTTCCACGGCTTCGGGGCGGTCTGGTTCGTCGCGCTCACCAGCGGCGTCTGCGGCGGCTACACGACCTTCTCGACCGCGATGGTCGAGACCGTGCGGCTGACGCGCGCGGACGAGATGCGCTGGGCGGTGCTGAACGCCGTCGGCACGCTGGTCGCGTGCGTCGCGGCGGCGGCGGTCGGCGTCGGCGTCATGTGGCTCGTGGGCCGCTGACGCCGGTCGCCCGGACCGCACTACGGTGGACGTGGCGGCGTCCCGCCGCCCGCACGAGGGAGGCCGCCATGGTGCGTGAGGTTCCTCAGCCGAGCGTCGAGCGGATGGTGCCGCCGGACGGGCACCCCCTCGTCGTGGAGCTCGCACCCGGGCAGCCCGACCTCGTGCTCCTGACGGCGGCCCGCTGGGCCGCGGCGCTGAGGGCGCCGGCGCTGTACTGCGCGTACGTCGACGAGAGCCGTCTGGTCGTCGAGGAGTATCCGGACGGCACCGTGCGGCACACCTCGGTGGACCCCGACGGCGGCGACGACGAGTGGCGCGACCGCGAGCGCGAGCTCGAGCGGCACCTGGGCCGCGTCCTCGGCGACAGCGCCGTGCCGTGGCACCTCCGCTACCTCGCGGGGCGGCCCGACCGAGCCCTCACGCACCTGGCGCGGGCCGTCGACGCCGCGGCGTTCGTCGTGGGGACGCGGGCGCCCGGGGCCGGGGCCCGGATGAGGGAGCTGATGAGCGGGTCGGTCGCCGTGCGGCTCAGCCACCACCAGCACCGGCCGGTGCTGGTCGTCCCGCTCGAGGTCGTGGACTGGAAGACCGAGAGCTGGCGCTGACCGCCGCCCGGGCGCGAGGTGGCCGGCGCGGGGGAGCGCCCGAGGTCCCAGGCCGGAGGGCACGGCGTCGGGGGTGTCGTGCCGTAGGATCGGGGGGCCGTGCGCCCCCTTCGGCGCGCCCGATCGCGTCGCCCCGCGCCGCCGTCGTCCATCCGCCGCACCCCTGTTGGAGACCTGCTGTGAAGAGCGCCGTCGAGACCCTGGACGCCACCACGGTGAAGCTGACCGTCGAGGTGTCCTACGACGAGCTGAAGCCGAGCATCGAGCACGCGTACGAGCACATCGGCTCGGAGGTGTCGATCCCCGGCTTCCGCAAGGGCAAGGTCCCCCCGCGCATCCTCGAGCAGCGTGTCGGCCGGCCGTCGATCATCGAGCACGCCGTCAACGACGGCCTGCCGACCTTCTACCGCGACGCCATCACCGAGGCGAAGCTGCGGCCGCTCGGCCAGCCGGACATCGAGGTCACGGAGATCCCCGCGCTCACGGGCACCGAGGGTGGTCTGACCTTCACCGCGCAGGTCTCCGTGCGACCCGAGCTCGCGCTCCCCGACCTCTCGACGCTGACGGTCACGGTCGACGACGTCGAGGTCACCGACGAGGACGTGCAGGGCCGTCTCGACTCGCTCCGCGAGCGGTTCGGCTCGCTGGTGGGCGTGGACCGCCCGGCCGCGGACGGCGACTACGTGGTCATCGACATGCGCGCCGTCATCGGCGACGAGGAGATCGACTCCGTCAGCGGCATCTCGTACCAGATCGGCTCCGGCAACCTGCTGCCGGGCATGGACGAGGCGCTCACGGGTCTCTCGGCCGGCGAGACGACGACGTTCGAGGCGCCGCTGGCCGGCGGCGAGCACGCCGGCGAGTCGGCCCAGGTGACCGTGACCCCCACCTCGGTCAAGGAGCGCGACCTGCCGGAGGCGAACGACGAGTTCGCCGAGCTGGCGAGCGAGTTCGACACGATCGAGGAGCTGCGCGCGGACCTGCGCGAGCAGGTGGGCCGCATCAAGTCGGGCAACCGCGCGATCCAGGCGCGTGACCGGCTGATGGCGCAGCTCAAGGAGACCGTCGAGGTGCCGGTGCCCGCGAGCATCGTCGAGGCGGAGGTGCACCAGCACCTGGAGAACGAGGGTCGCCTGGAGGACGCCGAGCACCGCGTCGAGGTCGAGGCCGAGGCGCGCGAGGCGCTCGCCGACCGCATCCTGCTCGACACGCTGGCCGAGGAGCTCAAGGTCACCGTCGGTCAGGAGGAGCTCCTGGAGTACCTGATCAACGCCTCCTCGCAGTACGGGATGGACCCGAACAGCTTCATCCAGGCCGTCGACCAGCAGGGTCAGCTGCCCGCCATGGTCGCCGAGGTCGGGCGCACCAAGGCGACCGCCGTCGCGCTGCGCCGCGTGAGCGTCGTGGACCCGTCGGGCGCGCCGGTGGACCTCACCCCGTTCATCGGTGAGGAGCCCACGGCCGACGCCGAGGTCGACGAGGCGGGCGAGGACGCGGCGGACGAGCAGGCCTGAGCCAGAACGGCACGAGGACGAACGGACGAGGGCCGGGCGGCGCGACGCTGCCCGGCCTTCGCCGTACCCGGCGCGGGCAGCGCCCCTCATGCGCCCTCAGCGAAAAGGCGTGCCGCCGGGACGATCGGGTCGAGGCGGCGCGTTAGTGTCCCGATGTCGGCCTCTCGCGGGGCTGACGCCACACACAGACGTAGGGAGAGCCGTGAACACCAGCGATCTGACGCCGCGTGACGCCCGCGGCGACGGGCCGAGCTTTGGTCTGCAGGACCACATCTACAACCGGCTGCTCCGCGAGCGGATCATCTGGCTCGGCACCGAGGTCCGCGACGAGAACGCGAACGCCATCTGCGCGCAGATGATGCTTCTCGCGGCGGAGGACCCGGACAAGGACATCTACCTCTACATCAACTCCCCGGGCGGCTCGATCACGGCCGGCATGGCGATCTACGACACCATGCAGTACATCCAGCCGGACGTCGCGACGGTCGCCGTCGGCATGGCCGCCTCGATGGGCCAGTTCCTGCTCTCCTCGGGTGCCCAGGGCAAGCGCTACGCGACCCCGCACGCCCGGGTGATGATGCACCAGCCGTCCGGCGGCATCGGCGGCACCGCGACGGACGTCCGGATCAACGCGCAGCTGATCCTCCACATGAAGCGCGTCCTCGCCGAGCTGACGGCCGCGCAGACGGGCAAGACGATCGAGCAGATCACTGCCGACTCGGACCGCGACCGCTGGTTCACCGCCGAGGAAGCCCTGGAGTACGGCTTCGTCGACCACGTCGTGACCCACGCGGGCTCCGTCGCCGGCGGCGGCGGTACGACCGCCTCCTGAGCCGCACCACGATCCCCAAGGAGCACACGTGAGCACCGAGAGCCAGTTCATCAGCCGGGCGGTCGCGCTGGGTGGCGGGACCGCGCTGCCCTACGGCGCGCCGGCGAGCCGCTACGTCCTGCCGCAGTTCGAGGAGCGCACCGCCTACGGCTTCAAGCGGCAGGACCCCTACACCAAGCTGTTCGAGGACCGGATCATCTTCCTCGGCGTCCAGGTGGACGACGCCTCGGCGGACGACATCATGGCCCAGCTCCTCGTCCTTGAGAGCCAGGACCCGGACCGCGACATCACCCTGTACATCAACAGCCCGGGCGGCTCGTTCACGGCCCTGACGGCGATCTACGACACGATGCAGTACATCAAGCCGCAGATCCAGACCGTCTGCCTCGGCCAGGCCGCCTCGGCGGCAGCGGTGCTGCTCGCCGCGGGCTCGCCGGGCAAGCGCCTCGCCCTGCCGAACGCGCGGGTGCTGATCCACCAGCCGGCGATCGAGGGCGGCGGCTACGCGCAGGCGTCCGACATCGAGATCCACGCGGCGGAGCTGATCCGCATGCGCGAGTGGCTCGAGGAGACGATCGCCATGCACAGCGGCCAGACGGCGGAGCAGGTCCGGGTGGACATCGAGCGCGACAAGATCCTCACGGCGGCCCAGGCGAAGGACTACGGCCTCGTGGACCAGGTGCTCGCGAGCCGCAAGGGCGTCGTCGTCCCGACGTGAGGCGTCCGCGCCTGCGCGGGTGAAAGGACACGCCGGTAGGCCCTCGTGCCGCTGACACTGGGCCTACCGTGGTGTGCAATGGTGGACAACAGGGGAGCGGACGACCGCGCCCCGGGGAGGAGCGACGCGGTGGCACGCATCGGTGACGGCGCCGACCTGCTCAAGTGCTCGTTCTGCGGGAAGAGCCAGAAGCAGGTCAAGAAGCTCATCGCCGGCCCGGGCGTCTACATCTGCGACGAGTGCATCGACCTCTGCAACGAGATCCTCGAGGAGGAGCTCGCGGAGGCGGCCGAGGCCGGGATGGTGCAGTTGCCGAAGCCGAAGGAGATCTTCAGCTTCCTCGAGCAGTACGTCATCGGTCAGGAACCCGCGAAGCGCTCGCTCGCCGTCGCCGTCTACAACCACTACAAGCGCATCCAGGCGGGTGCGCCCGCGCGCGTCGAGGGCGAGGACGTCGAGCTCGCCAAGTCGAACATCCTGCTCATCGGCCCGACGGGCTGCGGCAAGACGTACCTGGCGCAGACGCTCGCGAAGATGCTCAACGTCCCGTTCGCCATCGCGGACGCCACGGCGCTGACGGAGGCCGGGTACGTCGGCGAGGACGTCGAGAACATCCTCCTCAAGCTCATCCAGGCCGCCGACTACGACGTCAAGAAGGCCGAGACGGGCATCATCTACATCGACGAGATCGACAAGATCGCCCGCAAGGCCGAGAACCCGTCGATCACCCGCGACGTCTCCGGTGAGGGCGTGCAGCAGGCCCTGCTGAAGATCCTTGAGGGCACGACGGCGTCCGTCCCGCCGCAGGGCGGCCGCAAGCACCCGCACCAGGAGTTCATCCAGATCGACACGACGAACGTGCTGTTCATCGTGGCGGGTGCGTTCGCGGGGCTCGAGGACATCATCACGGCGCGCTCCGGTCGGCACGGCATCGGCTTCGGTGCCCCGTTGCACTCGCCGGACGACACGGACGTCTTCGGCGACGTCATGCCGGAGGACCTGCTGAAGTACGGGCTGATCCCGGAGTTCATCGGGCGGGTGCCGGTCATCACGACCGTCTCGCCGCTGGACCGCGCGGCCCTCGTCCGCATCCTCACCGAGCCGCGCAACGCGCTCATCAAGCAGTACCAGCGGATGTTCGAGATCGACGGGGTCGAGCTCGAGTTCACCGAGGACGCGGTGGCGGCCGTCGCCGACCAGGCGTTGTTGCGGGGCACCGGCGCGCGGGGTCTGCGCGCCATCCTCGAAGAGGTCCTGCAGCAGGTCATGTTCGACGTCCCGAGCCGCGACGACGTCGCCCGGGTGGTCATCACGCGCGAGGCCGTGCTCGAGAACGTCAACCCGACCCTGGTACCCCGCGAGGCGCCCGCGACGTCCAAGCGGACCCCGCGCGAGAAGTCGGCCTGACCCTCCCAGAATCCGTCGCAGTTGCCGCCCCGGAGGGGTGGCGTTCCGCGCGCGTCTGGCCCAGGGTGGATACGGACAGGGGGCCGCTCGGCGGCCGTGGACCATCCCGAGGGGACGCGATGAAGCTCGACTCGCTGAAGCCGCTGATCGACCACACCGGCCCGCTGACCACCGTGTGCCTGGACGTGACGAGGGCCGAGGAAGCGGGTGACCGCGAGCTCCGCAGCCGCTGGAACGGACTGCGCCGTCACCTGGAGCAGGCCGGCGCCCCCGCCCGGACCGTCGAGGCGATCGCCGACGTCGTGCTGCGCCCCACCCACGTCCCTGGACCGCACGGCCGCTTCGTCGTCGCGCGCGGCGACGAGGTCATCTACGACCGTGTCCTCGCGGGTCCGCCCGTGCGCGAGGAGGCATTCCACGACGGCATGCCCGCACTGATGCCGGCCGTGCAGGCCGAGGAGGAGACCGTCCGGTACCTCCTCGTCGAGGTGGACCGGTCGGGCGCCGACCTCAGCTGGTCGGGCATCGCCGTGCCGGAGCCGGAGGGTGAGGAGCACGTCGAGGGCGGGCACGACGTGCTGCACAAGGCCCGCGCGACCGGTGGGTGGTCCCACCGGCGGCTGCGGTCCCGCGTCGAGGACTCCTGGGAGCGGAACGCCGAGGCCGTCGCCGCCGAGCTCGACCGGCTCGTCACGGAGCACCGGCCCGAGCTCGTGATGATCACCGGCGACGTCCGGGCGGTCGCGATGATCCGCGACGCCGTCGGGCGGGTGACCGCCGACGCCGTGGTGGAGGTGCCGGGCGGCTCGCGCGCCGACGGGGTCAAGGAGGAGGTCTTCGCGGAGAACGTCCACCAGGTTCTCGAGGCCTACCGGGCCAGGCGGCGCGAGCGTGTCACCGACCGCATGCGCGAGGCCCTGGGCCGGGGTGCCGGCGCCGTCACCGCGTTGGCCGACGTCGTCGACGTCCTCCGGCGCGGCCAGGTCGCGGAGCTGGTGATCGCCGAGGACACCGCCGGGCGGCCGACCCCCCTGGACGAGAAGCAGTTGTGGACCGGCGACGGGCCGCTCGAGATCGGGCTGCGGCGCAGCGAGCTGGACGCGTTGGGAGTTCCGGCGTCGGCGGCCCGGCAGGTGCGGGCGGACGTCGCGATCCTGCGGGCCGCGACCGCACAGGACGCGGGCATCACGTTCGCCGTCGAGGGCAGCGTCGACCTGGTCGAGGGCATCGGCGCGCTGCTGCGCTGGACGGACCCGGCCACGCCCCATGAGGCCGCCCCCAGCTACACCGCGGACCGCCAGCGGCTCGCCAAGGGCGCGCACTGACGCCTGCGCGGGACGGCAGCCCGCGCAGGTCCGGTATCCGCGCGGGCGACCGCCGTCAGGACGAGTAGAGGGCGTCGACCTCGGCCGCGAAGTCGGCCAGCACCGCGTCGCGCCGCACCTTGAGCGACGGCGTGAGGTAGCCGTTCTCGACCGTGAAGTCCGTGGTGAGGACACGTACCTTGCGGATGGACTCGGCCCGCGAGACGACCTCGCTGGCGCGTACCGCCGCCCGGTCCAGGGCGGCGAGCACGGCGTGGCTGCGCGCCGCGCTCGTCGCGTCCATCGGGGGCAGGTCGTGCCCGGCGAGCCAGCCCGGGAGCATCTCGACGTCGAGCGTGACCAGCGCGCCGATGAAGGGCCGCCCGTCGCCGACGACGACCACCTGGCTCACCAGCGGGTGCCCGCGCAGGCGGTCCTCCAGCAGCGCGGGCGCGACGTTCTTGCCGCCGGCGGTGACGATGATCTCCTTCTTGCGGCCCGTGATGGTGAGGTAGCCGTCGTCGTCGAGCGACCCGAGATCGCCCGTGCGGAACCAGCCGTCCTCGAACGCCTCGGCGGTGGCGGCGTCGTTTCCGTGGTACCCGCGGAAGACGGACGCGCCCTTGACCTGGATCTCGCCGTCGTCGGCGATGCGCAGGGACATGCCGGGGAACGGCGGGCCGACGGTGCCGATCTTGATCTTCTCGGGCATGTTCACCGCGCAGGGGGCGGTGGTCTCGGTCAGGCCGTAGCCCTCGAGCACGTGGAGCCCGACGCCGCGGTAGAAGTGGCCGAGCCGCTCGCCGAGCGGCGCACCGCCCGACACGGCGTACTTGGTCTGGCCGCCGAGGGCTTGGCGGAGCTTGTGCAGGACGAGCCGGTCGGCGACCGCGTGCTGCGCCCGGAGCGCCGGGTTCGGGCCGCCGGGCGTGTCGAGCGCGCGGGCGTAGACGATCGACGTCTTGGCGGCCCAGCGGAACGTGCGGAGCTTGGCGCCTCCGCCGGCCTTCTGCTCGGCGGAGTTGTAGACCTTCTCGAACACGCGGGGGACCGAGAGGATGAACGTCGGCCGGAACGTCGCCAGGTCCGCGAGGAGGTTCTTCGTGTCCGGCGTGTGGCCGAGCGTCGCACCGGTGCACATGCACAGCACCTCGATGAACCGGGCGAACACGTGCGCCAGGGGCATGAAGAGCAGGGTCCGTGAGCCGGGCCGCGCGCAGACGTCGTAGAGCCCGACGGAGCCCTCCAGCGACAGGGCGACGAAGTTCCCGTGGGTGAGCTCGGCGCCCTTGGGTCGGCCTGTGGTCCCGGAGGTGTAGATGATCGTCGCCAGGTCGTCGGCGGTGGCGAGGGCGCTGCGGCGCTCGATCTCGGAGTCGTCCACGTGGGTGCCGGCGTCCAGCAGGGCCTGGACGGCGCCGTCGTCGATGGTGAGCACCCGGCCCAGCTCGGGGAGTGCGGAGCGCACGGACTCCGTCAGTGTGGCGTGCGCGGTCGTCTCGACGACGGCGAGGCGCACCTGGGAGTCGGAGAGGATCCACTGCACCTGGTCGGCCGACGACGTCTCGTAGACGGGCACCGGCACGGCACCCGCCGACCAGATGGCGAAGTCCAGCAGCGTCCACTCGTACCGGGTGCGGCTCATGATCGAGACGCGGTCGCCCGGCTCGATGCCGAGCGCCACGAGGCCCTTGGCGACGGCGGTGACCTCGTCGGCGAACTCCTGGATGCTCATCGGCGTCCAGGTGCCGCCCAGGCCCACCTTGCGCTCGATGAACGTGCTGGTCGGCTCGCTGGCGACGCGGTCGGTGAGCAGGCGCGGGACGGAGAGCCTCCGGGTCCGCGGTGATGAGGCTCGGACTGCTCGCTTCGCGCATGGGTGTCTCCATCGACAGGACCGGCTGGGGGTGACCGATCCTTCGACGATAGCGCTCGGCTCAGTCCTCGGCCTCGTCGAGGTGGGTCGGGTCGAGCACACGCCGCAGGAAGGCGCGCGTGCGCTCCTCCTTCGGGTTGCCGATGACGGCGTCGGGCGGGCCCTGCTCGAGGATGACGCCTGCGTCGAGGAAGACAACGCGGTCCGCGACCTCGCGCGCGAACGCCATCTCGTGCGTCACCACCAGCATCGTCATGCCCTCGTCGGCGAGCTCGCGCATGACCGTGAGGACCTCGCCCACGAGCTCGGGGTCGAGCGCCGACGTCGGCTCGTCGAAGAGCATGAGCGCCGGATCCATGGAGAGCGCCCGGGCGATGGCGACGCGCTGCTGCTGCCCGCCCGAGAGCTGGGTCGGCATCGAGTCGGCGCGGTCGGCGAGCCCGACGTGCTCGAGGTTCTTGCGCGCGATCGCCTCCGCCTCGTCCTTGCTGCGGCCGAGCACCTTGCGCTGGGCGAGGGTGCAGTTCTCGAGCACGCTGCGGTGCGGGAAGAGGTTGAACTGCTGGAACACCATGCCGACGTGCGCGCGCACCCGGTCGATGTCGACGTCGGGGTCCGTGACGTCGACGCCGAGCACCTCGACCTTGCCTGCCGTCGGCTGCTCGAGGAGGTTCACGCAGCGCAGCAGCGTCGACTTGCCGGAGCCGGAGGCGCCGATGATGCAGACGACCTCGCCCTGGGCGACGGTGAGGTCGATGCCCTTCAGCACCTCGCGCTCACCGAACGATTTGTGCAACCCCGTGATCTCGACGACGGGGGCGTCCGTGGCGCTCATACGTGTCCCTTGTAGCCGGTGGTGCGCTCGAGCCAGCGGGTCAGCGAGCTGAGCGGGATGGTGACGATGAGGTAGGCGAGGCCCACGGCGATGATCGACGTGAGGTTGCCGTTCTCCTGGCTGAGGGCCGTGCGGCCGAGGCGCGTGAGCTCGAAGGCCGCGGGGGAGAGCCCCAGGATGTACACGAGAGACGTGTCCTTGAGTAGCAGGACCGCCTCGTTGGTCAGGGGCGGGAGGACGATGCGGAACGCCTGCGGGACGATCACGTGGATCAGCGTCTGCGTGGGCGACATCCCGAGCGACCGGGCCGCCTCCGTCTGGCCCTTCGGGACGGCCTGAAGGCCGGCCCGAAGCGTCTCGGCGATGTACGCGGCCGAGACGATGCCGAGGGCGATCGCGATCTGGAGGATGACCGACTCGAACCGGAACTGGAAGGCGATCGGGATGCCGTACCCGAACGCCATGACGACGAGCAGGGCCGGCACGCCGCGGAAGAACTCGATGTAGCCCGTGGCGAGCACGCGCCAGACGCGGACCTGGGAGAAGCTTCATCAGGGCGAGGAGCAGGCCGCCGGCGAGCCCGACGCCGAACGCGCTGATCATGTAGACGACGGTGTTGAGCGTGGCGTGCGGGATGTCGTCGATGACCGCGGCGAACGCGTCCCGGTTGAAGAACGCGTCGGTGAACCGTCCCCAGTCCATGACGAGCGCGAGCACGAGCACCACGAGCACGAGCGCGGCGTACTGGATGCGCCGCGAGATGAGGGCGCGGCGGCGGGGGGACATCCGCGCCCGGCCCGCCGTGAGGGCGGGCCGGGCGTCGGTACGCGGTGCGGACATCAGCTGTTGGCCGGCGCGGTGCCGATGTTCGCCTCGTAGATCGTGTCGTACGTGCCGTCCGACGTGATCCGCTCCAGCGTCGCGTTCACGGCGGCGAGCAGGCCGGAGTTGCCGCTCTTCACGCCGAACCCGTACTGCTCGCCGGTCGGGAAGGTGGTCGCGACCTCGAACTCGTCACCGGCGTACGGGCCGAGCACCGCGATGTCGTTGATGATGGCGTCGACGGAGCCGCCGCGGAGCGCTTCGATCTGCAGCCCGAGGTCCTCGAACTCGACGCTCTCGAGACCGTTGTCGGTCGCGAAGGTCAGACCGGTCGTGGCGGTCTGGACACCGACCGTCTTGCCGACGAGGTCCTCGACCGCGGCGAGCGTCGAGCCGGCGGGCACGAGGAGGCCCTGGTCGGCGTCGAAGTACGGGTCGGAGAAGTCCATCTTGCCCTCGCGCTCGGGCGTGATCGTGATGCCCGAGGCGACGATGTCGCAGTTGCCGGAGTCGAGGTCCGCGCCGGACTGGATGCCCTCGAACGGGGTGATCTTCGTGGCGAGCTCGACGCCGAGGTCCTTCGCGACCTCGTTGACGATGTCCATGTCGAGACCGACGACCTCGCCGTCCTTCTCGTACTCGAACGGCTCGTAGGGCGGGTTGGTGCAGACCGTCAGCTTCCCGTCCTCGATGAGCTGGACGTCGGCGGGCGCCGTGGTCGCGTCGCCGCCGGCGGCCGGGGTCTGGTCGGAACCGCCGTTGTCGTCGGTCGCCGTGGAGCTGCAGCCGGCCAGCAGCAGGGCCGCCGCGGCCACCGGGACCGCGAGCCGGGTCAGTGAGCGCATGGGGGAGGGTCCTCTCAGATGGTCGATGTGCAAGAGCATACAGCCACCGCCATAGTTATGCACAACGATTCGACGGCCTGCCTGCCCCCGGGGACGAATCCTTGCAGATCCTGTGTGAACAGCGCATGACATCGATGGTCCGGCTCGTGGTGACTCCTGCCGCCCGGAGACGACGAAGGGGCGGTGCGCCGTTGCGCACCGCCCCTTCGGTCAGGTTCGGGAAGACCCCGGTAGGTCAGGCCTGCGGCGCCTCGAGCTCCGCCGCGCGGACGGCGGGCGCCTCGGCCGCGTCGTCCGCCACCAGCACCAGGTCGTCGACCCGACCGGCCGCGCTCACGTCGGCGGACGCCGCCTGCGTCGCGGCGAGGTCGGTCGCGGGAACGACCACCTCGGCGTGCAGGATGCGCGTGCGCATCGACACCTTGGCCTCGGACTTCACCTTGCGCAGTACCGCGACCGTCCGGCCCGCCGCACCCAGCACCGCGGGGTCGGCGTCACCGGCGGCGGCACGCAGCGCGTCCGGCGTCGGCCACGGCGCGCGGTGCACGGTGCCGGCCCGCCACCACGACCAGACCTCCTCGGTCGCGTACGGCAGCACGGGTGCCAGCAGCCGCAGCAGCGTGTCGAGCGCCAGCACGAGCGCCGCCCGCGCGGACTCGGTCTGCTCGGCCGTCCAGCCCTCGCCGCCGTAGGCGCGGTCCTTGACCAGCTCGACGTAGTCGTCGCAGAACGTCCAGAAGAACGTCTCCGTCACCTCGAGCGCGCGGGTGTGGTCGTACGCCTCGAGCGCGGCGGTCGCGGCGTCGACGACGCCGGCCAGCGCGGCCAGCATCGACCGGTCGAGCGGCTCGGCGACGGCCTCGGCACCCGGCAGGTCGTCGCCCGTGATGCCCAGCACGAACTTGCTCGCGTTGAGCACCTTGATCGCCAGGCGCCGGCCGATCTTCATCTGGCCGACCTCGAAGGCGGCGTCCGTGCCCAGGCGGGCCGAGGCGGCCCAGTACCGGACGGCGTCGGACCCGTGCTCCTCAAGCAGGCCCATGGGCGTGACGACGTTGCCCTTGGACTTGCTCATCTTCTTGCGGTCGGGGTCGAGGATCCAACCGCTGATGGCGGCGTGCGCCCACGGCAGCGACCCGGACTCCAGGTGGGCGCGGACCACGGTCGAGAACAGCCAGGTGCGGATGATGTCCTGGCCCTGCGGGCGCAGGTCCATCGGGAACACGCGCGCGAACAGGTCGGGGTCCCGCTCCCAGCCGCCCGCGATCTGGGGCGTGAGCGACGACGTCGCCCAGGTGTCCATGACGTCCGCCTCGCCGACGAACCCGCCCGGCACCCCCCGCTGCTCGGCCGTGTAGCCCGGCGGGACGTCGCTGCTCGGGTCGACCGGCAGGGTCGCCTCCGACGCCGCGATCGGGTGGTCGTGGTCGATCTCGCCGTCGGCCGTCACCGGGTACCAGAGCGGGATGGCGACGCCGAAGAAGCGCTGGCGGGAGATCAGCCAGTCGCCGTTCAGGCCGTTGACCCAGTTCTCGTAGCGCACGCGCATGAAGTCCGGGTGGAACGCGAGCTCGGTGCCCCGCCCGAGGAGCTCGGCGCGCAGGTCGCGCTCCGCCCAGTCGCGGCCGCCGTTGCGGATGTACCACTGCCGGGACGTGACGATCTCGAGCGGCTTGTCGCCCTTCTCGAAGAAGTTCGTCATGCGGGTGGTCGCCGAGGGCTCGCCATCGAGGTCGCCGCTCGCCCGCAGCCCGTCGACGACGGCGGTGCGCGCCGAGTACGTCGTCTTGCCGGCGATCTCGGCGTAGAGGGCCCGGCCGGCCTCGGTCGTGATCCAGTCCGGCGTCTCGCGCAGCAGGCGGCCGTCGCGCGCGATGACCGAGCGCGTCGGCAGCTGCAGCTCGCGCCACCACTGCACGTCCGTCAGGTCGCCGAACGTGCAGCACATGGCGATGCCGGCGCCCTTGTCGGGCTCGGCGGCCGGGTGTGCGAGCACCGGCACCTCGATGTCGAACAGCGGTGCCCGGACGGTCGTGCCGAACAGGTGCTGGTACCGCTCGTCGTCGGGGTGCGCGATGAGCGCCACGATCGCCGGGATGAGCTCGGGGCGGGTGGTCTCGATGTGGATGGGCTGACCGTCGGCCTCGCCGCCCACGCGGTGGAACGCGACGCGGTGGAAGAAGCCCGGGTACTCGCGCGCCTCGAGCTCGGCCTGGGCGACCGCCGTCTGGAAGGTGACGTCCCACAGGCCCGGGGCCTCGGCCTGGTAGGCCTCGCCGCGGGCGAGGTTGCGCAGGAACGCACGCTGCGCGACGGCGCGGGCCCGCTCGTCGATGGTCTGGTAGGTGTGCGACCAGTCGACGGACAGGCCGAGGTACCGCCAGAGCGCCTCGAACTGCTTCTCGTCGTCCTCGCTCAGCCGGACGCACAGCTCGACGAAGTTGCGGCGCGAGATCGGCACCTGGTCTGAGAGCTTCGGGGCCTTGCCCGCTGGGTCGTTGATGCCCTCGTGCGGGGGAGTGAAGTCCGGGACGTAGGGCAGCGACGGGTCGCACCGGACGCCGAAGTAGTTCTGCACGCGGCGCTCGGTGGGCAGCCCGTTGTCGTCCCAGCCCATCGGGTAGAAGACCTCGCGGCCGCGCATCCGCTGGTAGCGGGCGAGGACGTCGGTGTGCGTGTAGCTGAAGACGTGGCCGACGTGCAGCGAGCCGGAGACGGTGGGCGGTGGGGTGTCGATCGAGAAGACCTCCTCGCGCGGCCGAGTCCGGTCGAACGCGTAGGTGCCCTGCTCGCGCCAGGCCTCGCCCCACTTCTCCTCGAGGCCGTCGAGGCTGACCTTCGCCGGTACCGCTACGACGCCGGTGAAGGGCGTCGTGGGGGTGCGGTCCGGGGTGGGTGTCTCGTGGCTCATGGGCGCAGATTCTCCCAGACTGTGGGCCGTGGTGGCGCAGGTCGCCGCCGCGGGAGGACGCGCCGGGTCGGATCGCGATGCCATGTCAAACATTCTTGACATCCCCAGGGGCCCAGGCCTACCGTGATGTCAAACATCTTTGACGTGGAGGTCGCGGTGTCGTACGAGGAGCGAGGCGCCTGGGTCTACCTGGCTGCGGTCGTGGCGACCTTCGTCGGGTACGTCGTGGTGGTGCTCACCCGCGCCGACGGCGGTGCCCTCACCGAGGTCGAGTACGTCGCGCCGCTCGTGTGGAGCGTCGGGATCTCGATCGGCCTGACGGTCCTCGGGCGGATCGCGCTCGAGGTCGTCCGGCCCAGCGGCGGGACCACGGCCGACGTCCGTGACCGGGAGATCACCCGCCGGGGCGACGCGGTCACCGGGCTCGTCGTCGTCGGCGTCATCGTGCCGCTCGGCCTTGCGCTCGCGGAGGCGGACCACTTCTGGATCGCCAACGCCATCTACGCGGTCTCGGCGGCCGGCGCCGTCGTCGGCACCGTGACGCGGCTCGTCGCCTACCGCCGGGGGCTGTGACGTGGGCAGGCCCACCCGCGTCACCAACGCCGTCCGCGAGCTGCGTGCGGCCCACGGCGACATGACCCAGGCCGAGCTGGCCCGTCGGCTCGGCGTCACCCGCCAGACCGTTATCGCCATCGAGCAGGGCCGGTACTCGCCGACGCTCGAGGTGGCCTTCCAGATCGCCCGCATCTTCGCCGTGCCGCTCGAGCAGGCGTTCGGCTACGCCGACGACGTCGACTGACGGCCCGCTCGCCCCCTCGCCCGCTCATCCCTGCGCCACCCGCGGCTGCGATGCCGCACGCCCATGGAGGTCTCCATGTCCGCTCCCGTTCCAGCGCTCCCCGCCACGATGCGCGCCGTCACGGTGCGCCGGTACGGCCCGCCGGAGGTCCTCCGTGTCGAGGAGCTGCCCGTGCCGCGACCCGGCAAGGGCGAGGTCCTGCTACGCGTCGGCGCGCTCGCCGTCTCGCGGGCGGACGCTGCCATGCGCGCCGCCGACCCGGCGATCGTCCGCCTCGTCTCCGGCCTCCGGGGCCCGCGCCAGCCGGTGCCCTCGTCCGAGCTCGCCGGGGTGGTCGTGGCGGTGGGGGAGGGAGTGACGGGCCTCGAGCCCGGCGTCCGTGTGGTCGGCGCCACGGGCGCACGGGCCGCGGCCGCGGCGGAGTACGCCCTCGCCCCGGCGGCGGGCGTGGTGCCGGTACCCGACGGGCTGTCCGACGCCGACGCCGTCGCCCTGGTCGAGGGCGGCCTCACCGCGCTGCCCTTCCTCCGGGACGCGGGCCGGCTCGCGCCCGGCCAGGCCGTCTGCGTCAACGGCGCCTCCGGTGCGGTCGGCGTCGCCGCGGTCCAGCTGGCCGTCGCGCTCGGCGGGACCGTGACCGCGGTCTGCGGCCCGGCGAACGCCGCGCTCGTCCGGGCGCTCGGGGCGGCGGAGGTCGTCGACCGCACGCGAGCGGACGTGACCGCCCTGACGGGCGCGTTCGACGTGCTGTTCGACGCGGTCGGCACGCTCACCTACCGCCGTGCCCGTGGCGCGCTCACACCCGGGGGTGTCTACCTGACGACCGTGCCGTCGGCGTCGATCGCCTGGCATGTGCTCGCGACGTCGCTCCCCGGCGTCCGGCGCCGGGCCCGGATCGCGTTCACCGGCCTGCGCAGCCCGGAGGCGAAGGGGGCGGACATCCGGACCCTCCTCCGGTTCGCCGCCGACGGCGACCTGCGCCCGGTCGTCGGCCGCACCTTCCCGATGGCGGAGGTCGTCGAGGCGCACCGCTACGTCGACTCCGGTCTCAAGCGGGGGACGGCCGTCCTCTTCCCCTGAGGGGACGCTGAGAGCGACCCTGACCTCGGTACCCCGAGGCCCTAGCGTGGCGGCGTCGGTGCAGGTCAACGGCGGGACCTCAGGGTTCGACCCTGACCGGTACACCTTCCGGGCGACCCTCATCCCTGAGCGGCTCATCCGGGAGGGTGACCGGGTCTCAGGGTGGTTTCCGGGGGGCTCCCCGATCCGGTCCGGTTGTCCCGATCGAGAGGATCGGCACCGGCGACGACGGCGTGGCCAGCTCACCACCATCTACGGAAGGAACTCCCGTGCGTCCTGTGACCGTGTACCCCCGAGGCGAAGGGGCGATCGCTTCCGCCCGCGGACTGGTCAAGGTCTACGGCTCCGGTGAGACCGCTGTCCGGGCCCTCGACGGCGTCGACGTCGACTTCGCCCGCGGCGAGCTGCACCGCGATCATGGGGCCCTCGGGCTCCGGCAAGTCGACCCTCATGCACTGCATGGCCGGCCTCGACACCCTCACCGACGGCTCCGTCGTCGTGGACGGCGAGGACCTGAGCCGGATGAACCAGCGCGCCCTCACCAAGCTTCGGCGCGACCGCCTCGGCTTCGTCTTCCAGGCGTTCAACCTGATCCCGACGCTGACCGCGGCGGAGAACATCACCCTGCCGCTCGACATCGCGCGGCGCCCCGTCGATCGCGCGTGGTTCGACCTGGTCGTGGAGGCCGTGGGCCTGACCGACCGTCTCGGGCACCGCCCGAGCGAGCTCTCCGGCGGCCAGCAGCAGCGCGTCGCCTGCGCCCGCGCCCTCGTCTCCCGGCCGTCCGTCGTCTTCGCGGACGAGCCCACCGGCAACCTCGACTCGCGCTCGTCCGGCGAGGTCCTCGGGTTCCTGCGCGACTCCGTCGACCAGCTCGGCCAGGCCGTCGTCATGGTGACGCACGACCCGAGCGCCGCCTCCTACGCGCACCGCGTCCTGTTCCTCGCGGACGGCCGCCTCGTCGGCGAGATCGTCGACCCGAGCGCCGAGCAGGTGCTGGACGCCCTCCGCGACCTCGGTGCGAAGCGCCGCGACCGCACGCAGGTCCTCGTCGGCGCGGCCGACGCCCCCGCTGGCAGCCTGCGGTGACGCGGGTCGCCCTGCGGGGGATCCGCAGTCACCTGGGCAGGTTCCTGCTGTCCATCCTCGCCGTGCTGCTGGGTGTGGCGTTCGTCGCCGGCACCTACTCGCTGCGCGCGATGATGGCGAACACCTTCAACGACATCGTCGAGGCCGGCACCAACGGCGACGCGTACGTGCGCGGCGTCGAGACGGGCACGTCGTCCGGCGACATGGCCGCCCCGATCCGCGCGGCGCTGCCGATCGCGCTCGAGGACGACATCCGCGCCGTGGACGGCGTGGAGAGCGTCGTGCCGGACGTCGAGGGCAACATCGTCCTCGTCGGCAAGGACGGCACCGCCGTCATGAGCAGCGGCCCGCCGAGCTTCGGCATGGGCCTGCACCCGGACGAGCACGGTGTGAGCGTCGTCGAGGGGCGGATGCCGCACGGTCCGAACGAGATCGTCCTCGAGACGTCGGCGCTCGAGCGGTCCGGCCTCGCGGTGGGCGACCCCACCACCGTCGTCATCGCCGGCGAGATCCGGCAGGTCACCGTGGTCGGCCAGGTCGGCTTCGAGGCGAGCATGGCCGGCGCGATCATGGTCGGCCTCGACATGGAGAGCGCGATCCAGGCGTACGCGCCGGACGGTACGACCACGCAGTTCACGGTTTACGCGACGGACGGCGTCGGGCAGACCGAGGCCATGCACCGCGTCGAGTCGGCGCTGCAGGACACGGCGTCCGCGAGCCAGGCCGAGGTCATCACGGGTGACCAGGCGAAGGACGACAACCGCGAGAGCTGGGAGTCCGCCCTGGGCTTCATCTCGACGTTCCTGCTGGTCTTCGCGGCGATCGCGCTCTTCGTCGGCACGTTCATCATCAGCAACACGTTCCAGATGGTCGTCCGGCAGCGGCAGCGCGAGTTTGCGATGCTGCGGGCCGTCGGCGCCTCGCCCAGCCAGGTGTTCGCCTCGGTGCTGGGGCAGGCGGCTGCGGTCGGCGTCATCGGCTCGGTGCTCGGCGTCGGTGCGGGCCTCGGCCTGGTCACCGTGCTACGGCAGGTGTTCGACGGCATGGGCATGGAGATGTCCGGCGACGTGCCGCTCGACGGCTTCACCATCGCGGTGTCGCTGATCACCGGCACGGTCGTCAGCCTGGTCGCGGCGCTCGTCCCGGCCCGCCGGGCCGCGCTGACCGCCCCGGTCGAGGCCATGCGCGACGACGTCGCGACGAACGACAAGAAGTCGCGCTGGCGCACCGCGTTCGGCTCGCTCTTCCTCGTGTCGGGCATCGCCGCCGTGGCGACCGCCGCGGTGCAGGTGCCGGACAACGCCGGGTCCCTCCTCGGTCTCGGCGCGGTCCTCATCCTGGTGGCGGTGCTGATGCTGGCGCCGGTCATGGTCCCGACGGCGCTCGGCATCCTCGCGGCGCCGATCGTCCGGCTCGGCAAGCCCCTGGGCGGCCTGGCGCGCGGCAACGTCGTCCGGCACCCGAAGCGCACGGCCAGCACGGCCGGCGCCCTGATGATCGGCATGGCGCTCGTGGGCGCCGCGTCCGTCCTGGCGGCCTCCGCCCAGGCCTCGGTGCGCGACGTCGTCGACAACCAGAGCAAGGTCGACCTGCTGCTGCAGTCGGCCACCTGGGACGTGCCGGGCGAGCTGGTGAACGACGTCGCGGGTGTGGACGGCGTGGAGCGCGTGGACGCCCTGCGCGTGTCGCAGACGACCAAGGTGGACGGCGACCCCGTCGCGGTCATCGGCGTCCCGGCCGGGTTCTTCCAGGAGGCCCTGGAGGTGCCGGAGGAGAGTGGTCACACGTCCGACCTCGCGCCGGGACGCGCCGTCGTGCAGCTCAAGAGCGCCGAGGCCAAGGGCTGGCACCTGGGTGACACCATCACGGTCTCCGGCGAAGCCGGCGAGGTGCCGGTGACGATCGCGGGGATCATCGACTCCGGGGTCATGGGGATGCCGGTGGTCCTGGAGGAGTCCGACTTCACCACTGCCGTCCGGACGCAGGACGGTGTCATCGACACCGTCTTCATCAAGGCGGCGGCGGGTGCGGACCTGACGGCGGTGCGGGCCGGGATCACCGACCTCGCCAAGCCGTACGTCGTGGTCTCGGTGATGGACGGCGAGGAGTTCGGCGACGCCATGGCCGACCAGGTCAACCAGATGCTGGTGATCCTGTACGCGCTGCTCGGCCTGTCGATCGTGATCGCGGTGCTCGGCATCGTGAACACGCTCGCCCTCTCCATCTCGGAGCGGACGCGGGAGATCGGCCTGCTGCGGGCAGTCGGCCTCGGCCGGCTCCAGCTGGCCACGACCGTGACCATCGAGTCCGTGCTGACGGCGGTGTTCGGCACCGTCCTTGGCATCGGGGTCGGCGCAGGGCTCGCAGCCGTGATGCCGACCGTGTTCGCCGACGAGGGCCTGTCGCGCCTCGTGATCCCGTGGGGTCCGCTCGGGACCCTGCTCGGCCTCGCTGTGGTGGTCGGGGCCGTGGCCGCGGTGTGGCCCGCTGTGCGGGCGGCCCGCATGGACGTCCTCGAGGCCATCGCCTACGAGTGACAAGTCCCGTGAGTGGCGCCGACCGGTCGGAGGGACCGGGCGGCGCCCCTCACGCATGTCCCGGGGGCCGGCGTCGGGCGCGGCTGCTCCGTGGCCCTGGCCGTACGAACCGGGATGGGTTCCTGGAACTGGTTTCCGCGGAAAGTACTTCTCACCGGCTGTGTCCCTATCGGGGCGACTGCGCCCGGACGGCAAGCGAGCATCGTCGTCGGCATGACATACCCAACGGACCTCACCGACGAGCAGCGCGTGGCGCAGGCGGGGCGTCAAGTAGGTTCCCGTCATGAGTGAGCCCACCGGCAACGCTGACGAGGTGGTCTCCACCGGTCCGGAGCAGCTGCGCAGGCGTCGGCAGTCGCTCAAGAGCGAGGTGATGGCAGAACCGCAGCGCCTCGACCTGCGCGAGCAGTTGGCCGCTGTGTACAGGGCTGAAGGGAACCTCTCCCAAGCCGGCCGGTGGAACTACCTGTCCCAGAACACCGATCCCCACGAGACGAACGCTTTCGCCAGGGCGCGCTCGTAGTCGTCGGTGCCATCTCGACTGTCCGGTGGCTCGCGGAGTTGTTGTAGCGGCGGAGTCACCCGTTCATACCGGAGACGTGGGCGCCCCTTGACCTGGAGGGTGCTCGAACGAGCAGACTCCCGGTGAGGTGAGCGACGACGTCGGGGGCCGGGCAGGAGGTCGGTGGCGGCGCGTAGGGTCGCCGGTATCGACGAGGGCCGATGGAGGACGCGCATGGCTGGGCTGACGATCGGGTACGCGGCGGCGCTGGAGCAGTTCGCGCCGGGCGAGGTGCTGGACCTGGCGGTGGAGGCGGAAGCGCACGGGTTCTCCGGCGTCATGGCGGCCGACCACTTCCAGCCGTGGGTGCCCGCGCAGGGCCAGGCGTCGTTCGTGTGGAACGTGCTGACTGCGCTGGGCGAGCGCACGCGCGGCGACCTGGGGCCGGGCGTGACGGCGCCGACGTTCCGTTGGCACCCGGCGATGGTGGCGCAGGCGTCCGCGACGCTGGCCGCGATGTACCCGGGGCGGCACTGGCTGGGGCTGGGCTCCGGGGAGGCGCTCAACGAGCACATCCTCGGCACGTACTGGCCGGAGGCGCCCGAGCGCATCAACCGGATGTTCGAGGCGATCGACATCATCAGCAAGCTGTTCGCGGGGTCGCTGGCCGGCAAGGACGTCAAGCACTCCGGGACCTACTACAAGCTCGAGTCCACGCGGCTGTGGACCATGCCGGAGGTGCCGCCGGAGATCCTGGTCGCCACGGCCGGGCCGGTGACGGCGAAGCGCGCCGGCCGGCACGCGGACGGCCTGATCACGGTGGGTGCGCCGCTGGAGAAGATCTCCGGGCTGTTCGCCAAGTTCGACGAGGGCGCGCGGGAGGCGGGACGCGACCCGTCGACGATGCCGCGGGTGCTGCAGGTGCACCTGTCATGGGCGCCGACGGGCGCCGAGGCCCTGGCCAACGCGATGGACCAGTGGCCCAACGGGGGCATGAAGTTCCCCAAGGGCGACATCCGCTCGCCGCACGACTTCGAGCAGATGGCGCGGCTGGTGCGCCCGGAGGACTTCGAGGGTCGCATGGTCATCTCGTCCGACCCGGACGTGCATCGCGCCGAGCTGCAGCGCTACGTCGACCTGGGGTTCGACCGCGTCTACCTGCACAACGTCGGGCGCAACCAGCGGGAGTGGATCGAGGTCTTCGGCCGCGAGGTGCTGCCGAAGCTGCACCGGTGAGCGGGTCGCCATCCCGGCCTCCGGCGGACCGGCTGGAGGTCTGGGCGCCCGACGGCGTCCCGGAGGTCCGGGCCGGCGACGACCTGGCCGCCCTGGTCGGGGACGCGCTCGCGGGTGCGGGCGGGGTGGTGGACGGCGACGTCGTCGTCGTGACCTCGAAGATCGTGTCGAAGGCGGAGGGGCGCGTGGTGCTCGCGGCCGACCGTGAGGACGCGATCACCGCCGAGACCGTGCGGGTGGTGGCGACGCGGCCGCGGACCGACGGCGGTCCGCCGTTGCGGATCGTGGAGAACCGGCTGGGGCTGGTCATGGCTGCGGCGGGGGTGGACGCCTCGAACACGCCCGAGGGGACGGTGCTGCTGCTGCCGGAGGACCCGGATGCGTCGGCCCGGCGGATCCGCGTGGCGCTGGGGGAGCGGTTCGGGGTGCGGCTGGCGGTGGTCGTGAGCGACACCGCTGGGCGGCCGTGGCGCGACGGGCTGGTGGACATCGCGATCGGCGCGGCGGGCCTGGCTGTGGTCGACGACCTGCGTGGCGGGGTGGACGCGCACGGGCGCGAGCTGTCCGCGACGGTGACGGCGGTGGCCGACGAGGTCGCGTCGGCGGCTGAACTCGTCCGCGGTAAGGCGGCGGGACGTCCGGTCGCGGTGGTGCGCGGTCTGACCCGCTACGTGACCGACGACGACGGCCCGGGTGCGCGTACGCTGGTGCGGCCCTCGGACATGGACATGTTCCGCGAGGGCGCGGCGGAGGCGTATGCGCGGGGGCTGACCGACGGTCGGGCATGCCCAATGCCCGCTGCTCCGCGCTGATCGCGCCCTGGCTGCTCGCGTTCCCGTGGCTGCCTGCTTCCCCGACTTCGGACCCGTACTGCCATCCATCCCCGCCTGACCACCACACCCGCAGTGGTAACCAGGCTGTGGGGCAGGTCAAGCCTCTTCGATGTGACGGTCCTGGTCCCGTCGCAGCCGCCGGGAGTCGACGGCGTCATCGAGTGCAGCATGGGCGCGAAGGGGACGATGGGCTCGCGCTCGTAGTACTGGTTGATGAAGTGGAAGGCGGCTCGATACGCCTCGTCAACGGTGAGAGGCGGCTCGTCGGCGTCATGCATGCGGCCAGTCTGCTCTCCGTCGCCAGGCGAGACTCGGCGTCCGGACGCAGCGCGCCGGCCAGGAGGACGGCACCGCGGCGCCGAACAAGAACACGAGGATCCCCGGACCTCACGGTCCGGGGCTCGTACTGATCGACGACTGAACGACGAAGGCCCCGGTCGCCATTGTGACCGGGGCCTCTCCTGCTGGCGGTTGGTTCCGGCGAGGGCCCGGAGGTCACCTGACCTGCTCCGCCACGGGACGTCGTTGGGCACACCCTCAGTCGAGGGGCGGTCGGCCCATGGGCGCAGGCCGGAACCGCGAACGGGCGTTGGGCCTTCCCGACCGCACCTCGATCCCCAGTCTGGCGAGACGCGACCGGGACCCGCAGGAGGTGACCGCGCGGCAACTCTTGGCGCTCAGCGCCGCCACCCGAAGATCACGTGTCATCGTCAGAACCACCCCCGGACCTGGTCCCTGCCTGCTACTGTCCCTCGCGCCGCCAAAACACTAGATATCGTCGCATAGCAGGCAGGGCGGCGCTGTGGGCATGTGACGCACACGGATGGGGTTGAGCTAGTGACTTGCACTCGCGCAAGAGGTGCCCGGACGGCAATGGTGGGGGCTGTGAGCCTCGCCCTGCTGGTGGGCGGTGGTGGCGCAGCCGTTGCGGCCACCGAGGACGACGACTCCACGCAGGAGGTCGCCGACCTCATCGCCGAGGTCGCACCGGACCAGGGTGACGTCGTGGAGGGCGAGTCGAGCCCCGATGGTGTCACCGCTGAGATCGGCGCGCTCGCTGTCACGATCCCCTCCGACGCAGACGCTGCTGTCGTGCTCGATGCAGGGCGTTCCTCGCTGCAGGTCACCCTCCCGACCGAGGTGAACGCGGACGCGTCCGAGGTCGCCGACGACGGCACGGTCGTCTACGAGGGCGACGATGCAACTGCGGCGGCGCAGGTCCTGGAGGACGGCTCCGTGCGACTCCAGACCGTTACCGAGAGCGCGGACGGTCCGCACGAGTTCACGTACACGTTCGGGGAGAACGTCGTTCCCGTGGAGAAGGCAGACGGGACCGGCGTGGAGCTGGTGGAAGAGCACGACGGCTTCGCCATGACGGTCGGTGAGGTCGCCCCGGCGTGGGCCGTGGACGCCAACGGCGACGAGGTCGCAACGTCCTACGAGATCCAGGGCAACGCCCTGGTGCAGGTGATCGACGCGTCCGCGGACGCCACCTACCCGGTTGTGGCCGATCCGAAGGTCACCAACGCGTGGTGGAACACCACGATCTACTTCAACAAGTCCGAGACCGGAAAGCTTGGTGGCCGGTGCCGGCGGCGCCGCGGCGGTCGCAGCGCTCATTCCCGACCCCACCGTCTCGAAGATCATCGCCGTGGCTGCCGGAGTCGGGTCCGCCTACATCGGAGTGGTCCAGTCCAGCGGCAAGTGCATCAAGGCGGTCCTGTACGGCCACGTCGCGCCGGTAGTCTGGCAGCCGTACAGCGGCAAGGAGGCTGGGAGGTACTGCCGATGAATCACGTGGCGCTCGTCGTGGCCGCGTTCGTCACCGGAGCCGGCGTGGGGGTTCTCACCCAGGTGTCGCGCCGGAAGGCAACATGGCCTTGGCGAGTCGGCGCGGCGTCGACGGGGCTGGCCGGCGTTGCGGCGCTCTTCGCCGCCACGGGGGGCAACTACCTCATCCCGATGTTGGTCTTCGTCACCATGGTGGTCGTCTCGTACGCGTTCGACCGGCGCGAGCCCCGAACAGCCCCCCAGTCGCACTCGGCCGGCGAGTTGGGCGCAGGGTCCTGATCTGAGGCAGGCCCTCCGGGTGGTGGAGATGTGACGTCCCCACCACCCGGAGGGCCTCCAGGACTGGGGTCTGCTGCACGGGATAGGTGACACCTCGACCTGTGGTGCCGGGAGGCGCCGCTGGAAGGCGCGAGTTGTGCGCAACTACCTGATGATCGGCGGAGTCGCAGCATCATTGGCCCTGTCGTCCGCTGTTGTTCCCTCGTGGGCACTGGAACTGAACGGAGCAGCGTTCGGTGCGCCTGGCGACATCGTTCCCGACGACGAGCTCATCGTTGAGCTCGTGGGCGTGAACGGCTCGGGTTGTCGACTGGGTACGGTCGGGGTGGCCGTGTCTGAGGACAAGAGCGCGTTCACCGTGGCGTACAGCGGCTACCTGGCCCAGGTCGGGGTCGGGGCAGCTCAGCTGGACTCCCGCAAGAACTGCCAGCTCAGCGTCCTGGTGCACCTCCCGTCGGGGTTCACGTTCGGGATCACGCAGGCGGACTTCCGCGGCTACGCGCATCTGGAACCGGGGGCCCAAGGCGCGCTCCGGGCGAACCACTACTTCGCGGGAATGCCGCAGAGCGTTCCGTCGAACCACGTCCTCAACGGGGGCGTCGAGGGCATCGACGAGGACTGGATCGCCACGGACCAGATGGCATCGACGGTCTTCCTGCCGTGCGGGACGGAGCGGTACCTCACCATCAGCACGTCGCTGCGCGTCGATGCGGGTACGTCCGACACGACGACCACGACCAGCTATATGGTCATGGGCTCCGCTGACGAGAGCTTCTCCACGCTGTACTACGTGACCTGGATGAAGTGCCCGGTCACGCCCTACTAGTCGTCGGACGGCAGCAGCGGCTCGTCCGTCAGTGACCAGGCGATCCAGTCCTCATGCGTGAGTGATCCGCCCCGGGTCGCGGTGGGTCGTCTGAGCGTGCATCAGGACCCGGGTGCGGGGCCTCCTGGGTTGTGAGGTTGCGGGGGTGGCCCTGCCGGGGTGCACTCGGAGCAAGCTCGCGGCGGAGATCGCCAGCGGGCGTGTCCGTTTCGTTCCATAATGTCTACCTTGTGGCGGTGCCCGTCGGGCCCGCGGGAGGGGACGAGATGACCATGCCGGATGCTCCGTCGACCAGAGGCGCCCTGGCGCACGACATCGCTCTCGACCGGGACCGGCTGCGGCGGCGCCGCTTCTACCGGCTGGCCGCCGTCGTCCTCGGCGTCGAGGCTTACGCGATCGCCATGTCACTGCAGGGCCGCTCGCCGATGCCGGCCCTGCCGGCCATGGACCCGCTCGTCCTCGTGCCGGTCCTCTTCTTCGTGGCGCTGCTCGCGGTGATGCTCGGCGGCCAGGTGGTCAGCGGCCGCTCGCCCCACCTGACGTACCGGCCCGAGCAGGTGGACGTGACGCTCGACGACGTCATCGGCATCGACCCCATCAAGGAGGACGTGCGCCGGTCCATCGAGCTGTTCCAGATGCACCGGCGCTTCGCGGACCGCACGGGTGGCGCACCCAGGCGCGGCCTCCTCTTCGAAGGTCTACCGGGCACCGGCAAGACGATGACCGCGAAGGCGATGGCCGCCGAGGCCGGTGTGCCGTTCCTCTTCGTCTCCGCGACGTCCTTCCAGTCCATGTACTACGGCGCGACCGCCCGCAAGATCCGCGCGTACTTCACCGCGCTGCGCAAGGCCGCGCGCGCGGAGGGCGGCGCCATCGGCTTCATCGAGGAGATCGACGCCATCGCCCTGCGGCGCGGCGGGATGCTCGACGTCGGTGGGTCGGGTCTGGGGCGCGCCGTCCTCGGGCACGCCGGGCCCGTGTCCGGAATCGGGACCGGCCTCCAGCGCAACGCGATGGTCAGCGAGGGGACCGGTGGCGTCGTCAACGAGCTGCTCGTCCAGATGCAGTCGTTCGACACCCCCAGCCGTGGGGCGCAGCTCGTGAACCGCCTGGTCGCGGCCGTGAACCTCTTCCTCCCCGCGGACCGGCAGATCGCGCAGATCGCACCCGTGCGGGCGCCCATCCTGCTCATCGCCGCCACCAACCGCGCCGACTCCCTCGACCCCGCGCTGCTGCGGCCCGGGCGGTTCGACCGCCACCTCACCTTCCCGACGCCGGACGTGCACGGCCGGCGTGCGCTCGTCGACCACTTCCTCGGCCGCCGGCTGCACGACGCCGAGCTGGACCGGCCCGAGCTCCGTGACCGCGTGGCCGCAGCCACCATCGGGTGGACGCCCGTGATGATCGAGCACCTCTTCGACGAGGCCCTGGTGAACGCCATGCGGCGCGGGGGAGAGGCGATGACCTTCGACGACGTCGAGCACGCCCGCATCACCGAGCTCGTCGGCATCGGGCAGCCCGTCGCCTACACGCGAGCCGAGCAGGAACTCATCGCCACGCACGAGGCGGGCCACGCCGTCATCGCCTGGCTCGTCGCGCCCAACCGGACGCTCGAGATCCTCACGATCGTCAAGCGCGGCGACGCCCTCGGGTTGCTCGCCCACAACGACGTGGACGAGGTCTACACCGCCACGGCGTCCGAGCTGCGCGCACTCATCGACATCGCGATGGGCGGCCTCGTCGCAGAGGAGGTCTTCTTCGGCGACACCACGACCGGGCCCGCGAGCGACCTCGCCAACGCCACCCGCATCGCCGCACAGATGGTCGGCGCAGCGGGGATGACCGGGTCGCTCGTCTCGTTCCTCGGCACCGGTCGCGACCTCGTGCCCGCCGTGCTCGGCGACAGCGCGGCACGGGAGCACGTCGAGCAGCTGCTCGAGGACGCCCGGTCGCGGGCCCGGATCCTCGTCAGCAAGAACCGCCACCTCGTCGAGGCGCTGCGCGACGCGCTGCTCGAGCGGCACGAGCTCATCGGTGACCAGATCGTCGACGTCCTCGTCGCCGCAGGCGCCGCCGAGCGCGGTCAGGGACGCGGCCGGGCGAGGGTGACGAACGCCGCCTGACGCGCGCCGTCGTCAGGAGAAGGTCAGCACCGGGCGGCCCGTGACCGGGTGCGTGAGCAGGTGGCAGCGCACCCGGTACACCGGCTCGAGCACCTCCGGTCGCAGCACGTCGTCCACCGAGCCCTCCGCGACCACGCGACCGTCGTCGAGCAGCACCACGTGGTCGCACGCCGCCGCCGCCAGGTTCAGGTCGTGCAGCGCCGCCACCACCGTGACCCCGCGGTCCGTCAAGCGGCCCAGCAGGTCCAGCAGCTCCAGGCGCGCGTGGACGTCCAGGTGGTTCGTCGGCTCGTCGAGCAGCAGCAGGTGCGGGTCCTGGGCCAGCGCCCGGGCCAGGTGCGCGCGTTGCCGCTCACCACCGGACAACGTCGTCAGCGACCGGTCCGCCAGGTCCTCGACCCCGGCCTCGGCGATCGCCGCAGCGACCACCGCCTCGTCGTCGGCGGCCGCCCCGCCCCACCGCGACGCATGCGGTGTGCGGCCGATGAGCACCGCCTCGGCGACCGTCAGCGGGACCGACGCCGCGGCCTCCTGCTCCACGAGCGCCACCCGCCGCGCGCGCTCCCGCCGGTGCAGGGTCCGCAGGTCCGCACCGTCCAGGCTGAACGCGCCGGCGTCGGGCTCGAGCACGCCCGCCACCGCCCGCAGCAGGCTCGACTTGCCCGCCCCGTTCGGCCCGAGCAGCCCCGTCAACCGGCTGCCGGGCGCCGACGCCGTCGCGCCGTCCAGGATCGCGCGGCCGCCCACCGACCACCGCACGTCGCTCACCCGCAGGCTCATGCGACATCCCCCGCCGCGCTCCGGCGCTGCCACAGCAGCAGGGCGAACACCGGTGCCCCGAGGAACGCCGTCACGATCCCGACGGGCAGCTCCCGCGGCTCGAACACCGTGCGGGCCGCAGTGTCCGCCCACACGAGGAACGTCGCGCCGGTCAGCGCCGCGAGCGGCAGCAGGCGCCGGTGCGACGACCCCACGAGCAGGCGCACGCCGTGCGGCAGGATCAGCCCCACGAAGCCGATCGAGCCGCTCACCGACACCAGCGCGCCCGTGAGCAGGGCGACCACGATGAGCAGCACCCACCGCGTGCGCTGCACGTGGATGCCGAGGGCCGCGGCGGCCGTGTCCCCGAACGCGAAGGCGTCGAGCGTCCGGCCCTGCATCGCCAGCACCGTGCCCAGCACCCCGACCGCGCCCACCGCGATCGCCACCGCCGGCCACCGGGCCCCGGCGAGCGACCCCATCAGCCAGGACAGGATGTCGCGGTAGGAGTCGGCCGTCGCCGACCAGAAGATGACGAACGACGTCCCCGCCGCGCACAGCTGCGCGACCGCGAGGCCCGCCAGCACCGTGCGCGCGGGCGTGATGCGGCCCAGCGACCCCGCGAGGCTCAGCGCCGCGACCATCGCGAGCACCGCACCCGCGAACGCCGCCACCGGCAGCAGGACGCCGACGCCGAGCACCAGCACCCCGACCGCCCCCAGCGACGCGCCCGACGACAGCCCCAGCAGGTACGGGTCGGCCAGCGGGTTGCGGGTCAGGGCCTGCATGACGACGCCCGCCACCGCGAGCCCCGCGCCCACCGCCGCGGCCGTGAGGACCCGCGGCAGGCGCAGATCCCACACGATGCCGTCCCGCAGGCGGCCGAGCGCCGGCTCGCCCGGGTGTGCCGAGCCGAGCGCGCCGATGTGGTCCCCGATGGACCGCCAGACGTCGACCGGCGCCAGGTGCGCGGGCCCGATCGCCACGGCGACCGTCACCGACGCGAGCAGCGCGGCGGCAGCGAGCAGCACCCAGGGCGCGGTGCGCCGTCGGGCACCGCGGCGTGGCCCGGCACCGGCGGCGCCCGCGCGCGTGGCCGGCCGGTCCACCGCCGTCGCCTGGGTCATCGCGTCACAGGTCCAGGGCCGCGAGCTGCTTCGCGAGGTCCACGGTTGCCGGCACGTTCCGCACGCCACCCTCGGTCGCCGCGAACGGCACCACCAGGTAGCGCTGGTGGACGACGGCGCTCAGGTTCGCCGTCGCCGGGTTGGCGGCGAGCAGCGCCTTCTTGGACTCGGCGGTGTTCCACGCCGCATCCACCAGGACGATCACGTCCGGGTCGTCGGCTGTGATCTGCTCCATGCTGAACGAGGTCCAGGTGTCGTGGATGCCCGCCGCGATGTTCGTCAGGCCGAGGGCGTCCATCATCATCTGCGGCGCGCCGATGCCGGCACCGACGTACGGCACGTCGCTGCCCGACGAGTACCAGAGGGCGGTGAGGCCCCGGTCGTCCGGCACGACGGCGTCGAGCGCGGCCTGCTGCTCCGTCACCAGAGTCTCCGCGGCGTCGGGCACGCCCAGGATCGCGGCCGCCTCCCGGATCCCGCCGAAGACGTCCTCGAAGGTCAGCGGGTCCGGCTGGTACCCGGGCTCCTTGCACGCCGCCGGTGACACGTAGGTCGCGACGCCGAGGCCCGCCAGGGTGGCGCGGTCGCCCGCACCGTCGGCGGCGAGGTTCGACTCCCAGCCTGCGTAGACCAGATCGGGCTCGGCCTCCAGGACCACCTCGGCCGACGGCACCTTGTCCGAGAGCACCGGGAGGTCGGCGGCCTGGTCGGCCCACTCGTCCGGCACCGGGCCGTCAGGGAAGCCCGTGCCGACGATGCGGTCGCCGACGCCCAGGGCCAGGAGCATCTCCGTGGTGCTCGACTTGATCGTGACGACGCGCTGCGGCGGCGCGTCGACCGTGACGGACGTGCCGCAGTTGTCGACTGTCACGGGGAAGCCGGCGGGCGTCGAGCTCGCCGTCGTCCCGGCGTCGTCAGTGGCGGGGTCGGTGCCCGGGCCGCTCGCCCCGGCGGTGCCCGCGCACCCGGCCAGCGCGACGAGCGAGACGAGCAGGACTGCGGTGGGGACGGCACGGCGGACAGGCATCGGGGCTCCAGCGGCAGGTGGGCGGGCGAGCGCGAGGCGCGACGACGCGCCATCGGTCGGACCAGCTGCCGACCACCGGGTCACGGCCCACGGTCAGGCCGGACGCCGGGCATGAGGAGCCCGGGACCCGCAGCGAAGCCTAGTTCGCGTCCGTGAACGCGTCAGGCCGAGGGCGCGGGCGGAGCAGGGGGAGCGGGCGGGGTGGCGGCGCGGGCCATCGCCGCGCTCTGCGGCGTCGCGCCCGGCTGCCCCTCGGGGATCGGCAGCGCGACGACGGCCGTCCCGTACACGCAGATCTCGCTGAAGGACTGGGCGATCGACTCACTGTCGAACCGCATGCCGACGATCGCGTTGGCGCCCCGCCGGACGGCGTCCTCCACCATCCGGGCCATGACCTGCTGCCGGCTCTCGAGGACGAGCTTGGTGTACTCCGGGACCTCGCCCCCGCCCAGGGCCCGGAACCCCGCGGTGAAGTTCGCGCCGATGTGCGCGGACCGCACGGTCATGCCCATCACCTCGCCGATGACGGCGTCGATGCGGTAGCCGGGGATGTCGTTCGTCGTCACCACGATCATGGGGTCATCCTCGCAGGCCGGCGCCGAATCGATGCGGGGCTCCGGGACCGCGGCGCCTACGCTGGCGGCGTCGGACCAGGACAGGTCAGGGGCGAGGAGAAGTCGTGCAGCTGCGTGCGGTCGTGACCGGAGCGTCGTCGGGCATCGGGGCGGCAACCGTCGCCGCGCTGCGGGAGGCGGGCTGGGACGTGGTCGCCGTCGCGCGGCGCGCGGACCGCCTGGCCGCCGTGGCCGAGCGGACGGGCGCGCACCCGGTGGTGGCGGACGTGACGTCCGACGACGACGTCGCGCGTGTCGCCGCCGAGGCCCGGGCCCGCGGGCCGGTCCATGCCCTGGTCAACAACGCGGGCGGTGCCCTCGGCATCGACCCCGTCGCCACGGGCGACGTCGACCAGTGGCGCACCATGTACGAGGTCAACGTGCTCGGCACGCTCCGCATGACCCAGGCCCTGCTGCCGGACCTGCGCACCTCGGGCCGCGGCGACGTCGTCGTGCTCACCTCGACGGCCGCGCACGACACCTACCCGGGCGGCGGCGGCTACGTGGCTGCGAAGCACGCCGAGCGCGTCATCGCGAACACCCTGCGGCTCGAGCTCGTGGGTGAGCCCGTGCGCGTCATCGAGATCGCGCCCGGCATGGTCCGCACGGACGAGTTCTCGCTCGTCCGGCTCGGCGGTGACCAGGCCAAGGCGGACGCCGTCTACGCCGGGGTCGCCGAGCCGCTCGTCGCCGAGGACGTCGCCGACGCGATCGCCTGGTGCCTGACGCGGCCGCACCACGTGAACATCGACTCGCTCGTCATCCGGCCCCGCGCCCAGGCGAGCAACACCGTCGTCGCGCGCGAGCGCTGACCGCGCTCAGAGCGGGGGCGCCACGCAGACCCGGTTGCGGCCCTTCGTCTTCGCCTCGTAGAGCGCCGCATCCGCGCGGGAGAGCAGCGACGCGATCGTCGCCGCGCCCGCACAGTCCGCGATGCCGATGCTCACGGTCACCTGGTGGCCGGGCATGAGGTCCGCCCAGTCGATGCGCGCCACGGCCTCGCGGACGCGCTCGCAGACGCGCCGGGCGATCTCCGGGTCGGCGCCGCTGAGCATGAGCGCGAACTCCTCGCCGCCGTAGCGGGCGGCCAGGTCGAGGTCGCGGACGGCGTTGCGCAGCTCGGCGCCGAGCCGACTGAGCACGTGGTCCCCGACCTGATGGGACCAGGTGTCGTTGACCAGCTTGAAGTGGTCGATGTCGATGAGTGCGACCGAGAACGGCCGCACACCGCTCTCGACCCACGCCTCGAGCGTCGAGTCCAGGGCGCGCCGGTTGGCCAGGCCCGTCAGGGCGTCGTGCAGCGCCTCGTGGGCGAGGCGGGCGTTGCGGGCCTCGAGCGCGGACGCCCGACGGCGCTCGGCCTCGGCGGCGCGCTCGGCGCGCTCGACCTCCAGCCGCGAGCCGAGCAGGACGGCGCGGCGCTCGGCCAGCGAGTCGCTCAACTCCGTGCTCAGGTCGTGCAGCTCGTGGAGCCGGCGCAGAGCGCTCACGACGTCGGTCGCGCCCTCGTGCGCCTCGACGAGGATGCGCAGCAGCTCCAGGCGCTCCGCGGGCCGGCCCTGGCAGTGCAGCAGACCCAGCTCGGCCTCCTCCACCGCCTCGGCGTGCCGACGGCCCAGGAGCAGCCACTGTGCGCGCGCCCGGTGCAGCGCGAGCCGCAGCCGCGCCGTCGGGAAGGCCTCGAGCATCGTGGCCACCCGGTCCAGCACCGCGCCGGCGACCGGGATGTCGCCGAGGATGAGGTTCGCGCCGACGACGGCGAGCCGCGCCTCCACGGCGGTCCGGCTGAGCCCGGCGGCGTCGGCCTCGTCGACGGCCTTCTGCGCTGTCTGGAGCGCGTAGCGGGCGGCGGCCATGGCGCCGCGCCGGTTGGTCTGGGCGATCCGGGTGCTGGTCGCGACGTAGTTCTTCGCCAGGTTCGTCAGCGCGACGGCCGCGCGGTCGGAGTCGCCCGCGTGCAGCCACAGGCGCCGGGCGTCGGTGAGGACGCGGGCCGCCTCGGGCGCGAACTGCGGGATGCCGGTGTAGACCGTGCCGAGGCTGTTGAGGATCTCCGCGGTGCCCGCCTCGTCCTGCGCCTCGCGGCGCAGCTCGACGGCCCGGCGCAGCAGGTCGACCGCGTCCTCGACGTCGCCGAGCTCGTGGTGCACCAGACCGCGGCACGCCAGCGCGCGGGACTGCCACACCAGGTCGCCGTGCCGCTTGGCCAGCAGCTCGGACCGCTGGGCGGCAGCCAGGGCCGGCTCGTCGTCGCCGAGCAGGTGGTGGGCGTACGCGGCGTAGTAGGCCAGGCGCATCTCGGCGACGTCGTCGCCGGTCGCCCGGGCCGCCTGTGCGGCCTCGTCGGCGCGGGCGGCGCAGGCCGCGGGGTCGGCGTCGACGAGGAACTCCAGGTCGTCGACGAGGGCCTCGAGTCTCGCCTCGTCCGCTGCCTCGGCCTCGGTCGCGGGCTCGCCCGAGGGTGCCTCGTCGGGGGCGACGACGTCCGGCGGGTCCCGCCGGTCGACGATCGACACGAGATTCTCCGTTCGACGACGCCTTGATGATCGACCCATCGGCCGGGCGGGCCCGCAGGTGAGGGGCGCGCCCGGACCTCACCCGCCCGGCGTCGTCGGGACCTGCGTCCCGGATGGTGGTCCGGGCCGTCCATCCTGGCGGTCGTCTACCGGGCGTCGACGTAGACGCGGAGCGCGTCCCGCACGAGGCGGGCGCCCTCCTCGCCGCCGTAGTTGGCGGCGAACCGCGGGTCGGCGACGTACATGTCGCCGAGGCCCAGCAGGTAGGCCGGGTCCGGGGTGCCGGTGCCGTGCCCCGGCGTGCCGGGGATGTCGGCCAACCAGGCGGCGTGCCGGGCCGCGAGCTCCTGGGCCCGCATGGAGTCGGGTGCGACGCCGTCGGACGCTGCGGCCGTCCAGTCCTGGCCCAGCGTGCGGGCGCGCTCACCCCATGCGGTGCGCTCGGCGTCGCTCATCCCGCGCCACCAGGCGTTCCCCGCGGCGTAGGCGTCGGCGCCCCAGCGTTCCTCCACCTCCTCGCGGTACCGGGTGTGGTCGAAGCCGTCGAACATGTCGTCAGCCACAAGGGTTCCTCCTGTCGTGATCGTGCGGATCGTTCGTTCGACCGATGCGGCCATCCGGGCCAGTCGGTCCTGCTCGGAGCGGAGGGCCGCGAGGTGCCCGTGCAGGGCCGCGACGCGGTCGCGCTCGCCGTCGAGCACGGTGCGGACCTCGGCGAGCGGCAGACCGAGGCCGCGCAGCACGAGCGCCTCCTGCAGGCGCAGCAGCGCGGCGTCGTCGTAGTAGCGGACACCGCCCGCGCCCACGCTGCTGGGGGTGAGGACGCCTGTCGCCTCGTAGTGCCGCAGGGTGCGGCTCGTCGTCCCGCTGGCCCGTGCGACGTCCCTGATCGAGTGCTCCGTTCCCATGACGACGACGCTAGACGTTGACGTAACGTCAACCGCAAGCCCTGCCCCGTCGCGAGCCCCGTGGCCGCGGACCCTCAGCCGAAGGTGAACGCGTAGGCGTCCAGCCCCGGGCTCAGGGTGAGCCGCAGCGTCCCGGTGCGCGCCTCGCCGTCGTACAGCGTGTAGAGGGTGGGTGTGCCCGCGACGGTCACCTCGCGCGAGGCATCCGGCACACCGTCGACGGCGACCGTGACCGTGCCCTCGCCCGCGAGCACCAGGTGCACCTGGGCGGCGTGGAAGCGGAACGCGAGTGCGGCGTCGGGCCCGGGCTCCGCGTACTCGGCCCGCACCGTCCACGAGCCCCCGAGCGAGAAGCTGTGCAGGGGCGGCGTCTCGAGCGTGTACGTCGCCGCGCGGTCGACGGCGACGCTCGGGTTCACCAGGCGCGCGATCCGGTCCGCGCCGAGGTAGGTCTCCGGGGACATGCCTCGGGTGAGGGCCGGGTCGTCGTCGCCCGGCACCGTCCCGCCCACGCCGAGGAGCGTGCGGATCGCGTCCTCCGTCTCGGCGTAGCCGCCCTCGCCGTAGCGCACCTCGCGGACCGTGCCTTCGGCGTCGATCAGGTAGTGCGCCGGCCAGAACCGCTGGTCGTAGGCCTGCCAGGTCGTCAGGTCGTCGTCCAGCGCGACCGGGTACGTCACGCCCAGACGGGCGGCGTTGTCCGCCACGTTCGCGGCGACGTGCTCGAAGGCGAACTCGGGTGAGTGCACTCCGATGACCACGAGGCCGTCGTCGGCGTAGTCGTCCGCCCAGCGGATCAGGTGCGGCAGCGTGCGCTGGCAGTTGATGCAGGAGTAGGTCCAGAAGTCGACGAGCACGACGTGTCCGCGCAGGCCCGCGATGGTCAGCGGGTCGGAGTTGAGCCAGCCCGTGATGCCGGTCAGCTCGGGGGCCGGGCCGCAGTCCTGCAGCTCGTCGGGGTGGACCGCGCACTGCACGAAGCTCTGCACGCCGCCAGGGCCGACGGCGCTCGCCCCGGGCCCGTCGCGGGGTGCGCCCGCCAGGCGGTCCAGCTCGTCACGCACGCCCTGGTCGCCGGCGATGCGGGACGAGACGGCGTCGAGCCAGTCGGGCGTGAGCCGCTGCAGCGGCTCGGCGAGGTTGGCGGCCACCGCCAGTGCCGTCGCCAGCAGGGCCGCCCCGGCGATGCCGCGCGCGAGCCGGGCCCGCTCGCGGACCGCCCGGGACCGCCGCGCGAGGCCCGTCCCCGCCAGCGCGATCACGAGCAGGGGGATCGCGACGCCGACGCAGTAGGCCGCCGTGAGCACCACGAGGCCCGGGCCCAGCCGCTCGGTGGCGGCGAGCACGCTGATCGACGCGAGCACCGGCCCGGCGCACGGCACGAAGACCAGCCCCAGGCCCAGGCCCAGGACGAGGGCGTTCCCGTCCCGTTCCAGACGCGGCCCGCGCACGCGCCGGAACGGTGCCTCGAGCAGGTCGCCGAGCCGGGGCCACAGCAGGGCCAGCCCCAGCAGTGCGAGGGTCGCGATGCCCACCCAGCGCAGCAGGTCCAGCGGGAGGCCCAGCGCCGAGAGCAGCGCCCCGCCGAGCAGGGTGGCGGCGCCGAACGAGAGCACCAGCCCGCCGACGACGGCGAAGGGCCGGGCGCGCGACGAGGGCCGCGCCGCCGACGTCGTCAGCACGACGGGCAGCACCGGCAGGATGCACGGCGAGAGGGCCGTCACGATCCCGGACAGCAGCCCGACGAGCACGAGCGTCGCCATGGCTCATCATCACCGACGCCGGTCAGACCCGCGCGCGGGCCTACGGTGGCGGGATGGACCACCCGCGCATCGCCCTGCTCATCGACGCCGACAACGCCTCCGTGCGCCGCATCGAGCTCATCCTCAACGAGCTCTCCGGCGTGGGCGAGACGAGCATCCGGCGCGCGTACGGCAACTGGACGAAGCCCGAGCTGAAGGGCTGGGCCGCGGTCCTGCTCGAGCACGCCATCCGCCCCATGCAGCAGTACGACTACAGCACGGGCAAGAACGCGAGTGACATGGCGCTCGTCGTGGACGCGATGGCGCTCTACTACACGGACCGGCCCGACGCCTTCGCCATCGTCTCCTCCGACGGCGACTTCACGCCGCTCGTCATGCACCTGCGCGAGAAGGGCGCGGCGGTCTACGGGTTCGGCGACCACAAGACGCCGGAGGCGTTCAAGAGCGCGTGCTCGCGGTTCCTCGTGCTCGACCGGCTCGACGTCGAGGAGCAGGAGGTGGAGGAGGCCGGCCAGGCCGCCGCGGGGACGCCGTCCGAGCGCACGACCCCGCTGCGCGTGCCGACCGCCCAGCTCAAGCAGGACGCGAAGCTCGTCACGCTCCTGCGGCGGGCCGTGCAAGCGGCCGCCGACGAGGACGGCTGGGCGCTCGTCGGCACTGTTGGCAGCCACATCGCGAACCAGTCGTCGTTCGACCCGCGCAACTACGGCTACGGCAAGCTGAGCAAGCTCCTGGAGGCCACGGACCTCTTCGACGTCCGCGACGAGGGCCGGCCCACGCTGTCCGTACGCGACAAGCGGCAGGCCCGCGCCGCGCGCTGAGCCAGCCGGCCCGGTGCACGGCGCCGACACACGCACCGGCTAGCCTCGCCCCCCATGAGCGCAGCCCACGCCGACGGCGTCGCCCCCGACCGCGAGATCCTGCCCTGGGCGGACCTCGGCACCGCCACGCGCGAGCTCGCCGCCGCCGTGCTGGCCACGGGCTTCGAGCCCGACGTGGTCGTCGCCGTCGCCCGCGGGGGCCTCGTGCCGGCAGGCGCGCTCGCCTATGCCCTGGGCACCAAGGTGGTCGGCACGCTGAACGTCGAGTTCTACACGGGCGTCGACGAGCGGCTGCCGGACCCGGTGGTGCTCCCGCCGCTGCTGGACGGGCCGTCGCTCGCCGGGCGACGCGTGCTCGTGGTCGACGACGTCGCGGACACGGGGGAGACGCTCGCCGTCGTGCTGCGCCTGGTCGCCGAGCACGCCGCGGACGTCCGGTCCGCCGTGCTCTACGCGAAGTCGCGGTCGGTCGTCGCGCCCGACGTCGTGTGGCGCCGGACCGACCGCTGGATCACGTTCCCGTGGTCGGCGGAGCCGCCGCTGCGCTGACGCGCGGGGGTTCGGCGGCGTCGGGCCGGGCCGCTAGCATGGCGGGCACAGGCGTCGAACCGGCCATCACCGGTGAGCCTCCGGAAGAACCGGCACCCACGCGGCACGGCCCCCGGGCCGCAGGCGGTGCCTCAGTAGAGCCGGACGGGTGGGCCCGTCACAGCCCCGACGAGTGGTCGTCGTCCGGGCGCGCCCGGTGCGGCGGCAAGCGAGGTGGTACCGCGGTGACCTGTCGCTCCTGCGACGGGACGTCGTCCTCGCGTTGCACCCGTGACGAAGCAGGAGTACCCCCTCGATGGTCTATCCGCTGCACCGGTCCGACGCCGTCCCCGCATCGCCGGACCTGCCCGCGCTGGAGGGCGAGGTCCTCGCCCACTGGGAGACGGACGGGACCTTCCAGGCGTCGATCGACGCCCGCCCCGCCGGCACGAACGGAAGCAACGAGTTCGTCTTCTACGACGGCCCGCCCTTCGCCAACGGCCTGCCGCACTACGGACACCTGCTCACCGGCTACGCCAAGGACGTCGTCCCGCGCTACCGGACCATGCGGGGCAGCCGCGTGGAGCGCCGGTTCGGCTGGGACACGCACGGCCTGCCGGCCGAGCTGGAGGCCGAGCGGATCCTCGGGATCACCGACAAGGCCCAGATCGAGGAGATGGGCATCGACGCGTTCAACGCGGCGTGCCGGGAGTCCGTGCTCAAGTACACGGAGGAGTGGCGCGCGTACGTGACGCGCCAGGCCCGCTGGGTCGACTTCGACAACGACTACAAGACCCTGGACCTGACCTTCATGGAGTCGGTCATCTGGGGCTTCAAGCAGCTCTACGACAAGGGCCTGGCGTACGAGGGCTACCGCGTCCTGCCGTACTGCTGGCGCGACGAGACGCCGCTGTCCAACCACGAGCTGCGCATGGACGACGACGTCTACGCGATGCGGCAGGACCCGGCGGTCACCATCGGCCTGCGCCTGGAGACCGGTGAGCTCCTGCTCGTCTGGACGACGACGCCCTGGACGCTGCCCGCCAACCAGGCGGCCGCCGTCGGGCCGGAGATCGAGTACGTCCGGGTGTGCCCGGGCGCCGAGTCCGCGCTGAAGGGCGAGGTCGTCATCCTCGCCGCCGCGCGGCTGGCGTCCTACGAGCGCGAGCTGGGCGCCGTCGGCGACCCGGCCGAGGGCGGTGCCCGGATCCTCGTCGACAAGCAGGGCCGCGACCGGTTCCCGGGCGCGGAACTGCTGGGCCTGCGGTACACCCCGCCGTTCGGGTACTTCGCGGGCCAGGAGGGCAACCACCGCGTGCTCCCGGGCGAGTTCGTCACGACCGAGGACGGCACCGGCGTCGTGCACCTGGCGCCCGCCTTCGGCGAGGACGACATGGTGGCCTGCGATGCGGCCGGGATCGCGCCCGTGGTGCCCGTCGATGCCCGCGGCCGGTTCACCGCCGCGGTGCCCGACTACGCCGGCCTGCAGGTGTTCGAGGCGAACCCGAAGATCATCGCCGACCTCAAGCACGCCACCGGGCCGCTGGAGCACGTCGCCGCGCCGCAGCGCGTGCGGCTGGTGCGGCACGAGACCTACGAGCACTCCTACCCGCACTGCTGGCGGTGCCGGAACCCGCTGATCTACCGCGCGGTGTCCAGCTGGTTCGTGCGCGTGAGCGCGTTCCGCGACCGGATGGTCGAGCTGAACCAGCAGATCGAGTGGGTGCCCGAGCACATCAAGGACGGCCAGTTCGGCAAGTGGCTCGAGGGGGCGCGCGACTGGTCGATCTCGCGCAAGCGCTACTGGGGCACGCCCATCCCGATCTGGATGAGCGACGACCCGGCGTACCCGCGCATCGACGTCTACGGCTCGGTGGCCGAGCTCGAGGCGGACTTCGGGGTGCCCGTGACGGACCTGCACCGGCCGTTCATCGACTCCCTCACGCGGCCCAACCCGGACGACCCGACGGGCCAGTCGACGATGCGCCGCATCCCCGACGTCCTCGACGTGTGGTTCGACTCCGGCTCGATGCCGTTCGCCCAGGTGCACTACCCGTTCGAGAACACCGACTGGTTCGAGAACCACTACCCGGGCGACTTCATCGTCGAGTACATCGGCCAGACGCGCGGCTGGTTCTACGTGCTGCACGTGCTCGCGACGGCGATCTTCGACCGCCCGGCGTTCCGCACGGTCATGTGCCACGGCATCGTGCTGGGCGACGACGGCCGCAAGGCCAGCAAGAGCCTGCGCAACTTCCCCGACCCCGTGCAGATGTGGGACGTGTACGGCTCCGACGCCGTGCGCTGGTCGCTCATGTCGTCGCCCATCCTGCGCGGCGGCAACCTCGTGGTGGTCGAGGACGGCATCCGCGAGGCCGCCCGCCAGGTGCTGCTGCCGCTGTGGAGCACGTACTACTTCTTCGGCCTCTACGCGAACGCCGCCGACGGCGGTGCGGGCTACCGCGCGCAGGCCGTGACGGCGGACCGGGTGGCCGGGCTGCCGGCCATGGACCGCTACCTGCTGGCGCGCACGGGCGCGTTGGTGGAGCGGGTCACGGGTCAGCTCGACGCCTACGACATCGCCGGTGCGTGCGAGTCCGTGCGTGAGCACCTCGACGTGCTGACGAACTGGTACGTGCGCACCCAGCGCGACCGCTTCTGGCGCGAGGACGACGACGCGTTCGACACGCTCTGGACGGCACTGGAGACGCTGCTGCGGGTGGTCGCGCCGCTGGCTCCGCTCGTCGCCGAGGAGGTGTGGCGCGGGCTCACCGGTGGGCGCTCGGTGCACCTGACCGACTGGCCGGAGGTCCCGGGCGCGGGCGGTGGCGTGCTCGCCGCCGACGACGCGCTCGTGGCCGCGATGGACGAGGTGCGTGCGGTCGTCTCCGTGACCCTGGGCCTGCGCAAGGCCCACGGCCTGCGGGTGCGCCAGCCGCTGCGCGAGCTCGCCGTCGCGGTGGCCGACCCGGCCGCGCTCGAGCCGTACGTGGCCCTCATGGCCGCCGAGCTCAACATCAAGCACATCACTCTCGTCGACGTCGCCCAGGTGAGCCGCGAGCAGCTCGGCGTCGCCACGCGCCTCGCCGTGAACGCGCGGGCCGCCGGCCCGCGCCTCGGACGGGCCGTCCAGGAGGTCATCCGCGCTGCCAAGGCGGGCCGCTGGACCGCGACGGGTGACGCCGTCGTCGTGCACACGGACGGCGGCGAGGTGGCGCTCGAGCCGGCGGAGTACGAGCTCACGACCGTCGTCGCCGAGGGTGCGCCCGAGGGTCAGGTCGCGGCGGTCCTCCCGGACGACGGCGTCGTGCTGCTCGACACGTCCCTGGACGACGCGCTGCTCGCCGAGGGTTACGCACGCGACCTCGTGCGCGCGGTCCAGGACGAGCGCAAGGCGTCGGGGCTGCAGGTGTCCGACCGGATCGCGCTCGAGATCGAGGTGCCGGCCGACAAGGTGGCCACCGTCGAGGCGCACCGCGAGCTGATCGCGGGGGAGACGCTCGCGGTCGAGCTCACCGTCACGGTCGGGACGGCAGCCGACCCGGTGGTGCGGACGCGGCGCGTCGAGGTGTGACGAGGCCCTACTCGACCACGGAGCTCAGGACGACCGGGTGGTCGCCGTGGGTCCCGAGGTAGAAGACGTCGTGGTACGGCGGCGTGAAGAAGCTCTCGCCGCTGTTCCCGCTGATCGTCGACCCCTCGACGGTCAACGTCCCCGTGCGGTCGTTGCTCACGTAGAACACGCCGGGCCCGCCCTCGGGTGCCACGTTGCCGTGGATGGTGACGCCCTGCAGCGTCACGTCCTGCCACGTACCGTCGAAGTACACGGCGCCGCCGTTGCCGCCCAAGCCCGCGGATGCGCCGTGGCCGGTGGCGACGCTGTTGCTGATGTCGGTCTGCACGAGGCGCAGCGGGGCGCCCAGGCTCGAGACCGAGCCGCCGTTGGCGCACGAGTTGTTCGTGAAGGTCGACCGGTAGGCGCGCGCCGGGATCCGCTGGCCGGTCACGCGCAGGCCGCCCCCGCCGCCGTCGGAGTGCGCGGTCATGCAGATGCTGTCGCGGACGGTGACGTGCACGAGGGTCAGCCGTCCGCCGCGCATGGCGATCGCTCCGCCGCCCCACAGGTCCTCCCAGCCGGCCGCGGGTGCCGCGGAGGCGTTGCCGCGGACGAACGTGATGTCCTTGAACGTGACCGCCGGGCGTACCTCGAGGTCGCAGCGGCCCGAGAGCCAGCCGAACGTCTCCTGGCACGTGTTCGCGTAGTAGATGCCGCGCTGGAGCTGGCCGTCGAGCGTGACGAGACCGCCGCCGTCGAGCACCATCCGGCTCACGGGGACGCCGCCCTGCCACGGGTGCGCGCACGTGTCCGTGTTGCAGGTGTGCAGGGTCGCCGCGACGGGGATCGTCACGGGGTCCGGCCCGCAGTCGAACGTGATGTACCCGCCGCGCTGGACGGCCGCCTGGAGCGCGGCCGACGTGCACGACCCGGGCGTGCCGGTGCCGACCACGCGGGCGTCACCGCGCTGGTTGCGGTACACGAACGCCGCCATGGCGTCACGGTTCACCGAGCCCGTGGGTCGGAACCCGCCGTCGTCGTAGCCCTGCGTCACCGCCTGCTCGCCCAGCCACTCGACCTGCCGGTAGAACGTGTGGCCCGTCGGCACGTCCGGGAAGGTCGCGTACAGCGGCGGTGTGTACGACGGCGAGCCCGCCGACCGGTAGAGGAAGGCCGCCATCGCGTCGCGCGCGATCGCCTGCCCGGGGCGGAACGTGCCGTCGGGCCAGCCGGTGGTGATGCCGGTCGCGCGCAGCCAGGTGATCTCCCGGTAGAACGGGTGGTTCGTCATCACGTCGGAGAACGGCGACGTGGCCGGCGGCGTGAACGACGGTGACCCCGCGGCCCGGTAGAGGAAGGCGGCCATCGCCTCCCGGCTGATCGCCTCGCCCGGGTGGTAGGTGCCGTCCGGGTAGCCGTTCGCGATGCCGCGGGCCACGAGCCAGGCGATCTCGACGGCGAACGGGTGGGAGTCGGGGACGTCGCCGAAGCGGGCGGCCGGCACGCGGACGACGTCGGGCACGACGTCGGGCACGACGTCGTGCACTGCGGCCGTGCGCACGACGTCGGGCACGATGGGCGGCGCCCCTGCGGCGACCCCCGGGGACACCAGCCCCGCGACGAGCACGAGGGTCGCCAGCGCGGCCACCCGAACGGACCGGACCACGGCGTCCTCCCTCGTCGGCGTTCGTCCCACGGTGCCCGAGGTGGGCCTCCCGATCAAGGGTCCGTGGTCCGGGTGCACCACAATGGGCGTATGAGCCACGACCGCCCCCGCGACACCGGGGAGGCCCGATGACCGACGACGCCCTGCGCGACGCGTACGCCGCGATCCTGGACCGGGCCCCCGAGCACGACTTCGAGCCCACGCTGGACCGCATGCGCGAGGTCTGCGAGCTCCTCGGCGACCCGCAGCTCGCCTTCCGGGTGGTGCACGTCACCGGCACGAACGGCAAGACGTCGACGACGCGGATGATCGAGCGGCTGGTGCGCGAGCACGGGCTGCGCACGGGCCGGTTCACCAGCCCGCACCTGACGAGCGTGACCGAGCGGATCGCGATCGACGGCGAGCCGATCAGCCCCGACCAGTTCGTCTCGGTGTGGCACGACGTCGAACCGTACGTGCGGATGGTCGACGAGCGCTCGCAGGCCGCGGGCGGGCCCCGGATGAGCTTCTTCGAGGTGCTCACGGTCATGGCCTTCGCGGCGTTCGCGGACGCGCCGGTCGACGTCGCCGTGATCGAGGTCGGCATGGGCGGGCGGTGGGACGCGACGAACGTCGTGCGGCCCGACGTCGCGGTGTTCACCCCTGTCGCGCTGGACCACGAGCGCTGGCTGGGTCACTCGCTGGTCGAGATCGCCGAGGAGAAGGCGGGCATCGTCAAACCCGGGGCTGCGCTCGTGCTGGCGGAGCAGCCGGAGGACGTGGACGGCGTCGTGCTCGCCGAGGCGGCCGAGGCCGGGGTGCGCGTCGTGCGTGAGGGCGTGGACGTGGCCGTGGCCGCGCGCGAGCTTGCCGTCGGTGGCCAGCTCGTCTCGCTGCGGACCGTCGGGGGCCTCTACACGGACATCTTCCTGCCGCTGCACGGCGAGCATCAGGCCCACAACGCGCTGCTCGCGCTCACGGCGACGGAGCTACTGCTGCGCGGCGGCGGCACGCTCGCGCCCGACGCGGTCGAGGTGGCGATGGGCTCCGTCGACTCCCCGGGCCGCCTGGAGGTCGTGCGCCGCTCGCCCACGGTTCTGGTCGACGCGGCCCACAACCCCGCTGGTGCGGAGGCCCTGGTCGCCGCCCTGCGCGAGGCCTTCGCGTTCGAGCGTCTGGTGGGTGTCGTGGGCATCCTCCAGGACAAGGACGCCGAGGGGATCCTCTCGGTGCTGGAGCCCGCGCTCGACGAGGTGGTCGTCACGCGGTCCGGCTCCGTGCGGGCCCGGGAGGTCGACGACCTCGCCGAGATCGCGGCCGACGTCTTCGGGCCCGACCGGGTGCACAGCGCCGAGCGCCTCGACAACGCGATCGCCCTCGCCGTCGACCTCGCGGAGGCCGGCCTGTCGGGCTCGCTCACCGGCGCGGGCGTGCTGGTCACTGGCTCCATCACGGTGGTGGCGGAGGCTCGCCTGCTCCTGCGGCCGGGCGCGTGACGGTCACCGCCGTCGTCGTGCTGCCCGGAGCGCTGCACGTGCGGCCGGCCGCGCTCGTCGCGCAGGCCGCCGCGGCCCACCAGGCCGCGGTGACCGTGGACGGCGCCGACGCGCGGACCGTGCTCGCGCTCCTGACGCTGGGCGCGGCGGCCGGGCGGGCCGTGCGGGTCGAGGCGACCGGGGACGACGAGGAGGCGGCGCTGGACGCCGTCGTGCGCGTGCTCACGGAGGCGTCGGCGTGAGCGCCGCGTCGCCGGCCGACGCCCCAGCGCCCGGTGGTCGGGCCCGGTCGGCCCGCCGGCAGTTCACCCGGACGATCCTCGTGCTGGAGGTCTTCGTCGTCGGGTTCGCGGCGCTCGTCGCCCACGGGCTGCGGGCCGCCGAGCCCGGTCCCCTGTGGGCGCTGACGGGCGCCGTCGTCGCCTCGCTCGTCCTGGCGGCCGGCGTCGTCGGACGGCCGGGTGGGTACGTCGTCGGCTCGGTGCTGCAGGTCGCGGTGCTGGCGGGCGGGCTCCTCGTGCCGATGATGTGGCTGGTCGGCGGTGTCTTCGCGGTGCTCTGGGTGGTCGCGCTGCGCCTCGGCGGTCGCATCGACGCCGAGCGTGCCGAGCGCGCCGAGCAGGGCGGGCCGGACGCCGTCGGCGGCCAGTAAGGTGACGGCCATGTCCGCCACGGAACGCACCCTCGTCCTCGTCAAGCCCGACGGCGTGCGCCGCGGCCTCGTCGGCGAGGTCCTGCGCCGCCTGGAGGCCAAGGGCTACACGTTGGTGGCCCTCGACCTGCGCGTGCCCGACGCCGACCTGCTGAGCGCCCATTACGCCGAGCACGCCGGCAAGTCGTTCTTCGACCCGCTGGTGGAGTTCATGGCCTCCGGCCCGGTGGCCGCCGTCGTCGCCGAGGGTGAGCGCGTCATCGAGGCGTTCCGTGCGATGGCCGGCGCCACCGACCCGACGAAGGCCGCTCCCGGGACCATCCGGGGGGACCTGGGCCGCGACTGGGGCACCGCCGTGACGCAGAACATCGTGCACGGCTCGGACTCCCCGGAGTCGGCCGCGCGCGAGATCGCGCTGTGGTTCCCGGGCCTGTGACGCACACGCTGCGCACCCGACGCCCCCGCACCTCCTAGGCTCACCCCGTGCACCTTCGGACGCTCACCCTTCGGGGGTTCAAGTCGTTCGCCTCGGCGACGACGCTGACCTTCGAGCCGGGCATCACGTGCGTCGTCGGGCCCAACGGCTCGGGCAAGTCGAACGTCGTTGACGCGCTCGCCTGGGTCATGGGCGAGCAGGGCGCCAAGTCGCTGCGCGGCGGTGTCATGGAGGACGTCATCTTCGCGGGCACCTCCGGCCGCCCGCCGCTGGGTCGCGCCGAGGTCGCGCTGACCATCGACAACGCGGACGGCCAGCTGCCCATCGACTTCACCGAGGTGACGATCTCCCGCACGCTGTTCCGCAGCGGCGGGTCCGAGTACGCGATCAACGGGTCGCCGTGCCGGCTGCTCGACATCCAGGAGCTGCTCTCCGACACGGGCATGGGCCGGGAGATGCACGTCATCGTCGGTCAGGGCCAGCTCGACGCCGTGCTGCGGGCGACGCCGGAGGACCGCCGGGGCTTCATCGAGGAGGCCGCGGGCATCCTCAAGCACCGTCGCCGCAAGGAGAAGGCGCTGCGCAAGCTCGACGCGATGCAGGGCAACCTGACGCGTCTGACCGACCTCATCGCGGAGATCCGCCGTCAGCTCGGGCCGCTCGGTCGCCAGGCCGAGGTCGCACGCAAGGCGGCGACGATCCAGGTGGACCTGCGCGACGCCAAGGCGCGCCTGCTCGCGGACGACCTGGCGCAGCTCACGGCCTCGCTCGCGCAGGAGAAGGCGGACGAGACCGAGCTGCTGCGCCGCCGGGCCGAGGTCGAGGCGGCGCTCGCTGCCGCGCGGGCCGGTCTGGCCGCGCTGGAAGCCGAGGCCGCGGCCGCGGCGCCCCGCGTCGCCCAGGCGGGGGACGTGTGGTTCCGGCTCTCGTCCGTGCGCGAGCGGCTGCGCGGCACCGCGACGCTGGCTACCGAGCGGGTCCGCCTGCTCGGCAGCAACGAGGCGGAGGCCTCCGGCGGCCCCGACCCCGACGACCTCGACGCACAGGCGGAGCGTGCCCGGGCCGCGGAGGCCGAGCTGCGCGCCGAGGTCGACCTGGCGCGCGAGGGTGTGACGGCCGCGACCGCGCGGCGCGAGGCGACCGAGACGGCCCTGCGCGACGCCGAGCGCCGGCTCGCGGACCTGCATCGCGCCGTCGCCGACCGCCGGGAGGGCCTCGCACGTCTCGCGGGCGACGTCGCGGCGCGGCGCTCCCGCGTAGAGGCCGCCGAGGCCGAGATCGGGCGGCTCGAGCAGACGGTGACCGAGGCCGAGCGGCGCGGGCACGAGGCGACCGTCGCGTTCGCGGCGCTCGAGTCCCAGGTGGCCGGCGCCGAGGAGGGCGAGGAGGGCCTGGACGCCGAGCACGAGGCCGCGACCGAGGAGGTCGAGCGCGCCACGGCCGCCCTGGCCGAGCTGCGGGACCGCGAGCGCACTGCCGAGCGGGAGCGCGCGACGTGGCAGGCGCGCGTGGACGCGCTCCGGCTGAGCCTGGAGCGCAAGGACGGCGCCGGTGCGCTCCTGGCCGGGGATGACCCCGTCCTCGGCTCGGTGGCCGCCCTGCTCGACGTCGAGCCCGGGTACGAGGACGCGGTCGCCGCGGCGCTCGGCGCAGTGGCCGACGCCGTGGCCGTGGAGTCGGTCGATGTCGCGGTGGACGCGATCCGCCGGCTTCGGGCGGACGACGCCGGCCGCGCCAACCTGCTCGTCGCCTCGCCCGGGTCCGCCCCGGCCGTGCCCGCCGACCTCCCGGCCGACGCCGTGGCCGCGCTCACCGTGGTGCGTGCTCCCGCCCAGGTGAGCGGCGCTGTCGGGCGGCTGCTGGATGGCGTCGTCGTGGTCGCGGACCTGGCGCACGCGCGCGCGCTCGTGGCCGCTCGGCCGGAGCTGACGGCCGTGACGCGTGGCGGCGACCTGCTGGGCGCGGTGCGCGCTGCGGGCGGCTCCGCCGGGGCCCCGAGCACGCTCGAGCTCCAGCGTGAGTACGACAACGCCGGCGCGCACGTCGCCGAGGCGGTCGCGGTCGCGGAGCGCACGCGGTTCGAGATCGTGGCTGCCGAGCGTGCCGAGGCGGACGCCCGCGAGCGGTTCGAGGTGACCCTCGAGCGCCTGCACGAGTCCGACGCCGCGCTCGCGGCGGTCGCCGAGCAGCTCGGGCACCTCGGGTCGGCGGCCCGTGCGGCCCGGGAGGAGGGCGATCGGGCGCGGACCGCTCACGCCGCTGCGCGCGGCCGGCTGGAGACCGATCTGGCGGCCCTGGCCGAGCTCACCGAGCGGCTCACGCTCGCCCAGGCCGACCCGATGGATGCCGCGAGCGACATCGAGACGGCCACGGCCGACCGCGACGCCGCGATGGTGGCGGCGTCGGAGGCCCGCACGGCCGAGACGGAGGCGCGGCTCGCGCTGCGCACCGGGGAGGAGCGCGCCCGTGCGCTTGCCGGGCGCGCCCAGTCGCTCGCCGCCGCTGCACGCGCGGAGCGGGCCGCGCGCGAGCGCGCCGCGGACCGCGCGCGCCGGCGGGCGGAGGAGTCGGCCCGGGCGCGGGCCGTCGCCCTCGGCGCCGAGCGTGCCCTCGAGGTGCTGGAGGGCTCGCTGCGGCTCGCCTACGCCGCGCGCGAGGAGGCCGAGGCCGGCCGCGTCGAGCGTGACGCCGCGCTCGTGCGCCTGCGCGCCGAGGCGGACCAGCACGCCACGGAGCTGGCCACGCTCACGGACGTGGCGCACCGGGACGAGGTCGCCCGGGCGCAGCAGGAGCTGCGGGTGGAGCAGCTGCAGACGCGCGCGCTGGAGGAGCTGGGGATCGACCCGGCGCTGCTGGTCGACGAGTTCGGGCCGGACCGGCCGGTCCCCGTCGTCGGCGGCGACGAGGAGGACGGCCCCCGGACGGTCGCGTACGTGCGGGCCGAGCAGGAGAAGCGCCTCCGCAAGGCCGAGCGTGACCTCACGGTGCTGGGCCGCGTGAACCCGCTGGCGCTGGAGGAGTTCGCTGCGCTGGAGGAGCGGCACGCGTTCCTCGCGGAGCAGCTCGGGGACCTGAAGAAGTCCCGGACCGACCTCATGCAGATCGTGCGGGAGATCGACGAGCGGGTGGAGGAGGTCTTCACGCAGGCCTACCACGACACCGCCGAGCAGTTCGAGCGGGTGTTCGCCCGCCTCTTCCCGGGCGGCGACGGCCGGCTCATCCTCACCGACCCGGAGAACATGCTCACCACAGGCGTCGAGGTGGAGGCGCGGCCCGCGGGCAAGAAGGTCAAGCGCCTCTCGCTGCTCTCGGGCGGCGAGCGGTCGCTGACCGCGGTGGCGCTGCTGGTGGCGATCTTCAAGGCGCGCCCGAGCCCGTTCTACGTCATGGACGAGGTCGAGGCCGCGCTCGACGACACCAACCTGGGCCGCCTGCTGGAGATCTTCACCGAGCTGCGCGAAGACTCCCAGCTCATCGTCGTCACGCACCAGAAGCGGACGATGGAGATCGCCGACGCCCTGTACGGCGTCACGATGCGGGGCGACGGCGTGACGACCGTCATCAGCCAGCGGCTCACCGAGGTGCCCGCGTAGGGGCGACACGCCCGGGCCGGCTCGCCGCGTGAAGATTGTGTGCCGGTTCCCCTGGGCTCCTGGGGAGCCCGGGGGCGAGGTGGTGGCACCGGGTCGAGACTGGCGGTATGGCTCCCGCTGCATGGATCGTGTTCGCGTTCGTGACGGCCCTGGCGGTGCTGGCCCTCGCCGCGGTGTTCACGGGCAACGGGCGCAGCGGTCTGCGACAGCTGGCGCAGGACCTGCGCAACGGCTTGCGTCGAGAGCCCGACGCCGGGGGCATCAGCCTCCTGCGGGGCACTCGGGAGGACCTCGCCGAGTACGCGGACGTGGAGGGCGACGGCGGCGTGGCGGACCTGTTCCGCGTCGGCGAGGTGCCCGAGTCGGCGTACGTGGACCCGAGCCCGGTCGCCGACCAGCTCGTCCGGGTTGGCCGATCCCTGCGCAGTCACGTGCGGCCGTGATCGCCCCCGCCTGAGAGACTTCGGGCGTGAAGGACTTCCTCGACTACCTCGTCGTCGCACTTCCTGTCCTGGCCGCGCTCGGCGCCGGCGCGACGGTGCTGGTGCGCCGTCGTCGGGGTGCGCCGCCCGTGCCTCCTGCCGCTCCGGGCCGCGGAGCCGCCGATGAGCCCACGGCCGGGCAGCCCGTTCTCGAAGCGCCGCCGGTCGCTGAGCCGCCGGTGGTCGAGCCGTCGGTGGTCGAGCCGTCGGTCGCGGAGCCCGCCCGCGACGTCCCCGAGCCCGTCGCGGGGCGGCTGGTGCGGCTGCGGGAGCGGCTCGCGCGGTCGGGTTCGCCGCTGGGCACCCGACTCCTCGCCGTCCTGTCCCGCGACCACCTCAGCGAGGACGACTGGGACGAGATCGAGGAGACGCTCCTCCTGGCCGACGTCGGCGCGGGGCCGTCCGGCGAGCTCGTCGAGCGGCTGCGGGAGCGGGTGCGCGTCCTCGGCGTGCGGGACCCCGCGACGGTGCGCGCGATGCTCCGCGAGCAGCTCCTGGCGCTCGTGGGTGACATGGAACGCGACCTCACGCTGGAGGCCACCGACGAGGCAGGTGCGCCGCGCCCCGCCGTCGTGCTGGTGGTGGGCGTGAACGGCACCGGCAAGACGACGACGGTAGGCAAGCTCGCCCGCGTGCTCGTGGCGGAGGGTCGCAGCGTCGTGCTCGGCGCGGCCGACACGTTCCGCGCCGCCGCCGCGGACCAGCTGCAGACCTGGGGCTCGCGCGTCGGGGTGCCGACGGTGCGCTCGGACCGGGACGGGGCGGACCCTGCGGCGGTCGCCTTCGACGCGCTCCAGCGTGCGCAGGCCGACGGCGCGGACGTCGTCCTCGTGGACACGGCGGGTCGGCTGCAGAACAAGGCCGGCCTGATGGACGAGCTGGGCAAGATCGCCCGCGTGCTGTCCCGCGGCGGTGCCGTCTCGGAGGTGCTGCTCGTCCTCGACGCGACGACCGGTCAGAACGGGCTGCGCCAGGCGCAGGTGTTCGCCGAGGTCGCCGGGGTGACGGGCATCGTCCTGACGAAGCTCGACGGTACGGCGAAGGGCGGCATCGTCATCGCGGTCCAGCGCGAGCTGGGCGTGCCGGTGAAGCTCGTGGGGCTGGGGGAGGGGCCGGACGACCTGGCGCCGTTCGAGCCCGAGGCGTTCGTCGACGGGCTGCTGCAGGACTGAGCAACCGCGGGTCGACCGTGACGGGCGAGGGCCCGGCCGGGAGCGCTCCGGCCGGGCCCTCGCGTCGCGTCAGCGGCGGCCGAGCTCGGGTCGCACCGAGTAGTCGGTGAGCCCGACGACGTTCCCCCACGGGTCGCGGACCTCGACGGCCCACCCCGTCGGGATGAGGAACGGCGGGGCCAGCGGCACGATCCCGGCGGCCGCGAGCCTCCGCGGCCGCCGCGCGGGCGTCGTCGACCTCGAGCCAGACCTTCTGGCCGCCGACGCGCGGGCTCGCCACGGCGCCGACGCCGAGTCCCGGCGTCTCGGCGCCCACGCTGAGCAGCGCCATCGCCATCTGGTCGAAGCGCTTGTGCACGCGCAGACCCAGGGCCGTGTAGAACTCCAGGGCCTGGTCGAGGTCACCGACCTCGACGAACACGTTGTCGAAGCCCAGCACGGTCGTCATCGTCTGCTCCTTGGTCGGGGGTGGTGGCTGCGCCGGTGCTGACGGCTCAGCCGCGCAGCTCGACGAGGCGGGGGTTGTCGCGCCAGGCGGGCATGCCGGCCATGTAGTCGAGCGTGGCGCGCTCCAGGTCGGCTCGGCTCGCGCCCGGGTCCTGCCGGGCCTGCCAGTCGACCATGCGCGCGAAGCGCACGTCGAAGGCCTGCAGGTTCCCGTCGGCGTCGGTGCAGTGCTCGCAGTAGTGGCCCGACTCGATGGGCATGCCGCAGCTCTCACAGCTGATGGTGGGCGTGGTCATGAGGCTCCGTTCTCGGACGTCGTGCGGACGGGTGCGGCCAGCAGGGCGTGCAGGCCGTCGAGGAGTGCGGTGCGGTGCTCGGCGGAGAGGGCGGCTCCGGCGGAGCCGAGCAGCTCCACGGAGAGCACCTGACGGTCCAGCTCCAGGGTCGCGAGACCCTCGGGCGTGAGCCAGACCAGCGTCCGACGCCGGTCGGCCGGGTCGGTCTGGCGGGCGAGGAGGCCCTTCGCCTCCAGGCCCGAGACGATGTCGCTGACGACGGACTGCGCCCGGTCCAGGTGGCCGCACATCTCGCCGACGGTGAGCGGGCCTGCGTGCGCGAGGTGCTGGAGCACGGACCGTGAGGCACCCGACATCGCCGAGCGCTTGCCGTCGCGCCGGTGGAACTGCAGGTACACGCGCTGGAACGCCTGCTCGAACGCCTCGGCGAACTCCTGCTCGGTCGGCTCGCGGCCCGGTGCTGTCCCGCTCATGCCGCCACCGTCCCGCGCACCGGATACATCGTCAATCCCGATGGATCCACCCCGGGAGGGCGTCGCGGCGACGGCCTCGCGAAACGCAACGTTTACCGCGTCGGGGCGCTTGTCACCGGAACGAAACACGAGTGCCGAGGGACGGTAACCGCGCTCCACCACCCTGATCTCGGACCAGCCGCCCCCGGCTGGCGAGGGAGAGGCGATCTCTATGGAATTCGCGCTGAACACCGGGAACACCGCCTGGATGCTCACGGCCTCCGCACTCGTGCTGCTCATGACGCCGGGTCTGGCGTTCTTCTACGGCGGCATGGTGCGCGGCAAGTCCGTGCTCAACATGATGATGATGAGCTTCGGGGCCATGGGCCTCGTCGGCCTCATCTGGATGCTGTACGGGTACTCCGGGGCCTTCGGCTCCGACACCCTCGGCGGGCTGCTCGGCAACCCGTTCGAGTACTTCGGGGTCAACTCGATCACCGATGACCAAAGCCTCATGTTCGCCGCCGGCGTGCCGGCCCTCGTGGCCGTGGTCTTCCAGGCGACCTTCGCGATCATCACCGTCGCCCTCATCTCGGGTGTGGCGGCGGACCGCATGAAGTTCAGCACGTGGATGGTCTTCGCCGGGATCTGGGCGACCCTCGTGTACGTGCCGATGGCCCACATGGTGTGGGGCGGCGGCCTCCTCGGCGCCGATGGCATCACCTCCGGCCTGGCAACCCCCATCGACTTCGCCGGTGGCACGGTCGTCCACATCAACGCCGGGATCGCCGGCCTCGTCCTGGCCATCGCGCTCGGCAAGCGCAAGGGCTTCGGTACCGAGCCGATGCGGCCGCACAACCTGCCCTTCGTGATGCTCGGCGCCGCCCTCCTGTGGTTCGGCTGGTTCGGATTCAACGCAGGCTCGGAGTTCGCGGCGGACGGCACGGCCGGTCGGGCCTGGCTCAACACGGCGCTCGCCACCTGCGTGGCCATGCTGGCCTGGCTCGGCACCGAGCGCGTGCGTGACGGTCACGCCACGTCGCTGGGTGCGGCGTCCGGCGTCGTCGCAGGTCTGGTCGCCATCACCCCCGCGGCGGCGGCCGTCGACACCTTCGGCGCCATCGCGATCGGCGCGGCGGCCGGCATCGTCTGCGCCCTCGCCATCGGCCTGAAGTACAAGCTCGGCTACGACGACTCGCTCGACGTCGTCGGCGTCCACCTGGTCGGCGGCCTCACCGGCACAGTTCTCGTCGGCCTCTTCGCCCACGTGGGTGGCGGGGTGAACGGCACCTGGTACCCCGAGGGCGCCAAGAACGGCCTCTTGTACGGCGGCGGATTCGACCAGCTCCTCACGCAGATCGTCGCGGCCCTGTTCGCGGTGGTCTTCAGCGGCATCCTCACCGCGGTCATCGTCTACGCCCTCAAGGCCACCATGGGCATCCGGGTGACCGAGGACGCCGAGGTCGGCGGCATCGACCTGGCGGTGCACGGCGAGACGGCGTACGAGGCGATCGGCGCGAGCCGCATGCGGACGTCGGTCGAGTCGGCCGCGACCACCAGCGGCGCGAGCCGCCCGACGACGACGGAGGTGCAGGCATGAAGCTCGTGACCGCGATCATCCAGCCCCACAAGCTGGACGAGGTGAAGGCGGCCCTGGAAGCTGCGGGTGTGCGGGGCATGACGGTGAGCGAGTCGAGCGGCTACGGCCGTCAGCGCGGGCACACCGAGGTCTACCGCGGCGCCGAGTACCAGGTCGACCTCATCCCCAAGGTGCGCGTCGAGGTGCTCGTGTCCGACATGGACGCCCCCGGTGTGACGGACGTGATCGTCAAGACCGCGCAGACCGGCAAGATCGGTGACGGCAAGGTCTGGACCGTCCCGGTGGAGGACGTGGCACGCGTCCGCACCGGGGAGCACGGCCCGGACGCCCTCTAGTCCGATGCGCCGGCCCACTGGACCGGAGGCCGGCGCGTCGGGCACCGCCGAGGAGGTCCCGCACCCCGGGAACGGGGTGCGGGACCTCGTCGCGGAACGGCTCGACGTTGCGGCCCGGATGACCGGCCCCGGCGCCGACGGCACGCTGCGGCGTGCGGCGCTGGCGCAGCTGGTGACGACGCGGCTGGCCGACCTCTGGGAGTCGGCCGTCGCGGACCTGCCGACGACGGACGGGATCGCCCTGGGCGCCGTCGGCAGCCTCGGGCGGTCGGACGCCGGTCCCGGCTCCGACCTGGACCTGCTGCTCGTGCACGACGGTCGCACCCACGACGCCGCGACGCTGGCCGCGGTCGCGGAGCGGCTCTGGTACCCGGTGTGGGACGCCGGCCTGTCGCTGGACCACGCGGTGCGCTCCCTGGCCCAGTGCCGGCAGGTGGCGTCCGCGGACCTGCCGGCCGCCGTCGGGCTCCTCGACCTGACTCACGTGGCAGGGGACCGTGGCGTCATCGCCCGGGCCCGCAGCGCGCTGCTCACCGACTGGCGCTCGGCCGCGCGTCGCCGCCTGCCCGTGCTGCTCACGACGACGCGCGCCCGGGCCGAGCGGTCGGGTGAGCCTCGCGTACCTGGTCGAGCCGGACCTGAAGGAGGCGCGCGGCGGGATCCGCGACGCCGTCGTGGTCTTCGCGCTCGCTGCGACGTGGCTCACGGACCGGCCGCACGGCCAGCTCGACGTCGCCTACCGCGACCTGCTCGATGTGCGCGACGCGGTGCACCTCGTGACCCGCCGTGGAACGAACCGCCTGCTCCGGGCGGATCAGGACGAGGTGGCCGAGCTGCTCGGGGTCGGCGACGCGGACGACCTCCTGGCCTCGATCGCCGAGGCGGGGCGGACCGTCGCGCACGCACTCGACACGACGGTGCGGCACGCCCGCCAGGCGCTGGTGCGGCCGTCGCTCGCGCGGCCGGTCATCGTCCGCCGCGGCCGGGCGCTCGCGCCGCGGCTGCGCTCGCTCGGGGAGGGCCTGGTGGAGCACGACGGTGAGCTGGTGCTCGCCGCAGGTACGCGCCCCGAGGACGACGCGCTGCTGAGCCTGCGCGCCGCCGCGACGGCTGCCCGCACGGGCCTGCCGCTCTCGCCGGTCGTCGTCTCGAGCCTCGCCCGGACGCCGGACCTGCCGGACCCGTGGCCGGCGTCGGCCCGCGAGTACCTCATGTCCCTGCTCGGGAGCGGCACCGCGCAGGTGCCCGTCTGGGAGACCCTCGATCTCGCCGGCGTCGTGAGCCGGTGGATCCCGGAGTGGGCGGGGGTGCGCAACCGGCCGCAGCGATCGCCCATCCACCGCCACACCGTCGATCGGCACCTCGTGGAGACGGCCGCGCACGCCGCCAAGCAGGCGAAGGGTGACCGTGCGCCGACGCTGCTCCTTGCGGCCCTGCTGCACGACATCGGCAAGCGCGCGGGCGTCGAGGACCACAGCATCGCGGGCGCCGAGCTGGTGCCGCCGATCCTCGCCCGGATGGGCGTGGCCCCCTCGACCGCCGCCGACGTCGTCCGGCTGGTGCGCCACCACCTCACCCTGGCGATCCTCGCCGTCAACCGGGACCCCGAGGACCCGGCGACCGTGGCGGAGCTCTGCGTCGCGCTGGACGACCGGGCGGACCTGCTGCTCACGCTGCGCGCCCTCACGGAGGCAGACGCCTCGGCCGCGGGGCCGACGGTGTGGACGCCGTGGCGGGCACGACTGGTCGACGACCTGACCACCCGGGCGTACGTGCACCTCACCGGCCACCGACCGCCGGACCCCTGGGGCTCGCCGCCGCCGCCGGGACGGGGGCGGACGGTACCCTGAAGCCTCCGTACGCGACCCGTTCCCGATCCGCACCGTGAGGCCTGAGTGTTCGCCACGCTGTCCGACCGCCTGACGTCGACCTTCAAGAACCTGCGCACGCGGGGTCGACTCTCCGAGGCGGACATCGACGCCACGATCCGGGAGATCCGGCGGGCCCTGCTCGACGCCGACGTCGCGGTTCCCGTGGTCCGGGAGTTCACCGCGACCGTCCGCGAGCGGGCGCTGTCCGCGGAGGTGTCGGGGGCGCTCAACCCGGCCCAGCAGATCGTCAAGATCGTGCACGAGGAGCTCGTCGGGATCCTCGGCGGCGAGCGGCGGCAGCTGCACCTGGCCAAGACGCCGCCGACCGTCATCCTGCTCGCGGGTCTCCAGGGCGCCGGCAAGACGACGCTGGCCGGCAAGCTCGGGCTCCATCTGCGCGAGCAGGGCCACACGCCGCTCCTTGTCGCGGCGGACCTCCAGCGGCCGAACGCCGTGACCCAGCTGCAGGTGGTCGGCGAGCGTGCGGGCGTGCCCGTCTTCGCTCCGCACCCCGGCGTCCAGGAGGGTGGCGCGGTGCCGGGCATCCCGGCCGGCGACCCGGTGGGCGTGGCGCGCGACGGCGTCGGGCTCGCGCGCGACCGTCAGCACGACGTGGTGATCATCGACACCGCCGGCCGGCTCGGCGTGGACGCCGAGATGATGCAGCAGGCCGCGGACATCCGGGACGCGGTCGACCCCGACGAGATCCTGTTCGTCGTCGACGCGATGATCGGTCAGGACGCCGTCGCGACCGCGCGGGCGTTCGAGGACGGGGTCGGCTTCACCGGCGTCGTGCTCGCGAAGCTCGACGGCGACGCTCGCGGTGGTGCCGCGCTCTCGATCGCGAGCGTCACAGGCGTGCCGGTGATGTTCGCCTCCACGGGCGAGAAACTGACCGAGTTCGAGGTGTTCCACCCCGACCGGATGGCCTCGCGCATCCTCGACATGGGCGACGTCATGTCGCTCATCGAGCAGGCGGAGCGCGCGTTCGACGCCGATCAGGCCACGAAGATGGCCGAGAAGCTGGCCGGCGGCGAGGACTTCACCCTCGATGACTTCCTGGTGCAGATCCAGGGCCTGCGGCAGATGGGCTCGATGAAGAAGATGCTCGGGATGCTCCCGGGCATGGGCCAGATGCGCGAGCAGCTGGAGAACTTCGACGAGCGCGAGGTCAACCGCATCGAGGCCATCGTGCGCTCGATGACGCCGGCGGAGCGCGCGAACACCAAGCTCATCAACGGCTCGCGGCGCTCGCGCATCGCGCGGGGCTCGGGCACCACGACGACCGACGTCAACCAGCTCCTGGAGCGGTTCGCACAGGCCCAGGTGATGATGCGGCAGATGGCCCGCGGCGGCGTTCCCGGCATGCCGGGGATGCCGGGCTTCGGCACCGGCAAGAAGTCGCGGGGCCGGATGGCGCCCGCGCCCAAGGCAGCGAAGAAGGGCAAGTCGGGGAACCCGGCCAAGCGGGCGCAGCAGGAGCGCGACGCCCTCACGCGGGGGGCGGAGAAGCCGGCCGGCGCACCGGGCTCCGCGTTCGGCCTGGGCGGTCAGCCGCAGGACGGCGCAGCTCCGGACCTCTCGCAGGGGCTCGGCGGCTTCCTCCGGCGCTGAGGGGCGGCCGGCGTCAGATCGCGGTGCTGCCGCGTTCGCCGGTGCGTACGCGCACGACGTCCTCCACGGGCACCACCCAGACCTTGCCGTCGCCGATCTTGCCGGTGCGCGCGGCGGTGACGATCGCGTCGACGACGCGCTCGGCGTCCTCGTCGTCGACGAGCACCTCGAGGCGCACCTTCGGCACGAAGTCCACGCGGTACTCGGCGCCGCGGTACACCTCGGTGTGGCCGCTCTGGCGGCCGAAGCCCTGCACGTCGGAGACGGTCAGACCGCGGACGCCGGCCTCGGCGAGCGCCGTGCGGACATCGGCGACCGTGAACGGTTTGACGATGGCGGTGACGAGCTTCATCGGGCCCTCCCCATGCTGGACGTGGTGGTGAACTCGTAGGCCGTCTCGGCGTGGACCGTGGCGTCGAGCCCCTCGAACTCTTCCTCGGGCGAGACGCGCAGCCCCATGGTGGCGCGCATCAGGCGGCCGATCAGGTACGTGGCGGTGAACGCGAAGGCCGAGGCGACGACCACGGCAAGCAGCTGCCGGCCGAGCTGCCCGACGCCGCCGCCGAGCAGCGTGCCCTCGCGTACCACCGCGGGGTTCACGACGGCGGACGCGAGCAGCCCGACCGCGAGCGTCCCGACCACGCCACCGACGTAGTGCACGGCGACGACGTCGAGCGAGTCGTCGTAGCGGAAGCGGAACTTCAGGCGGATGGCGAACAGGCAGACGATGCCTGCGGTGGCGCCCACGAGGAGGGCTGGCACGGGGGCCAGGTACCCGGCGGCGGGCGTGATCGCCACGAGCCCCGCGACGGCACCGGACGCGCCGCCGAGCGTGGTGGCCTTGCCCGTGAGCCGCTTCTCGAGCACCAACCAGCTCAGCATGCCGCCGACGCCGGACATGTGGGTGGCGAGGGCCGCGCTCGCGGCGAGGCCGCCGGCCGTGAGCGCGGAGCCGGCGTTGAAGCCGATCCAGCCCACCCACAGCAGGCCGGTGCCGATCATCGTCAGAGGCAGGTTGTGGGGCGCCATCATCTCGTGGGGCCAGCCGCGCCGCGGGCCGATGACCAGGGCGAGCGCGAGGGCGGACGCGCCGGAGCAGATCTCGACGACCGTGCCGCCCGCGAAGTCCAGGAGACCGAGGTGCGCCAGCCAGCCGTCGGGCGACCACACCCAGTGGGCGAGCGGCGCGTAGACGACGACCGACCACACGGCGATGAACGTCACGAACGAGCCGAACCGCATGCGGTCGGCGACGGCGCCGCTCAGGAGTGCCGCCGTGATGATCGCGAACATCATCTGGAAGGCGACGAAGGCCAGCGGGGGCACGGTGAGGTCGAGGCCGGGCACCTGCGCCTCGGCGTTGGCGAGGCCGGCGAGGTGCAGACCGCCGACCAGGCCACCGACGGCGTCGCGGTCGAAGGCGAGCGAGTAGCCCACGACCACCCAGGTCACCGACACGACGGCGATCGCCGCGAAGTTCTGCATGATCATGCCGAGCACGTGCTTGGCGCGGACCATGCCGGCGTAGAAGAAGGCCAGGCCCGGCGTCATGAGCAGGACGAGGGCCGTGCAGACGAGGATCCAGGCGGTGTCGCCGGAGTCGACCGGCGCCGCGGCAGTCAGGTGCATCCGTGCCGGCTCTCTGGGAGGGGCCCCGTCGCCGCATCACCCGGGCGGGCCGCGCACAGGCTAGTGGCGTGACCGGCCCGACCCGCGACGCCCGCCCGGCACGTGAGACGCACCCACCGGTGCCCCCCTCGCCTGTGGACGACGCCCCAGCGGGCGCGGTGCCCCGCTAGCGTGCGGTCGTCCCGAGGACGCGGGGCATCCCGACCAGCACGAGGAGATCGTGTGACCGAGCAGAACCCGTCGAGGGCCACGTACCCAGGGGGTGCTGCGACGTCCCGCACATCGGTCATCGCGCTGTGGCTCACGGGCATCGTCGTCGTGCCGCTCACCCTGCTCTACGCGTTCGCCACCCCGTACCTGCTGGGCCTCTCCTCGATGTGCAGCGATGACTTCGACACCTCCGACTGCGCCTCGGTGCAGGCCGAGGCGGTCACACCTCTGGTGCTCGGCGTCGTCGCGGTGGTCCTGTGGAGCGTCGGCACGGCCCGCCGTCGGCGGCCGGGGGCCGCCGTCTGGGCCCTCGGCGGGGTGGTCGTCGTGGCCATCCCGATCTTCCGGCTGTGGCTGGCCGCGTCGGGCTGAGGTCAGGGTCGCGGTGGGCCGCCGACCCAGCCGCGCAGGGCGTGGCCGAGCGCTGCGGGGTCCACGCCCTGCGGGAGGGCGCGCTTGGGGATGATCTGCGCAGGCTTCCCCGGCATGCCGCCGAGGACCAGCACGAAGGTGCGCTCGGTCTCCATGACCTCGGTGTACCGCCACCAGGCTCGGGCGGCGACGTCCCCCGGAGACCACTCGGTGATGCCGGCCTCGGGCGAGACCTCGAGCCACCGCTCGCCGTGCCATGCAGGTGACGACCGCCACGTCTTGCGGAGCATCCGGATGCGGCCGGGACCGGCGAAGTACAGGAGACTCGCCAGCGCCGCGATGCCGGCAGCCGCGAGCGGGCGGTTGTGGTCGAGGAAGGCGGCCAGGACGAGGCAGGCGGCGGCTGCCAGCACCACGAACAGCCCGCCGCGCCCCTGGGACGCGCGGATGGCACGAAGAGCCTCGACGAAGTCGCCCTCCGCCGTGACCCAGCTCAGTCGGAAGGCGACCGTTCTCTGGTCCGGGGCGGGGGCCGTCGGTGCCGCGGGGTTCGTCGTGGGTGCGGGCGGCGTCCAGGCGGGTCCGCCCATCGGGTCCGTCACGTGCGCCGTCCTCTCGCGACTGCCCCGCCGGGTGCGCGGCGTGGCCCATCCTGCCGCGTGAGGGCGGTCCTCGGAGCGGTGTCTGTCGGTGGGAGCCACCAGGATGGACCCGTGCCCTACCTCCTGCTGCGCGATGGCGCCGAGCGGGGCACCGTCGTCCTGGCGGACGTCGACGACGCGGGTCGCCCGCTCGCCGCGGAGTCCGTGACGGCGGCGCACCTGGTCGACGCCGTGCGGCGCCGCGAGGCCGACCACCCCCGCTGGGCGTGGGACGACACGGCGCGCCGCTACCCCGCCCTGCTCGCGGCCGGCGTGCGGGTCGAACGCTGCCACGACGTGCGCCTGTGCCACGCGATCCTGCGCGGGAGCGCCTACTGCGCCGGATCGTTGCTCGCCGCGGCGCCGCACGGCCCGTGGGACGCGCCGCGCGCCGACGCCGTCGCGGCCGGCCCGGCGAGCCTCTTCGACGACGACGAGCCGCCGTCGGCCCCTGACGCCGGTGCGGAGCTGGCCGCCCAGCTCGCGGCCGTCACCGGGTCGACCGCGCCCGGCCGCCTGCGCCTGCTGCTCGCCGCCGAGTCCACCGGTGCCCTGATCGCGGCCGAGATGCACGCCGACGGCATGCCGTGGGACGCCGTCGTCCACGACCGCGTGCTGACGGAGCTGCTCGGCCCGCGCCCGCGTGGCGGGGGGCGCCCGGCGAGGATCGAGGCCCTCGCGCAGGAGGTCCGCGCGCTGCTCGGGCAGCCGACGGTCAACCTCGACTCCCAGCCCGACCTGCTGCACGCGCTGCACCTGGCGGGCATCGACGTCGCGAGCACCCGCGTGCACGAGCTCCGCGAGCTGTCGCATCCGGTGATCCCGCCGCTCCTGGAGTACAAGAAGCTCGCCCGGCTGCTGAGTGCCAACGGCTGGGCGTGGCTGGAGACGTGGGTGGCCGACGGCCGGTTCCGGCCGGACTACGTGCCCGGCGGTGTCGTCACCGGCCGCTGGGCCACGAGCGGCGGGGGTGCGCTCCAGATCCCCGCCTCGATCCGGGCGGCCGCGTGCGCCGACCCGGGGTGGCGCCTCGTCGTCGCCGATGCCGCTCAGCTGGAGCCGCGGGTGCTCGCCGCCATGTCCGGCGACTCGGCGATGGCGGCCGCGGCGCGCGGCGCCGACCTCTACCAGGGCTTCGTCGACGCCGGGGTGGTCGAGAGCCGCAAGCACGCCAAGGTCGCCATGCTCGGCGCGATGTACGGCGCGACCACCGGCGCGAGCGCGGTGCTCATGCCACAGCTCGAGCGGGCCTTCCCTCGGGCCATCGGCCTCGTGGAGGCGGCGGCGCGCGCGGGGGAGCGGTTCGAGGTCGTGACGACGTGGCTGGGTCGGTCGTCACCGCCGCCGGGGGAGCACTGGACCGCAGCGGCGGCCGCCGCGGCTTCGGTGGAAGCGACGGCGGAGGACGTGCGCGCCGCGCGCTCCCGCCGCCGCGACTGGGGCCGGTTCACCCGCAACTTCGTCGTCCAGGGCACCGCCGCGGAGTGGGCGCTCTGCTGGATGGCCGCGCTGCGTCGTCGGCTCGGCGAGCTCCCCGGCCGCCCGCACCTGGTCTTCTTCATGCACGACGAGGTGGTGGTGCACACCCCGGCCGAGGCGGCCGACGACGTCGCGGCAGCCGTGCGCGAGGCCGCGGCAGAGGCCGGGCGGCTCCTCTTCGGCGACTGCCCGGTCGAGTGGGCGCTGGACGTGCAGATCGTGGAGAGCTACGACCAGGCGACGTGAGGGCGCGGGCGCGGCGTGGCGCTGAACGCAGCGAAGGTGGGTCGCCCTCCGTCAGCAATGCCGTGGCCGGTGGAGAAGGGCCGGTCGTAGCCTCACGGGAGGCTCGCTCGGAGCCTCGCCCGGTCGCTGTCAGCGAGGAGGGCGAACACGGAAGGTCTGATGCCAGATGGCTGCCCAGGTGCCGGTGAGCGGGTCCACCCGCTCCCATGCGGACCGTTACTGGAACCCACGCAAGGAGCACCGTCATGTTCGACCTTCGCATCTTCTCCATCCGTGAATCCCGCCATCGCATCCACAACCCCCTGACCGAGCACCAGGTCGCCACGTTCGGGGCCGCGCTCGATCTGCCCGCCGGGGCGAGCTTCCTTGACCTGGGCTGCGGATCCGGCGAGCTGTTGTCCACCTGGGCGCGCGACCACCAGATCACCGGGCTGGGCGTGGACCTCAATCCGGACTTCATCGCCCACGCCCGAGCCCGCGCCGACGAGCTCGGCGTGGGTGACGCCGTCCGGTTCGTCGAAGCCGACGCCTCCGGCTACGTCGCTGACGAGCCCGTGGATGTCGCGGCCTGCGTGGGCGCCACCTGGATCGGCGGCGGGGTGCCCGGCACTCTCGACCTGCTGAGCCGGAGCCTCAAGCCAGGCGGGACCCTGCTGATCGGTGAGCCGTACTGGCGCATCGTTCCCACGACACCTGAGGCCCTGGCCGGGTGCGGGGTGGAGTCTGCCGAGGACTACCTGACGCTGCCGGACCTGCTCGCCTCGTTCGGTGCACAGGGCTTCGACGTCGTGGAGATGGTCTGCGCGACCGAGGAGTCCTGGGACCGCTACCAGGCTCCGCAGTGGTTGACCATGCGCCGCTGGGCGGACGCCCACCTGGGCCATGAGCTGCACGACGAGGTCCGCCGCCTGCTGGCGACCGAGCCGCAGCAGTACGCGGCCTTCATGCGCGCGTACTTCGGATGGGGCGTGTTCGCACTGATCCCGCGCTAGGTGACAAGAACGCGGGCGACGGGCAGGTGGCAGCCTGTCCGTCGCCCACGTCACCCCTCAGGTCCCTCACCCGGCGCGGGCGGGCACGTCATCGACCCACGCGGCCACCCTCCGCTCGCTAGCGTTGCGAGTGACTGCGCAGAGCCGCCGCAGGTGAACGGGGGGAGCGCGCAGTCGTGCCCGGTCCGACCCGCAGGAGGGAACCGTCATGAGCGAGACCGCCACGTCCACCCCGGCCACCGCGATGCCACGGATCGGCGACCCCGCGCCGGCCTTCACGGCGAAGACGACCCAGGGAGATATTGCCTTCCCTGACGACTACGCCGGGAGCTGGGTGATCTTCTTCAGCCACCCTGCGGACTTCACGCCCGTCTGCACGAGCGAGTTCATGACGTTCGCCTCGATGCAGGACGACTTCGCAGCGCTGAACACGAAGCTCGTGGGGCTGTCGGTCGACGGTCTCTTCAGCCACATCGCGTGGCTGCGGACCATCAAGTCGACGATCACGTACCGGGACATGAAGAACGTCGAGGTGACCTTCCCGCTGATCGAGGACGTCAGCATGGCGATCGCCCAGAAGTACGGGATGATCATGCCCGGCGAGGACTCGACGAAGGCCGTCCGCGCGGTGTTCGTGATCGACCCGGCGGGCACCATCCGCGCGATCATCTACTACCCGCTCAGCCTCGGCCGCAACTTCGACGAGCTGCACCGCGTCATCGTCGCGCTCCAGACCGCCGACGCGCTCTCCGTCGCGACACCGGCCGACTGGCGCCCCGGCGAGCCCGTGATCGTTCCGCCCCCGGGCTCGTGCGGGGGCGCGAAGGACCGCATGGAGGGTTCGGCGGAGGGCGTGACCTGCGTCGACTGGTTCTTCTGCACCAAGGAGGTCAGCGCGGAGCAGATCGACGCTGCGATCCGTGGTCGCTCGGCGGTGCGCTGAGACGTCGCCCCTCAGACGCCCGGGATGTTCGTCGGGCCGGTCGGCGGCTCGGCGGGCGGGTCCTGGCGCCGCCCGGTCTCGTGCTCCCACTGGTCCAGCTGCTGGGTGAGCGCCCGGGCGATCTCGAACGCCTGCTCCGGCGGGATCCGGACGCGGGCCACCACGCGCGCGCCCACGACGGCGTGCCGTCCCTCGGGCTCCTCGACGATCCGTGGCGGGCCCTTGGGCACCGCGAAGTCGATGACGAACGAGGTCCGGGTGTGCCAGATGTTGGCGAAGTCGGCCGGGACGCCCGCCTCCACCTCTGCGGGCACGTCGACCTGGAACTGCACAGGCATCTTCTGGTCGCTCATCGTCGAACCCTCTCCGTCGCGTGCCCCCACCCTCTCACCGGCCGGTGACCTCCCACCGGCCCGCAGCGAGGTCGATGAGGCGAGGGAGGATGACGTCGCCGGCCACCCGGAGCCCGTCGTGCAGGTACTCGTTGGTGACCCAGGTCTGCAGGTTCCCGACGGCGTCCGTCGTCGCCAGCGCAAGGTCCAGGTCCACGTAGGGGTCGTCGTAGTACTGCACGGCAGCGACCGGCACGTCGTTCGCGGCGAGGCGGTCGGCGTCGTACAGCGCGGGCCAGTCCCGCGGCCCGGCGAGCTGCTCGGCGACGGCGCGGAAGGGCCGCAGCGCCCGCATCTGCTCGTACATCCAGGGGAAGAACATCTCGCCGGTGAGCAGCAGCGGTCGCGCGTCGGCCGCGAACGCGGGCTGCCGCTCGAGCTCGGTCTGCGCCGCCCAGCCGCCGGCCCAGAGGCCCTGGTGGTAGATGACCTCCTGCAGGACGCCGTACAGCGGGTTCGCATCGAACGCCGTGCGATGCGCGACCTCGGCGAGGAAGGCCTCGGAGGGGACGCCGTCGGGCGCGAGGTCGATCGTGTCCAGGAGCCAGTGCAGGTCGTCGAGCCCGGTGCTCATGCCGAACGGCATGCCGAGCAGCTGGAGGCGCTCGGGGGTGAACGGCTCACCCGTCGGGAGCGTGACGTCGCCCACGGCGAGGCGGTCCGCCAGGAGGGTGAGCAGGGCCGCGTCGTCCGGGTGGCGCCTCGCGTGCTCGGCGTTGCGCGCAGCCATCCGCGGGAAGGTCCGCCGGTAGACCTCGTCGGCGTCGGCCGCGATGCCCGGCAGTCCGCCGGTCACGTAGCAGGCGGTGAGGGCCTCAGGGTGCCGGGACAGGTACGCCAGCGTGAGGAAGCCGCCGTAGGACTGACCGAGGGTCGCCCAGCGTCGGCCCCCGTAGACGGTGGCGCGCAGGTGCTCGGCGTCGGCCACGATCGCGTCCGCCCGGAAGCAGGCGAGGTAGTCGGCGGCTGCCGACGCATCCGCGAAGGGCGCCAGCGACCGCCCGTCCACCCGGCTCGAGCGGCCGGTCCCGCGCTGGTCGAGCAGCACGACCCGGTGGGTCTTCACGGCGGTGGACCACCAGCCCGACGCCGACGGCCGCGGGCCCTGACCGCCCGGGCCGCCCTGCAGGAACAGCAGCAGCGGAAGGTCCTCGCCCGCGCGTGCGGGGTCGGCGATCTCGCGCGCGAAGACCTCGATCGGCGGGTAGCGGTCCGGGGCGGACCAGTCGACCGGCACCTCGATGCGGTGCTCACGCACGGTCAGCCGTGGCGCGCGGCCCGGAACGGTCAGTGGCAGCGTCGCCGTGCGGTCGGTCATCCGGCCAGCCTAGGCCGAGGGCGCGACGGCGGTGCCCGCGTCAGCGCGGCCCGACGAGGCGGGGCCAGAGCCCGACCGGGACGAGGCGGGCCGCCTTCATCAGGACCGCCATCGGCCAGGGGAAGACGATCTCGGTGCGGCCGCGCTCGAGGCCGTCCGCGATGGCGCGCGCAGCGACGTCGGCGTCCACCATGAAGGGCATCGGGAAGACGTTCGCCGAGGTCATCTCCGTGCGCACGAAGCCCGGGCTCACGGTCGTCACCCGCACGCCACGACGGCGCAGCGAGGCCCGCAGCGACTCCAGGAGCGCGATCTGGGCGGCCTTGGTGGCGCCGTACGCCTCCGCGCCAGGGAGGCCGCGGTAGCCCGCCACCGAGGCCACGCCCACCACGTGCCCGGCCCGACGGCGGACCATGCCGGGCAGCACGGCGCCCAGGACGGTGCTCAGGCCGAGGAGGTTGACGTCCACGTGCCGGCGGAACTCCTCGGGGTCCCAGCGCGTGGCGTCCGAGCGGTGCCAGTAGCCCGCGCACCACACGACGACGTCGAGGCCGCCGAACGCGGCCGATGCGTCGTGCGCCGCCCCGGTGAGGGCCTCGGCGTCGGTCGCATCCGCCGGGATCACCGCCATGAGCCCGCGCGAGACCTCCTCGAGGCGGTCCTGGCGGCGCGCCGTGACGGCCACGCGGGCGCCCCGCCGCACGAGCTCGCGCGCGAGCTCGGCACCGATGCCGCTCGAGGCCCCCACCACCCACACGCGCTGGCCGGTGAGCCGGCGTCGGCCGCTCATGCCGTCACCCGTGCGAGGCGCACCTGCGCCACGTCGAGGTAGCCGGTTGCGAAGCCGGCCTCGCTGTAAGCGAGGTAGAGCTCCCACATCCGGCGGAACGTCTCGTCGAAGCCGAGCCGCGCGACGTGCGGCCACTGGGCCCCGAAGGTCGCCCGCCAGCGGCGCAGCGTCTCCGCGTAGTGCGTGCCGAAGTGTTGCGCGGCGACGATCCGCAGCGAGGTGTGCGCCCGCGTGGCGTCCTCGATCGCGCGCAGCGACGGGATGATGCCGCCGGGGAAGATGTACTTCTGGATCCAGCTGAACGACCGCCTGGTGGCGAGGTAGCGCTCGTGCGACATGAGGATCGCCTGGACGACGGCGACGCCGCCCGGCGCGAGCAGGTCGTCGATCGACCGGAAGTAGGTCGGCCAGTACTCGTCCCCGACCGCCTCGATCATCTCGATGCTCACGACGGCGTCGTAGGTGCCGTCGACCTCGCGGTAGTCCTGCAGGCGGACGTCGACGCGGTCCGTCAGCCCCCGCTCCGCGATCCGGGCGCGGGCGAGCGCCGCCTGCTCCGCCGACAGCGTCAGGGTCGTGACGTGCGCGCCTCGCTCGGCGGCACGGATCGCGAGCGTGCCCCAGCCCGTCCCGATCTCCAGCAGCCGCGTGCCCGGGCCCACCCGGGCGGCGTCGAGCGCCGCGTCGACCTTGCGGAGCTGGGCCTCCTCCAGCGACTGGTCGGGCCAGGGGCGCGCGTCGTCGAACAGCGCCGAGCTGTACGTCAGGGACGGGTCGAGGAATGCCGCGAAGAGGTCGTTGCTGAGGTCGTAGTGGGCCGCGATGTTGCGGCGCGACCCTGTCAGGGTGTTGCGCTGGCGGTGCGGCACCCGCTCCTCGACCAGCACGCGCAGCCGCTGCAGCCACGGCGGCACGGCGGTCGCGATCGTCGCGGCGAAGGGCCGCAGGGCGACGGCCAGGTCGGTCCCGGGCGCCGGGCGCCAGTCGCCCGCCATGTACGCCTCGCCGAAGCCGATCTTGGGGGCGTGGCCGAGGCGGGCGAAGAACGCGCGAGGCCGGGTGACCCGGATCGTGGGTGCGTCGGCCGGGGCGGGGGCGAGGAGCGCGCCGTCGGGCAGCTCGACCCGGGCGGGCACGTGGGCGACGATCCGGGCCGCGACGGCGCGGGCCACACGCGCGCGCAGGCAGGGCCGAGGGGAGTCGCAGGGCTGGTCGACGAGGGTCATGCCACCTCCAGGGTGCGTCGGGGGCCGGGGCGGACGGGAAGGCGGCGCAGCCAGAGCCACACGCCGTGCACACGGATGAGCGCGGTGACGCGCCAGGTCATGGGCAGGTGGCCGAGCGCGGTGCGCAGGAGGGCCTGCGCGTCGGCGGGGCGCGGTGCGCCGTCGACGGCGGCGTCCAGGACGCGCGCGCCGTCGACGTCGAGCCCGATCGCGACCGCCACGTGCTCCGGCGTCAGGCGCAGGCGCATCTGGTAGGTCCCCGCGACGGGCGTGAAGGGCGAGACGTAGAAGGCCTTGTCGACCTCGGCGCGACCGCGGGCATCCGGGTGCACGAGGTAGGCGTGCCGCCCGCCGTAGGTGTTGTGCACCTCGACGACGACGGCGCGCAGCGTCCCGTCGGTGCGCAGGCACCAGAAGGCGCTCATCGGGTCGAAGACGTGGCCCAGCACGCGGGCGTGCGCGAGCATCAGCACGCGGTCGGTCTCGTCGAGCACGACGCCCCGCGCCGCGCAGAACCGCTCGACGTCACCCCGGAGTCCGCCGCCGAGCCGGCCGCCGTCGAGGTGGTCGCGCGGGTCGAAGCGGGCGAGGAGCCGGAGGGCTCCGCGGGGCCGCGGCACGTCGGCCAGGTCGATCAGCCACTGGTAGTGCCGGTAGGTGAACGTGTGCACCAGCGGCGTCCGGCGCGTGTGGGTGACGTGTCCGACGACGAGGGCGGGGAGCGCCGGCGGCGCGCTCACCATGTCGCCCCGAGCCGCCGGGCCGCCTCGAGGCCCGATCGGGCGCCGTCCTCGTGGAAGCCCCAGCCCAGGTGGGCGCCGGCGAATGCGAGGCGGGGTCCGCCCGCGGTGCGCAGGCGGGCGGCGGCACGGACGGCGTCGGGCGTGAAGACGGGGTGGCGGTAGGTCATGCGGGCGACGATGGAGGCCTCGTCCACCCGGTCGGTGGCGTTGAGCGTGACGACCAGGTCGTCGGGGGAGTCGAGGCCGTGCAGCCGGTTCATCCAGTAGCTGACCAGTACGCGCGAGGAGCGCACGTCGCAGGCGTCCTTGCGGTAGTTCCACGAGGCCCGGGCCGCCGGCTCGGCGGGCAGCACGGCCCCGTCGCGGTGCAGCCACGTGTGGTTCGTGGAGTAGCTGATCGCCGCGAGGTCCGCCTTCTCGGCCGGGGAGGCGTCCGCGAGGAGGGCGAGGGCGTCATCGGCGTGGGTGGCGACGACGACCGCGTCGAAGTGCGCGAGGCGGCCGTCCGCGGTGCGGACCTCCACGCCGTCGTCGTGCCGTTCGACCGCCACCACCGGGCTCCCCGCTCGGACGTCGCCCAACGCGGCGGCGACCCGGTCGACGTACGTCCGGGATCCCCCGGTGACGGTGCGCCACGTGGGGGAGCCGCCGATCGTCAGCATCCCGTGGTTGGCGAGGAACCGGAAGAGGTGGGCGGCCGGGTAGGCGCGGGCGTCCTCGTCGCCGGCGGACCATACGCACGCGACGAGCGGCACGGCGAAGTGCTGCACGAAGTAGCGGCTGTACCGGCCCTGGTCGAGGAACTCGCCCCACGTGAGGTCCTCGGGGGCGTCGCCGTCGAGCACACGGCGGGCGGCCCGGTGGAAGCGCGGCACCTCGGCGAGCATCCGCAGGTAGCGCGGGTCCACGAGGCGGCGGCGCTGGGCGAACAGCCCGCGCGGGCCGCGCGCCCCGGCGTACGCGAGCCCGCACTCGGCGCAGGTGACGCTCATCGACATCTCGGTGGGCTGCGTGGGCACGTCGAGCTCGCCGAAGAGCCGCAGCAGCGTGGGGTACGTGCGCTCGTTGTGGACGATGAACCCGCTGTCGACCGCGACCGTGCGGCCGTCCGACGTCGGGACGTCGTGGGTGTGCGCGTGGCCGCCGAGCCGTGCGTCGGCCTCGAAGAGCGTCACCTGGTGGGTGAGCCGCAGGGCGTAGGCGGCGGTGAGGCCGGCGACGCCGGCGCCGATGACGGCGACGGAGGGGGGCATCGCGACTCCTGTCTAGCGTCTGTCTAAGGTTGAACACGGACGCTAAGCGAGCACTCGACACCTGTCAAGTGTTTGTCTAGGGTGTGTGCAGGCGGCACGGTGCCGCCGGGAAGGAGCCACCGTGATCGTCGTCGAACGCCAGGTCGCCGCCGCCGCGCCGGCCGCGCCGGTCTTCGCCTACCTCAGCGACTTCACCACCACCACCGAGTGGGACCCCGCGACCGTCCGCACCGAGCGGCTCGCCGGCGACGGCGGCATCGGGACCACCTACCGCAACGTCACCCGGTTCGCCGGCCGCGAGACGGAGCTGCGCTACGTCGTCACGGAGCACGTGTCGCCGCGCACCCTCACGCTGCGGGGCGAGAACGGCACGGTCGTCGCGACCGACACCATCGCGGTGGAGCCCGGACCCGCCGGCTGCCGCGTGACCTACACCGCCCGCTTCGAGATGCGCGGTGCGTGGCGCGCCGTGGCACCCCTGCTGCGGCCGGCCTTCCGTAGGCTCGGCGACGACGCCGAGGCGGGCCTACGGGCCGCGCTCGCGCGCCTGTAGAGGACGGAGTCCGATGTACACGATCAAGCACGCGGCGGAGCTCACCGGTGTTCCGGTGGCGACGCTGCGCGCCTGGGAGCGGCGCTACGGCGTCGTCGAGCCGCAGCGCACCGAAGGCGGCTACCGCCTGTACGACGACGACGCCCTCGCCCGGGTGGCCGCCGTCCGCGACCTCGTCGCGCAGGGCTGGCTCGCCAAGCTCGCCGCCGAGCGGGTCCTGGCTGACGCCGCCGCGGGGAGCCGCCCGGCGGGCGGCGCGGTCCGTGCTCGGCCGGCGCCCGGGTCCGGGCCGGTCCCCGAGGCCGCGCCCGACGCCCCCGTCGGCACGACGCCGGATCGCCCCGGGGCCGGCGGCGATGCGTATGCGGACCTCCTCGCCGCGGCGGGCGACCTGGCTGCGCAGCGGCTCGCCGCGATCCTCGACGAACGCTTCGCCCGGGGTTCCTTCGAGTCCGCGGTCGACGAGTGGCTCATGCCGGCTCTGCGCGCCGTCGGCGACGCGTGGGCGCGCGGTGAGCTTCTCGACCGCGGCCGAGCACCTCGTGGCGCACGCCGTCCTGCGTCGGCTGTCCGCCGCCTTCGAGGCGGCCGCCCACACCACCGGGGGCCCCGCCGTCCTCGTCGGGTTGGCGCCCGGGAGCCGGCACGAGTTGGGCGCGCTCGCGTTCGCGACGGCGGCCCGGCGCGCGGGCCTCGCGGTCACCTACCTCGGCGCCGACCTGCCGCTCGAGTCCTGGCTCGACGCCGTCGAGCACGGGCGGCCGCGCGCCGTCGTCGTGCCGGTGCCGCGTCGCCAGGACGTGGCGGGTGCGCTCGCGGTGCTCGATGCGGTCCGCGCGGCGCACCCTGGCGTCCTCGTCGTGGCCGGCGGTGGACAGCAGGACCACGTGCCCGGCGACGTCCGCCGGCTGGGGCACCGGATCGGCGCGGCGGCGGCCGACCTCGCGGCGGCGCTCGGCCCGCGCTGAGGGGTCGGCGGTCGGTCGCCCCGGGCGCCCTCAGCCGCGCGGGCGCGGCCACAACGCGTGGAAGTGGTGCACCGGGCCGCTGCCCCGGCCCACGTCCAGCGCGTCGGCGGCCCGCAGCGCGCCCGTCAGGTACGCCTTCGCCGCGCCGACGGCGCTCGGCCAGTCCGGGCTGCACGGGCGCAGCGCCGCGATCGCGGACGACAGCGTGCACCCCGTGCCGCGGGAGCCCGCGGCCGCGACCCGTGGTGCCGTGAACCGGGTGACCGCGCCGTCGATCCGCAACAGGTCGACGCACTCGGGCCCCGGCAGGTGGCCCCCCGTGAGCAGCACGCCCGGGCACAGGTCGGCCAGGCGGTCGAGCTGCGCCAGCATCGCCTCCTCGTCGGTCGCGGGCGCCTCGCCGAGGAGGACGGCGGCCTCCGCCAGGTTCGGCGTCACCAGGTCGACCGTCGCGAGGAGCCGCTCGCGCAGGACGTGGGTGGCCCGGGCGGACAGCAGGCGGTCGCCGCTCGTCGCCGCGAGGACCGGGTCGAGGACGACGACGCGTGGCCGGTGGCGCGCCAGGACGTCGGCCACGGCGGCCACCACGTCGGCGCTGCCGAGCATGCCGATCTTGACGGCGTCGACCCGGACGTCGTCGAACAGCGCCGCCAGCTGCGCCGCCACGAACGCGCCCGGTACCCGGTGGACGCCCGACACCCCTCGGGTGTTCTGCGCCACCACCGCTGTGACGACCGCCGTGCCGTACGCGCCCAGCGCCGAGAACGTCTTGAGGTCGGCCTGGATCCCGGCACCGCCGACCGGGTCGGTCCCGGCGATGCTCAGCGCGGTGACGATCACGGCAGGCCGGCCGTCACGCCGGCGACGGTCCGCAGCGCACGTGCCGCGGCTTCGGGTCGGGTGGCCCCGCAGATCGCCGAGACGACCGCGAGCCCGTCCACCCCGGTCGCCCGGACCGCGGGCGCGTTGCGCTCGGTGATGCCGCCGATCGCGACGCAGGGCAGCGAGGTCGCCGCCCGCAGCCCGGCGACGCCGGCCAACCCGAGCGCCGGCGCGGCGTCGGGCTTCGTCCCCGTCGCGAAGACCGGCCCGACGCCGAGGTAGTCGACCGTCCCGGCCGGCAGCCGTCCGGCCTCCGCGACGTCGTCGGCACGCGAGACGGAGAGCCCGATCGTGAAGCCCGGGCCGGCGATGCGGCGTGCACTCACCACGTCGACGTCGGACTGCCCCAGGTGCACCCCGTGCGCCCCCGCCGCCAGAGCGACGTCGACGCGGTCGTTCACCAGCACGGTCACGGCGGTGCCCTCGGCCGTCTGCAGGAGCGCCCGGGCGAGGGCGACGAGCTCGCGGCCCGAGGCGTGCTTGTCGCGCAGCTGCACGGTCGTGACGCCGCCGCGGACCGCGCAGCGCACCGTCTCGATCATCCGGCGGCCGTGGACCGGCCGGCCGTCGATCACGAGGCAGAGCGACAGATCGGGTCGCACCGCTCAGCCGGCGTGAGCGAGGAGGGTCGATGCGTCGAGCCCGTCGAGGGCGTCGAGGAGGCGCACCGGGAACGTCCCGGGGCCGGGCGACCCGGCGGCGGCGACCTCCGCCGCGACGGTGAGGATCGTCGTCGCCGCGGCCGCGGCGACGAGCGGCGACGGCTCGACCGCGCAGCAGGCCGCGACGAGCGCCCCCAGGGCGCAGCCGACACCCGTCACGCGCGTCATCACCGCCACGCCGTTGCGGACCTCGAGCACGGCGGTCCCGTCGGTGACCAGGTCGACCGGGCCGCTGACGGCGACGACGGTCCCCACCCGTCGGGCGAGACCGGCCGCCGCCTCGAGCGCGTCGTGCGAGCTCGTCGTCGAGTCGACGCCGCGCCCCCCGGCGCCGCCGACCCCCGCCAGGCTCAGCACCTCCGAGGCGTTGCCGCGGATCGCCGTCGGACGGTGGGCGAGGAGGCGCTCCGCGAGCGCGGTCCGGAAGGGGAGCACGCCGACGGCGACGGGGTCGAGCACCCACGGTGTCCCGGCTGCCCCTGCGGCCGTCACAGCGGCATGCACCACGGCGGCCGTCCGGGTCGAGACGGTGCCGAGGTTGACGAGGAGCGCGTCGGCGACGGCGGCGAGGTGCGCCGCCTCCCCGGGGTGCTCCACCATCGCCGGCGACGTCCCGACGGCGAGCAGCACGTTCGCCGTGAACCCCGTGACGACGCTGTTCGTCGAGCAGGCCACCAGAGGGCTGCGGCGGCGCAGCTCGCCGAGCACCCGCACGGCGTCCTCGGCGCGGGCCCTGCTCCGGGTCCCGTCGGTCCGCACGCTCATCGCGCCGGCACCGCCGCGGTCTCGTCGCGCGGCGCGTCGCACGGGGCTGGTCCGACCCACGCCTCCCGCAGGTCCGCCGTGATGCGCATCGGGCAGAAGGCGGGGCCGCACATCGAGCAGAAGTGGGCCGTCTTGGCGGGCTCGGCAGGCATCGTCTCGTCGTGGCCGGCGCGAGCCGTCTCGGGGTCGAGGGCGAGGGCGAACTGGTCGTTCCACCGGAACTCGAAGCGGGCCCTGCTCAGCGCGTCGTCCCGCTCCTGGGCCCGCGGATGCTGCTTGGCGAGATCGGCGGCGTGGGCGGCGATCCGGTAGGTGACGACGCCGGCCTTGACGTCGTCGCGGTTCGGTAGCCCCAGGTGCTCCTTGGGTGTGACGGAGCAGAGCATCGCCGTCCCCGCGGCGGCGGCCTGCGCGGCGCCGATCGCGGACGTGATGTGGTCGTAGCCGGGCGCCACGTCCGTCGCGAGGGGGCCGAGCGTGTAGAACGGCGCCTCGTCGCAGAGCTCCGCTGCGAGGCGCACGTCCTGCTCGACCAGGTGCATCGGCACGTGGCCGGGTCCCTCGACCATCACCTGCACGCCGTGCTCGCGGGCGATCGCCGTCAGCTCGCCGAGCGTCGCCAGCTCGGCCAGCTGGGCGGCGTCGTCGGCGTCTGCGATGGACCCGGGGCGCAACCCGTCGCCGAGCGAGACCGTGACGTCGTACCGGCGCAGGACCTGGCACAGCTCGGCGAAGTGGACGTACAGGAAGTTCTCCCGGCGGCGGGCCGAGCACCACGCCGCCATGATCGCGCCGCCGCGCGAGACGATCCCGGTGACGCGTCGCGCGGTCAGCGGGAGATGGTCGAGCAGCACGCCGGCGTGCACCGTCATGTAGTCGACGCCCTGTTCGCACTGCTCGACGACGGCGTCCCGGTAGCTCTCCCAGCTCAGGGCCGCCGGGTCGCCGCCCGCGTCCTCGAGGGCCTGGTAGATCGGCACCGTCCCGACCGGTACGGCGCAGTTGCGCAGGATCCGCTCGCGGGTCGCGTGGATGGTCGGGCCGGTGGACAGGTCCATCACGGTGTCGGCACCCCACCGCGTGGCCCAGACCATCTTCTCGACCTCCTCGGCGATCGAGGACCGGGCCATGGAGGTGCCGATGTTCGCGTTGACCTTCACCGCGAACGCCGTGCCGATGATCATCGGCTCGCTCTCCGGATGGCGGTGGCTGCTGGGCAGGACCGCACGGCCCCGGGCGAGCTCGGTGCGCACGAGCTCCACGGGCAGGCCCTCCCGGGTGGCGACGTACGCCATCTCCGGCGTGACGTGGCCGGCACGCGCCCAGGCCAGCTGCGTGGCCGCACCCGACACCGGGGCCGGCCGGTCCCAGCCCGCGCGCGTCGGGGGCAGCCCGGCGTCGAGGTCGATCAGCGCCCCGGGGTCCGTGTAGGGCCCCGACGTGTCGTAGAGGTCGAGGCGCTCACCGTTGCTCAGGGAGACGCGCCGCACCGGGACCGCGAGGTCGGGGAAACCCGGGACGGGCACATACCGCTTGGCGCTGCCGGGGATCGGCCCGACGGTGACGGCGGATGCAGGGGCAGGGTCGGTCACAGGCATCAGTGGTGCGCTCCCTACGCCGGAATTACCCGGACAGGTTCGACGGTCGACGGCCCTAGCCGCCCTCTCAGCCCGCTGGTGCGAGCTCCCGTGAAGGTTGACGAACGCGACGACGCTACCGCGTCCGCGGGCCCATGTGTGCCCGGTGGCCCCGGTCTGGCACAATGAGCGGCTGTACCCGGCGCGTGCGGCCCCTCTACCCGCCCGACGTCGCGTCCTTCGGTCTCCACGAGCGCCTCGCCCCACGGGATGCTTGCGGCGGCCATCCCGGCAGAACCAGGAGAGACCACCACCGTGGCCGTCAAGATCCGCCTCAAGCGCCTCGGCAAGATGCGCGCCCCGTACTACCGCATCGTCGTGGCCGACTCGCGCACCAAGCGCGACGGCCGCGTGATCGAGGAGATCGGGAAGTACCACCCGACCGAGGAGCCCTCGCTCATCGAGATCAACCGGGAGCGGGCCCAGTACTGGCTCGGTGTGGGCGCCCAGCCCTCCGAGCAGGTGCTGAACCTTCTCAAGATCACCGGTGACTGGCAGACCTTCAAGGGCCTGCCCGGCACCGAGGGCACCCTGCGCACGAAGGCTGGCACCGCCGACGCCGCCGCTGCGATCAAGGCCGCCGCCGACGCCGCCGAGAAGGCCAAGGCCGCCGCTGCGGCCGAGCGGGAGAAGGCTGCCCAGGCGCCGGCCGAGCCGGTCGCCGCGGAGGCCGAGACTCCGGCGGACGAGCAGGCCTGATGCTCGCCGACGCCCTCGACCACCTGGTCCGTGGCATCGTCGACCACCCGGACGACGTGCGCGTGACCGCGCGCCCGTTGCGCCGTGGTCAGCTGCTGCAGGTCCGGGTGCACCCCGAGGACCTCGGCCGGGTCATCGGCCGGGGCGGCCGGACGGCGCGCGCGCTGCGCACCGTGATCGGCTCCCTGTCGACGACGCCCGTGCGGGTCGACGTCGTGGACGCCGACCACCGCTGAACCGCGAGGCACGCGGCCCGGTCCCCGACACTGGGGCCGGGCCGCTGCCGTCATCAGGAGGAGTCCCATGGAGCTGGTCGTCGCGACCGTCGGCCGCGCGCACGGGTTGCGCGGCGAGGTCTCCCTCGAGCTGCGCACGGACAGCCCGGAGACGAGGCTCGCCGTCGGTGCGGTGCTGCGGACCGACCCCGCGTCCGCCGGGCCGCTGACCGTCGAGCGCACGCGCGCCCAGGCGGACCGGTGGTTCGTCGCGTTCCAGGGGGTGGCGGACCGCACGGCGGCCGAGGCCCTGCGCGGCGTCGCGCTGGTGGTCGACGCGGACGCCTCCGAGGACGAGGACGCGTGGTACCCGTACGAGCTCGCGGGGCTCCGGGTCGAGCGGCCCGACGGCACGCTCGTCGGCGAGGTGATCGGGCTCGAGCCGCTCCCGGCCCAGGACGCCCTGATCGTCCGTGAGACGTCGGGCGCGCGGACCCTCGTGCCCTTCGTCCGCGCCATCGTGCCCGTGGTGGACGTCCCCGGCGGCCGCATCGTCGTCGACGCCCCGCACGGTCTGCTCGCTGCGGACGCGGACGACGACGCCGACGAGCCCGGGTCCGACGTCGGCGACGAGGGCTGATCCGGCCGTGCGCATCGACGTCGTCACGATCTTCCCCGAATACCTGGAACCGCTGGGACTGTCCCTGGTGGGCAAGGCCCGCGAGGCGGGACTCGTCGACGTCCGGGTGCACGACCTGCGGTCCTGGGCCACCGATCGCCACCGCACCGTGGACGACGCCCCGATGGGGGGCGGCGCCGGCATGGTCATGCGGCCCGACGTGTGGGGGGAGGCGCTCGACGACGTCCTCGGCTCCGGAACGCCGGCGCCGGGCGAGGTCGAGCTGCTGCTCCCGACGCCGTCGGGCGAGCCACTGACGCAGCGCACGGCCGAGCGTCTCGCGGGTGTCGACCACCTCGTGGTCGCCTGTGGCAGGTACGAGGGCATCGACGCCCGCGTCGCCGAGCACTATCGCGCGCGCGGCGTCCGGGTGACCGAGTACTCGATCGGCGACTACGTGCTGGCCGGCGGAGAGGTCGCGGCGCTGGTCCTCGTCGAGGCGGTGACGCGACTCCTGCCGGGGGTGCTCGGCAACCCCGAGTCGCTGGTGGAGGAGTCGCACGGCTCCGCGGGGCTGCTGGAGTACCCCGTGTACACGCGGCCGCCCGTGTGGCGCGACCTCGCGGTCCCGGAGGTGCTCCTGTCGGGGCATCACGCGCGGATCGCCCGGTGGCGTCGCGACCGGGCCCTCGAGCGCACGGCGGCCCGCCGCCCGGACCTCGTCGCGCGGCTCGACCCGGCGGCACTCGACGCCCACGACGCGGCGGTGCTCGCCGAGTCCGAGCGGCCCGACGACGTCGCCGGCTGACCGGAGTCGTCCGCGGCACCAGGCGTGTGGCAGACTTGCCGGTCGGTGTGCGTCGCCGCGTCTCTGCCACAGGGGAGGCGACCATCGGCCCCGAACGCACCCGATCCGACGTCCGAACGGCAGCCACGCTGCCCACAGCACGCGCCTGACCTGTGGCAGGGCGGGGAAGCGATCAGGAATGAACATCATCGACTCGGTCGACGCGGCATCGCTGCGCGACGACGTGCCCGCATTCCGGCCCGGCGACACCGTCAAGGTGAACGTCAAGGTCGTCGAGGGCAACCGCTCCCGCATCCAGGCGTTCCAGGGTGTCGTCATCTCCCGCGCCGGCGGCGGCGTCCGCGAGACCTTCACTGTTCGCAAGGTGAGCTTCGGCGTCGGCGTCGAGCGCACCTTCCCCGTCCACGCCCCGTCGCTCGACTCGATCGAGGTCGTGACGCGCGGTGACGTGCGTCGCGCGAAGCTGTACTACCTGCGCAACCTGCGCGGCAAGAAGGCGAAGATCAAGGAGAAGCGCGACAACGTCGCTCGCTGACCGGTGGGCCCGCTGCGCCATGGCGCAGCGGGCCCTTCTTCTCGTGGCAGAGTGGAAGGCGTGACGTTGGCAGCCGCCCCGGACGACGCCGCTGCGGCGGACCTCGACGAGCCCACCCCCGCCCCCGCCCCGCGGGGGCGCCTGGCGTCGTGGCTGCGTGAGACGACGATCATCGTCGTCAGCGCCCTCGTGCTCTCGATGCTCATCAAGACGTTCCTCGTGCAGTCGTTCTACATCCCGAGCGGCTCCATGGAGGACACGCTCGCGATCGGCGACCGGGTGCTCGTCTCCAAGCTGACGCCCGGGCCGTTCGACCTCCACCGCGGGGACATCGTCGTCTTCAAGGACCCGGGCGGTTGGCTGCAGCCCGACCCCGACAAGCGTTTGGGGGTGCAGAAGGCCGTCAACGACACCCTGACGTTCGTCGGCCTGCTGCCCCAGGACTCCGGCGAGCACCTGATCAAGCGCGTGATCGGTCTGCCGGGCGACACCGTCGAGTGCTGCGACGAGGAGGGCCGGGTCAGCGTCAACGGCGTCCCGATCGACGAGCCGTACCTGGCTGACGGCGCCGTGCCCAGCGAGATGGAGTTCTCCGTCGTGGTGCCGGCGGATCGCCTGTGGGTGATGGGCGACAACCGACAGAACTCGCAGGACTCGCGGTACAAGCAGGGTGACCCCGGCGGCGGCTCGATCCCGCTCCGGAACGTCGTGGGCGTCGCGTTCCTCACCCTCTGGCCGGCCGACCGTTGGGGCGTGCTGCGCAACCCGGGGGACACCTTCAGTGACGTGCCGGACCCCGTCGACCCGTGACCCCGCCGCGCCCTGACCTGCGTCACGAGCGTTCGCTGCTGCGCTCGGGCGCGGTCGTCGTGGTCGGGATGGACGAGGTGGGCCGCGGTGCGCTGGCCGGCCCCGTGAGCGTCGGTGCCGTCGCCGTGAACCTGCGAACGCGGGCGTGCCCCGCGGGTGTCGCGGACTCCAAGCTCCTCACGCCGGCCGCGCGCGAGCGGCTCCTTCCGGCGCTCGGCCGGTGGGGCGTCGCACGTGCCGTCGGGCACGCCGGCCCCGACGAGATCGACGCGCTCGGGATCATCGCGGCGCTCCGGCTGGCGGGCCGGCGCGCGCTCGCGGCGCTCACCGTGGTGCCGGACGTCGTGCTCCTGGACGGGTCGCACGACTGGCTGACGCCGCCGAGTCAGGGCGAGCTCGACCTGACCGCAGAGGCGCTCGGCGAGGCCGCGGCGGCCGACGACGGGCCGGTGGTGACCGTGCGGACGCGCATCAAGGCGGACCGCACGTGTGCGTCGGTCGCGGCTGCCAGCGTGCTGGCCAAGTGCGAGCGCGACGCGCTGATGGTGCGCCTGGCCGAGGACCACCCGGCGTACGGCTGGGCGGAGAACAAGGGGTACGGCGCGCCCGAGCACCTCGCGGCGCTGCGCGCCCTGGGCCCGAGCCCCCTGCACCGGTGCTCCTGGCGGTTGCCAGGGGTCGGCAGCGTGGCCGACGGCGACGGGGCGGACCCTCGATGGTCCATGATGGACGCGTGAGTGCGGAGGACCTGGAGAACTACGAGACCGACATGGAGCTCGCGCTGTACCGCGAGTACCGCGATGTCGTCGGCCTCTTCGCGTACGTCGTCGAGACCGAGCGACGGTTCTACCTGGCGAACCAGGTGGACCTGCAGGTGCGGTCGGCCGCGGGCGAGGTGTACTTCGAGCTCCAGCTCAACGACGCGTGGGTGTGGGACGTCTACCGGTCCGCGCGCTTCGTCAAGAGCGTGCGCGTCGTGACGTTCAAGGACGTGAACGTCGAGGAGCTCGCCAAGGCCGAGCTCGACCTGCCCGACGGCGGCCCGTTCCGCCGCTGACCGGCTGAGCCATCACGCGCCGTTCTCCACAGGGCCTGCGGTCCGTCGGCCGTCCCCAGGTGGGGCGGGCCCGATCGCCCGGCGTACCGCCCGCTGCGCCACGCTCGCGGCGGAGGTGGTCGTATGCGGGCGAAGGACGCCGTGGGGCGGTACGGGGAGCGGGTGGCTGCGGCATACCTCGCCGACGCCGGCTGGGAGGTCGTCGACCGCAACTGGCGCGGGCCGTCCGGTGAGCTGGACATCGTCGCGCTGCACGGCGACGAGCTCGTCGTCGTCGAGGTCAAGACGCGCTCGGGGGATGCGTTCGGTCACCCCGCCGAAGCGGTGACGGCACGCAAGCTCGCGCGTCTGCGCCGCCTCGCCGCGCAGTGGCTCGCGACGCACGACCTGCACCCCGCGGGCGTGCGCATCGACGTCATCGCCGTCCGCACGTCCCGGGCCGGTGCCGCGCGCGTCGAGCACCTTGCGGGTGTGGAGTGAGGGCCGGCGGGCCGGGCGGGTCCGGCCGCACGGCGAGGGCAGCCTGATGGCCCTCGGCCGGACGACCGCCGTATGCCTGGTGGGGCTGACCGGGCACATCGTCGAGGTCGAGGCTCACCTCGCCGCCTCGCTGCCCGGTTTTACCCTCGTGGGTCTCCCGGACGCGTCGCTCGCGGAGGCGCGCGACCGCGTGCGGGCGGCGCTCACCTCGTCGGGCATCCCATGGCCGCAACGGCGCATCACCGTCAACCTGTCGCCGGCGTCGCTGCCCAAGGCCGGCTCGAGCTTCGACCTCGCCATCGCGGTCGCGACGCTCGCCGCCGCCGGGGTGTGCGACCCGGCGCCTGCGGTCCACGTGGGCGAGCTGGGTCTGGACGGCCGTCTGCGGCCGGTCCGCGGTGTCCTGCCTGCCGTCGTCGCCGCGGTCGCGGCCGGACGGCCACGCGTCGTGGTGCCGACGGCGAACGCGGACGAGGCGCGGCTCGTCCCGGGCGCCGACGTGCGCCCGGCAGCTCACCTGGCCGAGGTAGCCGCCTGGTACGGCGCCGACGTCGAGGTCCCGGCCTGCGCGCCGGTCCCGCCCGACGCGCTGCCCTCCCGGCCGCACACCGTCCCGGACCTGGCCGACGTGCTCGGCCAGGGGCAGGCGCGCTGGGCGCTCGAGGTCGCGGCGGCCGGCGGCCACCACGTCCTCATGGTGGGTCCGCCCGGGGCCGGCAAGACGATGCTCGCGGCCCGGCTACCCGGCGTCCTGCCGGACCTCGCCGAGCGGGAGGCCGTCGAGGTGACGGCGGTGCACTCCGTCTCCGGCACCTTCCGCCCGGCCGAGGGTCTGCTGAGGCGGCCCCCGTTCGAGGACCCGCACCACACGGCCACACCCGCCGCTGTGATCGGCGGCGGATCCGGTCTGCCGCGCCCCGGCGCGGCCTCCCGCGCGCACCGAGGCGTCCTGTTCATGGACGAGGCACCCGAGTTCTCCCCGCAGGTGCTGCAGACGCTGCGGCAGCCGCTCGAGAGCGGCGAGCTCGTCATCCATCGCGCCGGTGGGACGGCGCGCTACCCCGCGCGCTTCCAGCTGGTCCTGGCGGCCAACCCCTGCCCGTGCGGGCGTGCCGTCGGCAAGGGGCTGGACTGCTCGTGCACGCCTCTCGCGCGTCGGCGGTACTTCTCCCGCCTCTCCGGCCCGCTCCTGGACCGGGTTGACCTCCAGATCGAGGTGCTCCCGGTGAGTCGCGCCGAGCGGCTCTCGGGGGTCGCCGAGGGGACCGCCGCGGTCGCCGCGCGGGTGGCCGCGGCGCGAACTGTCGCGCGCACGCGCCTCGCAGGGACCCCGTGGTCCACCAACGCGGAGGTGCCCGGTGCATGGTTGCGGGCGCACACGCCGCCGGGACCCGCCCACCGGGACCTCGAGCACGCGCTGGACGCGGGCGTGCTGAGCCTGCGCGGGATGGATCGGGTCCTGCGGGTGGCATGGACGCTGGCCGACCTCGCCGACAGGCCGGTCCCCGGTCCCGACCAGATCGGCCAGGCGCTGCTCCTGCGGACGCGCGGGCGGGTCGGCGCATGACCGGTCTCGATCCCGCGGTGGGCCTGGCCCGCGCCGCGTGGAGCCGGCTCGTGGAGCCGGGCGATGCGGTTGCATCCGCCCTGATCACGGCCCTCGGTCCGGTCGACGCTCTCGCGTGGTTGCGCGGGGCGGCGGCAGGCTCGGCGGCACCGCCGGTCGCCGTGTCCGCCGCCGCGGGCGCGCGGCTGGCCGCAGCAGCCGCGCGCTGGGCTCCACGCCTGGCGACGCTCGACCCCCGGCGGGAGCTGCGGGTGCTCGAGCGCCTGGGTGGCACGCTGCTGGTCCCGGAGGACGTGCGCTGGCCCGCCGGCCTGGACGACCTCGGGGCGGCGACCCCCGTGTGCCTCTGGGTGCGCGGGTCGGCCGACCTCCGCGCCCTGCTCACGGGCTCCGTCGCCGTCGTCGGTGCCCGGGCGTGCAGCGCGTACGGCGAGCACGTCACGGCCGACCTGGCCGTCGCGGTGGCGGACGCCGGCCGCACGGTGGTCTCCGGGGGCGCGTACGGCGTCGACGCCGTCGCGCACCGTGCGGCGATCGCTGCGCCCGGCCGGACGGTGGCCTTCCTCGCGGGCGGCGTCGACCGGCTCTACCCGGCCGGCAACGCCGGCCTGCTGGCTGCGGTCGTCGAGGGCGGCGGAGCCCTCGTCAGCGAGGTGCCGCCGGGCAGCGTTCCCAGCAGGTCGCGCTTCCTGCTGCGCAACCGCCTCATCGCCGCGAGTGCCGCCGCGACCGTGGTGGTCGAGGCGGCCTGGCGCTCGGGGGCCCTCAGCACCGCCCGGCACGCCGCCGGCCTGCTCCGCCCGGTGGGTGCCGTCCCGGGCCCGGTGACCTCCGCGGCCTCGGCGGGCTGTCACCGGCTGCTCCGCGAGGGTGCCGCGGTGTGCGTGACGGACGGGCCCGAGGTGCTCGAGCTCGTCGGCAGCGCCGGCGTCGACATGGCTGCCGAGCCTGCCGCGACGTCACGCCCGGGCGACGACCTGCCGGCCGATCTTCGTCGTGTGCTCGACGCGTTGCCCGTCCGGACCCCTGCGAGCGTCGCGTCCTTGACGCGGTCGGCCGGCCTCGCGGAGCCGGAGGTGCGTGCGGCTCTCGGACGTCTCGAGCTTGCCGGACTTGCCCTGCAGCGGGCGGGTTCGTGGCGTCGCGCGGCGTGGCGGGCGAGCCAAGACGGGTAAACCGGACAGACTGCGAAAGTGGTGGTCAGAGACCGGGTGAAGTCCGTGTGCGGCGTCTTGTGACGTGACGGGGTGAAGCGCAACGGTAGAGATGTGCGTCCAGCGTCGACCGATTCGACGGCCATGACCGACCAGGTCGTGGCCGCTTTCGCGACCCACCTGGACGCCGCCCGCGGTATGTCCGAGCACTCCGTCCGTGCGTACGTCGGGGACGTCCACCACCTCCTCGCATTCGCCGCCCGGCGGGGCGTCGAATGGGACCGGGTCGACCTTCCTCTGCTGCGGGCCTGGCTCGCCTCGATGGTCGCGACCGGCCTCGCCCGCGCCACCGTGGCGCGACGCGGCGCCGCCGTCCGAGGGTTCTACGCCTGGGCCCGCGCCGATGGGCTCCTGGCCGTCGACCCCGCCGTCAGGTTGGTCGCGGCCCAGCCGGGCAGCACCCTGCCGACCGTGCTCGCCGTCGAGCCGGCAGCGCACCTCCTCGACGTCGCCCGCGCCCTGGCGGCCGAGGGCGAGCCCGTGACGGTCCGGGACTGGGCCCTCGTCGAGCTCCTCTACGCCACCGGTGTCCGGGTGGGCGAGCTCGTCGGGGCGGACGTCCGGGACGTCGACCGGACGACCCGCGTCCTTCGCGTGCTGGGCAAGGGTGCGAAGGAGCGCGTCGTACCCTTTGGCGTGCCCGCCGCCCGATCGCTCGACGCCTGGCTCGACCACGCGCGCCCGCAGCTGGTGACCGATGAGTCGTGCGGTGCCCTGTTCGTCGGTCTCCGGGGCCGTCGCATGGACCAGCGTCAGGTCCGCACGGTGGTGCACAGGTCCGCGGCCGCCGCCGGGGTGGACGACGTCGCGCCGCACGCCCTCCGGCACACCGCTGCGACCCACCTCGTGCACGGCGGCTCCGACCTGCGTACGGTGCAGGAGATCCTCGGTCATGCCAGCCTCGCGACGACGCAGCGGTACACGCACGTCTCGCCGGAGCGGCTCCGGCGTTCCTACGAGCAAGCCCACCCGCGGGCCTAGGGAGAACGATGACCCAGGCCCGAGCCACGCAGCGTGACACCGCCGCCCGGCTGACCATGACCGTCGTCCCCCGGACTTCCGAGGGGACGGAGGACGCGCTCGCCGTCGACGCCCTCTGGTCGGTGTTCAAGGAGACCGGCGACCTCGCGGCGCGTGAGCGGCTGATCCTGAACTACGCCGCGCTGGTGACCATGGTCGCGGGTCGCGTCGGGGCCGGCCTGCCCAGCACCGTGGAGCAGGCGGACCTCGTCTCGTACGGGATGTTCGGCCTCATCGACGCGATCGAGAAGTACGAGACCGACCGCGCCGTGAAGTTCGAGACGTACGCCTCGGCCCGGATCCGCGGCGCCATCATCGACGAGCTGCGCGCGATCGACTGGATCCCACGCTCCGTCCGGACGAAGGCGCGCGCCGTCGACCGCGCCTACGCCGAGCTCGAGGGGGAGCTGCGTCGCCCGCCCTCGGAGCACGAGGTCGCGGACCGCCTGCAGATGCCCGTCACGGAGCTGCGCGCGATCTTCACCCAGCTCTCCACCGTGAACGTCGCGGCGCTGGACGAGCTGCTCGGCGCAGGCTCGGAGCGGGGCGACTCGCTCAGCCTCCTCGACACGCTCCAGGACCCCGGGGCGCCGGACCCGGCCGCCACGCTGGAGGTGCAGGAGACCAAGGTGCTCCTCGCCCGGGCCATCGAGCGGCTCGGGGAGCGCGAGAAGCTGCTCCTGGTCCTCTACTACTACGAGGGCATGACGCTCGCGGAGATCGGCCGCGTGCTCGGCGTGACCGAGTCGCGCATCTCCCAGATGCACACGGCCGCGATGCTGCGCCTGCGCACGATGCTGCAGGAGGGCGACAAGGCCTGAGCGGCCCGTCACCCGAGCAGCACCACCGTCACGTCCCCCAGGAGCGACAGAGGGTCGACGTACGTGTCCCCGCGGCGGACGCCCCAGTGCACGCACCGGACGGCGCAGTGCCCGGGCTGGACGCTGCCGAGCGGGTCGCCCCTGGCCACAGCCGTGCCGACCTCCGGTGCGTCGATCACGGGCTCGAGGCTCGACCGGAGCCCGTCCGGATGGGTCACCGTGACGACCCCGCGACCGGCCACCGGACCGGCGAAGGTCACGACGCCCGCGCCGGGTGAACGCACCGGTCCGTCCGCGCCGAGGTCGACCCCGCGGTGCCCACGACCCCACGGAACGGCCGGCGGGTCGAAGAGCCGGAGGGCGGCGCCGTCGGCCGGTGCGGCGTAGGCGGTGCGGGCCGTCCCGGCGGGCTCGGTGGGCTCGGTGGGCCCGGTGGGCTCGGTGGAGGGCGCCGCGGGCCGTGGCGCGCCGGCGGCGCCGCACAGGAGCAGGGCGACCGCCACGGCCGTCAGCGGGGGAGGAGTCCTCATGTCCTGAGGGTGCGTCGCGGTCGCGACGCGCGGCACGCTCGGCCCGTGCCGGCGGTGCACGGCGCGGCCGCCGCGGGCCCTGTGGGTGACGGAGGGCGGCCCCGCGGTCCGGTAGCATGTCGGCTGCACCCGGGCTCGCCCGGGTGACATCGCGCGCCTTCTCGCCCTCGAACGAGGGCCCGTGCGTCGACGACGGTCCGGCGGGTTGCCCGCCCGGTGTCGGCCACGGGGGGCGCCAGGGGCGTCGACCACCCGGTCGGCACCGACAACCGCAACGCGGGCGCCGAGCGCCCGCAGTCAGTGCGCGGCCCGGCCGCGCCAGGAGGAAACCATGGCCGTCGTCACCATGCGGCACCTGCTCGAGAGCGGTGTCCACTTCGGGCACCAGACCCGGCGCTGGAACCCCAAGATGAAGCGCTTCATCCTGACCGAGCGCAACGGCATCTACATCGTCGACCTGCAGCAGACGATCACCCACATCGACCGGGCCTACGAGTTCATCAAGGAGACGGTCGCCCGCGGCGGCACCGTGCTCTTCGTCGGCACGAAGAAGCAGGCCCAGGAGCCGGTGGCCGAGCAGGCCGCCCGCGTCGGGATGCCCTACGTGAACCAGCGGTGGCTGGGCGGCATGCTCACCAACTTCCAGACGGTCAACAAGCGTCTCCAGCGGCTCAAGGAGCTCGAGGAGATCAACTTCGACGACGTGGCCGGCAGCGCCTTCACCAAGAAGGAGCTGCTCATCATGCGTCGCGAGAAGGACAAGCTCTCCAAGACGCTCGGCGGCATCCGCGACATGGCTCGCGTGCCCGCCGCCGTCTGGATCGTCGACACCAACAAGGAGCACCTTGCCGTCGACGAGGCCCGCAAGCTCGGGGTGCCCGTCGTCGCGATCCTCGACACCAACTGCGACCCCGACCTGGTCGACTACGCGATCCCCGGCAACGACGACGCGATCCGCGCCGTTGCGCTGCTGACCCGCGTGGTGGCCGACGCCGTCGCCGAGGGCCTCATCGCCCGTCACAGCGGTCGTACCGGCGAGGAGGCCGCGGCCCCGGCCGAGCCCCTGGCCGAGTGGGAGCGTGAGCTGCTCGCCGGCGCTGCCGAGGCTCCGGCCGCCGCGCCCGTCCCCGAGGCCCCCGCTGCTGAGGCCCCCGTCGCTGAGGTCGAGGCCCCCGCCGCCGTCGTCGAGGCCCCCGCCGCCGTCGTCGAGGCCCCTGCCGTCGCCGCTGAGGCTCCTGCCGCTGAGGTCGAGGCGCCCGTCGTCGAGGCTCCGGCCGCCGTCGTCGAGGCTCCGGCCGCCGAGGCTGCGGACGAGGCTGTGCCGGCCGACGAGGCTGCGCCGGCCGCCGACGACGCCAACTGACCATCCACCATTCAGACAAGGACGCGTGATGGCGAACTACACCGCCGCTGACATCAAGGCGCTGCGCGAGAAGACCGGCGCAGGCATGCTCGACGTCAAGAAGGCCCTCGACGAGGCCGACGGCGACGCCGACAAGGCCCTGGAGATCATCCGGGTCAAGGGCCTGAAGGGCATCAGCAAGCGCGAGGGTCGCGCCGCCTCGGACGGCCTCGTGGCCGCCAACGTTGCCGACGCCGCGGACGGCCAGGTGGGCGTGCTCATCGAGCTGAACTGCGAGACCGACTTCGTCACGAAGAACGCGAAGTTCATCGAGCTCGCCGACAAGGTGCTCGCCGCGGCCGTGGCCGCGGACACCGACGACGTCGCGACCGTCCTGGCCGCCGACATCGACGGCTCGACCGCCCAGGGTGCGATCGACGAGGTCGCGGCCGTCATCGGCGAGAAGCTGGTGCTGCGTCGCGTCGCCCGCGTCGCCGCTCCGAAGGTCACGATCTACCTGCACAAGGTCAACAAGGACCTCCCCCCGCAGGTCGGCGTGCTCGTGGGCACGGACGAGACCGGCGCCGCTGTGGCCAAGGACATCGCGATGCACACCGCGGCCTACAGCCCGCTGTTCCTCGCCCGCGACGACGTCCCCGCGGACCTCGTGGCGGACGAGCGCCGCATCGCCGAGGAGACGGCGCGCAACGAGGGCAAGCCCGAGGCGGCGCTGACGAAGATCGTCGAGGGCCGCGTCAACGGCTACTTCAAGGAGAACGTCCTGCTCGAGCAGGCGTACGCGAAGGACCAGAAGAAGTCGGTCCAGCAGGTGCTCACCGAGGCCGGCGGCACCGTCACCGCGTTCGCCCGCTTCCGAGTAGGGGCCTGACCCCGACGGCCCGCGGCCTTACGGCCGCGGGCCGTCGTTCATCCCAGGAGAAGCGGCCGCCGTCGTCGGCGGAGGGTGGAGGAGTTGTGGTGCAGGACCTGTCCGCCGTCGATGTCCCCGGTGACGGGGCGCCCGACGCCCTCGCCCGGCATGAGGCGGTCGGAGCCGTCCAGCCCCGACCGCGACGCGTGCTGCTCAAGCTCTCCGGCGAGGCGTTCGGCGGTGGACAGGTCGGCCTCGCCACCGCCGTGGTGCGCCGCGTCGCTGAGGAGATCGCGGCCGCGGTGCGCACGGGCGTCCAGGTCGCGATCGTCGTCGGAGGTGGCAACTTCTTCCGCGGCGCCGAGCTCTCCGCCAACGGGCTCGACCGAGCGCGGGCCGACTACATGGGCATGCTCGGCACGGTCATGAACTGCCTGGCACTGCAGGACTTCCTGGAGCAGGCCGGCGTCCAGACCCGCGTCCAGACGGCGATCGCCATGGGCCAGGTCGCCGAGCCGTACATCCCGCTCAAGGCGATCCGGCACATGGAGAAGGGCCGTGTGGTCATCTTCGGCGCAGGTGCCGGGCTGCCCTACTTCTCGACGGACACGGTGTCTGTCCAGCGGGCCCTCGAGACGCACTGCGACGAGGTTCTGATGGGCAAGAACGGCGTGGACGGCGTGTACACGGCCGACCCGCGGCAGGACCCGACGGCGACCCGCTACGACCGCCTTACGTACACGGAGGCCCTGGTCAGCGGGCTTGAGGTCATGGACGCCACGGCCCTGAGCATGTGCCGGGACAACGGGGTCCGGATGCGCGTCTTCGGTCTTGAGGGGCAAGGCAACGTCACCCGCGCGCTGCAGGGTGAGAAGATCGGCACGTTGCTCACGGAGTAGCGGGACCCGCCCGAGAGCTGAACTGGACGGACGAGAAGGAGCACCGGTGATCGACGACACCCTCCTCGAGGCAGAGGAGAAGATGGACAAGGCCCTCGAGGTGGCCAAGGAGGACTTCGCGAGCATCCGCACGGGGCGCGCGAACCCGTCCATGTTCTCGAAGCTCCTCGTGGACTACTACGGCTCGCCGACGCCGCTGCAGCAGCTCGCGTCGTTCGCGACGCCTGAGGCGCGCACCGTCCTCATCTCGCCGTTCGACGCAGGCTCGATGCACGCGGTCCTCAAGGCCATCCGTGACTCCGACCTGGGCGTCAACCCGACCGACGACGGCAAGGTGATCCGCGTCGTCCTGCCGCAGCTCACGCAGGAGCGGCGGCGCGACTACGTCAAGCTGGCGAAGCACAAGGCCGAGGAGGCCCGCGTCTCGGTGCGCAACATCCGCCGTCGCGCCAAGGAGGAGCTCGACCGGATCGCCCGCGACGGCGAGGCCGGCGAGGACGAGGTCGCGCGCGCGGAGAAAGAGCTGGAGTCGCTGACGAAGCACCACACGGATGCGGTGGACCAGCTTCTCGCGCACAAGGAGAGCGAACTCCTCGAGGTCTGATGAGCGAACCGACCGGCATCGACGTGCTCGCACGGCCCATCAAGACCCGGGCCGGGCGGAACCTGCCCCTGGCGACCGCGGTAGGGCTGGGTCTCCTGGGCGCGGTCGGGGCGTCGCTCTACGTGCGCAAGGAGGCCTTCATCGGCCTCGCCATCCTCGCCTGCGGTGCCGCGCTCTGGGAGCTCGGCCAGGCCCTGACCCGCCGCGCGATCCACATCCCGCTCATGCCGCTGCTCGTCGGGACCGTCGGCATCCTCGTGTCGTCGTACACGGGCGGCCCCGAGTCGCTGCTCGTCGCGTTCATGCTGACCGCGGGCGGCGTCGTCGTCTGGCGCGTGCTGGACGGCGGCGGCCAGGAGGCGCTGCGCGACGCCGCGGCGGCCACGTTCGCCGCGGCCTACATCCCGTTCATGGCCGGTTTCGTCATGCTCATGCTGCTCGAGGGCGACGGTGAGCGGCGAGTGGCCCTGTTCGTGCTCCTGGCGGTGGCGAACGACGTCGGGGGGTATGCCGCCGGGGTGCTCTTCGGCCGGCATCCGCTGGCCCCGTCCGTCAGCCCGAAGAAGAGCTGGGAGGGCCTGTTCGGGTCGCTCGTGCTCGCGTGCGCCGTGGGCGCCGTCGGGATGATGATCGCGTTCGACGGCCGGCCGGTCGTCGGGATCGCACTGGGCGTCGCCTCGGTGCTCACCGCGACACTGGGCGACCTCGCCGAGTCGCTCATCAAGCGGGACCTCGAGCTGAAGGACATGGGCACCCTGCTGCCGGGTCACGGGGGCGTCCTGGACCGCATCGACTCGCTGCTGCTGACTGCGCCGCTCGTGTACCTGGTCCTCCACGTCATGGTCCCGGGGGCCTGAGGTGTCGACCGCACCCGGGAATCCCCCCACACGACCGACGCTGACGCTGGCGGCACCCCGGCGCGGGAAGCCGCCGCGCCATCTCGCCGACCTCACGCCCGCCGAGCGGGCCGACGCCGTCCGCGAGCTGGGGGAGCCGGCCTTCCGGGCGGCCCAGCTCGGCACGCACTACTTCGGGCACCTCACGGACGACCCGGCGGCCATGACCGACCTGCCCAAGAGGTCGCGCGAGCGCATCGCCCAGGCGCTCCTGCCGCCGCTGGTCCGCCCGGTCCGGGCCATCGCCGCCGACTCGGGCGCGACGGTCAAGACGCTGTGGGCGCTGCACGACGGCGTCAAGGTCGAGTCGGTGCTGATGCGCTACACCGACCGCGCGACGCTGTGCGTCTCGAGCCAGGCGGGCTGCGGGATGGCGTGCCCCTTCTGCGCCACGGGGCAGCTCGGGCTGACCCGCAACCTGTCGACGGCGGAGATCGTCGAGCAGGTGCGGCGCGCCGCGCGCGCGATGGTGGACGGTGACGTCGTCGGAGGTCCTGGCCGGCTCTCGAACGTGGTCTTCATGGGCATGGGAGAACCGCTCGCCAACTACAAGGCGGTGCTCGGCGCGGTCCGCACCATCACCGCGCCGGTGCCCGAGGGGCTCGGCATGTCGGCCCGCGGGGTCACGGTCTCCACGGTCGGGCTGGTCCCGGCCATCGACAAGCTGGCCGCCGAGAAGCTGCCGGTCACGCTCGCGCTGTCGCTGCACGCCCCCGACGATGCCCTGCGCAGCGAGCTCGTGCCGATCAACACCCGCTGGACCGTCGACGAGGCGCTCGACGCCGCGCGCCGGTACTTCGAGGCCACCGGGCGCCGGGTGAGCATCGAGTACGCGCTCATCCGGGACATGAACGACCAGTCGTGGCGGGCGGACCTGCTCGCCACGAAGCTCAACGAGCGCGGGCGGGGCTGGGTGCACGTCAACCCGATCCCGCTCAACCCGACACCGGGCTCCATCTGGACCGCGAGCGACCCCCGCGTCGCCGCGGAGTTCGTCGCGCACCTGCGGGCGGCCGGTGTGCCGACCACCGTCCGGGACACCCGGGGGAGCGACATCGACGGGGCGTGCGGCCAGCTGGCCGCGGCCGAGGAGGAATGACGATGTTCCGTACTGTCAGCAGGTTCCGCACCGGGTACGACCCCGACCAGGTGGACACCTTCTTCACGCATGCCCGCCGGGTCTACGAGGGTGACGGCGCGGAGCCCCTGGAGGGCGCGGACGTTCGGCGCGCAGCGTTCGACCTGGTGCGTGGCGGCTACGCGACGTCGAGCGTGGACGCCGCCCTGGACCGTCTCGAGCGCGCCTTCACGACGCGGCAGCGCCAGGAGGTGCTGAAGGCGCAGGGCCAGCAGGCGTGGATGGATCACCTGGCCGGCCGCGCACGCTCGCTGTACGAGCGACTTCGCCGGCCCGACGCCGAGCGGTTCGCCCCGGCCAAGCGGGGCGAGCAGGGCTACCTGATGGACGACGTCGACGACCTGTGCGACCGCCTCATCGCCTACTTCGACAGGGGCACCGCGCTGACCTCGGACGAGGTGCGGCATGCCACGTTCCGGCGGGCGACGGGGCACAACGCGTACGCGGAGGGCCCCGTCGACGCGTTCTTCGAGCGCGCGGTCGAGGTGCTGCTCGGCGTCGAGTGACGCGTCCGCGGCGCCGCACGGGTGCGGCGCCGCACCGGATCACGCCTCCGCGTCGTCGCGGACGTTCTCCCCGGTGCCGTGCTCGGTGCCCTCGGCCGGGATGTCGGAGTCGAGGATGAGTTCCTGCACCTGCAGCAGGCGGCGCTCGAGGTGGGCGACGTCGGCGAGCTCGACGTCGGAGGTCTCGCCAGCGGTCTGGACCACCAGGGTCCCCGAGCCGAGCATGCGCTCGAGCAGCGTCCGCCGGTAGCTGACGGACTGGACGCGGTCCATCGGGATGTCCTTGCCCTCACGCGAGAACACGCCACGGCGGCTGATGAGGCGCCGGGTGGTGAGGGTGTCGGTGGACGCCAGCCACACGATGATCGGCCAGAGGCCGAGGACGAGGAACACGAGGACGGCCACGGCCACGACGGTCCAGCGCAGCCACGCCTGGTCCTCAGGCACCCACGTGACCAGCGCGAAGACGGCCAGCGCCGTCACGGCCAGCGTCACGACGACCGGGAAGAAGATGTTCTTCCAGTGCGAGTGGGCGTGGAAGATGACCTTCTCGCCGTTGGCGAGCAGTGAGTCCTTGACCATGGGCGCCGATCATGCCACCTCGCGTGCCGTCCGCGGGGTCCGTCGGGGACAATGTCGGGCGTGACGACGCAGCGCACCGTGATCCTGCTCGGCTCGACCGGCTCCATCGGGACCCAGGCGCTCGACGTCCTGGCCCGCCACCCTGCCCGGTTCCGGGTCGCGGGCCTCGCGGCCGGTGGGGCCGACCCGGCGCTGCTGGCGGCCCAGGCGCGCGCGACCGCTGCACCGGTCGTGGCGCTGGCCGATGCCGGGGCGGTGGAGGCGTTCCGCGTCGCGTGGGCCGCAGACGGCGACCCCGGCGCCGGCGGGCCCGCCCCCGAGATCCTCGCCGGGCCGGACGCTGCGGCCCAGCTCGCCGCCACCGGCGCCGACGTCGTCCTCAACGGCATCACCGGCTCGATCGGGCTCGGCCCGACCCTCGCAGCCCTCGGCGCGGGCAGCACCCTCGCGCTCGCCAACAAGGAGTCCCTCGTCGTCGGCGGTCCGCTCGTGGCCCGTGCCCAGCGGCGGCCCGACCAGGTGGTGCCCGTGGACTCCGAGCACTCGGCGATCTGGCAGTGCCTGCGGTCCGGCACGCGGCCCGAGGTCGCGCGGCTGGTGCTCACGGCGTCGGGCGGGCCCTTCCGGGGCCGGGTGCGCGCGGAGCTCGCCGAGGTGACTCCGGCTCAGGCGCTCGCCCATCCGACGTGGTCCATGGGGCCGGTCGTGACGATCAACTCCGCGACCCTGATGAACAAGGGCCTCGAGCTCATCGAGGCGCACCTGCTCTTCGGGGTGCCGGTGGCTGAGATCGACGTCGTCGTGCACCCGCAGTCCGTCGTGCACTCGATGGTGCAGTTCCGCGACGGGTCCACGATCGCTCAGGCCTCGCCGCCCGACATGCGGCTGCCGATCGCGCTCGGCCTGTCGGCGCCGGAGCGGCTGCCGGACGTGGCGGCCGCGTGCGACTGGTCGTCGCCCGCCACCTGGACCTTCGAGCCGCTCGACGACGTCGCGTTCCCGGCCGTCCGCCTGGCGCGCGAGGCGGTGGCGGCGTCCGCCACGCACCCGGCCGTGCTCAATGCCGCGAACGAGGAGGCCGTGGCCGCCTTCCTGGCCGGACGGGTGCCCTTCCTCGCCGTCGTCGACACGGTCGCGCGGGTGCTCGGCGAGCACGACGGCGTCCCCGCGGACGCGCTGGACCTCCCCACTCTCGCGGGGGTCGAGACGTGGGCACGGCGGCGGGCGGGCGAGCTGCTCGCCCGGTGAGTCAGAGGCGGCGGAAAGCCGGGAGCTGCTTGCGCACCTTCAGGTAGACGAACGTCTCCGTCGCGACGACGCCCGGCGTCGTGCGCACCTTGTCGTTGAGGATCTGGAAGAGCCGCTCGTCGTCCCGGCAGACCACCTCGACGAGCAGGTCGAACGTGCCGGCCGTGATCACGACGTACGCCACCTCCGCCATCTCCGCGAACGCGTCGGCGAGCGCCTGGAGGTCGCCCTCGGCCTTCACACCGATCATCGCCTGGCGCGTCATCCCGAGCTTCTGCGGGTCCGTGACCGCGACGATCTGGAGGACGTCCGTCTCCACGAGCCGCTGGACGCGCTGGCGGACCGCTGTCTCGGAGAGACCGACGGACTTGCCGATGGCCGCGTAGGGCCGCCGGCCTTCCGCGCTCAGCTCGGCGATGATCGCCCGGGAGGTCTCGTCCAGCGGTGTCGTCATGCGCCGATCTTCGTCTGCCGGGCGCCCGGACGCCACAACGCGGCGTCGCGGTGCGGGGCACCGGGGTCCGCAGGGGATGATGGACCCTCGGGCGGTCGAGTCGCAGGAGGCGGACGTGGCGTACGTGGTCGGGTGGCTGGTGCTGCTCGTCGGGCTGGCGATCTCCATCGGGGTGCACGAGCTGGGGCACATGATCCCCGCCAAGATCTTCGGCGTGCGGGTGCCGCGGTACATGGTCGGCTTCGGGCCCACCGTCTGGTCCACCCAGCGCGGCGAGACCGAGTACGGCGTGAAGGCCATCCCGCTGGGCGGGTTCACGAAGCTCACCGGCATGCTGCCGCCCGCCGAGGCGGTGAATGCGCAGCCCCGCAGCGGGTTCCTCGCCGAGATGGTCCAGGAGGCCCGGGAGGCGAGCGCCGAGGAGATCCTGCCGGGCGAGGAGCACCGCGCCTTCTATCGCCTCACGACGCCGAAGAAGGTCGTCGTGATGGCCGGCGGCATCCTGGCGAACCTGCTCCTCGCCGTGGTGCTCCTCACGGGCATCGTCCTGACGGTGGGCGTGCCGGACGGCGCGTCGACGACGGTCGCCCAGGTCGGTGCGTGCGTGTACCCGGCGGACGCGACGGCGTCGTTCGAGTGCTCGGCCGACGATCCGGTCGGGCCGGGCGCCGCAGCGGGCATCGAGAAGGGCGACCGGCTCGTCTCGTTCGGCGGGACGCCCGTCGAGACATGGAACGACTTCACGTCCGCCGTCAAGGCCAGCACCGGCGAGGGCATCCCGCTCGTCGTCGAGCGCGACGGCCGCGAGGTGACGCTGACCGTCGACCCGGTCGAGACGGAGCGGCCCGTGTTCGACGAGGACGGCAACGCCGTCGTCGGGTCGGACGGCAAGCCCGAGACGGCCATGACGCGCTACGTCGGCATCAGTCCCACGACGGCGGTCGACCGGTCGATCACGGGCGTGCTCCCGCTGACGGGCACGCTGGTGAGCGGTACCGCGGAGATCGTCGTGCACCTGCCGCAGCGGCTCGCCGACGTCGGCCGCGCGTTGGTCGGCACCGAGCAGCGCAGCGCCGACGGTGTCGTGGGCCTCGTCGGCATGGGTCAGGTGGCAGGCGAGATTGCTGCGGGGGGCGACGGCGTCACCATCGGCGACCAGGCCGCCGGCATGCTCAGCATCCTGGCGTCGCTGAACATCGCACTGTTCGTCTTCAACCTCATCCCGCTGGTGCCGCTCGACGGCGGTCACGTCGCCGGGGCGCTGTGGGAGGGCGCGAAGCGTCAGTACGCGCGGCTTCGGGGCCTGCCGCGCCCCGCGCCCGCGGACATGGCGCGCATGATGCCCCTCGCGTACGGCGTGTTCCTGCTGTTCGGGGCGATGACGGTCTTCCTCGTCGTCGCCGACCTGGTGCGCCCCGTCACCGGCTGACGGCGGCCCGGTCGGCTCTCGTGCACGGCGGGGAGATACTGGGGGCGTGAGCACCCCCATCGCCCTCGGTATGCCCGCCGCCCCGCCGCCCGTTCTCGCACCCCGCAGGCCCACGCGGCAGATCCGGGTCGGCAAGGTCCTCGTCGGTGGCGGTGCGCCGGTCAGCGTGCAGTCGATGACCACGACGCCGACGACGGACATCAACGCGACGCTGCAGCAGATCGCCGAGCTCACCGCGGCGGGCTGCGACATCGTGCGCGTCGCCGTCCCCAGCCAGGACGACGCCGACGCGCTGCCGATCATCGCGAAGAAGTCGCAGATCCCCGTGATCGCGGACATCCACTTCCAGCCGAAGTACGTCTTCGCTGCCATCGACGCGGGCTGCGCCGCTGTGCGCGTCAACCCGGGCAACATCCGCAAGTTCGACGATCAGGTCAAGGAGATCGCCCGGGCCGCGACGGACGCGGGCGTCTCGCTGCGGATCGGCGTGAACGCCGGGTCGCTGGACCCGCGCCTGCTCGCCAAGTACGGCAAGGCGACCCCCGAGGCGCTCGTCGAGTCGGCTGTCTGGGAGGCGTCGCTCTTCGAGGAGCACGACTTCCACGACTTCAAGATCTCCGTCAAGCACAACGACCCCGTCGTGATGGTGCGGGCGTACGAGCTGCTCTCCGAGCGGGGTGACTGGCCGCTGCACCTCGGCGTGACCGAGGCCGGCCCGGCGTTCCAGGGCACGATCAAGTCGGCGACGGCGTTCGGCGCGCTGCTCAGCAAGGGCATCGGCGACACGATCCGGGTCTCGCTCTCAGCCCCTCCGGTCGAGGAGGTCAAGGTCGGGAACCAGATCCTGCAGTCCCTGAACCTGCGGCCCCGCAAGCTCGAGATCGTCTCGTGCCCGTCGTGCGGGCGGGCTCAGGTGGACGTGTACTCCCTCGCCGATCGCGTCACGGCCGGCCTGGAGGGTGTGTCGGTGCCGCTGCGCGTCGCCGTCATGGGCTGCGTCGTCAATGGTCCCGGCGAGGCGCGTGAGGCCGACCTCGGCGTCGCCTCCGGCAACGGCAAGGGCCAGATCTTCGTCCGCGGCGAGGTGATCAAGACGGTCCCCGAGTCGGAGATCGTCGAGACGCTCATCGCAGAGGCGAACCGGCTGGCGGCCACCATGGCGCCCGCCGACGGCGACCCGGTCGTCACCGTCGGCTGACCGGTCCCCGCGCCCTGCTGACCCGGCGGCTCGCCGGGGAGCCGGGGGAGCCGCGTCGGCGGTGTGGCCTGGGGCAGAATCTCCGCATGGCACGGTGGCGCAGCACGACCAGGCGGACGGTCGTCACTGACGTCGACCTGCGGGACGCGGCGGAGCTCTGCTCCCACGACCCGGTCGCGTCGGTGCTCGCCGCCACACGCCTCGAGTCCATCCTGGACGCGGGAGGCGGCCAGGTCGGGGCCACCGTGTGGGGGATGGAGCGCGGCGGCCACCTCGACGCGATGTGCTGGGTCGGGGCCAACCTCGTGCCGGTGTGCGACGGCGACGACACCGAGGCACTCGACGCCTTCGCCGACGCTGCCCGCCGCCACGGCCGCCGGTGCTCGTCGATCGTGGGCGAGGCCCGGCCTGTGCTCGGGCTGTGGGAGCGGCTGCAGGACGCCTGGGGCCCCGCGCGCGACGTGCGCGCCGACCAGCCGTCGCTCGTCATCGACGGGCCTCCCGCGGTGGCGCCGGACCCGCTGGTGCGTCCCGCCCGGCCCGACGAGGTGGATCTCGTGCTCCCCGCGTCGGTGCACATGTTCCTCGAGGAGGTCGGTTACTCGCCGATCTCCGGCAACCCCGGTGCGTACGAGGCGCGCGTGCGGTCCCTCATCGAGGCCGGCCGCACGTTCGTCCGCGTGGACGACGACGGGCCGAACGGTCCGGAGGTCGTGTTCAAGGCCGATCTCGGCGCCGCGAGCCGGCAGGTGGCCCAGGTGCAGGGGGTCTGGGTGGCGCCGCGGTTGCGCGGGCGGCGGCTGTCCGAGCACGGGATGAGCGCCGTCGTGGCGCAGAGCCTCGGCGTGGTGGCCCCGCTGGTCTCGCTCTACGTCAACGCCTACAACGCCCCTGCGCTGGCGTCGTACCGCCGCGTCGGCTTCCGGCAGGTCGGGACGTACGCCACGGTCCTCTTCTAGCCCGCCGGTCGCCCCCGCTCCGCCCCCGCACCCGCACCGCCCGCCGCTCCCGCTTCGCCTGCCGCACCCCCACCCGCACCGCCCGCCGCTCCCGCTCCGCCTGCCGCACCCCCTCCCGCACCCGCTCCGCACCCGCGGCCCTCGCGCGCATCCGTCCGCGTTGCGCGCATGTGTTGCTCGAACGGCGGGCGCTTGTTCGAGGGCCCGCTCGGGTGCGCATCACCGGCGCTCGGACGAGGGCGCGAGCGTCGTCCTGGGCTCAGAGGCTGAGACCGCGGAGCCGCCCGATCCACCGGCTCGGCCGGTACAGGTCGGCGGTTGTCCATCGGACGACGCCGAGCCCGAGTGCCCGGAGCCGGTCCTCCCGCAGTTTCTCGTGCCAGAGGACGTCCTCCGGCGGGCGGCCCGACGGGTTCGCGCGCCCGTACTTCACCCGCCCGTCGAACTCACCGACGACGCCCTGCTCCGGCCACCAGAAGTCGACCCGGCCGATGGTGCCGGCGTCGTCGGCGACGGTCTCCTGGCGCTCAGGTGGCACGACGCGGTGCTGGTGCATCGCCACGGCGCTCCACGACTCGCCGGGGCTCTCCGACAACGGGGACGCCAGCCGGCAGCAGAGCCGCGCCCGCGTGATCCCGGGCAGACCGACCATGGCGCCCAGGGCCCGCTCAAGCTCGTCCCGGGTCATGAGTCCGCCGCGCAGCGCGTGGTCGGCGGCGACCACGCCAGCGACGACCGACTGGAGGCGCGCCGTGTCGAGCACCGCCCTGGCCGGGCTGGCCGTCCGGCAACCGCGGACGGTCGTGATCTGGTCCCCGGGGAGCGCAGCCACCGTGGAGGTCACGGACCGTCGTGACGACCCCGTCGCGCCGTTGGCAGCGACGTGCACGGTGCCGGGGTTGCCGAACACCGGCAACCCGAGGACGGAGAGCGCGGCGGGTCCGGTGAGGACCTTCTGCCCGTCGCGGTGACGCTGGGCGCGGACGGTGGCATGGAACGAGGCGAGCGGGTGCTCGTCGGCGACCGGAAGCCGGTAGAGATCCCGGTGCACCCGCACGAGCGTGCCGGTCTCGACGAGGGCGGCGATGGCCCGCGGCGTCAGACCCGTCGCGTCGAGGTCCGCGCGCCGCAGGACGCCGTCGTTGGCGGCGGCGACCTCGCCGAGTTCCACGTCCACGGCGCCATCGTCACCGTTCGAGGCAGTGCGGTGGTCAACGGGCCCGATCGGCTGGGGATGGCCATCTCGGCGCTGTCCCTGTGGACGGGGATGCCCTCCGAGCTCGCCGCGAACATCCGCCCGCCCTGCGCACGTCTTTCGCGCGCACGGCGGGCAGATGTGCGCGGGGGTCGGGGCGGCGGAGGTGCGCGGGGGTCGGGGCGGCGGAGGCGCGCGGGGTCGGGGCGGCGGAGGTGCGCGGGGGGCGGGGCGGCGGAGGCGCGCGGGGGGCGGGGGAGGGCCCCTCAGCGCAGGAGCCGCGACATCCGCCGGTCGGCAAGTGGCTTGCCGCCCGTCTGGCAGGTGGGGCAGTACTGCAGGGCCGAGTCGGCGAACGAGACCTCGCGGACCGTGTCGCCGCACACGGGGCACGCCTCGCCGGCCCGCCCGTGGACGCGCATCCCGCGTCGCTTCGCGTCCTTCAGCTCGGCCGCGGGCCGCCCGGCGGCGGCATCGAGCGCTTCGGCGAGCACCTGCCGGACGACGTCGTGCAGCCGCGCGACGTCGTCGTCGGTCAGCGAACGGCTCAGCGTGAACGGACTCATCCGGGCGACGTGCAGGATCTCGTCGGAGTAGGCGTTGCCGATCCCGGCGATCTGCCGCTGGTCGCGCAGCAGTCCCTTGAGCTGCTGGTTGCGTGCCCGGGCGAGCTCGGCCAGGCGCCCCGCGGTGAAGTCCGGCGATAGCGGGTCCACGCCGAGGCTCGCGACGAGCGCGACGTCGTCGGGCGCCGCCACCACGTGCACGGCCAGGCGTTTGCGCGTGCCCTGCTCGGTGAGGTCGAAGCCCGAGCCGTCGTCGAGCGCCACGCGCAGCGCGAGCGGGGACTTGCCCGGCCGCACGACGGTCCCCGGCACGGCGTCGTACCAGCGCAGCCAGCCGGCGCGCGAGAGGTGGAACAACAGGTGCGGCCCGTCGGTGGCCAGGTCGAGCCACTTCCCGTGGCGCCCGACGCCGGTCACCGCGCGCCCGACGAGGTCCGCCGGCCCGGGGGAGAAGGTCTTGAGCGCGCTGATCGTGCCGACGGCGACGGACGCGACGTGGCTGCCGACGGCGCGGTCGGCGAGGAAGCGGGCGAGGGACTCGACCTCGGGGAGCTCGGGCACGCGTCCATCGTGCACGTCCCCACCCACGTCGGGGCAGGGGATGGCCGGTGCGGCGACCGGTGGACGATCCCGGGTCGTGCTCCGGGGCGCCACTAGGCTGGCGCCCATGCTCATGCGGATGTCGACCCTGTTCGTGCGCACCCTGCGGGAGGACCCGGCCGACGCCGAGGTGCCGAGCCATCGCCTGCTCGTGCGGGCCGGCTACATCCGCCGCGCGGCGCCGGGCATCTACACGTGGCTGCCGCTGGGTCTGCGGGTGCTGGGCAAGGTCGAGACGGTCGTCCGCGAGGAGATGGACCGCATCGGCGCCCAGGAGGTGCACTTCCCGGCGCTGCTGCCGCGCGAGCCCTACGAGGCCACCAACCGGTGGACCGAGTACGGCCCCAACCTCTTCCGCCTCAAGGACCGCAAGGACGCCGACTACCTTCTGGCGCCCACGCACGAGGAGATGTTCACGCTCCTGGTCAAGGACCTGTACTCCAGCTACAAGGACCTGCCCCTCGCGCTCTACCAGATCCAGACCAAGTACCGGGACGAGGCGCGGCCGCGGGCTGGGCTCCTGCGCGGGCGTGAGTTCGTCATGAAGGACGCCTACTCGTTCGACATCGACGACGCGGGCCTCGACGCCGCGTACCAGCGCGAGCGGGAGGCGTACCAGCGGATCTTCACGCGCCTCGGCCTGGAGTTCGTCATCGTCGCCGCGATGTCCGGCGCGATGGGCGGCTCGCGCAGCGAGGAGTTCCTCATGCCGACGTCGATCGGTGAGGACACGTTCGTCCGGTCGCCCGGTGGCTACGCGGCCAACGTCGAGGCCGTCACGACGCCGGTGCCCGACGCCGTGCCGTTCGACGACGCGCCCGCCGCCCACGTCGAAGACACGCCCGACACGCCCACGATCGACTCGCTCGTCGCGCTCGCGAACGCCCGATTCCCGCGGCCGGACCGCGCCTGGACCGCGGCGGACACGCTGAAGAACGTCGTCGTGGCGCTCGTGCACCCCGACGGCGAGCGGGAGGTCCTCGTGGTCGGCGTGCCCGGCGACCGCGAGGTGGACCTGCGCCGCCTCGAGGCCGCGGCCTCGCCGGCGGACGTGGAGACGGCCGGTGACGCCGACTTCGCTGCCCACCCGGAGCTGGTCAAGGGGTACATCGGTCCGGGCGTGCTCGGCCGCGCGAGCACCGGTCGCGAGGACGCCGTGCGCTACCTCCTCGACCCGCGCGTGGTGCCGGGGACGCGCTGGATCACCGGTGCCAACGAGGCCGGTCGACACGTGTTCGACCTGGTCGCGGGCCGGGACTTCACCGCAGACGGCACGATCGAGGCCGCCGAGGTGCGCGCCGGCGACCCTGCGCCCGACGGCTCGGGCCCGCTGGAGCTGGCCCGCGGCATCGAGATCGGCCACATCTTCGCCCTCGGGCGCAAGTACGCCGAGTCGCTCGGCCTGCAGGTGCTGAACGAGAACGGCAAGGCCGTGACGGTGACGATGGGCTCCTACGGCATCGGTGTGTCCCGCGCGGTCGCCGCGCTCGCCGAGACGAACCACGACGGCGCCGGGCTGGCCTGGCCGGCGCAGGTGGCGCCGGCGCACGTCCACCTCGTCGCGACGGGCAAGGACGAGGCCGTGTTCCACGCGGCCGCCGAGCTTGCCGCCGACCTGCACGGCGCCGGTGTCGAGGTGCTCTACGACGACCGCCCCCGCGTGTCGCCCGGCGTGAAGTTCGCCGACGCCGAGTTGCTCGGTGCCCCTGTGCTGGTCGTCGTCGGCCGCGGGCTCGCCGAGGGCAACGTCGAGGTGCGGCTGCGTCGCGCCGCCGACGCCGAGGCGCTCGGTCTGCCCGTCGTGGACGGTCGGCCCGCGGCGGAGCAGGTGCCGGTCGCGGATGCGGCCGCGCGGGTGGGCGCGCTGGTCGCCGAGCTTCTGGAGCGCTGAGGCCGGACGCCGTGCGGCGTCCGGGACGGCCGGGACGCCGCGGACCGGGCCCGGTCAGCCGGCCTGGTCGGGCTCGGCACCCGGCAGCGGGCCGATCGACGCGCCCAGGCCCGCGGCCCGGCGGTAGGCCTCGACGGCCGCCTCCAGCACGGGCATCCGTGCGTCGGGCGCGAGCGTGACCGCGAGGTCGGCGTAGTCGGCCCCGAGTCGAGCCTCGAGCCTCGCCGAGCGCGGTCCCGACGACGTCGGGCGCGGCGTCGTCGGACGTGAGGGCGTCCGGCAGGTCGTACGCGCTGCGGCGCGGGTCCGTGCCCGTCCCGTCGAGGTCTGCCGCCGCGGCCCATGCCTCGGCGCGGGCCCGGTGCAGGGCGGCACGCTCGGCGTCACGCTCCCGCGCGTCGCCGTCGGCGCGGGCCGCGGCCACCTCCCACGCCATGCCGAGCGCGTCCTCGGACTCCACCAGGACGGCCGCGGTCTGCGCATCCATACCCGTGGGAAGCTCCGTCGGCACGGTCACCTCGCCGAGCTCGGGGGCGGCGCCCTCGACCACGGCGGCGAGCGCGTCGACGAGGAGGGCCCGGTCGATCGCCACGGCGGCCAGGAGGCGCGCCATCGGTGCCTCCGGCACGGTGGCCGCGTCCGTGCGCGCATCCTGCGCGGCCGTGCGCAGCGCCGCGAGGACCGCAGTCGCGGTGGGCGGCGCGGGCACTGCGGTGGGCGGCGACGTCGGGCTCGGGGTCGCCCCCGGGAAGGCGACGTAGACGCCTCCGAGGGCGGCCGTGTGCGTGTCGGAGTCTGTTGCGACGCGGGTGAGGACGGCACCCGAGGCGTCGTCGGCACCGGGAGCGGCCCCGCGCGCCAGCTCGGCCAGGTCGGCGGCCTGGGCGGCGCTCCGGTCCCGCAGCAGCTCAGCGGCGTCCGGGCTGGGGGCGACCGGCGCCGGGGTCTCCAGACGTACGCCGCACCCGGCCAGTGGTGCGGCCAGGACGGCGCCGAGAGCAGCGACGGCCAGCGCTACCAGGGCGCGCCGCGCGGGCGTCCGGCGAGGGGGATGGGCGGCGCCCGGCGCAGCCGTCGGGGCGGCGGGCCGGCGGTGGGCGACGGGCTCGGAGGTCATCGCGGGCGATCCTCCCACGCTCCGGCCTCGCCGAGTCGTTAGGCTGGGCCGCGCCACGTCCACGCAGGGCCATGTCTGCCCGCCACGCCCAGGAGGCGACCATGGTCACAGGCTCGGGTCCTGCCGAGCGCGTTCGCGACGTCGTCGCGCCCGTCGTCGATGCCGCAGGCCTCTCTCTCGAGGACGTGCAGCTCGCACCGGCGGGACGGCGCACCGTCGTACGCGTCGTCGTCGACCTCGACGCGGGCGCCGTGGGGAGTCTCGACTCCGACACGCTCGCCTCCGTCTCCCGCGGTGTCTCCGCGGCCCTCGATGCCGCGGATCCCGTGCGCGGCCAGTACGTGCTGGAGGTCTCCACGCCGGGCACCGACCGCCCGCTCACGGAGCCGCGGCACTTCCGGCGCGCCCGCACCCGGCTCGTGCGGCTGACGCTGCGCGACGGCTCGGTGGTGGCGGGTCGCCTGCTGGATGCCGACGACGCCACCCTCGTCGTCGAGACCGGCGCCAGCACGACGACGGTTCCGCTTTCCGACGTGGCCCGCGGGTCCGTCGAGGTGGAGCTGACCCACATCGACACCTCGGAGGAGGACGCCTGATGGACATCGACATGACGGCCCTCCGGCTGGTGGAGCACGAGCGCGACATCAGCCTGGACACGCTGCTCCAGGCCATCGAGCAGGCCCTGCTCTCCGCCTATCACCGGACGCCGGGTGCGTACCCCGAGGCGCGCGTGGAGGTGGACCGCCGCACCGGCCACGTGACCGTGTGGGCGCGTGAGCGGACCGAGCAGGACGAGGAGACCGGCACCCATACCCTCGGGCCGGAGTTCGATCACACCCCCGAGGGGTTCGGCCGGGTCGCGACGTCGACCGCCCGTCAGGTCATCGTCCAGCGTCTCCGGGATGCCGAGGACGAGCAGGTGCTCGGCAGCTTCCGGGGGACCGAGGGGGAGGTCCTGGCCGGCGTCGTTCAGCAGGGCCGCGACCCGCGGGTCGTGCTGGTCGCCGTGCGCGGCACCGAGGCCGTGCTGCCGCAGCACGAGCAGGTGCCGACCGAGACGTACGTGCATGGCGAGCGCATCCGGGCGTACGTGCTGGACGTCACGCGTGGCCCGAAGGGGCCGTCGATCACACTGTCCCGCACGCACCCGAACCTCGTGCGCAAGCTGTTCGCGCTCGAGGTGCCCGAGGTCGCCGACGGCTCCGTGGAGATCACCGCGATCGCGCGCGAGGCGGGCCACCGCACGAAGATCGCGGTCAGGTCCACCGTGCCGGGCCTCAACCCCAAGGGCGCCTGCATCGGGCCGATGGGTGCTCGCGTGCGGGCCGTCATGACGGAGCTGCGCGGGGAGAAGATCGACATCGTCGACCACTCCGACGACCCCGCGGAGTTCGTCGCACACGCTCTCTCGCCCGCCCGGGTGAGCCTCCGTGACCGTGGTCGACGCCGAGGCCCGGTCCGCCCGCGTCGTCGTGCCGGACTACCAGCTGTCGCTCGCCATCGGCAAGGAGGGGCAGAACGCCCGGCTCGCCGCGAAGCTGACCGGCTGGCGCATCGACATCCGCTCCGACGAGGGCGGATCGGGGGACGCACCGGCTCCGGATCACGATTCGTGAGGCGGGACGGTAGACTGACGGGCGCTGGGCCACGGACCCGGCTCCCACAGGCAGTTCCAGGTGCCGGTTCGCCCGGCCCGGTACGCACGTGTGTGGGTTGCCGAGGACGCGGTCTCCGGTCCGTCCTGCTCAGGGTCGTCGTGGCCTTGGACGACGCCGGGCAGCCTCGAGCCGTCGTCGACGTCCGACGCACCCTGCCAGGTCGGGGTGCGTGGATGCACGCGGACCCGGGGTGCCTGGATCTCGCCGAGAAGCGTCGCGCATTCCCCAGGGCACTACGGACGGGTCCGCTCGACACCACGCAGGTGCGGGCGTACCTGGAGGCCAGCAGCACGTCAGCAGTTTCGTCTGGATCAGAAAGCGGGTTGGAAGCCGATGGGCCCCCGATGAGCACCCAGCGATGAGCAGGCACTAACGACGGTCCGTCCCTGTCCGGGCGGACCGAGACAGGGAGAGTTGTGGCAAAGGTCCGCGTCTACGAGCTCGCCAAGGAGCTCGGCGTCGACAGCAAGGCCTTGATGGCCAAGCTGGGCGAGCTCGGCGAGTTCGTGCGCTCGGCGTCATCGACGATCGAGGCACCAGTCGTCCGCAAGCTGCGCGACGTCTACCCCGCGCAGCAGGCACAGGCGGCCCCGGCCGCCCCACGTCAGCAGGCGCCCCGTGCGCCCCAGTCCGCGCCCGCCGCACCGGCGGCCGCCCCGACCCAGCAGGTGACGCCTCCGGCTCCGGCCGCGCCGGCACCGGCTGCCGAGACCCCCGCGGCGCCCGCCGCACCGGCTGCCCCCGTGGCAGCCGCGCCGACGACGCCCGACGTGCCGGCCCAGCCGGCCGCGCCGCGACCCGCCGGCACAGCTGTTCCGCGGCCGGCTGCTCCTGCAGCTCCGGCTGCTCCTGCGGCCCCCGCCGCCGAGCCCTCGGACGAGGCGCCGCAGGCCCCGCGTCCGGGCGGTCCCCGCCCCGGCGCGCCGCGTCCGGGCGGTCCCCGTCCGGGCAACAACCCGTTCGCACCCAGCCAGGGCATGCCCCGGCCGGGTCCCCGCCCCGGCGGTCCCCGTCCGGGCAACAACCCGTTCGCACCCAGCCAGGGCATGCCCCGACCGGGTGGCAGCCGTGAGGGTGGCGGCGAGCGTCCCGGTGGCCCGCGTCCCGGTGCCGGCGGGCCTCGGCCCAACCCGGGCATGATGCCTGGCCGCACGAGCGTCGGTCGTCCCGGTGCAGGTGCCCCCGGCGGTCGTCCGGGTGGCGGTGCCGGTGGCGGTCGTCCCGGTGGCGGTGGCGGTCGTCCCGGTGGCGGCGGCCCTGGTGGCGGCGGCGCACCCGGCGGGTTCGCCGGTCGTCCCGGTGGTGGTGGCGGTCGTCCCGGAGCGGGCGGTCGTGGCAGCACGCAGGGCGCGTTCGGTCGCGCAGGTGGCAAGCCGGTCCGTGGCCGCAAGTCCAAGCGGGCGAAGCGGCAGGAGTTCGAGCAGATGCAGGCGCCGTCGCTCGGCGGCGTCCAGGTCCCTCGCGGTGACGGCAAGACCGTCATCCGGCTGCGCCACGGCGCGTCGCTGAACGACTTCGCGGACAAGATCGACGCGAACCCCGCCAGCCTCGTCACCGTGCTGTTCCACCTCGGTGAGATGGCCACGGCGACGCAGTCGCTCGACGAGGACACGTTCGGCACGCTCGCCGCGGAGCTGGGCTACGTCATCGAGATGGTGTCCGCCGAGGAGGAGGACCGCGAGCTGCTCGGTGCGTTCGACATCGACCTCGAGGCCGAGCTCGCGGAGGAGGGCGACGACCAGCTGCAGCCGCGGCCGCCCGTCGTCACCGTCATGGGTCACGTCGACCACGGCAAGACGAAGCTCCTCGACGCCATCCGTTCCACGGACGTCGTCGCGGGCGAGGCCGGCGGTATCACCCAGCACATCGGTGCGTACCAGGTGAAGGCCGAGCACGAGGGCATCGAGCGCCCCATCACGTTCATCGACACCCCGGGCCACGAGGCGTTCACCGCCATGCGTGCCCGTGGTGCCCAGGTGACGGACATCGCGATCCTCGTGGTCGCGGCGGACGACGGCGTGATGCCGCAGACCATCGAGGCGCTCAACCACGCACAGGCGGCGAACGTGCCGATCGTGGTCGCGGTGAACAAGGTGGACAAGGAGGGGGCCAACCCCGCCAAGATCCGCCAGCAGCTCACCGAGTACAACCTCGTGGCCGAGGAGTACGGCGGCGACACCATGTTCGTCGACGTCTCCGCGAAGCAGCAGACGGGCATCGACCAGCTGCTCGAGGCCGTCCTCCTCACGGCGGATGCGGCGCTCGACCTGCGGGCGAACCCGGACAAGGACGCGCGCGGCGTCGCGGTCGAGGCCAACCTCGACCGTGGTCGCGGTGCCGTGGCCACGGTCCTCGTCCAGTCCGGCACGCTGCACGTCGGCGACGCGATCGTCGCGGGTACCGCGCACGGCCGCGTCCGGGCGATGTTCGACGAGCACGGCACGACGCTCGCCGAGGCCACCCCGGCCCGACCGGTCCAGGTGCTCGGACTGACCTCCGTCCCGCGCGCCGGCGACACGTTCCTCGTGGCGCCGGACGACCGCACGGCCCGGCAGATCGCCGAGAAGCGGGAGGCCGCCGAGCGCGCCGCCCAGCTGGCCAAGCGTCGCAAGCGCATCAGCCTCGAGGACTTCACCCAGGCTCTCCAGCTGGGCAAGGTCGAGACGCTCAACCTCGTCCTCAAGGGCGATGTCTCCGGTGCCGTCGAGGCCCTGGAGGACGCGCTGCTCAAGATCGACGTGGGCGAAGAGGTCGACCTGCGGGTCATCCACCGCGGTGTCGGCGCGATCACGCAGAACGACGTCAACCTGGCAACGGTCGACAACGCGATCATCATCGGCTTCAACGTGAAGTTCGCGGAGCGCGTCGAGGAGCTCTCGGAGCGCGAGGGCGTGGATGTCCGGTTCTACTCGGTCATCTACCAGGCGATCGACGACGTCGAGGCGGCCCTGAAGGGCATGCTCAAGCCCGAGTACGAGGAGGCGCAGCTCGGCACGGCCGAGGTGCGCGAGGTCTTCCGCTCCAGCCGGTTCGGCAACATCGCCGGCTCGCTGGTCCGCTCGGGCACGATCCGCCGCAACAGCAAGGCGCGCGTCCTGCGCGCCGGCAAGGTCGTGGCGGAGAACCTGTCCATCGACTCGCTCAAGCGGTTCAAGGACGACGCCACGGAGGTCCGTGACGGCTACGAGTGCGGTATCGGGCTCGGGTCGTTCAACGACATCCAGGTGGACGACGTCATCGAGACGTACGAGATGCGGGAGATCCCGCGCTCGTAGCCCGTCCGACCGGTCCGGGTGCGCGACTCAGGTCGCGCACCCGGACCGCGGCGTCCCGGCCCCACAACTGTTGAAAGGATCCACGATGGTGGACCACCCGCGGGCGACCCGGCTCGCAGAGCGCATCCAGGTGATCGTCGCCGAGATGCTCGACACCCGGGTCAAGGACCCTCGGCTGGGTTTCGTGACCGTCACCGCCGTGCGGGTCACCGGTGACCTCCAGCACGCCTCGGTGTTCTACACGGTTCTCGGCGACGACGAGGCACGTGCGGGGACCGCCGCTGCGCTGGAGAGCGCCAAGGGCCTGATCCGGTCCGAGGTCGGCAAGCAGACGGGGGTCCGGCTGACGCCGACGCTCGAGTTCCTGCCCGATGCCATCCCCGAGACGGCCGCCCACATCGCGGAGGCGCTCCGCGTGGCGAAGGAGCAGGACGCCGCAGTCGCGGCCCTCGCCGCCGCAGCTGCGTACGCAGGCGACGCCGACCCGTACCGCAAGCCCGCTGACGACCTCGACGAGGACGACGACGAGTTCGAGGAGCGCTAGGTGCCCGACGGCCTCGTCGTCGTCGACAAGCCGGCCGGCTGGACGAGCCACGACGTCGTCGGACGGGTCCGTCGGCTCGCCGGGACCCGACGCGTCGGGCACGCCGGGACCCTGGACCCCATGGCTACGGGCGTGCTCGTCCTCGGCGTGGACCGCGCGACGCGGCTCCTGACGTACCTCGTGGGCGCCGACAAGGAGTACGCGGCGACCATGCGCCTGGGCGTCGCCACGACGACGGACGACGCCCAGGGGGAGACGCTCGCCGTCGCCGATGCCGCTGCGGTCGCCGCCGTGACCCCGACTGCGCTCGCCGAGGCCGTCGGGGCGCTGACCGGCGCGATCGAGCAGGTCCCGTCCTCGGTCAGCGCGATCAAGGTCGACGGCAAGCGCGCGTACGCGCGGGTCCGGGCGGGGGAGGACGTCGTCCTTGCCGCCCGGCCCGTGACCGTGCACCGCTTCGACGTGCTGGACACCCGGGCGACAGAGCACGACGGCGCGGCCGTCCTCGACGTCGACGTCGTCGTCACCTGTTCGTCCGGCACGTACGTGCGTGCCCTGGCGCGCGACGTCGGCGCCCGGCTCGGCGTCGGGGGACACCTCACGGCCCTTCGGCGCACCCGCGTGGGCGGATACGGGCTCGACGCGGCGCACACGCTGGAGGAGCTGGCCACCGACTTCGCGGTGCTCGACCTGGCCGACGCCGCCCGCGCGACCTTCCCCGTGCGGGAGCTGACCGCGGACGAGACGCGGGAGCTGTCGTTCGGGCGCCGGATCGCCGTGGTCCCCGACCGTGCCGGAGCGGTCGACGCACCCGTGGCTGCGTTCGCCCCTGACGGATCGCTGGTCGCGCTGCTGGCCGACGAGGCCGGTCGCGCGCGGCCTGTGCTCGTGCTCGCCCCGGCCTGACGCGCCCCCACCGCGCGGTCGGCCGGTCCCTCCGGACGCCGTCCGGGGGCGTCGGGATCTCGTGGCAGGCTTGGCCCGTGCATCGCTGGACCGACCTGAGCCAGGTCCCCCAGGGCTTCGGCCCATCCGTCGTGACCATCGGCAACTTCGACGGCGTGCACCGCGGTCACCGCAGCGTGCTGGGCCGCATGGTCGCCACCGCCCGGCACATCGGCGGCGCGGCCATCGCCCTGACCTTCGACCCGCACCCCGCGTACGTGCACCGACCCGAGTCCGCTCCACCGCTGATCACCGGGCTGGCGGACCGCCTGGAGCTGCTCGGGCAGACCGGGCTCGACGCCGTCCTCGTCGTGCCGTACTCGCTGGAGTTCGCGTCCGCGACGGCCGAGGAGTTCGTGCGTCGGTATCTCGTGGACGGGCTGCACGCGCGCGTCGTCGTCATCGGCCGGGACGTCCGCTTCGGTCAGGACAACCACGGCGACCTGGCGACCATGCGGGCGCTGGGGGAGCGGTACGGCTTCGAGGTCCAGGTGGTGGAGGACATCGCGCACGAGCCGGCGGCCGAGCGCCGCTGGTCGTCGACCTGGGTGCGCGAGCTCCTCGCGGCGGGGGACGTCGAGGGCGCGGCCGAGATCCTCGGCCGGCCCCACCGCGTACGCGGCCTCGTGGTGCACGGCGACGCGCGCGGGCGCACCCTCGGCTACCCGACGGCGAACCTCGGTGACGTCTCCGGCGTCGTGCCGGCGGACGGCGTCTACGCGGGCTGGATGCGGCGCGTGGACCACCCGGTCGAGAGCCCGGACGGCTACCTGCCCGTCGCCATCTCGATCGGCACCAACCCGACGTTCGATGGGGCGGGCCGCCGCGTGGAGGCCCACGTCCCCGGGCGCAGTGACCTCGAGCTGTACGGCGAGGAGGTCGTGCTCGAGCTGGTGGCCCGCCTGCGGCCGACGCTGCGGTTCGCCTCGGTCGAGGAGCTCGTCACCCAGATGGACGACGACGTCGCACGGACCCGGGAGCTGCTGGCGCGCGGCCCGCTCGTGTTGGGCGCCCCGTCCGACGGCTGATAGGCTTCTGGCGCCGTCTGATCGGCCGCGGATCTAGAGAGCCCGGGTGGACGTGCCCCGGCGCACCGCGCAACGAATCCAAGGAGAGCCAGTGCCCCTCGACGCCGCAACCAAGCAGCGCATCATGGCCGAGTACGCGACCGGACCCAACGACACGGGCTCCCCGGAGGTTCAGATCGCGATGCTGACGCAGCGCATCAAGGACCTCACCGAGCATCTCAAGGAGCACAAGCACGACCACCACTCGCGTCGTGGTCTGCTCCTCCTGGTCGGCCAGCGGCGTCGCCTCCTCGGCTACCTGCAGAAGGTCGACATCGCGCGGTACCGCAGCCTGATCGACCGGCTCGGCCTGCGCCGCTGAACCACGCCGACCAGCCCGGACCCGCCAGGGTCCGGGCTGGTCCGGTGTCAGGCGCTCGGGGAGATCCCGGACGCGCACAACTCCATCCAGACACTCCCGGACCTGGTGCCCGGTCCTCGGTAGTGGCTCGCGGATCCTCCGGCGCACAGGCGTCGCTCCGCGGACCTCGATCGAAGACCGCCGTAACCTGGCCGGGCCTTCGACGAAGGGGGATCCCATGGAGGGACCCGAGATCACGTTCGCCGAGGCCGTCATCGACAACGGCCGCTTCGGCACCCGCACCGTCCGCTTCGAGACGGGCCGCCTGGCACGCCAGGCCGCCGGCTCCGTGCTGGCCTACCTCGACACGGACACGACGATCCTGTCGACCACCACGGCCGGCAAGAATCCCAAGGACCAGTTCGACTTCTTCCCGCTGACGGTCGACGTCGAGGAGCGGCAGTACGCCGCCGGCAAGATCCCCGGCTCGTTCTTCCGCCGCGAGGGCCGGCCCTCGACCGAGGCGATCCTCGCCTGCCGCCTGATCGACCGCCCGCTGCGCCCGCTCTTCGTCAAGGGCCTGCGCAACGAGGTGCAGGTCGTCATCACGGTCCTGTCGATCCACCCGGAGGACGCGTACGACGTCCTCGCCATCAACGCCGCGTCCGCGTCGACGCAGCTCTCGGGCCTGCCCTTCTCCGGGCCGGTCGCCGGCGTCCGGATCGCGCTCATCGAGGGCCAGTGGGTCGCGTTCCCGCGGTACGCGGAGCGCGCGCAGGCCACCTTCGACATGGTGGTCGCGGGCCGCATCGTCGGCGACGACGTCGCGATCGCGATGATCGAGGCCGAGGCGCCTGAGGGTGCCTGGAACCTCATCCAGACGGGCGCGACCGCGCCGTCGGAGGAGGTCGTGGCCGCCGGCCTCGAGGCCGCCAAGCCGTTCCTGCGCGAGCTGTGCCTGGCGCAGGCGCGCCTCGCCGAGCAGGCCGCGAAGGAGACGCAGGAGTTCCCGCTGTTCCCGGACTACCAGGCCGACGTCTACGACGCCGTGTCCGAGCTGGTCCTCGGCCAGCTGTCCGAGGCGCTCACGATCGCCGACAAGCAGACCCGTGAGGCCCGCCTCGACGAGATCAAGGACGGGGCGAAGGCCGCCCTCGCGGAGCGCTTCGAGGGCCGCGAGAAGGAGATCTCCGCCGCGGTCCGCGCCGTCACGAAGAAGGTCATCCGCCAGCGGATCCTCACCGACGGCTTCCGCATCGACGGTCGTGGCCTGCGGGACATCCGCAGCCTCTCCGCCGAGGTGGACGTCCTGGCCCGCACGCACGGCTCGGCGCTCTTCGAGCGCGGCGAGACGCAGATCCTCGGCGTCACGACGCTGAACATGCTGCGCATGGAGCAGATGCTCGACACGCTCTCGCCCGAGACGCGCAAGCGCTACATGCACAACTACAACTTCCCGCCCTACTCGACCGGCGAGACCGGCCGGGTGGGCTCGCCGAAGCGCCGGGAGATCGGCCACGGTGCCCTCGCGGAGCGCGCACTGATCCCCGTCCTGCCGTCGCGTGAGGAGTTCCCCTACGCGATCCGTCAGGTCTCCGAGGCGCTCGGTTCGAACGGCTCGACCTCGATGGGCTCGGTCTGCGCGTCCACCCTGTCGCTGCTCAACGCCGGTGTGCCGCTGCGCGCACCGGTCGCGGGCATCGCGATGGGCCTCGTCTCCGACGTCGTGGACGGCGAGGCGCGCTACGCCGCGCTGACCGACATCCTCGGCGCCGAGGACGCCTTCGGTGACATGGACTTCAAGGTCGCCGGCACCAAGGACTTCGTGACGGCGATCCAGCTCGACACCAAGCTCGACGGCATCCCCGCCGAGGTGCTGGCCGGCGCGCTGACGCAGGCCAAGGAGGCGCGCCTCCACATCCTCGACGTGATGCGCGAGGCGATCGACGGTCCGGACGAGATGTCCGCCTACGCGCCGCGGATCATCACGGTGAAGGTGCCGGTCGACAAGATCGGCGAGGTCATCGGCCCGAAGGGCAAGATGATCAACCAGATCCAGGAGGAGACGGGCGCCGACATCACGATCGAGGACGACGGCACCGTCTACATCGGCGCGGTGGACGGCCCGTCCGCCGAGGCCGCACGGGCGATGGTGAACGCCATCGCCAACCCGACCATGCCGGAGATCGGCGAGCGCTACGTCGGCACGGTCGTCAAGACGACCACGTTCGGCGCGTTCATCTCGCTCACGCCGGGCAAGGACGGCCTGCTGCACATCTCGCAGATCCGCAAGCTCGTGGGCGGCAAGCGCGTGGAGAACGTCGAGGACGTGCTCGCGGTGGGCCAGAAGGTCCAGGTCGAGATCGCCGAGATCGACCCGCGCGGCAAGCTCTCGCTGCACGCGGTGGTCGACGAGGCGGCCGAGGGTGAGACGCCGTCGGAGGACGCCGCCGAGTCGAGCGACGCGACCAACTGACGTGCCGCTGGATCTCCCGCTGGGGCCCGCAGGGGCCCCAGGCAGTGACCTGACCGCCGAGCAGGACGGTGGCGTCGTCATCCGACGCTCCGTCCTGCCCGGCGGCATCCGGGTGCTCACCGAGCAGATGCCCGGCCTGCGTTCCGCCACCATCGGGGCGTGGGTCGGGGTCGGCTCGCGGGACGAGGCGGGCGGCCACCACGGCTCGACCCACTTCCTCGAGCACCTGCTCTTCAAGGGCACCCGTCGCCGCTCCGCGATGGACATCGCCGAGGCGTTCGACGCCGTCGGCGGCGAGGCCAACGCGGCCACCGGCAAGGAGCACACCTGCTACTACGCGCGGGTGCGGGACTCGGACGTCCCCATGGCCATCGACGTGATCACCGACATGGTGACCTCGGCGACGCTCGACGTGGGGGAGCTCGAGATCGAGCGCGGGGTCATCCTCGAAGAGCTCGCCATGAACGACGACGACCCGTCCGACGTCGTGCACGAGCAGTTCGCGGCGGCCGTGCTGGGCGGACACCCGCTCGGCCGGCCGATCGGCGGTACGCCGGCCTCGATCCGCGCCGTGCCGCGCGAGGCCGTCTGGGAGCACTACGCCGAGCACTACCGGTCCGGGACCCTCGTGGTGACGGCGGCCGGGGGCGTCGACCACGACGCGTTGTGCGCCCAGGTGCTCGAGGCGGTCGCGGCAGGGGGCTGGTCCCTCGAGGCCGGTGCCGTGCCCGTTGCAAGGCGCGGCACGGACGCCGCCGAGATCACGGCCGGCGCGACCGAGCTCGTGGTGCACCGCGCGACCGAGCAGGCGAACGTCATCATCGGTGGCCCGGGTCTCGGCTCCACCGACGAGCGGCGCTTCGCGCTGTCCGTGCTGACCACGGTGCTCGGCGGGGGCATGTCGTCCCGGCTGTTTCAGGAGATCCGCGAGAAGCGGGGCCTCGCCTACTCGGTCTACGCGTTCTCGTCCGGCCACGCCGACACCGGCCTGCTCGGCCTCTACGCGGGCTGCACGCCCAACAAGGTCGACGAGGTCGTCGAGCTGCTCGTCCACGAGTGGGAGCGGCTGGCGCAGGACGGGATCACGCCCGCCGAGCACCACCGGGCGATCGGGCAGCTCTCGGGTGGCCTTGTGCTCGGCCTGGAGGACTCCGGCTCCCGCATGACGCGGCTGGGCAAGGCCGAGCTGGTGCACGGCGAGCTCCTGAGCCAGGCCGAGTCCCTCGAGCGCATCCGCGCGGTGACCGCCGAGGAGGTGCGGTCCCTCGCGGCCGAGCTCGCGGCACGCCCGCGCTCCATCGTCACTGTCGGGCCCTTCGGCGCCTGAGAGGTGCCGGATAGGGTGCGTCCCGTGACGAGCATCGGGGTGGCCGTCGTCGGCGCGGCCGGACGGATGGGTGCGCAGGTCTGCGCCGCGGTCGAGGCGGCGACCGACCTGCACCTGGTGGCGGCGTGCGACGCGGGGGACGACCTCGCGGCGCTCGCCGGGTCAGGTGCGCAGGTGGCCGTGGAGTTCACGGTGCCCGGCGCGAGTCAGACGAACGTGGCGGCCCTGGTGGACGCCGGGCTGCACGTCGTCGTCGGTACCACCGGCTGGGACGACGCGGCGCTCGACCGGCTCCGCGCCCACCTGGCCGCGACCCCGGGGGTCGAGGTGCTGGTCGCCCCGAACTTCGCCATCGGAGCGGTGCTGGCCATGCGCTTCGCCGAGGAGGCCGCGCGCTGGTTCGAGTCCGTCGAGGTCGTCGAGCTGCACCACCCCGACAAGGTCGACGCGCCGAGCGGCACGGCCCGGCACACTGCCGCGCGGGTCGCGGCGGCCCGGCGTGCGGCGGGGCTCGGCCCCGTGCCCGACGCGACGACGACCGCGCTGGACGGTGCCCGCGGGGCCGACGTCGAGGGCGTCCGCGTGCACGCCGTCCGGCTCCGGGGACTGGTCGCGCACCAGGAGGTGCTGCTCGGCAACCCGGGTGAGGTGCTGACGATCCGGCACGACTCGCTCGACCGCTCGTCCTTCATGCCCGGCGTGCTGCACGCCGTCCGCTCTGTCGGCCGCCGGCCCGGGCTGACCGTCGGCCTCGAGCACTACCTCGGATGAGGCTCGCCCGCGGAGTCCTCCCAGCGATCGTCCTCTCGCTCCTCCTGCTGCTGTACATCGCGGTCGCGGCCCGTGCGGGCGTGGCGCTGATCGCCACGGGCGAGCCGGTCGCGGTGGCCCTGGGCGCAGCGGTGCTGGTGCTGCCCGCCCACGGGCTCTGGCTGCTGGTGCGCGAGTGGTGGCTCGCGGTCCAGGTCCAGGCGATGGCGGACGAGCTCAGCGCGGCCGGGCGGCTGCCGGTGGACGACGCGCCGCGCCATCCGTCCGGGCGACCCGTCCGCGGTGCCGCCGCCGACGGGTCCTTCGACGCCGCCCGCGCGGTGGTCGAGGCGGCGCCCGACGATTGGGAGCCCTGGTTCGCCCTCGGCTTCGCCTACGACGCGGCCCGCGACCGGCGTCGTGCGCGAGCCGCCCTGCGCACCGCGGCCCGCCTTCGTCGCGGCCGATCCGGGCCGGGTCGGCCTGCTGGCCCGGGCGCACCCTGACGCACGTCGGGCCTCAGATCTGGGCGCCCCAGCGGTGCTCGCTCACTGCCGTCCCGTCGGGCGCGATCGCGAGGTCACGCCGGGCCCCGTCCGCGCCCAGGCCGGCACCGGTGAGGAACTGCTCACGGGCCGGGTCGCCGGCGAGGACCCAGGTGCGCAGGTGCTCGGCGCCGTCGGCGCGCGCCAGGTCGACGCAGGCCGCGAGCAGGCGGGAGCCGTGCCCTCCACGCTGATGGTCCGGGTCCACCTCGAGGGCGACCACCTCGACGCCGCCGTCCCCGGTCGGCATCAGTGCGGCGAAACCCACGACGAACGGTCCGTCGCACGCCACGAGGACGTGATGGCCGGTGGTCGGGGGCGCGGTGATCGCCGCCGTCCAGCGGTCGCGCACCACCCCGGCGTCGAGCAGCTCGAGCGCCTCGGCGCCCACGACAGGTTCGTGGCTGAGGCGCCAGGCGCGCAGCTGGACGCGGGTGATGGGCGCCTCGTCGCCGGCAGTGGCCGGTCGGACGGACACGTCGGCGGTCTCGCGGAACAGTCCCACCCCGGAACGCTAACCCAGGCCGAGGGCGCGCAGCGCCGCGGCGACCAGGGCAGCGAGTAGGACGACCACGACGAACGGGGCGCGCAGGGCCAGGGCCACCGCCGCGACGACGAGAGCGACGGCGCGGGCGTCGAGGGCGAGACCGCCGGGCGCAGCGGCCGTCTGCACCGCGACCAGCGCCGCGAGGAGGGCGACCGTCACCAGTGCGGCGACGCGTGCCACGCGGGGGGAGGCGAGCCAGTGCTCGGGGAGCCGGTGGCCGACGTACTTGGTCGCGAAGCACACGACGCTGCCCGCGAGCACGGCCAGCCAGAGGACTGCGTTCGTCATGCTGCGCCTCCCGTCCCGGCGTCGTGCTCGGGGGCGTGCCCTGCGAGCGCCGGCCGTGGGTCGCGCCAGCCGACGACGACGGCTACCGCAGCGGCCGCCAGCACCGGGACACCGGCGGGCGTCACCGGGGTCAGCGCGAGTGCCACCACGACGGCCCCGGCGGCGACCACCTGCGCCGCCCGGCCGGCGAGCCGCGGCCACAGCAGGGCGAGGAACGCCGCTGCCGCCGCCGCGTCGAGGCCCCACCTGCGGGGGTCGCCGAGCGCGTCGCCGACGACCGCCCCGACGAGCGTGAATGCGTTCCAGAGCACGTAGACGCCGACGCCGGTCGCCCAGAACCCGAGGCGGGCGAGCCGCGCGTCGTCGGGGTGGGCCGCGGCCACGGCGGTGGACTCATCGATGGTCACCTGCGCCGCGAGCGCCCGGCGGAGCCCGCGTGCGCGCAGCAGCGGGGCGACGGCCGCGCCGTAGAGGGCGTTGCGCGCGCCGAGGAGGGCGGCGGTCGCGACGGCCGCCCCGCCACCGCCGCCGGAGCCGATGACGCCGACGAACGCGAGCTGGGAGCCGCCGGTGAACATGGCCAGGCTCAGCACCGCTGTCTGCGGCAGGTCCAGGCCCGCCGCGACCGCCAGGGCCCCGAACGAGATGCCGTAGAGCCCGGTGGCGAGGGCGACGGACGCCGCCTGCCGCAGCACCGCGTGCCGCGCTGCGGGGTCGGGGCGGGCGTCCGGCATCCCGGAAGTATCGACCCGTCGGCGCGCTGTCGGCGCTCCCGTTTACGCTGTGGGCCATGCCCGACATGCACCCCGTCACGGCCGAGCCCGTCGCCGCACGGGTCGACGCGCCGGTCGACCGCCAGTTCGAGGACCTGCTGCGCCGCGTGCTCACCGAGGGCACCAGGAAGGCCGACCGGACGGGGACCGGGACGCGCAGCGTCTTCGGGCACCAGATGCGGTTCGACCTCTCGCAGGGGTTCCCTCTCGTGACGACGAAGCGCGTGCACCTGAAGTCGATCGCCTACGAGCTGCTGTGGTTCCTGCGCGGCGAGTCGAACGTCGGCTGGCTGCGCGAGAACGGCGTCACCATCTGGGACGAGTGGGCGGGCGCCGACGGCGAGCTCGGGCCGGTCTACGGCGTCCAGTGGCGCTCCTGGCCGACGCCGGACGGCGGGCACGTCGACCAGATCGCCGGGCTCGTCGAGGGCATCCGTCGGGACCCCGACTCGCGTCGGCACCTCGTGTCCGCGTGGAACGTGGCCGAACTCCCGCGGATGGCCTTGGCTCCCTGCCACGCCCTGTTCCAGTTCTACGTCGCTGACGGCCGCCTGTCGTGCCAGCTCTACCAGCGCTCGGCGGACCTGTTCCTGGGCGTGCCGTTCAACCTCGCCTCGTACGCGCTGCTCACCCACATGGTGGCCCAGCAGACGGACCTCGAGCCGGGCGACTTCGTCTGGACGGGTGGGGACTGCCACGTGTACGACAACCACGTGGCGCAGGTGAGCACCCAGCTCGAGCGCGAGCCCTACCCGTTCCCGCAGCTCGAGCTGCGGCGGGCCGGCTCGATCTTCGACTACGCCTACGACGACATCACGGTGGTCGGGTACCAGCACCACCCGGGCATCGCCGCTCCGATCGCGGTCTGATGCTCGGCGCGATCTGGGCCCAGTCGGCGGACGGCGTCATCGGCGTCGACGGCGCGTTGCCGTGGCATCTGCCGGAGGATCTCGCGCACTTCCGCGAGGTGACGGCGGGCCACGCGGTCCTGATGGGCCGCAGCACGTGGGACTCGCTGCCGGAGCGCTACCGGCCTCTTCCCGGCCGTCGCAACGTCGTGCTCTCCCGGCAGGCACCCGAGCTGCCCGGCGCGACGGTCGTGCGCGACGCGGCCGCGGCGTTGGCCGCCGTCGCCGACGGGGCCGCCTGGGTCGTCGGCGGGCTGCAGGTCTATGCGCTGCTGCTGGACCACGCGGACCGGCTCGAGATCACGGATGTCGACGTCGTCGTCGGCCGCGGGACGCGGGCGCCCGAGCTCGGGCCCACCTGGCGCGTCACGGGCCAGGACCCGGCCGAGGGGTGGCACACGTCGGCGTCGGGCCTGCGGTACCGCTTCCGTTCGCTGCGCCGCGCGACGTCGTGAACGGACCCGACGGCCGCCGGGCGCCCGGCGGTAGGTTGTCCGCCATGGCCCCCTCCGCCCGGCCCTTCGGCTCGCTCCTGACCGCGATGGTCACCCCGATGACGTCCGACGGCGCCGTGGACATCGCGGCGGGTGTCGCCCTGGCCACGCACCTCGTGGACCACGGGCACGACGGGGTCGTGCTCAACGGGACGACGGGCGAGGCGCCGACGACGCACGCGCCGGAGAAGGCGGACCTCGTCGCGGCCGTGGTCGAGGCCGTCGGTGACCGGGCCGTCGTCGTCGCGGGTGCGGGATCGAACGACACGGTGCACGCCGTGCGGATGGCCGAGCAGGCGGCGGCCGCGGGCGCGCACGGGATCCTCGTCGTGACGCCGTACTACTCGCGGCCGACGCAGGAGGGGGTGTACCGGCACACCGCGGCGGTCGTCGACGCGACCGACCTGCCGGTCATGCTCTATGACGTGCCGGGCCGCACCGCGGTGCGCTACGCCGCGGAGACCCTGGACCGGCTCGCCGAGCTGCCGACGGTGGTGGCCGTCAAGGACGCCACGGGCGACGTGCAGGCCGCGATGCGGCACATCGCCCGGACAGGCCTGGACTGGTACTCCGGTGACGACGGGCTGCTGCTGCCCTTCCTCGCGGTGGGTGCGACGGGTCTCGTGAGCATGGCCGGGCACGTGGTGGGAGATGCGCTCGCGAGCGTGATCGCCGACTTCCACGCCGGCGACGTCGAGGCGGCGCGGGAGCGGTTCGTGCGGCTCCTTCCCGTCGTCGACCTGATCTGCGGCTCGGGGAACGGTGCGATGCGGTCCAAGGCCGCCCTCACCGTCCTCGGGCTGATCCCGGGAGCAACCATGCGCCTGCCGCAGGTTGCCCCGGACGAGGCCGAGACCGCGCTGGTGCGTGACGCCCTGGCGGCGGTCGGCCTGCTGGACTGAGCACAACCCGAGGCCCGGCCTCGGCATACACCAGGAGGTCAGATGTCCCACCCGCACCCCGAGCTCGGACCACCCCCGCCGCTCGAGCCCGGCACCCTGCGGATCGTCCCGCTCGGCGGCCTCGGCGAGATCGGCCGGAACATGTCGGTCCTCGAGTACGAGGGTCGCCTGCTCGTCATCGACTGCGGCGTCCTCTTCCCGGAGGACCACCAGCCCGGCGTCGACCTGATCCTCCCGGACTTCGACTACATCCGGGACCGCCTCGACGACATCGAGGCGCTGGTGCTCACCCACGGGCACGAGGATCACATCGGGGCCGTGCCGTACCTGCTCCGACTGCGCCCGGACATCCCCGTCGTCGGCTCCCAGCTGACGCTGGCCTTCGTCGAGGCGAAGCTGAAGGAGCACCAGATCCAGCCCTACACGCTGGGCGTGCGGGAGGGGCAGCGCGAGCGCTTCGGCGTCTTCGACTGCGAGTTCGTCGCTGTGACCCACTCCATCCCGGACGCGCTCGCCGTGGCGGTCCGGACCCCGGCGGGCATGGTGCTCAACACCGGCGACTTCAAGATGGACCAGCTTCCGCTCGACGGCCGCATCACGGACCTGCGCGCATTCGCCCGCCTCGGCGAGGAGGGCGTCGACCTGTTCATGGTCGACTCGACGAACGCCGAGGTCCCGGGCTTCATCGCGCCCGAGGTCGAGATCGGGCCCGTCCTGGACCAGCTCTTCGCCGCGGCGGAGAAGCGGGTCATCGTCGCCTCGTTCGCCTCGCACGTGCACCGCGTCCAGCAGGTGCTCGACGCCGCAGCGGCGCACGGGCGCAAGGTCGCCCTCGTGGGGCGCTCGATGGTGCGGAACATGACCATCGCAGCGGAGCTCGGGTACCTCAACGTGCCTGAGGACATCCTCGTCGACGCGCGCCAGGTGGACGGTGTCCCCGCCGACGAGCTGGTCCTCATGTGCACCGGGTCGCAGGGCGAGCCGATGGCGGCCCTGTCCCGCATGGCGAACCGGGACCACCGGGTCGAGGTCGGCCGTGGTGACACCGTGATCCTCGCGTCGTCGCTCATCCCCGGGAACGAGAACGCGGTCTTCCGCGTGGTCAACGGCCTGACCCGCCTGGGCGCGAAGGTCGTGCACCAGGGCGGGGCGCGCGTGCACGTCTCGGGGCACGCGAGCGCCGGCGAGCTCCTGTACTGCTACAACATCCTGCGGCCGCGGAACGTCATGCCGATCCACGGTGAGGTGCGCCACCTCGTGGCAAACGGTGCCGTGGCCGTGCGCTCAGGCGTCGCACCGGAGCGGGTCGTCCTTGCCGAGGACGGCGTCGTCGTCGACCTCGTGGACGGCCGTGCGCGCATCGTCGGTGCGGTGCCCTGCGGCTACGTGTACGTGGACGGCTCCAGTATCGGTGCCATCACGGAGGTGGAGCTGAAGGACCGGCGGATCCTCGGCGAAGAGGGGTTCATCTCCATCTTCACGGTCGTGGACTCCGCGACCGGCAAGGTGCTCGCCGGCCCGCAGATCCACGCGCGCGGCGTCGCCGAGGACGACGCGGTGTTCGACGAGGTGCTGCCAGAGGTCTCGCGGGCGCTCGAGGAAGCCGTCTTCGGCGGCAGCTTCGACGCGCAACAGCTGCAGCAGGTCGTCCGACGCGTGGTCGGGAAGTGGGCGTCCGGTCACCTGCGACGGCGCCCGATGATCGTCCCGGTGGTCGTGGAGGCCTGAGCGGCGACACCCGGCGCCCCGTCCCGGGCGGCGTGGGCGTGCGAAGGTACCGTGTCACCATGGCCAGTCGCACGTCCGCGCCCCGGGGCACGCGGGCCCCCGCGCCGACGAGCGCGCGGACCCCCACCCCCAGGTCCGGCTCCTCCCGCCCCGCCGGGCGATCCCCGGCGCCCACCCGTTCCCTCCCCGTACGCATGGTGCGGGGGGTGTGGATGGGAGGCGCCCACCTGGTCGGGGGGACGGCGCGCCGAATCGGTCGCGGCGCCCGCGACCTGGACCCGGCGCACCGCCGCGACGGGGCTGCCTTCGCGCTGCTCGGGATCGCGGTCGTCGTCGCTGCCCGGGAGTGGTGGGGCCTCTCCGGGACGGCCGGGAACGCGATCCACGCCGTCGTCGCCGGCACGCTGGGCATCGTCGGTGTGGCGGTTCCCGTCCTGCTCCTGGCCGCCGCGGTGCGTCTGATGCGCCACCCCGAGCGCGCGCGAGCGAACGGCCGGATGGGCATCGGCCTCACCTTCGTCCTGGTGGCCGTGTGCGCCCTGGTGCACCTCGCCGAGGACCGGCCCTCGCCGAACGCCGGGCTCGAGCCGGTGCGTGCGGCGGGCGGCATCGTCGGTTTTGCGATCGGCACGCCGCTGGAGGCCCTGGTCACCGCCTGGGCGGCCGTGCCGCTGCTGGTGCTCCTGGGCGTCTTCGGGCTGCTCGTGCTCACCGCCACCCCGGTGCACGCCGTGCCCGAGCGGCTGCGCCAGGCGTACGGCTGGCTCACGGGCCACCACGGCGCGCCGGAGGACGCCGAGCCGGAGCCGGCTCCCGCGCCGCCCGCGCCGCGTCGTCGTCGGCGGCCGCTCCCGGACGTCGATGCCGAGCCGACGGAGGTGTTCGTCAGCGCGGCGGAGCCGGAGCCGGTCGGGGACGCCGTCGCGACCACCGTCATGGCCGAGCTCGCGCCCCCGTCCGTCACGACTCCGATGCCGCGCGGCGAGCAGCCGATGCTCGACGGCGAGGTCATCTACACGCTCCCGCCCGAGGACGCCCTGGCCAAGGGCATGCCCCACAAGGTGCGCTCCGCGGCAAACGACCGCGTCGTCGAGGCGCTCACGACCGTGCTGGACGAGTTCGAGATCGATGCGCAGGTCACCGGCTTCACGCGGGGGCCGACGGTCACGCGGTACGAGGTCGAGCTCGGTCCGGGCATCAAGGTCGAACGCGTCACGGCGCTGAGCCGCAACATCGCCTACGCCGTCGCCAGCGCCGACGTCCGGATCCTCTCGCCCATCCCGGGCAAGTCCGCGATCGGCATCGAGATCCCGAACACGGACCGCGAGACGGTCTCGCTCGGCGACGTGCTGCGCTCGTCCGCGGCGCGGCGCAGCGAGCACCCGATGATCATGGGCGTCGGCAAGGACGTCGAGGGTGGCTACGTCGTCGCGAACCTCGCGAAGATGCCGCACCTCCTGGTCGCCGGCGCGACCGGCGCCGGCAAGTCGAGCTTCGTGAACTCGATGATCGTGTCGATCCTCATGCGCTCGACGCCGGACGAGGTACGGATGATCCTGGTCGACCCCAAGCGGGTCGAGCTGACCGTCTACGAGGGCATCCCGCACCTCATCACCCCCATCATCACCAACCCCAAGAAGGCCGCCGAGGCCCTCGAGTGGGTCGTCCGCGAGATGGAGATGCGGTACGACGACCTGGCGATGTTCGGCTACAAGCACATCGACGACTTCAACGCCGGTGTGCGCTCGGGCAAGGTGACGCCGCTGCCCGGCAGCGAGCGCAAGATCGCGCCCTACCCGTACCTCCTGGTCATCGTCGACGAGCTGGCCGACCTGATGATGGTCGCGCCCCGCGACGTCGAGGCCTCCATCCAGCGCATCACCCAGCTCGCCCGCGCCGCGGGCATCCACCTGGTGCTCGCGACCCAGCGGCCGAGCGTCGACGTCGTCACGGGCCTGATCAAGGCGAACGTGCCGTCGCGGATGGCGTTCGCGACGTCGTCCCTCACGGACTCCCGCGTGGTCCTCGACCAGCCGGGTGCGGAGAAGCTCATCGGTCAGGGCGACGCGCTCTTCCTCCCGATGGGCGCCGCGAAGCCGATGCGCGTCCAGGGCGCCTGGGTGAACGAGGCCGAGATCCACGCCGTCGTGGACCACGTCAAGACCCAGCTGAAGCCCACCTACCGCGAGGACGTCATGGCGCCGGCGGTGCGCAAGCAGGTCGACGACGACATCGGCGACGACCTCGACCTGCTGCTGCAGGCGGCGGAGCTCGTCGTCAGCACCCAGTTCGGCTCGACGTCGATGCTCCAGCGCAAGCTGCGCGTCGGCTTCGCCAAGGCAGGTCGGCTCATGGACCTGCTCGAGTCCCGCGAGATCGTGGGCCCGTCCGAGGGCTCGAAGGCGCGTGAGGTGCTCGTGGCGCCCGACGACCTCGCCGGCACGCTCGCGCTGCTGCGCGGTGAGCCGCCGGAGGAGGCCGTCGACTACTTCGACCAGGCCGACGAAGAGGTCGCCGGGGGACCGCCCTGGTCCCAGCAGGAGAGGTGACCTGGGCCGTCGCCGCGCTGGGGGTCGTCGTCGTCACGCTCGCGACGCTCCTGGTGAGGGAGCGCGCGGCGGGGCGGGAGGCGCGGAGCGGCCGTGAGGCGACCATCCATCGACGGCTCGCCGCGGTCCTCGCGGCCGGACGCGACGGCATCGTGCTGCACGCACCGGCGGGGGAGATCCTCGTCGTCAACCTCGCTGCCGCGCAGATGCTCGACGTGGCACCCGGCGACGTCGTCGGGCGATCGGTGCACGCCCTGCCCGTCCGCTGGGTCACCGAGGAAGGGCAGGACGTGCCGTCGGGCGCCGTCTTCCCAGGATCGACGACGATGCGCGCCGAGGCCCGGGCTCTCGCCGTCGGCGTCCTGCCGCGCACCGGGGCGCCCGTCCGCTGGGTGCAGGTCCTCAGCCGGCCGGTGCCGGCGCCCGACGGCGGTATCGAGATGCTCACGGTGCTTGCCGACGTCACAGGGACGCGTGAGGCGCGGGACGCCCTCGCGCGGTCCGAGGCACAGTTCCGGCTCGCCATGGAGAACGCGCCGACGGGCATGGCCCTGGTCGATGCGCAGTGGCGCCTGCAGGAGGTCAACGCGGCCATGTCCCGGCTGCTCGGCGGCGCACCGCAGGCACTCGTCGGGCGGGACCTGTCCGCCCTGTCGCACCCGGAGGACCGGGCTGCCGAGCGGGCGCAGGTGCAGCGGCTGCTGGCGGGCGAGGGCGATCGGTTCACGGTCGAGAAGCGGTATCTCCGGCCGGACGGGCAGACCGTGTGGACCGTGCTCGACGTCGTGCTCGTGCGGCTGCCCGACGGCGGCCCCGACCACTTCGTCGTCCAGCTCCGGGACGTCACCGACCAGCGGCTGCAGTCCGAGATGCTCGCGCACCGCGCGGTGCACGACCCGCTGACCGGGCTCGCCAACCGCGCGCTCATGCAGGACGTGCTCCAGCGCGCCGTGGAGCCGCCGGACGCGCCGGGCCGCGTCGCCGTCGTCGCCGTCGACCTGGACGAGTTCAAGCAGATCAACGACCGGTACGGCCACGCCGCCGGTGACGACGTGCTCGTGTACGTCGCGGGCGTGCTCCGCGCCGCGACCGCGGGGCGGGGGACAGTGGCGCGCATTGGAGGCGACGAGTTCGTCATCGTCGTCCAGGACAACGACGCCGCGCGTGCGGCCTTCGAGGTGGCGGCCGGGATCCACCGCGGCCTCATGAACCCCGTGCGCACGCACCGACGCCAGCTGCCGGTCCGCGCGAGCGTCGGCATCGCCGTCGCCGAGCCCGCCGTCCTCTCCGCCGGTGCGATGGGGATCCTCGCGGCGGCGGACGCCGCGCTGTACCGGGCGAAGGCGGGCGGCCGGAGCCGCACCGAGGTGTACGACCGCTCGATGACCGCCACCGCGGGGAGTCGGCACGGCGGCGTCGCGGAGCTCGTGCAGGCGATCGAGCGCGGTGAGCTCGTGCTGCATTACCAGCCGACGGTCGACCTGGCGACGGGTCACGTCGTCGGGCACGAGGCGCTCGTCCGCTGGCAGCACCCCGAGCGCGGCTTGCTCCTGCCAGGCGCCTTCCTGCAGACGGCGGCCCAGGCGGGGCTGGCGGTCCAGCTCGGCACGGAGGTGGTGCACCAGGCGGCCGCCTATCTCTCGCGCACGGCGGCCTCGGGCCGTTGGGTCTCGGTCAACGTCTCCCCGGAGCAGCTCGGCGACGGCGAGTTCGCCGCGCAGGTGCTCATGGCGGTGTCCAGGTACCACCTCGAGCCCGGCCGCCTCGTCGTGGAGCTCACCGAGGCAGCGCTGGTCGACTCCGGCTCGCGCGTGCGCCACGAGCTCGCGGACCTGCGCAGGGCGGGCGTGCCGGTGCTCCTGGACGACTTCGGAACGGGCATCGCGCCGCTGTCGTACCTGCGGGACCTGCCCGTCGACGGTGTGAAGCTGGACATGTCGTTCACCGCCGGGATCCCGGAGGACCCGGCGGCCGCCCGCGTCAGCCGCGCCCTCGGGGCGCTGGCGCGCGAGATGGAGATGCTGACCATCGCCGAGGGCGTCGAGACGGCGGACCAGGCGAACTTCCTGCGCGAGTGCGGCTGGAGCTACGGGCAGGGCTGGCTCTTCGGCGCGGGGGAGTCGGAGCGGGTGAGCGTGCAGCGGCTCGACGAGGGGCCACCCCCGGGCGTGCCGAGCTCCGCCTGACCTGAGGACGTCGTCGGCCGTGGCTGCGCGGGTCGGCGCGGGGTCGCGTCGACCCGGTGTGGAGCCCTGCCGGTCAGCTCGGAGCCGCGCCGCGCAGCAGCCGGACGGCGGCCGGCCCGGTGGGCTCCGGGGGTGTGGTGCGCTCGGGCGCCTCGGTGCCGACCACCTCGGCGACGAGCGCGCGCCGCGACAGGACCTCGCCGGGCGGGACGTCGCCGGCCGCGGCGCCGGCGGCCGCTGCGGCCGAGGCGTCGTACACGCGGTACCCGCCGTGCCGGTCGACCGTGACGGCCGACCACTCGACGGATGTGACCGCGGGCGGTCCATCGGCCGGCTTCGTGAACGTGGCCGTCAGCAGCACGCCGCTCTGCGTCTCGGCGGGGAGCCCGGCGTGGGGGCCCTGGTTGGAGATGAAGTTCCCCAGCCCGTAGGCGACCCACATGCCGTCGCCGCGCGGGCCGCCGGCCACCTTCGTGATCGGCTGCGGCACGTGTGCGTGGTGCCCGATGAGCAGGTCGAACTGCCCGGACGCGCCGAGGGCGGTGGCGATGCTCTGCTGCTCCGCCGTCGCGTCATTGGTGTACTCCACGCAGCAGTGCACGCCGGCGACGACGATGTCGGCGCCCGCTGCTCGCGCCGCCTGGGCCTCGGCGATCATCGCAGCGGTGTCGATGAGCGTCACCGACCAGGGCGCGTCCCCGGGGACGGGGATGCCGTTGGTGCCGTACGTCGCGGCGATGTGGGCGACCGTGATCTTCTGGCCGTTCCGGTCCAGCTCGTACAGCTGCGGCGCGGCCGCCTCCTCCGCGCTGCGGGCGGTGCCGACGTGGCCCAGCCCGACGGCGTCGAGCGCGTCGAGCGTCGCGGTGACGCCGGCCTTCCCGCGGTCGAGGCTGTGGTTGGACGACGTCGAGCAGCCGTCCCAGCCCTCGGCCGCCAGCGCCTGGGCGATCTGGACGGGCGCCCCGAACATCGGGAACCCGGAAGGCTGCGTGCCGGTCGGCGCGATGGGCACCTCGAGGTGGCAGAGCGCGAGGTCGGCGCCCGCGACGTAGGGCTGCATCGGTGCCAGAAGGGGCCCGAAGTCGTACCCGTCGCCTGCTCGGGCGGCCTTGATCACCGGTTCGTGGGTGAGGACGTCGCCGGCCGCCACGAGGGTGAAGACGGCGTCGGGCTCCGGGGTGGGGGTCGGCGTCGGCGTGGGTGTCGGGTCGGCCGTGTCGGCGGGCGGGCCAGCACCGTCGGCAGGGGCGTCGGCGGCCGCGGACGTGCGCTCCCAGGGCAGGGAGTCGGTGAAGGCGGCGGCGGCGCCCGTGCCCAGGACGAGGACGGCGGCGAGCGCCGCGGCGATCTTGCCCGTGGCCGAGGCCCGGGGGGCCCGGCGGGCGTGGCGGATCACGGAACAAAAGTACCGTGCCGCGGGCGTCGGCCCTGGGACCGCTGACGGCCCCGTAGGGTTGTCCCGTGCCCGCAGTGACTCCGTGGACCCCGGCGAACGTCGTCACCGTCGTCCGGATCGTCCTCGTGCCGCTCGTCGTTGCGGCCCTGGTCGTCGACCGGGACGGCGGCTGGCGCGTCGTGGCTGCGGCGCTGTTCGCGCTGGCGGCCGTGTCCGACCGGCTGGACGGATACCTCGCCCGCCGCCTGGACCAGGTCACGGACTGGGGCAAGCTCGTCGACCCGATCGCGGACAAACTGCTGATGGGCGGGACGCTCGTCACGCTGTCGGCCCTCGGGAGCCTGCCGTGGTGGATCACCGTCGTGATCGGCGTGCGCGAGATCGGCATCACCGCCCTGCGCCTCGCCGTCCTGCGCTACGTCGTCATCCCCGCTTCGCGCGGTGGCAAGGTCAAGACGGCGCTGCAGTCGGTCGGGATCGGGCTGTTCGTGCTGCCGCTCGACCGGCTGCCCGGGTGGCTGACGTCGGTCGCCTGGGTCGTGATCCTCGCTGCCGTCGTGGTCACCCTCGTGACCGGCGTGGACTACCTGCGCCGCGGCTGGGGGGTACGTCGCGCCGTCGCGCGGCCCGCCGAGGTGACGAGCGAGTGACGGAGCCGGGGCCCGACGCCGCGGCGCGCGTGGTCGCGGCGTTGACGGCGGCCGGCCGGACCGTCGCCGTGGCGGAGTCGCTGACGGGCGGCGCGGTCGTCGAGGCGCTGGTGACGGTGCCGGGCGCGTCCGTGTGCCTGCGGGGTGGCGTCGTCGCCTATGCGACGGACCTGAAGGCGTCGCTGCTCGACGTCCCGACGAGCCTCCTCGACGCCGTCGGGCCGGTGCACCCGGACGTTGCCCTGGCGATGGCACGCGGTGTGCGCCTGCGGTTGGGTGCCGACGTCGGGGTCGCGACGACGGGCGTGGCCGGGCCGGATCCTCAGGGCGGCCGGCTGCCCGGCACCTTTCACGTCGCAGTGGTGACGGAAGGGACCGAGGCGGTGCGTTCGGTGTCGGTAGGCCCCCTGGGACGGACCGCCGTGCGCGAGGCGGCGCGCGACGCCGCCCTCGCACTCCTGGCCGACGAGGCGGGAACACCGGGCCGCCCTGGTGCGTTGGAGACGACGTGACATGGAGCAGCGGCCCCGGTATCACCCGCGACGGTGTCAGGGGGCCGGGGTACGGTAGTCGTGGGCGGTCCCATACGAGACCGGCCGCGAAGGCCGCGGTGACGCGACCCGGAACGGGCGCGACGGAAGGAGGTCGACCGATGGTCGTGCTACGACGTGAGATCGGTGACGTCCTTCGCGGCGCCCGTCAGCGGCAGGGCCGGACGCTGCGCGAGGTGTCCTCGGCGGCGCGTGTCTCGCTCGGCTACCTCAGCGAGGTCGAGCGGGGTCAGAAGGAGGCGTCCTCGGAGCTGCTCGGCTCCATCTGCGACGCACTCGACGTGCCCCTGTCCCTCGTGCTGCGCGAGGTCAGCGACCGGGTGGCCGTGGCCGAGGGCCTAACCATCCCGGACACCGTCCCGGCCGACCTGGCCGACACCCTCGGCCGTCGCTACACGCGCGACCGGCTCGACTTCGACCCGGAGGCTCGCGCCCGTCTTCTGACGCGCCGGGGTTGTCCGGGCGGTGCCCTACGACGGCGCCGGCTGGCAGGTCGGGCACCAGAAGACCGGCCGCTCCTGCGGAGGCCGTCGCGCCGTCCCCCGCGCGATCGGCGTCCCGCACCGTCGACACGGTGCACCCGCACGGCCGTGGACCTGCGTCGCGCGGCCCGGCGTCGTATCGCCGGTGGCCGTGGGCGTGCGTGCGGCGACGCTTCGTTCCATGAGCACCCGGGCGGTCATCAGCAGCGTCGCCCCGTCGCAGGCGTCGGCGGGCGTCCACGGCCACAGGCGACGCGCGAAAAGGGCCTCCGCCGTGTAGATCGTGCCGAGCCCGGCGGCCACCGTCTGGTCGAGGAGGACCTCGGCGACTGGCGTCGACCCGCGCCCCGCCCATCGCCGCAGCGCGGCCGGCACGCCCTCGGCAGGGAAGTCATCGGCGAGCACGTCCGGGCCGAGACGCCCGATGAGGCCGTCCTCCTGGGTGGTCGGGACGACGTCGAGCATCCCGAGGCGGTGCCCCACCGCGGTGCGGTCGGCGGTCCCGAGAACCGCGCGCACGAACGGGTCCGCCGCGATCACCCGGGACGACGTGGTCGGCACGACCCGCCAGTAGCCATCCATCCGGAGGTGCGTGTGCAGCGTGCGGCCGTCGTCGAACCGCGTGAACAGGTGCTTGCCGTACGCGGTGGTGCCGAGCACGGTGCGCCCGACGAACGTCAGGCCGCCTGCTGACGGCCAACGGAGCTTCGCAGCGCTCGACGACCCGGCCGGTGAGGCCACGGTCCAGAGTGGCTGCGGTGCGCCGCAGGATGTCACCCTCGGGCATCGGCCAGCCGCAGGCCGCGTGGCGTGACGCCGAACCCGGCGTCCGTGAGGGCGCGGGCCAGCGGGCCCGCGAGCGTCTCACGGTCCAGCAGGGCCGCGCCGTCCGCCCTGCCGAGGGTCAGCCGGCCCAAGGCGCCCGTCCGCGCGGCGGCGACGAGGGCCTGCGCGCCGCGGCCGAGGACGGTGGCGTCCTCCGTGAAGGACAGCAAGGTGCGACCACCGCGCTCGACGTAGAGCGTGAGCGCCCCGCCGACCAGGACGACGACGGCGCCCGCCTTCCGGCCAGGACGGTGCCGCGTGCCCTCGGCCGCACCGACGGCCTCCGGCCAGGCCAGCGCGGCGCCGTACGGGTTGCCCGGGTCGGTCGCGGCGAGGGCGACTGCCGGCCCCGCTGGTCCTGCGTCCGCGGCGTCGGCCCGGAGCTGGTCCACGGCGCCCGGGACGGCGAACTGCGAGCCGCCGAGATGCTCGACGAAGTACCCGCGCCGCACCTGACCGCTCTCCTCGAGCGCGGCGAGCACCCGGTAGACGACGCCGTGCCAGCGGGCGACGCCCTCCGCCGGGGCCACGGCGCGGGTGAGGACACCGTGCCGGTCGAGCAGCTGGGCGGCCAGCGCGCGACCGCCGAGCGTCGGGTCCGCCTGCCGCTCGGGCAGCAGCGACCACCGGCCCGCCGCCTCGGGCCGCGCCGGAGCCGGCCCCGTCCCCACCCGGAGCGAGAGGCGGCTGAGCGTCCTCGCGCGCGGTGCGGCGCGACGCGCGGGGTGCGCCGTGCCCCCCGCGCCCGCGCCGAGGTGTGCTCGGAGCGGGGCAAGGCTGTCGTTGGTGACCCGGCCCGCCCACACGAGGTCCCAGAGGGCCGCGAGGACGGCGGCGTCGGTCACCGGCTCCTCCGCACCGGGTGCAGGTGCCGGGGCGTCGGTGTCGACTCGCCCGAGCTGGGCGCGCACGTGCTCGGCGAGTGACGGCAGGAAGTACCCCCCGCCGCGCCCGAGCACGTCGAGGACCGCCGCCTGGATGCCGGACGGGGCCCCGGCGTCGGCGTCCGGCGCCGGGAGGGTCAGGTCCGCGGTTGCCGCGATGTGGAGGCTGACGAGGCCGTCCCGGGCGGCCAGGGGCCCGTGCCCGGCCCAGAGGATCTCGCCGGCCGCCATGAGCTCGTCGAGCAGGCGCGGCTGATAGTCCGGCAGTCTCGCGGGCAGCACCAGGGACTCGAGGGCGCTCGCCGGGACCACCGCACCCGCGAGCTGCTCAACGACCCGGACCAGCCCGTCCAGACCGGTGTGGGCCGCGGGGCGGCCGGGCTCCCGCACGCCCTGCCACCGGGGCAGGAAGACACCCATGGCCTCCGGCGGCACGGGCTCGACCTCGGCGCGGAGGGCGGCCAGGGAGCGACGTCGGACGAGCCGGAGCACCTCGGCGTCGCAGTAGTCCTGACCGGTCCCGCCGAGCGCGGCCGGCCGGATGCGCCCGACCGCCACGGCGCCGGTGGCGACGAGCCGGTCCAGCACCTGGTCGACGACCGCCGTGCCGAGCCCGAACCGGCGCGCAACCTCGGTCACCGTGAACGGCCCGTGCGTGCGCGCATGCCTGCGCACCAGGTCGCCCAGCGGGTCGGTGACGGGCTCGGTGAACTCCTCGGGCACCCCCACGGGCAACGGGACGCCGAGGGCGTCGCGCAAGCGCCCGGCGTCCTCGATCGATGCCCAGCACTCCTCGCCCGCGACCCTGACCCGGATGACGCGTCGCGTGCTCGCCAGCTCCGCGAGCCAGGATCCGACGTCCTCGGCCGCCTCGGGGACGACGCGTTCCTGCAGCGCCGGCGTCGGGAGCGGGCCGTGCCGGCGGACCACGTCCGCGAGTCCCTCCAGGTCGCGGGCCTGCCGCGCGGGTGACCGCCCGGTCACCTCGGCCTCGGTGCGCTCGACCGCCGCGGGGTCCAGCAGGTCGGCGAGCTCGGCGGCGCCCTCGGCGCCGAGGAGCTCGGCGAGCAGGGCCGGGTCGAGCGTGAGGGCCGCGGCACGTCGCTCGGCCAGCGGCGCGTCGCCGTCGTACAGGAACTGAGCCGTGTAGCCGAACAGGAGGGACTGTGCGAACGGCGACGGCGTCGGGGTCGTCACCTCGACCACGCGGACCCTGCGCTCCGCGATGTCACGCATCAGTGTGGTGAAGGCCGCCACGTCGAAGTCGTCCTGGAGGCATTCGCGCGCCGCCTCGAGGAGGACGGGGAAGTCGGGGAAGCGCGCCGCCACGGCGAGCAGCTGCGCCGCCCGCAGGCGTTGCTGCCACAGCGGCTGACGGCGGTCCGGCCGGCGGCGGGGGAGCAGCAGCGACCGGGCGGCCGCCTCGCGGAAGCGCGCGGCGAACATCGCCGAGCTGCCGAGCTCGCGCCGCACGGCCTCGGCGACGTCGTCCGGGTCCACCAGGAGGTCGTCGAGCTGGATCTCCGGGCCGTCGCCGCCCGTCCAGCGGCCGGCCGAGGTGTCCCAGACGGCGTCGCCCGCGACCATGTCGGGCAGGCGCAGCACGATGCCGTCGTCCGCGTGCAGCACCGCGGCGTCGAGCCCGTACCGCTCGCGCAGCCGCGCGCCCAGCACGAGGGCCCACGGTGCGTGCACGCGTGCGCCGTAGGGGGAGTGCACGACGACGCGCCAGTCGCCCACCTCGTCGCGAAAACGCTCGACGACGACCGTCGCGTCATCGGGGACGCGGCCGGTCGCCGCCCGTTGGTCCGCCAGGTACGCAACCAGGTTGTCTGCCGCCCAGGCGTCGAGGCCCTCCGCGCGCAGCCGGGTGCGGGCGGCCTCGACGGGCTGGGCCGCGACGTCGTGCACCCAGCGTCCGAGCGCGCGGCCGAGCTCCGCAGGCCGACCGGGCGTGTCGCCCTTCCAGAACGGCAGGCGGCCCGGCACCCCGGGCGCCGGGCTCACGAGGACCCGGTCGGGGGTGATGTCCTCGATGCGCCAGGTGCTCGAGCCGAGGGTGAAGGTGTCGCCGACGCGCGACTCGTAGACCATCTCTTCGTCGAGCTCGCCGACCCGGCGGCCGCCCCGCCCCTGCCCGGCGTCGGACTGCGTGCCGTCCGCGCCGTCCGAGCCGGCGAGGAAGACGCCGTACAGGCCGCGGTCCGGGATCGTCCCGCCGCTCGTGACCGCGAGGCGCAGTGCACCCGGGCGCGGGGTCAGGATGCCGGTGGCCCGGTCCCACACGATGCGCGGCCGCAGCTCGGCGAAGTCCTCGCTCGGGTAGCGGCCGGCGAGCATGTCGAGGACCGCGCGCAGCGTGGCGTCACCGAGGCTGGAGAACGGGGCCGCCCGGCGGACGACGGCCGTCAGGTCGGGCACGGTCCACGGCTCGACCGCCACCATCGCGACGACCTGCTGCGCGAGGACGTCGAGCGGGTTCGCCGGGACGTGGAGGGACTCGATGGCGCCCTCGCGCATCCGGCTGGCGGTGACCGCCGAGGGGACGAGGTCGCCACGGTGCGTCGGGAACAGGACGCCGTGGGAGACGGCCCCCACCTGGTGCCCCGCCCGGCCGATGCGCTGCAGCCCGGACGCGACAGACGGTGGCGCGCCCACCTGCACCACGAGGTCCACGGCGCCCATGTCGATCCCGAGCTCGAGCGACGAGGTGGCGACGACGGCGGGCAGGGCACCCGACTTCAGTTCCGTCTCCGTGCGGGTCCGCTCCGCCCGGCTCATCGAGCCGTGGTGCGCACGCGCCAGGATCGTTGCGGCGTCCCGCGTGTCCACGCCGACGGCGGTGCCCGACGCCGAGGGAGCGGCGGCAGGCTGGAGCGATCCCGGCTCGGGGACGTCGTCGCCGCGTCGGCGCGCCCAGACCTCGTTGATGCGTGCGGTGAGCCGCTCCGCGCCGCGCCGGGAGTTCGCGAACACCAGCGTGGAGTGGTGGGCGGCCACGAGGTCGACGACGCGCTCCTCGACGTGCGGCCACACCGAGCGCCCCGAGCGGCGACCGGCCCCCTCCGGGCCGTCGAGCCCGTCGATCGCGGCGCTCGGCGCGAGCGGCTCGATCTCCGTCAGGTCGGGCACCGGGACGACGACGTCCACCTCGACCTGCTTGCGCACCGTCGGCTGGACGACGGTCACGGTGCGGCCGCCGTCGCCGGGCTCGCGTGCCCCGGCGAGGAAGCGCGCGACCTCCTCCACCGGGCGCACGGTTGCGGACAGGCCCACGCGTTGGGCGGGTGGCCGGCCGGCGGCCTCGAGGAGCGCATCGAGGCGCTCCAGCGTGAGGGCCAGATGGGCGCCCCGCTTGGTCCCCGCGACCGCGTGGATCTCGTCGAGCACCACGGTCTCCACACCCACGAGCCCGCTGCGCGCCGCGGAGGTGAGGACCAGGTAGAGGGACTCCGGCGTCGTGATCAGGACGTCCGGGGGCGTGCGGCCGAAGGCCCGCCGCTCGGCGGTCGGCGTGTCGCCCGTCCGGACCCCGACGGTCACGTCCGGGCCCGGCAGGCCGAGGCGCCGAGCCGCCTGGTCGATGCCGACCAGCGGGGCGCGCAGGTTGCGCTGGACGTCGGCCGCCAGGGCCTTGAGCGGGGAGACGTACACGACACGGCACCGCGCGGCGGCCTCCGGTGGGGGCGCCGTCGCGAGCTTGTCCAGCGCCCAGAGGAAGGCGGCGAGGGTCTTGCCCGAGCCGGTCGGTGCGACGACCAGGGCGTGCTGGCCGGCCCTGATGGCCGCCCATGCTCCGGCCTGGGCCTCCGTCGGCTGCTCGAAGGCGCCCGTGAACCAGGCCCGCGTCGGTGCGGAGAAGCGCGCGAGGACGTCGGGTGCATCGCCGGCGGCTTCCGGCGGGCCGTTCCGACGGTCGCTCACGGGGCCATTGTGGCCGCGGGCACCGACATGCCGCACGGACGGTCGCAGCCGGGAGCCATGGCAGGCTTGGCGGGTGCGGTACAGCGAGTTCTGGCAGCTGGTGGACGACGTGCTCGGCCCTCTCGGGCGGACGACCACGCGTGACCAGGCGATCGGTGCGCTCGACGACCGCACGTGCGAGCAGGCGATCGAGGACGGTGAGGACCTGGCCCTCGTGTGGCGCGCGCTCTGCGATGCGCTGGACGTCCCGGTGGCCCTGCGCTGGGGACGCGAGCTGCGGCGTCGGGCGCGTTGACCCGGCCCGGCCCCGCACCGCGGTTTACCCGCCTTTCACAAAAAGGGCGTTTCGGGTCCCCCCGGAGTACCGTCGGCCGGTGCTCGACACGCCGATGATCCGCGCCGCCGGTCTCGTGAAGACCTTCGGCGACTTCGTTGCGGTCGACGGGATCGACGTCGAGGTCAGCCCCGGCGAGTCCTTCGGGTTCCTCGGCCCCAACGGTGCGGGCAAGTCCTCGACGATGCGGATGATCGGCTGCGTCTCGCCGCCGTCGGGCGGCACCCTCAGCGTGCTCGGCATGGACCCGACGACGGACGGGCCGCGCATCCGCGCGCAGCTCGGCGTCGTGCCGCAGCGCGACAGCCTCGACGAAGAGCTCACCGTCGAGGAGAACATCTGGGTGTACGGCCGCTACTTCGGCCTCCCGCGTCAGCTGCTCCGCGAGCGCGCGGCCGAGCTGCTCGAGTTCGCCCAGCTCGGCGACCGGGCGACGTCGATCGTCGAGCCCCTCTCGGGCGGCATGAAGCGCCGCTTGACCATCGCGCGCGCGCTCGTCAACACGCCGCGCATCCTGCTGCTCGACGAGCCGACGACCGGCCTCGACCCGCAGGCCCGGCACGTGCTCTGGGACCGGCTCTTCCGGCTCAAGCGCGAGGGCGTCACGCTCGTCCTGACCACCCACTACATGGACGAGGCCGAGCAGCTCTGCGACCGCCTCGTCGTGATGGACAGCGGTCGCATCGTCGCGGAGGGCTCGCCCCGTGAGCTGATCACCCGCTACTCCACGCGTGAGGTCCTCGAGCTCCGGTTCGACACCGACGACCATGCCGCACGCGTCGGGGACGTCGCGGGCATCGCGGAGCGGTGCGAGGTCCTGCCCGACCGTCTGCTCCTCTACGTGTCCGACGGCGAGGCCGCCCACTCGGAGGTCTGCCGCCGCGGTCTGACGCCGCTGTCCGCCCTCGTGCGTCGCTCGACGCTCGAGGACGTGTTCCTGCACCTGACCGGCCGCTCGCTGGTGGACTGACGTGACCAGCACCCTCGAGCGCATCGCGACCGGAGCCGTCTCCGGCGGCTGGCGCGCCGTGACCGAGCACCTTCTGCGCCAGTACCGCCGCATCTGGGTCGGCTCGGCGATCTCGAGCTTCCTCACGCCGCTCCTGTACCTCGGCGGCATGGGCTTCGGTCTCGGGCTCCTCGTCGACCGCAACGCGGGCGGCGTGGGGGGCGTCTCCTACCTGGCGTTCATCGCGCCCGGGGTGCTCGCCGCGACGGCGCTGCAGGTGGGCGCGGGGGAGTCCACCTTCCCGGTCATGGCGGCGATGAAGTGGGTACCCATCTACTTCGGCATGCTCGCCTCGCCGCTCGGGGTGCGCGACGTCGTCCGCGGGCACCAGGCGTTCGTCCTGCTGCGCGTGGCGACGACGAGCACGGTGTTCTTCGCCGTCGCGGCCGCCCTCGGCACCGTCCGCTCGTGGTGGGGGCTGCTGGCCGTCCCGATGGCGGTCCTCGGCGGCATGGCCTTCGCGACCTGCGCCTACGCCTACGCGGCGACGCTGCAGAACGACCAGGGCCTGACCATGCTGCTGCGCTTCGTGGTGACGCCCATGACCCTCTTCGCGGGGACCTACTTCCCCGTCGAGCAGCTGCCGGGCTGGCTCGAGGTTGTCGCCTGGGCGACGCCGCTCTGGCACGCGGTCGACGGGTGTCGGGACCTGACCCTGGGCGTCGCGACGCCGGCGGGCGTCCTCGGGCACGCGGCGTACCTGGTGGCGTGGCTCGTGGCGGGTGCGGTGCTGTCGGTGCGCGTGCTGCGTCGGCGGCTGGTCACGTGACGACGACCACCGTCCCGCGCACGCCGTCCCCTGCGGTGCGGCGCCTCGCGCGCGCGCTGCCGTTCCCGGTCGGCGCGGGGCTGGCGAGGACGCTCGTCGAGCGCAACTACGTGTCCTTCCGCCGGACCTGGACGCTCATCGTCTCCGGCTTCTTCGAGCCGGTCTTCTTCCTGTTCGCGATGGGCGTGGGCATCGGCTCCCTCGTCGGTGACGTCGAGCTGGCCGACGGGCGGGCGGTCCCCTACGCGGTCTTCGTCGCCCCGGCCCTCCTCGCGTCCTCCGCGATGAACGGGGCGGTCTTCGACTCGACCTCGAACGTGTTCTTCAAGCTCAAGTACGCACGGCTGTACGACTCGGTGCTCGCGACGCCGCTCGGCCCGCGCGACGTGGCCGTCGGCGAGATCGCCTGGGCGCTCCTGCGGGGACTCGTGTACTCGGGCGGGTTCCTGGCGGTCGCGACGCTGGCCGGCGCTGTGACGAGCCCCTGGGCGCTGCTCGCGGTGCCCGCCGCGACGCTCATCGGGTGGGCGTTCGCGGCGATCGGGATGGCCTCGACCACCTACATGCGCACCTGGGCCGACTCGGAGTACGTACAGCTCGCCATCGTGCCCATGTTCTTGTTCTCGGCCACCTTCTTCCCTCTCGAGGCGTACCCGGAGGCGCTCCGGTGGGTGGTGCAGGCCACGCCGCTGTACCACGGGGTCGCCATGGTCCGGGAGGTCATGCTCGGGCAGGTCACGGGCGCGATGGTGGGCCATGTCGCATACCTGGCCGTCCTCGGCGTGGTGGGCACCGCGTGGGCCGCGCGGCGCGTGGGGCGTCTGCTTCTGCGGTGAGGGCACGTCGGTGCGGCGTGTCGCTGGCGTCGAACACGTGTTCGGCTAGGCTGTCCACAGGTGCAGCCGCATCGCCGTCGTCCCCAGCCGGCACGGGCCCGTCCCGGGGATGTCGGAGGGCCGGCGTAGCGTCGCCAGAACTGACGAAGAGACGAAGAGACCGCCCGGGCGCGCCACGCCCACGGACCACCGAGGTGTCACATGCCTGCTCCTGCCGACCGCGCCAAGGCCCTTGAGGCCGCGCTCAGCCAGATCGACCGCCAGTTCGGCAAGGGATCGGTGATGCGGCTCGGTGACGAGGGTCGTGCGCCGGTCGAGGTCATCCCGACGGGGTCGATCGCGCTCGACATCGCGCTCGGGATCGGTGGCCTGCCGCGTGGCCGCGTGGTGGAGATCTACGGCCCGGAGTCGAGCGGCAAGACGACCGTCGCGCTGCACGCGGTCGCCAACGCGCAGAAGGCCGGGGGCATCGCGGCGTTCATCGACGCTGAGCACGCGCTGGACCCCGAGTACGCCAAGAAGCTCGGTGTGGACACCGACGCGCTCCTCGTCTCGCAGCCGGACACCGGTGAGCAGGCCCTCGAGATCATGGACATGCTCATCCGCTCCGGTGCGATCGACGTGATCGTCGTCGACTCGGTGGCCGCTCTCGTGCCGAAGGCCGAGATCGAGGGGGAGATGGGCGACAGCCACGTCGGTCTCCAGGCCCGCCTGATGTCCCAGGCGCTGCGCAAGATCACCGGAGCGCTGAGCCAGTCGGGCACCACCGCGATCTTCATCAACCAGCTCCGCGAGAAGATCGGCGTCTTCTTCGGCTCGCCCGAGACGACGACCGGCGGCAAGGCGCTCAAGTTCTACGCCTCCGTGCGCATGGACATCCGGCGCATCGAGACGTTGAAGGAGGGCACCGACGCCGTCGGCAACCGCACACGCGTCAAGGTGGTCAAGAACAAGCTCGCCCCGCCCTTCAAGCAGGCGGAGTTCGACATCCTCTACGGCGTCGGCATCTCTCGCGAGGGCGGACTCATCGACCTCGGCGTGGAGCACGGCTTCGTGCGAAAGTCCGGAGCCTGGTACACGTACGAGGGCGACCAGCTCGGCCAGGGCAAGGAGAACGCCCGCGGCTTCCTGCGGGACAACCCTGACCTGGCCGATGAGATCGAGAAGAAGATCAAGGAGAAGCTGGGCATCGGAGCGCGGGTGGACGCACCCGCCGATGCGGCGGGCTCGGTCGACTTCTAGCCCGAGGCAGCGGTGAGCATGGCGGGTCGACGGGGTCGGCGCGCGACCGAGCCCCCCACCACGGGGGCCGCAGCGCAGGACGATGAGCCGGACCCCGAGAAGGTCGCCCGGGCGATTGCCCTGCGCCTCCTGACGGGTGCCCCGCGCAGCCGCCAGGAGCTCGCGACGGCCATGGCGCGGCGCGACGTCCCGCCGGAGGTCGCCGAGCGGGTGCTCGACCGCTTCACGGAGGTCGGCCTCGTCGACGACGCGGAGTATGCGCGCATCCTCGTGCGCTCCAAACGTGAGTCCAGGGGTCTGGCGGCGCGGGCGCTCGCCGAGGAGCTCCGACGCAAGGGGATCGGCGACGAGGACGCCGCGTCCGCTCTCTCCGCCATCGAGCCGGAGGACGAGGAGGCGTCGGCGCGCGCGCTCGTTCGACGGCGGTGGCGGGACGGCGTGGACCCGGTGGTCCAGCAGCGGCGGTTGCTGGCGATGTTGGGTCGGAAGGGCTACCCATCCGGCCTGTCGCGGCGAGTCGTGGCCGAGATGGGGGACGATAGGGCAGGTCCGCCGTTCGACGACGCGGGCGACGGGTAGCACGCCGGGAGGTGAGAAGCGATGGGCGGGATGAGCGACGCCGCCATCATCGTCGCGCTCCTGCTGGCCTGCCTTGTCGCTCTCATCCTCGTGCTCCTGGCGCGGCGCGAGGCGTCGGCCACCCGCGCACAAGCGCTCGACGACGCGGCCGCCATCAAGTCGGAGGCGCGCTCGTCAATCGACGAGGTCCGGCGTCGTGAGGAGCGGGTCGCCGAGCGCGAGGCCGAGCTCAAGTCCGAGCGCCGGGGTCTCCGGGACCTCAGTGAGCAGATCGAGGGACGTGCGCACGAGGTCGAGCAGCGCGCCGCGGAGGTCGACGGCGAACGCCGCGCCGCGCAGGCACGGCTCGACCAGGCCCGGGCGCAGGCAGACGCCATGCTCGAGTCGGCGTCGGGGCTCTCGATGCAGGAGGCGCGGGCCGAGCAGCTCCGCCGGGTCCTCGAGCAGGCGGAGCATTCCGCCGCCGCCCAGGTGCGGCGCATCGAGGCGAAGGCGCGCCGCACGGCTGACGAGCGGGCTCGCCAGGTGGTGGCCGCCTCGGTGGCGCGGCTCGCCGGTCCGACGAGCTCCCAGAGCGTCGTGACCGTCGTCCCGATCCCCGCAGAGGAGATGAAGGGCCGGATCATCGGCAAAGAAGGCCGCAATATCCGCACGTTCGAGGCCCTGACCGGCGTGAACGTCATCATCGACGACAACTCCGACCAGGTGACCCTGTCGAGCTTCGACGCCGAGCGGCGGGAGGTCGCTGCGGTCGCCCTGGAGGCGCTGATCGCCGACGGACGGATCCACCCGCAGCGCATCGAGCTCGCGTACGCGGAGTCCCTCGCGGGATCGCGGGACCGTGCGGTGGCCGCCGGGCACGACGCCGCCGAGAGCGCAGGCGTGACCGGCCTCCACCCGGAGGTCGTCGAGACACTCGGGCGGCTCCGCCTGCGCGTCAGCTACGGCCAGAACGTCCTCGCCCACCTCGTGGAGGCCGCTCAGCTCGCGGCGCTCCTCGCGGCTGAGATCGGTGCCGACGCGGAGGTTGCCGGGCGGGCGGCACTGCTGCACGACATCGGGAAGGCGTTCAGCGCCGACCGGCCCGGCACCCATGCCGCGATCGGCGCCGAGATGCTTCACCGGCTGGGCGAGTCCGAGGTGGTGGTCAACGCCGTGGCCGCGCATCACGACGAGGTACCCATGGAGTCGATCGAGGCGGTGCTCGTCCAGGCGGCCGACGCGGCCTCGGCGGCGCGTCCCGGGGCTCGCCGTGAGGAGCTCGATCAGTACATCGAGCGCCTCACCAACCTCGAGTCGTTGGTCGCTGCGCACGCGGGGGTCCGCCGCGCCGTGGCGATGGCAGCAGGGCGCGAGGTGCGCGTCGTCGTCGAGCCCGAGGTGGTCGACGACGCGGCGCTCCCCGACCTGGCCGGCGCGCTCGCCCGGCGCATCGAGCAGGACCTCACGTATCCCGGCGAGATCACCGTCACGGTGATCCGGGAGATCCGGGCCAGCGCTACCGCGGGTTGACCTCCGGCGTCAGCATGACCCGGGCGCGCCCCGTCGCGGGCGAGCCGGGAGCCCTGCCGATCCGGTGCTGGAGTGCGATCGCGAGCCGCGACAAGGCGATGTTCACGACGAGGTAGATCGCGGCGCCGACCAGGAACAGCGCGACGAAGTACCGGTTGCCGAAGTACTGGGCGTTGTTCTGCACCGACTTCAGCAGCTCGGCGTAGCCGACGATGAAGCCCAACGACGAGTCCTTGAGCAGGACGACCATCTGGGCGACGAGGCTCGGCAGCATCATCCGGACCGCCTGGGGAAGCAGTACCGAGACCAGCGCCTGCGGCCGGCTCAGCCCGATGGCCGCGGCGGCCTCGGACTGGCCGCGCGGCAGTGCCGCCAGGCCGGCACGGAGGATCTCCGCCACGATCGCCACGTTGTAGACCACGAGCCCGAACACGACCGCGGCGAATGCGTCCAGGCGAAGGGCGAGGAGCCCGAAGAACATCATGAGCAGCACGGGGAGCCCGCGGAGCAGCTCGACGAGCACCATCGCAGGGACCCGGACCGCACGGAGCCGGGCCGTCCGGAGCAGCGCCAGCCCGGTCCCGAGGACGAGGGCTGCCGGGGCCGCCACCGCGGCCGTGCGCAGCGTTGCCGCGAGGCCGTTCAGGAGGAACGTCCAGACGTCCGCGGCGGTCTGACCCTTGGGCGGGGCGTAGAGGACGTCCCACCGATCGGCGTCGAACACGCCCCTGTCGGCCGCGTACGCGACGGCCGCGACGACCGCGCCCAGCAGCATCAGGGCGCCGACCACCGAGCCGATCACCGCGCGTCTGCGGGTCCGCGGCCCGGGCTCGTCGTACAGGACGGAGCTCATCGGCTGAACGCCACCCTTCGCTCGACAGCCGTCGCGAGGGCGCCGGCCGGAACGGTCAGGAGAAGGTAGAAGAGGGCGACGCCGACGAGCACCCAGGTCCCGTCGGCGGGGTTCGCCGTCCCGAGGCGGCGCCCGGTCGCCATCAGCTCGACGACCGCGAAGCCCGCCGCGACCGAGGTGTTCTTGACCAGCGCGATGATCACGTTGATGAGGGGCGGCACGACCGACCGGAGCGCCTGCGGCAGGATCACCGCTCGGAGGCTCTGGCCGAAGGTGAGCCCGATGGCGCGGGCCGCCTCCGCCTGCCCGGCGCCCACGGCGTTGATGCCGGACCGGACCGCCTCGGCGACGAACGCCGACGTGTACAGCGTGAGACAGACGACCGCAGCCCAGAAGAACGGTACGGGCGGCAGGACGCTGAACTGCGGAAAGACGAAGTACATGAAGAAGAAGACGAGGGTGAGCGGGGTGTTGCGCAGCACCTCGGTGTAGGACGCGGCGACGAGCCGCAACGGGCGCAGCGGCGCCACCCGGAGGGCCGCGAGAACGACTCCCCAGACCAGCGACAGCGCACCCGCGAACGCCGTCAGCCGCAGGGTCATCCCGAAGCCCTCGAGGTAGGTCGGGAGGTTGTCCCCGATCACGCCCACAGCTCACCCCCTCTCGTCGCGGTGACGGGTCCGGGGCGGCGACGGTCGTGGTGCCCGCCGCCGGCCCGGGCCGCCCGCGCATCAGTACCGGTCGACCGCGGGCGGCTCCGGCGTCGGCAGGACCGCACCGGCTGTGTCCTCCCATGCCTTGGCCCACCGTCCGTCGTCCTCGATCTCCTCGAGGACGTCGTTGATCCAGGCGCGGAACTCGTCGTCCCCCTTCGCGAGCCCGATGCCGTAGGGCTCCTGCGTGAAGGGTTCGCCACGGACCTCGAGCTCGTCGTTCTCCGCGGCGAAGCCGGCGAGGATCACGTTGTCGGTGCTCACTGCGTCGACCTGCCCGTTGCGCAGCGGCTCGATGCACTCCGCGTAGGTGGTGAACGGGACGACCTCGGCGTCGGGGTAGTTGTCCAGGAGGTTCTTCTCCGGCGTGGAGCCCGCGACCGTGCAGACCTGCTTGCCGGCCAGGTCGTCCGGCCCCTGGATGTCGGTGCTGTCCTTGCGGGTGAGGATCGACTGGCCGGCGAGGTAGTACGGCCCGGCGAAGTCGACGCGCTGCTTGCGGTCGTCGTTGATCGTGTAGGTCGCGACGACGATGTCGACCTGCCCGTTCTCGATGAAGGTCTCGCGGTTCTGCGAGACGGTCTCGGTCCACGTGATGTCCTCGGGTGCGATCCCGAGCTCGCCGGCGATGATCGTGGCGATCTCGACGTCGAACCCCTCCGGGACGCCGTCGGGTCCCATCAGCCCGAACAGCGGCTGGTCGAACTTGGTGCCCACGGTGATCGAGCCGGCCTCGGCCAGCTTCGCCATCGTCGACCCGGCCGGGAAGTCCTGCGGCACGGCGGTCGGCTGCGTGCCCGGTGTCTCCTCGGCGTCGTCCTGCGTGGCCTCTTGCGGGCTCGCGGCGCCGCCGCAGCCGGCGAGCGCCAGCGCCGCCACTGCCCCAGCCACGGCCACGATGCCGCCGCGTCGTGTGCGCATCGTCGTCCCCTTCCGTCGGCCCCCTCGGGGGTGGTGTGCGGCGCCTCGGCGGTGCCGCTCAGTGCGTGAGGATCTTGGCGAGGAAGTCCCTGGCCCGGTCGCTGCGCGGGGCGGTGAAGAACGTCTCGGGGTCGGCCTCCTCGACGATCCGCCCGGCGTCCATGAAGACGACGCGGTGTGCAGCGCGACGGGCGAACCCCATCTCGTGGGTGACCACGACCATGGTCATGCCGTCGCGGGCGAGGCCCACCATGACGTCGAGGACCTCGTTGATCATCTCGGGGTCCAGTGCGGACGTCGGTTCGTCGAACAGGATGACCTTCGGGTTCATCGCGAGGGCGCGGGCGATGGCGACGCGCTGCTGCTGGCCTCCGGAGAGCTGCGCCGGGAGCTTGTCCGCCTGGTCCGCGACGCCGACCCGCTCGAGGAGCGCCATTGCGGTCGCCTCGGCCTCGCGGCGCGGGACCCGGCGGGCCTTCACCGGCCCGAGCGTGACGTTCTGCAGCACGGTCTTGTGGGCGAACAGGTTGAACGACTGGAACACCATGCCGACGTCGGCGCGAAGTGCGGCGAGCGCCCGCCCCTCGGCGGGAAGCGGCCGACCGTCGAGAGTGACGGTGCCGCTGTCCACCGTCTCCAGGCGGTTGACGACCCGGCAGAGCGTCGACTTCCCGGACCCGGACGGCCCGATGACGACGACCACCTCGCCGCGGTGCACGGTGAGGTCGACGTCGCGCAGCACGTGGAGCCGCCCGAAGTGCTTGTTCACCCCGGTGAGCACCACCAGCGGATCACCGGCGGGTGTGGGTGCCTCGACCATCTGCCGACCGTAGGGCGGTCGCCCTGACCCGGCCACTCGAGGTGATCACGGCCGGGGAGGTCGAACCCCGCACGCCACGTACCCTTGACGTCGATGAGCGCCACCGTCACGACCTCCAGCACCGAGCACCACGACGCCGCACGGCCGGCGCCGACCTACGTCGTGCGCACCCTCGGGTGCCAGATGAACGTGCACGACTCCGAGCACATGGCCGGCATGCTCGAGAGCGCGGGCTACGTCCCGGCACCGGAGGCCGACGCCGCCGCGTGGGAGGCCGACGTCGTCGTCATCAACACGTGCGCCGTGCGCGAGAACGCCGCCACGCGCCTCTACGGCAACCTCGGGCGGCTCGCCGCGGTCAAGGCCGACCGTCCGGGCATGCAGATCGCCGTCGGCGGCTGCCTCGCCCAGAAGGACCGCGCGGGCATCGTGGCGCGCGCGCCCTGGGTCGACGTCGTGTTCGGCACGCACAACCTCGACGCGCTTCCCGTCCTGCTGCAGCGCGCCCGGCACAACGCGGCCGCGCAGGTGGAGATCGCCGAGTCGCTCCAGGTCTTCCCGTCCACGCTCCCCACGCGCCGGGAGTCCGTCTACGCCGGATGGGTCTCGATCAGCGTCGGCTGCAACAACACCTGCACGTTCTGCATCGTGCCGAGCCTGCGCGGCAAGGAGCGGGACCGGCGGCCGGGGGAGATCCTCGCCGAGGTGGAGGCGCTCGTCGCCGACGGAGCCATCGAGGTCACGCTGCTGGGCCAGAACGTCAACACCTACGGCGTCGGGTTCGGGGACCGCGGCGCTTTCGCGGACCTGCTGCGCGCCGTCGGCGCCGTGCCGGGCCTGGAGCGGGTCCGGTTCACCTCGCCGCACCCCGCTGCGTTCACCGACGACGTCGTTGCCGCGATGGCCGAGACGCCGACGGTCATGCCCAGCCTCCACATGCCCCTGCAGTCCGGATCGGACCGGGTGCTGCGGGCGATGCGCCGTTCCTACCGGTCGGACCGCTTCCTCGGGATCCTGGACCGCGTCCGCGCAGCCCTGCCCGACGCCGCGATCACCACCGACGTCATCGTCGGGTTCCCGGGTGAGACGGACGAGGACTTCGCCGAGACGCTGCGGGTCGTCGAGCAGGCGCGGTTCAGCTCGGCGTTCACGTTCCAGTACTCCCCGCGCCCGGGAACGCCCGCCGCCGACCTGCCCGACCAGCTGCCGAAGGCCGTCGTCCAGGAGCGTTACGAGCGACTCGTCGAGCTGCAGGAGCGGGTGTCGACGCAGGAGAACGCCCGCCAGGTCGGCCGCGTCGTCGAGGTGCTCATCGCCGAGGGGGAGGGGCGCAAGGACGGTGTCACGCACCGCATCAGCGGCCGTGCGGCCGACAACCGCCTCGTCCACCTCGCGCTCCCCACGCGCCAGGACGCCGCGCAGGACGCCGCGCACGACGCCGACGTCCCCCGCCCGGGCGACCTGGTCACCGTCGGCGTCACGTACGGGGCGCCGCACCACCTCGTCGCCGACTCCGCGCTGGAGGGCGGCCCGTTCGCCATCCGTCGCACGCGGGCCGGTGACGCGTGGGCGGCTCGGCAGGCCGACGGGCACGCCGGCCACGGCGCGCACGGAAGCGGTCCGGCCGTCGTCGGCGGGCCGGTGCTGCTCGGGATGCCCGCGCGCCGCTGAGACCCGTTCGGACCGCGGCGGGGGCGCGAGGTCAGGGCAGCTCGGGGAGCTGGAGCGCGAGCGCCTCGAAGAGCCGACCGCCCGATGCGAGACCACGGAGCAGCGTCGCGTCGAGCTGGTCGTCGGTGACGCCCTCGCCCAGGTCGACGGAGACCTCCGCCGTGACGGCCAGCACATCTCCCTCGCGCCGCACGTAGGCCTTCGGCCAGAGGCGGTCGCGGTTCCAGTCGTTGATGGCGAGCAGGAGGTCTGCGCGCCGCTCGGCGGGCACGGTCCGGTGCCACCGCCCGCGCACCTGGAGGATCTCCTCCTTGGCGCCGAGCCGCAGGAACCAGAACCGGTCCGTGCCCCAGATGCCGGTCGGGTCGCCGTCGTCGTCGAGGGCGACGTGGTAGCCGAGCGACGTGAGCCGCGCCATCATCCGGTCCCGCGTTAGGGGTCGCGTGTGCTGCGGCGGTCCCTGACGGGGGGCGCCGTCGTCGCGCTCGGGCTGGTCGCTCACGGCGCCTGCGCAGCAGGGTCGGGGTACTGGCCGTCGAGGTGGTCGAAGAACACGGACCCCGTGCCGAGGCCGCACTGGAGCATGAGCTCCAGCTGGTCGTCGGTGGCGCCGCACGAGACGTCGGTGGTCACCTCGGCGGTGACGTGCACCCGACCGTTGTCCCGCACCCGCGCGTAGGCGCTCGGCCAGATCTTGTCGACGTGCCAGGCGTTGCAGATCTCCAGCACCTCCGGAAGGCGCTCGATGGCGAACTCGCGGTTCCAGTAGCCGCGCACCTGCAGCACCTCGTCGTCATCGCCGAGGAGGAAGAAGAAGAACACCCGGCCGCGCCAGATGCCCCCCACGTCGCCGTCCCGGTCGACGAAGTAGGTGTAGCCGTGATCTTCGCACCAGCGGGTGATCCGCTCGGACGTCACCGGCGTCGGCACGTCGGGCGGGACGTTGGCCGGCTCCGGGCCGCGACGCGGAGCCTTCTCGCGCCCCTCGGTGGGCCGTCCGGGCGCGTCGTTCTCGCGTCGCAGCCAGGAGAACAGGTCCACGTGGCGACCCTACCCGTCCCCGCCGACGCCCACGCGGCGCGGTGCGGGGTGCCCGTGGGCCCGGCAGTCCCCACGGCTCGGGTAGCGTCGTCGCGTGCTCACGGCCGCCGCTCTCGTCCCGCCGACGGCGCTCCTCGTGCCGGGGGCGGCCGGGGCGGCGGAGGTGCTGTCCGCCGAGCGCGCGGCCGCGCTCGCCGCGGTGTCCGACGTCGTGGCGGCCGGTCCGGACACGGTGGCCGTGGTGGCCCCGGGGTTCGGTCCGGTCCGCGTGGGACGCATGCGGCCGAGCCTTGCGGCGGCCGGGATCGACGACGAGCGTCTCACCTGGCCCCGGCGGCCCACCGCGGGGGCGGGCCGGGTCCTCGTCGTGGACGACGTCGCGGCCGCGGTCGGGCTGTTCCTCCTGGACCGCGCCGGCTGGACCGGTCCCGTCGAGCTCGTGCCGACAGGTCCGTCGTCGGCGGCCACCCTTCGGATGAAGGGCAACGAGCAGGTGGCGTTGCGGCGCTGGGGGCTCGTGCTCGTGGGCGGTCTGAGCGCCCGCCACGGCCCGGACGGGCCCCTTGCGACGGACGAGCGCGCGGCGCCCCTCGACGCGGTCCTCGCCGCGGACCTCGGCGACCTCGACGCGTCGGCCCGCGCGCGCCTGACCGCCGTCCCGTCACGACTGGCGGCGGCGCTCGCGATCAGTGCCTGGGGGCCCTGGCACGTCCTGCTGGGCGCGGCCCCGGGCGACCCCGCCCGCGCGCGCACCCACCTCGTCTCGGCACCCCTCGGTGCCGCCTACGCGGCGGTGTCATGGCTGTGGTGACCATCGCCGTCGTCGGCCCCACGGCGACCGGGAAGTCGGACCTCGGGGTCGCCCTCGCGCTGCGTCTCGGGGGAGAGGTGGTCAACGCCGACGCCATGCAGTTCTACCGCGGGATGGACGTCGGCACGGCCAAGCTGACGCCGGCCGAGCGGGCGGGTGTGCCGCACCACCAGCTGGACGTGCTGGATGTCGCCGAGGAGGCGTCGGTGGCCCGGTACCAGACGGACGCGCGCGCCGACGTCGCGGGGATCCTCGCCCGGGGCGCCCGCCCGGTGGTCGTGGGCGGCTCGGGTCTGTACGTGCGCGCGCTGCTCGACCGCCTCGAGATCCCGCCGACGGACCCGGAGGTCCGTGCCCGGCTCGAGGCGCGGGTCGGTGCCGAGGGCCCCGGGCTCCTGCACGACGAGCTGGCGCGGCTGGACCCGGCGTCCGCCGCACGCATCGACCGGGCCAACGCCCGGCGCATCGTGCGTGCCCTCGAGGTCATCGAGCTCACCGGGCGCCCCTACTCCGCCACGCTGCCCGAGCCCGAGCACGAGCGACCGACCGTGCAGATCGGCCTCGACTGCTCGCGCGAGGTCCTGGACGTGCGGATCGAGGCCCGGGTGGACCGGATGTGGGCGGACGGGCTGGTGGCCGAGACGCGAGACCTGGCCGACCGGATGGGCCCGACGGCGGCCCGCGCCATCGGGTACGCCCAGGTCCTCGCGCTGCTGGCGGGCCGGGTCGACGAGACGCAGGCCCGCACCGAGGTGGTCACCGGGACGCGTCGACTTGCCCGTCGGCAGATGACGTGGTTCGGGCGCGACACCCGCGTGCACTGGTTCGACGCCGAGGACCCGCACCTCGTGGAGCGCGTGCTCGAGCTCGTCGCGGCAGCCGATGCCGGACACGCGCCCGGGGCCGCCGGTCCGCGCCGTAGATTGCACGCATGAACCCCCACGGCGCCTCGCGCCCGACGCACCTTGCCGTGACCAAGGGTCACGGCACGCACAACGACTTCGTGCTCATCGACGACCGCGAGGGCGTCCTCGAGCTCACCGGCGACCTCGTCCGCGGCCTCGCGGACCGCCGCGGGGGCATCGGCGCCGACGGCGTCATCCGGCTCGTGCCGTCCGAGCACATCCCGGCCGGCCGCGCGTGCCTGGCGCAGGACCCGTCGGCCGTCTGGTTCATGGACTACCGGAACGCCGACGGCAGCCTCGCGGAGATGTGCGGCAACGGCGTCCGCGTGTTGGCCGCGTTCGCGCAGCGGCTCGGCGTGTGGGACGGGCGCGGGACGCTCCCGCTGGGCACCCGAGCCGGCGTGCGGACCGTGCGCACCGACTCCGAGGCGGGCTGGTTCGCGGCCGACATGGGGCCGTGGCGGGTTCCGGGTGGCGCGGCGGCGCTGGCCGCGGGGCACGACGCCGAGGTGCGCATCAAGGGCCTGGGCGAGCCGCGCAAGGCGCTCAGCCTCGAGGTCGGCAACCCGCACACGGTGATCGCGATCGGTGACCCGCGGGACCTGGACAACGCCGACCTCGTGAAGGCGCCCGTCGTGAACCCGGCGCCGTCCGACGGCTCGAACGTCGAGCTCGTCGTGCCGATGGGCCAGCGCGCCGACGGCACGGGCGTCGTGCGGATGCGGGTGCACGAGCGCGGCGTCGGTGAGACGCAGTCGTGCGGGACGGGCGCCTGTGCCGCGGCGATGGCGGTGCGAGCCTGGGCGGGCGTGGGCGCCCCCGACGTGTGGTGGGTGGAGGTGCCGGGCGGGACCGTCCGGGTGACCGCCGTCGGCGACCGGGTCGAGCTGGCCGGGCCGGCCGTGCTGACGTTCGACGCCGTCGTGGACCTCGACGCGCTCGCCGGTCGCTAGCAGGGCGTGCCTCCGATCGCAGCCCTGCACGCAAAACCGGACTTAACATCTCAAACCACCCGTTCTAGAGTGTGACGGGTGACAGCTGTGACACCGGACCAGGAGACGCGGCGCCAGGTGATCGGCGCCGAGTTGGCGCGCATCGAAGAGCGCTCGATGGTGAGCGCCCACGCTCAGATGGAGGAAGCCAGAGCCTGGCGGGCGATGAACGTGTGGCTGGGCGTGCCAACGACTGCCGCTGGGGCGATCGGCGGCATGCTCGTCCTGGCGCTGGAGAAGTACGACGCCATCGGGGGCGCCCTCGCCATGGCCGCCGCAGCGGGCAGCGCCGTGCTGATGACGGTCGGCGCGACTCACCGTGCGACCCGGGCTGCGGCCGCCGGCAACGCCTACATGGCGATCCAGACGACTGCACGCCAGACGCGCATCCTCGACCTGCCCTGGTCCCGTGATGTCGAGGTGGACCGGCAGGTGCTGGGCAGCCTCTGCGGCATGCTCGACGAGCAGGACAAGGCCGCCGAGCCCGCCTCCGATCGTTCCCACCGGCGCGGTCGACGGACAATCAGGAAGCGCGGCCGGGCCCTCACGGCGGCCAACGCGAACCCGGACTTCCCCCCGGCGGCTCCTGCAGGAGCGAAGGAGCGCGTCGCGGCCGCACGCGCGGCGCGCCAGCGGTCGAACGATGCGTGAGGCCAACGCCCCCTCGGTATCGGGCTAGCCCGGTCGCTGCACCCGGAGCACGCGGAAGCCCTTCGCGCTCGCGGCCCGTTCGGCGCGGAGCGGTCCGCCGGGCACGTCCGCCAGCGCGTCGTCGATCCAGCGCTGCAGCGAGTCGGCGCCGAGGTTGCGCTGCACGACGAGGTGCGCGACGCCGGCGGGCGCGAGGCGAGGCAGCCATGCCGTGAGCATCGCGTGCAGCTCGGCCTTGCCCACGCGGATCGGTGGGTTGGACCAGATGGCCGCGAGGCGCACGTCGGCCGGCACCTTGTCCGGTGTCACTGCGCGCACGCCCGGCAAGCCCAGGTCGGCCGCGGTCGCACGGACCAGGTCGAGCGCCCGGTGGTTCACGTCGACGGCCCAGACGCGTGCGCCCGGGCTGCGCAGCGCCATCGTCAGCGCGATCGGCCCCCAGCCGCACCCGAGATCGAGGAGGTCGCCCGCCGCGGGCGGCGCGGGAACCGTGCGCAGCAGCACCTGTGTGCCGAGATCGACGCGGCCGGAGGAGAAGACGCCGGCCGCCGTGTGCACCCGGACGTCGCGGCCGGCGAGCGTCACGGTCATGGTGCGGCGTTCGTCCGCCGTGGCAGGGTCGGCGGTGAAGTAGTGGTCGGGCGGCACGCAGCGCACTGTACCGAGGCCGGGGCGCCGCGACGCCCGGGTCGCCGGGGTGCCGCGGGCCTAAGGGTTCGCGTGGCGCCGGGCACGCGTGTCACGCTGGACGCCGAAGGAAGGTGCACATGACCCAGACCCCCATCCCGGCCCAGGACCCGGCCACCATGGCCGACGCCGTCGTGGCGCGCATCCTCGCCCGTGCCGGGCGGACGGAGGAGGTCGGCTGGGACGAGGACGCCGACGGCGACCAGCTCGACCGGGCCGATCGTGCGGCCCTGCGGCGTGTCGCCGGCCTCTCGACCGAGCTCGAGGACGTCACCGAGGTCGAGTACCGCCAGCTGCGCCTCGAGCGGGTGGTGCTGGTGGGTCTGTGGGCGCGGGGTCCGGCGGACCAGGCGGAGACGTCGCTGCGCGAGCTCGCGGCGCTCGCGGAGACCGCTGGCTCCGAGGTGCTGGACGGCCTCCTCCAGCGTCGCCCGCACCCGGACGCCGGCACGTACCTGGGTTCGGGCAAGGCCGCCGAGCTCGCGGACCTGGTGGCGGCCGTGGGCGCGGACACGGTGGTCGTCGACGGCGAGCTGGCACCATCGCAGCGCCGCGCGCTGGAGGACATCGTCAAGGTCAAGGTGATCGACCGGACCGCCCTGATCCTCGACATCTTCGCCCAGCACGCCCGCTCGAAGGAGGGCAAGGCCCAGGTCGAGCTGGCTCAGCTCGAGTACCTGCTCCCGCGTCTGCGCGGCTGGGGCGAGAGCATGTCCCGGCAGGCCGGTGGCCGGGTCGCCGGGGGTGCCGGCATCGGGTCGCGCGGTCCGGGCGAGACGAAGATCGAGCTGGACCGACGCCGGATCCGCACCCGGATGGCCAAGTTGCGCCGGGAGATCGCCGGGATGGCGCCCGCCCGGGCCACGCGGCGCGGCTCGCGCCGTCGCCACGGCGTCCCGTCGGTCGCCGTGATCGGGTACACGAACGCCGGCAAGTCGAGCCTCCTGAACCGTCTGACGGGTGCGGGTGTGCTCGTCGAGAACGCCCTCTTCGCGACGCTGGACCCGACGGTGCGGCGCACCCAGACCCCGGACGGGCGGACGTTCACCCTGACGGACACCGTCGGCTTCGTGCGGGCCCTGCCCACGCAGCTTGTCGAGGCCTTCCGCTCGACGCTGGAGGAGGTCGCGGAGTCCGACCTCCTGCTCCACGTGGTCGACGCCTCGCACCCCGATCCGGAGGGGCAGATCAGCACCGTGCGCGGCGTCGTGCGGGACATCGAGGGCACCGAGCAGATCCCGGAACTCCTGGTGCTGAACAAGGTCGACGTCGCGGACCCCGAGGTGCTCGACCGCGTCCTGCGTCGTGAGCCGGGCGCCATCGCCATCTCGGCGCGCACCGGCGACGGGCTGGCCCGGCTCGCGGACGCCATCGCCCTGGCCCTGCCCCGTCCCCGCGAGATCGTCGAGGTGGTGCTGCCGTACCACCGCGGCGACCTGGTGAGCCGCGTCCACTCGGAGGGGGAGATCCTCGCCGAGGTGCACACGGGGGAGGGCACGGTGCTGCGGGCGCGCGTGGACGCCGACCTCGCTGCCGAGATGCTGGCGGCGGCCACTCGACCCGCCGCGTCCTGACCGGCCGCCGCGGGCCGGTCCTCCACAGGGGCCGGCGGCTGTCCGGTGCTGTCCGCGACGCCATCTAGGCTGCCGGGGTGGACGTCCCGTCGGTCGATGAGCTCCTGGACCTCGCGGTCGGCGTCCTCGGCGGACGCCGCCGCGAAGGTCAGCACGCCATGGCCGCGGCGGTCGATCAGGCCGTCGAGTCGGGCGAACATCTCCTCGTGCAGGCGGGGACCGGTACCGGCAAGTCGCTCGGCTACCTCGTGCCCGCGGTTCGGCACGCCGTGCTCTCGGGCGAGCGGGTCGTGGTCTCGACCGCGACCCTGGCGCTGCAGCGCCAGGTGATGACCCGGGATCTCCCGCTGGTCGCCGCGGCGGTCGCTCCGCGCCTGCCGCGTGCGCCCCGCATCGCGCTGCTCAAGGGCTGGCACAACTACCTGTGCCGGCACCGTGTGGAGGGTGGCTACCCGAGCGAGGAGCCCGCGGCGCTCTTCGACGCCGCGGAGGCGTCCGGAGCGGCCGAGCACCCGCAGCCGACGGCGTCCTCCAGCCTGGGCGCGGAGGTGCTGCGCGTCCGCGCCTGGGCCGCGGAGACGACGACCGGGGACCGGGACGACCTGGTGCCCGGCGTCTCGGACCGGGCCTGGCGCCAGGCCTCCGTCACGTCGCTGGACTGCCTGGGCACGCACTGCCCCCTCGTCGACGAGTGCTTCCCGGTCCAGGCCAAGGAGCGCGCGCACGAGGCCGACGTCGTGGTGACGAACCACGCGATGCTCGGCATCGCGGCCAGCGGCTCGCCCGGGGTCCTGCCGGAGCACACCGTCCTAGTGGTCGACGAGGGCCACGAGCTGCCCGACCGCGTCACGGCGCAGGCGACCGCCGAGGCTCTCGGCAACGGTCGTGGACCGGGCCGGGCGCCTCGCACGACGGCACGGGGGCGTGCCGTCGGAGTCGCTCCAGGTGGCCGCGCTCGACCTGGGCGCGGCGCTCGCCGAGGCTGCGCCGGGGAGGTTCCGCGACGGGCTGCCGGCCGGCCTGGGCGCGGCGGTCGCGGGCGTGCGGGATGCGGCCCGCGAGCTGCTCAGCGCGTTGCGGCCGGACGGAACCCCGAGCCTCGAAGGACGCGGCCGACGGCGGCCGGAAGATGGCGACGGCAGCCGTCCTGACGATCTTCGAGGTCGCCGAGCGCATGGTCGGCGACCTCCGTGACGTCGTCTGGTGCGAGGGCGACGAGGGGGCACCGCCCAGTCGGCTGCTCGCGGCGCCGGTCGATGTCGCGGGCCTCGTCCGTGGCGGCCTGCTGCGGGAGCGGACGGCGGTCCTTACCTCCGCCACCCTCTCGCTCGGTGGGGGCTTCACGTCGCTGGCGGGGTCGGTGGGGCTGTGGCCTGGCGAGATGGTGCCGGCGGACGCGCCACCCGCCCCCGCCCGGGTTCGGGGGGCGGACAGCGGGGCGGGTGCGACGCCGGGTGGCTCGGATGCCGCCGGGACTTCGGCGGATCCGCCGGAGCCCTGGCGCGGCATCGACGTCGGGAGCCCGTTCGACCACGCCCGCCGGGGGATCCTCTACGTCGCCCGGCACCTTCCGCCGCCCGGGCGTGAGCCCGCGACCGACGCCCAGCTCGACGAGATCGCGGACCTCGTGACGGCCGCCGGTGGGGCGACCCTGGGCCTGTTCTCGTCGCGCCGCGCCGCGACGGCGGCGGCCGAGGCGATGCGGGCCCGGCTGGACGTCCCCGTCCTCTGCCAGGGAGACGACACGGTCCCGACGCTGGTGGCCCGCTTCCTCGAGGACGAGGCCACCTGCCTGTTCGGGACGCTCTCGCTGTGGCAGGGGGTCGACGTGCCCGGCTCTGCGTGCCGCCTCGTGCTGATCGACCGGATCCCCTTCCCGCGCCCCGACGACCCGGTGCGCTCGGCCCGTTCCGAGGCGGTGCAGGCCCGCGGTGGCAACGGCTTCATGTCCGTCGCTGCCACGCACGCCGCGCTGCTGCTGGCCCAGGGCTCGGGCCGGCTGATCCGCACGGAGACCGATCGCGGCGTCGTCGCCGTGCTGGACTCCCGGCTCGCGACGGCGCGCTACGGGGCGTTCCTCGTCCGGAGCATGCCGCCGTTCTGGCGGACGACGGACCGGGCCGTCGTCCTCGAGGCGCTGCGTCGGCTGGGGCCCGCCGAGGCACCCCAGGGAGCGGACGGGAGCGAGGCGGACGACGCAGCGAGCGTCCGGACGGCGTCGCGCCGATCATCGACCGCGCCCGCGGGTTAAGGTCCCCACGAGGGCCGAGGAACGTCCGGAGGCCGGGGGAGAGACATGGACACCACCGATCGCTCGGCGCCGGAGAACTGCGCCCGGCGCACTACGAAGGTCGCCGTCGTCGGGGCCGGCAGCGTCGGCAGCACGCTGGCCTACGCGATGCTCATGCGCGGCACGGCACGGACGGTGGCGCTGCACGACATCAACGCGGCGAAGGTCGAGGCGGAGGTGCTCGACATCGCCCACGGGATCCAGTTCGTCCCCATGGCCGACGTGATCGGCTCCGACGACGTGGCCGTGTGCGCGGACTCCGACGTGGTGGTGGTGACGGCGGGTGCGAAGCAGAAGCCGGGCCAGACCCGGCTCGACCTCGCCGGCGCGACCGTGGCGATGATGCGGACGATCATGCCGAAGCTCGTCGAGGTCGCCCCCGACGCGGTCTTCGTGATGGTGACCAACCCCGTCGATGTCGTGACGTACGCCGCGCAGAAGATCTCCGGGCTGCCGAGCCGGCAGGTGTTCGGCTCCGGCACCGTGCTCGACTCGTCGCGGCTGCGCTACCTCCTTGCGCAGCACACCGGCGTGGCTGTGCAGAACATCCACGCGTACATCGCGGGCGAGCACGGCGACAGCGAGATCCCGCTGTGGACCTCGGCGAGCATCGGTGCCGTCCCGCTGATGCGCTGGCCCGGCGTCGTGGGCCAGGACGGCCGGGTGACCGGCAGCCTCACCGCGGCGGATCGTGAGCGCATCGAGCGGGAGGTCGTCCACTCGGCCTACCGGATCATCGCGGGCAAGGGGGCGACGAACTACGCCGTCGGTCTCGCAGGCACACGCATCATCGAGGCCGTGCTGGGCGACGAGGGTCGGGTGCTCCCGGTGTCGTCGAGGCTCGAGGGCTACCTCGGCATCGACGACGTCTGTCTGTCGGTGCCGTGCGTCGTCGGGCGCGAGGGGGTGCGGACCACGCTGGAGGTCGACATGTCGTACGACGAGCTCGCCGGCCTGCGCAGCTCGGCGGACGCGGTCCGGGCAGCCGCGCGAAGCCTGGGCCTGTAGACGGCGAACGCGCCGCGGCGCGTGGCCGCGGCGCGTCCGTGCTTGTTCAGAGACTGCGCAGGACGCTGACCACCCGGCCGAGCACGACGGCGTCGTCGGCAGGGATGGGCTGGTAGGCGGGGTTCTGCGGCAGGAGCGTGACGTGCCCGCCGGCCCGTCGGAAGGTCTTGACGGTGGCCTCGCCGTCGATCATCGCCGCGACGATCTCGCCGTTCTCGGCGACGGGCTGGCGACGCACGACGACCCAGTCGCCGTCGCAGATGGCAGCGTCGATCATCGAGTCCCCGCTGACCCGGAGGAGGAACAGCTCGCCGTCGCCGACCAGCTGGCGGGGGAGGGGGAAGACGTCCTCGACGACCTGCTCGGCGAGGATGGGGCCGCCTGCCGCGATGCGTCCGACCAGCGGGACGTACGCCGGCGCAGGCGTGCCGTCGCCGGGCGCCATGGAGTCCTCGCCGAGCCGCGCCCCGAGGGCGCTGATCGCCCGCGAGTCGTCCGGGTGCACGACCTCGATGGCGCGCGGCCGGTTCGGGTCGCGGCGCAGGTACCCCTTGCGCTCCAGGACCGTGAGCTGGTGCTTGACGGATGACGGGCTGGTGAGGCCGACGGCTTCGCCGATCTCGCGCATGCTCGGGGGGTAGCCGCGGTTCTCCACGCTCGCCCGGATGGTGTCGAGCACCAGGCGCTGCCGCGCGGTGAGCCCCTCGCCGCCGTCGATGGGGTGCACCGAGGCGAGCTTCCTCCTGGGGCGTCTCGCTGTCGGACGGGGTGTGCGCCACGGTGACCTCCGATCACTGACCACGTGCATGTCAGTGGCACGTGGTGGTCTTTCTCCCACGCCCCACCCTAGGGCCGTGGCGGTCGCTGATCAAACATCTGTTCGAGCGTGTCGTCCGGCGTTCAGGGTTGACGTGTCGGCCGGGTGTGGTAGACATCGTACTGACGTTCGACGAACAGGCGTTCGATCGACTGGCAAGGCGGCGCACGGCCGCGGAGACGGAGGAGGTCGCCATGAGCGCTCTCGTCATCGACATCGCGGACTTCCGGCGCCCGGGGGTCCGGGACGATCGGGTTGGTGCGCGTCGCTCGCCCGTCCGGGAGGTCGAACCGCGCCGGGCCGGCTCCGCTTCGATCGCCCGTGGCGCGGAGGTTGGGCTGCGGCTGACCGCGCGCGGCCGGGTGGTTGTCGCCGTGCTGGCGTTGGTGGCGGCGTTCGGCGTGACCCTCGCCTCGCAGCAGGCGGTCGCCGGGGAGGCGCCGCCTGCGGTGCCGGTCGTGACGCGCACGGTCGCGGCGGGTGAGACGCTCTGGCAGGTCGCCGGCGAGGTGTCGGGCGCCGGAGCGGACGTGCGCGAGACCGTCTCGATGCTCATGGACCTGAACGGCCTGGACACCGCAGCCCTGACCGCCGGTCAGGAGCTTCTCGTCCCGGCCCCGTGACGCTCTCCTTGCACGCCGGGCGACGGCCTGCGTAGCGTGACCCGGGCCCGCAGGTGGTGAACGCCGCGGGTCGGCCGACGCATTCGCGGGGCCGACGGCCGCAGGGAGGGGTCAGGGCCGTGCACTGCCCGTTCTGCCGACACAGCGACTCGCGGGTCATCGACTCGCGTACGTCGGACGACGGCGCCTCCATCCGACGCCGCCGGCAGTGCCCCGAGTGCCATCGCCGGTTCACCACCGTGGAGACCGCGAGCCTCTCGGTCGTCAAGCGCTCCGGTGTGGTCGAGCCGTTCAGCCGCGAGAAGATCATCACCGGCGTCCGGAAGGCGTGTCAGGGGCGCCCTGTGAGCGACGACGACGTCGCGCTGCTGGCCCAGCGCGTCGAGGAGGCGCTCCGCAGCACCGGGGCTGCCGAGGTCGATGCCCACGAGATCGGGCTGGCCATCCTCGGGCCGCTGCGCGACCTCGACGAGGTGGCGTACCTGCGCTTCGCGAGCGTCTACCAGGCATTCGAGTCGCTCGAGGACTTCGATGCGGCGATCACCGGACTGCGTGCCAAGCGCGAGGCGGCGGCTGCCGAGGACGCCCCGGCCTCCTGACGTCGCGTCGGGTCAGTGCCGGTCGAGGATCTCCTGCCGCACGACGCGACGCAGCACCTTGCCGATCTGGGACCGGGGTAGCTCAGTCAGCACGACGAGGTCCCGTGGGTGCGCATAGCGCGCCAGCCGGTGCTCGCTCCAGGCGCGCACCGCGGACAGCTCGACCTTGGTGACCCCCTCGGCGAGGACGATCGCCGCCACGACCTTCTCGCCCAGGTCGCCGCCAGGGATGCCGACCACGGCGACGTCCGCGATGCCCGGCATGCCGCGCAGCTGGTCCTCGACCTGTGACGGGTAGACGTTGAACCCGCCCGTGATGATGACCTCCTTGATGCGGTCCACCAGCCGGGTGAAGCCGCCGTCCTCCACCACCACGACGTCGCCCGTCCGCAACCAGGTGCGGCCGTCGAGCTCGACAAGCACGTGTGCCGTCTCCTCCGGGCGGTTCCAGTAGCCCGAGAACACCTGGGGACCGGACACGAGCAGCTCGCCTCGCTCGCCGGCCGCGACCTCGACGCTCGGGTCCTCCGGGTCGACGACCCGCATGACGGTGGACGGGAAGGGGATGCCCAGGTAGCCGGGGCGCCGGTTGGCCGACATCGGGTTCCCGAGGACGACGGGCGACGTCTCGGTGAGCCCGTATCCCTCCACGAGCAGCCCGTTGGTGACGTCCTCCCAGGCGCGCGCCGTCTCGGGCGGGAGGCTCATCGCGCCCGAGATGGAGTGCCGGACGGAGGTCATGTCGACGCCCTCGCGGCGCGCGGCTGCGGCGATGCGCTCGAACATCGGCGGGACGCCGGGGAAGAAGGTCATCGGCCGGCGACGCTGCGCCTCGAGCACCTGGTCGACGTCGAAGCGGGGGAAGACGACGATCGTGGCGGCGAGGCGGACGGCGTAGGACAGGCAGAGGGTGAGCCCGAAGGCGTGGAAGAACGGCAGCGCCGCGCCGATGGTCTCCTCGGCCTCGCGATGCTGGGTCCACGCGATGCCCTGCATGGCGTTCGCGATGAGGTTGCGGTGCGTGAGGACGGCGCCCTTCGGGGTGCCGGTGGTCCCGCCGGTGTACTGGAGTGTCGCGATGTCGTCCCCCGACGGCGCCGGGTGGTCCGTCGGGAGCGGGCGGGAGCGGCTGACGAGCCGGTGCCACCGCACGACGCCGTCGCCCGGGACGCGCTGGCGCATCGCCGTGCGCACGCTGCGCGCCGCGGGCACCGGCAGGTGCAGGGCGGCGCGCTTGGCGGCGGGCAGGTCCCGCGTGAGGTCGACGACGACGACGGTGCGCAGCTGCGTGCGGGGCCGGGCCGCGAGCACGGCGGTGGCCGCCTTCTCCCACACGATCGCCGTCGTGGCTCCGCTGTCGCTGAGCTGGTGGGCGAACTCCTCGGCGGAGTACGTCGGATTGTGCTCGACCACGACGGCGCCCAGGCGCAGGACGGCGTAGAAGGCCACGACGTGGGTGGCGCAGTTGGGCAGCGCGATCGCGACGCGGTCCCCGGCGCGGACGCCGATCTCGCGGAGCGCCTCGGCGGCCTGGGCCACGCGACGGGCGAGCGTGCCGTAGGTCGTGACGGCGCCCATGAAGTCCAGGGCGACGCGGGCGGGGTGGGCTGCTGCGGCGCGGTCGAGCGCTGCGGTCACGGGCTCCGAGGGGACGTCGAGATCGGCGGGGACGCCAGCCGAGTACGACGTGAGCCAGGGACGACGACGGCCTTCTGTCACGCCCTCAACGATAACCTACGTCTGCGTAACCTACGGCACCGTAGGAGGACGCCCCGCCCCGGCCTGCGGCACGATGTGCTGGCCCGACGCGGTGCGTCGGGCGCAGACTGTGCCTGGGCCCGCGCGGGCCCGACGCCGAGGGAAGGATCGCCATGACCAGCGACGAGAAGGGCGGGGCTGCCGCGCCCGAGAACGACGCCAAGGCGCGGTTCCGCGAGGCGTTGGACCGCAAGAAGGACGCGGCCCACCGCACGGAGGAGGCCCGGCGCAACACCGGTGTCGTGCACGGCTCCGAGGTCTCGGGCAGCGGCAAGCGCACGTTCCGCCGCAAGACCGGCTGAGCCCGGGCACCGAGCAGGATCGGCTGGGCGGCCGGACGCCGCCGCCCAGCCGCGACGTCAGGACAGGACGCGGAGGCGGATGGTCTGCGGCATCGTCCGCAGTGCCTCGTGGACCTCGTGCGGCGTCGCGACGCCGGTGTCGGTGACCACGTAGCCGAGGTCGCCGCGCGTCGCGAGCAGCTGCCCCTCGATATTCACGCCGTGCTCCGCCAGGGTCCGGTTGATCCCGGCGAGAACGCCCGGAGTGTTGTGGTGCAGGTGGGCGAGCCGGTGCTGGCCGCTGCCTGCGTCCAGGGCGAGGTTCGGCAGGTTGACGCTCAGCGTCGTCGAGCCGGTGTGCACGTAGTCGCGGAGCTTGCTCGAGACGAACTGCCCGATCGCCTCCTGAGCCTCGAGCGTGGAGCCGCCGACGTGGGGCGTCAGGATGACGTTGGGCAGCCCGCGCAGCTCCGAGGCGAAGGCGTCGCCACGCCGCTTGGGCTCCTCGGGAAAGACGTCGACCGCAGCCCCCGCGACGTGGCCGTCGAGCACGGCCTCGCGCAGCGCCGCGTAGTCGACGACGAAGCCTCGGGACAGGTTCAGGAAGATCGAGCGGGGCTTCATCCGCGCGAACTGGGCGGCGCCGAACAGGCCGGCGTTGCCGGGCCGGCCGTCGACGTGCAACGTGACGGTGTCCGCGACCTCGAGCAGCTCGTCGAGCGAGCCCATCCGGCGCGCGTTGCCGAGCGCGAGCTTCTCAGCCGTGTCGTAGAACACGACCGACATGCCGAGGTTCTCCGCGAGCACGGACAGCTGCGTGCCGATGTTCCCGTAGCCCACGATGCCCAGCACACGGCCGCGCACCTCGTGCGCGCCCTCGGCGGTCTTGTCCCATACGCCGTCGTGCAGCGCCTTGTCGCGCTCGGTCAGGCGCCGGGCGAGGGCGATGATCTCCGCCAGCGCCAGCTCGACGACGGACCGCGTGTTCGAGAACGGCGCGTTGAAGACCGCGACGCCGCGGTGGGCGGCGGCCCGCAGATCGATCTGGTTGGTCCCGATGCAGTAGGCCCCGACCGCCTGGAGGTCCGGGGCGGCGGCGAGGACGCGCTCGGTCACCTGGGTCTTGGACCGGATGCCCAACAGCTGCACCCCTTCAAGGGCGGCGATGAGCTCGTCCTCGTCCAGGGCGCCGGTCCGGGTTGTGACGGCGACGCCGTCGGTCTCCAGGATCGTGGTCGCGAGCGGGTGAAGGTTCTCGAGCAAGAGGGCGTGCAGCACGCCCCTATGGTGGCCCTTCGCCGGGCCTGGGCGGTAAACCAGACCGGCTGGCGGACTCGCCTTCACCCGCGACAGGGGCGCGAAGCTGCCGGCTCAGGGCCAGACTGGCGTCATGGACGGTGCTGCCCAGGGGGTCTCCGCCGTGCCGGCAGGGGACCCGTGGGGATCACCGCAGCGGCCGGAGCGGCGCTCGACGCACCGCGTCCGGGGCTCTCGGCGCTGGGTGCGGGGGCTCCGCGCGACCGGTGCCGTCCTCCTCGCGGTGGTGGCCGGCGCCGCGGTGCAGCGCAGCGGCGTGGACCCGGCCGGCTGGTTCGAGCCCCACGCCTACATCGAGGTCGACGGCAAGGCGATGGCCGTACCGCGTCCCGCACCCGCGACGGGTCGTCTCGCCCCGCCCGTGGCCGCCGCTGTTCAGGGCACCTACGCGTTCCTGCACACGACGCCGGCGGGGGATCCCGTGGGATATGACCCGTGCCGGCCCGTCCGTTACGTCTTCCGGCCCGACGGCGCCCCGCCCGGCAGCGAGGAGCTCGTCCGGGAGGCGGTGGCGATCGTCGCGCAGGCCAGCGGTCTGGTCTTCGAGGACGACGGGACCACGGACGAGGCGCCCGCGGTCGCGCGACGGCTCATCCAGCCGGAGCGGTACGGCGACGACTGGGCGCCCGTCCTGATCGCCTGGGCGGACGAGTCTGCGGTCCCCGAGCTTGCCGGCGAGGTCGCGGGAATGGGCGGCTCGGCCGCCGTGCCGGGGGCGGACGGGCACGGTCAGTGGCTCGCTGCGGGCCGGGTCGTCCTCGATGCCACTGACATCGGTGCGATGCTCGATCGGCCGGATGGGGCGGCGCAGGCCCGGGCGATCATCGTCCACGAGCTGTCGCACGTCCTGGGGCTGGACCACGTCGACGCCGTGGACGAGCTGATGCATCCGATCAGCTCGACGCGCACCGACCTGGGGCCGGGCGACCGGGCGGGCCTGGCGCTGGTGGGGCAGGGGCCCTGCCAGTGAGTTGGCAGTCGCGTCAGACGATGCCCTCCGGGAGGTCGCGGGCGGCGACCACGCGCAGCGCTCGCGTCGGCCGCGTCATGGCGACGTAGAGGTCCCCGACGGACTCGGCGGCGACGCGGCCGGGCTCCACGAGCACGACGACGTCGAACTCCAGGCCCTTCGCGTCCCGCGGCGTCAGCACGGCCAGCCGGGCGTCGAGCACGGAGCCCGCGGCCGGCGGCGTCAGCTCGGCGGCGAACCGTTCGGCGAGCATCTGCCGCACGTCACCGACCTGATCGTTCGCCGCCAGCACGGCCACGCGGCCGGCGCCCGGGTCGTCGCCGGGGAGCGCGGCGGCGGTGCCGACCACCTCGGCCAGCGCCGCGGCCACCTCCGTGGGCACGTCGGTGGCCAGATCGGTGACCCGGCGCACGACCAGGGCCTCGGGTACCTCGCGCGCGGACGTCAGTGGACTCACGGGGAGCCCGGCGCGCGTCGCGACCCGCTGCGCGGCCTCCGCGACGTCGGACGGTGTGCGGTAGTTGACGGTCAGCTCGGCGAGTCGCCACGAGTCGCGCAAGACGGGGTCCAACATCCGCCGCCACGAGTGGGCGCCGGCGGCCGTCGAGGTCTGCGCGACGTCCCCCGCGATCGTCATCGAGCGCGTCGGGCACCGGCGCACGAGCATGCGCCACGCCATGGCGGACAGCTCCTGGGCCTCGTCGACGACGATGTGGCCGTACGTCCACGCCCGGTCGGCCGCGGCGCGCTCCGCAGTGGTGAGCAACGGGCCACCGTGCGCGAAGCGGTCGGCCAGCACCTCCGCGCTGACCAGCCCGTCCGCCCCGGAGGCTTCGCAGCACCTGGCGGGCGTACTCGACGTCCGCGGCCCGCCGCCGGGCGTCCTCCGCGGCCTGCGCGCGTTCGGCCTGGTCGTCCTCGCCGAGCAGCTCGGCGGCCTCGTCCAGCAGCGGCACGTCGGCGGGCGTCCACGGCGAACCGGCGGGCCGGGCGAGGGCAGCCCGCTCGGCGTCGGACAGCTCGGGGGCGGCGTCCGCGAGCCGATCGGGCCGGGTGAACAGGCCCTCGATCAGGCCCTGCGGCGTCAGGGGCATCCACGCGAGGTTCAGGGCGATGCGCACCTCGCGCGTCGTCCGCAGCTCCTCGACGACGTCGGGGAGGTCCTCCGGCGGCAGCGGGAAGGGCATCTGGGCCGAGTACTGGGCGGCGAGCCGGTTCAGCATGTCGCGGACGAAGGTGACCCGGGCCAGGTTGTGCGGGCGCCCGTTGCGGCGGGCGCGGGCGATCGCGTCGGCGACGTCCCGCGGCTCGACGCGGACGGTCGTGCCTTCGATCGTGATCTCGCGCGGCTCGGCCGGGACGCGCTGGCGTTGGCGGACGGCGCGTGCGACCACCTGGGCCCACACGGTGCGGCCCTTGATCTCGGCGACGGCGTCCGCCTCGGTCCCGTCGGCCACGACGCCCGGGAAGAGGTCGGCGACCGTTGCCGTGACGACACCGGTCTCGCCGAGGGACGGCAGCACCTGGTCGATGTAGCGCAAGAACGTCCGGCTGGGCCCGACGAGGAGCACGCCGGAGCGCTCCAGGGTGCGCCGGTGTGCGTAGAGAAGGTAGGCGGCACGGTGCAGGGCGACGGCGGTCTTGCCCGTCCCGGGGCCGCCCTGGACGACGAGGGCGCCCTTGAGGTCCGCGCGGATGATCGCGTCCTGCTCGGCCTGGATCGTCGCGACGATGTCGCCCATCCGGCCGGTGCGGCCGCTCGCCAGGGCGGCAAGAAGGGCGCCCTCGCCGGAGAGCGCGGCCGGGTCGGCCGCCCCGGTGCCGATCGCGTCGAGGTCGAGCACCTCGTCCTCGACGCCCGTGACCGTCCGGCCCCGGCTGACGAGATGGCGGCGCCGGACGACGCCCTCGGGGCGGGCGGTCGTCGCGCGGTAGAACGGCTGGGCGGCGGGCGCCCGCCAGTCCGTGAGCAGGACGGTGTGGTCGGGCTCGGTGAGGCCGATACGGCCGATGTACCGGGTCGAGCCGTCGCCCATGTCCAGGCGGCCGAACGTGAGCCGCTGCTCGACGGCGTCCAGCTGGGCGAGCCGGTCCTCGTAGAGGGTGGCGAAGGCGTCCCGCTCCGAGCGGTTCTGCGGCGACCCGGAGGGGCCGACCCGGCGCACGTCACGCAGCCGCTCGGCGGTCTGGGCCCGCAGGTCGTCGAGTCGGGAGTACCGACGGTCGACGGCCGACTGCTCCTCGTGCAGCTGTTCCTGCCTGGCCACGCCCGTCCCCTCCGCCCGTCCGTCGCGCGCGAGCGGGCCGTCCATTATCGCGCGCTCGCGGCTGACCGCGCGTGCCTGTGACAGGGCTCATAGGATCGGCGACCGACGGCTCCCTCGTCTCCGTGGTCCGGCTGCCGATCCTCTGACGGGCGTGGCGGGAATCCTGCGCGACCGGCCCGCGTTCCCCCTGCTGAGAACGAGGAGGACGCATGGCCGAGCCGCACGAGCTGTACACCGTCGAGCACGAGGTCGCCGCGGAGCTGTCCGCGACGTCGTCGGGTCCGATGCTCCTGCACGTCCTACGGGGCTTTGTCGACGCCGGTGGCGCCGCGGAGCTCGTTGCGGAGCACCTGCTGGAGCGCTTCCCGAGCCGGCGTCTGGTCACCTTCGACGTCGACCAGCTCCTCGACTACCGGGCGCGGCGCCCGATGATGACGTTCGACGTGTCCCGGTGGCGGGACTATGACGCGCCCCAGCTCGTCGTCGACGTGCTGACCGACGCCGACGGGACGCCCTTCCTGCTCCTGCACGGCCTCGAGCCGGACGTGTCCTGGGAGCGCTTCGCCGCGGCGGTGCGCGAGGTCGTCGAGCGGTTCGACGTGTCCCTGACGGTCGGGATCAACGGGATCCCGATGGGTGTGCCGCACACGCGGCCGGTGGGTGTGACGGCCCACGGCACGCGGCCCGAGCTCGTCGAGAGCCCCGGCTGGTTCGGCACGATCCAGGTCCCGGCGTCGATCGGCTCGGTGCTCGAGTACCGTCTGGGCCGGTGGGGGCACGACGCCGTGGGGTTCGCCGTGCACGTGCCGCACTACCTCGCCGGTTCGGGCTTCCCGCCTGCGGCGGTAGCCGGCCTGCGGCACATCGAGGACGTGACCGGTCTGTCGCTCGACGTGCCCGCGCTGGAGCCGGCCGTGCGGCAGACGCTCGCCGCGGTCGACCGCCAGGTTGCCGGGTCCGACGAGGTCGCCACCGTGGTGCACGCCCTCGAGGAGCAGTACGACAACCTCGCCCTCTCGCTGGGCCGGCCGGGTCTGCTCGCTGAGGCCGCGGACCTGCCGACCGCGGAGGAGATCGGTGCCGAGTTCGAGCGGTTCCTCGCGGAGCAGCCGCCGCCCGAGGAGTGACCTCGGGCCCGGCGTCGCCGCGCCGGGCCGCGTTACCGTGCGGGGTGACCTCTGCCACCGCTCCTGCGCTGCCCGAGCGCATCAGCGCGTCGGCGGTCGCCGTGTGGGGCGCCGCGATCGGTGCCTACTGCATCGCCGTGCTGCAGCGGTCGTCGCTCGGCGTGGCGGGCGTGGCGGCGGTCGACCGCTTCGGCATCAGCGCGGCGGTGCTGTCGTCCTTCGTCGTCGTGCAGCTGGCCGTGTACGCGGCGATGCAGGTGCCGCTCGGGGTCCTCCTCGACCGCTTCGGGTCGCGGGCGCTGATCGGGACGGGCGCCGCGCTCATGGCTGCGGGCCAGCTGTTGCTGGGCACCGTCGAGGCCCTGCCGCTCGCCTACCTCGCGCGCGTCCTCATCGGAGCGGGTGATGCCGCGACGTTCGTCTCCGCGGTCCGCCTGGTCGCGGCGTGGTTCCCAGCACGCCGGGTGCCGCTCTTCACCCAGCTGACCGGGATCGCCGGGCACGCGGGCCAGGTGGTCGCCGCCATCCCGCTCGTCGCGGTGCTGCACGACGCCGGGTGGCGTACCGCCTTCGTCGGGCTCGCCGCGGTCGGCGCGCTGGCGTCCATCCTCGCGTGGGCGGGGATCCGCGACCGCCCCCCGGGCGCCGCGCCGCTGCCCGCCACGCTCTCGGTGGGTCGGCACCTGCGGGAGACGCTGCGGTCGCCGGCGACGTGGCTGGGGTTCTGCACGCACGGCCTCGGCTACTTCCCCATGGCCGTGTTCACGCTCCTGTGGGGCTTCCCGTTCCTCACGCAGGCCCAGGGTCTGACGGCGGGGCAGGCGAGCGGCGTCCTGACCGTGAACGCCGTGGCCGCGACGGCGTCGGGCCCCTTCGTGGGAATGCTGACCGGGCGCCATCCGCTGCGCCGCTCGTGGATGGTCCTGGCCTTCGCCGTCGTGTCCGCGGGTGCGTGGGCTGCCGTCCTGCTCCGGCCGGGGCCCAGCCCGCTCTGGCTGCTCGCGCTGCTCGTGGCGGTGCTGGGGGTGGGCGGCCCGGTCTCGGCCATCGGCTTCGACTTCGCCCGCACCGCGCACCCCGCGGACCGGCTGGGTACGGCCATCGGCCTGACGAACGTCGGCGGCTTCTCGGTCGCGGTGCTCACCGTGCAGGTGATCGGCGTGGTGCTCGACCGGGCCGGCGGCGCCGACGCGGGTCTCGATGCCTACCGGCTGGCCTTCGCGGTGCAGGCCGTGCCGTGGGCGGCGCTGGTCGTGGGCGTGCTCGTGACGCGGCGCAGCGCCCGCGCCGTCCTGCGTGCCGAGGGCGTGGTCGTCGCACCCGTCCGGGAGGTCCTCGCGCAGCGCCGGGAGGCACGTGCGGCGTCCCGCGGCGGGCCTCGGCGCCAGGGTGGGACGTCGCGGAAACGGCCCGGGACGACGTGATCTGGACTGTGGCGTAGCGCACGCGTGCGTGCCATGCTTGCGCGTGTTGCAGTGACCAGCATGACCCTGGCTCGTCCGGGGCCCCGTCGTGACCTCCTCGAGGTCAGCCGGTGCAGGACGGTGGGACGAGGCATTGCGGCACGACGACCGGGCACAGGGCGCGGTCATAACGTCCCGGATGGACAGAAGGACAGGCAGAGCATGGCGCAGGGTTCCGTCAAGTGGTTCAACGCGGAGAAGGGCTACGGGTTCATCGCCCAGGACGGCGGCGGCGCCGACGTCTTCGTGCACTACTCCGCCATTGACGTCTCCGGCTACAAGTCCCTCGAGGAGGCCCAGCGGGTCGAGTTCGAGATCACGCAGGGCCCCAAGGGTCCGCAGGCGGAGAACGTCCACCCGATCTGATCCACAGTCGACCACCGGCAGGCCGCCCCCGTCCTCGGGGGCGGCCTGCCGCGTCGTGGCGGGCCGCGGTGGGCTGCCCGGCTCGGTCAGGGGTTGCGGAGCACCGGCGCGCTGCCGACGAACGCGTCGAGCTCGGCGCCGTGGAGGATCCGCGCGGGGGCCGGTAGCGAGCGCAGCGCCCGGGCGAGCCCCGCGCCGTCGAGTGCCGGGCCGGCGGCGGGGCTCGGCACCCCGACGAGCACGAGGTTGCCGTAGCCGCGGCCGCGCAGGAGACCCGGCTCGGCGATGATCGCGACGTCGCCGAGGACCGCACGCGCCGTGGCAGCCTCCGACCGGGCCAGTCGCAGCGGCGGGCGGTCGGCGCAGTTGGCCAGGTAGAGCCCGCCGGGCCGCAGCACGCGCGCGACGTGGGCGACGACCTCGACGGTCGTCAGCGCGGCGGGTGTGCGGTCCCCGGCGAACACGTCACGGACGACGAGGTCCGCGCTCGCGTCGCGCAGCCCTTCCAGCGCTGCGCGAGCGTCCTGTGCCCTCAGCCGCAGCCGCGGGGCCCGCGGGAGGTCGAACCATGCTCGGACGAGGCCCACGAGCGCCGCGTCGACGTCGACGGCGAGCTGACGTGAGCCCGGTCGGACGGCGTCGAGCCAGCGGGGGAGGGCGCACGCCCCCGCTCCGAGGTGGATCGCGTGCAGGGGGCCCGGGGGCATCGCGTCGACGACGGCCGCCATCTGCTGCATGTACTCGAAGTCGAGCCAGCTCGGGTCGGTCAGGTCGAGCGCCGAGCTCGGCACGCCGTTCACCATCAGCGTCACGTGCGACGGGCCGTCACGCCGGACGGAGGCGTGGCCGGTGTCGATGGGGACGTCGCCGTCGGGGAGGTGGTCCAGCGGGTCCCGCCGTCCCGTTCCGCGCGCCATGCCCCCACGGTAGCGGGACGGCCCGGCGCCCCCTTGACGAGATCGAACAGACGTTCGATACTGGGTGCGGCAACGGAAGGAGATGTCGATGGTCGTCGTCACGGCAACCGGTGCGCGGGCGCCTCTCGTCTCGCCCGCGGTGACGGACCTGCTGGCCCGCAGCGACGCCGAGCTCGTTGCCGCGACGCTCGCCTCGACCGCCGAGGAGACGCTGCTTCACGCGCATCTCTCGGCCCTGCGGGCGGGCGCAGCGCTGGTCGAGGCGCGCGGGCGTCCCGGAGGTCGGCCGGCGCCTCGCACGGTCTGGGACATGGTGACCGTGATTGCGCCGGAGCTCGCCGCGTGGTCCGGGTTCTTCGCCGGCAACGCGTCCGCGCGGGCGGCCGTCGAGGCCGGTCGCGGTGAGTCCATCGACGCGGCGCACGCCGAGCGGGTCCTTGCCGCCGCCGAGGACTTCCAGGACGCGATCCGCTCGGAGCTCGGGGTGGCGCCGTCGCCTCAAGGGCGCCTGGCCCTCCGCGCGTCCTGAGCCGTGGGTCGCCATCCCGCGCCGCCTGGCGCGCGTCGCGACTGGGGGTCGTCCGACGAGGGCTGCTCGATCCTCCACGTCGACATGGACGCGTTCTTCGCGGCGGTCGAGCTGGCCCGTCGGCCCGAGCTGCGCGGGCGGCCCGTGATCGTCGGCGGCTCGGCCCGGGCGGTCGTCCTCTCGGCGACCTACGAGGCCCGGGCGTTCGGCATCCACGCCGCGATGCCCATGGGCCGGGCGCGACGGCTCTGCCCCCAGGCGGTGATCGTGCCGCCCGACCACGCGGCGTACCGGGCCTCGTCCCGAGCCGTGATGGAGGTCTTCGGTGAGGTGACCGCGCTCGTCGAGCAGGTGAGCATCGACGAGGCGTTCCTCGATGTCTCCGGGGCGCGGCGCCGGGCGGGCTCGCCGGGCGCCATCGCTGCGCGGATCCGGGAGCGCGTCCGAGCGGAGCAGGGCGTGACCTGCTCGGTCGGCATCGCGGCGACGAAGTTCGTCGCCAAGCTCGCGTCCGGGATGGCGAAGCCCGACGGTGTGCTGCTGGTGCCGGCTGCCGTCACCGTCGAGTTCCTCCACTCCCTTCCCGTGCAGCTCGCTCTGGGGGGTCGGCGACCGGACGACGGAGGCGCTGGCGAGGTGGGGGATCACCACCGTGCGCGAGCTGGCTGACTCGGACGTGGCGCTCGTCCAGCGGGCGGTGGGTCGTGCAGCCGGCGCGCACCTGCACGACCTGGCCTGGGGTCGGGACCCGAGGCCCGTCACGCCGGAGCACGAGGAGAAGAGCGTGGGCGCGGAGACCACCTTCGACGCTGACACGACGGATGTCGCCGTGCTCGAGCGGCACGTCCTGGCGATGGCCGATCGGTGCGCCGCGGCGCTGCGCGCCAAGGGAGTCGTCGGGCGCACCGTGAGCCTCAAGATCAAGACGGCGGACTTTCAGGTGCTGACCCGGTCGCGCACCATGGCGGTGCCCACGGACGTGGCGCGCGACATCCTCGCGGCGGCGAAGGGCCTGCTCGTCGCGACCGACCTCGGGGGCCGCGCCGTCCGGCTGGTCGGGGTGCGCATGGAGGGCCTCCAGCCGGCCGCTGACCGGCAGCTCACGCTGGAGGAGGCCGCGGACGACGCCGGCCCGGCCAGGCGTCGCGCGGAGGTGGCGATGGACGACGTGCGCAGCCGGTTCGGGCCCGGCGCGCTCGTACCGGGTGGAATGCTCGCCGGACGACGCGCCCCAACTACCGCCCCCCGCACCGGAGAACTATCCTGAGGCAAAGACCTAGTCACCAGCCAGTACGGAGGTACCCGATGCCTCTGTCCGAGTACGAGCAGCGCGTCCTCGAGCAGATGGAGCGACAGCTCTCGTCTGACGACCCCAAGCTGGTGCAGACCCTCCAGGGTGGGTCGTCCAACCTCCGGCGGTGGCTGCTGGCGGGGCTCGGAGCTCTCGCCGGGCTCGGTGTGCTGGTGACCGGCGCCGTGACGGGCATCGTCGCCGTCGGCGTCCTCGGGTTCGTCCTGATGCTCGCCTGCGCCATGCTCGCGATCACCCCGCCTCGTCGCCGCGGGCCGACCGGAACGGTGCGCCCGGACGGCACGGTGCAGCGTCCCAAGCGGCCCAGCCGGATGCAGCGGCTCGAAGAACGCTGGGACCGGCGCCGCGAGGAGCGCGACCGCTGAGTCAGGCGGTCTGCTTGGCGGACGCCGATAGGTGAACCGCGCCGTCCTCACGCGTCCTGCGTGCTCACCGGTGACCCCAGCGGCCGCTCGACGGCGTCCACCCATGCCGCCAGCTGCTCGGCCGAGACGCTGACGCCGCGGGTGGTGTAACGCTCCGTCTCAAGGGCCGCGACCAGGTTGTCGAGCCCCGCCCGCGCCTCGTGCAGCACCGTGGGGTCCGCGTCGAGCGGGCTCGGCAGGCGCTCGGCGACCGCGACGGCCGCCTGACGGGGAGTCGTCGCGTCGGTCCAGACGACGCCGTGCGTGGCGAGGCGCTCGCGCAGACGCGCCCACCACTCCTCCGGGTCGTGCGGGATGTGAGCGAGCGTGCGTCGCCGGCGCACCAGGACGATGACGAGGCCGGCGACCACGAGCAGCACGGCCGCGGAGACGCCGAGCACGAGTGCGAGCGGCAGGTCCGCCGAGACGAGCGTGACGTAGCCGGGGCGGTTTGCCCCCTGGCCCGCGTGGCCGGGCGTCGCCGCCCCGCTGGGCAGCGCGCCGGCGGTGGGGATGTTGCCCGGCTGCACGGGTGTGCCGGCGAACGGGTCGGCGTAGATCGGCGGGGCGCCCGTCTGCCGAGCCGGCGTCGGTTCGAACCGGACCCAGCCGGCGTCGCCGAAGTACAGCTCCGGCCATGTGTGTGCCTGCCGCGCCGAGACGAGGTACTGCCCGACGACGTGGCCGTCGGCGCGTCCGGGGAGGAAGCCGACCGCCATGCGTGCGGGGATGCCGAGCATGCGCGCCATGATGGTCATCGTCGTGGCGTACTGGACGCAGTAGCCGCGGCGGGCGGTCAGGAAGTCCCACACCGCGTCGTCGGACTGCGGGGGCGCGACGTCGGTCGAGTACTGGAACTCCTGCGCGTTGCGCAGGAAGGACTGCAGGGCCAGGGCTTGGTCGTAGGCGTTCGTCGCATCGGCGGCGACCTGCTCGGCGAGCGCGCGGATGTCCGCGGAGTGCTGCGTGTCCGGCACCCGCAGGTACCCCTCGGCGCCCTGGGGGCTGCCCGCGCCGTCAGCCCTGAGCTCATCCGCGGTGAGGGCCCGGGGCCGGACCTGGACCGAGTAGGACAGGCCGCGGGTGCTGCCGCGGGTCGCCACCACCTCGTCGTGGTCCGCGTCGTAGAGCCAGGCGCCACCGACGTCGACCGAACGCGGCTCCGTCGGCACGGGGAGCCGGTCCTGGGTGAGCGAGAGCACCTCGACGTCGATCGTCGCCGCCTCGTCCGGGTCGGTCGTGACGTCGGGATCGGGCCACAGCAGGCCCTCGGCGTCGCGGAGGTCCGACGGGCCGGGGTCGGGGCGCCACTGCGTGCCGTCGAACACGCTGAGGGAGTACATCCGCAGGGCGTCGACGACGGAGCCATCCCCGCGGTACCGCAGGATCGTTCGGTCCGAGCGGCCCTCGAGATCGGCACGCATGTCCAGGTCGGTGGAGATGCGCAGCGGGCTGTCGATGCCGTCCGCGCCCCAGCCCGACGGGAGGGTGACCGACCCGTGGAAGGGCAGTGCGGTGGTCCCCGCGGCCAGGACGAGGGCCACGACTGCCAGGCTCGCGGACGCGACCGTTGCGAGGGACAGCTCCTGGGTCGTCGATCTGTCGTTGCGGCGGGACCGGCGGCGGGTCAGCACGAGCAGCAGCAGGAAGCACGTGCCGGCGAGGAAGGCGAGCCACGTGCCCGGGTCGCGTTCGAAGCTGATGGCGGGCGCCCACAGCGCGGCGAGGGCGACGCCGGCGAGGGCGCCACGTCCGAAGCCGATCGCCAGGAGCTCGGCCACGAGGTACGTGACGACGGCACCGGCGACGACGAGCAGCTCGATGCCCCGCGTCGGCTGCACCGGGATGCGCCCGTCCTCGATCGCCTTGATGCCGGAGTCGACGAGAAGGCGGAGGCGCTCGACGGTCTCCGGCGTCGGCTTGGGCATCGTCACACCGGGCAGCGGGTCGCCGTACCAGGCGGTCACGGCCAGCGCCGCGCCGAGCAGGCCCCACGCGGTGGGCGCGAGGCGGGACCGGACGAGCTGGCGCAGGGTGGCGATGAGCAGCGCGACGGGGACGACGACCCAGACGGCGGTGGACCACCACGCCCCTTGTGCGACGAGGGCGCCGATGGTGCGGACCCCGACGAGCACGCCGACGACGAGCACGGCCGTGCCGAGCCAGAGCCGTGGCCCGCTGATCCGGGTGCCCCGCGTCACCGCAGGCCCGCCATGTCGTCCGAGCTGCGCAGCCGGTCCCATGCGGCGGTGATGTCCTCACCGGGCTCGACGCCGACGACGCGCCAGCCCGCTCGGCGGAGCGCCTCCAGGGTGTGCGTGTCGTCACCGGCGTCGGAGTGCAGTGCACGGCCGAGGCGGACCATCGCCCAGCCGAGGTTCGCGTCCCCGAGGCGTGCGAGCGACGAGAGCGCGTCCGGCTCGAGCCCGCCGACGACGGCGAAGACGAACTCGGCGCCGGCGGCCTCGTGCGTGAGCATGTCGATGGCCGAGCGGAGCCACGTGTCGCGCGTCATGCGGTTGGGCGGCAGCGTGAGGTCCACGGTCTGGTCGAGCAGCGCGTCCGCGGCGGTGCCGTCGACGTCGGCGCGGTGGTGCTCCGCGAGCGTGCGTGACGCTCCGCCGCCGAGGAGCCGGACCCGGTGGCCGGACCGCATGAGAGCGAGCGCGACGGAGGCGGCGACCGAGATCGACCACTCCGCGACGGCGTCCTCCTCGGGGATGTCGAGGAGGACGCTGACGGGTCGGCGGGCTGACCGTTCGTCCTGGCGCACCATGAGCTCGGCGCGCCGCGCGCTCGTGCGCCAGTGCACGCGCCGCAGGTCGTCGCCCGGGCGGTAGTCACGCAGGGACGCGTCGTCGGCGGCGGGCATCCGCGTGCCGACGGCGGCGCGGTCCACGTCGGTCGATGAAGACCGCGTGTCCATGTCGATCGTCACGACCTTGGGCCGGACGGCGACGTGCATGGGCGGGCCGAGCGGGCCGGCCCAGCGCGCGACGCCGAAGAGGTCCGCGCGCTGCACCTGGAGGGGGCCGATGGTCCAGCGGCCCCGGTGTGCGGGGTGGATCTGGTACGTGAGGCTGAGTGTGCCTCGTGAGCGGTGCACGCGAGCCCGCAGGCCGGCGGCGCCGGACAGCTCCCGCGCCGCCTGCTCGGCGATGTCCAGGCGGTCGAGCCGGTGCGCGGTGCCGGTGCTGGAGAGCTCGACCTCGACGACGGCGGAGTCGCCGACGGTGACGGGATGGGGCAGCACCCGTCGCAGGAACCGCAGGCCGCCCCGGTCGATGGTGCGCACCTGGAGCCCGAGGACGACGAGGCCGAAGGTGACCACGCCGAGGAGCAGCAGCCCGATGCGCGTGAGCATGGGCACGCCCAGCAGGACGCCCGTGACGGTGACGAGCGCCCCGACGGCAGCGAGGCCGAGGCCGCGCTGCGTGATCTGGACGCGCCGACGCATCAGGCGAGCGCCCGGCGGTCCGGCGCTGCTGCGCGGTCGGAGATCGGCAGCCTGGTCCGGGCGACGATGGCCGTGATGCTCTCGGTCACCGAGTGCCCCGCGAGGCGTGCGTCGGTGCTCGGCAGCAGGCGATGGGCGAGCACGGGCACGGCGAGGTCCTGGATGTCGTCGGGGAGCACGTGGTCGCGGCCGGACATCGCGGCGAGGGCCTTGGCGGCGCGCAGCAGCTGGATGGCGGCGCGGGGCGAGGCGCCCAGCCGCAGCATCGGGTCGTTGCGCGTCGCGTCGGCGAGGGAGACGACGTACTGCTTGATCCCCGGCGCGGCGTACAGCCGCCGCGCGAGCCCGACCATCTCCCCGATCCGGTCCACGGTGCACACGGGCCGGACGGCGGTCAGCGGGTCGACCGTCTCCTGTCGCTCGAGCATCTCGACCTCGGCGTGCGCGCTCGGGTACCCGACGCTGAGCCGCGCCATGAACCGATCCCGCTGTGCCTCGGGCAGCGCGTAGGTGCCCTCCATCTCGATGGGGTTCTGCGTGGCGATGACGAGGAAGGGGCGGGGGAGCTGGTGGGTCGTCCCGTCGATGGTGGCCTGAGCCTCCTGCATGCACTCGAGCAGCGCGGACTGCGTCTTGGGCGAGGCGCGGTTGATCTCGTCGGCGATGACGATGTTGGCGAAGACCGGCCCGGGTCGGAACTCGAACTCGTGCTGGGCCTGCCGGTAGATGGTCACGCCGGTGAGGTCGCTGGGCAGGAGGTCCGGCGTGAACTGGATCCGGCTGACGGAGCAGTCGACCGATCTCGCGAGCGCCTTGGCCAGGGTGGTCTTGCCGACCCCCGGCACGTCCTCGAGGAGCAGGTGGCCCTCGGCCAGGAGCACGGCGACCGTGAGGCGGACCAGGTCGCTGCGCCCCGAGATGACGGTCTCCATCGACGCGCGCACGGCGTCGGCCGTCTCGGCCAGGGCGTCGAGGTCCGCCGGCGCGGGCAGGTGGTGCATGTCGACCCCTTCGTCGTTCGGGTAGCAGCCGAAGCGTAACGGGCAGGTCAGGGCCCAGGGGCGCAGCTGAGCACCTGGTTCTCAGGTGCCCCACAAGCCCTCCACAACCCTCCACCGATGGCGGTCCGGGGAGCCCAGAGGCATCGCGCAGCACTCCGAACTGGGCGTTTTGGCTCCGGTTTGGGGCATTTTGCCCAGCGTCGAAACGCTTCGTTCGGCCGCGTGTGTCGCATTGCCCTCCACTGCGCGCCACCGCTCTGACCTGCGGTAACGCGCCGCCGCCAGCAAGCGACGCGCGATTCCACCCTTTCCTGTGGAGCATTGTGGAGTAAGGTGGAGGCACTTGGGAGGGGTGTCCTCGCCGCGTGGGTGGAAGGAGGAACGGTGTCCGACGACGCGAACGCGTACGCCCCGTTCCTGGGCACCTACACGCCGCGCCTCGACGACAAGGGGCGGCTGATCCTGCCGGCCAAGTTCCGCGCCCAGCTCGCCCCCGGGCTCGTCATGACGCGTGGCCAGGAGCGGTGCCTCTTCGTCTTCCCGATGTCGGAGTTCCGGCGGATGCACGAGCAGATCCGCACTGCGCCGGTCACCAGCAAGCAGGCGCGTGACTACCTCCGCGTCTTCCTCTCCGGTGCCCACGACGAGATCCCCGACAAGCAGGGCCGGTTGTCCATCCCGCCTGCGCTGCGGTCGTACGCGGGCCTGGACCGCGACGTCGCCGTCATCGGCGCCGGCACGCGGGTGGAGATCTGGGACGCGACCGCCTGGGACACCTACCTGGCCGAGCAGGTGGCGGTCTACGCCGAGACGTCCGAGGAGGTGCTGCCCGGTGCGTTCTAGCTGACCTATCGGCTCACCCGCACGGTGAGGTCTCTCCCCGCCCGCTCTGGCGCACTTCCCCGGTGCCAGAGGTGGCTGCGGAGGGAGACCTGGTCGGGCGGTGGAGGGCCCCCGACCAGCAACGTTCGACGAGGAGGAGCCATGGCCGAGCAGCCCGCACGGGTCCACGTGCCCGTGCTGCTGGAGCGGTGCATCGAGGTGCTCGCGCCCGCGGTCGCCGCTCCGGGCGCCGTCCTGGTCGACATGACGCTGGGCCTCGGCGGTCACGCCGAGGCGTTCCTGAGCCGCTTCGACGGGCTGCGTGTCCTCGGCATCGACCGCGACCCGACGGCGCTGGCCCATGCCGCCGACCGACTGGCCCCGTTCGGCGACCGGTTCACCCCGGTGCACGCCGTCTACGACGAGGTGCTCGACGTCGTGCGGCGCACCACCGGCCGCCCCGCCCAGGCCGTGCTCGCGGACCTCGGCGTGTCCTCCATGCAGCTGGACGAGGCCGAGCGCGGCTTCGCGTACGCCCAGGACGCGCCGCTCGACATGCGGATGGACCCCGCGTCGGAGCTGACCGCTGCCGACGTCCTGAACACCTACCCGGAGGAGGAGCTCGTGCGGATCCTGCGCACCTACGGCGAGGAGAGCTTCGCCCCGCGCATCGCGCGAGCCGTCGTCGCGGCGCGCCGCCAGAGGCCGCTGAGCCGCACCGGCGAGCTCGTGTCGCTCGTCCGCGCGGCGATCCCCGCGGCAGCCCGGACGACCGGTGGCAACCCCGCCAAGCGCACGTTCCAGGCCATCCGTATCGAGGTGAACGACGAGCTCGGCGTGCTGGAGCGGGCGCTGCCGGCGGCGATCGAGTCCGTCGACGTCGGCGGCCGCATCCTGGTGCTCGCCTACCACTCGCTCGAGGACCGCCTCGTGAAGCGGGCGCTGGCCCGGGGCGCGATGTCGAGCGCCCCTGCCGGCCTGCCGATCGAGCCCGAGACCCATCGCCCGTACCTCCGACTCCTCACGAGGGGTGCGGAGCTCGCGGACGACGCGGAGCGCGCGGCCAACCCGCGCTCGACGTCCGTCCGCCTGCGCGCCGCCGAGCGGCTGCGCCCGACCCCCGATCACCTGCAGACACTCCGGACAAGGTGGGCCGCATGAGCGCCGTGCACTCCAGCGCAGTCCGGGCGCGCACCGCGCCCCGACCCGTCGTCACGCCGGAGGTCGAGCCGCGCCCGCGGCTCAAGGTCGTCCGGGCGCCGGTACACGCGCGCACCCGGGCACCCTTCGTCATCCTCTGCATGGCGATCCTCGCGTCCGCCCTGCTCGGCGCCCTCGTGCTGAACACGTCGATGGCTCAGGGCGAGTACGAGCGGTACGCGCTGCAGACCCGGCTCGCGCAGTCCGCGCAGGCGCAGCAGCAGATGCGCAGCCAGCTCGAGGCAGCCTCCGCGCCGGCTCAGCTGGCGGCGTCGGCCACCGCACTCGGGATGGTGCCGACCGCCTCGGGCGCGTACCTGCGGCTCGCCGACGGCGCCGTTCTCGGCAACCCGGTGCCGGCGGGGACCGGCCAGTGAGGGACGGCGGGACGGGTCACGGGACCACGACGCGGCGCGCGTCCGAGGACCGCCGTCGCGCCGACGAGCGCGGCCGCACCGCCACCCGCCGCCCCGCCCCGCACGCGGGCGGCCGTGCGGACGGCGCGTCCTCCACGCCCGTGCCCGCCGCGTCGCGTATCACGGAAGGCGTGCGGAGCACCCCGATCCCGCCCGAGGCCAGGTCCGCGCGCCCGCGGCGGCCCGAGGGCACCCGGCAGGCCGTCGTCCCGAGACCGCGGCGCGCCCCCGACGGGGGCACCCGGCTCCCGGCCGTGCGCCGCCCGAGCACCCGCGCCCGCGGCCCGCGCGTGTCCACGCCGGCCAAGCGGCAGCTGGCGCTGCTCGCCGCGGTCGCCGTCGCCATCGTCGGCTGCACCGCGCGCCTGGTGTACGTGCAGGCGCTCGACGGGCCGGCCGTCGCGGAGCGGGCGTTCAACCTTCGGATGACCACGGACGTCATCCCCGCCGACCGTGGCGAGATCCTCGACGCGGACGGCGTCGTCCTGGCCACCTCCGTGGAGCGCTGGAACGTCGTCGTGGACCAGAAGGCCCTCGCGGGCTGGAAGAAGGACGGCAACAGCGTGACGGACGCCGCCGCGCTGCTCGCGCCGCTGCTGGGCATCCCGGCGGCGGAGCTCGGTCCCAAGCTCGTGGGCGACCGGCACTTCGCCTACCTGGCCAAGGACGTCGCGCCGGACGTCTACGAGCAGGTCATGAAGCTGCGCATCCTGGGGATCAGCGGGGAGCGCACCACCCAGCGCCAGTACCCCAACGGCGCCACCGCGGGTCCGATCCTCGGCTTCGTCGGCGCCGAGGGACACGGCATGTCCGGGCTCGAGCAGCAGTACGAGGAGACGCTGGCCGGCACTCCGGGCTCCGACCGGTACGAGGAGGGTGCGCAGGGTCAGCGCATCCCGACGGGTGCGGAGGAGCTCGTGGCCGCCGTCCCGGGTCGTGACGTGCAGCTCACGCTCGACCGCGACCTGCAGTTCATGGCTCAGCAGCTGCTCGACGCCCAGACGACCGCGACGGGCGCGGAGTGGGGTGCCGTCGAGGTGATGGACGTGCGCACGGGCGAGATCCTCGTGCTGGCCGACTCCGGGTCGCCGGACCCGAACGACCCCAAGGGCAACGTCGGGGCGAGCCGCGCGGTGTCGTACACCTACGAGCCCGGCTCCACCGCCAAGGTCATCTCGATGGCCGAGATCCTCGAGTCCGGCGTCGCGACACCGACCTCCGAGTACGTCGTCCCGTACCGCTACACGACCCCGAACGGCGAGGTGTTCAAGGACTCCCACGAGCACGGCGACCTCCCGCTCACGCTCACGGGCATCCTCGCGGAGTCGTCCAACACGGGCACCGTGATGGTCGGGCAGAACGTCCCGCCGCAGGTGCGGCTGGACTACCTCCACAAGTTCGGCTTCGGGTCGACGACCGGTCTCGGCCTGCCCGGCGAGACTGCCGGCCTCCTCGTGCCCGACATCTCGGCGTGGGACCACGACGGCCGCTCGCCGTACGCGATCCTCTTCGGGCAGGCCGTCGGTGTGACCACCGTGCAGAGCACGTCGGTGTTCGCGACGCTCGCGAACGGCGGTGTCCGGATCCAGCCCCACATCGTCAAGGCCGTCGAGGACGCGAACGGCGTCATGCAGCCCGTCCAGCTCGAGGAGCCGCGGCAGGTCGTCAGCGAGCAGACGGCGGACACGGTGGTCCGGATGCTCGAGAGTGCCGTCGCCGACGGCACGGGCACGCACGCGGCGGTCGAGGGCTACCGGATCGCAGGCAAGACGGGCACCGCGCAGGCGTACGAGGGCGGCGGGATCGTGAAGACGGTCGCCTCGTTCGTGGGCGTCGCGCCGGCGGACGACCCGCGGATCGCGGTGAACGTCGTCCTCTACGACCCGAAGACGTCCGTGTACGGCGGCACCGTCGCCGCACCGGTGTTCAGCCAGGTCACCGGCCACGTCCTGCAGTACCTGGGCGTCCCGCCGTCGGGCGTGCCCGCCGAGCTCTTCGCGACGACGCACGGATGAGCGTCGGGACGGCTGCCGGGTGCACCACCGCGCGCCCGGTACATTCGAGGCCGTGACGTCCCCTCAGGGCCGGATGCGGCCGCACGCCCGGCCGGCCCGCACCGTCGACGAGCTCGCCCGCCACTTCGGCCTCCCCGTCCACGGCGACCGCGGTGTCGTGGTGACCGGTGCGGCCGTCGGATCGGCGGACGTGCAGCCCGGCGACCTCTTCGCGGGCGTGCCCGGGCTCAAGGCGCACGGGGCCGACTACGCCGCGCAGGCCGTCGCGGCCGGGGCCGTCGCCGTCCTGACCGACGCCGACGGCGCAGCCCGGGTGGCGGCGGCCGGCCTGGCCGTCCCCGTCCTCGTCGCCGAGGCGCCGCGGGCCCTCCTGGGCGAGGTGTCCGCGTGGCTCTACGACGAGCCCGCGCGTGCGTTGCGCCTCGTCGGCATCACCGGCACCAACGGCAAGACCACGACCTGCTACTTCGTCGCGGCGGCGCTGGAGCGGGCGTTCGGACTCACCGGCGTCGTCGGCACGGTCGAGCTGCGCGTCGGCGACGAGACGATCGAGAGCCCGCGCACCACGGTGGAGGCGCCCGTGCTGCACGGACTCTTCTCCCTCATGCGTGAGCGGGGCGCGGCCGCGTGCGCCATGGAGGTCTCCTCGCACGCGCTCGCCCTGGACCGCGTGGCCGGTGTGGAGTTCGACGTCGTCGGGTTCACGAACCTGCAGCGCGACCACCTGGACTTCCACGGCGACATGGCGGGCTACTTCGCGGACAAGGCCCGCCTCTTCGCCCCCGGCCGCGCCCGGCGCGCCGTCGTGTGCGTCGACGACGAGTGGGGCGCGCGGCTTGCGGCCGAGGCCCTCGTCCCCGTGGACACGGTTGCGACGCGCCCGGACTCGGTGGGTGCGGGTACCGCCGACTGGCGGGTGACGGCGGCGACGATCGGCCTGGACGGCGTCGGCTCCGCGTTCACACTGGTGGGCCCGGACGGGACGGTCGAGGCTCACAGCCCGCTGCCCGGGCTCGTGAACGTCTCCAACGCGGCGATGGCGATCGTCCTGGCCTACCGCGCGGGCGTCCCCCTCGCGGACGCCGTGACGGGCGTCGCGGGCGCCCACGCGATCCCTGGACGCATGGAGCGCGTCGTCGAGCGCGGCCCGGGTCAGGCCCTGCTCCTCGTCGACTACGCCCACACGCCGGATGCGCTGACGCTCGCTCTCGAGGCGGTCCGACCGATCACGCCCGGGCGGCTGATCCTGGTGTTCGGCTCCGACGGCGACCGCGATCAGGGCAAGCGCCCGATCATGGGCGAGATCGCCGCCCGGCTGGCCGACGTCCTCGTCGTCACGGACGAGAACCCGCGTTCGGAGGAACCCTCGGCCATCCGTGCCTCGATCCTCGCCGGGGTGCGCGCCGCGCGCCCGGACGGGCGCGACGTCCTCGAGATCGAGCCCAGGTCCGAGGCGCTCCGCGTCGCGGTGGAGCTCGCCGTCGAGGGGGACACGGTGATCGTGACCGGCAAGGGCCACGAGCCGACACAGGAGGTCGCCGGGGTCTTCCACCGGTACAACGACCGCGACGCGTACCTGACGGCGGTCGCCGAGCGCTGGGCCGTCAGCGACCGGCCCGACGGCGTGACCGTCGTCCGGGCTGCACGTGCCGCCACGGTGGACTCGGCCCGGGTCGCCCTGCGCGACGCGGTGCGGCTCGCGGCCGGCCGGCGGGTCGTCGCGGTCATCGGCCTCCCGGACGACGACGGCCCGGCTCCGGTGCCGGACCTCGACGCTCTCGGCCGTCACGCCGTCCGCCTCGGTATCGCACGACTGCTCGTCGTCGGCGACGCGGCGCGTGCCGTCCACACGGGCGCGGTGCAGGAAGGCTCGTTCGACGGCGAGTCGCACCTCGTGCCTGACGTCGACACCGCGCGCGCCTGGCTCGCCGCCGAGGTGCGGCCCGGCGACGTCGTCCTCGTCAAGGGCGCCCGGTCCGCCGGCCTCGTCGCGCTCGCGGACGAGCTCGCCGAAGGAGTGGTGCCCGCGTGATCGGGATCCTGCTCTCCGCGGCGATCGCCCTCGTCGTCGCGCTGCTGGGCACGCCGTTGTTCATCCGGCTCCTCGTGCGCAAGCAGTACGGCCAGTTCATCCGGCAGGACGGCCCGACGGCGCACTACACCAAGCGCGGCACACCGACCATGGGCGGCGTCGTCATCATGGCCGCGACGCTGCTCGGCTGGGGTGGCGCGAACCTCGTCACCCGCAACGTCCCGAGCGCGTCCGCCGTGCTCGCGCTCTTCCTGATGGTGGGCCTCGGCGTCGTCGGTTTCCTGGACGACTACATCAAGATCTCCCGCCAGCGCAGCCTGGGCCTGAAGGCGCGGTGGAAGATCGTGGGGCAGGGCGTCGTGGGCATCACGTTCGCCGTGCTGGCGCTGCAGTTCCCGAACGAGTACTTCCGGACGCCGGCCTCCACGCACCTGTCGTTCATCCGCGACACCGGCTGGGACCTCGCGTTCCGTGGGGCGACGATCGGCCTGGTGCTGTTCGTCCTCTGGGCGAACTTCCTCATCACGGCCTGGTCCAACGCGGTCAACCTCACCGACGGCCTCGACGGGCTCGCGTCGGGCGTGTCGCTCATCGTCTTCGGCGCGTACGTCGTCGTGGGTGTCTGGCAGTCCAACCAGCGCTGCACCTCGCTGGCATCGGCCGGCCCGCGCTGCTACGAGGTGCGCGACCCGCTCGAGCTCGCCATGGTGGCCGCCGCGATCACCGGGGCCTGCTTCGGCTTCCTGTGGTGGAACGCCTCGCCCGCGAAGATCTTCATGGGCGACACCGGCTCGCTGGCCCTCGGGGGTGCCCTGGCGGGCCTGTCGATCCTCTCCCGGACCGAGATGCTCGCGGCGATCATCGGCGGGCTCTTCGTGCTCGTCGTCCTCTCGGACGTCATCCAGATCGGGTTCTTCAAGATGACCGGCAAGCGGGTGTTCAAGATGGCGCCCCTGCACCACCACTTCGAGCTTCTCGGGGTGGGGCGAGGTCACCATCGTCATCCGGTTCTGGATCATCGCCGGCCTGTTCGTCGCGGGCGGGGTCGGCATCTTCTACGCGGAGTGGGTGACCGGCTAGTGAAGGATCAAGGCACCGCCGACCTGGCCGGCCGGCGGGTGCTCGTCGCGGGCCTGGGCGTCTCGGGGCGGGCCGCCGTGCAGGCGCTCACGGAGCGGTCCGCCGTCGTGACCACGGTGGACGAGCGGGCCGCGGACGCCGATGTCCGTGACCCGTCGACGGTCGACGTGGCTGGCTACGAGTTGGTGGTCGCCTCGCCCGGCTGGCCGCCGCACCACCCGCTGCTCGCGGCGGCCGTCGCCGCCGGAGTGCCGGTGTGGAGCGAGGTGGAGCTGGCCTGGCGCCTGCGGTCGGACCGCGCCGCGCGCACCGCCGACGACGCGCCGTCGGGCCCGGCGCCGTGGGTCGTGGTGACGGGCACCAACGGCAAGACGACGACGGTCGGCATGCTCGCCGCCATCCTGTCCGCCGCCGGGCTGCGCGCTCCCGCGGTGGGCAACGTCGGCGACCCCGTCGTCCGCGCGGCGACCGACCCTGCGAACGACGTCCTCGCGGTCGAGCTGTCCAGCTTCCAGCTGCACTTCACCACGTCGCTCGCGGCCCAGGCGGCCGCCGTCCTCAACATCGCGCCGGACCACATCGACTGGCACGGCAGCCTCGAGGCCTACGCGGCAGCGAAGGCCCGCGTCTACGCGGGCGCGCAGGTGGCGTGCGTGTACGACGTCGCCGAGCCGCTCGTGGAGGCGATGGTGCGCGACGCCGACGTCGCGGAGGGTGCGCGGGCGGTCGGTATCACGCGGGGCGCACCCGGCCCCGGCCAGCTCGGGCTCGTCGACGGCATCCTCGTCGACCGGGCGTTCCACGCCGCGTCGGACGACCCGACGCGGCACGCGCACGCCGCGGAGCTCGCCCACCTCGACGACCTGGCACACCTCGCCGGGCCTGGGGGCGCCGTGGCGCCGCACGTGGTGACCGACGCCCTCGCGGCCGCAGCGCTGGCCCGCGCGTACGGCGTGCCGGCCGCCGCGGTGCGGGACGGGCTGCGCGCCTACCAGGCCGGCGCGCACCGCACGGTCGCCGTGCGGACGCTGGACGGCGTCGCGTACGTCGACGACTCGAAGGCGACCAACGCGCACGCCGCGGCGGCGTCGCTCGCGTCGTTCCCGGCCGGCAGCATCGTGTGGGTCGCGGGCGGCCTCGCGAAGGGCGCGCGGTTCGACGATCTGGTCCGGTCGCGCGCGGACAGGCTGCAGGCCGTGGTCCTCATCGGCGTGGACGCCGAGCCGCTCATGGACGCGCTGGGACGACACGCGCCCGCAATCCCGGTCGTGCGGGTGGATCCCACGGACACTGGGACGGTGATGACCCGCGCCGTGACCTCCGCCCGTCGGCTCGCCCGACCGGGCGACACGGTGCTCCTCGCACCGGCCTGCGCCTCGATGGACCAGTTCGACTCGTACGCGGCGCGCGGTGACGCGTTCGCGGCGGCGGCGCTCGGGCTGGACCCCGAGGCGCGCTGATGGTCGCCGAGCCGGTCGTCCCGGCCCCGCGGGAACGCGGTGCGGTCCTCGGGCAGTGGAACAGCGCCGTCGCGAGCTACTACCTCATCGTCGGCACGGTCGGGCTGCTCGTCGCGATCGGCCTTGTCATGGTGCTCTCGAGCTCGAGCGTGTCCTCCCTGAGCGCCACCGACGGCGGGTCGCCGTACGTCGTGTTCCTCAACCAGGCGCGCTTCGCGCTCATCGGCCTGCCACTGTCGTGGATCGCCAGCCGCCTCCCGGTCGCCTGGTACAAGCGCTTCGCGTGGCCGCTCCTGCTCGGCACCATGGGCCTGCTGCTGCTCGTCCCGATCATCGGCCGCGAGGTGAACGGCAACCGCAACTGGATCGCGCTGCCCGGCGGCCAGCAGCTCCAGCCGTCCGAGTTCGCCAAGCTCGTCCTCGCGCTCTGGCTCGGCGTCGTGCTGGCCCGCAAGCGCGCGCTCCTGCAACGCTGGCAGCACGTGCTCGTCCCGGCGGTGCTGGGGGCGGGCGCCGTCGTCGGGCTGGTGCTGCTCGGACACGACCTGGGCACGTCGCTGATCCTGCTCATGCTGGTGGCCGGTGCCCTGTTCATCTCGGGCGTCCCGCTGCGGTTCTTCAGCGTCGGGCTGGTGGCGGTCGGGCTGCTCGTTGCGCAGCTCGCCATGGGGAACGGCAGCCGCACGCGCCGGATCGCCGTGTTCTTCGGCGGGGCGTGCGACGACCAGGGCACCTGCTACCAGACGAAGCGTGGGCTCTACGGGCTCGCGTCCGGCGGCTGGACCGGCATCGGCCTGGGCGAGAGCCGCGAGAAGTGGTCCTACCTGCCCATGGCGCACAACGACTTCATCTTCGCGATCATCGGCGAGGAGCTGGGCCTCCTCGGGACGCTCCTGATCCTCGGGCTGTTCGGCGTTCTCGCGTTCGCGATCACGCGGGTCGTGCGGCGCCACCCGGACCCGTTCGTCCAGGTCACGACCGGCGCCATCGGCTGCTGGGTGCTCGGCCAGGCGCTCGTGAACATCGCTGTCGTGATCGGCCTCCTGCCGGTGATCGGCGTTCCTCTGCCGCTGGTGTCCGCGGGTGGCTCCGCACTCGTGACGACGATGGTGGCGATGGGAGTGCTCGTGTCCTTCGCGCGCAGCGAACCTGGTGCGGCCGAGGCGTTCGCCGCCCGGCCCGGCGTGGTGCGGCGGTCGTTGGCCGTCCTGGGCTCGGCAGGGCGGCGCGCGCGTGCCTGAGCTGACGTCGGTCGTACTCGCCGGTGGGGGCACCGCCGGGCACGTGAACCCCCTCCTTGCCGTCGCGGACGAGCTCTGCCGCCGGAACCCCGACCTGCGCGTGACGGTGCTCGGCACGGCCTCCGGCCTCGAGGCGGACCTGGTGCCCGCCCGTGGCTACCCCCTCGTGACGCTGCCGCGCGTACCCCTGCCGCGACGCCCGACGCCGGACTGGTTCCGCCTGCCCGGGCGGCTGAGGTCCGCGGTGCGCACGGCGCAGGGCGCGATCACCGACACCGGCGCCCAGGTGGTCGTCGGGTTCGGCGGGTACGTCTCGACCCCCGCCTACCTCGCGGCGCGTCGGACGGGCACGCCCGTCGTCGTGCACGAGCAGAACGCCCGCCCCGGCCTGGCCAACCGGCTCGGCGCCCGCTGGGCGCGCTCGGTCGCGGTGACGTTCCCCGGTACCGCGCTCCGCGGCGCCGTGGTGACGGGTCTCCCGCTGCGGCCGCAGGTGGCCGAGCTGATCGCGGCCCGGGCGGTCGACGCGGGCGCCGTCCGCCGGGCTGCTGCGCGTGAGCTGGGCCTCGACCCGGCCGCCACGACGCTCCTGGTCACGGGCGGGTCGTTGGGCGCGCTGAGCATCAACACCGCCGTAGCCGCCGCTGCGCGCAGTCTCACCGGGGCCGGCGTGCAGGTGCTGCACCTCACGGGCACCGGCAAGGACCGGGCGGTGCGCGACGTCGTGACGGGCCTGCCCGGGTACCACGTGCGCGAGTACCTGGCGGACATGCACCTGGCCCTGGCCGTCGCGGACCTGGTCGTGTGCCGGGCGGGCGCCGGCACGGTGTCGGAGCTGGCCGCCCTCGGCATCCCCGCGGTCTACGTCCCCCTGCCTTTCGGGAACGGCGAGCAGCGCCTGAACGCAGCGCCGCTGGTCGCCGCGGGCGGTGGCCTGCTCGTGCCCGACGCCGAGCTGGGCCCGGGCTGGGTTCGGGAGCGCCTGCTCCCGCTCCTCGCGGACGACGCTGAGCGGGCCACGATGGCGACGGCGGCGGCCACGGTCGGCGTCCGGGACGCCGCTGCCCGCGTGGCCGACCTCGTGGCGGCCGCGGCATGACGGCCGGGACGGGCGCCGCGCCCACGCGGCCCGCCGCCGAGCTCGGGCACGTCCACCTCATCGGGGTGGGTGGGGCAGGTATGTCCGCCATCGCGCTGCTGCTCGCTGCCCGCGGCCTGCCGGTGTCGGGCTCGGACGCGCGCCCGGGCGTCGTCCTCGACGCCCTCGCACGGGTGGGGGTCGTCGTGCACGTCGGCCACGACGCGGCCAACGTCGAAGGTGCGGACACGGTGGTCGTGTCCTCCGCCATCCGGCGGGCCAACCCGGAGCTGGCCCGCGCGCGTGAGCTCGGGCTCCCTGTGCTGCACCGGTCGGTCGCCCTGGCCGCGCTCATGCACGGGCGCCGGACCGTCGCGGTGGCCGGTGCGCACGGCAAGACGACGACGTCGGCGATGATCGCGCGCGTCCTCATCGAGGCCGGTCTCGACCCGTCGTACGCGATCGGGGCCGCGGTCGAGGGGCCGGTGGGAGCGCGGCACGGTGCGGGAGACGTCTTCGTCGCCGAGGCTGATGAGTCCGACGGCTCCTTCCTTGCCTATGCGCCGGACGTCGCCGTGGTGACGAACGTCGAGCCCGACCACCTGGACCACTACGGCACGCGCGCCGCCTTCGAGGCGGCCTTCGTGGCGTTCGCGGGGCGCATCGTGCCAGGCGGGCATCTCGTCGCGTGTGCCGACGACGACGGCGCGCGCAGCCTGGCCGACGCGGCCCGGGCCGCCGGGGTCGCCGTCGTGACGTACGGCACCCGGGACGCCGACGTCGTCGTCGGTCCCTGGCGCCCCGACGGATCCGGCGGGGTGACGACGGTGCTCGCGCCCGACGGCGCCTCGGCGCAGCTCCGCCTGGCGGTTCCCGGTGCGCACAACGCGCTCAACGCGGCGGCGGCTTGGACGGCTGCGCGGCTGCTCGGCGTGGACCCGGACGCCGCGGCCGGCGCGCTGGGTCGCTTCACGGGTACCGGACGGCGGTTCGAGGACCGGGGGAGCGCCGGCGGCGTGCGCGTCGTCGACGACTACGCCCATCACCCGACGGAGGTCGCCGCGCTCCTGCGGGCGGCGCGTCCGGTCGCCGGCGAGGGCCGGCTGCTCGTCCTCTTCCAGCCGCACCTGTACTCACGCACGGTGACCTTCGCGGCCGAGTTCGCGGCCGCGCTCGACGCGGCGGACGCCGTCGTCGTGACCGATGTCTACGCCGCGCGGGAGGACCCGCAACCCGGCGTCAGCGGGGCCCTCATCACGGATCGCATGGCCCCGGGTCGGGGGACGTTCGTGGCGGACCGGCTGGCCGCGGCACGCGAGATCGCGCGCGCGGCGCGACCCGGTGACCTGGTCCTGACGGTCGGTGCCGGCGACGTCACCGAGCTCGCGCCTGTCGTGCTCGAGGCCGTCCGGGCACCGCGATGAAGCAGCCGCCGGTCCCGCGCCGCGTCGCGCAGGTCGGCCCGCGGACGCCGACGACGACGTCAACGTCGGGCGCACCTGAGCGCGCCGCGGCACCGGCGCGTCCCGGCCGGGCGGCGCGCCCGACGAAGCCCTCCCGCCCCGCGAAGCCCTCCCGAGCGGTTGAGCCCTCCCGGGCAGCCGAGCCCACGTCCGTCACGCCGGGGGCGGGGCGCGACGAGCGCGCCTTGGTCCCGGCCGCGTCACCGTTCCTCCCCCCGGTCCGCCGGTCGACCATCGTCCCTGGCTCGGCCGAACGGTTCGCCGAGCGCGTTGCGATGCGGCGCCGGCTGACCCGCCGCAAGGTCGCGTGGTCGGCCGCGACGGTGGCCGTGCTCGCCGTCGTCGCGTGGCTCCTGTTCTGGTCGCCGGTGCTCGCGCTGCACCTCGACGAGGTCCAGGTCGTCGGGGAGGGGACGGTCGTCGACCCCGCTGCGGTGATGGCTGCGGTCACTCCTCTCGACGGCACGCCGCTGCCACGCCTCGACACGGTGGAGCTGCGCAGGCAGGTGCTCGACGTGCCCGGGGTGCGTGCCGCCGAGGTGGCGCGCCTGTGGCCGCACGGTCTGCGGGTCACCGTCGTCTCGCGCGAGCCTGTGGCCGCGGTCCCGGCCCCGTCCGGGGAGGGCTTCGTGCTGCTCGACGTCGAAGGGGTCCAGGTGGGCCGGGCCACGACGCCGCCGCCCGGGTTGCCGGTGATCACGGTGCCCGTGGGGGACGACACACGTGCGATGACGGCGGTGCTCGCCGTCCTGCAGGGGCTGCCTCCGGACCTCGCGGCGCAGGTCTCCGCGGCGTCGGCGGACAGCGAGGACACGGTGCGGCTCACGTTGGCCGACGGCGCCCAGGTGGAGTGGGGGAGCGCGGACCAGCCTGCCCTCAAGGCCCGTGTGCTGGCGACGTTGCGGGCCGCGCCGGCGAGCGCGGGGGCGGCTGTGTATGACGTCTCCGCGCCGACCCTGCCCATCACCCGCGCCCAGCCCTGACTCTTCTGCGCTCGCTTGGCCGACACGCCCGCCAGGTGTTTGCCGCGCCGCCCGGACCGACCTAGCGTCGGCCTGGACAAGATGTGACATAACTCTAACCTTCGACCTGAACGTGAAGGTTGAGGCCGTGGACGACGAGAGGCACTGACGTGGCAGCTCCCCAGAACTACCTCGCCGTCATCAAGGTGGTCGGCATCGGTGGTGGTGGTGTCAACGCCGTCAACCGGATGATCGAGGTCGGCCTCAAGGGTGTGGAGTTCATCGCCATCAACACCGACGCCCAGGCCCTGCTCATGTCTGACGCGGACGTGAAGCTCGACGTCGGCCGGGACCTGACGCGCGGCCTCGGTGCGGGCGCGGACCCTGAGGTCGGCCGCAAGGCCGCCGAGGACCACGCGGAGGAGATCGAGGACGTCCTGCGCGGCGCCGACATGGTCTTCGTCACCGCGGGAGAGGGCGGCGGCACCGGCACCGGCGGCGCGCCCATCGTCGCCCGGATCGCCCGCTCGCTCGGCGCGCTGACCATCGGCGTCGTCACGCGGCCCTTCACCTTCGAGGGGCGACGCCGGTCCCTGCAGGCCGAGAACGGCATCGACGCGCTGCGGGCCGAGGTCGACACCCTCATCGTCATCCCGAACGACCGGTTGCTGTCCATCAGCGACCGCTCCGTCTCTGTGCTCGACGCCTTCCGCTCGGCGGACCAGGTGCTCCTCTCCGGCGTCCAGGGCATCACGGACCTCATCACGACGCCGGGTCTGATCAACCTCGACTTCGCCGACGTCAAGAGCGTCATGCAGGGCGCCGGAAGCGCGCTGATGGGCATCGGCTCGGCCCGCGGGGACGACCGCGCGGTGCAGGCCGCCGAGGCTCGCGATCTCCTCGCCGCTGCTCGAGGCCAGCATCGACGGTGCGCACGGCGTGCTGCTCTCCATCCAGGGTGGCTCGGACCTCGGCCTCTTCGAGATCAACGAGGCCGCCCGGCTCGTCCAGGAGGCCGCGCACCCCGAGGCGAACATCATCTTCGGCGCGGTCATCGACGACGCCCTCGGCGACGAGGTGCGCGTCACGGTCATCGCTGCCGGCTTCGACAGCGGATCGCCGACCGTGCGGCGCGACGCGCGCGCGCTCGGCCAGGTCAGCGGTCGCCGCGCGGCACCCGAGGCCCCTGCCCTGCCGACCTCGAGCGAGCTGCCGCCCGTCATCCGCCCGGCCGTGACCGAGCCGGCCCGCGGGGCGGCCGAGCCGGGCGTCGAGCCCGCGCCGGAGCCCCGCCCCACCGCCGGCGGGGAGGCGACCGAGGGCCAGGGCGAGCTCCCGTCGTTCCTGTCCGACGACCGTGAGCCGGGCACGCCGGTGCAGGTGCCCCGCGTGTTCGAGGAGCGGCCGCGGCGCGCGACCGACGAGCTGGACCTGCCCGACTTCCTCAAGCACTCGTGACGGCGGAGCCGCCCGCGGTGCTGGCGGTCGACCTCGGCCGCGGCGTGCGGGCCGGCTTCACCGTGGCGGCCGCGGGCGAGGCGCCGCCCAACCTCAGCCTCACCGTCGGGGACGCCGGCGCCGCTGCCCGGAACCGCGTGCGCCTCGCGCTCTGGGCCGGCGGGCCGCTGGCGTTCGTGTACCAGGTGCACGGTGCGGACGTGCATGTCACCGACGGGCCGACGGTCGAGCCACGGCCGCACGCCGACGCCGTCGTCGCCGCTGACGGCACGGCGGCCGTCGTCCTGGTGGCCGACTGCGTCCCGGTCCTGCTCGCCGATGCCGATGCCGGCATCGGGGCCGCGGTCCATGCCGGGCGGCGCGGGGTCGTCGCGGGTGTCGTCCCGGCCGCGGTGGAGACCATGGCTCGTCTCGGCGCCGACCCTGCCCGCGTGCGTGCCGCCGTCGGGCCGGCGATCTGCGGGGCGTGCTACGAGGTCCCGGCACCGCTGCGTGACGACGTCGGCGCCCAGCTGCCCGCCGCGGTGACAGTCACCTCGTGGGGGACGCCCGCGCTCGATCTCCGCGCGGCGGTCGCCGCACAGCTCACCGCCGCCGGGATCCGGGACGTGCAGCACGTCGGCGGCTGCACCCTCGAGGACCCGCGCTGGTTCTCCCACCGCGGGCTGGCCGTCGGCCGCCCCGTGGGGCGCCTCGCCGCCGTCGTGCGCGTCGAGCCGGTCGCAGCACGCTGACCGACGCGGCCTCGTGGCGTCGGGCGTGTCCTGCCGGGCCGGTCAGCCGCCGGGGGTTAGCGTGAGGAACGACCGGCCGGGCCCTGCCCGGGACCGGTGGCGACGAGGACCCGGACGAGGATGGAGGCCGCCATGGCCGGAGCACTGCGCAAGACGATGCTGTACCTCGGCCTGGCCGAGGACGACCGGCCCGTCGACGACGAGTACGTCGACGAGTACGACGACGAGGAGTACTCCTCGCCCCAGGCTCCGCCGCAGGCGCCCGAGTACCCCGAGGTCACCCCCATCCGGCGCTCCGTTCCGCGGGCCAGCATCCAGCCCGAGCTGCGCCGCATCACCACCGTGCACCCGCGGTCGTACAACGACGCGCGCGTGATCGGCGAGGCGTTCCGCTCCGGGACGCCGGTGATCATGAACCTCTCCGAGATGACCGACGCCGACGCCAAGCGTCTCGTCGACTTCTCGGCCGGCCTCATCTTCGGCCTGCACGGTTCGATCGACCGCGTGACCGCCAAGGTCTTCCTCCTCTCGCCGGCCCACGTCGAGGTCACCGGCGAAGAGGGCACGGACGCGCGGTCCGCCTTCTACAACCAGAGCTGACGTGCGGGTCGTCGCCCAGGTCCTCGCCCTCGTCGTCTGGCTGTACCTGATCGTTCTGGTCGCGCGCTTCGTGCTGGACCTCGTCCAGTCGTTCGCGCGCGACTGGCGTCCGCGCGGCCTCGTCCTCGTCCTCGCCGAGGGTGTCTACACCGTGACCGACCCGCCGCTGCGTGCGCTGCGTCGCCTGATCCCGCCGCTCTCGCTGGGCGCTCTCCGACTCGACGTCGCGTACATGGTGCTGTGGCTGCTGTGCCTCCTCCTGCTCCAGGTGCTCGCCCTCGTCTGAGCCGACACGCCGGGTCAGGAGGGCTCTGGCCTGCGTGCACGTCGCAGATTCTCCGCTACCGTGTGGGTGGCGGTCAGCGACTGCCCTGGTCCGACCAGCGCGAGTAACCGAGGTGAAACCATGGCGGGACTGCTGAGTGCAGAAGACGTCCTGAACAAGAAGTTCCAGGCCACGAAGTTTCGTGAGGGCTACGACCAGGACGAGGTCGACGACTTCTTGGACGAGGTCGTCAACACTCTTCGGGTCACGACCGCCGAGAACGACGACCTGCGCGGCAAGCTCGCCGCAGCCGAGCGCCGCATCGCGGAGCTGAGCCGGGCCACCGAGGGTGGCCAGGCGTTCCCGGAGCCGGTCGCAGCCCCCGCGCCGGTGCCCGTGCCCGTGGCGCAGCCCGAGCCGGAGCCCGAACCCGAGCCCGAGCCCGAACCCGAACCTGAGCCTGTCCCCGAGCCCGTCGTGGTGGCCGCCCCGGCCCCCGTCGTCGCAGCGGCGCCGATGCGGACCAGCGAGCCCGAGTCCGCGACCGGCATGCTCCAGCTGGCCCAGAAGCTGCACGACGACTACGTGCGCGCGGGTCAGGAGGAAGGCGACCGGATCGTCAACGAGGCCAAGGTCCAGGCCGGCCGGATCGTGCGTGAGGCCGAGGAGACCTCGAGCCGCACGCTCGCCCAGCTGGAGCAGGAGCGGAGCCTCCTCGAGCGCAAGATCGACGAGCTGCGCGTCTTCGAGCGGGACTACCGGACCCGCCTGAAGAGCTACCTCGAGAACCTCCTGGGCGACCTGGAGGCGCGGGGTGCCACCGTTCAGCCGCGCGGCGCCGGGGACACCGGCCTGCCGTTCAACGCCTGACGCGGCTCGACCGCCGACCCCGGGCCTGATCGGCCCACCTTTCGCACAACGCGCCACCTCGTGTGGCGCGTTGTGCGTACCGGCCCAGGGGTCTACTCTTCGCTGACCTTCACAACCAGGAGTGCCATGACCACCGATGACGCCGTGCGCTCGATCATCGAGCCGGACGCGCCGTACCAGCTTCCCGACCTGTCCAAGGTCGTGCGCACGTTCCCGGTGCGCGAGGGGGAGAAGCCCTGGACGGTCAAGGAGGTCACGGCGATCGCGGACGAGCTCCAGGCCGAGATCGAGCGGCTGAAGATCGAGCTCGCCGAGGCCGACGCCGAGCTGTCGGCGCTCCTGCGCAACTCCGGCGACGGCGCCGGCGACGACCAGGCCGACTCCGGGTCCAGCGCCCTCGAGCGCGAGCAGGAGCTCACGCTCGTGAACAACACGCGCGACCTGCTGGACCAGAACCGGCACGCACTCGAGCGCGTCGGGGCACCCGGCTTCGGCACGTGCGAGTCCTGCAGCGGCCCGATCGGCAAGGCGCGCCTGCAGGCATTCCCGCGCGCGACGCTCTGCGTCGCCTGCAAGGCCCGCCAGGAGCGACGCTGACGGTGCGCCGTACCCGCTCGCTCGTCCTGGCGTTCGCCCTCATTGCGGTCGTCGTTGTCGCACTCGACCAGGCCTCGAAGGTGTGGGCGCTCGACGCACTCACGTCCGGCGAGCGGACACCGCTCCTCGGTGACCTGCTGGGGCTCTCGCTGGTCTTCAACTCCGGGGCGGCCCTGAGCATCGCCACCGGGATGACATGGGTCTTCACGCTCGCGGCGGCGGCGGTGACCGTCGTGGTGCTCCGGATCGCGAACCGGCTCGGCTCCCGCGGCTGGACGGTCGCGCTCGGCCTGCTTCTCGGCGGCGCGGTGGGGAACCTCATCGACCGGCTGTTCCGGGAGCCCGCGTTCGCGCGCGGGCACGTCGTGGACTTCATCGCCTACGGCGACTGGTTCGTCGGGAACGTCGCGGACATCGCGATCGTGGCGGCGGCCGCGCTCATGGTGCTCCTCGGCGCCCGCGGCGTCGGGATCGACGGGCGGCGGATCGACGCCGGCCGGGACGCCGCGACGCCCGACGGTGACCTGGCCGCGCCCGAGCGGGCGGCCGACCCGCGCGCATGAGGCGGTCGGGATGAGCGAACGCTCCCTACCTGTCCCGGACGGGCTCGCCGGCGAGCGGGTGGACGCCGGGCTGTCACGGCTGCTCGGGGTGTCTCGCACGCGTGCGGCCGAGCTGGTCTCGGCCGGTGGAGTGACGCTGGACGGCCACCCGGTGGGTAAGTCCGACCGGCTGGTCGCGGGCGCGTGGCTGACCGTGGACCTGGCGACGCTGGACGCACCGGCGCCCGTCACCGAGCCCGAGCCGGTGCCCGGTATGCGGATCGTGCACGAGGACGACGACGTCGTCGTGGTCGACAAGCCCGTCGGGGTGGCCGCGCACCCGTCGCCGGGCTGGACCGGCCCCACGGTGGTCGGCGCGCTGGCCGCCTCGGGGCACCGCGTGTCGACCTCCGGGGCAGCCGAGCGTCAGGGCGTCGTGCACCGGCTCGACGTCGGGACGTCGGGCCTCATGGTGGTGGCGAAGTCCGAGCGCGCCTACACGCTCCTCAAACGCGCCTTCAAGGAGCGCACGGTCGAGAAGGTCTACCACGCGGTGGTCCAGGGGCACCCGGAGCCCACGACGGGGACGATCGATGCCCCGGTGGGTCGCCACCCGTCGGCGGACTACAAGTTCGCCGTCGTCGCGGACGGCAAGCACGCGGTGACCCACTACGAGGTCCTCGAGATGGTCCGGGCGGCCTCGCTGGTCGAGGTGCACCTGGAGACCGGGCGGACCCACCAGATCCGGGTCCACATGGCCGCTGTCCGGCATCCGTGCGTCGGCGACGTGACGTACGGCGCGGACCCTGTCCTGGCCGAGCGGCTGGGGCTCAGGCGCCAGTGGCTGCACGCCGTCCGTCTCGGGTTCGCCCACCCGGCGACAGGCGACTGGCTGGAGGTGTCGAGCGAGTACCCGGCGGACCTCGCGCACGCGTGGGAGCTGCTCCAGGAGGGCACCGACTGAGGCTCGGGGGCCGGTCGCTGGTCGGGGGCTGTCGGTGGGGCCACCTAGAATCGCTCGCATGGCCGCCGAGGAGGACTTCGTCCACCTGCACGTCCACACCGAGTACTCGATGCTCGACGGCGCGGCCAAGATCGACGGACTGATCGCGGAGGTCGCGCGGCACGGCCAGAAGGCCGTCGCGATGACGGACCACGGATACCTCTTCGGCGCCTACGAGTTCTGGAGCAAGGCGCGGGCGGCGGGGATCAAGCCGATCATCGGCCTCGAGGCCTACGTGACACCGGGCACGAGCCGCTTCGACCGCACCCGTGTGCGGTGGGGTGAGGCGCACCAGAAGAACGACGACGTCTCCGCGGGCGGCGCCTACACGCACCTCACGCTCTGGGCGCGGGACAACGTCGGTCTGCACAACCTCTTCCGGCTGGGTTCGATGGCCTCTCTCGACGGCCAGTGGGGCAAGTGGCCCCGCATGGACCTCGAGCTGCTCCAGCGGTACTCGGCGGGTATCTCCGTCGGCACGGCCTGTCCCTCGGGAGAGGTCCAGACGCGCCTGCGGCTCGGGCAGTACGACGAGGCGGTGCGGGCGCTCGGCGGCCTGCAGGACGTGTTCGGTGCGGAGAACGTCTACGTCGAGCTCATGGACCACGGCGCCGAGATCGAGACGCGCGTCACGAAGGACCTGATCCGCCTCGCGCAGGACCTGCGCGCGCCCCTCCTCGCGACGAACGACTCGCACTACGTGCGCCCTGAGGACCACGACAACCACGACGCGCTCCTGTGCATCAACTCCGGCTCGACGCTCTCCGACCCGGACCGGTTCAAGTTCGACGGCGACGGCTACCACGTGCGCTCGACGCAGGAGATGCGCCGGCTCTTCGCGGAGCACCCCGAGGCGTGCGACGCAACGCTCCGCCTGGCGGAGCAGTGCGAGGTCTCCTTCAACACCAACGCGAACTACATGCCGCGTTTCCCGGTTCCCGCGGGGGAGAGCGAGGACTCCTGGTTCATCAAGGAGGTCGAGCGCGGCCTGCAGAAGAGGTACCGCGGCGCGGTGCCGGACAAGGTGCGCACCCAGGCCGAGTACGAGACGGGCGTCATCACACAGCTCGGGTTCTCGGGCTACTTCCTCGTCGTGGCCGACTTCATCAACTGGGCCAAGGCGCAGAGCATCCGCGTCGGCCCGGGTCGCGGTTCCGCAGCGGGCTCCATGGCCTCCTACGCCATGGGCATCACGGAGCCTCGACCCGCTCGAGCACGGACTGATCTTCGAACGCTTCCTCAACCCGGAGCGCGTCTCCTGGCCCGACGTCGACGTCGACTTCGACGAGCGCAGGCGGGGCGAGGTCATCCGGTACGTGACCGAGCGGTACGGCGAGGACCGCGTCGCCCAGATCGTCACCTACGGGACCATCAAGGCCAAGCAGGCGCTGAAGGACTCGGCGCGGCTCCTCGGCTACCCGTTCGCCGTGGGGGAGAAGCTCACCAAGGCGATGCCGCCCGCCGTCATGGGCAAGGACATCTCGCTCACGGGGATCTTCGACCCGAAGGATCCTCGGCATGCCGAGGCGGAGGAGTTCCGCCAGCTGCATCAGAGCGACCCGGACGCACAGAAGGTGGTGTCGCTCGCCCGCGGCATCGAGGGCCTGAAGCGGCAGTGGGGTGTGCACGCGGCCGGCGTCATCATGTCCAGCGAGCCGCTCGTCGACATCGTGCCGATCATGCGCCGCCCGCAGGACGGCGCCATCATCACCCAGCTCGACTACCCCACCTGTGAGGGCCTCGGCCTGATCAAGATGGACTTCCTCGGGCTGCGCAACCTCACGATCCTCGACGACGCGCTCGAGAACATCGTCGCGAACGGCAAGCCGGCCATCGCGATCGAGGAGGTCCCGCTCGACGACCCGCCCACGTACGAGCTGCTCGGCAGGGGGGACACCCTCGGTGTCTTCCAGCTCGACGGCGGTCCCATGCGGGCCCTGCTGCGACAGATGCGGCCGGACAACTTCGAAGACATCTCCGCTGTCATCGCGCTCTACCGGCCGGGCCCGATGGGCATGAACTCCCACACGAACTACGCCCTGCGCAAGACCGGCCAGCAGAAGGTCGAGCCCATCCATCCGGAGCTGGCCAAGCCCCTGGCAGAGGTGCTCGACACGACCTACGGCCTCGTGGTCTACCAGGAGCAGGTGCAGCGCGCCGCCCAGGTGCTGGCGGGCTACTCGCTGGGCCAGGCGGACCTGCTGCGCCGCGCCATGGGCAAGAAGAAGAAGGAGGTCCTCGACAAGGAGTTCGTGCCGTTCCAGGCGGGCATGCGCGAGCGGGGCTACTCCGACGGGGCCATCCAGGCGGTCTGGGACGTGCTCGTCCCGTTCGCGGGCTACGCGTTCAACAAGGCGCACTCGGCCGCGTACGGCGTGGTCTCGTATTGGACGGCGTTCCTCAAGGCGAACTACCCGACCGAGTACATGGCGGGCCTGCTGACGAGCGTCCGCGATGACAAGGACAAGTCGGCGCTGTACCTCGGCGAGTGCCGCCACATGGGCATCACGGTCCTGCCGCCCGACGTCAACTCCTCGTCCGCGAACTTCACGGCGGTCGGCGTCGACATCCGCTTTGGGCTCACGGCCGTCCGCAACGTGGGCGCGAACGTCGTGGACGCCATCGTCGAGGCGCGCGAGAGCAAGGGCGCCTTCACGTCGTTCACGGACTTCCTCGACAAGGTCCCGGCCGTCGTCTGCAACAAGCGGACCATCGAGTCGCTCATCAAGGCAGGCGCGTTCGACTCGCTCGCGCCCTCCCGGCGCGCGCTGCTCCTCGTGCACGAGCAGGCGGTCGACGCCGTCGTCGGTCTGAAGCGTAAGGAGGCGGAGGGCCAGTTCGACCTGTTCGCGGGGATCGGCGACGACGAGGCGGTGTCCGTGACCGTCGAGGTGCCGGACGTCCCCGACTGGGACAAGAAGCAACGCCTCGCCTTCGAGCGGGAGATGCTCGGGCTGTACGTGTCGGATCACCCCCTGTCGGGGCTGGAGCACGTGCTCGCCTCGTCGTCGGACTGCGCCATCGCCACGCTCCTGGCCGACGAGAACCGGCCGGACGGCTCCCAGGTGACGGTGTGCGGCCTGGTCACGTCGCTCCAGCGGAAGATGTCGAAGAACGGCAACCCCTGGGCGGCCGTGACGCTGGAGGATCTCGACGGCGCCGTCGAGATCATGTTCTTCGGCGAGACGTACCTGCAGTACGCGACCGTGCTGGCCGAGGACGCGGTCGTGACGGTACGCGGCCGGGTGCGGCGCCGGGACGACGTGATCCAGCTGCAGGCCATGGAGGTACAGATCCCCGACGTCTCGGCGGCGGACTCCCGGCCGGTGACGATCACGATGCCGGTCAGCCGGTGCACCGCGCCGGTGGTCGAGAAGCTGCGCGGCATCCTCGCATCGCACCCGGGGGTCACCCAGGTCAACCTCAGGCTCACCCAGCCCGGACGCGCGACGGTGATGCGCCTGGAGGACACCCTGCGGGTCGAACGGTCGTCTGCGCTCTTCGGGGACCTCAAGGCCCTTCTCGGGCCCGGCTGCCTCGGCGCCTAGGCTCGGCGGGTGATCCACCTGACGCCCGAGCAGCGGGTGTTCGTCCTGGAGCGGCACCTGGCCACGCTGACCACGCTGCGACCCGACGGGTCGCCGCACGTCACCCCTGTCGCGTTCACCTGGGTCGCCGACACCGGCGCCGCGTGGCTGACCAGCGAGGACGGTGCCGCGAAGGTGCGCAACGTCGAGGCAGCGGGTGCGGCCGGGCGACCGGCCCGTGCTGCGCTGTGCCAGGTGGACGGCGGGCGCTGGCTGACGCTCGAGGGCGTGCTCGAGGTCTCGCGCGATCCGGCCGACATTGCCGAGGCTGAGCGCCGGCACGCCGTGCGCTACCCGGCCCTCGAGCCCGATCCGGCACGGCTCGTGCTGCGACTGCTCGTCGACCGGGTGCTCGGCTCGTCGTACATGACCCGCTGACGCGTCCGCACCCCGAATGCGCGCGAGCGGCGGGCGGGGCTCGGCCTAGACTCGCGCCCGTGATGACCCGCACCGATCTCCGTGGCCGTCGTCTCTCCGCGCGCGAGCTCGTCGCCGCGCTTCCCCGCCCGGACCTGGACGTCGCGCATGCCGCCGTCCAGGTCGCGCCCATCGTGGCGGACGTCCGCGAGCGCGGCGCCGCTGCGCTGCGTGACCTCGCCGAGCGGTTCGACGGCGTGCGGCCGGAGCACCTGCGGGTCCCGGCCGAGGCGATCCACGGCGCGCTCGCGGGGCTCGACCCCGCGGTGCGCGCCGCGCTGGAGGAGTCGATCCGGCGTGCCCGCACGGTGCACGCGGCGCAGCGCCCCGCGGACTTCACCGTCGAGCTCGAGCCCGGCGCCCAGGTGCGCCAGCGCTGGATCCCGGTGCGCCGCGTGGGCCTCTACGTGCCCGGCGGCCTCGCCGTCTACCCCTCGTCCGTGGTGATGAACGTCGTCCCGGCGCAGGAGGCCGGCGTCGGGTCGCTCGCGGTGACGAGCCCGCCGCAGCGCGAGTTCGGCGGCCTGCCGCACCCGACGATCCTCGCGGCGTGCGCCCTGCTGGGTGTCGACGAGGTCTACGCCGTGGGCGGCGCACAGGCGGTCGCGATGCTCGCCTACGGCGCGGCTGGCGAGACCGCCGTGGACGGCCCGGTGCTCTGCGAGCCCGTCGACGTCGTCACAGGCCCCGGCAACCAGTACGTCGCCGCCGCGAAGCGACTGGTGATGGGCGTCGTCGGCATCGACTCCGAGGCGGGCCCGACCGAGGTCGCCGTCCTGGCCGACGCCGGCGCAGACCCCGTTCACGTGGCCGCTGACCTCATCGGGCAGGCCGAGCACGGACCGACGTCCGCGTCCGTCCTGGTCACGGACTCCGAGGAGCTGGCCGACGCCGTCGAGCGGGTGCTGCCCGCGATGGTCGCCGCCACGAAGCACGCGGAGCGCGTGGCGACGGCCCTGACCGGGCCGCAGTCCGGGGTAGTCCTCGTCGACGATGTCGAGCAGGGTCTGGCCGTGTGCGACGCCTACGGTGCGGAGCACCTGGAGATCCAGACGGCTGACGCAGCCGCGGTGGCCCAGCGCGTCGCGTGCGCCGGAGCCATCTTCGTCGGACCGTACGCGCCGGTGCCGCTCGGCGACTACATGTCGGGGTCGAACCACGTGCTGCCCACGGGTGGCTGCGCGCGGTTCGCGAGCGGGCTCGGCGTGCACAGCTTCGTCCGCGCCGTGCAGGTGATCGAGTACGACGCCGACGCGCTCGCCGTCGTGCGGGACCGGATCGTCGCACTGGCGAACGACGAGGACCTCCCCGCTCACGGCGAGGCGATCCAGGCGCGCTTCCCCGGCTGAGCGCCGCCGTCCGGATCCCGGTGGGCGCCGCGGCGCCTTAGGATCAGGCCGTGCTCCTCGAGGCCCTCGGCTGGTTCGGTTCCGCCCTGCTCGTCGTCTCCCTGCTGCAGACGCGCGTAATGCGCTTCCGCGGACTCAACGCGGCGGCCTCCGCCGTGCTCATCGTCTACAACGCCGCGATCCAGGTGTGGCCGATGGTCGGGCTCAACACCGTGCTCGTGGGCATCAACCTCTGGATCGTGGCGGGGCTGCTGCGCAAGCGGCACGACGCCCGGGCATACGACGTGGTGAACGTCGGTGTGCGGGAGCCGATCCTGGCGCACCTCCTCGAGCGACATGCGGAGGACATCGCGCTGTACGACCGGGACTGGGCAACGGCACTGGAGTCGGCCGAGCGCGCGTTCGTCGTGACCTCCGGCGACGACGTGGTCGGCGTGGTGCTCTCGCGCGCTGCGGACGAGCCGGCGACCGAGCAGGTCGTGCTCGACTACGTCCTGCCGCCGTACCGTGACTTCACGCCGGGCGAGTTCGTCTACCGGTCCGGCGGTCCGTTCGCGGCGGTCGGTGCCCGTCGGGTGGTCGCGTCGCCGGGGATGCAGCGTTCGGAGAAGTACCTGGCTGCCGTCGGGTTCCAGCACCGGGACGGCGACTGGGTGCTCGACCTGCCGGACGCCGGGCCCGCAGCGTCGTGACGTCCCCCGCGGCCCCGCCCGGGACGGACGACCTGGCCGCCGCCTGCGCGGGCATCGCGGCCGAGGCTCGCGACGTCGTCCTCGAGGGCGTGGAGCTGCTGCCGTCGGCCTCCGACCAGCGTGTGGTGCGCACCATCGACGGGTGGATCGTTCGCCTTCCCATCGGCCCCATCGGCCCTGACGCAGGCCCTTGCGCGGGCCCTGTCCCTGACCCGGCCCGTGAGGCGGCGGTGCTCGCCCTGGTCGGGGACCTCCTGCCGGCGCCCGTGCCCGCGGTGGCGTGGACGGGCCGGCATCGGCCGATGCTGGCGTACCGAGCGCTGGACGGCGTGGGGTTCGATGTCGGCGCCTATGCGGCGGCCGACATGCGGACGCGGAACCGGTTGGCCGCGTCCTTCGCACGCTTCCTCGCCGTGCTGCACGCGGCAGCATCCACGGACGCGGCGGCCGACGCCGGGGTGCCCACCTGGGACGCTGCGGCCCTGCTCGCGGAGGTCGAGGCGCACGACGCCGTGCCGCCACAGCTCGTCGGGCGCGCCGCCGACGTGGTGGAACACTTCCGCGAGGTGTGGGTCACGGATCCGCCGACGGCTCCGGCGGTCCTGCTGCACGGCGGATTCCACCCGGGGAACGTGGTGCTCGACGGGCCGGCGGGGGAGCTGGCGGGGGTGTGGGGCTTCCGGCACGCGCTGCTGGGCCCGCCGAGCCTCGATCTGCGATTCCTGGCCCGCTGGCGGGGTGACGCGCCCTCCGGGGTCCGCCGTGACCTCATGCAGCGCGTCGCGGAGCAGTACGGCCGCACGGGTGTGGCGCTCGACGTCGACGGGGCACGGTCGGCGATGGCGATGGCCGACCTCGCCATGGCCCTGGCCTCGGGCGACCTGCGGCACTTCGATCCCGAGCACGGCGTGTGGGGCTGGCCGGGCGCGGACCGGGGCTGAGGCTGCCGCGGGTCCGCCCGACGCGTGCCTCAGGTGTTCGGCGGAGCGGTCAGGACGCCGGCGCCCGTCAGGTCGGGCAGGACGAGGTGCCCGGCGTCGTCGGTCGCCAGATCGGCCGTAGCGACGACCGCGGTCACGGGGATCGGCCCGTACGCATGGGGGAAGGCCGTCGCGGCGCCCTCGACCAGCTCCCACCGGACGTCGACGCCTGCGGCGGCCAGGCATGGGAGATCGACGACGAGCAGTACGACGTCCGACGCCGCGACGTCCCCGTAGAGGAAGGCGATGACGCCGGGAAGCTGGGCGGCCGTGGACATGTGGACGAACCCGACCTCGGCGAGGTCCATGCCCCGCGTCGAGCCCGTGTAGCTGCCCGTCTCCAGGGCGCGAGCCCAGGCGTCGCGTCCGGCGAGGTGGAGGACGCGCGTGGCAGGGGCCTCGGGCGCCGTCGGGGTCGTCATGGGCGTGACGCTACCGGCGCCCAGCGGGTGGCCATGGGGCGCGGCGTCGTCGGGCCGCTGGCTACCATCGGCGCGTGACGCCCCAGCCGCCTCGTCCGTTGCCGCTGCGCCCCGACCTCGCGGGCCTCGAGCCGTACGGGGCGCCGCAGCTGCACGTGCCGGTGGTCCTCAACGTCAACGAGAACCCGTACGCGCCGTCCGAGGCCGTCGTCGCGGACGTCGCCGAGGCCGTTCGGGCGGCCGCCCACGGTCTCAACCGCTACCCGGACCGTGACTTCGCGGACCTGCGTGCCGATCTCGCCGCCTACCTGCTGCGCGAGTCCGGTGTCGCGCTGCGGATCGACCAGGTCTGGGCGGCGAACGGGTCCAACGAGGTGATGCTGCACCTGCTGCAGGCCTTCGGCGGCCCGGGCCGGACGGCGGTGTCCTTCGCGCCGACCTACTCGATGTATCCCGAGTACGCCCGGGACACGGCGACGGCCTGGGTGGTCGGCCGCCGGGCGGACGACTTCACGCTCGACGCCGGGCACGCCGCGGAGGTGCTCGCCGAGCACCGACCGTCGGTTGTGCTGCTCGCGAGCCCGAACAACCCCACCGGCACCGCCCTGCCGCCGGACACGGTGAAGCGGGTGCTCGAGGCCGCCGACGACGTCCCGGGCGGCTGCGTCGTCGTCGTGGACGAGGCGTACGGGGAGTTTCGGCGGGCGGGGACGCCGTCGGCGCTCGAGATGTTGGCCGACCACCCGAACCTCGCGGTGAGCCGGACGATGTCGAAGGCGTTCGGCATGGCCGGCGCCCGGATCGGCTACCTGGCTGCGGCACCCGAGCTCGTGGACGCGCTGCGGATCGTGCGCCTGCCGTACCACTTGTCGGCGGTCACTCAGGCGGTCGGGCGAGCCGCGCTCGCGCACGCCGACGAGCTGATGGCACAGGTTGCCGGCCTCCGCGACGAGCGGGACGCGACCGTCGCATGGCTGCGGGCGCAGGGCTGGACGGCTGCGGAGTCGGACGCCAACTTCGTCCTCTTCGGCACGTTCGGGGACCGGCACGCGGTCTGGCAGGGCCTCCTCGCCCGCGGCGTGCTCATCCGCGAGGTCGGGCCCGACGGCTGGCTGCGGGTGTCGATCGGGACGCCGGAGGAGATGGCCGTCTTCCGCGACGCCCTCCTGGCGGTCACCCGCTGAGCCGACCGACGTCGTCGGCGGCTCATCTGGCCGCGCAGCTCACGGCCGGTTGCGCCGTCCCGCTGCCGGACCCGATGAACCCGAAGCTCGTCGTCGCCCCCGGGCGTAGCGCGCCGTTCCACGTGACGTTGCTCGCCGAGGCGGTCGATCCGCTGGTGGTGAGCTCGACGTTCCATGCCTGGGCGACCTTCTGCCCGGCGGGCATCGTGAGCGTGACGGTCCAGCCGCGGATGTCGGCTGCCCCCGCGGTGACGGTGACGTCGCCCTGGTAGCCGCCGTCCCATCGACTGGTGATCGCGAGCTTCGCGGTGCAACCACCGGGGCCCGGATCAGGGTCAGGGTCTGGATCAGGATCGGGATCGGGATCCGGATCGGGGTCCGGGGTCGTCGAGCCACCCCAGGCCTGCGTCGAGTCCAGCCAGCGGGCGCGCTGGAGCATCCACGTCTGCAGGTCGGTGAGCTTGCCCCTGCCAGGTTGACGTCGTGGTGGTGACGAACGGGCCCACCATGCGGCTGGCGAGGTTCGCCGGGTAGCGCTGGAAGTTGCGTGCCGCCGCGTTGGCGAGCGGCGCCGCCAGGGCCTTCACGCGTGCGGTGAGCTGGGCGTCCGACAGGAGTCCTCGCCGCAGCTCCTGCCATCGGGCACGGACCAGGTTCGCGAACGCCGGATCGCTGATCAGGCGTGGGTACCACGACTGTGCCGCGGGCTGTCGTTGGCCGACCTGGGCGTACTGCCACCCCGTGGTCTGGTCGTTGCTGAGGTACCCGCCGACGCCGAACGTCAGGTCGAAGTCCCACACGGGGCCTGCGGTGATGGGGCCGCCGCGATCCTTGTAGAAGTAGGTGCTGCGGACGTAGGCGTCCATGTTCCGGCTGAGCTCGTTGATGATCAGGTGGTCGACGAACGAGTCGACGTCGATCCACGCCGGGTAGCCCGCAGCCGAGTCGGTCCACCGCGCGCCGTCGAGGACCTGCTGGAACTGGCTCAGGTGCTGGCTGATCCACTGCAGCTGTTCGGGCTGGGGGTCGTCGGGCCGTCGCAGCTCGATGTCCCGCCAGCAGCTCGACGATCCGGTGCACTTCAGGAGTGGTTCCTCGGCGGCCTGCCACTCGACGCTGAAGATGTACCCACCGGTGATCTCCGGGAGCGCGGTGTGGCTCTTCTTGAGGCGCGCGATGTCCAGCCGCGCCGGGCCGTCCTCGATCGTCTCGACTGCCATGTACACGCCCTGGTAGTCGGCCTGGCTCACGGGCTGGGCGTCCGTGTTCACGTAGACCTCGACGAACTCGTACCGAGGGGCCGCGAGGCCCATCTCACGAGCGAGGTCGTACACGAGCGCCTCGCGAACGAGCGACTTGTCGCTGAAGGGCCCGCGCAGCACCCAGTCGTCATCGGCCGGCATGCCGAGCAGCGGCAGGTCTGCGCCGTCGTCGGTGTTGTCCCACAGCTCGAGCCGGTACGGGACCTTGTCGAAGAAGCGGCTGGAGTTGCCGCGCAGCCGGAACACCGCGCGCGTGGCGGTCGTCGCCGTGCCGGTGAGCGTGGCCCCGGCGCCAGGCGCCAGCTCGACGAGCGCGATGCCCTTGTCCTCGTCGGTGGCTGCGCCCTTCCCGAAGCTGTCGAGCACGAGGACGGGCATGTCGTGCGCCGTGGTGACGTTGGTGGCGACGTACTGGGCGGAGCCGGGCTCGCCCGTCGCCGCTCCGCTCACGAAAGCCTGGGCCCGGATCTCGGTGCTCCGACTGAGCTCGATGGGCCGGTCGTAGACGGCAGAGGCGGTGGTCGGCGGGGTCCCGTCGGTCGTGTAGCGGATCTGCGCTCCGGAGATGCCCGTCGACAGCGTCACCGAGACGCGGCCCTGGAACGTGCCGGCCGGACGGGAGAAGGTGATGTCGCCGGCCAGCCCGACGTCGGCAGCCGCGGCGACGGGGCGAGGCGTCGCCGGCTGCGGCGTGGCCGCGGCGTGGCCGAGATCGGCCGTCCCCGCGAGCAGGAGGGCGGCGACCAGTGCCGCCGGAGCCGTTCTGCGGGCGGTCATGCGTGGCATGGGCTGGTCCTTCTCTCGCGGTCGGTCGGGCAGTCGTCGTCGAGGTGGGGCCGGACATGCTGGCCCATGGTGCGACGCCACGGCGCCGACGGGAGTCCGGGTCGGAGGGTGGCGAGCCCGGTGCCGTACTTGGAGAAGCGCAGCGGCCGTGCACCGTGGGCCCACAGGACCCGGTCCATCGGGGACGCGCAGGCCCCGGTCTTGGTCTCGACGACGGCCAGGTTCGGGACCGCGGTCGCGCGCGTCCCGTCCTCCCAGGTGAGCTGGGTGTCGACCGTCACACGGCTGCAGCTCGACGGCAGGAACAGCGTGGTGCGCAGGTAGCGCGTGACGAGCGTCGGACGCAGGTCGAGCTCGGCGGCACAGGCGACCCCGGCGCGGCCGAGGACGTCCTCGACGTACCCGACGCCGGACCCGACGTCGTCCGCCCTGGTGGCGTCGTGCGGCAGCCGGTCCTTGACGGTGCGGCCACGTGGGCCGCGTGTCTTGACCTCGAGCCAGCACTCCGCCGAGTCCAGGTAGGTGCGGGTGCGGACCTTGAAGCGCCGCCGACGGCGGTGCGCGGCCAGGTGGTAGCTGAGCAGCTCTGGGGTGTCGAAGTAGACGGACTCGTACGCGAAGGTCCGCAGCTCACCGATCTGGAGCACCCGGATGTCGCCGGCGGCTTCGCCGAGCAGGGCATCGACGTGGGAGACCGGCAGCAGGTACTTGCGGTCGACGCGGGTCTGCAGCGCCGCGCGTGCGACCAGCTCCTCGAGGCAGATGGGCGCCAGCTGCTCGACGGGACCGCCGAGCGTCGCCAGGGCGGTCACGCGTGAGCTCGCGCGTGTGCGCGGCTTGCGAACCGGCCGCCGACGTGAGCGTCCACGTGCGAGGGCGTTGGCGGTGCCCAGCGCTCGAAGCGCACGTCGACGCACGTCGTGTCGTTGACGAGGTCGAGCCGCTGCACGGTGACCCCGTGCACCCGTGCGCACAGCAGTTGTTCGAGTCGCGCGTTCAGGACGGCCGGGTCGAGGACCGCGCCGTCGATGATCAGCGTCTGGCGGTCGTAGCGACGCAGCAGGGCGGGGTGGTCGCCGATGTGCAGCGTCAGGAGGACGAGCGCCATGAGCGACGGCGGGACCCAGAGGGTCGCGTTCGGGATGCCGCCGAGGATGCCGAGCGCGAGGGCCGAGAAGTAGTAGGCCACCTCGTGCTGCTCGATCTCCGTGGACCGCAGCCGGATGATGGACAGGACGCCGAAGAGTCCGAGCCCCAGTCCCGCGCCGATGTCGCCCGACCCGAGGGACGACGTGACCGCCAGCACCCCGATGTTGACGCCGAGGAACGCCACCACGAGGTCGCGTCTGCGGTGACGACGGAAGTAGAGCCCGAAGGTCAGGACGGTGACGGCGACGATGTCAGCCGTGTACTGCAGCACGACGTGCTCCATGCGCGAGCCCCCTGTGACCCCGGTGAACGGCGCACGAACACCGGGCTGACGTAAAGTGAACACTCGGACTCTCCGCCTACCGGCGTCGGCGGCTGCAAGGCCCGAAATGATTAAGGACTTGCATCTGGCACTTCTTGCCCCGTCAAGAAGGCCCGCCAGGGTCACCTCCGCGGCCAGGTGGCCCGCGCTCGTCACCGAACGGCGCCGCCAGCGTGGCCGACGGTGATCGTGAGACAGTACGGCCGTGCCCGGCGCGCGCCGGGTCGCGCGAGGAGGAGGACCGCATGGGCCGCACGGGCCGCGTCCAGCGCACGACGTCGGAGTCCGACGTCCTGGTCGAGCTGGACCTCGACGGGACGGGTCGCACGGAGATCTCGACCACCGTGCCGTTCTACGACCACATGCTGACGGCGCTCGGCAAGCACTCGCTGATGGACCTCACCGTCCGCGCGACCGGCGACGTCGAGATCGACGTGCACCACACGGTCGAGGACGTCGCGATCGCGCTCGGCCAGGCGCTGCGCCAGGCCCTCGGCGACAAGTCGGGGATCTCCCGGTTCGGCGATGCGATGGTGCCGCTCGACGAGGCGCTCGCGCAGGCCGTGGTGGACGTCAGCGGCCGACCGTACCTGGTGCACCGCGGCGAGCCCGCGGGCCAGGAGTACCACCTCATCGCCGGCCACTTCACAGGGTCGCTCACCCGGCACGTGCTGGAGTCGATCGCTCACCACGCCGGGATCTGCATCCACATGCGCGTGCTGGCCGGTCGCGATCCCCACCACATCGTGGAAGCCCAGTTCAAGGCGCTGGCGCGCGCACTGCGGGCGGCGGTGGAGCCGGATCCGCGGGTCCAGGGCATCCCGTCCACCAAGGGTGCCCTGTAGCCCATGGCCGACGAGATCGCGCCGGTCGCCGTCGTCCTGACGCAGGTCGCGACGTCCGAGGCGCTCGCGGCCGTCTGCGCACTGCAGCGACTCGCCGTCGACGCCGTCCCGACGCCGATCGGGGGCGTCGCCGTCTGCCGCGATCCCGGCGCGGAGGTCGCAGCCGGAGTCGCTCGCGCCCTGTCGACCGCGGCCCGCGGCGTCCCGGCCCTCCTGCTCGTGCAGCGCGACGGGCACATCACCGCGACCCGATGGACCGCGGGCCAGGAGGGTGATGCGCTCGCCGCCGGGCTCGTGCTCGACGGGGCGCCCCCCGTCGTGGAGCGCCTGCTCCTCGGCCAGACTGCGGCAGCCGAGCAGCCTGGCGTCGTGACGAGCGTGGGCATGTCCCGCTGGAAGGCGATGCGCACCCTGGCGTCGGTCGGCCGCGCCGCGCGAGCTGCCGGCCGCGCGCAGAGCTGACCGACGAGGTCCACCTCGCGGAGCGCTGAGGAGAGGCTGCCGGGTGCTCGTTACCCTGGGCCGGTGAGCACTCCGCGGGTGGTCGTCCTCGACTACGGCTTCGGCAACGTCCGATCCGCCGTCCGTGCGCTTGAGCGCGTGGGCGCCCAGGTCGAGCTGACGGCGGACCATGCGGCGGCCGAGGCGGCCGACGGGCTCGTCGTCCCTGGCGTCGGGGCGTTCGCCGCCTGCATGGCGGGGCTGCGGGCGGTGCGCGGCGACCAGGTGGTCGACCGTCGCCTCGCAGGCGGGCGACCGGTCCTCGGCATCTGCGTCGGCATGCAGATCATGTTCGAGGGCGGCGTGGAGCACGGCGTGCGCGCTGACGGTCTGGGGGAGTGGCCCGGTGTCGTCGACCGTCTCACCGCGCCGGTCGTGCCCCACATGGGCTGGTCCACGATCGAGCCGCCCGCCGAGAGCCTCCTCTTCCGGGGCCTCGCGGACGAGCGCTTCTACTTCGTGCACTCGTACGCGGCGCGGACGTTCGCCCCGCTCGGGGGTGGCCGGTTCGCCGAGCCGCTCGTCACCTGGGCGATCCACGGCGACCGGTTCGTCGCCGCCGTCGAGAACGGGCCGCTCAGCGCCACGCAGTTCCACCCGGAGAAGTCCGGCGACGCCGGCGCCGAGCTGCTGCGCAACTGGCTCGGCACGCTCGGCTGACCCGGCTGACCCGGCTGACCCGACGGGCGCGCCGCTCCCGGCTGCCATTGGCACAACCCGTTCGTGTGACTCGTTCCGCGCCACACCCACCGAGAGGAACCGCATGTCCCGCCTGGTGCTGCTGCCCGCCGTCGACGTCGCGGCCGGTCAGGCCGTCCGACTCGTCCAGGGCGAGGCCGGCTCGGAGACCTCCTACGGCGACCCGCTGCAGGCGGCCCTCGACTGGCAGTCCGGCGGCGCGGAGTGGATCCACCTCGTCGACCTCGACGCGGCCTTCGGTCGCGGCTCCAACGCGGAGCTGCTCGCCAGCGTCGTGGACGCGGTCGACGTCCAGGTCGAGATGTCCGGCGGCATTCGCGACGACGCGTCGCTCGAGCGCGCGCTGGCGACCGGCTGCGCCCGCGTGAACATCGGTACCGCCGCTCTCGAGGACCCGGAGTGGACGGCGTCGGCCATCGCCCGGTACGGCGAGCGGATCGCCGTCGGACTGGACGTGCGCGGCACGACCCTTGCGGCGCGCGGCTGGACGCGCGATGGCGGCGACCTGTGGGAGGTCCTGGCCCGCCTCGACGACGCCGGGTGCGCCCGCTACGTCGTCACCGACGTGACCAAGGACGGGACCCTGCGTGGTCCGAACGTCGAGCTGCTGCGCGAGGTGTGCGTGCGGACGACGGCGCCCGTGGTCGCCTCGGGCGGCATCTCGAGCCTTGCCGACCTCGCCGTGCTTCGCGACCTCGTCGGCGAGGGCGTCGAGGCGGCGATCGTCGGCAAGGCGCTGTACGCGGGGGCCTTCACCCTGCCCGAGGCGCTGGACGTCGCCGGGCGGCCGTAGTGGTCGGCCGCGAGCTGCCGCCGTCGTCACCCTTCGCAGGGGACGACGGCGCCGCCGACCCCGCGCTCGCCGCGGCGCTTGCCGCGGCAGGTGCGGGCGCCCCGACCGCGGTCGTGGACGCGCTCGCCGCGGCTCGCGTGCTCGTGCCGGTGGTCGCCGTAGCGGAGGACGCCGACGCCTCGCCGGGCGAACCTGGCGGGCCCTTCCACGAGCCACGCCACGCCTCGGCCGGCGTCGTCGCCGTCGCGACCCCGGACGGCCGGACCGCGTTGCCCGTGTTCTCGTCCGTCGCCGCCCTGGCCGCCTGGCGCCCGGATGCCCGCCCGGTCCCCGCGGAGGGGCCGCGCGCCGCGGCAGCTGCCCTTCAGGAGGGCTGGGACCTGCTGGTCGTGGACCCGGGCGGTCCCGCCGTCGTGCTGCCGAGGCCCGCCGTCGTGGCGCTGGCGACGGGAACGACCTGGCAGCCGGCCGTCGTGGGTGGTGCCGTTCGCGCGCAGGTCCACGATGCCGTCGTGGGCGCGCTCGCGGACCTGCGCGCCATCGCGACGGTGCGGGCCGAGCCGGGCCGTCGCGCCGAGGTGGCGGTCGTGCTCGGCGTGCGTCCCGGGCTCTCCCGAGCCGAGGCTCGACGCTCTCCTCGCCCGTGTCGGGGAGCTCCTCGCCGCGCGGGTCGGCGATGTGGTCGACTCGCTGGAGCTGCGGGTCAGCGGCGTCGGTGACGCAGCGCCCGGGCGATGACCACCAGGGCGATCGCGCCAACGACCTGACCGCCGAGGATCACCCGGTTCATGTCGACGGCAGGCTGCCACGTGACCTCGGCGCCTCGGACGACGTACGTGCCCACGGGCACCGCGATCACGCCGAGCCCACCGCCGTTGCCCGACCCGACGCGCGCGTCGTCGCCGCGGATCTCGCCCTCGCCGTCGCCGAACCCGGCGCCACCGATGAGGCGGGCGACGGGCACCAGGGTTGCGTCGGCGGTGACGATGGGTTCGCCGAAGACGCGCCGGACGGTCATGAGGTCGCGCACGGCGCGGACGGGGTGGGCGCGACCGGACGGCGGCTGTCGGACGGCGGTGGTGGGCTCGGTGCTCATGCCCCCATGCTGCACCTCGGCGCTCAGGTCGTCCCGCACGGCGTCGTCGGCGTGAACGCTCCCGTGTCCGCGAGGACGGCCTGCAGCGTGCTCACGGGCACGATGTAGGACTGCCCGGACGCGTTCTTGGCGTACACGACGCCGACGATCCGGCCGGCCGCGTCGAGCACGGCCGAGCCCGAGCTGCCCGGCTCGACGGGCGCGTCCGTCACGAGCACCTCGCCGAGGTTGGCGTTCAGCGGGTCGGTCGTCGCTCCGATCACGTGGCCCGAGGTCACCGTGAGCGCACCGCCCTGCGGGTACCCGACCACCGTGACGTCGTCGCCGGGCGCCGGGTCCGTCGCGGCGAGCTCCGGGTACGACGGCAGCTGCTCCTCCGTGCGCACGAGCGCGAGATCGGCGATGGCGGCCTGGCTGGCGGCACTCACGGTGATGTCGTGGCCGTCGTAGGTGGAGACCTGGAGAGCTGCGGCGTCGGCGACGACGTGCCCGTTGGTGATGAGGGTGGTCGCGTCGATCGCGAAGCCGGACCCGGTGGTGAGCGCACCGCACCCCACGTTGCGGATCCGTACGGCCATCCGCTGGACCGCGTCGAAGCCGTCAGGGGTCAGGCCCGACGGCCGGACGATCGGGGGCTCGCTCGGGACGAGCTGCGTCACGGCGTCGCCCGGGATCGTGGGGAAGTCGCTGCAGCCGGCGAGGAGGCTCGCGGCGACGAGCATCGGTGCGAGCCTGCGCGCGCGTGTGCGACGCCGTGCGGCGCGGGTGTTCACCGCGACAGCTCGCGCTGGAGTGCGATGTTGGCCTCGGACGCGGCCTGGCAGAACGCCTCGACGTTCCCCTCGAACTGGGCGAGCTGGTCGGGGGGCAGTGCTGCCGTGGGGTCGTCGGCGACGCGCTGCAGGTAGCCGATCAGCTCCTGCTGCCCCTGGACGCACTGGTCGAGCTTCAGGGCGACCTGCCCGGCCGCCACGCTGATGCGCTCCTGGTAGGCGACCAGCTGCTGGGTCACCTCGCGCTCGTCGCCGATCTGGGCCTTCTCGTCGGCGAGCTCCGTGATGCGCTGGTGTGCCGTCGTGAGCTGGGCGCGGACGGCCTCGAGCTCGGCCTGGGCACCAGCGAGGTCGCTGCGCGACTGGGCGAGCTCTGCGCCGAGGCCCTGGGCCTGTGCGAGGTAGTCGTCGGCGTGGTCGCGCCAGTCCCGCGCCGACTGGTACAGGTACGCGGCGAGGACGCTGGTGGCGACGAGCGCGATGCCGACGACGGCGGCGGTGACGCGCAGTCCGCGGCCCGGGCGTCCCGTTCCGGCTCCGACGGTGCCGCTCGTCCCGGCCGCGAGCATCTGGTCGGGGGCGTCGCTCACGGCGGCCTCGCCCGTCCCTACGGCCGTCGGCACGGGCGCGATGCGCTCGAGGACCTCGGTGTCCCGCAGGTCGGCGGCGATGCCCGGTCGTGCGGGCCTAGCGGCGTCGGCGGGCGCCGTCTCGTCGGGGTGGTCCCGGAGGCTGACGGAACAGCGGGGTGTCGTCGGGCAGTTCGGGGGGGAGCGGGTCGTCGAGGACGTGCGCGTGGGCAGAGGCGTCGAGGCTCACGTCTGCCCACGCTGGGACCCGGCGAGGGGGGTGCCGTAGCGCGCCCGGGTTCGGCGGCCGTCGCCTCGGCCGGCGGCGTCTCGGTCGACGTCGCCGTGGGCTGCTCGAGGCCGACGCCGGATCCTGCCGCGGCCCCCCGCGGATCGCTCACGGCCCCAGGATAGGCAGGCGACGGGCCTCGGGGCACCGGCAGGGTCGGTTGGGCCCCGCCGGAGGCGCCGACGCCGTCCGGCCGGGCTCAGGAGACGGGGCCGGTGAGCGTCTCGCCGGGGCCCTCACCAGGCGCGTCGGGGTAGGGCGACGCCTCCCGGAACGCGAGCTGCAGGGAGCGGAGACCATCGCGCAGGGCTCGGGCGTGCTGGTTGCCGATCTCGGGCGCGGCGGAGGTCACGAGCCCGGCGAGGGCCACGATGAGCCGACGGGCCTCGTCCAGGTCGACGAGGTCGGCGCCGCGGGTCTCGGGGGTGTCGGGGCTCAGGCCGCACTTCACCGCGGCGGCACTCATGAGGTGAATGGCGGCCGTGGTGATGACCTCCACTGCGGGCACCTCGGAGATGTCACGGGCGGCGGCTCCTGCGTCGAGCGTCATGCGACGATCCTGCCAGGCCGCCCCGTGCGGGGCCGCGGCGCATGCCTGGTATCCTGGGCGACGACCTGTCTGTCGGCGTGCGCTACGTGCGTCCGGCGGACGCAAGCGGAGTCCATCCCACCCGAGCACCGACTGTCCCGTTCGCGGGCGACAGGGGCCGGGTCCGGTCCTTTGGGTCGTCGGGCGTGCCCGTCGACCGGCTCGGCGTCGCCGAGCGATGGGATCGGGCCTCCGCAGCGGTGAACGGCAGCGGAGGCCTTCTTCGTTGTCGGGGAACAGCGACCCGAGGAGTCCCACCATCATCGAGGCCCGTATCAACGAGCGGATCCGCGTACCCGAGGTGCGTCTGGTCGGCCCCAACGGGGAGCAGGTCGGGATCGTCCGCGTCGAGGACGCGCTGCGTCTGGCGCAGGAGGCCGACCTGGACCTGGTCGAGGTCGCCCCCGATGCACGGCCGCCGGTCTGCAAGCTCATGGACTACGGCAAGTTCAAGTACGAGGCCGACATGAAGGCGCGTGAAGCCCGGCGCAACCAGGGCAACACCGTCCTCAAGGAGATCCGCTTCCGCCTGAAGATCGACCCGCACGACTACGGCACCAAGAAGGGCCATGTCGAGCGGTTCCTCACGGCGGGGGACAAGGTCAAGGTCATGATCATGTTCCGGGGCCGCGAGCAGTCGCGCCCGGAGATGGGTCTTCGCCTGCTTCAGCGCCTTGCGGACGACGTCGTCGAGCTCGGTTTCGTGGAGAGCTCGCCGCGGCAGGACGGCCGCAACATGATCATGGTGCTGGGCCCGACCAAGAAGAAGTCCGAGGCCAAGCAGACGCAGCGCAAGCGTGAGCCGCGCCCCGCAGCACCTGAGGGTGAGGGTACGGACGAGGTCGCGTTCGACGTCTTCGCCGCCGCGGCGAGGCCCACGGTCCAGCCGATCGAGGCACCGGACGAGACGGTGACGCCGGTCGAGCAGGCGGCGCCCCTGACCGAGGACGTCCCGTTCGAGGCGGCCGAGACCACCGCCGAGGTCGTGCCCGCCGCTCCGGTGACCCGCCCGGCGGCAGCGCCGCGTGCGACAGCCCCGCGCACCGCGGCGCCTCGCGCCGCAGCAGCAGCCGCTCCTGCGGCACCTGCTGCACCGGCGCCTGCGCCGGCCGCGCCCTCGTCGGCACCGGTCGCAGCTCCCAAGCCGGCAGCGCCCAAGCCGGGTGCACCGAAGCCGGCTCCGCCGAAGCCCTCGGCTGCCCCCAAGCCCGCCGCACGCACTGCCCGTCCGGCGTCCGCCACACCCCGACCGAGCACGCGGAAGCCGCCCTCCGGCGGAGACTCCGAGTCCTCCTGACCGGTGCGGCCCGCCGCACGTCGACCACGTCGCCCGCCCGGCGACCCGAAGGAAGAGAGCACGAAGGTGCCGAAGAACAAGACGCACAGCGGTGCGAAGAAGCGTTTCCGGATCACCGGTAGCGGCAAGGTCATGCGGGAGCAGGCGAACCGTCGCCACCTCGCCGAGTACAAGACGAGCCGGCGCATGCGCCGCCTCGCGGCCGACCAGGTCATGTCCGCCGGCGACGCCCGGACCGTCAAGAAGCTGCTGGGCAAGTGAGCCGGCGGGGCGCCCCCGGCGCCCCGACCTCTCAGCCCCCGACACCAAGGAGCATCACGTGGCACGCGTGAAGCGGGCGGTCAACGCCCAGAAGAAGCGCCGGACGACCCTCGAGCGGGCCGCCGGGTACCGCGGTCAGCGGTCGCGGCTGTACCGCAAGGCCAAGGAGCAGGTCACCCACTCGCTCGTCTACTCCTACCGCGACCGCAAGGCGCGCAAGGGCGACTTCCGCAAGCTGTGGATCACCCGCATCAACGCCGCGGCTCGCGAGAACGGCATGACGTACAACCGCCTCATCCAGGGCCTCAAGCTCGCTGGCGTCGAGGTCGACCGTCGCGTTCTCGCGGACCTGGCCGTGAACGACGCGGCCGCGTTCGCCACGCTGGTCCAGGTGGCGAAGGACGCGCTGCCCGCCGACGTGAACGCGGCGAGCACCCCCGCGGCCTGAGATGACGCCCGGTCGCTCCGACGACCTGGCTGACGGGACCTACGCCCGGACGGCACCCGAGCTGACCAACCCCCGCGCAGAGCGGGTGAAGGCGGTGCGGGCGCTGTCCGGGCGTTCCGTTCGTCAACGCCAGGGCAAGTTCGTGGTCGAGGGGCCGCAGGCCGTACGTGAGGTCGTGCGCTGCACCCCCGAACGCGTGCGCGAGCTGTACCTCTCCGACGCCGCCGCCTCCCGTCATCCCGAGATCGTCGGGGACGCGGTCGCCGCTTCGCTCCACGTCCGGACCGCGAGCGCCGAGGTGGTCGACGCGATGAGCGCCGACGCACAGGGTGTCCTCGCCGTGGTGGACCTGCTCGAGGCATCGCTGGACGACGTGCTCGCGGCCGGGCCGCGCCTCGTGGCGGTCCTCGCGCACGTGCGCGACCCCGGCAACGCGGGCACGGTGATCCGTGCCGCCGACGCCGCGGGGGCGGATGCCGTCGTGGTGACGGAGTCCAGCGTCGACGTGCACAACCCCAAGGTCGTGCGGGCGACAGCAGGGTCGCTCTTCCACCTGCCGGTGGTGCGCGGGGCGGACCTCCCGAACGTCGTCGGGGCGCTGCGGGAGGCAGGGCTGGCCGTGCTCGCAGCCGACGGTGCGGGTGACCGTGACCTCGACGACCTCCTCGACGCGGCCGGGCCCGGCGGCGGCCGACGGGCCGGGGTGCCCGACCTGGCGGCGCCCACCGCGTGGGTGCTCGGCAACGAGGCCTGGGGCCTGGCCGACGCCGATCGTGACCTGGCGGACGCCGTCGTGCGCGTTCCGATCCACGGACGGGCGGAGTCGCTCAACCTCGCGACCGCCGCAACCGTCTGCCTGTACGCGAGCGCGCGGGCGCAACGTCGCCCGCGCGCCTGATCCTCAGGCCTGCGGCTGCGCAGGAGCCGGTGCGGGTGTGGCGTACTGCGGCCCGGGGTAAGGCGGGTAGTACGCGTAGCGCACCTCGGAGGGCATGAGGATCCACAGGATCGGATAGATCAGCAGCTGGCTGCCCGGGATGAGCATCAGGCCGAGGATGAAGAGCAGGCGCGCCGCCCACGGGTCGAGCCCGAAGCGACGTCCGAGACCGGCGCAGACACCGCCGAGCACCCGTCCCTCGAGGGGGCGGACGAGGCCGTCACGCATCAGGTTGTCGTGCAGCGACATCTTGGTTCCCATCTGCCCGGCGGGGCACAGGCCGGGCCCCCGCTGGGCCAGGCTGACGGGTCCAGCCTCGTCGGCTGGGGGCCGCGGGGGTATCGGGGAGTGTCCGGAGCGGCCCCCGATCGGACCCCGGCCCGCCCCCTGGCCCGCGGTGCCCTCGACCCTGAGCGATCCCCATCGCGGCGCGCCGACGCCGGCGGGCATGCTGGGGGCATGCGCCTGTTCGCCGCGGTCCAGCCCCCCGCTGACGTCCTCGACCATCTCGAGCGCACCCTCGGCACCGTTCGCGCCGGTGTCGGCCCCGACGTCGGCCGGACGGGTCGGCAGGGTCTCGTGCGGTGGACCCAGCCGGCCGACCGGCACGTGACCATCGCCTTCTTCGGCGAGGTGCCGGACGGGTACCTCGACGACGTGGCGGCTGCCCTCGACGATGTCGCGGCCGACCACGCGCCGTTCGATGCGGTGCTTCGCGGCGCCGGGCTGTTCGACGGCCGCACGCTGTGGATCGGGTGCGGTGGGGAGGGCTGGGGTCCGCTCATGGCCGACGCCGGGCGGGTCGGTGCGCAGCTGCTCGCCCGTCGTGAGGACCGCCGTTCGAGGCCGCACCTCACCGTCGCCCGCGTGCAGCGCTCCGGGTCGGCAGGGCCCCGGGGGTCGTCCCGCCGTGGCGGCGCACGAGCTACCGATGCGCCGGGGTCGAACCCGGCGGCTCTGGCGCATGCCCTCGCGCTCTACGGCGGCCCGCAGTGGCTGGTGTCGGATGTCGTGCTCGTCCGGTCTCACCTGGGCGCCGGTCCCGGGGGCGGCGCGCTGCACGACGTCGTGCAGCGTTTCCCGTTACGCCCTGTGGCAGGATGAGGGCCGTGCCGTACCGGACTGACCTCCGATTTAGCGGGCCCGCTGGCGGGCCGCGCGACTGATCGCGCACGGAGATCCGGACGATCCCACCGGCCGCCGCGGGCCAACCCAGTGCTGACCCCCGTTCCGCATGCCCACGGAAGGCACCATGTCTGATCAGCTCTCACCCCTCGATGTCGACGGCATCCGAGCAGCGGTCGAGGCAGCGCTCGCCGCTGCGGCCGCAGCGCCCGACCTCGACGCACTGAAGGCGGTGCGCCTCGCCCACGCGGGCGACCGCAGCCCCCTCGCGCTGGCGAACCGGGCCATCGGCGCCCTCGAGCCCGCCGAGAAGTCCGCCGCAGGTCGCGTCGTCGGGCCGGCGCGGGGTGAGGTCAACGCCGCCCTCGCGGCGCGCCACGCCGAGGCTCGAGGCCGAGCGGGACGCCCGCGTCCTCGTCGAGGAGGCCGTCGACGTCACGCTCCCGGTGGAGCGCGCCATCGCGGGGGCCCGTCACCCGTTGCAGAGCCTCGCCGAGCGGATGAGCGACGTCTTCGTCGCCATGGGCTGGGAGGTCGCCGAGGGCCCCGAGGTCGAGACCGAGTGGCACAACTTCGACGCGCTGAACTTCGACCCCGACCACCCGGCGCGTGCGATGCAGGACACGTTCTTCGTCGCCCCGGCCGGGTCCGGGCTGCTGCTGCGCACCCACACGTCGCCCGTCCAGGCGCGCGCGATGCTCGAGCGCTCGGCGGCGCTCCTGGAGGAGGGCCGCGGCATCTACGTCGTGTGCCCGGGCAAGACCTTCCGCACCGACGAGCTCGACGCGACCCACACGCCGGTGTTCCATCAGATCGAGGGCTTGGCCGTCGACCGTGGGCTCACGATGGCGCACCTCAAGGGCACGCTGGACCACTTCGCCCGCGCGATGTTCGGGCCCGACGCCGTGACGCGGCTGCGGCCCTCGTACTTCCCCTTCACGGAGCCCAGCGCCGAGATGGACCTGCGCTGCTTCGTCTGCGGCGGCGCCGACGCCGACTGCCGCACCTGCTCCGGCACGGGTTGGATCGAGTGGGGTGGCTGCGGCATGACGCACCCCAACGTCATCCGTGCGGCGGGCATCGACCCTGACGTGTACACCGGCTTCGCCTTCGGGATGGGCGTCGAGCGAACCCTGATGTTCCGCTACGGGGTCCGGGACATGCGGGACATGGTCGAGGGCGACGTCCGCTTCTCGCAGCAGTTCGGGATGGAGATCTGATGCCGCGCGTACCGCTGACCTGGCTCGCCGAGTCCGTCGACCTCCTGCCGGGGACCACGGCCGAGGGCGTCGCCGCCGCGCTCGTGCGGGTCGGCCTGGAGGAGGAGGGCATCCACGGCTCCGACGTCACCGGGCCGCTCGTCGTCGGGCGCGTGCTGACGCTCGTCGAGGAGGAGCAGAAGAACGGCAAGGTGATCAGTTGGTGCCGTGTCGACGTCGGGCAGCACAACGACCCGGCCACCGAGGCGGAGCCGGCTGGTCGGGGCATCGTGTGCGGCGCGCACAACTTCGGCGAGGGCGACTGGGTGGTGGTGTCGCTCCCCGGGGCGGTGCTTCCCGGCCCGTTCCCCATCGCTGCACGCAAGACGTACGGCCACGTCTCGGACGGCATGATCTGCTCCGCCCGGGAGCTGGGGCTCGGCGACGACCACGCCGGCATCATCGTGCTCACCGAGCACGGGTTCGACGCCGCCGACCTGCAGCCGGGTCAGGACGCGATCGAGCTCCTGGGCCTCGGTGAGAAGACGGTCGAGGTGAACGTCACGCCCGACCGCGGCTACTGCTTCTCGATCCGTGGGGTGGCGCGCGAGTACTCGCACGCCACCGGGCAGCCGTTCCGTGACCCGGCCGCGCTGGCCGTGCCGGCGGCCACGACCGGCGGGTTCGACGTCCGGGTGGCCGACGACGCCCCGATCCGTGAGCGCATCGGCTGCGACCGGTTCGTGGCGCGTGTCGTGCGCGGCGTGAACCCCTCGGTGGACAGCCCCGCCTGGCTCAAGCGGCGGCTCGCGCAGGCCGGCATGCGGCCGATCTCGCTCGCCGTCGACGTGACCAACTACGTGATGCTCGAGCTGGGGCAGCCCCTGCACGCGTACGACCTCGGCCGCGTCAGCGCGCCGATCGTGGTGCGTCGGGCGCGCCCGGGGGAGCGGCTCGAGACGCTCGACGGCGTGGACCGTGCCCTCGACGGCGAGGACCTTCTGATCACCGACTCGCCCGACGGCATCGCGGGCTCGCGTGTCATCGGTCTTGCCGGTGTCATGGGTGGAGCCAGCACCGAGGTGTCCGCGGCCACCGTGGACGTCCTCCTCGAGGGTGCCCACTTCGACCCGGTCTCGATCGCGCGCACGGCGCGGCGGCACAAGCTGGGCTCCGAGGCGTCCCGGCGCTTCGAGCGCGGTGTCGACACCGAGCTGCCCCCACGGGCCGTCCAGCGTGCGATCGACCTGCTCGTCGCGTTCGGTGGCGGCACGGTGGACGCCGACGCGACCGACGTCTGCACGGTCGCCCCGGTCGCCCCGATCACGATGCCGCTCGACTTCCCGGCGCGCGTCGTCGGCATGGACTATCCGCCGGACGAGGTGCGCGGCGCACTCGAGCGGGTTGGCTGCGTGGTCACCGGCGAGGACGTGCTCACCGTGACGCCGCCGACGTGGCGGCCGGACCTGACCGCACCCGTCGACCTCGTCGAGGAGGTCGCCCGACTGCACGGGTACGAGCTCATGCCGTCGGTACTGCCCGCCGCGTCGTCCGGCCGTGGCTTGACGCACGGCCAGCGCGTACGCCGCTCCGTCGCTCGCGCGCTCGCCGATCACGGGCTGACGGAGGTGCTCACGTACCCGTTCGTCGGTCCGGAGCGCTTCGACCAGCTCCTGCTCCCGGCGGACTGCACGCGGCGCGACGCCGTCCGGGTGCTGAACCCGCTCAACGACGCGCTGCCGCTGCTGCGCACGACCGTGCTCTCGACGCTGGTCGACGCCGTCCGGGTCAACCTGGGCCGGGGTGCGACGGACGTCGCGGTGTTCGAGGTCGGCCGGGCGTACCGGGCGCAGGGGTCGGGCAGCGCGCCGCGCCCCTCGGTGGCCCACCGTCCGTCGGATGCCGAGCTGGCCGTCCTGGACGCGGCCCTGCCGAGTCAGCCGCGGCGCGTGGCGGGTGCGATGACGGGCCACCGCGAGCCGGCTGGCTGGCGCGGGCCCGCGCGGCCGTACGAGTGGTCGGACGCCGTCGCCGCCGCGCTGCTGGTGGCGCGGACCGTCGGTGCCGAGGTCAGGGTCCGCAACGAGCCCTTCGGGCCGTGGCACCCCGGGCGGTGCGCGACGATCGAGCTTCCCGGAGGGCGAGCTCGTCGGTCACGCCGGCGAGCTGCACCCCAAGGTGTGCGAGAACCTCGGCCTCCCGGCCCGCACCGTCGCGTTCGAGCTCCGCCTCGACGCGCTCGTCGCCGCGGGTGAGGGGCGCGTGGCCCAGGCTGAGCCGATCTCGGCCCAGCCGCCGGCCAAGGAGGACCTCGCGTTCGTCGTCGACGACGCGGTGGCCGCGGGTGACGTGGACGCCACGGTCCGGCAGGCCGCCGGTGCCCTCCTCGAGGACGCCCGGGTGTTCGACGTCTACCGGGGCGAGCAGGTCGGTGCCGGCCGCAAGTCCGTCGCGATCACGGTGCGCCTGCGCGCCGCCGATCGCACGCTGACGGCTGACGAGATCGCCGCCGTCCGCGCGGCGGTCGTGGCGGCCGTGGCCGCGCGCCACGGTGGGACGTTGCGCGCGTAGTCGGTGCGGGAGCCGCGGGCAGACGTCGGTCAGGGGAGGACGAGGACCTTCCCGGTCGTGCGGCGGCCCTCCAGCGCCCGATGCGCATCGGCGGCGCCGGCGAGCGGGAACCGTGCACCGATCCGGACATCGAGGGTGCCGTCGGCGATGCGTGCGAAGAGCTCGTCGGCCCGGCCGACCAGCTCGTCCCTCGTCGCCGTGTAGTGACGGATGCTCGGCCGGGTCAGGTAGAGGGAACCCATGTTCTCCAGGCGCATCGGGTCGAGCGGCGGGACCGCGCCCGAGGACCCGCCGAACAGCGCCATGCCGCCCCGTGGTCGGAGGCTCGCGAGGGAGGCCTCGAAGGTGGCGGCCCCGACGCCGTCGAACACGGTGTGCACGCCCGCGCCGCCCGTCAAGCCGCGCACGACGGCCGGCAGCTCGGTCGCCAGGTCGGCGAGCTGGTCGTAGCGCACGACGTCGGTGGCTCCGGCCGCGCGGGAGAGGGCGGCCTTGTCGTCGGTGGAGACCGTCGTCAGGACACGTGCGCCGCGCGCGACGGCGAGCTGGGTGAGAAGGAGGCCGACCCCGCCGGCGCCGGCGTGGACGAGCACGTCCTGGCCGGGTCGGACCGGGAACGTGTCGGAGGCCAGGTACTGGGCGGTGATGCCCTGCAGGAGTACGGCGGCGACGGTCTCGGCGGGGACGCCGACCGGAACGGGGATGGCCTGGTCGGCCGCGAGCAGCACCTGCTCGGCGTAGGACCCGTCGGTCCCCGCGACCCAGCCCACGGTGTCACCGACCGCGAGGTCGATGACCCCCGCGCCGACGGCCGTGACGATGCCGGCGCCCTCGGAGCCGACCACGTGCGGGAAGGGCACGCTGTAGCGACCCGAGCGCCGGTAGGTGTCGATGAAGTTCACCCCGGCGGCGGCGACGGCGACGAGCACCTGGCCGGGGCCAGGGCTGGGGTCGGGTAGCTCGACGACGGACAGGACCTCTGGGCCGCCGGGGGCGGTCGCCTGGACAGCGCGCATGGTGCGATCCAACACCTGCCCGCGGGTGCACCGCCTTCCGGGTCCTGGGAGTGGCGATGGCCACCCGTCCCGGGACACGGGTCGCGTAAATCCACCTCCAACTCATGCACTCAGGTGTATATTCATGCACATGAGGATCCGGGTCGCTGTTGCGGGCGCGAGCGGGTACGCCGGAGGTGAGGTGCTCCGTCTCCTCGCCGGCCACCCGGAGGTGGAGGTCGGCGCGCTCACGGCGGCGACGAGCGCGGGCGACCGGCTCGGCCGGCACCACCCGCACCTGCGAAGCCTCGCCGACCGCGTCATCCAGGAGACCTCCGCGGAGGCGCTCGCGGGCCACGATGTCGTGGTGCTCGCGCTCCCGCACGGTACGTCGGGCCCCATCGCGGCCGAGCTCGGTGACGCGGCGCTGGTCCTGGACTGCGGCGCGGACCACCGGCTCGTCGACCCAGCGGCGTGGGAGCAGTACTACGGTTCGCCGCACGCCGGAACGTGGACCTACGGCATGCCGGAGCTCGTCACCGCCACCGGACGGCAGCGCGGCGAGCTCGTCGGAGCCCGCCGCGTCGCTGTCCCCGGCTGCAACGTCACGGCGGTCACGCTGGGCATGCAGCCGGGAGTGGCGGCCGGGCTCGTCGACCCGACGTCGCTCGTCGCCGTCCTCGCGGTCGGCTATTCCGGTGCCGGTAAGGCGCCCAAGCCGCACCTGCTGGCCTCGGAGGCCCTCGGGTCCGCGGTGCCCTACGCCGTCGGCGGAGTGCACCGCCACATCCCGGAGATCGAGCAGAACCTCCGTTCGGCCGGTGCCGCCGACGTGCGCGTCTCCTTCACGCCCGTCCTGGTGCCCATGTCGCGCGGCATCCTCGCCACGACGACGGCGCCGCTCGTCGATGGCGTGACCGCAGGCGACGTCCGCGCGGCATGGGCGCAGACCTACGCGGGCGAGCCGTTCGTCGAGCTGCTCCCGGAAGGGGAGTGGCCCACCACCGCGGCGACGGCAGGCGCCAACACCGCGCTCGTCCAGGTCGCGGTCGACGCCCGGGCGGGAACGGTCGTCACCGTGTGTGCCCTCGACAACCTGGTCAAGGGCACGGCGGGCGCCGCGGTCCAGTCGATGAACATCGCCCTGGGTCTGCCCGAGACCTGTGGCCTGACAGTGACGGGAGTCGCACCGTGAGCGTCACCGAGCCCGCCGGATTCCGCGCGGCAGGGCTGGCCGCGGGGCTCAAGCCCTCCGGCAAGCCCGACCTCGCGCTGGTCGTCAACGACGGCCCCGAGCATGTCGGCGCGGCCGTGTTCACGACCAACCGCGTCGTGGGGGCGCCCGTGCAGTGGTCCCGCCAGGTGGTGCGCGACGGCGTCGTGCGCGCGGTGGTGCTGAACTCCGGCTCGGCCAACGTCTGCACGGGTCCCGGCGGGTTCGAGGACGTGCACAAGACGGCGGACCGCGTGGGCGAGGAGCTGGGCGTGTCACCGGGCGACGTCGTCGTGTGCTCCACGGGGATCATCGGCGAGCGGCCGGTCCAGAGCGTGCTGCTCGCCGGTATCGCCGCCGTCGCGCCGCGCCTGAGCGCCACGGGCGGCCCCGACGCGGCCCGCGCGATCATGACGACGGACACCGTGCCGAAGACGGTTCACGTGCAGCGCTCCGGCTGGTCGGTTGGTGGCATGGCGAAGGGCGCCGGCATGCTGGCGCCGGCGCTCGCCACAATGCTTGTCGTCCTCACGACCGACGCCTCGATCGACCCGGCCGACGCCGACGCCGCGCTGCGCGAGGCGACCCGGGTCACCTTCGACCGGATCGACTCCGACGGCTGCATGTCGACGTCGGACACCGTGCTGCTCATGGCCTCCGGCGCCAGCGGCGTCCGGGTGGACCGTGCCGAGCTCGCGGCAGCCCTCACCGAGGCGTGCGAGTCGCTGGGCCGCGCGCTCGTGGCCGACGCCGAGGGCGCGACGCACGACATCGCGGTGACCGTGGTGAACGCCGAGACGGAGGCGGCCGCGGTGGCGGTGGCCCGGGCGGTCACCCGCTCGAACCTCGTCAAGGCCGCCGTCTTCGGCAACGACCCGAACTGGGGCCGGATCCTCGCTCAGGTGGGCACGGTCCCCGAGAGCGTCGCCGCGTTCGACCCCGAGCAGCTCGACGTGACGTTCAACGGAGTGCAGGTCTGCCGGGCGGGCGGTGCGTTCGAGGACCGTCACCTGGTCGACATGGCCGCCGCGCGGGAGGTGCACGTCGAGATCGACCTGCACGCCGGCGATGCCCGCGCCACCGTCTGGACCAACGACCTCACCCACGGCTACGTCCACGAGAACAGCGCCTACACGACATGACCGAGCCCACCCCCGCCGCGGACGCGGCCGAGATCGCCGAGGTGGTCGCAGACCTCACCCCGGCCCAGAAGTCAGCCGTGCTCGTCGAGGCGCTGCCCTGGCTCGAGCGCTTCAGCGGCGCCCTCTTCGTCGTGAAGTACGGCGGCAACGCCATGGTCGACGACGAGCTCAAGCGGGCGTTCGCGCAGGACATGGTCTTCCTGCGGCTGTGCGGGCTGCACCCGGTGGTCGTGCACGGCGGCGGTCCGCAGATCTCCTCGATGCTGGCCCGGCTTGGCATCGCGAGCGAGTTCAGGGGCGGACTGCGGGTGACCACGCCGGAGTCGATGGACGTGGTGCGCATGGTCCTGACCGGTCAGGTCTCGCGGGAGCTCGTGGGTCTCATCAACGCCCACGGCCCGTTCGCGGTCGGGCTCTCCGGGGAGGACGGCGGCCTGCTGCGCGCGCGTCGGCGCATGGCCGTCGTCGACGGTCGACCGGTGGACGTCGGGCACGTCGGCGACGTCGTCGAGGTGGACCCGCGGGCCGTCCAGGACCTGCTGGACGCCGGCCGGATCCCGGTCGTGTCCACGGTGGCGCCCGACGTCGAGGACCCGACCGAGGTCCTGAACGTCAACGCCGACACGGCCGCGGCCGCGCTCGCCGTCGCCCTCGGCGCGCGGAAGCTCATCATCCTGACCGACGTCGAGGGCCTCTACACGGACTGGCCGAACCGGGACTCGCTGGCCCGCCGCATCCGCGTCTCCGCGCTGGCCGAGCTCCTCCCTCGGCTGGAGTCCGGCATGGTGCCGAAGATGGAGGCGTGCCTGCGCGCCGTGCGGGGCGGCGTCCCGCAGGCGCACGTCGTCGACGGCCGGCAGGCGCACTCGGTCCTCATGGAGGTCTTCACCGAGCGTGGTGTCGGCACCATGGTCCTTCCCGACGACCTGACGAGCGGCGCGCTGCGTGTCGCTCGGCCCGGAGGTGGCGCGTGACGACCCTGCAGCAGCCCGGCGGCGAGCTGACCGGCACCGGTGCGGAGTGGACGGCGCGCTACGGCCGCGCTCTCATGAACACGTTCGGACCGCCCAAGCGCGTGCTCGTCCGCGGCGAGGGGGCCTACGTCTGGGATGCCGACGGCCACCGCTACCTCGACCTGCTCGCCGGGATCGCGGTGAACGCCCTCGGCCACGCGCACCCGACGCTCACCGCCGCCATCAGCGCGCAGCTGGGGACCCTCGGGCATGTCTCGAACCTCTTCGCGACGCCCACGCAGGTCGCGCTCGCGGAGCGTCTGATCTCGCTCACCGGCGGCGACGACGGCGCCCGGGTCTTCTTCGCCAACTCCGGCACGGAGGCCAACGAGGCGGTCATGAAGATGGCGCGCCGCACCGGCCGCCCGCGCATCCTTGCGCTCGAGGGTGCCTTCCATGGCCGGAGCATGGGCGCCCTCGCCCTCACCTACAAGGCCGCGTACCGGGAGCCCTTCGAGCCGCTGCCGGGCGGGGTCGAGTTCCTGCCGTTCGGGGACACCGAAGCCCTCGAGGTCGCCATGGCCGACGACGTCGCGGCGATCGTCGTGGAGGTCGTGCAGGGCGAGGCCGGAGTGCGGCCGCTGCCGCCGGGCTACCTGGCGCACGCGCGTCGGCTCGCCGACGGGTGCGGCGCGCTCCTGGTCGTGGACGAGGTGCAGACCGGCATCGGCCGCACGGGGGAGTGGTTCGGCTTCCAGCGGCCCGAGCTGGGCGGTGGCGCCCGGCCCGACGTCGTCACGCTGGCCAAGGGACTGGGCGGCGGTTTCCCCATCGGCGCCGTCGTGGCGCTGGGCGAGCGGGCGGCGACGTTGCTCGGCCCGGGCCAGCACGGGACGACGTTCGGCGGGAACCCTGTCGCGGCGGCTGCCGGGCTCGCAACGCTCGGGGTGATCGAGCGCGACGGCGTGCTTGCCCACGTGCGCGACGTCGGCGCCCGTCTGGCCGGCGCGGTGACCGGTTCGCTCGTCAAAGAGGTGCGGGCCGTCGGCCTCCTGGTCGCCGTGGAGTTGACGGCGCCGGTCGCCGCGCGCGTCGCTGCGCTCGCGCTCGAGGCGGGCTTCATCGTCAACCCGGTCACGTCATCGGCGTTGCGCCTCGCGCCACCCCTCGTGGTGACATGGGAGCAGCTGCGCACGTTCGTCGACTTCCTGGCGGGCCTGCCCGCACCGCTCCCCACCCCCGAGGAGGCATGATGCGGCACTTCCTGCGCGACGACGACCTGACCCCTGCCGAGCAGCGGGACGTCCTCGAGCTCGCGATCTCGCTCAAGGCCGACCGCATCGCCGCGCGCCCGCTGGCGGGGCCGCGGGCGGTCGCCGTGCTGCTCGACAAGCCGACGTTGCGCACCCAGGTGTCCTTCTCGGTGGGCATCGCCGAGCTCGGGGGGTACCCGATGCTGGTGGACGGCAAGCTGGCCCAGATCGGCGTGCGCGAGTCGATCGCGGACACCGCCCGGGTGCTGGGCCGGCAGGTCGCCGCGATCGTGTGGCGTACCTACGAGCAGGCCCGGATCGACGAGATGGCCGCCTACGCGGGCGTGCCCGTCGTGAACGCCCTGACCGACCAGTTCCACCCCTGTCAGGTGCTCGCCGACCTGCAGACGATCGCCGAGCACCGCGGCGGCGTCGCGGCGCTGGCCGGCCAGACGCTGGCGTATGTGGGCGACGGCGCGAACAACATGGCGCAGTCGTACCTGCTGGGCGGCGCAACAGCCGGCATGCACGTGCGGGTGGGAACGCCCGCCGAGCGCGTCCCGGACCCCGCGGTCGTGGCCGCTGCGGAGGCGATCGCCGCCGGGACGGGCGGGTCGGTGCTCGTCACGGCCGACGTCGCCGCCGCGGTGGCCGGTGCGGACGCCGTCGCGACGGACACGTGGGTCTCGATGGGCGACGACCGGTCGAAGGACGAGGCCGTGCGGTTGTTCTCGCCGTACCGCCTCGACGCAGCGCTGCTCGGCACTGCCGCGCCCGACGCCGTCGTCCTTCACTGCCTGCCCGCCTACCGGGGGATGGAGGTCACGGCGGACGTCCTCGACGGCCCGCAGTCCGTGATCTTCGACGAGGCGGAGAACCGGCTGCACGCGCAGAAGGCGATCCTGACCCGGCTGCTGGAGTGGTCGTGACGGGTACCGAGAGCGTGCCGGTCACGGGACTGCCCCCGACGAAGGCGGCGCGGCACGCCGCGATCACCCGGGCCCTCGGGCGTGAGGCGATCCGGTCGCAGGGTGAGCCTCGCGGCGGTCCTCGCGGGGGAGGGCCTGCACGTCACGCAGGCGACGCTCTCGCGTGACCTCGTCGAGCTGCGCGCCGTCCGCATCCGGCTGCCGGACAGGACCTTGGCCTATGCGGTGCCGGGTGAGGGCGGCAACCGGACCCCGCAGATCGAGGACACGGAGCATCTGGCGACCCGCCTCGCCCGTCTCTGCGCCGAGCTGCTCGTCACTGCCGAGGCGTCGGGCAACCTGGTCGTGCTCCGGACGCCTCCAGGCGCGGCGCAGTTCCTCGCCTCGGCCATCGACCACTCGGTGATGCCGGGGGTGCTCGGCACGATCGCCGGCGATGACACGGTCCTGGTGATCAGCGGTGAGGCCGGCGGCCAGGCCGTGGCCCAGCGGTTCCTAGATCTCGCGGGCAGCCGCGAGTACGCACGAGACGTGAGGGATGAGACGTGAGCAAGGTTCTGACGGAGCTGCCGGTCGGCGAGCGCGTGGGCATCGCTTTCTCGGGTGGGCTCGACACCTCGGTCGCCGTTGCGTGGATGCGGCATCGCGGCGCGATCCCCTGCACGTACACCGCGGATCTCGGCCAGTACGACGAGCCGGAGATCGACCAGGTGCCGGGCCGGGCGATGATCTACGGCGCCGAGCTCTCCCGCTCGGTGGACTGCAAGTCCGCGCTGGTCGAGGAGGGCCTTGCGGCGCTGGCCTGTGGTGCGTTCCACATCCGGAGCGGCGGCCGGTCCTACTTCAACACCACGCCGCTGGGTCGCGCGGTCACGGGCACGCTGCTCGTGCGCGCCATGCAGGCCGACGACGTGGAGATCTGGGGCGACGGGTCGACCTTCAAGGGCAACGACATCGAGCGGTTCTACCGGTACGGGCTGCTGGCCAACCCGTCGCTGCGGATCTACAAGCCGTGGCTCGACAAGGCGTTCGTCGCCGAGCTTGGCGGTCGGGCCGAGATGAGCCAGTTCCTGGTGGAGCACTCCCTGCCGTATCGCGACAGCGCTGAGAAGGCCTACTCGACGGACGCCAACATCTGGGGCGCCACCCACGAGGCCAAGACCCTCGAGAGCCTGGACGTCTCGCTCGAGACGGTCGAGCCGATCATGGGTGTGCGGTTCTGGGACCCGGCTGTGGCCATCGAGTCCGAGGACGTGACGATCGCGTACGAGCGTGGTCGGCCGGTGGCGATCAACGGGGTCCGCTTCAGCGACCCGGTCGCCCTGGTCGTCGAGGCGAACGCCATCGGCGGTCGGCACGGGTTCGGCATGTCCGACCAGATCGAGAACCGCATCATCGAGGCGAAGTCGCGCGGCATCTACGAGGCGCCCGGCATGGCTCTGCTGTTCGCCGCCTATGAGCGGCTGGTCAACGCGATCCACAACGAGGACACGGTCGCGAACTACCACGTCGAGGGTCGCCGCCTGGGCCGGCTCCTGTACGAGGGCCGTTGGCTCGACCCGCAGGCGCTCATGGTGCGCGAGTCGATCCAGCGGTGGATCGCTTCGGTCGTGACCGGTGAGGTGACGTTGCGGCTTCGGCGTGGCGAGGACTACACGATCCTGCGTACCGACGGCCCCGGGTTCTCCTACCACCCCGACAGGCTGTCGATGGAGCGCACCGAGTCGGCCGCCTTCGGCCCGACCGACAGGATCGGCCAGCTCACCATGCGCAACCTCGACATCGCGGACTCCCGTGCCAAGCTCGAGCCTCTACGCGCAGCAGCCGGTGGACCAGGGCCAGGTGCTCGTCGAGCACGGCACCCTGTTCGGTGCCCTGCCCGCCGGTGGCGCCGACGTCATCTCGGACAACCCGTCCGTCGCTGGCGACGAGGAAGCCGCGCTCGAGAGCGCCGCCATGGAAGTCGGGACGGACTGACGTGGCCAGCACACCGTCGGGCGCTCTGTGGGGCGGCCGGTTCAGCGGGGGGCCGGCTGACGCGTTGGTGGCGTTGTCGCGCAGCACGCACTTCGACTGGCGGTTGGCCGACGTCGACCTGCGCGGCTCGATCGCGCACGCCCGGGTGCTCCACCGCGCCGGTCTGCTCGACGACGACGCGCTCAGGACCAAATGGTTCGGAAAATCAACCACCATAAGAATGATATGTGGAGTATTAAGACCTACATATGGCGAGGGAAAGGTACTAGGATATGATTTAGTAAAAGAATCAGAGAAGATAAAACAAAATATAGGATATATGTCTCAAAAATTTAGTTTATATGAGGATTTAACTGTAGAAGAGAACTTAGATTTTTATGGAAGTATATACATGTTAAATAAAGATAAACTAGAACAAAGAAAAAGAGAATTGATTAAAATGGCGAATTTGGAAGGTAAAGAAGGAAGTCTTGCAGGTACCTTATCTGGAGGATGGAAACAAAGACTGGCCTTGGGTTGTTCTCTTATACACAGTCCTCGTCTTCTAGTGTTAGATGAACCAACTGCTGGGGTTGATCCAGTTTCAAGAAGGGATTTTTGGAATACCATAACTAATTTAGTTAGAGAAGGCATGACGGTGCTTGTAACTACTCATTATATGGATGAGGCATCTGTTTGTGATATTATAGGATTTATATATAATAGTAAGCTTATAACAATTGATACTCCAAGACAACTTATATAAAAATCATAGGACAAATAATTTAGAGGATATATTTATAAATTAT
>CAWDZL010000001.1:0-5444 GCA_963807045.1 uncultured Actinomycetota bacterium | reverse complement strand
GCGGCGTCGCGGCGGGTGCCTCGACGGGTGCGCGCCTGCAGGCGGCTCGACGAGTCGGCCGAGATCGTCGTGCTCGAGCGTGACCACTACGTCTCGTTCGCGAACTGCGGCCTGCCGTACCACATCGGCGGGGCGATCCCGGAGCGCGACAGCCTGCTGCTGCAGACGCCCGAGAGCCTCGGCAAGAGCCTCGCGCTGGACGTGCGGACCGGACAGGAGGTGCTCCGCATCGACCGCGACGCCAAGGAGGTCGAGGTGCGCGACCTCGCGGAGGGGCGGACGTACCGGGAGTCCTACGACAAGCTCGTGCTCTGCCCCGGGCGCCGAGCCGATCCGGCCGCCGATCCCGGGCGCCGACGACCCGCGCGTCGACGTGCTGCGCAACATCCCCGACATGGACCGCATCATCGCCCGGCTCGACGAGGACGCCACGAGCGCCGTCGTCGTCGGCGGCAGCTACATCGGGCTGGAGCTCACCGAGGCCTTCCGGGCGCGCGGGCTGCAGACCACCGTCGTCGAGCGGACCGAGCGGCTGATGCCGTGGCTGGACCCCGAGATGACCCGGATCCTGGACTACCACGTCGGCACCCACGACGTGGACCTGCGGCTCGGCACGTCGGCCGACGGCGGTTCGCCACGGCGACGACGGCCGGCTCGTGCTCGACCTCTCCGACGGCACGTCGGTCGAGGCCGACGTCGTGGTGATGGCGGCCGGGGCGCGTCCCAACGTCGACCTCGCCCGTGACGCCGGCCTGGAGATCGGCCCGCGCGGCGGCATCGAGGTCGACGCGCAGATGCGCACGTCGGACCCCGACATCCTCGCCGCCGGCGACGCGGTCGAGACGCCGCACCTCCTGACCGGCGAGCCGGTGCTCTCGATGCTGGCCGGCCCGGCCAACCGGGAGGGCCGGATCGCCGCCGACACGATCGCCGGCCGCGACAGCGCCTACCGCGGCACCCAGGGCACCGCCGTGGTCAAGGTGTTCGACATGACCGCGGGCGGCACCGGCATGACCGAGACCGAGCTGCGCGCGGCGGGCATCGACTACCGCAAGGTCTACGACCACCACAACGGGCACGCGGCGTACTACCCGGGCACCGCGCCGCTGTTCATCAAGCTGCTGTTCGAGCCGGCCGAGGGCAAGCTGCTGGGCGCGCAGGTGCTGGGCTGGGACGGTGTCGACAAGCGCATCGACGTCTTCGCGGTCGCGCTGCGCGCCGGCATGACGGTGTTCGACCTCGAGCACCTCGAGCTCGCCTACGCCCCGCCCTACGGCTCGGCCAAGGACCCGGTCAACATGGTCGGCTTCCTGGGCTGCGAACCTCCTGCGCGGCGACATCGACCTCTGGTACCCGGAGGACTACCCGGACGTGCGCGGAGCGCGTGACGATCCTCGACACGCGCACCCAGGCGGAGTACGACGCGCTGGCACATCCCCGAGGCGATCCTCATCCCCTACACCGAGCTGCGCGACCGGCTCGACGAGGTGCCGCGCGACAAGCCGGTGTACACCTACTGCCGCTCGGGCTTCCGCAGCTACATCGCCTACTGCGTGCTCAAGCAGAACGGCTGCGACGACGTGGCGTTCCTCGCCGGCGGGATGATGACCTTCCACGGCTTCCACCGCACGCCGCTGGAGGTCGGCAAGGGCGGCATGCCGGTCGTGGCCCACGCCGAGGACGAGCTGGCCCAGCGCGCCGGTGCGCTCGAGCATGTCTGACGCCACCGTCGAGGTCGTCGTCGGTGCCCAGCGACGGGCACGCGGAGGGCCCGCTCTGGGACGCGGCCACCGCCCGCCTGTGGTGGGTGGACATCGCCGGAGAGCGGGTGCACTGCCTGGACCCGGAGTCGGGCGACGACGACTCCTGGGAGACCGCCGGGCCAGCCGGGTGGCGTGGTCCTGAGCGCGACCGGGGAGCCGGTGGTGGCAAGCCCCGGAGGGCCTGGCCGTGCTCGACCGCGGCACGGGCAGGCTGGACCTCCGCGTGCCGATCGAGCAGGACCGGCCCGAGAACCGCGCCAACGACGTCAAGGTCGACGATCGCGGACGGGCCTGGGTCGGCACGATGGCCTACGACAAGCGGCCGCGGCAACGCCGCGCTGTACCGGGTCGACGGCGGCGGGGTGACCCGTGTGGTCGACGGCCTGACGATCTCCAACGGCCCCGCGTTCGACCCGGCGCGCGGGCGCCTGTACCTCGCCGACACGGCGCTCTGCGTCGTCGACGTCTTCGACATGGACCCGGCGACCGGAGAGCTCTCCGGTCGCCGGCGCTTCCTCGACCTGACCGATGAGCAGATCTGGCCGGACGGCATGACGGTCGACGACGAGGGCGGCCTCTGGGTCGCCCTCGGACGGGCCGCCGCCGTCCGCCGGTACAGCGCCGGCGGCACGCTCGACGGCGTCATCGAGCTGCCGACGTCGAACCCCACCTCCGTCGCCTTCGGCGGCCGCGACGGCGGCGACCTCTACATCACGACCTCGTGGGTCGACTGCGAGCAGCGCGCCGACGAGCCGCTGGCCGGGGCGATCTTCCGTTGCCGTCCCGGGGTGACGGGCCGCCCGTCACCGCGCTGCGAGTGCCTCCCACGACGAGCCGAGAAAGGCGGTCACCACATGATCGAGCGCATGGTCCTGTTCGGAGCCTCCGGCGACCTGACCAGCCGCCTGCTGCTGCCCGCGGTCGCCCAGCTGGCCGAGGCCGAGCTGCTGCCACCGGGGTTGACCATCGTCGGGTCCGACCTCACCGACTGGTCGACCGACGACTTCCGCGAGCACATCGCCGGCAAGCTGGAGGAGCACGCGACCGTCACGCCCGCCACCCGCGACGCCGTCGTGCGGATGCTCAGCTTCCAGCCCGGCGACGTCACCCAGCCCGAGGACGTCGGCCGCGTGATCGGCGACGACCATCCGGACACGCTCGTCTACCTCGCGCTGCCGCCGAGCCTGCTGACGAAGGTGCTGCCCGCGCTGGCGACGACGACGCTGGGCGCCGCGGACGCGGTGGCGATCGAGAAGCCCTTCGGCACCGACCTGGCCTCGGCGCACGAGCTCAACGAGATCCTGCGCATCCAGCTGCCCGCGCCGACGATCTTCCGGATCGACCACTTCCTCTCCAGCGAGCTCGTCCGCCGGATCGTCACGCTGCGGTTCCTCAACCGCGTCTTCGAGCCGATCCTCAACGCGGTGCACGTCGAGCGCGTCGACATCAGCTGGCTGGAGAGCCTCACGCTCGAGGGCCGCGCCTCCTACTACGACCGCGCCGGCGCCATGAAGGACATGATCCAGAACCACCTCATGGAGGCCATGGCCCTGGTCCTCATGGAGCAGCCGGCCCGGATCGACGCCGACTCGTTCCGCGTCGGTCCGCGTCGAGGCGCTGCGGGCGGTCGCCACGCCGACGGCGGAGCGGATGCGCAGCGACACGATCCGCGCCCGCTACACCGCGGGCACGATCGGCTCCCGGCAGGTCCCCTCCTACGTCGACGAGCCCGGGGTCGACCCCAGCCGCAACACCGAGACCTACGCGTCCCTGACCCTCGGCCTGAACAGCCCCCGCTGGGATGGCGTCCCGTTCACCCTGCGCTCCGGCAAGGCCCTCGAGACGACCTCCGCCGAGATCGCCATCCACTTCCGCCCGCTGCCCCGATACCTGACCGACCAGTGGCCCGGCGTCGAGCCCAACGTGCTCCGGATCGGTCTCATGGAACCGTACGTGCGCCTGGCCACGACGCTCAACGGGCCGGAGCGCACCGCCGAGACCCGCGAGCTCGAGGCGCGCGCCACCCCGCCGCGGTTCACGGCCTACGCCCACCTGATCCAGGAGATGCTCCGCAGCGACCCGATGCTGTTCATCCGCGGCGACGAGGCCGAGGAGGCCTGGCGCATCATCGACCCCGTGATGGCGGCGTGGTCGGCCGGCGACGTCCCGATGCAGGAGTACGCCGCCGGCACAGCGCCACCCGGCCCGGCGTGAGCGGTCGCGACGTTCCGGTCCCGGCCACCGGCCGGCAGATCGAGCTCCGCGCCGACGGCGCGAGCGCCGTCGTCACCGAGGTCGGCGCGTCGATCCGCGTCCTGCGGCTCGGCGGCCGTGACGTCCTCGACGGCGTGGGGCCCGGCGAGCCCGAGCTCGGCGGACAGGGCCAGGCGCTCGTGCCGTGGCCCAACCGGCTGCGCGACGGCCGCTACCGGTTCGCCGGCCGCGAGCTCCAGCTGCCGCTGACCGAGCCGGAGAACGGGCAACGCGATCCACGGCCTCGCGCGCTTCGCGCCGTGGGAGATCGCCGAGGTGGCGCCCGACCGCGCCCGGCTGCGCCTGTTCGTGCCGCCGCAGCCCGGCTACCCGTTCGCGCTCGAGATCGAGGTCGAGCACGTCCTCGACGCGCACGGGCTGACCGTGCGCACCACCGGACGCAACATCGGCGACGCCGAGCTGCCGTTCGGCGCCGGCTTTCACCCCTACCTGACCGTCGGCACGCCGCGGATCGACGACACCGTCCTGCAGGTGCAGGCCGGCACGCGGCTCGTCACCGACGAGCGCGGGATCCCGACCGGCGAACGCGCGCCGGTGGCCGGGACGGCCTACGACTTCGCGACGCCGCGCCCGATCGGCGCGACGCAGCTCGACACCGCCTTCGGCGACCTCGCCCGCGACGACGCACGGGCGCGCCACCGTCCGCCTGCGGGCGCCCGACGGCGCCGGCGTCGACCTCTGGCTCGACGAGCACCACCGCTACCTCATGCTCTTCACCGGCGACACGCTGGCGCAGCCCGAGCGCCGGCGGCGCTCGCTCGCCGTCGAGCCGATGACCTGCGCACCCGACGCGTTCCGCAGCGGCGACGGGCTGCGGACGCTCACGCCCGGCGAGTCGCTCACGTGTGCGTGGGGTATCCGCGTGGTCTGACGGCGACCGCGTGCTCGGCGGCGGCGTCGTATGAGATCGCGGCGACCGCCATTGTGCTGCCGCCGGATGATTTCCTGATCCGGCCGCGCGAGGGCCACGCGGACGTCGCACGAGCGCGTTCTTCCCCGGCGGCCGCGCCGCGGCTGACGCCCCGGGCTGAGCGTCCGGGCGCCAGGCCCGGCAGCGGCCCGTCCGGTCGCCGGGTCCGGGGACGTACCCCGAGGACGATCCAGTCCCCCTCCGGAAGGCCCCGAATGACCACCATCAACCTCACGCGCTCGGCGCTCGGCTCGCTCGCCGCCGCGGGCGCCGTCACGCTCGCACTCGCCCCGGCGACGTTCGCCGCCGACGCTCCAACACGGTTGCCCTGAAGAAGGCGGGTGACACGCGGCTGACCCTCGACAAGAAGGCCGGCGTGGCGCTGCGGGCCCTCGGCGTCAGGGTCGCGCCGGTGACGCCGTCGAAGGTCGCCGCGGGCGCCGTGGTGTTCCCGATCACGAGTGGATCGGTCGATCCCAAGCTGACCGACGGGGCGC